>CAVUAT010000015.1:0-3666 GCA_963739545.1 uncultured Solirubrobacterales bacterium | reverse complement strand
TCGGGCTCGGCGACAAGCTGAACGAATACCCCGACCGCCTCTCGGGCGGCCAGCAGCAGCGCGTGGCCATCGCCCGCGCCCTCGCGATGGACCCGCACGTGATGCTCTTCGACGAGGTCACCAGCGCCCTCGACCCCGAGCTCGTCAAGGAGGTCCTCGACGTCATGCGCGAGCTCGCCTCCGAGGGCATGACGATGGTCGTCGTGACTCACGAGATCGGCTTCGCTCGCGAGGCGGCGTCGACCGTCGTCTTCATTGACAATGGCGTCGTCGTCGAGAAGGGCAAGCCCGGCGACGTGCTCGACAACCCCAAGGAGGAGCGCACCAAGAGCTTCCTGGGCCTGGTGCTGGAGCACTGACTCCCGCCTCCCTCGATCTGATCATCGTTTCGTACCGCTGCGAGGGGCTCTTGCGTCAGTGCTTGCGGTCGGTCGCAGAGCATCCCCCGACGGGTTGCTCGTTGCAGGTGCACGTGGTGGACAACGCCAGCGCAGACGGCACACCGGAGTTGGTTAGCCAGCGCTTCCCCGAGGTGAAGCTGACGGCGCTCGACTGGAACGCCGGCTTCTCCCGCGCCAACAACCTGGCACTGGCCCAGAGCTCGGCCCCCTATGTCCTGCTACTGAACCCGGACACCGAGGCGGTCGAGCCGTTCCTCGACGCGCTGGTCGAGCTGATGGAGTCGCGTCCCGAGGTCGGGATCTGCGGCTGCCGTCTGGTCCGTCCCGATGGGAGCTTCGACCACGCCGCCAAGCGCTCCTTCCCCACCCCGCTGTCGGCGCTGGCCCACTTCAGCGGCGCCGGACGCCGGGGCGGTGCCCCCGCCGCCCTCGCCCAATACCGCGCTCCCGAGGTCGACGAGCGCGGCTCGGGAGAGGTGGACGCTGTCAACGGTGCGTTTATGCTGGTCCGGCGCTCGGCCATCGAGGACGTCGGGCCCCTCGACGAGGGCTACTGGCTCTACATGGAGGACCTCGACTGGTGCCGGCGCTTCAAGGACCACGGCTGGAAGGTCTGGTACGAGGGCTCGGTCAGCGTCGTCCACGTCAAGGGCGGGACCTCCCTCCGCGGCGGCCACCGCGGCTGGCGCCACAACCTCGCCTTCCACCGCTCGATGGGGCGCTTCTACCGCAAGCACGACGCACCCGAGCGCAACCCGGTGTTCAACGCTCTGGTTTACGCCGGGATCGGCGCCAAGCTCGTCGTCTCCGCCGCCCGCGGTGCCGCCAGCGGAAAGTCATGAGCCCGTCCTCGACCAACAAGTGGTCACACCTGTACCTCCGATACTGGCGCCGAGGGAGTGGCTAGGGCCTGATGCGAATACTGATCTCACTCATGACCGCCCTGGTGGCATGCTGGGCACTGGGTGCGTCCACCGCGGTCGCGCAGACAGTCGGGTTAAGCGAGTTCGGGGGTCAGGCCTTCAACGCACCGTTCCACGTTACGGGCGCCCCGGGCGATCCGAGCCGGGTGTTTGTCGTTGAGTCCGGAGGGGTGGTGCGGTTGGTCAAGGACGGCGTCACGCAGCCCACGTCCTTCCTCGACATCACGGGCGACGTGCAGGCGGGGGGCGAGAGCGGCTTGCTCTCGATGGCAGTTGCTCCGGACTACGCCACGAGTGGGCTCTTCTATCTCTTTTACACACGAGACGACCCCACCCCCGGACAGGAGCACTATTTGCGCCTCGAGGAGTTCCGGCGCTCGGCCGTCAATCCCGACGTCGCCGATCTCAGCAGCCGGCGAATCGTGCTGGAGATCCCGCACCTGCTGGCCGGCAACCACAACGGTGGGCAGATCCAGTTCGGCTCGGACGGGCTCCTCTACATCTCCACCGGCGACGGGGGCGGAGGAAACGATCAGTTCGGCAACGGCCAGAACCTGACCACGCTGCTCGGCAAGATTCTCCGCATCAACCCGGCGGGAACCGCGCCCTTCCAATTCTCGGTCCCCGCCGGGAATCCGTTTGCCGACGGGACTGGCCCCAACGCCGACGAGATCTACTCCTACGGCCTGCGCAATCCGTGGCGTTTCTCTTTCGACCGGCTGACCGGCGACCTGACGATCGGCGACGTCGGTCAGGCCGAATGGGAGGAGGTCAACTTCGTCCCCGACGGCGGCGGCCGCGGCGCGAACTTCGGCTGGAATTGCTTCGAGGGCACGGCAGCATTCTCCAGCGCCCCTCCCTCGTGCACGCCGCCGCCGGCGAACCACATACCCCCCGTGATCCAGTACGCAAACCCGCCCGGGGCTACCCCGGCCGCCGTCGTGGGCGGCTTCGTCATCCGCGACGGCGCGCTGCCTTCCCTCGTAGGTCGGTACGTCTACGCCGACACCTACGACGCACTTGGGAGTGAACTCAGGACCGCCGTCCTTAAGCCCGGTGCAGCCGAAGGCGACTCGGGGCTCGGAGTCAGCATAAGCATCCCGGTCTCCTTCGGCGAGGACGCCTGCGGCCATATCTACGTCGCCTCGCTCGGCACCGGCCGGGTCTACCGTCTCGAGCCGGTGAATGGCCCGCTCCCCTGCATGCCGGCGACCCCGCCCGGCGCAGGGACCGAACCGAAGCCCGCCCTGCTGGCCAAGGTCGGCCATCGCGCGGCGAAGGCCGGGGCGGTCGTGGTGAAAGCACGATGCGATCGGTCCTGTGAGGTAACCGGAGACGCCGTGATTCGGATCCCGCCGAAGGGGAGCGACGGCGGCAAGCGGCTCAAGGCCGATGGCGCCACCGCCCCGCTGGAGCCCGGTGCGGCCACCAAGCTGAGACTCAAGCTCTCGGCGAAAGAGGTGGCGGCGTTACGCGAGGCGCTTGGCCAGCGCCGCCACGCCGTTGCGGATGTCCAGCTCGCCGTCAGCGGGGCGGGCGGGTCGCGGACCTACAGACAACGGGCCCGGCAGAAGCGCTAGGAATGCGAGCGTGCCCGCAGGCATGCACTCTGCCCCGAGCCACAACTCCCTCTTCAATGGCCTTATCAACACTGGAATCTCCTTAAAGCAGCTGATCGGACTCGCAAACGCCGCCGTGCGCGGTACCAGCACCGGGAGGGATGGTTGATGAGCTTCCCGAACAGCACATCCAGGCGACATGAGCGATGGAGAGACCCTTCTCTTGCTCGGCGCCGATGGTTTCTGGGCACGCCTCCGGGGATGGCACTGCCGAGATGGTGGCGCGCGAGTTCCCAGCGGTGAAGCTGACCGTCAACCCCCACAACGCCGGCTTTGCCGATGCCACGAACCTGGCGATCAGGTCGGGGGGGCGCGCCCTACGTGCTCGCCCTCAACCCCGATTGCGAGGTGGGTGAGGGCACCCTCGAGCGCCTGATCGAACTGATGGACGCAAGGAGCGAGGTCGGCATCTGCGGCCCGGCGGCTTCGCCCCGACGGCAGGCCGGACCACGCTGCCGCGCCGGCCTTCCCGACCCCGCTCAACGCCCTCGGACACTTCGTCGGCGCGGGCAACCGGCCCCGCGCGCCCCAGGCGCTCCGCGGCTACGCGGTGCCCCCGGGCAAGGGCGGGCCGGTGGACGCCGTCAACGGCGCCTTCATGCTGATGCGACGCTCCGCACTCGACGGAGTGGGCCTCTTCGACGAGGGCTATTGGATGTACATGGAGGATCTCGACCTCTGCTATCGCCGGCGCGAGGCCGGATGGCTCACCTGGTACGAGCC
>CAVUAT010000014.1:0-1587868 GCA_963739545.1 uncultured Solirubrobacterales bacterium | reverse complement strand
GTTCGTGCACGGGCTCATACTGCAGCCGATCGACAACCTGACGCTCTTCCAGTTCTTCTCCGAGGCGACGAACATCTCGGTGACCTCGATCGTCGCCCGCGAGAACCTGGTCAGGAAGATGGAGTTCCCCCGCCTCGCCGTGCCGTTGTCTCTGGTGCTGGCGGCCGGCCTGGCCCTCTTCCTGAATCTCTTCGTCGTACTCGGTTATGCGCTCGCAAGCGGCGTACCGCTGCGTGCGACCTGGCTGCTGCTTCCGCTCCTGCTCGTCGTCCTCACGATCTTCACGGTGGCGATGACGCTGGTCCTCTCATCGCTCTACGTCCGCTTCCGGGACGTCGCCCAGGCGTGGCTCATCGGCGCCCAGGCCCTCTTCTACACCTCGGCGGTGATCTTCCCGTTTGAGTTCGTGCCCGAAGCCTGGCGAAGCCTGCTCGCCTTCAACCCGCTCGTCTGGGTGTTCGTGCAGGCGCGGACGTGGATCATCGACCCAGATGCGCCCACGTTCACCGAAGTGATGGGGAGCTCAAGCGCGCTTGGCCCGTCCCGCGATCGGGCTCGTGGCAGTGGTCGCCCTGGGCGTCTGGTATTTCAGGCGCGAGGCCCCGCGGGCAGCGGAAGAGCTCTAGTCAGGCGCAGCCGCAGCCGAGCATGCGCATCCACAGCGCCGAGCTGAGGATCAGCAGCTCCCGGCCGAAAGCCTCGTTGGCCCCCCAGAGCGGCCGCAGCGAACGGCCCGCGAGCCAGAGCAGGGCAGCCGGCGAGCGATCGGATTCGCGAGATGCGCTCGAGCACCCGGCGCTGCCGGCGCGTCAACGTGCCCCGGTCGCGCATCAACAGGACGCGCGCCCAGATCACCGTCCTCATGTACATGCCGAAGTAGCGGTCGGCCCAGCCCCTCGCACCGCGCCGACCGCCCATCGCCCGCACCGCCTGCCAGGCGAGCCCCGAGAGCAGCCGCAGCTGAAGGTAGCAGCGCCCGCGTTCGCCTCCGCGTGCCCCTGCGCGGCGCCTCCGTGCTGAACATAGTCCGACGAGCGGCCTGTCGACGTAGGCGATGCCCCGTCCGCGCCAGGGCGTTGAGAGCGATCCAGTGATCGTGGTATCCGTCGGACCGCCGCTCGGCGGAAACGGCAGCGCGCGATCGAGCAGCCCGGCCCGGAACAGCGAGGCGGCTCCGGTCACCGTGTTCCCGACCAGCAGCGAGGCGAAGTCGCTGTAGTTGTTGCGACGACGGCGTCCAGTAGGTGTCCGAGATCACCGTCCCGTCCTCGGCTCGACGATCCGCATGTCGCTGTACGCGAGATCGCGATCGCCGATCTCACCGATCAGGACTGCGAGCTTCTCCGGGTGCCAGCGATCGTCCTGGTCGGCGAGGGCCACGAACGACGCCTCGGCCGGGACCATCGCCGAGCGCGCGCTCGAAGTTCGCGTAGAACCCCGCCCTCCGCTCGTTCTCCCGCAGGATGAAACGGGGGTCGTCCCCGATCACCTCCCGCATCCGCCCGAGGCTGTCGGCGCTGGAGCCGTCGTCGCTGATCAGGCAGACCCAGTCGGGATGGGTCTGGGCCCTGATCGACTCGACCTGTCGCTCGAACAGGTCGGGCGGCGGCTCGTAGGTGGCCATGCAGATCGCGGCCAGCGGCGCTCCCGGCCTCGCTCCCGCCAGGTGAGGTTCCGCCGGCGCTTCCACCGGCGAGCGGGCTCGGCCGGGCACGACCTCGAGCTGCCCCAGATCCGCCGGTGCTCCCGCCCGGGCGTCCCGCTGGGCGGAGCGAGACTTCGATCCTGGTCGACTCGCTCACCGGCCCGGTCCCGAGCAGCGCCCACCAGAACCCCGGTTGTCGCCGTCGTGGGCCCCCGTGCGCGCCACCGGGTCTCCGCCGGCGACCCGTCCACCAGCAGCTCGAGGCCGGCGCGCATCTGCGCCGCTGCCCGAGAACATCCCGCCGAGCAAGAGCGACGTTGCCGTGCCCGGCCGGGATCGGATCCGGGGCGCTGCCGTCAACGCCGCGTCGAACCCCCGGTCGCCCGAGGGGCTCCAGGCGCGACCGGGCGTGAGGTGCCGCATCAGCCCCTCCCGCGGTGGCTCCTCCCGCCGCCTCGCGCAGGCGACGCCGCCGCGCCAGCCGGCGCCGAAGGTCGCCTCGCAGGCCCGGCGGTCGTAGCTGCGGAGCAGGTCGCCCGGATACCCGAAGACAGCGGCGCGCAGCCCGCGCATCCCCGAACGCGCGCGCGTCAGCCCGACGGCGTTGCGGTCGATCAGCGCCTGGCCCGCGCAGAGCGACGCCTCCTCCGCGAGCACCCTCAGCGCGCGCGACCCCCGGGCCACCGACCACTTCCGGAGCACGTAGCCGCGGCCGAATCCCATCAGCCGGTTCTTGGCCGCCGAGCCCGATCCCAGCGTGGCCGAGTGCGCATGGGTGCCCCGCGCGTCAGGGCAGAAGGCGCACCGGCCTCCCGCCGAGCCGCAGCCGCAGGACGAGGTCGACGTCCTCCCAGTAGGCGAACAGGGCCTCGTCGAAGCCGCCCGCGTCGAGGAAGGCCGCTCGGTCGAACGCCGGCGGCCGCCGCCGACGGCCCGATCGGTCCGGGAGCCGAGTCGAGGGCCTCGAGCGGCTGCCCGTGCAGGTAGTCGAAGACCATGCAGGGTCGAGCTCAGCTCCATCCCGGCGGTGTCGATCAGGTCCGGGTCCACGTGGTCGCGCAGCACGCCCGCCGACATCACTACGTCCCCCTCCGAGCGGGGCGATGATCCGCTCGACGAACCCGTCGTCGCAGACGCAGTCGTCGTTCACCAGGACGAGGGAGTCGCCGTCGGCTCGCCGCGCCGCGAGGTTAACGGCCCGCCCGAAGCCGGCGTTGCGATCGAGCCGGATCGACTCGACCTCCGGGTAGCGGGCGAGCACGCTCGGCCGTTCCGTCCGTGGAGCCGTTGTCGACGACCAAGCACCTGGTGCCCGGCCGTCTGCCGGCGAAGCGAATCGAGCAACGAGCCGATTCGCTCCGCCCCTCGAAACGTCGGGACGATCACCGTCGCGGTCACGCACTACCTCGCCTTTGCGGGCGGCAACGTCGCCTCGACCACCACCGTCCCGCCCCTTCCGACAACCCCGCGCCGGCTCCAGCAGCACCGCGACGGGGCCAGCAGCGGCCCGGCAACCGCGACCACCGCGGCGTCGCGAACCGCGTCGCGGCGACGCGCATAGCCCAGTTCCCGCTTCAGGAAGCGGAAGGGCACGTCGTGGGCGACTGGTGAGGCGATTCAGGAGCGTCAGCCACATCCCGAATGGGTTCTGGTCGAGCATCACGTGCCTGCATGGGGCGGTCTGTAGCCGCGCGCTCGAGCATTGCCCGAACGCCGGCGGGCGTCAGATGCATGCGGTGCCTGGGCACGTCCTGATGAAACCAGCGGTCGCCGCCGACGCGCGCCTGCAGGCTCGCGAGGTTCGGAACAGCAATGACGATCCCCCCGCTCGGGGCGATCCACGGGCGGATCCGCCGCAGGCCGGCCGCCGGGTCCTCAAGGTGCTCGAGCGCATGCCAGACGACGACCCGGTCGAACCGCCCGTCCGGAAAGACGGCCTCCTCGAGCGCGACCGCCCGGACGTCGACGCCGCGACATCGAGCGTCGGCGGCGGCGCCGGCAGCCGGCTCGATCGCGACGACCTGGGACCCCCTCGCAGCCAGGTCGGCGGCGAGCCGCCCACGCCCCGCGCCCACGTCGAGGATGCGCGCAGAATCGGGCAGCGGCCCGAGCAGCCGGCGCCGGTCGAATGCGAGGAAACGCCGCAGCGGCGCGACCAGCCAATCGAGGCGGCCGGGCCCCGCCGAGTAAGTCCCCTGCGAGTACAGCGCGGGACTGGCCTTGACGGGATCCGCCAGGCAGGCCGTGCCGCAGGCGGGACACCTGTCGAGCTCGTAGCGCGTCCGCGGAGCGTCGGCAGCCGTGGCCCCGCGCCAGGGCGTCGTGGGGGAGCTGCAGGCCGGGCAGCCGCTCATCGGAGGCGAACCCCGAACGCGCGAGCCAGGCCCGGGGCCCCGGGCACCGCAACCACCCTCAGTAGGCGCCGCGCCGGTGCAGGACTGTCGGCACGGTCAGGGCCAGGATCCGCAGGTCGCGCGAGAGCGAGACGTTCTCGACGTAGTCGAGCTCGACGGCCAGTCGCTCGGCGAAGGTCAGGGAGCTCGATCTGCTCGGGACGGGGGCCGACGATGCTCATCTGACCGCGGAGGACGTTGAGCAGCTGCAGCTCGTCGACGCTGATCGTCCGCAACACCCGGCCCACCCGGGTCATGCGGGGGTCGTCGCGGAGCTTGAACATCGGCTGCTCGAGCTCGCCGAAGCTGACCACCTCGTGCAGCTGCGCCGCGGCGTGGTCAACCCCTCCCCCGCGGTCAGGGTGAGGAAGCCCACCAGGCTGAAGCTCCCCAGGGCCGACGCGAAGATCGCCGGGACCTCGTCGATGGTTAGATGGCGGATGGCGCGATGGTCGCGGTCGTAAAGCCCAAGCAGCTTCGTCATCAGGAGCCAGGCAGGCAGAAAGGCGAGCGCCCACAACCTCGTCGCGTCCCCGCTCAGCACAAGCGCCGACGCGAGTACCACCGCCAGCAGGTCGGCACCCGCAAGCAGGCGGCGGCGAAGCGAGTCGCGCCACCAGCGCTGCCCCGTGCGCGCGGCGATCACGGGGGTTGCATCGGCGTCGGGACCGACGGCATGGGCGAGCGGAAGCACCGGCTCGGCTCCCGCTGTCGGTTCGCTGCTCAGTCTCATCTCCGCTGCGTGCTCCGTAACGCTCCCTGACCTCTCCTTCGAGCTCCCAGCCTCCTTCAAGCCCCCAGCCCAACCTGGATTCCAGCCTAGCCGATGGCCCCTGGCGCGTCTACGGGGAGGCAGGGGTCGCTCCCTCGGCGAAGACGGGCGAGCGGGGATTCAGCTCGCGGGCGCGCGCGAGCGAGCGCAGCCCGCCCTGCACGTCCCCAGCTCGTACCTCGATCCTGGCCCGAGCCAGCCACATGCGCCAGTCATCGGGGGCCCTTTCGGTCGCTTCCGCGACGGCTTCGACCGCCTCCTGGGGCGACCCGTCCGCCTCCTTCACGAGCGCGAGCTGGAGGCGGGGCTCGGCCGCCCAGGGCTGCAGCGCGACCGCGCCGGCGGCTCCATCCAGGGCCTCCTCGTAGTCCCCACGGCCGGCGGCGTCCCTGCTCTGGGTGATGTTTCTTTCGGCCAGGAAGGCGTCTCCGGCAAGCAGGAAAGCGATCCAGCCCACTGCGATCGTCGCGAATGCCCACCCGTAGCCGACGGTGCGGCCGTCCCGGCCGGCGTCCCGGGGTAGCGCCGGCCCCGTCAGGAGCGCGACCGACACGACAACCGGTGCGAACACGGCCGGGATCTCCCAGGTGAAATCGATGCCCGCCGACACCGCACCGGTCACCAGCATCGCTAAACCCGCGACCGACTCCGGGAGCCGCTCCGACCGCCACGCCGCCACCCCGGAGGCGAGCCCGATGCCGAAGAAGGCGAGCACGAGCAGGAGTCCGAGCGGCCCGAGCTCGGCCAGCGTCTCGAGGTAGAGGGAGTGCGCGTTCTTCGCCCGCTGGTCGATGGGCGCGTGCTCGCTCCAGTACGCCCGATAGCCGCCGGCGCCGATGCCCCGCACGGGCTCCTCCTCGACGGCGTCGACCGCCTCGCCCCAGAACTGGTAGCGACCATTGCCGCTTCCGCTCGAGAAGTGCTGGGCGACGAAGCCGTTCTCTCCGGCCGGTGCCGCCTCCGGGATGTCCCTGAACTCGTCCCAGCGCTGGCCGGGGTTAGCCGCGACGGCTGCGATCGCGACCACGACGACGCCTGCCGCCGCGGCGCCGCGAAGCGCTCGCCTGGATGGGCTCAAGCGCAGCCGCGAGACGCGCGCGTCAAGCGACCAGGCGGCCACGCCGGCGACGGCCATCGCCGCGAGTGTCGCGACGAGGACCACCGCACCCTGGGACTCAGCCGTGCTGCTGTTGACGCCGTCCAGCAACTCGGGGCGGCGACTCGCCAGCAGGACCGGCACAAGCGTGGCGGCACCGCCGATCGCGAGCGTCGCCAGCACCCGCAGCCTGGCGCGATCGAGCGCCATGAGCGTTACGAGCCCGATGGCGAGAGCGGCGATGGCCCCGCGCGAGGAGGTGAGGTAGAGGGTCAGCCCGAGCAGGGGAAGCGCGGCGGCGGCGAGCGCCCGTTGCATCTGCTTCCCTGCGTTGCCCCCGAGCCAGGCGACCAGCACTCCGCCGAGAGCAAGCAGGGCCCCGAGACCGTTCCAGTAGTCGATCGGGTAGCTGAGCCTGCCGTTCGCCGCGGGAAGCAGCGCCGCGATCTCGCGGTCGTCGCCGGGCAGGAAGGGCACGAGGCGACTGCCTGCTGCCAGCGCGGCGACCGCCACGACGCCGATGGCCAGGCCCATCAGCCAATAGCGCGCGCTGGCGCGCCGCGAAGCGCACACCACGAGCGCGAAGCAGCCCAAGTAGCCGAAGGCGCGCACCGTCTCGGCGTACGCGGCTCCATCGTCGCTTGCCCAGGCCATCGAGATCCCCGTGAGCAACGCGAGCGCCAGAAGGAGCGCGCCCGCCCAGCACGCTTCCCGCGGCATCGGCGCCCTCGGGAAGGCCCCGCTCGCCAGCGCCGCGATCACAGCGATCCAGACACCGATCGTGATCGCTGCTTGCAACTCCAGCGAGTACCCTCCCGCTGGCAAGGCGAGGGCCACGACGGCGGCCGCAACGAACCACGTTCCGGTGTGTTTGGGCATCATCTGTGCGGAAAGGCGCTACTGACCGTCGGGACCCCGGCCGAAGGCAATCCTAATGACCAGCTTCTTCGACAAGTCTAGGTGGGCGACGATCGTTCTCGCTATATCGCTGGCGACGCTCGTAGCCGTTCCCGGCACCGCACTTGCGGGGCCCGCTACCGACGAGTACACCCTGCAGGGGGCTTCGGCCGGCGGCGACGACGAGGTGGGCGACACCCCGCCCGCCGCCCGCCCGGGCGACCTTCCCCCCTCGGTACTCAAGAAGATCCCGGACACGGTGGAGGGCCGCGAGCTCGCGACCGTGGCGACGGCGCGCGAGCTCGGTGCGCCGGGCCCGACCGGCGCTCGGCCCGCCTCCTCCTCCTCCACCCGGCGCGCTCCCTCCTCCTCTGACGACGAGCGGTCCGTCATCTCCGCTGCGACGGGCGGGATCGGCACCGGCCCATCGCTGGCGCTGGTCGGCGCGCTTGCGCTGATCGTGGCCGCGGCAGTGGCGCTCGGACGACGGCGGAAGGGCGGCTCCGCATGAGGCGGCGGCTCGAAGGTCGGCGCCTGGCCGCCGCTCTCCTGGCCGCCTCGGCATGCCTGATCGCCGGCACGAGCGCTCCGGCGGGCGCCGCGGCGAAGGCCCCGGCCGGCTTCTACGGGGTCACACCACCTCGACGCCGACCGACGAAGACCTGGCGGCGATGGGCCCGCGCGCACGGGACCGCGGCTATCGAGCTTGATCAGGACAGCGACCAGGAGCAAGCAGCGTGATCCTGTTCTGCGCCGCGCGGGCGACGATGCGGTCGGTCGCGGAGGGCCTGAGCAGGTCGAGCTCGTCGAGCGCTATGCGCCCGAGCACCGCTTCAGGCTCGAGGTCAAGCCCGGGCTCACCGGCCCGATGCAGGTGAACGGGCGGGGCAACCTGACCTTCGCCGAGCGTCTCGCGGTCGAGCTCGACTACATCGAGAACCTCTCGCTGAGCCGCGATCTGCGGTTGCTGGCGTTGACCGTGGGTGCCGTCGTGCGAAGAGACGGCGCCTACTAGGACCGCAACCCGGGAACCGCGGCAGTGTTCTGTGAGACTCGGCTCCAGCCTGTCCGCGACGCGACTTAGAGTGAACTTGATGATCGATTCCGGCAACTCAAGCCCGCGCCGCGCAAGCGGCGCACCGAGGGCCCCAAAGGCCGCTGCGCCAGCAGCGGCCTTTGTGGGAGCGTTGGCGGCTGCAATGGTCCTGTCCCTCGCACCGATGTCCGCTCCCGCCCAGGCCAAAGGCCCAGCCGGGTTCTTCGGGGTGACCTCGAGCTCAGCGGCGACCAACGCCGACCTGCAGCGGATGGGCGCTGCGCGCGTGGGCGTGTTGCGCCAGCCGTTCGGGTGGGCCGGGTTGGAGCCGAATCCCGGCAGCTACAACTTCGCCGACACAGATCGGGTAGTCGCAAACGCAGCGAGCCAGGGAATCACGATGCGCCCGTTCATCTATGGAACGCCCTCGTGGGCGCGCAACTGCGCCGGGGTGCCCGCCGCCTTCTGCGACCGCGTCACGCCCCTGCGCTCAGCTTCAGGTCGAAGCCGCTGGCCCGCATTGATGCGAGCCCTCGATCGAGAGTTGCCGCAGTTGATCAACGTGATTCGAGGCGACATGAGCATCGTCGGGCCGCGCCCGGAGCAGGTTGAGCTGGTTGAGCGCTACGAGCAAGATCAGCGGTTTCGGCTCGAGGTGAAGCCGGGGGTCACCGGGCCGATGCAGGTCAACGGCCGCGCCCATCTCACATTCACGGAGCGCCTCGCGGTCGAACTCGATTACGTCGAGAATCTCTCGCTCGCTCGCGACCTGAGACTGCTGATGCTGACCCTGCCCGCCGTGGCTCGCCGAAACGGCGCCTTCTGAGATTCGCAACCATCATCGTCTCCCGGTGTTCTCGCTACCGATGAGCCTCCGGCAGGATCGAAGCGCCGCGCGCCGCCGCGCGCTCGCAATCACGGCTCCGCTGGCCGCGGTGGTGGCCGCGGCCGTACTGGCGTCCGCCCCTGCCGCCCACGCGAAGGCGCCGGCCGGGTTCTATGGCGTCACCCCAACGATCTCCCCCACCGACGCTGACCTTGCCCGAATGGGCAAGGCGAGGGTGGGCACGCTTAGAGTGATGATCAACTGGGGCGAGATCCAGCCGACGCAGGGCGGGCCCTACGATTTCACCGACAGCGACCGCATCGTGGCGCGATCCGCGGAGCAGGGGATCGCCCTGCTTCCCTTTCTGTTTGGGACCCCGGCATGGGCTCGAGACTGCACGGGGGTCCCGGCGAGCTATTGCGATCGAGTCGATCCGTTGAGAGGCAGCGCGGGACGGACCGGGTGGCCCGCGTTCGCGGCGGCCCTGACATCCCGCTACGGACCAACGGGCAGCTTTGGTCGAACACCTCCGACACCTTCGCCCGCCGTTCAAGCCGATCACGCGATGGCAGGTCTGGAACGAGCCGAACTCTTCGACCTTCCTCAGACCCTAGCCCACTCCCCAGGCCTACTGCCAGTTGCTGTCTACCACCGTGGGCGCCATCCGTCAGCGTCGATCCAAGCGCCCAGATCTCCTCGGAGGTCTCTTCGGGACGCCACCGAACGGGACCAGCATGCCCCGCTTCCTGGATCGCCTCTACCGGATCAAGGGGGCGAAGTCGCTGATCGATGCCGTCGCAGTCCACCCGTACTCGCCCGACCTCGCCGGGATCACGCTGCAGCTCGAGCAGGCCCGCAAGGTGATGCGCAAGCGGAAGGACAGCAGGACTCCGCTCACCCTGACCGAGATTGGCTGGAGCTCACAGCGCAAGGGCAAGCGTGGCAGCTCCCTATACAAGGGGATCAAGGGCCAGCGATCGATCCTAAAGAGCTCGTTCAAGCTGCTCACCGCCAAGCGCAAGCGCTATAGGGTCGATGGCGTCTCCTGGTTCAGCTGGCGCGATCTGCCGCAGGGGCAGGGCGGCGCCTGCCTGCTCTGCGAGTCCTTCGGATTGCTCCGGGCCGACTCGTCGGCGAAGCCCGCAATGGGCGCGTTCACCAGATTCACCGGCGGCTCCTAGCCCGCCTCTCGAGACCTTCGGACTGCTCAACGGCAATAAACGACTGTTCGAGTAAGCGCCCCGAACTCAAGAAGCCAGCGTCCGGACCGATGCCGAGACGGATCGGATGTGTGGCCCTCCACCCCTACTCCCCGAACGTCAAGGGAATCAAGTACCAACTCGAGCGAGGGCGTGAAGCACTGGGCGTGAGCGGCGCAAGCCGCAAGAAGATCTACCTGACGGAGCTCGGGTGGGGATCGGGCAGCGGCCCGAGCAATCTCTACAAGGGGCTGGGCGGACAGGCAGCACTGTTGAAAGCGTCGTTCGAATTCGCGCTCAAGAACAAGAAGCGCTACCGAATCGGCGGTGTCGACTGGTTCAGCTGGCGCGACGAAGCGGCGGGTACAGGCGGCAACTGCGTGCTTTGCGAGAGCTTCGGCCTGCTCGGCGCCGACGGCTCGTCCAAGCCGGCCTTCGGTGCGTACGTGGGCTTCACCGGGGGCCAATAGCACTGCCGTCCACGTCTCTGCCACGACCGCTCTAGACCATTCGTCCAAGGGATCTTGTGCCTGAGCAGCGCGGCGGTTCAAGGGCCCAGGCGAGCGTGTCGATCCCTGCCCGAAGCATTCGGATTCCCGGACCCGACCGAAGCGGAAGGACTCGCGATGCGCTCGTGTTGCAGGTTAAGTGTCGCCATCGTCGCCACCTGTGCCATCGCGCTCGCCGCGCCCCAGGTGGCCGCCGCCGCCCTCCCCCAAGGCTTCTTCGGCGTCACCCCAGCTGCCTCGCCGAACGATCTCGACCTGCAGAGGATGGGTCAGGCCGGGGTGCAGGTGCTTCGCCAGCCATTCGGCTGGGCCGAGCTCCAGCCGACTCCGAACGGCCCCTACGATTTCCGTGAGTTTGACCGAATCGTCGCCGGAGCCGCCAGCAACGGGGTCGAAGTGGTTCCCTTCGTCTTCGGAAGCCCCGAGTGGGCGAGAAACTGCGCGGCTGTCCCGGCGTTCTATTGCGACCGCGTCACCCCGCTCCTCTCAGCGGCGGGCACCGCGGGCTGGCCGGCCCTACTGAGCGCGCTGGTCGGCCGCTACGGGTCGCGCGGCACGTTCTGGTCGAACCCGCTCGATTCCTACTCCCCTCCATTTAGGCCGATTACCCGCTGGCAGGTTTGGAACGAGCCGAATTCGCCCAAGTACCTGCGTCCGGCGCCGACTCCCAAGGCCTACTACGACCTCCTCAAGGTGTCCTCGCCGGCGATTCGCAGCCAGGATCCCTCGGCCCGGATCCTGCTCGGCGGCCTCTATGGAATCCCGCCCCGCCCCGGGATGACGATGTGGAAGTTCCTCGACCGCCTCTACCGGTTCAAAGGAGCCCAGAGACTGTTCGACGCGGTCGCGCTGCATCCGTATTCACACAACGTCAGGGGAATCGAGATGCAGGTGAGCCGTGGAAGGGAGATCATCCGCAAGCATCACGACAAGGCCAAGATCTACCTGACCGAGATCGGCTGGGGGTCAGGGACAAACGCTGGGCCAGCCGGGCGCGGCCTCTACAAGGGAATAGCCGGGCAAGGTGCGTCGCTCGCGGCGTCCTTCAGCTGGGCGATAAGGAACCGCGGGCGCTACGGCATCGGCGGCGTCGACTGGTTCAGCTGGCGCGACCTGCCGCCCGGCGGCGGGGGCGACTGCGTCCTCTGCGAGTCCTTCGGGCTGCTGAACGTGGACTTCTCGCCGAAGCCATCGATGGCGGCGTTCACGCGCTTCACCGGCGGCCAGCCCTAGAAGCGCCGCTTGCCCGGCGATCGCCGCCGGCCATCGCCGGCAGGATCACCACGGTGTCCGAGTCGGATGCCGCAGTCTCGAGCCCCTCGAGCACCCTCACGTCCTCGTCGTTCAGGTAAACGTTGACGTAGCGGTTGAGCTCGCCCTCGGGGCCGAAGAGCTGGTCCTTGGTGCCGGGGTGAGCGGCGGCGAGTGCGTTCAGCGCCTCGCCGACGGTCGAGCCTTCGACGGAGACCTCGGCTTCGCCGTCCGTCTGCGCGCGCAGCACTGGTGGAACCTTGATCGTCGGCATGATCGAGACGGGAACCTAGCGGTTACTGGCAGAACAGCTCGTAGTCGGGGAACTTGCCCATCTCGGACTCCGGCACCTCGGGGGCATCCGGCCCGCAGATCGGGCAGCTCGGGTCCCGGCGGACCTTGAGCTCGGTGAAGCGCGTTCCCAGCGAGTCGTAGAGCAGCAGGCGGCCGACGAGCGGCTCGCCGATTCCGGCGACCAGCTTGATCACCTCGTTTGCCTGCAGCAGGCCCATCACGCCGGCCATCACGCCGAGCACGCCGGCGGCGCCGCAGCTCGGGGCGAGCTCGACGGGGGGCGGCGTCGGGTAGAGGCAGCGGTAGCACGGGCCCTCAAATGGGATGAAGGTCGAGATCTGGCCCTCGAAGGCGAGGATCGAGGCCGAGACCACGGGGATCCTCAGCCTGACCGAAGCGTCGTTCAGGAGGTAGCGGGTGGGGAAGTTGTCGGCGCCGTCGACGACGATGTCGTAGTCGCGGATGATGTCGAGGATGTTCCCGGCGTCGAGCCGGGTGCGGTGCTCGATCACCTCGACGTCGGGGTTCAGGTTGTTGATCGAGACCTTGGCCGACTCTGTCTTCGGCGTGCCGACGCGATCTGTCGTATGGATCACCTGGCGCTGAAGGTTGGACTCGTCGACCACGTCGTCGTCGACGATCCCGAGGGTGCCGATCCCGGCCGCGGCCAGATACAGCGCGGTCGGTGAGCCGAGCCCGCCGGCGCCGAGCAGCAGCACCTTCGCGTTCAGAAGCTTGATCTGGCCCTCTACCCCGACCTCGGGCAGCAGGGTGTGGCGGGAGTACCGCTCGCGCTGGTCAGCGGTCATGCCCTCGGCCACGTCAACGGGGAGGCCCTCCTGCTGCCAGGCGAGGATCCCGCCGTCGACGTTGACGACGTTGTCGTAGCCGAGCTCCTCCTGGAGCTGGTGCACGGCGCGCGCGGAGCGGGCGCCGGAGCGGCAGTAGGCGATCACCCGCTGCGAGGTGTCGGGCGCGAGCTCGTCGATGCGCTCGACGACCTCGGTCGGGGGCACGAGGGTCGCTCCCTCGAGGTGGGCCTCGGCGTACTCGTGAGGCTCGCGCGTATCGAGCAGGACGAAGTCGCCACCGGCCTTGATCTCGTCATAGGCCTCCGTGGGCGTGAGGTTGTTGATCTTCTTCTGGATGTCCTCGAGCTTCAGCGTCCCGGCTTCCATCAGTCCTCGTCCTCCTCGGTTTCCTCGTCGGCGCCGACCGTGCCTTCGACCGGCAGCCCAAGATCGTTCCAGAGCGTGATACCCCCCACCAGCGACCGCACTCCCTCGACGCCGTGCTCGTTGGTGAGCGCGTCGGTGGCGCGGGCGGAGCGGTTGCCGCTGTTGCAGTAGAGGAGCGCGGGCTTCTCGCCCGCAGCCTCGGCGAGCTTCGCAGCGAAGTCCTCGGAATGGCTGTCCTCGCCGTTCTCGCCCGCCGGCACGTTGACCGCACCTGGGATGTGCCCCTGCTCGAACTGCTCGGGCGGGCGCGTATCGACCAGGGCGACCTCGCCGGCCTCGACCTGCGAGCTCACGTCGGGCGGCAGCACCTCATCGATCCGCTCCTTGACCAGCTCGAGCGGCGGCGGCACGACTTTGCGAGGCATCTCAGTCATCGATTCGATTCTCCCAAATCCTGATCGGGTTTAGAGACTTCAGAAAGAATAGCGCGTCGATACGCATGGACCGCCATCGCGCATCGCCTGCTGCTCGGTGCATCCGCACACTCGCTCGGCGACGCACGATGCCGGCCCATGGGCACCGGCGACGCGCTCTCCAGCATCCTCCCTGCAGCGATCTGCCGGCTCCATCTGGGCCGGGGGTCGGCTTGTGGTCGCGGTGCTTGCGAGACCGACCCGGTCGGATCGGCCTTCCTTACCCGGCCGGCGCCCCGTTGCCGATGGTCGGGTAGGTGCGGTGTGGGCCGCCGCCGGGTGTCGCCGTGGGAGTCTGCGAATGCAGCGACCGGAAGGCGATGCCCGGGGGCGGCCCGCCCCGCAACTAGCCGATCGTCGGACGCATCTGGCGGAGCCGGCGCACGCGCTCCTCGATCGGGGGGTGCGTCGAGAACAGCTTCGAGAAGCCGCCGCCTGAGAAGGGCTTCACGATGTAGAGCGGCTCGGCCGCCTGATTCACCTGCATCGGGGTGGTCGCCGCACCCTCCTGCAGCCTCAGCAGCGCGCTCGCGAGCGACTCCGGGTTGCCGGAGATCTCGGCGCCGGTTGCGTCGGCCGAGTACTCGCGCTGCCTCGAGACCGCGAGCTGGATGAGCGTGGCCGAGATCGGCGCGAGGATGATCAAGCCGAGGCTGCCGATGAGCCCGACGGGCGAGTCGTCGTCGCCGCCGAACCACATGAACATGTACGCGATGTAGGTGATGGCCATGCCGATCGACGCCGCGATCGTGGTGGTCAGCATGTCGCGATTGCGGATGTGCGCGAGCTCGTGGGCCAGCACGCCGCGCACCTCGTCCTCGCTCAGCGTCGAGAGCAGGCCCTGCGTCACCGCGACGGCCGACTTCTTGGGGCTGCGGCCGGTCGCGAATGCATTCGGCTGCGCCTGCGGGATGAGGTGCAGCGTCGGCATCGGCAGCCCCGCGCGGGTCGTCAGCTCGCGGACCGTCTGGTAGAGGCGAGGAGCCTCTTCCTCGGTCACCGGCTTCGCGCCGCTCGCCCTCAGCGCGATCTTGTCGCTGAAGAAGAACTGGAGCAGGTTGAAGAGGAGCGCCCCGACCAGGAACAGCGAGGCCGTCTCTACGCCGCCGATCGCGTAGCCGATCGCTACCAGGACGGCCCCCAGCGTCGCCATGAGGGCGCCGGTGCGGAGGGCCGCGCCGAGGTTCGAGTGTCGTGTGGTGGTCATTCTCATGTCTCCTTTGGGACGGAAGGTCTGCCGAGAAGGATAGTGAGGCGGCTCAACCGGCCCTGAACGCCGATCACGTATCAATACAGTTCTTGTTTGTTACTGTCTTGATCGTGACTACCATCAGGGGACGGGGTGAGCGGCAGCGTTGGGCTCCCGACCTGGCTGTCCTCGCCGCGAGGCTCGACGCATCCACCCAGCAAGAACTCTTCCACGGTCTCAGCGAGCGCGGGCACCGCGACCTGCGCCCACGCCACAGCCCCGTCGTCGCGTTCCTGGATGAGAGCGGCGTCAGGGCGACGGAGCTCGCGCGCCTCGCGGGGCTCCACAAGCAGGTGGTGGGCCGACTGGTGGATGAACTCGAGGAGCTCGGAGTCGTCGAGCGTACCCCCGACCCCACGGACCGCCGCGCGAAGCTGGTAGTGCCGACGGCCGAGGGGATCGCCCTGGTCCGGGACGCAGACGAGATCGTCGCCGGCATCGAGAGCCGCCACTCGCAGGCGGTGGGCCACAAGACCTATGCGGCGTTCCGCGACGCCATGCTCGACGTCGTCCGGAACTCGAGGCCAATCCGACCACTTCGCTAGGATTTCTCCCGATGCTCTTCTCCACCCGCGCCGAGTACGGAGTCCGCCTGATGGTCGAACTCGGCCGCCAGGCCGGCGAGCGCCCGATTTCGCTCGGCGCTGTGGCTGAGGGCGAGAACCTGCCCCTCTCCTACCTCGAGCACCTGGTCGCGAAGCTTCGCAAGGCGGGCCTCGTCGAGAGCCAGCGCGGCGCCCACGGCGGCTACCGCCTCGGGCGTCCGGCCGAGGAGATCGACATGCTCGAGGTCGTGGTCGCGCTCGAGGGCGCGATCGCGCCGATGGAGTGCTTTCACCCCGACCCCGAGGGCAAGGTCTCGTGTTCGCACGAGACCGACGGCGATCACGCCTGCGCGACGAAGCTGCTCTGGACGCGGGTCCACGGCGGCGTCGCGAAGGCGCTCTCCGGCACCACGCTGGCCGACCTTGTCGAGTTCGCGGAGGCCTCAAGTGCCCCCGCGAGCGCTCGCCCGGGAGCCGGCAAGAACGCCGTCGCCGCTGCCCTGTAACCGCGGCGAACGAAACCGACGACGACTTAGGAGCTTTGAATTGGCTGAGCTTGAGATCCGCAACCTGCACGTTTCCGTCGAGGACAAGGAGATCCTGAAGGGACTCGACCTCGACGTGGACAAGGGCAAGATCCACGCCCTCATGGGCCCGAACGGCTCGGGCAAGTCCACCCTCGCGAACGCGATCATGGGCCACCCGGCACTCGAGGTGACCGAGGGCACAATCACCTTCAAGGGCACCGACATCACCGAGGCCGACGTCGACGAGCGATCGCGCATGGGCCTCTTCATGGCCTTCCAGTACCCGGTCGCGATCCCCGGCGTCACCGTCGCCAAGTACCTGCGGATGGCGATCAACGCCCATCGCGAGGCCCGCGGCGAGGACCAGGTCAAGCTCAAGGACTTCCGCAAGATGACGGAGGCCGCGATGGAGCTGACCAACATCCCGAAGGACTTCTCCTCGCGCTACGTCAACGACGGCTTCTCGGGGGGCGAGAAGAAGCGGATGGAGGTGCTCCAGCTCGCGCTGCTGCGCCCCGAGATCGCGGTCCTCGACGAGACGGACTCCGGGCTGGACATCGACGCCCTCAAGGTCGTGGCCGAGGGCGTCAACCGCTACGCCGGCCCCGACATGGGCGTGCTGATCATCACCCACTACCAGCGCATCCTGCACCTGATCAAGCCCGACTCCGTGCACGTCCTCTACGACGGTCGCATCGTCAAGGCGGGCGGCCCCGAGCTCGTCGACCAGCTCGAGTCGAAGGGCTACGGCTGGATCATCGACGAGGTCGCTGCCGCGGCGTAAGCCGCGGACCCTTATGACGTCGACGGCCACAGCCCCCGCGCTCCCCCGGTCGCTGGCGGAAATCCGCGCCGAGTTCCCGATCCTCGAACGCCGGATCGGCGGCCAGCCGCTCGCCTACCTCGACAACGGCGCCACCTCGCAGAAGCCCCTCGCCGTGCTCGAGACGCTCGATGAGTTCTGGCGCGAGCACAACGCCAACGTGCACCGCGGCGTACACACGCTCTCGGAGGAGGCGACAGCGCTCTACGAAGGCGCGCGCGCCGAGATCGCGGCCCGCATGGGCGCCGGCCGCCGCGAGCTGATCTTCACTCGCAACGCGACCGAGGCGATCAACCTCGTCGCGCGCTCGTGGGGGGAGGAGAACGTCGGAGCCGGCGACCGCATCCTGCTGACCGAGATGGAGCACCACTCGAACATCGTCCCCTGGTACCAGCTCGCCGAGCGCGTCGGCGCCGAGATCGACTGGGCCCCGATCACCGACGAGGGCCGCCTTGACCTCGACGCCTACGCGAAGCTGCTCGAGCGCGGGCCGAAGATCGCATCGGTCGCCCACGTCTCCAACGTGCTCGGCACCGTCAACCCCGTCGCCGAAATCGCGCGCATCGCCCACGATGCCGGGACGGTTCTGCTCGTCGACGGCGCGCAGGCCGCCGCCAAGCTCGGCCTCGACATGTCGTCGCTCGGCGCCGACTTCTACGTCTTCACGGGCCACAAGGCATACGGGCCGACCGGGATCGGCGTGCTGTACGGGCGCAGCGAGCTGCTCGAGCGGATGCCGCCGTTCATCGGCGGCGGCTCGATGATCAACAAGGTCACACGCGAGAAGATCACCTGGGCGCCACCCCCCACCCGCTTCGAGGGCGGCACGCCGCCGATCGCCGAGGCGGTCGCTCTGGGCGCGGCTTTCCGCTGGATCGACGAGCTCGGCATCGACGCGATCCACGCCGCCGAGGTGGAGCTCAGCTCGTACGCGATCGCGCGCCTCGGCGAGGTCGAGGGCCTGACCCTGTTCGGCCCGCCCGCCGGCGATGACCGCGGGGGGATCTTCTCGTTTGTGCTCGACGGGGTTCACGGCCACGACGTCGCCGAGATCGTCGACCGGCACGCGATCGCCGTTCGCGCCGGCCACCACTGCACCCAGATACTGATGGAGCGCCTCGGTGTCCCCGCCACCGCCCGAGCCAGCCTCGCCGTCTACAACACCCGCGACGAGATCGACCGCCTGATCGCCGGCCTCGAAGACGTGAAGAGGATCTTCCATGGATGAGCTCTACCGCGATCAGATCCTCGATCACTACAAGCGGCCGCACAACTTCGGCCGGCTCGACGAGTTCGACCTCGAGTTCGAGGACAACAACCCGCTCTGCGGTGACGAGCAGCACGTCTTCATCAGGCTCGACGACGATGACCGCGTGGCCGAGGTCTCGTTCGAGGGCCAGGGCTGCGCGATCTCGACCGCGGCGACGTCGCTGCTGACGGACGAGCTCGTCGGCAAGACGCGGGACGAGCTGATCATGATGCCGAAGGAGTACGTGCTCGAGCTCCTCGGGATCGACATCTCCGCGACGCGCATGAAGTGCGCTCTGCTCGGCCTCAAGGTCGTCAAGGGCGCGAGCCTCGGCAAGGTCGCCGCCTGGGACGACGAGGGTGAGCAGGGCGACCCGGCCGAGGCCGGAGCGCTCTGATCCTCGCCTGACCCCGCGAAAACGCACTCGTACAAATGTCCGCCCCGGGCGTGAGACTGTTTTTGGGTGCGTTTGCCCACGAACTATTGAGTACCCTCGGCAGCGATGAAGTCCACGACCCGCGAACCAATCACCCTCTGGCAGGAGCAGTCTGCGATCTGGGAGATCATCTCCGGCGAGATCGTCCGCCAGCACGACGATCCCGGCGCCACTGACCCCGTCGCCCTCGTCGAGCGCGCCGCCGAGCGCGCGTCCGACGCCACCACACGCATACGCGAGGGCGACCGCGATTCCGCCGGGCACGCGCTGATCGGTTGTGCGCTGGCGCTCGGGCTCGCCGCCAGGGCCTCGGCTCCGGACGAAACGACGATCGACCACTACGGCGCCGAGCTCGCCGCTGCGGTCTCGTGGCAGGCCGTGGAGCCGAATGCAGCCCAGATCGCTGCGCTCGCCGACGAGCTGCGAAACCGCGTCTCCCCCGGTCCCTCGCCGGGGGCCCCGACCGTGTGGGAGCTGGCGATCCGCGCCGGCGCCTGCGCAGCGGGCCTCTCGGCTTACATCACCCGGCGTCGCGGGCGCCGGGACCAGGTTTCCCTTGTCGAGCGCCTGCTCGCGGAAGGCGTCGAGGTCCCCCGCGAGCGCCACCGGCGCAAGCGCTGCGGCGACTATCAGCGCCGCCCCTGCGAGCGCTACTCCTGCGTCGCGAATGCGCATCCGCAAGCGCCGGATGCCGGTGGGAGTAGATGAGCACCGAGGCGAGCAAGGCGATAAGTGCCGCCGCGCCCACCGTCTGCTTACCGGCGAGCGAGGCTCCCGCCAGCGTCGCCCGCCGACAGCAAGCAACAGGTCGGTGCGACGTTCGCCGGCACCGCCGACGCCGCTCGACGCCACGCGAGCACCAGAGCGAGGCAGGCGAGCAGGAAGAAGTAGGACAGCGGCGAGTACAGCGTGACCGTCGGGAGGACGACGAACGCGAGGGACGCCCCACCGACGAAGATCGCGCCCACGAGAAGGCACGCCCGCGGCCAGAGCCGTGCGGGCGGCCAGCAGAGCGGTAGCCGCGATGCAGGCGTCGATCAGGAGCTTCGCGACCCAGAGTTCGAGGCCCAGCACCGAGGTGGCGGCCGAGGTGACGTAGAGCGGCAGCGGCAGCACCCCGAGGAAGAAGTCCTCATACGGAGCATCGCCATCCTCCAGCCTGCCGGCGATCTGCACCCACCACGCCTCGTCGCCCGTGCCGATCCCGGCCGCCATGTCGGCGAGCCAGAGGACCGCTGTCAGCGCCACGCCGGCCGCAAGCCAGGACCTTGCCCCCGGCGCTCGGGCGCTCATCCGGCTACGAGCGGTCCGATCGATTCGCGCAGCTCGGCCGAATCCGCGGCAACCCGCCGCGGGGTCTCGCCGCGCGGCGCGGCCGAGCGCCGCCCTGATCCGGTCCACCGCGGGTCCCTGGCTCTCCAAGGGGACATCGCGGCGGTAGCTGCGTCGCAGGAAGCTGAAGGTCGAGCCAAGGCGCGCCATCTCCGCGATCAGCAGGCGGCACGGGACCGGGTCTCCGAGACTCGGGCTCGGTGAGCCCCCCGAAGCCGAAGGGCACATCGAACGCCGAGACGACGCTCTCCACCGTCCCGTCGGCGATCGCGTCGAACAGGCTCGCCGGTGCCGCGGTCGATCGAGAGGTCGTTGAGCCCCACGTACACGCGCGAGAGCGGCAGCATGCGCGAGCTCCTCGACGGCCTCGACCGCCGCCACAGTCTCGACGAGGATGCCGACGCCGCAGCGCCCGTCCACCGCTTCGATCACCGCCTGCACCTCGTCGGCGCCGGTGACCATCGGCAGCAGGATCTCGTCGGCGCCGCCGGAGATCGCGGCCTCGACCTCCTCTGGCGTGCCGGGACCGAAGCCGTTGACCCTGCAGAGCACCGGCGCCGTCGTCGCGGCTCGCACCCGGTCGAGGTCCTCGGCTGTGTCGGCGTTGACCTCGGTGTCCCTGCCCGCCTGGCGGTCGCGCTTCCCGCGCTGCTCCCAGTCGACGACGAAGCCGTCGACTCCGCCCTCGGTGGCGGCGCGCACCACCCAGGGCTCGGTGGCGAAGAGGAACAGGCCGAAGTCGCTCATCGACTTCAATACTGTCGGTTTCAGGGATGGGTCGTTGAGCCGAGCCTCGAAATCAGATGTCCACGGACGGACCGGTGCTGGTCGCGGGAGCGGCCGGGTTCGTCGGCCGCCGGCTGCTCGCGAGCCTGCGCGACGCCGGCGTCGAGGCGCAGGCCCTGGTGCGGCCGGGCGGCAGCGAGCTGCCCGCCGAAGTCAAGCCCGATGCCGTCCGTGTCGGTCGACCTGCGCGACGCGGCGGCCACCGTGGATGCGGTCCGCGACCTCGCGCCGAGCGCGATCGTCAACCTCGCGCGGACGGGTCACGACGGCGACCCCGAAAGCCAGGCCACCGATCATCTCTCGACCCTCGCGCACCTGCTCCGCGGCGCGGCCGCCGCCCGCAGCGCCCGCTTCATCCAACTCGGGAAGCCCACTCGAGTACGGAGACCATCCCTCGCCCGTCGCCGAGGACGCGCCGCTGCGCCCCACCACCCCTACGGGACGGCCAAGGCCGCCGCGAGCGCTCTCGCGCTCGCGAGCGACGATCCGCAGGGGATGCGCACCGTGGTGCTACGCCCGTTCTGCGTGTACGGACCGGGCGACCGGCTCCGATCGCCTGATCCCGACCGCGGTCAGGGCGGCCCTCAGCGGCGATGAGCTGCCGCTGACGCCACCGGGCATCGGTCGCGATTGGGTCCACGTCGACGACGTCGCCCGCGGCTGCGTGCTCGCTCTCGGCGGTGGCGCCGACGGCGAGGCGGTCAACCTCGGGAGCGGCGAGATCGCCACCAACGAACAGGTCGTCGCACACGTCTCCGAAGCGCTACGGGCTGCCGATCCGCACCGGGCATACGACGCTGATGCCCCGTCCCTGGGATTCGACGGGGCTCGCCGCCTCAGCGCGCAAAGGCGGAGGCGCTGCTGGAGTGGCGCCCCGAGCGTCTCGCTCGCCGAGGGCATCCGCGCCACCGTCAGACCCGACCAGGAGCGGGCGCGCGAACACCACGCACCGCTCGGCGTTGCCATGACCGAGCTCAGCGTCGTCGTCCCCGTCTATGGCAACGCCGCCGACCTCCCCGAGCTCCACCGCAGGGTCAGTGACGGCGACCGCCGGCTACCGGACCGAGCTGGTGCTCGTCGACGACGCCTCGACCGACGACTCCCTCGCCGTGATCGAGCGCCTGGCCGGCGGCGACGAGCGGGTCACGGCCGTCGGGCTCGAGCGCAACGTCGGCCAGCACGAGGCGGTGATGGAGGGCCTGCGCCGGGCCAGCGGGGCGTGGACCGTGGTCATGGACGCCGACCTCCAGGACCCGCCCGAGGCGATCCCCCAGCTGCTCGGGGCGGCTCGCGCAGCGCGGGATCGACGTCGTCTTCGCGGGTCGGCGCGGGCGCTACGAGTCGCTGCCGCGCCTGGCGAGCTCGCGCGCCTTCAAGCGCACCCTGGCGGCCGGCACCGGCCTTCCCCCCGATGCCGGCATGTTCTTCGCGGCCAACCGGACCACGATCGAGCGCGTGCTCGCGCTCGAGGGCCCGCCGCCGTTCGTGGTCGCGATGATCGGCCGCGCCGGGGTGCGCACCGAATCCGTACCCGTCGCCCGCGCGGCGTCGCGCGGCAGCTCGTACTCGACGGCCGCGAGGGTTCGCTCAGCGCTGCGGGGGCTGCGCTGGGCGCTGGCATCGAGGCCTCCGGGCGCGCCCACAGAGCCGGACGACTCGCCCGAGATCGAGCGCCACAACGACGCTCAGCGCTCCTACTACTCGCGCGGCAAGCTCGGGCATGGCGCCCCGGCACTCGCGCTACCTGGAGCGCCACGTCGACGAGCTCGTGCGCTTCGCCGGTCTCGAACCCGGGATGCGCGTGCTCGAGGTGGGCCCCGGCCAGGGGCGCTACACGCTGCCGCTCGCCGACCGCGGGTTCCGCGTCGAGGTGCATCGAGCTGGCCCCTGCGATGCTGGCGCTGCTCGACGCCTCGCGGGGGACGGCCGATCGAGCTGCACGAGGGCGACGTCCTCGACCCTCCCGCCTCGCTCGCCGCCTCGCTCGGACGGGCTTCGACGCCGTGATCGGCTTCTTCGCGCTTCACCACATGCACGACGTCCCCGCCTGCCTCGCCTCGATGGCCTCGCTGCTGCGAGAGGGCGGCGAGCTCGCGTTTCTGGAGCCGAACCCGTTCAACCCCCTCTACTACGTGCAGATGGCGATCACCCCCGAGATGACGTTCGAGGGCGACAAGGGGATGCTGGGGATGCGCCGCGGCCCGCTGCTCGGCTCGCTTCGCGCCGCCGGGCTGGAGCGCGAGCGCCTGGAGCGCTTCGGCTTCTTCCCTCCATTCATCGCCGACCGGCCCCGCGCCGCCGGCTACGAGCGTGCGATCGAGCGCGTTGCTCCCCTTCGCCCGCTCCTCCCTTTCCAGCTGGTGGGCGGGCGCTGAGAGGCCGGCTTCAGGCAAAGGCGCGCCTGCGTGACGGACTCGGTCGGTGCATACTGACTAAAGGGGAATGTCCGCTGAGCGTATGAAACTGGTCGAGGATGGCTACGAGGCCTGGAACCGGGGTGACCGCAACTGGGTCCTCGAGCACATGTCCGAGGACGTCGAGTGGATCACCCCGCCCGAGGACCTCGACCGCGGCACCTACCGAGGACACAAGGGAGTCGAGGAGTTCTGGGCGCAGTGGCGCGCCTCGGTCGGCAACCTGGGCTTCGAAGTCGAGCGCACGATCGACGCGGGCGACCACGTCGCGGTGATCGCCCGCCGCACCGGCAAGGGCGAACACAGTGGCCTCGAGGTCTCAGACGAGGTCGTGCAGGTCTTCAGCTTCGAGGGGGATAAGTGCGTTCGGGTCCGGGAGCACTACGACCTCGCGAGGGCGCTGCGGGAGATCGGCTTTGAGGAGCTTGCCGAGCAGTGAGCTGACACCACAGGAGCGGCGCCTGGAGCTCGTGCTTCGCCTGTTCTCGCTGCTGTTCGTGGCGCTGGCGGCCAGCTACATCGTCCAGGCGGTGTTGGACGAGAAGATCGAGTTCCCGTTCGTGGCGAACTCGGTCGCGAAGGACGGGACCTTCGCGGCGCTCTGTTTCATCGCCGCCGGCGACGTGCGGCGGAATGGCTGGGCCGGGCAGGTGGTGATCGGCGGGCACGTGCTGATCGTCGGAGGCCTCCTGTTCGCGCTCGCGATCGGCAATACGGGCAGCGTCGAGGCCACGATGGGCGATCTCGGGATCGGCCTCTCGCCCGAGACCCTCCTGCTCGTCTGGGCAGCGTTGGCGAGCGGCGTGATCGCGCTGCTCGCCCTGCTGTACAGCTCCGCGACTCGCTCGCGCTACAGGTTGCGGTACCTGGCGCCCCACCAGCATCGGACCGCCATGGCGATGGCGGAGGTGCTGGTGATCGGCGACGACGAGGTGCTCACCCCGGAGCAGGTGGCCGCGGGCATCGACGACTACCTCTACTCGTTCACGGCCAAGGACAAGTGGAAGTCGAAGCTCGTGCTCTCGGCCCTCACGGTGTATCCGCTGCTGCGCCTGCGCCCGCCGTTCGCGCTGCTCTCGCCCGAGCGCCGCCTCGAATTCATCGAACGCTGCTTCATACGGGACGTGGTCGAGCGCAGGCTGCCCGGCTTCCTGAGGCGGCCCGTCCAATCGATGCTCTGCTCGACGCAGAACCTGGCGATCATCGGCTACTACGCCGACCCGCGCACGGCAGAGGCCGTCGGCTACGTGCCGTTCTCGAAGCGCCCGGGCTACGAGGAGAAGATCCACAAGCTCCCGGCCAAGCGCCCGTCGCTGCGGGTCACCTCCCCCCGCGAGGTCGACGGCGAGCGCGTCACTGCGGACGTCGCCATCATCGGCAGCGGCGCCGCGGGCTCGGTCCTGGCCCAGCGGCTTGCGGAACGCGGCCGCGAGGTCGTCCTGCTCGAGGGCGGCAGGCACGTCGACCCGCGCGAGTTCACCGAGGACGAGCGTGTTCAGTTCTCGGCCCTGTACGCCGACGGCGGCCTGCAGATGTCCACCGACACCCGCTTCCAGGTGATGCAGGGCAAGTGCGTCGGGGGCAGCACCGTGATCAACAACGCCGTCTGCCTCCCGCTTCCCGCCGGGACATTGAAGCGCTGGAACGACCCCGACGGCCTCGACGCCGGGATCGATGAGGATCGCTTCTGGGGATCGCTCGAGAAGATCAGCAGCTGGTTGCCGGTGCGCACCCAGGAGGATGCCCCACTGCAGGCCGGGGGTTCGAAGATGGCCGAGGGGATCGAGATCCTCCACCTAGAGGGTGAGGGCGGCGTCGTGGACGCCAACATCAAGGACTGCCTCGGATCGGGCTACTGCAACATCGGCTGCGCCTTCGGCGCCAAGCTCTCGGCCCTCGACAACGTCCTCCCCAGGGCGCAGGCCAGCTTCGGCGACGGCGTGCGGATCTTCAGCGAGTGCCTGGCCGAGCGGATCCGCACCCGCAACGGGCGCGCGACCGAGGTCGATTGCCGCCTGACCGACGGCCGCAGGCTCCGGGTGAGCGCCGAGACCGTCGTCGTCTCGGGCGGGGCGATCGCATCGAGCCTCCTCCTCCAGCGCAGTGGGCTCGGCGGCAAGCGCGCCGGCACCGGGCTCTCGTTCAACGTCGGGGCGCCCCTCACCGCCGACTTTCCCAAGCCGCTCAACTCCTATGACGGCCTCCAGATCACCCACCACTACCGGCCGCCCGGAGACGACGAGCTGATCTTCGAGTCCTGGTTCAACCCCGTGGGGACGCAGGCTCTGCTGATGCCGGGCTGGTTCTCGGACCACTACGAGAACATGCGGCGCTACACCCACCTGAGCTGCATCGGGGTGGTCGTGGGCTCGCAGAGCAACGGCCGCGTGAAGCCGGGGTTCCGCGGCCGCGGCATGAAGCTCGACTACGTCCCCACCGAAGCCGACCTGCAGCTGATGCTGAAGGGGACGAAGCTCGCGGGCCGCATCCATTTCGCGAGCGGCGCGACCCGCGTCATGCCCATGACGTTCCGCTCGCTCTCCTACCGCTCGAACGCCGAGCTCGACGGGATCGACCAGGTCGTGCGCGACAACACCGACATCGCCCTGCACACCTCGCACCCGATGGGCGGCAACGCGGTCAGCCGCGACCCCGACAAGGGCGTGGTCGACGAGCGCTTCAAGGTGCACGGGCTGGACAACGTGTACGTCTGCGACGCCAGCGTCTTTCCCAGCGCGACCACGGTCAACCCGCAGCTGACGGTGATGGCGCTTGCCGAGTACGCCGCAGCGGGCATAACCTGAACCGTCGGCCTGAGTCGCTAAAATCCGACTATCCGAGTAGGGAATCTATGACAGAAAGCACAAGCGAGAAGATGGACGTCTGCTCCGCGGCCGACCTGGCCGAGGGGGAGATGAAGATCGTCGAGGCCGCGGGCGCCAAGATCGGCGTCTTCAACTGCGGCGGCTCGCTGTATGCCATAGAAGATCGCTGCTCACACGATGAAGGACCGCTCGCTGAGGGGGAGTTCGATCCCTCGGCCTGTACCGTTGAGTGCCCACGACACGGGTCCCTGTTCGACCTCACGTCCGGTCGTCCCAGGACCTTGCCCGCCTATCAACCCGTGCGCACCTACCCCGTGACGATCGAGGACGACACCATCAAGCTGGAGGTCTCGTGAACAAGCCCCCCGATACCGCAACACTTCCCGCCTCCGCCAAGGAGCTCACCGACGAGGAAGCATCCCTCACCGGCATCAACGCGGACTACAAGGAGAAGTTCGGCTTCCACGACTCCGAGGAGGGCTACGCGTACAAGGCCCCCAAGGGCCTCAGCCGCGAGGTCGTCGAGAGCATCTCGGACTACAAGAACGAGCCCGCGTGGATGCGCGAGTTCCGCCTCAAGGCCTACGACCACTTCGTCTCGCGCCCGACCCCGCAGTGGGGCGGCAACCTGAACCAGATCGACTGGAACGACATTCACTACTTCGTCCGCGCGTCGGAGAAGAACAGCCGCGACTGGTCAGAGGTCCCCGAGGACATCAAGAACACCTTCGACCGCCTCGGCATCCCCGAGGCCGAGCGCAAGTTCCTGGCCGGCGTCGGTGCCCAGTACGAGTCCGAGGTCGTCTACCACCAGGTCAACGAGAAGCTCGAGGCCCAGGGCGTGATCTTCACCGACATGGACACCGCCCTGCGCGAGCACGAGGACCTCGTGCGCGAGTACTGGGCGACGATCATCCCGCCGAACGACAACAAGCTCGCGGCGCTCAACTCCGCGGTCTGGTCGGGCGGCTCGTTCGTCTACGTCCCCGCCGGCGTCAAGGTCGAGATGCCGCTGCAGGCCTACTTCCGCATCAACACCGAGAACATGGGCCAGTTCGAGCGGACGCTGATCATCGCCGAGGAGGGCGCCGACGTCCACTACATCGAGGGCTGCACCGCCCCGACGTACTCGTCGGACTCGCTGCACTCCGCGGTCGTCGAGATCGTCGCCAAGAAGAGCGCGAGGGTCCGCTACACGACGGTCCAGAACTGGTCCCAGAACGTTTTCAATCTGGTGACGAAGCGTGCCGTCGCCCACGAGGACGCGACGATGGAGTGGGTCGACTGCAACCTCGGCTCGAAGCTGACGATGAAGTACCCGAGCATCTACCTGCTCGGCGAGCGTGCCCACGGCGAGATCCTCTCTATCGCGTTCGCGGGGGCTGGCCAGCACCAGGACGCCGGCGGCAAGATCATCCACGCCGCACCGAAGACGACCTCGTCGATCTTCTCCAAGTCGATCTCCAAGGACGCCGGCCGTGCCACGTACCGAGGGCTCCTCGAGATAGCGAAGGGCGCCACCGGGTCCAAGTCGAAGGTCGTCTGCGACGCCCTGCTGCTCGACGAGGACTCGCGGTCCGACACCTACCCCACGATCCGCATCGGCGAGGACGACGTCGACGTCGGCCACGAGGCCACCGTGTCGAAGATCGGCGACGAGCAGGTCTTCTACCTCCAGTCCCACGGGCTGGACGAGGAAGAGGCGTCGAAGATGATCGTCAACGGCTTCATCGAGCCGATCACCAAGGAGCTCCCGATGGAGTACGCGGTCGAGATGAACCGGCTGATCGAGCTGCAGATGGAAGGCAGCATTGGTTAGCCCGCCCAGGACCGCGTAGTGGAGCCCGAATGGCTTGTTGCAAGGCGCAAGGCCAGCGCCTCGCAGGTCGCTGAGCTCGGCCTGCCCTCGACCAAGACCCCGGGCTGGGAGTTCACCGACCTCGCCGGCCTCGCCGAGGAGGATTTCGTGACTCCCAACGGGTCGGTCGACCTCGACGCGCGCTCGCGCGCCGACGCCATCCTCAACCCGCCCGAGTCGGGAGAGCGCGTCGTGCAGGTCGACGGCACGCCGACGAGCGACCCGGTGTCCTCCGCCCCCGCGGCGACCGAGACGCCCATCGAACCTGTCGTCACCACCCTCGCCGCCGCCGCCGACCTCTATCCCGCGCTCGTGGCCGAGAAGCTCGGGTCGCTGGCCGCCCCCGACGACCCCTTCGTCGCGCGCAACGACGCCGCCTGGAAGGGCGGCGCGTTCATCTACGTCCCCAAGGGCAAGCGCCTCTCCGACCCCGCGCAGATCGCCGCCGTCCACGACACCGACGGCGCCGCGATCGGGTTTCGCACGCTGATCATCCTCGAGGAGGGAGCCGAGGCCGAGGTCTGGGAGCAGTGGCTCGCAACCGACCCCGAGCGCCGCGGCCTGTTCAACACCGTGACCGAGATCTTCGTCGGCCCCGCCGCCACCCTGCACTACGTGACGGCGCAGGGCCTCGGCTCCAACAGCTGGGTCTTCGCCTCGCAGAAGGCCGAGATCGAGCGCGACGCCACGCTCGACTGGGTCGCGCTCGGCTTCGGCTCGGCGCACGGAAAGGTGCGCATGGAGACGCGGCTGACCGGCCCCGGCTCGAGCGCCAAGGTGACCGGCGCATACGCCGGCGGCGGCACCCAGCACCTCGATTTCGACACGCGCCAGGAGCACGCGGCGCACAACACCTTCTCCGACCTCGCGTTCCGCGGCGTACTCGACGACGAGGCGACCGCCGTATGGCGCGGCATGATCCGCGTCGACAAGGGCGCCCAGCAGACCGACGCGTTCCAGGAGAGCAGGAACCTCCTGCTCTCGAAGGCAGCTCACGCCGACGCGATCCCGGGCCTCGAGATCGAGGCCGACGACGTGCGCTGCACTCACGCAGCCGCGGTCGCCCAGATCGACGCCGAGCAGCTCCACTATCTGCGCTCGCACGGCCTTACGACGGCCGACGCCAAGAGCCTGGTGATCGAGGGATTCCTCGAGGCGCTCGTCGAGCGCCTCGACCAGGGCCCCATTCGCGCCGCGGTGTCGGTGGCGCTCGAGCGCCGGCTCGGCGAGCTCCTCGGCGAGCGCGACGCTCGCGCCCGAGCAGCCGCCTAGAGCCCGAACAAATAGGTGAGAAGGCTTCTCACTTTGCTATACCGTCATCGGTGATGACTCGAAGAGTTGACCGCTGGCGGGAAGGGGTCGAGAAGACCCTGCAGGACGAGGGGCGGCGCGCAGGCGGCGCCCGTAAGGCGGTGGTCGGCGTGCTGGCCCATCAGTCCTGCTGCCTCTCGGCCCAGGAGATAGAGGCTGAGCTCAGATCGAGCGGCGAGAAGGTCGGCCTGGCGAGCGTCTATCGCGCCCTCGAGCTGCTGCACACGGCGGGGCTCGTACAGCGGATGGACCTCGGCGACGGGGGCTCGAGATACGAGCCGGTCATGCCCGACGGCGAGCATCATCACCACGTCGTCTGCGATCGCTGCGGCGATGTGACCGCCTTCGAAGACCCCTCACTCGAGCGCGCGATCGAACGGCTGGGAAGCAGGCTGCACCGGGCCGTCAGCGCCCACGACGTGGTCATCCACGCCGACTGCGGCCGCTGCGCGCGCGTGTGAGCGAGAACACCCTCGCCGCCCGGGGGCTGACCGTCCAGCTCGGAGGGAACGACGTGCTCGCGGGCCTCACGTTCGAGGTTCCAGCGGGATCCTCGGTGGCGGTGCTGGGGCCCAACGGCGCCGGCAAGACCACCCTGTTCAAGGCCGTGCTGGGCCTCGTGCCGTCCAGCGAGGGCTCGATCGAAGCCGGGACGACGAAGCTGGCCTACGTACCCCAGCGGCTCGACATCGAGCCGTCGTTCCCGATCACCGTCGCCGACGTGGCCAACATGGGCAGATACGGGGACGTCGGCTGGATCCGCCGCTTCAGCGACCGCGACCGGGAGCTCGTCTCGGAGTCCCTGCGGCGGCTCGCAATCGACGAGCTGGCGAACAGGAGGTTCGGGAGCCTCTCGGGCGGTGAGCGCCAGCGCGCGCTCCTGGCCCAGGCGTGCGCACAGGACGCCGAGCTGCTGATGCTCGATGAGCCCTATGCCGGCCTCGACGTGCCGACCCGCGGCGCGCTGCGCGAGCTGATCGCCGAATGGCGCGCCGAGGGACGCACGGTCCTGGTCGCGACCCACGACCTCGAGGGGGCGCTTCACGACTTCGACCTGATCCTCTGCCTGAACCGCGAACAGGTCGCCTTCGGGCCGCCCTCGAGCTGCACCGAGGAGGTGCTGGCCAAGACGTTCGCGGGCCGCATCGTCCGGGTCGGGGAGCTGCTCGTGGACACAGAGCACCACCATCGGGACTCGGGCTGAATGGACTTCCTGACCGAGCCGTTCCAGTCCGAGTTCATCAGGACGGGCGCCATGGCCGCAGCCGTGGTCGGGATCCTCTGCGGAGTCGTCGGCTGCTACGTGATCCTGCGAGGCATGGCCCTGGTCGCCGACAGCCTCGCCCACGGGGTGCTGCCGGGAATCGCCATCGCGTTCGCGCTGACTGCGGGAGCCGCCGGCTCAGAGCCGAGCGACGCCGCACTGTGGATCGGGGCCCTGGGCGCCGGCCTGTTCACGGCCTGGGCGACCAGCGCGGTGCTGCGCAGGAGCGAGGTTCGCGAGGAGACCGCGACTGGCGTCGTGTTCGTGTTGATGCTGGCACTCGGAGTCGTGATCGCCTCCCGGGTCGAGGGGTACACCGTCGACCTGACTTCATTCCTGTTCGGCGACGTCCTCGGGGTGTCCGGCGGCGAGGTCCTCGCCAGCGCCCTGCTGACGGCCGGGGTGCTCGCGCTCGTCGCGGTCCTCTACCGCCCCCTGCTTCTCGTCTCATTCGATCCCCAGCGCGCGGCCGCGATGGGGCTGCCTGTGGAGCGGCTGCACCTCGTGATGCTCGTGATGGTCGCCTTGGCCGTCGTGATCGGGTTTCGGGTCGTCGGCTCGCTCCTGGTGCTCGGCCTGTTGATCGCGCCGCCGGCGGCCGCCTCGCTGGTGACCAAGCGTCTGCCGGCGATGATGGCCGTCTCAGCCGCAATCGCGGCGGCGAGCGCCCCGCTGGGCCTGCTGATCTCGTGGCATCTGGACGTCGCTGCGGGCGGCTCGATAGTGCTCGTCGCGGTGAGCATCTTCGTTGTCGCGCTGATGTTCCGCGCCACCCCCAACTGAAAGGAGACCAGTGAGCATCCGCCCTTCCCTTCGCCTTCGCCCTCGCGCTGCTCGCGACTGCCACAGTGGCGGCCACCGGCTGCGGGTCGAACGGCGACGACTCCGGGCGCCCGAGCGTCGCGGCGACGACGGGCCTGCTCGCCGACGTCACCGATCAGGTCGCCGGCGACGACATCGAGGTCATTCAGGTGATCCCCGACAGCTCGAGCCCGCACGACTTCCAGCTCTCGGCCCAGGACCGCGCGGAGATCGAGGACGCGGATCTGCTCGTCCACAACGGCGCGAGCCTCGAGGAGGGGATCCCCGTGGACGAGATCGACGTCGCTCAGTACGCGCTCACCGACAACGTCGGGGAGCTGCTTCCGCTCGAGGACGACCAGGGAGGCGAGGACCCGCACGTGTGGATGGACCCGAGCCGAACGGCGCAGGCTCTCCCCGCTCTCGCCGACGCGCTGGCCGAGGCCGACCCGGACGACGCGGATGCGTTCCGCAGGCGCGCCGGCGCCTACGCCGACGAGCTCAACGCCGTCGACGCGGAGGTCGAGCACGCTCTGGCGGCGATCCCGGACTCCGATCGCGAGCTCGTCACCTCCCACGACGCGCTCGGCTACTTCGCCGACCGCTATGGGTTCACGGTCGTGGCGACCCCGTTCTCCGCGTCCGGCCCCGACGCTGAGGCGAGCGCACAGGCGATCCAGGAGGTCGAGGACGCGATCGCCGAATCGGGCGTCCCAACGGTGTTCGCCCAGGAGGACGACGACCCCGAGGTGCTGAGCCTGATCGCCGACCGGGCGGGCGTCGAGATCATCGAGGATCTGCACGTGGAGGCACCCGGCAGCGCCGAGTCCTATCTCGAGATGATGCGCCGCAACGGCGAGCTGATCGCGAGCGGGCTGGCCGCGCCGGGTCAGCCGTAGGGAACAGTTCGGGGGCGAAACAACCGGTGGAAACGATCGCTGTTGCAGTCGACGCGCCGCACCCGGAAGATGGGTCCGGCGCAGGCACCAACATCACGTGTGGCTGCCAGAGCAATCGAGCCTAGGCATATGTCGTATGACGAGAGGAGAACTGACGTGGGAATCGAGTTCTACAACGTGAAGATCCGCGAGAAGGTCGAAGTGCCGGAGTCCGCTGTGCGCAAGGTCACCTACGAGCGCGAGACGAAGTCGGGCAAGACCAGCGTGCGTTACGGCCTGCGGGCCGAGCACGAGGGGACGAAGATGACGAAGTTCGTCAGCAAGGACGACTGGGACGCCCTCGACGCGCCCGTCGACAACTGAGGACGGGCGGCGGGGCGCTCAGGAGCCTTCGCGCTCACGAGCGCGCCGCTCGTCTCGAAACGCCTTGAACGAGGCGCCGAGCACGATCAGCACCGGAACGGAGTAGAGGACCCAGATCGCCCAGTGCCCGGCGTGGGCTAGAGGCACGACGTCCACTTGCCAAGTATTGCGGCTCGTATGATCGAGGGCATCGGGGAGTCGACTCGAATGCGGACTGGGTCGGGATACGGGCTGGGCGGACTCGCGGCAACGGCGTTCGCCGCCGCGGCGCTGGCAGGATGCGGTTCGGAGAAGACCTTCACGGCCGAGGAGTTCGTCGACGGCATCAACGCGGAGGGGGTCGAGCTGCGACTCGGCGAGCCGCTGCTCACCGACGACGAGAGCCAAGAGCTCTACGCGGTGGAGCTCGAGCCGGTCTCCACACTTCCCGGCTCCGAGGGCGGCTCCCGCGACATCGGAGGCTCGCTCTCGGTCTCCGAGGACGGCGGCGGAGCCGATCAGGAGATGGAGTCGTGCGAGAACGCGGCGGACCTGCTCTGCTACCGGGCCTCGAACGTCGTCGTCGTGCTCGAGGGCGGCGGCATCGAGGCGCAGCAGTTCGCCGTGGCGGTGCAGCGGCTCAGTGAGGATTGACTGGGGCTACCCATTGGCCTGGGAGAGCAGCCCCAGGCCGATGGTGGTGAAGCCCACCATCACCGCGAGCATCCAGTACTGCGATCGGGTCGCCAGCGTCTGGTCCTTCCAGATCGCGATCGCGCGGTCGTGGGCGAGCACCAGGGCCGTCACGTGGCCGATCACGAGGGCGCCGACCTGCACGTACCAGACCCCGGTCGCCGTGATCACCCCGTAGTTGACTCCCGAGGAGGCGGTGCCGAAGAGGTCGGAGCCCTCGCCGAGCGGGTCGGAGAGCAGGTAGGTGAACTGCGCCTGCTCCTGGTAGACGAAGAGGCTGAAGTAGTGCGCGACGAGGTAGGCGAGGGCGATCGGGATCATCGTGTGTGCGAAGAGCCTCCCGAGCTCGCGCATCGGCGGCGCGTTTCGGACAGTGTGCATCCCCCAGATCCCGAGCCGGAAGAGCCCGAACACGGCTGCGAGGACGACCAGCAGGAAGATCGTGTCCGTGACCCGGAACGAGAGCGCGATGCTGAGGCCGAGGTCGCGGAAGCCGTCGAACACGGTCCTGATCGGGTCAGCGAGCGTCCCCTCCTGCGCACCGTCGAACGACGTGACCGCGATCGCCGCCAGCACGAGGCCGACCGACCCCGGCACCTGGCCCCACTTCGGCGCGCCACTCAAAGGCTTGCGAAAGTACAGCCTGCCCTCCTCGACGGCGAGCGGGGACAGTCTCGAGAACATGTTGAAGTAGACCGAGAACGTCTCGCCCCGCTCGATCCACCTCTCGGCGCCGAACAGGGCCATCCCGGTCAGGGTGATCGCGCTGTAGATCAGCGTCGCAGTCGCGACCGTCTCCGGAGCCAGCCCGACGCTGCCGACGCCGTAGATCAGCTCGAGCCATCCGAAGACGAGCAGCCCCACGACCGCGGGCCACAGGCCGAGCCGCTCGGGGTAGGCGAGCGGCGCCGGAGCCTGCTGACCCGAGACGAGTCGGGCGACGCCGCCGAACGCGCGTCCGATCGCCCGCCAGGGGTTGAAGGCGCGCATGACGTCGCCGAACAGGACGCTGAGGAGCACCCCACCGAGGAAGAAGGTCACGAACACGAAGGTGAGGGCGAAGTTCTGGTCGGGAGCCTCGGTCCCCTCGAGACCCGCGTACACGACGACGACCAGCAGGGCGACGCCGATCGCTCCCGCCAGCGCTTCGGTGACCGGGTTGACCAGCGCGCCGGAGAGCCAGCCGGGCGCCCAGCGCCGGTCCTCGGTCTGCAGGCGCGGCTCGCGCCAGGCGACCGAGAGCACGACGAAGGAGACGATGAGCACGATCGCAGCAGCCCAGATGAAGAGCCAGACGGGGATCGGCAGGTCCTGCTTGCCGATCAGCGCGTGCGCGGCAGCCTGCTGGGGGGCCAGCAGGGCGGCGCAGAGCAGCGCCGAGGCGATCGCCGCCCCGGCGCGGACGCGAGTGGCCAACATCCTCTAGGAGGGCTCCACCCGGATCTCGGCGAGCACGATGTCGCCGTCGGGTCCGTGCGCCTCGAGCTCGAAGATCCCCTCCAGATCGGCGGTGAAGTCGAACTCCGCGCTCCCGGTGGGGTTCAGGCGCTCGATCTCGTAGCCGTGGATGTGTACGTCCTCCTGGGGCCCGTCGAGCTTGACCTTGATCCGCACCCGGTCGCCCTTGACGAAGGTCAGCTCCTTGACGCCGCCGACGGGTGCGCCGTCACGGACTTCGATCACCTCGGCCGGCGGCTCCGGCGGGGGAGCGTCGGCGGGCTGCGTGGACTGAGCCTGGACCTGCTCGGTCGTTGTCGCCTCCGAGTCGCCGTTGCCGCCGTCGTCTCGCAGCACGACGAACAGGATCGCGGCCACCGCGACGAACGCCACCAGCACTGCGATCCGCCCGCTTCTCGAAGTCATCGGTTCAAGTCTCCTGTAGGGGTCTCAACCGATTCTAAGACGCGGCGATTCCCGCTTACGGCTGCTGCGGTGCGGGCGAGGGCGCCTGCTGGGTGGGCGTCTGCCCGCCGCCTCCGTCCGAGATCGACGGATCGTCGACGGTCTGGCGGCTGCCCAGGAATACGAAGATGACCACGATCGCGATTCCGAGCAGGATCCCCAGAGAGATCCCGATCACGCGATCGCCCGCCCTCATGACCGACCCGGTCGAGCGCCCTGCGCGACGGCTAGCTGACGCCGTCGAGCAGTCGCCAGTTCGCGCGGAACGCCGAGTCGGCGGCCTCGACGACGGCGTCCTCGTCGCCGGGTCGCATCGCCTCCTCGATAAGCACGCGGGACTCGGCGGCGTGTGCTTCGTCGCTCGACTCGTGCACACGGAAGTACTCGTTCCCGGGGCCGTTCCCAATCGCGTAGTGGGCAGCAAGGCCCTCGCGCTTGGTCTTCGAGATCGCGGGCTGGCCGCTCTCGATCGCGTACAGCCGGGCGAGCGCGGAGAGGTAGCCGCGAGAAGCGGTCCACTCGCGGACGCACTCGGCGGTCTCGGCGGTGGGCTCGGCGCCGATCTCGCCGCCGATCTCCTCGACGAAGCCGTCCCAGAGCGCGATGTGGTCCTGCTCCTCGGCCGCGTGGCGCTCGAGCTCGGCGCGGTGGTCGTCGGGGCCGAGCTCAACGGTGTCGGCGCAGAGCTTCGCGAGCGCCTCAGTCGCGTGGCGGTACTGGCCCGAGTAGCGTGCGAGCTCGTCGGCGGACAGCTCGCCGGCGGACCAGCGAAGGTAAAAGGGGTGCTCGAGCACGTTGTGCTCTGCTCGGCTCTGTTCGATTCGCTCCCAGACGTTTGCGCTCACGCTCGGCATCCTCTCTCTTGAAGGTGCATCGATGACCGTGAGCTTATCCTCCCGCGGCCGATGCGACCGCCTCGTCAGGACATCGCAGCTCCCCCGTTCCCTCCAGGACTCGCCTGGGTCGGAGGCCGGGAGCCCCGCCTCGACCGGCTGGTCACCGTCGGGCCGCTGCTGGTGCACTTCTTCGACTTCGCGCAGCTCAACAGCGTGCGCGCTCTGCCGTACGTCCGCGCTTGGCGCGAGCGCTACCGCGGGCACGGCCTCGGCGTCCTCGGTGTGCACTCCCCCCGCTTCTCGCTGACCCGCCCGGCGGCGGCGGTCGAGCGCGCGCTCCCCGGCCTCGGTATCGACTGGCCCGTGGCCGTCGACTCCGACCTCAGCACGTTTCGCGGCTACGGCTGCCGCGGATGGCCATCGCTCTTCCTCTGGGGCCGCGGGGGCGCGCTGCGCTGGTACCACCTCGGCGAGGGCGAGTACGCGACGACCGAGGAGGTGATCCGCGAGCAGCTCGGCGACCCCCCGGCGAGCGGGTGGCCCGCGGCCCTGGAGCCGCTGCGCCCGAGCGACGCGCCCGGCGCCGCGGTGATCGCGCCGTCGCCCGAGCTGTTCCCCGGCGGCAGGGAGGGCGAGCCGTGGACGGCGGGGCCCGACGGCGGCGTGCTCGAGCTCTCCTACCAAGCCGCTGGCGCGTACGCGGCGGGCGATGGCGAGGGAACGCTTGCGGTCAGCCTCGACGGCGGGCCCCCACAGCCGGTGGCCGTCGAGGGGCCGGGCCTGTATGAGCTTGCGGACTCGGAGCTCCACGGCGACCACCGACTCGAGATCGAGACGCCGCCGGGCGTCTCGATCCACTCTGTGCAGTTCTCGCCAGGGCCCGCCGCATAGCCGGAAGGCTTCGCGACGAAACGCCATTCCGATTGGCAAGGTCGGATTTTGATGTAGCCTCCCGGCTTCTGTTCATTAGGGTCGCCTAATTAGGGCGGCCGAAACAGAAGGCTTAGGCTACAAACGGAGGCGATTGATGGACCACGACAGCATCCGCACCCGGAGGCTTCGCACTGGGCTGGTGGCGGCGCCGCTCGCGGCGCTCGCGATCGCGGCCGCCGGTTGCGGCAACGACGACGAGGGCGACACGACCACCGCCGCTGACACCAACGCACAGGACCTGAGCGCGATCAAGGACTACCTCACCGACCACTCCGCCACGCTGGCAGAGCACACGACCGAGCTCCGTGAGCTCGGCGACGAGTACTACGCGCTGGCCGAGGCGGCGAACTTCGACTACGACGCCCTGCTGGCCGAGAACCGGGCGGAGGTGCAGCGCATCCTCGAGGACGCCAAGGCCACCTTCGTCGAAGCCAATCCGTCATACGAGGAGATGGAGGGCATCGTCGCCGGCGTGCCGCGCCTGGCCCAGTACGACGTCGACATCGACGCTGGCGCCGACGCCTCCGATCCCGAGAACGCGGTCTCGTTCAGCCTCGAATTGCCGAACGGCGAAACGCTTGAGCAGCCCGGCAACCTCTTCTTCGTCACCGAGACGTCGCTCTACGGGACCAACCCGGACTTCCTCGCAAAGGGAGTCAAGGGCGATATCGACGGCGACGGCCAGGTGGAGTTCGGCGAAGGGCTCCCCGACGCCGATATCTTCTCCGCCGCGACGAAGGAGTTCGAGGCTCAGGCCCAGTCGCTTGATGCCGACGCGCAGGAGTTCGAGCCGACGCCGTCCGACGCGTTCACGGCGCTAACCGTGATGACGCCGACGATGAGCGAGTACTTCGAGGCATGGAAGAACTCGCGCTTCGTCGCCGGCGCTGCGGCGACCGAGCAGTCCTTCGTTGCCGCGTCGCGACTGCAGGACATCGCCGACATCCTCAGCGGCCTGGTCCTCACCTACGACCAGATAGAGCCGCAGATCGCGGCCGAGAACCCGCAGCAGGCCGAGCAGACCCGCAAGCAGCTCCGAGAGCTGCTCGCGTACGTCGAGGACCTGCGCGACCGCGAGGTCGACGGCAGGAAGTACACGGCCCAGGAGGCCGACACACTCGGCGTCGAGGCCCAGCGCCAGGCTGAGGCGATCGCCGGCCAGATCACCCAGGCCGCCCAGCAGCTCGGCATCGAGCTGCAGGAGGCATAGGGAGCAGATGAATTGACGCCGCGCTCGATCCGCCGGAGCCTCGCAAGGGGGGCGTTCGTCCTCGCTCTCGCGGGGCTGGCCGCCGGATCGGGCGCGGCGCCCGCTTCCGCCGACGCACCCTGGGCGCAGGCCGAAGAGGTTCGCGCAGGGCTGTTCGAGGCGCAGACCGACCTGCTGCTCGACGGGGGTGCGCGCGCCGCCGAGCGGGTCGAGGCGGCCGAGGGTGCGATCACCGGGCGGCTCGAGCGCGAGCTCGCGACCTCCTCCCCGGGCTCCCTGCGCGACCTTCGATCCGCGGTGGCCGCCGCCAGCACCGCGGCCGCATCGGGGAACGAGGTGGCGCTCGCCGCCGCCCGCGGCCGCGCGCTCGCGGCAATCCGCCGAGGCGCGTTCGCAGTGGCCGTCGAGGCCACCCGCGCCGGCGAGATCGAGCGTGCCCGTGGCTGGCTGCTGATCCGCGACTTCCGCCAAGCGACCCGGTTCACGCGCCCCGGCGTGGATGCGACGACCGCGCTGAACGAGCTCGAGGCGGGTGAGACCACGCCCGAGGAGGCCGTGACCAGTGTGCGCAAGGACCTGCTCGACGCCTACCAGGCGCGGCTGATCACCTACCTCGACGACGCCGCCCGGGCTTCCGAACGAGGCTTCAAGCCCGCCTTCGCCGAGAATGCCGCAATCGCGGCCGGCTACTGGCCGATGCTCGCGACCGAGTACGAGGAGCTGCGCGGCCCTGAGGCACGGGCCAAGACCGACCGCGACTTCGCGCAGATGCAGGCCGCGGCCGCGCGCGGCGACGTTGACGCATTCACCGCCGCTCGCGACCTGGTGCTCTCCGACGTCGACGGCTTCACCGCCGCTCCGCTGACCCCCGACGAGCAGGTTCGGCGCGCCCAGCAGCTGATTCGCTTCCTCGACCTGATTCCGATCGAGTACGACCGCGGGACCGAGGATGGCGAGGTCACCCTCGACTTCGAGATCCAGGAGGCCATCGCCTTCAGCGAGGGGGCGCAGTCGGCCTTCACCGATCTCGAGGGGCTTCTGGCCGAGCGCGAGCCCGAGGGCGCCGCGACCGTCGAGGCCGCGCTGGCCGAGCTCGAAACGATCTCCGTCGAAGCCGGGGAGGGAACGGCGGTCGCGTCCCAGGACGAGATGGACGATGCCTACGACGAAGCGAGCGAGACTCTGGACTCGATCCTCCCCGACGAGCTGAAGGAATCCAACGCCGAGGCCGACTTCGACCTGATCGAGATCAGCCTCGACCAGATGGAAGCCGCCATCAACGCCGGCGAGCGCGAGCAGGCCGAAGGCGCTCGGCTCAGCGCGTACGCGTTCTTCGAGTTCGGCCCCGAGCGGCTGCTGCGCGGCCTCGACCCCCAGCTGACGGCGGAGGTCGAGGGCTACGTCTGGTACGGCGCCGAGGGCAAGCAGGGGCTCGCCGAGCTGATCGCAGACGACGGTTCTGCCCGCGACGTGCGCGACACGCGCCTCGCTTTGGACGAGGCCCTTGACCGGGCCAAGGGAACGACCGGGGAAGGCGCGAGCGGGATCACGGTGATCACCAACGCCGCCCTGATCGTCTTCCGCGAGGGCCTCGAGGCGATCCTGATCATCGCTGCCATCACCGCCAGCATGGTGGGAGGCAACCGCCGGCTGCGACAGCCGATTCTGCGCGGAGCGATGCTGGGCCTGCCTGCCAGCGCCCTCCTTTTCGCGATCGCCGTGCTTCTCCTCGATCAGCTCGCGCAGTACGGCGAGAAGCTCGAGGCGGTGGTGGGCCTGGTCGCGATCGCGATCCTCTTGCTGGTCCTCAACTGGTTCTTCCACAAGGTCTACTGGACCGAGTGGATCTCGAGCCACCGCAAGCGAAGCAAAGCGCTCGCGGGTGCGGCCGCCGGAGGTGTCGCCGCCGGGGCCACGGTCTTCGGGCTTTACATGCTCGGCTTCACCAGCGTCTTCCGCGAGGGCTTCGAGACAGTGCTCTTCCTGCAGGCGCTCCAACTCGAGGCCGGCACGGGCATCGTGCTCGCCGGCGTGGGACTCGGGTTGGTGGGCGTGGCCGCCGTCGGCGCCGTCACGTTCAAGCTCGAGCAGCGGCTGCCCTACAAGAAGATGCTGATCGTCACCGGAGTGCTGATCTCGCTCGTCCTCGTGGTGATGGTCGGCAACACGATGCGCACGCTCCAGGGCGTCGGTTGGATCTCGATCACCCCGATCGACATCGACGTGCCCCTGTGGATGGGGACCTGGCTCGGGATCTTCCCGACCTGGGAGACGATCGGAGCTCAGATCGCAGCCTTCGCCTTCGTGATCGGCAGCTACTTCGCGGCCGAGTGGGTCCGCAAGCGCAACGTGCGCAAGGCGATCGCCGAGGCCGAGGAGCAGTTCCACGCCGACGAAGAGGCTCCCGCCGCAACGCGCGTCAACGGGAACGGGAACGCGAACGTGAACGGGCACTCCAACGGCGACTCTCCCGCGAAGGAGATCGACCGCACGCAAGACCCCGCAGCGACTCGAGCCGCGCCGCGAACGCGCGCGCGACTAGGAGCTAGCCGACGACCGGGAGAGCGGTGCCCGTGCCCGCCTGCTCGGCGAGCTCGCGGCGGATCTTCGTCGGCAGCATGAAACGCACGTCCTCCTCGACGGTCTTCAGCTCCCCGATGTCGTCTGCGCCTCGCTCGCGGAAGAACTCGACGAGCTCCTCGACGAGCTCCTCGGGTGCGCTCGCGCCGGAGGTGATGCCGACGGTCTCGACTCCCTCGAGCCACTCCTCCTGGACTTCGCGGGCGAAGTCGATCAGGTGGGAGGCGGCGCCGTGCTCACGCGCGACCTCGACGAGGCGAACCGAGTTCGAAGAGTTGGTCGAGCCGATGACAAGGATCAGGTCGCATTCGCGGGCGAGCTGCTTGACGGCCTGCTGGCGATTCGTGGTCGCGTAACAGATGTCGTCGGTCTTCGGGCCGGTCATGTTCGGGAACTTGCGCTTCAGCGCGTCGATGATCGACGTCGTCTCGTCGACCGACAGGGTCGTCTGGGTGATGTAGGCGACGCGGTCGGGGTCGTCGACCTCGAGGGTCTCGACGTCGGCTTCGGTCTCGACCAGGACGATGTTGTCAGGCGCCTCGCCCGTCGTCCCCTCGACCTCCTCGTGGCCGTCGTGGCCGACCAGGACGATCGTGTAGCCCTCGGCGGCGAACTTGCGCGCCTCGACGTGGACCTTGGTGACGAGGGGGCAGGTCGCGTCGATCGTGCGCAGCTGCCTGGCCTTCGCGTTGGCGTGCACGCTCGGGGCGACGCCATGGGCGGAGAAGACGACCATTGCGCCCTCAGGCACCTCCGTCTCCTCCTCGACGAAGATCGCACCGCGCTTGGTCAGCTGATCGACGACGTGCTTGTTGTGCACGATCTCCTTACGGACGTAGATCGGCGCGCCGTGGATGTCGAGGGCGTGCTCCACCGTCTGCACGGCGCGATCGACGCCTGCGCAGTAGCCGCGAGGCGCTGCCAGCAGGACCTTCGTGGGCCCGGTTTTCTCTGTCGCTGAACGGGGGGACACGTGGTCCACAGGGTACCCGGCTCGCCTCGCCTGCCCACCGGCATGCTTCGGCGTTGTGGGCGCGGTCCGGCGCGGATAGGGTTTGCGATCCGATGCAGACCCATCTCGACAGACTGACGTCGATCGACGCCTCGTTTCTGACGAACGAGAGCTCCGACAGCCACATGCACGTCGGCGCCGTCCTGATCTTCGAGGGCCCGCCGCCGAGCTACGACGACTTCCTCGACCACGTGCGCAGCCGCCTGCACCTCGTACCGCGATTCCGCCAGAAGCTGGCGTTCCCGCCGGTGCAGACGGGAAGACCGTTTTGGATCGACGACCCCAACTTCAACCTCGCCTACCACGTGCGCCACTCCGCGCTTCCGGCGCCTGGGTCCGAGGAGCAGCTGAAGAACATCGCGGGGCGGGTGTTCTCGCAGGCGCTCGACCGCTCGAAGCCGCTCTGGGAGCTCTGGCTCGTACAGGGCCTCGAGCGCAACCGCTTCGCGCTCGTCAACAAGACGCACCACGCCCTCGTCGACGGTGTCGCGGGAGTCGACATCGCGACCGTCCTGTTCGACGTCAAGCCGGTGCCCGAGCGCGTCGAGCCCGAATCGGCCTGGGTCGCAAAGCCGACTCCTTCGCCCGCAGAGATGGCAGCGATGGGAATCGCCGAGGTGGCCGAGGCGCCCATCAAGCTGACCCGCCGGGTGCTGAGGGCGGCGTCGCATCCGCGCTCGAGCGCCCGCAAGGTGACCGACTCGGTCGAGGCGCTCGGTGAGGTCGCGTGGAACTTCACCAACCCCGCGCCGGACGTGCCGCTGAACGTCGACATCGGCTCGCACCGGCGTTTCGCGTGGACCCGGGCGAGCCTCGAGGACTTCAAGCGGATCAAGAACACTCTCGGCGGCACGGTCAACGACGTCGTGCTGACGGTCGTCAGCGGCGCACTGCGCAGCTGGCTTCAGGGGCGCGGCCTACGGACCGAGGGGCTCGAGCTCCGCGCGCTCGTCCCGGTCTCGATCCGAGCCGAGGACGAGCACGGGCAGCTCGGAAACAAGATCGCCGCGATGCGCGGGCCGCTTCCCGTGTACGTCGAGGACCCAGTCAAGAGGCTCGGGATCGTGCGCGCCTCGATGGACGACCTGAAGGACTCCAAGCAGGCGCTCGGCGCCGAGGTGATCTCGCGCTTCAACGACTTCGCCCCGCCGACGCTGCTCGCGCAGGCCGCTCGGATCAACTTCTCGACGACCCTGTTCAACCTGATCGTGACCAACGTGCCCGGGCCGCAGATCCCGCTCTATTTGCTCGGCCGCGAGCTCCAGGACGTCTTCCCGGTCGCGTTCCTGCCCGAGCACCACGCGCTCGCCATCGCGATCATGAGCTACAACGGCACGACGAACTTTGGCCTGCTCGCCGACTATGACTCGATGGAGGACGTCGAGCAGATCGCCGAGGGGTTGAACCGCTCGCTGGCCGAGCTGCTCGAGGCCGCGATCGCGGTCGAGGCCCGCGCCCAGGCGGATCTCGCCGCAGGCGCCGACATCCCCGGCTAGCCCCCGCGCGGCACCGCTAGCCTCGCTGACCGATGTCCGTGGGCGTCCAGATAGGCCTGCTGCTCTCGGTCGCCACGGCGCTGGCGTCCATCGTCGGCTTCCTCTACAAGCACCGCGGGGCGGTCGAAAGCCCCGATGTCGACTGGCGCAGGCCGGTCTGGAGCACGTTCGTGCTCTTTCGCGTGCCCGCCTACAGCCTGGGCGTTGGGATCGCGCTGACCGGGTGGTTCTTTCACGTCGGCGCCCTCGCCCTCGCGCCGATCTCCCTGGTGCAGGCGACGATCGCCGGCGGGCTCGTCCTGCTGACGGTCGTCGCCGACCGCTTCTTCGCCCACGAGGTGACGCGGCGGGAGTGGATCGGCGTCGCGCTTGCCGCGGCGGGGCTCGCCTTCCTCGCCGCGACGCTCGACGGCGGCGCGGACCAGGCCCACTCGGGCTATGACGGCGCCACGCTCGCCATCTTCGTCGGCATCGTCATCGCCGCCGGGGTGGGCGTGGCGGTCGGCGCGAGAGGCACCCGCAGGGCGGGTGTGCTGTTCGGCGCCTCAGCAGGCCTGCTGTGGGCGGCCTCCGACACCACGATCAAGGCCCTCAGCGACGCCCTCGGCGACGACAGCGTCCTCACGATCCTGCTCAGCCCGATGGCGCTCCTGATCCTGGTCCTGTCGCTGGCCGGCCTGCTGGTCTCGGCCCGAAGCCTGCAGATGGGCCCCGTGGTGCCCGTGATCGCGGTGACGAGCGTCGCAGCCAACGCGCTCACGATCGCCGCCGGCCCGATCGTCTTCGCCGAGCCGATGCCCGAGGACACGCTCGGCCTCGCTATCCGGATTCTCGCCTTCGCCCTGGTGATCGGGGCGGCGGCGCTGACGCCTCCACCCCTGGCGCTCGAGGAAGAGCTCGCCTAGCGACCAACGCTGTAGGAGATGTGCGTCGCCCCGGGTGCCTCGAGGACCCGGGTGACTTCCAGCTTCAGCTGACCGGGTTCGAAGCCCTCGAAGAGCCGCTCTCCGTCCCCGAGGATCAGCGGAGCGAACTGGAGGTCGATCTCATCGATCAGCCCGGCGGCCAGGTATTGGCGCGCGCAGCTGGCTCCCCCGGCGATCGAGATGTCCTTGTCTCCGGCGACCGCCTTCGCCTCCTCGTGGGCCGCCTCGACGCCGCCCGTGACGAAATGGAAGGTCGTTCCACCCTTCATCTCGACCGGCTCGCGCTCGTGGTGCGTGAGGACGTACACGGGGCAGTGGTACGGAGGCTCCTCTCCCCACCAGCCGGCCCACTCGGAGTCCCCCCACTCGCCGCGGACCGGGCCGAACATGTTGCGGCCCATGATCGTCGCGCCCATGCCCGCCAAGATCTCCTCGCTCACCCGCTTGTTAGCCGGATGTTCCGCCTTGGGGCCGAAGTGCCATTCGTGCAGGTCCTCCCCGCCCCTGCCGAGCGGGTCGTCCTCATCCTGGCCGGGCCCCGCGACGTATCCGTCGAGGCTGATCGACATCGAAAGCTTGGTCTTGCCCATGATCTCCTCCACTCCTGGCGTTTGCGTTTGGTGGTGAAACTCGCGAGGAGACGGAAACTAATCGCAGCCCGGGTGCTCTGCCTAGGTTTAGTACCCGAGCGCGAACTTGGCGTCCTCGGACATCATGTCCGGGGACCACGGCGGGTCGAAGACCATCTTCGGGTGCACCTTCGCCACCCCGTCGAGATCGCCGACGAACTCGCGCATCTGCTCGGAGACCTGGGGGCCGATCGGGCAGGCGGGGGTCGTCAGCGTGAACGTGACGAAGACCTCCTCGCTCTCGAGCTCGACGTCGTAGACGAGACCGAGGGAGACGAAGTCGAGACCCAACTCCGGGTCGATGACCTCCTCGAGCGCCTCGTAGACCTGTTCTTCGGTTGGCATCGCTCTAAAACCCCCAGTTTGGGTTGACTTGCTTTTCGGGTGCGGGGCGCGTGTCGCCTGCGTCGGGTCCCGGCCGTGCATCGAGACCGGTGCCAAAAGGCGGGTTCGCAGGCGCCATCCCGATCTTCACGACCTTCCACTCGCCGTCGGACTCTGCCGCGATCCAGGTGACTTCCGGCTGCTCGCGGGCGAGCTCGTCGCGCCTACTCTCTGCCTCGTCGCGGGTCATGCAGACAGGATACGAAGGCGGCGAGCGTCGCGCCCTGGCTAGCCTTGCGGTCGTGGTCCTGCTGCTCATAGCCGTCTTCATCGTCGTCCCGATCATCGAGCTCTACGTGATCATCAAGGTCGGCGGCTCGATCGGGACCGGCCCCACGATCTTCCTGCTGCTCTTGGACAGCATCCTCGGATCGCTGCTGCTGCGCTCGCAGGGCCGCTCGGCCTGGGTGGCCCTGAACCGCGCCCTCGCCGAAAGCCGCATCCCGGCCAAGGAGGTGCTCGACGGCGTGCTGATCATCTTCGGCGGCGCCCTGCTGCTCACCCCCGGGTTCATCACCGACATCTTCGGGCTGCTGCTGCTGATCCCCCCGACGCGGGCGATCGTGCGCGGGTTCCTGAAGCGCTTCGTCGGCACCCGCTACACCGCCGGCCCCCGCGCCGCGGCATGGGGTTACGGCCGGGTCCAGGATCGCCGCGCCCGCCGCGGGGCTCGAGGGCCCGAGCCGACCCAGGGCCCAGGCCGTGTCGCCGACCAGGAGCCGCTTCGCCAAGACCCGATCTTCGGCGACTTCGACTGGGCGAATCCCGAGCGCGGCCCGAAGCCCGACGACATCGAGGGGACCGCCCACGAGGTGCGCGACGACGACGGTCTGCCACCGGGCGAAGGTCGGGGCAGCTTCCCCGGATGAGGCCCTACCGGGTCCTCATCTGCTCACCAATGTCCCGCCGAGCGCGATCGCGATGAGCGTGGCGGGGGCGCTGGTCTGCGGTTTCTCGGATGAGGCCTCTCAGGTCGCCGGCGTCGCGTGGTCGATCGAGGGAGAGAACGCCGCCGTGCTCACGCGCAGCGGCGACACCGGCGCGTCGGATGTGGAAATCGAGCGGGCCGATGCGGGGGCACGGTTCAGCGCGGAGCTCGGCGACGCGCGCTGGGAGGTGGAGCTCACGGCGCGAACGAGCGTCGAGCTGGGGGGTGGCTCGACAGCGGCGCTGTGCGAGGCATCGGTTTCGATCTCGGGCCCCGGAGGCGACGAGCATGTCGGCGGGGAGGGCCATCTGACGAGCTGGAGCTCGGACCCAGCAGACGGTGCCGCGCTGATCCGGCACCTGACGGTCCCGACCGCAGGCGGCGGCCTCATCCTGCTGACCGCTCACCGCCCCGCCGGCAGCGCCGACCACGCGGCTGAGCAGACATCGGCCTGGCTGCTCGAGCGAGACGGCGCCACCCACTTCGTCGAGGCCCTGCTCTCAACCCAGTACGGGCCAGACGGCCTGCCCTCGCGCGTCGGCCTCGAGCTCTGGCGGGATGACCCCGACGCGCCGGCGATGCGCGCGGCAGGCGCCCACCCTGTCCGTGTGCGCGGATCGGGATCGAACGGGACCTCAGCCGCTCTCCTGCACACCTCCGCTGACGGCACCACCGGCATCGGCGACTACCTGATCGTGCGCCGCAATGAGTGACCCGGTCCCCGCACCGGGGCCCGTCTCGGTCGTGATCTCGGACTTCGGCGGCGTGCTGACCTCGCCGCTGATCGAATCGTTCGCGTCGGTCCAGGACGAGACCGGCATCCCGATGGAAGAGCTCGGCAAGGCGATGTCCCGGATCGAGGCTGAGGACGGCCTTCACCCCCTGTTCGAGCTCGAGACGGGCCGCATCACCGAGGTGGCCTTTCTCGACCGGCTCGCCGATTCGCTCGAGCCGGCGATCGGCCACCGCCCCGAAATGCACCGCTTCGCCGAGATCTACTTCGAGGCCCTCAACCCGAATGAGTCGATGATCGAGCTGATGCGGGACCTGAAGGCCGCCGGGTACACGATGGCGATGCTGACCAACAACGTCCGCGAATGGGAGGCGAGGTGGCGTTCGATGCTGCCCGTCGACGAGATCTTCGAGCTGGTCGTCGACTCGGCCTTCGTCGGCTGCCGCAAGCCCGACCCCGAGATCTACGAGCTCACGCTCGAGCGCCTCGGCGGCCCGGATCCGGGCGCCTGCCTCTTCATCGACGACATCGAGCCGAACGTCGGTGCGGCCCGCACCCTCGGGTTGCGCGCCGTCCACTACCGCGCTCCCCGCCAGGCGATGGAGGAGATTCGCGGGGCGCTTCAGGACTAACGGCCCCACGTCGGCGTCGTGACGTTTGCCCGGCTACAGCCGGGCAAAGATCACGCGGAACCCTAGTTGTCGGAGCCTGCGCGGTCCCAGATGTAGAGCTCGGTCGCCTCTCGCGCGAGCTCTATGAGGCGGGGCTGCGACAGCCACTCGAGCACGGTGTCGAGGGCGCGCTCCTCGCTGATGCCCTCCTCGAAGGCCTCCTCGCCGCGGAAACCCGCGGCGAGCTTGAGGGCCTCGCGGCGGTGCTCGCCGAGGCTGTCGAAGGCGCCCATCAGGAAGTCGCGGTTGGGGACCGGCTGGCCGCCGACCTCCATCGAGCTGTGCCAGGCGGCGAGCATCGAGATGTCGTGCTCGTCGAGCTCGGCGATGGCCTTCGCGTAGTGGTCTTGGAGCTCGGCGTCGGGAATCTCGTCCACCCAGGCGCGCACGGCCTCGCCCAGCAGCTGGCGCCGGGCCTCGCGGCCGACCGAGTCAGCGATCGCGCGAATGGCGTCTGCGGGGTCTACGAAGCAAAGTGTCATGTCAGATCCTGTTCTCCTCAGGTGACTTACGTTCTGTGAGCCTGGCCAAAGTTAGAGTCGCCCCCCGACGGCAAAACGGACGCTGGGGTTTCCGCGCGTTATCCGCACTACGGTGGGGGCGATGACGCTTTCGCTGATCGTCGGGCCGCCGAACTCGGGGCGCACGGGCCGGGTGCTGGAGGGCTTTCGCGCCTCGCTTTCGCACGATCCGGTGCTCGTCGTGCCGACCCTCGACGACGCCGAGCGCTTCGAAACCGAACTGACCACGGGCGGAGCCGCAGTGCTCGGGGCGACCGTCTGCACCTTCGACCGCCTCTTCGACCTCGTCGCTCAGGCGGCGGAGGTCTTCTCGCCCCCGCGCCTGAGCGCGGTCCAGCGGATCCGCGTCGCGCGCGAGGCCGTCGGTCGCACCAAGCGCCTGAGGCTGCTCGCCGCGTCCTCCTCGAAGACGGGGTTCGCGGCCGCGCTCGACGACCTCGTCGGCGACCTGCAGGCGGCGCGCGTCGACCCCGGGACGCTCGCCGGACGCGCAAACGAGGCCGGGCCGTACGAGATGGAGGTCGCGCGGCTGTACGCGTCCTATTGCGAGGTCCGCGACGAGCTCGGCAGAGCCGACGCGCACACGCTCGCGGCGTCGGCCATCGCCGCGCTCGCCGAGCGCCCCGAGGCCTGGGGAGCACGCCCGGTCTTCCTCTACGGGTTCGACGACCTGACCGTCGAGCAGCTCGACCTGGTCAGGGCCCTGCTCGGAGCCGCCGACGTGACGGTCGCCGTTCCCTGGGAGGACCGCGACGTGTTCGCCGCCCGTGGCGCCCTGTTCGCCGAGCTCCGGGAGGTCAAGGACGCCAGCGTGGAGCAACTCGGGCCCCATCCGGAGTACACGCGCAGCGCTTCGCTGTTCGAGGTAGAGCGCCGCTTCGGCGAGCCGCCGGAGGTGCGAGGCGACCCGATCCCGGCCGACGGCGGCATCGAGCTGCTCGCGTCGGCGGGTGAGCTCGCGGAGGCCGAAGCCGTCGGCGGGGCGATCGCCGGCCTGCTCGACGAGGGCACCCCCGCCGGTGAGATCGCCGTCGTGCTGAGAAGCCCCGAGGCGCTCGGCCCCCTCTACCGGCGGGTCTTCACGCGCTTCGGGATCCCCGTCGCCGTCCAGGCCGACCTCGACGTCACCCGCACGCTCACCGGCGCGGGGGTGATCGCGCTGCTGGAGGCGGCGGTGGGAACCAGGCGCGCCGAGGACGTGCTCGCCTACCTGCGCACCCCCGGGCTCGACTCGCCCGGCCGCGTCGACTGGTTCGAGCGCAGGGTTCGGCGCGGCAGGCTCAGCGGTGCGGACGAGGCGATCGAGGACTGGAACTCGGGCGCGAACCGTCGCCGACTCGCCGAGATCGAGCGGCTGCGCGAGGCCTCGGGTGCGAGGCTGCTCCAAGAGGCTGCGCGGCAGGTGCGGTGGGTCGCCGAGGGCGCCCAGCGCGGACAGGGTGCCGTGGCCGGTGACGACCGCTCGCTCGAGCTGCGGGCGGGAGCGGAGATCGAGCGCCGGCTGCTCGAGCTCGCCGACCTCGGGCTCGCAGTCGATCCCTCCGAGCTCGCCGCCACCGTGGCCGAGCTGGCGGTTCCGCTGTGGCGCGGGCCGACCGAGGGCCGGGTCCGCGTGATCAGCCCGTACCGCGCCAGGGCCCGCCGGGTCGACCACGTGTTCCTCTGCTCCCTTCAGGACGGCGACTTCCCGCGCCGCGACAGCGGCGGCCCCCTCCTCTCCGACGACGCCCGCGCTGCGTTGGCGCTGCGCCCGCGGGTCAGGGCCGAGGACGAGGACCGTTACCTGTTCGCGGTCGCGCTGTCGCGGGCGAAGACACGCCTCTGGCTCTCGTGGCGCCTCGCGGACGACGAGGGCGGGGCGACCGCGCGCTCGCCGTTCGTTGACGAGGTCCGAGAGCTGCTCGACCCCCCGCTGCCGGACGACCTCGCGCTCCGCGATGCACAGCTCGCCGCAGAGGCCGGCGGGCGCGGGATCGCCGAGTCGGTGTTCGCTCCCGGCTCGGCGCCGAGCGAGGACGAGCTCGCGCGCGCCCTGGCGTCGCGGGTGGGATCGCCGGCGGCGGGGTCCCAGCCTGGGCTCGACGGCACCGGGGAGGACTTGCGCGCGCGCATCGCGTCGCGCCTCGCGACCGCCGCGGAGGCGACGACGAAGGCGCGCCGCGACCCCGGTCCCGTGTCGCTGCCGGCCGTGCGCGACGAGATGGCCGCCAAGTCCCTGTTCGGCCCATCGACCCTCGAGGAGTTCGCGACCTGCCCGTATCGGTGGTTCGTCCAGCACGAGCTGAAGCCGAAGGAGATCGAGCCCGAGAGCGACGCCCTGACGTCGGGGCAGGTGGCTCACCGCGTGCTGGAGGCCCTCTACCGCGAGCGCCCCGGCGGCCAGGCCCGCCCAACCCCGGCAACGCTCGAGCTGTGGCGCTCGCGCGCGATCGAGCTGATCGACGAGATGGGAGCGAAGTGGCTGCCTCGCGAGCGTTCCACGACCGCCGCAACGCTGCGGCGGACCGAGGGCCTGGTCCTGGCATTCGTCATCGATGAGGCGGCGACGAGCGTCCCCTTCGACCCCGACGTCGACCTGTTCGAGGCGAGCTTCGGCCTTGGCCGCAGCGACAAGCCCGCATACGAGATCGCCGACGGTGCCGGGATCCACGGCCAGATCGACCGCATCGACCTCGGTCCGTCCCGCGAGGCGCTGGTGCAGGACTACAAGTCGTCGTCGAAGGTCGACGGCGGCAAGGGAATGCTCGACCGGGGCAAGCTCCAGCTCCAGCTCTACATGCTGGCCGTGCGCGAGCTCTGGGGGCTTGAGCTCGCGGGCGGCGTCTACCGCCCGCTCGGGGGCACCGGGAACCGCCAGCCGAAGGGCCTGCTTCGCAAGGAGCTAGTCGACGACCTCGAGCCTCTCGACCCGAGGCCGAACGACCACCTGGCCGACGAGGACTTCGAGCAGGCGCTCGAGGACGCTCGGGAGCGTGCAGGGGCGATCGTCGGTGAGATCCACGCCGGCGACATCGGCCGCAGGCCGCTCAACGGCAAGTGCCCGGAGTACTGCTCGTTCCAGCCGATCTGCAGGCGCGAACGCGGTCTGATCGAGGAGGAGCTCGCCAGCGAGGACGAGGGCGACGAATGACCGACGCGCCGCTCAGAACCGACCAGCAGCTCGAGGCAGTCCGCGACCCTGAGCGCGACGTCTTCCTGCGGGCAGGGGCCGGGACGGGCAAGACGACGGTGCTCGTCGACCGCTTCTGCACCGCGGCGCTCGACCCCGAAGTCGGCGTCGAGCGGATCCTCGCCTTCACCTTCACCGAACGCGCGGCCGACCAGCTGCGCAGGCGCGTGCGCGCCGAGCTCGCGCGGATGGCGTCTGAGGCCGCCGAGCCGGAGCTGCTCGAGAGGTTGCGGGAGGCTGAGCAGAAGACCGAGCGGGCGTGGATCTCCACCATCCACGGCTTCTGCCGCCGTGTGCTCGCGTCGCACCCCGCGGCGGCGGGGATCGACCCCCGTTTTCGCGTCCTCGACGAGGCGGAGGCCGACCGCCTCGCGGAGCGCGCCTTCGATGCGGCCCTGGACGAGCGCGTCGCGGGCGGCGACCCCGAGGCCCTCGAGCTCGCGGCCTCGAACTGGCGCCGCTCGCTGATCGGGATGACCCGCACGGCCTACGACGAGCTGCGAAGCCAGGGCAGCGTCAAACCCGCGCTTCCCGATCCGCCGACGGTCGACCCGGCAGAGCGAATCGCAGAGCTCGTAGCGGCGGCCGAGGTCGCTGCCGACGCCTGTGGAGAGTCGACGACCTCATTGGGCCTCGCCAACCTCGAGCGGATCGGACGCGCCGCCGTATTGGACCCGGGAGCCGACCTCTCGATGGAGCTGATGGAGGAACTCGCCTCGATGAAGCTTGAGGGTGGCGGCCAGCTCTTCAAGGAGGACGAGGCTGTGGCCTACAAGCGCGCCCTCGAGCGCACCCGGGCCGCCATCGCGGGGGTGGTGATGGCCGACGCTTACGAGCAGCTTCGCGAGCTGGTCGCGGCTTTCGGGACGCACTACGAGCGCCTGAAGGCCGCCCGCTCGGCCCTCGACTTCGAGGATCTTCAGCTGCAGGCCGTAGCGCTTCTGACCGGCAACGAGCGGATGCGCGAGCGCTACCGCGAGCAGTTCCGCCACCTGCTGGTCGACGAGTTCCAGGACACCAACGCCCTGCAGCTCAGCCTGGTCGGCTCGCTCCGGGGGCCCGATACGAGGCTGTTCCTCGTCGGCGACGAGTTCCAGTCGATCTACGGATTCCGCCATGCCGACGTCGAGATCTACCGACGCGAGCACGCGCGCTTCGCCGAGGGTGCCGAGCCGAGCGGCGTAGCGCTCCCCCTCACCGGCAACTTTCGGTCGGCGCCCGAGATCGTCGCTGCGACGAACGCGATCGGCGTCAACCTGCTGAACGGCTTCGAGCCGCTCAACGCAGGGGTGACCGAGCCGCCACCGGGCGAGGGCGACCCGATCGTCGAGCTCGCTCTCGTGAAGGACGACAAGAAGGGCTGGGACGACGCGACGGTGGAGCTGCAGCGGCCTCCCGACGACCCGAGCCCGGCGCCGAAGTTCGCCGAGGCGAGGGTGCTCGCGTCGAGGCTTCGCGAGCTCGCCGACGCCGGCGAGGATCCCGCCGAGATGGTGGTGCTCATGCGCGCCTTCACCCACGTGTCGGCCTACGAGAGGGTCCTGTCCGAGGCCGGCCTCGATCCCTACGTCGTCGGCGGCCGGGGGTTCTGGTCCCAGCAGCAGGTCGAGGACATGCGCGCCCTGCTCGCCGTGATCGCGAACCCGCTCGACGACGAGGCGCTCTTCGGCGCGCTCGCCTCGCCGGCCGGAGGCGCAGTGCTTCCCGACACGCTCTGGCTGCTGCGCGCGGCGGCCAGCTCGCCCCCGCGCGAGGAGGGCGAGCGTGAGCGCACCAATCACATCTGGCCGCTGCTCCGCGACCTGCACGCCGAGGGCGCGCCGAGCCCCGAGAACGGGTTCGCGGATCGGGCGGCGAGGATCCCCGACGACGAGCGCGCGCGCCTGACCGCCTTCACGGCCACCGTCATCGACCTGAGACGGCGGGGAGCCGAGGGTGGGCTCGAGACCCTCGTCGAGAACGCGGCGAGCGCGTTCGGCTACGACCTCGCGACGTTGATGCGAGACCATGGCCACGAGCGCTGGGCGAACGTGCGCAAGCTGATGCGGCTCGCGCGGGAGTTCGAGTCCCGCGAGGGCCCGGACCTCGTCGCGTTCATCGACTACCTCGGCTCGCGCGCAGCGAGCCGCGGCCGCGAGGCCGAGGCCGCGACTCGCGCCGAGGGGCACGCGGGCGTCCGGCTGATGACGGTCCACGCCGCGAAGGGCCTCGAGTTCGAGGTGGTCGCCGTCCCAGACCTCGGGCGCAACCTGAATTTGGGGTGGGTCCCGTTGCGCGTCGAGGCCGGAGCGGAGGGCCCCGACGAGGGCGAGACGGCGAGGGTCGGCGTTCAGCTCGGCCGGCTCGGCCGGCCCTCGGAGCGGCTCCACGACTACGAGGAGCTGACCGAGCGCGCCGCCGACCGTGGAGCCGAGGAGGAGGCGCGGCTCGCCTACGTCGCCGCGACCCGGGCGAAGCGCCGGCTGCTGCTCAGCGGGACCTTCAGCGACAGCGGGGTCAAGAAGCAGGAGGACCTCGGGCGCAGGCCCATCGCCGTGCAGCTGATCCGCACCCTGCTCGATCGCGACCCGTCCTCGCGCGTGATCGAGCTCGCGCCCGCGGCCGACGGCGCACCCAGTGGGCGGATCGCGGTCCGGCTGTTCGAGCCGGAGCCCGGCCTGGGTGCAGCCCTGACGCCGGCTCCCCCCGCCGTCGCCGCGGCCCCTCCGGTCGACCCGGGCAGCCCTCCGCTCGGGCGTCCCGACCCCCCTCCCGCGCTCGCCGGCGGCCTCTCGTACTCGGCCCTGTCCGGCTTCGAGCGATGCGGCTTTCGCTTCTACGCGGAGCGGGTGCTCGGCATCTCGGGTTCCGAGCGCCCCATGGCCCAGCCTGACCCCGAAGCCGACGAGGCGAAGGCGGACGCGCCCGTCGACGCCCGCCACCGCTTCGGGCCCGGTGTCGCAGTGCACGCCCTGCTCGAGTGGAGCGCCCGCCACGCCTGGAAGCAGCCGGGGCCCGAGCAGGCCGAGGCGGCGATGCGAGAGCAGGGCCTCGAGCCCGCCGAGAGCGAGGAGCTGGCCGCTCGCGCACTGGAGCTCGTCGGCGCGTGGCTCGTCTCCCCCCTGCGGGCGGAGCTCGAGGGCGCCAGGATCAGCGCCGAGGTCCCGTTCGTGCTGTCGGTCTCAGACACTCTGATCCGCGGCTCGATCGACCTGCTCGCCGAGCTGCCCGATGGCCGAGTCGTGGTCGTGGACTACAAGACCGACCGTCTGCACGGAGAAGGGCCCGCGGAGGCGGCGTCCCGCTACGAGGTCCAGCGCGACATCTACGCGCTCGCGGCGACCTCTCGTGCCGGTTCGGTCGAGACCGTCTACGCGTTCCTCGAGGAGCCCGGCGCGCCCGCCCGGACCCAGTTCGGGGCCGCGGAGCTCGAGTCGGCCCGCCGCCGGATCGAGTCGCGGCTGGCCGAGCTGGCCCGAGGCGAATTCCCGGTCACCGATCGCCCGCACCGCCGGCTCTGCCACGACTGCCCCGCCCGCGAGCGGCTCTGCAGCCACACGATCGAGTCGCAGATGCGCGACCTCGCAGACCCCCCCATCGAGCCACCGACACGCTACTTAGAAGCCCCCACGCCCGCGCCGCAAGCCGCCGCTCCCGGACGTGGAGCGGAGCAGGCGACGGATGAGGGCGACCAGATGTCGCTGCTCTAATGACCTGATGGCCTTTGGCGTTTTCGCGTACGGCTCGCTGGTCGCGCCCGAGAGCGCGGCAATGACCCTCGGGCGGCCGGTCGAGCTCTACCCGGCGAGCCTCAGCGGGTGGAGGCGCCGCTTCTCGCAGGCCCGCGACAACCTCACCTGCGAGAAGACCTTCGAGCTCGACGACGGGGTGCGCCCCGAGTGGGTCCTCGGCCTCAACGTCGAGCCCGGAGAGGACGACGCCGGCCCTGTCAACGGCGCGGTGATCGAGCTCGCAGAGCCCGAGCTCGAGCGCCTCGCGATCCGCGAGATCCGCTACGACCCGATCGACGTCAGCGGCGAGATCATCGGGCCCTCGCTCCCCGACACGGTGATCACCTTCAGCGCCAAGCCAAGCCACTTCGCCGCCGAGCCCCCCGAGGGCGCCGTCATCCTCGCCACCTACACGCGAGCTGTGGAGGGAGCGTTCGACGATCTCGGCCCCGACGATCTCGAGACCTACCGAGCGACCACCGGCCCCTACCCCGTCGAATGCGTCGAAGCGACCTTGGTCAAGGATCAGATCCCTGAGGGCAACCCCCGCCGCTGGTAAGCGCCGCCTCCCATGTGAGCGAGCGTTAGCTTTGTTGCCGTGAGCGACCAGCGAGAGCCACCCACGCGTGACTGAGCACGCGGTGGTCATCGCCGGCGGAGGCCCGACGGGCCTGATGCTGGCGGCCGAGCTGGCGCTGGCGGGCATCGACGTCGCCATCGTCGAGCGGCGCCCAGACCAGGACCTCGCAGGCTCGCGCGCGGGAGGTCTGCTCTCACGAACCATTGAGGTGCTCGATCAGCGCGGTGTCGCCGACAGGTTCCTGTCCGAGGGGCAAGTGGTCCAGGTCGGGCAGTTCGCCGGTGTCCCGTTGGACATCAGCGCCTTCCCCACCCGGCACCCCTACGGGCTGGGGCTGTGGCAGAAGCACATCGAGCGCATACTCGCCGACTGGGTCGGCGAGCTGCCGGTGCGGATCTATCGCGGAACCGAAGCCACCGGTTTCGAGCAGGACGCGACCGGCGTCGAAATCGAGGTGTCAGACGGCCGGTCGCTGCGGGCGGAGTACCTCGTCGGGTGCGACGGCGGTCGGAGCCTGATCCGCAAGGCAGCTGGCATCGACTTCCCCGGGTGGGATGCGACGACCAGCGCCCTGATCGCCGAGGCCGAGATGGCCGAGGAGCCGGAGTTGGGCATCCGCCGGGGCGCCCGCGGCATCAATTCCATCGGCAGGGTGGAATACGAGATCCGCGACGGCGAGGTGGTCTACCCGGATGAGGGACCGGTACGGATCATGGTGACCGAACAGCACCCCGGGGCCGAGGACGAGCCCACCCTGAACGATCTCAGCGAAGCGCTCATCGCCGCATACGGGACCGACTACGGGATCCACAGCCCCACCTCGATCTCCAGGTTCACCGACATGACCCGGCAGGCCGCGGCCTACCGCGAAGGACGGGTCCTGCTGGCCGGCGACGCGGCTCACGTGCATGACCCGGCGGGCGGACAGGGCCTCAACACCGGCGTGCAGGACGCGGTGAACCTGGGGTGGAAGCTGGCGCAGGTTGCCAACCGGACATCGCCGGAGAGCCTCCTGGGCACCTACCACGCGGAACGCCACCCGGTCGGCGCCCGTGTGCTGCGCAACACGATGGCCCTGGTCGCGCTTCGCCGCCCGGACGACCGCATCGAGGCCCTGGGCGAAACCGTGTCCGAGCTCCTCGCCTGCGACGAGCCGCGCAGGCGACTCGCCGCGACGATGTCCGGGCTGGACATCCACTACGACCTCGGCGAGGGACACCCGCTGCTCGGGCGCCGCATGCCCGACCTGGACCTGGTCACCGCAGACGGCCCGCTGCGGATCTTCGCCCTGCTCCACGACGCCCGGCCGGTGCTGCTCAACCTCGGTGAGCCCGGCGGGTTCGACATCGCCCGATGGGCGGATCGGGTTCAGTCGATCGACGCCGAATACGCGGGCGCGTGGGAGCTTCCAGCGCTCGGCGCGGTTCCTGCCCCCGACGCCGTGCTCATCCGGCCCGACGGACACGTGGCGTGGGTGGGAGACGCGGCCGGGGAGGGGCTCGCGGACGCGCTGACGACCTGGTTTGGGCCGCCCGCTGCGACGTAGCCAGGAGCTCGAGCCCGATCCCGCGGGCGTTCGCAGGGCGAGCTGAATCCTTCAAGTCATCCAGGAACGGCCTGCGGACCCGGATTTAGAACGGGCTTACACCCGGGAGGCTTGGAACGCGATCAGCCCGGCTGAGAGTGCGACCAGGCAGCCGCCGATGATCAGCCCTGTGGAGCCGGTCGCGATGCCGATGATGAGGGCAACTGCTGCGCAGCCGAGGATGAAGGGAGCGCGTCCCATGCTCAGGCCTCGTGCCAGCGACGGGCCCAGTCGCGCATCGCACCCATCACCGGCTTCAAGGAGTCGCCCTTGCGGGTGAGGCCGTAGGTGACGCGGACGCGGTGACCAGCGTGCACCTCGCGGCGGACGAGACCGGCGGTCTCGAGCTCCTTGAGGCGAGTGGAGAGCAGGCGGTCCGACATGCCGGGCACCGCTTCCTTGACCTCGGCGAAGCGCATCGGGCCATCGTCAGCGAGGGAGTAGAGGATGGCTCCCGCCCAGCGCCGGCCGATCAGCTCGACCGCGGCGTGGAAATGAGGGCATACGTGTTTCGGCTCTGTCCCCGCGCCATCGACCTCGTGGCTCGCGGACCCGCCTTGTTCAGATCTCACCTAGGGTCGAGCTTACCAATGGTAATTGCAGCGAAATCGCGCGTTCAACCGGTGCAGGGACCGGTACCGACCTCCCCCGCCGTGTCCTCGAGAGCAGCGGCGACGACGTCGTTCGGGACTCCGTAGCCGCCCGGGGCGTTCGAGACGGTCGAGGCGAACACGGTCGTGAGCACCCTGCCGCTGCCATCGATCATCGGCCCGCCCGAGTTGCCGCTCCGGATCTCGCCGCGCAGCGCGGTCAGCTCGCGGCGCAGCAGACCGAGGCCGTAGGAGTCCTCGCTGTTGACGAATGCGGTGTTGCCGAGCCGGGCAGCCGAGAAGGAGAGCGGACCGTTCTCGGGGTAGCCGATGACGGCGCCCCGGGTGCCGGTCGCGGGATCACGGACGAGCGGCAGCGGCGACTCATCGAGACCGTCGACGCGCAGCAGGGCCAGGTCGTTGGAGGGGTCGTAGTGGACCGGTGTCGCCTCGAGGCGCGAATCGTCGTCGCGCGTCGAGACGGTCGTGTCGTCCTCGCCCGCGACGACGTGGGCGTTGGTGACGACCAGTCCGGGCGCGGCGACCCAGCCGGAGCCCGAGACGCCGAGCCCGCAGGCGGTGCCGAGCACGCGAACGACGCCGGCCGAAGCCCCGCGGATCTCAGGGTCGCCGACGACGGCTGCGTCGGGCGGCCCGACCCCTGGATCCGGCCCCTCGATGGCGACGCCGGGGTCGATCCTGTTGAGCGCGTTAAGCAGCGCACCGGAAGGAGGGAACGTGTCGTTCAGCGTCCGCAGGATCGTCGAGCGCTGCACCGAGCGCCGAAGGTCCTTGGCGCCGGGGGCGTTGAGCGCCACCGCGCCGAAGAGCCAGGCGAGAGCCAGCCCCAGAGCTGCCAGCAACAGCGCGCCGCCGAGCGCGTCGAGCACGGCGAGCCCGCCGCTCCGATGGACGACCCGCCCGCGCAGGGCGTGCGCCCAGCCCTCGAGCGAAACCGCTGCGACTCCTCCCATCAGCAGCGCCCCGGCGAGCGCCATTGCGGGGGCATAGGGCGACTCCGCCCCGTCGGCCAGCAGCTCGGGCGCGAGGCGGGCGCCGAGCAACGCCCCGGCGAGGAAGCCGGCCAGGCTCAGCAGCCCCACGATCAGGCCCTGCCGGTAACCCCAGAAGGCCATCAGCAGCGCGAACGCGACGATCCCCCAGTCGACTCCCGTCATGGCCCGAATACAAGCACCCACGGGCGGCATCGCCGTTGCGGAGCCGAGGGCACCTACCCACTACCTTTCTTGCGTGACTCCCCCCGAGGCAGGAGCGACCACTCCCAGGCGCGAGCGACGCCCGGATCCGCCGCGCCGCCGACGGGGCAACGGCGAGAACGGCTCGAGGCAGCCGCCGCGTTCCCTCAGCGAGCGCCAGCGCCGCCTGCGCCATCGCGCGGCGCCGATCGCGCTCGCGGCCGGCGTCGCCTTCACGGTGGGCCTGATCAGCGCGGCGGGATCGCCCGAGGAAGACGCCGCCAACCGCTTTGTCGAGGCGTGGGCAGACCAGGACTTCGCCGCGATGCACGCCGAGTTGACGAGCGAATCCCAGGCTCAGTTCTCCGTCGAACAGCTCGCCGCCGCCTATAACGAGGCAGAGGCGGCGTCGACCGCGGATACGATCGACCCCGGCGAGGCCAGCGGCCCCGACGGCGACGTGATCACGATGGAGGTCGGGGTCGGGACCGAGATCTTCGGGCAGGTCGACGGCGAGCTCAAGATTCCCTTCCGCGACCAGAAGATCGTCTGGGGCCCGCACCTCACCTTCCCCGGCTTGGCCGAGGGCGAGCGCGTCGGCCGCCGGCTGACGCTCGGCGACCGCGCGGCGATCGTCGCCCAGGACGGCACGCCGCTGGCCGAGGGCCAGGGCGCCAACCGAGACTCGCGGCTGGGGTCGGCGGCGATCGACGTCACCGGCCGCGTGGAGACCCCCGACGCCGAGCTGCAGGCTCAGGTCGAGTCCTCGGGCTACCCCGGCGACCAGGAGACGGGCGTGAGCGGGCTCGAGCTCGCGTTCAACCCGCGCCTCGCGGGCACCCCCGGCGGCGAGCTGCTCGCCGTCGCCGACGGGACCGACGTCCCCGACGTCCCCGAGGGCACCGAGGGGCGCGTCCTCGCCACCGCCGAGCAGAAGCCAGGTCAGAACGTCCCCACGACGATCGACCCCGGCCTGCAGGAGGTGACCGTCGCCGCGCTCGGCGGGCGCTCGGGCGGAGCGGTCGCCCTCGACGCGCGCACCGGCGCGGTCAAGGCGCTGGCCGGCTCGGCCTACTCCCTGCTTCAGCCCCCCGGTTCGACGTTCAAGGTGATTACGGCCACGGCCGCGCTCGAGGACAACAAGGTCAAGCTCGACGACGAATTCGACTTCGTCACCGAGATCAACCCCGCTCCCGACACGGGGGCACGGGTGATCGAAAACGCTCACGACGAGAGCTGCGGGGGCACCTTCGAGGAGACCTTCGCCGAGTCGTGCAACACCGTCTTCGCACCGCTCGGCGTAAAGGTGGGGGCCGAGAAGCTCGTCGCCGAGGCCGAGGAGTTCGGCTTCAACACCGAGCCGACCCTCTACAACGCGCAGGCCACCGCGGCGACCAAGCCGCCGCCGCAGGAGATGCCCGCGAGCTTCGACGAGACGGGAACGGAGCTGTCGGTCTCGGCCATCGGCCAGGGCACCGTCCTGGCGACACCGCTGGGAATGGCTTCAGTGGCGCAGACGATCGCTAACGGCGGCGTCCGCTCCCCCACCCCGATCGTGTCGGACCCCGAGCTGCAGTCGGCGGCCCAGCCCGTCCAAGTGACATCGAAGGAGAACGCGCGCGTGATGCGCTCGCTGATGGAGGCCGTCGTCGACTATGGGACCGGCTCCGCGGCCGCGATCTCGGGCGTGCGGGTCGCGGGCAAGACGGGCACGGCCGAGCTCGGCCCGAAGCCGAACCAGCCTGACCCCGGCCCGCTCGCACCCGGGCAGGCGGCGCCCGATCCCGAGCAGATCGTGGACGCCTGGTTCATCGCGTTCGCACCTGCTCGCAAGCCGAAGATCGCCGTCGCGGTGATGCTCGTCGACGCCGACGGCGACGGCGGCGAGGTGGCGGCGCCGATCGCTCGCGAGATCCTCGCGGCCGGCACTTAGCCCGAACTAGGGAAGCGCCAGCGCCACTGCCACGACGCCGAGCACGGCGCCGATCGCCGCCAGCAGCCCCCCGAGCGACTCGAGCCCGAGCCCGAGCGGGATGCCGACCGCCACCAGCGCGGTGCCCGCCGCGAGCAGGCGCCACCAAGCGACCTCGCCGGGGGCCTCGTGCGAGGCGCTGCGCACGCTGAGAAGCGTCGCCACGGCCATCGCCCCGAGCCCGGCGAGCGCCCCGGCGAGGCCGAAGAAGCCGACGAGCACCAGCACGGAACCAGCGCCGGCGAGAAGCAGCACCGCGCGCAGCTGCAGCTCGGACACGGCGACGGCCGCGATCAGATGTCCAGCTCGATCAGGCCCTCTTCGCCGTCGGCGAGGAGGATCAGCTCGAGAGGCCTGTTCGCAGAGACGTCCTGGTCGACGAGGAACAGGATGACCGCCCCCTGCGTGGGCCCGCTGGCCGCCGCGCTGTCGGGAGTCGGGACCTCGCCGCCGGCCGGGATCAAGCCGTTCAGCTCGAACCCGAACAGCGGATCGACCTCGAGCGGGCGGTACACCTCCTCAGTGGTGTCCTCGACGCGGATCTCGGACGAACCGGGGAGCCGAAGGTCATCGTCGCCCTCGTTCTCCACCGCCATGAAGACCGCCAGGTAGTCCTGGTTAGGGGTGTCGACGGGAAGGCCTCGAAGGTACTGCGCGTCCTCGGTGTCCTCGGGATTGAGGAAGCGGGTCAGCGTGACGTTGAAGCGCAGGTCGCCGAGCTCGATCGGCTCGCCCTCGACGACAGCGGGGACCTCCTCGCCGTCGACGAGCTCTGTTTCCCCCTCGGCTCCGCAGGCGGTGACTCCCACGGACAGGGCGACCGTCGCCAGCAGGGCCAAGACGGCTCTATCTCTGCCCCGGCCCAGGTTCATCAGGGGCGAGAGTCTATCCCGCAGGGCCTGCCCGGCGATGCTCAAGGGAGACCCGTCGGGCGGCGGTCGCCGCCCGCAACGCCCACGCGCTCGGGCGCGGGAGCCGAGGACTCGAGTTGCTCGGCAAGTCGCCGCAGCGCCTTGCGCCAGCGGCGCTTCCACCAGCCGCCGGCCCGCAGCTGCCGGACCTTGTCGAGCGGATGGGACGGCTCGGTCCAGAAAGTGAGGGTGACATCGGTGGGCGAGCCATCGCCGCCGCTGAGCTCCCAGGATGTGCGGATCGGGATCCGGTCCCAGCGGCCGCCACGTCCGTGCTCGCGGATCGTGTGCGGCCGCTCGGCCGCGTCGATCACGGTCTCCATGAACTTGAGGCCGCCGGGCGCCCCGACGCGGAAGCGGGCCGCGGCGCCGCGCCCCGACGCGTCGATGCGCTGGAGGTGCAGATCGGAGACGAAGTGGTCAGTCCAGGCCGGGCGGCGCGAGAGATCGGTGATCTCGTCGTAGACCCGCTCGCGGGAGGCGTCGATGGTTGTCGTCAGCGAGATCGGCCCCACAGCGCCGCGATTCTATCTGCGCCGCCCGAGAAGGCCGGAGTTTGCGGGCATACGGGAGGTACGGCGTTGTCCACCGATCCTGCATAGGTACGATCCGTAGGAACTCAATGGCGACCATCGGACACAGCACGGACGCGGTCCAAGGGGCCGGAGAGCAGGCCGAGGCGGGCTCATTCGTATGCCTCGAGTGTTCGCTGCCGCTCGCGCTCGAGCACGCGGACTCGCTGCCCAGCTGCTCGAACTGCGGCGGCACGCGGTTCAAGCGGGCATCGATCTTCACCGAGCAGCCGACGCTCACCCACGCCGCCGTCGGCGCGCGCACCGAGGTGCCCGCGGGCTGGCTCGAGCGGGTCCGCGCCTCCATCGCCGAACCGGGCAAGTACCTGGCGGTCCACCTGAAGGACGACGCCCGGGTGTTCGCGCTCGACGACGGCTGGTCGCGGATCGGGCGCAGCCCGTCCGCCGACATCCGCCTTGACGACCCGACGGTCTCGCGGCGTCACGCAGTCGTCGTGAGGACCCCGGAGGGCGAGCTTCGGGTGCTCGACGACCGAAGCATGAACGGAATCGGCGTCAACGGCGACACCGTCGACTGGAGCCCGATCGCCGACGGCGACGAGCTCCAGGTCGGCCGCTACACACTCCACGTCATCGAGTCGAGCGGGGCTATCGCCGACTAGCCGCGGATGATCGAGCGTCGGCGACGACGTTTTGCAAGGGATCCTTCACAGTTGCTACGGTTCCCGCCAGCACACGCCGAATTCCACCTCACCGTGAGATGGGAACGGGGGAACCAAGTCTTTTGGGGCGAACCCACCTAGTGGGAGCGCGAACTCCTTTAGCGCCAGCCCGACAGCTAACCCCGTAGGCCGACGAAGGGGGCTTGGCTTTGAGGTTCGACTCGAGGTTGTACGGAAAGGGCGCGGTCGCCATCGTCGGTGCCTGCGCGGTGCTCGCAGTGATCCCTACCGGGTCCTCGGCGAGCGCCGAGGCACCCAGCTCGCCCCAGGCCGAAGCGGCCGGGAAGGCTACGCGCAGCCGCGCCGCGGCGAGGATGGAGCGTGGGATCCGCGACTGCGCCAACTCCCGCCGCACCGCGGCGGGGATGAAGCCACTGGCCGTGGGCTCGGGGCTCGGGGAAGCGGCGCGCTCCCACGCCCAGAGGATGGCCGAGGCCCCCTTCTTCAGCCACGTCGACCCGAGCGGGCGCGGGCCCGCCGATCGGATCGCGCTCTTCGCGGGCTCGGGCGCCTTCACCGCGACCGGCGAGAACATCGCCGCCGGCCAGCGCAGCGCGGGCGGCGTCTGCCGGTCCTGGATGAGAAGCTCGGGGCATCGCGCCAACATCCTGAACGGCGCGTTCACGCACGTCGGCGGAGGCTTTGCATTCGGCGGCCCCTACCGCCGCTACTACGTGATGGTGCTGGGCCGCGCGCGCTAGGCGGTGCGCTGCCGGACGACGCCAGCCATCATCCGCTGCACGTCTCCGTAGAGCTCCTGCACGCTGACTCCGGGTGCCACCCGCTTGACTGGGAAGCCGTCGGGCTGCGGCATCGAGGCGTCGAGGACGCAGAGGTCGGGTCGACGGTCGAGCGCCAGCTGCAACGCCTGTTCCGCGTCGTGGGCGGTGGCGACCTCATAGCCGCCGAGCTTGAGGCGGTACCCGATCAACTTGACCAGGTTCTGGTCGCGCGCCGCCACCAGCACGAGTCCCTGCTGCATCGGCGGCTCGGGCTCATCGCCGCCTTCCATCACGCCCAGGAGCGGATCGGCGACCGGCGGGCGCGGGGCAGCGAGCAGGCTCCGAACCGAGCGCTGCAGGTCGTCTGGGATGAAGGGCTTGGTCACGTACTCGTCCGCCCCGGCCTCCTTGCCGCGCATCACCGCCTCCCATTGGGTGCGGGCACTCAGCAGCAGGATCGGGATGTCGCGGGTGGGCGCGGCAGCGCGCATGCGCTTGGTCACCTCGCAGCCGTCGAGCAAGGGCATCATCACGTCGAACACGCATAGGTCGGGGCGCATCTCGAGCGCCAGCTCGAAGGCCTGCTGCCCGTCGCGAGCGGTGATGACCTCGTATTCGTCGTCCTCGAGCACCATGCGCACCAGCTGGAGGATGTCCTCGTCGTCGTCGGCGGCGAGGACGAGTGCTGTCATCCGCTCCTCCGTCACTTCCGCTCCTCCAGCAGGATCCTCACGCGGTCCAGCAGGTCCTCGTCGTCGTCCGCGACCAGGACGAGGGGCTCGGCGATCGCCGTGGCCATCAGGCCACCGGCTCGCGCTCGGGCTGCTCGCTCGCCTCGACCGGCGCGAGCGGCATCTCGATGCGGAAGCTGGTCCCCGCCCCCACCTCACTCTCGACCAGGACGCGGCCGCCGTGGGCCTCCACGATCCCCTTGACGATCGTCAGGCCGAGGCCCGTCCCGGGCACGTGACCGGCGGTCGCGCTCGCAGCGCGGTAGAGGCGATCGAAGAGGCGCGCGAGGTCGTCGTCCGGGATGCCCGCGCCCGTGTCGACGACCTCGACCACCGCCTGGCCGTCCTGCCGGGAAACCTTGACGGTGACGCCGCCCTCTTCGGTGAACTTGATCGCGTTGCTCAAGAGGTTGTCGACCGCCTGGCCGACGCGCTCGGGGTCGCCCGGGAACTCGGGCACCTGCTCGGCTTCGAGCGTCAGCGTCAGCCCGCACTTCTCGGCGGCGGGGCGCGACGCCTCGATCGAGGCCTGGACGACCGAACCGAGATCGACCGTTCCGGGCTCGAGCTCGAAGCGGCCGGCCTCGATGCGAACGAGCATCAGGAGGTCGCCGACGAGGCGCATCTCGCGGCCCGCGTTCCGCCTGATCACCTCGAGCATCTGGCTGCCTCGGTCGCTGAGCCGCTGCGCCTCGGTCTTGGCCAGCATGTCCGTGTAGCCGATGATCGACGTCAGCGGCGTGCGCAGCTCGTGCGAGACCAGGGCGAAGAACTCGTCCTTCACGCGGTCCGCGTCGCGCTCTGCCTGGACCCGCGCCGCGAACTCCGCGATCTGCGAGTTGATGACCGCCAGAGCGTCGAGCGCCTCGGGCTTGGGCGGCTGCTGCTCGGTGGTCAGCAGCTCGATCACTCCGAAGACCTTGTCCTCGCGCACAAGCGGAGCAGCGAGCGCGCTCTCGAGGCCGGCATCCGATGCCGCAGCGGCGCGCGAGAAGTCGCGGTCGTAGGCGATCTTGCGGACCCAGGTGGCGGTGCGGTCGGCGAGGGCGACGCCCGGAAGGTCCTCGCCCGGAGCCAGCTCGAGCTCGCGGGTCTCGGCCTCGAGGCGCGTGTTCTGCTCGCTCAAGCTCCAGAAGGTCTCGCAGCGAAGCGGGCCGGCGCCCCCCTCTTGGCTCCAGAACGCGGCTGCCTCGAACCCACATCCCTCCCCGACAGCCTGCAGCAGCACCGGCATCGCATGCTCGAGCGACGAGGCGCCCGCCAAGACGGAGCCGACCGCGAGCTGAGCGGCGCGGTAACCCTCAGCCTGCTTGCGGTCGCTGATCTCGTGCATGAAGGCATAGAAGCTCGGGCCGCAGCCGGCGTCCTCGACGGCCGAGATCGTGACCTCGACGGGGAAGGTGTGCCCGTCCCTGTGAAGGGCGGTCAGGTCAAGGCGCACGCCGAGCGCCGAGGGCTCGCCACTCCGCATGTACTGGGCGATCGCCGCGCGGTGGGCCTCGCGATGCTCGGGCGGGAAGACCGTCTCGGCGACCGTCCTGCCGATCGCCTCGCTGACCGTCCAGCCGAAGGTCGCCTCGGCGGCCGGGTTCCAGGCGGTGATGGTGTCGTCGGCGTCCATCGCGACGAAGGCGTCGTGGGCGCTGTCGAAGATCGAGCGGTCCGCCGCGGGAGCCGGTCCGGGGGCGGCCTCGGGCTCCGGCGCGGGGTAAGGCTCCGGCTCCGGCTCCACCGCGGGCGTAGCGCCGTTGGAGCCAGGCTGTGGGCTTGGCGGTGGCGGCGCGGCGCCGTTTCTGTGCGGCCCCGCCCCGTTGGACGCGCCAGTCAGCTGGTCGACGATGTCGGACGCGCCGCGCACGGCGAAGCGGGCGAGCCCCAGGGCGAGGTCACCAACGCGCGCCAGACGGTCTTCACCACTCACACGAAAGACTTCGGCAGCGAAGGGGCCATCTCGCGAACTCGCTCGGGCCGCTGCACGGATGTACTAGGCACAGCGTCAAGCTTGCGCCGGTCAAGCTTGCGCCGGGTGCGGCCGATGAAAAACCCGTGTCCGCCCCCGCCGAAACCGAGATGGTCGCCTCCGCGGACGTCCAGACCCTGTTCCACGCCTACGAGGAGTTCAACCTCACCGGCGAGATCCCGGTCGAGTTGTTCGACCCCGACGTCGAGTTCGTGCAGGTGGAAGGCTTCGCCGGCACCGGAACCAACCGCGGGATCGAGGGCGTTCGGAAGGTCCTCTCCGGCCTTCTGGCGGCGTTCGAATCGCTGAATATGAGCCCGCGCGAGTTGCTCGCCGAGCACGACGGCGAGGTGCTGGTGCTGGTTGTGCTGACTGCGCTCGCCAAGGGCAGCCGCATCCAGGTCAAGGAGACGATGTTCCACCTCTGGGACCTGCGAGACGGGCGCATCTACCGCTGGCAGGCCTTCGCCGAAGAGGCCCCGGCTCGCGAAGCGCTCAGGTCCTGACTCTCCCCGCACTTCCCTGCCTCAGGCCGCCGCATCGATTCCTGCGGCGGTGTGTTCCAAAACACAGAGATCTGGAATAAGGGTGATAGCTCGATGCGTCCTATTCTTGACTCAGTAGGTCTACAAACTTCAGTGGAGGGATCCGGCATGAAGGACGACGACAAGGCAGGCAATCGGAAGGAGCGGCCGGCCGCAGGCCCCCGCAGCGACGGCCCCGGCTCGGAGACCGAGCGCTTCAGGGCCGTGGTGGACCCCCGGCACAACGAAGCCGTCACGGGCGAGTCCGGGGTTCCGCGCCACCAGCGCGATCACGAGCTCCGTCGCCAGCTCAACTCGCTCGACGAGTTCTCCTGAGCTCCCGCCCCCTGGCGGCTACGCCCAGTCGAGCGGCTCGTAGCCGGAGTCGCCGGGCACCCCGATCAGCAGCACCCTGATCGGCGCGTCGGAGTGGTTCCGCACCGTTCGCTTCACCTCTGAGCCGTAGCGGACGAAGGTTCCCGCCGGCCCGGGGTGCTCGGTGTCGTCGGCGACGATCGTCGCCTCCCCCTCGAGCACGACGAAGACCTCCTCCTGGCCGCTCTCTGACTCGTCGTGGGCGGGCAGCTCGCCTCCGGGTGCGATGTCGACGACGTTGAAGCCGAATGCCTCGGCGCCGAGCGTTCGGCGCGCGAGCCGCCAGGTCGCGCCTCCCGACCCCTCCATCTGCTCGCATTCGTCAATGGTCTTGATCGTGTAGCCGTCAGACATCGCCTTCTCCTTGGATCCGGTTGCCGATTCGAAGCCGCGGACGTATCCTCGCGGATATGGGGACAGCTGACTCGCCGGAGCAGCTCGAGGAAGCGATCGCGGGCTACAACGACGCCTGGAACTCCCACGACATCGACGCGATCATGGCCATGCACGCCGCCGACATGGTGTTCGAGAACCACACGGCAGGCGAGAGCGCGCAGGGCGACGACGTACGCGGCCACATCGGCTCGATCTTCGATACCTGGCCCGACATCCACTTCGAGACGCGCAGGCTCTACGTTCGCGACGGGGTCGTCACCCAGGAGTGGACGGCCACCGCGACCCACAGCAGCGAGATGCGCCGGGGAGAGCTGGTGGCGGCGCCGACCGGCAAGCGGGTCGAGTGGAAGGGGATCGACGTGATCCCCTTCGAGGGCGGCAAGGTCAAGCGGAAGGACGTCTACTCGGACTCCGTCTCGATCCTGAGCCAGCTCGGCCTGCTGCGCTAGGCGCTACTTGGAGCGCTGCCGTGCGAGCGCCGCGATCGCCAGGCACGCCGCGACGCCCACGAGCACACCGGCGCTGATGAGGGCGGCCCGCGGGTCGTGCTCGCCCAGCACCGACTCGGCGCTGGCGGCCGAGAGCACCGACGCCCACGACGCGGCCGAAAGGGCCGAACCGGCCGAGGCCGCGGACCCCACCGAGAATGCGGACGCCGCCGAGCCGACCGAGCCGATCGAGGCGACGGAGCCCACCGAGCCGATCGAGAGCATCGAGTTGCGCGAGGCGATCGAGAAGTAGGAGTCCCGGGACCACAGCGACAGCGAGGAGTCGCTCATCAAAGCTCCGGCACGTCGGCGCCGAGGGCGCTGAAGGGGACGCGGTCCACAGAGGCCACCTCGCCGAAGCGCTCATTCAGCGCATCGACGACCTTGCCGGTGCTCTGCCAGAAGGACCAGACGAGCACGGTCGGGCCGGCGCCCGAGATCGTCGCGCCGAGCGCGCCCAGGCCCGCGGCCGCCTCGACGACCTCCATCGAGCGGGGGTAGAGGTGGGCGCGGTAGGGCTGATGGATGCGGTCGGCGAGCCCCCGGCCGATCAGAGCGAGGTCGGAGCGCTCGATCCCGAGCACGAGCTCGGACGCGCTCGCGACGTTGGCGACCGCGTCGCCGTGTGGAACCCGCTCGGGGATCGCCGCCCGCGCCTTCGGTGTCGGGACGCGCTCGCCGTCAGGCACCACGACGACGGCCTCGACGCCCTCGGGTACCTCCAGCCTCGTCGCGACGACCTCGCCGTCACGCCCGCGCGAGCAGACGACGAAGCCGCCGCCGATCGCGGCCGCGACGTTGTCTGGATGGCCTTCGATCTCGACCGCACGGGCCAGCACATCGGCCGGCTCGAGCGCCAGCTCGTAGAGGTGGTCGGCCGCCAGCAGCCCCGCGACGATCGCCGCCGCGCTCGAGCCGAGCCCGCCGGCGAGAGGGATCTCGCTGGAGATCCGAAACGAGATCTCGTCAGCCGGGCGAAGCGACTCGAAGGCGCGCACGCACAGATTGGAGCGGGTGAGCGGCACGTCGAGGCCCTCGGCCTCGATCGAGAACGACCCCGTCTCCTCCACCTCGAGCTCGAGGTGGAGCGTCAGCGCCGCGGCGAGCACGTCGTACCCCGGCCCCAGGTTCGCCGAGGACGCGGGGACGCGGACGAGGCGGCGCCGGGCCGTCATCGGCCCCGGTCTACTGCTTCCACTTGACGCCGCAGCCGACCGCAGGGGTCTGGGTGGGCTCGGGCTCTTCGCCCGCGAGGACAGCGTCAAGCGCCCCGCGCACCCACGCGCCCGCGTGGGACGCGTCGTCGTAGTCGGCGTCGGGAGCCCCGTGATAGCGGAGCCGGAGCTCGGGGTCGAGGACGAACACGTGCGGGGTCTTCTCGGCTCCCCAGGCGCGCGCGACCTCCTGACTCTCGTCAAAGAGATAGGGATGCGGCCAGTCCCCCTCGCGCTCGACGCGCTCGACCATCGCCTCGAAGGAGTCGTCGGGATAGCGCGCAGCGTCGTTTGAGTTGATGGCCACCACGCGAACACCCCGCTCTGCGTAGTCGCGGGCCACGTCGAGCATCCGGTCGTGCCACGCAAGGGCGTAAGGACAGTGATTGCAAGTCCAGTAGACGACGGTTGCCGGGGCGGCGGCGGCTTCGTCGCCGCCGCCCCGGAGATCATGAGTGGCCCCGTCGGTGCCCGGCAGCTCGAAGTCCGGTGCTCGTTCGCCGATCGCGATGCTCATGAGCCCAACTTACCCCTCATCGAGCCGCCGCCACGAGCGCGTCGCGGACATCGAGCGGGTCAGGCAAGGGTGAGACCCGGCCGTCGCGGCGCTGGTAGACGCGGCAGACGAGACCGATCGGCAGGTCCTCGGGGTGCTCGACGACGTCGGCGCCGTCGACGCGGATCGTCGGCGAGCCGGGGAAGCCCTCGGCCTCGGCCAGCACGTCGGTCGAGATCTGCCGCATCTCGATCGCGCCCGGGTCGAGGCCGAGCTCGGCCATTGCCGCCCGCAGGTCGGCCAGGGCCCGCTCCCACGAGGGGCACTCCTCCCACCACAGGAACTCGACGGTGGGCGCCATCCGCGGGTCAGCCGCCGAGGATGCGTGCCTTCTGCTGCTCGAACTCCGCGTCGGTGAGCGCGCCGGAGTCGCGCAGCTTCGCGAGGCGCTCGAGCTCGGCCACCGTGTCGACGCCGCCGCCGACAGCGGGAGCGGCCGCCTCGGCCTGCGGCGCAGGCGCTGCGGCCCCAGCCCCGGCCGGGCGGATCTCGCCGCGGGCGGGGGCGCTCGCCGCCTGGTTCCAGTCGATCGCGATCTTCGCCGGGTCGCTGGGGTCGACCTTGATCGGCAGGGTCACCCCCTGGCCTATCTGCGCGGCGCCGGGCACCATGTACTCGTTGGCGACGCGGTAGGGCTCGCGGCCGGGCACGTGCACCTCGAGGTCGATATCGAGGTTGTAGTTCATGGCGCCGCGGGCCGGGGTGCCCATCGCGACGATCACGCCCTGGGCCGCGATCCCGTCGGTCATGAGCCGGCTCTGATCGCCCTGTTGGTCGACGATTTCGCCGAGCTGCTTGGTGCCCTGCTCGAGCATGTCGCCCATCTGCGCCATCTGGCCGCCGAGCCCGGGCTTGTACCCGGCCTCCTGTTGCTGTTGCTCCTGCAGCTGCTTGCCCTGCTTGGCCAGGTTCGCCATGTCCTTCATGCCCTTGAAGAGCCCCATCTTCCCCTCGCTTTCGTCGCGGCCCGGAACCGGCGCGGACTCTACTCCAGGGTCAGCTAGTCCTCGAACACGGCCTTCTCGACGGCCTTGACGTCGAGCTCGCAGCCGATCACCGCGGGCGCCTTCCCCAGGGCGGTGTCGGGGTCCTTGAGCCCGTGGCCGGTGAGCACGCAGACGACCGTGCCGGGTGGATCCGCACCCTCGGCGACGGGTAGCCCGTGGGCGAGGAGGCCCGCAACCGATGCCGCCGAGGCCGGCTCGCAGAACACCCCCTCGGTCGAAGCCAGCAGCCGGTAAGCGTCGAGGATCTGATCGTCGGTGACCGAAGCGACACGCCCGCGTGAGGCGGTGAAGGCGTTCATCGCCTCCTCCCAGCGCGCCGGGTTGCCGATGCGGATCGCCGACGCCACGGTCTCGGGCTTCTCGATCCGGTGCCCCTCGACAAGCGGCGCCGCGCCGGCGGCCTGGAAGCCGTAGAGGATCGGCGCCTCGCCCGATTCCTGAAAGCCCTGCCACCAGGCGGTCACGTTGCCGGCGTTGCCGACGGGGATCGCGAGAGCGTCGGGTGCCTCACCCAGCTCCTCCACCACCTCGAAGGCCGCGGTCTTCTGGCCCTGGATCCGGTACGGGTTGACGGAGTTGACAAGCTCGATCGGGTGGTTGTCGGCGAGCTCGCGGACGATCGTCAGGGCCTGGTCGAAGTTGCCCTGCAGTGCGATCACCCGCGCTCCGTGCATCAGCGCCTGAGCCAACTTGCCCACGGCGATCTTGCCCTCGGGCACGATCACGGCCCCCCGCATCCCCGCGCGGGCGGCGTAGGCGGCGGCGCTCGCGGCGGTGTTGCCGGTCGAAGCGCAGATCACGGCCTCGGCCCCCGCGCCCTTGGCACGCGAGACCGCGACGGTCATCCCGCGGTCCTTGAACGAACCGGTCGGGTTGGCACCCTCGAACTTGAGATAGACGGTGGCGCCGAGCCGCTCCGACAGCGCTCCCGCATGGATCAGCGGGGTCGAGCCCTCGTTCAGCGTCACAACGGGGTCGCCCTCCTCGAGGGGCAGCCGGTCGCGGTAGCGGTCTATGAGTGGTTCTGGCACTGGGTCTCCTACTGGAACTCTTCTTCGATCACCCGGATCGCTCGCGGCTTCGCGCGCAGGAACTTGAGCTTCGCGATCCGCCTGAGCGCCTTGTCGAACTTCTTCTCGTCGCCGCGGTGCATGACCATGATCAGCTGCGCGTCCCCGCCCGTCCCGCGCTGCACGACGCTTCGGACCGAGACCTCGTTCTCGCCGAGGATCCTCGTGATCTCCGCGAGGACGCCGTGACGGTCCTCGACTTCGAGGTGCAGGTAGAAGGCCGACTCCTGGTGCCTTGCGATCTTCAGCCGGGTGCCCTCCTCGAACAGCGGGGAGCCGCCCTTGATGACCGAGACGACGTCGCCGAGCACCGCCGAGGCCGTCTGCGGCCCGCCCGCGCCGGGACCGGACATCGTGATCTCGGTGATCACCGGCGCCTCGACCATGACCGCGTTGAAGGGTCCCTCGACCGGCGCCAGCGGGTGGCCCGGGTAGAGGAAGCAGGGGAAGACCCGGACGCTGACCTCGCCGTCGAGCTTCTCGGCGACGCCGAGCAGCTTCAGCGACAGGCCGAGCTCCTTCGCGTAGGCGAGGTCGTCGGGCTGGATCGCCTCGATCCCCTCGTAGGGCACCTGGTCGAGCTTCACCGGTGTCCCGAAGGCGAGGCGGGCCAGGATCGCCATCTTCGCCGCCGCGTCGGCGCCGCCGACGTCGTCGCTCGGGTCGGCCTCGGCGTAGCCCAGGTCCTGGGCCTGCTTCAGCGCCTCGCCGTAGGAGAGGCCGCCACGCGCCATCTCGGTGAGGATGTAGTTGGTGGTTCCGTTGACGATGCCCGTCACCTTCTCGATGGGCACCGCGCCGAGGCTCTCCTGCACGACGCGGATCACCGGGATCGCGCCGGCGACGGCGGCCTCGAAGCGAAGCTGCGCCCCGCCCTCCTTCGCCGCGGCCACGAGCTCGGGGCCGTGCTGGGCCACGAGCTGCTTGTTGGCGGTGACGACGTGGCGGCCCTCGCGGAGCGCTCGGAGCACGTACTCGCGCGCGGGGTCGATCCCGCCCATCAGCTCGACGATCACATCGCTTCGGGCCAGGATCCTGTCGAAATTGCCCTTGCTCCGGCTCAGCACGCCGCTCACCTTGGGCCTGCTGCCCGCCACCTCCTCGACCATGTCGGCGCGCGAGTTGAGGAGCCGCTTGAACGCGCTGCCGACCGTCCCCTTGCCGAGGATGCCGACGTTGGTCGTCTTCTCCTCGCCGGCCACGGTCACGCTGTCCCGCCCCAGCAGGTCGTCCCAGCTCTCGCGGCGGACGACCTCCCGGGCCTCGCCATCGGCGCAGAAGACGACCGGCGGGCGAGGAACGCCGTTGTAGTTGTTCGCCATCGCGTGGCCATAGGCCCCGGTCGCGGGCGTGACCAGCACGTCCCCGACCCGCGGCGCGACGATCTCGGTGTCGCGGATGATCACGTCGCCGGACTCGCAGTGCATGCCGGCGATCGTGACCAGCGTGTCGGGGTCCTCGCCGGCTCGATCGGCGATGAGCGCCTCGTAGCGGGCGCCGTAGAGCATCGGGCGCAGGTTGTCGGACATGCCGCCGTCGACGGCGACGTAGGTGCGCACCCCCGGGATCTCCTTGACGGTGCCGACCCGGTAGGCGGTGACGCCGGCATTGCCGACCAGCGAGCGACCGGGCTCGATCAGGATCCGCGGGACAGGGTCGAACACTCGCCGCACGCCCTCCACCTTGACCGCCACGTAGTCCTCGATCGCGGGCGGCTCGTCGCCCGAGAGGTACGCGATGCCCAGCCCGCCGCCGATGTTGAGCAACTCCGGCTCGAGCTCGACGGCGCGCGTGAAGTCGGCCAGCACCTCGATCGCGGCGGTGAAGGGCTCGAGCTCGTAGATCTGGGAGCCGATGTGGGCGTGCAGACCGACCAGTTCGAGGTTGCTCGACGAACGGACGGCCGCCACCGCGCGCTCGGCAAGCCCGTCCGCGAGTCCGAATCCGAACTTCGAGTCCTCCTGACCGGTCTGGATGTAGGAGTGGGTCGATGCCACGATCCCAGGAGTTATTCGGAGCAGCACGCGCTGTGGGCGGTCGAGCAGCCGGTCGGCGCGCTCGATCTCGTCGAAGGAGTCGAGGATCAGATGCCCGACGCCCGCGTCGAACGCATAGCGGAGCTCGGCCTCGGTCTTGTTGTTGCCGTGCATGTGGATGCGCTCGGGCGCGAAGCCGCCGGCCAGCGCCATGTGGAGCTCGCCGCCTGAGGCGACGTCTACCGAGAGCCCCTCCTCGGCGAGCAGCGAGTAGGCCGCCGTGGCCGGCAAGGCCTTGCTCGCGAACAGGACCTCGAAGTCGTCGGTCCGCTCCGCGAATGCCGCGGTGAAGCGCCTGGCGCGGGCGCGGATGTCGTCCGGGGCGTAGACGTAGGCCGGCGTGCCGAAGCGCTCGGCGACGTCGACAACGTCGCGGCCCCCGACCTCCAGGTGGCCGCGCTCGTTCACGCGCGAGCCCAGCGGGTAGGCCGGGCTGGCGGCGATGCGGTCCACGGCGGCGGCCACGGACCCGTCGTTTTCGCTGGAAGCGCTCATGGCGAGCGCCGATTCTGACGGGTAAGCCACCCCCGCGGCGGGCAGGGAGGGGCAGAATGCGAGCGGTGGAGCATCCACCGCCCCGCCGCCCGGACCGAGAGGACGTCCATGACGGCCTCGCCTACACCCTCTGGCTGCCCGACTCCCAGCCTCCGTGGCCGGGGATCGTGATCCTGCACGGCGCGGGATCGTGCAAGGAGAACCACGCCGACTTCGCCCGCCTGGCGGCGGCGGAGGGCTGGGCCGCGCTCGTCTTCGACCAGCGCGGCCACGGCGCCAGCGAGGGCGAGATGGGCGCCGCGGCGTTCGACGACGTGATCGCGATGAGCCGGCTGCTGGCGGCGAGCGGCGGAGTCGATCCGGCCCGCGTGGCCCTTCGCGGATCCAGCATGGGCGGGTTCATGGCGATCCACGCTGCGGCGCGCGAGCCCGCGATCGCCGGGGTCATCGCGATCTGCCCCGCCGGTCACGACGACCTCGCGCGGGGATTGCGCCGCAACGACTACGAGATGCGCGTCGGCGACCCCGTGGCGACCGAGCTCTGGCTCGCCGAGAGCGACCTCGGCGACGCCGTCGAATCGCTGGCCGGGCGCCCGCTCTTCCTGATGCACGCCGAGGGGGACGAGCAGATCCCCTCCTACCGCTCCGAGGAGCTCTACGAGCGCGCGTCTGAGCCGCGGCGCCTGCTGCTCGTCCCGGGCGGCAGCCACCGCTCGCTCCAGCACGACGTCGAGTTGCAGTCGACGGCCCTGCGCTGGCTCGGGAAGCGGCTTGCCGGGGGCGCGGCGCGCTAGGGCTTCTTGCCGCCGGTGAGCCCACCCAGGGCTCCCCCGACGCCGTTCACCGTGTCGTTGACGGTGTTGCCGACGCCGTTGACCGTGTTCCCCGCTGTATTGCCGACGCCGTTCACCGTGTTCCCGGCGGTGTCGCCCACCCCGTTGACGGTGTTGCCGACTGTGTTTCCGACGCCGTTGACCGTGTCGCCGACCGTGCCGCCCACGGCCGAGGTCGTGTCGCCGACGACTCCCTGCGCGCTCCCGCCGGCGCCCGGCGTGCCGGTGCCCCCTCCGGTTTGGGTGCTGCCTCCGGGCGAGCCGCCGCCCCCGGGATCCGCGGCGCCGGGGTCGCCAGCGCCGCCGATCAAGGGGGTGCCGGGTGTGGCGTCGGCGACCAGGTCGGCCGACGGGCCGAGCGCAGCCGCGGCCGCGTCGGCGGGCGCGCTCGCGTCGGCGGCCTCCGGGCCATCGTCGTCACCGCCCAGGAGCCCGGCTGCGCGCGGGAAGGCGTCGAACGCGACGAGACCGATCAGCAGCAGGGCGACGACGACCGCACCCGCGATCAGGGCGCCGCTCGCGCCCAGGCCGGCGATATAGGTCTCGGCCGTCTTCGTCTTGCCGCTCAGAGCTTCCATTGGCCTCCAGCCTTCGCTCGATCGATCCGCGGGTGCACCGGTTCAGTACCCGGCTTTCCTCTGGCCGAATATTGCGTATGGCGCCGGGTGCGAAGGCGCAGGGTAGCGCGGAGGCGGGTTAGCGCGAGGCGGGGTGCTCGCCGGCGCGCGAGCCGCGGCCGCCAGCGCTCGCGCTCGCCTCGCTCTCGCTCTCGTCCTCAGCCGAGGACTCGTCGCCGGTCGCCGCGTCGGTCTGCGGCGTCGAGGGGACGGTGGCGGGAGGAGCAGGCGGCGTGTTAGGCGTGTTCGGGCGCAGCGGGCGCGATCCGCCGGACTGGCCGCCGCCCGGATCGGGGCTCGGCTCGACGATCGGGTCGTCGTCGCCACCCGGGTCCTGCGGGAGCGGCTCCTCGCTGCCGGCGCCCGTGGTCGGGTCGCTCGAGCCACCATCGCCCGGGGCCGGGGGTGCGACCACTACGACCGGCGGCTCGTCGCCTGTCGCTTCCGGCTTGGCGATGTCGCGACCGAGGTCAGGCGGCCCGGCGACCGCACCGGAGCTCGGCAGCGGCCCGGAGCTCGCGAGCGGGCCCACGTCGAAGGGCTCTGCCTCGGAGGGCTGCTGGGCGGGCGACCCGGCCGGGGCGGCAGCGGTGAGCGGCACCACCTGCAGCTCAGCCGCGGGGCCCTCGATCTCGTCGCTCGCCTTGGGGTAGGCGTTGAAGGAGACGACGCCGATGAGGAAGACGAAGCCGACCGCACCGCCGGCGAGGACAGCGCCGGTCGCGCCGATGGCGGCGATCAAGCTTTGAGTCGTTCTCTTCCTGTCCGGCGCAACCTGCCCATTGGGCGGCCGGTCCATCGACCGCGTAGTCATGTCTCAATCATCGACTCAAGCGTGGCCGACTTGATCCTTACTATGCGGTAAATCTCGCATTGGACGAAAATTCGAGGAAAAATGCCTGCGGGCACGCCTAGAGGTAGCCGAGCGGGTCCACGGCGGAGCCGTTGATGCGCACCTCGAAGTGAAGGTGGTCGCCGAAGCAATGGCCCGTGCACCCGACGTAGCCGAGGATGGAGCCCTGGCTGATCGAGCCGCTCGTGCGCGCGAAGCTCGACTGATGCGCGTAGCAGGACGAGAGCCCGCCTCCGTGGCTGATGCACGTGTAGTTGCCGTAGCCGCTGGTCGGAGCGGCGAGCACGATCTCGCCTGACTTGACCGCGCGGATCGGGGTGCCGGAGGGGACGCCGATGTCGATTCCCTCGTGCATGCGGCCCCAGCGGTAGCCGAAGCCGGAGGTGACCGGCCCGTTCACGGGCCAGATGAACCCCGACGAGCCGCCGCGTATCGGCCCGGCGGGAAGGTTCCCACCCGTGATCTCGCTCAGCTGGTCTTCGATCTTCTCCGAGATCTCGCTGAGGTCGCCCTCGAGCTGCTCCTTCTGCTCGCGCACCGAGCCGAGCTCCTGGCGCTGCTGGGCGCGGGCCGAGGCCAATTCGGCGCTTCGTTGCTCGAGTTCCGCGCGGGTCCGCTCGAGCTCGGCCTTGCGCCTCGCGATCTCGTCGCGCGCCGCCTTGACGGTCGCCACGAGCGCCTCCATCTCGTCGCGCAGCTCACGCACGCGGCCGACGATCGAGGAGTCCTGGTCCTCGAGGCGCTCGAGGTACTCGGTCCGCTCGAGGACGTCGTCGAAGCCCTCGGCGTCTAGCACGACGGTCAGGAGGTCTGGTTCGCCCGTCTTGTAGATGGCGACGAGGCGGTCCTCGAGGAGCGCAATCGCACGTTGGAGGCGGGATCGCAGCTCCACAAGGCGGGCGCGGGCGTCATCGAGTTCGGCCTGCTTGGCGGCGAGCTCGGCGGCCACCATGGCTTCCTTGTTGCGAAGCTCGGCCACCTCGGCCTCGAGCGTGCTGATGCGCTCAGAGGTCGCGGAGATCTCCGTGCTGAGCACGCCCTCCTGCTTTTCGACCTGTGACAGCTTGTCCTCGGTCGTGCTCAGGCGCTCCTGGAGCGTCTGGGCGGGGGCGCTGCCGGCCGCGAGCGCCCCGGCGCAGACCGCCAGCAGCGCGCACATCGCAGCACTCAGCAGCCGCTTTCGGCGGGCGAGGGCTCGGGTCTCGTAGGGACGGTCTCTCATCGGCTCACGAGGGTAGCCCCACCGGGCGGCAATCCTGCAGGCATCTTGGCAGGCTCAATCCCCGCCTCAGGGACCGCAATCCCGCCTCCAGGGCCAAAAACGAGCCTGGAGCGGCGGGCGACACGGGCTACGCGTGCTGCAGGCGCGCCGGCAGCCTCGGAGCACTCCCGCGGAGAGCCGCAATCCCACCTCCAGGGCCAAAAAACGGTCCCCAGCCCAGAGGGCCAGACGGTGTTCAGCTCAGGCGCCGATTCCCGCGGGCGTCTCCTCGGTGCTCGCCGTCGCCGCGACGGTGCCGCCGATGGCGTCCTTTGCGATCTCGGAGGCGGCCGCCATGCGCTCCGCGTACTCGCGCGCCTGCATCCGCGAGATCACCAGGCGCTGGACCTGGGCCGTGCCCTCGAACAGCTGGTAGATCTTGGCGTCGCGGAACCACTTCTCGAGCGGGCACTCGGTGGACTGCGCGTAGGGGCCCACAAGGTCCATCAGGGTGGTCGTCGCCCACATCGTCACGTCGCCTGCCTTCAGCTTCGACATCGAGCCCTGGCCCATCGTCATCGGACGGCCGTTGCGGCCCATCCACGAGGCGCGCTGCACGAGCAGCCGCGACGCGTCGATCTCGGTCGCGACGTCGGCGAGCACCTGCTGGATGCGCTGCTCGGACAGGGCCGGACGCCCCTCGATCTTCTGCTCCGAGAGGTACTCCAGGGTCCACTCGTAGGCCGCCTGCGCGATGCCGAGCGCGGAGGCCCCGACGATCGGGCGGGTGATCTCGAAGGTCGCGAGCGCGTTCGAGGGCCCGCCCTTCTGACCCGAGCGGGCCCGGTCGAGCTTTCGGTTCAGCTTGTCCATGCCGCCGAGCAGGTTCTCGGCCGGGATGCGGCAGTCCTCGAGGATCACCTCGGCGGTGTGCGAGGCGCGGATCCCGATCTTGGTCTCCTTGCCGCCCTGGCTCAGGCCGGGGGTGTCAGGGCCGACGACAAAGGAAGCCTGCCCGCGGTGGCCGAGCTCGGGGTCGACCGTCGCGACGACGACGTGGACGTCCGCGATGCCGCCGTTGGTGATGAAGTTCTTCGTGCCGTTCAGGACCCACTCGTCTCCGTCGAGCTTGGCGGTGGTCTTCAGGCTCTTGACGTCGGAGCCCGCCTGGGGCTCGGTCACGGCGTAGGCGCCCAGCTTGACCTCGTCGCCGGTGCCGAAGCACTGTGGGACCCACTCCATCGTCTGCTCTGGCGTGCCCGAGGCGGCGATGCCGGCGGCCGCGAGGCCGGAGCCCGAGATCGCGAGAGCGATGCCGGCGCAGCCCCAGTGCAGCTCCTCGGCGGTGATGACGCCGAGCTGGCCGTCGGGGTCGGTGCCCATCTCCTGCATGTGCTCGAGGCCCTGGAGCCCCCACTTGCGGGCCTCCTTGATGACCTCCCACGGAGTCGACTCGTCGCGGTCGTGCTCTGCGGCGGCGGGGCGAATCACCTCGCGCGCGAACTTTCGGACGTAGTCCTTGTGCTCCTGCTGCTGGTCGCTGAGCGAGAAATCCATCGCGAGTCGGCCTCCGTGGTGGTCAGCGGCGCCTGCCGCGCACACTGATTGACTGGTCAGTCAGCCAGTTTACGGGATCCCCGGTCGGAGCGGGATGTGGAACGTGCCACCCATACGCCGCCGGCCCCCGGTGCGACGGCCGCGGCCCACCGCGGATAGCGTTGGCGCCGTGCGGGTGCCCCACTTCCTCCAGGCTGCGATCGACTGGCTGCGCCACAACCTGCCGCGCGTGGACCGGCGCATCGGGGCCGGGCTCGCGGCCGCGGCCGCGATCGGGCTGGTCGCCTGGGCGCTGATCTCCGGGCCGCTCGCCTCCGACGACGAGCCCGAGGTCGAGACGAAGGTGGTCACCGTCGAGATCGAGACCGATGACGCGGGCGACGCGCCCGTGGGCCCGCTCGGCTTCCCTCTCGTCGCGACGCGCAACACGACCCGCGTCGGTGGCCCGGACCCGGCCTCGGACGCCGCCGCCATCGCCCTGGCGACCCATCCACCCTCCCCGCTCGCCGACCCCGTGGAGGCGGCGGTGCTGGTCGAGGGCGACTCGGCGTACTCGGGGATCGCGGCGTCGGTGCTGGCGGGGCCGCCGCTTCGCGCCCCGCTGCTCGTCGGCGACAACGGCGAGCTGCCGGCGCCGACCGCCGACGCGCTCGCGAAGCTCAACCCGCGCGGGGGTGCCGGGCCCGGCGCTGTGGCCGTGTACCGGGTCGGCGACGTCGCCGCGCCCTCCGGCTACGGCTCGCAGAAGGTCGGGGGCGGGTCCCCCGCGGAGACCGCCGACAAGGTCGACGAGCTGCGCGGCGAGCTGTTCGACGCCGAGCCCGCACACATCGTCATCGCGAGCAGCGACGAGCCCGGCTACGCAATGCCTGCTGCGGCCTGGGCCGCGCGGTCGGGCGACCCGGTGCTCTTCAGCGGCCGCGACGAGGTCCCGGAGCCGACCCTCGATGCGCTCAAGCGCCACCGCGGCACCCCCGTGTACGTGCTCGGCCCCACGAGCGTCATCTCCCAGCAGGCGGTGCGCGAGATCGAGCGCATCTCGCCGGGCGTGCAGAGGGTCGGCGCCGAGGGCCGGGTCGCGAACGCGATCGCCTTCGCGCGCTACACCGACCAGGACTTCGGCTGGAACATCAACGACCCTGGCCACGGCCTCGTGATCGCGAGCACCTCGCGCCCGCTCGACGCCGCCGCCGCAGCGACGCTGTCGGCGTCGGGCAAGTGGGGTCCTCTGCTGCTGCTCGAGACGCCGGCGACCCTGCCGCCCGAGCTCAGCGATTTCCTGCTCGACATCAAGCCTGGCTTCTCCGAGGACCCGACCCGCGCCGTCTACAACCACGTCTGGCTGATCGGCGACAGCGGCGCGGTCGGCGGGCGGGTGCAGGCCGAGGTCGACGAGCTGGCGGAGCTCGCGCCGATCACGGCCGGAGGCGCCGCAAATGGCGCTGGAGGCGGGATCCCGGGCGTCGGCCAACCCTCGGGGCCCGAGGGCGAGCCGGGCGGAGCACCCCAATCCGCTAATAAGGGGCAATGAGACCCCACAGGGGTCCCCATCAGATTCGTCAGACTTGCAGAGAGGCCCCGAAATGAGCGAAGCCGAGCGCCCCGAGCGACTCACCCCCGATCACACCGTGACCGTCGACGAGATCCGCTCGCTCGCCGGGCCCTCCACCCCCCACTTCGCGCTCCAGGCCCGAAACCGGATCAGGCGGCTGATAGACCCGCTGGCCCCGGACGACCCGGCGCGCATCGAGGGCGAGCGCCAGATCGGCCGGCTCGAGGTGCTCGCGAACCACAGCGGCGACCCGCGCGGCATGGGCCGCGACGACGAGCCCGCGCTCCACGACGAGGGCGGCATCCCGGGCGGCCACGCTTGAAGGAGCTGGCCGACGGCGTCTGGCGCCTAGCCGAAATCCCAAGGCCGACGATCAACGTCTACCTCGCCGGCGACGTCCTGATCGACGCCGGTCGCAGGTGGGACGAGGGGCGCATCCGCAGGCAGACCGCCGAACGCGAGCTCTCGATGCTCGCGCTCACGCATGTCCATCCCGACCATCAAGGATCCGCCAAGGCGATCTGCGAAGCGCGCGGCATCCCGCTCGCCTGTCACGTCGACGACGTCGACGCGATGGAGGGACGGCGCCCGGTGCAGGAGTCGAACCCGGGCAACATCTTCAACAAGGTCATCCGGCGCTTCTGGGAGGGCCCGCCCTATTCGGTCGCGAGGCCGTTCGCCGAGGGCGACAGGATCGCGGGCTTCGAAATCATCCACGCTCCCGGCCACGCGAGCGGCGAGGTGATCTTCTGGCGCGAGTCGGACCGCATCGCCATCTGCGGGGACGTCGTGCGCAACATGACATACGTCACGACGCGATCCGGTGTGCGCGAGCCGCCCGACGCCTTCACCGAGGACGTCGCCGAGAACCGCCGGTCGATTCGCAAGCTCGCCGATCTGCGGCCCGCGCTGACCCTCCCCGGTCACGGCCCCGCGATCGAGGGCTACAAAGAGATCAGCGCGCTCGCCGACAGCGTCGGCGCCTAACCGTCGTCGTTGCCGCAGACCTGCAGGCCGTAGGCGACGGCGAGCTTGTTCGCCTCGCCGACGAGGGCGAGTGCCAGAGCCGCGCGAAGCGAAGCAAGAAGCCGCATCCGGGCCGGGAAGCTAGGGGCTCACCCGGGGGCGTTGTCGAGCGAGCGCCACAGGTACAGGCAGGCGAGGGTGCGGTGGGGCCGCCACGCCTGACCCATCTGCTCGAGCTCGGCGGGGGTCGGAATCTCATCCAGCCCGTGGGCGAGCTGAGCGCCTTTGCGGATCCCGAGATCACCGGTCGAGAGGACGTCGGGTCGGCCGAGGTGGAACATCAGGAACATCTCGGCCGTCCAGCGGCCGATCCCCTTGATCTCGGTCAACTCGGCGATCACCTCCTCGTCGGAGCGCTGCGTGAGCGCCTCGAGGTCCAGCTCTCCGTCGAGCACGTGCTCGGCGAGATCGCGGAAGTAGGCCACCTTGCCCCAAGAAAGCCCGGCGTCGCGAAGATCCTGCGGGTCGGCCTTGATCACCTGGGCGGGCGACGGCGTACCGCCGCCAAACAGCTCGACCACTCGTCCCCAGATCGTCCCCGCAGCCTTGGTCGAGAGCTGCTGTCCGACGATCGCCCGCGCCAGCGCCTCGTAGGGGTCGGGCCGGCTTCCCCGGCGGTCGCGCTCGGGATCGAGCGGGCCCTTCTTCTTCATCACAGCCCCGAGCTTCGGGTCGGCCTTCATCAGGTCGCGGTCGTACTCGCTCCACTCGAGCGCTGGGCTGGGGGCGTGCGCTCCGGCGGGACGGTCTGGGCCGCTCATCGCGAAAACCCCCTCACATGACGGGGCGACAGTTGATGGGGACCCCGATGGAGTCTCACGGCCCGGAGTATGTCCCGCAATTGAAGAAGCCGTAGCTTCGGGCGAGCCTGCGCGCCTGGTTCAGGGCGCTCGAGACCGCCCCCTCGTCGTTGAACTGCGCGGGGTCGGCCGCCAGCTCGTCGATTCCCCTCTCGGCCGTGTCGTAGATCTCCGCCACGGCCTGCTCGTCCCCGCTGGGCGGCGTGAGCGCGCGCACGTCGGCGACCTGCTCGCGCAACCGCGGGATCACGACGTCCGTGCCGAACTTCTGGATCTCGGCGTCGCTCGGCCTCCGCCCGACCTTGAAGATGATCTTGCCACTCGGCGCGACCGTGAAGTCCTGGGCCGAGATGCCGAACGAGACCTCAGCCTCGGACTGCAGGCCCTGCTCGGACTGCGCGCAGATCGTGTCCGCCTGGACGATGTAGTCGCGCTTGCTGGGCGTCAGCGCCTCGGCGTCGGCAGTGACCGACCCGCCGTCGTCGTCCCCGCCGCAGCCGGCGAGGACGAACGCGATCAGCATCGCGGGGCTCAGATTCCTCGCCGACATAAAACGGACGCGCTATCCGGTGGGCTCACGCCGACTGATGCCAACCTGGGGCCGCAAATACACCCGGACGGCGACGCGGCCGGCTAGACCCTCTGGATTAGCGTGCCGGTGCCGAGGCCTCCGCCGCAGCACATCGTCACGAGGCCGGTCTCCTTGTCGGTGCGCTCGAGCTCATGGAGCAGCGTCGTCAGCAGGCGCGCGCCGGTCGAGCCGAGCGGGTGGCCGATGGCGATCGCGCCGCCGTTGACGTTGACGCGGTCCATATCGGGGCTCAGCTCGCGTTGCCAGGCCGCGACGACCGATGCGAACGCCTCGTTGATCTCGATCAGGTCGATGTCGTCGATCTTCATCCCGTTGCGCTCCAGGATCTTCTGGGTCGCAGGGATCGGGCCCGTGAGCATGATCACCGGGTCGACGCCGACGGTCGTCTGGTCGACGATCTTCGCTCGCGGCTTCAGCCCGAGGGCGTCGGCCTTCTCGCGGGTCATGAGCAGCACCGCCGCGGCTCCGTCGGAGACCTGTGAGGAGTTGCCGGCGGTGATCTTGCCGTCCTCCTTGAAGGCCGGCTTCAGCGAGGCCAGCTTCTCGGCGCTGTCGTCGGCCGGCGGGCGGATGCCCTGGTCGGTGACGTAGGTGTCGCCGTTGTTCTTCCAGGGAATGATCTCCCGCTCGAATCGGCCCTCGTCGGTCGCGACGGCGGCCTTGCGGTGGGAATCCAGGGCGAGCTCGTCGAGCTCGGAGCGGGGGATCTCCCACTGGTCGGCGATCATCTCGGCCGAGAGCCCCTGAGGGATCAGGTTGTAGCGCTCGAGCAGCTGGGGCGAGAACGCCAGGCCGTGCTCGTTCATCACCTCGGCGGAGTCCGCGAAGGAGATGTGGCCCATGTGCTCGACGCCGCCGCCGATCATCGCGTCGTGGACGCCCGAGGCGATCATCGCCGCGGCGAAGTTGACGGCCTGCTGGCCCGAGCCGCACTGGCGGTCGACGGTCGTCGCGGGGGTCTCGATGGGCAGACCCGCCTCGAGCCAGGCGTTGCGGGCGATGTTGATGCCCTGCTCGCCGAACTGCTGGACGCAGCCACCGACGACGTCCTCGACCTCTGAGGCGTCGACCCCGGCGCGGTCGATGACCTCGCTGTAGGCCTTCGCAAGCAGGTTCGAAGCGTGATTGTCCTTGTAGTAGCCCTTCTCCTCGTGGCCGCGGCCGACGGGCGTGCGAGCCGCCTCGACGATCACGACTTCACGGCCCTGAAACTTTCCGTTGCTGCTCATCTAATGGCCTCCGTTGAAGTTCTCGATGACGGTTGCTTGACGAAACCAAGTGTAGTGCAAGCGCTGGCTGCGGAGCCAGTTGGACGGTCCCTGAAGAGTCGAGGCATACACCTCGACGCCGCCGAGTACCGCACCGTTCTGGGACGAGGCCTACGGTATCGAGGACCCCTGGGAATTCCCGACGCCGAGCTCTGGAAGGCGCGCTCGGAGGCCCGAACGCGGGTGGCGGTGACGGAAGCGGCTGCGGCGGCGGCGCGGGCTGCGCGACCGGGACGCCGGCGGCGGTGGCTGCGGAGGAGGCGGGTGCGAAGGCGGAGGGGCCTGACCCCACGCGGGGCGGGGCGGCGCCTGCTCCGCGGGGGCGTGATAACAACCGGCGACCCGTGAGACCCCACCGGGTCCTCATCCACTGAGCCATGTCCGACCGGGAGATTTGGAATGAGCGCTGAGGCCTCATACGAGCGGCCGGCGATAGCCGGCAGCGGCACCATCGCCTGTGGGCTGGCCGCCTGCGCAACCGCCCTTTCGGAGATGCTGGTCTTGGCGCGCTCGGACGCGTCTGCCTGGCGCGCGGAGGAGCAGGCGCAGACGCTCTGCGCGAAGGTCGATGGGGGCGACCCGCGGCGAATCAAGGTGACGACCGATCCCACGGACCTCGCGGAGTGCGATCTGGTGATCGAGGCGATCGCCGAGGACCCCGAGGCGAAGGGTGAGCTGTTCCGCCACCTCGCCGGCGCGTGCCCGGCCGCGCACCTCGCGACCACCACCTCCTGCCTTTCGGTCGCTGCCCTCGGCGAGGCGTCGGGCGAGCCCGAGCGGCTCTTCGGACTGCACCCGTTCAACCCGGTCGTGCGCATGGACCTGGTCGAGCTCTGCGTGCCCCAGGGCGCCGATGCGGCGATAGCCGAACGTGCCCGAACGTGGTGCGAGGGGATCGGGAAGACCGTCGTCGACGTCCCCGACGAGGTCGGCTTCGTCGTCAACCGGCTGCTCTTCCCCTACCTCTTCGATGCGGTTCGCCTGCTCGAGCAGACGGGGATGGAGCCGGACGAGGTCGACCGCTGCATGACCCTCGGCGCCGCGTACCCGATGGGCCCGCTGGCGCTGCTCGACCTGGTCGGAATCGACGTCGCGGTCGCGATCGGCGAGGCGCTCCACGCCGAGACCTCGGAGGATCACCACCGGCCGCCCGGCCGGTTGATCGCTCTCACCGGCGAGGGCAAGCTCGGGCGCAAGTCCGGCTCAGGGTTCTACGAGTACGGCTAGGCGGCCGAGAGGCCGATGACCAGCTGGGCGACTGCCTCGCCGACGGCGTCGAGCGCGGCGGGATCGAGCTTGTCAGGAGTGTCCTCGGCGGTGTCGGCGAACCCGTAGGAGAAGTCGATCAGGTCGATCGAGGGGATCCCAGCGAGCAGGAACGGGACGTGGTCGTCCAGCACCCCCACGCCCTGCTCGCCCTCGGGGAAGAACTCGGCGACCCCGACGGTTTCGGCGGCAGCGCGGAGCTCCGCCCACAGCGTCGGGTCGGAGTTCGCCTCGCGCGAGATCCTGAGCCCCTCATTCGCGATGTAGTCGAGCAGGATCAGCTCGCCCACCTCGGGGCCGTGCGCGGCGACGTATGCCTTCGACCCTCGCAGCGCGCACTGCTCGAACTCGGCGTCCGGGCAGCCCGCCGGCTCCTCCTCACCGTCGAAGAGCACGAAACGGACCTCGCGATGGCCCTCGGGGAGCTCGTCCTCGAGCACCCGCGCCAGCTCCAGCACCGCTGCGGTCCCGGCGGCGCCGTCGTTCGCTCCGACGAAGTCCGGCGGCTCGACCTCGGTGTCGTAGTGAGCGCCGATCACGATCGCGGGAGCCGCGCCCGGGATCGTGCCGACCACGTTGCGAAGGCCGCCGGGCACCTCCTCGAACGCGCCGTTCGGAAGCTCCGCACGGGCCAGCTCCGCGAGCTCACGCGAGGCCTCCGAGCCGGCGGGCCGGGGGCCGAGCGCCACCTGTCGCTCGATCCACTCGAACGCCCGCGCCGAGTCGAAGCGATCCGCCGAGGCCTCCGTGCTCGAGCCGCCTCCGTCGTCAGAGCCCCCGCATGCGGCGAGAGCGAGCACCGCGACCGCGGCCGCGGCAGCCAGGAGGGCGCGGCGAGGGCTAGGCCGCGCGCTTGTCGGGCGTCGCGGGCTTCTGCTTCGCGCGGCGGCGCTTGGCGCGGATCGGGGGCACGGCGGGCTCCTCATGGCGCCCGCAACGATCCCAGATCACGTCCGCCTCGGAGACGCCCTGCTGCACGGCTGCGGAGGAGACCTCGCTCCACGGCAGCTGCGCCTCGGGAAGGTCGTCCCACCGGGCGAGGTCGAGGGCCTCCAGCGCGCCCTCGAGAGCCGGCCCCCGGTGCTCCTCCGAGCGCAGCACCGCCCTGACTACCTCAAGCTGCTTATCGCTGAGCCGGACAACCCACATACGGGGCTCCTCTCCGACGGGACGCTGGCCGGTCCCGATTGGGCGGGAAATTAGGGCTGGGAGCGGACGGAAGCACGGTTGGTGAAAACCCCTGCTCCGGGCGTGTTTGGTCGGGGCTGACTCGAGGTATGCCGTCTACAGGCGTCCGCTTAGGAGCGGAAGCTTGACACGCTGGACCCGCACATCCCACCTACTCCCGGAGGGGGGACGAATGAAGATTCGCCGGATCGCAACTGTTGCGGCCATGACCGCTTCCTTCCTCGTGCTCGCCGCCCAGCCCGCCGCGGCGAAGCCACAGGCCAACTTCCGAGTCACCGAGGTCTCGAGCCCTCCGGCAACCATCGCCCCCGGCGCCTCCTTTCAGGCCACCGGTGAGCTGCGAAACAAAGGCAAGGCCGGGGGCCGCGCGCGCGTCAGCCTCGAGCTGCGCGGTCAGGGTCCCGACGTGGACCTCGGCGAAGTCCGCGTCCGCGTGCGCGCCAAGTCGGAGAAGCCCTTCTCGGCGCAAGCCACCGTCCCCTCCGACACCCCGGCCGGCAGCTACACGTTCCGAGCGTGCGTCCCCAAGCGGGGGAAAGAGGGCAAGGACCGCTGCCGAAACGGTGGTGATGTCACCGTCAGCGGGCCGCCCAAGCAGTACACCCCGGGCGCTCGCACGCTCGGCGACCCGCTCTTCCCTCAGACCGGTAACGGCGGCTACGACGCCCAGAACTACGACATCGAGATCGACTACGACCCGGTTGCCAACCTATTCAACTCCGCGACGACGACGATGAGGGCGACGGCGACGCAGAACCTGTCGAGCTTCAGCCTCGACTTCCAGGACATGAACGTGACCGCGGTCAGCGTCAACGGCGCCGCCGCCAGCTTTGAGCAGGTGGACTCGACCCCCCAGCTCAGCACCGATCCCGCGGTGACTCAGCCGATGAAGCTGGTCGTCACGCCGGCGACTCCGATCGACTCGGGCTCGCCGATGGTGGTCCAGGTTTCCTACGACGGCACCCCCGTCAGGCTGACCGACGTCGACTTCTCGTTCGAGGGCTGGATCCCGGCGTGTTACGGCCCCGGCCAGACCGCGCCGTGTGACGGCGGTTTCGTCGTCAACCAGCCGAACGGAGCACAGGGCTGGTTCCCGTCGAACAACTACCCGACCGACAAGGCGACGTTCGATACGACGATCACCGTCCCGGTCACCCACACGGCTTTCGGCGTCGGCGAGCTCGGCTCGCGGGTCAACAACGGCGACGGCACCTGGACGTGGGCCTGGAGCGAGGACGATCCGGCCTCGACCTACCTGACCACCGCCACCGTGGGCCTCTTCAACTACTCGCTCAGCTCGATGATCGAGGAGTCGACCAACCGCGCCCTGGCGATCTACAACGGCATCGACGCCTCGTACGTCCCCCCCGCCTCGACCAACCTGACGGCGAGCCTGGCCGAAACTCCGGCGCAGCTCAACTACCTCAGCGACCTCTACGGCCCCTACCCGCTCGATTCGATCGGGTCGGTCGTCGACCGCACGACGGGCGTCGGCTACGCGCTCGAAGTTCTGACCAAGAACCACTACTCGCAGATCGGAACCGTCAGCCAGGACATCAACGCGTCGACGCAGCTCCACGAGACGGCACACCAGTGGTTCGGCAACACGGTCACCCTCGAACAGTGGACCGACATCTGGTTCAACGAGGGCTGGGCGCAGTGGTCGGAGTGGAGCTACGACTTCGACACCCAGGGCGGGCCCGACCCCTCGACGGTCTTCGACGACCTCTATGCGGACACCGCGGCCGAGGAGTGGGAGATCGCGCCGGCGGTGCTCGACGGCAACCCCGAGAACCTGTTCGCCACCTTCCCGACCTATGAGCGCGGGGCTATGGTCGTGCAAGCGACGCGCGAGATCATCGGCCCGGACGCGTTCGGGACCCTGATCGACCGCCTGATGACCGACTACCGCTACGGCAACATCTCGACCCAGGAGTTCATCGCGCTCGCAGAGCAGGTGAGCGGCTTCAGCGGTGCGAACCTGGACCTGCTCGATGACTTCTACGAGCAGTGGCTCTACGGCGAGGTGAAGCCGACGATCCTGCCCGAGGACTTCCCGCCGGTCCCCTAATCGCTACGGAACAGACGGGGGTGCCGGGCGGGGCTCGGAGCTCTCGTGGATGCGCACGGCCTCGATGCGGTTCTCGCGAACCGATTCGACGCGGATCTCGTAGCCGTCCGCGCTGATCTGGTCGCCGCGCTTGGGCAGGCGGCCCAGCTCGCCGAAGACATAGCCACCGATCGAGTTGTAGGCGTCGGTGTCGACGGGGAGCTCGATGCCGCGATCGGCGAGGTCCCCGAGCGAGACGTGGCCGCGGACGTACCAGTCGCCGTTGGTCAGCTGGCGCAGACTGCCGGCCAGCGGATCGGTCTCGTCCTCGATCTCGCCGACGACCTCTTCGAGGATGTCCTCGATCGTGACGATGCCGACCGTGCGACCGTACTCGTCGACGACGACGCCCATCGAGGAGCGCTGCCGCTGCAGCTCGGTGAGCAGGTCGTCGAGCGCCTTCGTCTCGGGAACTATCAGGGCGTCGCGGACCGCGGGTTCGATCTTGGCGTCGGAGCCCTCCTCCATCGACAGGCGCGCGAGGCGCAGCGCGTGCACGATCCCCCGAACCCGGTCCTGGTTGCCGTCGTCGACGACGACGAGGCGGTTGTGGCCGGAGGACCAGCAGAGGCGAAGCGCGTCGGTGACGTTGGAGGAGTAGTCGACGGTGACGACGGCGGGGATGGGGGTCATGATCTCGCGGGCCTCCTGCTCGTGGAGGTGGAAGACGCCGCGCAACATCACCGCTTCGCCGGGGTCGAGGTCGCCGCCCATCGCCGACTGCGAGATCAGCAGCTTCAGGTCCTCCGAGGTGTGCTTCTCCTCGATGTCGGCGGGGCGGATCCCGAACAGGCGCAGGATGGCGTTGGAGACGACATTCAGCGCGGAGGTCAGCGGGCGGGTCGCCCTCAGGAAGAAGTCCAGCGGCCGAGCCAGCCGCCGCGCGGTCCGCTCGGCGCGGGTGATCGCCAGCAGCTTCGGGACCTGCTCGCCGGCGGTGATGTGTAGCGATGTCGCGATCGCGAACGCGATGCCGAAGGCAAGCGCGGTCGCAGCCCCGTGCGAGAGCCCGCCGAAGAGCGGCTCGATCAACGTCGCCAGAGCCGGCTCGCCCAGGAAACCGATGCCGATCGAAGCCATTGTGATCCCGAGCTGGCAGGCCGCGAGGTACTCGTCGATACGGTCGAGCTGCTTCATCACCAGCGAGGCGCCGCGGCTGCCCTCGGTCGCCATCTGCTCGATGCGCCCCCGGCGAGAGCGCACGAGCGCGAACTCGGCTGCGACGAAGAGCCCGTTCGCGATCACGAGGAAGATCAGAGCGACGAGGGCGAGCGCGGTCACGCGTGCCCCCGCTTTCGGGCGCGAATTCGACCCTCAGAGAGGGCGGGGATCCCCGTCAGGGGACCGATACTCGAAGGAGGTTCGTCGTCAGTCACAGGCGACGAGCACACGCTACCAGGGGTCTAAGGCAGATCATCGATGGCCCGGGCGAGCGCGAAGTCGTTCGCCGTGAGGCCACCCTCAGAGTGGGTGCTGATGGCGACCTTGACCTCGTTCCACGAGATCGAGAGGTCCGGGTGGTGGTTCATCCCCTCGGCCGGTTCGACGATCGACTCGACGAACTTGACCGAGCCGGTGAAATCGCCGCGGTCATACGACTTGACGATCGCCTCGCCCTCGCGCGTCCAGCCGTCGAGCTCCGCCAGCTTCTCCGTGATCTCCTCGTCACTCAGCTTCGCCATCGACCCTCCTCAGGTGTCATATTCGGAGGGTGCGAATCGCAAGCCTCGTTCCCTCCGCTACCGAGATGCTATTCGCGCTCGGCCTCGGCGACCAGGTCGTCGGGGTCACGCACGAATGTGACTTCCCGCCCGAGGCGGCCTCGCGCGCCCACCTGACCCGCAGCATCATCGCCGACGGCCTCGAGGCCGGCGAAATCGACACCGCCGTCCGCGAGGCGGTCGGAGCCGGCCGGGCCCTCTATGAGCTCGATGAGCCCACTCTGCACGAGCTCGACGTCGACCTGATCGCGACGCAGGCCGTCTGCGACGTCTGCGCGGTCTCCTACGACGACGTGCGCGCCGTCGCCCAGCGCCTGTCGAGCGAACCCGTGGTGATCTCTCTCGACCCTGAGCGCCTCGGCGACGTGATCGCTGACGTCACCCGCCTCGGCGACGCGGCGGGCGCGCCCGAAGAGGCGGCGGAGCTCCGCTCCGGGCTCGAGCGCCGCCTGGCATCGGTTCGCAATGCCGTCCGCGGGGCCGAGCCCCCGCGTGTGCTGGCGCTCGAATGGTTCGACCCGCCCTTCGTCGGCGGCCACTGGATCCCCGAGATGATCGGCATCGCAGGCGGCATCGACTCGCTCGGCGAACCGGGTACCAAGTCGCGGACCGCGGAATGGGACGAGCTCGCCGGCTCGCGTCCCGACCTCGTCGTCGCGATGCCGTGCGGCTGGGACGCAGCGCGCGCCCGGCTCGAGGCCGAGGCCCACATCGACCGGCTCGAGCACCTCGGCGCGGGGCGCATCGTCGCTGTCGACGCGGCGGCCTCGTTCTCACGCCCGGGACCGAGGCTTGTCGAGGGCACCGAGCTGCTCGCGCACCTGATGCACCCGGATAGGGTTGGCGCGCCCGACGGCGTCGCATTCGAAGAGCTGCGCCCGCACGAGATCCGAACCTGAGGAGCACGAGATGGGCATGAACTGGTCCGAGCACAGCGTCGAGATCGCCGCCCCGATCGAGACCAGCTTCGAAGCGATCGTCGACTACGAGACCTTCCCCTCCTGGCAGGACGCGGTGGACTCCGTCGAGGTCCTGAGCCGGACGAAGGACGGCCTCGGCGAGGACGTGAGGCTCTACATCGACGCCAAGGTCAAGAAGATCGACTACACGCTGCGCTACCGCTACTCGCGGCCGACCGAGATCGAGTGGGACTTCGTGACGGGCAACGGGATGCGCGACGTCGACGGCGTCTACACGTTCGAGGAGCTCGGCCCCGACCGCACCCGCGCCACCTACAAGCTCGGAGCGGACCCCGCGATCCCGGTCCCGGGCATGGTCCTGCGCCGGACCCACAAGCAGCTCGTCAAGCGCTCGGTCGAGGATCTGAAGAACGAGGCCGAGCGCCGCTACGCCGCGGCCGGCGCCGCCGCCGCGCCGGATCCTGCCCCGGCTCCGGCGCCTGTTGCTGAGGCTCCTGCCCCTGCTGCTGAAGAATCCGCGATCCCCCGGGCGGCGGATGGGCCCGCTCCCAAGCCGCCGGCCGAGGAGTGGCAGCCGAAGGCCGTGCGTGAGCAATCCGCTCGCGCGGGCTCATCCGGCCGCAGCGGCGACTCGAGCCACGGCTCGCTCGCTGAGCTACCGGGAGCGCTCGTGGGCAAGGGATTGTCCGTCGCCGGCAGCGCCGCGCGGAGCGGGCGCGAGGCCGCGGAGACCGCGGCCAAGACCGGCTTCGACATCGCGCAGAAAGTCGCGTCGCGGATCGAAAAGCGGATCGGGCGCGAGCGCGACTAGAGCGGCACGGTGCGGAGGGGCTCCGCGCCGGCAGCCGCAGCGAGCAGCGCACCGACAACCGAGGCGACGACGATCAGCGCGATTCCCGCGACCTCGATCACCCGGCCTGCGGTGCCGGTCGCCCGGCGCTCGGCGAAGATCACAAGCAGCGCGGCAAGCGTGCCGCCGATCAGACCGCCGATGTGCCCGCCGATCGAGATGCCCGGGATCGCGAAGGTGAACACGAGGTTGAGGACGACGAAGACTCCGATCTGGGATGCAATCTGGTCGACGCCCCGGTTGCGCGCGATCACGAACGCGGCGCCCATCAGCCCGAAGACTCCGCCGCTGGCCCCGATCGTGATCTCGTTCGGGCCCGACAGCAGCAGAGCCCCGAACGAGCCCGCGAGCACGGCCGCGAAGTAGATGCCGAGAAAGCGCCAGTGCCCGATCGCCGGCTCCAGCAGGGTGCCGAGCACGTAGAGCGCGAACATGTTGAAGAGCAGGTGCAGAGGGCTCGCGTGGAGGAAGCCGCTGCTGAGGATGCGGAAGACCTCGCCCCCGGCCGAGATGATGATCGTGTTCTGGATCCCGCACACCCCACCGTCGCCCGAGATCGCGTTTGCGCAGAGGCCCGCGTCGACGAGGAGCTTGTCGCCACCGGCGCCGCTCATGATCGTGGCGAGGAAAGCGACGGCGTTGACGGCGATCAGCGCGTAGGTCGCGAAGGGCTCGGTGTCGCCGCCGGCCCGGACCGAGGCCGCTGTGCGCACCTTGGTGCGCTGGCTCGCGCACTCGGGGCAGCGCATCCCGACCGGGGTCGAGGTCATGCACTCGGGGCAAATCGGGCGCCCGCAGTTTGAGCAGGACACGCCCGTCTCGCGGTTGGAGTGCCGGTAGCAGGTCTCGGCCACGGCGATGAGGCTAGCGGCCGGATCACCGCGCTTCGGAGCTCGGCTAGTCCAGCTTCACGTCGAGAATCGGCGGCGGCGTCGGTTCGGTTCGGTTCGGTCCCGGCTCCGCCGTGACCATCACCTGGCGGACCTCGTCGGTCGCCTCCGGGATCGCCGCCGTCGCCGTCCCGTCGGGATGGGGCAGGAAGGTGGCCGAGGGCGTGACCGCGCCGGAGGGGTCGGCGACCCACACCTGGTAGACGGCGCCCTGGCTGAGCTGGGGCATGCGGTTCATCTCGAGGGTCGCGTTGCCGTCGGCTATGACGAGCTCTCCCCCGGCGTTGCCGGCGGCGTTGGTGATCGGCACGGTGCGGGTGTCGCCGCCGGAGCCGCCGTCGGCGGCCATGTACCCGCCGACGCCCGCGGCCAGGAGCGCGGCGACCGCGAGCCCGGTGGCCGGACGCATGACCAGAGAGCCGAAGGTGAAGCGCGCCCGCTTCGCCCTGGTGGGCGCTGGCACTCCGGAGACGGCCTCGTCGCGGACGATCGTGAGCAAGCGCTCGCGAAGCTCGGGCGGCGGCTCTACCTGGTCGACGGACTCGGCCAAGACGCCGACCGCCGGGGCGAGGTGAAGCATCTCGGCGCCGCAGACCTCGCAGCCCTCGGTGTGCTCCTGGACGACCTTCTCCTCGGCGGGGTCGAGCCCGCCGATCGCGAACGCGGCCAAGTCCTCACGACTCGGATGGCTCATGTCTCCAGTATCCCCTCGGCGAGCGATGCGCGGATCTTCTCCATGCCCAGGCGCATTCGGCCCTTGATGGTCCCCAGCGGCTCGTTCAGCATCTTGGCGATCTCAGAGTGGCTGAAGCCGCCGAAGAAGGCGAGCTGGATGACCCTCGACTGTTCATCGGGAAGGTCCTTCAGCGCGACCCCGACCTCGCGTGCGGTCTCGCGGCGGAGCGCCTCGACGTCGGTGAGGTCGTCGGAGGGGCGGCTCTCGAGCATCTCCTGCGCGTCAAACGCGAGCTTCGGCGCGCGGCCGGCGTCGCGGCGCAGGTGATCGATCGCTCGGTTGCGCACGATGCCGAGGGTCCAGCCGCGAACGCTGCCGCGGGCGCGGTCGAAGCGGGCGCCGCTGCGCCAGATCGAGAGCAACGCCTCCTGCGTGACGTCCTCGGCCGCCTGGCGGTCGCCGACGATGCGGTAGGCGAGGGAGAAGGCTGCGCCGCCGTGGCGGTCGTAAAAGACCTCGAACGCGGTCGCGTCCTTCGCCGCGAGCAGCGGCATCAGGTCTTCGTCAGCCAGCATCTGGAGTTCGGACTTACTCATTTGTGCCCACGCTGAAGGCTACGTCCTGCCTGCAGGAACGGATCAACTGCTGCGAGTGTTTAGGGCTAGGGCAGGCGGTTGCGCAGCTGATCGACGACCGCGGAGGCGCCGCTCGGGCGGCGCCTCCGCCGCACCTCGATCAGCACCAGGGCGCCGCCGGCGATCCCGCCGGCGATGCCCGCGGCGGCGGGCCGCAGCCAGTTGCGAGGATCGCGAAGCGCGGCAAGCTCGGAGTCCGACAGCTCCTCGGCCCACGACGAGAGCTCCGACGCGGCGGCCTCGGTGACGGCGGTGAGGGTGTCCTCGACGCGGTTGGGAAGGCTTTCGGGCGGCTCGATCGGGCGTAGCGCTGACTTGAGGAGTGCCTCGACGTCCGTGTGCGGCTCTCTCATCTCACTGCTCATCGGGCGTCATCTCCTGTTCGAGCTGCTTGATCGCCCTGTGGATCAGGACCTTGGTCGCGCCGTCGGTGCGGCCCAGCGCGCGGGCGATCTCGCGGTTGTCCATGCCGAGTGCGAAGCGCATGATCAGTGCCTCTTTGCGGTCGCCCGGAAGCTTTTGCAGGTTGTCCATGACCGACCGCAGCTCGGCCCGCCCTTCGACGATCTGCTCGGTGTCGTGCATCGTCGCAATCGGATCGGCGTTGTCGAGCGCCGACTGCGGGCGCCGAGCGCGGTCGCGGTGATAGTTGGAGGCGAGGTTGTGCGCGATGCGGATGAGCCAAGGGCGCAGCGGGCGCCCGTCGGACTCGCGCTGGGCGCGCTCGAAGTGCCGGTACGCCTGGAGGAATGCCTGCTCGGTGAGGTCCTCGGCGTCGTGGTGGTTGCCGACGCGGTAGTAGGAGTAGGAGTAGACGTCGCGCAGGTGGTCGCGATAGAGCTGCTCGAAGTCGCGGTCCAGCTCGGCCTTCGCCTTGCCCTCAGGGTTCGCGGCGGGTGTGGGCGCGGGGTCGGCCACGCGGCAAGCGTAGTGCCCCGTCCACCAGTGGAGAGCCCGATCTGGGGGCCGTGGGTCGCCGCCTGGCTTCGTCCTCGCCATGCTTGCCCCTCGCTCGCCAGAGTCGGGCCTCCGTTGCCGGAGGGGGCACGCGGGCTCACGCGGCCACCTTCCTGGCCCGCTCCGCCCGCCGCAGGCCGGCGACCCACTCTGCCGGCGAGATCTCTTCGGCGATCAGGCGAGCCAGCCCGTCGAGCCCGGGCGCGTCGACGCCCGCCTTGCTCACCGTCTCGGCGATCAGGGGCAGCGAATCGAGCCCCTCGGACGCCTGGCCGATCTTGCCGGGGATGCGGCCGGCGGGCATCCCCTTGCCGAGCAGCTCTCCGGCGCGACGGTTGCGGCTGCCCGGAGCGAGGATCGTCGCCGTCAGGTCGCCGATGCCGGCGAGCCCAGAGAACGTCTCGTGGCGACCGCCGCGCAGCTCCGCGTAGTCGAGGCACTCGCGCCACACCTCGGCGGTCGCGATGCCGGCGGCGTTCATGCCGTGGGGCTCGGCCGCGGCCGCGGCGAGCGCGGCGGCGTTCTTGGCCACCCCGGCCATCTCAACGCCGACCACGTCGGTGGTGCGCTCGCACACCAGGCCGGCTTCGTCGAAGACCTCGCCGAGCTGTGCGCGGAGGTCGAGGTCGTCGCTGCCGAGGACGAGCGCCGCGGTCCCCGAGACCGACTCCTTCGCGTGGGCCGGCCCGCCGAGGCAGGCGATCGCGCGCGCCCGCACGCGCTCGCGGACGTACTCCGAGGGCAGAGCCCCCATCGGCGCGACCAGGCCCTTGCTGAGCATCAGCACCGAAGTGCGCTCGCCGACGCGGTCGCCGATCGAGCCGACGGCTGCGGGCAGCCCCTTCGAGGGGACGGCGAGGCAGACGAGGTCCATGCCCGCAAGCTCGATCTCGGAGGCGCGCTTGACGGTGAGGCCGTCGGGCAGGTGGACTCCGGGCAGGTAGCGCTCGTTGGAGCGATTGCGGTTCATCTCCTCGGCCTGATCAGAGGTGCGGCAGCCGAGCTGGACCTCGAGCCCGCCGCGAGCGAGCAGCACGGCGACGGCCGACCCCCAGCTGCCGGCACCGATCACGGCCGCCTTGCGCAGCGGCGGCAGGCCGCCGAGCCATTCCCATTGCAACTCGATCACCGGCCAGATCCGGGCGCCGACCGAATTGGCGAGCTGCGGCGAGGGGTCGTCGGTCCGGGGGAAGGTGAGCGCGCGCCCGGCCCTGATCTTTACCTTGCGCGGGCGGATGCGGATCCCGTTGCGAACATGCTCGGTGCCTTGCACCGCGACTGGAAGCACCGCCGCGCCGCTCTCGAGCGCCATCCGCCCGAAGCCTCGCTTGGGGCGCCCGAGCGAGCCGGTGCGGATGCGTGTGCCCTCGGGAAAGATGCAGATTGCGCCGCCGCGATCGAGAACGCCGCGCGACGTGATCAGCACCTCGGGGTCGGACTGGCCCCGGCGCACCGGGTAGGCGCCGAGCCGGTTCAGGATCCAGCCCTGCCAGGGCTTCTCGAAGAGCTCCATCTTCGCCACGTAGTGCAGGGGCCTGGACCACGGGAGCATCGCGCCGATCACGAACGGGTCGAGAAAGCTGCGGTGGTTGGCGGCGACGATCAGCGGGCCGCGGACCTTGGCGTGCTCGCGGCCGATCCTCGTGAGACGGAAGTAGATGAGGAAGAACGGCTGCAGGAAGCAGCGTGCGAGCAGGTAGATGCCGCGGTTCACCCCATGCTCTCGGGTGAAGCGGTGGTAGCTGAGCAGGCGTTCGGGGTCCATCGGCAGAGGTGACAACACGCAGCGGCGTGCGTCGTTACAGGCGCGCTCCGCTCATGCGCTTACCACGCCCGGTCGAGCACGCGCGCCAGGTCATCGCGGGTGACTTCTCCCGGCGTCATGTGGGTGAGCTCCGGGCGGTTCATCGCGGCGTCGAGGACGGGGTCGAGGCAGTCCCGACCCGCGCCGAGGTCGGCGAGCCCGCGGCGTCCTCCGCCGAGCAGCTCGATCCGCTCGCGGATGCCCAGCGGCTCGGCTCCGAGCGCCTCCGCAAGGGCCTCGACCTGATCGGGTGCGCGCCCGAGCATCTCCTCCATCACGACCGGAAGGATCGCCGCGTTCGTCTCGGCGTGCGGCGTCTCGCAGACCCGGACCGTCGTCTGGCTCAGCACGTGGTGCATCGAGAGCCCGGCCGCGTCGATCGCCTGGCCCGCGAGCAGCGCGCCAAGGGCCAGCTCGCTGCGGTCGCGCTCGTCGCGCGGGGTGTCGAGCGAGTCGGCGATTAGCTTCGCCGCTCGTAGTGCCGCCTTGCGCGAGAGCCCGTCGGCGAGCGGCGTGTAAAGGGAGTCGGCCGCATGGGCCAGTGCGTTCATCGCGGTTGCGCGCAGCTCGGGCTCGGGCAGGCTCGTCATCAGCTCGGCGTCGGCCAGGACCAACGAGGGGCGCACGCCGGTCAGGCCCTCGCGGCCCGCCGGCATCCGGTGGATCGCGGTCATCTCGGCGCCCGAGAGCGTCGAGGGGATCGCCGCCACCTCCCCGCCCCGCGCCGCGGCGATCGCCTTCGCCGCGTCTACCACGCGGCCGCCGCCGAGTGCGACGAGGCGGTCCGACCCGACGTCCTCGAGGATCGCCGCCGCGACGTCGGGCACCTGGCCCGAGGGAACGATGTGGGTCCGAACGGCAGCGTCGGGCAGCCCGGGCGACTCGGGCAGCGCCCGCGCTGTGCTCAACAGGTCGAACTCCTTCCACCCCTCGCCCGCTAGAGCCGCGGCAGCATCCGCCGCCAGCCCAGGCCGCATGAACACGCTCCGTCCCTGCTTGGCATCTCGCCAGCGAATCTCCATCAAGAGCCCGGGGCGGGACTCGAACCCGCATCCTCGAAATTACAAATTTCGCGCTCCACCAATTGAGCTACCCGGGCGCGGGGAAAGCTTACGGCCGCGTGGTGCGGAGATCGCTTCTAGACTGGGCCCGTGCCTTCCATCCCCCAGAGACTCGGATCGACCGCCTCCCGCGGCACCTGGCTCGCGCGCGGGGCATGGCTCCTCGCCATCGCCGAGGGCCTCGTCGCGGTGCGGAACCACCTCACGGACCGCCTCACCGAGAAGGAGCGCAAGCGCCTCGTCGAGATCGTCCGCAGCTCCAAGGGCCTCCCCACGAACCTCAGCGACCGCGAGCGCAAAGAGCTCTCAGCGCTGATCGCGAAGGTCGAGCCGCGAGAGCTCGCCAAGACCGTCGCGTCTTCCAGGCTCGGCCGCCAGGCCCGCAGCGTTCGCCGCCGCTAGAGCTTCATTTGAAAAGCCCGCGGTGGCCGGTGGGCATGATTGCTCGATGGGCCATGCCACTTCCTCGGTCGCGCCCTCTCCCACCGCAGCTGGCCCTCGTCGCCTGAACGACCGCGGCCGCCCGGTTGCCCGGGCGGCCGCGTTGCCTTACCGACCTCGATGAGAAAGGCTGGCTGCTAGATCTTCACCGCGCGCGAGGCGAGGTGGATGCCGACCTTGCGCTTGACGCGCTGGAGGGCGTTGTCGACCGTCTTGGTGTCGCAGTCGAGCCGCTCGCCGATGACCTCGTAGGAGTGGCCGTCGAGGTAGAGGGCCAAGACTTGGCTCTCGAGCTCGGAGAGGACGCTGGTCAGGCATGAGACCAGGCTCTCGAGCTCCTCGGCGGCGATCACCTGGTTGGAGGGGTCGCGCACGGACGGGCCGGGCAGGACCTCCTCCAGGGTGGTGTCGGAGTCGGGGCCGGCAGCGGCCGGAGTCTGGCTGAACGAGACGTACTGGTTGAGGGGCGTGTGCTTGTTGCGCGTGGCGGTCTTGACGGCGGTGATGATCTGCCGCGTGATGCAGAGCTCCGCGAACCCGCGGAAGCTCGACTCCCGCTCGGGCTTGTAATCGCGGATCGCCTTGAACAGCCCGAGCATCCCCTCCTGCATCAGGTCATCGGCGTCGCCGCCGAGCAGGAAGTAGGACGAGGACTTGACGCGGACGAAGCGGCGGTAACGTCGCACGAGCTGGTCGTACGCGTCGGGCCTTCCGTTCTTGGCGAGGGCGACGAGGAACTCGTCATCCGGCCCTGCGCCTGTATGCGCGCTGCGTGCTCCGTCGGGGAGTGCCCGGACGGGTGCTACTGAGTGCTCCTGTGTGCTGGGGGTCGGTATGGCCACAGCAACCTCCTGTCATGGATGGATGTCTGTGGCGCCTCGCTCCTCCCCAGGGGGGCGCCCCTCCCGTGAGGCTGGTTTTCTCAGGTTCAACCTGAGGTCCACCCTCGGCCGCGACATTAGGGCGCCAAGGGGCCGCTGTCAATCAACGTTCGTGGCCGATGCAATTCGCCTTGCAGGATCCTCGCCGCCGAGGGCGTCAAAGCGGCTTCCATCTGGCGCCCCTGTTAGACGGGGGCTGCCGGCTCAGGCCTCCGTCGAGTCGCCCTTCACGTCGTCCGTCGAGTCGCTCTTCAAGTCGTCCTTCGAGTCGCCCTCCGCCGCATCGGGGCGGCTCAGGCTCTTGCCATTCTCGGGGTCGAAGAGATAGAGCCTGCGGGTGTCGACCCAGAGCTCCGCCTCGGTGTTCTTGGCGATCTTCGAGGACTCGTCCAGGCGTGCCACGAGCGCCGTGTCGCCGCCTCCCGATGCGCTCGGAACCTCGCCCAGGCCGGCGTCCTCGGCGATCTCCTGGAGCTGGTCGGAGTCCACGCGGGTGCCCTCGAGGTGGAAGTAGGCGAAGTTCTCGGAGCCCAGCGCCTCGATGAGGTCGATTTTCGCCTTGAAGCTGACCCCGTCGCGCCTGGTCTCGTCGCTGACCACCTTCGCATCCTCAAAGGACTCGGGCCTGATCCCCACGATCACCGTCTTCGCCTCTGCCGCGTCGCCAACTCCCTCGCGCGCTTCGTCGGGCACGGGGAGCTTCCCGAACGGCGTCTCGACCTCTGACCCCGAGAGCTTGCCGGGGACGAAGTTCATCGCCGGCGAGCCGATGAACCCGGCGACGAATAGGTTCTGAGGGCTCGCGTAGAGCTCCGGCGGCGGGCCGACCTGCTGCAAGACGCCGGCCCGCATCACCGCAACGCGGTCGCCGAGCGTCATCGCTTCGGTCTGGTCGTGGGTGACGTAGACCATCGTCGTGCCGAGGTGCTGCTGGATGCGGGCGACCTCGGTGCGCATCTGCACGCGCAGCTTCGCGTCGAGGTTCGAGAGTGGCTCGTCCATCAGGAAGGCCTTTGGGTCGCGCACGATCGCGCGGCCCATCGCGACGCGCTGGCGCTGGCCGCCCGAGAGGTTGACGGGCTTGCGATCGAGGTGGTCGGTGAGGTCGAGGATCTCGGCCGCGTTCGAGACCTTCTCGTCGATCTCGGAGTCGTCGACGTTGGCGAGCTTGAGCGGGAAGGCCATGTTCTCCCGCACGGTCATGTGCGGGTAGAGAGCGTAGTTCTGAAAGACCATCGCGATGTCGCGGTCCCTGGGCGACTGGTCGTTGACGACGGTGTCGTCGATCTTGAGCTCGCCCTCGCTGATGTCCTCGAGCCCCGCGATCATGCGCAGCGCCGTCGATTTTCCGCACCCTGACGGGCCGACGAGAATCATGAACTCGCCGTCCTCGATGTCGAGGTCCATCTGCTTGACGGCTTCGGTGCCGTCTGGGAAACGCTTGGTTACCTTGTCGAGAACGATCTCGGCCATTTCTCCTCCTTGCCTCCTCAGCCCTTGACGGCGCCTGCGGTCAGCCCCGAGACGATCCGGCGCTGGAACAGCAGGACGAAGACGATGATTGGGATGGTCACGATCACCGCGGCCGCGGCGATGTTCCCGGTCGGTGCAGTGAACTGGGACTCGCCCGTGAAGAAGGCGAGCGAAGCGGGGACGGTTCGCGACGCGTCCGACGAGGTCAGCGAGATCGCGAACAGGAAGTCGTTCCAGGCGAAGATGAACACCAGGATCGCCGCGGTGAACACGCCCGGCGCGGCCAGCGGCACGATCACCTTTCGGAACGCCTGGAAGGGGGTCGCCCCGTCCATCTGAGCCGCCTGTTCCAGGTCCCAGGGGATCTCCCTGAAGAAGGCCACCAGGGTGTAGATGGCCAATGGCAGCGAGAAGGTCAGGTAGGGGATGATCAGGCCGAGATAGGTGTCGTAGAGCCCGAGCGACCGCCACATGTCGAACAGGGGACCGATCGTCGAGATCGCGGGGAACATCGCGATCGCCAGGGCGCCGGCGAGGATCAGCGACTTGCCTGGGAAATCGAGCCGCGCGATCGCGTAGGCCGCAAATGAGGCGAGCACGATCGCGATCACGGTCGTGATCAACGCGATCAGGATCGAATTGATCAGCGGTTTGATGAACGGGCTTTCGTCGATCCCGCCCTCGAACAGCGTCTTGTAGTTGTCGAAGGAGATCTCCTTCGGGAAGAAGCTGCCATCGGCGATGGTCGCCGGGTCCTTCAGCGACAGCGAAGCGATCCAGATCACGGGGATGAGCGCAAACAGCAGAATGATCAGCATCCCGATGCTCCAGAGCACGTACTGCTGTGGCGTATGCCTCTCGTCGCTCATGTCGCAACCTCCCTACAGGGCGAAGGTCGATGATCAGGACCCCGGTGGAGTCTCATGTGCCCGGCCTCCCCTCGCTGGCGCGGACCCCGAGGAACCGCACGAAGAAGAACGCAATGATCAGGACGCAGAAGAAGATCAGCACCGAGACCGCCGAGCCAAGCCCGAGGTTGAGGCGCGAGATCAGCTGGTTGTATCCGAGGATGGACACAGACTCGGTGTCCTGCGAGCCTCGGGTCATGATGAAGATCGTGTCGAAGATTCGGAAGGCGTCGAGCGTGCGGAAGAGCAGCGCGACCAGGATCGCCGGCTTGACCAGCGGCAGCGTGATCTTGGTGAAGCGCTTCCACGCGCTCGCGCCGTCCACCTTTGCCGCTTCGTAGAGGCCCGTGTCGATCGTCGTCAGCCCCGCGAGCAGCAGCAGTGCCATGAAGGGCGTCGTCTTCCAGACCTCGGCCATGATGATCACAGCGAACGCGCTGAAGCGATCACCGAACCACGCCTTGTCGTCGGCGATCAGCGGCAGCCCGTTGACGAACCCGCTTGCCGGGTCGAACGCGAACTGCCACGCGAACGCGGCTACTACGGTGACGATGCCGTACGGGATGAGCACTGCGGTTCGGACGACCCCTCGGGCGAAGATGGCCCGGTACATGACCAGGGCGATCGCCATCCCGAGCGCCAGCTCGATCGCCACCGAGACCACCGTCAGGAACGCAGTGTTGAACAGGTCCTGCCACCAGAGATCCGAGGTGAGGACGGTCTTGTAGTTGTCGAGTCCGACGAAGCCGCCGTCCTCGGGGAAGCGCAGGTCGACGTCCTGCAGCGAGAGCACAAACGCGTAGAGGATCGGATAGGCGGTGACCAGCAGCATGACCAGCACTGCGGGAGCGCAGAGCATCCAGGCGAGGCGGTGCTCGGAGCGAGTGCGGCTGCTCATTGCAGGCCCTCCCGCTTCACCGCATCCTCGGCATTCGAGCGGAGCTCGTCGTAGACCGTCCCGACGTCAGCCGGGTCGATGTTGTCCGGCGGGTGGAGCGTGCGCTGGATCGCCAGCGAGAGGTCCGTGTAAGCCGGGGTCAGCGGCCGCGGCGCGGCGTCGTCGATCGACTGCTTGACGAGCTCCGCGAAGCCCGGGTAGGCCTCCGTCACAATGGGATCGGCGTAGAGAGTCTGATTCGAGGGAGGAAGTCCGTCGAGCTCGGTCGCCTTGAGCTGGCTCTCGGGTGAGGCGATGCACTTCGCAGCCTCGAATGCGAGGTCCGGGTTCTCGGAGAACTCGCTGACGCCGATGTTGAAGCCACCGAGCGGGGGGCGGCTGGGCTGGCCCTCGACCACTGCCGGATAGCGAGCGATTCCGGTGCTCTTCTGGATGTCCGGGGCGTTTTCGCCGGCGCTGCCGTAGGCGAACGTGTAGTTGATCTGAAATCCCGCGGTTCCGGACTCATAGCCGAGGCGCGCCGAATCCTCGTTCGAGGTATCGATCGTGGGACTTGCGGCGGGCGAGCTGGCCAGCTTTCCAACTATCTCGAGGGCCTGTTCGGTCGGCTCCTGCTGCAGGTCGACCTCTTCCGGGCCCTTCAGGATCTGTCCGCCGGCCGATTCGATGAGCGCGTTGACCCAGACGACGAATCCTTCGTACCGGTCGGCCTGGAGCTCAATCGTCGTGCCCGCCTTCTCAGCCTCGTCGATCATCTGGTCCCACGTCTCAGGGACCGTCGAGATGATGTCCTTGCGGTAGTAGAGGAGCTCGGTGTTGGAGTTGAACGGTGCGCCGTAGACCTTTTCCTCGAACGTCGCGCTCTCCACGGCGCTGTCGAACGCGTCCTTGGTGACGGCGGTCGCGTCGGCGCCCTCGTACTCGCGCAGCCAGCCGGCATTCGCGAACTCAGCCGTCCAGATCACGTCCATCCCGATCAGATCGACCGAGGGGTCCTCGGCGCCCAGGCGGCGCACCAGCTGCTCGCGCTGCTGGTCGGCCTCGGTCGGCAGCAACTCCAGCGAGATCTCGTACTTGCCGCCGGACTGCTCGGTGCACGCCGCCGCGATCTCCTGGATCGAGCCGCCGGGCTGGATCGCGACGAACCAGCTGATCTTGGCGGCACCGCCCTCGTCGTCGGAGCCGCAGCCGATACCGAGGGTCAGCGCGCACATCGCGGCGGATGCGGCGAGAAGGACCCGCCTCGAACCTCTCCTCAATCTCTCCCTCCTCCGGGCTCGGCGTTCACGGCTTTGCCTCGCCCCCTTCATCCCCAAAGCCAGCGGGGGGCAAACACGCGTATTGGAGGGTTATCTCAGCGCTAGTTTCACTCCATCCGCTCGGGAAACTTCGGGAGGTCGTCGTCGGGCACCAGGCACCACGGCGCGGCGTCGTCGGTGAACTGGTGCAGGGCGGGCCGGACTGCCTGGGTCCTCGTCGAGGGCGCCCATGATCGAGAACGATCCCGGCTCGGTCAACACCGTGATCGACGCGCCGGTTCCGGTGCGTCTATGAGACCGACGGCGCCCCGCGTTGCCGGGCCGCCTCGAACAGCACGACCGCCGCGGCCGCCGACGCGTTCAGCGACCCGATCTTGCCCAGCATCGGGATCGAGACCAGCTCGTCGCAGGTACCAGCGACCCGAGGGCGAAGGCCCTCGCCCTCCGAGCCCATGACCAGCACAGTTCGGCCCGTCCAGTCCAGCTGGGAGTACGAGCGGTCAGCTTCCGCGGCCGTTCCGTAGATCCACGCGTTCTGGCCCTTGGCGTCGGCGAGCCAGTCGGCGAGGTTCCGCACCCGCGCCACCGGCAGGTGCTCGACCGCTCCGGCCGACGCTTTGCAGACGGCCGGAGTGATCGCCGCCGCCCGCCGCTCGGGAATCACGACGCCCGATGCACCGGCCGCCTCGGCGCTGCGGCAGATGGCCCCGAGGTTCTGGGGGTCCTGGATCTGGTCGAGGGCGACCACGAGCGCGTGCTCGGCGGAGAGCAGGGTCGTCGGGTCCGCGTATGGATAGGGATCGACCTCGGCGACCACGCCCTGGTGGTCGGGCGAGCCGCAGAGCCGCTCGAGCTCGTCGGGCGGCGTCTCGGGCGCGCGCCAGGTGCGGCGCACCGCGCGACGGCCGCGCTCGGCCTCGGCGACCGCGCGGCGGCCGTAGACCATCTCGCGCCCTTCGCGCCCGGAGCGGCCCTCACGCTCGGAGCCCATCAGGCCTTGCGGACCAGCCGCGCGCCGCCGGCCTCGTCGCGGACCTCCCAGCCGAGCTCGGCGAGCTCGTCGCGGATCGCGTCGGAGCGCTCGAAGTCCTTGGCCTCGCGGGCCGCCTGGCGCTCGGCGAGCAGGCGCTCGGCGTCGGGGTCCGCCGCGTCGTCGGGGGCCAGAAGGGCCTCGAGGCCGAGGAGCGGCAGCAGTTCCTCAAGCACGGCGCGCGCTCCCGCCAGCTCGCGGCGGTTGCCCTCGGCGACGATCTCGGCAAGCGCGGCGAAGGCCCGCGGGGTATTGAAGTCGTCGGCCAGGGCGTCGAGGAACTCCTCGCGCTTGGACTCGACGAGGGGGTCGGGATCGCCGCCTGGGGCGTCCCTCAGGTAGTTGCGGATTCCCGAGACGCGGGCCTTCGATTCGGTCAGCAGCTCGTCCGAGAACGCGAGCGGCTGGCGGTAGTGGCCGGAGGCCAGGAAGGCGACGACGGCATCGCCCCCGAAGCGGTCGAGCGCCTCCGAGAGCTGGAAGATGTTCCCGACCGACTTCGACATCTTCGCTTTGTCGAGCTGGACCATCCCGTTGTGCATCCAGATGCGCGCCAGGGGGACGCCACGCGCGGCCTCGGTCTGGGCGACCTCGTTCTCGTGGTGGGGGAAGACCAGGTCGGAGCCGCCTCCGTGCACGGCGAAGTCGGTGCCGAGCTCGGCCTCGGCCATCGCCGAGCACTCGATGTGCCACCCGGGGCGCCCTTCGCCCCAGGGCGAGGGCCACGAGGTGTCCTCGCCTTCCTTCACCGCCTTCCACAGGGCGAAGTCGAGCCGGTCCTGCTTCAGCGAGGCGGTCCCCGCCTCCTCGCCCTGGTCCATTTCGTCTGGGTCACGGTTGGAGAGCTTCCCGTAGCCGTCGAAGCTGCGGACGCGGAAGTAGACGTCCCCGCCGGACTCGTAGGCGTGCCCGCCCTCGACCAGGTCCGAGATCAGGGCGACGATCTCGTCGATGCTCTCGGTCGCCAGCGGCTCGGCGTCGGGGCGCCCGATCCCGAGGCGGTCCGTGTCCTCGCGGTAGGCGGCTGTCATGCGCTCGGCCCATTCGCCGGAGGGCACCCCTTCCTCTCGCGCGGCGACGTAGATCTTGTCGTTGATGTCGGTGACGTTGATCACGAGCTTCGCGTCGAGGCCCTCGTGCTCGAGGAACCGCTTGAAGAGCGTGAAGATCACATACGGGCGCGCGTTGCCTACGTGGATGCGCCCGTAGACGGTCGGGCCGCAGGCGTAGATGCCCGCCTGCTCGCCCTCGCCCGGCTCGAGCGTGCGTCGCTTGCCGCTCAGAGTGTCCTGGATGGAGATCGTGCGCACGGGCCAGATTCAACAGCAGGCGGCTGATGTAGGGTTCCGCGGGTCTTGGACGGCGGGAGCGCATCCGAGCAGCGGCTTCGCAGGGTCGAAGGGGCGTTCGCGTCCCTTCCCGACCGCTACCTGGGCGCGGACCCCGGCTTCCGGGCCAGCTACCGAATCGAGCTCGAGGACCTCGGGATGGGCTGGGGGGTCGAGTTGGACGCGCGCGGCTGCGAGGTGCTCGCCTCGCCCTCCCGCGACGCCGACATCGTGATCGGCACCGACTCGGAGACCTGGCTCGAGCTGCGCGAGGGCGAGCTCTCGGGCCTCGACGCGTTCCGCTCGCGCCGGCTCTGGGCGCGCGGCAACCTCGACCTCGCCGTCGCCTTCGAGGGCTTCTTCCGCCTGCCGAACGGCCGCCCGCCCCTGCTGCGCGTCCACGAGGTCGAGGCCGGCAAGGCCAGGATCTCGGCGCTGAGCGCCGGCGAGGGGTTCGAGCACGCGATCCTGATCCACGGCCTCGGCGGCAACAAGACCTCGTTCTACGAGACGGTCTCGGCGCTCGCCCCCCGCTACAGCGTGCACGCGATCGACCTGCCCGGGTTCGGCTCGTCGTCGAAGCCGGCGCGGGCGCCCTTCGACGCGGCCTGGTTCTCGCGCTCGGTTCTTCGCTTCATGGACTCGATGGGGATCCCCCGCGCGCACCTGGTCGGCAACTCCCTCGGTGGGCGGATCGCGATCGAGGTCGGGCTCACCGCGCCCGAACGCGTGCGGAGCCTCAGCCTCCTCACCCCGTCGCTCGCCTGGCGAAAGCGCCGCGAGTTCGTGCCGCTCGTCAGGCTGCTCCGCCCCGAGCTCGCCGCGATCCCTCACAAGATGAGCTCGCACATCGTGCGACGCCAGTTCTGGGGGATGTTCGCCCGGCCCGAGCGCCTGCACCCGACGGTCGCCGACGTCGGTGTCGAGGAGTTCCTGCGCACCTATCGCAGCCACGCCGCCCGCGTGGCCTTCACCGCCGCGGCGCGGAACATCTACCTCGAGGAGCCGAGCGGCCCCAACGGGTTCTGGACCCGGCTCGAGTCCCTGGAGCCTCCCGCGATGTTCATCTGGGGCGACGAGGATCCGCTCGTCCCGCTCGCCTTCTGCCACCACGTCGCTGAAGCTCTGCCCGAAGCCCGCCAGGTGCTGCTGAACGAATGTGGGCACGTGCCCCAGGTCGAGCTCCCCGCCGACACCAACGGCCTCATCCTCGACTTCATGGCCGAGGCGCGCGAGTCGCACCGCGCCCGCGCCGTCGCCCGCATCGAGCGCGCCCATAGGCGCCTTCGCGGAGACCGGCCGCTCCAGGCGACCGGCTGACCCTCTAGTAAGTGCGGAGCCGGCGGCCGCCGACGTAGCGAGTGCCGCCCGGGTCTGTGGGCGTCGGCTCCTTGGGCTGGTCGCCCCCCTCGTCGCCCTCGTCATCCGGAGCGCTGCCTGAGAGCGCCGCGCTGCGGGCTCGGTCCACCTTCTCCCGGACCGAGGTCTCAGCACGGCGGCGAGCCGCTTCGAGCTCGGCCTCCGCCTCGGCGCGCGCCCGTGCCTCGGCCTCCTTGGCGACGCGGTCGGCGAGCCGCCGCACGCGGCCCTCGGATTCGGCGCGGGCATCGAGGGCGGCCCGCTTAATCCGCTCCTCCATCTCGGACTTGCTTCGCTCGACCTCGGTCGCGGCACCCTCTGCGGCCGCCGCGGCCCGGTCCTCGGCAACGATCACCCGCCGTTCGGACTCGTTCAGCTTCGCGCGCAGCCTCTCGAGCTCGTCCTCGGCGGCGGAGGCTCGCTGCTTCGCCGGGGCGAGCGCCTCCTCTGCGCGCTCGCGCGCGTCGGCCTTAAGCCTCTCGATCGCCTCGTTGGCGCGCTCGCGCGAGCGGGCCAGCTCGGCCTCCACCTCGTCCGCGCGCGCGACTGCCATGGCGCGCTCCGACTCCAGCTTGGCAATCGCCGCCTCGAGCTCCGCCCGCTCCTCTTTGCGCGCCTTGGTCGCGGCGCTCTCGGCCGCAGCCTCCGCGGCCTTGACCCGCTTGCGTAGCTCCTTCAGCTCGGTACCCTGCTCGCCGCGCAGCTCCGCGAGCTCCGCGAGCGCGTTCTCGGTCGCCGTCGAGCGGCGCTCGGCCTCGCCCGCGCGCCGGCCGGCCTCCTGTATCGCCTCCTGGGCGCGAGCCATGACTCGCTTCTCGGTCCCGCGCGCCACCTCGATCGCCTTGTCGGCCTCGCGGCGCGCGCTTCGTGCCGCGACTCGGGCCCGAGCGGCCACGTCGCGCTGTTTGGCCTCGCGCTCGCGCAGCTCCTCGATCAGCGCGTCTGACTTGTCCCGGAAGCGCTCGGTCGCCTCCCTGGCGCTCTCGATCTCGCCCCGGATCTGATCCGTGTCGAGCGAATCGGGCATTGCGCTAATCGTCCACCGGATCACGCTCGGCCAGCTGGCGCTTCAGGACCTTGCCCGTAGCGTTGCGCGGAAGCTCGTCCATGAACAGGATCTCGCGGGGAACCTTGTAGCGCGCGAGGTTGGCCTTGACGTGGGCCTTCAGTTCGTCCTCGCTGGCCTCGGCGCCCTCCTTGAAGACGACGAATGCGCGCAGTCGCTGGCCGAACTCCTCGTCGTCGACGCCGAGCGCCGCGGCCTCGGCGACGGCCTCGTGGTCGGCGAGCAGGTCTTCGACCTCGCGCGGGAACACGTTCTCGCCGCCCGAGACGATCATCTCGTCGTCGCGGCCGTCGATGAACAGGCGGCCCGCTGAGTCGAAGTGCCCGACGTCGCCCGAGCTGAGGAGCCCCTCGAGGCGCTCCTTGTCGCCGCCGCCGGTGTAGCCCTCGAACGACATCTCGTTGCCGACGAAGATGCGGCCGGTCTCGCCCGCGGGGACCTCCCTCAGCTCCTCGTCGACGATCTTGACGACGGTCCCGCGAGGCACCTGGCCGGCGGTGCCCGGCGCGGCGCGCATGTCCTCCGGGGTCGCGATCGTCGCCCATGCGACCTCGGTCGAGCCGTAGAGGTTGTAGAGGTTGTCGCCGAAGGCGTCCATCCACTTCGTCGCCAGCTCGCCCGGGAGAGCGGAGCCGCTGGCGGCCGTCACCTTGAGGTTCGAGAGGTCGTACCGGCTGCGGTTCTCGACCGGCAGCTCGAGGATCCGCTGCATCATCACCGGCACCACGACGAGGGTTTCGGCGCGGTGCTCTGCCACGGTGCGGATCGCGTCCTCGGGGTCGAAGCGGCGGCGCAGGACCATCGTTGCGCCGAGCGGCAGACCGAGCACGAAGTGGCTGAAGCCCCAGGAGTGAAAGAGCGGAGCTGAGATGACCACGGTCTCGCCCGAACGGCGCGGGATCTTCGAGAGAAAGGCGGCCAGCGGAGTGAGCCCGTCGGGCGAGCCGCGCTGGGCTCCCTTCGGCGTGCCCGTCGTCCCGGAGGTGAGGATCACGTAGCGCCCGCCCTCGGCCGGAGGGTCGAGCTCGCCGTCGTCGGTGGCGGCGATCACCTCGTCGACCGTGGGGTCGGCCGGGTTGCCGTCGCTCCAGGCGACGAAGCGGCGAAGGTCCTGGTCTGAGGCCTCGAGCAGGTCCGCGAACTCCTCGTCGTAGATCAGCGCGACGGTGATCTCGCGCGCCATCACCTCCTTCAGCTGCGGCGCGGCGAAGGCGGTGTTCAGGTAGAGCGCGACGGCGCCGATCTTCGCGCACGCCATCGTGGCCTCGACGAAGTAGCGGTGGTTGCGGCACATGATCGCGACGCCGTCGCCCTCGCCGACGCCGGCGGCGGTCAGCGCCCTGCCGAGCGCGTTCGAGCGGGCGTGCGTCTCGGCGAAGGTCAGCTTCCCGAGCTCATCGTCGATCGCGATGACGTCGGGCTGCTTGATGGCGTTGGAGATCGACCCGAGCGCGGGGGTGGTGCCCCAGCGCACGGTCTTCTCGATCACTCGCGCCATCTTGTCGGGCCGCATCGGGCCGATCACGCCGGCCTGAACGAGGACGCTCGCGGCCCATAGCGGGTCGGTGATGCGATTTGGCAGGCGGTCGCCTATCGCTTCGATGGGCAGCCGCGAGGTGATCGATTTCAGCGCCATTGCAGGCAGATCCTATGCGGGTCCGCCGGTGTCCACCATCGCGATGGCCACACATGCGATTCCCTCGCCGCGGCCAATCGACCCCATCCCCTCGTTCGTCGTCGCCTTGACGCTGACCGGGGCCGAGAGGACCTCGCCCAGCCGCGACGCCATCTCGGAGCGATAGGGGCCGAGCTTCGGCTCCTCGCAGATCAGCGTGGCGTCGACGTTGGTCGCGCGGCCGCGGATCATCCCGACAACCACGCGCAGCAGGTCGATCGAGTCGGCGTCGCGGTACTGCTCGTCGGTCGGAGGAAAGTGCTCGCCGAGGTCGCCCAGGCCGCAGGCGCCCAGCAGCGCGTCGATCACAGCGTGGGTGAGGACGTCGGCGTCCGAGTGGCCGGCCAGACCCTTGTCGTGAGGGATCTCGACCCCGCCCAGGATCAGCGACTCGCCCGCCTCGAGGCGGTGGGAGTCGTAGCCGATGCCGACGCGCATGCTCATGGTTCTCTCATCCCGATCTCTCCTGACAGGACCATCCCACGTAGATGAGGACCCCGGTGGGGTCTCATCCGATCGGCTCCAGCCTACGCTCGCGCCCGTCGAACACGCAGAGCTCCCCCACCCCGAGCTCGGCGAGGAAGGCGAGCGCCGCGTCGTATTCGAACCCGACCTGCTCGGGTGTGTGGGCGTCGGAGGAGAGCGCGAACGAAGCCCCGGCATCGACGCACATCTCGGCGAAGGCGCGCGAGGGGTAGATCTCGCCCACGGGCTTGCGCAGGCCCGCCGTCGAGATCTCGACGGCGATGCCCGACTCGGCGACGGCCTCGACCGCCGGCTCGTAGTAGGCGCGCACGTCGCGCTCGGGAACCAGGCGGTCGTCCCCCCAGAGCTTGATCAGGTCGGGGTGGGCGAGGATGTCGAACAGGCCCGAGCGGGCGACCTCCGCGATCCACTCGAAGTAGCGGCGCCAGAGCGAATCGGGGTCGCCGTCGGTGGCCCAGACGTCGTATCGGCGGTCGTCCACGGCCCCGTCGTCCCCGAGGAAGTGGACCGAGCCGACCACGTAGTCGAAGTCGCGAGCCTCCAGCAGCGTCGCCGTGCGGTCCTCGGCGCCCCTGATGAAGTCGGCCTCGATCCCGAGCTTCAGCGGGGTCGTTCGCACGAACTCGCAATACGCGTCGAGGTCATCATGGGCCTGGGACTCCCAATAGGGATGGCTCCAGAGCTCGAGCGCCTCGGTGAAGCGATAGATGTGCTCGGAGACGCCGAGCTCCTCGATTCCCTTGGCCGAAGCTGCCTCGAGGTAGCGCGCGACGTTGTCGTCGGTGAACGCGTCGTCGGCCCTGCCGACGTCGTCGGTTCGCAGGTGGAGGTGGTAGTCGGTGAGCACGCGATTACGCTATCCGGCGTGGTCCATCTTCGGATCGTCGTTCCGCCGCCCAGCTCCGAGCCGACGCTCGAGCTGCTTCGGCGCATGCCCTCGGCCACGAACCTCATCTTCCTCGAGGGTGCGGCGCACAAGCCGAAGGGCGACGTCGTCTTGGTCGACGTCGCCAAGGAGGATGCGAGCATCGTCATCGCGGACCTCAAGGAGCTCGAGATCCCCGAGCGAGGCTCGATCGCTATCGAGGAGATCGACTCCCACGTCTCGGACGTCGCCGATCAAGCCGAGATCGCCGCGCACGGGATGCCCACCGACGCCGTCGTCTGGGAACAGGTCGAGGCGCGCACCTCCGAGAACATCGAGCTCTCGGCCAACTTCGTCGTCTTCATGGTGCTAGCGGGAATGCTGGCGACGATCGGGATCCTGCTCGACTCGCCGATCCTGATCATCGGGGCCATGGTCGTGGGCCCGGAGTTCGGCCCGATCGCCGCACTCTGCGTCGCGATCGTGCAACGGCGAAGCGAGGTCGCCAAACGGTCCCTGATCGCCCTGGCGGTGGGGTTCCCCGCGGTCATCCTGGTGGGCGCGCTGCTGACCCTGGCGATCGACGCCGCGGGGCTCGTCCCCGACGACTTCTCGACTGACGACCATCCGTTCACCGAATTCGTGTCGGACCCCGGCGCTCTGTCGTTCCTGGTCGCGTTCATCGCGGGCACCGCCGGGGTCCTTTCCTTGACATCCACCAAGTCGGGGGCCCTGATCGGGGTGCTGATTTCGGTCACGACCCTCCCCGCGGCGGTCAACATCGGCCTCGCCGCCGCCTTCGGCGACTGGGACGAGTCCGCTGCATCGCTCGCTCAGCTGGCGATCAACCTGGGAGCGATCATGCTGGCCGGGGTGCTGACCCTCTACGTGCAGCGACGCCTGTATCAACGGCGGCGTCGCGCGCACCTGGACCACGAGGCTCGCGGCACCGCCGGCCTTCCGATGGGTGAGAGCCGCCGCAAGAAGCCCGCGGCTAGGGCCTGACGGTGGCCACGGCCTTCGACGTGATGGTGATCGGCGCCGGCCCCGCGGGCGAGGTCTGCGCAGGCCACCTCGCCGACGCGGGCAAAAAGGTCGCGATCGCCGAGAGGGAGCTCGTCGCGGGCGAATGCTCCTACTGGGCCTGCATGCCCTCGAAGACCCTGCTGCGCCCGGGCGAGACCGTCGCCGCGGCCAAGCACGCTTGGGGCGCGCGCGCCGCGCTCACGGGTGACATCGACATCGCCGAGGCGCTCGAGTGGCGCAACCAGGTCGTCTCCAACTACGACGACTCCGGCCAGCTCCCGTGGCTCGAGGAGCGCGGCATCGAGCTCATCCGCGGAGCGGGCCGCATCACCGGCAAGGGCGAGGTCGATGTCGACGGCCAGGGCGTCGAGGCCGAGCACATCGTGATCGCCACCGGCTCGTCGGCGGCGATCCCGCCGATCGACGGCTTGAAGGGCTTGGACGGCGTCTGGACCAACCGCGAGGTCACGGGGATGAAGGAGGTTCCCGAGAGCATCCTGATCCTCGGCGGAGGCCCCGTCGGGGTCGAGATGAGCCAGGCGCTCGCGCGCTTCGGCGCGAAGGTCACCGTCGTCGAGGCGGCCGATCGGCTGCTGTTCCGCGAGGCGGAGAAGGTCGGCGAGGTGCTGGCCGAGGCCCTCGAGGAGGAGGGGATCGAGCTTCGCCTCGGCGCCGAGGCAGAGGCGGCGGGCCGCGAGGGGGACGAATTCATGCTGACGCTGAAGGGCGGCGAGGTGCTGCGCGCCGAGAAGCTGCTTGTCGCCACGGGCCGCAAGCCCAATCTCGACGTGGGGCTCGCCGCCGTCGGCATCGAGCCCGGCGAGAGGGGCATCGAGGTCGACGAGCGCCTCAGCGCCGGCGACGGCGTCTGGGCGATCGGGGACGTTACGGGGATCATGCCGTTCACCCACGTCGGCAAGTACCAGGCCAGGATCGCCGCCGAGAACATGCTCGGAAACAAGGCGCGCGCCGACTACCGCGCCGTGCCGCGCGTCGTCTTCACCGACCCCCAGGTCGCGGCGGTCGGTGAGCCCGAGGGCGACCAGACTGGGACCTGCCAACTCACCTCGCTTCCGCGCACCTCGACCTGGGCGCGCAACGGCGACGCCCGCGGCTTTTTCACCCTGGTCTCCGATGGGACCAAGCTGACTGGCGCCTACGCCGTCGGCCCCGAGGCGGGGGACTGGCTCGGACAGGCGACGCTCGCGGTCCGCGCGGGCGTGCCGATCGACCTGCTCCGCGACACGATCCAGCCCTACCCCACGTTCTCCGAGGCCTACGCCTCGGCGCTCGCGGACCTCGGCTAGAGGGTGGATGGGGGTCAGGCGCGTACCCGGTTGCGCGCCCTCTAGTCCTCGATCTTCCGCTCCGAGAGCAGCATCCCGGCGATCTGGAGATCGCGAGGGGTCGTCACCTTGATGTTGTCCGGCGAGGCCTGATGGATCAGCACCTCGCCACCAGAGCGCTCGACGAGCATCGCGTCGTCGGTGACCGTCCCGAGCTCGTCGGGGTGGTTCGCGATCGCCTCGCGCAGGCCGGCGGTGCGGAACGCCTGGGGGGTCTGGACCGCCCACATGCGCGAGCGCTCGGGGGTCCGCAGGACGCGGCGCGAGACCGACGCCTCCTTGATCGTGTCGGTCACAGGCGAGGCGGCGATCACGCCCGCGATGTCGGGGTCGTGATCGAGCCGCCGGACGACCTCGTCGATGAGCTCGGCGGTGACAAGCGGGCGCGCGGCGTCGTGTACGACCACGAGCTCGGTATCGACCCGCTGCATGCCGTTCGCGACCGATTGCGAGCGGTGGTCGCCGCCGGGGACGAGCTCGATCGCCACACCGGCCTCGGCCGCGATCTCCTCGACGCGTTCCTCGCCGCGGCGCGGCGCGGAGACGACTATGCGCCCGATCGACTCAGCCGAATCGAACGCGGTCAGGGTCCACGCGAGCAGGGGCTTGCCGAAGGCCTCGGCGAAAGCCTTCGGGCCGCCGGCTCCGAGTCGCTCTCCGGAGCCGGCGGCCGCGATCACGGCCGATGCTTTCAAAGGCCCGCTATGCGGTCGCCTTGACGTCGCCGAAGTTGTCCTCGAGCAGCTTGTCGAGGTACTCCTCGGCGCCTTCCTCGTCCTTGTCGAGGACGTACATGAACTCCGAGGCGAGGATCTTCTTCGCCCGGGTGTACATCTGCTTCTCGCCGGTCGAGAGGCCCTTCTCCATCTCGCGAATCGCGAGATTGCGGACGACCTCGGCGAGCTCCATCACGTCGCCGGTCTTGATCTTCTCCCGGTTGTGCTTGAAGCGGCGGTTCCAGTTCTTCGGCATCTCCGAGACGTCCGAAGACAGCACGCCGACCACAGCCTTGACCTCGTCCTCGTCGATCACCCGGCGCAGGCCCGCAATCTGTGCGTTCTCGCACGGGACCATGACGGTCATGTTGTTGTGCAGGATGTTGATCGTCAGGTAGTCGCGCTTCTCTCCCATCATGTCCTTCGACTCCCGCTTCAGGACCACTCCCGCACCGTGATGCGGGTAGACGACGTTGTCACCTACCTGGAAGGTGCACTCGTGGGGCTCGATAACCAGGTCGGCGAGCGCCGCCTCATCTACTACTTCCTCTGCTAGCTCGGGAATTGGTCTCTCCTTTTGTATGACGGCGGGGAATTTGCCGTCAGCTCTGCAGGTACCGGTCAACGGGGTCGGTCTCCTGAAGCCTGCGGACGCCCTCGCGGATGTCCTTGGCGCGTGTGGAGCCGACCCCCTCTACTGCCTCGAGGTCCTCGTCGCTTGCGGCGAGCACCTCCTCCAGTCCCCCGAACTCGTGGATGATCCGCTGGACGACCAGCTTCGGCAGCCGCGGGATCCTCCCGAGCACGCGATAGCCGCGCGGGGAGACAGGGAAGTCGAGTGTCGAGACCTTGCGCTCGTAGCCGAGAAGCTCGGCGAGCCGCCCGAAGTCGAGCAGGTCCTGATGCGGAAGGCGGGCGATCTGGGTGAGCGTGGTCGAGAGGTTCTCCTCGGTGTCGTCGACTGAGTAGTCGCGAATCAGCGCGGACTTGTCGGCGGAGACCCCGACCATGGTCTCCTCGAGCTGCATCTCGATCAGCCGGCCCTCGGTGCCGAGCTCGACGATGTAGCGCTCGACCTCGACCGCCATCCGCGTCACGAGCTCCGCCCGCTGCAGGACCGAGAGCACGTCGTAGAGGACGGCACCGCCCTCAAACTCGAGCCTGGTCAGGCCGGACGAGACCGAGTCGAGTCGCGCCCGGTACTTGTCGAGCGTCGCGAGCCCCTGGTTCGCCTTGGCGAGCACCGCCGGGATGTCCTGGAGGATGTACTTCATGCCTCCCAGGTAGAGGGAGACAACCTCGCGGCGCTCGGAGATCGCGACGACCAGCGCCTCGGTCTGCTTCGAGACGCGCTCGGCTGTGCGGTGCCGGGTGCCCGTCTCGGTCGAGAGGATGGTCGGGTCGGGCATCAACTGCACGTTGGCGGCGACGATCTGGGTCGCCTGCTTGTTCAGCACGATCGCCCCGTCCATCTTCGCCACCTGGTAGAGCAGCGCCGGGGTGTAGTCAGTGTCGAGGCTGAGCCCGCCCGAGAACATGAACGAGACCTCCTCGGGATCGCTGATCACCAGCAGGCCGCCCGTGCGCGCGTGCACGATGTTGTCGATGCCCTCGCGCAGCGCAGTCCCCGGGGCGACGATGTCGAGCGCGCGCAGAAGCCTAGGGTCCTGGCGGGCCTCCAACTCCTCTAGCTCGTCCCCTGAAGTTGAAGCGTTCGCCATCCCCATTGATGTAAGCAGAAAGGATTCGAGCGTGGTTTGCGGCGAAATCCGTGTGGAAAGCTCGGATTAGCCCTTGTCAAGTGCCTCGCCGAATTGCAGCGATTCTTCTACGCGGCCGAGCGCAGCCGGCCCTTCGCTCCCGCGGCCCCCAGCGCCTCCGCGAGAGTCTCGCTCGGCGCGAGGCCCTTGACCGCGCCGTCAGCCGGGCGCGGACCCAGAACACGGTCGAGGCCGAACTTCCGAGCCTCGGCGACCCGTCGCTCGGCGTGGCCGACGTAGCGCAACTCGCCCGTCAGGCCGACCTCGCCGAAGCACGCGAGCGGCCGCCCGTCGGCCTCGAGCGCGCGGCCCACGTGGGCGGAGGCCACGGCCAGGGCGACCGCGAGGTCCGCGCCGGGCTCGTCGACCCGGACACCGCCGGCGACGTTCACGAAAACATCGGCCGCCGAGAGCGACACGCCGGCGTGGCGTGAGAGCACGGCCAGCACCAGCGCCAGCCGGTTTCGGTCGACGCCGGTCGAGGTCCGCCGCGGCGGTATCACCTCGGTCGGGTTGACGAGCGCCTGCACCTCGACCAGCAGCGGACGGGTGCCCTCCATCGAGCAGAGGATGACCGACCCCGGCGCGGGGCTGGCCTCGCCGACGAATCGCGCCGAGGCGTCGGCGACCTCGACCAGGCCCCCCTCGCGCATCTCGAACACGCCCGTCTCGCTGGTGGCGCCGAAGCGGTTCTTCAGCGCGCGCAGGGTGCGGAAGGTGCGCTCGCGCTCGCCCTCGAAGTGCAGGACGCAGTCGACCAGGTGCTCGAGCGCCCGTGGCCCAGCGAGCGAGCCCTCCTTGGTCACGTGGCCGATCAGGAGCATCGTCACGTCGAGGCGCTTCGCGACGTCCATCAGGCCCGCGGTCGCCTCGCGGACGGCCGCGACGCTGCCGGGGGCCGACTCCCCGACCGCCATCGTCTGCACCGAGTCGATCACGCACACGTCGGGCTGCTCGACCTCAACGGTCGCGAGCACAGCGTCGAGCGCGTTCTCGGCGATCACCGGCACATCGAGCGCCGCCTCGCCGAGGCGCTCGGCGCGGGTGCGAATCTGGGCCGCCGACTCCTCGCCCGAGACGTAGAGGGTCTTCGCCCCCGCAGCCGCGACGTTGGCGAGGGCCATCGAGGCGAGCGTGCTCTTGCCGATGCCGGGCGCGCCGCCGAGCAGCACCAGTGAGCCCGGCACCATGCCGCCACCGAGTACGCGATCGAATTCGCCGATCCCGCTGAGCACGCGGGCCGAGCGCTCTGCGGTGACGGCGCGAAGAGGAGTGGGCGTCGCCGCGGCAGCGTGCGATCGCCCGCCGGCGAGCGAGGCCCCGCCCTTCGAGGAGGGCGCGCTCGTGACCTTCTCGAGCGTGTTCCAGGCGCCGCAGCCGGGGCACTGGCCCTGCCAGGAGAGGGATGTGTGCCCGCAGTCCGAGCAGACGTGTTGGGTCCGAGCCTTCGCCACCGAACGATCCTCGCAAGCGCGCCCGACGGCTCTTGCGCGCTGGGTGCCGACTAAGTGACTAGAGGGTTGATGGGGTTAGGCGCGTGCGTGGATACCCACATCAGCCCTCTAGTTATTCGGGACGGGGGCGCCCGCGAACAGGGCGAACCAGACGGCGAAGCCGATGATCGAGACGATCGCGGTGACGACGAAGAGGCGCTCGACCGGGTCGCTGTCGCCGATGCCGGGGCGGTACCGGGAGTCGCGCATGCTCCGGTTCCACGACGCGCGCCTGGGCCTGTCCTGAGCCTGCTTGAGCATCCGCCCGCGGACCCACGAGGCGAGCAGCAGCAGGCCCCAGTAGCTGACCAGGATCCCGGTGCCGATGAAGACCGCCACCGGCCCGGTGACGGCACCGGGCTTGCCGTAGAGCGAGGAGGCGATCCAGATCCAAAAGAGCGGGATCCCGAACCCGATCAGGACAGCTCCAACGAGGGTGAGGACCCCCGAGCTGGTGCCGACGATGGCTCTGCGGATCGAGTCCAGCACGAAGGTGAGGTTAGCGGCCGGTTGCGCTTCGCGATGGGGGTTTTCCCGCTAGATCCCGTTCAGGATCGATCTCCCAGCGCCGGCCGGTCTCGGCCAGCTCAGGCGACAGCGCCCAGCGGTCGGGGCGTTCGTCGCCCTCGTGATCGGGGTGCGCGCCCTTCAGCGCCATCGATCCGCGGTTGTCGCCGATGGCCCTGATCTCGTCGACGTCGTCCGCCGTGAGCGCCTGCTCGCCCGGCAGCTGCTCCAGCTCCGCGCGCTTGTCCTCGATCGGGCGCGCCCGGGGGCCCGCCTCCTGGATCAGGGTCGGCACGACGCATTCCACCGCCGGATGAGCGAGGTTCCACTGGCATGCGAGCTGGATCGGGGTGAGGCCGGTGCGTTCGCAGATCGGCCTCACGCGATCGAGCTTTGCGCGGCCGGCTTCGATCCAGCCGTCGGGACGATGGGCGCGGTGATCGCCCTTGGCGAGCTCGACGCCGGGAAGCACGTCGTCCCAGAGCAGGCCGCCGTAGTCGACCACGCGCGTAATCACCTTCACCCCGGCGCGCTCGGCGGCTCCCAGCGAGAGCTCGGCCGGCCAGGGCTCGAACGGGCCCAGGATCACCATCGCCCAGTCGATGCGGTCCCCGAAGCGCTCAAAACAGCCGATCAGGTCGAGGGTGAACCCATTCGCGGGGCCAGGCGCGACGCCGATCGAATCAGCGAGCCCCTCGTCGCGAAGCGCCGCCATCCCGTCCCAGACCTCTTCGCTCTCGTAGCCAGTGCGATCGGGGTTGTGCAGCAGCAGCACGTCGAAGCGATCGGCCCCGATCCGCTCGAGGCTGCGCTCGGCCGCCATGCGCAGGTAGGCCGGGTAGGTGCCGGGACCGCGGAGGCGGGGGTCGGTGAAGCGCGGGAAGCCGCGCGGCCCATCGCGCTCGCCCTCGTAGAAGTCGTGGCCCACCGCGCCGATGAGGCCGTAGGAGTCTCGGGCGACGCCTTCGAGGGCCCGCCCGAGCAGCGCGTCGGCCTCGCCCTGTCCGTAGGCGTCGGCGGTGATGACCGTCTCGATCCCGCCCTGCGCCGGCCGTAACAGCGCCTCGAGCCGCGCCTCGTCGATCGTCTCGCCGTAGCGCAGGTAGCGCCCGCCGCTCCAGGTCCCGATAGCCGTTTTGCCCGGTGCCGTCATCGCTTCAACGCTACCGAGGACGGCGATGCGCCCCTGCTAGCTTCAGCCGTCTTGGCGCTCGACCCCGGACCCATCAACTCCGACCCCGCTCAGCGGGCGACGACCATGAAGCGGCTGAACGTGATCGCGGTGATCGCGCTCACCGACGCGCTGCTGCTGGTCGTGCTGCTCTACGCCTCGTTCTCGAACAGCGAGGATCTCGTGCACGTCCTCGGGCCGATCCACGGAGTCGGATTCGTCGTGCTGGTGGCGCTGTGCGTCCGAGGCGCGGTCGAGGACCGCTGGGACTGGTGGTTCCCCGGCATCGTCGTCGTCACGGCCGGGCCTCCCGGGTCGCTGATCGGCGACTACATACTCCGCCGCAAGCTGGCGCCGAGCGAGGTCGCACAATGAGCGCCGTCGAGGAGATCACCTGGGACCTGAGCCACTTGCTCGACGTCCCCGAGGCCGAGGGCACGGCCTCCGACGAGGAGATCGTCACCGCTCTGCTCGACCGCTCGGAGGCAGCTCGCCGACGAGTTCGCCGCCGCCTACGAGGACAAGGTCGCCGAGCTCGACGGACCCGGACTGAAGGCGGCGATGGAGCTGATCGCCGAGCTGTCCGAGCTCGCCGGCCGCGCCGCGAACTTCGCCCACCTTCGCTTCGCGGCCGACACCGATGACCCGGCCAACGGCGCGCTGATGCAGATGGTCTCCGAGCGCGGGACCGCGATCCAGACGAAGCTTCTGTTCTTCGAGCTCGAGTGGGTCGAGGTGCCCGACGAGCGAGCCGAGGAGCTGCTCGGCACCGACGGCCTCGAGTTCGCCGCGCACTACCTGCGGATGGAGCGGCGCTACCGCGACCACCTGCTCTCGAAGCCTGAGGAGACGATCTCAACCGAGCTCTCGGTCACCGGGCGCGGCGCGTGGACCCGCCTGTTCGACGAGCTCACCTCGGCGCTGCGCGTCGACCTCGAGGACACCGAGGAGCCCGTGTCGCTCGACATCGCGCTCTCGCGCCTGTTCCATCCCGACCGCGAGGAGCGCCGCAAGACGGCCGAGGCCGTCACCGCCGCGCTCGAGCCCGGCTTGCGCACCAGGGCCTACGTCTTCAACACGCTGCTCCACGACAAGGCGATCAAGGACCGCTTGCGCGAGTACCCGAACTGGCTCGCTGCGCGGAACCTCTCCAACGAGGCCTCCGACGAGTCCGTGCAGGCCCTCATCGAGGCCGTCAAGGGCCGCTACGGGCTGGCGCGCCGCTGGTACGAGACGAAGGCAAAGCTGCTCGGTATCGAGCGCCTCGCCGACTACGACCGCATGGCTGCGGTCACCACCGACGAGGAGGAGATCGGCTGGGAGCAGGGCCGCGAGCTCGTCACAGACTCGTTCGCCTCGTTCTCGCCCGAGGCAGGAGGCATCGTCGAGCGCTTCTTCGACGAGCGCTGGATCGACGCGCCGCCGACGGCCGTAAAGCGCGGCGGCGCCTTCTCGGCCTCGACCGTTCCCTCGGTTCACCCCTACGTGCTTCTGAACTACACGGACCGCCGCCGCGACGTTCTCACCCTGGCGCACGAGCTCGGCCACGGCCTGCACCAGACGCTTGCCCGAAAGCAAGGCGTCTTTCACCAGGACACCCCGCTGACCGTCGCTGAGACCGCGTCCGTGTTCGCCGAGGAGATCGTGTTCGGCCGCCTGCTCGATCAGGCCGACGAGCCCGCCTCACGCCTCGGGCTGCTCGCCGAGGCGGTCGAGGGCCAGATCGCGACCGTCTTCCGCCAGATCGCGATGAACCAGTTCGAGGATCGCGTCCACACCGCGCGCCGCGGCGAGGGCGAGCTCGCGGTGGAGCGCATCGGCGAGATCTGGCACGAGACCCAGGTCGAGCTGCTCAGCGACTCGGTCGAGGTCACCGACGGCTACCGCTCCTGGTGGTCCTACGTCCCCCACTTCATCGGCTCGCCGGGCTACGTGTACGCCTACGCCTTCGGCCAGCTGCTCGCCCTCTCGGTCTACCGCCTCTACACCGAGCGCGGCGACGAGATGGTCCCCGGCTACCTCGAGATGCTCGGCGCCGGCGGCTCGATGGCACCCGAGGAGCTCGGCAAGCTCGTCGGAGTCGACCTCACCGACCCCGGCTTCTGGGACTCGGGGCTGACGCTGGTCGAGGAGCAGATCGACCAGGCGGTCGAGGCCGCCGAGGCCGTCATCGCCGAGCGCGGCTCGGGCTGATGCCCGAGATGGAGGACCTCGAGCCTTTGGTCGGCCGCTGGACGCAGGTGGTCGACGCCCCCCGCCATGTCGACGAGCCGATCCCCGGTGAGATGACGCTCGAGTGGCTCCGCGACCGCAAAGTGATCGTGCAGCGCTCGGCCGTCGAGGAGCCGATGTTCCCCGAGGGGGTCTCGCTGATCATGGCCGCCGACGAGGGGGCCGAGGGCGACTTCACTGTCCACTACTTCGACTCGCGCGCCGTCTCGAGGGTGATGCACATGACCTTCATCGACGGCGTCTGGAAGATGTGGCGCGAGGCCGCGGGCCCCGACGACTTCGACCAGCGGTTCGAAGCGAAGCTATCGGAGGACGGGGCGACGATCGACGGCTCGTTTCACCTCGTCGAGGACGGCGAGTGGCTGCACGACTTCGACGTGACCTACACGCGGGCCTGAGGGCCCGAGCCGCTACTTCTCGGTATCTATCTCGGGCGGGGAGTCCTCGGAGGAGGCGTCGTCGCCATCGTTCTTGCCGGCGCCTACTCCGACGGGCTCCTTCTTGGCCTTCGGCGTCGGCTTCTTGCGGGGCTTGATTAGCTTCAGCTTGAGCGGCTTGTCCTCATCGTCGCCCTTCTCGTCGCGCTCGACGTTGACCGTCGTGCCCGGAGCCATGTCGCCGGCCTTCAGCACCTCGTCGGCGAGCGGGTCCTCGATGTAGCGCTGGATCGCGCGGCGCAGCGGGCGGGCGCCCATGGCCGGGTCCCAGCCCTTGTCGACGAGCAACTCCTTCGCCTCCTGGGTGAGGTCCAGCTGCAGCTCGTGCTCGGCCACCTGGGCGCGGACGCGGCTGATCATCAGGTCGACGATGGTCATGATCTCGTCCTTGGCCAGCTTGTGGAAGACGATCACCTCGTCGATCCGGTTCAGGAACTCGGGGCGGAACACCTTCTTCAGCTCGCCCATGATCTTGCCCTTCATGTCCTCGTACGTGACGCCGGTCTCGTCATCGGAGACGGCGAAACCGAGCGGCGTGTTGCGCGCGATGTCCGCGGCGCCGATGTTCGAGGTCATGATCACGATCGCGTTGCGGAAGTCCACGGTCCGCCCCTGAGCGTCGGTGAGCCTTCCGTCCTCGAGGATCTGGAGCAGGATGTTGAAGACATCGGGGTGGGCCTTCTCGATCTCGTCGAGCAGCAGCACCGAGTAGGGCTTGCGCCGCACGGCCTCGGTCAGCTGGCCGCCCTCGTCGTAGCCGATGTAGCCCGGGGGGGAGCCGACGAGGCGCGAGACCGCGTGCTTCTCCATGTACTCGGACATGTCGATGCGGACCATCGCCTCTTCGTCGCCGAACAGGAACTCGGCCAGGGTGCGGGCGAGCTCGGTCTTGCCGACTCCTGAGGGGCCGAGGAAGATGAATGAGCCAGCCGGGCGCTTCGGGTCCTTGATCCCGGCGCGCGAGCGGCGGATCGCCTTCGAGACGGCGGTGATCGCCATCTCCTGGCCGACGACGCGCTTGTGCAGCTCGTCCTCCATGCGGATCAGCTTCTTGGACTCGGCCTCGGTCAGCTTGAAGACCGGGATCCCGGTCCACATCGCGACGATGTCGGCGATCTCCTCCTCGCCGACCTCGGGGCGCTCGCCGCCCTCGCCCGAGCTCCACTCGTGCTCGAGCTCCTTCTTCTTGTTGGTCAGGCGGCGCTCCTGGTCGCGGAGGTTGGCGGCCTTCTCGAACTCCTGGGCCTCGATGGCGGCTTCCTTCTCGCGCCGCGTGGTCTCGATCTCCTCCTCGAGGTCGCGGTAGACGGGAGGCTGGGTCATCGACTTGATGCGCAGGCGCGAGGCGGCCTCGTCGATCAGGTCGATCGCCTTGTCGGGCAGGAAGCGGTCGGAGATGTAGCGGCTGGCGAGCTCGGCGGCGGACTCGAGCGCCTCGTCGGTGATCTTCACGTGGTGGTGCTGCTCGTATCGCTCGCGCAGGCCCTCGAGGATCTGGACGGTCTCCTCGGTGGAGGGCTCCTCGACCTTGATCTGCTGGAAGCGGCGCTCGAGGGCGGCGTCGCGCTCGAGGTACTTCCGGTACTCGTCGAGAGTCGTCGCGCCGATCGTCTGCAGCTCCCCCCGCGCCAGGGCCGGCTTCAGGATCGAGGCCGCGTCGATCGCGCCCTCGGCGGCGCCGGCTCCGACCAGGTTGTGGAGCTCGTCGATGAAAAGAATGATGTCGCCGCGCTGGGTGATCTCCTTCATCACCTTCTTGAGGCGCTCCTCGAACTCGCCGCGGTACTTGGAGCCTGCGACGAGCGCGGCCAGGTCGAGCGTGTAGATCTGCTTGTTCTTGAGCAGCTCGGGGACCTCGCCGTTGTTGATGCGCGTCGCGAGCCCCTCGACGACGGCCGTCTTGCCGACGCCCGGCTCGCCGAGCAGCACCGGGTTGTTCTTGTTGCGGCGCGAGAGGATCTGCATGATCCGCTCGATCTCGGTCTCGCGGCCGATCACCGGATCGAGCTTGCCCTCGTCGGCGAGCTTGGTCAGGTTGCGGCCGAACTGGTCCAGCAGCTTCGAGGACTTCTTGCCCTCGCCGGTGCCCGCGGCGCCCCCGCCCTGGCGGCGCCCGCCGGGCCCGGAGAGCATGCGGATGACCTCGTTGCGGATCTTCTCGGAGTCGGCGTCGAAGTCGAGGAGGATGCGGGCGGCGACGCCCTCGTTCTCGCGGACGAGGCCGAGCAGGATGTGCTCGGTGCCGATGTAGTTGTGGCCCAGGCTCAGCGCCTCGCGGAGGGCGAGCTCGAGGACCTTCTTGGCCCTGGGCGTGAAGGGGATCTGGCCGGCCGTGACCTCTTCGCCGGAGCCGACGATGCGGACCACCTGCGAGCGCACGCGCTCCACGGTGATGTCGAGCGACTCGAGCACGCGGGCAGCGAGGCCCTCCTCTTCGCGGAGGAGGCCGAGCAGGATGTGCTCGGTGCCGATGTAGTTGTGCTTCAGGGTGCGCGCCTCTTCCTGGGCGAGGACCACAACCTGGCGAGCTCTTTCTGTGAATCTCTCGAACATTCCTAGTTCCTCTGGTCTATCAACGGTCTCGGTCGAAGTAGGGGACGCAGACGCGCCGGGGGCCCAATCTGCATCGGTTCCTGCCTACCGATCCTTTGATTTGACCTCCGGTTCATGTGGGACAGCGAGGAGCCAGTATAGCCAGGGGCCCACGCCCGCCAGACGCATGAAACGTGCCTGGCAGGGAACTCCCTGCAATCTCCGGACTCCGCTAGCTTTGCCGCCATGACACGGATCAAGACAGCTTGGCGGACGGCCCGCGACGGCACCAAGCGGACGGCCGGCTGGGCCGCCGGCGGGGTGCGCTCGCTGTTTCGCCGGAGCAGCGACGAGAGCGCGCCGTCGAGCGACGGCGCCGCCGCGAAGCCCGCTGCCGCGGCGCAGGTCGAGGACACCCCTGGCGATCCCGGCCGCGGCCGCAAGATCGCGATCTTCGCCGCCGCCGGCCTCATCGTCGCGATCTGGATCGGCTGGACCGCCTACGTCTGGAACGAGAACGGCTCGACCGCCGGGATCGGCGTCCTGGTCTCGTGGCCCGCGGTGTTCGCGGCGCTGGCGCTGGTGGCCGCTACGTTCGTCGGAGCCGGGATCTTCGTGCGCAGCCAGCGGACAGCCGGCGAAGGCGACTTGGCCGCGCCCGAAACCACGACCGCCGAGCCCGAGTCTGCCGAGGACCCTGCGACGGCGTCGCAACCCGGCACGCCCCATGCGGCTTCGCCGCTTCACGGCTCGCTGAGCGAAGCTGAGGACGTGCCGGCTGATGACGACGCGGAAGACGAAGACGACGCCGAGGACGGCGCCGCCGTTTAGTCGCGCATCGCCGGGAAGAGCACGACCTCGCGGACGCTCTTCGCGCCGGTCAGGATCATCACCAGCCGGTCGATTCCGAGGCCGCAGCCGCCGGTTGGCGGCATGCCCTGCTCCAGCGCCTGCACGTAGGCCTCGTCGTGGGGCGCGGCCTCGTCGTCCCCGCGGTCGATCTCCTCGCCCTGCTGCTCGAAGCGCCGGCGCTGGTCGTCGGGATCGTTGAGCTCGGTGAAGGCGTTCGAGATCTCCATGCCGCCGACGAAAGCCTCCCAGCGCTCGACGAGGCCCTCGGTCTCGCGGTGGCGCTTGGCGAAGGGTGAGAGCTCGACCGGGTAGTCGGTGACGAAGGTCGGCTGGATGAGCTTCGGCTCAACGCGCTTTGAGAGCAGGTCGTCGACGAGCTTGCCCCACCCCGCCTTGGGGTTGAGGTCGCCCCCGATCGCGGCCGCGAGCGCATCCCGGTCGCGGTGCTCGAGCACGTCGATCCCAGTCTCGTCGGCGATCGCCTCGCGCAGCGTCACGCGGCGCCACGGCGGAGCCAGGTCGATCTTCTCGCCGTCGCGCTCCACTTCGGTCGTCCCGAGCACGTCCGTCGCCACTTCGGAGACCAGGGTCTCGAGCTCGTTCGCGACGTCGATGTAGTCCGCATAGGCCTCGTACCACTCGAGCATCGTGAACTCTGGGTTGTGCTTGTGCGAGATGCCCTCGTTGCGGAAGTCCTTGCCGAGCTCGTAGACCTTGTCGATGCCTCCGACGATGAGACGCTTCAGGTAGAGCTCGGTGGCGATTCGCAGATAGAGGTCGCGATCGAGCGTGTTGTGGTGGGTCGTGAACGGCCGCGCGAGCGCGCCTCCGTAGAGGGGCTGGAGCACCGGGGTCTCGACCTCGATGAAGCCGCGGCCGTCGAACCAGCGCCGTATCGCCGCGATCGTCCGCGCCCGCTTGATGAAGAGCTCGCGGGTCTCGGCGTTCGCGATCAGGTCGAGCTCGCGCTTGCGGTAACGGGTCTCCACGTCCTCGAGGCCGTGGAACTTGTCGGGCGGCGGGCGCAGGCTCTTGGAGAGGAGCGTCCACGACTCGGCGCGGACGCTGAGCTCTCCTCGCCTGGAGGCGAATACGACGCCGTCGATGCCGACGATGTCGCCGATGTCGAGGTGAAGCAGGCCCTCGTAGCTTTCGCCGAGGTCGTCGAGGCGAGCCTGCACCTGGATCTGACCGGTGCCGTCTCGCAGGTCGAGGAACGACGCCTTGCCCATGCCGCGACGCGCCGTGAGCCTGCCCGCAACGCGGACGCGGTCATCGGTCTCGGCACCGGCCTCGAGCCCCTCGTGGGCGCCGCGCACGACGGCGATCTCGGTCCGGTCGCCGAACGCGTGCGGGAACGGCTCGATCCCGGAATCGCGCAGTCGCCCGAGCTTCGCCCGGCGCTCGGCGAGCAGGTCCTGCGGCTTGGATTCGGAGATCGGCTTCCTCGTTCACGAGGCCAGCCTATGGCCGGGACGAGGAAGCCGCTACGCGACTTCGATCTTCGTGACCTTGAACTTCTTCTTCGGCCCGCGCGGCGTCTCGACGGTGACGATGTCGTTCTTCTTGGCGCCGATCAGCGCCTTGCCGATCGGGGACTCGTTCGAGAGCTTGTCCTCGGTCGGGTCGGCCTCGGCCGCCCCGACGAGCTGGACCTTGCGGGACTTGCCCGACTTCTGGTCCTTGAAGTGGACGAACGCGCCGACGGCGACCTCGTCGGTGCCGACCTGCTTCTCGTCGATGACGACAGAGCGGCGGAGCCGGTCCTGCAGCTGGAGGATGCGCTGCTCGAGCATCGCCTGCTCGTTCTTGGCGTCGTCGTACTCGGCGTTCTCGGAGATGTCGCCGAACTCACGCGCCTCCTTGATCCGGTCGGCAACCTCGCGGCGCTTGTCCGTCTGCAGGTGCTCGAGCTCCTGCTTCAGCTTCGCCAGGCCGTCTTCGGTGATCAGTGTCTCGCGCAACTGCTACCTCTTCCTGGGTTCGGGGTGAAAAACCCCTGCTAACAAGCGAAAACGAGCCCGCGCCGGCGCTCTTTGGAAAGGCGACGACCCGGGCGAAGCGCGTCAGTATAGCGACGGGGCCGAACCTGCCCACTAAGCGCGCAGGGACGCCTGCAGGGCCCCCGCGAGGCGTGCCGGATCCTCGATCTGCGGATAGTGCCCGAGGTCCTCGAACCAATGGACCGGCGCCTGGGGCCGCAGGGCGCGCACTCCGTCGAGCACCTTCACCGTCGCCACCGGGTCGACCATGCCCCAAGCGAGGCTGAGCGGGCGCTGCCAGTCGCGAAGCGCTCCGTGCCAACGCGCGGCGTTGCGCTCGCGCTCGTCCATGTATGAGATCAGCTTGTGCCCGAGGCGGTGGCCTCCACCGGCTGTGATCAACGACCACTGGTCGGCCGCCTCGTCGTCGCTCAGAGGGTGCGCCTCCGAGAAGATCGAGCCGAACTGCTGGCGGAAGACGCGCTCGCTCGAGAGCCGCGCCATCACCGGCCCGAACCGGCCGCGAAGCAGCCGCTGGGCGAGGGTGGGACTGGCGGCGCCCTGGATCATCGAGCCGTTGAAGAGCAGCGCGCCGCGCACATCGATCCCGACATTCCCGTCGATGTCACGCGCCATCAGCTCGGTCGCGACCGAGGTGCCCATGTCGTGGCCGACGAGGAAGACGGGCGAGCCCGGCGCGTGGCGGCCGACGAGCTCCTCCGCGATGTCGGCCTGCTCGGCCAGGGTGTAGTCGTGGTCGGCCGGCTTCTCCGAGAGCCCGAAGCCGAGGCAGTCGTAGGCGAGCACCGAGCGCTCCCGCTCGTGCTCGAGCAGCAACCGCCAGTCGTACGAGCTCGACGGGAACCCGTGCAGCAGCAACAGCAGCGGGCCCGATCCCTCGCGGCGGAATACGTGGATCCTGCGGCCCGCGACCTGCTCGGCGGCTCCGGCGCGCTGCCACTCGGCGACACGCGGCGTCAGGCTCATCGCCGCCGCGCCGCCCGCTTGCGCTTCGGCTTCTTGGCCTTGTGACGGTAGGTGAGCCGGATACCGATGGCATCGACGCTCCCCGCTCCGCCCGCAGCGACGTCGTCGAAGTAGAAGCGCCAGTCGCCGGCTCCGAAGCTGCCATCGAAGCCCGACAGGGGCTGCAGCGGCCGGAACGGGTCGGCCGCCTCGTCGTCGAACGTCGCGAACCCGGCGCCGCAATCCGTGGCGCCTGACCCGAGCGCGGCCGCACGGCCCGAGGCGAGGGTCACGAGCGAGCCGACCGGGCTCACGAGCAGGGCGGTCAGGTCTGCGGGTGCGGGATGAGTGACCCGCAGGCGAGCGTCGACGTCGATCACGCGCGAGCCGACCGGCAGGCCGCCGTAGCCGCACTTGTAGCCCTTCGGGCACCTGCTGCCGGTCGACACCGAGCCGCTTACGTAGTCGCCGCTCGCTCCGCCGTCTGGGATCGCGATCGACGTGTCGGTGCAGAGTGTCTTGACGACCGTCTTCATCTTCGCCAGCGCCGGAGCGGCCACCGTTGCCCCGAGCACGAGAGCCGCCGTGGTGGCGGCGATCGCGACAAGGCCGCGCCTCACGTCAAGGCGGGGGCCGGTGCGAGCGCGCGCACGGCCTCCCTGGCCCGGTCGAGGTCCTCGCTCTGCTGGAGCGCGGCCGCGGCGGGCTTGCCCGCCTCGAGGCGCTCCAGGTACCAGGGGTAGAACTTGCGCAGGTAGCGAGCGGCGCGCTCGGCGCCGAGGTGCTCCTCGGCGCGGTCGATCACCCAGAGCAACTCGCTCACCATCTCCTCATCGGTCGGCGGCTCGGTGCGGCGGCCGGTCAGCTCCTCGAAGATCCAGGGGTTGCCGAAGGAGCCGCGGGCGATCATCACCGCGGCCGCGCCGGAGCGCTCGTACGCGCTGCGCGCGGAGTACGCGTCGGCGAGGCCGCCCGTGATGATCATCGGCGCATCGAGCGCCTCGCTCAGCTCGTACGCCAACTCGTAGTCAGGCGTCCCCTTGTGGTGGGTGGCCGCGGAGCGCGGGTGGAAGCCGATCGCCGCCACGCCCGCCTCGTCGACCAGGCGCAGCGCGAGGTCGAAGCCCTCACGGCCCCCCGGCTTCAGGCCTGAGCGGACCTTGACGGTGACCGGCACGCCGGGGCCGGCACCCTCGATCGCTCCGCGCGCGATTTTGACCGCGAGGTCGGGGTCACCGAGCAGCGAGGCGCCCGCACCGGTGCGGCAGACCTTCCGCACGGGGCAGCCCATGTTGATGTCGATCACGTCGGCTCCTGCCTCGGCGACGATCGCGGCAGCGGAGCGCATAACCTCGGGGTCCTGGCCGAAGAGCTGGACCGACACGGGGTGCTCGTCGGGGTGCAGGCGCAGCATCTCGCGCAGGGTTCGCTCGTTGCGGTGATGGAGCCCGAAGCTCGAGACCATCTCCGAGACGGCGAGGCCGGCGCCGTGGCGGCGGGCCTGAAGCCGGACGAACCAGTTGCCGATCCCCGCGAGCGGAGCGAGCAACACGCGGTTGGCGATCTCGACGTCGCCGATGCGGAAGGGATCTGTGAGCGGCGGCTGCGGCATGGGGAGAAGTATGCGCTTCGGCGCTAGGAGTTGAGCGCCCAGATCAGGCGCAGGCCGCGGAGGGTGAGCAGCGGGTCCACCTCGCCGATCGTCTCGCAGTGCGGGGCGATCGTCGCGGCGAGCCCGCCGGTTGCGATCGAGCGCGCCGGTTCGCCTAGCTCGTCGAGCAGCCGCCGGTTGACCCCGTCCACGAGGCCGGCGAACCCGTAGGCGAAGCCGGACTGGATCGCGGCGACGGTGTTCTTGCCGATCGCGCCGGGCGGGCTAGAGACGTCGATCCGCGGCAGCTTCGCCGTGCGCGCCGTCAGCGCCTCGAGCGAGATCTCGACACCGGGCCCGATGACGCCGCCGAGGTACTCGCCCGAGCCTGAGACGACGTCGAAGTTCGTGGAGGTGCCGAAGTCGACGATGATGCAGGCGCCGCGCACGTGGTTGTGGGCGGCCACCGCGTTGACGAGGCGATCGGCCCCGAGCTCGTGCGGGTTGTCGACGAGGATCGGCATACCCGTCTTCAGGTTGGGCCCGACCTTGAGGAAGGCGCCGGCCATGTGGCGCTCGGAGAGCTTGCGGTACTCGGGCCCGAGCTGGGGCACGACGGTCGAGACGATCATCGCGTCGATCGCGCCGAAGCCGAGCCCGTCGAGCTCGAGCAGGTTCGCGAGCGTCGCCGCGAGCTCGTCCGAGGTGATTGAGGGATCGGTGCCAAGGCGCCAATCGTGCGCGAGCTCGGCCCCGTCGAAGGCGCCGATGTGCGTCTGGGTGTTGCCGATGTCGACGGCGAGCAGCATCGCGGGATTATCGCCGGGGCGGATACGATCCCGCGCATGGCCGATGCCAAGCTCTTCGTCATCCCCGGCTCGCATCCCTCGATGAGCGCGAGGCTGATGCTGGAGCGCAAGGGGATCACCTACAAGCGCATCGACCTGGTTCCCGTCGTGTCGAAGGGCGTCGTGCGCGTCAACGGCTTCCCCGGCAAGACCGTGCCCGCGCTGAAGATCGGGGGCAGGAAGGTCCAGGGCTCGCGTGAGATCGCTCGGGCGCTCGATGAGATCGACCCCTCTCCGCCGCTCTTCCCCTCCGATGCCGACGAGCGCGCGAAGGTCGAGGAGGCCGAGGCCTGGGGCGACGAGGTGCTTCAGCCGGCCACCCGGCGCGCGACCTGGTGGGCGCTGAAGCGAAACCGTGCGCCGATGGCGACGTACTCCGAGGGGGCGAGGCTCGGCGTGCCGGTTGACCTCGCGGTCAAGACCGGTGGCCCGATCGTCTCACTGTCCGCGCGCTTCAACGGCTCGACCGACGAAGCGGTTCGCGCCGATCTCGAGTCCCTGCCGGGCGCCCTCGACAAGATCGACGCCTGGATCGCCGACGGAGTGCTGGGCGGCGAGCAGCCGAACGCCGCCGACATCCAGATCGCCACGAGCCTGCGCCTGCTGATGAGCTTCGAGGACCTTCGCCCGGCGATCGAGTCGCGGCCCGCGGGCGAGATGGCCCTTCGCGTAGCGCCGGACTTTCCCGGCCGCACTCCCCCGGTGTTCCCGGCGGAGTGGCTCGCCGGCCTGCGCCGGCCCGCCTAGCGCTGCCCCTGGCCGCCGAGGGCCGGCGGCCCGGCGAAGAGCTTCGCCTCCTGCCCCTTGCCGAGCGCCTCGAGGGCGTCGCGAAGCCGCGTGCCGTCGGGCAGCTCGAGCGAAGGGTCGAGCTCGAGCAGGGGAAGCAGCACGAAGCGGCGCGAGCGCGCCTCGGGATGGGGCAGCGTCAGCCGCTCGGTCCGCAGCTCGAGCCCGCCCAGCAGCAGCAGGTCGAGGTCGATCGCGCGGGGTGCGTGGCGCGGGCCGCCGAGCTCGCGGCCCTGGCCCGCCTCGATCGCCTTGCAGGCGTCGAGCACCTGCTCGGGGCCCAGCGCGGTGCGAACGCGCACGGCCGCATTCAGGAAGTCGGGCTGGTCGAGCACCTCGCCCACCGGCTCGGTCTCATACAGCGACGAGACGGCTTCGACCTCGACGCCGTGGGAGGGCAGCGAATCGATCGCAGCGCGAATCTGCGCCTCGCGGTCGCCGACGTTGGAGCCGAGCCCGATGTAACCGGCCACTGGGCCGGCCTCGGGCTCGCTCAGATCTCCTCGCCCTCGTCCTCGGGGCCCGGCTCGACCGGGCGCTCGAGGCTGACCTCGACCGCAGCCTCCTCGACTCCATAGGGCACCGGGGGCTCGGGCTTGGCGGCGCGCACCGCGACCGAGTCGCAGCCGAAGCGCTCCATCAGCCGCTCGCCGACCACCTGGCAGAGGCGCTCCAGCGTGCGGTAGCTGCGCTCGGTCGCGGCCAGCGCGACGACGTCGCAGACCTCGGAGTAGTCGACGGTGTCCTCGACGCGGTCGGTCAGGGTGGCGTCGCAGTGGGCGACCTCGAAGGAGAGGTCGAACTCGAGGCGCTGGCCCACCTCCTGCTCGGCGTCGGTGACGCCGTGGTGGGTGTAGATCGAGAGCCCGCGCAGCTCGATCTCGACAGATGACTCCGGATGGTCGCCGTGGCCCTCGATGGGGCCAACCTAGCCGAGCGGGCGCCAGGCCGTCTCCTCGGGAACGGCGGCGAGGCCGCCGCGAATTGGGTCAGAGGCCGCTACGGCCGCGACTGATGCCGGACGAACGGCGCGTGGCTGATAGACCCCACCCCGTGCGCGCCGAGATCGAGCACCGCTACACCGAAACGGGCGACGTCCGCATCCATTACGCCGCCCGCGAGGGCGGAGGCAGCCCGATCGTCTTCATGCACGGCTTCCCGCAGTTCTGGTTCCTGTGGCGCAACCAGCTTGCGGACCTCGGCACCGACCACGACGTCTACGCCCCCGACCTGCGCGGCTTCAATCTCTCCGACAAGCCGGCGGACGTCGAGGCCTACCGGATGCGAGAGCTGCTCGGCGACCTCGAGGGCCTGGTCGACGAGCTCGGGATCGCGCCCTTCACGCTCGTCGGCCACGACTGGGGAGGCATCGTCTCGTGGGCGTTCGCGTTGAAGCACCCCGAGCTGCTCGAGCGCTTCGTGATCATCGACTCGCCTCCGCCGTTCACCTGGAACCGCGACCTGCGCGAGAGCCCGAAGCAGCGCGAAGCCGTCAGCTACATGCTCGAGCTATCCGCGCCGCCGCCGGGGCCCGAGGAGATGCTCGCCAAGGACGACTTCTCGATGCTCGACGCGATGCTGGAGCGGATCGGCGGCGCCGGCGCCCGGCTGAGCGACGAGGAGCGCGCGGCCTACCACGAGGCCTGGTCCCAACCCGGGGCGCTTCGCGGCGGCCTCAACTACTACCGCGCGGCCGACATGGGCGGCCAGGTCGCGGGCGGCGGCGTCTCGGCCGAATACGAGGCGAAGATCGCCGCCCTGCGCCTCGAGGTGCCGACGCTCGTGATCTGGGGCGAGCGCGACCCGGCGCTGCTACTCGGCCTGACTCGGGGGCTCGATGAATGGATTCCGGACCTCCGCCTCGAGGTCATCCCGGGCGCGGGACACTGGGTCCCGTATGAGCGGCCCGACGAGGTCAATTCGCTGATCAGGGAGTTCGTGGCAGAGTGACCGAATCGTGATCGACCCGATGGAGCGATGGCGCGAGCACGGCGAGAAGCCCGACTTCGCCGGCCTGCTCACCTTCTCCGGCCTGCCCTATACGCAGGACCCGGCCGAGCTCGAGGGCGTCGACATCGCGATCGTCGGCGCCCCGACCGACGACCTCGTCTCCGACCGCCCAGGCGCCCGCTTCGGACCGCGAGGGATCAGGGCGGCCGGCTGCCCGCCTGGGCCCCACCTGGAGGTCAAGGTCGACGCGTTCTCCGAGCTGCGCGCGGTCGACTACGGCGACGCGGCGGTGCTGCCCGCCGACGCGGCCGCAACACATTCGGCGATCGAGCGCACCGTCGGCGAGGTCGTCGCGGCGGGCGCGATACCCATCGTCCTCGGCGGCGATCACGGGATCGCCGAGCCCGACATCCGCGCTTGCGCAGCGAAGCACGGCCCGGTGGGGCTCGTCCACTTCGACACCCACACCGACACCGGCAAGGAGGTCTTCGGGGTCGAGATCTCGCACGGGACGCCGATGTACCGCCTGGTGGAGCAGGGTCACGTGGACGCTCCGCGCTACGCCCAGGTCGGGCTGCGCGGCTATTGGCCCGGTGACGAGGAGTTCGCCTGGCAGGCCGAGCGAGGCATCACCCCCATCTTCATGCACGAGGTCCGCGACCACGGCATCGAGGCCGCGGTTGACCGAGTCGTCGAGGCGGTAGGCGAGGGCCCCGCGTTCCTCTCGGTCGATGTGGACGTGCTCGACCCGGCCTTCGCGCCGGGCACCGGCACGCCGGAACCCGGAGGCATGACCCCGGCCGACCTGCTGCGCGCCTGCCGCGAGCTCTGTTCCCGGCTTGAGATCGTCGGCGCCGACGTCGTCGAGGTCATCCCGACCGCGGTCGGCTCGGCCGACATCACCTCGCTCGTCGCGGACCGCATCGTGCGCGAGATCGCCACCGGGATCGCGATGCGCCGCCGCGCTTCCTAGCCTTTCTCGGCATGAGATTCCCGCTGCTTCTCGCGTCAATGGTGTGCGCGCTTGCGCTCGCCGCGCCGGCCGCGGCCGGGGCCTCGGGCGCAGACGAGCTTGCGGCCGAGGTGAGCGCGAACGACGCCGTCCTGCGCCAGGCGATCGACGGGTGGGTTGCGAGCGCGGGCGACCCGCCGTCCGGCCAGGCGCCCGAGGCAGTCGTCGCCCCGGCCCTCGCCCTGCAGCGGCAGGTGCGCTTCCTCGCCAAGCGCCCGAAGCTCGCCGCCGCAACGATCGGCCTGCTGGCGCCGGCGGTCGAGAGCCGGGTGGCGGCGCTGACGTCCGCCGCGGTCAAGCTGCGACGCCTCGCCGGCGGCGGGAAGCCGCGAAAGCTCCGCGTCGGCAAGCCTGAGCCGCTCGCCAGCCTGGTCAGCCACTACGAGGAGGCCGAGGGCCGCCACGCCATCGCCTCGCACTACCTAGCGGCGATCAACCTGGTCGAGACCAAGTTCGGCCGCGTCAAGAGCAACAGCACGGCCGGCGCACGCGGACCGATGCAGTTCATCCCCTCGACGTGGCGCGTCTACGGCGAGGACGGCGACATCCGCGACCCCCACGACGCGATCCTCGCCGCCGCCCGGCTGCTGCGCGACCGCGGAGCGCCCCGCAGCTACGCCCGCGCCCTGTACGCCTACAACCAGTCGAAGCTCTACGTCGGAGCCGTCACCGACTTCGCAAAGCTCATCGCGCGCGACCCCTACGCGCTGCCGATCCTCTACTGCTGGGGGCCGTAGCCCCCGATTCGCCCTGGCGCTCGCCGACGGCCGCGGCGGCCTCGGGGTCCAGGATCGCGCTTGACGCGATGAGCGCTTCGCGCATCGGGGCGACGTCGTGGACGCGGAGCACCGTGGCGCCGTTCGCGGCGGCGATCAGGTTGGAGGCGATGGTGCCGCCGAGGCGCTCGCCGGCGTCGGCGCCGGTGAGCTTGCCGATGAAGCTCTTGCGCGAGCTGCCGTAGACGATCGGGCGGCCGAGATCGGCGAGCTCGCCGAGCCTGCGGGTCAGCTCGAGGTTGTGCTCGATGGTCTTGCCGAAGCCGATCCCGGGGTCGACCCAGATCCGCTCCTCGCTGATGCCCGCCGCCACGGCGAACTCGATTCGCTCGGCGAGGAAGGTTTTGATGTCGTCGACGACGTCGTGGTAGCGGGGGTCCGCCTGCATCGTGCGCGGGTCGCCCAGCATGTGCATGAGAACGACGTCGCAGCCGCGCTCAGCACAGAGGTCCGCCAGTTCGGGCTCGGAGCGCAACGCCGTGACGTCGTTGACGATCGCCGCGCCGGCGTCCAGCGCGGCACGGGCCACCTCGATCTTCGAGGTGTCAATCGAGACGACGTGGTCCGGAGCGAGCGCTTCGACCACCGGACCGACCCGCTCGAGCTCCTCGGCTGCCTCGACGGCCGCGGCGCCGGGCCGGGTGGACTCACCCCCCACATCGAGGATGTCCGCGCCCTGCTCAGCCAGCTCCCGCCCGTGTGCGATGGCCCGCTCGGCGTCGAGGAACTCCCCTCCGTCGGAGAACGAGTCCGGGGTCACGTTGACGACCCCCATCAGCCTCAACGCGGGCCTACTCGCTGGAGTCGCTGCGCATCTCGGCCGCCCCGCCGCCGGCGAGGCCGGGCTTCGGCTGCACGCGCGGGCGCGAGCCCTCGCGAGCCGTGCTCTTCTCGGCCTCGGCCTCGGGCGCTTCGGCCTTCTCCTCCTCGTCGGGCGGGAAGACCTCTTCGACGGATTTGCCCTCGAGCAGGGCAACGAACTGCTCGGCCTCGAGCGTCTCGCGCTCGAGCAGGATCTTCGAGATGCGCTCGAGCTGCTCGCGCTTGTCGCCGAGGATCTCGCGCGCGGTCTGGTGCGCCTCCTCGACGATGCGGCGGATCTCGTCGTCGATCTCGCGCGCGACCTCGTCGGAGTAATCGGGCTCGGCGCCCATGTCGCGGCCGAGGAACGGCTGGCCGCGATCGTGGCCGAAGACGCGGGGGCCGAGGCGCTCGGACATGCCGAAGCGCATCACCATCTGCTTCGCGGTCGCGGTGACCTTCTCGAGGTCGTTGGAGGCACCGGTCGTGATCTCGGAGAAGACGATCTCCTCGGCTGCGCGGCCACCGAGCGTCATCGCCATCGTGTCGTTCAGCTCGGCGCGGGTGGTCAGGAACTTGTCCTCGGTCGGGAGCGAGATCGTGTAGCCGAGTGCCTGGCCGCGGCTGATGATCGAGACCTTGTGGACCGGGTCAGAGTGCTCGAGCATGTGCCCGACGATCGCGTGGCCGAGCTCGTGGTACGCGGTGATCGTGCGCTCCTTCTCGGACATCACGCGGCTCTTCTTCTCGGGGCCGGCGATCACGCGCATGATCCCCTCCTCGAGCTCGTGCATCGTGATCTCGCGCTTGTTCGAGCGCGCGGTCAGCAGCGCGGCCTCGTTGATCAGGTTGGCGAGGTCGGCGCCGGTGAACCCTGGGGTCTGCCCGGCGAGCACGTCGAGGTCGATCACCGAGGCGAGCGGCTTGCCGCGCGTGTGGACCTCGAGGATCTCCTTGCGGCCCTGGCGGTCGGGGCGGTCGACGACGATCTGGCGATCGAAGCGGCCCGGGCGGAGCAGCGCCGGGTCGAGGATGTCCGGGCGGTTGGTGGCGGCGATGAGGATGATGTTGTCCTTCATCTCGAAGCCGTCCATCTCGACGAGGAGCTGGTTCAGCGTCTGCTCGCGCTCGTCGTGCCCGCCGCCCATGCCGGCGCCACGATGGCGGCCGACGGCGTCGATCTCATCCATGAAGATGATGCAGGGGGAGTTCTGCTTGGCCTGCTCGAAGAGGTCGCGGACGCGGCTGGCGCCGACGCCGACGAACATCTCGACGAAGTCAGAGCCCGAGATCGAGAAGAACGGAACCCCGGCCTCGCCGGCGACCGCGCGTGCGAGCAGGGTCTTTCCGGTTCCGGGAGGGCCGTAGAGCAGGACGCCCTTGGGGATGCGCGCGCCGAGTGCCTGGAACTTCTTCGGGTTCTCGAGGAACTCCTTGATCTCGTGGAGCTCCTGGACGGCCTCGTTGGCCCCGGCCACGTCGCGGAAGGTGATCTTGGGGGCGTCGACCGACATGCGCTTGGCCCGGGACTTGCCGAAACTCATCACGCGCGAGCCGCCGCCCTGCATCTGGTTCATGAGGAAGATCCAGAAGGCGAAGAACAGGAGGAAGGGAAGGATGTAGGTGAGCAGCGTCAAGAAGCCGCCGCCGCCGATGCCCTTGATCTCGGTCTTGACGTCGTTGCGGGCGAGCTGGTTCTGCAGCGCGACCTGCGAGTCGCCGGACTCGAGGTAGCCGATCTCGAACTCGTCGCCGTCGGCCTCCTTGACCTCGAGGACCTTCTCCTTCTGGTTGAAGGTGACCTCGTCGACCTGGCCGGCCTCGACGTTCGCGATGAACTCGTTGTACGAGGGGACGTCGGGCTCGTCGCCCGGCGCGATCAGGCGCTGCGCGAAAAACGCCAGCACAACGACGATAAGGATGGGAAATGCAGCGCTGCGAAAGAACCGTTTCAAGGCTCAGAACGGTACCAGGGGGGCTTCAGCGGGCATAAGGGCTTTCTCGCAGCGCAGCGACGTATGGGAGCCCCCGGAAGCTCTCGCCGTGGTCCAGCCCGTAGCCGATCGCGAACTTGTTCGGGATCTCGAATCCGACGTAGCGGATCGGCAGATCGACCCTCCTGCGGTCGGGCTTGGTGAGCAGCGAGCAGACCTCGAGCGACGCGGGATCGCGCGCCGCCAGGTTGCGCAGCAGGTAGTGCAGGGTCAGCCCGGAGTCGATGATGTCCTCGACGATCAGCACGTCGCGGCCGGCGATCGAGTCGTCGAGGTCCTTGAGGATGCGCACCACGCCCGAGGAGTCGGTGGAGGAGCCGTAGCTCGATACGGCCATGAAGTCGAGCTCGGAGGGCACCTCGAGCTGGCGCATCAGGTCGGCGAGGAAAGGGACGGCGCCCTTGAGGATCGCCACGAGCAGGACCTTCCGGCCCTCGTAGTCGCGACTGATGTCGGCGGCGAGCTCGCTCACCCGCCGCTGCAGGTCCGCCTCATTGACGAGGACCTCGCCGATCAGCTCGTCTCCCTCCACCGCGCCAGTTTATGTAGGCGGGGGCGGCCTGGCTACGCCGGCAGCGCCCTGGTGGCCCTCAGCACCGCCGCCTCGGCCCCGGGGGCCGCCGCGAACTCCTCCGAGACCGCGACGCCCGCGATCCAGGCGATCCGCCCGCTTGAGGTGACCACGGGCAGCGTGCGCCGAAGCGACCGCGGGACCTTGCGGTCGGTGAACACGTCCTGCAGCGACTTGCTCCCGCCGACGCCGAGCGGGCGCATCCGGTCGCCCTCGCGCCAGGCGCGGACTACCAGCCGGCCCTCGAGCGCCGAGGGATCGAGGCGCGCGGCATCGAGCGCCGCCGGGGGGCCGTCGGGCCCGGCGAGATCAGCCCGCAGCTCCCACTCCCCGAAGCGGCAGCGCCCTGGCACGCTCAGCATCGCCTCGGCGGCCGCGCGGGCCTCGGGAGCGGTGAAGAAGCGCACGAAGCCGTGCTCGACCCGTGCCTCGACCCCGCCGCCGAGCTCGACCACGCCGCCCTCGGGGTCGGCGGCGAGCCTGCGGACCTCGGCGGCGCGGGCGCGCGAGAGTCCGACCTGCCCGCCAGCGGCACGCTCGGCGAGAGCCCGCAGCGCAAGCCGGGCGATCGCGGGGTCGAGGGCCGCCAGCGCCTGGGCGTCGAGCGCGCCCGAGACGTCCGCGCCCGCCTCGGCCAGAGCCTCGGCGGCGAGGCGGTCGAGGACCTCAGCCTCCTCGGCGAGCTCGGCACGCGTCTCGGCGATCGTCGCCTCGGCGGCCCGCCCGAGCTCGGCAAGCACCGGGAGCACCTCGTTTCGGATGCGGTTGCGGGCGTAGAGCGGCTGCTCGTTCGTCGAGTCGTCGCGGAAAGGCAGCCCGGCCTCGCTGACCCACTCACGCAGATCGGCCCGCCCGACGCCGAGCAACGGGCGTACGACCACGCCCCGCCGCGCCCGCAATCCGAGCAGCGCCCGGCGCCCTGGCGAGGTGGCGAGCCGGTACAGCACGGTCTCGGCGAGGTCGGTGCGCGTATGCCCGGTCGCGATCCAGTCGAGGCCCCGCTCGATGCGCAGGCGCTCTGCCGCCGCGTAGCGCGCCTCGCGCGCGTTGGCCTGCGTGTTGCCCTCGGAGGGCAGCTCGGGCCGCTCGACGACGAGCTCGATGCCGAGCCCCCTACATAAGGAGGCGCAGACCGCGGCGTCGGCGCCCGAGTCGGGGCGCAGCCCGTAGTCGAGGTGAAGCGCGACCAGGCGCTCGGGGCCGCAGGCGCCGGCGAGCCCGGCCGCCAGCCCGGCCGAGTCGGCGCCGCCCGAGCACAGGACGACGCCTGAGCCTTCGCTCACCAGTCCGCTCGATCTCACCGCGCCGGTCAGCGGCGCGCCCGCCGCTTCGCTCATCGCCGCGATTGTAGGTTCTGCGCAAGCAGGGCTAAAGGCCGGGGGCCCGCCTGCCGACAATCAGGTAGATGCTGCGAAAAGGACTTTGCGCCATCTCGCTGGTCGGAGCGATCCTCGCTGCTCCCGCCATTGCCGAGGGCGCCTGCCCGAACGAGGGGGCCAACCCCTCCGAGCTCACGCCCGCCGAGGCGGCCGACTCCGTGATCTGCCTGTTGAACGAGCGCCGGCGGGCCGCCGGGGTGCGGCCACTGCGCTCCGACGAGCGGCTCGAGCGCGCCGCCAGGCGCCACTCCAACGCAATGGACGCCGCCGACTTCTTCTCTCACAGCTCTCCGACCGGCAACTCGCCGGTCGGGCGCATCCGCAACACCGGCTACCTCGCCGGCGCCTCGAGCTGGGGCATCGCCGAGAACCTGCACTGGGGCAGCGGCGGGCCCGGCACCCCGAAGGCCACCGTCTCGCGCTGGATGTCGAGCCCGTCGCACCGAGCCTCGATGCTCTCTCCGCGCTTTCGGCAGGTCGGGGTCGGGGTCGCGAAGGGCGCGCCGACTCCGGGAGTGGCCAACGCCGCGATCTACACGGCCGACTTCGGCTACCGCAGGTAGCGCCACGGCCTCGGGCCGCACCGAAACTGCCGACGGACGACCGTCCACGTCCGGACCCCGCTTCACGCCCCCCCTCTCAGACCCGATGCCTGGCGTAGGACGTCAGGAATCCGAAAGGCCACTCTCGCGCTGACCGCCTCGCCCGCGCTGATGCTCGGCGCCGCGTCGAGCACCGCAGCCACTCCGCCGACATGGTCCGTAGGGGCTGCTTCGGGCACCTCCCCGAGTGGGTCGATTGAGATCTAGGACGCGGTCGGCCGCGCGATGTGGAGCGCGATCGGCTCCCCGAATCCCTTCAGCGACACCTCGCCGATCGGGTCGAACTCGAGGTAGTCGGAGTCGGCGACCGACTCGACGACGGACTGGGTGACCAGCACCTCCCCGCCGAGCGCCCGGGTGACGACGCGGTGAGCGAGGTTGACGTCGCCCCCGAAGTAGTCGCCGTCGCGAAAGACCGCGGCGCCGTAGTGGATCCCGACCCTGGGCTGGGGGCGCTCCTGGAACAGCGTCAGGAAGCCCACCGACCATTCGGTCAGCGATGCGGGGTCGGGCGATACGACCATGACCTCGTCGCCGATCGTCTTCACGATCGTCGCCTCGTTCGGCAGCGTCGCCTCAACCGTGTCGACGAAGCGCTCCACCAGGTCGAGCGCCTCGTCGTCGCCCTCCTCCTCGGTGTAGCGGGTGAACCCGGTGAGGTCGACGAAGCAGAACGCCATCGAGACGCGGGCGAGCCCTCGCCCCGCGCTGCCGACGTCGGCCTCCATGTGGCCGACGACGTCCTGCTCGATGTAGAAGCGCAGGTAGCGGTTGTGCATGTACTCCATCAGCGGGGCGGTGACCGGCAGCAGGTCCGAGACGAGGTCCCCCATCTCCTCGGCCATCTCCAGAGGAGGCACGCCGTCCTGCATCAGCGGCTCGTGCACGTAGAGGTGGAAGAGGCGCACCTCGGCGTCGGCGACCTTGCGGATGGCCTGGGCATAGACCCGGACGAGTTGGAGGAACGCTACGAGCGGGAAGCCGGACTTCAGCACCTCCGAGCAGTGGCGCATCGCCCTCAGGTCCTCCTCGTTCAGCCGCCCCTCCCCCCCGATCGGGGTGCCGAGCAACGTCATCAGGCGCTCGATCAGCTCCGCCTCGAGCCCGGTCTCGGCCGCCGCCTGCTCCTTGGTGTATTCGCCCTCGGGGACCTGGAACAGGTCCTCGGCATAGCCGAACGCCAGGCGCCCGCCGCGTGCTGCTTCGCGCACCGCATCCAGCGAGTACCCGCGCTCTCGCATCCGGGCGATCACCCGCGCCTGCGCCGCGGATGCTCGCGTCCACTGGCCGCCCGCGACAGGGACGATCCCCTCCTCGGCCCAGCGCTTCAGCGTCGAGGTCGAGATGCCCGAGAGCCGACTCGCCTCGGCGAGGGAGATCGCGCCCGGATCGCGATCGCTCATGCCTCCGCTCCCTGACGCGGCAACGGGGCCTGAACGTGGCCCCGTCGCCTGCGGGCTGACGGCCCGCTGCGTTGGCCGGCGACGTGATCACGCCTTGCGGGACCGCTTCCCTCGTCCCAGTCGCCGGGGGACGTCGGGCGGGCGGGCCCACTATCGGCCCAAGCGCTTTCCGGTAGCAGTGAGGGTACGCCCGAGCCCCGTGCCAAGTCAATGCCCCCGACAGGTGTCAGTCGATCGCCAGGTGGGGGTAGCGCTCCGCGACCACCCGGCGGTACTCGGAGAACAGGGGCTTGGCGGCGCTGAAGAAGTTGAGAACGGCGCCGGCGTCGGTCACGGTGGTCCGCAGCCGCCCGCGCGCGATCGCGATCGCTGGGTTCTCGCGACCCTGGAGCAGCCGGTTGGCGAAATCGGACTCCATCGTCAGTCGCAGCTTCGGGGCCGACCGGTTCTTTCGCCTGTGCGAGAAGTCCCAGTCGAGGCAGCCGCGCTCCGCCGCCGAGACCGTCAGCCACAGCTTCAGGTCGGGGAACTCGAAGCGAAGCGGCGCCGCGGCCGCCCGCAGGCGGGGGCCGGCGTCGGGGTCGGCGTCGATGGCCTTCATCACCGTGTCAAGCACCTCGCGCAGCTCGGAGGCCGAGCGGAAGTGCGCCGCCGCGACCGCGCTGCGAGCCGTCTTCAACGCCATCGGACGAGGCTACGCCCAATCAGAAGAAGGTGCCGCCGCGCTCGAGCAGGTTCTCGCGCAGCGACTGCTGAATCGTTTCGCGGACTCGGTTCGAGACGTCGAGGACGAGGGCGCGGTCGTCGGCGGCGTCGAGCGGCAACTCCGAGAGGTCGACCGGCGGGCAGAACTCGATCCGCCAGCGCGAGGGCAGGGGCAGCAGGCCCGCGGGCCCGAGCAGCGGGAAGGTCGGGGTGATCGGGACGAACGGCGCGCGCAGCAACCGGGCCAGCGTCCGGCTCTCGGCGATCTTGGGATAGATCTCCTCGGAGCCGACGACCGCGACGGGGACGATCGGGGCGCGCGAGCGGATCGCGATCTCGACGAAGCCGCCCCGGCCGAAGCGCTGAAGCCGGTACCGCTCGGAGTAGGGCTTGCCGCTGCCCTTCGCCCCCTCGGGGAAGACCATGACGAGTTCGTCCTGCTCGAGCAGCCGCTGGGCGTTGAACGGGTTGGCCGGGACGCCCCCGACCTTGCGCATCGCGTGGCTCACGAACGGCAGCTCGAAGGCCCAGTCCAAGACCATGAAGCGCGGCCAGCGCGGCCTCGGATGCAGCCGGCGGATCGCCGTCGACATCATCGCCGCGTCGAACGGGAGCATCCCGGCGTGGTTCGCGACGAGCAGGGCGCGGCCGCGGCCGGGTACGTTCTCGAGCCCGCTCACCTTCACCCTCCACCAGTGGCGATAGAGCAGCTCGAGACCCGGCAGGGCCGCCTCGGCGAATCCCTCGTCGAAGCCCCACTCGTCCTCGCGGTAGTCGCCCGAGCGCCGGCGCACCGCCTCGGTCGCGCTCGATGCCACGGCGCCGGGCAGGTCGCGAAGCCTCGCGGGAGCGTCGTCCATCAGTTGGCCTCGCGCAGAGCTGGGGTGGGGTCGGGGGTCGCGCTCGGCGGGGCGGGCGCGCTGACCTCGCGCGCGAACTCGCGCGCCGCGCTGACCGCGTCGAAGGCGGGAGAGAAGCCGAGCTCGGTCCTCAGCCGGGCGTTGTCGACGCCACGGCCGTACCGGAGCAGGCGAACGGCGTCGCCATAGAGGTCGGCGATCCCGAGCCTCTGCCCGAGCCGCGACAGCGTCGGGGCGAACAGCGGATGGGGCAGCGGCAGCCGCCGGCGCCCGGCGAGCCGGATCACCTTGGCGAGCGAGACCGAGCCCCCCGGCGCGACGTTGACCGGTCCCGAGACCGGACGCATGGTCGCGGCGAGCAGCGCGCCGGTGGCGTCGTCGGGGTGGACGAACTGAAGCCGCGGGTCAAAGCCGAGCTGAGTCGGGACGACCGGCAGCGTCAGGTAGCGCGAGAGCGGGGTGTCGAGGCCGGCTCCGATCTCGGGCTGGTGGCGGAGCATGCAGCAGGTCGTCCAGGGCCGTCGACGGGCGAAGTTCTCGACGTGGCTCTCGAGCTCGCCGATGTCCTGCTGGAAGCGCGTCTTCAACGGGTAGCGGCGCGCCATGTCCTCGGTGTAGAAGGCGGGCGCCGCGGCCTCGGATCCGTAGATCGCGGCCGAGCCGCGCACGACGAGCGAGCGCAGGGTCGGTATGCGCTCGCAGGCTGTGAGCAGTTGGAGCGTCCCGATCACGTTGATGTCGTGGAGCGCGCGGGCGGGCTTGTCGGGCTCGGGGTACCAGGCGATCCCGCAGTGGACGACGGTGTCGACCTCGGTCCCGGGCAGTAGCCGCGAGATCACGGGGTTGCGGATGTCGGCCTCGATGAAGCGAGTGCGCCCGAGGCGCTCCGGCCGCCGCGTGTCGACGCCGCAGATGAAATCGACCTCGGGGTCTGCCTCGAGCCGGCGCGCGAGCTCGGATCCCCAGTGGCCGGCCACGCCTACGATCAGGATGCGCCGCCCCAACTCTGACCCTCTACCTCAGGTCAAGACCGGGGGTCGTTGCGCCGAAGCGACGCCTCGAGCTGGGCGAGGCGCTCGCTGATCGAGCGCAGCTCCTCCTCGACGCGGTGCACGACGTCGGCGCTCGCCTCGGAGCCCTTGCGAACGACCCCCTCACGTGCCCCCTGGGCTCGGGTCGTGACTTCGTCGCGCGCCTCCTGGCCCCGCCGCACGACCTGCGACCGGGCGTCACGACCGCGGCGCGAGACCTCGTCGAGCAGCTCGCCGGCGCGCTCGCGCGTCTCGCCGGCAGACCCCACGGTCGCTGCGAAGGTGCCCTCGATCGCACTCCGCAGGGAGTCCGAGATGCCGCTCTGGTCGTCCTTGGACGAGGGGGTCACAGGCCTCGAAAGCGTAGCGTTCACCGCCGTGGGCATCCATCTGCGCACGTCCCTCCCCCTCGCCCCCGACGCGCTGATGCCCGGGGATCCCGGCCGCGCGATGGCGATGGCGCAGACGCTGCTCACCGCGCCGAAGATGCACAACCTCCACCGCGGGCTCTGGGGCTACACCGGCGAGACGCCAGCCGGCCGGCCGCTCAGCATCCAATCCACCGGGATGGGGGCCCCGAGCGCCGCGATCGTGTTGCACGAGCTCGGTGAGCTGGGCGTGCGCAGGGCGATCCGGGTCGGCACCTGCGGCGCCCTCGACCCCTCGCTCGAGCTCGGGACGATGCTGCGCGCCGAGGCGGCGCTGGGCGACGACGGGGTCAGCCGCGCGCTCGGCGACGGCGACCGCCCCATACCGGCCCACCCCGGCCTGCTCGAGCGCCTGGAGGCAGAGGGCGCAGGCGAGCCTGCCCTCGTGGCGACGGGAGACCTCTTCTACGAGGACACCGAGGCGCCGCGGCGCCGCTGGGTCGAGGCCGGCGCCCGCGCCGTCGAGATGGAGAGTGCGGCCCTGTTCACGATCGGCCCCCGAGTCGGCGTGGCCGTGGCCGCGCTGCTGATCGTCACCGACGTCTTCCCCGGCGGGGAGCGCATGCGGCTCGGCGACGAGGCCCTCGCGGAGGCCGTGGAGCGGATGGGCGCAGCCGCGACGGCGGCGCTCGTCACCGACTAGGCGCGCGGTGGCGCCGGAGGCGGCGGGCTCTGCGGGGGACGCTGTGACGCTGGACCCTGGCCTGAGGCTTTCCGCAGCTCCGCGAGCTCGCGTGCGAGCTCGTCGAGGGTGTCCTCGACCACCTCGAGGCGCTCCGAGAGAGCACGCAGGCGCCTGCCGAGCCGGTCGACGTCGGTCGCAGCGGGCACGTTCAGCGACCGCATCGCCGTGGCGCTCGCCTGGCTCGCGCGGTCGCGCGCATCGACCGCGACGTGCAGCGCCTGGTGCAGCACAGGGTTGTCGAGCAGGAGCTGCGCGATCTCGACCAGGGCGTCCTGACCCTGGCCCGAAAACCGGCTCCTCGTGCCCTCGTTGGCGGCGCTCTCGTCCATTGCCTGTGACGAGCCTAGAGGCACCCGGTGCTCGCCGTCCGGAGGGTCCCTCAAAGTGGGCGTGCGGGTGCATTCGGTAGGAGGCTTTTTTGATCGCGCAGGTTGGGTATGTTGTGCGCGCGGGTGCTCCGTTGCGCAGGGGCGTGCGAGGCAGTAGGTTTCCTCGTGCCTGCGGGCAGGGAGATCCAGAGAGATGACCAAGAGGCTTCTACTAACCATCGCGCTGGGAACGGCGCTCGCGATTCTCGCGGCAGGTACGGCTGCGTCCGTCGACCTGGGTCAGGGCGTCCAGGTCCAGGTCCCGTCGGGTGGCGCCCTGCCCGAGTGCGCCGACCTCACCGACAACGACGGCGACGGCAAGGTCGACCTCGTCGACCCCGGGTGCAACGGCCCGCTCGACACCACCGAGCTCGATGACCCGGTCCCCCCGCCGCCTCCCCCGGCTCCGGTGGACGGCTCGACCCCGAACCCGCCCAAGCCCACCGGCGGCGCCCCGAGCGGCGGCCAGCTCGGCCAGGGCGCGCCGGGCAAGGGCGGTAAGGGCGGCGCCAAGAAGAAGGGCGACGCGCCCAAGGACGGCTTCTTCGGCAAGAACGCTCCGAAGGGCGGCAAGGGCATCGTCGAGGACGAGCGCGCCAAGATCGAGGAGCCCGCGGCCCGCAACCCCGACGGAACCCCGACCAACAGCAACGCCGGCCTCACCATCGCCGACTTCGGCGCAGCCCCGATCGGCGTCCCCAACTTCGTCATCGACCAGTTCGAGATCCCGCCCTTCCTGCTCCCGATCTACCAGGCCTGCGGCACCGAGTACGGCATCCCCTGGCAGGTGCTCGCGTCGATCAACCGGATCGAGACCGCGTTCGGCACGAACCTCAACGTCTCCTCCGCCGGAGCGATGGGATGGATGCAGTTCATCCCATCTTCATGGAGGGCCTACGGGGTCGACGCCAACGAGGACGGGCGCAAGGACCCCTACAACCCGGTCGACGCGATCTGCGCCGCGGCCCGGTATCTGAAGGCCGCCAACTGGGCCGAGAGCCCGCGCGACGCCGTCTTCGCATACAACCACGCCGACTGGTACGTGGACGAGGTCCTGCTCTACGCGAACCAGTACGCGAAGCTTCCGGACGACCTCGTCGGCTCGCTCACCGGCCTCACCGAGGGAGCCCACTTCCCGGTCGCAGCGGACGCCCGCTACGCCGATGACATCTCCGAGCGCGAGACACTGGAGCGCACCAAGACCAACCGCACGACCGCCGGCAACGCCGCCGACGTGATCAGCGACTCGCCGACCCGCCGAGGCATCGACATCTACTCGAGGGTTAGGGCACCTGTCGTCGCCGTTAACGACGGCGTCATCCAGCAGATCGGCGAGAACAAAGAGCTCGGCAAGTTCATCGTGCTGATGGACGCATACGGCAACCGCTATACCTACGCTGAGCTCGGCGAGATCTCCGAGGTCCACCCGGTGCCGAAGGAGAGCGCGCTGACCGGCGACGACTTCAAGATCGTCAGCCCGAAGGACGACGGCAAGCCCGGCTCCGCCGCGAGCGCCGGCGACAACGCCAGCGCGGCGGCCGCCGCCGCCAAGGCGAAGGCCGACGCCGAGCCCGCCGGCCCGGTCGACACGGAGGATCTGCGCGAGCGCCTCTTCGCGAACCCCGAGCGCCCGGCCAACGTCGAGCGCGCCGGAGTCAGCGGCCAGCTCGATAACCTGCTCGGCCAGAAGGTCCCGGCATACGAGACCTTCAAGAGCTACTTCTCCTCGGCCTTCAAGTTCGACCGCGAGACGATGGAGCTCTCCGAGCTGAAGGTCGGCTCCAAGGTCACGGGCGGAACCGTGCTGGGCCGTATCGGCGAGGACCCCGCCGGCGCCCCGCACGTGCACTTCGAGATCCAGCCCGCCGGCCGCGGCGCACCCAAGATCGACCCCAAGCCGATCCTCGACGGCTGGAAGCTGCTCGAGACGACCGCCATCTACCGCGCCGCCGGCGAGGATCCCTTCGGCGGCTCCGAGGCGACGATCGGCCAGATCCTGTTGATGTCCAAGGAGGTGCTCGCGCAGCGGGTGCTCGCCGACCCGCGCATCGAGATCTACTCGTGCGGGCGCACCGACATCGAGTCCGGCCAGGTCGACCGCCGCATCCTCGCCGCCCTCTCCTACCTGGTCGAGCGCGGCTACCGCCTCACGCTCACCTCGCTGAAGTGCGGCCACAGCTTCTATACCTCGTCGGGCAACGTCTCGGCGCACTCCTCGGGTAACGCCGTCGACATCGCCCAGGTCAACGGCCTGCCGATCCTCGGCAACCAGGGCCGCGGCTCGATCACCGAGGCTGTCGTCAAGGACCTGCTGCTGCTTCAGGGAGCTATGAGGCCGTCGCAGATCATCACGCTGATGGACCTCGGCGGCCCGACGTTCGCGATGGGCGACCACGATGACCACATCCACCTGGGCTACACGCCGCTCTACGGCGCCGGCCGGCCCTTCGAGCAATTCGCTCGCATTCTGAAGCCCGAGCAATGGGAGCGCCTGATCGACCGCCTCGGCGAGATCGAGAACCCGAAGGTCCCGGCGAAGCCCTCCGACGCCGCGCTGCCTGCCGGTGGCGGAGCCGACGCGGACCGCGGCAGCGCCGCTCACCGCGGCGAGTAGTCAGCGCAAGCCGCTGCTGCTCCCCTTCGTCCAGCTCGAGTTCGCGGGGCTGGTGGGCCTTCCCGACGGGCGCTACCTGGCGCGAGACGGCGAGCTCGAGCGTGTGCTGATCGTGCAGGCGCTCGGCGCGCCGCGCCCGACGAGAAGGCGGCGCAAGGTGCGCGACGCTGATCCTTCCGACCCGCAGGTCCCGCTGACGCGGCTGACGGTCGCCGGCGGCGAGAGCTTCGATGACGCCCGGTCGGCGGCCCGCTGGCTCGACGCGACCGCGGGCGACAAGGCCGCACGCGCGGCCGCGATCCGAACCGCGATGCGCCTCGTCAACCGCGGCCTCGGGGCTCTGCGGGCCGAGGCTCGCGACCCCCTGGTGCAGGACCTCGGAGCCACCCGCGCGCTCGCCGTTCGCATCGGCTTCGGCGACGGCGAGGAACTGGCCGAAGGCCGTTGGCAGCAGGCGCGCGAGATCCCGCCCCCGCGCCGGGGCCGCCTCGACGACATCGACCCCCAATCGCGCGTGGCCTCCGTGCTCGCCGGCGGCGACGAGGTCCACCCCGCCGAGACGATGCTCGAGCGCGCCCGCCTCGATCTCGAGCAGGGTCGCGAGCACGAGGCGCGGCTCGGCCTGGCGGCGGCGCGCGACGCGCTCCGCGAGGCTCCGGGCGTGCAAGACGCGAAGATCCGCACCCGCATCGAGGACGCCGAGCGCAAGCTCGGCGGCTAGCCCGGCTCCGAGCCCGGCCGCCAGGCCTCGCCGCGGCTGACCCGCTCGAAGCCGATCCAGACGGAGTTGACCGCGGCGGTCACGATCTGCTCGCGGGGCACGTCGGGGTGCTCGCTCCACCAGATCGCCAACCCGGTCAGCCCCGAGCGGATCACCTCGGCCGCCATCTCGAGCGCCTGGGCCTCGGCCGAGCCGGCGATGGCCTCGGCGCCCGGCTCGTGGCCGAGGATCGCACCGAGGGCGACCCGCGACTGCTCCTGGACCTGGCGGTGGATCTCGCGCACCTCGGGATCGCCGGTCGTCTCCATGAAGAACATTCGCGGGGCGTATGGGTGCGTCTCCACGTAGCGCGCCCAGGCATCGAGCGCGCGCGGGATGCGCTCGTCGGCCGGCTCGTCGCCCGAAAGGCTCGTCCGCCACATCTCCAGGAGCTCGTCGCGTGTGCGCTCGAGCAGCCGGCGGTGCAGGGCGAGCTTCGAGTCGAAGTGGTCGTAGACCACCGGCGGTGTGACGCCCGAACGGCGAGCGATCTCGTCGATCGAGGCCCCGTGGAAGCCGTGCTCGGCGAACACGTCGGAGGCGGCCCGCTCGATGATCTCGCGCCGCGCCGCGGCGCTGACGCGCTTCCTCTTCGGCTTCTGGACTGACTTCGCCGTTGACAACCTAACGCTTCCTAGGTAAGTTCCTAGTCATGACTAGGTTGAAAGCGTAGACGTCGAGATGGACGGAGGTGCGAGCGCGATGGCGGACAGGAGTTTCTTCGAGCCCGAGAGGCCACTGGCCCCGGTCCAATGGGCTGCGATCGCGGGATCGCTGGCGGTGCTCATCTGGAGCATCCCCGGCCTGATCGTCAACCCGGACTTCGCCACCGGCGACGCGGCAAGCGCCGAGCTCGTGCTCGGCGTCGACATGAACGGCTGGCACGCGGCCTCCGGCTTCCTCGTCGCCGTCCCGGGCTTCTTCGCAGCCCTGCGCAGGGAATGGGCCGGGCTCTTCAACGTCGCGGCGGCCGGGTCGCTGATCGCCACAGGCATCTGGGCGCTCGCCGACGCTCACGTCGCAGGCGGCCTCTTCTACCTTCCCAACCAGCTCGGCGACGCACTACTCCACTTCGGGACCTCGGCGATCTTCGTCGCCGGGGCGGTGCACCACTACTTCTTCGAGCAGTGCTCCTACCAAGCTTCGCCGACCGCATAGGTCATGGGGGCGGAGCCGATTCCGATTCGGAGGCTCCGGGGTCGATGATGACGTTGTCGGGGTCGGGATCTGATGCCTGCTTCGAAGGCGACGGCCCTAGCGGGCCGATCTGGCCCTTGAGGCCACCCCCGGCGCCCCAAGCGCCTCCGAAGCCGTACCAGTCCTCTTCGATCACAGGACGCACCGCGCGAAGCCAGGTGTCCCAGATGATCAGGCCCTTGGCGGTGAGGTCCTCGCAGAGGTCGCCGCACCGCTGACTGCCGGCACTGGGATAGGAGGCGTGGCTGAGCCTGGCGCTGAAGACCACGGGGTGGGCGGGGCGCGGCTCCAGGCTCTGGGTCTGGGTGCCGTCCGGGAGTGCCACGGTGACGTCGCTCCAATTGAGGATGGGTGGATCCAGGCCGTGGGCGTAGAAGATCACCTTCTTGGGGGCGTAGCCGTCGGGCGCAGAGGGGTCGCGCGCCAGCTTCACGTCGATGCTCTCCCAGTCACCCTCGTGGCTGGCGAGCGCGATCCGGGCGTTGTCGAGCAGCTTCGGCTGGCTGAAGCCGTAGAAGAACCAGTAGGTGAGCCGCACTCCGGTGTCGGGGTCGCCGTGGAACTCGTAGTAGGTGTCCACCTCGGGATTGCCCGAGGGGGGCGGCGGCCTTCTTACCGACCCGTCTGGGTCGATCGCGAAGCCGCGCCGTTCGTTCAAGCCGGGTGGACGGATCGCGGGGCTCTCGGTGGGTCGCGTGACCTGGTCGGCGCTGCAGCCGCTGTGCGAGTAGCAGCCGCCAGGGTCTCCCTCGCATTCGGCACCAAGCCGCTCGGCCTCGATCTCGCCGCGCGAGACCAGCTCCTCGTCGCCGCGGGAGGAGTTCCAGACCAGCTTCGAGGCGTCAATGAACTCCTGCGGCGGCAGCGGTCCCCAGGGCTCCGTCGGGTGCACGTAGACACGCGGCGCGTAGCTCTCGGCGAGCGCCTGAGGATCGATCCCCGCCGGGAACGGGAGCTCGGCCGGCCGCTCGGCGTCGCCGTCGGAGCTGATGCAGCCTCCGCGGTCGACGGCGGTCGCGTCTATGGCGAAGATCGCCGCCTGCGCCACGGCCGTCACCACGGCCACCGCGATCGGGAAGCTGGCGATGCGCAGGCAGATCCGCTTGCGCTCGTTCAGGGCCCGGTGCGACTCCAGCATCCTCAGCAGCAGGCGCGCCTCTTCGGCGCTTCGGCCCTCGTTTATGTAGATGACGCGGTCGAGCTTCTCCTCGCTGGTCCGCCGCCGCGGCCAGACCACGAACCAGGCGAGCAGGATGCAGGCGGCCAGCGCGGCGATCGAAACGTATAGGCATGCCTCCTGAATGTCCCCGAAGCGCCCCGAGAAGTCCCAGAGATTGTCGTCGAGCCAGGTGGCTGAGAATTGCGCCAACAACAGGATCGCGAGTGCCGAGCCGACGGCGAGGGCCGTGCCGCGCAAGGTGAAGCTCGCGTTGGTCGCGAGCTCGGAGTCGAGCGCGACCTGAATGCGGTCGCGGCGGTGCTCGAGGCCCCCGCCCGGGTCGATCCGGCGCGTGGTCACGAGCGTCCACCAATTGCGGAGCTTTCGCGAGAGCCGATCGAGCAAGGTCACCCGATCCTCTCAGAGGGCCGGGGCGTCAGGCAAGCGCCTGGCGGCTGGAGCCGGGGCTGCGTAGGGTCACGCCGTGAGCCCGAGAGCCCACGCGCGCGTCCCGGCGGCAGCGCTGCTTGTCGTGACGATCACGATGCTCGGCTGCGGCTCCTCGGACGACGGCGACGCCGATCCCGATCCGGCCGGCGATCGTCTCGTCGTTTCGCTCGGGGATTCGGTCGCCTCGGGCGAGGGAAACCCAGACGGCCGCAACCCGGTGCCCTGGCAGAGCCGCCGCTGCCACCGCTCGATGCGCTCGGGCCAGGCGATCGCTGCGATCGAGGCATTGGGGACGGAGGCCGCCGACCGCTTCGTCTCGTTCGCATGTTCGGGCGCGCAGATCGACGTCGGCGTCCTCGGTCCCTACAAGGGGATCGAGCCGCAGGGCGACGAGCTGTTGAAGCCGCAGGTCGAGAACCTCGTCAACGTGGCCGAGGGCCGCACGATTGACGCCGTCATCGTCAGCGTCGGGGCAAATGACGTTGGCTTCTCGAAGGTCGTGCTCTTCTGCCAGCTCGTCGAGCCCTGCGAGGAGAAGCGATTCGACCCCGAGCTGCCGCTGCGCCGCCAGTTCGACGCTCTCGAGCGGATGAGGGAGTCGGTGCCGGCCTCCATCGAGCAGCTGGCGGAGGGCTACCGCCGGCTGGACGCAGCGGTGCCCGAGGAGATCCCCCGCGAGCGCATACTGCTCGTCGAGTACTTCGACGTCACCGGCGGAGCCGAAGGGCGCCCGTGCTCCTTCGGCGCGATCAGCGGGCGCGAGTTCGAGTGGGCCCGGACGGAGCTGCTGAGGCCGCTGAACGAGCAGCTGCGCGAATCGGCGGAGGAGCTCGGCTGGACGTTGGTGGACGGGGTGGACGAGGCTTTCGCCGGCCACGGCGTCTGCGCGAGGCGCGAGGCGCGTTGGGTCGCGAGGCTCGACGACTCGCTGTTCCGCGCGGGATCCGGCTTCACTGGGACGCTCCACCCCGACTCGGACGGCCACGCCGCGATCGCAGAGCGGATCCTGCCCGCCCTCCAGCCTCTGGTGGCGGATGAAGAGGAGTAGGCCTCAGGCCCCGCGGCGCGCACGCAGACTGGCCGTTCCCGGCAGCTCAGGTGATCAGCAGCTGATCTTGATCGCCGATCCGTCGGGGCAGCGGTCGTTGCCGCCATCGCCGCGGAGCTCGTCGCGGCCGGCGCGGCCGTCGAGGAAGTCGTTGCCCTCTCGGCCGATGACGAGGTCGAAGCCGCCGTTGCCGTAGAGGGTGTCGCTGTTGCGCGTGCCCTCGAGGACCTCGAGGTCGCCGCCCACCCTGGTCGGGGTGCACGCGCCCGCTCCGAGACGGATGGCGGTGCCGCCGAGGCTGGCGCGGACTCCCGCGCCGGAACCTGCTTGGGCGAACCCGGCGACATCGGCGCCCCCGCCCCCGCCCACATAGGTGTGCCCGGCGCACGCGTCGTCGGTCGCGAGGTTGTCGTTGCCCGGGCCGCCGACGAGAAGGTCGCCGCCGCCCGGTCGCCCGGCGAGGGCGTCGTCACCGCCGCCGCCGATGAGGCGGTCCGAGCCGCTCTCGCCCGGGAAGAGGGTGTCTCCGGCGGGGCCGCCGGAGAGGATGTCGTCGCCCGGCCCGCCGTCACCCTTGACGCCGGTGGTGGCCGACAGGCCGCCGCCGACGTTGAGGGTGTCGTTGCCGGTCGAGCCCCAGAGAAGGATGTAGCCGAACTCCGATCCGCCCGTTGCGCAGCTGACGCCGCCGCCCGAGGCCACGCAGCCCTGGCCGGCTCCGACAGCGGTGCCCGCGACCTGGATCGAGCTGCCGGTCTTGGAGATCGTGAGGTTGTCGCTACCGGCGCCACCGATCACCATCACGCCGGGGTCGGGGCCGTCGCCGTCGGCTACAAACGCCACGGGAGCGGCCCCGACGGCGCCGCACGAGGTCGTCGCGAACCCGGCGCAGGAATCCCCGCCACCATTGCCGCGCACGAATCCTGCGCCGTTGCCGGTCAGGGAGTCCTCGAAGGCGGAGCCGATCACGTTCTCGACGCCCGAGACGGTGCCCTCCTGGGAGTCGTCGCCGAGCGCGTAGCCGCTGCTCAGGTCGACGGTCACGCCGTCCTGGCCGGGCCGAGGCCCGGGGGGCGTCGCGGTTGCGTAGCTGATCGTGTCGGTGCCGGCGTCGCCGTAGTACTTGTCCTGGTTGGTGTCGCCGCGGATCCAGTCATCGCCGGCTCCCGCCTGCAGCCGGTCGATTCCCTGGCCGCCGACGAGCAGGTCGTTGCCGCCGTCGCCGAAGAGCTTGTCGTCCTGGATCTCGCCGAAGAGGCGATCGTCGCCGGCGCCGCCGCGGAAGCGGTCGCCCCCTCCCCCGCCGATCATCACGTCAGCGCCGCCGCCGGCCCAGGCCTTTCCCGAGCCCGGGCCCTCGTCGATGAAGTCGTTGCCCGAGCCGCCGTAGACCTTGTCGCGGCCGGTGCCCGCGCTGAGGCGGTCGTTGCCGGAGCCTCCGCAGACGATGTCCTTGTTGCGCTTGGAGACGATCGTGTCGTCGCCGCCGAGGCCGTGGATCACCTGGACGCCGCCCTTGCCGGTCTTGATCACGTCGTTGCCGTTGGTGCCGACGATGCCGGCCTTGCGCCCGCCGCACTTGGCGGCCACCGCCTCGGCCGGCCCCGCCAGCCAGATCGCGAACAGGGCCGCTGCGCCGACGGCGATCAGCCGGGGCAAGGAGAACAGGTCGGTTGTCGCGCGAGGTCCAGCCAAGGTGCGTCTCCTTGTAGATCCCGTATCCAGGGCGAAGGTTGCGCCCCTGCACGGGCCATCGGCACCTGCCTGGTCGCGCTTTACCCTACTCGGCTGACACGCCGTGCATCACGGCGTCGAGCTCTGCGACCACGTCCCCGTCGAGCCGCAGCGCGACATCGCCGTCGAATGGGGTCGGGCCCTGCGTGACGATCGCCAGCTTCCCGCCGTTCGCCATCGTCAACGAGGGAAGCCCCGCGACGGGATAGACCTCCAGCGACGAGCCCACGCACAGCAGGAGCTCTGCGCGCGCGGCCAGCGCCTCGGCCTCGGCCATCGCGGCGGGCGGGAGAAACTCGCCGAACAGGACGACGTCGGGCTTGACGAGGCTCGCGCAGGCGCGGCAGACCGCCACGCCCTCGTCGTCGAAGATCGCCTCGAGGTCAGCCAGCGCGTAGGTCGCCTCGCAGACCTGGCAGCTCGCGGTGCGGATCGAGCCGTGCACCTCGACCACCCGCTGCGAGCCCGCGCGCGTGTGCAGCGTGTCGATGTTCTGCGTAATCACCCCGTCGAGCAGCCCCAGCCGCTCGAGCTCGGCGAGCGCCTCGTGCGCCGGATTCGGGTCGACCCCGCCGAGCCCCTGCAGCCGAGGCCGGTAGAAGCTCCAAAACCGGGCCGGGTCGCGCTTGAACGCATCGATGTGCGCGACCTCCATCGGGTCGACGTTCTCCCAGAGCCCAGTGCCCGGACTCCTGAAATCCGGAATGCCCGACGGCACCGAAATGCCGGCCCCCGTCAGAGCGACCGTGCAGCTCGACTCGCGGATCAGCTCCGCGAGCCGCGCCGCTTGCGTCGTGACTACTTGCCGCTCCATCGGGGAGACCGCTTACCGAGGAAGGCGGAGATGCCCTCCTTGCCGTCTTCTGACTGGAACACCTTCGCGAACCCTTCCTTCTCGGCCGTGATCCCCTCGTCGAGATCTCCCTTGTTCGAGCGCTGCTTGATTTCCTCAACGGCCATCGGGGCCTGCCCGGCGAGCTTCTTCGCCCACGAGATCGCCACGTCGAGCAGCTGCTCGTCGGGGACCACGTCGTCGGCGAGGCCCCAGGCGCGGGCCTCGGGAGCGAGCACGGCGTCACCGGTCAGGTTCATCTCCAGCGCCTTCGACTGGCCGACCAGGCGCGGAAGGCGCTGGGTGCCGCCAAAGCCGGGGATGATCCCCAGGTTGATCTCGGGTTGGCCGAACACGGCCGACTCGGCGGCGACCCGGAAATCACACGCCATCGAGAGCTCGCAGCCCCCGCCGTAGGCGACGGCGTTGACCGCTGCGATCGTCGAGACGCGGTTCTCGCCGAGCTCTTTGAGCAAAGCGTGGCCGTCGTCGATCAGCTTGACGCCCTTCTCGGGGCTGTCCACCTTGGCGAACGCCTTGATGTCCGCGCCCGCCGAGAAGACCACCGGGATAGACGAGTAGATGACCATCGCCTTGATGTCATCGTCGGCCTTGACCTGCTCCCAGACCGCTCCGAGGTCCCCGATCACCTGAGGCGAGATCGCGTTCATCGGCGGGTTGGCGAGCCAGGCGATCGCGACGCCGTCGTCGCGTTTTTGGAGCTTGATGGTGCCCTCGCCCTCCGCCTGCGGGTAGGCGTAGAAGCCGTGGCCCGACTTGAGGCCGAGGCGGCCCTGGGCGACCAGGCGCCGCAGGACCGTCGGTGGCGTGAAGCGCTCGCCGTGGCTCTCGGCGTGCTTCTCCAGCTTCTCCAACATCACGTCGAGGCCGTCGAGGTCCGCCTTCCAAAACGGCGGGAACAGGCCGCGGCGCGGGTCGAGCCCGGCGCCGGCCATCATCCCGAGGTCGATCTCGCGCACGCTGGAAACGCGCTCCTCCAGGAGGCTGCACGCCTCCACCAAGGCCTTGAGCGCGATCAGGTCCCCCAGCTCGGCGGCGTCGGGCTCGCCTTCTCCGTCGAGTTGAGGCTCCCCCTCCTTGTAGAAACCGTCCCCGCCGGTCTTGGCGCCCAGCTTGCCGTCGGCAACCAGCTTCTTCATGCCCTCATGTACGTAGAAGCGATCGCCGTAGGAGTCTTGCATGTGCTGGGCGGTGTGCAGCGCGGTGTCCAGGCCGCTCATGTCGGCAAGGAAGAACGGGCCCATCGGCAGGACGTTCGCGGAAGTGACCGCTTCGTCGATCTTCTTGATCGAGAGGCCGGCCTCCTCCTGCACGCGCCAGATCTCGCCGGCGGCTGAGGTCAGGATGCGGTTGACCACGAAGCCCGGTACCTCGCGGCAGGTGATCGGCTGCTTGCGGATCGTCTGGGCGAAGTTGTACGCGGTGGTCACGGTCTCGCGTGAGGTGTCCTCACCGGCAATGATCTCGACCAGCGGCATCACCGACGCGGGCCAGAAGAAGTGGAGGCCCACCACCTGATGGGGACGCAGCGTCTCGCGGCCCACTTCCGTGATCGACAGGGAAGAGGTGTTGGAGGCGAGAATCGCGTGGCCGGGCGTGGCCTCGTCGATCTCCTTGTAAACGGCCTTCTTGATCTCCATCTTCTCGGGCACGGCTTCGATCACGATGTCCACGTCGCCGAAGCCGCTGTAGTCGGTGGCCCCGGTGATCAATCCCACCACCTCTTCGAGGCGGGCGTCTGCGGCCTCCTGGGTCAGCTTCTCCTTCGAGACGAGCTTGTCGAGCTGGGACTTCGTCACCTCGCGTGACTTCTCGACGGCCGCGTCGACGAACTCCTGCTTGATGTCCTTGACGACGACAGGGATGTCGGCGGCTGCGATCACCTGAGCGATCTCGCCACCCATGGTGCCTCCGCCGAGCACGGCGGCCTTTGAGACGAACATGAAGAGGAACCTCCAGAAAGTCGTTGGGGAGCGAGAATCTACCGGGATGGGTTCGAAGCCGACTATCCGTCGCGGGGCCGAGGAGAACGCCCCCGTCCTCGCCCGGCTGCTGCGGCAGTTCAACGACGAGTACGAGGAGGAGACGCCCGACCACGAGGTGTTGCTGGAACGGATCCCGGACCTGATCACCTCGGGCGAGGGCGTCTTCTTCCTGGCCGGCGAGGACCCGGAGAACCCGGTTGGGTTCGCCTATCTGCAATTCAACCCGTCGCTCTACAGCCGGACGCGCGACGCCTATCTCGGCGAGCTGTACGTGGTCCCCGAGAGACGGGGCGACGGCTTCGGCCGGGCGATGCTCGAGGCCGTGATCGAGGAGGCCCGCGCACAGGATGCGATCAACATCAGTCTGGGCACCAGCGTGACCGACACCGAGGCCCGCGGCCTCTACGAGAGCAAGGGGTTCACCAACTTCGAGGGCGGCGATGACGGCCCCTCGATGCTCTACTACGAGCTCGACCTCTAGTCCCCGTACACCTCGCGCTTGATCAGGGTCATCGAGCGGATCACCGAGTCGAGGAAGGGCTCGACCTCTTCCACGAGGCGCTTGTACTCGCGCTTGCCCGCCGGGGTGATCGAGTAGTAGCGGCGGGTGCGGCGGTCGGGCAGCTCCCACTGGCCCTCGATCAGCCCGTCCTTCTCCATCGTGCGAAGCAGCGGGTACATCGTGTTCGGGTTGACCGAGATCACGCCCTGGGTCATCTCCTCGATCGCCTCGATCAGGCGATTGCCGTAGGTCGGCTCTGAACTGACCAGGTGCAGCACGAGCAGCGGGAAGATGTCCCGGCGGCGGATGTCGCCCCCGAGCGCGTCAGAGGGCCGGCCGCCGCGCTTCGCGCCGCCGCGCTTGCCGGGCGTCGCCGCCGCCTCGGCCGCCTTTGCCGCCTCGGCCACTGCCTCGGCGACCCTGCGCTCTTTGCCGCCTTTCGGCTCGCTGGCCACCGCCCGCGAGTCTACGCGCCTACTTACGCGTAAGGACGTGCCGCCTACGCGGTGGCCGGCTCGATAGGTGCGGGTGCCTCGAGCCGCATCGCGTCGGCGATCAGCTCGTAGGAGCGGAGGCGGTCGGCCTGGGAGTGGACCATCGTCGTCAGCATCAACTCGTCGGCGCCCGTGCGCTCGACCAGCTCGAGCAGCCCTTCGCGCACCTTGTCGGGGCCGCCGATCACGGCCGAGCCCGAGACGGTCTTGACCGCTGCGTCCTCCTGCGCCGAGAACTTGTGGTTCGCGGCGTCCTCGGGCGTCGGGAAGCGGCTCGGGCGGCCCTGGCGGAGGCGTGCGAACGAAAGCCGCGCCGGGCCCGCGAGGTAGCGGGCCTCGTCGTCGTCGGGAGCGCATATCGCCGCGGCGGCGACCATCGAGTGCGGCTCGTCGAGCCACTTCGAGGGCCGGAAGCTCTCGCGGTAGATCTGCATCGCGGGGACGGTGTTGCGCGGGCTGAAGTGGTGGGCGAACGAGAACGGCAGGCCGAGCACGCCGGCGGCCTGGGCGCTGTAGTCGCTCGAGCCCAGCAGCCAGATCTCGGGCCGCATCCCCTGTCCGGGCACGGCGGTGATCTCGCGATAGGGATGGCCCTCGGGATAGAAGGATTCGTCGAAGAAACCCATCAGCTCGCCGAGCGCCTGGGGGAAGTCCTCGACCGAGAGCGGGTCGGAGGAGCGTCGCAGCGCAGACGCCGTGATCTGATCGGTGCCGGGTGCCCGCCCGATCCCGAGGTCGATGCGGCCCGGATGCAGCCCGACGAGCGTGCCGAACTGCTCGGCGACGACCAGAGGCGCGTGGTTCGGCAGCATCACGCCACCCGAGCCGACGTGGATCGTCGAAGTCGCGGCGGCGAGCGCGGCGGCCAGAACCGCCGGCGCCGAGCTCGCGATCCCCGGCATGTTGTGGTGCTCTGCGACCCAGTGGCGCCGGTAACCGAGCCGCTCCGCGTGCTGGGTGAGCTCGACCGAGTTGCGAAGGGCCTCCGCCGGCCCCGACCCCTCGGCGACGATCGCGAGGTCGAGGACCGAGAGGGGAATTGAAGGCTTGTCGCTCACTGGCTCGAGTCTAGGAACCCTCGCCCCATGCCGTGGCCACGACTGATCGGGCGCCACCGTGGTCGCGGTGCTCACACAGGTAGATGCCCTGCCACGTCCCCAGGGCCGGCCGCCCGTCGCTCACCGGCAGCGACAGCGACGGCCCGAGCAGGGCCGCCTTGACGTGGGCAGGCATGTCGTCGTCGCCCTCGAGCGTGTGCGTCCAATATCCCGCCCGCTCTGGGACCGCCTGGTCGAACCAGGCGCGAAAGTCGCGTCGGACTTCAGGCGAGGCATTCTCGTTCAGCGCCAGCGAGGCCGACGTGTGCTGGATCAGGAGGTTCAGCATCCCGGTCGAGATCCCCCGCAGTTCGGGCAATGCGTCGAGCACTTCTGCGGTCACGAGGTGAAAGCCGCGCGGCTGGGCCTCGAGCCGGATCGTCTTCTGGATCCACATCCCGCCCGACCTTAGCCCGGGGAGAGTCGACGGGGTGCCGTGGTTGACTGACCGGAATGGACGAGCGGGAGAGCATGACGGTGACGGTGCGCCACGTCCTGTTCGCGTCCGATGACGGCTCGTTTTCGATCATCGACGCGCTCGACGAAGGCTCCGGAGACGATGTCGCGATCATCGGGCCGGTCGGGCACCTGTCGCCCGGCGACCGCGCACAGGTCAACGGGAGCTGGGAGGAGCACGCCCGCTACGGTCACCAGCTCCGCGCCGCGGACGCGCTGCCGCTCGACCCCGTCGACCGCGCCGGGCAGATCGCCTACCTGACCTCGCTCCGCCACATCGGCGAGGTCCGCGCCGACGCCCTCTGCCGGATCCACGGGGAGTCGGTCCTCGAGGCGATCGCCGCGGACCCCGAGGGGGTGTTCGGCGAGCTACCGGGCCTCGGCAAGCGCCAGGCCGCTGCTGCGACCGACAGCTGGCACGAGAGCCGCGCCGTTCGCGACCTGCACGTGCAGCTCGCGCCGCACGGCCTCGCGCACCTCGCGTCCCTGCTCCACGCGCGCCACGGCGCCGACGCGATGCGCGTGCTGCACGAGGATCCCTACGGCCTGGTCGAGATCGAGGGCGTCGGGTTCAAGCTCGCGGATCGCATCGCGCTCTCCACCGACGTGCCGCCCGACTCCGAGCGCCGCGCGCAGGCGGCCGCTTCGTATGCGCTCGCCGAGGCCGAGCGCCAGGGCCATACCCATCTCCCGTTAGACGAGCTGACGCGCGCCGCGACCGAGCTGCTCGGCACGGGCGCCGACCCCGAGGTGCTGACTTCCGCGCCCGACCTGCTGGTCGACGAGGGCCGCGTGTACCGCTCGGCGACCCACGCGCGCGAGCTCTGGTGCGCAGAGGCGCTCGCCGGGCGGGCCGGCCGCGAGCCGCACGTCAGCCACGACCCGGGCGCGGAGCCCTCGGACGGGCTCACCCACGAACAATGGGAGGCGGTCCGCGGCGCCTTCGCGTCGCGCCTCTCGATCCTCACCGGCGGGCCCGGCGTCGGCAAGACCGTCTGCACGAAGGCGATCGTCGAACAGGCCGCAGCCGCCAACGCCAAGGTCGCGCTCTGCGCCCCGACCGGCCGCGCCGCTCGCCGGCTCGAGGAGGCGACCGGGCACGAAGCCGCGACGATCCACCGCATGCTCGACTGGATGCCGGGCTCCGAGCCCGGGCACAACCCCGGCCACCCCCACACGGCGGACATCGTGCTCGTCGACGAGGCCTCGATGCTGAACCTGCAGATCTGCGAGGTCCTGTTGGGCGGCCTCGCCGAGACCACGCACCTGGTGCTGGTAGGAGACGCCGACCAGCTCCCGCCCGTGGGGGCCGGCAAGCCGTTCTCCGACGTGATCGAGTCCGGGATCGCGCCGAGCACTCGGCTCACCCACATCTTCCGCCAGGCCGCGCGCTCGATGATCACCACGGCCGCACATGCCGTCAACGAGGGCCGCGAGCCCGAGCTCGAGCCGGGGCCCGACCAGGATCACGACTTCTTCTTCATGGACCGGCCAGACCCGGCCCACGCCCTCGACACCGTCACCTCGCTGGTCGCCGAGCGCGTCCCCGACGGCCTCGGGCTCGACCCCGTCCGCGACGTGCAGGTGCTCGCGCCGATGTACCGGACCGCCGTCGGCATCGACGCGCTCAACGAGGCGCTCCAGGCCCGGCTCAATCCCAAGGGCCGCCCGGCGCTGAAGGATCGCTTCCGGGTCGGCGACCGCCTGATCCAGACGCGCAACTCGCACGAGCTCGGGCTGATGAACGGCTCGATCTGCTTCCTCGCCGACGACGACCCCGATGAGGAGGCGATCGTTCTCGAGACCGACGATGGCGGCTCCCTCGTCGTGCCCTACGACCAGGCGAACGCGCTCAAGCTCGGCTACGCGATCTCGGTCCACAAGGCCCAGGGCTCCGAGGTCCCCGTGGTCGTATGCATCTGCCACCGCTCTCACGCGCGAATGCTCTCGCGCCCGCTGATCTACACGGCGATCACGCGCGCCAAGCGCACCTGCGTGCTGGTCGGTGAACGCCCCGCGCTGGCGATCGCAGTTCGCCGCGACGACTCCGGGCGGCGCCACTCGGCGCTGGCGGCGCGGCTGCGGGCCGCCTAGCATCGATCTCCCGAAAGGACGAACGCCCCGGCGTGGCCGGGGCGTTCGGTGAAACCGGAGTAGTGCTGGCCTAGGCGGTGGCGGGCTCCTTGTCGGCGGCTGCGCCGTTCGTGGAGGCCTTGGCCTCGACCGGGGTCTGGTCGACGTCGCGGCCCATCAGGAGCTCCTTGGCGATCACCAGGCGCTGGATCTGCGAGGTGCCCTCGTAGAGCTGCATGATCTTGGCGTCGCGCATCAGCTTCTCGACCGGGTACTCCTTGATGAAGCCGTAGCCGCCGTAGACCTGCACGGCGTCGACTGCGTTCTCCATCGCGGAGTCGGCCGCGAAGCGCTTCGCGTGCGACGAGGCGAGCGTGTTGCGCTTGCCCTGGTCGAGCAGGACCGCCGACTGCCACACGAGCAGGCGGGAGGCCTCGGCCTTGGTCGCCATGTCGGCGATCATGAAGGCGACCGCCTGGTGCATCGCGATCGGCACGCCGAACTGGACGCGCTCCTTCGAGTACTCGGCCGCGAACTCGAGCGCCGCGCGAGCGATGCCGACGGCCATCGCCGAAACGCCGGGGCGGGTGCGGTCGAGGGTCATCATCGCGAGCTTGAATCCCTTGTTCTCCTCGCCGAGGAGGTTCTCGGCCGGGATCTCGGTCTCGTTGAACGTGATGGTCGCGGTGTTGGAAGCGCGCTGGCCCATCTTGTCTTCCTTCTTGTCGACCGTGACCGTGTCGTCCTTGGGGACGACGAACGCGGAGATGCCGCGGTGGCCGGCGTCCTTGTCGGTCTTGGCGTAGACCGTGAACCAGTCGGCGTAGCAGCCGTTGGTGATGAAGCACTTGGAGCCGTTGATGACGTACTTGTCGCCCTTCTTCGTGGCGGTCGTCTTCATGCCCGAGACGTCTGAGCCGGCGTCCGGCTCGGTCAGGCAGAACGAGGCCAGCTTGGGCTCCTCGATGAGCATCCCGAGGTACTTCTTCTTGGTCTCTTCGGAGCCGCCGAGCCCGACCGGCGCGGAAGCGAGGCCGTTGGCCATCAGCGAGGTGCCGATGCCCGAGCAGCCCCAGCCCATCTCCTCTTCGATCAGGCAGCCGGAGAAGTAGTCGAGCCCGGGTCCGCCGTACTCCTCGGCGACGTGGGTGTTCATCAGCCCGATCTCCCAGGCCTTGTCGACGATGTCCTGTGGCCAGGTGCCTTCCTTGTCGTACTCCCAGGCGACCTTGCGCATGTCCTTCTCGGCGAAGCTGTGCGCGAGCTCGCGGAGGTCCTGCTGCTCGTCGGTGAGTGTCAGATCAGGCACGTGCTTTCGGCTCCTTGTGAGTTGGAAAGTCTCCGTTCGGCGACGCGAGAGCCCCTGCAGGGCGATTCGCTCGCAAAACCGATTGACTGGTCAGTCAGCCAGTGCCCGAAAGGGTACCGCAAACGCGGCCCGGGAACGGCCTTTCGGCCTTGGGTCCGGCCGCCCGCGTCGCCTACGCTTTGAGCGTGGACGCTGGGATCGTGCTGATCGTGATCGTGCTCGTCGCCCTGCCCATCGGCGCGATCGTGTTCGCGCTGGGCGCCGGGAACGCCTTCAGCCAGATCGGCAAGGGCGACCTGTCGATCGAGCAGGACATGCCTGAGAGCCCGGGGTCCTCGATGCCGCCCGCCTCGCCCGAGGAGCGTGCAGCAGAGATCCGCCAGATGGTCGAGGCGCGCTCCTATCGGCGCGAGACCAGGGGCGAGAAGCCGCTCGACATCGAAGCCGAGGTCGAGCAAGCTCCTCGACCACGGCGGACCCTCGCCGGGGGCAGATCGCGGCCTGCGCGATGAGGTTCGCCAGCTCGTCGTCGCGCGCAACGAGCGCCGGGTGCGGCAGGGCAAGTCCGAGCTCGATGTCGAGGCCGAGGTCGACCGCCAGCTGCGCGAGCTCGAGGGCCTCGGCCAGTAGCGAACGCCGGGTCTATAGATTTCTTCGTATGGCAGCCCCCAAGCGAGACATGGAGGAGCTCGAAAGCGACGCCGCCGACACGGTGGTCGAGCTCGACGAGCTGATGAACCGGCAGGGCACCTACTTCAACCCGCAGCTCGGGCTGCTGGTCATCGTCGACGACTCAGCCGCGATCGACGATGAGGTCTTCAACATGGAGGCCTACGAGGGCGCGGAGTGGGTGCGCATCTCCGACGACGTGCCGGTCGACGAGGAGGGCCGCGACGTGATGCTCCAGGAGTTTCAGACCCACTACCACCCCGGCAGCGCGGAGTCCGTCTCCGAGACCGCCCTCGAGCAGGGCGACGGCGAGCACGATGAAGACGAAGAGGGGCAGGAGCCCGGGCGCGAGGACTGAGCCCGTGGAGCTGGTTGCGCTCCCCGGCGACTACGCCGTCTGCAGGCTCGACCCCGGTGACGAGGCGCCCGAGGCGAAGCGCCGGCGAATTCTCACAGCGTCACCCGGACCCCTGACGAGACCTCGGTCGTCTGCCTCGCGGCCGACGCGCCGGCCGGCGCCAGAACCGAGGGGCCGTTCGCCGCTCTGCGCGTCACCGGGCCGCTCGACTTCTCACTGACGGGGATCCTCGCCGGCCTGACCGCACCGCTCGCTAGCGCCGGCGTCAGCGTCTTCGCGATCTCGACCTACGGCACGGACTACCTGCTCGTCCCGCGCGACTCCCTCGACGCAGCTACCGCCGCGCTGCGCTCAGCCGGCCACGCCGTGTCCGGGCGGTGGTGATGCCCTACCCGTCATCAACGCCCGCTTCTGACCGCGTGAGACCCAGGACGGCACGATTGTGGAATTTGGGCCCCTATGGGGGCCCTGAGCCTTCACGAGTAGACCGCCGGGCCCATGCGAAGCGGCGATCCCGCGCGGCCGCGTGCGCCCTGCGGGGACGGCGCTAGATCGCGACGATGACGATGAACGCTGCGTAGAGCGAGAGCCAGGCGATGATCGCCGGCAGCTCGAAGCGGTCACGCAGCCGCAGGGCCCAGAAGGCGATCAGGCCTCCGGCGAGGCCGAGAGCGACCGAGACCGCGGCGTTGCCGCTCAGCTCCCAGTCGGTGAAGGCGAGGCCGATGCCGACCGGGATCGTCGACTGGAAGACCATCGCGCCGGTGATGTTGCCGAGCGCGAGCGAGTCCTTGCCCTCGCGCACCCAGAAGAAGCTGTTGACCTTCTCGGGGAGCTCGGTGGCGAGCGGCGCCAGGATCAGCGACAGGACGATCGCCTCCACCCCGATCTCCTCGGCGAAGTGCAGAAGCTCCTCGACGAACAGGTGCGCCCCGCCGACCATCGCGGCAAGGCCGATCAGTACCTGCAGAATCGCGATGCTGAGCGGCGGGTCGGTGGCGGCCTTCGGGCCGCGGGCCATGATCAGGGAGTTGAGGCTCTCCTCGGACTGGACGTCGCCGCTGTGGCGGATCGTGAACGCGACGTAGACGAAGTAGGAGAGCAGGAAGAACCCGGCGGCGGGAATCCTGACTGCCTCCGGCGCTCCGAAGCCGAGCACGAGCCCGAGGCCGAAGAAGACCATGAAGAACCCGAGGTCGCGGTCGAGCGTCGGGACGTGCGCCTCGAGCGTGATGTCCTGCTCGCGCCGCGAGCGATAGATGTAGGCGGTCCCGCCAACCAGTCCCATCGCCAGGGTCGCCAGCAGGAAGGGAGCGCCGACGATCGCGCCGATCGCCACGTCCTCGCTCTTGGTCGCGCCGACCAGGGCGACGATCGCGATCAGCGTCTCGGGCAGGGCCGTGCCGACCGCGGCGAGCAGGCTGCCGACCGCACCCTCGCCGAGGCCGAGCTTGTGCCCGACCCACTCGATCGCGTTCGTGAACAGCAGGGCGCCCGCGAGGATCACCGCGAAGCTGACGACGAGCAGGATGAACTCCATGCTCAGCCCCTACCCAGGGATGCGAGACTCACGCCACGAAGAAGGTCACCGCGAGGATCACGTATAGCGCGAGCAACTGCACGCCCTCGAACCAGGTCGATTCGCCCTCGCTGGTGACGCCGTACGCGACGGCGACGGCGAGGATCACGGCCGCGATCTCGAAGCCGTTGAAGACGAGCGGCATCGGCCCGGGGCCGATGAAGAACGAGAGGAGCACCAGGACAGGCGCGACGAACAACGCGATCTGCGCGCTCGAGCCGATCGCAATGTTCACCGAGAGGTCCATCTTGTCCTTCACCGCAACGAGCACCGCCACCCAGTGCTCAGCCGCGTTGCCGACGATCGCCACCACGATCACGCCGATGAAGAACTCGCTCAGCCCGATCGCCTCGGAGGCCTCGGTGATCGAGCCGACGAGGATCTCGGACATGACGCCGACCGCGATGCCGGCGATCGCGAGGGCGATGACCGACCTGCGGATCGACCAGCCCCACGTGTCGTCGGCCTCGCCGTAGTCCGGGTTGAAGAGGCTGCGATGCGTCTTCAGGCTGAAGACCAGACCGAGGGCGTAGGAGACCAAGAGCACGATCGCGACCGCGATCGAGAGGTTCTCGACGTCGGAGTCGAACTCGACCCGCTCTTCGTTCACGCCCGGCAGGCCCTGGCCCTCGACGAGCTCGAACACGGCCGGCATCACCAGCGCGGCCAGCGCGAGGAACAGCATCAGCGCCTGGATGTTCGCCGCGGTGCGGTCGAACTTCTGGACCTTGCGGCCCCCGATGAGGCCGCCGGCGAGCATCGAGGCGCCCATCACCAACAGCACGTTCCCCAGGATCGACCCGATCAGCGATGCCTTGACCACCTCCTGGAGCCCGGCGTTCAAGGCGAAGAGGGCGATGATCAGCTCGGGCGCGTTCCCGAAGGTGACGTTCAGGAAGCCGCCGATCCCAGGCCCGGACTTGGCCGCTACCTCCTCGGTCGCGCGCCCCATCAGCGCGGCGGTCGGGATCACCCCGAGCGCGGCCGAGAAGAAGATCACTCCGGCTGCGGCGTGGGCGAGCTCGAGGCCGATAGCGAGCGGGATGAACGGGACGAGCAGGTACGGCCACCCGTGGGGCGAGAAGAAGAACTTCGGGCTCAGAGAAGGGCCGTGCCCCCCCGGAGCGGCTGCCTGACTGGACTCCACCGCGTGAGCTTATTCGCCGCCGGTACCCGGCTGCCCGGCTACTGGAGCAACGCGGCGCACTTATCGAGCGCCGCCTGTCCCTGCGCGGTCGAGAGGCACTCGAGGTAGGCCTGCGATGCGCTGTCGCCGGGGTCCGCCGGCGCTGCGGCCGGAGGCGTGGTCCCGGTGGAGCCGATGCCGGCTCCCGCCCCGAGCGCCGAGCCGATCCCGCCGAGGGCGGAGGGATCGACGCCGAGCGAGTCCAGCAGGCCCTGGAGGGGCTGCGGGTCGGCCGGCGCAGCGATCTCCTGGGGCTCGTTGACGTCGCTGAACCCGATCGAGAACTTGAAGTCGACGGTGTCGGGCGAGCCCTCGTCGCCAGCCGGCGGCTTCAGGGTGACGTCGGCCTCGAACTTGCGCAGGATGTCGTCGTCGGCGCCCGTGTAGATGTCGAAGTCGGCCGTGTCGATGATGTCGGCCAGCTGGTCGAGCTGGCTGAGGTCGGCTGGGCTCACCTGCTGGGCCGCCTCGGGCGCGTTCTCGGCGATCGCCTGGATGTCCTCGACGAGCTTCGGGACGTCGGCCTGGCCGCTGATGTGGATCGTCTCGTCGCCTTCGACATCCTCGGTGCCCTCGTTCGACACGTCGGTGAGCCAGTTGGTCGGGTCGATTCCGATCGAAGAGAGGAAGTTCGCGCTGCCCTGCTTCTCGGCCTGGGCCTCGGTCTGAGCCTGGAGCTGCGTGAAGGTGTTTGCGAACTGCTGGAAGACCTCGGCCGGCACCTCGTAGTCGGTGTCCTGGAAGTCGACGAACGCCGCGTCGCCCGTCGAGGTCAGCCCGGCGGTGCCCGAGAAGTCCTGCGTCTCGCTGTCGAGGTCGGCCTCGGCGTCGATGTCGAAGCTCGGGAAGCTGCCGTCGGCGCCCTGGAAGGGGCCGCCGATGCTGGCGTTGAGCGAACCGTCGTCCTCGCCGCCCGTGGCGCTGAGCTCGATGCTGACGTCGAAGACGCCGCTCGTGACGGCCTCCTGGTTGCTGAAGGTCGCCTCTAGCACCTCGTTCGGGTCCTCGTCACCTCCACCGTCGTCTCCCCCACACGCGGCGATCGCCAGTGCGACTGTGAACGCGAGGATGACGGCTGCGAGCGTGCGGATGCGAGAGGTCAAGGCGGCGATTCTCCTGGCTTCGGGGGCGCGGGGAGGCGGCAGCGTAGCGCAAGGCTCGTTTCGCTTTGATTAACCCCATCCCGAAGGCCCGCGCCTGTCCTATGGTTGGCCGATGGCCGCCAGAAGCTGTCCGGCTTGCGCCGCCGAGAACCCCGAGATGGCTCGATTCTGCATGTCGTGCGGAGGCGCGTTGGCGCCGCGCTGCGCGAACTGCGGCGCCGAGAATCCCGTCGCGGCGAAGTTCTGCATGGAGTGCGGCCACGGCCTCGGCGCCGAGGCCGTGGGGAGCCTCGAAGCGTCCGTGCCCGAAGCGCCGCCCGAGGAGCGACGCCAGGCGACCGTGCTGTTCGCCGACCTCTCCGGCTACACCGCCGCCGCCGAGCGCATGGACCACGAGGCCGTCAAGGCGCTCGTCGACCGCACGCTTCGCAGCCTGGGCGAGCAGGTGGAGCGCTTCGGGGGCTCGATCGACAAGTTCATGGGCGACAACGTGATGGGCGTGTTCGGCGCCCCGGTGGCCCACGAGGACGACCCCGAGCGCGCGGTCCGCGCCGCGCTCGCGATGCAGGAGGCCATGGCCGAGAGCGAGGCCGGGTTCCTGCTGAGGGTCGGGATCAACTCCGGCGAGGTGATGGCGGGCGCTGTCGGCGACCGTTACACGGTGATGGGCGACGTTGTCAACATCGCCGCGCGACTCCAGGCCGCCGGGCGGCCCGGATCCGTCACCGTCGGAGAATCCACCTACCGGGCGAGCCGCGCGCAGATCTCCTACGAGCGCCTCGAGCCGCTGACCCTCAAGGGAAAGCACGAGCCCGTCCCCGCCTGGGAGGCGACGGGCGCGCTCGGTGCGCCGCGCCGCGGAGAGCTCCGCGCCGAGACGCCGCTGATCGGGCGCGAGGAGGAGGCGGAGCTGCTCGTTTCGCTCGTGGAGCGCGTCGAGCGCGAGGGTCACCCCTATCTCGTGACGGTGCTCGGCCAGGCAGGCGTCGGCAAGTCGAGGCTGCTGCGCGAGCTGACCATGACCATCGACAGCGGTGACGGCCCCACCCCCACGATCCGCCGCGGGCAATGCCCCCCGTACGCGGGCGTCTCCTATCTGGCGCTGGTGGAGGTGCTGCGCGAGGAGTTCGAGCTGCTCGACACCGACACGCCCGAGGCCGCGTGGGAGAAGCTGCTCTCCGGGGTCGCCCCCCTGATGGCCGAGCTCGGCGAGCCGGATTCGGCCGAGCGAAACGCGGCCCTCGTGGCGGTGCCCCTGGGAATCGAACCCCCCGAGGAGCTCGTGCCCGCTGACGCCGGCGACCCGCAGCGGATGCGCGAGGCGCTCTTCTCGGCGACGCGGGCGGTGATCGAGGGGATCGCGCAGAGGCGACCCCTGGTGCTCGCGTTCGACGACATCCACTGGGCCGACGAGGGAATGCTCGACCTGATCGACCACCTCGCGCGCTGGGTGCGCGGCCCGCTGCTGCTGGTGTGCCTCGCTCGCGACGAGCTGCTCGAGATCCGTCCCGGCTGGGGCGGCGGGCGGAAGAACGCCACCACGATCTCGCTTGAGCCCCTGACCGCAGACGAGACGCGATCGCTCGTCTCGGCGCTGATGCCGGGCAACGGCGAGGCCGAGAGCCGGGGCGAGGTCGTGCCGCAGGTCGCGGAGCGCTCGGGCGGCAACCCGCTGTTCGCGGAGGAGATGGTCAACCGCCTGATCGAGGAGGACACGGTCGAGACCGCCGGGCTCCCCGGCACGGTGCAATCGCTGCTCGCCGCTCGCCTCGACTCGCTCGACCGGCTCGAGCGCAGGCTGCTGCTGCACGCGGCGGTGGTCGGCCAGATCTTCTGGGAAGGCTCGCTCGTGGAGGCCGCGCACGAGGAGGGCCTCGACCTTGCGACGACGCTGGCCCGGCTGGAGCGCAAGGACCTGGTCGTCACCAACAACCGCAGCCGCCTCGCCGGCGAGCGCGAGTACTCGTTCAAGCACGTGCTGATCCGCGACGTCGCCTACGGGATGCTCCCGAAGGCGGTCCGGTGCCGCAAGCACGTCGAGGTCGGCGAGTTCATCCGGGAGCGCGCGGGCGACCGGATCGACGCCTTCGTCGGCCTCGTAGCCGAGCACTACACGCGCGCCGCCTCGCTCGGCGCCGAAGCCGGCCTCGAGCCCGAGGCGCTCGCGAAGCTTCGCGCCGAGGCGCTGGCACTGCTCGAAGCCGCCGGCGATGCCGCCGCCGCCCTCTACTCCAATGCCGAGGCGTACGAGCGCTACAGCGCCGCCCTCGATATGACCGACGAGCTCGACCCGGGCTCGCGCGCGCGGATCGGCGAGAAGGAGGGCGACGTCGCGCTCCGCATGGGGCGCGTCGACGCGGCGGTGACCGTCTGGGAGCAGTGCCTCTCCTATCACCGCTCCGAGGAAGAACTCGCTCGCGTCGCCGACCTGCACCGCAAGATCGGAGCGGCGCTCTGGCACAAGGGCGAGCGCCGTGCCTCAATCGACAACTACCAGCGCGGGATCGACCTGCTGAAGGACGGACCGCCGTGCATCGAGCTCGTCCGCCTCTACGAGGAAGCGGCGTCCCTCTACATGCACACCGGCGACAACATGCTCGCCATCTACGCTTCGGAGAAGGCGCTCCGCCTGGCCGAGCGACTCGGCGAGGCGCGAGCCGCGAGCCGCGCCCACGGGATCTTCGGCCGCGTCTTCGGCCGCATCGGCGACTCAGAGAAGGCCCGCGAGAACCTGGAGCGCTCCGTGGCGCTGGCGCGCGAGTCCGACCCCGGCGAGGCCGTGCGCGCGCTGCTCACCCTCGGCTACCACCTCGAGGTTTCCGAGGCCGACTACGAGGGGGCGGGCGAGGCCTACCGCGAGGCGCTGGAGCTCGCGCAGCAGGTGGGCGACCTGCCCTCGCAGGTCGAGCTGCACGCCTCGATCGGCCAGCTCGCCGTCGAGAGCGCGGACTGGGACGAGGTCGAACGGTCGACCGAGGCGAGCGCCCAGCTCGCCGAGCGCGAGGGCCTGCACGGAAAGCTCTGCTTCCCCTTCCTGATGCGCGGGGTGCTCGCCTGGCGCCAGGGCGACTGGGACGCCGCGGTGCGCTCGTTCCGCCGCGCCCACGAGCTCGGCGAGCAGGTCGGCCGCTCCGAGATCGCATTCAACGCCTTGCACTGGCTGGCGCTGACGCTGCGCGAGCAGGACGACCTGACCGCCGCCGAGACGGAACTCGCGAAGGCCCTCGACATCTGCGAGCGCGCCGGCCTGATCGCGCAATCGGTCGAGGCGATCTCGGGCCGCGCGGTCGTCCTGGCGCTGGCGGGTCGCGCCGAGCAGGCGCAGGCCGCGGCCGAGGAGGCCGAGCAACTCGCCGAGCGCCTGCACTACCCGGTCGGCAAGGCGGCGCAGGCCGAAGCGCTCGGGGCCTGCGCCGAGGACGCCGCCGAGGCCGATCGCCTGATGGTCATCGCCCGGCGCAACTGGACCGAGCTCGGCCGCCCGCTCGACGCCGCCCGCTGCACCCTCATCCACGGTCGCCTGCTCGCCGGCTCCGACCGCGAGCGTTCCGAGGCCGTGCTGGCCGACGCCGCCCTTGAGTACGAGGGACTCGACGTTCCCGGGCTCGCGCGGCGCGCGCGGGAGCTCGTCAGCGCTTGACGCAGTGGAGCCAGCAGGCGTTGATCGAGGCACCCGTCGAGCGCATCTGGGCGTTGCTCGCCGATCCCACGCGCTACCCGGATTGGGCGGGCGACTCGTTGGAGACGACGGGCGTCCCCACGCGAATCGAGAAGGGGTCGACCTTCGAGCAGAGGAGCCCGGGGCTGTTCGGACGGGCGACCACGACAACCTTCGCGGTCGAGGAATTCGACGACCTGCGACAGATCAAGCTCCGCTGCCAGAGCAGTGGCTACTACTCGCACTGGCGCCTGACCGAGGCCCAGGGGCAGACGTTCGCAGACGTCGAGATCGGGGTGGAGCCGATCGGGCTGCTGGGACGGGTCGCCCGTGTCGCGACGACCAAGGGGCAGCTCAGGGAGGTGACCGAAGAGAGCCTCGACGGGCTGCGCCGGGCCAGCTCGGAATAGAATCCGCTCCGATGGCGCAAACCTGGATCCTCACCGGCTCGCTGGAGAACTTCGAGATCAACGTCGAGCGCGGCTTCGACGTGATCGGCTTCAAGGAGCGGCGCCGAAACCAGGCCGAGCAGTTCGAGTCCGGCGACGAGGTGATCTTCTACGTCACCGGCGTCCAGGCGTTCGGCGCGATCGCGCGCGTGACCTCCGAGATGTTCGAGGACCGCGAACCGATCTGGCCACAGGGCAAGAAGAAGCACTCCGAGCCCTACCCGTGGCGTGTCAGGGCCGAGCCCGTGCTGATCCTGCCCGAGAATGCGTTCGTTCCCGCCGAGGAGCTGGTCGGCGAGCTCGAGCACATCTCGAAGTGGCCGGCCGAGCACTGGCATCTCGCCTTCCAGGGCCAGCTGCGGATGATCGGCGACGCGGACCGCAAGCTGCTGCTCGAACGCATGAGCGCCGCCGCCCCTGCGCCATCGGCGTAAGTGACGTGAGCGACGACGCCTCAGCGCACGTCTACCAGCGCCACTTCACCCGTGAGGAGGCGAACGCGATGCTGCCCCGGCTGCGGCCGTTGATCGAGCAGCTGCAGGCCGCGAAGGGCGAGCTCACCGACGCCGAGGCCCACGAGGCGCTGTCGGATTCGGCGCCGGGCAACGGCGGAGGGGATCCCGGCCGGCAGGTCGGTCAGGGCTTCCTCGAGGTACGCAGGCTCCTCGGCGCGCTCGAAGAGTCGGGGATCGTGATCCGCGACATCGATCGCGGCCTGCTCGACTTCCCCGCCGTGATCGACGGCCGCGAGGTCTACCTCTGCTGGGAGTTCGGCGAGGACGACGTCGCTCATTGGCACGACCTCACCTCTGGCTTCGGTGGCCGCCGCCCGCTGGACTGAGGCGCCCCGGCAGCTGCTCGGGGAGCTCTCACGCGAGTTCAGGGGTCTCGGCGGCGATGAGCGCCTCGTGGTGATCGGGGTCGCGATCATCCTCGGCAGCCTGTTGTTGCCCTGGTACGGGGTCCCCGTCGCAGGCGACCTGGTGCAGACGGGGCTCGGCGCCTTCACTTTCGCCGAGGGAGCGATCCTCGCCGTCTGCGCCGCGGTCGTGTTCCTGGCGATGCGGGTCGGCGGCGGCTACGTCCCGCCGAAGCCGCTGCGCGAGTGGGCGCTCTTCGTCCTCGCCGGAGTCTGGATCGCGCTGATCCTCGTCTACCGGATGCTCGAGCGCCCCGACATCGAGTTCGACATCGACCTCGTCCTGATCGAGCGCGATTACAGCCTGCGCTACGGGATCTTCGTGGCGATGGCCGGCGCGCTGGTGATCATCGCCGCCGGGCTTCGGCACCGTGCCGAGGGCAGGGACCCCTAGCAAGTCAGCTGTCAGCTGCTTCCGGTGTCCGAGGGCTCCTCGGACGGGGGCGGCTCGATGCCGCGCCGGCGCATCCCGTCCTCGATGTCGGAGATCACCGTATCGATCACCTTGACCCGGGCCCAGCGCTTGGAGTCGCCTGCGATCACGTGCCAGCGCGCGAACGGCTCCTGGTCGGTGCGGGCCAGCATGTCCTCGACCGCCAACTCGTACTCGTCGCGCCTCTCTCGGTTGCGCCAGTCCTCCTCCGTCAGCTTCCACGCCTTCAGTGGATTCTTCTCGCGCGCCTTGAAGCGCTTCAGCTGCTCCTCCGCGCTTACGTGGAGCCAGAGCTTGACGATGATCATGCCGTCGTCGGCGAGCGCACGCTCGAAGTTGAAGATCTCGTCGTAGGAGCGCAGCCACTCCTCGCGCGTCGCGAACTTCTCGACCCGCTCAACCAGCACGCGCCCGTACCAGGAGCGGTCGAGCACGGCCATCCCTCCCCAGCCGGGGAGGACGGGCCAAAAGCGCCACAGGTAGTGGTGTCGCTTCTCGTCGGAGGTCGGAGCGGCAAACTGCACGACTCGCACGTGACGCGGGTCCATCGGGCCCACCAGGCGCTTGATCGCGCCGCCCTTGCCCGACGCGTCCCACCCCTCGAACAGGACGCAGACCGGCGGGCCGATCCTCTTGTCGCCGATCTGACCACCGAGCGTCAGCCGCAGCTGCACCAGGCGGGCGGAGGCGCGCGCCAGGCCCTCTGCCTCCTGCTTCTTCGAGAGCCTCTTCTTGAGATCCACCTCGTCGAGGCGCCCAGCCATCAGCGTGTACCCGGCGCCAGTATCTGGTTCTCGGACGGGGTCGCGGGCTCGTCCTCGGTCACGATCAGCGCCAGCGGCAGCAACAGGGTGGCCGCGAAGATCATCGCGATCCCGAAGCCCACGATGAACTTGCTGCTGTAGACGTGGCCGACGATCCCGACGAAGAACCCGCCGATCATCAGCGAGATGTAGGGCGTGACGGTGTTGGGGAAGATGTCTGCGATTGGCACGGGGGGATTATCCGGTGTTTGAGTAGATCTATCATCAGCGGCCATGTCTGACGCCCTCCAACCGCAGTCGGATGCCTCCCAGCCGCAGTCCGTCGCGGAAGTGCGCGAGGGCCTGGGCCAGGTCGGCTACCTGGCCGACGAGTCGGCGGCGCTGGTGTCGTTCCTCGCCCAGAGGCTCGGCAAGCCGGTGCTGGTCGAAGGGCCCGCGGGCGTCGGCAAGACCGAGCTCGCCAAGGCGCTGTCGCGCACCACAGGGCGCGAGCTGATCCGCCTCCAGTGTTACGAGGGCCTCGACGAGGCCAAGGCGCTGTACGAGTGGAACTACCGCAAGCAGCTGCTGCGAATCCAGGCCGAGTCCGAGGGCTCCTGGGAGGAGGCGCGTGGCGACATCTTCAGCGAGGAATTCATGCTCACCCGCCCCCTGCTCGAGGCGATCAGCTCCGACAAGCCCGTGGTGCTCTTGATCGACGAGATCGACAAGACCGACCAGGAGTTCGAGGCGATGCTGCTCGAGGTCCTCTCGGACTTTCAGATCACGATCCCCGAGATGGGAACGATGCACGCGAAGTCAATGCCGGTCGTGCTTCTGACGTCGAACAACTCGCGCGAGTTGACCGAGGCGCTGAAGCGGCGCTGCCTGTACCTGTGGCTCGACTACCCCTCGGCCGAGCGCGAGCTAGAGATCGTGCGCCTGCACACCCCTGACCTCGATGAGGAGATCGCCCGCAGGCTGGTCGAGGTGATCCACATGGTCCGTGCGCTCGACCTGAAGAAGCCTCCCTCGATCGCAGAGTCGATCGACTGGGCACGCACGCTGCTCCTGATCGGCGCCGAGGACATCGACCGCAAGACCTTCGAGGACTCGATGAGCATCATCGTCAAGCACCGCTCCGACATCGACCTCGTCGCCGAGCGCGTCGCGGTCAAGCTCGGCGAGACCCCGGCCGAGGCCGGCGAGCCGAGCGCGCCGCAAGGCTGACGCCGGTGCGCACGCACGAGAACCTGCTCGCCTTCTTCGAGGACCTGCGCTCGGAGGGGGTCGCGGTGGGGACCTCCGAGATCCTCGACGCCTTCGCGGCGCTCGACGAGGTCTCGTGGACCGACCAGCGCGACTTCAGCGAGGCGCTCGCCTCCACTGTCGCAAAGTCGCAGGAGGACCGCCGGATCTTCGAGCTGCTGTTCGACCGCCACTTCTTCCGTGCCGCTGAGACGGGCGCGCTCGAGAACGAGATCGCCGAGCAGCGCTACGAGGGCTCGGACCGCCTCGACCTCGAGGAGCTGCGCGAAGCCATCCGCGCGGCGATCGCCGCGGGCGACGGCGCGGCGATGCGCGACCTGGCGCGGCTCGCAATCACCGCCTTCGGGCGGCAGGGCGAGCGCTCGGGGGTGATCGGCGTCGACGTCCAGCGCATCCGGCGCGGGCTTGGTCTCCAGTCCCGCGGCCAGGGCGCCGACGGCGAGCAGGAGCCGCTCGACCCCGATCGGATACGCGAGTTCGAACGCCAGCTCCGCCGCGAGCTCGAGCGCGCGACCATCGAGCGCACGGGCAAGCTTCCGCCCTCCCGCCCGCTCGCCGAGCTCGACCGCGCTCTGCCGACGAGCCCGTCCCAGGACCTCGCCGGAGTCCACCGCGCCGTCAGCCAGCTGAAGAAGCGGATAGCGACACTGGGCCACGAGCAGCGCGGCCGCAAGAGCAGCCAAATCGTCGACGTGCGCCGCACTATGCGGGCATCGCTCGAGACCGGCGGCGTCCCGCTCCGACTGCGCACGCGCCCGAAGCGCCCGCGCCGGCCCGAGATCTACGTCCTCTGCGACGTCTCGACCTCGGTCTCGAGCGCCAGTGTCTTCTTCCTCTCGGTCCTGCACGCGCTCCACGACTCGTTTCGCAAGCTGCGCAGCTTCGTCTTCATCGAGCGGATCTCAGAGGTCACCGACGTCTTCGAGCACGAGCGGGATTTCCGCCGCATCGCCGAGCGTGTCTCGTCAGAGGGCGGCGTAGCCGACGTCTCGGGCTACACCGACTACGGCCGCGTCTGGCTCGAGTTCGGCGAGGTGATCACCGAGGACCTCGGCCCCCGCTCCACCGTGATCGTGCTCGGCGACGCTCGCACCAACGGCCGCGAGCCCCACGCCTCGACCTTCGGCACGATCGCCGACCGCGCCGGGCGGACCTTCTGGCTCAACCCGGAGCCGAAGCTCTACTGGAACTACGGCGACTCGGTGATGGCCGCCTACGAGCCCTACTGCGACGGCGCGTTCGAATGCTGGACGACCAAGCACCTCGAGAACTTCGTGAACGTGATCGCGAGCGGCCGGCGAGTCGAGTCCACTTGATGAACTTCGAGGTCACCGCGCGACCCGCTTGATGAAGCGCTTCGGCTTTTCCTTGTAGACGCGGTGCCCCAGCGTGAACGCCGCGAACTGCAACTCGCCGCGGCGGCGGTCGATCAGCTCGAACAGCAGGCGCTGGTCGTCGGGCTGGGCGAAGGCGTCGACGCGTCGGGCTCCCTGCTCGCGGAGCAGGGCCAGGTCGTGGTCGTCACCCAGGTGGTCGGCGAGGTCGTCGGTCTCGCGGATCAGCTGGCCGATGAGGTCCAGGTTGAAGACGCGCACGATCCGCAGCTGGTACCAGAAGTCCTTGACCCGCTTTCGCCACTCGTGCAGGTTCTCCGCGCTCGGCTCCTCGGTCACGACACCGAGGCGTTTGCGCCCGCGCCGGTACGTCCGGTGGATGCCGGGCGCCACCGCATCCCATCCCTCCTCCGACAGTGGCAGCGACCCGATCCGCGGCCGTGCCTGCGCCAGGGCCGAGGCGGCCTCCGCCATCGCGCGCTCGACCGAGCCGCCTTCGCACGCTTCGGAGAGCTCCGCCTCGAAGGCGTCGCGGAGTCCTGCGAACCGTTTCTCGAGTGCGGGGTCGTAGCGCTCGATCAGCGTCACGAGGCTCTCGACCCGGATCTCGGCATCGCGCATTTCGCTGAGCATGCGCCCGACGTCGCGGAAGTGGTCGTTCTCGCGGCGATAGACATCGTCGCCGAGTTCGCCGCGGACCAGCCGCAGCGCGGCGCGGGCCTTCTTCATGTCCTTGCGCGCCTCGTGAACGACCTCGGACGGGATGCTAGTCGTCTCGCCCCGCAACTCGGCCAGGGCGTTGTCGACCCTCGCCGCGATGATCCTCCGCATCCCGTCGGCGACCGGCTCACCCTTGAGCAGGCGGTAGGCAGCCCTTCCTTCGTACTCCTGCTCGCCATCGGTTCGCAGCCGCCGAAGCCCCGCGCCGGCGGCGGCGGCCGCGGCAACCGCTCCGCCCGCCGCCGCGGCGAACAGCCGCCGGTCCTGCCGCTTGGTCGCTTCGAGCGCCCGCCGAGCCGACTTCTCCAGCTGCTTACGATCGGGGTGCATACGCATCAGGTTCCCGGCCGCGCGCAGGCGAAACGACAACATCATGTGAACGACTGCGTGCGATCCGCTTTCGCTGAATCGAGAGCGAGCGCCGGCTTCCTAGGGCGGCCCGTCTGTAGCCAGCACCTCGTTGCGATAGCGCTCGTCGCCGGTGACGTCGTCTCCGAACCAGTCAGGCGGGACGAATGTCCCGGCGTAGGCCTCGCTTTCGAACTCCACCTCGGTCACGGTCAGGCCCTCGAGCTCGCCGCTGTAGACGTCGAGCTCGATCGTCAGCTCGCCGTGGGGGATGCGGTGACGGCGTTTGGTCAAGCGGCGGCCCTCGGTCAGCGGCCACAGCGCGTCGAACTGGTCGCGATCGAGTTCGATCTCCGATTCCTCGCGGCTCAGTCCCCCGCCGCGCTTCACCGTCAGCTCCCGCCGCGCCCCGCGCCGCCGCAGGCGAACCTCGCCGTCGTCGCCGAGCGCGAGATAGCCCTGCTCGATCTCATCCGACTCGGTCCCCTCGAGGTCGGGCAGCTCGCCGACGAGGAACTTGCGCTCGATCTCCACGGGCACAAGCTAGCTTGGGAACGACGCGCGCAGTGCTGCGTTGCATGGAATGCAGCGGCTTCGCCGAACGCGGGCGCTGGTGACGCCTATACGCGTCAAGAACGCCCGCATTCAGTGTGGCCGGCGTCGATCGGGCTAAGACTCCATGACTGCCAACCTCTCGCCGCGCGCTCCGTTCGGCGGGTCAGCCACCTTCGAGACCGTGGTCCTACCGTGCGCCGTCGTAGGGGTCCCGTCCAAGTTGCTGAATGTGACGCTACCCGGACAGGCGCCGGTTGCCCTCGCGCGGCTAGTGCCCTACTGGCCCTCGCTCAAAACGAGAAGCGTCTCCGGCCTGACGCCGTCGTGCTTCATGGCTTCCGCCGCGGCGTCGCTCTTCATGAGCTCCTGGAATGCCTCCATGTCAGGGATCTCAGCGATGAGTGCGGTCTTGTTGGATCCATTTGGGTCCGAGAAGGTCCGCACACTGACGCCAATTGGCCCGAACACCTCAACACGCTTCAACGAGCTCAGCCACCGGTCGACATCGTCCACTTCATGGGTGATCACGTACGTAGCCATCGAATAGTCCTTTCGTCGCTCGCCCGGTTGGGGCCCGCTGCTCCCTCAGGTCGGGGCGACCCTATCCATGGCCCGGCAGGGTGTCAATCGGTCGCTGGCCAGCTTCCAGGCGGTGCTGCTTCCATGCAAAGCGACGGTTCGTTTCGCACGAGAAGCGGTGGCTGCTGCTTTACCCCTCGGCGAAGCTCTCGTTCGCCAAGTCCACGGTCTCGATCATCGCCTCCTCGTCGGAGGTCGAGGAGCCGTCTGCGTTCCCGCATGCGACGATCACGAGCGGCGCCACGAGAAGGAGGGTGCCTGTCCTAGATACTTCGCGGGATGTCGCAGGAGAACGTCGAGGTCGTGCGCGACCAGTTCGCGGCTGTGAACGAGCGGGACTTCCCGCGCGCGATGGGGCACTACGCCGAGGACGTCGAGCTCGCCGTCGATACCTATACCTTCCTCGAAGGCGGAACCTTCAAGGGCCGCCACGCGGTGGGTGAGTGGTTCGCCGACTGGTTCTCCACCTTCGAGCCCGATTACCGGTTCGACATCAAGGAAACGCGCGGCGGCGGCGACCTCGTCTACCTCAGGGCGAACCCATCGCGGGAAAGGGCGAATCAGCGGAGCCGAAGTCCACGACGAAACGGGCTACCTGTACACGGTCCGTGGCGGCAAGATCGTTCGAGCCGAGCTGTTCACCACTCCCGCCGACGCCCTCGATGCCTCGGGGCTGCAGGACTAGACTTCCGCGCAAGCTGAAACAGGGGGGCTCGCGGGCAAGCGGGCTGAGATAGCGCCCCCGGCAAGCAGGATCGCCACCCGGCGCTGACCCTTCGAACCTGTGCGGTAATGCGCGCGGAGGGAGCGATGCTGACCACCACCTCACCGATTGCGAACGAGGCCGCCGGGCCGGCGGTCGCGGCGCGGGGTCTCGGCCACAGCTTCGGCGAGCTGCGGGCGCTCGAGGGAGTCGACCTGTCGGTCCCCGCCGGCGGGGTGCTCGGGATCGTCGGCCCCTCGGGCTGCGGCAAGTCGACGCTGCTCGAGATCTTCGCGGGGCTGACCCAGCCGACCGACGGGACGGCGGCGATCGGCGTCGCCCGCTCGGCGACCGAGCGCCTCGAGAGCTGCGCCCTGATGGCTCAGCGCGACCTGCTGCTCCCCTGGCTGGCTGCGATCGACAACGCGTCGCTCGCCCCGGCGCTCGCGGGTCTCTCCCGGGAGGCCGCGCGCGAGGAGGCGAGGCCGCTGTTCGAGCGCTTCGGCCTCGAGGGCTTCGAGCAGGCGCGCCCCGGTGAGCTCTCGGGCGGAATGCGCCAGCGCGTCGCCTTCCTGCGCACGTTGATGGCCGGCAAGCCCGTGCTGCTTCTGGACGAGCCGTTCGCGGCGCTCGACGCGATCACCCGCGCCGAGATGCAGGCCTGGCTCGCGGGCATCCTCGCCGACGACGCCCATACGGTCCTGATGGTCACTCACGACGTCGAGGAGGCCCTCTACATCAGTGACCGCGTCGCGGTGATGACCGCTCGCCCGGGCCGCATCGCGGCCGTGATCGAAGTCACCGGGCCGAGGGCGCCCGACCGGGCCGCCGCCGTCACCTCGCCCGGCTTCATCCAGCTTCGCGAGCAGGCGTTGCGCACTCTGGCGGAAGGGTCGGGAAGGTGACGCGCGAGAGCCTCCGCATCCGCGACCTCGCCGCGCCCGCGACCGTCGTCGCCTTCCTGCTCGTCGCGTGGGAGGCCGCGGCCCAGTTCGATGTGCTCGCTGACCTGTTCTCGATCAAGCCGTTCCTGATCCCCGCCCCGAGCGAGATCGCCGAGGCGCTGTGGGAGAACCGCGAGCTGCTTGCTGAGAACGCGTGGGTGACGCTGCGCGAGGTCGTCCTCGGTTTCGTGCTGGCCGCCGTGCTCGGGCTCGCCTTCGCGGTCGGAATGCACCTGTGGCCGGCGATGCGTCGCGCCTTCTATCCGCTGCTTGTCGCCTCACAGACGATTCCGCCCGTCGCCATCGCTCCGATCCTCGTCGTGTGGTTCGGGTTCGGCATCGGCCCGAAGCTGCTGCTGATCGCGCTGATCTGTTTCTTCCCGATCACGGTCAACACATTCGACGGCCTGCGCTCGGTTGACCCCGGCCTGATCAAGATGATGCGCACACTCGGCGCCACGCGCGCGCAGACGTTGCGCCGCGCCGAGTTCCCGTGGGCGCTCCCCTTCGCGTTCAGCGGCGCCAAGGTGGCGATCGCGGTCGCCGTGATCGGCGCAGTGTTCGCCGAGTGGGCCGGCTCAAACGAGGGACTCGGCCACCTGATCTTGGTCTCGAGCGGCGAGCTCTCGACGGCACTCACCTTCGCAGCCATCACCGTGCTCTCGATGATGGCGATCTGCCTGTTCGGGCTGCTCGCCCTGCTCGAGCGCCGAGTCGTCGACTGGAGGGAGGAACCCGCCCGATGAACACCCGCTCCACCCCCGCGGCCAGTATCGCCTCGGCGATCGCGGCGCTCCTCCTCGTGACGGGCCTGGCCGCCTGCGGCGAGAAGCAGGAGGACCCGGCCTCGGCCGAGGCGCAGCCGATCGACCTCGCTCTCGACTTCTACGTCAACCCCGACCACGCCGGCGTCTACATGGGCCTCGAGCAGGGCTATTTCGAGCGGGCAGGGCTGGCCGTGACGCCCCGCGTCCCGTCCGACCCCACCGCCCCGATCAAGGAGGTCGCCGCCGGGCGGGCCGACCTCGCGATCTCGTACGAGCCCGAGGTGATTCTGGCCCGCGAGAAGGGCCTCGACGTCGTCGCGGTCGCCGCACTCGTCGACGAGCCCCTGACCTCGCTGATCCATCTGCCGGCCGCCGGGATCGCCAAGGCGGCCGACCTGCGCGGCAAGACCGTGGCGACCGCGGGCATCCCCTACCAGTCCGACTACCTTGAGACGATCCTGAGCGAGGCGGGGGTCTCGAGCTCGGACGTCGACGAGGTCAACGTCGGCTTCAGCCTGCTGCCGGCGATCCTGGGCGGGCAGGCCGACGCGATCCTCGGCGGCTTCCGCAACGTCGAGGGTGTCGACCTCACCCTGCGCGGAGAGAGCCCGGTCGTCCAGCCGGTGGACGAGCTCGGCGTCCCGACCTACGACGAGCTGGTCCTGGTGGCGAAGGGCGACGAGATCGAGGACCGCGCCGAGGAGCTCCGCCTGTTCATCTCGGCGCTCGCCAAGGGCACGAGGGCAGCGATCAAGGACCCCGTCGGGGCGACGAACACGATCCTCGCCAACGGAGCTGGTCTCGAACCGGCGCTGACGAGGGCCGAGATCGACGCGACGTTGCCGCTCCTGGCCCGCACGCCGAAAGAGCCGTTCGGACAGATGGACCCGAAGGAGTGGGAGATCTTCGCGAGCTGGATGGCCGAGAACGCCCTGATCTCCGAGGTGCCGCCGACCGACGAGCTGTTCACGAACGAGCTGCTGCCGCCCGAGACGGACTAGGCACTAGGCCGCGTCGGCGAGGCGAAGCGGCGGGCCCTGCGCGACGAGCTTGTGGTGGCCCGCCAGCGCGAACGTGCCCGCGAGGCCGCGGAAGGGCGCGTAGGGAGCGAAGTACTCCTCGACCTCGGTGACGGTGGCGCGCCGGCCGAGCCGGGCGAGGTGGCCGACTAGCTTGACGTAGGCGAGGTCGCCCGCGGGGAGCGAGTCGGGGTCGCCCCGACCGTTCAGGCCCAGGCACTGCACCGTCCAGGGCCCGATCTCGCGCACCGCGAGCAGCCTGCGGTCCGCGGCGGCATCCGATAGGTCGGCGCGGCCTGCCGCGACCTCGCGGGCACAGCGCACCATCGCCAGCGACCGCCCCTCGGTCAGGTCCATCGAGACGAGCTCGGCCGGGGCCCGGCCGGCCATCAGCTCGGGCGAGGGGACGTCCATCAGCGGGCGGTCGGAGCGGCGCGCCGGCGCGACCCGCGGCCCCCACCGACGGACGATGCGCCGCTCGATGGCGGCGGCGCGCGGAGAATCGATCAGCTGCTCGGCGATCGCCCACGCGAGCGCCTCCCACGGCCAGGGCCGGCGCCTGGGGCGAACCCACGGGCGGCGGTGGATCACGGGGCCGATCAGCGGGTCGGCCTTGAACGTCTCGAAGAAGTCGGACATGTCGTCATCGATCGCGAGCGCGAAGCGCATGCGATCGATCGCGAGCTCGAGGTGCTCGCGTCCAGCGGCCTCGCACTCGACTGAGTGGTCGAAGTGGATCGAGAGGCGGGGCTCTACGCGCTCGGCGCGGATGCGAATCCCGGTGCGCACATGCCAGGCCCGCACCCTGACCGGACACGGCCCGATGTGGAGCAGGCGCTCGACGACGCCCTCGCGGACCCTCATGACTCCGTCGCCACCGCCGCTCCGCGGGAGCCGCGCGGCGAATCGAGGCCGCAACTCGACCTCGAGCACGTCGGTGCGGTCGTGGACGTAGATGGGTCTAGCGGCCGAGGACGTGGACGTCGACGAGGAAGGAGCGCCGCGCGACGACCTTCTCGCGACGGCGAAAGAGGCCCCGGCGGGGAACGCGGCGCTCGGGCTTCGCCGCGTGGGCGACCACGACTGCGGCGACACCTGCGGCCGCGCCGGCTCCGGCGGCGATCGCCAGCGGGCCGACCTCGCGGCCCCAGAGCTGGATCGTCCCCGGCTCGCGCCGGACGGGAAGCGGGCGCACCGGCCCAGCCTCGACGACTTCGATCTGCTCACCCATCGGCGGCCATCCTACTCCTGGCCCCCACGGGAAAACAGGGGGTGCGGAGCTAGAGGGCTTTCTCGTAGAGCCGGTACTTCTTGATCACCTTGCCGCCCATCCCCTCCATCGCGCGGTTCATCGCCTTGTTCACCTCGAGGATCCAGCCGGTCTCGCCGCGGGGCTGGTTCAGCTCCTTGCCCACCCGCAGGCAGCGGTCGTAGAAGGCGGCCGCGATGCCGAGGTGCTGGTACTCGGGCTTGACGCCGAGGGCGAACACGCGCACGCGGTCGATCCCCGCGCGCTTCGTGTTGACGCCCTCGCGGGCGAACGTCGCGCGCAGGAAGGTGAGCCACCCGAACGGAAGGAGGCTGCCGTTCATTTTGCGCAGCACCTGGTTGACGTCGGGCAGCGTCAGCGCCGCGCCGAGCACCTCGCCGTCGCGCTCCGCGATGAAGCCCCAGCGCTCGTCCAGCACCGGCTTCAGGTCGGAGGCCTGCGCGCGGACCTCCTCCGCAGTGATCGGGACGAAGCCCCAGTTCTTCTCCCAGGCCGAGTTGTAGACCTCGATGAAGCGGGTGATCTCGGCCTCGAGGTCCTTCTTGCGGAAGTCGCGGATCGTGACCCCGTGCTCTCCCTCGACCTTCTTCGCGAGCTCGTGGATCATCGGGTGGAAGCCTTCGTCGGTGTACATCTGCCCGCCGAGCTCGAGCCACCACATCAGCAGGTCCATCGACTTGGTCATGCCCTCGCCCTCGATCAGCCCGGCGTAGTAGGGCGGGTGCCAGGGCTGGAGGATCAGCGGCGCGAGCTCGTAGCCCTCGATGAGCAGGCCGCACTCGTCGTTGGTGCTGAAGTCCATCGGGCCGACGATGCGCTCGCGGCCGCGACCGCGCAGCCACTCGCCGGCGGCGCCGAACAGAGCCTTCGCCGCCTCGGGGTCGTTCTCGCACTCGAAGAAGCCGAACATCCCGTCGTTGCCGCCCTGGAACTGGTCCCAGCGCTCGTCGACCTGTGCGGAGATGCGGCCGACCACCTCGTCGCCGCGCCAGGCGAGGAAGTACTCGGCCTCGGCGTGCTCGAAGAAGGGGTTCTTGTCGCGGTCGAGGAACTTGCGGCGCTCCGTGACGAGCGGTGGGACCCAGACCGTGCCCTCGTGCAGCCGGAACGGGAGCTTGATGAACTTCGTCATCTCCCCGCGCCCGACGACGGGCCTGACCTCGATCTCCGGATTCGCGCTCATCAGATGACTGATTCCCGATCGACGCATGACCGGGGATTCGCCAGGCCGAGCAGCTCAAGGACTGCTCTGCACCTTCGCCGCTCCTCGCGAAGCCTTTGGTGGTGCCAAAGGCGAGCCCGAGGACGCAGAGATGCGCAACGCCGGGCGGATCATCCGGGCGGGCGTGGATGGGGAATCAGTCACCTCGGCGGAACCTACCTACCCGGAACTACACTTGTCGCAATGAATGACTCGACCACCACCCCGGTCGACGTGTTCGCCAAGGTCTCCGACCACGAGCGCGCGGAGCAGCTGGAGGCCGCCCGGCAGGGCGACATGCTTCCGTACTTCCGGATCCTCAACTCGCAGGCCGGCCCCGTCGTCGAGATGGAGGGGCGCGAGACGATCATGCTCGGCTCCAACAACTACCTCGGCCTGACGACCGACGAGCGCGTCAAGCAGGCCGCCCGCGACGCGCTCGAGGCCTACGGGACCGGCGTCACCGGCTCGCGGCTTCTGAACGGCACGACCCCGCTTCACCTCGACCTCGAGCGCGAGCTCGCCGAGTGGATGCAGACCGAGGACGCGATCGTCTTCACGACCGGCTACCAGTCGAACCTGGGAGCGATCAGCGCCATCCTCGAGCCCGGTGACACCGCGATCGTCGACTCGGGCGACCACGCGTCCATCCTGGACGGCTGCAAGCTCTCTGGAGCCCGGATGCGGCCGTTCCGCCACAACCGGATGGACAAGCTCGAATCGATGCTCCAGCGCGCCCAGGCCGATGAGAGCGGCACCTTGGTGATCGTCGACGGCGTCTTCTCGATGGAGGGCGACGTCTGCGACCTGCCGCCGATCGCCGAGCTGGCGAAGCGCTACGGCGCGCGGCTGATGGTCGACGAGGCCCACGGCGTCGGCGTGCTCGGCGTCCGCGGGGCCGGCGCCTCGGAGCTCTTCGGCCTCGAGTCCGACGTCGACCTGCGAATGGGCACCTTCTCGAAGAGCCTCGCCTCCTGCGGCGGCTTCATCGCGGGCTCCACCGAGGTGATCGAGTACATGCGGATCTCCTCCCGAGCCTTCATCTTCAGCGCCTCGGCGGTCCCCGCCGCGGTCGGCGCGGCGCTCGCTGCGCTTCGCATCATCCGATCCGAGGGTCCCGAGCTCTTCGAGCGCCTGCTCGGCAACGCCGCGTACCTGCGCCAGGGCTTCCGTGACCTCGGCCTGCAGGTGATCGAGCCCGGCACCCTGCCCGACGGCAGCGAGGCGACGACGCCTGTCGTGCCGGTGATGGTCGGTGACGACTGGCAGGCCGTCCTGCTCTGGAAGGCGCTCTTCGACGCGGGCGTCTACACCAACGTCGCGATCCACCCGGCGGTGCCACCGGGCGGCGCTCTGCTTAGGACCAGCCTGATGGCGACCCACGAGCGCGAGCAGCTCGACCGCGCGCTTGAGATCTTCGACGAGGTCACGTCGAAGTTCCCCGATCTCCCCCGGACCTGATTTCGGACGGGCGTTCGCCCCGAAACAAAAAGACTGCTCCTAGCGAACTTCGCAGAATTCTCAGGGTTGACCAGCGCTCCCCCGCCTAGATAGGTTGCCTCTCGCCGCGCGCACCGCACCCTGGGGCAGGGAGAGGACGAGTTGGAGAGACCGTCCGATTCCCCCCGGCAAGTTGAAGCCGCTGGGGGCGACGCCGGCAAAACAGGACCGCCGCCAATACGTCCCCTGACGGGAGGAGTCAGATGTCCGCTGCTATCACGATCGCCCCTGCGTTGAGCCCGATGCCCGCCCCTGCGCGCCGCATCGAGCCCCGACCTTCGGAGCCTGCCGAACAGCACATGCAGGCGCTCGCCCGCGCCAACGAGGTTCGCCTCGCCCGCGCGGCGCTGAAGCGCGAAGTCGCCGCGGGGAACCGCAGCGCCCTCGACATAGTCCTCGACTGCCCCTGGGAGGCGCGCAGCATGTGCATCGGCGAGCTGCTCTCTGCGCAGCGCCGCTGGGGCAAGGCCCGGTCTCGCAAGCTGATCCAGCACGCCGGCCTGAAGGAGACAAAGGAGCTCGGCTCGATGACCGAGCGGCAGCGCCGCGTCCTCGCCTCGGCGCTGGAGGCCAAGGCAACCGCTTAGCGGCCACCAGCCCGCTCTCCGTCGGAGCGGCTGCGAAGCAGCCGCGAATGATGGTGGGCGGGCGCCCGTGGCCGCGATCTGATGCCGGCCACCAGCCCGCTCTCCGTCGGAGCGGTTGCGAAGCAGCCGCGAATGATGGTGGGCGGGCGCCCGTGGCCGCGATCTGATGGTGGGGAGCCTGCCGGGACCTACGACCCCTTGAATTTGAAGAGCGCGCCCCCCGACCGACGACGGAACGCCCCGGCGAACACGTAGGCGGCGGCGGCGAAGGCGATGAGGCCACCGACGGCCCCGAAGATCGGGGCGAGTTTGGCGCCGATGAGCAGGGCTGCGACCACCGCGATCCCCGCGGCTCCAGCCAGCAGAGTGGTGTGCGAGCGGTAGCCCGAGAAGTGCTCTCGGACCCCGAGCTCCAACCCCGCCAGCGAGCCGAGTGCGAGCCCGGTCCCGAGCAGGATCGCCCCCCGCGGCGGGCCGACGAAGAAGCCCGCGACGAGCATCACGATCGCGACCAGGACGACGAGCTCTGAGAGCGGGAACGAGCCCCACGGCGGAGGCGGCGGCCCACCGGGCGTGACTCGCTTGCGCGCGGCCACGGCTGCGACGTCAGGTGCGGGACGCGGGCGCTGGCGGCGCCGCTTGCGAGAGCGCTTGCTGGCCATCTGGGTCTAGTGGACGTCTTGGCGCCGGACCCGCCTCAGGCGGGTGTCACATCCGTGTTTCGGCACCGGCCTCAGGCCGGTGCCTCGGCTAATGGGCAACCGGATGAGACCTTGACCCGCCACCAGCCCAGCAGCATCCCCAGGACGCCCCAGCGGGGCCGGGCGTGCCAGTGGCGGCAGCCGCGCTCGCCGACGTCCTCGTTCGAGACGCGGACCCACTTGTGGGACTCAGGGTCATCGGTCATCCGCTCGATCAGACCGCGGTTCAGCTCCTCCGCCCGGCTGTACTCGCCGAGGTGGCTCTTGACCTCGCCGATGCGCGAGGCGAGCGAGTCGCGCAGGCGCTCGAGCTCGTCGACCGACAGCACCCTGGGGCCGCCGCCGGGGGCGGGGACCCTGAAGTCGATTCCGGTGCGGGGGAAGGCGGATGCGAAGAGCTGGCCGAGCTCTGCCTCCATCGCCGCGATCTGGCGCCGCAGGTCGCGCCGGGCGGCGCGCTCGTCGTGCTCGAAGAGCGCGGTGCCCAGGCCCTCGGGGGGAGCCGGCGGGAGCCAGGACGCGTCGTCTGCCGGCGGCTCGGGCACCTGGACGAAACCGGTCCTCTGAAGCAGCTCTTCGGGCAATGCGACCCTCCTCCGAATGGGTGAAGGAAAGTCTACGCGAGCATGGCGCTCGACGCGATCCATAAGGCCTCTTCGAGCGCCACATCGGGCACCCCCTTGACGCTGATCGCGACCAGGGTCGTGCGCTCGGTCTTGCGCGTGGGCTCGGCGCTTTTCGCAGCGGCACCGAACAGGAGCGCGAGCGGCCGCGACTCGTCAGCGAGGACCAGCGTGCCCGCCGCCAGCGGCGTCACCCTGCCCTCGAACTTCTCACCCTCGACCGAGAGGCGCAGCCCGAGCCTGCCCTCGACCTTCGCGGCGTCGAAGGCCTGCATCGCCACCCCGACCTCGACGATCGCGATTCGCAGCGCATCCTCGACGCGGTTTCGGCTGCGAAAGCGCCCGTCGCGCATGCGATCGAGCGAGACCTGCTCGATGGGGGTGGGCGTCTCGTCGGGGTCGAGGGCGATGTGCCGGAAGAAGACGCGGTAGGCCCAGGGGATCGGGCGCTGGCGCAGGACGATCGCCTGCTGGCCTCCGAAGCGGTTGCTGAGCTCCCTCAGCCGTTCCTTCAGGGGCTCGGGGCTGCGCGTCGCGCCGGCGGCGAGGGTGGTGGTGAACAGGCCAAGGCCGGGGAACTCCTCGGCGAGCCCCGGGGCGACCCAGCCGGGCTCGGGCACTGCCTCGCCGTTTGGCGGCATCTCCATCAGCGCCTCACCTCACCGAACCGTCTCGGCCCGCTGCTTCGTCGCCGCGATCAGCTTCTCGACGTTGGCCGACAGCTCGGCTTCGTCGAGTTGGCCCACGGTCGTCTCCTCGACGATTCCTCCGGGATAGGCGTAGATGAACGTCGGACAGCCGCCGACACGGTAGAGGTTCGACAGGGCGCCGTCGCTGTCGAGCCCGAGCGGGTGGGTCCATCCGCGGTCGGAGATCAGCTCACCGACCGCTTCGCGGTCGTCGCGCGCGTTGATCCCGAGGAAGTTGACTTGCTCGCGGTAGCGTCGATAGACGGCGTCGAAGACGTCCTGCTGGGCCTCGCACTCCCCTCCGCGCGTGAACCAGAAGGAGACCACCAGCGGACGGTCGAAGAGGTCGCACACCCGGATCGCCCCCTCCAGTTCGACCTCGCAGGCCGGGGTGCGCTGCTCGGAGTCCGGGCACGGGATCTCGGCCGTCTGGCAGTCGTCCTGCGCGATGTTGGCATCGCCGTCGAGCTCGCCCCTGGCGTCCGGGACGGCGAACTGCGCCAGGGGAAGGTCGCCCTCGGCCCCCGCGCCGAGGACGGTGCGATCGTCGTTGCCGCGAAGCGCGCTGATGCCGGCCACGGCGATGATCGCGATGAAGGTGAGCCCGACGATCGCCGAGTAGATCGCGGGCGGCCGAGGCCGCCCCGGGCGCTCCCTCGGGCCGCCGCCCTCGCGCTCCTCACCGCCGGGTGCGGGGTCCTCGCTCACCGGCGCCTCATATCGCGCCGGGGCCGACGGGCCCGGTCGAACGGCGTCGCCGCGGCTGCCTGGGCGCTCGCCCGGTGCGCTGGCGCTGGCGCAGCGATGGGAGCCTGAAGCCCTCCTCGGCCCAGACGAGGGCCGCAGGGAGCACCAGCAGCACGCCCGCGAGGGCGACGGCGAGATCGGCGACGGTGACGATCCCGAAGTCGCGAAGCATGCGGATGTCGGTCGCTGTCAGCGCGGCGAAGCCGGCGATCGCGGTCGCGCCCGAGGCCAGCACGGCGGTGCCGGTGCGCGAGTAGGTGACGCGCAGGGCCTCGCCGACCGACAGCCCTGCGGCGCGCTCGCTCTCGAATCGCAGCGAGAGCAGCACGCTGAACTCGGTCGCGATCGCGATCACCAGGGCGCCGAGCGTCGCCGACATCGGGTTCAGGGGGACGTCCATCGCGGCGACGACGAGCGACGACCAGCCCGTCGCGAGCACGATCGGCAGCAGCGGCACCAGCGCCCGGCGCGGCGAGCGGAAGAGGGCGAGCAGCGCAAGCGCGACGACCAGCAGGCCGACGAACGGCAGCCAGTAGCTGCTCGCCTCGAGGTCCGCGTTGGCCGCGGCGACGATCACGACCAGCCCGGCGAGCTCGACCTCGGTGCCCTCGGGCGGCCCGCCGTCGGCGTCGACCTCGGAGCGGATGTCATCGATCAGCGCCTGCTGCTCGTCGAGCGGCCCGACCCTGACCCCGAACGGGATGTTGGCCGTGTCGCCGATCTCGCCCGACTCGGGGTCGCGAGTGACCACGGCTTCGGAGAGATAGGGCGGGATCGCCTCGAGCAGGGCCTCCGCGCGCTGCCGGGTCTGTGCTCCCGCGGCGCCCGTGAACAGGTCGGTCAGCGAGAACAGCGGGCAGAGGTCGGCGCTGTCGCAGCTCGGGTTCTTGCCCGAGTAGCCCCCGTCCTCGAGCACGCGTGCCTGGAAGTCGCGCATCCAGTTGATCACCGCCGGGTCGGTCAGCTCTTCGGAGCGAACCACGACGTCGACCTCGCCGGCCACGCCGGTCTCGTCCTGGAGCGTGTTGACGTCTGCGAGGGCGGGAAGGCTCGCCGGCGCGAGGTCGCGGACGTCCGAGATCACCTCGGTCTTGAGCGCAGCGACCCAGCCGCAGAGCGCGAGCACCACCGCGGCGGCGAGCACCCGGCCCGGTCGCGTGATCGCGACCGCGAGTGAGCGCTTCCCGGTGGCGCGGATGCGCCGGCCGGCGGCGGAACGCCACCCCGCGGCGCGGGAGCCGAGGCCCCCGCCGGAGCGCTCGTGGGCCGCGCGCGGCTGAGGCGCGCCGCGCCAAGAGGCGAGGGCGAGCGCAGCGAATCCCGCGGTCGCGGCGAGCACGAACGCGAGCGCGGTGCCGAGCACCAGCAGCAGGCCGAAGGAACGGACCATCGGAATCGGCGAGAGCACCAGCGCGGTGAACCCCGCGGCGGTCGCGATGCACGCGGCGCCGATGACGGGCCCTCCCCTCCCGGCGGCGAGCGTCGCCGCGCGTGCGGGGGCAACGCCCTCGTCGCGCGCCTCGTTGAAGCGGGCCTGGAACTGGATCGCGTAGTCGACCGCGAGGCCGATCAGCACCGGCATCACGGCGATCGAGGCCATCGTGAGGCTGCCTCCGAACAGGCGAAGCAAGCCGAAGGTGATCGCGGCGGCCGCCACCGCGAGCGCCAGCGGAAGCAGGCGCAGCGGCGGCCCCAAGATCACCGCCAGCACCGCCGCCATCACGATCACGGCGACGACGAGCAGCAGGAGCAGCTCGGAGCGAAGCGCGTCGGCGAGGCCGCTGACGACCGCCGGGACGCCGCTGACGACGTAGTCGCCGTCGCTCAGCCCGAAGCGCTCGTCGCCGGCGGCGCGTTTGAACAACTCGATCGCTTGGGCGCGCTGGTCGTCGGTCAGGTCCGGGCGCAGGCGAACCGTGATCAGCGAGGCGTCGCGGTTCGGGAACAGATAGGTGAGGCGCTCCTTCGGCGTCCCCGCCTCCTGGGCAGGGTCAAAGACGACGCGGCTGATGAACTCGGTGTCGTCGAGGCGCGGCTGGCTCGTGATGTCGAACTGGAGGGCCAGCTGGAGCAGGGTGCTCTGGAACTGGCCGAGGACAGCGTCCGCCGCGGCCTTGCCGGCGGCCTGCTGCTCGGCGGGCGACGCTCCCTCGCGGGCAGCGGACCTGGCAGCCGTGCGCGCGGCGATCTGCGCAGCCTCGTTGGCCGAAGCGGTCTGCCCCTGCAGGACCTCGCCGATCTGCGTGACGGACTGGAAGAGGAAGGTGGCGGGCCCGAACAGGATCTGGGCCGGAGCGAGCTCGGCGATCTCGTTGCAGACCTCGGGCAAGGGTGCCTCGTTTCGGCGCGGCAGGTTGGCGGCGAGCTCGGTGCCGCCGGCGAGGCAGGTCTCGAGCTCGAACAGCGCCTGCAGGTCGCCGGTGAGGACCGTCTGGCGCACGTCCTGGCGAGCCAGCACCACGACGGGGTCGTCGCCGAAGCCCTCGCGGAAGCGCTCCGTCGCCTTGAACTCCTCGGAGTCCTCGTCGACGAGCGTCTCGGTCCCCGCGTTCGTCTCGAGCTGCAGGGCGCCGAATGCCCCACCCACCGCGAGCACGAAGGTGATCGCGAGCGTCAGCCAGGGACGCCGCAGCGCCACCGCGGCGACGCGCTCGAAGATCTCTCCAGCCTTCACGACAATCAGGTTAAGCAGCGGAGCTCAAGAAAACGCTGGTCGGCGGCACCGGGCCGCCAGCGGCGCTCAGTCCATCGCTAGAGGACCTTTTACGTCCGCGTTCAGGAACTGGTTCACGAATTCGTTCCGCGAATGGAAGAGCTCATCGGACGGGCCGCTCTCGACGATCCGGCCCTTCCACAGCACCGCGATGAAGTCGGCGATGCGGCGGGCGGTGCCGAGGTCGTGGCTGATCACCATGTAGCAGCCGCCGTTCTCCTCGTGGACCTCGCGGATCAGCTCGCAGAGCAGCGCCGTGCGCACCGGGTCGAGGCCCGAGTCCGGCTCGTCGAACATGACGATCGCGGGATCGAGCACCAGCGCTCTCGCGAAGCCGGCGCGCTTGCGCATGCCTCCCGACAGCTCGTTCGGCATCTTGTAGGCGGCCTCGGTGAGGCCGACCTCGCTGAGCCGGGTGTTGACGATGTTCTCGATCTCGTCCTCGGACTTGTCGGTGTGCTGGCGCAGCGGGAAGCAGGTGTTGTCGAACACGTTCATCGAGCCGAACAGCGCGCCGTCCTGGAACAGCAGGCCGAACTTCTTGCGGACCTCGAAGAGCTCGTCGTCGGACATCGCCGGGATCGACTCGCCGTGCACGAGCACGTCGCCCGCGTCGGGGTAGAGCAGGCCGACGATGTGCTTGATCAGCACCGACTTACCGGTACCCGACGGGCCGAGGACCATCGAGATCATGTTGTCGGGCAGGCCGAGGTTGACGCCGTTCAGGATGCGCGTGCGGCCGAACTGCTTGACGAGGTCGATGATCTCGATCGCGTCCTCGCCGCCGTGGTCGCGCTTCTCGCCCGTGTGCCACTTGTAGGGCTGGGGGTCGTCCGCCTCGACGCCGGGCAGCACGTAGTCGCGGTTACCGAAGTCCTCGTTGGGGTCCATCCCCTGCGCTTCGAGCGGATCCGCCTGCTGCTCCCGCTCGTCCGCGGCGCGCGTGCGCGTCGGCTCCGCCTCCGGTTCGCTGTCGTTGCGCTCTGCCAACTTCGCCTCCTCGGTTCCTACAGGGTCTTTCCTGACGGCATGGCCGTCAGCCGCCTATCGGCGCTCTCGGGTTCGCCCCCCAGAAGATCAGGGTTCCCATCATTCCGATGATGTGGACTAAGACGATGTTCAAGACCATCGACTTCGCGGTCGCGGTGCCCACTCCGACCGGCCCGCCCGAGGCGGTGTAGCCGTAGTAGCAGCCGACAAGAACGATGACCGTGGCCATCGCCATGCCCTTGATCAGGCTGAATAAGAGGTCGGGTGGGTTCTGGAACATCCAGAAGATCAGGAAGTAGCCGCCCGAGCTGACGTCGCCAATCTGCTCGACGACCGCGAGCCAGCTGGCGAAGTACATGATCCCGATGCCGGCCAGGTACATGAAGGGGAAGGCGATCCAGGCGGCGAGCAGGCGGGTCGCGGCGAGGAACGTGACGGGCGGGACGCCCATGACCTCGAGCGCGTCGATCTCGTCCGAGATCCGCATCGCGCCGACCTCGGCCACGATTCCAGTCCCGACCTTGGCCGAGAGCATGTAGCCGAACGCATACGGCATCAGCTCGCGCAGGTCGCACCAGGCGGCGAAGACGCCGGCATAGGCGGGCGCGCCCTGGGCGCGCAGCAGGTAGGCGCCCTCGATCCCGCAGGTCAGGCCGAGGAAGAAGACGAGGCCCCAGATCACCAGGGCCGAGCCCAGGATCAGGATCCCGGTCTGGCGCAGCGCCTCGCCGAAGAACTGGAAGACGCGGCCCGAGTAGACCAGGCCCATGACGCGCACCGAGAAGCCGAAGATCTCGCCCGCCGAGTTGAGCCAGCCGCGCGGGACGGCCGTCCACGAACTCATTATTTGATGACCTGCAGCTCGGGGTGGGTTGCGAGCAGCGTCTGCGTGAAGACGTAGTTGATCGCGAACACGCCGAGGAAGGAAATGACGACGGCCTCGTTGACCGCGCGGCCGACGCCCTCGGCGCCTCCGGACGCAGTCATCCCCTTGTAGGAGCAGACGATCGCGATCACGGCGCCGAACAGGGTCGTTTTCAGGACCGACCCCCAGAGGTCCGTGGTCGACGCGTTGTTGAAGAGGGTGGCGAAGAAGCCTCCGAGCGGCTCGTTGTAGAGGAGGGTCGCGCCGATGCCGCCGACGATGCCGAAGATCAGCGCGTAGATGTCCATCAGCCCGGTGATCAGCATCAGCGCGAGGAAGCGCGGTACGACGAGGTTCTTGATCGGGTCGACGCCGAGGACCTGGAGGGCGTCGAGCTCCTCGCGGATCTTGCGGGCGCCGAGGTCGGCGGTGATCGCGGTGCCGGCGACTCCGGCGACCACGACCGCGGTGACGAACGGCGCGAACTCGCGGACGGAAGCGAGGACGAAGAAGCCGCCGAGGCGGTCGAGGGCCCCGAACAGCGACAGGAAGTTGGCGGCCTGAAGGCCGGGGGCCCCGAAGCCGAAGGCCAGGGTGGAGATCATCATCGGGAACCAGCAGAGCTGAAGCGCGAACAGGAACTGCCCGATGAACTCGCCGCCGTACGGGTACGGGGGGCGAACTGCGGAGATCATCGTCTTCGCGGTCAGGATCATCATGTCCCCGACCTGCTCGAAGAGCGACTTCGCCGGCAGGAATGCCCTATCCGCTACAGACCTGACCATTTCCCTCCTCCGGCCGCGCGTACCGCGGCACACCGGAAGATTATGCGATCGACCCGATGGGCGCCACCCGCAACGGCATCTGAGGGCCGCATCTGCAAGTAGGGTGCGTGGTATGTTGCCCGCGCTTTTGGAGGAGGGCGCCTCGACACCCCGCCGATCGCGGGTGCGCGATCGCCTTGGACTCGGGGTTGTCGTCGCGCTCAGCACTGCAGGCCTTGTGGCGTGCGGCGGAGGCGAGCGCCAGGACGAGTCCGAAGCGGAGGGCGAGTTCCCCGTCGAGATCGTCAGCGCCGAGTTCCCCGCGCAGCAGCGCCTCGCCCAGACCTCCGAGCTCGTTCTCGAGGTCAGAAACGCAGGCGAGGAGACGATCCCCGACCTTGCCGTCACCGTCTTCACGGCCCCCGACGCCGTCGTCGAGGTCGGACCCGAGGACGCCGCATCCTCCGACGACCCCGGGGAGCCCGCGACCGGCACCGACGGCGAGCAGATTCCCGAGGGCGATCTCGACGCGGCGGTCGACCAGGCCCTCCAGGAGGAGCTCGACCAGTCCGCTGCCGAGGAGGAAGGCGAGGACACCGATGCAGCTGAGGAAGAGGCGGCCTCCGATGAGCCGCGCTCCGAGGCCGCGGGCGCCTTCTCCGTGCTCTCCGAGCAGGAGGGCCTCGCGATCCCGTCCCGGCCGGTCTGGATCCTCGAGCAGGGCTATCCCAAGCAGGCCGATGCGCCACCCACGACTCCGCCCGGAGGCGAGATCGTCGGCGGCAGCGGCGCAGTGGCCGTGCAGACCAACACCTTCAGCTTCGGCGCGCTCGAGCCCGACGACAGCTTCACCCTCGTCTGGCAGGTGACCCCGGTCCAGGCCGGCGAGTACACGGTCCGCTACCGCCTCGCCGCGGGCCTGCAGGGCAACGCGGTCGCCGTCAACGAGGACGGCAGCGTCCCCGAGGGCGAGTTCGTCGTTGTGATCGACGACGCCCCGCCGCAGACGCGCGTCGACGACAAGGGCCAGGTCGTGCCGATCAAGCCCGACGAGAAGACCGGCCAGGCGGGCAGCGACGACCAGCGGTCCGAGCTGCAGCCCTAGCGCGCGGCCCGCCCCTCTCTTTAGGAGCGGATCAGCTGCATCCCTAGTGTTTGCGGGGTGCGCAGGGCTCGAGGGATTCTCATCGCCGCGGTAATCGCGGCCGCGCTCATCCTCGCCGCGTGCGGCGATGACTCCGACTCCCCCGAGACGCAGGCTGAGGTGACCGAAACCGCGTCCGGCGATGCGACCGCCGACGCCGGCGGCAAGCCACGGCTCGAGAAGCTCGGTGACTTCAACCAGCCGGTCTTCGTGGCGCAGCCCCCAGGGTCCGAGGACCTCTACGTGGTCGAGAAGGAGGGCACGGTGCAGCGCGTCTCCGCCGACGGCGAGACGGCGACGGCGCTCGACATCAGCGGCGAGATCTCGGCCGAGGGTGAGCAGGGCCTGCTCTCGATCGCGTTCGACCCGGAGGCCGCCTCCCGCCTTCTCTACGCCTACTTCACCGACTCCGAGGGCGACCAGCGCGTCGTCGAGTACGCGCTCGCGGACGACGGCTCGATCGACCCGGGGACCCGGCGCGAGGTGCTGAAAATGGACGACTTCGCCTCGAACCACAACGGTGGCCTGCTGATGTTCGGCCCCGACGACCTCCTCTACATAGGGACCGGCGACGGAGGCATCGCCGACGACCCCGAGCGAAACGGCCAGAACCTGGGATCCCTGCTCGGCAAGATCCTGCGGATCGACCCCCATAAGGCCGGTGGCCAGCCATACACGCCGAAGGGAGCGCCGTCGCTCGCCGGCCAGGGTGCGCCCGAGGTCTACGCCTACGGCCTGCGCAACCCCTGGCGTTACAGCTTCGACCGCGAGACCGGAGCGCTCTCGATCGGCGACGTCGGCCAGAACTCGCTCGAGGAGGTCGATTACGTCGCCTCCGATAAGGCCGCCGGCGCCAACTTCGGCTGGTCGGCCTTCGAGGGCGACGAGCGCTTCAACGACGACCAGGAGGCGCCGGACGCTCTGCCGCCGGTCCTCACCTACGGCCGCGACGCGGGCTGCTCGATCACCGGCGGCTACGTGGTCCGCGATCCGGCGCTCGCCTCGTTGGAGGGGCGCTACCTCTACGGCGACTTCTGCGAGGGCGAGCTTCGGAGCTTCGAGCCCAGCAAGGGCGCGGCAACCGACGACGCCGAAACCGGCCTGCAAGTCCCGTCGCTCAGCTCCTTCGCCGAGGACAACCAGGGGCGGATCTACGCAACTTCACTCGACGGTCCCGTGTTCCGTCTCGTGCAATGACCGTGCGTTCTCCACTGCTCGCTCTCGCGGCTGTCCTCGGGGTCGCAGCGCTCGCCGCGCCCACCGCCCAGGCGGCCCCTCCGATCGGCGACGGCATCGGCGGCTTCTCGCTGACCCAGGTCGGAACCTTCGAGGGCCCGATTCACGCCGACGACGCCCCGGGCACCAAAAACAACCTCTACGTCGCCGAGCAGGAGGGCGTTATCAAGGTGCTCAGCGGGACGACCGTCCTGCCGAGCCCCTTCCTCGACATCCGCGACATCGTCAAGTGCTGCGGCGAGGAGGGCCTGCTCTCGATCGCCTTCCACCCGAAGTACCGCAAGAACCGCCTCTTCTACGTCTACTTCACGAACGCGACGGGTGACAACGTGGTGATGGAGTTCAAGCGCAAGAAGAAGCGCAAGTTCGTGGCCCTGCGATCGAGCGGCCGCCAGGTCCTCTACCTCTCCCACCCCACCAACTCGAACCACAACGGCGGCCAGATCCGCTTCGGCCCCGACGGCTTCCTCTACATAGCGACCGGCGACGGCGGCTCGGGCGGCGACCCGCCCAACAACGCCCAGAACCCGGAGTCCCTGCTCGGGAAGATGCTGCGGATCGACCCGCGGAAGCAATGCAACAAGGTGGTGCGCGTCGGGGCAAAGCGCCCGGGCAAGCCCTCCAAGCGAATCTGCGTTCGCAAAGCGGGGTTCAAGCCTTACGGGGTTCCGACGGACAACCCCTACGTCGGCACAGCCGGCCTCGACGAGATCTACTCCATCGGCCTGCGCAACCCATTCCGCTTCTCATTCGACGCGGTCTCAGGCGCGCTCGCGCTCGGCGACGTCGGGCAGGGCTGCATCGAGGAGGTCGACTACCTGCCGAACGGGGCCGCGCGCGGGGCGAACTTCGGCTGGTCGCGCTTTGAGGGAACTCACGTCTTCAACGCCGGTCGCACCGCGCCGAACCCGACCTTCCCGATCCACCAGTACGACAACGCCAATGCCGGCGGCACCTGCCCGAACCTGAACAACGGGTTCGAGGGCGTCTCCGTAATCGCCGGCTACGTCGTTCGCGACGAGCGGCTGACCCACCAGTACGGGCGGCTGCTCTACACCGACGTCGCGAACGACCAGATCCGGACAATGGTCCCGTTCGCCGGCGGCGCGCTCGACGAGCGGTACTCGGGCGTCCAGCTTCCTGGCAACGGCACGCCCTTCGCCTTCGCCGAGGGGTTCGGCAACCAGCTCTTCGTGCTCTCGGGCGCCGGCCCGGTCTTGAGAATGGATCCGTCATGAACAAGGGTCTCCCCAACCCCGCACGCCTAATCGTCACGCTCTGCGCGCTTCTCGCCTGCCTCCCTGCGTCGGCATGGGTCGCGGAGGCCGCCGACGCCAAGGGCGGCATCAAGCTGAAGCGCGTCGGGCGCTACGACAACCCGGTCTACGTCGACTCCGCGCCCGGGGTCAAGGGGATCTTCGTGGTCGAGCAGCCGGGACGGATCGTCCTCGACGGGCCGGGCAAGCGCTCGACCTTCCTCGACATCCGAGGGCAGGTTCTTTTCGGCGGCGAGCAGGGACTCCTGTCGGTCGCCTTCCCCTCCGACTACGCCCAGAGCGGCCTCTTCTACGTCTACTACGTGACGCAGGGTGGCGACCTGGCGATCGAGGAGTACCGCCGGGCTACGCCGAAGCGGGCCGACCCCGCCAGCGCCCGCCGCCTGGTCACGGTCAACCACCCAGGCCAGTCCAACCACAACGGCGGCCAGCTGCAGTTCGGCCCCGACGGCTTTCTCTACGCCGGTACCGGCGACGGCGGCGGCGCGGGCGACGACGACGACTCAGCCCAGGACCTGGGGAGCCAGCTCGGCAAGCTGCTGCGCATCAACCCGAATCCGGGCGGAATGCCCTCGACGGCCATCTACTCGAGCGGCCTGCGCAACCCGTTCCGCTTCTCGTTCGACACCACGTCGGCGAAGGAGCCGCGGATCATCATCGGAGACGTCGGCCAGGACAACTTCGAGGAGGTCGACTACGAGGCGGTCAGCGACCTCGCGGGAGCCAACTTCGGCTGGAACGACTTCGAGGGGTTCAGCCCCTTCGGCGGCGCCAACCCTCCCGGTCCCTCGCGCCACGACAAGCCGATCAAGGTCTTCAGCCTGGCCGGCCCGCCGTGCGCGCTGATAGGCGGCTTCGTCGTCCGCGATCGCAGGCTGGCGGGCCTGCGCGGGCGTTACGTATACGGCGACTTCTGCACCGGCAAGCTGCGCAGCTTCGTCCCGCGGCTCTCTCGCGCCGGAGGCGACAAAGCGCTCGGTCTGCGTGTCGAGAGCCTCTCCTCCTTCGGCGAGGGGCCCGGCTCGTCCCTATACGCCACCTCGCTGAACGGCGCGGTCCTGCGCGTCGTCGCCAAGAAGAAGCGCGCCAAGAAGCGCTAGAAAGCGCTTCACCATCGTCACCCGCCGCAAGATCGAGACCGTCCTCGCTGCGCTGCTCGCGGCGGCGACGGGCGTGATCGGGATCAGCGCACGCGGCGACCGCGACGACGTCTTCGGCCCCAAGTTCCTGACGCTGCAGAAGGTCGGGCGCTTCGATCAGCCGGTGCATCTCTCGCAGCCCCCCGGCGTCGACTCGCCGCTCTTCGTCGTAGAGCGGCCGGGCACCGTGCGGGTGATCGACAACGGGATGATCGCCCGCAAACCGTTCCTCAACCTGCGCCGCGAGGTCTCAGACGACGGAAAGGGCGGCGAGCAGGGCCTGCTGTCGATCGCGTTCCCGCCTGACTACGCCGACAGCGGCGTCTTCTACGTCGCCTACACCGACAACCGTGACGCCCTGCGCGTGGTGGAGTTCTCGCGCCGCGAGGGCGATCCGCTGCGCACCGCGAAGAAGAGCGGCCGCCAGGTGCTGCGAATCCCGCAGCCGACGACCAAGCACCACGGCGGCCTGCTGCTGTTCGGCCCCGACAAAAACCTCTACATCGGCTCCGGCGACGGCGGGCCCTCCGGTGACCCGGACGACGTCTCGCAGAACAAGCGCTCGCTGCTCGGCAAGATCCTGCGCATCGACCCCGAGGCACCCGCGTCGCGGCCGGCGAAGGGCCCCGCGCCCGCGAAGAAGAGCAAGGGCAAGGGCGGGAAAGGGAAGCCGAAGCCGCCGCCGATGTACACGATCCCCGAGGACAACCCGCTAGTCGGCCGCCCAGGCCGCGACGAGATCTTCGCCTACGGCCTGCGCAACCCCTGGCGGTTCTCATTCGACCGCGGGAGCCCACGCGGCGATCTGATCACGATCGGCGACGTCGGCGACGAGCGCTTCGAGGAGATCAACATCCTTCCGCTCGCGAAGGCGAGGGGCGCCAACTTCGGCTGGTCGGCGTTCGAGGGCCCGGTGCGCGTCCGGCGCGGCGTCAAGAAGTCGCGCACCGTGCAACCGGTCTATTCGTACCCGCACAACCGACGCTGCTCGGTCGTCGGCGGCTACATCGTCCGCGACCCGCGCCTCTCCCGCATCCAGGGCACCGAGATCGTCGGGCGCTACATCTTCGGAGACTTCTGCTCCCAGCGCCTGTTCGCGTTCACCCCGCGCCCCGACAAGGTCGGCCGCGAGCGCAGCTTCCGCTTCAGGATCCCGGGAGTCACCTCCTTCGCCGAGGACCGAAACGGCCGCATCTACGTCCTCACCTTCGACGGCCCGATCTACCGCATCGACCCCGACCGCAAGAAGATCCAGGCCGGGGATTGACCTTTGGTGAGGGGCCCTGATCGGGCCGCCTCTCCTTCGCTTGACATATTCTTATATCGGTATATATTGTCGCCATGGCAAGAGCAGCGACGACAGCAGATGCGTTCAACGCGGTGGCCGAGCCACGCCGGCGGCAGATCCTGGATCTGCTCGCGGGCGGGGAGCGTCCCGTGAACGACATCGTCGGGCTGCTCGGCCTCGGCCAGCCTCAGGTCTCCAAGCACCTCAAGGTGCTGCGAGAGGTCGGCCTGGTGAACGCACGCCAGGAAGGGCGGCAGCGGGTGTACCGGCTGAACGGCCGGTCGCTGAAGCCCATTCACGACTGGGTCAAGAACTACGAGCAGACGTGGAACGAGCGGTTCGAGGCGATGGATGACGTGCTGGAAGAACTCAAAGGAAAGGAAGAAGGAGATGACGACGATGGCAAGTAGCGGCTCGGCAGTGGTGACGCTCCCCGAGGACAACCAGATCCTGATCACGCGGGAGTTCGACGCACCGAAGGAGCTGGTCTGGAAGGCGTGGACCACCCCCGAGCTGATCAAGCAGTGGTGGGGCGGCAAGCGGGGCGACGTGACTTCCGTGGACGTCGACCTGCAGGTCGGCGGCAGCTGGCGCTACGTGATGGTGGCGAACGGCGGCTTCGAGGTCGCCTTCCACGGCACCTACCGCGAGCTCGAGCCGAACGAGCGCATGGTCTCGACCGAGGTGTTCGAGATGCCCGACGTCGCGCCCGAGGACGCGGAGGCGGCGGCGGCGACCAACACGCTCACACTCACCGAGTCGAACGGGCGCACAACCCTCACGGTGCTCGTCGAGCACGTGAAGCCCGAGCACCGCGATGCGCACATCGAGTCCGGGATGGAAGGCGGCATGCAGGAGTCGATGGACGCCCTCGAGCAGGTCGCGATCTCACTCGCCTGACCGGCTCGCTGCGCCGAACGGACCGCCGGGGCTTCCCGGCGGTCCGTCGCGCGCGGTCGCTATTCCGACAGCCCGGCGGCTTCGAGGGCTTCGGCGCGGTCGACGTAGTCCCGCATCCGAATCACCTTGCTGTCTTTGAACTCGACCACCCAGTTGATGGGCATTTCGGTTTCCGCTCCGCTCGCCCTCCCACGCCCGCTGACGCTCCCGACTACGACGATGCGCTCACCAAGGTCACGAATCTCCGAGTACCCGACCTGCAACCCGGCGAGTACCTCGTCCATTTCTCGCACGCCGTCGCGCATGCCCTGGTGTCCTCGATGAACCGACTGTTCCCCGCCGAACATCACCTGGACCAAGGAGTGCCACTCCACCTCACGGTCAAACGCCTCCAGGAACGCGTCGATGTCCCGGCGGTTGTAGGCGGCAAGGGCGCGCTCGAAAACCTCAACGTTCTCTTGCGACATCGCCCGCCCAGTATCTCGCGGACGGCCCTACGAACCCTTTCGCGTCATTCGGCCGGGTGCTTTTTGTGCCGGGTGCGCTTGGAACCACATGCGGTACCGAAGTGCACCGAGCGGGCTAGCGCGGTAGCGCCGGGGCCAGGATCCGGTACGCCTTGATGCCCAGGCCGAGGCGTTCGCGGTCTTCGGTGACGGCGGGGTCGAGGCCGGTTAGCTCGCGAATGCGGTCGAGGCGGTAGGCGACGGTGTGGCGGTGGGCGTAGATGGCGCGGGCCGTGGCGTTCATGTTGCAGTCGCTGGCGAGGTACTCCTCGAGGGTGCCGAGCAGCTCGGAGCGGTACTGGGTGTCGTAGCGGACGATCGGCTCGACGGTGTCCTCGTAGAAGCTTCGGACCTCCTGGGGGTCGGAGATGAGGGCTCGGAAGAGCAGGCGATAAACGCCGCTGGCGGCGATGCCGTCCTCGAGCGCCTCGGCGATGCGGGGCTCGCGGGTGATCACGTCGAGGACGAGCTCGGCCTCGCGGATCGCGCGGTGGAGCTCGGCGGGGTCGGGATAGAAGGACGAGACGGCTGCGGGGCCGTGGTTGCGAAGGCGGGCGACGATGCGCGCGGCGAGCTCGAGCGTGCGCTCGGGGGCGTCGTCGCCGCCGCGCGCCGGCAGGATCGCGTAGAGGCGTCCGTCCGCCAGCTCGGCGATCGAGCCCTCGAACTCGCTCTCGACCAGCGCCGAGGCGTGGCTCGGGCTCGTGGACTGGATCTCGGCGACGAGTGTCAGGGCGCCGCGGCTCAGGTCGCAGCCGAGCTTCGCGGCCTTGGCGGTGGCGTCAGCGGCCTCGAGAGGGTGGCTTCGAAGCTCTGAGATGAGGCTGCCGCGGAGCTTGCGCTCGGCCTCCTCGCGCGCGTCGGTGACGGCGACCTCGGCGAGGACCGCAAGCGCCGCGGCGCGCAGCACCTCCGCGGTGTCGACCGCGACCTCGGGAGCGTCGTCCGCGCCGGCCAGAAGCAGCACCACCCCGACGCGCTCGCCGCTCGCGATGACGGCCTCCTCGCCGAAGATCGGGAGCGGCGGGTCGGCCTCGGCGTCGGCGACCCTCGCGAGCGCGTACTCGGCGAGGCCGTTGAGCTCTCCCCCACCAGGCGCCCGGGCCGAGAGGCCTCGCGCCGGAAGCACGATCGCCACCGGCACCCCGGCCTCGGCGGCGGCCAGCTCCGCGACGCCCGCCAGGCCCTCGCCTTCGAGCACGGCTTCGAGCATCCTGGTGCTCAGCTCTCGCAACGTGCCTCCTCTCGAACTGCTTCCTGCTGTCGTGATGTCCCGCTAAGCGACGCTGGAAAGCAACGGCCGGGGGCGGCTCTACTAGCCCGCCCCCGGCCACGCTTCACGGTTGCACCTGGCCTACGCGGGGGCTGCTTCTCCCTCGTGGGCCTGGAGCACGGTCTCGCCCTCCTCGCCGGTGCGGATGCGAATCGCTTCCTCCACCGGCAGGACGAAGATCTTCCCGTCGCCGACATCGCCCGTACGGGCGTGCTTGAGGATCGTCTCCACGACGAGCCCCTTGTCCTTCTCCTCGACGACGACCTCGATCTTCAACTTCGGCCGTACATTGACCGTCAGGGTCGAGCCTCGGTAGGTCTCCACCACGCCCTTCTGGCGGCCGGAGCCCTTGACCTCGCTGATCGTCAAGGAGGGAAACCCCTTGTCGAGCAGCTCGGCCCTGATCGGCTCGAACGCCTCGTGGCGGATGTATGCCTCGATCTTCTTCATGTGGCTCAATCCCTTCCTTATGCCTCGCTGGGCGCAGGCCGGACAGAAGCTCCGGCATCCGCTGCAGCGGTCGGGGACGTGGCGGCTCCGGGGAACTCACCCTGGGGGATGAACTGCTCCGGGTAGCCGTACATGCCGTGCTCGGCGATGTCGAGCCCAGCCTCTTCCTCGTCGTCTGTGACGCGAAGGCCGTAGACCTTCTTGATCACGTAGAACGTGGCGAACGACGCTGCGAACACGAACGCGAACGCAACCGTCACTCCGAGTGCCTGGGCACCGAGCTGCTCGAACGCCTCGAGGTTGAAGCTGCCCCCGACGTCGTTCAGCCCCTTACCGAGCAGACCGCTCGCGTAAAGGAATCCGCCGATGAACGCGCCGTCGTCATTCGTGACGCCGAACGCGTTGTACTCAGCGAGTCGCGGCGCCGTGAATATGCCGCACGACAACGTTCCCCAGATACCGGCCAGGCCGTGCGCCGACAGGGCGCCGACCGGGTCATCGATCAACTTGTCGATGGCCGGGATCGCGAGCACGACGAGCACGCCGGCCACAGCACCGATGAACGGTGCGGCCCACGCCTCGACGTAGCCGGAGGGTGCCGTGATCGCAACGAGTGCCGCGATCGCGCCGTTTCCGACCATGCCGATGTCGAGCGTCTTCTGGGTGATCCGGCTCGTTATCGCCGCCGTGATCACTCCCGCTGCACAAGCGAGCTGGGTGACCAACGCGATTTCAGCGAAGCGGCCGTCCAGCGCACCCAGCGTCGACCCGGGGTTGAACCCGAACCAGCCGAGCCACAGGATCAGCACCCCGAGGCCGAACATGGGCATGTTGTGCCCAGGAATCGGTCGCGGCTTGCCGTCGCCGCCGTACTTGCCCTTGCGGGCCCCCAACAGCAGGAGCACGGCCAGGCCGCCGGTCGCACCGATGAGGTGGACCGCCGTCGAGCCGGCAAAGTCCTGCATGCCGATGTTCGACTGCAGCCAGCCACCGCCGAACACCCAGTGGGCGCCGATCGGGTAGATGAGTGCGGCGAACACGATCGCGTAGATGATGTAGACGCCGAACTTGATTCGTTCGAGCGTCGTCCCCCACACGATCGCCAGCGACACGGCGCAGAACGTGAACTGGAAGAACCACTTGGCCTCCACAGTCGCGCTCGACAGCCCCATGACCGGGAACGCCTCGAGCGGGTCACCGAAGTCCTGCAGGAAGAACCCGGTGTCGCCGATCAATGGGTTGCCGCCCGCGGTGTCGCCACCGAACGCGAATGCGAACCCCACCGCCCAGAAGGCGAGCGCCGCGATCGAGAAGTTGATCAGGATCTTCGGCACCAGAGTTCCAGCGTTCTTCCCCCTGGAGAACCCGGTCTCCAGCAGCAGGAAACCCGCCTGCATGAACATGACGAGGAACCCCGCGATCATCACCCACAGGGTGTTGATCGCCGGACCGTCGAGAAGCACGCCGGACTCGCTGTCGATGATGTCCGCCAGGGCCATCTGCGGCGCGGCAAGCGATGCCACCATGCCGACAGGCAGGGCCCACAGCAGCTTCTTTCTCATTACCAGTCCCTTCGTTTCATTGCCCACCGACACGTCTTGGCCCGGGGGTCGCGTTTATGGAACGCCATCAACGTAAGGACGCGCGGGCCGACTTCCCTTAGACCGCTGTCGGAAAAACGCCTCCAGCGTTTCTCCAACCGGTCGAGCAGTCTGTGAAAACCCCGGCAATGTGCGGAAAACCGAACTCGTGTGCCGATTCGCACTACCTGGACCGGAGGTCCGATCGCAGCTACTTGCCCGGGTCGAGGCCGCGGCGGCCGCCGCGCGCCCGCGCTTGACGCAGGGACTGGCTGCTCAGCCAGCCTGAGCGGGGGCCGGTATGGTGGCCCCTCGCACAAGCGACCGCAGCGAGGGGAGCCACAATGGCCATCGGCATCGGCAGCAAGCGCGGGGAGCAGACGAACGGCTCCGCCACCACGTCGTCGAACGGAGCGACCTTCGAGGTCCGAAAGCCGGCCGACGACACCGTCATCACGACGCTGCCCGTCGATGGGCCCGAGCGCGTCGCCGAGGTCGTCTCGCGCGTGCGGGCCAACCAGCCCGCATGGGAGGCCCTCGGCAACAAGGGCCGCGCCCAGTGGCTCTACAAGCTTCGCGACTGGCTCCTCGACCACCAAGACCAGATCGCAGACACGATGCAGGCCGAGACCGGCAAGGTCCGCGGCGAGTCCGGCGGCGAGACGGTGTACCTCGCCGACCTCATCAACTACTACGGCAAGAGGGCCGAGAGGTTCATCGGCGACGAGAAGGTCGCCGCACATTCCCCGCTGATGAAGGCGAAGCGCCTCCGGGTGCAGTACCGCCCCTACCCGGTGGTCGGCGTGATCAGCCCGTGGAACTTCCCCCTGATCCTCTCGCTAGGCGACGCGCTCCCCGCGCTGCAGGCCGGCGCCGCGGTCGTGATCAAGCCTTCGGAGATCACCCCGATGGGCATCGCCGAGATCGTCGAGGCATGGAAGCGGGAGATCGGCGGCCCCGACGTGCTCGACGTCGTCCAGGGGATGGGCGAGACGGGCTCGGCCCTTGTCGACGAGGTCGACTACGTGCAGTTCACGGGCTCGGATCGCACCGCCAAGAAGGTGCTCGGCCGCGCCGCCGAGACGCTGACTCCCGTCAGCGCCGAGCTCGGCGGCAAGGACCCGATGATCGTGCTCGAGAGCGCCGACATCCAGAAGGCGGCCAACGCCGCGACCTGGGGCTCGTTCGCCAACACCGGCCAGGTCTGCATGTCGGTCGAGCGACTCTATGTGGAGGAGCCGGTCTACGACGAGTTCCTGGCCAAGTTCACGGCCGAGGTGAAGGACTTGAAGCAGGGCATGGACGGACGCGACTACGGGCAGGACGTCGGCGCGATGACCTTCCCGCCCCAGACGAGGATCGTCGAGGACCATGTCGCCGACGCCCGCGAGCAGGGCGCGACGATCGTCACCGGCGGCGAGCGCCTCGAGGGCCAGGCCGGCGGGGACTGGTATCCGCCGACCGTGATCACCGAGGTCGACCACTCGATGAAGGTGATGGTCGACGAGACCTTCGGCCCCGTCGTCGGCGTGATGAAGGTGCGCGACGCCGACGAAGCCGTGCGCCTGGCCAACGACACCCGCTACGGGCTCTCCGCCTATGTGTTCGGCGAGACCGCCCAGGCCGAGGCCGTCGCCCGCCGGCTCGAGGTCGGCGCCGCCTGCGTCAACGACGTGCTGGTCAACTTCCTGGCCTGCGACGTCCCGATGGGCGGGTGGAAGGACTCCGGCATCGGGTTCCGTCACGGCGAGTACGGAATCAAGAAGTTCGTGCGGCCCGAGTCCCTGGTGATCACCCGCCGCGGGCTCGGCGCCAAGCGCGAGGCCCTCTACTTCCCCTACACGGCCAAGCGTCGCAACCAGCTGAGCAAGATCGTCACGTTCTTCAACGCTCGCGGACTCCGCCGCCGCTTGGGCAGGACAAAGAGGTAACGGCGAGCCGTGCCCCGGTGAGGGCGGCCGCCCGTCAGATTCGCGGGGGCGGCGGAGGGTCTTCGTAGCGCGGGTCTTCGTAGCGCGGGTCGACGGGCCCGCGCCGGGAGAACGCAAAGTAGAGGCCGAGCAGCAGTCCCGCGACGCCGACGATCATCAGGATCAAGCCGATCGTGGCTAGGTCGACGCCCTTGATCGAATCCTCGACTGCATAGCGCAGCACGGCGCCGATCGCGATGACAAAGAGTGAGCCGCCGACGGTCACGGTGCGAGCTTTCCCCGTGGAGCGCGGGCGAAACACGACTGGACCGAAGTTGGCGCCGCGCCTAGCCATTCAGGCCGGCGCCGATCGGGCGTGGAAGGGCACGGGCGTCCTCTACTTCTCGAGCCTACGGCGAAAGCGCCGAGCAGCCGCAATCCGCTCCACCAGGGCGCCAAGTTACGCATCCCGTCGCCAACCGGGGCGGCACGCTGGCCGCCCCGGTGCCTCCTCAGCTTCTTAGCGTCAGCCGCGAGGCAGAACGCAGCGGAACGGTCGAGCCGTGTTCACGCCGATCGCGACCGAGACCTGTCCGAGGTCGCTGACGGCCCCGTAGCTGCCGTCGATCTGCTCTGCGGCCATGTTGTCGGTGCCGCCCAGCGTGCCCAGGTCGATTCCCGGGGCCTGGCGGATCGCGTTCAGCTGGCCCGACAACGGGAGGCTGCCCCCCGAGTTTCCGCAGGCGGTTGACGCCGCGAACCAGGTCGCGGCGGGCCGGGCCGTCGTCTCGAAGCACTCGCCCAACAGCAGCGAGGTCCCGGCGGGGCACGGGCCGAGCTTGTTGGTCGTAACCGCACCAGCTGCGAGCTTGCCGCTCGAAACCGCACCTGGGCCGAGCTTCCCCTCCGTGACGGAGCCCTTGGCGAGCTTCGCCTCGGTCACTGCGGCGTTCTTGATCGCCTTCGTCTTGACGCTTCCCGCGGTCAACTTCACCTTTGCGGCATACGCCGTCGTGCCAAGCGCGACGCACAGCGACGCGATCGCGACCACCATCGCGGCGGACGGCATCCGCCGGTTCAATCGTTCCATCATGGGATTCCCTTCCCTAGTGGACGTGGACTCCTGGGCTTTCCCCCAGACGTGCGCTACCTTAAATGGCGGTTCCATCCAGAGCGACCGAGGGGCCCGGACCTGAGACGTCGCAGCAACCGGCCGAGATCCCAGGATCGAGGTGAGGTGCTACAGCCGGGGATCGATGGAGGTGAAAACCTTTGAGTATGGGCAATGCAGAGCGTGACTATCTAGCTGCGATCCGCGAGCGCGTGGTCGTCTTCGACGGCGGTATGGGCGCGACCCTGGAGGAGTTCGAGCTCACCGCCGAGGATTACGGCGGCCTCAAGGGCAGCTGCCACGAGGCGCTCGTGTTGAACCGCCCGGACGTGATCGAGGGCGTCCACGCCTCGATGATCGAGGCGGGCGCCGAGGTGCTCGAGACCGACACCTTCCAGGGCAGCCGGATCAAGCTCGACGAGTGGGGCCTCGGCGAGCACGTCCTCGAGATCAACAGGAAGGCCGCCGAGATCGCCCGGAAGGCCGCCGGGCCGGGCCGCTTCGTCGCGGGCTCGATCGGGCCGACGGGGTTCCTCCCCGCCTCCGACGATCCAACGCTCGGCGACATCAGCTTCGGCAAGCTCGTCGAGGTCTTCGACGAGCAGGCTGGCGCCCTGATCGAGGGCGGCGCGGACCTGCTGATCATCGAAACCCAGCAGGACATCCTCGAGACCAAGGCGGCGATCTTCGGAGCGCGCCAGGCCTTCAAGCGCACGGGCGTGACGCTGCCGATCCAGGCGAGCCTGTTCCTGCTGAAGGAGTCGGGGACGATGCTGCTCGGCACCGACGTGCCGGCGCTGATGACGACGCTGACCGCGCTCGACGTCGACGTGCTCGGGCTCAACTGCTCGACTGGGCCCGGCGACATGCGCGACGCGATCCGCTACCTCGGCGAGAACTCCCCGCTGCCGCTGCACTGCATCCCGAACGCGGGCATCCCCCACCAGGGGCCCGACGGCGAGACGATCTTCCCCGAGGAGCCCGGACCGCTGGCCGAGACGCTCGGCGAGTACGTCGAGCGCTACGGCGTCGGCATCGTCGGCGGCTGCTGCGGGACCACCCCGGAGCACATCAAGGCGATCGTCGAGCGCGTCTCCCGGCGCGTCCCGCCCGAGCGTCCGGCGCCCGGCCCGATCCAGGTCAGCTCGATGATCACCGCCGCGCCGCTCGTGCAGGAGCCGCGCCCGACGCTGGTCGGCGAGCGCGTCAACTCGCAGGGCTCGCGCAAGGCGAAGGAGCTGCTGCTCGCCGACGACTACGACGGCCTGCTGCAGATCGCCGAGGACCAGGTCTCGGGCGGCGCCCACGTGCTCGACGTCTGCGTGGCGCTGACCGAGCGCCAGGACGAGGACGATCAGATGAGCGAGGTCGTCGAGCGCATCTCGCTCACCCAGCCCGCGCCGATCCAGGTCGATTCGACCGAGCCCGAGGTGATCGAGGCCGCCCTCGAGCACATCCCCGGCCGCGCGATCGTCAACTCGGTCAACCTCGAGGCCGGCCGCGACAAGCTCGACCGCGTCGCCCCCCTGGCCAAGGCCCACGGCGCCGCATTGATCGCGCTGACCATCGACGAGGTCGGGATGGCGAAGACGGGCGAGCGCAAGGTCGAGATCGCGAAGCGGATCAAGGAGCTCGTCTGCGACGAGCACGGCCTCGAGCCCGAGGCGCTGATCTTCGACGCACTCACCTTCACGCTGACCACCGGCGACGAGGAGTGGCGGCCCTCGGCTGTAGAGACCATCGAGGGCATCCGCCAGATCAAGGCCGAGATCCCCGGCGTGAAGACCAGCCTCGGCGTCTCGAACGTCTCGTTCGGCATCTCGCCCGCGGCGCGGGCGGTCCTCAACTCCGTATTCCTGCACCACTGCGTCGAGGCGGGCCTCGACCTGGCGATGGTCAACCCGAACCACATCACCCCGTACGCCGAGATCCCCGATCACGAGCGAGAGCTCACCGACGACCTCGTCTTCAACCGCTCCGAGGATGCGCTCGAGAACTTCATCGAGCACTTCGAGTCCAAGGGCGAGGAAGCCGAGCAGGCGGCCGGCGATCCGACCGAGGGCATGGAGCCCGAGGAGGCCCTGCACTGGCAGATCCTGCACAGGAAGAAGGAGGGCGTCGAGGACTGGATCGACAAGTCGGTCGAGAAGATCGGCGCCGTTCCCACGCTCAATACCGTCCTCCTCCCGGCGATGAAGGAGGTCGGCGACAAGTTCGGCGCCGGCGAGCTGATCCTGCCCTTCGTGCTGCAGTCGGCCACCGTGATGAAGAAGGCCGTCGCCCGGCTCGAGAACTATCTCGAGCGCATCGAGGGCCACAGCAAGGGCAAGGTCGTGATCGCGACCGTGTTCGGCGACGTGCACGACATCGGCAAGTCGCTGGTCAACACGATCCTGACCAACAACGGCTACACCGTGGTGGACCTCGGTAAGCAGGTCCCGATCGACACGATCGTCAACTCGGCGATCGAGGAGAAGGCCGACGCCATCGGCCTCTCGGCCCTGCTCGTCTCGACCTCGAAGCAGATGCCGGCCGCGGTCCAGGAACTGCATTCCAAGAAGCTCGACTTCCCGGTGCTGATCGGCGGCGCCGCCATCAACCGCGACTTCGGCCGCCGCATCCTCTACCCCGGCGGCAAGGACTCCGACGAGATCTACGAGCCGGGCGTCTTCTACTGCAAGGACGCCTTCGTCGGCCTGGACACGATGGACGAGCTCGTCGAGCCCGAGCGCCGCGCGGCGCTGGTGGCGAAGATCCGCGAAGAGGCCCAGACCCTCCGCGACAAGGGTGAGGTGCCCGACGACGGGCCGCCGACCACCGACGACAGCGTCCGCTCGGCCATCCGCACCGACGTCCCCGTCCCCGAGCCGCCGTTCTGGGGCGTACGCGAGATCGACGTCGACCTCGCCGACGTCTACCCCTACCTCGACCGCCACGTGCTCTTCAAGCTCCACTGGGGCGGGCGCGGCAAGAAGGGCGAGGAGTGGCGCCAGATCGTCGAGGGCCACAACGGCGACGAGGGCTTCGCGCCGAAGCTCGAGCGCATGTGGCGCGAGCAGGACTACCTCAATCCGCGGGTGCGGCTCGGCTACTTCCCGGCTGCGGCCGACGGCAACGAGCTCGTGGTCTTCGACCCCGACGACCCCGAGCGCGAGCTCGAGCGGCTCGTCTTCCCGCGCCAGCCGAAGCACGACCGCATTTGCCTCGCCGACTACTACCGGCCCTTGCGGAGCGGGGCGGAGCAAGACAGGGGTGTCGAGTCTGGCGAGCGCGACGTCGTCGCGCTCCAAGGCGTGACGGTCGGCCCGGAGGTCACCGAGGTGATGGCGCGCCTGGAGAAGGAGGGTGAGTTCGCCGAGCAGCTCTTCACGCACGGGATCGGGGTCCAGGCCGCCGAGGGCCTGGCCGAGTGGCTGCACGCCGAGGCGCGAAGCGAGCTTGGGATCGACCCCGACCAGGGCCGCCGCTACTCGTGGGGCTACCCCGCCTGCCCGGACCAGTCAGAGCACGAGAAGGTCTGGCGCCTGCTCGACCTCGAGCAGATCGGGATGACCCTGAGCGACGGCTACGCCGTGCTGCCCGAGCAGTCGACGGTCGCGATCATCGCCCACCACCCCCAGGCCACCTACTTCGGCATGAAGTCGGGGTTCGTCCCCGAGGACAAGGCCCCCGACGAGCTGATCGCCGGCACGGATCGAGGCGGCGCGCTTCCTCCCGAGGACGATCCCGACGAAGACACCGCCGACGACGCCGTCCCCGTGTCTTAGGCCCGCGCTAGCGTCAGCCGCGTGGAGCCGATCGTCGAGCACAACCCGACCGTGGCCGGGTTCAGGACGCGGGCGCTCGAGCTCGAGGGGGAAGGGCCGACGCTGATCCTGATCCACGGCTACGCCGACAGCGCCGACACCTGGCGCCTGCTGCTTGACAGGCTGCGAAAGCAGGGTCGCGCGGCGGTCGCTCTCGACCTCCCGGGCTTCGGCACCGCCGACCACCTCGACCGCGATGCACCGATCCTGCCCCAGCACGACGCCTTCATGGACGCGGCGGTCGATCGCTGGGCCGGCGAGTCGACCGACGGCCACGTTGTGATCGCCGGCAACTCGCTCGGCGGCACCGCGGCGCTGCGCGCGGCCGAGCGCGACGAGCGCGGCCATATCGCGGGGATCGTCCCGATCGCGCCCGCCGGGCTGGACATGCCGACCTGGTTCACGGCGATCCAGGGGGCTCCGCTGGTTCGAGCGATGCTGCGATCACCGGTCCCGGTGCCAGAGCGCACTGTGCGCCGGGCGGTCGGAAGCACCTACAAGGTGCTCGCCTTCGCCAGCCCGCGCAAGGCCGACGAGGCCGTGGTCGGCGCATTCACCACCCACATCGGCACGCAGCGCGACGTCGTCCGGCTGCTCGCAACCGGCAAGCGCCTGCTGCCCGAGATCAAGGCGCCGTTTCGCTTCGCGAACGTCTCGTGCCCCGTGATGGTGGTCTGGGGCGAGCGCGACCGCATGGTCTCCTCATCGGGTGCCGAGCAGGTGCTCGCCGGCATCCCAGGCACCCAGGTCGAGCTGCTTCCCCGCTGCGGGCACTGCCCGCAGATCGAGGAGCCCGACCGCCTGGCCGAGCTGCTCGCCGGGTTCCCCGAGGCCGGCTAGCCGCTGACGCCGGTCGCGGTGCGGTCGCGCTCACGCTCGGCGTCGTGATCGCTCGAGCGCCTCGGTGGGTGGGGCTGCAGCCGGGCCGGCGCCGCCGTCAGGGCGCGCAGGCGCATGTCCTTCCAGGTGACGCCCTCGCGCACCAGCGCGGGGAGCCCGAGGAGGACGGCCGTCGCGATCTCGACCGCCTGCAGGACGACGCCGTAGGCGAGCGCGTCGGCGTAGGAGATGTCGAACCCGCCCTTGAGGACGCTGATCACCGCGAGCTGGAAAATCCCGATGTTCGACGGCGTCACCGGTACGACGGCGGTCACGTTGACCGCGAACAGGACCGCGGCGGCGGCTCCGATCCCGGCCTGGTGGTCGAGTCCAAGCGCCGCGAACAGCGCCCAGCAGGAACACAGCTGCAAGAACCAGGCTCCGAGCTGGGTCACGGTGGCGAGCGGGCCGTACTTGGGATCGCGGAAGACGGAGAGACCGCTGCGCGCCTGCTTCAGCGCCTTTCGCACCGCGGCGAGGACCCGTCCGATGCGGCCCTCGCCCTCGACCTTCACGACGCTGGGTGCGAGCAGCACGGCGATCAGCAGGAGCAGTGGGGCCATCGACACGAGGAAGAGCTTCTGGGTGTTCGCCTGGAACAGGTCGGTGGTGCTGACGATGATCACTCCCAGCATCACCAGCGCGAGGATGTTGATCGCTGTCTGCGCGACGAGGGTGCCGCCGAGCACGGCGACGGTCTCGCGCATTCGGCCGATGCGCCGCGCCAGCACCATCGCCCTCGCGGGCTCGCCGAGGCGTGCCGGCAGCGTCGCTGACATCAGGACGCCGATCATCGTCGCCGAGGTGACGTCGCGGCGGCGCACCGGCCTGCCTGGCAGCGCCGAGCGGACGATCGCCGTCCAAGACGCAGCGCGGAAGAAGAGCGAGACGATCATCAGGCCGAACGCGATCAGCAGCCACGTCAGGTCGGAGCGGACGATGCTGTGGGCGACGTCGCCGACCCCGATGCGGCGCGCGGCGAGCACCGTGAGCCCGATGCCGACGACCGCAGCGATGCCGAGCCCGATCCGGCGAACCGCGGCCCGGCGTTTGCTGCCGGTCTCGATCACGGGGTCGAAGGACTCGAGCTTCTGAGCCGGGATTCGGGGGCTGCCGTCGACTGGGATCAATCCCAGCCGCCGGCCCGCTGCCTCGGTCCGGCTGATCGGAGCGCGGTTGGGCGACATCGCGCGCTCGTAGACCTCGCTCACCTCCTCGGCGACCCGCGGCCAGGCGTAGCGCTCGGCGCTGATCCGGCCCTCGGCCCCCATCGCCTCGCGGCGCTCGGGCTCGTGCCAGAGCAATTGGAGCTCCTCGGCCAGCGCCTGCGGGTTCGCCGGCGGGACGAGGACCCCGTCGACGCCGTCGGTGATCACGTCGCTGTAGCCCGCGATGCGCGAGGCGACCGGCGGGGTCCCCGAGGCCATCGCCTCGATCAGGACCATGCCGAAGCTCTCGCCGGCGAGTGACGGCGCGACCAGTACGTCGGCCTCCCCGAGCGAGCGCCAAAGGACGCCGTGCGAGACCTTGCCGAGCACGTCGATTCGCTCGCAGACCGCGGGGTCCACGATGCGGCGTTCGACCTCTTCGGGGTCGGCCCCGACGACGGTGAGGCGGGTGGGAACGTGCTCGAGCAGGGCCTCGTAGGCCGAGAGCAGGATCGGCAGGCCCTTGCGCTCCTCGGCCCGGCCGACGAACAGCAGCCGCAGGTGGTCAGCAGGCGGCTTCGGGCCCCGATACGCCGAGGCCACGTCGACACCGTTGGGGACGATCGTGTACTCGCCCCCGAACCAACGCCTCGCCGTCCACTCCGCCGCCCTGGAGACGGCGATCCGGGCCGAAAGCTGGTTGAAGAGGCGGCGCGCCCCGAGCAGGCTGGCCGTGTGGTTCGGGAAGGCCTTTGTCGCATAGGCGTGGAACGTGCCGACGACGGGCGCCCCGCGGAACGTGTTGGCGTCCCAGGAGATCAGGGGCGCTGGAGGCTCGTGCACGTGGATGACGTCGTAGTTGCCGGTGCGAAGCTCGCGGCGCATCCGGACCAATCCGTCAGGGAACGCGACGATGTTCGAGACGGCGCCGTTGGCGCCGATGCCGATCGTGCGTCCGAGCGGCACGAGCCAGTCAGGCTGCTCGCGGACCTCGGCGGCAGCTCGAGCGTGCAGGCGGCGAGAGAGCTTGTCGGGCGGGTCCCAGGGCGCGAGCACGCGAACGTGGTCGCCTCGCGCCAGGAACTGCTCGGCGAGCGCCTCCACGTGCCTGTTCACGCCCCCCTGGTAGGTCCAGGAGTAGGGCGAAACGAGGGCGATGCGCATCGAATCAGGGTAACGGCTCAGGCACGACCGGCCCGATGGCGCGAGTACGCGAACGAGACGATGCCGAGCAGCGCGATCGTCCCGATCGTGAAGAAGGTGGCGCCCGAATCGTTGGCCACGACGCCGAGCAGAACCGCCCCCGCCGCACCGATCATCCCCGCCCGCGCAAGCTCGACGTCGGCGAGCCAGGACGCGATCCGCCGCCTGAAGACGAGCCCGACCCCGACCATCACGACCGCGAACCAGAAGAGGGGCTGGCCGGTCGCCCTGCCGAGGCTGCTCGCCGACAGGCGCAACCGGCGCTCGGCGACGTCCCCGAGCTCCTCGGCTCCTCCGGCGTCGAAGACCGAGCGGCTCAGGTGCGCGTCGCCGCCGAGCACGAGGTCGAGCGCGGCGAGCAGCGCGATGCCCGCGAGCGGGGCAGCGAGCACGATCAGGATCGTCTTTCGCCCCTTGAGCGCGCCGGGAATGGCGAGCGCCGCAAACGCCGCGCCCGCAGGGAACACGATCGCGGCGCCGACGTCGGCGCCGAAGCGCCCGGCGGCGAAGATCGCCGCGAACACGATGCCGGGCGCGAGGAACGAGATCACGGCCGTGCGCAGCGACGGCCTCACGTCGTAGCGCTCCGCGGCCGCAACCAGGGCCGCGCCGACCCCGACCGGTATCAGCACCGAGAGCACCGATTCGAGCTCGTTGCCGATCCCGAAGAAGCGCACGCCGAGCCCCGGGTTGGGGCCGAGCAGCGACTGCGCGGTCAGCGGGGATCCCACGATCACGTCAAGCGTGTAGGCGCCGACGGTGACCGCGCACGCAGCCGCCAGAGCCTCCCAGCCGCGAAGCGCCCACAGCGTCAGCGCGGCGGCGAGGGGCGCCCCGAGCCCGACGATCACGCGCTCCACGTCCTCGGCCGGCTGCACGGCGGCACCGACGAGCAGCATCGCGGGCAGGTACACCGTCGAGAGCCCGAGCAGGCCGAAGGCGAGCGAGCGCGCCCGTCCCCGCGTCAGCAGCGAGGCGATTGCTGCGAGCGCGAACCAGATCATCAGGTTGTCGACGATCACCGGGCTGCGCCGCCCCGAGACGATTCGCATGCGCGCGCCGCGGTCGGCGACGGCCGCGGCGTCGACGTCCCCCTCGGCCTCGATCGCGCGGCCGTTCATCTCGTCGGGGACCGCGAGGCCGTAGCGCTCGATGATCGTCGGCGCGATATCGGTGGCGAGCACGAACCCGAACGCCCGGGTCGTGTCAGAGGTCAGGTTGCCGTCGTAGCCCCGCCCGGCGATCCCGATGGCGAGGGTGTCGCGCTCGGGCGGCGGCGCGCGCTCCATCGCGATCAGCAGGTCGTCGCCCTGAAGCCGCGACACCAATGCAGGCAGCTCCTCAACGGTCGCGGGCACCACCGAGAGGCCGGGACAGCGGCTCTGCAGGCACTCGAGCGGCTCGGTTCGCGGGATCACCCCCTCGCGGTCGACCGCGATGAGCGCAGGGGTGATCAGGTAGGCGTCGGCGCTGACGGGGATCCCGGCGTCGCCAAGCGTCGAGCCCAGCAGACCGGGGACGATGTTCGCCGGAGCGCCCTCAGCGCGCTCGACTATCTGATCCCAGTCCTCGACCCGGTCGCCCCCAAGGGCGACCAACGGAAGATCGTCGTCATAGAGCGAGGTGAAGAGCCTGTTGCCGGCGCTGATGTCGAGATAGGTCTGGTTCGAGGTGACCTTCGACAGGCCCGCGCTCATCAGCCCGGGCGAGAGCCCGTCGACGGTGCCGAGATCCTCGGGCTCGGTCCCGTGGGGCAGGATCGCGACGGTCACGGTCTGCGCGGCGGCAGGCGTCGCGAACCCGCACGCCAGCGCCCCCGCCGCGAGCGCCGCGGTGACTAGTCTTCTTCCCGTGCCCGAGCGCACCTTCGTCAAGTTCACGTTCTTCAAGGTCGATCCCGCATGGCGGCGGCGCAGCGCTTCCGAGCGCGCCCGCGACAAGGCCGAGTTCCTGGCGGCCTGCGACGACTTCGCCGAGGACCGTTCGCTGCGAGCGTACTCCACGGTCGGGACCCGAGGCGACACGGACCTGCTCGTGCTCAGCCAGAGCCCGGTGCTCGAGGACCTGCACACCTTCCACGTCGTGCTCGGCCAGAGCGGCCTCGCCCGCTGGTCGACGACCCCCTACTCCTACCTGGCGATGACGAAGCCCTCGCCCTACTCCGAGGAATCGATCCGTCAGGAGATCGCGGTGTCCGATCGCAAGTACCTGTTCGTCTACCCGTTCGAGAAGAAGCGCGAGTGGTACCTGCTCTCCCTCGAGGAGCGCCGCCGGATCATGACCAGCCACATCGAGGTCGGACGCCGCTACCCCGAGATCTCCATCAACACGACCTACTCCTTCGGCCTCGACGACCAGGAGTTCGTCGTCTCCTTCGAGGCTGATGAGCCGGGCGAGTTCCTGGACCTCGTGCAGGAGCTCCGCGGCACGGAGTCGAGCGCCTACACCCTGCGCGATACCCCCATCTTCACCTGCGTCTCGATGTCGCTCGGCCGGGCGCTGGACGCACTCGACGGCACCGCCGCGACGGCCGTTTCCCCGGCCTGACCTCGGGGTAGTCCTGTCATACAATCGAATAGTTGTGTTCTAGGACTAAGTGCTAGGGTCGCAGCTCAGCCCTAAGCGCCGGCCGAAGCCCACCCAAGGAGGATCCCGAGATGAAGCTCCCCGACGTCGTTTCGCCCACCGATTGGCAGCGCTCCAACGACGAGCAGGTCGAGAAGGAGAAGCAGGCGATGCGCGCCCGCGATGGCGTCGTGGCAGCTCGGCGTCGCCTCCCGATGGTCGCGATGACGGGCGACTACGAGTTCGAGGGGCCGGGAGGACGGAAGATGTCGCTGGTCGACCTCTTCGAGGGCCGCTCGCAGCTGATCGCCTACAGCTTCTACTTCACACCGGGCGACGAGGACCCATGCACCGGGTGTTCGATGTTCACCGACAACCTTGGCCACCCCGACGGCCTCAACCACCTGCGCGACCGCGACGCGACGTTCACCCTCGTCTCCCTCGCGTCGCAGGACCAGATCGGCGAGGCCTCCGAGCGGATGGGCTGGAGCTACCCGTGGGTCACCGACGTGAACCGGCGCTTCAGCGAGGACTGCGGGACCACCGAGTACTTCAAGCTCAGCGTCTTCCTGCGCCGCGGCGACGACGTCTACCGCACCTACTGGACCACCGGGCGCGGGGTCGAGGCGCTCGCCGGCGGCGCGATGACCGACCTGCTCCCGTACGGCCGCCAGGAGGAATGGCAGGACTCGCCAGAGGGATGGCCCGAGCAGCCGGCCTACACCTGGGGCGAGCTGCACGACTCCTACGGCGACGAGCCCACTGCCCAGAGTGCCACAGCGGGGCCGGCCCCCCTTCCGCGGCTGGTGTGCGCGGAGGAGTGGGAGGCTCGCGTGGCCGAGCGCCACGCCGAGGAGAAGGCCGAGACCCGGGAGCGCGACGCGCTGGCGGCCGAGCGCAGGCGCCGCCCGCGCGAGCTGATCGACAAGGAGTACGAGTTCGAGGGGCCGGACGGGAAGGCGTCCCTGCTCGACATGTTCGAGGGCCGGCGACAGCTCCTGATCTACCACTTCATGCTCGAGCCCGGGACCGAGGATCCGTGCGGCGGCTGCTCGGGCTTCACCGACCAGGTCGGGCACCTTTCGCACCTGCACGCGCGCGACACAGCCATGGCCCTGGTATCGATCGCGCCGCGCGACGAGATCGAGCGGGTGCAGGATCGGATGGGCTGGGACATCCCCTGGTATTCGTCCCACGGGTCGGACTTCAACGCCGATTTCGGTCGCACGACCGAGAACGGCGAGATGTTCGGGCTCAGCGCCTTCATTCGGGAAGGCGACGACGTGTACCGCAGCTACTTCACGACCAATCGCGGGGTCGACGGCGTCGGCACCGTCTGGACGCTGCTCGACCTCACCGCCCTCGGCCGCCAGGAGGAATGGGAGGACTCGCCCGAGGGCTACCCCCAGACCCCGCCATATGTGTGGTGGGAACTGCATCCGAACTACCAGGACCGATGACTTTCGGGCCACGAGCCTGTTTCAACTGACGAAACCGAAGTAAAGGAGGAAGCGATGAGCACCCTCAGCAACAGCGAGATCGGCGCCGTGTTCGCCACAGCGGACATCGATAAGGCCAAGGACTTCTACGGGAACAAGCTCGACCTGGAGGTCATGAGCGACAACACCCCAGACGGCCCCATCAGCTACAAGGCCGGCAACGGCACTGCGTTCAGTGTCTACCTGTCCCCGGACCACGCGGGCAAGTCGACCGCCACCATGGCCGGCTGGGCCGTGGACGACCTCGAGGCCACCGTCGACGAGCTGATCGCAAACGGGGTCACGTTCGAGCAGTACACCGACGAGGATGGGCCCGGCGGCACGAACGAGAAGGGGATCATCGAGTTCGACGGCGGCAAGGTCGCGTTCTTCCGCGACCCCGACGGGAACACGCACGCGCTGAACCAGTTCGACTGACGTTGCGGGAGGGGCACCTGAAACGAACGACACGATGAGGAGGAACTGATGGGACAGCCGGTGATGCATTTCGAGGTGATGGGCGAAGACGGGAAGGCGCTGCAGTCGTTCTACAGCGAGATGTTCGGCTGGGAGTTCGAGAAGCCGGAGGCGAGGACCGAGATCGAATACGCGAGTGTTGACCGCGAGAAGAACCTCGGCGAGAACGGCGAGGGGATCGGCGGCGGCATAGGGACGCACCCGATGGGCGAGAAGCACCTGACGTTCTATGTCTACGCACCGGACATCGAGGCCGCCCTCGTCAGGGCCGAGGAGCTCGGCGGCGAGCGGGTGATGGGGCCAGCCGAGCCGATGGAGGGCCTCACCGTCGGGCTCTTCAACGACCCGGAGGGCAACATGGTCGGCGTCGTCAGCCCCAGCGCCGGCGACTGAGCCGAGCCCCTCGGGCTACCCTTCGCGCTCGACCGTGAGCGCGCTCGGAACCGAGGAAAACCCCCTGCGAGTGGCCATCGTCGGCTCCGGGCCGGCCGGTTTCTACACGGCCGAGCACCTGATGAAGCCCGAGGAGACGGCGGTCGAGGTCGACATGTTCGACAAGCTGCCGACCCCCTTCGGCCTGGTGCGCGCGGGCGTCGCCCCCGACCACCCGAAAATCAAGTCGGTGATCCGCGTCTACGAGAAGACGGCCGCACGGCCGGGCTTTCGCTTCTTCGGAAACGTCGAGATCGGCCGCGACATCTCGGTCACCGAGCTGCGCGAGCGCTATCACGCAGTCGTCTTCGCCTACGGCACCGCCACTGACCGAAAGCTCGGGATCCCGGGCGAGGAGCTTCCGGGGAGCTACTCGGCCACCGAGTTCGTCAACTGGTACAACGCCCATCCCGACTTCGCCGAGCGCGAGTTCGACCTCTCCCACGAGCGCGTTGTCGTGATCGGCAACGGCAACGTCGCAGCCGACGTCGCCCGGATGCTCGCCCTACCGCGCTCAGAGCTCGAGACCACCGACACCGCTGACCACGCGATCGAGGCGCTCGCCCGAAGCGGCGTCAAGGAGATCGTCGTGCTCGGGCGCCGCGGCCCCGCGCAGGCGGCGTTCACCAACCCCGAGGTGCGCGAGCTCGGCGAGATGACCCGAGCCGACGTCGTGATCGATCCCGCCGACATGGACCTCGACCCCGCCAGCCGCGCCTGGGTCGACTCCCCCGACTGCGACCCGACCAACCGCCGAAACGTCGAGATCTTCACCGAGTTCTCCAGCCGGGCGCACGAGGGCAAGGAGCAGCGGATCGTGCTGCGCTTCTGCTGCTCGCCGGTCGAGATCGTGGGGGACGGCAAGGTCGAGGGCATCGTCGTCGGCCACAACGAGCTCACCGGGGAGGGCAGCTCGATCCGCGCCTCCGACTCGGGCGAGCGCGAGACGATCGAATGCGGCCTGGTGCTGCGCTCGATCGGCTACCGCGGCGAGCCCCTCGACGACGGCATGCCCTTCGACCCCGACCGCGGCCTCGTCCCGAACGAGGCCGGCCGCGTCAGCGACCCCGCGGGCGCCCAGGTCCCGGGCCTCTACGCGGTCGGGTGGATCAAGCGCGGCCCCTCAGGCGTGATCGGGACGAACAAGAAGGACGCCTCAGGGACCGTCGCGAGCGTGCTCGCCGACCTCGAGTCCGGGGCCATCCCCGAACCGGCCGCCCTCGCGGCGGCCGAGGAGATCGAGGCGCTGGTCGCCGAGCGGGCCCCCGACCACGTCACATACGAGGGCTGGAAGGCGATCGACGCCGCCGAGGTCGCCGCCGGAGAGCAACACGGCCGCCCGCGGGTCAAGTTCTGCTCGATCGAGGAGATGGTCGAGGCGGCGAGAACCACCGTCTCGGGCTGACCTGGTCGTGAGCGCTCCGCAGGGCGACGAGCTGCGCGGGGCGGTGATCGGGTTCGGCCTCGCGGGCTCGGTGTTCCATGCGCCCCTGATCGATTCAACCGCCGGCCTCACGGTCGCAACCATCGTCACGGGGAACCCCGAGCGAGCCGCCGAGGCGCGGGCGAACCACCCCGATGCCGACGTGGTGGCCGACGCCGGCGAGGTGTTCAGGCGCAGCGACGAGCACGACTTCGTCGTCGTGGCGACTCCGAACGCGACCCACGCCGATCTGGCCGAGCGAATGATAGACGCGGGCCTCCCGGTCGTCGTCGACAAGCCGCTTGCCCCCGACGCTCCGAGCGCCGCGGCGGTCGCAGAGCGCGCCGAGAGGACGGGAGTGATGCTGACGGTGTTCCTGAACCGCCGGTGGGACTCAGACCACCTGACGATCGCCCGCCTGCTCGCCGAAGGGCGGCTCGGGCCGGTGACGCGGCACGAGTCGCGCTTCGAGCGTTGGCGCCCCTCCCTCGCGGACGGCGGCGCGTGGCGCGAGGACACCGCGCCCGCCGACGGCGGCGGAGTGCTGCTCGACCTGGGACCGCACCTGGTCGACCAGGTCGTCCAGCTGCACGGCCCGGCCGCATCCGTCTACGCCGAGATCGCCCATCGCCGCGGCGGCCGCGGAGACGACGACGCGTTCCTCGCGATCCATCACGAATCGGGAGTCGAGAGCCACATCTGGGCGTCGGTGGTCGCGGCTGCGCCCGGTCCCCGGCAACGGGTGCTCGGGGAGCGGGGCGCCTACGTCGTGGCCGGACTCGACTCGCAGGAGGCCGAGCTGCGCGCGGGGAGGCGCCCGGGAGGCGCGGAACCGTGGGGGGTGGAGCCCAGGGAGTCGTGGGGGGTCTTCGCCGACGGGCCCCGCAGCGAATTGATCGAGAGCGAGCGAGGCGACTGGCCGGCCTTCTACTCAGGGCTCGAGCGGGCCCTCCGAAGCGGCGGCCCACCCCCCGTCGACCCCGTCGACGCGGTGGCGGTCCTCGCGGTGCTCGATGCCGCCCGCCGTAGCGCGGAGGGCGGCACCATCGAGCGACCGCCGATCAGGTGAACTGAGCCTGCTGGCGCTGGCGCCTGGTCAGCGCGTCGATCGTGACGGCGATGAGCAGGACGCCGCCGGTGATCATGTACTTGACCGAGGACTCGAGGCCGAGCAAGTCCATCCCGTTCGAAATCGACCCGATGACGAGGGCGCCCAGAAGCGCCGCCCACACGGTGCCTCGCCCTCCGAACAGGCTCACTCCCGCGATGACGGGGCCCGCGATCGCCAACAGCAGCAGGTCGCCCGAACCGGACGCCTGGTTCACAGCGAGCAGGCGGGACGCTGCGAGGATGCCGCCCGCGGCCGCCATCGTCGAGGCGAGGGTGAACACGGCGATGCGAACGCCGTTGACGTTGATCCCCGCCCTGCGCGTAGCCTCGGCGTTGCCGCCGACCGAGTAGATGTGGCGCCCGAACGGGGTCTTGGTCAGGACGAAGGCGAAAATGCTGCAGAACCCGACGAGGATGAGCGGCGCGAGCGGGATGCCCCGGTTGTCGGCCAGTACTGCGACGGCCGCGAACGAACCGAGGCCGACCAGCACCGTGCGGACGATGAGCCCCGCCAGCGGCGGGTTGGGGAGCCCGGCTTGCTCGCGTCGGCGCCGGGAGAGCATGCCGAACCCGAAGGTGCCGGCGGTCACGGCGATGGCGAGGACCCAGCCGACGATCGGCTCGAAGAATGTGCCCGCCAGGTCGGTGATCGTGCTGTCTCCCAGGTTGACGGTGCCGGTGTCGCCCAGCACAGCAAGCAGTGCCCCTTGCCACGCGAGCAGTCCCGCAAGCGTCACGACGAACGATGGGATTCCGACGTAGGTGACCATCACGCCGTTGAAGAGCCCGATCGCGGCACCGACGAGAAGGCCGGCGAGGATCGCCAATTCCGGCGACCACCCCTCCTTGATGTTGAGCACGGCCATCACCGCGGCCGCGAGGCCGCTGACCGCACCGACGGAGAGATCGATCTCGCCCAGCAGCAGTACGAGCACCACCCCGACCGAGATCGTCCCGACCGCAGCGATCTGCAGCGTCAGGTTCGTCAGGTTGATCGACGTCAGGAACCGGTCGTTGGCGATCTGGAAGATGGCCCAGATCACCACCAGCACGACGAGCACGCGAAGCGATCCCAGCTCGCCCCGGGCCACCTGGCCGAGCAGGCCCGGGCGCTTCTCGGAATCCTCGAGCTCCTTCACCTTCGTGGTTGCAGCCTCCATCTCTCTCTCCTAACCAGTCTCGGTGTGGGCACCGGTGATCGCCCCTACTACGGCCTCACGCTCGGTGCTCTTGGCGTCGAAGCTCGCGGCGTTGCGGCCCAGGCGCAGGACCACGATGCGGTCCGCCACCTCGAAAACATCCACGAGGTTGTGGCTGATCACCACCACCCCCAGGTCGCGCTCGCGCAGGCGCTTGATCAGCTTCAGGACCTGCTCGGTCTGGGCGACGCCCAGCGCGGCGGTCGGCTCGTCCAACAGGACGACCTTCGCGTCGCCGAGCAGCGACCGGGCGATCGCGACCGACTGCCGCTGGCCGCCCGACAGGCTCCCGACCACGGTCCTGACGCTGCCGAGGGTCGTGACCGACAGCTCGTCGAGCAGCTTCAGCGTCTGCTGCTCCATGTGGGTCTCATTCATCGCCGGGCCCGAGATCTCCTCGCGGCCCAGGAACAGGTTGGCGACCACGTCCAGGTTGTCGCACAGCGCAAGGTCCTGGAAGACGGTCGCGATGCCGAGCTTCACGGCCGCCTTCGGCGTGGGCACGCGAACCTGTTGCCCCTCGAAGAACATCTCGCCGCTGTCGGCCGGTTGCACGCCGTCCATCGCTTTGATCAGCGTGGACTTGCCGGCTCCGTTGTCGCCGACCAGGGCGACCACTTCGCCCCGGTTGACCTCGAAATCGACGCCGCTCAGGGCCTGCACTGGCCCGAAGGCCTTTGTGACCCCGCGCAGCACGAGGAGAGGCAGTGAGCCCTCTCCGTTGGTCTTGGTCGTGCTCACTGTGTCTCCTCTCCTCGCGCGTGCGTTACGGGGTTTGCTTTGACTTACTCGATGCCGGCGGTCTTGCAGGCCGCGGCGTAGTCGCCGACGCAGATGTCGGCGGCCGTCCAATAACCGTCCTTGATGACGGTGTCGTTGATGTTGTCGATGGTCACGGCGACCGGCTCCTCCAGCACGGACGGAATCGCCGCCGCGCCGTTGTCGGTCTCACCGTTGACCAGGCCCTCGGGCACCTCCTCGCCCTGGGCGAGCGCGGAGGCGAGCTTCGCCGCCGCAGCCGTCTCGAGCTTGGTCGCCTTGTAGACCGTCATGAACTGCTCGCCGACCAGGATGCGCTGGATCGCCTCCAGCTCTGCGTCCTGTCCGGTGACCGGAACGACCTTCGGGTCGACTCCGCCGCCCTTCATCGCCGCGATGGCTCCGCCGGCCGTGCCGTCGTTCATCGCGTAGACGCCGGCGAACCCGTCGTTGCCGAGGGCGGTGATCGCCTGGTCCATCTCCTGCTGGGCCTTCTCGGGCAGCCAGTCAGGCGTGTCGTACTCCTGAGCGATCTCAACCCCGGCCTCGTCGAACTTCGACTGAGCACCCTGGCCGAACAGCGTCGCGTTGTTGTCCGTCGGGGACCCGTTGATCTTCACGATCGGTCCCGTCGGGTTGCCGTCAGCGGCGAGCTTGTCGACGAGGGCCTGGCCCTGCAGCTCACCCACCTTCACGTTGTCGAACGACACGTAGTAGTCGATCGCGTCAGTGTCGGTGATCAGGCGGTCGTAGCTGATGACCGGAACGTCCTGAGCCTGGGCCTGGTCCGCCAGGCCGGCGGCGGACGCCGAGTCAACCGGGTCGAGAACCATCACGTCAACCCCTTCGGTCAGGGCCGCCTCGACCTGCTGCTGCTGCTTGGCCGTGTCCTGATCCGCGTTGCTGTAGATCAGCTCGCAGTCGGGGCATTCCTCGCTGAGGGCAGCCTCGAACTCCGGACGGTCGTGTGCCTCGTACCTAGTCGTCTGCGATTCCGGCAGGAGCAGTGCAACCTTGCCGCCACCACCACCGCTGTCGCCTCCGCCGTCGTCGTCGTCATCGCTGCTGCAGGCGACGGCGCCGAGGCCGAGAACGGCCACCGCAAAACCGAGCGCCGTGGCGCGAGCCCATCTCGTGGGACCTTCCATCGAACAACTCCTCTCCTTGATTTCCACATCTCGCTTCTCTTGCGCTTCGCAAGCTTATTCCCGCCTCACGCCGCCACCTCGCCGTGCACCGGTGGGCGCTCCACGAACCTGTCGCTCGAGTGGAGCACGAGCGCCAGGGCGCCCAGCAGCTCGGCGCGCTCGCCGAGGACGCCCGGGACGACCGCCACCTGCTCCGCAGCGGACGGAATCGCCCAGCGCCCGATCGACTCGGCGATCGGCTCGGTGATCGCCTCGCCCGCGGCGCTCATCTCGCCGCCGACGATCACCAGGCTGGGGTTGATCAGGTTGCAAAGCCCCGCCGCGGCGATGCCGATCTCGCGCCCCGCCTCGCTGATCAGGCGTTTGGCCGCAGGATCGCCCTCCGCTGTGAGCTCGAGCAGACGGTGGCTGGAAACCTCCTCGCCGCGGCTGTCGCCGAGCTGCTGCGCGATGGAGCGGGCCGACGCGACGGTCTCGAGGCAGCCCCGGATGCCGCACCGGCAGATCTCGTCGCCGTGGCGCGCGGGGGTGTGCCCGATCTCGCCCGCCGTCCCTCCGGCGCCCCGATACAGGCGGCCCCGCAGCAGCAGGCCGGCACCGACCCCGGAGGAGAGCTTGATGTAGACGAGCTCGGAGTGCTGCTGCCCGGCCCCCCAGACGAACTCGCCGAGCGCTCCGAGGTTCGCGTCGTTTTCGACCTGGACCGCGAGTCCGAGGCGCTTCGTCATCTCGGTGGCTCCGTCGACGCCCGCCCAGCCGGGCAGGATGGACGAGGACCCGACGGCGCCGGTGGCGGTGTTGATCGGCCCGGGCAGGCCCATCCCGACGCCGAGAACGCGGTCGCGGTCGACGCCCGCCTCATCGAGCACCTCGCCGACGAGGGCGGCCGCTGCATCGATCCCGTCCTCCGCGGACTGGTCGACGTCAAGCTCCCTCCCGGCCTCGGCCAACACCTCGTGCGACAGGTCGGCGACGGCGACGCGGAGGTGGGTGTGGCCGAAGTCGACGCCGATGGCGACACCTGCCGAGCGATCGAGGGAGAGCAGAACGGGGGGCCTTCCTCCCTGGTCGCCGTGGGCGACGCCGGTGGCGTCCTGCTGCTCGCTGACGAGCCCCGCTTCCATCAGGTCGGAGACGATGCTCGACACGGTCGAGCGCGAAAGCCCCGTGAACCTCGCGGCGTCGGCCCTGCTGAGCGTGCCGTGCTCCCGAAACGCGTCGACGACGCGCTGCCGATTGAGCTCGCGTAGGGAATGAAGGGATCCGGAATCAGGAGATTCCACCGCCGGGAGTCATATGCGCTTCGCGGAGCTTTGTCAACAGTGCGGCATAACTTCGGGTGATATAGCTAGGCATTGTCGCTATTCCCAACAAACCCTCGACCAAACCCGGTACCACCGACCCGCCTAGAATGCGCCGCCATGGCCATCGCCGTCGATGAGGTCCGCCTGCTGATCGAAGCCGCCCTGCCGGGCGCCGAGGTCGAGGTGGTCGACGAGACCGGCACGTCCGACCACCTGCGCGCCAGCGTCAAGGCGCCGCAGTTCGAGGGCCTCTCGCGCCTGGACCAGCATCGCCTCGTCAAGAAGGCCTGCCAGGCCCGCTTCGACGACGGGTCTATCCACGCACTCTCAATCAGTACGATGGTTCCCGATGCCTGAGCCAGAGCTCAAGGACAAGGTCGAAGAGCTGATCCGCGACCACGAGGTGCTCCTGTTCATGAAGGGCACCCCCGAGCAGCCGCGCTGCGGCTTCTCGATGCGGGTCGTCGGAGTGCTCGACTCGATGGGCGCCGAGTACGCCGCCCTCGACGTCCTCCCCGCGCTCGAGCCGCTGCGCGAAGCGACCGGCGAGATCTCCGACTGGCGCACCTTCCCCCAGCTCTACGTCAAGGGCGAGCTGGTCGGCGGCGCCGACATCGTCGAGGAGCTGGCCGACTCCGGCGAGCTCGCCGAGATGCTCGGAGCCGAGCAGACATCCAACGCCGCCTCCTCCGCTTCGCGTCCGGGGGCGGCTGATGGCGCTCCGCAGACTGCCAAGCAGGAACTGCAGCAGGACGGCCCCTATCAGAGCGGGCCCATGAAGATCGAGAACTCCTAGCGCCACGATGAAGGTGCTCCTGTGCGCAGCGGGGGCGATCGCCCTCCTCGCGCTGCCGGTCGCCGGCTGCGGCGGAGACGACGACTCGTCGTCGGAGTCAACGGCCGAAAGCACGGCCGCCGAGACGACCGCGGCCGCCGGCGAGGCGTGCAACATCGACGGCCGCCAGCGCGACCTGGGCGCCTCCTATGTCACCTCGCTCGAGGTCAGCGGCGTCGACTGCGCGGAGGCGGAGCAGGTGATCGTCGCCTACCACACGTGCCGCCTGCAGGACGGGCCCGAGGGCAAGTGCACCACCGCGGTCCAGAGCTACACGTGCACCGAGAGCGACATCCAGGCCGCGCCCGGCATCCAGTACAACGCCACGGCGAACTGCGAGAACGCCGAAGGCGCGACGATCGTCAGCGCCTACACGCAGAACCTGTAGAGCGGAGCGCCGACTAGACGGCTGCTGCCTGCTCGGCGGTGTCTTCCTTCACCTGGAAGGAGGAGCCGCAGCCGCAGGCGGCGACGACGTTCGGGTTGTTGACCGCGAAGCCCGCACCCTGCAGGCCGTCGACCCAGTCCACCTCGGAGCCGAACACGAACTGCATGCTCGTCTTGTCGACGACGACAGAAACGCCCTCGACCTCGAAGCGGTGGTCGTCGTCCTTGGGAGCGTCGAAGGCGAGCGCGTACTGAAAGCCGGAGCAACCGCCGCCGCGAACCGCGACTCGAAGCGCCTGCTCGGCGCCGTTCTCCTGCCCGGACAGCAGCTCCTTGACCTTGACAGCGGCCTTGTCGGTCAGCGTGATGGGGTCTGTGGTGTCAGTCATCGCTTCTAATTGTATAGCTACTTCCCCGGCTGGCCATAGCGCCAATCCAGATACTGCTTGATTCGCTTCGAATCGTGGATGACCTCGTCGCCGTCGACGAGAACCGGGACGCGGTCCTGGCGCGTCAGCTCGGAGATCTCGGGGCGGTCGCCTCGGCGAAGTGCGACGCGCTCTGTTCCGTGCTCGACGCCTTGGCGCGTCAGCGAGCGGGCGACCGCGCCGCACGGGCAGAGGAAGTTCGTGGGGGTGCGGCAGCGGTACAGGACGCGACGCGGCTCTGACGGCTCTGACATCAGCGGCCGCCGACGGGGATCAGCTTTGCGGCGGCGCCCGTGACGCGCAGCGCGGCATCGGAGAGCCTGTGGCCCCGGGCCCTGGGCCCGAGCTGTTCGAGCTGGTCGCGGACCGTGTCCTCGAGGGTCTCCTCGTGCGGGCGCGGGACCCACCCGAGCTCGCCGGCGGCCTTCGCGTTGCTGTAGGTCCACCACTGCATCGCCGAGCGCACCTCGTCGGCGTTGACCGGCGAGTGGATCGGTGTCAGCGCGAGCCCCTCGAGTGCGATCGACGTGAGGGTGCCGCTGGCGCGGATCGGTGGCGGCGGCACCCCGGCGATGCGACTGAGGTCGGCGAACAGTCGCTGCAGGGTGAAGTTTCGCCCGGCGAGCAGGTAGCGCTCGCCCTCGTCGCCGATCTCGTCGGCGAGCAGGTGCCCGGCGGCGACGTCTCGCACGTCGACCACGTTGAGCCCGCCGTCGACGTAGGCAGGGATGCGACGCAGCAGCAGGCGGGTGACCAGCGCGTTCGACGTCCCGGTTGGGTCGTCCGGCCCCAGCACGAAAGCGGGGTTGACTACGACGACGGGCAGACCGCGAGCGCCGACCTGCATCGCCACGTTCTCGGCGTCGTGCTTGGAGTTCACATACGAGATGCCGAGATGGCCGATCTTGAACGGCGCGGTCTCGTCGATGGTCCCGTGGGGCGGCGCGGTGCCCACCGCCGAGCAGCTCGACGTGTGCACCACGCGGACGACGCCGGCGCGCAGCGCCTCCTCCATCACGTTGCGGGTGCCGCCGACGTTGACGTCGAAGACGCGGTCGGTGTCGCGCGCGCGCATCGACGTGGTCCCGGCGACGTTGAACACCCGCGAGACGTCATCCATCGCGCGGCGCACGGAATCGCGATCGGTGACGTCGCCCTCGGCGCGCTCCCACTCGAGGTTGTCGAGGTGGGATGTGTCACGGCCGCGGCGAACGAGCAGCTTCAACTCGTCGCCGCGGGCGGCGAGTTGCCTGACGAGGTGCGAGCCGATGAAGCCCGTCCCGCCCGTGACGAGCGTCTTAGCCATCGACGAATGATGGTAGAACGCTTACTTCGTGGCTGCCTCGCCTCGCACCTCGGTCGTCGCCGACACGACCGCATACCTCCAGCCTGAGCTGATGGAGCGCCACCGCGTGCACCTCGTCAGCCTCTACGTCAGCCTCGAGGGGCGACAGCAGCCGGAGTCCGAGCTGCTCGACGACCTCGACGGGTTCTACGAGCGGCTTCGGGCCTCCGACGAGACGGTGACCACCTCGCAGCCGTCGGTCGGCGACTTCATCGATGTATACGGGCCGCTGCTCGCGGACGGAGGCGAGATCGTCTCGGTCCACATCTCGGCCGGCATCTCGGGTACCTACGAGTCGGCGATGCAGGCGCGCGAGCGCCTTCAGGCCGAGGGGAAGGGCGGCGAGCGCATCCACCTTGTCGACTCGCGCACCGCGGCCGGCGGGATGGCGCTCGTGCTCTTCGCCGCCGCGAACGCCGTCACCGGCGGCGCCTCGGCCGCCGACGCCGCGGCGAAGGCGGAGGAGGCGCGTGAGGCACTGAAGATCTGGTTCGCCGTCGACACGCTCGAGTACCTGCGGCGCGGAGGGCGCATCGGCGGCGCCGGAGCCTGGCTCGGCACGACGCTGAAGATCAAGCCGATCCTGACCTTCGAGGAAGAGGTGACGCCCGTCGAGCGGGTGCGCACCCGCTCACGCTCGATCGAGCGGTTGATCAGCTACGCCGAACAGCGCCACGCCGACGGCGCGGACGGCTGGGTCGTGCAGCACATCCAGGACCCCGAGGCCGCTGAGCGGATGGTCGAGGCCTGCACACCGATCTTCGGCTGCGACCCGGTCGTCGTCTCCGAGATCGGGCCCGTCCTCGGGGCCCACGCGGGCCCCGGCCTGGTCGGCGTCGGCGCGACCACGCGCGCCTCGCTCGGCCTCTCCGGCTAACTAACGGTTTCTCCGGCGGCGGCCGAAGGCGAGCGCCACGCCGGCTGCGAAGCCGACCACGGCAGCGCCGATCAGCAGCTCGCTGCGGTGCTTGCGGATCTGGCTCTTGACGTCGGTCGCCTCGGTCCAGCGCACGCGCAGGGCGTCCACGGAGCGGGCGAGCTCGTTCCGCTGCGCGACGACGTCGTTTCGGATCTGGTTAGAGGAGCGGGTGCCGGGCGGCGGCGTCGCGACGCGCCCGTTGGTGCTCCCGACCGTCGTGGTTGCTGCCGAAGCGCTTGCGTCCATCAGCTCTTGACCTCGCTTTCGAGTTGCGTCTTGATCTCCTTCGCCTGCTCGATCGCCATGTCGGGCGTCGGGGGCGAGGCCTTCTGAAAGGACTTGTACGCGATCAGCCCGCCGATCGCGGCGACGATGAGGAAGAACGCGGCCTCGACCAGGAACCCGGCCCAGACGCTGTCCTCGAAGAAGAGGTCGTTCAAAAGCCAGGCGATCCCGTGCATGATCATCACGAGCGCCGCGAGGACGAAGACGCCGGCGACGAGGGCGGTGACACCGCCTTGGAGCAGGCGGTTGAGCTTCTCGGTGACCTCGGTCTTGGCGAGCTCGATCTCCTCGCGGACGAGGACCGTGGCACGGTCGGAGATCTCGAAGACGAGTTCGCCGACGCTCATCTCCTCGGGCTCGCGCCCGGGGTCGGCCTCGACGGGGCCCGGCGCGGTCGCGTCAGCCGGAGTCTCGCCCTCGGGGGGTGTTCCGTTGGTCTCGGCCATCTACTCCGGCGGCTCCTCGTTGAAGAGGCGCCGGTAGACAGCGCCCGAGAACCTGTGCGCGGCCACCGTCGCCAAAGCGCCGGTCGCGGCGAGCATGCCCGCCCAGATGAGCCTTCTGATGATGTCGCTGTCCATCGTTGTCTCCTTGTCGATGGCGCTACCCGTGATCAGAGGCGGAGTAAACCACCTCAGGCTCATCACCAGCGGGCAGGGCGGGGCGCTCGGCATATCGAGCCCAGCGCTCGAAGAACCCCCGATAGACGTTGTAGGTGAAGGTGGAGTCGATCGCCTCGAGAATCCCGTGGGCTCCTGCGGGCAGGATCCATACGCGGACGTTGTCGTTGCCCGCTGCAGCGGCCTCGAGCATGCGGGCCTGATCGACCTTGACGATGACGTCGTCGGAGGGATGCAGGACAAGGAGCGGGACCTTGGCCTCGGCGACGCGGTCCACGCCGCGCGCGTTTCGCCAGATCTCGTCTGCGTCGATGCCGTAGTAGGGCTCTGCGATCAGGTCGAGCACCTCGACCATGGTCTCCACCGCCTCGGCCTCCTCGGGCCAGCGGCCGGACCGAACCCGCGAGACGAGCATTGCGTGGAAGCCCTTGTGCAACGGGTAGCGCGGATGGCCCGGCTTGACGGGCTCCGAGAGCCGCGTCCACACCGCGAGCGGGTCGGCGGGCGGCGAGACCGCGAGGATGCCGCCGTCGAGGTCGTTCTCGACACCGTCGAGGTTGCAGGCGTTCAGCACGGAGCTGCCGCCGAGCGAGATCCCGAGCGCCCCGACGCTGGTCGAGCCGAGGGTCTTGATGTATCGGCCCAGGGCGGCGATGTCCTCGCCCTCCTTCCACCCCGCGGTCGACGGAGCGTGCGTGGTCAGCTCGGTCATCCCGAAGCTGCGCAGGTCGAGGGCCGCCACGTTGAAGCCCCACTCGTAGTAGGCGCGGACGGCGATCTGGCGGACGTAGTCGAAGCGGCTCGAGCTGAACAGCCCGTGCACCACGATCAGGGCCGGGCGCTCGGCCTCCTGCAATGCGATCGTGGCGGCGATCTTCTCGCCGTCGGCTCCCTCGAAGATGTGCTCGTCGAACTGCGCCGGGTAGCGGTAGCCGAGCACCGCTCCCTCGCGGGTCTGCGAGACGACGAACGGCGAGACGTCAGCGAGGCCGCGCCGTAGCTCCGCCAGCGGGCTCGGGCGTAGGTGGTGCGAGAGGTGGCGCATCTCCTCCATCAGGGAGTCCATCGAGCGCGGGCGCTCCACCGCGACGGGCAGGGGGCGCTTCGAGCGGATCTCGAGGCGCTTCAGCAGGTCTCGTATGGGCCCGCCGATCAGCTGCCCGAACAGCCACACCGGCAGCGCGATGAGGCCGAAGACGACGTTGGCCGCCTTCGCCGTGCCGTGGAGGACCCTGTCCTGGCGGCGCGTTCGGCCGAGCCCCTCCCACATGTCAGTCGCCGGTCGCTCGCCGGGAGGAGAGGGCTGGGGCTCGCGGCTCCAAGCCGCCGCAGATCGTCTCCACCATCAGGCCCTTCGCCCGCTCGAAGTCGTCGTCGGCCTGGGGCACGACCTCGAAGATCCAGCCCGTGAGGAGCTGCTCGATCGCGCCGTAGAAGAGCATCGCCGCGAACTCGGGAGTGACGTCGTCGCGGAACTCGCCGTCGGCCTGCGCGTCGGCGACGATCTTCGCGATCTGGTTGTAGGCCTCGCGGATCTCGGGAAGGTGGGTGCGGCCGAACGAGTTCGCCGCTCGCGTGACCTCGACGATGATCACCTTCATCAGGTCGGGGTCGTGGCGGTAGGACTCGATGATGAAGCCGGCCGCAGCCTCGAGCTTCTCGCGCGGCGAACTGAGCTCGGTATCGGCCGCGCGGATCGCAGCCAACAGAAGCGACCAGCGCTCCGAGAAGACCTCGTTCAGCATCTGGTCCTTGGAGTCGAAGTAGTGGTAGACGAGGCCGTAGGCGACCCCCGCCTCCTCCGCGATGTCAGAGACGCGGGCGCTGTGGAAGCCCTGGCGTGCGAACACGACGACCGCCGCATCGAGGATCGCGCGGCGCTTCTCGGCGGGCTTGCCGTTGGGCATCAGACCACCTCGTGGGGCAGGCGGTAGGCCGACGGCCGGCGGTTTCGAAGCGAGGGCAGGCTGTCCCGCGTCCTGTCCTGAGCCTCGAAGTCGAGCTCGGCCGCGATGAAGCACTCTGTGTCGGGCGCCTGCGCGAGGACGACGCCCCACGGGTCGACGATCATCGAGCGGCCGTAGCTGCGGTAGTGCGGGGGCGCTTCGCCGATCTGCCCGGCGGCGACCACGAAGAGCTGGTTCTCGATCGCCCGCGCGCGCAACAGCACCTCCCAGTGATCGCGGCCGGTCCGCTCGGTGAAGGCCGCCGGGACCGTGATGACGCGGGCGTCGCGCAGCGCCAGTGTCCGGTAGAGCTCGGGGAAGCGCAGGTCGTAACAGATGGTCAGCCCGATCGGGATTCCCGCCGCGTCGGCGACGACTGGCTCGTCGCCCGGCGCCTCGGCGTCGGACTCGCGATAGGAGACGTCGTCGACGTCCACGTCGAACATATGGATCTTGCGGTAGGAGGCGATGTTCCCCCCGTCGGGCCCGAAGATGACCGACGTGTTGAAGAGCTTCTCCTCCCCTTCGACCCTCTCGGGGACGCTGCCCGCGACGAGGTGGATGCCGAGCTCCCTCGCCCAAGCCGATGCTGCCGTGAGCGCGGGGCCATCGAGGGGCTGGCCTGCTGCCTTGAGCGCCTCGGGCGGGCCCAGCGTCGTCCACTTCTCGGGGAGGACCACCAGGTCCGCTCCGTCGGTCGCGGCCTCGCGGACGAGGCGCTCCGCCACACGCAGGTTACGCTCGTAGTCGTCCGTTGAGTTCAGCTGTACTGCGGCCGCTCGCATCCTCGTCTCCTCCCGGATCCGGCCCCCGGTCGGGCTCGCAACACGGTTGACTGACCAGTCAATCTAGCGCCGATACCGACCTTGGTGGAGCGCGCGAGGGTGGGCTGAAAGCGGGCTACCGTGTGAGCGTGGCTCGAAATATCTTCAAGAGAGAGCGTGAACGGCGCCCGCGCTTCGAGTCGCGGACCGAGGTCTGGCGCGAGGTCGGGCTCGGCTCCGAGGTCGAGCGCCGCCGCGAGGCCCATGAAACCCATCGGGCCCAGTGGGGGACACTCGTCTTCGGCGCCCTGATCGCCGCCGTGCTGGTCGCGTTCTCGCGCCAGTCCGAGCTCTTCCCGGGTCTCGAGACCGAGGTTCGCGTCGTCACCGTCGCCGCTCTGATCATCCTCGGCGTCGCCCTCTCCCGCAACCTCGGCCGCGGGCTCGCCGCACCTCTGTATCGCCGCCTGGACCCGGGCGCCGCGGGGACGATCGGATTCCTGATCCGCCTGGTCAGCCTCGGCGTGCTGGTCGTGATCGCACTTCGCATCGCGGGTCTGAATCCAGGGGCGCTCGCCGTAGGCGGCGCGTTCACCGCGATCATCCTCGGTCTAGCCGCCCAGCAGACGATCGGGAACCTCTTCGCCGGCACGGTCCTGCTCGGTACCCGCCCCTTCCGCGTCGGCGAGCACGTGAAGCTGATCGGCGGGGTCCTAGCCGGCCAGGTCGACGGCGTCGTCGGCTCGCTCGGCCTCTTCTATACGACGCTGATCAGCGGTGCCGACCGGATCATGGTCCCGAACAGCGTCGTCATCCAGTCGGCTGTGATCCCGCTGCGCGAGCCTGAGCGAGTCGAGCTCCGCGCGCGCCTCGGAGCCGACACGACGCCGCGCCAGGTCCAGGACCTGCTCGAGGAGCGGATCTCGGTCGACCTGCGCTACCCGCCGCACGTCGCCGTCGAGGAGATCGACCGCGACGAGGTCGTCGTCCGAATCACCGCGACGCCGACCGATCCCTCCGACGGAGCCCAGCTCGCCGAGGAGGTTCTCGCCGTGGCCCGCCGCGCCGACCGCGAGCCGGCAACCGACGAGCACGCGCGCCCGTAACGCCCTCGCCGGGAGTTTGCGCTGCCCTGCGATGGGAAGTCACCCTCGTACGAGTCGAACCGACCAGGAGGGATGATGGGCCGGAAGAAGGATCTCTACAACGAAATGCGCTCGCGAGGAGTGCGAAAGGGTGTCGCGAAGGATGTCGCTGACTCCCTGACGAAAGACGCCAAGTCCAAGCCGAAAGCAGCGCGCCGCGCCGCCGCTGACCTCTCGTCGGCGGTCGTCGCGATCGAAAGCGAGATGGGCGACAAGACCGCCAAGCGCCGCGTCGCCGCCAGGAAGGCCGCGGCGACCCGCCGCAGCAAATCGAAGCACCGCAGCAAGGGAGCCAAGGAGATGGCGAAGGCGCGCTAGAGAAGACGCCCGACGCCGGGGATGAACCGGCCGACGCGGCGCGCCCACGCGAGGTACGTCTCGCCGTGGATCTGCGTCATGAAGGGCTCCTCGACGGCGCGCACCTGGATCTGGATGCCGGCGACCAGAAGCACGCCGGCCGCCAGCGCCACCCAGGTCGGAACGAGGAGGGCGAAGCCGATCCAGGCGACGATCATGAAGGTGTAGATCGGGTTGCGCATCGAAGCGAAGATGCCGCTGGTGACGAGCTCAGTGCGGTCGGACGGGTCGACGCCGATCCGCCACGAGGAGCCCATCGCCATCTGGGCGAAAAAGGTGCCGAGGATGCCGGTGAGGCAAAGGACCGTGCCCGCGACGTGCGCGGCGGTCGTGTCGAGCCCGTGCCAGATCGGGATCGCGTCGGCGAGCGCGAGGGCGGGGTTGGCCCCTCCGAGCGCCGTGGCGATCGCGAACATGCCGCCGCCGAGCAGCTCGGCGCGCGGAGCGGTCCGCAGGCTCGAGATGCCGGTCGAGCCGGTTGTGCGAAGGGCGACGCCGACGCGCACGCCGAAGGCGAGCACCAGGAAGAAGATCATCAGCGCCAGCGCGAGGCCGGCCATCGCTACTTGCTGACGCTCGCCGCGTCGCCGTCGGCGCCGGAGCGGCGGCGCTCGAGCTCGGAGACGAGCTGCTTGGTTCGGAGCGCGGCCATGAGCTCGTTCAGTGGCTCGACCCCCGACTCGATCAGCTCGATCGCGCGCTCGGCGTCCATCTCGCCGGCGAGGCGGTCCATCAGGACGTCGACCTCCTCCTTGGCCAGCTCGCCCATCGCCTTCTTGTAGCGGAGGGTGTCGTAGACGGTGAAGCCGATGCGCTCGTCGTAACCGCCCGCGCGGAAGCGGCTGATCGCGGCGAGGATGCGAAGGTCGGTCGGCGAGTAGCCGTCGTCGTTGGGGGTCAGCACCTCGAGCTCCGCGAGGCGGTCGAGCGCTTCCTGGGGGATGTCGAAGCGGTCGCGGACCTCGCCTGCGGTCGTGCGCTGCTCCTCGCCCTCCTTCGCGTGCTCGAGCAGGCGGTCGCCGAGCTCGATCAGGTTGCGCGCCCGCTCGGGGTCCTCGTCGAGGAGGTCCTTGATCACGCGCAAGGGCATGTAGCGCTCCTCCTGGAGCTGCTTGATCAGGCGGATCCGATCGACGAACTCGCCCGGGTAGTACGCCATGTTGCGCGAGGTCTTGACCGGCTCGGGCAGCAGTCCCTCCCGCAGGTAGTGCTTGATCGTCGCCGCAGAGACGCCGGAGGCCTCGGCGAGCTCGCCCATTCGCATCAACCCATCAACCGCCGGCTCCTCAGCTTCGCTTCCGGGGCCGGCGGGTGGGGGCGCCTTCGGGTTGGTCACCCTGGGCGTCATGCGAGAAACGAGCCTTGTTGGTCCTTCGACATCCCCGCTGCGGCGCCAGAGCCCTTGAGGGCCTCGATCTCCTCGGCGGAGTAGCCCGCGGCCTCGAGCACCTCGTCGGTGTGCTCGCCGAGAGACGGAGCCGGAGCCCCGACCTCACCGGGTGTGCGGCTCAGCTTCACCGGGTTGCCGACGCCCCGCACCGGGTTGACCGCGCCGGGCTGGTCGATCTCGACGACCATCTCGCGCGCGCGCACGAGCTCGGAGTCGAGCGCCTCGTTCACGTCGAGCACCGGCTCGAGGCAGCAGTCGTGCTCGGAGGCGAACTCCCTCCACTCGTCGCGCGTGCGCCCCGCGAAAATCGCCTCGACCTCGCGGTGGGTGTCCGAGCCCGGAGCCTCGAACTGCTTCTCGATCAGGTCCTCGCGGCCGACGCCCCGGCACCACGCCTGCCAGAACTTCGGCTCGAGAGCGCCGAGGGTTACGTAGCCGTCGCTGGCGGCATAGGGCCGGTAACAGACCAGCCTGCCCGCGAGCTCGTTTTCGCCGCGCTTGGGCACGACGCCATCGGCGAAGTAGCGGCCCGCGACCATCGCGAGCCACGACAGCGAGCCGTCGGTCATGGAGATATCGACGAACTGCCCCTCGCCCGAGGTGCGACGCTCGTGCAGTGCCGCCATGACGCCGAACGCGGCCATCAGCCCGCCGCCGCCGAGGTCGGCGATCTGGCCCGCGGACTGGACCGGCGGCCCGTCCTTCTCACCCGTCAGTCCGAGCAGGCCGTTCAGGCCGAGGTAGTTCATGTCGTGGCCGGAGCGGTCGCGGTTGGGGCCGTCCTGGCCGTAGCCCGAGATCGCGCAGTAGACGAGGCTGGGGTTCTCCTGCCTCAGCACCTCGTAGCCGACGCCGAGGCGGTCGAGCACGCCGGGCCGAAAGGACTCAACAAGCACGTCGTATTCGCGGGCGAGGCGCTTCAGCACCTCGCGGCCCCCCTCCTCCTTCAGGTTCAGGCGGATCGAGCGCTTCCCGCGGTTGAGGGCGATGTACATCCCGGACTTGGCCGAGTCCTCGACGCCCTCGTGATACGGCGGCGCCCAGCGGACGTAGTCGCCCATCCCCGTGTCCTCGACCTTCAGGACCTCGGCGCCGAGGTCGGCGAGCAGCAAGGTGCAGAAGCCGCCGGGCAGGAGGCGGCTCAGGTCGAGGACGCGGACGTCCGAGAGCGGTCCATCGCTCATCGTGCCTCCACCTCCACGGGAAAGTTGACCGAGTTGGCGATGAAGCAGCGCTCGTGCGCGGCGTGGTGCAGGCGCTCGCGCGTGGCGTCATCCATCTCGCCCTCGAATTCCACGCGCGGCCGAAGTACGACGCGGGTGAAGCGGGTCCCGTCCATTGTTCCCTCGGCAGCGTCGTCGTACGCAGTCACCCGGATGCGCTCGGCGCGGGCGAGTGAGATGAACCAGAGCATGTGGCAGCTCGACAGCGCGCCGACGAGCATCTCCTCGGGGTCGGCCGGACCGGCGTCGGCGGCCTCGGCGTTTTTGGAGTCCATGCCCGTGGCGGGGATCGTCTGGCCCGCCAACGTCACCTCATGCGCCCGCAGGTCCTCCTTCGTCCCGCGCCAGACGACCCGGGCTTGGTGGAGCGTCTCGGTCGCCTCGGGGGTGGGCGCCATGGTCAGGCGGCCGCCGCCTCGCGCTTCGGAATGCCCAACATCTCGCGGGCCTCGGCGACCGTCGCGGCGCGGCGGCCGACGTCCTCGGCCATCTGGCGGGCCTTGGCGATCAACTCGCCGTTCGACTTCGCCATTTCGCCGTTCGGCAGGTAGAGGTTGTCCTCGAGGCCGGCGCGGACGTTGCCGCCGAGGTTGAGCGACGCGGCGAGCAGCTTCCACTGGTCGCGCGAGACGCCGATCACCTGCCAGTTGTTCGGGCCCTCGGGGCCACCCGGGATCTGCTCGGACATGAAGGCGACGTTCTTCGGCACCGGGCGAATGCCACCCGTCACACCCATCACGAGTGAGATCTGCAGCGGGGGCTCGAGGGTCCCCATGTCGAGGAAGGGGTCGAGGTTCGCGACGTGGCCGGCGTCGAAGCACTCGTGCTCGGGCTGGATGCCGAGCTCCGCCATCTCGGCGATGAACTGCGCGATCAGGTCGAAGCTGTTCTCGAACACGGCCTTGAAGACGAAGTCCTTCCTCCGCCTGGAGTACTTCGCGTAATTCATGCTGCTCATGTTGAGCGCGGCGACGTCGGGCTTCAGCTCCCGCAGATAGGCGAGCCGCTTCTCGACCGGGACGCCGATCGCGCCGGTCGAGTAGTTGATGATCACGTCGTCGACCTCGGCGCGGATCGCCTCGGTGATCGCGCGGAAGTCCTCGATCTCATACGACGGGACGCCCTCAGGGGAGCGCGCGTGGATGTGGATCTGCGACGCGCCCTCGTCCACGGCGCGGCGGGCCTCCGCCGCGTACTCCTCGGGGGTGTACGGGATCGCCGGGCACTGCTCGCGGTTCGCGATCGCGCCCGAGATCGAGTTGGTGATGATCACCGGGTCCTCGAAGCGGCTCATGACCCGGCACCTCCCGCGGCCCGAACTTCGTCGAAGCTGATCGTGCCGAGGCCGCTCTCGAGCGTCACCGCGCCTATACCGGCATCACCCCGTGCTTCTTCCAGGGCCGCTGGACGCGCTTGTCCTTGGCCATGCGCAGGCCGCGGACGACCGTCTCGCGCGTGTCGCGCGGATCGATGATGTCGTCGATCATCGCGTTGCCCGCGGGGATGTAGGGGTCGATCTGCTCGCGGACCGCTTCGAGCATCTTCTCCCGGGTGGCGTCGGGGTCGTCGGAGGCCTCGATCGCGGAGCGGCCGATGATGTTGACCGCGCCCTCGGCGCCCATGACCGAGATCTCGGCGCTGGGCCAGGCGACGATCAGGTCGGGCTCGTAGGCCTTGCCGTTCATCACGTAGTAGCCGGCCCCGTAGGCCTTGCGGACGATGACCGTGACCTTCGGGACCGTCGCGCGCGAGACCGCGTAGAGCATCTTCGCGCCGTGACGGATGATCCCGGCGTGCTCGGTCTTCGCGCCGACCATGAACCCGGGCACGTCCTGGAGGAAGAGCAGCGGGATGTTGAAGGCGTCGCAGAGGTTGACGAAGCGCGCGGCCTTGTCGGCGGAGTCGTTCTCGAGGATGCCGCCGAGCTGCTTGGGCTGGCTTGCGACGATCCCGCACGGCTGCCCGCCGAAGCGCGCGAGGCAGGTGATGATCGTCTTCGCGAACTTGGGCTTGATGTCGAAGTACTCGCCGTCGTCAACGATCTCCGAGATCACGTCGTACATGTCGTAGGGCTGGCGCGGGGACTCCGGGACGATGTCCATCAGCTTCTCGGAGGCGCGGTCGATCGGGTCGGCGCTCTCGCGGATGGGCGGCTTCTGCTCGCAGTTGGACGGGAAGAAGCTGAGATAGGTCTTGACGGCGTCGATGCACGCTTGGTCGTCCGGGACCTCGAGGTCGCCGACGCCTGACTTTCGGCAGTGGACCTTCGCGCCGCCGAGCTCCTCCATCGTGATGTCCTCGCCCGTCACGGCCTTGGTCAGGTGCGGGCCGGCGAGAGCCATCGCGCCCTGGCCCGAGACCATCGGGACGAAGTCGGAGAGACCGGGGATGTAGGCGGTGCCCGCGGCGCAGGGGCCCATCATCGCCGCGACCAGCGGGATCACCCCGGACATCACGACCTCCTCTTGGAACAGGTGGCCCGAGCCGGCGAAGAGCGAGCCCGACGCCTCCTGGATTCGGGCGCCGGCGGAGTCGAGCAACCAGATGAAGGGCATCCGCTTGGAGAGCGCCATCTCGCGCAGGCGGGTGACCTTGAGCTCGCCGGTCATCCCCATCGCGCCGGCCATCACCGTGAAGTCGTATGCGGCGATGCAGCACGGGCGCCCGTCGACATCCCCCCATCCGGTGATGACGCCGTCGGCGGCAGCCTCCACCCCCTCCATGACTTTCTGGGAGAAGTGCGGGCGCCCGTGGATCCCCATCTCGACGAAGGAGTCCTCGTCACAGAGCAGGTCGAGGCGCTCGCGCGCGGTCAGCTTGCCCCGCTCGTGCTGCTTGGCGATCTTCTCCTCGCCGCCGCCGAGTTTCGCGGCCTCGCGCTTCTCATGAAGCTCTTGCGTCTTGTCCTGGAGCGTCATCGAGAAACCTCCCGTAGGGGCAAGCGGGGTCTGATGACGACCCGGTACGGCCTCATTTCCCTTTCCAGTTCGGTTCGCGCTTGCCGAAGAACGCCTGCACGCCCTCCTGGATGTCCTCGGTGGAGAAGGTCAGGGAGAGCTGTGAGCGCAGGAACTCGAGCGCGTCGTCGAGGGCCATGTCCTGCTGGCGGTACATGGCGTCGTGTCCCAAGCGCATCAGCACCGGGCTCTTCGAAGCGAGCTTCGCGGCCCAGTCGTCCACGGCGGATTCGAACTCATTGGCCGGCACGACCTTGTTGGCGAGCCCGAAGGTGACGGCGTCCTCGGCCGAGATCTGCTCCCCGAGGAGCATCATCTCGTTGACCTTCTTCCGCGGGACGTTGCGGTAGATGATCGACATGATCATGTAGGGGAAGGCGCCGACGTTGATCTCGGGCGTGCCGAAGCGGGCCCCCTCCTTCGCGATCACGAGGTCGCAGGAGAGGGCGAGGCCCATGCCGCCGGCCAGCACGTGGCCGTTGGCCGCGCAAAGCGACGGCTTACCGAGCCGGGGCATGATGCGGAAGAACTCGAGGAAACGGTCGGAGGCGAAGTGCTTCTCGACGAGCGCGGCGTCGGCCGCAAAGCCGCCCAGGTCCGCACCGGCGCAGAAGACCTTGTCGCCGGCCCCCGTGAGCACGACCGCCTTGACGGCGTCGTCGTCGCGGGCCGTCTTCATGGCCTCGACGAGCTGGCCCAGAAGCTCGCCGTTGAGCGCGTTGCGCTGGTCCGGGCGGTTGAGGGTGAGCGTCGCCACGCCGCCCGCCACGTCGTAGAGCAGTTCTTTCTCGTCGGCCATCGCGGGCGCCACGTTACGCGATTTCTCGCCCTGGCGAAAGTGAGAAGTGCTACCTCTCGCTCGGTCCCACACGCCGCGGCCGAGTCGCGCGACCGGCTGGACTAGACGAATGACGGCGAAATTGGACAAAATTTCCGCGGTTGTGGTTACTGTTACCGAAGAATGGAGGCACGGACTGCCGAACGCCCTCGTACGACCGTCCACGCGCCGCGCTCGCCTTCGGGCACGGGGTCGTCAGATGGACAGGTTCGCATGCCTCCCGGCCCCCGCTCTCCGGTCCTGATGCAGACGGCGCGCTACGTGCGCGACCCGTTCAAATTCCTCGAGAGCTGTCAGCGCCGCTACGGCGACGGCGGCTCGGTCACCATCGACATCCTCGGCTTCGGTAAGACGGTCTGGGTCACGGACAGGGACCTGATCAAGGAGGTCTTCTCGCGCGACGAGGAGATGCCGCTGAGCCCAGCCGGCAACCTGGTCAAGCCGATCTTCGGCTCGAAGTCCGTCACCGGCCTCGACGGCCACGCCCACCTGCAGCGCCGCAAGCTGCTCCTTCCACGCTTCCACGGCGCCGCGATCGAGGGTCTCGAAGCCGACTTCATGGCGGCCACGGAGCGGACGATGGAGCGATGGGCCGCCGGGGAAGAGGTCGAGCTCCACCCCGAGATGTACCGGCTGACGATGGACTTTCTGTTCGAGGTCCTGCTCAGCGTCACCGACCGCGAGGAGACCGACGAGCTGACCACGGCCTCGATGGAGCTGATCTCGATGATGTCGTTGTGCGCGGTCGGCGACTGGATCCGGCGAGACCTCGGCCCGGCCTCGCCGTGGGCGTACTTCCTGCGGCGCCGCCGCAAGCTCGACGGCCTGCTCTACGCGCACATCGCGTCCCGCCGCGAGGCTGTGCGAAGCGGCGATGCACCCGAGGACATCCTCACGATGCTGATCGAGGCGCGCTTCGACGACGACACGGAGCTGAGCGACGAGCAGATCCGCGACGAGCTCGTGACTCTGATCGTCGCCGGCAGCGAGACGACCGCGACCTCGATGGCGTGGACCTTTGACCTGCTGATGCACCGCCCGGGCGCGATCGCGCGGGTCGTCACCGAGGCCGCGGTCGGCGAGCACACGTTCACCGACGCCGCGATCAAGGAGTCGCTCCGCCTGCGCCCCCCGGTTATCGCCGCCGGGCGCGTGACCAGCCGCACCGTCGAGCTCGGGCCCTGGACGATTCCCGAGGGCGTCCGCATCTGGACGCCGATGAGCCTGATCCAGCGCGACCCCGATGTCTACGAGCACCCGAACGAGTTCCGGCCCGAGCGCTTCATCGACCAAAAGCCCCCGCCCTATATGTGGATCCCCTTCGGCGGCGGCGTGAGGCGATGCCTCGCCGCGCCGTTCGCGATGCTCGAGATGCGGGTCGTCGTCCAGACCGTTCTCTCGCGACTGAAGCTGACCCCGCTGAGCGAGACCGTCGAGCGCACCCGCGCCGAGGGCGCGATCATCGTGCCCGCCGGAGGCGTGCGGGTGCGCGTCGAGCCGCGGGAACGGGCCGAGCGCAAGCGCAACCCGCTCGACGAGCTGCTCGAGACGGCGAGCGCGTCCGACCCGGTGCAGGCGAAGGAGCGCCAGGAGGCCTGAGGCAGCGCGGCGGGCGTTCGCTCCACCGCGCGACGTAGGGTTGCCAGGTGGCAGGGCTCGCTCACTACGCGTTCCTGCATCGCCGGGCGATCGTCATCCTCTCGCTGGTCCTGGCTGTCCTCGCGGGGGCCTACGGCTCGACCGTGTTCGACGCGGCGCGGCCGTTCGGATTCAGCGATCCCGCCTCCGAGAGCTCCCGCGCCTATGAGCGGCTCGAGAAGGCGACCGGAGAACAGGCGGTCCCCGGAGTGTTACTCCTCGTCGAGCCTCCAGTCGAGGTCGCGAGCCCGGAGGGGCGCGAAACGATTGCGGGTGTGGCGCGCCGGCTGCGCGAGATCGACGGCATAGCCCGCGCCATCGTGCCCGAGCCCGGCAACGGGCTGGCCTCGGCCGACGGCCACCTCGCGGTCGTGCAGGGCCAGCTCCGGCCCGACGTGACCGACGCAGCTGCAGTTGGAGGACGTGTGCAGGACGCCTTCGACGGCGATGACGAGGTCGTCGCCGGGGGGCCTGCCGTCGCAGCGGTGCAGCTCAACGAGACGACCATCGAGGACCTGAGGCGGATCGAGTTCTTCGCCTTTCCGTTCCTGCTGCTGATCTCGCTGCTCGTCTTCAGGGGCCTCGTCGCAGCAGCTCTTCCGCTGATCGTCGGCGTGATCTCGATCGCCTTCACGCTGGCGGCCCTGAGGGCCCTGAGCGAGGTGATGGTCGTCGACATCTTCGCCCTCAATGTGGTCACCGTGCTCGGGCTCGGGCTCGCGATCGACTACAGCCTGTTCATGGTCTCGCGCTACCGCGAGGAGCTCGTGCGCTCCGGCCCGACCGGACAGGCCCTTCGCGACACCGTCGCGCCGATCGGCCGCATGGTCGCCTTCAGCGCCGCGATCGTCGCGGCCGCGACGGCATCGCTCGCCGTCTTCCCCCAGGACTTCCTCGCCTCGACGGGCGTCGGCTGCGCGGTGGTCGCGATCGTCTCGGCCGCCGTCGTCCTGATCGTGCTGCCGGCGGTGCTCGCGGTCCTCGGCGAACGGGTGAACGCGCTCTCGCCCGCCCCCCCGCGCGCTTCACCCCGGCGTTCGCGGCGCTGGGTGGCGGTGTCGCGACTCGTGCTGCGCCGACCGGCGATCGTTGCGGTCACGGTCACCGCCGTGATGATCGCCATCGGCATCCCGTTCGTCGGAGCCGAGCTGACCCGAGCCGACGCCCGGGTGCTGCCCGACGACGCGTCCGCGCGGGTGGTCGACCAGACCGTCCGCGAGCGCTTCCCGACCGATCCGACCGCCTCATTGCTCGTCGTGCTCGACGGCAGGGAGAGGCCAGGGCGCCTCGGCTCGGCGCGCGCCGAGCTCGGGGCGCTGCCCGGGGTCGAGCGGGTCTCGCCCGCAGAGCGGACCGGGCGGCTGCTCCTCGTCACCGCACGCCTCGGTGACGGGCCCTACTCGGACGCCGCGCTGCAGACAGTGGATGAGGCCAGGGAGATCCGATGGGGCGCGCGGGCACTGATCTCAGGAACGAGCGCCGAGCTCGAGGACCAGCGCGCGAGCCTGCGCGAGCACTTGCCGCTCGCGCTCGCGATCGTGCTCGTGACCACGTTCGTTGCGCTGCTGCTGATGACGGGCTCGGTGGTGTTGCCGCTGCTCAGCATCTTCGCCAGCGCGCTCACGATCAGCGTCGCTCTCGGGGTGCTGGTGCTCGTGTTCCAGGACGGGAGGTTCGAATCGCTGCTGCTCTACACCGGAGTCGACGCAATCGACATCTCGATCCCGGTGCTGCTGTTCGCCGTCATCTTCGGGCTCTCGACCGATTACACCGTCTTCCTGCTCAGCCGCGTGGCCGAAGCTCGCCGAAGCGGCGCCTCGGACGCGACGGCGATCGCCACCGGCCTCGAGGACACGGGCGGGATCATCACCGCGGCCGCGCTGCTGTTCGCGGTCGCGATGGGCTCGTTCGTCTTCTCCCAGATGATCTTCATCAAGGAGGTCGCGATCGGCACGTCCCTGGCGGTGCTGATAGACGCGACCCTGGTCAGGGCGCTGTTGCTCCCATCGCTGATGCGGCTCTGCGGGCGATGGACGTGGTGGACGCCGAGGCCCCTGCGGCGCTTCGCGGGACTCAGAGCTTGAGGTCTATGGTCTCGCGCTGCAGCGCCCTGAGCAGAGCCTCGACGACGCGCTCGTCGAACTGCGTGCCGGACCATCTGCGAAGCTCCTCGCGGGCGGCCTCGGGGCCGATCGCGAGCCGGTACACGCGGTCGGCGGTCATCGCCTCGTAAGCGTCGCCGACGGCGAGGATCGAAGCCTCGAGCGGGATCTCGCTCGAGTCCAGGCCCTCGGGGTAGCCCTTGCCGTCCGGGCGCTCATGGTGCTTCATCACCCAAGCGCGGATGTCGTCGAGCTCGGACCCCGAGAGGATCTTCGCTCCCAGCTCTGGGTGGCGGCGCATCTGTTCGGTCTCGTCTTCGGTCAGCGGGCCTGGCTTGCGAAGGATCGAGTCCGGGACGCCGATCTTGCCGATGTCGTGGAGGATGCCCGCCAGGCGGATGCGCTGCACCTGCGCGTCATCGAGCTCGAGCTCCAGCGCCATCATCTCGCAAAGCAGGCCGACCGTCTGGCTGTGCTTGGCGGTACCTGTATCGCGCTGGTCGAGCGCCTCCGCAAGGCTCAGCACGGTCGCGAGCTGGGCCTGGCTCTCGGCGGTGCGCTTGCCGGCAACGGCGCCCACGATGCTCGTCACGTCCGGGCTGTAGATGACGGCGCGGTCGCGCCCCAGGGCCTTGGCCGCGAAGAGCGCGCGGTCTACCGCAGCGATCAACCGGGCCGGGTCGTCGCCGTGCGCGGGGAACGTCGCGACGCCGACCGACGCGGTCAGCTCGTGGCCGGGGGCGAGCTCGGAGCCGCGAACTCGGGAGAGGATCTTCTCGGCGATGAGGAAGGCGCCGTGCTGATCGGTCTCGGGCATCAGGATCGCGAACTCCTCGCCGCCCGACCTCGCGACGGTGTCGATCAGCCGAGATGAGCGGACCAGCAGTGCGCCGAACTCCCTCAGCACCCTGTCGCCGACTCCGATCCCGAAGCGGTCGTTGACCGCCTTGAAGCGGTCGACGTCGATCATCAACAAGCTGAGCGGGCGCTCGTCGGGCCGCGCCCGCTCGAACTCGCGCTCGAGGGAGCGCTGCAGCCCGACCCTGTTGGGAAGCTCGGTCAACGGGTCGGTTCGCGAGGCCTCGACCAGGCGCGAGACCAGCTGCTCGACGCGCTGGCGCAGGTAGGTGAGGAGCAGGCCCGCGGTGGCGAGGGTGCCGGCGACGATCGAGAAGAACGCGATCTGCGCGTTCTCCTGGTCGGGCGGCGGGGTCGGCGTGATGATGATCGCGACGGCGTAGCAGGCGGTCGCAAAGGCGAGGTTGAGAGCCGCCTCGGTCCGCGAGACGGGGTAGTAGAAGATGTAGAAGCCGATCCAGAGGTAGAAGATCGCGTACCCGCTGGTCGCGTCGCCGCTGAAGTAGACGGCCGCGGTGGTCAGGACGGCGGCGAACAGGTTCCCGATACGCAGCGTCAGCAGCGAGATCGAGTCGCGGAGGATCAGGACGACGGTCCCGTACGCGAGCGCGGTCAGCTGCACGCCGAGCAGCGCGGCCTCGTTGAAGTACGCAGGGTGCGGCAGCAGCGTCGCGATAGCGCCGTTGATCGCCGCACCGAGCGCGAGCAAAGCCTGGACCTGTGCCAGCGGGCCCGCCGCGGCGCGCCCCGAGATCAGCTCCCGTGGATCGTCCCGTTCGACGTCGTAGCTAGCCACGCGCATCCTCTTGCGGCCGTGCCCCGCGTCCGTACCTTGCCGTCCCAACATCCCCATTCAGAGGATGATCGGTCCATGAGGGGTGGTTTCTTGAGCCTCGACGCATGTTCGAACTCCAGTTTGCAGTTTCACTCAACAGATGTTCGACAGAAAGCGCCGCATTTTGGGCGCTTCCGTGCATGAGTGACCCCTTGACTCCTGCGCCCCCTGCTAGTCGGCGCGTGAACCCTCGACGATAGCCCGCGCGTGCGACGCGGGCGCGAAGGTGAAACGCTCGCGCTTGACGGGCTCGGGGCGCGGATCGGGAGCGCTGAGGCGGGCGTGGGCGAGGACCGTGCGGAGCACCACCTTCATCTCGAGTTGTGCGAAGCTCGCGCCCAGGCAGCGCCTGACTCCGCCCCCGAACGGGATCCAAGAGCCGCTCTCCGGGGCGCCCTCGAGGAAGCGCTCCGGGCGAAACTCCTCGGGGTCCTCGAACAGGTCCGGGTCGCGGTGCAACAGGTAGACCGACGCCATCAAGACGGTGCCGGCGGGGACCACATGCGATCCGAGGCTCACCTCGCGCCCGACCTTTCGCGCGACGACCGGCACGACCGGCCGCAGCCGCAGCGTCTCCATCACGACGGCGTCGAGATAGGTCTCATCGCCCTCGGAGAGCTCGGCCTCGAGGCGGTCGAGGGCGGCGGGTGAACGCAGCAGCCGCTCGAATGCCCAGGCGAGGGCGCTGCTCGTCGTCTCGTACCCGGCCATGATCAGGGTCAGGAGCTCGTCGCGGATCTCGCGCTCCCCGAGCTCGTCCTCCTGCTCGTCGGTGGCAGCGACGAGCAGGGAGAGCGCGTCGCCGTCGTCGCCAGCCGGGCCGCCCTGCGCTCGGCGCTCGCGTATCGCGGCGAAGAAGAGCTCGTCGAGCTCGTCGAGCACCCGCCGCAGCCGCGCGTATGGGGTGATCCCGCCGAGCTCCTTGCGGAAGTAGGGAAGGATCGTGAAGGGGGACGCGCAGCGGCGCATCATCTCGGGCACCAGCTCGCGTAGCCGCTCGAGCCGCTCCTCGGGCTCAGCCCCCAGCGCGACGCTGAGGATCGCCTCGAGCGAGATCCGCTCCATCTCGGGCTGCAGCGCGAGGGTCTCACCCGGCGCCCAGCTGCGCGCCCGCTCGCCCGCGATCTTCTCGACGACCTCTCCGAAGCCGCCGGCGTGCCGCGCGGCGAAGGCCGGGAGCAGGATGCGCCGGTGCCGCATGTGCTCCTCGCCGTCGAGCACCAACAGCGAGCTGTGGCCGACGACGGGGCGAAGGATGCCGTTGGCGTCGCCGGCGCGGTAGACGTCGGCGTCGCCGGTGATCAGCTGGAGGGCGAGGTCGGACTCCGCGACGACGACAACGTTGCGATCGGGGCCGAGGCGGACGGTGAACACGCGCCCGTAGCGCTCGCGGCAGCGCTCGATGAAGGGGATCGGGCGAAAGAACCAGTTCAGGTTCTGGACGAGCCCCGGCGAGCCGGGCCCTGGGGGCAACTGGGAATCGGCTGCATCCGTGCGTGCCACGCGCATGACCCTAGAGCCTCGCGCCGCGCAGGCTGAATACCGCCTGGCAGCGAGAAGTAGTAGGTACTACTATCCACTTTGCCCGGATCAAGCACGAACGAGGAGCTAGCAGTGGCCAGCGCTACAGACACCGTCATCAAGCCCGATCACGCGGCATCCCGCAAGCACTTCATCTTCAACGACGAGCACGAGCAGCTGCGCGAGTCGATGCAGTCGTGGGTCCTCAAGGAGGTCACCCCGAACCGCATGGAGTGGGAGGAGAACTACTGGCCCAACTCGATCCTGAAGCGCGCCGGTGACCTCGGCTACCTCGGCCTCTGCTACCCGGAGGAGTACGGCGGACAGGGCGGCGACTACTTCTACTCGCTGGTCCGCGCCGAGGCGCTCAGCTACTCGGGCAGCGGCGGCTTCAACATGGGCATGGCCGTCCATACCGACATGGTCACCCCGCCGATCCACCTGCTCGGCAACGAGGAGCAGAAGCAGCGCTACCTGCCCCCGTCGATAGCGGGCGACTGGATCGGCGCCCTCGGGATCACCGAGCCGGGCGCCGGCTCCGACGTCGCCTCGATCCGCACCACGGCGAAGCGCGACGGCGACGAGTACGTGATCAACGGCTCGAAGACGTTCATCACCAACGGCAAGCGCGCCAACTACATCGTGCTGGTCACCAAGACCGATCCGAGCAAGGGCCACGACGGGATCAGCCTCTTCATCGTCGACATCCGCGACGAGGACGGTAAGGAGGTCGAGGGCTTCAGCGTCTCGCAGGAGCTCGAGAAGATGGGCATGCACGCGTCCGACACGGGCGAGCTCAGCTTCCAGGACGTCCGGGTCCCCGCCGAGAACCTCCTGGGCGAGGAGGGCAAGGGCTTCTACCACATCAGCTGGGAGCTCCAGGGCGAGCGGCTGGTCGGCGCGATCGGCTGCGTCGCCGGAGCCGAGCGCTGCTTCGAGCGCACCCTCGAGTACGCCAAGGAGCGCGAGGCGTTCGGCCGGCCGATCGGCAAGTTCCAGTCGATTCGCCACAAGTTCGCCGAGATGTCGACCAAGATCGAGGCAGCGAAGCAGTTCGTCTACACGACGGCGTGGCGCTTCAACAACGGCGAGTACCCCGTCCGCGAGATCTCGCAGGCGAAGCTCTACGCCTCACGCGTGATCTGCGAGGTCGCCGACGAGTGCATCCAGATCCACGGCGGCTACGGCTACATGCGCGAGTACGAGGTCGAGCGGGCCTTCCGCGACGCCCGCCTGAACCGCATCGGCGCCGGCACCGACGAGATCATGCTCGAGGTGATCGGCCGCTCGTACGGGCTGTAGGGATCCAAGGCGCCCTGCTTTCGAGCGGCGGCTTGCCGCCGCGAATGGTGATGTGCGGCCGCCAGCGATCTCGTTTGATGCTGGCTACTTGGTGCCGTGCTGGAAGTCCGGGTCGTCGTCGCTCGGGGAGCCGCTGATCTCATCCGACTCCGCTTCCTCGCGGGTCTCGCCCTTGTCGGGCCGCGGGTCGATGCCGCTGCCCGAGCGCGTGAACAGCGAGTAGGCGACCGCAATCAGAAGCAGCGCGAACACGATCGCAACGATGGCTCCTCCGCTCATGTCCCGAGCTTAGGGCAGCTGGGCCGTCGCTAGCGCCGGTCGCCGGCGACCTCGGCGATCCGGCGTTCGATGAACGCGCGCTGGACCGGATTCTCGGTCAGCTCGAGCGCGCGGCGATAGGAGATCTCGGCCTCGGCAGCGCGGCCCGCGCGGCGCAGCAGGTCGGCGCGGCTCGTGTGGAAGGGCTGGTACGCGTCCAGGCCGACGATCGCGTCGATCAGCTCGAGGCCAGCCTCCGGGCCCTCGTCCATCGCGACCGCGACGGCGCGGTTCAGCTCGACCACCGGCGAGGGCTGCACCTGGCTGAGCCGCCCGTAGAGACGGCCGATCCGCCCCCAGTCGGTGTCCTCGGCGCGATCGGCGCGGGCGTGCTCGGTGGCAATCGCCGCCTGCAGGGCGTAGGGCCCGGTGGCCGCCGGCCCGAGGGTCTCCGAAATCCTTCTCGCCTCGTCGATCTGGGCGCGGTCCCACAGCGATCGGTCCTGGTCAGCGAGCAGCACCATCTCGCCCGCGGCGTCGACGCGGGCGGCGCGGCGCGAGTGCTGGATCAACAAAAGCGCGAGCAGCGCCCGCGCCTCGGGGTCAGCGGGAAGGATCTGCGCGAGCACGCGCGCGAGTCGGATCGCCTCCTCGGCGAGGTCGGTGCGAAGCAGCGGGCCGGCCCGGGATGCGTAGTAGCCCTCGTTGAAGATCAGGTACAGCGTGGAGAGCACCGACGGCATGCGGTCGGGCAGCTGTTCGGGGCCAGGGACCTCATAGGGGATCCCGGCGTCGCGGATCTTTCGCTTGGCGCGAACGAGGCGCTTCGCCATCGCCGCCTCGGAGGCGAGGAACGCGCTCGCGATCTCGGCGGTGGTGAGGCCGCCGAGCAGGCGCAGGGTGAGCGCGATCCGCGCCTCGGGCGCGAGCGCCGGATGGCAGCAGGTGAAGATCAGGCGCAGGCGGTCGTCGGGCATCTCTTCGTCGGCCGCGGCCTTGGCCTCGAGCTCGGCCTCCGCCGGCTCGGCCTCGCGAGGCTCGAGGCGCTCGAGGCCCTCGAGCACCTCCTTCTTCTGCTCCAGCACCCGCTCGCGCCGCAGCCGGTCGATTGCCTTGTTGCGGGCGACGCGGGTGACCCAGGCGCCGGGGTTGTCGGGGACGCCGTCGGCCGGCCAGTGCTCGAGCGCGACGACGAAGGCCTCCTGGACCGCCTCCTCGGCGGCGTCGATGTCGCCGAGGACGCGAATCAGGCTCGCCACCGCCCGTCCCGACTCGTGCCGGAACAGGCGGTCGACGAGCTGTTCGGAGCCCTCTATGAGGACGCGTTCGAGGCGGGCGTCGCGCCCGCGTCGGCGGGATCGTCGTAGCCGTACTCCGAGTAGTCCATCGCCGGGCGGACCTCGACCGCCCCCTCGCGCAGCGGGACCTTCTTGGCCCACTCGACGGCCTCCTCGATGCCCTCGCACTCGAGCAGGTAGAAGCCGCCGACCTGCTCCTTGGTCTCGGCGAAGGGCCCGTCGCTGACGACGGGCTGCTCGCCGCGTCCTCCGCGAACCGTCTTCGCCTCGGCGCTCGGCTGCAGTCCCTCGCCGGCGATGAAGACGCCCTTCTCGACCGTCTCGGCGCCATACGCGCTCCAGTGCTTCATGTCCTCGCGCATATCTTCAGGCGTCACGTCCTCCCAGCCGCCCTCGGGGCTGATCAGCATCAGGACGAATCGCATCAGGCTGTCGCCCCGACCGGGGAAGGGGTCGGGCTCTCGTAGCCGTAGCTCGAGAAGTCCATCGCCGGACGGACCTCGATGGAGCCCTCCGGCAGAGGGATCTTCGCCGCCCACTCGAGTGCCTCGTCGAGGTCGGAGCACTCGAGCAGGTAGAACCCGCCGAGCTGCTCCTTGCTCTCGGCGAAGGGCCCGTCGGTCGTCACTTGATCGCGGCCGGCTGCGACCTTGATCGTGGTCGCGGTCGAGCTCGGCTGCAGGCCCTCGCCGGCGATCAGCACCCCGCCGGCGATCGCCTCGTCGTTGAAGGCACCCCAGCGCGCGAGGCTCTCCTTCATCTCCTCGGGCGAGCGGTCCTCCATCCCACCCTCTTCGACGATCAGTGTCATCAGGTACTTCATGTCGTCCTCCTGGTCTCGAGAAGCGGCGCTTCTCGCCGCCTTCACCCTAACGACGAGTGACTAGCCGCCCAGAGGACATCCGTGCCGGCGGAAGGACACCGTTCGTGCGCGCCGCCTCGATGCCGAGCAGGCGCCTGACCGAGCGCAGCAGATCGTCGGGCACGAAGGGCTTGATCAGGTGCGCGCTCGCGCCGGAAGCCTCGGCCGCTGCGACGTTCCGCTGTCTGACTGCGGTACTGAGGAGCAGGATCGGGACGAACCGCGTCTGGTCGGCTGCGCGGAGGAGCTTCGTCACCTGGGCCCCGCCGATGCCGGCGAGGTCGGTGTCGAGTACGCAGAGGTCGGGGCGCTGCTCCAGCCCCGTCATCAGGGCCTTCTCGCCGTCGTCGGCCCCGATGACGACGTGCCCCTCCTCTTCCAGCATCAGCTTCAAGAGCTGCGCGATGTCCTCGTCCCCGTCGGCGACCAGGATCCGCGCCCTGCGCCTGTCCTCGAGCGCGCCCTTGACGCGGTCGCCGAAGCCGGGGCCAATCGCGACGTTCGCCACGTTGAGCAGCTCGCTCATGGTCAGGTCGCCAACGCGCTTCAGATCGTCGATTCCAGGCGGGGCCATATATCGCTAAGCCTCATATCGGGCGCGGCTGGCCACCCCTTGAACGCCACCATTAGGCGCCTCCGGCGACGCCTCCGGCGGCCTCCGGTAGAACTCCACCCCATCGGCGCCAACCTCGACCACATCCGCTCCTATTACGAGGCGCTCAACACGGGCGACGCCGAGCTCGTCGCCTCGCACTTCGCCGACGACGCGACCCATTACTACACGCGCCTCGGGCCCCACCACGGGCGCGAGATCGCCGACAACGCGAAGTGGGGGGTCGGGCAGGTCGACGGCCAGTGGTGGCTCGAGCACGGGATCGAGTCCGGCGACGAGGCGGTGATCGAATGGACGATGACCTGGCGCGACCCGAAGTCGGGCGAGAAGCGCCTGAACCGCGGGACCGAGTGGTTCCTAATCGACGCCGACGGCAAGATCGCCGAGGTGCGGGCCTATCACCATGGGGACAAGCGCAACCCGCAGGGGGATCTCCTGGGCTTCGACCACGCCGGGCGCGGCCACACCACCCTCGAGGGGTGGACCGCGCCCGGCGAGAGACGCGCCTAGCACGCTGGGCTACGGTTCGGGCGTGGCTGTGATCAAGGACACGGGAGTGCGGGCGCCGATCCCGCCGTTCACCGAGGAGCACGCGGAGCTGCGCGACTCGGTCAGCCGCTTCGTCGTCAAGGAGATCGAGCCCCACGTCGACGATTGGGAGGCGGCGCGGGAGTTCCCACGCGAGCTTTACGAGCGCTGCGGCGAGCTCGGGTTCCTGGGTCTCAAGTACCCGACCGAGCTCGGAGGGCAGGGCGGGGACTACGTCCACGACGCCGTTTGGACCGAGGCGCTCGCCTACTCCGGCGCCGGCGGCGGCGTCGCTGCGGGCCTCGGCGCGCACACCGGCATCGCCACTCCGCCGGTCTTCAAGTTCGGCACGCCCGACCAGCACGAGCGCTTCCTCGTCCCGGCGATCCGCGGCAAGAAGATCAGCGCCCTCGGGATCACCGAGCCCGGAGCCGGCTCGGATGTTGCCGCGATCCGCACCTTCGCCCGCAAGGTCGACGGCGGCTACGTCGTCAACGGCTCCAAGACATTCATCACCAACGGCGTCCGCGCCGACTTCCTCGTCTGCGCCGTGAAGACGACCGAGGAGGGCGGCCACCACGGGATCTCTTTCCTGATCCTCGAGCGCGACATGCCCGGCTACGAGGTCGTCTCGAAGCTCGAGAAGATGGGATGGCACGCCTCCGACACGGGCGAGCTCTCCTTCACCGACGTCGAGGTCCCCGCCGAGAACCTGCTCGGGAAGGAGGACGGCGGCTTCTACCTGATCATGGCCAACTTCCAATGGGAGCGGCTGCTGATGGCGCTCGGCGCCGTCGGGGCGATGAAGCGCCTGCTCGAGGTCGCCGTCTCCTACGCCTCGGAGCGCGAGGCCTTCGGGCGGCCGATCGGGCGCTTCCAGGCGATCCGCCACAAGATCGCCGAGCTGTCGATCAAGGCCGAGGTCGGCCAGGCGATGACCTACAACGCCCTGCGCCTGTTCCACGAAGGCCACGACGCGATCAAGGAGGTAACCCAGGCGAAGCTGTTCACCCAGCGCGCCTGCGTCGAGGTTGCCGACGAGGTCATCCAGATCCACGGTGGCTACGGCTACATGGCCGAGTACAAGGTCGAGCGCGCATACCGCGACGCCCGCCTCGGCCCGATCGGCGGCGGCACCGACGAGGTGATGAAGGAGATCCTCTGCAAGCAGATCGGGCTCTGATGCGCCGGTCAGCCGAACTGTCTCCGCGGCTAGCTCCCGCCGTGTAAACGCGCGGGACGCTACCGTCGGCTCGTCACATAACCGCGGACGGCGTACGGGCATGCTCAGGGTCATCCCCAATTGAACCTCGTCTCACCGGCCGCGAAAGTCCGGCCCCCCGCCAAGACCGACTCAGGGAGTGAAATCGATGAAGGAACGTCTCACCGTCGCAGGCCGCCGTTTCGCCGAGCTGCCCGGAGGCCGCAAGGCCAAGTGGGCGATCCTCGCGGTCTGGATCGTGATCTTCATGGCCATGGGCCCCCTGGCGGGCAAGTTCGAGGACGCCCAGCAGAACGACCCTGCGGACTACCTCCCCGCGAAGGCCGAGTCGGTCAAGGCGATCGAGGAGCTCGAGGAGTTCCCCTCCGGCGACATCGCGGACGCGATCACGGTCTTCAGCCGCGACGGGGGACTGGAGCCCCAGGACGAGGCGGCGATCGAGGAGGTCCGCACCGGGATCAACTCGAGCGACATGGAGGAGGTGGGCGACACCCCTCCGGCGATCATCTCCGAGGACGGCACCTCCGCGCTCCTGATCACGCCGATCACCGTCGAGGACGGCACAAACGAGGCGGGCGAGGTGCTCGTCGACGCCACCGACGACATCAAGGCCGACATCGAGGACGTGCCCGACGGACTCGAAGCCAAGGTCACCGGCCCCGCCGGGTTCTCGGCCGACGCGATCGACGTCTTCGAGCAGATCGACGGCGCGCTGCTCTACGCGACGGCGCTGCTCGTCCTGATCCTGCTCATCATCATCTACCGCAGCCCGATCTTCTGGCTGATCCCCTTCTTCTGCGTGATCCTCGCCGAGGTCACCTCGCGCGGGATGGGCTACCTGCTCGCCGAGGCCGGCGTCACCGTGACCGGCCAGACGGGCGGCATCCTGCCCGTGCTGGTGTTCGGCGCTGGCACCGACTACGCGCTGCTGCTCGTCTCGAGATACAGGGAGGAGCTGCGCAGCCACGAGGACAAGCACGACGCCGTGCGGGTCGCCATGCGCAAGGCCAGCCCGGCGATCCTCGCCTCGGGCCTCACCGTCATGGCCGCGCTGCTCACGCTGACACTCGCCGAGGTCACCGGCACCTCCGGCCTCGGCCCGATCTGCGCGCTCGGCGTGGGCATCGCGATGGTGGCGATGCTGACCATCCTGCCCGCGCTGCTCGCCATCACCGGGCGCAGGGCCTTCTGGCCGTTCATCCCGCGGGTCGGGACCGTGGGGATCGACGAGACGCACGGCTTCTGGAGCCGGGTGGCCGCCTGGGTCGGAAAGGGCCCACGGCGCGTCTGGATCGGCACGACTCTCGTCCTGCTCCTCCTCTGCGTCGGGCTGACCTCGCTGAACGGCGACCTGACCAGCGGCAACGGCTTCCGCGGCGACGTCGACGCGGTCGAGGGACAGGAACTGGTCGAGCGAGCGTTCCCAGCGGGAGCGAACGCGCCGACGAACATCGTGGTCACGGACGAGTCGAAGCTGGCCGCCGTTCAGGACGCGGTGGAGCAGGCCCCAGGCGTATCCGAGATCAATCGCGAGGTCGAGCGCGGCCCGACCGGCGTCAAGTTCGAGGCCACGCTCGAGGAGGATCCGCTCTCCACGGCGGGCTTCGACCTCATCCCGGGCATCCGAGACGCCGCGGGCGAAGCTGGAGGAGACGCCGTGCTCGTGGGTGGCTCGACTGCGGAGGAGTACGACCTGCGCCAGTCATCCGCACGAGACAACCGAGTGATCGTGCCGATTGCGCTCGTGGTCGTCTTCCTCATCCTCGCCGGGCTGCTGCGCGCGGTAGTGGCGCCGCTGGTCCTGATCGGGACCGTGGTCCTGTCGTTCGCCGCCGCGCTCGGGCTCGGGGCGTTCTTCTTCGAATACGTGTTCGACTTCCCGGGCATGGACCCGTCCGCGCCGCTGTTCGTATTCATCTTCCTCGTGGCGCTGGGCATCGACTACAACATCTTCCTGATGGCCCGGGTGCGCGAGGAGACGCAGCAATACGGAACTCGGGTGGGGATGTTGCGCGGCCTCGCGGTGACCGGCGCAGTGATCACCTCGGCGGGAATCGTGCTCGCCGGCACCTTCTCGGTGCTCGCCATCCTGCCGCTCGTCTTCCTGACGGAGCTCGGGTTCATGATCGCCACCGGCGTCCTTATCGACACCCTGCTCGTGCGCACCTTGCTGGTGCCTGCGCTGGTGCTGGAGATCGGGGACCGCGTCTGGTGGCCCTCGTCGCTGGTCGAGCTGGCGCGCCAGAAGGCCGATAACCCGACGCCCGACCCGAGCGGGGACCCGGCGCCGGCGAAGGCAGCCGCCAGCTAGCCCCTGGCGGCCTCGCGACGCGCTAGAACAGGCAGGGTGGCGAACGGAGCCGACCAGCTGAGCAAGTGGGCGCGCGGGGCGATCGCCCTGGCTGCGGGGCTCGCCCTCGCCGACGCCTCGATCGTCACCCTCGGGCTGCCGTCGATCCTGGTCGAGCTCGACACCGACGTCGAAGGCGTGGCGCTGGTGCTGATCGTCTACACCGCGGTCCTCGCGGTGACGCTGCCGCTGGCGGTGCTCGTCGCCAAGCGCTCGAGCGCCGCCCTGCTCGGCGCCGGGGGCCTGGTCCTGTTCGGCATCTCCTCGCTCGCCTGCGGGGTGGTCGACGACCTCGACACGCTGCTCTTGCTGCGCGGCGTGCAGGCCGTCGGCGGCGCTGCGGCGCTGGTCGCCTCCTTCGACCTGCTCGACGGCGGCACCCCCGGCCCCGGCCGCAGGCTCTGGGTCGCTGCCTCGGTCTTCGGCACGGCCACCGGTCCCGCCCTCGGCGGCGCGCTGACCGAGCTCTTCGACTGGCGCGCGATCTTCCTCGCCCAGCTCCCGATCGTGATCCCGGGCGCGATCGCCTGCATCGCAGCGGCGCGAGGCGAGGGGCCGCTCGCGGCGCGCGAGGGGGGCGTCGAGGCTGGGCCGTCGTCGCGGCTGCCGATTCGCCCCGTGATCGCCCTGGCGCTGCTGTCGGCGGCGCTGACCGCCGTCGTCTTCCTGGTCGTCCTGCTGCTGGTCGCCGGCTGGAGCATCGCCCCGCTCGCCGCGGCGCTCGCTGTCAGCGTTCTGCCGATCGCCGCTGTGCTGTCGGCCCGCATCGGCGGGGATCCCGAGACGCGTGCCGCCGCGGGGTGCCTGCTCGTCGCTGCCGGCATCGCCTGCCTGGCCCTGCTGCCGGGCGCGTCCGCGTGGTGGACCGTCCCACCGCAGATCCTGGCCGGAGCGGGGATGGGCCTGGCGCTGCCGGCGCTCGCCGGCGAGCTGATACCTGAGCGAACCCGCTCGGACGCGGCGCGCCTGCTGTCGGTCCGGCACATCGGGATCGCCGCCGCGCTGGTGCTGCTGGCTCCGATCGTCGCCTCGAGCCTGAAGGACACGATCGCCGAGGCGCGCGAGGAGGGCACCGCGGTGCTGCTCGACGCTCGCCTCGACCCCGACACGAAGATCGACATCGCCCCCCGCCTGTTCGCAGGAATCGAGGAGGATGACCCGCGCGGCGAGCTGGAGCGCTCCGTCGCCGACGCGCGATCGGACCTCGAGGACGAGGACCTCGCGGAGCTCGACTCGATCGCCACCCAGCTCGATGACATCGTCACCGGTGCCGTCAGGAGCTCGTTTCGCTTCGCGTTCGTCGCGACCGCGGCCCTGGCGCTGGCTGCGGGGCTGATCCTGCTGGTGGGCGCACTCGCCCCCGCTCGCGGGGTGGCGCGGGGGGCGATCGCCGTCGCCCTGGCGGCAGGGATTCTCGTCACGGCCGGCTACGGCGTCGCGTTCGCGGGCTCGGAGCGAGAACGCGTGCGGATCGAGGACCCATGCACCGCGGACCGCGACCTGCCCGATACCGGCGGCATCGGCGGCTTCTTCCAGGACCGCGCTCTCGAGACGCTGGACCAGGCGGCGTGCGACGCCGGCTCCAGCCGCGAGGAATTGCTGCTCGCGATCGCCAACGAGGACCTCGCCGACGACTACGAGCGCCGCTACGGCGAGGACCCGCGCTCGATCGGCTTCCTCGGCCCGGCCATCGGTGATGTGATCTTCGATTGACCCCGATGGGCGACCAACCACAGACACGCATGGACCTGGTTCAGGCCTACACCCCTCCCCACGCCGAGGCCCTCGGGATCACGATCGCCGAGATCGAGGCCGACCGCTGCGTCATGGCGATGCCGTTCAAGCCCGAGCTCGTGACGATCGGCGACGTCGTGCACGGTGGGGCGATCGCGACGCTGATCGACATGGCCGTCACCGTCGCGGCATGGGCGAGCGACGAGGTCCCCGAGTCGCCGGCCGGCTCGACCGTCTCGCTGTCGATCAACTTCGCCGCCGCGGCACGCGGCGTGGACCTGCTAGCCGAGGGCAGGGTGGTCCGGCGCGGGCGCCGGCTCAGCGCCTGCGAGGTAGAGGTTCGCGACCCCGAGGGCAAACTGATCGCCCACGGCATCGCCACCTACAACCTGGGCTGAGCCGGCCTCCGGGTCGGCGACTGGCTCGCCAGCCAAAGAACGTAGGATCCCGCCCCTACGACACGCCTACAAGGAGGCAACGACTTGGGACTGCTGGACGGAAAGAGCGCGATCATCACCGGCTCCGCGCGAGGGATCGGACGGGCGACCGCCGAGCTCTTCGCGAGCGAGGGAGCGAAGGTGCTGATCAACGACCTCGACGGCGAAGTCGCCGAGGAGGCCTCGAAGGAGATCGACGGCGAGACCGCCGTCTTCGCCGGCGACCTGACTGCTGCCGGCGCCTGCGACGACCTCGTCAAGGCCGCCACCGACGCATTCGGCACGGTCGACATCGTCGTCAACAACGCCGGTTACACATGGGATGGCGTCGTGCACAAGATGAGCGACGAGCAGTTCCAGGCGATGCTCGACATCCACACCGTCGTCCCCTTCCGCGTGATCCGCGCGCTCGCCCCCGCTTGGCGCGAGGCTGCGAAGTCAGAACAAGCCGAGGGCGTGGAGGTCTTCCGGAAGATCATCAACATCAGCTCGGTCTCCGGCACCATGGGCAACGCGGGCCAGGCCAACTACTCGTCGGCCAAGGCCGGCGTCACCGGCCTGACCAAGACCGTCGCCAAGGAGTGGGGCGCCTTCAAGGTCAACTGCAACGCCGTCGCGTTCGGCTTCGTCGAGACGCGTCTGACGCAGGCCAAGGAGAAGGGTGAGACGATGCAGGCCGCCAGCGGCAACAAGGACGAGGTCGCGCTCGGGATCCCCGAGCAGATGCGCCAGATGGCCTCGATGATGATCCCCCTCGGCCGCCCGGCCCAGCCCGAGGAGGCCGCCGGCCCGGTGCTCTTCCTCGCCTCGCCGCTCGGCAACTACGTCCACGGCCAGGTCATCAACGTCACCGGTGGCCAGTTCACCGGGATGTACCAGTGACGAAATAAGCCTGCATCTCCTCGGCCTTCGGGCTACCCGCATCGCCTGGGCGTCGCGTTCCGGGATGCAGGTCGACCGCTGAGTAGTGCCGCCCAGTGGCGGCCGTCCCGGCGCACTTGAGTACCGCATGCGGTCTCAAGTGCGCCGAGCGGCACGAATCGTCAGGGGCGCTCGACGATCCGGAACTGGTTGCCGTCCGGGTCGCGGAACATGAACATCGGCGGGACGCCGTCGCCCATCAGGATCAGCTCCGCGTCGGCGTCGATACCGCGCTCGAGCATCCGGGCGTGGTCGGCCTCGGCGTCCTCGGTCGCGAAGCTGACCTCGATCCCCGCGGGGTCTCCCTCGCGAGGGGCGGTCAGGGCGATCGAGGTCTGGGCGCCCGCGGGCGCGACCTCCAGCCAGCGCCCGCCGGGGCCGAACTCGCCGTCGAGGCGAACCTCGAACCCGAGCTTGCCGACGTAGAACTCGAGCGCTTCGTCCTGGTCGCTGACGGGGACGATCACTGTGCCGATGTGGGTGATCTGCGTCTTTGCGGCGCTCATCGCTCCAGCACCTCCTTCAGGGTCGTGACCCGCTCGCGCCAGTAGGCCTTCATCCGCTCGGCCTCGCCGGCGTCGGGGAGCTTCTCGTGCGCCAATGAGGCCGTGCTCTTCTCATCGCCCTTCGCCTCGAGGCCGACGACGACTCGCGAGTCGCCATCGCCCCAGTCGAATCGCGCCGACCTCGGCTTCGTGGCCGTGCGCTCGGTGAGCTCGGCGTCGGGGAGCCAGCTTCGGCGCACCGACTCGTCGACGAACGCCTCGTAAAGGCGTTCGATCGGCACCGCCACCGTCTTCGAGGCGGTGACGACGAACCCGTCGTCCTTCTCTCCGACGGCGCGCATGTGCCGGGCGCGCTCGTAGCTCACGGTCACTGCCTGCGAGCTCCAACCGTCGGTGTCGTGCTCCTCACGGATCCACGCAGCGATCTCGCTGTGGGAGTGCTCGGTGCCGCCCCACTCGTCGATCAGGTCGAACCACTCCTCCCAGCCGCGCCCGGTCCGGCCGCGGATCACCTCGTCGGAGACGACGAGCTCCGGGCCGTCGCTCGGGTTCGAGTTCGAGTCGTCGGCGGTCAGCAGCGCAGCACGCGCCGACGTGTAGCTCTCGCTCGTCTTCTCCATCCGTGCGCGAACGAGCCGCTTGAACGTCTTCTGCCTGGTCATCTGTTGCTCCTCTCGTGGCGGCAGCTCCGCAACTCACGCTCACGGCGCCCCGCCGGAAAGGGGCATTCTGACCGGCGTCCCGAGGGCTCTAGGCCCCCTTTGCCCCCGCTTCAGCCGGCGGCGTGAGCGCCGGAATCGAGGGTTGGGCGCGGGACAGCGCCAATCGGAACGTAACAAATTTCGCCGCCGCGGGCAACGGATTTCGAGAGGCCGGACGCTCACGGATCGACGAACGTCTCGAAGCCGCCGAAGCGCATCCCCGACATGTCGGCGATCTCCTCGCCGTCGGTCATCTCCTTCACACGCGGGTCGGCCATGACCTTGTCCATCACCTCGTCGCGGTGGGCGCGGGAGGAGAACTCTGCGACCGCGGCGGTCTGCAGGGTCCCGTCGGGGGCGCGCAGGAAACCGCCCAGGTCGTCCCCGCGGAACTCGCGGTAGCGAAGCGCCCCGTGCTCCTTGGCGATCGCGCCGAAGGCACTCGCCTGCTCCCGGTACTCGTCGACGCGCCGCTCGGGGACCGGCAGCAGGTAGATGTCCACGTAGCCGGCGCTGGTCGTGTTCTCGTCGGTGGTCATGCCTCTCCTCGGTGTAGTGCAGCGATTCGATGCGGTCACCCCCTACAACCGCGGCGGCCCGCGAAACTCATCGCCGGGGATCGCTGAATCGCACTGCGCGGCGTCAGAGCGGCCGGCAGGTTCTCCTGATCTGCTTGCGGGCACGCTTCAGGTTTCGTTGCTGCTTGGGCGCCAACCCCTTCTTCTTCACGATCTGGGAGAGGATCGCGATTCGGGTGAGCTTCGCCTTCGCGCATTTCGGGCTGCTCGCGTAAAGGTCAAGGCCTGCGTCGACGCTGTTCGCGCCGACGGAGCTGAACATCTGGGTCCCGATGATCCCGGCGCCGGCGCCGGTTCCGGGGGAGATGCCGCCGCCGAAGGAGCGGTACCCGGCACCCAGCATGTTGGCGTCATGGCCGGCGCTGTTGCGCCAGAGGTCGAACAAGCCGATAGCGGTCGGCGAGCCACCGGCGGCGATGTTCTCGCCCGCGCCACCCGGGAAGCCCACCGCGAGCGCGCGATCGGAGGGGCTGAGCCCTTCGGGGGTGACGTGGCTGAAATAGTCCCGCGCCGCCATGTCCGCGCTGTGCGCTCGCGCCGCGGCGCCCAGGCGGGAGTCGCGCGACAACGCAGGCGCGCCGCTGCGCAACCGATGGACGTTGGTGAGGCAGAGCAGCGAGCGCTCGGCGCGGTCCAGGTTGGCGGAGCTGGCGGTCTCTCCCTGATACAGGCACTGGCCTTGCGCCGAGGCACTGCCGGGCGCCGCGGCCGCGACAATCGCCACGACCGCCGCCGCGATCCCGATGATTCGCCTCATCGCAACCAAGGCTAGGGCTGGCGACGGCTGGGGTTCACGCGGGACTCGGCGTAGGGCGCTCCGGCTCCCCGGCAGAGTCGTGGAGCGCTTCGCCGGCCCGAACGGGGGCCGGGATCAGCGCCGCCCCCACGAGGATCAGGAAGAACGCCACGACGCGCACGCCGATCACGAAACCGTCGTCGCCGAGGCGGTCTCCGAAGACCGCCAGGCCGGCGAGAATCGTGGACAGGTTCGCGGCGACCGACGTGACGGCGATCACCGTGACCCCGTCGCCGATCTGGAGACTGCGAGCAGAGGCGTAGAACGAGAAGACCGCCGCGGTGAGGATGACTCCGCTCCAGGGGCTGATCAGGCCGGCGGGTCCGCTGTCGAGGTCCCCCGAGAGCGCCTTTATCGCCACGTCCGAGATCCCGAACCCGAGCCCCGCGGCGATGCCGAGCAGCAGGCCGCGCTGCACGGGGATGCGGTCGATCAGGTGGGACACGGCGAGCACCAGGCCGAGGCCCACTGCGATGCTCTCGAAGATGATCATCCCCGCGAGGGAGTAACCGGAGTTCGCTTCTCCTCCTTCTCCTCCGCTCGGGCCGGTCAGGGTCAGCATGCTGAGCGAGGCCGCCACGAGGCCGATCCCGATCCATTGGCGACGGCCCAGCTCGAAGCCGAAGAAGCGCTCGGCGAGCACCGCCAGGAAGACGAGGCCTCCGGCGAGCACGGCCTGGCCGATTGAGATCGGGGCAAGCGTGAGGGCCGCGACGTGCAGCGCGAACGCCACGGCCGCCACGGCCCAGCCGATGCTCCACCACTTGGACCGAAAAAGATCGACCGCGCTGTGCAGCGGATGGCGCATCTCGATGTCGGGAGCCGCGACCGCGCCCCGGTGCTTGAACAGGAAGGCGAGATTCGTGCCGAGTGCGGAGAGCAGCGCACAGATGAGGCCCACACCCACTTCCAGCGAGATGCTGGTGACCGCGAGGGTCACCGCTGGCCCGTATTCCGAGCGTTGATGGGACGCAAGAGCGCTACGACCGTCGTGAGAACCGCCTTCCGCCAATCAAGGTACGCCGTCTTGGCGTTCGAGGTGTTACTGCTTCGGGCGACGCTCCTCGGCGACCGGCTCGCCGCCCTCGCCGGCGGCTCCGCCGGGGGGCCAGGAGCCGAACCAGTTGTCGCGGGCGCCGTCGATCGTGATCGTCGTGCCCGAGAAGAAGTCCCCGGCGGGCGAGGCGAGGAAGGCGATCAGCCAAGCCATCTCGGACTCGGTGCCGAGCCGGCCGAGCGGCACCGTCGAGGCCACGTTGTCGACGACGACCTTCGGGTACTTGGTGCGGAGGGTCTCGGTGTCGAACTGCCCCGCGGCCAGCGCGACCAGCTTGATCTGGAAACGCGACCACTCAACCGAGAGCGTGCGCATCATGTTCTCGACGGCGGCGCGGGCCGCTCCCGAGTGAACCATGCCCGGCATCCCGTTGTGGGGCGAGAGCGTCACGCTCAGCACCTTGCCGCCGTTCTGGGGGATGAAGGCCTTCGTCGCCGCGGCGTGGGTCATGTGCCAGGTGCCCTGCACGTTCAGCTCCATCACGGTGCGAAAGCCCTTCGGGCTGATCGCCTCGGCCGGGCTCATGAACTGCCCGCCCGCGTTGTTGACGAGCACGTCGATTCGCCCGTGGCGCTCGACGACTCCGTCGATGAAGGCATCGACCGCCTCGTCGTCCCGGATGTCGAGCGCGTCGGACTCCGCCTTCCCTCCGGCGCCGGTCACCTCAGCGACCATCTCGGCCAGCGGCTCCTCGCGGCGCCCGCAGCCGACCACGGTGGCGCCGAGGCCGGCGAGCTCGTTGGCGGCGGCGCGGCCGAGGCCGGTGCCCGCGCCCGAGATCACGCAGACCTGGCCCTCGAGTAGGCCCGGTAGGAAGATGCTCGAGCTGCCCGCTTCCGCCATCGCGGCGTGAGCATATGGGCAGGGGAGCCCGGCGCGGTCCGCGTCCCCGTCTAACGTCCCCAAGGTGAAGGTCCGCGCCGATGCGATCGAGCTCGATGGGCCGCTGGAGGGGGGCGCCCCGCCGGAGTCCTCGGTCGTCGTCGAGCCGATGCAGGCGGGCCTCGCGGTGCAGCCGCCTGGCCTCTTCGAGCGCCGGCGGGGAGCGATCCGTGGCGCGCTCGGGGCCCTGGGAGTGGGCGTCTCGAAGGACGAATACGCGCGGCTGCCGGTTCCCGCCTTCCTGGTGCGCCACCCGACCGCCGGCCCGGTCCTGATCGACACGGGCCTTCATCCCTCGGTCTCCACCGACCCGCAGCAGAACCTCGGCCGCATTTTCGGTCGGATGTTCGAGCTCGAGAGCGGCACCGACGTGCCCTCGCGTCTCCGGGACAAGGGCATCAACCCGAAGGACGTCAATTTCGTGATCCTCACGCACCTGCACGTCGACCACGCCTCGGCGATCTCGGAGTTCCCGAACGCCACCTTCGTGCTGAGCGCGGCCGAGTGGAAGGCAGCCACCGCCTCTCCGTCCCTGCGGAAGGGCTATCGCCGCCAGACCTTCGACTACGCGTTCGACTACGCCACGGTCGACTTCGACGCCGACTTCATCGGCTCATACGGGCCGTTCGGCCGCACCTTCGACGTCTTCGGGGACGGCACGATCCGGCTCGTGTTCACGCCGGGCCACAGCGACGGGCATTGCTCGGTCATCTGCAGCCTCCCGCGCCGCGACTTCGTCGCGCTCGGCGACGCCGCGTACTTCTGGCGCCAGATCGAGGGCGGGACCGCGCCCTACCTGGTGGCCGATCTGCACAACTGGCGCCGCTCGCTGCGCGAGTTGAACGCCTACCGCGAGGCGTTCCCGTACGCCCTCGTGGTGCCGAGCCACGACCCCGAGTTCTGGCCGAAGCTCGAATCGCGCTACGAGGAGTGACGCGAGGCGGGCGCGCCCGGCTCGGGCGCCCTGGCCGGCAGGCCCTCGCGAACTCGCCTCAGGACGCTCTTGCGGCCGTGCTCCTCGAGGTCCACGTACATCGCCCGAACTTGGTCGAAGACCCGGTTGGCGGCCGCCTGCTGCTCCTCGCGGGTGGGGTCGGCCTTCGCCGGGAAGGTGATGGGCTCCGCGTATTGGACGGTGACCTTGGGGAAGTGGAATCGCTTCCAGCCGCGGATGTGGGCCGAGCCGTGGATGGCGACCGGGACCACGGGCGCCCCCGACTCGATCGCGAGCTTGCCGACTCCGCGTTTGGGCTCGCCGAGGTCACCTGTCCGCGAACGCCCGCCCTCCGCGTACATAAGGACGGTGCGCTCGTTCTCGAGCACGATGTGCGCGGTCTTGATCGCCTCCTGGTCGTTGTAGCCGCGGCGGACGGGGAAGACTCCGCCGCCCCTGAAGATCCAGTTCAGGATCGGGTTGCCGAAGAGTTGCGACTTGGCCATGAACTGGACCTTGCGCCGCAGGTAGACGGCGGCCAGGAAGTGATCCATCTGACTGAAATGGTTGGGCGTGACGATCAGCTTGCCGGTCAGCGGCACGTTCTCGACGCCGATCGCGCGGCAGCGGAAGAACAACAGCGTGATCGGCGTCAGGATGACCCTCACGAGGTCGTAGACCCAGTTCGGTCCTTTGCGCGCGCGCTCCTGGAACGGCTGGAAGTACTCAGCCGGGCGCGGGTCCTTGTAGACCTGCGGCTTCAGATCGCCGTCTCTCACCTTCGCCATCGGTCTCTCACCTTCGCCATCGCCATTTCCTACCCGTTCCTGCGTACCCGGTTACGCCTTGGTCCACTCGCGCGAGCGAGCCACCGCCTCGCGCCAGCGCGCCAGCAGGCCTTCGCGTTCATCCTGGCCCATCGCGGGCTCGTACGTTGCCTGCTCCCGCCACATCTCGCTGACGTCGCCCAGGGACCAGACACCCGTTGCTATCCCGGCCAGGTAGGCGGCGCCGAGGGCCGTCGTCTCGGGGATCTCGGGGACGATCACGGGCACCCCAAGCACATCGGCCTGGAACTGCATCAGCCAGGCGTTGTGGACGGCGCCACCGTCGGCCTTCAGCGCCGGTATCGCCGCGCCGGCCGCGGCCTCCTGTGCGCGCACCGCGTCGACCGTCTGGTAGGCGATCGCCTCGAGCGCTGCGCGCGCCAGGTGCGCCCGCCCGCTGCCGCGCGTGAGCCCGACGATCGTGCCGCGCGCATAGGGGTCCCAGTGGGGTGAGCCAAGGCCGGTCAGGGCCGGCACGAAGTAGACGTCGTCGTTGGTGTGGAGCGACGCGGCCAGCGCCTCGGTCTCGGCCGCCTTGTCGATGATCCCGAGGCCGTCGCGCAGCCACTGCACGGCGGCGCCGGTCACGAACACGGCGGCTTCTAACGCGTAAGTGACATCCGACGGCGACTCCTCTGCTGCGCGTCCGGGGTCGCCTGCCGCGAGCCCCCACGCGACCGTGGTCAGGAGCCCGTCCTTCGACGGCGGCGCCGTCGAGCCGGCGTTCAGCAGCACGAACGAACCCGTGCCGTAGGTGTTCTTCGCCTCGCCGGGCGAGTGACAGGCCTGGCCGAACAGGGCCGCCTGCTGGTCGCCGGCGATCCCGGCGATCGGCACCGAACCGCCGAACACGCTCGTCTCGCCGTAGACCGTTGCCGACGGCGCGGGCTCGGGCAGGCGCTTCGGGTCGACGCCGAGAAGCTCGCAGAGCTCGGGATCCCAGTCGAGCTTTCGGATGTCGAAGAGCATCGTCCGCGACGCGTTCGAGTAGTCGCTCACGTGGCGGCCCGTGAGCTTGAAGGCGAGCCAGGAGTCGATGGTGCCGAAGACGGCACCCTCCACCTCGGCGTTTCGGATCAACCACTCGATCTTCGTCCCGGAGAAGTAGGGGTCGACGACGAGGCCGGTGCGCTCGCGGACCAGGTCCAACACCCCATCCGTCTCGCGCAGCTCGTCACAGCGCTTCGCGGTGCGGCGGTCCTGCCAGACGAGTGCCCTGTGCATCGGCTCGCCGGTCTTCGGGTCCCACGCGACCACGGTCTCGCGCTGGTTGGTGATGCCGATCCCCTCGAGGTCTGAGCCCTGCACCCCTGCATCAGCGAGCGCGGCGATCGCGACCTTGCGGGTCGTCTCCCAGATCTCGGAGGCGTCGTGCTCGACCCAGCCGGGCTGGGGAAAGTGCTGCTCGAACTCGCTGTAGCCGCGCCCCGCCTCGCGGCCGTCATCGCCGAAGACGATGCAGGTCGTGCCCGTCGTGCCTTGGTCGATCGCGAGGATCACCTCGCGAACGCTACGTCAACGGTGCGCGCCTACGCGTCGTCGGCGGGCTCCTTGGAGCGGTCGATCTCCGACGGGTCTTCCTCGCCGTCCGCTGCTCCGCCCGGTCCTCCCGAGGTCGCGCCGCCGGTGTTCTTGACCGCATCGGCATCCGGAACCCCGGTGTCGTTGATCGGCCCCTCCACCTCGTCCTCCTCGCCGCTCTTGTAGGCGTGTAGCGAGCTCTCGGGGATGTCCTCGTCGGTCGCCTTGTCCTTACCCTTCTCGTCTGGCATCTCGTTCCTCCTAGTGGTCGCGACTAGTTGTCGCGGGTTTCTTCGTTCGGTGCACCGCCGTGGGCAGCCGCGCCCTCGCCGGATGGATTGCGGCCGCGCATCGGCTCCGAGTTGGCGCCTTCGGTGGCCCCTGTCTGGGTACCGAGTCCGCGCTCACCCTCGCCGGTGCCCTCTCCGGTCTCTGGGTTGTCCTCGTTCTTCGCCCCCTCGGCATCCTCGGTCGCGCCGTCCTTCTCGCGCTGCTCGTCGTCTCTCTCTTGCTCGTCCATCTCTCCTCCTCAGCCTCGATCTGGTCGTGCGATTTCGCACGTGAGGGACTTACCCATTCAGCCGCGATCGAACCCGCGGGCAGGCAGGGGGGCGGCCCCGGTGCGCCGGGGCCGCCTTTCCCCTGTCCCGCCTTGGTGAGTAGCTGCCGCTACTTGGTGGTGGCTGCGACCGTCGCGGTGCCGAGCAGCAGGCCCGGCGTGAACGCGCTCGTCGCGAACGCGCCGTTGAGAGTCGACGCCGCAGCGGCGGTCAGGGTCGCCTTGACTCCGCTGACGGTGACCGACTTGCCCGCGACTGAAGGCTGGGCCTGCGAGAGGTCCAGGTTCAGGATCGAGGCACGGTTGCCGCCGAGCAGCGCGGTCAGATCGGGTGCATCGTCGATCTCGATGTTGAAGCTCGTGAGATCAACGACCGTCCCGCCCTTGGTCAGGCGCAGCCCGCCGCTGTGGGTGATCTGGCCGGCGAGCGTCTGCGTGTTCAGGCTGCCACCGGTGATCGGGAACGCGAGGCCCCCGGGGGCCGCCGTCGCGGGAGCGATCGGCGAGGGGACGATGCTGAGCGAGCCCAGCGCCGCCGCCGCGCCCGGATCGACCACGAGGGTCGTCTGGCCGGTTGCGGCGAGAGCCGCGACCAGCGGCTTAGCCTTGACGGTGACCTTGCCGAGCACGAGGCCCTTGGCGAACAGGTCGGTCTTGAACGCGGCGTTCAGCGCGCCGGCTGCCGCCTTGCTGAGCTGAGCGCCGACTCCGCTGATCACAGTGTCCTGACCCTTCTTGGTGATCTTGGCCTTCGAGAGATCGAGCGAGAGCACTGTGAGCTTGCCCTTGCCGACCCTCGCCACGAGGCGAGACTTCTTGCCCACGACGACGCGGAAGTCCGTCAGCGAGACATTGGTGCCACCCGCTGAGAACTTGAGCCCGCCGGAGTGGTCAATGTGGCCGCTGACCTTCTTGCCGGTGCTCAGGTCGCCCCCCGTGATCGGGAAGGCGATTCCCTTGCCGCCGGCCGTGGCCGGCGCGATCGGTGCGACCTTGACACCGTTCGACTGCAGTGCCTTGGCGACACCGTTGTTCAGGGCCAGCGTCGTCGAGCCACCGCCGAGCTTCTCCGCCGAGGCGCCCGGAGCAGCGATGAGCGCCAGAGACGCTGCGGCTGCGAGGGTCACCCCCAGAACTGTGCGACGGCTGTGAGTTGAGTCATCCATGAACTACCTCCGATTCGTAGTTTCAACTGCCTGGCTGGGATACGGCGGCTCGGAGCCCGGCGGTTGGGCGATCGCCTCACCGGCGGGCGCCCGATCAGTCAACCGACCAGGGCCCCCGTGCGTAGAGGGAGGTGATGGAGGCCGTCCTGACCCCGATTCCGCTAGACCTTGGTCGCCTGAGACCGTTCGCCCCCGAAAACACCGACCCGGAGACGAGCATCGCCGACGCGCTTCGAAGCGACGATCCGTCGGCGATCGATTCGCTGTGGCAGGAATACGGCCGCACGGTGTTCGCCTTCCTGGTGCGTACGATCGGCGACCGTGGCGAAGCGGAGGACGTCCATCAGCAGGTCTTCGTCGAGGCGTGGCAGCGCCGGCGCGATTACGACCCCGGGCGCGGCAAGCTGCTGAGCTGGCTGATGACGATCGCTCGCAGCCGCGCGATTGACAACCACCGCCGCCGCAAGCCTGAGCCAACCGATCCGGCGATCGTCGAAGCGGGCCACGACGAACAGCCTCACGACCCCGAGCAGGAGATGATCGAGCGCTGGCACGTCGCGCAGTTGCTGCGCCGCATCCCGTCGGGGGAGGCTGAGCTCCTGCGGATGCGCTTCTACGAAGAGCTGAGCCAGCGCGAGATCGCCGCCCGCAGCGGTATCCCCCTCGGTACCGTGAAGATGAGGATGGTGCAGGCCCTGGAGCGACTGCGAGAGTTGATCGAGAACGAGGAGGGCGCACGATGACGCCGCTCGAGCCCTCTGACGTGATCTTCGGTGAGCTGAGCGAGGCCGAGCGCGCCGAGGCCGATCGCCTGATGCGCGACGACCCCGAGTTCCGCGACCAGGTCGAGCGCCTGCGCCCGACCGTCGCGCGGCTCGAGGAGCTGCCGCCCGAGGCCTGGCAGGACCTGGAGCCGCCGCCTCCCCCTTCGATCGCCGACCTCGAGCGCTCCGCGCCGAGCCTCGCCCCCGAGCCGACCCGGCCGCGAAAGCGGCGGCGCCGGCTGGTGCTTCGCCCGGCGTTCGCCGCCGGGCTCGCCGCCGTCCTGATCGCCGCGGGTGTCGGGGCGGGCGTGCTGCTCTCCACCGGCGATGAGTCCGTCAACGGGCCCACCATCGGACTGGCGCCGATCGATCCCGGGCGGGCTGGCGAGAGCGGGAGCGTCAAGGTGGACGACAGCGAGCGCAAGGTCGTGATCTCTGTCGAGGGGCTCCCCGCGAACGACCCCGACCAGTTCTACGAGGCGTGGCTTCTCTCCGACACCGACCAGGTCGTCTCGCTGGGCAGCTTCAAGGTCGATGACTCCGGCGTCGGCGAGCTCCGCGCCGAGCTCCCCGACGACCCGGGCAAGTACCGCTACTTCGACGTCTCGGTCGAGACGGCCGACGGCGACGCCTCGCACTCCGGGCGCTCGGTGCTTCGCGCGCCGACCTCAGGCGCCTAGGCGGAAGCGGCCCGGCGCCGCGATCGCGCGACCTTCCGGAAGTCCCGGAGCTGGCGCGCGCGGTGGGCGAACCCGCGGAGCGTGCGATAGGTGGCACGGTGGGTGAGCGGCAGCTCGATCTCGCTCACGCGGTGCCCGGCGCGGACCGCGTCCACGGTCATCCCGATCTCCATCCCGAAGCCGTCGGCCAGCGGGAGCACGTCGCGCAGCACCGCGAGGGTCATCGCGCGCTGGCCCGAGATCGGCGCCTCGGCCCGGAAGCCGCAGAGGTCCTCGATCGCGTCGCGGGCATAGCGCAGGGCGAAGCCGAACCCGCCCCCCTCGCGCTTGACGAACGCGGCGACCGCGAGGTCGCACTCCCCCGCCTCAACCGCGGCGACCAGCGGGGCGAGCTCACCGGCCGAGGATCCGAGGTCGGCGTCGCAGAGCAGGAAGACCGGCTCGGGGTCGCCCTCGATCAGCTCCGAGAGCGCCGCCTCCGCAGCGGCGGTGACGTTCCCCCCCTTGCCGTGCGAGCGCTGCCGGCGGATCACGGTCGCGCCGTGCTGCATGGCGACCTCGGGAGTGCCGTCGCTCGAGGCGTCGTCGGCCAGGAGCAGGCGGGCGCTGGGGAACGCCGCGGCCAGCGCGTCGAAGGTGTCGCCGACGCGATCGGCCTCGTTGCGGGCCGCCGCGATCACGACGCGTGACGGCGGGGTGGAGTTTTCCGGCGGCATGGCGGGATATTGTGCCGCGCCATGGCAGAGATCGAGGCCCACATCACCGGCACCGTCTGGAAGATCGAGGTCAAGGTCGGCGACGAGGTCTCCGACGGCGACACGGTCGTGATCCTCGAATCGATGAAGATGGAGATGCCGGTCGAGGCCGAGGACGACGGCAAGGTCGCGGAGATCAAGTGCGAGGAAGGCCAGTCCGTCTCCGAAGGCGACGTCCTAGTCATACTTGAATGACAACTGCGTGTCCTTAGCATCCCCCCGGATGGCAGGCGCACCCGCCGCCCCCGGAAGCGAAGCGGAGGAGGCGGCGGTCTGATGGCGAAGCCGTCCTCCACCGACAAGCTCAAGATCGACTACCCCGCCGAGGCCGTCGCGCGGCTCACGATCTCGCGGCCCGAGGCCCGCAACGCACTCGACCACGACGTGCTCGGCGCGATCTCAGAGGCGATGCCGCGCCTCGACGAGGGGATCGAGACTCGCTGCGTGATCCTCACGGGCGAGGGCAAGGCGTTCTCGGCCGGCTACGACATCGCCGGGATCCCCGCCGAGAGCTTCGAGCGCGACGCCGAGGCCCTGGTCGCCCACCCCTTTACGGCGGCCCTCGAGGCCGTGGCGGGACACCCCTGGCCGGTGCTCGCGGCGCTGAACGGCCACGCGCTCGGGGGCGGGCTCGAGCTCGCGCTCTGCGCCGACATCCGGGTCTGCGCGCGCGGCGCCAAGCTCGGCATGCCCCCGGCGAAGCTAGGGCTGATCTACGGCCACACGGGGCTGCAGCGCTTCATCGACACGATCGGCATTCCCCGCACCAAGCAGCTCTTCTTGACCGGCCAGAACATCAGCGGAGAGCGCGCCGAGCAGATCGGGCTCGTCAACGAGGTCGTCGACGACGACCGCGTCGAGGCGGAGTCGCTCGAGCTGGCGGCCGAGATCGCGGGCAACGCCCCGCTCTCGATGAAGGGCAACAAGCACGCGATCGAGGCGCTCAACTCCTTCTCGCGGCTCACACCCGAGCAGGAGCAGGAGCTGATCGCGCTGCGCGAGTCGTGCTTCGCGTCCGAGGACATGCGCGAGGGGATCAAGGCCTTCGGCGAGAAGCGCAAACCGCAATGGAAAGGCGAATGAGCCGGCGCGAGAGGGGCGGGCTCAGGAGCTAGATCGCGCGGGCACTGGCTGCTCGCCGGTGTCCTCGCTCAGTGCCCCGCCGCCCTGAGCGGTCGAGGGCCACCAGATCTTGTCGCCGATCAGCTCGACGGCGGCTGGGACCATGATCGTTCGCACGATGAAAGTGTCGAGAAGGATCCCGAGGGCGACCATGAGCCCGAGGTCGAAGGTGAACGTGACCGGCAGCGTCATCAGCACCGAGAAGGTGCCGGCGAGGATGATCCCGGCGCTCGTGATCACCGGGCCGGTGACCGCGATCGCCCGCAGCATCCCCTCGCGGGTGCCGTGCGTTCGCGCCTCCTCGCGCACCCTGGCCATCAGGAAGATCGTGTAGTCGATCCCGAGCGCGACCAGGAAGATGAAGGCGAAGGTCGGTATCGACGCGTCGAAGCCGGCGTCGCCGACGACGAAGCGGATGATCAGGATCGAGATGCCGAGTGTCGCCAGGAACGAGATCACCACGCTGGCGATCAGGACCAACGGCGCGACCAGAGCCCGCAGGAGGATCGCGAGGATGATCGCGATCACGAGCAGGGCCAGTGGTGCGATCAGCCTCAGGTCGCTCTCGGTCGCCTCGTCGAAGTCGAACTGGATCGCGGCGCCGCCGCCGACGATCGCGCTCAAGCCGGGGCCGAGGTCGCTGACGCTCTCGCGGATGCCCGGCACCTCGTCGAGCGCGGACTTCTTGAAGGGGTCGCCCTGGAGGATCACGTCGATCGAGCCGGTGCTCCCATCGTCCGAGATCAGCCCCGTCGGGGTCGCGGTGGCGACGCCCGGCGCTTCCTGGAGCGCCGCGGTGGCGTTGGCGAGGTCGGTCTCGGTGACCTCGCCATCCTCGCGGGTGACGAGGACGGTGGACGGGGCGGTGAGCCCCTTCGGGAAGGCATCCCCGATCACCTCGAAGCCCTCGACGCTGTCGACGGACTTCTTGAAGAAGGTCGTGGTCGAGTAGTCGACCTTGTAGGCGAGCAGGCCGAGCATCCCGGCCCCGAAGAAGACGAGGGTGACGAGCAGGGCCAGCCCCGGGCGGGCCAGCACGCGGTCCCCGAAGCGCCGCCAGAGCCCTGCGCGGGCGGTCGTCACGTGCTCGGGGTCATAGGCGACGGTCTTGCCCCGTGGCCAGAAGCCCCTGCGGCCGAAGATGGTCAGCAGCGCCGGCAGCAGCGTCAGGCCCGCGACCATCGCCGAGGCGACCCCGATCGCCGCGACTGGGCCGAGCGTCGCGGTATTCCGCGCATCGGCGAGCACGAGCACGAGCATCGCCAGGGCGACGGTCAGGCCCGACGCGAGGATCGCGGGGCCCGAGCGACGCAAGGCACGCGCCATCGCCTCGTGTTTGTCCTCGAAGCGCTGCAGCTCTTCGCGGTAGCGCGAGACCAACAGCAGGCAATAGTCGGTCCCCACCCCGAACATGAGCACGATCAGGATGCTCGTCCCGTTGTCCGACACGGTCGCCCCGGACTTCGCGTAGAGGTAGACGAAGCCGTTGGCGATCGTGTACGCGAAGAAGACGACGATCAGCGGTGAGAGGGCGACCAGAACAGCGCGGTAAATGAAGCCGAGCAGGACCAGGACGAGGATCACCGTCGCGAGCAGCAGCGTCGCGTCGAGGTCCCCGAAGACCTCCTCGGCATCGGCCGCGAAGCCGAGGTCGCCGCTGAGCAGGACCGTCAGCCCCTCGGGCTGCTCCTCCTCGACGATCTCTCGAACGTTCTTACCCCAATCCGCCGACTCCTGGAAGTCGGTCGGGACGGTCAGCACCGTGTAGGCGACCGACCCGTCCTCGGAGACGATGCCGGGCGGAGCCCCGGGCTGGAACGGGATCACCGGGTCCTCGGTCAGCGGGATGTCGTCGTCGTTCGCGATTTGGACGAGCTCGGCGTCGTCGAGGATCTTCTGCTTGTCCTCGGCGTCGAGGCCGCCGTCGCGCTTGTAGATGATCAGCCCGCTGGTGGTCTCGCCCGCGTCGAACTCCTCGTCGAGCACCTCGACGACCCTCGTCGACTCGGCGCTCTCGGGGAGGAACGACGTGGTGTCGTTCTGGGTCTCGTCCTGGAGCTTGGACCCGAGCGGCGACATGATCGCGAAGGCGACGATCCAGAGGGCGAGGACGACGAACTTCCCGCGGCGGCCGGTGACGAAGCTGGAAAGCAGTTTCATAAACGGGGGCACAGTACCCAAAAAGCACGTACGGGCGAGTTCACGGACCGGTCACACGATCCCCGATTGGCCTATAGGCCAGCGCGGAGTTCAAGGACGCGCTCGACCGAGTCCTCGAAGGCGGCGCGCTTCAGCTTTCCCGAGGCCAGGCCGTTGCGAAGGGCGCGCGCTGCGCGCACCCCCGCGTCGCAGTGCACGTAGAGCAGGAGGTCCATTCCGGCGCCCGCGGCGCGCAGCGCGACCTTGGCCGCCGAGGCGCCCTTGGTCGCCGCGGGGGTCTCGAGGGAGTCGGTGATCGTCACGCCCTCGAAGCCAATCCTGGCGCGCAACTCGCCCTTGACGACCGGCTTCGACTGCGAGGCCGGGAGCTTCGGGTCGCGCAGCGACGGGTAGCGCGCCGAGCTCACCATCACGAGCTTGCCGCCGGCCGCCGCGAAGGCCTCATACGGCGCCTCGTCGACTCGGCGAAGAGCGGCGGAGCTGAGCGGGATCGTCGCCGGGCGAAGGTCGGTGTTGGCGGCGGTCGAGCCCAGCCCCGGGAAATGCTTGGCGGTCGCGGCGACGCCAGCTCCCTGGAGCCCTTCCGCGAAGGCCACCCCAGCCGAGGCGACACGCCCGGGCTTCGAGCCGAAGGCGCGGTCCTGGTCGGCGATGAATCCAGACGGGCGCGCGACATCGAGCACGGGCGCGAGGTCGACGTTGACCCCTACGCCCTTCAGCGAGGCCCCCGTGGCGGCGCCCTGCTGCCCCGAGGACGCCGCGCCGCGCCGTCCCATCGCTTCCGCGCTCGCGCTCGGGGCGCCGGGCAGGCGCTTGACCTGGCCGCCCTCCTGGTCGATCGAGACGATCACCGGCGCGCTCAGCTCAGCGGGCCGCGGGGCCGCCTGGATCGCGGCCGAGAGCTGGGCGAGCTGCGAGCGGCTCCGTACGTTGTCGTCGAAGTAGATGACGCCGCCGATCTCGCCGTCGGAGACGGCTCCGAGCAGGCTCTGCGGCGCGCGCGTGCCGTCGAAGCCGCAGACGATGCGGCTGCCGGCGAGCTGGCGGTTTGAGAGCTCGGCGACGCCGTAGGGGTCCGGGTCTGCCGCCGGCGGGGGGCCGAATCCGAGGCCGAGCGCGGCGATGGCCCCCGCGCACGCAACGGCGAGGGCGCTCCTGGGTCCGGTGCGGGTCATCGCCGCCGAACGTTAGCCCGGGGCGTCCGATTCGGCTCCTAGATTCGGGCCGACCGATCCCGAGGGAAGGGCTGACCATGCCACCGCTGATCACGTTCGACGAGGCACTTCAGCTCGGAGAGCTGACCGATCACGACGAGATCGGGGCGCTGATCGAGCGCGCGTGGGAGGTGCGGACCGACCGCTTCGGCGACTCGACCGACATGTGCTCGCTGGTGAACGCCAAGTCCGGCGGCTGCGCCGAGGACTGCGGCTTCTGCGCCCAGTCGCGCTACGCCGAGGCCGACACCCCGATGCACGCGATGATGGAGCCCGATCAGATCCTCGAGCACGCCAAGGCGGCCGAGGCCGCAGGGGCGCACCGCTTCTGCATGGTCACCCAGGGCCAGGGGCTCTCCAAGCGCGACTTCGCGAAGATCCTCGAGGGTGCCCGCCTCGTCTCCGAGCAGACCAACCTCAAGCGCTGCGCGTCCATCGGCCACATGTCGCCCGCCCGCGCAAAGCAGCTCAAGGAGGCGGGGATCCAGCGCGTCCACCATAACGTCGAGACCGCGCGCTCCTACTACGACGAGGTCTCGACCACCGTCCGCTACGAGGGCCGAATCCGCACGATCGAGGCGGTCAAGGAGGCCGGGCTCGAGAGCTGTGTCGGCGGCATCCTGAACCTCGGCGAATCGCCGCACCAGCGGGTCGAGATGGCATTCGAGCTGTCCGAGATCGACCCCGAGTCCGTGCCGATCAACCTGCTCAACCCGCGCTCGGGGACCAAGTTCGGCGACCGCGAGATGATGGATCCCTGGGACGTCGTCAAGTGGGTGGCGATCTTCCGCCTCATCCTTCCCGACGCCCTCTTCCGCCTCTGCGGAGGCCGGGTCGAGAACCTCGGCGACCTGCAGCCGCTCGCCGTGAAGGCGGGGCTGAACGGCGTGATGATGGGCAACTTCCTGACGACGCTCGGCGTCGAGCCGGCCGAGGACCGCGAGATGTTCGAGGAGCTCGGGCTCAACGTCGCGCGCCAGCCCGACAACGGCTCCAACCCGCGTCCCGACAACCGCGCCGGCTGGATGGAGGGAGAGACCCCGGTGACGCCGATCGACGAGCTGATCGACAGCCAAGCCGACGCCAACTTCTGGGACCCCTCGACGCAGTTGAAGGTGGTGAAGACGAAAGGCAGGGTTCCCGCGTACCCACGATCCAAGGAGCCCAGCACGATCGCGCCTGCACCGGCCGGCCCCGGACGCGCGAGCCGCGCGGTCAGCGCGGCGAAGGCCGGTACCGAGGAGGAGCCGGCCGCTTGATGGACCTCGGGGAGCGGCTGGAGGAGCTCCGCGCCGGTGGCCTCTACCGGCGCCTCCGGGTGATCGAGGGCCCGCAGGGCGCCGAGGTGACGCTCGACGGCGAGGCCGTGCTGCTCCTCTGCTCGAACAACTACCTCGGGCTCGCCGACCACCCCGCGGTGCGCCGGGCGGCCGCCGACGCCGCGCTGGAATGGGGTGCGAGCGCGGGCGCCTCCCGCCTGATCTCGGGGACGATGACCCTCCACGGCGAGCTCGAGCGCCGCCTCGCCGAGTTCAAGCAGCGTCCCTCCGCCCTGCTCTTCGGCTCCGGCTACCTCGCGAACACCGGCACGATCGCCGCGCTCGCGGCCGAAGGCGAGCTGATCGCCTCCGACGAGCTGAACCACGCGAGCATCATCGACGGCTGCCGCCTCGCGAAGGCGGACACCTTCGTTTATCGCCACTCCGACATGGAGCACCTGGAATGGGGCCTTCGCCGCGCGGGCGATCGCGCCTCGATGATCGTCACCGATGGCGTCTTCTCGATGGACGGCGACATCGCGCCGCTGCCCGAGCTCGTCGAGCTCGCCAAGCGCCACCGCTGCCGCCTCGTCGTTGACGAAGCCCACGGCACCGGCTGCATCGGCCCCGGCGGGCGGGGCTCGGTCGCCGCCGCAGGCCTCACCGACGAGGTCGACGTCGTAATCGGCACCCTCGGCAAGGCCCTCGGCGGCTACGGCGCCTACGTCTGCGGCTCGGTCGAGCTGACCGAGTTCCTGATCAACAGCTCGCGCCCCTTCATCTTCTCCACCGCCCTGCCGCCGCCTGTGGTCGCGGCCGCTGCCGCGTCGCTCGAGGTCCTCGTCGAGCACCCCGCCCGGGTCGAGCGTCTCGCCGCGAACGCCGCCGCTCTTCGCGCCGGCCTGCGCGCGCAGGGCCTGCCCGTCGGACCGAGCGAGACGCAGATAGTCCCCGTCACGATCGGGGGCGCCAAGGACACCCTCGCGCTCTGCGAGAGGGCGCTCGCTAAGGGAGTCTTCGCGCAGGCGATCCGCCCGCCCACAGTTCCCTCGGGCACCAGCCGCCTGCGGATGACCGCGATGGCGACGCACAAGGTCGGCGAGCTGCGCCGAGCCGCCCAGGTGGTCGGCGAAGCCGCGCGCGAGCTCGGGCTCGTGCGAACCGCCCCGGTCCCGGTCCCCCAGGCAGAGCCGTCCGCGGCCCGCGTGCCCGAGGCCGCTCCCGCCGAGCACTTCCGCCGCGCCGCATAGCCGTCCCATGCGCGGCGTCTTCGTCACGGGCACCGGCACCGAGGTCGGCAAAACGGTCGCCGCCGCCGCGCTCGCTCGCGCCCAGTCCGCCGCCGGCCGCCGGGTCGCCGTGTTCAAGCCCGCGGTCAGCGGCCTCGACGACTACCCGGCCGCCCGCCAGTCCGCCGGTTGGGACCGCGCGGCCGAGCTCCCCGACCACGAGCTCCTGCGCCTCGCCGCCGCCAGCGAGCAGTCCGACGACCAGATCTCGCCCTACCGCTACGGCCCCGCCGTCTCCCCCCACCTCGCGGCCGAGATGGCGGGCGAGCCGATCGACCCCGACCGGCTGCGCGCTGCGGCCCGCGCCGCAGCCGACGGGGCCGAGCTCCTCGTCTGCGAGGGCGTCGGCGGCTTCCTCGTCCCGCTCGCCGGCGACTACCTGGTGCGCGAACTGGCGCGCGAGCTCGCCCTGCCGGTCGTCATCGTCGCCTCCCCCGGCCTCGGCACCATCAACCACACCCTGCTCACGATCGAATCGGTCCGCGCCGCGGGCCTCGACCCGACCGCCGTGGTCCTGAACCCCTGGCCCGAGGAGCCGACCGCCATCGAGGAGTCCAACCGCGAGACGATCGCTCGCCTGGGCTCGGTGGCAGTGAGGACGCTGCCGCGGTTGGCCCTGACCAAGCCAGAGAGCTGGCCGGCGCTCTGACCATCCATGGGTGATTCAGGGCAAGTTCGCCCACCGAGTGCAATCCTTTCTGGGCAGTTGGCAGCTGGGCCCGGGGTCGCTCCCCGGCCGCACCTAACGGCCCGCCCCCGGCGGGTCGTGGCGGTTCTGGTCCGGGCATACTGCGATCCGTGACCGAGGAGAGGATCGCCACGGTTCGCGGCATCTTCGACGCATGGTCGAAGGGCGACTTCCGCGCGACCGATGGCCTGCTCGCGGATGACGTCGAGGTGACCTGGGCCGAGCCGCCCACGGTCGTCGTCTCCAAAGGACCCGACGAGTCTGCCGAGCGGCTGCGCCTGCTTCTTGACCAGTGGGATGACTTCCGCGCTGAGGCCGAGGAGCTCATCCCAGTCGGCGAATCCAGCATCCTCACCGTCGCCAAGCAGTACGGAACGGGCAGCGGAAGCGGCCTGCCCGTCGACGCCCGCGTCTACATCGTCATCACCTTCCGAGGCGAGGACATCACCGGCGTCCACTGGCACTTCGAGCGCGATGCGGCGCTGGGCGCTGCCGGGCTCGCCGGCTCCTAGCCGAGGTCGGCCGCCGCCGCGGCGGTCGGGGCGGCCGCGTCGCGGCGGGCCGCGTCGGACGGGCTCTTTGCGCTGCCGCCGCGGATCATCGAGACCGCAACCACGAAGCCGATCACCGAGACCACTGCGGCGAGCAGCATCGCGCTGCTGAGGGCGTCGACGAAGGCGGCCTGGGCGGCGTCGGGGGCCTGGATCAGCGAGGCGGGGTCGAAGCCCGAGCCGAGCTGGGACTGGAAGATCGCTCCCGTGGCGGCGACGCCGACGGTGCCGCCGACCATGCGCGACATCTGCAGCACGCCCGAGGCGACGCCGGCCTTCTGGACGCTGACGGCGTTCATCGCGGCCGTCGACATCGGCGACATCACCAGTGCGATGCCTGCGCCCATCAGCACGAAGGGGAGGATCAGGCCGTTGTAGGTCGTGCTGATGTCGATCAGCGAGAAGAGGTACATCGAGACGCTCAGGATCGCGAGTCCAGCGCCCATCGGCCAGACGGGGCCGAAGCGATCGGACAGCCGGCCGGCGAGGGGCGCGATGACCGCGATGACCACGGTGGTCGGCAGGAAGCGAATCCCGGCCTCGAGGGCCCCGTACCCGAGGATGTCCTGCAGGTAGAGCGCCATGAAGAAGAAGGAGCCCATCATCGCGAAGGTGATGATGAAAGCGACCATGGTCGAGCCGATGAACTGGCGCGACTTGAACAGGCTGAACTCGACCATGGGGGCGCGAACGCGCAGCTCGATGGCGGCGAACGCGACGAGCGACAAGGCGCCGCCGGCGAGCAGTCCGATGATCTGGGGTGAGGTCCAGCCCCAGGCGTTGCCTTCGATCAGCGCGAGGACGATCGCGGTGAGGCCGGCGGTCAGGGCGACGATCCCCGGGTAGTCCACCCTGCGCTCGACCGTCTCATCGCGGGACTCGCGCACGGCGAAGAGCGTCGCGACGATCGCACCGGCGGCGACCGGGAGGTTGATGAAGAAGATCGCCTGCCAGCCGACGTGCTCGGTCAAAAAGCCGCCGACGACGGGGCCGATCGAGAGCGCCAAAGCGGAAACGCCGGCCCACGTCCCGATCGCCTTGCCGCGTTCGTTGGCGGGGAAGGCATGGGTGACGATGGAGAGCGTCGCCGGCATCATCAGCGCGGCGCCGATGCCTTGGACGGCGCGAGAGGCGATCAGCATCTCGGAGTTCACGGCGAGCCCGGCCGTGGCCGAGGTAAGGGCGAAGATGACGACGCCCACCAGGAACATCGAGCGGCGCCCGAAGATGTCGCCGAGGCGCCCGCCGGTCGCGATCAGGACGGCGAAGGTGAGCGTGTAGCCGTTGACGACCCATTCGAGGTCGGAGATGTCGGCGTCGAGGTCGCGCTGGATCGAAGGCAGCGCCACGTTGACCACGGTGTTGTCGAGCATCACCATGAACAGCGCGAAGCACATCGCCCCGAGCGTCCACCACTTGCGGTTGTCGTCGGTGATCAGGTGGCTGTAGCGGGTCATCGCGCGGCCCTCTTCGCGTTGGCGCGGTAGAGGGAGGCGATCTCGTCGCGCTCGAGCAGCACCTCGAGGGCGGCGTCGAGCTTGCGGCGCTCGGAGCCGTCGAGCCCGGCGGCGAAGCGCTCGAGGCCGCGCAGGCGCGCGGCGAGGACGGTGTCGGCGATGCGGCGGCCCGATGCGGTGAGCGCGAGCCGCCGGACGCGGCGGTCGTCGGGGTCCTCCTCCCGGGTGGCGAGCTTGCGCTTGACGAGGTCGTCGGCGGCGCGACTGGCCGAGGGGAGCGAGACGCCGAGGCGCTCGGCGAGCTGCTTGACCGAGATGGGTTGGTCCTCGGTGTCGGCACCGGCAAGCGTGAACAGCGACTTCATCTGAACGAAGTTGAGCCCCGTCTCGTCGATCGCGCGGATCACCGAGCCGCCCTCGGACCCGAGCACGTGCAGCATCAGCGACCCGAGCCGAAGCGCGAGCTCACGGTCGGCGGCGTTCGGCTTCGGGGAGGTGGCGGCTGTCTGGGCTGTGGCTGCCTCCATGACGTCCGATGGTTGCAAACTTGAAAGCGTTTCGCAAGCGAAAGCTTCTGTGAGGTCGATCACGCAGTCATCTGGACGGACGTCGGTGTCGACGGGAATTCCGGCCGACCCGCGATCTATGTTCGCGCCGGATGCGAACGGAGGCTCAGCTCGATCACAACTTCCTCTGGCACCCGTTCACGCAGCAACGGAACTGGGTCGCCGAGGAGCCGCTGATGATCGAAGCGGCCGAGGGCAACGAGCTGATCGACTCCGACGGCCGCCGCTATCTCGACGGCGTCTCGTCGCTTTGGTGCAACGTCCACGGCCACCGCCACCCGCTGATCGACCAGGCGGTGCGCGACCAGCTCGACCGCGTCGCCCACTCGACGATGCTCGGCCTCTCCCACCCAGGGGCCGCCGAGCTCGCCGCGCGGCTGGTCGAGATCGCCCCCCCGGGGCTCTCTCGCGTCTTCTACTCCGACTCGGGCTCAACCGCCGCCGAGGTGGCGCTGAAGATGGCGTTCCAGTACTGGCAGCACCGCGGCGGCCAGCACGTGCGGCGTCGCTCGTTCATCTGCCTCGAGGACGGCTACCACGGCGACACGATCGGTTCTGTTTCGGTCGGCGGCATGGAGCTCTTCCATTCGGCATTCGGCCCGCTGCTCTTCGACTCCCACCGCGCCCGGTCGGGCGACATCGGGCACATGGAGGAGTTGTTGAGCCGCCACGAGGAGGAACTCGTCGCGGTGATCATGGAGCCGCTCGTCCAGGGTGCGGCGGGGATGATCATGCACCCGCCCGGCTACCTGCGGGCGGTGCGCGAGCTCTGCGACCGCCACGGCGTCCTGCTGATCTGCGACGAGGTGGCGACGGGATTCGGACGCACCGGCACGATGTTCGCGTGTGAGCAGGAGGACGTCTCGCCCGACCTGATGTGTGTCGCGAAGGGCCTGACCGGCGGGTACATGCCGCTCGCCGCCACGCTCGCGACCGAGCGGATCTACGAGGCCTTCCTCGGCGCCCACACCGAGTACAAGACCTTCTTCCACGGCCACACGTACACGGGCAACCCCCTCGCCTGCGCGGCAGCGCTCGGATGCCTCGACGTGTTCGAGTTCGAGCGGACCCTGGAGACGATGCAGCCGAAGAGCCGGCTGTTCGGCGAGCTGCTCGGGGGGGTCGAGGCGATGGCCGAGGTGAGCGAGGTGCGCCGGCGAGGCTTCATGGTCGGCATCGACCTAGGCGTGCACGATCCCGAGCTTCGGATCGGCCACCGTGTCGCGCTCGAGGCGCGCGAGCGCGGCGTGATCGTCCGGCCGCTCGGCGACGTGGTCATCCTGATGCCGCCCCTCTCGATCTCGAAGGCCGAGCTGCGCACCCTGGTGTCGGTCGTCGCGGCGTCGATCCGCGCTGCCTTCCCCGTAGCCGAGCTCGATCCGGCCGCCGCCTGGCGCTCGCAGGCGGCTCTGCTCGACGCCGCCTAGCCCTAGCCGGCCCGCTCGTAGATCAAGACCGCGACGCCGTCGCCGACCGTTCGCGACTCGGTGAGCTTCATCTGCTTCATGTCATCGGCCTCCCCGAAGACGCGCTTCGCGTCCGGGAGCCCGAGGACGACGGGGAAGATCATCAGGTTGACCTGGTCGACGAGATCGTTGGCGAACAGCTCGTGCACCAGTTGGGCGCTGCCGGGGAGCTGGATTTCGCCGTCCACCTCGTCCTTGACCTCTGAGACCTCCGCGACGACGTCGTCGCCGTCCAGGACCGTTGTGTTGTTCCAGTCGGGGTCCTTCAGGGTCGACGAGACGACGTACTTGGGCATCTCGTTGAACTTGTCCGCGAACGGGCCCTCGCGCTCGGGCCACGCTCCCGCGAAACTCTCGTAGGTGCGGCGGCCGAGCAGCAGCGCGTCGGCCGACAGCGCCTCGTCGAGCTTGAACTGATTGCCGTCCTCGCCGCGGTCGAACTTGAAGGTCCATCCGGGGTACTTGAAGTCGGGCTCACCGCCCGGCGCCTCCATCACCCCATCAAGCGATGCGAACTCCGTGACGATGATCTTTCCCATCTGATCCTCCTGGGCTTGTCGTTCCGCTTTGGAAATGAGTACTAGCGAAACTCCGGGTGTGACGAAACCCTCGCTCCACCGTAGTCCGGACATGCGCACCGCAGTCGCGACAGCAACCGAGGCGCCCGATCAGGCGAAAGACTCCTTCGAAGCCCTCTACCGCTCCAGCCGCGACGACGTCTTCGCGTACGTCGCTGGCCTGCTCCGCGACCGCTCGGCTGCCGAGGAGGTCACCTCGACCGCCTTCGAGCGCGCATTCCGAAAGCGGCGCCAGCTCGATCCCGACCGGGGGTCGGAGCGGGCCTGGCTCTTCGGCATCGCCCGCAACGCGGCGCTCGACGAGCTCCGCCGCCGCTCGCGCACCGCGCAGATGCCCGACGACCCAGCCGAGGACGCCGCCATCGGGCGGCTCGCGATCGGGCCCGCGGGCGGCGATCCAGCCGAGGTCGCCGTGCGGCGGACGGCCCTCCGCCAGGCCCTCGCCTCTCTCAACGGCCGCGAGCGCGAGCTCGTCGCCCTCAAGTTCTTCGCCGGGCTCTCCAACGCCGAGATCGCCAACGTGATCGGCTCGAGCGAGAGCAATGCCGGCACCCGACTTCACCGTGTCGTCCAGAAGCTGAGGAGGTCCTTCGATGAAGCATCGTGAGCGCCAGCCAGACGCCTTCGAGGCGGCGCTGCTCGAAGAGCGCCCCGAGATCCCGCCGGACTTCGCAGCCAAGCTGGACGCGTGGGCGGCCGAGGGATTCCCTCCGGCCGAGGGCGCTGGTTCCGGCGGTTCGGCTTGGGAACGCCTGCGAAAGCGGCTATCGGTCGTGGGCCCGTCGGGCGTCCTCGCCCCGGCGGGGATGGTGGCCGTGGCCCTGGTCGCACTCGTCGTCGGCATCAACGCGCTCAGCGACACGGGCGGGCAGACCGGCACCGACAGCTTGAGCGGTTCGCCCGACCCCGACAGCCTGGAAAGCACCGGTGGCGCCGCGCGGGAGCCCGCGCCGGCCCAGGACTCGATTGGCATTGCTCCGGACGACCCGACGGCCGTTCCGCCCATCGATGACTTCTCCAAGCAGCGGATCGAGCAGATCAAGCCGGGCGAGGACCGCATCCAGGAGAAGTCGGTCACGACCACCCTCTCCACCGAGCCCGACGAGGTCGACGACGTCTCCGACGGCGTGGTCGAGGTGGCCGAGCGCTACGACGGCATCGTCGTTTCGTCGAACGTCAACACCACCGGCGATCGGGGGCGCGCGGTCTTCGCCCTGCGCGTCCCGACCCAGAACCTGCAGGCCTTCCAGGCCGACCTCTCCGACCTCGCGAGCGTCACGGCCCGCAACGAGGGCACCCTCGACATCACCGCGCCCTTCATCAGCGCCGAGGAGCGTTTCAACGACGCCAAGGCCGAGGTCGACGCCCTGGTCGTCCAGCTCGCCGAGGCCGGCACCGCCGACGAAATCGCCGACGTCAAGCTGCGCCTCTCGAGCGCCCGCGCAACCCTCGCCGCCGTCCGCGCCGAGCTCGCCGAGCTGAAGCAGCGGGCCGACTTCTCCCGCGTCAGCGTCACAGTGGTCGGCGACGGCGACTCCGACGGCTGGTCGCTGGACGACGCCGCCGACGACGCCCTCAGCGTCCTCTCCGACATCGTCGGAGCAACCCTCATCGCCCTCGCGGTCATTCTTCCCTTCGGCGCCATCGCCCTGGCGATCGCCTTCGCGACCGGCAAGCTCCGCCGTCGGCGCCGCGAGAGCGCGCTGGACGACTAGGGAGCGATCGCGCCAGCCGCGCTGCGCGCCACGCTCGCGGAGCTCGAGAATCCGGTGTTCTTGCCCGGCAGCGTCACGCACTCCGTCAGCCCGAGCTGGGTTCCAAGGCCGTAGTCGGTCTTCTCCAGCGTGTCGATGTCGAGCAGGAGGAGGAACAGCTTGCCGAAGATCTTCAGCGCTTTCTTGTCGGCTTTGCCCGGCTTTCCGCCCTTCTCTGGAGCCTTCGGCTCTGGGATGCGAAGAAGCTGGACGAACAGAGTCGTGATACGGCGTTCGACGCGCAACAGCTCGGTGCGGTTGGAGATCCAGGAGTTGGCCAGCACCTCGAAGCCAGGGGCGGGGAGGACGGTCCGGATCTGGGCCAGCTCGCTGTCGCTGATGGCGAGGAGCTGCTTCGACACCCGCTCGAAGCCCTTCAGGTTCAGCTTCGGCTTCTTATTGCCCTTCGCCGAAGCTTTCAGCTTCTGGTTGTAGCGCTTGGCGATCGGTGCAGCCTGGGCCTTCGCCGCGACACAGATCGGATTCACCTGGCCGGCGTACTCGGTGGGGTTCGCGGCGCCGGACGCCAGAGGCGCGCTCAGCGCCAGCGTCGCTCCCGCGATCACAACCAGACTCCCCAGCCTTCTCATGCGCCCAGCCTAGGGATCGAAACCGAGTCCGGAATCCGCACTAAGCCGCAGACCGGACGTTCGGCTACTCCTCGTAGGGCTCGAAGTCGGACTTGCGGGCCCCGCAGACGGGACAGAACCAGTCGCTCGGTATGTCGGCGAAGGCGGTTCCCGGAGGGATGCCGCCGTCGGGGTCGCCCTCGGCCGGGTCGTAGATGAAACCGCACGAGGTGCAAATCCAAAGCATGGACGCGGCAATCTAGCGGGCCGCAATAGTCTGCGCCACGGTGAAGACAGCGAGCGAGGCGAGGCCGTGACCGACGTGCCCGAGGCGGGCGGCGCCCCGCTCCGCGACGAGTCGGATCCGCCGGTCGTCCCCCGCGCGGCATCCACGGTGATCCTGCTGCGCCGAGGCGGAAAGCACAACGACCGCGGCCTCGAGATCCTGCTCGGCCAGCGAAACCCCGAGGCCCGCTTCATGCCCGGCGTCTGGGTCTTCCCCGGCGGCGCCGTGGACGAGGCCGACGGCGAGGGCGAGGCCGGCTTTCGGGCCTGCGCCGTGCGCGAGTTGAACGAGGAGGCCGGAATCGAGATCGAGGAGGCCGAGCTGGTCGCCTACTCCCGCTGGATCACGCCCCGCATAGTCCCAGTCCGCTTCGACACGAAGTTCTACCTCGCACTCGCACCGGCGCACACGCCTCCCGAGCCCGACGGCTCCGAGATCGTGGACGCCGGCTGGTTCGGGCCCCAGCAGGCGCTCGACCTCCACTACGCCGGCGAGCTACCCCTCGTCTTCCCGACTATCAAGCACCTCGAGTCGCTGCTGCCCCACGAGAACGCCGAGCAGGCGCTGGCGGCGGCGCGGAAGCGCGACGTGAAGGCGGTCGAGCCCGAGGTCGTGGGCGACGGAGCCGACGCGCGCATCGTCCTACCGGACGACCTTCCGTGAAACAACCTCGAGTGGGACAATCGCGAGGATGACCAGCAGCCTCCCCCAGTCCGCCCGCGACACCTTCGGCCGCTTCATCACCACCGAGTACACGACGGTGGGCGCGCGCCAGCAGCCGATCACCTGGCCGGTGACTCCGTACTACGCCGACGGCGGGCGCTCGATCGACATCAGCACCGGCCTCGGCTACCCGAAGAAGGCCGACGACGCGAAGCGCCACCCGAGCGTCTCGCTGCTGTTCTCCGACCCGACCGGATCCGAGCTCTCCAGCCCGCCACAGGTGCTCGTCCAGGGGACGGCCGAGGTGGACGACGTCAACCTCGAGGACAACCGCGAGCGCTACTGGCGCGAGTCCAACGTCAAGCTGCCGGCCACCCGGTCGATGCACCCGCCGAAGCGGGTCAGGGCGATGCTCAACTGGTACTACACGCGAATCTACGTGCAGGTGCGCCCCGAGAGGGTCTTCGTCTGGGCCGACGGCGACGTGACGAGCGAGCCCGAGGTGCTCGACTGCCACATCGACGAGGTGCGCTCCGGCCACGTCGAGGTGCCGCCCCAAGAGCACGGCACCCCCGACCGGGGCCCAGTCACATGGGACGGCCGCGTCGACCAACTGGGCCGCGACTACGACACGGCCGTGATCACGTGGCTCGCTCCGGACGGGTTCCCGCTGTCGGTCCGCGTACCGATCACGGTAGATTCGGCGGCGAGGGCCATCCACCTCGGCGCCGAGCCAGCCGGGCTGCCGCTGATCGAGGGACGCGCCTGCCTCACCGTGCATCGCCACGCGCCCGACTTCACCTGGCAGAACAACTTCCAGGTTCGGGGCAACCTCGAGAAGCGAGACGACGGCTGGCGCCTCATACCCCGCCGCCTGATCGGCGGCTTCGAGGTCCCCAACAGCTTCGTCGGGCGAAACGCCGAGTTCATGAAACGGATGATCCCCTACTACAAGACCGCGAGAAAGCGGATGAAGGCGCGCGCGTAGGGCGACCGAAGCCTGGAGATGGCCCGCTGGACGAAGAAGAACTTCGACGATCTTTGCGATGTCAGCCCTCAGGGTGTTCAGATCCAGTGGCGGTTCGCGCGGGAGGCTCTGGGATCGCCCGAGCTCGGCCTGAGCCGCTTCACCTACGAGCCGGGTGCCCGCATGCCCTGGGGTCACAGGCATCGTGAGCAGGACGAGGCCTACGTCGTGGTAGCCGGGTCCGGTCGTGCCAAGCTCGATGACGAGGTCGTCGAACTCTCGGCGTGGGACGTGCTGCGGGTCGCTCCTGCGGTGGTCCGCTCGTTCGAGGCCGGCCCGGAGGGTCTCGACATGATCTGCATCGGTGGCCGGAAGCCCAAGGGTGGCGACACCGAGCGGTTCGAGGACTTCTGGGGCTAGGAGCTCGGAAACGGCTCCAGGCCCGCGTTCCACGGGCCCGGCCTGAAGGTCGTGAGGTTGTTCTCGGCCATCTCTCGCTGGAGGCTGCGGAACACCCCCGAGGCGGAGTCGAGGGCGGCCTCGAGCTCGGCCTGGGTGCGCTCGCGGAGTCGCCAGTGGAAAAAGAGCTGGCTGTCGGTGATGCCGAAGTCGACCTCGGCGGGGATGCGGGTTATCCAGTCGATGAAGGCGGGGCTGAATAGCTCGCGCAGCGCGACGGGGTCGTGTTCGCGCGGGACGGTTGCGATGTAGCGCTCGTTGAAGTCGATGCTCTCGAAGCGGACGCGGCGGCGGGACTGGCGATCGACGAGGTCCTCGGCCGATCGCTCGATCGACTCCACGTTGAAGATCGGGACCACCGTCGCCAAGTCGGGGGTGTGGGACTTGACCAGGGCGGCGCCGGGCACGATCGCCCTGCGGCCGAAGCCGCCCTCCTGGCGCTCATCGGCGTCGCAGCTGGCGCCCCAGAAGTCCGTCGCGAGCTGGCCGGTGAGCCTGTTGGTCCCGCCGGGGCAAAGGGCCACCGGTTCGCCAACCGGGTTGAGGCCGCCCACCGCGTCGAGCTTCAGACCCCTGTCTTTCGCGACCGCCCGAACGGCAACCCCCCAGGCCTCGGCTTCGTCTCGAGCGCCCACCTAGAGCGCCTTCTTGTATAGCTCCTCGAAGTGCTGAGGCTCCAGCTCGCGCGCGTTGGTGAGGCTGCAGCCGTCGCCCATCGCGCCCTCGACGAGATCGGGGATTCCCGATTCGGGGACGCCTACCTCGGAGAGCCGCTGGGGCAGGCCGAGGCCCTTGGTCAGCTCGGTCACCCATCCTGCGAGCGAGTCGCCGACCTCGGTGGCGGAGCCGCCCGACTCGGCGCCGAGGAGCTCGGCGAGGTCGCGGTATCGGTCGGCCGTCTCGTCGCCGCCCTCAACGTTGAAGCGGATCACGTGCGGGAGGTTGATCGCGTTGGCGACGCCGTGGGCGACGCCGAATTGCGCGCCTGCGGGATGCGACATCGAGTGGACGGCCCCAAGCGCCGAGGTGCCGCCGGCGCCGGGCACGATCGCCTGGCATGCGGCGATGAGCATGTTGCCCCTTGCGTCCTCGTTCGAGGGGTCCTCGACGGCGACCGCCAGGTTGTCGCGCATCATCCGCAGCGCGTTGAGCGCAAAGGCCTCGCCGTGCGGGCTGCCCTCCTGGCTGGTGTAGCCCTCAATCGCGTGGGTCATCGCGTCCATGCCGGTCGCCGCCGCGATGTGGGGCGGGAGGGTCGCCGTCGATTCGGGATCGAGGATCGCGAGCCGGGGGAAGAGCGGGAAGTCGCCGATCAGGACCTTGATCTTCTGCTCGGGGTCCTTGATGACCGCGGCGAACGAGACCTCGGAGCCCGTGCCGGCGGTCGTGGGGATGCACGCGAAGGGCGCCACCGGCAGTGGCGCGCCGAGGCCGTCGTCCTCGCGAGGCAGCGCGTAGATGCCCTCGTAGTCGAGCACCCGCCCGCCGTGGCTGAAGATCGCGTTGGCGACCTTTGCGGTGTCCATCACCGAGCCGCCGCCGACGGCGAGGAAGGAGTCCGCCCCCGCCTCCTTTGCGGCAGCGGCGCAGGCCTCGACGGTGCCCGTCGAGGAGTCCTGCTCGACGGCGTCGAACACGCCCGCTACCTCGAGGCCGCCGCCGGTGACGCCGGCCTCGACCTTCTCGATCAGGCCGGTCTCGCGGATCAAGGCGTCGGTGACGATCATCGGGCGCTTGGCGCCCTCCTTCATGAACTCGAAGCCGACGCCGTCGATCATCCCCCGCCCGGCGACGATCCGGGTCGGATGAGCGAACTGGTAGTAGTCGGGAAACCCCTGCGCCACGCCGGTTGCCGTCAGACGTTCGCCAGGTCGCTGCGCCCGGACTTCTCGAGCTGGGCCTTGTAGAGCGGGAAGACGGGCTTCGTCAGCGGCACCAGCTTGAGGATCTTGGCGACCGGCCCCTTGGCCTTGATCTGGCCGCGGGCAAGGGCGACGGTGACGTTCACCTGGCCGAGCCAGAAGCGGTGGGCGGTGTCGGCGTCCATGCTCATCACGACCTCGGGCTCCATCTCGGTCTCGCCGAAGTCAACGGTGCCGGGCTCGTCCTCCTTGAGGCGGACGGTGATGGTCGACTCCGGATCGCGGTAGTCGTACTGAACGATCGTGTTCGCCTTGCGGAACTTCGGCGCAAGCTCCTCGTTGTCCGCGAGATCGGCGAACAGCTTGCCGATCGTGTCGTAGACATCTTGGGCGGTCTCGAAATAGGGCAACGTCTCTCCTCCCACTCAGGTCAAGGGCATCCTATGGCCCCCGCCCCCTTCGGAGTCGGCGCGCATCCGTCGGACGGCGCTCGAAGTCGGCACTTTGCTCTCTGCGGCTGCTAGTGCCCGATGAAGCCGGCCGCGCGGGTGTAGAGCTTGTAGAGGTTGAAGGCCGCCGCGTACTCTTGGCGGCAGGAGGCCTCGAAGAGGTCATAGGCCTGCTCGTCGTCAAGGATCGCGCCGCGCCCGCCTGGCGTGCCGGAAGGACCGCCGGAGAAGTCGGTCAGAGCCTCGATCGTCTCGAGGCGGGTGTCCACGTCGCCAGCGTTCCAGTCCTCGCAGTCGGCGAGCCTCAGCTCGTCGCCGACACCGACGTACGGGCCGGCCACGGCCGCCCGCTCACCGCTGTCGGAGCCGCAGCCCGCGACTAAGACCGCGATCGCGACGCAGGCGAGGGCCCGGGCGGCGGCTACTGCGGCTCGGGAGGCGTCGTGAACCACACGCAACCCCCGTTGTAGTCGAGGTTCGCCAGGCAGCCGAACAGCTCAACCGTCTGGTTGAACTCGTCGCCGTCAGGCACGAAGCTGTCGCCGCAGTCCGAGGGAAGGTTCGCGCCGGGAGGCGTGCTCGTGATGCTCGCCGTCGTGCCGTCCTTGCCCGTGTTGGAGAACCAGCAGTTCTGGGTGTTGTCGGGGTCGTTGACGATGCCCTGCTGGTCCCACCAGAAGTCCTCGCCATTGGGATCGCGCTTGCCGTCGGGCGTGCGGCCCATGACGTTGCCGTAGTAGCGGTTGCGGTAGGACGTGGACGAGGTCCCCGGCACCGGCGTACCCGGCGTCGAGTTGCAGTTCGTCACGGGGTCGGCGTTGGGGTTCGTCGCCAGGTCCTCGCAGACGAACGCGTCCGGCACCGCGAACTGCATGGTGCCGCGTCGCCAGTTGTCCCAGAAGTGGTTGTTGCGGATCACGTTGTTGTTGCCGCCCGCGATCCACATCCCCGTCCCGACCGGCATCGGCACGGTCGGCACGACGTCAGTGCCCGGCTTGTAGGGGTTGAAGTTGTTGGAGTAGAACTCGTTGTTCTCGATCAGGTCCGAGTCCTGGGGGAAGCCCGGGTGTCCCGACGCGGTGAACACGTCGGTGGTGAACCCGTTGGCGTTGTCGTAGAGGTCGTTGTGGTGGACCCAGACGCCGTTCGCGTCGGTGCCCGAGTAGCCGGCCGCGTTGTGGTGCATGTCGCAGTCGCGGATCTCGGTGTTGTAGCGCTGGCTTCCCTCGATCGTCTGCTCGCCCGAGTCGGGGCTTGCGCCGGGATACAGACCCGAATCGCCGGAGCCGGCGGCCTCGCAGTCGGCCATCAGGCCGTGGTCGGAGACGAAGGTGAGCACCCCGTATTGGGCGTTGTAGAACGCCTTGAAGTGCGAGAGCCGGTAGCCGTCGGTCTCGAGGATGTAGACGCCGTGCTCCTTGGCGTGGCGAAGGTTCATGTTGTGCAGCGCGAAGCCGTCGGCGCGGTCGGCGCGGACGACGACGTCCTTGACCGGGTCGATCGGGCCGGAGTTGCCCGACGCGGTGTTGCCGGCATCAACCGTGACGTCCTCGGGCGTCAGGCCCGAGCCCTCCATCTGCAGGTTGCAGCGGATGCAGGCACCGGCGTTCGGGATCACGTGCCGGTCCTCGAGCGGCGGCTGGGGGTCGGTGCCCGACCCCAGCGACCGGCCGAGGACGGTGATCAGGTTCTGGTCGTTCGGGCAGGTGTACTGGTAGGCGTAGGAGAGGGCGTTGACGCTGCCCTTGTCGTTGGCGATCTCGTACGCGTCGCACTTCGGGTCGTTCGTGGGCGCGGCACGCGACTCGGGCTCGGTGTAGAGGCCCGGCATCACGACGACGCGGTCGTTGTTGCGGGAGTCGCTGACCGCTGCCTGGATCGAGTCGTACTTGCAGCGCTTCAGCAGCTTGAGGTTGAAGTTGAGCAGCTTCTGCGCCGACTTCTTTTTGACCTTGACCAGCGGCTCGGAGGGACGCATGACGTAGCCCCGCTTGGCCTTCTTCTTCGCCGTCGTCGTCTTCTTGATCGACTTCTTCAGGCGCTTGATCGACTTGTTGGAGTTCAGCCGCTTCGAGTAGGCGCGGCTGGCGGCGCGCTCGGCGTCGCTGGGCTCGCCTTTGCTCTTGCCCTTGAGGGTCTTGGGGGCCTTCGGGACGGCGCCCTGGCAGACGACGCGGGTGCTGCCGGCTGGCTTCGATTTGAGCGCGGTGTAGAGGCCCCGAAGCTCTGGGACCTTCCCACCCGCGGGCACGCCGTCGACGACCTCGGCTGCGGGAGCGGGCCAATAGGAGGCGCGCTCGATGTGGGCGACGGCGACGGGTGCTGCGACAAGCAGCATTCCCGCCGTGGCAATGGCAAGCAGACCGCGCTTCGAATTCAACTCAGCATCCTCTCTCCCCGGGAACTCTCTCTCGGCAGCAGTCAATCACAACTTGCCTCGCGACTAGAACCCGGAGCCGGAGCAGGAGTTGCGGCGTCATCCGGGGCGAACGTGCTCGGGGGTCGTTCCCGCTAGGTCAGCTTGCCGGAGGCCTTCGCGGGACTGCCGAACGCGACCGAGCCCTCGACTTTGATGCTGGCCTTCCTCTTGCCCTCGAGAGCCTTCTTGCCCTTCGCCGTGAGCGGGATCACCAGCGTGCCCGACTTCGTGGTCTTCTTGGTGCCGAGCAGCTTCTTGCCGAGCTTGACAGAGACAGTCGCCTCCTGGCCCCCGGTGAGCGTCACCTTGACCGAGATCTTTCCCTTCGAGGCGACCTTCGCCAGCTTCTTCGAGTTGAGCTTCAGGGCGATGGTCGGCCTCGGCAGCGGGGCGCCCGCGTTGACGTTCAGCTGGGCGTTCATGCCCGGGTGGATCGTGCAGGTGAACGGGTAGGAGGCCACCGGCAGGTACTGGGTGCCCTGCACCTGCGTCGAGCCCGACCCGATCGTGTCGCTGCGGAACAGCGAATCCCCGTCGGGGCCCGGCGCGATGGCGGTGGCGTTGTGCGAACCGCCCGCGACCCAGGTCAGCGTCGCCACGGTTCCCGCGTCGTGCAGGTAGGTGGGCGCCGAGAACACGTTCGGGTCGGGCGCCGGGGGAGAAGCGACGCCACCGACGATGCTCGCGGGAGCGGCATGCGCGCTCGACGCCGTCGCGGCCAGGGCCAGGACGACGAGGGCGGCCAAAATCGAGCTTCGAGCATGCATCAGCTATTCCTAACCCTTGGCGGCGTCGAAAAGCTCGCCCGCCTTGGACCAGTTGACGACGTTCCACCAGGCGTCGAGGTAGTCCGGGCGCTTGTTCTGGTACTTCAGGTAGTAGGCGTGCTCCCAGACGTCGACGCCGATGATCGGGGTCTTGCCCTCCGAGACCGGCGTGTCCTGGTTCGGGGTCGAGGCGATCGCGAGGCCGGAGCCGTCATGGATCAGCCACGCCCAGCCCGAGCCGAACTGGCCGATGCCGGCGTTCACGAATTCCCCCTTGAACGAGGCGAAGTCACCGAACTTGTCGTCGATCTCCGAGGCGAGATCGCCCTCGGGCTCGCCGCCACCGTCCGGGCTCATGATCTCCCAGAAGAACGTGTGGTTGGAGTGGCCGCCGGCGTTGTTGCGAACGGGGCCCTGCTTGTCGGCGGGCAGTGAGTCGAGGTCCTGGAGGACCTCGTTCACGTCCTTGTCGGCCCACTCGGTGCCCTCGAGCGCGGCGTTCGCCTTGTCCACGTAGGCCTGATGGTGCTTGTCGTGATGCACCTTCATCGTCTGCTCGTCGATGTGGGGCTCGAGCGCGTCGTAGTCGTAGGGAAGGTCGGGAACCTCGTAAGCCATCTCTGTCTCCTTCGTAGGGCGCAGCCTGTTTTCCTAATCTAGCGAGCGTGACCAACGCGCCGCCCGGAGGGACCTGGACCGGTCTGGCCGTCACGGTCGGCGCAGTCGTGCTCGGTCTGGCGGTGGCGTTCGCGATCACCCCCCTTCGCGAGGCGATCCTCGACGCCCTCAGCGGCGACACCGCCTCGGTGCGAGAGGACCTCCGCGGCCTCGGCGCCGGAGGGGTGCTCATGGTCATCGGGCTTGGCGCTGGTCCACGCGGTCGTCTGGTACCCCGCCGAGATCCTCGACGCCGCGGCGGGATTCGTCTACGGATTCGGGTGGGCGCTGGCGCTGATCATGGTCAGCTGGATCGCCAACGCGCTCGTCGCCTACGCGATCGGCGTGCACGCCGGGCGCCCCGTTATCTACAAGCTCGCGGGGCAGCGGCGCTTCGAGCGGGCCGAGAGCGCGATCCACGAGGGCGGCGTCACTCTGCTGCTCGCGATGCGACTGATCCCGATCGTGCCGTTCAGCTTCTTCTCGATCGCGGCCGGGGCCGCCCGAGTGCCGATCTGGCGATTCACCTGGACGACGGCCGTGGGGTACCTGCCGATCACCGCGATCTTCGTCTACCTCGGCTCGCAGCTTGAGGAGCTCTCGCCCACCGACCCGATCCTGATCGTCTCGGCGGTGGTGCTGGTCGCGATGTTGCTCGGCGCCCGCTACCTGCGGCCGCGCTTCGGCGACGGCTGACGACGCGCCGCGGCTAGGCGGCCGGCGCGGGGCCCTTCGACGCCCTGTAGGCGTCGAGGTCAGCGCGAGCCTTGCGCTGGACTAGGCCCCGAACCACCGGCAGCCCCAGGACCAGCCCGGCCGGCCCGAGCGCCTGGCGCGCCCATTTGTGGAACGAGAAGGAGTCGACGTGGTCGACGATGTGGCCGTCCGCGAAGCGGAAGCGCGCCTGGATGTCGTTGGTGACGTGGCGGCCGGTGCGGAACGTGTAGTAGGCGATCCAGTTCGCGGAGCCGGTCTCACCTTCGGCGGAGTGGGACGCGAGCTCGACCTCGAGGTCCTCGGCGCGCGAGGTCAGCATCCGCCACATGTCGCCGGCCTCCTCGCCCGTCAGATCGCCGAAGGCGGGGTCGCGGAAGTGGGCGTCGGGCGCGTAGAGCATCGCCATCGTCTCGCCGTCGTGGCGGTCGAAGGCCTCGTAGAAGCGCTCGATCAGTGTGTCGTTCGCGGCCACGAGGCCACCCTATCCCACCCGCCTCTATCCTTCCCCGCCTCGGGGCGTGGCGCAGCCTGGTAGCGCGCACCGTTCGGGTCGGTGAGGTCCTCGGTTCAAATCCGAGCGCCCCGATAACCACATTCAGCCGACCGCTGTCACCCGTCGAGCTTGCGGGCCGCCGCCAGGTGCAGCTGCCCGAGCCGGGTGCGCTGGTCTTTCGCGCGTGCTTTCAGCGCCTCGAGCTCTTCGGCATCGAGTCCTGGCACCGTCGCGGCCAGCTCCCCGAGTGAGTGCCAGAGCCTCAGCTTGCCCGTGACGCCCATGATCATCGCCTCGAACTGGAGGACCCTTCCGTCGGCCGATGAGGCGCGGAGCTTCCCGCGGCCCCCCAGCTCGCCGAGCCGGGCGCCGATCGCCTTGAAGCGGCTCGGGGTCACGTCCAGGCGGCCCATGATGTCGAGCAGCTTCCGCTGGTCCGCCTCGATCGCGTCGGCGATCGACGAAGCCTCTCGCTTGGTGTCCACGTCGGACGCGGTGTCCGCGATCTGCCGACAGAGCCTGGTCCCACCGGCCGACCCCGCGTAGTGGTCCTTCAGGTAGGTGGCGAGGTCGCGGGGCATCACGGGAAGGTCTGCCCGCGATCGCTGTCGGGAAACAGCGCCGGCGGCCCGGATGGACGCAGCGCCGTGCGAGACGCGCCACAGTGGCCGGCGAGGTCCGAGTCTTTCCAAAGTATTCAGCGCTTATTGTTAGAGAAATGGCTATAACGATGACGCAGCTGCGGAGCTTCATGGCGGTGGTCGAAACGGGGTCGATCACCGACGCCGCGAACGAGCTCTACGTCACCCAGCCGTCGGTATCGGCCGCCGTGGCGGCGCTCTCAAAGGAGGTCGGCGTCGAGCTGACTCAGCGGGTAGGCCGCAACGTCGAGCTCCGGCCCGCCGGCAAGGCCTTCGCGCCGTACGCCGCCCACGTGATCGGCCTCCTCGACCAGGGAAAGCGCGCCGCCGGGGAAGCGGCCGCAGCCGTGGACCGCGAGCTTCGGATCGCTGCGGTCACGACGGCCGCCGAGCACATAGTCCCGCCCCTGATGCGGGACTTCTCGGCCCTGCACCCCGAGCTCAACCTGGGGCTCGAGGTGGGCAACCGCGAGCAGGTGTTTCGCCGGGTGGCGAACCACCAGCTCGACGTGGCGATCGCCGGCAGGCCGCCGCCCGGCGGCGAGCTGGCGGGCGAGGCCTTCATGGAGAACCCGATCATGCTGATCACCGCCCCAGATGACCCGCTGGCCTCCCGCCGCGCGGTGCCGGTGGCCGAGCTCGGCGAGCGGCCCTGGCTGCTGCGCGAGCGCGGGTCGGGCACCCGCCTGATGACCGAGGAGTTCCTCGCCGCCCACGACCTGCAGCCGCAGATGCTGACCCTCGGATCCAACGGCGCGATCAAGCAGGCGGCCAGGGCGGGCCTCGGCGTGTCGTTTCAGTCGCGCGCGACAACTGCTCTAGAGCTGGAGCACGGCATCCTCGGCACCGTGTCGGTCCTCGAGCCGCTCCCGCGACGGCAGTGGTTCGTGCTCTGGCCCTCGAAGGGACCGTTGCTGGGGCACGTCGAGGAGTTCCTGAAGTTCGTCCTCAGCGAGCCCGCGAAGGAGCAGATAGAGCGCTTCTGGGGAGTCGGCGACCTCAGCGAGCAGCGGGGGAAGGCGGCTAAGCGCCGGCGATGAGCTCGTTGACCGCCGCGGCCACTGCTCCAGCGTTGATCCCGAGCCGGTCGAGCACCTCGGCTCCGGGTGCGCTGGCGCCGAAGCGGTCGATCGACACCGACGCGTCCGCGTAGCGCTCCCAGCCGAGCGAGACGCCGGACTCGACGCTGACCGTCGGCACGCCGGGCGGCAGGATCTCGGCCCTGTAGCTCTCCCCCTGGGCATCGAACAGCTCCCACGAGGGCATCGAGACGACCCGGACCGCCACGCCGTCCGTCGCGAGCTTCTTCTGGGCCTCCAGCGCGACGCCGACCTCGGAGCCCGTCGCGATCACGATCGCTTGGGACGAGCCGTCGGCAGGATCGCTGAGCACGTAGGCACCGCGAGCGACCCCCGTCGCGGGGGCGAGGCTCTCCCGGTCCAAGACGGGGAGGCCCTGGCGTGTGAGGAGCAGGCAGACGGGGCCCTCTACGTCCTCGAGGGCCGTTCGCCAGGCCTCGGCGGTCTCAGCGGCATCGCCCGGCCTGATCACCGTCAGGCCGGGGATCGCGCGAAGGGCGGCGTAGTGCTCGACGGGCTGGTGGGTGGGGCCGTCCTCGCCGAGGCCCACCGAGTCGTGGGTGTAGACCCAGACGCAGCCGATGTTCATCAGGGCCGACAGCCGCACGGCGGGCCGCATGTAGTCCGAGAACTGAAGGAAGGTTGCCCCGTAGGGCTTGACGATGCCGCCGTGGAGCGCCAGCCCGTTGACGGAGGCGCCCATCGCGTGCTCACGCACTCCCCAGTGCACGTTGCGCCCGGCGTGCTCGCGCGTGTAGCTCTGCTCGTTCGGGAAGACCGTGTTGGTCGATCCCGCGAGGTCCGCGGAGCCGCCGACCATCGTCGGGACGAGGTCCGCGAAGGCCGCCATGGTCTCCTTGCCCGCGATCCGCGTCGCGATCGAGTCCTTGTCGGCCGGGTCGAAGGTGGGGAGCGCAGCCGCGATCCCGTCGGCGGGGCGACCCTCCCACGCCCTGTCCCATTCGGCCGCTGCATCCGGGTCGGCGCTGCGCCAGGCCTCGAAGCGCTGCTGCCATTCGCCCTGGAGCTCGCCGCCGCGCTCGGCCGCGGCCGCGTAGTGCTCGCGCACCTCGTCTGGGACGTGGAACTGGAGCTCGGGATCCCAGCCCATCGCCTCCTTGGTGGCTCGCACCTCGTCCTCGCCCAGCGGCGCCCCATGGGAGGCCGACGTCCCCTGGGCGTTCGGTGCCGGCCAGGCGATGGTCGAGCGGACCCGGATCAGGGTCGGGCGCGCGTCCTCGGCGATCCCGGCTTCGATTGCCGCCGACAGGGCCTCAAGGTCGTTGGCGTCCTCGACCGCGTCGGTATGCCAGCCGTACGCGCGGAATCGCCCCTCGACGTCCTCGGAGTCGAAGCTGAGCTCGGTGTCGCCATCGATCGTGATGTGGTTGTCGTCGTAGAGGTAGACGAGCCTGCCGAGCCCGAGATGGCCGGCGAGCGAAGCCGCTTCGGACGCAACACCCTCCATCAGGTCCCCGTCCGAGCAGATCGCGAAGACGCGATGATCCATCACGTCGGCGCCGTATCGCTCGCGCAGGAACCGCTCGGCCATCGCCATTCCGACGCCGTTGGCGAAGCCCTGCCCCAAAGGCCCTGTGGTCGTCTCGACGCCGGGCGTCACGCGCACGAGGTCGCGCTCGGGGTGACCGGGGGTCAGGGATTCCCACTGGCGGAAATTCTTGATCTCGTCGAGCGAGAGCCCGTAGCCGCCCAGGTGAAGCACGCTGTAGAGCAGCATCGACCCGTGGCCGGCCGAGAGGACGAAGCGGTCGCGGTCGGGCCAGGCCGGGTCGGCGGGGTTGTGCTTGAGGTAGCGCGTATAGAGCAGGTGGGCGACCGGCGCCATCGCCATCGGCATCCCGGGGTGGCCCGAGTTCGCCGCCTGCACCGCGTCCATGCTGAGCGTGCGGATCGTGTCGATGCTGAGCTGATCGACCGCGCCCGCCGTCGCCGTGGCGGGCGCCGTCCCCGTGGAGGCGGTGTCGCTCACTCGACCGCGCTCGGCTCGCTCGCGGGGGGCGAGACGATCGGGTGCTCGTCGGTCGGGCCCTCGGCCCGAGTGCCCTCCCCTCCGAGCGAAACTGTGGCGCGAGCGGTCACGAGGTGGTAGAGGATAATCAGCTGCACGAGCGCCAGGGATTCGGACCGGTGAAGGTCGATCCCGATCGTGAACTCTCCGAGCCTCTGGCTTCGCAGGTGGGGCGCGAAGTGGAGCCGGTCCCAGATCGCCTCCTCCAGCTCCGCCCCGCGCTCGGGGTCAAGATCGCCGGGGATCTTCACCAGCCGTTCGCGGTCGCCCTCCTCGAGGACGATGCCCTTCTCGCCGTTGCCGATGAACGGCGAGAGGTCCGGGTGCGGCAACCCCTCTCGAAGCAGCAGCTCGGCGTCGAGGTGGTCCGCGTCTCCGCCCTCGGCCTCCTTGAATGAGACGACCATATCGGCGAAGCGCTCCTGGGGCCGGATGAAGGCTCCGGAATCCGCCTCGCGGCGGTCGAGCTCGGCCAGCACCTGGTCGGTCGTATAGCCGCGGCGGGAGCAGTCGCGGGCGACCTTCCACTTTCGGCGCAGCTCCTCCGGTGGAGCCAGGTAGACCCTGATGTCGTATGTGGCGCGCATCTCGGGCGTGTGGTAGCCGAGCAGCCCCTCGACGACGGTGAAGTCGTGCGGATCCACGTATACCGGAGGCTTGAAGGTCCCGTCGGAATGGCTGTACACGGGCTTCAGGATCGCGTTCCCGTCGCGAAGCCGGCGCAGGTCCGAGCCGATGATGTCGATGTAGTTGCACTCGGGGGCGAGCGGCGTGATGCCGAACTCGGCCCGCTGCTCGCGGTCGAAGCGGTGGTAGTCGTCGGTGCAGACGTGAGTCACCTTGTCGTCACCGAGGATTCGCACCAGCCCACGTGTGATCGTCGTCTTCCCGGCTGCGGAGTCGCCGACGACGCCAAGGATGATCGGTCTCGTCATCTCGGCCTACGCCTTCGTCGCTGGGATCGGGTTCGTCTCGACGCTCCCCGGATCGTCGTCGGCTGAGTGGTGCTCGTCGAACACGCTGCTCGAATAGATGTCGGTGGCTTCAATCGTCACAAGCTGCTCCTTGCTCAGCTGCTCGTCGCTTTCGAACAGGCGACTGGCCTGGCGCAGGCGCGCCCTGTCGATCGCGTTTCGGATGCTGCGGCCATTCGCGAAGCGGGGCCGCTCGATCCTCAACTCGACGTACTCGCGCAGCGCCTTCTCGGCATCGGGGGAGAGGCGGTAGGAGGCGCGGTTCACCATCAACTCGCCGATCTCCATCAGCTCGGCGGGGTCGTAGTCGGGGAAGTCGACGTGGTGCGCGACCCGGGAGCCCATCCCCGGGTTCGACTCGAAGAACCGGTCCATCCGGTCGCGGTAGCCGGCCAGGATCACCACCAGCTTGTCGCGATCGGCCTCCATCACCTGGAGCAGGATCTCGATCGCCTCCGCCCCGTAGTCGCGCTCGTTCTCGGGCCGGTGCAGGTAGTAGGCCTCGTCGATGAACAGCACGCCTCCGTAGGAGCGCTTGATCACCTCCTTGGTCTTGGGGGCGGTGTGGCCGACGTACTGTCCGACCAGCTCGTCGCGGGTGACCGAGACCACGTGGCCCTTCTCGAGGTAGCCGAGGCGTTTCAGGATCTCGGCCATTCGCAGGGCGACCGTGGTCTTGCCGGTGCCCGGGTTGCCGGTGAACGACATATGCAGGGTCGGGCGCTCGGAGCTGAGGCCGTGGGCCTGGCGCAGCCGGTCGATCACGAGCAGCGCAGCGATCTCGTGGATGCGCCGCTTCACGGGCTCGAGCGCGACGAGGTCGGTGCCGAGTTCGTCGAGGACCTCCTTGACGTGCGTCTCGCGCAGGATCGTCTGCACGTTGGCCTCGGACTCGGCCGCGTTCGCCATCAGCTTGTCGATCTCCGAGACCGGCTCGGGATCATCCGGGACCCGCGCCGCGGCGCGGGACTCCCCCGGCTGCTTCCGATTCATCGTGAACGGCTTGTCCGCCATCGCCAGCTCCGATCCACCGGCCTAGGAGGCGGCGCCGTCCTCGTCGCCTTTCCCGTCGTCGGCTCGGTGGGGGTCGTTCCCGTAGCGCCGCCCGATGGGGTCCTGCTGGGTCGCGTATGGCTGGTGGCGGTAGACCATGCGGCGGTCGTTGGCGTCGGTGCGATCGAGCCGGAATCCCGGCTCGTCGGCGGGGCGGTTCACGATGAAGGCCAGGGCTGTCGTCTGCCTGCCGTAGCTCGCGTCGTAGGCGATCATCTTGATGTAGTGGTTGGGGTGCTCCGCGCGGCACTCGCGCATCAGCCGCATCGGCTCCTCGGTCTCGTCGGGGCCGAGGTCGAACAGGGGCATCGACCACATCTCCCAGTAGGAGTTGCGCGGGTGGGGGTCGTCGGTGTACTCGACCGAGATCGCCCAGCCGTGGCTCAGCGAGTACCGGATCTGAGCCTCGATCTCCTCGTCCGTGAAGTCGGGGAGGAAGGAGAAGGTGCCTTGCGTGACTCTCATCTCGTGCCTAGGCGGAGGTGGGTGTGGGGACGGCGTCGGGGGTGTCGGTCGATGCGAAGTCAAAGGTGATGTCCTTCCAGACGTCGAGCGCCGCGTTCAGCTCCGGGCAGCCCTTGGCGGCCTTCTGGAGGATGTCAGGGCCCTCCTGGAAGTAGTCCTTGCCCTCGTTGCGGGCCTGGATCATCGACTCGACGGCGACCCGGTTCGCGGTGGCTCCCGCGGCGATGCCCATCGGGTGCCCGATGGTGCCGCCACCGAACTGCAGCACGACGTCCTCGCCGAGGTAGTGGAGCAGCTGGTGCATCTGGCCGGCGTGGATGCCCCCCGACGCGACCGGCATCACGGCGGGCATCGAGGCCCAGTCCTGGTCGAAGTAGATCCCGGTCTCGGGGTCCTCGGAGATGAAGTTCTTCCGCAGGGTGTCGTAGTAGCCCTTGATCATGTTCGGGTCGCCCTCGAGCTTGCCCACGACGGTGCCCGCGTGGATGTGATCGACCCCGAGCATGCGGCACCACTTCGAGATCACGCGGAAGCTGACGCCGTGGTCCTTCTGGCGGGTGTATGTGCCGTGGCCGGCGCGGTGCAGGTGCAGGATGACGCCGTTCGCGCGAGCCCACTTCGACATCGAGGTCATCGCCGTGTAGCCGATCGTCAGGTCCATCATGATGATGATCGAGCCGATCTCCTTGGCGAACTCGGCGCGCTCGTACATCTCCTCCATCGTCGCGGCGGTGACGTTCAGGTAGTGCCCCTTGACCTCGCCGGTCTCGCCCATCGCGCGGTTGACGGCCTCCATCGAGTAGAGGTAGCGGTCGCGCCAGCGCATGAACGGCTGCGAGTTGATGTTCTCGTCGTCCTTGGTGAAGTCGAGGCCGCCCCTGAGCGCCTCGTAGACGACGCGGCCGTAGTTCTTGGCCGAGAGGCCGAGCTTCGGCTTCGTCGTGGCCCCGATCAGGGGGCGCCCGAACTTGTCGAGGTACTCGCGCTCGGTGACGATCCCGTGCGGCGGCCCCGGGAAGGTCTTGATGTAGTGCGGGGGAATCCGCATGTCCTCGAGGCGCAGCGCGCGCAGCGCCTTGAACCCGAACACGTTGCCGATGATCGAGGAGGTCAGGTTCGCGATCGAGCCCTCCTCGAAGAGGTCGAGGTCGTAGGCGATCCTCGCGATGTACTGGTCCTCGCGCCCCGGCACCGGCTCCACGGAGTAGGCCTTCGCCTGGTAGTGGGAGTGGTCGGTGAGCCGGTCCGTCCAGACGACCGTCCAGGTCGCGGTCGAGGACTCGCCGGCCACCGCAGCCGCGGCCTCGATCGGATCGACGCCCTCCTGGGGGGTGATTCGGAAGGCGGCGAGGATGTCGGTGTCCTTGGGCTCGTAGTCCTTGTCCCAGTAGCCCATCTCGGCGTACGGAGTGACTCCCGCCGCCCAGCGGTCCTTGCTCGTGCCGGGCTTGCCGTTTCCGCTCATGCGCCGACTATAGGCGAGAAACGCATCAGATAAAGCAATCTTTCACGCCTTACTTATTGGATAATGCCTATATGAGGACGGTCTGGGCGAGCGCCGCCCGGACGCTCCGCCTCGATTCCCGCGGGCGCGCGGCCAGGCGGCGCCGATCGCCGCCGACTCGTCGGTGAGGGCGACCACCTCGGCCACGAGGTCGATCGTCGACTCAGCCGCGCACCAGGCGATGTCGCGCTCCTGGCCGGTCGATTTCAGCACGGCCCCGTCGGCACTCGCAGCGAGCGGCTCGATCGGCTCCTCGTACGCCGAGGCCACGCCGAGCGCCACCCGCGCGCCGTCGGCGAGGGGCCCGTCCAGCCGCTCGACGATGCGCCCGGCTACGTAGGCGTCCTCCAGAGCGGCCCGCCCGTCGGTTCCCGAGCAGATCACGGCCACCTTGGAGCCCTCGGGTATCGCGTCAAGCGTCGCGTCCAGGTTGAGCAATGAGCCGATCAGCACCTGGTCGAACCGCAGCGCCGCCCGCACGATCGCCGGCGAGCCGTTCGTCGTGGCCAGCACGAGCTCCTCGCCCAACGGCTCCTGCCAACCGATGGCGGCGGGCGAGTTGCCGAGGTCGAAGTCCGGAGCCCGGACGCAGTTGCGCTCACCGGCGAGCGCGCGGCCCGCGCGCCGCAGTTCCCGGGCGGCGTCAAGGGAGCCGCAGCACAGCACGCGCTGATAGCCGCTCTCGAGCGCCTGCACGATCGTCGAAGTCGCCCGTAGAACATCGATCACCACGGCGATTTCGCCGCTCGGGACCTCCGTGGGCGTGAGACCGACGTCGACGCCAGCGACGCGGGTGCGCTCAGGCAACGAGGTCCTGTTCCATCGATTCGCTGTAGATGCCCTGCCGCGCGGCCGCCGTCAAGCGCGCGCGGTGCAGGTGAACCGCCTGCGCGTCGGCGATTTTGGACTCGTCACCCGACCAGGCCTTCAGGGCGCCGGCCAGCAAACCGCGGCCGTAGGAGAACGAGAGCTCCCACGGAGCGTCGCCGATCTTGTTCATCGCATCGAGGTGAGCGGTGGCGCGCTCGTCGCTCTGTCCGCCCGAGAGGAACGCGACCCCGGGGACCTCGGCGGGAACCGTGCGGTGAAAGCAGCCGAGGGTGCGCTCCGCCACCTCCTGGATGCCGGCCGGCTCGGAGGAGCCATAGCCGGAGAGGACCATGTTCGGCTTCAAGATGATCCCCTCGAGATAGACGCGCTGCTCGGCGAGCTGCTCGAAGACGACCTCGAGGGCCCTGCCCGTCACCCGTTCGGACTCCTCCGCCCCGTGCTCGCCGTCCATCAGCACCTCCGGCTCGACGATCGGCACGATCCCCGCCTCCTGGCAGAGAGCTGCGTAGCGCGCGAGCGCGTGGGCGTTGGCGGCGATGGCGCCGTCGCTCGGCAGCGGGTCGCCGATCGCGATCACAGCTCGCCACTTCGCGAAGCGCGCCCCGAGCTCGTTGTATTCGGCGAGCCTCTCGCGAAGGCCGTCGAGGCCCTCGGTCACCATCTCGCCGTCGAACCCCGCCAGCGGCTTCGCCCCGGTGTCCACCTTGATCCCCGGGAGCACGCCGCGCTCGGTCAGATACTCGGGGAAGGGGACGCCGTCGGGCGTCGCCTGACGAATCGTCTCGTCGTAGAGGATGACGCCGCTGATGTACTCGGGCGTGCCCTCGGTGGTCAGGATCAGGCTCCTGAACGCGTGGCGCTCGCTCTCGCTGGGCTCGACGCCGACACCCGCGAGGCGCTTGTTCATCGTCCCGGTGCTCTCGTCGGCGGCGAGGATGCCCTTGCCGGGGGCGACCATCGCCCGAGCCGTCTCCTCCAGCTGCGCCTTGTTCGTCGCCGGGTTCACCGCCCACCGACGCTACGCGCCCGTTCATCGTCAATCAAGCCATATACGGCGTGACCTTTTAGGGTCTTGACTATGTGTTGACAATCGCAACCGATTCGCAATAGGTTCTGGGTTGCAGTGACCTCCGCGCCAAACTCCGCACCGGTCGACGCGCCCGACCTCGAGTCGGCGGTCGAGGCGGTCAGGGCCGGCGGGCTGAGGCTGTCAGCGGCCCGCAACCTGCTGCTGGACGCGCTCTGGTCCACCTCGGAGCCGCTCACCGCGGAGCAGCTCTCCGGCCAGATCGGCGCGAGTTCCGACGTGGCCTCGGTCTACCGCAACCTCGAGGCGTTCGAGCGGCTCGGGCTGATCCGCCACTTCCACCTCGGGCACGGCCCGGGCCTCTACGCCCGAAGCTCGCTGGGCGCACGCGAGTACCTCGTCTGCGACGCCTGCGGAGCACATGTCTCGGTCGACCCTTCTGAGCTCGACGAGGTACGGAGCATGATTCGCGACCGGTTCGGATACCAGGCGAGGTTCAACCACTTCCCGATCGCGGGGCGCTGCCCAGCCTGCGCGGGGGAAGGCTGACGAGGGAGGCCAGATGGATTTCACGTTCCTGTTCGAGCCGGTGGAGAGACTCGATGCGTCGCTGGAGCAGCTCTTCGAGGGGGCGCCGCTGCTGGTCGCGCTCGGCATAGCGCTTCTGCTCGGCCTCAGGCACGCATCTGACCCCGACCACCTCGTCGCCGTCACGTCGCTGGTCGCAGCGGAGGGCAGCGACCACCGCGACGCCGCTCGCCTCGGCACGTGGTGGGGCCTCGGACATGCCGCGATGCTGCTGCTGATCGGCCTGCCGCTGATCATCTTCAAGTCCGAGCTGCCGGCATGGCTCGAGAGAGGCGCGGAGAAGGCCGTCGGAGTGGTGATCCTCGTGCTCGCGGCGCGCGTGCTGTGGAAGTGGGCGCACGGGGACTACCGCAGCACCCCGCACGTCCACGGCACCGAGGGCCATCGCCATCTCCACCGGGAGGGCACGCACCCGCACACCCAGGTCAGGACCCCCGCGCAGGCGTTCGGGATCGGGGTCGTCCACGGCCTCGCCGGCACTGGAGCCGTGGTTCTGCTGCTGATCGCGGCCCTCCCCACGCAACTCGAGGCCGCGCTGGCGCTGGCGGTGTTCGCACCGATGTCGGTGATCTCGATGACCGTCTGCACGACTGCCTTCGCGTGGGTGCTGACCCGCGACGCCGTGGAGCCGCTCTACCGCACCGTTCTCATCCCGCTGCTCGGCGTGTTCGGGCTGATGTTCGGCCTCTGGTACGTCGGGGTGACGTGAACGGGCTCGCTAGAGGCCACGCGTTCCTATGCCGATCAGGGTCCTGTTCAAGTGCGAGTTCTGCGATGCGCGACCCGATGACGAGACCCAGCGGGCGCTCGAGGCGCAGCTCCAGGAACTGCTGTTCGGGACCTACCTCGACGCCGGCCCAGAGCGCTGGCTCGTCTGGCACGGGGGCGGACTGTATGGGCGGACCCGCTACGCCTGCGGGAACCACCGGGGCGAACTGAAGGCGACCCTCCGAGAGCACTACGGCACGATCGGCCCCCACCCCTGGGCGATGGGCCCGCATCCGGTCAAGGTCTACCGGCGGGGCCGCCAGCAGGTCCGCAGGCGCCTCGGGCCCGGCTGGGAGGGCCACTCCAGCTTCGGCCCCACCGTCTAGCGGGAGGAAGCCGCGGCTACGACCGCCTGCCCGAAGGAGATGCCGCCGTCGTTGGGCGGCAGCAGCCTCGGGATGAGGACCCGGGGCACCCGGCCGGTGAGACGCTCGGCCGTTCGCTCGAGCAGCAGCCGGTTCTGAAAGACGCCCCCGGAGAGCACCGCGAGCTCGATCCCGTGGCGCTCGGCCTCGGCGGCGCACGCCGTCGCGGTCGTGGCCGCGACCGCGTTGTGAAAGCGGGCGGAGATCGTCGAGACCGCTACGTTCGCCGACGCGTCCTCGCTCACCGCCCGCACCACCTCGCGCGCGTCGAGCAGCACCATCCCCTCGCCCGCATCCACGATCGGCAGGGGATAGGCGTCGCGCTCGTCGGGGTCGGCGGCCGACTCGAGCTCGGCCGCGGCCTGGCCCTCGTATGAGACGCTCGGCCGCAGGCCGCAGATCGCGGCGACCGCGTCGAAGAGGCGGCCCATGCTCGTCGTCGGAGGCGATGCGACTCCGCTCCGCACGAGCTCGCAGACCTCGATCCAGCGGCGCTCGTCCACCACGCCGGCGAGGGAAGCGGGGATCGGTGGCCGCTCCTCCCCGCTCGCGGCGACGAGCCACGCGCAGGCCATTCGCCACGGCTCCTTGATCGCCGCGGGGCCGCCCGGCAGCCGGACGGGCCACAGCATCCCGGCGCGCCGGTAGTCCTCCGTCCCGCCGAGGAGCAGTTCGCCGCCCCAGATGGTCTCGTCCGGGCCGTACCCGGTGCCGTCGTAGATCGCGCCGATGGCGTGCCCCGTCTCGCCGTGCTCGCCGAGGCACGCCGCGAGGTGCGCGTGGTGGTGTTGGACCGCCAGGTGGCGTACGCCCTCGCGCTCGAGCGCGTACTTGGTCGAGAGGTACTCGGGATGCATGTCGTGGGCGACCAGCGCCGGCTCGACCGCGAACAGGCGCTCGAAGTGCTCGATGCCGGCGCGAAACGAGCTCAGGGTCTCGAAGTTCTCGAGGTCGCCGATGTGGTGGCCGACCCAGGCCCGGGAGCCCTTCGCGAGGCAGAAGGTGTTCTTGAGCTCAGCACCGCAGGCGAGCACGGGGTCGGGCGCCCGAGCCGGGAGCGGCAACGAAGCGGGTACGTAACCGCGCGAGCGGCGCATCAGCAGCGGCCCGGCCGCGGCGCCGTCGCCGCCGAGCGCGCGGACGACGGAGTCGTCGGTCCGGGTCTCGATCGGGCGGTCGTGCAGAAGGAAGAGGTCGGCGATCGCGCCGAGACGCGCCAGCGCATCCAAGTCCTCGTAGGCGATCGGCTCATCCGAGACGTTGCCGCTCGTCATCACCAGGCACGCCGCGGCGTCGCCGGTCGCGGCGCCGAGGTCGGCGAGCAGCAGGTGGTGCAGCGGCGTGTAGGGCAGCATCACGCCGAGGTCGGCCGAGGTCGGCGCCACCGAATCGGCCACCAGGGCCGCACCGGCGTCGCGACGACGCCCGATCACGATCGGGCGCTCGCGGCCCTGCAGCAGCTCGCGCTCCCGGTCGCCCAGCTCGACCAACTCGCTCGCCGCCTCGAGCGTGGGCGCCATCAGCGCGAATGGCTTCTGCTCCCGGTGCTTTCGCGCGCGCAGCGCCGCCACAGCTTCCTCGTCGCCGGCGAGGCAGGCCAGATGGAACCCGCCGAGCCCCTTGATCGCGAGGATCCTGCCGGCGGCGAGCTCGCTCGCGGCTGCCGCGAGCTGGTCCTCGCCCGGGAAGGCCTCGTCGCCGCGGGCGTCCGCCAGCCACGCGCGCGGCCCGCAGACGGGGCAGGCGTTCGGCTGCGCATGGAAGCGGCGGTCGCGCGGGTCGTCGTACTCGGCCCGGCAGCGCCCGCACATCTCGAACCCGGCCATCGTCGTCAGCGGCCGGTCGTACGGCACCCCCCTCACGATCGTGAACCGCGGGCCGCAGTTGGTGCAGTTGGCGAACGGATAGCGGTGGCGGCGGTCGCCGGGGTCGAACACCTCGGCCAGGCATTCGTCGCAGGTCGCCATGTCGGGCGAGACGGCGGCGGCCGGCGCTCCGCGGCTCTCGCTGGAGACGATCTCGAAGCCGTCGTCTCCGGTCGCCCGGAGCGAGTCGCTCGTGACCGATTCGATTGAGGCGAGCGGCGGCGCCTCGGCCGGCAGCCGCGCCAGAAAGCCCTCGACGGCGGCGGGCGCGCCCTCGACCTCGAGCAGCACCCCGCGCTCGTCGTTCAGCACGAAGCCGCCGAGCCCGAGTTCGGTGGCGAGCCGGAAGACGTAGGGGCGAAAGCCGACGCCCTGGACGGTGCCCTCGACCCGGGTGCGGACCCGGCGCACGCCGCGCGGCGGCGCAGGCGGGCCCGCTCCGAGCTCGCGATCAGGGTTCAAGCGTCCGTGGGCGGGGGCCCTGGTACGGCCTCGATCAGCTCGCGGAGCACGTGGTAGGCGCTCGCCTGGGCCTCCTGGATGCGGGGGATGTTCTGGGAGCGGGTCACGATCACGTGGTCGGCGAGGTCGCCGGCCGCGATCTTGCCACCGTCGTAGCCGACGAGAGCGACGGTCCCCATCTCGCGCCTCCTCGCCTCGGCCAGCGCCTCGATCATGTTCGCCGAGTTGCCGCTGGTCGATAGCGCGACCAGGATGTCCCCCCGCCGCCCGTAGGCGATCACCTGGCGCTGGAAGATCTCCTCGATGCCGATGTCGTTGCCGACGGCGGTGATGATCGCCGTGTCCTCGGTCAGGTCGATCGCGCGCCGCGGCGGCCAGCCGCGCTCGGCGGGCGGGTAGCGAAGGTCCGCGACGAAGTCCATCGCGTCGGTCGCCGAGCCGCCGTTGCCGAGCGCGAGCGCCTTGCCGCCGCCCTCGAAGCAGACGCGCAGCGAGTCGGCCGCGGCGATCAGCTGGTCGCGCCCCTCGTTCAGGGTCTGGGCGCGGAGCTCAGCGACCTCGGTCGCCTTCAGCACCGCGGACTCCCGCACGTCCGCGGTCACCGACGCGAGGTCGTGCTCGGACTCCGAGAGGAACGGGTAGAGGAAGCTCGAGCGGCCGGTGTCGTGGGTGGCCTTCTCCTCGCGCCCGGCGAGCAGCCCGCGGTGGTCGAAGAAGACGTGGACCAGCTCCCAGAGCACGTGGTAGGCGGTTTCGGCGAGCTCCTGGCGGACGAACGGGTCATCGGCGTCGGGCACCAGTTCCCATTCGGCGCCGGCCGGGGCGAAGGACAGGGTGAGGCACCCCCGCCCGCGCGCGACCTCGAGAGCAGCAACGACCTCGTCGCCGCCGTCCTCGTCGGGGCCGAAGGCGATCGCGATGTCGTCGGGCTCGGCGATCAGGTCAACCTGCGAAGCGAGCGGCCCGCCCTCGCGCGAGAGCCCGATCGCCGGCAGCGCCCGCTTGCCGACGATCACCGGGTGCACGAACTCGACGGTGACGTGGCGGACGTCGGTGCGCGCCGCGGGCGAGAGGCCGATCGCGACGAGCCGGCCCCCGCGCGCGAAACGCTCGGCCATCTTGTGGCAGAGGTCCGCCAGGTGGCCGGCCTCGCGCTCGAAGTAGGCCTCCCCCGCCTCGACGCGAGCTGCGAGCAGCTCATCGATCCGCCCGCCCAGCATCTCTGCCCAGGTCGAGGCAGGCGGGGTGGGACTCACGCTCGGGCCGGCGCTCGCTCCCCTACGCCGACGAGCCACTCGCGGAACGCGTCGACGCCCTCGCCGGTGCGGGCGCTGATCAGCATCGTCCGCACCCCGGGGTTGACGGTGTCGACGTTGTCGAGGAACTTCTCGAGGTCGAAGTCGAGGTGCGGCAGCAGGTCGATCTTGTTGATCACGACGAGCTCGCACGAGCGGAACATCAGCGGGTACTTGAGCGGCTTGTCCTCGCCCTCGGTGACCGAGGTCACCATCGCCTTCACGTCCTCGCCGATCTTGAACTCGGCCGGGCACACGAGGTTGCCGACGTTCTCCACGATCAGCAGGTCGATCGCGCCGAGGTCGAGGTCGGGCAGCGCGGTGCGGACCATGTTCGCGTCGAGGTGGCACTCGCCGCCGAAGCCGTTGTCGGTGTTGATCTGGACGACGGGGATGTGCATCGCCGAGAGGCGGTCCGCGTCCATCGAGCCCTGCACGTCGCCCTCGAGCACGCCGACGCGCGGGGCGTCGAGATCGCGCAGCGAGGCCTCGAGCAGGCTCGTCTTGCCGGCGCCCGGCGCCGACATCAGGTTGATCACCGCGACGCCGTCGCGGTCGAAGTCGCCGCGGTTGGCGTTGGCGATCGTCGTGTTGGCGTCGAGCGCGTCCTCCGCGACCTTGACCTTTGTGCGATGCATCCCGCCTCCTCTAGATGTGGGGTTCTAAGTCCGGGTTCGCCGCGGCGGGAGCCGCGTCGTCAACGATTATGGACTCCACCTCGAACTCCTCGCCCGTGAGCACCTCGGCGCCGGCCTCTGAACATTCGGGGCAGCGGAACTGCGGCAGCACCATCACCTGGGATTCGTCCTCCGCGGGCGGCGGCGCCGGGTCCCACTCGTGCGCGCACGAGGCGCAGCGCATCAGCGAATCGACCATCTCCAGCTCGAGCCCGGCTCCCTCGGCGACCGTGTCGCGCGAGACGATCTCGAAGTAGAAGGTGAGCGAGTCCGGCACCACCTGGCGCAGGCGGCCGAGCCTCATCTCGACGGTGGACACGCGCCGCCCTTCGGCGTGGCGCACGACGGTGTCGACGATCGCGCTCGAGAGCGAGAGCTCGTGCATCAGCTGCCGCCGTCCTTATAGGCGTCGGCACTTTGGAGCAGGACGATCTGCTCGAGCACGAGGTCGACGGCCTTCTCGACGACGGCCTGGACCTCGGGAGTCAGCTCCATCGCCATCTCCTCGACGTCGGCGGGCTCGCAGGCGACGACCACGACCTTGCCCGGCCAGCCGTGTACCGCCTTGACGAAGCGCAGGACGGTCGCCGGGTCCATGCCGTGAGGGCTGAGCACCTCGCCGTCCTCGATCCCGCCGTCTATCTGGTCCGGGTCGGGCTCGATCACATACAGCGTCCCGGGCTCGCCGCCCTGCTTGGAGACGTCGATCAACAGCAGCGCGTGGTAGCCGCGCATCACCTCGTAGGCGAGGTCGAGCCCACCAGAGCCGAAGTCCTGCACCTTGACCCCGGCCGGCAGCTCGCGCTGCTCGAGCGCCTTGATCACGACTCCGCCGAAGCCGTCGTCGCCGAGCCAGGCGTTGCCGACGCCGGCGACGAGGATCTGCTTCTCCATGCGGGAGTCGAGCTCGCGCTCCTCGGCGCGGCGAGCAGCCTGCTCGATCATGATCCGGTCTTCCTTCGTCTCGCCGAAACCAGGCATCAGGCCGGCACCTCTATCTCGTCGGCGAAGAAGAACAGGTAGCGGCCCGTGTCGCGAAGCAGGTCCTGCCCGGGGTCGTCGTCGACCGTCACCCCGAGGTAGACGCGGTCGTCATAGCCCTTGTAGATCCGCTCGATCGTCGCCGTGCGACCGTGCAGCATCTTGTCGTAGACGTCCCCCTCGGTGCCCGGTCGCAGCACGACCTTGTCGCCCAGCTTGACCCGCCTGGCGCCGAGGTCGAGCTCGTGCTCGCCGGGGATGTCGTCGATCCCCGCGGGCGGCTTCAGCTGGGTGCCGTTGGTGCGTTCTCCCTGGGCGTCATCGGCGGGCTCGGAGAAGGTGAGCTCGCCATGGAGCTCGAGCATCTCGTCGTTGGTCACCTTGTCGGCGCGCTCGAGCATCTCGCGCACGGCCGGGTCCTGATGCTCCTCGATCCCCTTGCGTTCGTCGTCGGTCAGCACCTGCACGTGCAGCAGCAGTGCCTCCTCGATCTCAGTGTTGTCGAAGAGGTTGCCGAGGCTCTCGGGGGCGAGCTCCGGGTGGTCGGGGAGCATGATCGTCGCCCCGAGCACCGCGACGTCGCCTTCGCCGACCAAGACCGGGAAGGTGTTGACGCACTCGCAGGCTTCGACCGCCTCGCCCGCGTCGCCATCGCGCTCGAGCGGCGAGGCGAAGCGGGCGCCCTCCACCTCGAGCATCGGGTGGACCGAGAGCAGGCTGCGGCGGAGCGCCTCAGCCCGCGTGGGCTCATCCTCGGCGGTCGGACCGACCACCGAATCGTTGTGCACGCAGATCTTGACCCGCGCCAGCTCGGGACCGAGCAGCTCGGCGCGCATGCGAACCCGGCCCTTCAGCGGCGGCGCCTCCTCGGCATCCTCGGGCTCGTACTCGAACTCGAGGTCGACCGGCTCGCGCGCGAGCTCCGCCAGCGTCGGCGAGCCGGGGTCGAGGCGACGCTCGACGCCCTTATGGCGCTCCCCCGCAGCCTGCAGGAAGCGAACGCTCCCCGTCACCTTGGCGTCGGGTCCGCCTTGGAGCACGCATTCGAGCCGCAGCATCGAGAACGCCGCCGGCTGCGACTCCGCGTAGGTCGGCGGGTAGACGATCCCGAACGGCGTCGGTGTGGAGTTCTTCGACGCACCCGGCGTGTAGGGATAGAGCGCGTAGCCCTCGTAGAGGAGCGTGCTGATTAGTTCGTCTACGCCGCTGGTGGTCATCATTCCTTCCGCTCGGCCTCGTCGAGCAGCTCGTTGACCGTCTGATCGACGGTGTGCAGGCCGCGCCCGGCCTTGAGCCGGCCGAGGCGCTCCGCCGTGCCTGCGTCGAGCGCGACCCATCCGCGATTGGGGTAGTGAAGGTCGATCATCTTTCGCCAGGCTGCCACAGGCATGTTGTACTCGGCGACGGTGTCCCACGGGATCGGCACCACCTGAACGCGGTCGTCCGCGCCCCCGTAGTAGACGCTGCCGTTGAAGTGCCAGACGAGCGGCACCTCTCCGTCGGGAAGAGCGCTGAAGTACCTGGTCGCAGCGAGCTCGAGGTCGTAGTTGCAGAGCACCGGGACCTCGACCGAGGTCGAGCCCTTGAAGGCGTGCACCAGGACGGACTCGCTGCTCCAGACCATGCGCCGGGCCGTGGTCGCCCAGCGGCCGGGCTCGCCGAACAGCTCGACCAGGCTCTCGCGGGTCGCGTCGTCATATTTGCGCTTGATCGGCTCGAGCTGGATCTGGATTGTGAGCGCGACCGCGAACACGTCGCGGCCGGAGCGGTCGTCGATCTCGAGGGTGAAGCTCAGTGTCGGGGCCGCGGCGTGGTCGATCGGCCGCACGTCGCTCACCTCGAGCGCGAGCCACGGCTGGCCCGGGGGCGGTGCCGTCTCGAGGACCTTGCCGTTGCCCGTGAGGTCCTCATCGACACCCGGAGGACGCTCGCGGGGGCCGGTTGGCCCCCCCAATGAAGGGACCTGGGGACTCAATTCGCCTCAGCCCCCGCTCGACGGCGCATGGCCTCGAAGAACGCCGGAACCTCGCGCTCAATCGCAGGTCCCCCGGAGATGCCTTCCCAGCTCATCTTGATGGCCCCGACGAGCCCGTAGCACTCGTCGATCGGCGCGATCACGTACTGAGGGGTACCGCTGATGCGGTTCACGACCAAGGCCTCGGCGTCGGGCTCGATCCCGGTGAGAATCGGGTTCAGCTCTTGCAACTCCTGCCAGGCGATCAGGTCCAGCTCGGACTCGGTCGCGCCCGCTGGGCTCGGGTACATCGCCACCACGGCACCGGCGACGCTCGAAAGCATGAAGAAGGCGAGCCCGATCGGGATACCCAGCTTCGCCCAAAGCTCGTCGGGCATCTCGAACTCGTCGAGCCAGACGATGCGGCTGCCGGTCGGACGCAGGTCGGGGTCGCCCGAGTGCTGGGCCCAGCACGTCCCACAGGCACAAAGGATGCGGCGATCGGTCAGGTGCAGCAAGTGATTGTGGTTCTCGGGCAGGCTGTTGCCGCACAGCTCGCAGACCTCCTCGGAGGCCGCGCCGTTCTGCGGCGGCGCCGGACGCGACAGCTTGCGGAGGCTGGAGATCAGGCCGGCGCGCCCGGGCGCCGGGGCCGAGGCCTTGCTCCCGTTGGAGCCGTTCGCGGCGGTCATCCCGAAACGGCGATTCTGACCGAGCCGTCCTGTGCGAGTAGCGGCACGGGCTCGAGCAGAAGCTTGTCCTCGTCCATCGATCGGCCCGCGCGCGGCAGGTAGAAGCGGCGCGCGCATTCGGGGCAAGCGAGCACTCCCCCCTTGAGCTCGCCCGCGGCGAGCCCCGCTTCGCAGGAGGCGCAGCGGTCCCGGAAGGCGAGCAGGGACCCGCTGACGTTGGCGATCAGGATGCTCATCGTGCCGGCGTCGGTCGTAGCGATCCTGCCGTCGGAGGGCATCAGGCCCTCGGCGAGCTCGAGCCAGCGGCTCGAGCCGATCGGGGGAAGGGGGTCGGCGTGCGGCGCCGTTCGCCGCCTTTGCGTCGCCGTTGCCGCCGACGTGAAGCACGGGCAACGGCGTGCCCGACAGCGCCTCATCGGCGCGCAGACCGGCGGACGGGCCCTCGGTGACGCCCTCGACCTCGAGACCGGCCAGGTCGGGGGCCGCTTCGTCGAGCGCCTGCTTGATCGCCAGCTCCAGGGTCGAAGCCGAGGCCGGGCAACCGTCGCAGCTGCCCTCGAGCTTCAGCCAGCGCGACGCCGTCCTCGAGGCTGATCAGCGTGACGTTGCCACCGTGCGACTCCATGTAGGGACGGACGCCCTCCAGGGCCTCGAGCACGCGCGTTTCGAGCTCGACCGGGTAGAGGTCGTGGATCAACATCAGGCTCGCCACCACCCCGTCCTCGCTCAGCCGGCGGCGAATCGACTCCCCGGCCTCGCCGGAGTCGGCCAGGGTTCCCACGATCCGCTCCAGCCCCTCGCCATAGAGGTCCATCACCGCGGAGAGCAGGTCCTGGGCGGATTCCCGTGCCGCCGGGTCGCCGATCCGGTCGACCTCCGCAGAGAGGCGCTGGACGCGCTCCATCAGCGCGTCCCCATCGGGGTCGCATCCGCAGCGGCCGGCCCCGGCGGGCGAGCTCCGTTGCGTCGCTAGCGTGCTCATCCACTCCGCTCCTCAGCTCATACCCGTGGGCGTGTGCTGGACCTTGCGGACCCGACCCTGACCGGTGTACATGTGCACGCCGCACGGCAGGCACGGATCGAAGCTCCGCACCGTCCGCATGATGTCGATGCCCTTGAAATTCTCCGGGCCGTTCTCCTCGAAGATCGGCGTGTTCATCACCGCGTCCTCGTAGGGGCCTGGGGTTCCATAGGTATCGCGCGGATTGCTGTTCCACGGCGTCGGCGGGTAGGGCTGGTAGTTCGCGACCTTGCCTTCGCGGATCACCATGTGATGTGAAAGCACCCCGCGGGCCGCCTCGCAGAAGCCGACCGAAACCGCCTCCTGCGGGACCTTGAAGTCGTTCCACGACTTCGTACGGCCTTCGCGGACCTCCTTCAGCGCCCGCTCGAGACAATGCAGTCCGATCAATGCCGAGTAGGCCTGGTGGTAGGTCCTCGCGCGATCGCGCTCGATCGCGTTCGACTTCTCCGGGACCATCCATTCCAGCTCCATCTCGGGCTGGGACGCCGTCCGCGGCAAGACCATCTGCAGCGAGTGACCCGTCGCCTTCACGTAGCCGAAGTCGACCATGCCGGCCTTCGCCGTGACCCATTGACGGGCGAACGGCCCACCGCCGGTGTCGTTGGCGACATAGGTGTCGTTGCGCGCGTCGTACATGCGCGGCGACGTCACCCAGCTGTACTTGTCCTGCCAGTCGCGCTTCTGCGGCTTCGGCAGGGTGACCTTGTTCCAGGGGTGACGCTTGTCGATCGGGTTCCCGAGCGGGTCCTCGGTGACGAACGTCTCCTCGTCGGTCCAGTCGTCGAAATACGAGCTGCCGAGCAGGATCCTCATCATCCCGTTGATCTCGACCAGGTCGGTCGTGATCAGCTCGCCCTTGAATGAGACGCCCGGCGTGATGTAGCGGGCACGCCCCCAGTCGGTCATCGTCTTGTAGTCGTAGTCGACGTAGTCGGGATCGTCGAAGTAACCCCAGCAGATGAGGTCCGTGTCGCGGTAGCCGACCATGTCGTACCCGGGCAACTCCTGTAGGAAGAAGTCGTAGAGGTCGTCGTGCATCGGGACCGACCGCTTGACGTAGTCGATGTAGCGCATCAGCCGCACGTAGTAGTCCGTGCACGTCTGGTGCGTGATGTCGACCGTGACGCCGCCCGGCATGATCGTCGACGGGTGCGTGTGGCGACCACCGAACAGGCAGTACATCTCGCGGGTATAGCGCGCCACCTGGAGGGTCTCCAGGTAGAAATCGCCCGTGAACGGGTTCAGCGACCGCATGATGTCGGCGACCGTCTTGTAGCCGTGGATGTCCGAGCCCGGCGCCGGAGTCGTCTCCGCCTTCGCCAGCAGGCTCGGGTTCGTCTCCTTCACCATCTGCTCGCAGAAGTCCACGTTCGCCATGCAGTCGTTGAAGATCGCGTGGTCGAACATGTAGTCGGCCGCCTCAGCGAGGTTGTAGCCGAGGTCACCCAGGGCCGGCGGCTTGACGCCGTAGGCCATGTTCTGGTTCAGGCACGACGTAGTGCAGTGATTGTCACCGCAGATGCCGCAGATCCGGCTGCTGATGAAATGCGTGTCGCGCGGATCGATCCCCTTCATGAAGATGTCGAATCCTCGGAACACCATCGACGTCGACCATGCCTTCTCGACCTTCTTCGACTCGAAATCGATCTCCGTGTGGATGCCCAAGCTCCCGACGATGCGGGTGATCGGGTCCCACGACATCTCCTTGACCGCCACCTTCTTCTTGCCGGGGGGCGTTTGTAGCGTTGCCATCTAGCTCTCCTCTCAGAAACTTTCCAGGTCGGTGATGCGGTCGCTCAGTCGGCCATCACCCCTAGGACCCTGGCGGGGCGTAGCCCGCCGAGCGCGACTTGTAGCCGGTGGTCAACTGGTTTCCGGGCGTCCGCCACGCGGGCTCGACGTCGTACTTGTTCTTCATGTTCCTGCGTCGGCCCCAGCGCACGATCGGTCCCCATGTGAACTGGATCGTGTTGGCGGCAATGCTGCCGGCGAAGTCCTCGTCCATGAACGGCATGTACTTGTCGGGGAAGCCGGGCATCGTGCAGGCCATGCAGATCCCACCAACGTTCGGGCAGCCACCGACCCCGCTTTGCCATCCGCGCACGGGCACGTTGCACTTCACGACCGGGCCCCTACAGCCCAGCTTGACCAAACAGCGGTGGTCGGAGCCGTACTCGGTAGCGAACTCGCCCTGCTCGGCGAAGCCGGCGCGGTTGCAGCTCTCGCGAACGGTGCGCCCGAACAGCCACTTCGGCCGCAGCGCCTCGTCGAGCTCCGGGACCGGAGCGCGGCCCGCGAGATGCAGCGCGAGGTAGAGCAGCGCCTCGGTCATGTTGTCGGGCTGCGCGGGGCAACCGGGGATGTTCACGACCGGCAGGCCGGCCGCGGACTTGTAGTCCCAGCCGATGTAGTCGGCGACGCCCATCGCTCCGGTCGGGTTGTTCTTCATCGCCGGGATCCCGCCGTAGGTCGCGCAGGTGCCGACGGCTACCACGGCGGCGGCCTTCGGCGCCAGCCGGTCGAGCCACTCGTTGGTCGTGATCGGCTGGCCGGTCTCGTGGTCGTTGCCCATCCCGGTCCAGTAGCCCTCGCCGCTCAGCTCCTCGTTCGGGATCGATCCCTCGACCACGAGCACGAACGGGTCGAGCTTGCCGGCCTCGGCGTCGTACCAGGCCTGCATGAACTCCTCGCCGACCTCATAGGCGAGGACGGGGTTGTGCACGATCACCTTGGGCATGCCCGGGATCGCCTGGGTGACGATGTCCTCGAGGCTCGGGTTGGTGGCCGAAGTCATCGCGACGGAGTCACCGTCGCAACTGAGGCCGGTGGTCATCCAGATCACATGGGCTTCGACCGCCTCGGTCTTGGCCTGATCGGGTACGAACTCAGTCGCGGGTGCCATCTCTCCTCCTCGTAGCGATTGCGTCAAGCCTATTACCGAAATGATCGTCAAAATATTCATCAAACGGTGCGTCGATTAGGCAAAGTTCGATCGGTCTTGTGGGTCCCTGTCGCATCAGCAGATCCTCGGCAGCGGGTCGCCGGCGAGCATGTCGAGCACCCGCTTGCCGCCGAAGGCGGTTTCCACGAGGACCATCCCCGTCGGCTCGGTCCTGACCTCGCCGATCTCGGCGGCGTCCTCGGAGCCCTCGACGGAGCGCAGCGCTTCGAGCGCGGCCTCGCTGCGCTCCGGCGCGACGAAGGCGACGAACTTGCCCTCGTTCGCGATGTACATCGGGTCGATCCCGAGCATCTCCGACGCGCCCTCCACCGTCGGGCGCACCGGCACCGCGCTCTCGCGGATGACCATCGCGACGTTCGACGCTCGAGCGAGCTCGTTCAGCGCCGACGCCGCGCCGCCGCGGGTGGCGTCGCGCATGCATCGAAGCTGGTCGCCCGCGGCCTCCATAAGGGCGTCGGCGGCGGGCCAGAGCGAGCGGGTGTCGGAGCTGACCGCGGACTCGAGCTCGAACTCGCCGCGCGCGAGCATGATCGCAGTGCCGTGGTCGCCGATCGAGCCCGACACGAGGATCTTGTCGCCGGGCTGAAGCGACCCGGTCGCGAGCGAGGCGCGATCGTCGAGCTTGCCGACCCCCGAGGTGCAGATGTACATGCCGTCGCAGGCGCCGCGCTCGACGACCTTGGTGTCGCCGGTGATCACCTCGACACCGGCGGTCTCGGCCGCGGAGGCGATCGCCTCGACCTCGGCGCGCAACACGTCCGCCGGCAGACCCTCCTCGAGGATGAGCGAGAGGCTCAGCGCCGCCGGCTTCGCACCCGCCATCGCAAGGTCGTTGACGGTGCCGTTGACCGCCAGCTCGCCGATCGAGCCACCGGGGAAGCGCAGCGGCTTGACCACGAAGCTGTCGGTGCTCATCGCCAGCCCGAGGTCGTCGATTCGGATGGTGCCCGAGTCCCCCAGCTCCGCGAGGGCGCTCTCCTCCGAGGCCAGGGCGGGCAGCAACAGCCCCTCGATCAGCGTCTGGGTGGCCTTGCCCCCGGCCCCGTGAGCCATCGTCACGGTGTCGCCCTTGAACTTTGGGCGCTTCGCCCGCGCGGTCTCGATGATCTTCAGGACCTTCTCCTCTCGATCGGATACGGCCTGACGACCTCCCTTCTCGCGCTCCGCCGGGACGGCTCCGCGCTCGGGCATCAGACGACCTCCCTTTCGCGGGCGAAGCGTCCGTAGTTGTAGTAGGCGGCGCAGGCGCCCTCCGGCGAGACCATGCAGGTGCCGATCGCGTGCTCGGGCGTGCAGGCGCTGCCGAAGACCTTGCACTCCCAAGGCTTGATCACTCCCTTCAGCACCTCGCCGCACTGGCAGGCCTTGGGGTCGGCGACCCTGACCCCGGGCACCTCCCAGCGTCGCTCGGCGTCGAGGTCGGCGTAGGCCTCGCTCAGCTTCAGCGCGCTCTGCGAGATGAAGCCGAGCCCACGCCACTCGAAGTGGGGCCGCAGCTCGAAGACCTCCTCCATCACCCGCAGCGCGGCCATGTTGCCCTCGTAGGGCACGACCCGGGCGTACTGGTTTTCGACCTCCGCGCGGCCCTCGCCGATCTGGTTCAGGATCATGTGGATCGCCTGCAGGATGTCGAGCGGCTCGAAGCCCGCGACCACGATCGGCTTGCCGTAGTCGGCTGGGATGAACTCGAAGGGCCGCGCGCCGACCACCGTCGAGACGTGGCCAGGCCCGATGAAGCCGTCGAGGCGAAGATCGGGCGAGTCGAGCAGGGCGCGAAGCGGCGGCACGATCGTGACGTGGTTGCACATGCAGAAGAAGTTGGGGACGCCCTCGGCCTTGGCTCGCTTGAGAGTCAGCGCCGTCGAGGGGGCGGTGGTCTCGAACCCGATCGCGAAGAAGACGACGTCGCGGTCGGGGTTCTCCTTCGCGATCCGCAGCGCGTCGAGTGGCGAGTAGACCATGCGGATGTCGGCGCCCTCTGCTTTGGCGTCGGTGAAGGTCTTCTCCGATCCGGGCACCCGCATCATGTCGCCGAAGCAGGTGAAGATGACCCCGTCCTGGTGGGCCATCGCGATGCCGTCGTCGATGCGCCCCATCGGCATCACGCAGACCGGGCAGCCCGGGCCGTGGACCAGCTCGACGTTCTCGGGAAGCAGGTCGTCGATCCCGTACTTGTAGATCGAGTGGGTGTGGCCGCCGCAGACCTCCATCACCTTGTAGTGGCGGCCGGGCTCGATCGAAGAGAGGATCTGCGCGGCGAGCGCCTGGCCGAGCTCCGCGTCGCGGTACTCGTCGACGTACTTCATCGTCATGTCGTCACCGCCGCGTGCGCGATCGCGGTCCCGGCGTGGACCAGCAGCGTCTCTCCCTCGGCCACCGGCTGAACGAGCGCGATCTCGACGGTGCTGCGCGCGCCGTCGCCGGCGCTGCAGAGCGCGAGCTCGCGGTCGGTGTCGATGCGCTCGACCCGCATCTCAATGGCCTCGTCGCTGCAGGTGATGCACCCGACTTGGTGATCACAACCCGCTTCGAGGCCCGCCATCAGGTCCGCCGCCTCACTCGATCACACTGGCCTTCAGCTCTTCGAGCTCCTGCTCGTAGTCGGCGCCCATGCCCTCGAGCATGCTCAGGGTGGAGCGTGCTTCCTCCTCGTCCACCTTCGAGAGGGCGAAGCCGACGTGGATCAGAACCCAGTCGCCGGGGCCCGCAGGATCGCCGTCGGCGTCGAGGAGGCCGATGTTGACGTTCCGCTGAACGCCCGCTACGTCCACCTTGGCGAGGCGGTTGACCTCGTCCACCACCTCTACAACCTGCCCTGGGATCGCCAGGCACATACGACCTCTCCGTGTTCTCTGCCCTGCTGGGTGGACGGCCGGCGGGGCAGACAGACCCCGGAAGCTTGCTGCGCTCCGGACTGCCCGCAACCTAGTACCGAATTCTGAGATTTTCAAGCACGACCAAAACGGTCGGACAAAGTTAGGTCGGCCTAACGCGACTGTCTTCGTGCTACCCCGCGGGCCGTGGGGGCCGTGAGAGAATCGGATCGTGAGCGAGGAATCGACCCGCGCTTTGGAGGCCAAGGTCTACGACGGCGAGAGCTATCGCCGCTTCGGCGAGCTGACCGAGGAGGACGCGAACGGCCGCGCCGCCGAGCTGAAGTCCCTGATGGGCTTCGGCCCGACGATGCGCGTTCGTCCGGTGGCGATGGCCTGGGTAGAGCTCGCGAAGCTGATGGGAGAGCGCGACGCCGCGACCGTCGCCGATCTCGACGAAACGACGATCGCCGACTACGCCCGCAGGCTCTGGATCGTCCAACCGAGCGGCGGGATCATGCAGGACCCGCCCGAGGACCCGGGTTAGCCCAGGAGCCTGCGTGCACGACATCGCCGACTTTCTCAAGGACCGAGATCCGTTCGCGGCGCTCGCCGAGGCCGAGCTGGAACAAATCGCGACACGCACCGAGGTCGAGTACTTCGCCGCCGGCGAGACGATCTTCGCGCAGGGGGACCCCCCTCCATCGACCGTGAGGATCGTCCGGCGCGGCGAGATCGCGCTCGTCAGGGACGGCCGGGTCCTCGACCTGCTCGGTGAAGGCGAGCTGCTCGGCCACCCGTCGATGCTGTCCGGGCTCCCGACCGGGTTCGAGGCGCGCGCGGTCGAGGACACCCTTTGCTACCGCCTCGATCCGGCGGACGTGATCCCGCTCTTGGCCCGACCGTCAAGCCTGCCCTACCTCTCCCGCTCGCTGCTGGCGCGCGGCGGGGTGCACTTCGCTGGCGGCAATGCGACGGCGGCGGGAACCGACGTGGCACTGCAGACCGCGAGGGCGCTGGTCCGCCGCCAGGCGCTGATCTGCACTCCCGAGGTGACCGTGCGGGAGGCCGCTCGGAGGATGGTCGACGAGGGTGTCAGCTCGATGCTCATCCGCGCGCCCGACGGCTCGCTGGGGATCGTCACCGACCACGACCTGCGCTCGAAGGTGGTCGCGGAGGGGCTCCCGATCCAGACGCCGGTGAGCGAGGTGATGACTTGCCCGGTGACGACCATCGACGCCGACCGACCCGGGGCGGACGTGATGCTGGCGATGCTCGACGCGGACATCCGCCACCTGCCGGTGCTCTCGGGCCGCTCGGAGGTGGTGGGAGTCCTGACCGACGTGGACCTCGTCGCCGCGGAAGCCCACACCCCTTTCATCCTCCGACGGACCATCGCGCAAGCGGCCGATCCCGCCGAGCTGGGCGTCGCAGCGGCGCGGCTTCGCGCGACTGTGATCCAGCTGCACGGCGCCGGGATCTCGTCGCCGCAGATCGGGCAGGTGATCACGGTGGTCGCCGATGCGCTGATCGGCCGCATGATCGAGCTCGCAATCGCAGCCGCGGACCCGGCTCCGATCGACTTCAGCTGGATCTCGCTCGGCAGCCACGGGCGGCGCGAAGCGCTGCCTTCTTCCGACGTCGACTCGGGCATCGCCTGGCCCGACCAGGACGAGGCCGACGCCGCCGGCGCCGAGCGCTACGCGCACGCGATCGCAGAGGAAGTCGCCGGATGGGTCCAGACGATCGGCTGGAGGCTCGACGCCCATGGGGTGACCGCTTCAGGCAGCTTCTCCGCTCACTCGATCTCGGAGTGGCACCGCCTGATCGGGAGCTGGCTGTCGAACCCGAGCGACGAACGGGTGCTGGTGGCCACCTCGATCCTGCTCGACGCCCGGACGGTCTACGGCTCCGAGGTCCATCAGGAGATCAAGCAGGCGCTCTACGACGCGAAACACGGGCGCACACTCGAACGCTGGATGCTGAAGCTCGCGCTGGCGACGAAGGCGCCGACCGGCTTTCAGCGCAACTTCGTCATCGCCGGCTCCGGCGAGCGCCGCAAGAGTTTCGACGTAAAGCACTCCGGCCTGCTTCCAATAGTCAACATCGCTCGCTACAGCGCACTGCGAGCGGAGGCGCGCACGACGTCGACCCTCGAGCGCCTGCGCACTGCGACCGAGGCTGGGGTGCTCGAGCAGAGGCACGCGCGAACCCTGGCGGAGGCGTTCGAGCTGTTCTCGGAGCTGCGGCTCGATCACCAGGTGGAGCAGCTTCGCGCCGGCGTGGAGCCCGACGACGAACTCGACCCGATGCAACTCGACCCGCTCACTCGGCGCTACCTGCGCGACGCGTTCCGCGAGGTGGCCGCGGTGCAGAAAACGTTGAGCCACGAGTTGAGGCGCAGCGCGTTGATGCCTTGAGCGGCGAGCGGCGACCGGATCCCGCGATTCTCGAGGCCTATCGCCACGCGGAGCTGCCCGGAGACGACACCCCCTGGAGGGAGGCGAGCTTCAGCGTCGTCGACCTCGAGACAACGGGGCTCGATCCCGCCCGTGACGAGATCATCTCCTTCGCCGCCGTGACCGTGGAGGGAGGCAGGGTGCGCCTCGCCGATGCGGTCTACGAGCTGATCCGCCCGAAGCAGATGCCGGGAGCCGACACCATCCGCATCCACGGCCTGCGAAGGAGTGAGCTCGCCGGGGCGAAGGAGCTGCCCCAGGTGCTCGGCCGGATGCTGGAGGCGATGAGCGGCCGCATCGTCGTAGCCCATGTGGCGCAGATAGAAGAGGGCTTTCTGGGCGCAGCACTGGAAGCTCACGGCGCGGCGCTGCGCGGGCCCATCGTGGACACCGCCGCCATGGCTGCGCCCCCGGACGGTCGAGTAGTGCAGGGCGTCGCCGGCAGAAGGGCTCCCATCGGCCTCTCGGAGCTGGCGAGGTCCCTGAACCTGCCGGTGCACCGCCCACACCACGCCGATGGCGACGCCCTCACCACCGCACAGGTATTCATCGCTCTCGCCACCCACCTCGAGGCGGCCGGAGATGTCAGCGTGGGGTCCCTCCGGCGCATCAGTCGGCCTACGCCGCGTCGCCGCTCGCTCGCCGGCCGCGCCGGTGGAGCTATCTCTCGGCGGCTGCGGGGAGCCGGCTAGGATAGCCCGCTGACTGGCGCAGCCAAAGGCGGGCGCGATGTACCTTTGATCGATGGAGCGCGATGCGGCGCTTGAGGCCGTGTTCAAACCGGTGCGCCCGCCGACCACCTTCGAGGAGACGGTCGAGCGGCTGGGAACGGCGATCAGGCTCGGGCTGTTGGTGCCGGGTACGAAGCTACCCCCGGAGCGAAAGCTCGCCGGCGAGCTCGCGATCTCGCGCTCGACCCTGCGCCAGGCCCTGACCACCCTGACCCAGAGCGGACACCTGGTCTCGCTGCGAGGCCGAAGCGGCGGCACCTTCGTCTCCGAAACGCCGCCGCTCGCCGAGGGGGCCGGCGAGGAGGCGATTCCAGGCGAGGCCCTCAGCACCGAGGCGTGGGCCGCGCTCGACTACCGGGTCGCGATCGAGACGGGCGCCGCGACCCTCGCCGCCGAGCGGGCCAACCAAGAGCATCTCGGCCGGCTCACGGCGCACGTCAAGAAGATGTCCAAGGCCGGAGATTTCGAGGAATACAGGCGGGCCGACGTGCGCTTCCACATCGGCGTCGCGGAGGCCGCTAACGCCCCCCGCCTCGTCAGCGCGATGACAGAGGTCCAAGGCCAGATGAGCGAGTTGATCGCCGAGATCCCCCACCCCGAGGAGGTGCTGACGAAGTCCAATGAGCAGCACGCGAAGATCGTCAAGCTGCTCCAGATCGGCGACGGGAGCGGGGCGGCGCGGCTGATGCGTGAGCACATCGAAGGCACCGAACACATCCTCGCGGGCCTGCTCCCTCGGCCCGTCTGAGCCCGGCGCTCGCCGTCGAACGACGAGGTCGGGGCGCCGACAGCGCTCATCGGTTCCCTCGCTGATTCGCCGAGCACCCGCATCTGCCGGTCCGAGGGTGGCACGGCGGCTGCATGCGCTCGCTCACCGACGACCGCCGCCGACGCCACCACGCGCGCCGTCCTTCGGCAGCGACGGAGCCCGGCGTGGCTGTCGCGGCGGGGGCGGCGCTCGTCCGCAGGGGGCGTATGCAGCCGCGGCGAGCGCCACACGGACCGACAGCTGCGGCGGCTCGGCGAATCAGCCCCCGAGGGCGTGCGCCGGGTCCGCCCCGTCAGCTGCGTCGAACTTCGCTGCCTACCCGAGGGCGGAGCGGATCTTGCGGCGGCCGCGTGTGGCCCAGCCGGCCCGCATCACCGTCGCCGCCACCGGGCCGAGGGCCGGGGGGCGGTAGTCGAAGCTGACCGTGTAGTCGACGCGGGTGCCTCCGCTGCCGTCTTCGGCTAGCTCGATGCGGCCGAGATGGTTGTGGATCTTCGCCTCGTCGTTGACGACCTTGTACTCGATCAGGCGCGGTCGATCGTGGGTGACGATCTCCTCGCGGAGCTTTCCCGCCGGTGTGTGCATATGGCGGATGAAGCCGAGGCCGAGCGGCTCGGAGGGGTCCGAGCCGTCGCTGACGTGTTCCATCTTTCCCGGCCAGATCTCCCCGAAGCGCTCCGTGAAGTAGGTGAAGACCTCATCGGGGCTCGCGGCGAAGTCCCCGGTCAGGTGAACACGGTTGCGCGGCTCGCTCATGCCCTGATCCTTTCACCCTTCGGGTCGTAGAGCGGCTCGGTCGCCACCTCCCCCTCGATCCACTCTCCGAAGATCTCGATCTCTACGGCGGTACCTGGATCGGCGTGCTCGGGCGGGACGTACGCGTAGGCGATCGAGGAGCCGATCGTGTAGCCGTACCCACCGGTGGTGACGCGGCCGACGATCTCGCCGCCGACGCGGGCCGGCTCGTTGCCGAGGGCGACCGAGCGGGCGTCGGCGAGGGTGATGCAGCAGAGCTTCGTCCGCGGTCCCTCCCCCACCGCCTTGGCAAGCGCGTCGCGACCGATGAAACCGCCCTCCTTGTCGAGCTTGACGCAGAACCCCACTCCCCCTTCATAGGGGGTCTCGTCGGGAGTGATGTCCGCGCCCCAGACCCGGTAGCCCTTCTCGAGCCGCATGGAGTCGATCGCTCGGTAGCCGCCGGCAACCATCCCGTGCGGCTCCCCGGCCTCCCAGAGCGCTCCCCAGAGGCCGATCCCGTACTCGGTCGGGCAGTAGAGCTCCCAGCCGAGCTCGCCGACGTAGGTCACGCGCAGGGCACGCACCGGCACATTGCCGACGGTGATCTCGCGCACGTTCATGTAGGGGAACGATTCGGGGCCGAGGTCGTGCGGCGTGAGCGGCTGGAGGATCTCGCGGGCCTTCGGGCCCCACACGCCGAAGCAGGCGAAGGCCGACGTTACGTCGCGGACGGCCACTGAGCCGTCAATTTCCCATTCCCGTCGCCGACCCAGGTGGCGGCGGATCCACTCCCGGTCGTGGTTGCCGAACGCGGTACCGGTGACGATCGAGAAGCGCTCGTCTCCGAGACGCGCGACCGTGAAGTCGCACTCGATGCCGCCGCGGCTGTTCAGCATCTGGGTGTAGGTGATCTTGCCGACGCCGCGAGCGACCTCGTTGTCGCAGAGGCGCTCCACGTAGGCGGCCGCGCCGGGGCCCTCGATCTCCATCTTCGCGAACGAGGACTCGTCGAAGATCGCGGCGGTCTCGCGCGTCGCCAGGTGCTCAGCCCCGATCGCGGGCGACCAGTGCTGGCCCGCCCACCCGCGCGGGCGCAGGCCCTCGTCGCCCGCCGCGGCGTTCGACTCGTACCAGTTGACCCGCTCCCAGCCGGACTTCTCGCCGAAGGCCGCATCGTGATCGCGATGCCAGGCGTTGGCCGGGCTGACGCGAAGCGGCCGGCCGGCCTCGCGCTCGTGGTTGGGGTAGCGAATGTCGTAGTAGCTCTCGTAGGTCTCCACGATGCGGGCAGCGGTATAGGCCGGCGAGCGGTACTGCGAGCCGAAGCGCCGGATGTCCATGTGCCAGAGATCGATCTCGGGCTCCCCGCCGACGATCCACTCGGCCATCACCTTTCCGATGCCGCCGGCACCTGCGAGCCCGTGCGCGCAGAAGCCCGCGGCGACGAACAGCCCCGCGACCTCGGACTCGCCGAGGCAGAACTCGTTGTCCGGGGTGAAGGCTTCGGGGCCGTTGATCAGCTTGGTGATCGTGACCTCGTCCATCACCGGCACGCGCTTCTTCGAATTCTCCGTGATCTCCGCGAAGCGGTCCCAGTCGTCCTCGAGCAGGCGGCCGTTGAAGTCGAAGGGGATCTGCTCCACCGAGCCCGTGCCGTCGGGCACGAAGGCGGGCTCGCTGTGGCGCTCGTAGCCGCCCATCACCAGGCCCCCGCCCTCCTCGCGGTAGTAGATGAGCAAGTCGGGGTCGCGCAGGGTAGGGAGAGGGTTCGCCGGGTCGCGCTCGCGGAACGGCTGAGTCACGAGGTACTGGTGCGACATCGGCAACAGCGGCACGCGCACTCCGGCGAGGCGGCCGATCTCGGCGGCGAACATCCCTCCCGCGTTGACGACAACCTCGGCCTCGATCCGGCCCTTGTCGGTCTCGACCGCCCGCACGTGCCCGTCGTCGACCTCGATCCCGGTCACCCGAGTGTTGGTGAAGGTTCGCAGCCCGCCCTGCCTGGCGCCGTCGGCCAGGGCGAATGTGAGCTGGGAGGGGTCGAGGTAGCCGTCGGTCGGCAGCCAGGCGGCCCCGAGCACGCCGTCGGTGGACATCAGGGGAAACATCTCCTTCGCCTCTTCCGCCGAGATCAGCTCGAGCGCAAGCCCGAACGTCTTCGCCCAGCCGGCCTGGCGGCGCAGCTCCTCCATCCGTTCGGGGGAGGAGGCGAGGCGGATGCCGCCGCACTCGGTCCACCCGGGGTCGAACTCGGACTCCTCGCCGATGTGGCGGTAGAGCTCGACCGAGTGCATCATCATCTTCGTCAGCGAGACTGAGCCCCGAAGCTGGCCGACGAGCCCGGCCGAGTGGAACGTCGAGCCCGAGGTGAGTTGGTTGCGATCGACCAGCACCACGTCATCCCAGCCGAGCTTCGCCAAGTGGTAGGCGATCGACGTGCCGCCGACGCCGCCACCGATGATCACGCAGCGGGCGGAGTCCGGGGGCTCTCGGCTAGCCAGCGCCACTGGATCGAGCCTCTTCGAGCCAGCGGTCGAAGCGGGGGTCGGCGGCCTGCTCGCGCAGCCGGTCGAAGTGCTTGCTCGCGTACCCGGTGAAGTCGAAGTCGAGCTCTGAGACCGCGCTCTGAACGACCCCCCACATCGCCTCCCGGAAGTCGGACATGAAGCGCATCAGCCCGAGTGCAGCCAGCCGTCGCGCCATGGGCGGCTCATCGAAGTAGGCCGTGAGCAGCGCGAACTCGTCGTCGGCGGTCAGCTCGTTGTTGACGGCGAAGTTGCCGAGGTCGAAGAAGCGGTCGCCCATGCCGGCGTACTCCCAATCGACGATCCAAAGTCGCTCGCCGTCGTGCATGAAGTTGGCGGCGAGCAGGTCGTTATGGCACGGGACCGGCAGATGCTCGTGGTGGTCGCTGAAGGCCGCCTCGATCTGGCGCGCGTTCTGGTGCGCCTGCTCGTACTCGTGGGGGATCGTGGCGCCGCGCTCGCTGCCGGTCTCGGCGTAGGTCTCGACGATGCGAAAGGCCGAGAAGCGGCTCGGCAGGCTCTCGGTGGCGCCGTGGATCCTGCGTAGGTCGGCTGCGACGTCGACGAGGAAGGCCGGGGTGCGGAGCTCCTCCGCCTCCATCGTGCGGGCGCCGAGAAAATCCGCAACCAGGCAGGGCGGCTCCTCGAGCATAGCCGCGACCTTCGGCGCGACGCCGGCGTCCGCGGCGAGCTGGCTCGCGGCGAGCTCGGCGTAGCGGTCGATTTCCAGGAGGTTCGTGTCCTTGCCGGGGACCCGCACGACGTAGTCCTTCTCGCCGAAGCGCGCCTTGTAGTTGCGGTTCGTGATCCCCCCGTCGAGCGGCACCGGGTCACCGACAAGCGGTCCAAGCAGGTCGGACAGACGATCCGCAATTTGCGAGATTTCGTTCATAGCCCTTGAAATGCGTCCAACTTCAGGAATAGAGTCGGCCCGTCCATTAGGTCGGGCCAGCACACCTTTTATCGGATGTGCGAACCCGGTGGGAGAAGAGGAGAGACAATGGCACCAGAACGAGCGTCCGACACCACTGCGGATGAGCAACGCCTCGCCGAGCTGGGCTACAAACAGGAGCTCTCGCGCAGCTGGTCGGGCTTCACCAACTTCGCGATCTCGTTCACGATCATCTCGGTCTTGGCCGGCTGCTTCACGGCCTTCGCCTTCGCATGGTCCAACGGCGGTCCGGTCGCGATCTCGATCGGCTGGCCGGTTCTTTCCTTCCTGATCATCATGGTCGCGTTCTCGATGTCTGAGCTCACGTCCGCCTACCCGACCGCGGGTGGCCCTTATTGGTGGGCCAACGACCTCGGAGGCCCGGGCTGGAGCTGGATGACCGGCTGGTTCAACATCGCCGGCCTGATCGGCATCGTCGCCTCAGTCGGCTACGGCGCCGCGATCTTCCTGGGCGTGCTGCTCGGCCTCTACGAGGTCGACATCTTCGGCCTCAACTTCGCCGATACCGAGCACGTATTGCGCGAGACCTGGATCTTGTTCGCCCTCATCCTGATCCTTTACACGATCGTCAACATCCTCCCTGACCGGTTCATCCAGTTGATGAACAACGTCTCGGTGGGGTGGCACCTGCTCGGCGTAGCGATCGTGATCGGCATCCTCATCATCGTCCCCGACACTCACCAGAGCCTCGAGTTCGTGTTCACCGAGAGAATCAACAATAACGGTGCCTTCGGGGGATCGACCACGTCGCTCGGCTTCTGGGTGCTGGTGCTGCCGGTCGGCTTCCTGCTGACCATGTACACCGAGACGGGCTACGACGCCTCGGCGCATACTTCCGAGGAGACCAGGGGCGCCGCTGTTGCCGCCGCCCAGGGCGTCTGGCGCTCGGTGTTCTACTCCTCGATCATCGGCTGGGCGCTCCTGCTGACGTTCCTGTTCGCAGTCCCCGAACCCGCTGTGGTCACCGATGCGGCCGGTTTCGTCGGTGCGATCTTCACCGAGGCCCTCGACTCGTGGGCCGCAAAACTGGTGTTTCTGATCGCCACCGTCGGCCAGCTGTTCTGCGGCGCGGCGGGACTGACCAGCGCCTCGCGGACGTGCTTCGCCTGGGCCCGCGACGGCGGCGTTCGGCGAGGGGCTCTCGAGGAGCGCTCGCCAGTGGTGAACGCACAAGGGGTTCCCTACAACGCGGTGATCTTCATGGCGATCATGCGCCCTGCTGATCACCCTGCCGGCGCTGAAGGGCAACGTCGGCCGGCGCCCGTTCCCGTGGGCCTTCTTCGCGGTGGTCTCGATCACCGTGATCGGCCTCTACGTCGCGTTCGCGATCCCGATCTACTACCGCTGGCGCAAGGGCGACGAGCTGGGACGCGGGCCCCTGGACGCTAGGCCAGCGCTACAAGTGGATGAACCCGTTCGCGGTGGTCTGGACGGTGCTGATCACGATCATCTTCTGCCTGCCGTTCACCCCGCCGGCAGTCCCGTGGAACGACGAGTTCGACTACCAGGCGCTGAACTACGCGCCGGTGATGGTCAGCGTGCTGCTGTCCTGACCACGATCGCCTGGCAGGTGAGCGCGAAGAAGTGGTTCACGGGCCAGAAGCGATTCGACGTGGAGCACCCCGAGTAGCTCGGCTTGAATTGAAGCTCGATGAGCTGAAGGACGCGATAGCGGGGGGCACGGTGGACACCGTGCTCCTCGCAATCGCGGACATGGAGGGAAGGCTCCAGGGCAAGCGCCTGACGGCGCAGTACTTCCTCGACGAGACGCTCGAGCACGGCGCCGAGGGATGCAACTACCTGCTCGCCGTCGACGTGGATATGGACACCGTCTCGGGCTACGAGATGTCTTCGTGGGACGCGCGGCTACGGCGACTTCGTGATGAAGCCCGACCTGGACACGCTGCGGCCCGTCCCGTGGCACGAGGGCACCGTGATGCTGCTCGCCGATGTCGAGTGGGAGGACGGCACCGAGGTCGTCGCTTCGCCGCGGCAGATCCTGCGCCGCCAGCTTCGCCGCCTCGAAGACCGAGGGCTGCAGGCCTTCGCGGGCACCGAGCTCGAGTTCATCGTCTTCAAGGACAGCTACGAGGAGGCGTGGAAGAAGGCCTACCGCGACCTCGAGCCGGCGAACCTCTACAACGTCGACTATTCGCTGCTCGGGACCGCCCGCGTCGAGCCGCTGATCCGCCGCATCCGCAACGAGATGCAGGCCGCCGAGATGATCGTCGAGAACTCGAAGGGCGAGTGCAACTTCGGCCAGCACGAGATCAACTTCCACTACGGCGAGGCGCTCGAGGCCGCCGACAACCACGTGATCTACAAGACGGGCGCCAAGGAGATCGCCGCCCAGGAGGAGATGGCGATCACCTTCATCGCCAAGTTCAACGAGCTCGAGGGCAACTCGTGCCACATCCACATCTCGCTCGCCGACGAGAAGGGCGAGCAACGCGTTCGCGGCCGACCAGCAGATGTTCGACCGCTTCATCGCCGGGCAGATCGCCTGCATGCGCGAGCTCTCGCTCTTCTACGCGCCGAACATCAACTCCTACAAGCGCTTCTCGAAGGGCTCGTTCGCACCGACCGCGGTCGCCTGGGGCAAGGACAACCGCACGTGCTCCCTGCGCGTCGTCGGCCATGGCCCCGGGCTGCGCGTCGAGAACCGCCTGCCGGGCGCCGACGTCAACCCCTACCTGGCGCTCGCCTCGCTGATCGCGGCGGGCCTGCACGGGATCGACAACGAGCTCGAGCTCGAGCCCGCGCTCGAGGGCAACGCGTACGAGTCCGACAAGCCCCACGTCCCGACCAACATCTACGCCGCCAAGGACCTGTTCGCGGGCAGCGCGGTGGCCAGGGAGGCCTTCGGGCAGGAGGTGGTCGACCACTACCTGAACCGCGCCCAGGTCGAGATCGACGCCAACGAGGCCGCCGTCACCGACTGGGAGAAGTTCCGGGGATTCGAGCGACTATGAGGCCGGCTGATGAGCCGCCCCGCGGTCGGCATCTGCACCGCCGTCGAGCGCGCGCGTTGGACGGTCTGGGAGGAGACGGTGACGATGGCGCCGCGCTCGTACGCGACCGCCGTACAGCGCACAGGTGCGCTCGCGCTGCTGCTGCCGCCGGACGAGTCGATCACGGAGGACCCCGCGCCGCTGCTCGAGCGGCTCGACGCGCTGATCCTCGCCGGCGGCTCCGACATCGACCCTGCGACCTACGGCGCCGAGCGCCATCCCGAGACCAAGACGAGCTGGCCCGAGCGCGACGCGTTCGAGGTCTCTCTGGCGAGGGGCGCGCTCGAGCGCGAGCTCCCCGTGCTCGGGATCTGCCGCGGCATGCAGCTGCTGAACGTCGCGCTCGGCGGGACGCTGGTCCAGCACCTACCCGACGTCGTCGGCCACAGCGATCACATGCACACCCCGGGCTCATTCGGCGACCACGAGGTGCGCCTCGAGCCGGGCTCGCTCGCGGCTCGCGCCGCCGGGAGCGAGCTCCTCGCCGTCAAGTCCCACCACCACCAGGGGATCGAGCGGCTCGGCGACGGCCTGATCGAGAGCGGCTGGGCCGTCGACGACGAGACCGTCGAGGCCATCGAGCTTCCCGCCGATCGCTCGGGCTATGCGCTCGGCGTGATCTGGCATCCGGAGGAGGACGGCCGCAGCGCGATCATCAGCTCGCTCGTCGAGGCCGCCAGGACGGGGCCGCGGTGTGACGGGCGGCGGCGTGATCGAGGTGGTCGAGCCCGCGACCGAGCAGGTGATGGCCGAGCTCGCGCGCGCGGGCGCCGACGAGGTCGACGCCGCGGTGGCAAAGGCGAAGGCCGCGTTTCCCGCTTGGCGCGCCGTTGACCCCGCTGAGCGCGCCGCGACCATGCGGAAGCTCGCCGACGCGATCGAGGCGCGCGCCGACGAGCTGCGACGATGGAGGCGCGCAACGCCGGCAAGCCGATCTCCGACGCGCGCGGCGAGATCGCGATGGTCATCGAGTGCTTCCGCTACTACGCGGGCGCTCCAGAGCGCCTGCTCGGGCAGACGATCCCGGTGGACGGCGGGGTCGACATGACCTTCCGCGAGCCGCTCGGCGTCGTCGGGCTGATCACTCCCTGGAACTTCCCGCTGGTGATCGCGTCGTGGAAAGTGGCACCGGCGCTCGCCGCCGGCAACACCGTCGTGCTGAAGCCCGCAGAGCTGACGCCTCTCACCTCGGTCGAGCTCGAGAAGATCGCGCTCGGAGCCGGCCTCGCCGAGGGCGTGCTGAACGTCGTCGCGGGCCCGGGCAGCGTCTGCGGCCAGCGCCTGGTCGAGCACCCCGACGTCGCCAAGGTCGCCTTCACCGGGTCGACCGAGGTCGGCCGCGGGATCGCCGCAGGGCGCCGCCGCAACCATCAAGCGGGTCACGCTCGAGCTCGGCGGCAAGTCCCCGAACATCGTCTTCGCCGACGCCGACATCGAGGCAGCGGCAGCCGCCGCGCCGATGGCGGTGTTCGGAAACTCGGGCCAGGATTGCTGCGCTCGCTCGCGCATCTTCGTCCAGCGCGAGGCCGTCGACCCGTTCCTCGCCGCGATGAAGGACACCGTCGAAGGCATCTCAGTCGGCGACCCGCTCGACGAGATGACCCAGATGGGCCCTCTGATCTCGGCCGACCAACTCGAGACCGTCTCCTCCTACGTCCCGGACGACGCACCCGTCGCCGTCCGCGGCTCCGCGCCCGACGGACCCGGCTATTGGTTCGCGCCCACCGTCCTGAGCCCGGTCTCGAACTCGGACCGCGCGGCGGTCGAGGAGATCTTCGGCCCCGTCGCCGTCGTGATCCCGTTCGACGACGAGGCCGAGGCGATCGCGATGGCCAACGACACGATCTACGGGCTCTCGGGATCGGTCTGGAGCGGAGACGGCGGCCGCGCGCTGCGGGTTGCCCGGGCGCTCGAGACCGGCGTGATCTCGATCAACTCCAACACCTCGGTCCGGGTCTCGACGCCGTTCGGCGGCTTCAAGCAGTCCGGCGTCGGCCGCGAGCTCGGCCCCAACGCGCTCGAGCACTACACCGAGGTCAAGAACGTCTACTACCGACGGGAGGGCTAGATGGCCGGGTCGTCTCGAGGGCAAGGTCTGCGTGATCACCGGCGCGGCCAGCGGCATCGGCGCCGAGTCGGCGAAGCTGTTCGCAGAGCCGAGGGCGCCAAGGTCGTCGGCGTCGACCTCGAGCTCGGGACGATCGGCGACCTCGTGATCCAAGCCGACGTCAGCCACGAGGACGAGGTCAGGGGCATGTACGAGCAGGCCCGCGCCGAGTTCGGCCGCATCGACGTCCTCTTCAACAACGCGGGCATCAACCCGACCGACGACACCTCGGTCCTCGACACGTCGGTCGACGCCTGGCAGCGGGTGCAGGACGTGAACACCAAGTCCGTCTTCCTCTGCTGCAAGCACGGCATCCCGCACCTGCTCGACGCGGGGGGCGGCTCGGTCATCAACACGGCATCGTTCGTCGCGGTGATGGGCGCCGCCGTCTCCCAGATCTCCTACACGGCCTCGAAGGGGGCGGTGCTGTCGATGTCGCGCGAGCTCGGCGTCGAGTTCGGCGACCGCGGCGTGCGCGTCAACGCCCTCTGCCCGGGGCCCGTCAACACGCCGCTGCTGCGCGAGCTCTTCGCCAAGGACCCCGAGAAGGCCAAGCGGCGCCTCGTCCACCTGCCGATGGGCCGATTCGGCGAGACCGAGGAGATCGCGAAGGCCGCGCTGTTTCTGGCCAGCGACGAAAGCTCCTACATCACCGCCACGCCGTTCATGGTCGACGGCGGGATCTCGGGCGCCTACGTGACGCCCGAATGAAGAACCAAGAAGACAATGGAACGAAGGATTTCAATGGGAATGGGCGGCTTGCTTCTGTGCGGCTTGATCGCCCTGGCGCTGGCGTTCTTCTCCTAGGGCCGCCTCTGGAAGGGCGGCGCACCCCGGCGCGGGGCGTCGCCCTCGGCTCAGGCCCTCGTGGCCGCCGCCTCCAGGAAGCGCCCCGCCATTGCCCGGCCGATCTCGTTCCAGCCGGCGATCGCCGCGTCGGTCTCGACCGAGGGCCTCGGCGTCGAGACCGATCCGGACGGCGTCCTCGTCGCTTCGCCAGTCCGCTATCCAGTTAGCGGCGTCGGCCGTGCTCACCTCGGCGTGAAACTGAACCCCCCACGCGGCCTCGCCGATGCGAAATGCCTGGGCGCATTGCTCGCTGCGGGCGAGCACGACACTGCCCGCCGGCGGCTCGCACGCGTAGCTGTGCCACTCGAAGGCTGAGAATGACGGCGCAAGCGGCCCGACCAATGGGTCGCTCGGGTCGGTGACCTCGACGTCGACCCAGCCGATCTCGGGCTCGCGCATGCGCGTCACCTCACCTCCCGCCGCCGCGCAGAGAAGCTGCGCCCCGAGGCACGCGCCGAGCAGCGGTGTCCCGCGGTCGATCAGATCCCGCAGCAGCTCCTTCTCGCGGACAAGCCAAGCGTGACGGTCGTCCTGGTCGATGTGCATCGCGCCGCCGAAGGTCAGGACCGCGCCGTAGTCGTGGAGGTTGTGCGGCACCTCTTCCTGCTCCGGCACGCGCCAGTACGCGATCTCAACCCCCTGGGCGTTGAGCTCGTCGGCGAAGACGCCTGGACCGGCGTCCTCCTGATGGACGATCGCGAGTACCCGCATCGCGGGAGTGTGGCAGGCGGCCAGGTTGGCCGCCAGGCAGAATGCCCAGATGGAGGTCTTCACCCTCAGCGACGGCGGCCAGCCGGCGGAGCAGACCGCCAAGCGCATCGCTGCCTTCATCGAGCCGGCCCGCTCCACGCTGGAGCTGGCCCTCTACGACGTTCGCCTGCCCGATCCGGTGGGCTCGATCGTCGCCGACCAGCTGCGCGCGGCCTCGGAGCGCGGCGTCACGGTGCGGTTGATCTACAACGTCGACTCGGGGCGGCCGGGGGCTTTGCACCCTCCCCCCGAGACGAAGCCCGAGATCCTCGAGGAGCTGCCGATCGAGGTACGGGCGATCTCCGGCGTCCCCGACCTGATGCACCACAAGTACGTCGTCCGCGACTCCGAGGCCGTATGGACCGGCTCGGCGAACTGGACGATCGACTCCTGGTCGAGGCAGGAGAACGTGCTGGCGATCGTGGAGTCTCCCGGCATCGGCGAGCGCTACCGCCGGAACTTCGACGAGCTGTGGGAGGGCCGCGACGTCGAGCGCAGCGGCCACATCGAGCCGGAGCGCGTCGAGCTCGAGGGCGCGGAGCTCCGAGCATGGTTCACCCCGGGACGCGGAGAGGAGCTCTCGCAGCGGATCGCGACCGCGATCGGCGGCGCCACCGAACGAGTGCGAATCGCCTCCCCGGTGATCACCTCGGGACCGGTTCTCGCGACGCTGGCCGAGCTCGCCGACCGAAGCCGGGCGGACGTGAGGGGGGTGGTCGATGGCCCGCAGGTGCGTACCGTGTTCAACCAGTGGAGGGACAACGGCCACAGCGCCTGGAAGATCCCGCTGCTGGCCAAAGCCCTCACGGGGCTCGAGTTCAGCGCCAAGGCCTCGACCCCGTGGAGCCCGGACTCGAAGCTTCACGACTTCATGCACTGCAAGATGACCGTGGCCGACGACACGGTGTTCCTGGGGTCCTTCAACCTCTCGCGCTCCGGCGAGCAGAACGCCGAGAACATGCTCGAGGTGCGCGACGGGGCACTCGCCGATCGCATGGCCGCGTTCATCGACGTGATCCGCGGACGCCACCCGAAGGCGACCGCCCCCGAGTCGATGGCCGCTACCGCGAAGAGCTGATCTGCGCGCAGAGGCGGGCGAGCACGTCCTCGGGCCCGTCGGCGATCTCGACCTGAGCGAAGTCCTCGGGCGAGATCCTCCCCGGCTCGAGCAGGTGCTTCTCTACCCAGGCGAGCAGCGAGGCCCAGAAGGTGCCGCCGGCCAGCACGACGGGATGATCGGTCGCCTTGTCAGTCTGGATCAGGGTCAGCGCCTCGAAGGTCTCGTCGAGGGTGCCGAAGCCGCCGGGAAAGCAGACGAATGCGTCGGAGTAGCGCACGAACATCAGCTTCCGCACGAAGAAGTAGCGGAACTCGACGCCGAGGTCGACGTAGTCGTTGAGCGCCTGCTCGTGCGGCAGCTGGATGTTGAGCCCTACCGAGAGCCCGCCGGCCTCCTGGGCCCCGCGGTTGGCGGCCTCCATCGAGCCGGGTCCGCCTCCCGTGATGACGACGAAGCCCGCCTCGGCGAGCATGCTGCCCGTCTGCCTCGCCTCCTCGTACTCGGGGTCGCCGGGCTTGGTGCGCGCCGACCCGAACACGCAGACCGCGGTGCCGAGGTCCGCGAGCGCCTCGAAGCCTTTTCGGAACTCCGCCTCGATCCTCGCCAGGCGCTCCTCGTCGTCGACGTCGGGGGTCTCGACGCTCCGCCAGTCCGCATAGATCAGCTCCTCGTCGGGAGTCTGCGCGCGCTGCGGCACCTAGGAACCGGCCTGCTCGTCGATTCGCCGCTGGTACGCACCGCGGGCGCCCGCGTCGAAGTCGAGGAAGACCTTGTCCGTGCCCAGCCTGCGGTGCAGGAAGTGCTGCGCGCGCACCGGAAGCGACCCGAATGCCGCACCGGTCGGGCGAAGGCTTCGCGGCACATAGCGGTGCAGCCGCCCGTCGGCGAGTGTCGCGACGACGGCCTCGGCCACATCGGCGGGCTCGATGGTTTCGGCGGTCTTCGGCGGGGTTGTGCCTGCGACAAGGTCCGTGTTCGTGAAGGACGGGATCACGTCGCCGACGCTGACCCCCGACCGCGCGAACTCCCAGGCCGCGCCCTCGGTGATCGCGATGACCGCGGCCTTGCTCGCTGCGTAGGTGACCTGCCCGGGCACTGCGAGGCGGCCCGCGAACGAGGCCAGGTTGACGATGCTGCCCTCGCCCCTCGGCACCATCAGCGACAGTGCGGCCTTCGTGCCCGCGAGCACGCCGTGGACGTTGACGTCGAAGATCGTGCGGGCCATGGCGTCGCTCTCGCCCAGGAACGGCCCCACCGGCATGACGCCCGCGTTGTTGACGACGCCCCAGAGCGGGCCGAGCTCCTCGGCGCGAGCGAAGAACTCCTCGATCGAGGCGGGATCGCGGACATCGACGGCGCAACCGACGGCCGCGTTCCCGAGTCTCGCGGCCTCAGCCGCCGCAGCGGCCTCGTCCAGGTCGCCGATGGCCACCCGAGCACCGCGGCCTGCGAGCATGCGCGCAGTGGCCAGCCCGATTCCGCGGGCGGACCCGGTGATGGCGACTACTCGTCCCTGAACGCGGTCGGTCACTCTGTCGGACACGAAGCCGAACCTACCGAAGGGACAACGTGATGGAGAGGACGCTGAAGGGCCGGACGATGGTGATGTCCGGTGGGAGCCGCGGGATCGGGCTGGAGATCGCGCTGCGCGCCGCGCGCGACGGAGCCAACGTCTGCCTGCTCGCGAAGACGGACGTGCCCCACCCCAAGCTCGAGGGCACCGTGCACACGGCGGCCGAGCAGATCGAGGAGGCGGGAGGCGAGGCACTGGCCGTCGTCGGAGACGTCCGCGAGGAGGCCGACGTCGAGCGCGCCGTCGCAGCGGCAGTCGATGCGTTCGGCGGCATCGACATCGTGGTCAACAATGCCTCGGCGATCGACCTGCGCCCGGCGGCCGCGCAGGAGATGAAGCGCTACGACCTCATGCAGGACATCAACTGCCGCGGGACCTTCCTGCTCTCGAAGACCTGCATCCCCCACCTCGCGGAGTCCGAGAACGCCCACATCCTGACCCTGTCCCCGCCGATCGACCTCGACCCGAAGTGGGCCGGCGCCCACCTCGCCTACACGATCGCCAAATACGGGATGAGCATGTGCACGCTGGGGCTGGCCGAGGAGCTTCGGCCCCAGGCGATCGCCGCGAACTCGCTGTGGCCCAGGACGATCATCGCGACGGCAGCCGTGCAGAACCTGCTCGGTGGCGACGAGGCGATGGCCGCGGCTCGCACCCCGGCGATCATGGGCGACTCGGCCCACGCGATCCTGACCCGCCCCGCGGCCGAGTGCACGGGCAACTTCTTCATCGACGACGAGGTCCTGGCCGAGGAGGGCGTCACCGACCTCTCCCCATACAAGGCCGGCGAGGGCGACCTCGTGGTCGACATCTTTCTCAGCGGTGGAGTCCCCGAATGACCCCACCGGGTACGATCACGCTCGCTTTGGCCAGCCAGCCAGTTTCCGCCACCAGACAGGAGTGAGATGAGCAACCGCACATTCGTGATCGGCGTCGGGATGACCAAGTTCGACAAGCCCGGCACCAAGGAGGGCGACTACCCCGAGTGGGCGCAGGAGGCGGGGACCAAGGCGCTCGAGGACGCCGGGGTCAACTACGACAAGATCGAGCAGGCCTACGCCGGCTACTGCTACGGCGACTCCACGTACGGCCAGCGCGCCGTCTACGGCCTCGGCCTCACCGGCATCCCGGTGATCAACGTCAACAACAACTGCTCGACGGGCTCGAGCGCGCTCTTCCTCGCGCGCCAGGCGGTTCGCGGCGGCAGCGCCGACTGCGCGATGGCCGTCGGCTTCGAGAAGATGGAGAAGGGCTCGCTGGGCGTCAAGTACACCGACCGCACCAACGCCCTCGACAAGCACGTGACGGCGATGTTCGCCATCCGCGACCCCGAGGAGTCGCCCCCCGCCCCCCAGATGTTCGGCAACGCCGGGCGGGACCACATGGAGAAGTACGGCTCGACGCCCGACCACTACGCCTGGATCGGCTGGAAGAACCACAAGCACTCCGTCAACAACCCCTACGCGCAGTTCCAGGACGAGTACACGCTGGACGAGATCAAGGACGCGCGCATGATCCACGACCCCCTGACCAAGCTCCAGTGCTCGCCGACCTCAGACGGAGCCGCCTGCGCGATCGTCGCCTCCGAGTCGTTCGTCGACGAGAACGGGCTCTGGGACCAGGCGATCGAGATCGCCGGCCAGTCGATGGTCACCGACCTCAGCTCGACGTTCGCCGACGACACCGACTGCATCAAGATCGTCGGCGCCGACATGTCGAAGCAGGCCGCCGACGAGGCCTACGAGGAGGCTCAGGTCTCAGCCGACGAGATCGACGTCTGCGAGCTGCACGACTGCTTCTCGGCCAACGAGCTCATCACCTACGAGGCGCTGGGCTTCGCCGACGAGGGCGAGGGACACAAGCTGGTCGAGGCCGAGGCCACGACCTACGGAGGCGACGGCCCGGTGGTCAACCCCTCAGGAGGCCTGATCTCGAAGGGCCACCCCCTCGGCGCCACGGGCCTCGCCCAGTGCTCCGAGCTGACCTGGCAGCTGCGAGGCGACCGCCGACAAGCGCCAGGTCGACGGCGCCAAGGTCGCCCTCCAGCACAACATCGGCCTCGGCGGCGCCGCCGTCGTGACGGTCTACAAGCCCCCTGCGTAGCGCACGGCCAGCCAACGTGATTCTCGCCCGGCTATAGGCGGGCAAAGATCACGCTGAGCTTCTTGTCGACGTCCTTGCCGCGCACCCTGCGCCGCTCGACGTCGGCTCATCCCCTCACGACGAGGATTGCGCGATGGCCTCGCGGATCCGCTCGAGGCTCGGGCTTTCGATCAGCTCGATGCTCTGCGTCGGGCCCGTCACGACGACCGCAGGCTCGAGCGGCAGGCGGCGCTGCACCGCCGCCAGCTCGTCCTCCTCGAGCTCCCCGCGGATGCGCTCGTCGTTGAAGTCGCGCTGCCACTGCTCGACGTTCAGGTTCAGGATTCCGTTCGCGACCTGATCCAGGAACGGCTGGCTGATCACCTCACCCTCGTCGAGCAGGTCGGTGTTGCGGAAGAAGAGCTCGACGAACTGCCACTGCTGGTCCTGCAGCCCGGCCGACTCGGCGCCGAAGCCCCCGACGCCGGTGGCGCGGTCGGGGTCCATCGAGTAATGGCGGAAGATGAGCTTGACGTCGCCGTCGCGCACCTCGTCCTCGATCAACTGGTCGATCACGTCGAGCTGGTAGTCGTCGCACTCGTCGCATTGGGTGTCGCTGAAGACCTCGATCGTGACCGGCGCGTCGTCCTGGCCGAGGCGGTCCTCGAGCTGGGGGATGCCGCCGACGAGGCGCTGCACCTCCTGGGCGCCCGAGATCTGGATCTGCTCCTCCGAGCCGTCGTCGAGCGAGAGGCTCGCGAGCACGGCCAGGGCGATCAGCCCGATCACGCCGATCACGATCACCCCGATCAGCCGGGGCCGGTTACCGGAAGGTGTGTCGGTCAACCCGCCAGAGCCTTGTAGTAGCGCACCGCGAGGCCCGTGAGCAGGGTGCGGAAAGCCTCTTCGACCGGGGTCTCGCTTTCATCCGCCCAGCGCTCGAGACCGCGCTGCTCGATCACCTCGCTGCGCGAAACGACCTCGTCGACGAGCTCGGGGTGCTGGTCGCAGAAGAACGCCCCCATCGAGTAGAGGTCGGTCTCCATCAGAGACTCGATGAACGATCCCGTTGCCGGGGTGTCTCGGTCGGGCGGCGGACCCACGGACAGAATGCTAGTTACGCTGGCGCGCGTGGCCCGGTGCGACGAGATCATCGCCTTCTGCGACGAGCTGCTCGACACCCGCTCCTTCGAGGACTACGGGCCCAACGGGCTCCAGGTCCCAGGCGCCGAGGACGTCACGTCGGTGGCCTCCGGAGTCTCGGCCAACCTCGAGTTCCTGACCGCCGCGGTCGCCGCGGGCGCCCAGCTGGCGCTCGTCCACCACGGCCTGCTGTGGGGCACGACGCTCGGCGCACTGTCGCTGCCGATGGCCGCGAGGCTGCGGACCCTTCTCGCCGCGGGGTCCGGCCTCGCCGCCTATCACCTGCCGCTCGACGCCCACCCTGAGATCGGAAACAACGCGCTGCTGCGCGACCGGCTCGGCCTCACCGTGGACCCGCGGCCGTTCGGCGAGGCGAAGGGAAACGCGATCGGTGTCATCGGGCGCTCCGAGCCCGGCCTGCGGATCGACGAGCTCGCGGCGAACCTCCGCAGCGCCACGGACAGCGAGCCCCTCGTCTTCGACTCCGGCCCCGAGCTGATCGAGAGCGTCGGGATCGTGACCGGCGGCGGGGCGTTCGCCCTGCACGAGGCCGGCCGGCTCGGACTCGACGCGCTCGTCACGGGCGAGCCCAGCGAGCCGGCGATGGCCGAGTCGAGGGAGTACGGCGTGCACTTCCTCGCAGGGGGCCACTACGCGACCGAGACGTTCGGCATCCGCAGGCTCGGCGAGCTCGTCGCCGAGCGCTTCGGCGTCGAGCACCGCTTCATCGACGTCCCGAACCCCGTCTAGCGGCATGGGCTCCGAGCCCGGCGTGACCGACGAGATCGAGCTCCTCGACGGAGGGCGGGCGGTCGGCTTCACCTTCGAGCAGATGATCGCCTACCACGGGTCCGGCTCCCCCGGCGGAGTCGCCCATGCGTACAAGGTGCTGGAGCGGGCAGTCGCGCTGCTCGCCCCCGGCGGTGCGCCCGAACGACGCGAGCTCACGATCCGCACTGCGTTCGCCGGCCCCGGGGCGCGGGACGGCTTCGAGCTCGTGACGCGCGCCGTGACCGAGGGCCGCTACTACGTCGATCCTTCGCTCGCGCTGCCCGAGCTTGGCCGCACCCGTGAGCGCTTCGTCTTTGTGCTCGGCTACCGGGACCGGGAGCTGGCGCTCGCCCTCCGCGACGGGTACGTGAGCGAGGAGTTCATCGACCTCGCGCGCGACGAGCGGCGAACCCCTGGTGAAGATCAGCGCCTCGCCCTACTCAAGACCGAGATGGCCGACCGGCTGATGACAAGCCCCGCCGACGACGTCTATGAGGAAATCGATCCTCGCAAGGTGCAGCCAAAGAGTTGACACGTCGTCCTGACGCGATATACATCCTCTCGGAGGATCTAGACGACGGAGAGGTGTATATGGCAGTTCACCTGACGCCCACCGAGCTCGCCGACCAGATGGAGATGAAGCGGCGGGATGTCCTCGTGAAGTGCATCGAGATGAATGTTCCGGTGCTCGAGGGGCGGATCGACAGGACGTTGTTCGAGTCCTCGCTCAAGGCATTCCAGAGCCCCGACAAGCGGGCCACCGCCTAGAGCGCAAGTTTTCGCGACGGCAGCGCGGCGCAGGCGATCCCTGGCCGCGCAGCCAGTCGCGCAATACAATCTGGCTCCCCCGAAGTGAGGAGAGAGGCCACTGATGGAGAGCGCCACCGCATCGCCGCCCGCGACCGGGACCCCCGAGGGAACCGGCTCGAAGACGATCGCCGACCTGCTGCCGCTCGCGGCCCGCAAGCACGCCGACAAGCGGGCCGTCACGTACAAGGACCCGTCGGGACAGTGGGTCTCGAAGACGTTCGCCGAGGTCGGCGAGATCGTCAAGGGGCTCGCCCTGGGGCTCATCGACCTGGGCATCGAGAAGGGCGACAAGGTCGCGATCCTCGCCAACACGCGGCCGGAGTGGACCTACTTCGACTACGCCGCGCTCGCAACGGGCGCCACCGTCGTGCCGATCTACCAGACCAACTCGCCCGAGGAGTGCCAGTACGTGCTCGAGAACTCCGACTCCGTGGCGGTGATCGTCGAGGACTCCGCTCAGCTCGAGAAGGTGCGCAGCGTTCGCGAGTCGCTGCCCAAGCTGAAGCACGTGATCGTGATGGAGGGCACCGCCGACGACGCGATCTCGATGAGCGAGCTCGCAGAGCGCGGCGGGAGCCGCGACGAGTCGGTGTACGAGGAGCGCTGGAGCGCCGTCACCCCCGACGACATCTGCACCTTCATCTACACGTCGGGCACCACCGGCCCGCCCAAGGGCTGCGTCATCTCGCACGGCAACTACCGCTCGATGCTGACGATGTCGCTCGAGGAGAGCGTTCTCCACGAGGACAGCACCGTCTACCTGTTCCTCCCGCTCGCCCACTCCTTCGCGCTGCTCATCCAGCTGCTCAGCTTCGACCTCGGCGGCAACATCGCCTACTGGGAGCGCGACCCGCTGAAGATCATCCCGAACCTCGTCGAGGTCAAGCCGGAGGTGTTCCCGTCCGTGCCGCGAATCTTCGAGAAGATCTACACGGCGGCGACCGGCGACGTCGAGAAGCAGGGCGGCGCCAAGAAGCTGATCTTCAACTGGGCGATCGGCGTCGGCAAGAAGATGCGTGAGGCCGAGCGGGCCGGCAGGTCGCCCGGGTTCCTGCTCGAGCGCCAGTACAAGCTCGCCGACAAGCTCGTGCTCGCCAAGATCCGGGCGCTGTTCGGCGGCAACATCAAGAACTGCGTCACCGGCGCGGCTCCGATCAACCCGGAGATCCTGCGCTTCTTCGACGCCGCGGGGGTGCTGATCCTCGAGGGCTGGGGCATGACCGAGACCTCGACCGCCGCGACGGTCGCCCGTCCCGAGGCGTTCAAGTTCGGAACCGTCGGGCGGGCGTTCCGCGACGCCGAGATCAGGATCGCCGACGACGGCGAGATCCTGGTCAAGGGCCCGAACGTATTCCAGGGCTATTACAAGAACCCCGAGGCGACGGCCGAGACGATCGTCGACGGGTGGCTGCACACCGGCGACATCGGCGAGCTCGACTCCGACGGCTACCTGAAGATCACCGGCCGCAAGAAGGACATCATCATCACGGCGGGCGGCAAGAACATCACGCCGGCGAACCTCGAGGCGGAGATGAAGCAAAGCCAGTGGATCTCGCAGTGCGTAGTGATCGGCGACCGCAGGCCCTACCTGATCGCCCTCGTCACGCTTGACCCCGAGGAAGTCGCGAAGCTCGCCGAGGAGGAGGGATGGCCAGCCGACCTGGCTGCCCTCGCCCACCACCCCGAGATGCGCGAGCGGATCCAGCAGCACATGGACGAGATCAACAAGAAGTTCGCCAAGGTCGAGCAGATCAAGAAGTTCGAGATCCTGCCCGCCGACCTCTCGCAGGAGGGCGGCGAGCTGACACCGACGCTCAAGGTGAAGCGAAACGTGGTCTCGGAGAAGTACGAGAGCGACATCGAGGCCCTCTACGGCTAGGGACACCCCGGGCTCGGCGCCCTTCCTCGCCGCCCCCGACTCCTTCAAGGGCACCTTCAGCGCCGTTGAGGTCGCCGAGGCGATCGGCCGCGGGGTGCGCTCGGCGGGGGCCGAAGCGGAGCTGCTGCCGGCGGCCGACGGCGGGGAGGGCACGATGGACGTCCTTCTCGCCGCGCTCGGCGGCGAGACGCGGACGGCATCGGCGCACGACCCGCTGGGCAGACCGATCCAAGCGAGCTTCGCCGTGCTCGGCGACGGCCGCAGCGCGATTGTGGAGGTAGCCCAGGCCTCGGGCCTGGGGCTCGTCGCCGAGGGCGAGCGCGACGCCGAGGCCGCGAGCAGCGCCGGCACCGGCGAGCTCATCGCCGCCGCCGCCGAGACGGGTGCCAAGCGGGTGGTGGTCGCCGCCGGGGGAAGCGCCACCACGGACGGGGGCGCCGGCGCCATCGAGGCCATCGAGGAAGCCGGCGGGCTCGGGCGCGCCAAGCTCGAGGTGATCTGCGACGTCAACATCCCGTTCGAGCGAGCCGCCGAGCTCTTCTCCCCGCAGAAGGGCGCCGATCCCGCAACGGTGGCTAGTCTGAGCGAGCGGCTGGTCGCGCGCGCCGGGGCGCTGCCCCGCGACCCTCGCGGTCACCCGATGACCGGGGCCGCCGGGGGCCTCGCGGGCGGGCTCTGGGCGGCGTTCGGTGCACGGCTGGTGCCGGGCGCGACCTACGTGCTCGGCGTGCTGCGCTTCGACGGCAGCCTCGAGGACGCGTCGGCGGTGATCACCGGCGAGGGCAGCCTCGACGCCCAGTCGACCGAGGGGAAGCTGGTCGGCGAAATCGCCAAGCGCTGCGCCGAGGCTGGGGTTCCCCTGCACGTGGTGGCCGGGGTAGTCGATCCGGTCAGCGAGGCGCGCCTCGGGGCCGCGTCGGTGACCGAAACGCCGACCCTGGCCGAGGTGGAGCGGGCAGCCGCCGAGATCGCAGGCGGCTAGACGGCCGGGCCCCGAAGAGGAGCCCGGCCGCCCGGTACGAGTTGGACAAAGGGCCGCCGGCTCAATTTCGCCGGTCTGCGGGGCCGCCCTGCGAGGTGCAACGACGTTTGCGCTTCAGCGGCGCGACTGGGCGGCTTCGTCCTCTTCCTGGCCGGACTGGCGCAGCAGCGCACCCGTGGTCTGCTCGAGCACCCGGCGCCAGGCCGAGAGGCCGCCCTTCTCCTCTTCCTCGACCGTGTCGAGGACCTTCCTCACGCGCCGGGCGGAGATGTCGATCCCGTGGCGGGCCGCGACCTGCTTGTAGCGCGGGTAGTCGCGCGCGAGCTTCTGGGTCACCGACTCGAAGCCGTGCTTGGCGATCTTCAGCCGCGAGGAGTAGTCGAGGATCGAGGTCCCGAACATCAGCTCGTCGTCGGGCTCGGGCTCGATCAGGATGATGTCCACGTCGGGGAAGCGGTGGCGCCACGACTCCACCGCGAGCTGCAGGCGGGCGTGGGCCATCAGGCGGAAGGCCTGGTTGGCGATGCCGGGCAGGCCCATGTCGCTGACCCGGCGCACGCGCGAGCCGAACATCGTCGGGATCTTGGTCTCGAAGTCGTTGATGTAGGGGACTAGCGGGTTGACGACGATGATGAATTTGGCGCCCGCGTCCACGGCGACGTCGACGTTGGTCGTCGAGCCGATGCCACCGTCCATCAGCTGGCGCCCGCGCAGCTCGATCGGCTCGTAGACCATCGGCAGCGCGGTGGAGGCGGCGACAGCCCTCGAGATCGGCACGTCGTCCCACTCCCCCTTTCCGAGCACGAGCCGCTCGCAGGTGTCGACGTCGGTCGCGGTCAGGAGCAGCTCGTGGCGCAGCTCGCGGAAGTCGTTGGAGCGGTCCGGGTCGCTCAGGACCTCGGCCATGTAGCGCTCCAGCCCGTGGTTGTTGTAGACGCCGGTCGGCAGGCCCTCGGCGATGCCCATCGCGACGTCGACCATCGAGACCTCGCCGATGTTCCGGGCCACGTGGCGGAGGGTGCCGACGACGCGCAGCGGCATCACCGCGACGCGGCTCGCCCAAGCCATGTAGTTCGGGCGCAGGAGGGTCCGCAGCTTGGGGTCTGCGATCGGCGACGGAAGCGCCTTGTTCAGCACCCGCATCATCTCCTCGGGCGTGACCCCGTTGGCGGTCATGCTCGCGACGAAGGAGCCGGCGCTCGTGCCCACGTACACGTCGAACTCGTTGACGGTCGAGTTCACGGCCAGCAGGTCGAGCGCCCGCAGCGCGCCGATCTCGTAGACGCCGCCCGTGAACCCGCCGCCCCCCAGCACGAGCGCGGTCTTGTCCACCTTGCTGCGCGAGCGGCGTCGTGCCCGCGCAGCACGCGGCTTGGCCCCACTGCCCTCGATCGGAACGACCTTCCCCATCAGCCTGGGCGGTTATACCAGCCGCGGGGGCCACCGACGCCACCGCTACCCTGGCCCGCCTCCCTTGTTTTGGTCTCAGCAGTGACCATCCGCCCCCCGATCAAGCTGCGGCGCGCAGGCGCCGCGCTGGCCCTTTCGAGCGTGCTCGCACTCGCGCATGCGCCGTCGGCGAGCGCCTCCGCACCCGATCTCGCCTTCGAGACCCCCATCGCCAAGGGCGGGCCCCAGGCGCAGACGGCCGTCTCGGGTGCCAAGCTGCGCAGCGGGCTCGCGCGCTACCTCCGCCGCAGTGGGGGCAGCGGCGGTGCCTGGGTGGGTGACCCCGTCACGGGCGCGACGCTGTTCTCGAGCGGCGCCTCTCGGCCCTTCCAGATCGCCTCGAACATGAAGGTGTTCACCACGGCGACGGCGCTCGCCACGCTCGGCCCCGACGAGCAGTTCGAGACCCGGCTGGTCGCGGACGGGGAGTTCGCCGACGGGGTCGTCGAGGGCGACCTGATCCTGGTCGGTGGCGGCGACCCGAGCCTCACGTCGCAGGGTCTCTCGAAGCTCGCCGACGAGGCCCGCGCCGCCGGGCTCACGCGCGTGAAGGGCAGGCTGCTCTACGACGAGTCCTACTTCGACCGCAAGCGGACGGTGCGCCAGCGGGGTATCTCGGGCGGCCCGTTCGAGGACCTCGGCAGGCTCTCGGGCCTCGCCTTCGAGAGCGGGCGCTCAGCCGACCCGGCGCGAAGCGCGGCCCTGGCGATGATTTCGATCCTGCGCAAGCGCGGGATCGAGGTCGGCAAGAGGACGACGGCCGGGACCGCACCCGAGACCCCGGCCCCGACGGCCGTCGTCGCCGATGCGACTTCGTCCCCGCTGAGCGCCCTCGCGCGCTCCACCAACACTTTCTCGATCAACTACTACGCCGAGATGATCCTCAAGGCGATCGCAGCCGACACGGGCCGCGGCACGACGCGCGGCGGCGTGGCCCTCGTCAAGGCCTACGCCCGCGAGGCCGGCGCCTCGCTCAGCACCCAGAACGGCTCGGGGCTGAGCCGCGCGGACCGCGCCTCGCCCAGCTCCGTCGGGGCTCTGCTCACGAGCCTGCTGTCCGAAGAGGAACCCGTCCGCGAAGCCTTCCTCAGCTCACTCGCCGTCGCCGGCGGCACGGGGACGCTGGCCGGCCGCATGCGGGGAACGGCGGCGCAGGGCAACTGCATCGGCAAGACCGGGACCCTGACCGGCGTCAGCGCCCTCTCCGGCTATTGCGAGGTCGCCCCCGACCGCTTCGTCGTCTTCTCGATCCTGATGCAGCGCGTCGACATCGGCCGCGCCCACCTCGCTCAGGACCGGATGGCGGCCCTGATCGCGAGATACCAACCATAAGACGGGCGCGTTACCCGGTCCCGCCGCGCGCGCGGCGATGCGGATGTCGCGCCCTAGCTGACGAGCTTCCGTAGGCCCTTCTCGTCGAGCACCTCGGTGCCGAGCTCTTCCGCCTTCGCGAGCTTCGACCCGGGACTGTCGCCGGCGACCACGTAGTCGGTCTTCTTCGAGACCGAGTTGACGACCTTGCCCCCGGCGCGCTTGATCAGCTTGGTCGCCTCCTCGCGGCTGAGATCGGCCAGCGTGCCCGTGAGCACGACCGTCGTGCCGTCGAGTGGGCCTCCCTCAACGCGGCGCTCCGAGGGGTCGAGCTCCATCCGCAGACCCGCTTCGGCGAGCCGCTCGATCAGCTTGCGAGTCCGTTCGTCAGCCAGTTCCTCGACGATCTGCTCGGCCAGGATCGGGCCTATCCCCTCGGCCGCCTCGACCTGGTCGGGCTGGGCGGCCAGGAGCGCCTCCATAGTCCCGAAGTGCTCGGCGAGCTTCTCGGCATTGACGAAGCCGACGCCCGGGATGCCCAGGGCGTAGAGGACGCGGCTGAACGGCTTCGACTTCGACTTCTCGATCTCCTCCATCAGCTTCTCAGCCGACGTCTCGCCGAACCCCTCGAGGGCGCTCACCTGCTCGGCGGTCAGGTCGTAGATGTCGCCCGCGTCGGAGATCAGGCCCTCCTGGAGGAAGCGCTGGGCGTTCTTCTCGCCGAGTCCCTCGATCTCGAGGGCTCCTCGGAAGTGCTTGACGTGCTGGAAGATCTGCCCGGGGCAACCGGTGCGGTTCGGGCAGATCGTGAAGACGCCGTCCTCGGGCTTGACCGTCCCGGTGCCACAGAGCGGGCACTTCTTGGGGGGCCTCGCGCGCCGCGCACCCTTCTTGCGTCGCTGGATGATCGGCGAGACCACCTGTGGGATCACATCGCCGGCCCGCATGACCACGACCTCGTCGCCCTCTCGCACGTCCTTGCGCTCGAGGTCCTCCTCGTTGTGCAGGGTCGCCGTGCTGACCGTGACGCCCGAGACGTGCACAGGCTCGAGCATCGCGAAGGGCAGCAGGTGGCCCGTCCGCCCCACGTTCCAGACGACCTTGTTGAGCTTCGTCGTCGCGGTCGTCGGGGGGAACTTCCAGGCGATCGCCCAGCGCGGGTCGCGACCCGCGACGCCGAGCTCTCGCTGCAGGCCACGGTCGTCCACCTTGACGACGACGCCGTCGATCTCGAAGTCGAGCTTGTCGCGGCGGCCCTCCCACCAATGGCAGCGCTTCGCCACGTCGTCGATCCCCTGGTGCAGGGCGATGTCGGGGTTGACGCGGAAGCCGTGGTCGCGCAGCCACTCGAGCATCTCGGAGTGGCTGTCGGGCTCCCAGCCCCCGCGTGCGCCGATCCCGTAGGTCCACATAGAGAGCGGGCGTGCGGCTGCCAGCTTCGGGTCGAGCTGACGGATCGAGCCGGCAGCCGAGTTCCGCGGGTTGGCGAAGGTCGTGAGCCCCTCGGCTGCCCGCTCCTCGTTCAGCTTCGCGAAGTCCGCGATCGGCAGATAGACCTCGCCCCGCACCTCGACCAGCTTCGGCGCGTTGTCGATCCGCAGTGGGATCGCCTTCATCGTGCGCAGGTTCTGGGTCACCTCCTCGCCTACCCGCCCGTCGCCGCGCGTGGCGCCGCGGGTCAGCACGCCGTCCTCGTAGGTGAGCGAGATCGCGAGGCCGTCGACCTTCGGCTCGGTCACGTAGCGAATCTCCTTGCCCTCGATGTCGAGCCGCTCCAGGCCGCGCTCGACGCGCTTGGCCCAGGCGCGCAGTTCGTCCTCGTTGCGTGCGTTGCCGAGCGAGAGCATCGGCTCGGCGTGCTTGACCCGCCCGAACTTCTCGAGCGGCACGCCGCCGACGCGCTGGGTCGGCGAGTCGGGGGTGACGAGCTCGGGGTTGGCCTCCTCGAGCTCGCGCAGCTCGCGCAGCATGTCGTCGTATTCGGTGTCGGAGATCGTGGGGTCGTCGTCCACGTAGTACGCGCGGTCGTGATCGGCGATCTCCGCCCTCAGCTGCTTCGCCTTCTTCGCGCTCATTCCGGTATCCCCCGGCAGGGCGAGCCACGATGATGAGGACCCCGGTGGGGTCTCAACGCGAGGCGTCGCCCGTGTTCAGCGGGGCGTTGCCCTCCCCGTCGCCGCCCACGGCGGCCAGCATCGCCTCGAGGTCCCAGGAGCGAAGGGTTTCGAGGCCCTCGCGGTCGGTGAGGTCGAAGTGCAGCGTGCTGACCGAGATCCGGCCCTGCGCGATAGCAGACAGGTCCGAGCCCTCCTCGTCCTCGAACGACGGCTCGAAGCCGTAGATCTCGTAGCGGCGCCTGCCGCCGTCCTCATCGGTGTCGACCAGCTTGAGCTCGTCGTTGTAGAGGCGCTTGCCGAGGTGGGTGACCTCGACTCCGCTCGGCTCGCCGGCGGGGCAGTTGACGTTCACCAGGGTGTCGTCGGGAATCGGCTGCGCGGCGACGCCGCGGACCAGCTCGGCGGTGAAGGCGGCCGCGACCTCGAAGTCGAATTCGCGTCCGAGGCGGAAGTCCATCTCGCGCGCGCCGGACTGCTGGGACACGGCGATCGCTGGGATGCCGAGCACGATCCCCTCGAGCGCTGCCGCGACCGTGCCCGAGTAGGTGATGTCGTCGCCGAGGTTTGCGCCGTGGTTGATTCCCGAGACGATCAGCTCGGGCTTGCTGTCGCCGATCAGGCCGAGGTCCGCGAAGCGAACGCAATCGACCGGCGTCCCGTCGGTTGCGAAGCCCATCGAGCCGTCCTCGAACTCGACCTCCTGCACCCACAGAGGTGAGCGTGTCGTGATGCTGCGCGCGGTCGCGCTGCGGTTGGAGTCCGGCGCGATCACGCTGACCTCGAGCTCGGGCAGCTCGACGAGGGCGCGTCGGAGCGCCTGCAAGCCCTTGGCGGATATGCCGTCGTCGTTGGTGATCAGCACGCGCATGCCTTCGATTCTAAGAGTCGGCGGCCGAGCTCTATTCGGACGTAGCCGGTCCGGAGCCGTAGTCGACCGATGCGAGGTAGAGCCCGTGCGGCTGCGCCGTGTCGCCGGCCGTCGCCCTCGGGGCGCCACCCAGCAGGTCGGTGAACTCCTCGAAGCGGCGGCGGCCCGTGCCGACCTCGAGCATGGTGCCGACGATTGCGCGCACCATGTTGTGCAGGAACGACTCGGCCTCGATCCAGAACTCGAACAGCTCGGCGCCGGGGGCCGAGTCGCTGCGGTGGCCGCTGCCGAGCACGCGGCCCCGCTGCCACTCCGCCCGCATGATTCGCCGCCTGTAGTGGGTGCGTTCCGTCTGGGTCGGCGTGAAGGCGGTGAAGTCGTGCGTCCCGACCAGCGCTTCGGCGCAGCGCTCGAGCACGCCAGGGTGGATGCGGTGGCGCCAGAACAGCGAGAGATCGCGCTCGAACGGGCTCGGGACGGGCGAGGCGAGCAGCCGGTAGCAGTAGGTGCGCGACATCGCGTCGCGCCGGGCATCGAACCCGCCGGGGGCGGGTCGCGCTGCGAGCACCGCGACGTCGCTGGGCGTCAGCGCCTGCAGCCCACGCCCCAGCGCCTCGGGCGGCTCGCGGCCCGGCAGCTCGAAGCTCGCGACCTGCCCCCACGCGTGGACCCCCGCGTCGGTCCGCCCCGCGACCCTGAGCGTAACCCGTTCGCCCAGCATCTCCTCGATCGCGGCCTCGAGCTCCGCCTGGACGGTCCGCTGCCCGGGCTGGGTGGCCCAGCCGGCGAACTCGGTGCCCTGGTAGGCGAGGTCAATTCGCACGAAGCTCATGGACCCGCGACACTATTCGCCATGACTCCGCCCCCTTCGGACGAGCCCGGCTCGATCGGCCGCGAAGAGGCCCGCGAGACCTTCGTTGGCCGCGGCGGCGCAGGCACGGGGACGACCATCTACGCAACTTTCATGGCCGCCCTCGACCCGACCCGCCGCTCCACCTAGCCCCGGCGCACGCGGCTGTGTGATCCGTTGCACTGTCCCCGTGCCTGCGGTGGGCGTAAGGTGCTTGTTACCTACTAGAGGAGAGAGCCAAATGGGGAACCTGGACATCACCCAGCGCAACTCGCTCGAACGCAGCACGCTGGCCGGCAACGACAGCCTGCGGCGCGGCTCCGAGAAGGGCTCGGCCATCTATGCGGTCATCGCTCTGCTCGTCGGCGGAGCGCTCGGCTACGCGGCCGTCAGCGCCATCGAGAGCAGCTGGGAGTGGCTGGTGCTCGGCATCATCGTGCTGACGATGATCGGATTCATGATCGCCGTGAGCCCGAACCGCCGCGGCTGACGACGCCCTGAGACTTCAGATCCGGATCAGCCCCGCCTTGCTACTGGGTGTTGGTTGGTCTTCGCCGTTCTTGGCCAGCTCTTCGAGGTGAAGCTCGAGCGCTCCATGCATGAGCGATTCGACCTCCTCCTTCGAGTCGCCTGCAACGACAACCCCTGGGATATCAGGCGCGTAACCAGACCATCCGCCGTCGCCGGCGAGCTCACATATGACGACGTATTCGTTCACCGAAGATTCCGGTTGCCTTTCGAATGCTAGCGAGGGTCCCGAGTTCACTACGCGCTTCAGAGAGATGGAGGGCGATTCCTACTACCGCGGCCACGACGGCGTCCGCGAATGGTGGCGGGACCTGCTCACCATTTTCCCCGACTTCAGCATCGAGGTTCTGGAGCTGCGTGACCTCGGCGACTCCGGGATCGTCGCCCTGCGTGTCCGCGGCCACGGCCTCGATAGCGGTGTGCCCTTCGAGGAGACGATTTGGGCTGCAGGCGAGTGGCGTGACGGCAAAATGACGCGGTGGCGGAACTTCGGGAGCGAGGCCGAAGCCCTCGATGCCGCCGGGCTGCAGGAGTAGGGCGTGGCGTCTGGGAACGTCCCAGGCGCCACGTTTTTGGAGCGTGCTCCCGGTCACAGCGCCAGCGCATGAACTAACCAGGGCGGGCGCCTGAGGATAGGGTCCGGCAATGACCCTCCTCGCGCAGGCCGGAATCGTGATCGGCGCGGCGGCTCTCTCCGTCGCGTTCCTGTGGGCGGCGCGCCACAGCCCGTTCAACGAGCGCTTCGCGGACGAGGTCGGCGAGCACAACAAGGCGTTCGATTTCCTCGGCACCGCCTTTGCGGTCCTGCTGGCCTTCGTCGTGCTCGAGGCTTATGACAGCTACAACGAGGGCAAGGCGGGGGCGGAGCTCGAGGCCCAGGCCGTCCTTCAGCTCTCCCGGACGGCGGAGGCATACGAGCCGGAGGAGAACGCGCTGCTGAAGGGCACGCTGGTCTGCTACGGCCGCGCGGTAGTCCATCAAGGCTGGCCCGCAATGCGGGACGAGAGGTCGAGTCCGGCGGTCAACGAGTGGGGCAGCCGGCTCAGGGAGCAGCTCCTGAGCTTGAGGGCCAATTCCTTCATCAAGAAGGCCTCGTTTCGCCAGATGCTGATCGAGCAGGACGAGCGGATCGAGGGCCGGCGCACCCGGCTGGCCGAGGCCGTCCGCGTGGTGCCGCGCCCACTCTGGATCGTGCTGCTGCTGGGGGCCGCGTTGACGATCGGCTGGGTTGCCTTGAGCGCCAACCGCAGAGGGAGCTTCCTGGTCCAGGCCGCGGTCGTTGCGTCGGTTGCGGTGATGGTGACCTCGGCGCTGTTGCTGGTCTGGTTCCTGGATCACCCCTTCACCGAGGAGCACGGGAGCATCACCCCGATCGAAATGGAGCACGTGCTGCACACGATCGAGGAGGAGCAAGCGCTTTCACGCGCAACCGAGGTGACTCCTCCATGCACGGAAACGGGAGCTCCCGTGGAGGCCTGAATCCGCGCGATGGGCGCTGATGACCTTTGATCCCCCAAGCGCTCGCCACGTTTTTGGAGAGTGCTCCCCGGTCACAGTGCCACGAGGAGTGCGCCGATTATCGAGACCCCGGGTGGCGGGTTTACGACCCCTAGTGTGGGTGCTTGCCCGCCCGCCCGGCAAACGGGAGCTTTCGCGCACGTCGCCTCGCGGCGCCGCTCGCCATCTCGGCCCGTGAGCTCGGGAGCTGCGGCTGATGCCGACTCCGCAGAGGATCCAGCGCACGTACTACCTGCTGATGCTCGGTGCGACGCTCGCGAACTCGGCGATCTGGGGCATAAACACGATCTTCCTACTCGACGCTGGGCTCTCCAACTTCGAGGCCTTCACGGCGAACGCCTTCTTCACCGCGGGCATGGTCATCTTCGAGGTCCCGACCGGGATCGTGGCCGACACGGTCGGGCGCCGATTCTCGTACCTGGTGGGGACCGTGACCCTGACGATCGCGACCCTTCTCTACGTTCTCCTTTGGCAGGTGGAGGCGGCATTCTGGTGGTGGGCGATCGTGTCGATCATGCTCGGGCTCGGGTTCACGTTCTTCTCCGGCGCTGTCGAAGCCTGGCTTGTCGACGCCCTCGCCGCGACCGGCTTCGACGGCGAGCTCGAGGCGGTGCTCGGTCGCGGACAGGTCGCCACCGGAATCGCGATGCTGGTCGGCTCGATCGGCGGCGGCGTCCTGGCGGCCGCGTTCAGCCTGGGCGTCCCGTTTCTGGTCAGGGCCGCCGCCCTGATCATCATGTTCGTCGTCGCCTACCGGCTCATGTTCGACATCGGGTTCACGCCCGAGAAGGGCCAGCGGCCCCTGGCCGAGATGCGGAAGATCGCGAAAGCGGGGGTCGACTTCGGCTGGCGCGTCCCAGCCGTCAAGTGGCTGATGGTCGAGGTCCTGTTCACCGGCGGGGTCGGGATCTATGCCTTCTACGCCCTACAGCCCTACCTGCTCGAGCTCTACGGAGACCCCGAGGCGTACTCCATCGCTGGCCTTGTGGCCGCGATCGTCGCCGGAGCGCAGATCATGGGTGGGCTCGCGGCACCGCGAATCCGCCGCCTATTCCGCAAGCGCACGTCCGCCCTGATCGTGACCGCGGGCTCCAGCACCCTCGTCCTCGCGCTGATCGGGCTGATCGAGAACTTCTATGCCGTGCTCGGCCTGATCGTCATATGGGGCCTGCTCTTCGCAGCCACGATGCCGATCCGCCAGGCCTACCTGAACGCGATGATCCCCTCGAAGCAGCGAGCCACGATCCTCTCCTTCGACTCCCTGATGGGCTCCGTCGGCGGAGTCTGGGCCCAGCCGGGCCTCGGCAAGGCGGCCGACGCCTTCGGCTACGCCCCCTCGTACCTGATCTCGGCGGCCATCAGCTCACTCGCGGTCCCGTTCCTGGCCCTCTCGCGCAAGGAAAAGAACCCGGCCGATGTGCAGGTCGAGGGCGCCACCAGCGAGGAGCACGCGCCGGACGCGGCCGAGCCCGAGAAGGTCCCGCCCGCGTAGGTGGGCGTCGGCTTCGTCAGACCAGCTCGATGAAGACCATCTCGGCCGAGTCCGACCGGCGAGGGCCCAGCTTCACGATCCGGGTGTAGCCCCCGGGGCGCGACGAGTAGCGCGGAGCGATCTCCTCGAACAGCTTGTGAACGATGAACTTGTCCTGGTTCAGCTCGCTCAGGGCCTGGCGGCGCGCGTGCAGGTCACCGCGCTTGGCGAGCGTGATCAGCTTCTCGAACTCCGGCTTCAGCGCCTTCGCCTTCGGCTGGGTCGTGCGTATGCGCTCGTGTTCGATCAGCTGCTTGCTCATCGTGCGCAGCAACGAGCGGCGGTGAGCGGCGTCGCGGCTCAGCTTGCCTTTCTTGTTTCCGTGGCGCATGAGATTGCTCCGGCGGTGACTCTAGTCAGTCCGCGCGAAGCCCGAGGCCGCGCGCGCGCAGAGTCTCCTGGACTTCCTCGATCGACTTGCGGCCGAAGTTCGGGATCGCGTTCAACTCGGACTCGGACTTGCGCACGAGCTCGCCGACCGTCTGGATGCCGGCGCGCTTGAGGCAGTTGTATGAGCGGACGCCCAGCTCGAGCTCCTCGATGAGGATTTCGTCGAGGCCGTCGGCCCCGGGGACCGGTGCGGCCTCGCCCGCAGCGGCGCCGCCGTTGCCGGAGACCATCGCGCCCTCGCCGCGCAGCTCGTCGACCCTGTCGGCCGTGGTGAAGATCGCCAGGCTCTTGATCAGGATCTCGGCCGCGTCGCGAAGCGCCGCGCCGGGCTCGATCGAACCGTCGGTCTCGACCTCCAGCGTGAGCTTGTCGAAGTCGGTCCGCTGGCCGACGCGGGCCGAGTCGACGTTGTAGGCCGCTCGGCGGATCGGCGAGAAGATCGAATCGATCGGGACGACCCCGATCGGCTTGTCCTCGGACTTGTTCTCGTCCGCCGGCGAGTAGCCGCGGCCGCGGCCGATCGTCAGGTACATCTCGAGCTTGGTCTTCTTCTCGAGCGTCGCGATCGGCGCCTCGGGGTTGAGGATCTCGACGCCCGCGGGCAGGTCGATGTCCTTCGCCTTGACCTCGCCGGGGCCGGTGGCCACGAGCGGGGTCTCGACCTCGTCGGCGTCGGTGTGCATGCGCACGACGATCTCTTTCAGGTTCAGGACGAGGTCCGTCACGTCCTCCTTGAGGCCGGGGATCGTCGAGAACTCGTGCGCGACACCCTCGATGCGGACGCTCGTGATCGCGGCACCGCCCAGCGAGCTGAGCAGCACGCGGCGCAGGCTGTTGCCGAACGTGTAGCCGAAGCCCTTGTCGAGGGGCTCGATCGTGAACGTTCCCTTGTTGTCGTCCGCGTCATCCGCGGCTGAGATCTTGGGGGTCTGGAATTCGGGCAGGGTGGTCATCGCACGTCCTTCTCTCTTGTTTCTAAGCGTGGGGTTACTTCGAGTACAGCTCGACGATGAGCTGCTCGTCGACGGGTGCCGAGATCTCGCTGCGCTCGGGCAGCCTCAGCACCTTGGCGGTGAAGCCGTCGTGATCGGCCTGGAGCCAAGCCGGCACACCTGAGGTGAGCTCGGTGGCGTTGCGGACCACGTCAGTGGCCGCAGCGCCGCTCTTGATGGCGATCACGTCGTCGGGCTTCACCTGATAAGAGGGGATATCGACCCTGCGGCCGTTGACCGTCCAGTGGCCGTGGCGCACGAGCTGGCGCGACTGGCGGCGCGAGGCGGCGAAGCCGAGGCGCACGAGCACGTTGTCGAGGCGGCACTCGAGCAGGCGGAGCAGGTTCTCTCCGGTGACACCTTCCTGTCGAGTCGCCTTGTCGTAGTAGGCGCGGAACTGCTTCTCGAGCACCTGGTAGTAGCGGCGCGCCTTCTGCTTTTCGCGCAGCTGCACCCGGTACTCGGACTGGCGCATGCGGCCGCGGCCGTGCTCGCCCGGCGGGTAGGAGCGGCGCTCGACGCCGCATTTGTCGGTGAAGCAGCGCGAGCCCTTGAGGAACAGCTTCTGGCCCTCGCGGCGGCACTGCTTGCACTGCGGTGAGGTGTCGCGAGCCATCGTCAGACCCGCCTCCGCTTCTTCGGCCGGCAGCCGTTGTGGGCCTGAGGGCTGACGTCCTTGACCGTCGTCACCTCGAGGCCGGCGGCCTGCAGCGAGCGGATCGCGGTCTCGCGACCCGAGCCGGCGCCCTTGGCGTAGACCTCGACCTTCTGGAGACCGTGCTCCATGCCCTTCTTCGCTGCCGCGTCGGCAGTCACCTGCGCGGCGAACGGCGTCGACTTGCGCGAGCCCTTGAAGCCGGCGCTTCCGGCCGATTCCCAGGCGATGACGGCGCCCTCGGGGTCGGTCAGGGTGACGATGGTGTTGTTGAACGAAGTCTTGATGTGGGCCTGCCCGAAGGCGACGTTCTTCTTTGCCCTGCGGCGACCCTTCTTCGGCTGTGCCAAGTTCTGCGGTCCTCTCTACTTTGTCGGCTTCTTGCGGCCAGCGATGCTCATGCGCTTGGGCCCCTTGCGCCCGCGGGCGTTGGTCTTCGTGCGCTGGCCCCGAACCGGAAGGCCGCGCCGGTGGCGCAGCCCGCGGTAGGAGCCGATCTCCTGCAGTCGCTTGATGTCCTGCGAGCGCTCGCGGCGGAGGTCACCCTCGACGTCACGCTCCTCGACGGCCTCGCGAAGCTTCAGGATCTCCTCCTCGGTCAGGTCCTTGACCGCGGTGTCCGGGTCGACGCTTGCGTCGGCGAGGATCTCGAGCGCGCTCGAACGGCCGATGCCGTACACGTAGGTGAGCCCGACCTCGGCCCGCTTGTTGAGTGGGATGTTGACCCCGGCGATCCGTGCCATGTGCTAGCCCTGCCTCTGCTTGTGGCGGGGATTAGGGCAGATCACGAGAACGGCTCCGCCACGGCGGATAACCTTGCACTTCTCGCAAATCGGCTTTACGGATGCTCGGACCTTCATCGTCCCTCGCTGCGTTCGTATCGGACTCTGAGAACCGCCCAGGCGACCCCAGGAGTCGGGTCGCGGGCGAACAGAACCAGCCGGGTGGCCAGCCGAAGAACCTTAGCAGCGTAGGCACGATAGGAGCGCCCGAAAACCGTGCCTGAGCACGCCTGCGATTACTCGTGCCAGGGAGTGAGGATCCGAGGCCCGTCGGCCGTGACGGCGACGGTGAACTCGAAGTGCGCGGCGAGGGAATCGTCGGCGGAATAGACGGCCCAGCCGTCTGAGCCCATGCGGATCTCGGGGGTGCCGACGTTCACCATCGGCTCGATCGCCAGCACCATGCCCTCCTCGAGCTCGGGACCCTTGCCGGCGTCGCCGAAGTTCGGGATTTGGGGGTCCTCGTGCATCTCGCGACCGATCCCGTGGCCGACGAGCGAGCGGATCACGTGCAGCCCGTCGAGCTCGACCCGCGACTGCACGGCATGGGAGATGTCGCTGAGCCGGTTGCCGGCTCGCGCCTGCGCGATCCCCTCGAACAACGAGGCTCGCGTCGTCCTCAGGAGATTACGCGCCTCGTCGCCGGGCTTTCCGACGGAGACCGTCTGGGCGCCGTCGGCGACCCAGCCCTCGTACGTGACGCCGATGTCGATCGAGAGGATGTCCCCCTTGCGCAGCTCATAGGGCCCGGGGATGCCGTGGACGACCATCGAGTTGGGGGAGGCGCAGATCGAGCCCGGGAAGCCGCGGTAGCCCTTGAAGGAGGGGACGGCGCCCTGTGAGCGGATGAACTTCTCGGCCGCCTCGTCGAGCTCCTTCGTAGTGACGCCGGCGCGGACCTTCGAGGCCACCATCTTCATGCAGGCGGCGTGGATGGTCCCGGCGGCGGCCATCGCATCGAGCTGCTCGGGTGTCTTGGTGATGATCCCGCCGCGATACATCTACATCTCCATCTCGTCTTCGCGCCGCAGTGTCGCGAGCAGCCCCCTGATCTTCTCACTCACGGCCTCTGGCGGCTGGCTACCGTCGATGTGCTGGAGGATGCCTCGGTCCTCGTACCAGGCCACGAGGGGCTTCGTCTTCGAGTGGTAGGTCGCCAGGCGCTTCTCGATGACCTCAGGCTTGTCGTCGTCGCGCACCACGAGATCGCTGCCGTCGACGTCACACACCCCCTTCTCCTTGGGCGGATTGAACTCGACGTGGAAGACGTGCCCGCCCTGCTCGCAGGTCCTGCGTCCGCCCAGCCGGCGAACGACCTCGTCATCGCTGACGTCGATCATCAGGGCCGCGGTCATGCTGCGACCCAGGGTCTCCATCTTCTTCGCGAGCGCCTCGGCCTGGGGGACCGTTCGCGGGAAGCCGTCGAGGATGAAGCCGTCGCTGGCCTCCTCGTGCTGGATCCGATCGGCGATCACGTCGATGATCAGATCGTCGGGCACCAGGTCACCATCGTCCATGTACTGCTTGGCCTTCGCCCCGAGCTCGGAACCCTCCTTGACCGCGCCCCGCAGGATGTCGCCGGTCGCGTAGTAGGGCAGGCGCAGGTCCTCCTGCAGGGCTTCGCCCTGTGTCCCCTTCCCGCTGCCGGGAGGGCCGAGAAGGATCAGGTTGAGCTCGGACAAGCCGACCTCAGCGCTACTTGAGGAAGCCTTCGTAATTGCGCATCATCAGCTGCGCTTCCAACTGCTTCACGGTGTCGAGGGCAACGCCCACGACGATCAGGATGGAAGTGCCGCCGAAGAAGAAGTTCGCCGATGTCTGGCTGATAAGGATCGTTGGCAGCGCCGCGACCGCGCCGAGGTACAGCGCGCCGGGGAACGTTAGGCGCGAGAGGATGCGGTCCAGGTACTCCGCCGTCGGGCGGCCCGGTCGTACGCCCGGGATGAAGCCGCCGTACTTCTTCAGGTTGTCCGCCTGGTCGACGGGGTTGAATGTGACCGCCGTATAGAAGTAGGTGAAGATGATGATGAAGAAGACCTCCCCGACCACGTAGGCCCAACCGTCCGGGCTGAAGAACGCGGCGAAATCGAGCGCCGCCGGAGTATTGAGCAGTTGCCCGATGGTCGGTGGGAAGGCCATGATCGATGCCGCGAAGATGACCGGGATCACTCCCGCCATGTTCACTCGGAGCGGCAAATAGGTGGAGCCGCCCGCCGTCATGCGGCGGCCGACCACGCGCTTCGCGTATTGCACAGGGATTCTTCGCTGGCCCTCCTGCACGAAAACGATCGCAACGATCACCCCCAAGGCAAGGAAGGGCATCATCACGACGAAGACCGCGTCGGGGGTGTTCCACCAGGCCGATATGCCGGCTGGCAGGCCGGAGACGATCGAGGCGAAGATCAGCAGCGAGATCCCGTTGCCGATGCCTCGTTGGGTGATCAGCTCGCCCATCCACATCAGCAGCGTGCAGCCGGCTGTCAGGGTGATCACGATCAGGAACAGCTTCGTCGCCGTGAGCTCGCCGACGACGCTCGTCCCGGCGCTGTCCTGGAAGCTTTGAAAGAGGAAGACGTACCCGAGGCTCTGCCCGAAGGCGAGCACCACGGTCAGGTAGCGCGTGTACTGGGTGATCTTCTGCTGGCCGACCTCCCCTTCCTTCTGCAGGCGCTCGAGCGACGGCACGACGACGGTCAGCAGCTGCAGGATGATCGACGCCGTGATGTACGGCATGATCCCGAGCGCGAACAGGGACAGGCGCGAGAGGCTCCCGCCGGAGAAGAGGTTGAGGAAGCCGAGGATGTTGGACCCTCCGAAGTTGTCCTCGATGTCCTTGACAGTCGACGCGTCCACCCCGGGCGAGGGGATGTAGGCGCCGAGGCGGTAGAGCAGCAGGATCGCGGCGGTGAACAGCAGCTTCTTGCGGATGTCCTGGACCGAGAAGGCGTTGAGGATCGTCTGCAGCACGAGCTAGTCCGAGATCTCCTCGACGCTGCCTCCCGCACCCTCGATCTTCTCCTTGGCGCTGGCGCTGAAGGCGTGAGCGCGAACCGTCAGCTTGGTCGAGATGTCGCCCTTGCCGAGGATCTTCACCGGGTGGCGGCGTGTCGCCAGCCCCTTCTCGCGAAGGCTCTCAGGGGTAACCTCGTCGCCCGCCACGAAGCGCTCATCCAAATCACCGACGTTGATCGGCTGCGTGCGGGTGCGGAAGTTCTCGAAGGGCATCGACATCTTGTGGTTCGGACCGCGAAGCTTGCCCATCCGCATGTGGATCGGAGTCTGGCCGCCCTCGTATGCGACCTTGCGCTTGGCGCCGGCGCGCGCGCCCGCGCCCTTGTGGCCGCGACCGGACGTCTTGCCGAAGCCGCTGCCCTTGCCGCGGCCGAGCCGCTTGCGCGAGCTGCGCGAGCCCGGGGCGGGCTTCAGGTTGTGCAGACCGATCGCCTCGTCCTTCTCCTCCTCGGCCTTCGGCTTGGCCTTGGCCTTGCTCACGGGCGGCGTCACTCGGACTCACCGACCTCGACGAGATGGGCGACCGCGCGGATCTGCCCCTGGAGGTTGGGCGAGTCCTTGAAGGAAGACGTTCTGCCGATCCGCCCGAGCTTCAACGAGCGCAGCGCAGCGCGCTGGTCAGGAGAGGCGCCGTTGGCGGAGCGGACCTGCTTGAGGGCTACGTCAGCCATCAGGACTCACCCGCCGGCACGTCCTCAGCTTCAGGGGCCGCCTCCTCAGCTTCGCTTCCGGGGGCGGCCGGTTGCGACGCAGTTGTTGGGGATACGGACGGTTCGCTCGACGGCTCAGGCGTGGTGGTCTCGGCCTCAGGCTTGAGGGCGGCCGGTGTCTCGGGGACGGGCTTGGGGCCGGTGTCCTCGATCGTCTCCGCGGGCTTACCGTTCTTCTCTTCGAGTCCCAGGACCTCGGCGATCGAGATGCCTCGAAGCTCGGCTACGTCCTCGGGCTTGCGGAGCATGTAGAGGCCGTGCATCGTCGCCTTCACGAGGTTGATCGGGTTCTGGGTGCCGATGCTCTTGGTCAGCACGTCGCGCACTCCCCCGAGCTCGAGCACGGCGCGGACTCCGCCGCCGGCGATGACGCCGGTACCGGGGCTGGCCGGGCGAAGGACGACGTGGCCGGCGCCGAAGCGGCCGATCACGCGGTGGGTGATCGTCTGGCCGTACTTGGGCACGCGGATCAGGTTCTTGCGGGCATCCTCGACGGCCTTCTGGATGGCGAGCGGGACCTCGCGGGCCTTTCCGTAGCCGATGCCCACGACCGAGTCCTCGTCGCCGACGGCGACGAGCGCGGTGAACGAGAAGCGCCGCCCGCCCTTGACGACCTTGGCGACGCGGTTGATCTCGATGACCCGTTCCTGGAGGTCGAGGCCCTTAGCGGTGACTGTCTCTACTGCCATAAGACTGATGAAGGTAGCGCGGGGAGCCCGGCTAGAACTTCAACCCTCCCTCGCGAGCACCCTCGGCGAGCGCCTTGACGCGGCCGTGGTACTGATAGCCGCCACGATCGAAGATGCAGGTCTCGACCCCGGCGGCGGAGGCGCGCTTGGCGAGCTCCTCGCCGGCCTTCTTCGCCTGCTCCATGCGGTCGAGGCCCTTGAGCTCTGACTCGGTCCAGTTGACGGCCGCGATGGTCTTGCCGCTGTCGTCGTCGATCAGCTGGCCCGAGATGCCGCGGTTCGAGCGGTAGACGGACAGCCGCGGGCGCTCCGCGGAGCCGCGGACCTTGGCGCGCACACGTCGGCGCCTGCGAAGCCTTCGCTGCTGTCGGGTCGCGACGGCCATCATGCCCGCTTACCGACCTTGCGGGTGACCTGCTCGCCCGCGTACCGGATGCCCTTGCCCTTGTAGGGCTCGGGCGGGCGGCTCTTGCGGATCCGGGCCGCGGTCTCGCCGACGAGCTGCTTGTCGATGCCCCTGACGACTACCTGCGTCGGCTCAGGGACCTCGAACTCGATGCCGTCTGGCGCGGGAAGGCTGACCGGGTGCGAGTAGCCGAGCGCGAGCTCGAGGGCCTTGCCCTTGAGCTGGGCGCGGTAACCGACGCCCTGGATCTCGAGGCGGCGCTCGAAGCCGTCGGTGACGCCCTCGACCATGTTCGCGATCAGGCTGCGCGTCAGCCCGTGCAGGGCCCGGTGCGGCCCGCGGTCGGTCGGGCGCTCGACGGTGACGGTGCCGTCGTCGAACGACACCTTCATGTCGCGATCGACGACCTGCCTCAGCTGGCCCTTCGGGCCCTTGACCGAGACCTCGCCGGGCTTCACGTCGACGTTGACCCCGTCAGGGATCGCGATCGGCTGTCTTCCAATTCGGCTCATGGCATGAATTCGCGGGCTGCTCCGGGGCACCTGCCTTCGCAGCACCGAAGGTGCTGCTCGCGCGTCCGCTGCCTGCGAGAGGCGGGGCGCAAAACGTCACCACACATACGCTACGACCTCCCCGCCGACGCCCTTCTTTCGGGCCTCGTGGCCGGTCATCACCCCGCTCGACGTGGAGACGATCGTGGTGCCCATTCCGCCCAGCACCCGGGGCACGTCCTCGCTCGGGACGTAGCGGCGGCGGCCCGGGCGCGAGACGCGCTCCATGCCGCTGATCACGGGGTCGCGGTCCTCGGTGTAGCGAAGGGTCACCTTGATGACCTCGCCCTTGTCGCCCTGGGCGACCTCGAAGTCGGTGATGTAGCCCTGCTCCTTGAGGATGCGGGACATCTCGCGCTTCAGGCGCGAGGAGGGAATCGTCACGTCCTCGTGCTCGGCCTGGAGGGCGTTGCGGACGCGGGTGAGGAAGTCTGAGATCGGGTCGGTCAGCACGTCGTCACCAGCTCGACTTCGTCATGCCGGGGATATAGCCCTGGTGGGCGTTCTCGCGCAAGCAGATCCGGCACAGGCCGAACTTCCGGTAGACCGCGCGCGGGCGCCCGCACTTGCGGCAGCGGTTGTAGCCCCTGGTCTTGTATTTGGGGGTGCGCGCCTGGCGCACCTTCTGGGATGTCTTCGCCATCAGCTTCCTTCCTGAGATTCGTCGCCGCTGGAACCCTCGGCGCCGTCGTCTCCCTTGGCCCCGGCGTCTCCGCCGTCGCCACCGCCTTCGCCGTCTTCGCCCTCTTCGCCCTCTTCGTGGCGCTCGGGTTTGGCGTATGCGTCGGGGTTCTCCTCCTTGAGCTGCTCGAGAGCGGCTTCCTCGGCCTCGGCGCGCAGGCGCGCCTCCTCCTTGCGCTTCTCCTCCTCTTCCTCGGCGGCCCTGTCGACCTCGCCGGGGCGGCCGTCGGCCGCGAAGGGCATGCCGAGCCCGTCGAGCAGCGCGAACGCCTCCTCGTCGGACCGTGCCGTGGTCACGATGATGATGTCGAGGCCGCGGACCTCGTCGATCGCGTCGTAGTCGATCTCGGGGAAGATGATCTGCTCGCGGACGCCCATCGAGTAGTTGCCGCGGCCGTCGAAGGAGCGGGGGTTGAGCCCGCGGAAGTCGCGGATGCGCGGGATCGCGATCGACACCAGGCGGTCGAGGAACTCCCACATGCGGGCGCGCCGCAGCGTCACGGCGAGCCCGACGGGCATGCCCTCGCGCACCTTGAAGGACGCGACTGACTTCTTGGCCTTGCGCACGCTCGGGGCCTGGCCGGCGATCGTCGCAAGCTGCTCGGTTGCGGCCTCGAGCATCTGCGTATTCTGCTTCGCCTCGCCGACGCCCATGTTGAGGACGATCTTCTCGAGGGTCGGCGCCTGCATCGCAGAGCTGTAGCCGAAGCGCTCGATCAGCTTGCCTCGAAGCTCGTCGTTGTATGACTCGCGCAGGCGCGGCGGCGGCACTGCCTGGTTCTGGGGTGCGGTGGCTGCTTCCATCAGTCGATCTCCTTGCCGGACTTGGCTGAGACCCGCTTGCGCTTCCCGTCGGCGCTCCGCTCGATGCGCACGCGCGTCGGCTTGTTGGTAGCGGGGTCGACCAGCATCACGTTGGAGATGTGGACCGGGCCCTCCTTCTCAACGATGCCGCCGACCTGGGAGCCCCTCTGGGTCTCCTTGACCGACGTCGGGCGCGTGTGGCGCTTCACGATGTTGAGGTTCTCCACGTAGACGCGCCCCTTTTTCGGCTCGGTGCGGACCACCTTGCCGGTCTTGCCGCGGTCCTTGCCGCCGGTGATCATCACCGTGTCGTCCTTGTGGATCTTCATCGAGCGCGACACGGCTACAGGACCTCCGGTGCGAGGGAGACGATGCGCATGAAGTTGCGGTCGCGGAGCTCTCGCGCGACGGGGCCGAAGATGCGTGTTCCTCGAGGCGCGCCCTGCGGGTCGATCAACACCGCGGCGTTCTCGTCGAACGAGATGTACGTGCCGTCCTTGCGGCTGAGCTGCTTGCGAGTGCGCACGACGACGGCCTCGACGACCTCGCCCTTGCGCACGCCGCCGTGCGGCGTGGCCTGCTTGACGGTGGCGGTGATCGTGTCGCCGATCCGGGCATAGCGGCGGCGTGAGCCGCCCTTGACGCGGATGCAGAGGATCTCGCGGGCGCCCGAGTTGTCGGCGACCTTCAGCCTTGATTCTTGCTGAATCACTTGGCTTTCTCCATGACTTCCACGAGGCGCCAGCGCTTCGTCTTCGACAGCGGGCGGGTCTCGACGATCTTGACCAGGTCGCCCTCGCCGGCTTCGTTGGATTCGTCGTGCGCGTGCAGGGTGTTGGAGGTGCGGACGATCTTCTCGTAGGTGGGATGGCGGCGTGCGACGTCGATGCGCACGGTGATCGTCTTGTTCGCCTTGTCGGAGACGACGCGGCCCTGGCGCTCCTTCCGGCCGGCCGACTCGTGCTCGACGGGTGCGGTGCCCTCCCCCCTCCGGTGCTTCTCGCGCTGCTTGCGCCGATAGGCGGAGCGGGACTTGATCGCGGCTACTCGGGCCTCGGCACGGGCCTTCGCGCGGTCCTCGGGGCTGAGTTGCGGCCCCGCCTCACCGGACTCGCGCGACTTGGCCAGGCGCTGGCGGGTCTTCCAGTTGAGACCATCCTCGGCCGACTCCTCAGCTTCGCCTCCGGGGTCGGCCGGTGCGCCTGCGGAGGACTCGGTCTCCTTGGAAGCGTCGTCCGCCGAATCGTCGGCAGCGGAAGCCGGAGCCTCCTCAGGGGGAGCTTCGGCTTCCGGAGCCTGCTCCTCGGCGGGAGCCTCAGCCTCTGGCGTCTCTTCAGTTGTTTCGTTCTTCTCTTCGTCGGCCATCATCATCACTTTGTTCGCGTTTCGCTTCGCTTCACGCTCACGCCTTCAACTCCGTGTCGATATCGATTCCACGTTCCTTCGCGACGGTCAGCAGGCGGGCCACGTCGCGGCGGACCGCGCCGAGGCGAGAGCTGTTCTCGAGCTCGCCCGTGGCGTGCTGGAAGCGCAGGCTGAACTGCTCGTCGCTCGCCTGCTTCAAAGCCTCGATCAACTCCGCGTCCTTCATGTTATGAACATCGGAAGCCTTCACTGCTCCGCTCCCTCTCGCTTCACGAACTTGGTCTTGATCGGAAGCTTGTGGCCGGCGAGGCGCATCGCGTCCTTGGCCAGGTCCTCGGGCACGCCCGCGAGCTCGAACATGACGCGGCCCGGCTTGACGACGGCCACCCAGCCCTCGGGGTTGCCCTTGCCCGAGCCCATCCGGGTCTCGGCCGGCTTTGCGGTGATCGGCTTGTCGGGGAAGATGTTGATCCAGACCTTGCCGCCTCGTTTGATCTTTCGGGTCATCGCCACGCGGGCAGCCTCTATCTGGCGGTTGCTGACCCAGCCGCGCTCCATCGCCTTCAGCCCGTACTCGCCGAAGTCGACGTTGCTGCCGCCCTTGGCGTAGCCGCGCCTCTTGCCTCGCATCTGCTTGCGGTACTTGACCCGCTTTGGCATCAACATCAGCCGCGACCTCCCCTGCCGCCGCCGCGACCGCCGCGGCCGCCGCCCGTCGGGGCGCCATCGTCCTCGTCGTCGCCGCCCTTACGGAAGCCCTCGGGCATGATCTCGCCCTTGTTGATCCAGCACTTGACGCCGATGCGGCCGGTCGTCGTGCGCGCCTCGATGAAGCCGTAGTCGATGTCTGCGCGAAGCGTGTGAAGCGGGACGCGGCCATCGGAGTAGCCCTCGGTGCGTGCCATCTCGGCCCCGCCGAGGCGGCCTGAGACTTGGACCTTCACGCCCTTGGCGCCGGAGCGCATGGCGGATGTCAGGGCGCGCTTCATGGCGCGGCGGAAGGCGACGCGGTTCTGCAGCTGCTCGGCGATCGACTGAGCGACGAGCTTGGCGTCGAGCTCGGGGCGCTTGATCTCCTTGATGTTGACCTTGACCGGACGGCCCGTGATCTTGTGGAGCTCGCGGCGAAGGGCGTCGACCTCGCTGCCGGACTTGCCGATCACGATGCCGGGGCGCGCGGTGGCGATGTCGACCTCGATCTCGCCCGGGCCCTTCTTGATCGTGATGTCAGAGAGGCCCGCGTGCGAGAGCTTGCCCTCGATGTGGTCGCGGATCGCGATGTCCTCCATCAGGTAGTCGGAGAAGTTGCGCTCGTTGAACCAGTTGCTCTTCCAGTCGTGGATGTAGCCGACGCGGAAGCCTTCGGGATGGATCTTCTGTCCCATGTCTAGTCGAGCTCCTCAGGTGTCAGCGCAACGGCGATGTGGCACGTTCGCTTGTTGATTCGGGTGGCGCGCCCGAGCGCGCGCGGGCGGTAGCGGCGAAGCGTCGGGCCCTCGTCGACGTTGATGCTCTTGACGATGAGGTCGTCGGCAACCAGGTCGTGGTTGTTCTCGGCGTTGGCCGCCGCGGAATTGATGAGCTTGGCGATGTCCTGGGCGGCGCCTCGCGGCGAGAAGCGAAGCAGGGTCTGGGCGTCGGCCAGGGTCAGGCCGCGGACCTGATCGGCGATCAGGCGCGCCTTGCGGGGAGCGATCCGGACGTAGCGGGCGCGGGCGTTGACCACCGGTGCGGTGGCGGGCTCCTTCGGGGCCTTCGCCTTGGTCGCGGCGGCCTTGCGCTTCGGCGCGGCGGCCTCGCGGGCCGGCGCCTTCGACTTCGACTTCGAAGCATCGGCGGCCTTCGGGTCGGCGGTCTTCGAAGTGGCGCCGGCGGCGGTGCCGCTGCCCTTCGTCGCGGTCTCCTTCTTCGCGGCTGGCTTCTTCGCAGCGGGCTTCCTCGCCGCCGCCGGCTTCTTGGCGGCAGGCTTCTTCGCCGCCGGCTTCTTCGCCGTGTCCTTGTTGCGCTCGTCAGCCATGCCTACTTGTCATCCCCCCCCGCGGATCCGGCGCCGGAGTGGGCACGGAAGGTGCGCGTCGGCGCGAACTCGCCGAGCTTGTGGCCGACCATCGACTCCGAGATGTAGACGGGCACGTGCTTACGGCCGTCGTGAACGGCGATCGTGTGCCCGACCATGTCGGGGAAGACGGTGGACTGGCGCGACCAGGTCTTCAGCATCTGCTTCTGGCCCGATTCGTTCATGGCGGTCACGCGCTTCATCAGCCGCTCCTCAGCCCACGGGCCCTTCTTGGTCGACCGTCCCATTAGTGGCTGCTCCTTTCGGCAGGCTGTGACTCAGCCGAGCTAGAACCGAGCTGGTCGAGAACGCAGGGAGCGAAGCGTGCCGGCTGGCACGTGAGCGACCGCGGACGAAGGTCGACGAAGGCTTGCAGCCGGGTGAGGCGCAGACTGTTGGAAGGAGTAGCCACCATTACCTCTTCTTCCTGCGGCGGCCGCGCACGATCAGGGCGTCGGACTTCTTGCCCTTCTTGCGCGTCCGGTAGCCGAGCGTGGGCTTGCCCCACGGGGTCACGGGGTGCCCGCCGGGGGTCTTGTGAGCCTCTCCGCCGCCGTGCGGGTGGTCGACGGGGTTCATCGCGATGCCTCGCGACTGCGGCCGCTTGCCGCGGTGGCGGCTGCGGCCGGCCTTGCCCCAGGTGACGTTCTGATGGTCGCTGTTGGAGAGCGAGCCGACGGTCGCGCGACACTCGGCGCGAACCATCCGCACCTCGGACGAGGGCAGGCGCAGCGAGACCATCTCGCCCTCCTTCGCGACGACCTGGATCGCGGTGCCCGCGGCGCGGCCGAGGCGGCCGCCCTGGCCGGGGGTCATCTCGACGTTGTGGACAACGGTGCCGGTCGGGATCCGCCCCAGGGGCAGCGAATGGCCGAGCGCGATGTCGGCCTTGGGGCCGGACATGACCTCGGAGCCGACCTGCAGGCCCTGCGGCGCGAGGATGTAGCTCTTGTGGCCGTCCGCGTAGCTGATGAGCGCGATGTAGGCGCTGCGGTTCGGGTCGTACTCGATCGACGCCACCTTGGCGGGAACGTCGTCCTTGACCCTCTTGAAGTCGATCTGGCGGTAGCGGCGCTTGGCTCCGCCGCCGCGATGGCGCGAGGTGACGCGCCCGTGGACGTTCCGCCCGCTCGAGCGGTTCTTGCCCTTCATCAGGCGCTTCTCGGGCTCGGCTCCGCTCAGCTCCTCGCGGATCTGGTAGGTGCCGAAGCGGCGCCCGGGGCTGGTCGGCTTGGTCTTGCGGTTTGCCATCGTTCTCCTTAGCCCTCGACCGCCGCGCCCTCGAACAGCTCGATCCGCTGACCGGGGCCGAGCTGGACGATCGCCTTCTTCCAGGAGCGCGTCTTGCCCGCGTGCAGGCCACGGCGCTTCGGCTTCGCGTTGACCTTCGAGGTCTTCACGGAGCGAACCTTGACGTCGAAGATCTGCTCGACCGCGTGCGCGATCTGTGTCTTGTGCGCCCGCTCGTGCACCCGGAACGTGTACTTGCCGTCGGCCATCAGTGCGTAGGACTTCTCGGAGACGACTGGGCGGATGATGATCTGACGGGGGTCCATTTACTCGTCCCCCTTCTCTTTCTTCGGCTTCGGCTTCTCGGGGGCTGCCTTCTTCTTGGAGTCGGAAGTTCGGGCCTCCAGGATCTCCAGGGCCGCCTGGGAGACCACCAGGGAGGCGGCGCCGATCACGTCGGCGACGCCGGCGGCGTCGGCCTGCGCGACGCGCACGGACGGAATGTTGCGGAAGCTCTTGGCGACGCCGGCCTCGTCGGCGCTGATCACGACGAGGACCTGGCCCTCCGCGCCCCACTTCTTCAGCACGCCGGCGGCCGTCTTGGTCGAGGGCGTGTCGTAGCTCGAGCCGTCGATCACGGCGACCGAGTCGCGCTCGGCGTGGACGCTCAGGGCCGCCCGCAGCGCCTTGCGGCGCTCCTTGCGGTTGATCTTGAACGTGTAGTGGCGCGGCTTCGTGGCGAAAGCGTTGCCGCCGCCGTAGCGGTGCGGAACACCGAGCGCGCCGGCCCGGGCGCGGCCGGTCCCCTTCTGCCGCCACGCCTTGGCCCCGGTCATCGCGACCTCGCCGCGGGTCAGCGATGAATGCGTGCCGCGGCGGCGCGCTGCCATGTCGGCGCGCGCGGCCTGGTGGACCAGCGACTCGTGGAAGGGCTCGGAGAAGGCCTTCGGGAGGTCGGCCTTGCCCTGCTTGCCGAGGATCGGGGCCTTCTCAGCCAACGCTCCTCACCTCCACCGTGGCGTTCTTGCCACCGGGGACCGAGCCCTTGATCAGGAGCAGGTTGCGCTCACCGTCGACCTCGACGATCGTGGCGCCCCTCTGGGTGGCCCGCTTGGCCCCCATCTGACCGGGCATCTTCATGCCCTTGAAGATCCGCGCGGGGTCCGCGCTGGCGCCGGCCGAGCCGGGGGCGCGCACGTTGTGCGAGCCGTGACTGACGGGGCCGCGTCCGAAGTTGTGCCGCTTGATGGTGCCCTGGAAGCCCTTGCCGATCGAGACGGCGGCGATCTTCACCTTGTCGCCGGGCTCAAATGCCGTGACCGCGATCGTATCCCCGAGCTTCGGGTCGTCGCCGTCAGCGGCCGACTCCTCAGCTTCGCTTCCTGGGTCGGCCGGAGCGCCTTCCGAGGACTTGGTCTCCTTGGAGCCCGTCCCCTTGGGAAACTCCGCGTCGCGGAACTCAACCAGGGTCTTCATGGCTGTTTTGGCGCCGGCCTTCTTAAGGTGGCCGAGCTCGCCCTTCGAAAGCTTGCGCTCCGCCGTCGGGACGCCCGCGAGCTGGACGGCGTCGTAGCCGTCACGGTCGCCCTTGCGGATCGCCGTCACGACGTTCGGGGCCGCCTCGACCACGGTCACCGGGACCTGGGAGCCGTCCTCGTCGAAGACGCGGGTCATACCGAGCTTGATTCCGAGGATTGCGGGCATCTCTAGAGCCTGATCTCGACGTCGACGCCGGCGGGTAGGGTCTCCATCCGCTGCAGCTCGTCGACGGTCTTCGGCGTGGGTTGGTGGATGTCGATCAGCCGCTTGTGGGTGCGGATCTCGAAGTGCTCTCGCGAATCCTTGTCCTTGAAGGGCGAGCGGATCACGCAGTAGACGTTCTTCTCGGTCGGCAGCGGCACCGGCCCGGAGACGGTCGCGCCGGTCCGCTCAGCGGTACCGACGATCTCCTGGGCAGCCCGGTCTATGGCGTCGTGGTCGTACGCCTTGAGCCGGATTCGGATTTTTCCTGATGTCAGTGAGGCCATTTCTCTTATCTCGCGCGACAGGGGCGCTGCCTTGTTGAGGCGGCGCCCCGGTCGTATGTCTTTATCGGTTGTGCGGCCCTTCCAACGCTTCTCCGAGAGCCGCTCGAAGAGCGGGCCCCGGCTAGGGGGCCCGCGATGCTGCAATTGCTACTCGACGACCTCGGTGACGACACCCGAGCCGACGGTGCGACCGCCCTCGCGGATCGCGAAGCGAAGGCCCGGATCCATGGCGATCGGCTGAATCAACTCCACTTCCATCTCGGCGTTCTCGCCCGGCGCAACGAACTCACGGTCCGAGGGCAGGTTGACGACGCCGGTGACGTCGGTGGTGCGGAAGTAGAACTGGGGCCTGTAGCCGGTGACGAACGGCGTGTGACGGCCGCCCTCCTCCTTCTTCAGGCAGTAGACCTCCGCCTTGTACTTGGTGTGCGGCGTGATCGAACCCGGCTTGCAGAGCACCTGCCCGCGCTGGATCTCCTCGCGCTTGGTGCCTCGCAGCAGGGCGCCGATGTTGTCGCCGGCGCGACCCTCGTCGAGGATCTTGCGGAACATCTCGACACCCGTGACGGTGGTCTTCGAGCTGTCGGTGATCCCGACGATCTCGACCTCGTCGCCGGTGTTGACGATGCCCTGCTCGACGCGGCCCGTAGCGACGGTGCCGCGGCCGGTGATCGAGAAGACGTCCTCGACCGGCATCAGGAACGGCTTGTCGAGGTCACGCTCCGGCTCGGGGATGTACTCGTCGAGCGCCGCGGCGAGGTCGAGGATCGACTGCTTGGCCTCCTCGTCGCCCTCGAGCGCCTTCAAGGCCGAGCCCTTGATGATCGGGGTCTCGTCGCCCGGGAACTCGTACTCGTTGAGCAGGTCCTTGACCTCCTCCTCGACGAGCTCCAGGAGCTCCTCGTCGTCGACCATGTCGACCTTGTTCAGGTAGACGACGACGTACGGGACGTTGACCTGCCGGGCGAGCAGGATGTGCTCGCGCGTCTGGGGCATCGGGCCGTCGGGGGCCGAGACCACCAGGATCGCGCCGTCCATCTGGGCGGCGCCCGTGATCATGTTCTTGACGTAGTCGGCGTGGCCGGGACAGTCGACGTGCGCGTAGTGACGGTTGTCCGTCTCGTACTCGACGTGCGAAGTCGCGATGGTGATCCCGCGCTCCTTCTCCTCGGGCGCGTTGTCGATCTCCTCGAACGACTTGACTTCGGTCCCGCCCTTCTCGGCGAGTGTCTTCGTGATCGCGGCGGTCAGCGTGGTCTTGCCGTGATCGACGTGGCCGATGGTGCCGACGTTGACGTGCGGCTTATCGCGATCGAACTTCTCCTTGGACATCTCGCTCCTTTTGCGTTCTAGGTTGCTCTTGTAAGTGCGTGTCTGTGCGCTGCTGAGGCTGGTGCTACCGGGAAATCGTTCGGGTTTTGACCAACCCCGGGAATATAGCCCTGGCGCGCGGGTCCCGGCTTACGCCCCCGCGCCCACGGGTTGCCCCGAGCGCTCGTCCGTGATCTCATCCGCGATGTTCCGGGGGACCTCTTCGTAGCGCTCGAACTGCATCGTGTAGCTGGCTCGTCCCTGCGTGGACGAGCGAAGGTCGGTGGCGTAGCCGAACATCTCGCCGAGCGGCACGAAGGCCTCGACGGCGAGCGCGTTGCCGCGCGGCTCCTGGCCCTGCACCTTGCCGCGGCGCCGCGAGAGGTCGCCGATGACATCGCCGAGGAAGTCCTCGGGCGTCACTACCTCGACCGCCATCACGGGCTCGAGCAGCACGGGCTTCGCCAGGCGGGCTGCCTTCTTCAGGACCATCGACCCGGCGATCTTGAACGCCATCTCCGAGGAGTCCACGTCGTGGAAGGAGCCGTCGGTAAGCGTCGCCCTCACGTCGACCATCGGGTAGCCCGCCTTGACGCCGGACTGCAGCGCCTCCTCGATCCCCGCCTCGACCGAAGGGATGTACTCGGTGGGGATCGTCCCGCCCTTGATCTTGTTGACGAAGTCGAAGCCCTCACCGGGAGCCGGCTCGAGGCTGATCACCGCGTGGCCGTACTGGCCGCGGCCGCCGGTCTGGCGCACGAAGCGCTCCGAGACCTTGTCGACGGACTCCCGAATCGTCTCGCGGTAGGCGACCTGCGGCTTGCCGACGTTCGCCTCGACGGAGAACTCTCGGAGCATGCGGTCGACGAGCACCTCGAGGTGCAGCTCGCCCATGCCGTGGATCAGGGTCTGGCCCGTCTCCTCGTCGGACTCGACGCGGAAGGTCGGGTCCTCCTCGGAGAGGCGCTGGAGCGCCTGGCCGAGCTTCTCCTGGTCGACCTTCGTCCTCGGCTCGATCGCGACGGCGATCACGGGCTCGGGGAATTCGATCTGCTCGAGGAGGATCGGCGCGTCGGGCGCGCTCAGCGTGTCGCCGGTGGAAGTCTGCTTGAGGCCGACGCCGGCGAGAATGTCGCCCGCGTAGGCCTCCTCGATCTCCTCGCGGGAGTTCGCGTGCATCATCAGCAGGCGGCCGATGCGCTCGGTCTTGCCGGTCGCGGAGTTCAGGACGCGGCCGCCGGCCTCGAGCTTGCCGGAGTAGACGCGGAAGTAGGTCAGCTTGCCGACGTAGGGGTCTGCCATCACCTTGAAGGCCAGCGCCGAGAACGGAGCGTCGTCGCTGGGCTCGCGGACGGCCTCGGTGGGCTCGCCGTCGCCTCCCTTCTTGGCCGGCTCGAGGCCGGTCATCGGGGGCACCTCGAGCGGGGACGGCAGCAACTCGACGATCGCGTCGAGAAGCGGCTGGACGCCCTTGTTCTTGAAGGAAGAGCCGAGCAGGACCGGCGTCACCTTGATGTCGAGCGTGGCGCGGTGCAGCGAGGAGGCGATGCGCTCGTGCGGGATCTCCTCGTCGGCGAGGTAGAGCTCCATCAGCTCGTCGTCGTAGTCGGCGCAGGCCTCGATCAGCGCGGTGCGGTGCTCGTGGGCCTGGTCGACGAGGTCAGCGGGGATCTCCTCATAAGAGAAGTCGGTGCCGAGCTCGTCGCGCCAGACGAGCGCCTTGTTCTCGATCAGGTCGACGACGCCGACGAAGTCGGACTCGTTGCCGATCGGGATCTGGATCGGAAGGGGGCTGGCGCCGAGGCGGTCGCGCATCGTCTCGACGGCTGCGAAGAAGTCGGCGCCGGTGCGGTCCATCTTGTTGATGTAGGCGATGCGCGGCACGGCGTACTTGTCGGCCTGGCGCCAGACGGTCTCGGACTGGGGCTCTACGCCTGCGACGGAGTCGAAGACGGCGATCGCGCCGTCGAGCACCCGGAGGCTTCGCTCGACCTCGACCGTGAAGTCGACGTGGCCGGGCGTGTCGATGATGTTGATGCGGTGGTCCTTCCACTCACAGGCGGTCGCGGCGGAGGTGATGGTGATGCCGCGCTCCTGCTCCTGCTCCATCCAGTCCATGACGGCCGCGCCCTCGTGGACCTCGCCCATCTTGTGGGTACGACCGGTGTAGTAGAGGATGCGCTCGGTCGTGGTCGTCTTCCCGGCATCGATGTGCGCCATGATGCCGATGTTGCGAGTTTTTTCGAGGGGGAAGCTGCGGGGCATTGGGAGGCTCTGCGTCCGTTCCTAGGTAGGAGAGTGATTGCCGGTGCTGAGTTCGGTTTTAGCGCATGAAAAAGGCCCTTGCGGGCCCGCAACGCAACGCGTTTCAGTTACCCGAACTTCGCCTATGTCGCGCCATTCTTCTTCAAAACGTGACTCTGCTCCACGACGCACACGTGGCGCCTGAAGCGACGCGGGATGATAGCAAGGGGATGGTGACCGAAACCAAGCTGACACAGGCACGAGCAGCCGACGGGAAACGCCGTCACGGCTCGCCCCTCGCCGTGTACGCCCTGCGTGCCTCGGGCATCCTGATGCTGCTCTTCTTTCGCATCCCCGCCGCCCTGGTCGCGGCCATGATCGAGGCCGCGAACGCCGCCACGGGCAGAGGCCGCCTGAGGGCGGGCACCTGATGAACCGGCTGCCTCGCAGCGAGACCCTGCTGGTCCTGGCGTGTGCCGCGGGCGCCGCGCTGCTCGCCGGCTCGCAGTTCACGACGATGTTCGAGCTCACTCCGCCCGGGGGCGAAGCGATCTCGACCATCGACGCCTCAGACCAGCACGGCTACGCGACGCTGGTGCTGGCCGTCTCGGCGCTGGTCATGCTGGTCATCGGAATCGGCGCGCGCACGGAGTCGCTCGCTCAGGTCGCCGCCTTCGCGGTCGCCGCGTGCGGCGTCGTCGCCCTGCTCATCTTCTTGGTCGTCGACCTGCCCGACGCGAACAACATCGGGACCCTCGACGACGCCCGCGAGTCGTTCATCGACGCCAAGGCCGAGCCGGCGGCGGGGTTCTGGTTCGAGCTGGTGGGCTCGCTGCTGCTCGCCGTCTGCGGCGGCGCGCTGGCCACCCTCGCCCCCGAGAGCCTCGCGTTGCGCAGCAGGGGCACCGAGGACTCGCAGGAGCCGGGCGAGGCGGAACAGCAGCCCGATTCGAAGCCGAGGGATGAAGGCGAGCCCGAGTCGAGCTCGAACGGCGACGCGGAGAGCGGCGGCTTCAGATGGCCCTCAAGGTCAAGCCGCAAGAGCTAGCCAGGCGTCGCTACCAGCGGTAGTGCGCGAAGGCCTTGTTGGCCTGGGCCATGCGGTAGATGTCGTCCTTGCGCTTCCAGGCGTTGCCCTGCTGCTTGGACGCATCGGTGATCTCGTTCGCGAGCCGCTCGGCCATCGACTTCTCGCCGCGGGCGCGGGCGAACTCCACAAGCCAGCGAACCGCCAGGGTGCGGGCGCGGCGCGCGGGGACCTCGACGGGCACCTGGTAGGTGGCGCCACCGACTCGCCGGGAGCGAACCTCCAGCACGGGCGTCAGCTGCTTGACCGCGTTCTCGAGCTCCTCGACCGGGCTGCTGCCGGTCCGCTCTCCGACGACCGAGAGCGCGTCGTAGACGATGCGCTCGGCGGTGCTCTTCTTGCCCGCGGTCATCACCTTGTTGATGACCTGCTGAACGAGACGGCTGCGGTAAGTGCTGTCCGGCTCGAGCGGCCGGATAGTCGCCTGGTTTCGCCTCGCCATCGCTAGGTGGCCTTGACGCCGTACAGCGAACGGCCCTGCTTGCGGTCCGAGACGCCGGCGGCGTCGAGCGTGCCGCGGACGACCTTGTAGCGGACGCCCGGAAGGTCCTTGACCCGGCCGCCTCGCACGAGCACGACGGAGTGCTCCTGGAGGTTGTGGCCCTCGCCTGGGATGTAGGTCGTGACTTCCATCTGATTGGTCAGGCGCACGCGGGCGATTTTGCGAAGCGCGGAGTTCGGCTTCTTCGGCGTCACGGTGGCGACGCGGGTGCACACGCCGCGACGCTGGGGAGCGGCCACGCGCTTCTTCTTGCCCTGCCCGGACTTCAGCCCCGGCGTGGACATCTTCTTCGGCTTTGCTTTGCGGCCCTTGCGGACCAGCTGATTCGTATTAGGCACGGCGCGGAATGGTAGCGACTCCATAAAGTCCCAGCCCATGGAGGCGAGCGGTAACCAGTCTGACAAGCCGGCTTTGATGGTCGACGTGGACGGGGTGATCAGCCTGTTCGGGTTCGAGGAGGGCACCGACGACGCCCCCGGCGAGTTCCACCTCGTCGACGGGATGCTGCACTGCATCTCGCTCCCCACCGGGGAGCGACTCAACCGGCTCGCCCAGAGCTTCGAGCTCGTGTGGGCGACTGGCTGGGAGGACCGCGCCAACGACCATCTGCCCGAGATCCTCGGCCTCCCGCAGCTCCCGTTCCTCTCCTTCGACGGGCGCGCGCGCTTCGGGACGGCCCACTGGAAGCTGGAGGCGATCGAGGAGTACGCGAAGGACCGGCCGCTGGGCTGGATCGACGACAACCTCGACCACAGCTGCTACGAGTGGGCCGAGGCTCGCGATGCCCCCACCCTGCTTGTCCCGACCGAGTCCGCCATCGGGCTCGAGGACGGCCACGTCGCCGCCCTCGAGGCCTGGGTTGCGGACGGATTCATGCCCTCGTAGCTCCGCGCCCGTCCCTCGGGAGCCGAGCACCTCGACTCTTTAGACTGCCGTTGGGATGGAGGGCGCGCTGCCGATCATGTTCCTGCTCGTGGTGCTCAAGGTGCCGGTCTTCTTCGCGATCTGGCTCGTCTGGTACGGGGCTCGCTCCTACGACGAGTTCAACGAGGAGCTGCCGGGCGGGGGCGAGAAGGACCCCGGCTTTCGCCGCTGGCGACGCGAGCCGAGGCGCCCGCGCAGCCCGCGGCGCGGTGGCCCGCACGGGGGCGGAGCGGTCGCGGTCCCGGACTGCCCGCCGAACGGGCGCCGCACGAGGACCCCGGCACCGGCGTCCCGCCCGCGCGAGCTCAACCGACGCTGAGCGGCAGGCCCGCGCCCGCGAACAGCGCCTCCGCCCTGGCGTCATCGAGAGGCTGGGCGGGGAAGCGACGGTAATGCTCGGCGCCGCGGGCGTCGGTCGAGCGCACGATGAACGAGCAGATCTCCGCGATGCGGTCGCCTTCGAGCGTGAGCACGTCGACCGAGAACGGAAGGAACTCCCCGCGCTCCTCCCACCATGTGTAGGTCGCGACCGCGGCCTGCCCGTTGACGCGCGTCGGCAGGTGGCGCCAGCGCCACTGGCCTGAGAGCGGGCCGGCCTCGAGGAATGCCGTGATCGAATCGCTGCCGGCGAACCAGGCGGGGAGCGGGGGCATCGACCACGCGGCGTCGGAGGCGAGCATCCCGACGACGGCAGGCACGTCGCCGCGCTGCATCGCGTCCATGTAGGCCTCGACTATCTCGCGCAGGCGCTCGTCGCCGAGCGACCTCAGGGTCTGCTGCTGGCTCTGCTCGGGAAGGCGCTCGTCAACCGTCTTTCGCGCGCGCTGGAGTGCGCTGTTGACCGAGGCGGTGCTCGAGTCGAGCGACTCGGCCGTCTCCTTGGCGGAGAAGCCGAGCACCTCGCGCAGGATCAGCGCCGCGCGCTGCTGAGGAGGCAGATGCTGCATCGCGGCTATGAACGCGAGCTCGACCGCTTCGCGCTGCTCGTAGCGCGCCTCGGGAGCCGCCTCGGGCTCGCCGGGCTCGAGGAGCTCGTCTGGGTAGGGCTCGACCCACACCGACTCCACGAGCGGCTCGCCGAGCCCGTCCCCGGGGCCGGCGGCGGGAGCGTTCTCGGCGGGGAGCACGCGCTTGGGGCGGCGGGCGATCGCGTCGAGGCAGGCGTTCGTCGCGATCCGATACAGCCAGGCGCGCAGCAGCCCGGGGCCGCCGAACCCAGCCAATCCCCGCCACGCCCGCAGCATCGCGTCTTGGAGCGCGTCCTCCGCATCGTGCAGCGAGCCGAGCATCCGGTAGCAGTGAGCGTGCAGCTCGCGGCGATACGGCTCCACGAGGCGGCCGAACGCATCCTCGTCGCCGCCCTGAGCAGCGACGAGCAGCTTCGGGTCGAGGTCCGGCGCCGAGGCTGTGGGCGAGCTGCGCACCCCGCAGAGACTACGGCCGCGGCAACACCCGTCCAACTTGGACGTTTGTTGGATGCTTCGGGACGCATACCTAAAACCGATTAAAGCAATAGTAGGTAAACGCCGATTGTCGGGGAGACGCCCGGCAAGGGCGTGCTTCGGACGGGGGGCCAGGACTGGGCCTCAGCCGGAGCGGGAGGCAAACAACCGAGAAGGAGCAAGGGAATGACGATTGCGAGAAGGATTCACGTCGCTCTCGCGGTGCTCGGTGCAGGAGCGGCAACTCTGCTGTTCGCGGCACCGGCCCACGCGGCGACGAGTGCGTACCACCCCGACCCGGAGGCTCAGGTATTCGAGCCGACCGCCGGGGGCTGGACCGGTTCGGCGGACGCGACGGGCCTGTGCCTATTGCAGCCGCTGCTCTGTCCCGCCGTCGACAACGACCACGAAGGGAGCGGCGGGGCCGGAGGGGCCAGTGACGGCTTCCTGCGGACCACGGCCGCCGGCCTGGTGGGCGTGGCCGGCAACGTCGATGGCACCTGGCAGAGCCCGGTGTTCACCTACAACGGCGTCGCCGGGGCTACACCCGACGAGGTCAGCTTCTCGATGGCGCGACGCGCCGACGTGGGCGGCCTGCTGTTGCTGCTCGGAAGCTCCAATTACAGCGTCGAGCTGTTCAACGTCACCGACCAGGACAGCCTCGAGGTCGTCGACGAAACGCCGCATTCGGACACCGACAGCTGGAGCAACATCGCCAGCGTCGAGGTCGATCCGGCTCAGCTGGACGTGGGTGACAGCTACCGCATCCGGACCCGCACGGAGTTCTCCGCTCCGGTCGGCGTCCTGGTCGGCGCTCGCGCCGACTACGACGACGTCGTGCTTCGAGCGTCGACGGCTGAGGCCGGCGATGGCGACGGCGACGGCGTGCCGGACGGCACCGACAACTGCCCGGCGGTCGCCAACCCGGGTCAGGAGGACACGGACGCGGACGGCATCGGCAACGCCTGCGAGACCGACACCGACGGCGACACGGTCATCGACGACGTCGACAACTGCGACAACGTCGCGAACGCCGACCAGCTCGACACCGACGGCGACGGCATCGGCAACGCGTGCGACAGCACGCCAAACGGGCCCGATGGCGACGGCGACGGCATCACCGATGGCACCGACAATTGCCCGACGGTCGCGAACACGAATCAGGCGGACGCCGACAACGACGGCGTCGGCGATGCGTGTGACGCGACGCCGAACGGTCCGGGCGGAGGCACGCCCAACCCGCCGGGTGGCGACAACACCGGCGCGCTTCGCGACTCCGTCGGAGCAGCGGGCATGGTCCAGGGCAACAAGATCATGGTCCCGGTTCGCTGTCCGAAGGCGCTCGCGGCGAAGTGCCGTGTGAAGCTCGCCGGCTACAGCAGGGGCAAGCGCTCCAAGCGCGCGACCTCGACCGGCAAGGTCGGTGTCAAGCCCGGGAAGCGCAAGCTCGCGGCGCTGCGGATCAAGCCCGCGGCCCGCACCCTGGTCAACCGGAAGAACAAGCTCGTCTTCCGCGTCTCGATCAGCGCAGGTGGAGAGAGGCTGACCTTCTCCAAGAAGCTCAGGCTCATCCGCCGCTAGCTCGCAGTCGCAGCACCCCGGAACGAGAAAGGCCCGCCTCCAGGCGGGCCTTTCTCATGCGGTCTTGCGCTGCTCGCTCTAGCTGTCGCTCGAGGGCTTGTCGCCGTCGCCCGAGCCGGAGTCCGTCGTGGCGCCCGCCTCGGCGGTGCCCGGCGGGGTCTCGATCTCGGAGGCGAGCTCCTCGAGCTCCTCGGCGAAGCTCGGGCCGAAGCCCTCGAGCTGCGATCCTTCGCCGCTCTCGCCCGCCAGCTCCAGGTCGGCCTGCAGCTCCTCCTCGGAGAGCAGGTCCTCGGCGGGGGGCTGGGCGGGCTCCACCGGCTCGATCTCGACCGAGCGGTAGCGCTTCAACCCGGTCGCGGCCGGGATCAGCTTGCCGATGATCACGTTCTCCTTCAGGCCCGCGAGGCGGTCGCGCTTGCCTTCGAGCGCGGCGTCCGTGAGGACCTTGGTCGTCTCCTGGAAGGAAGCGGCCGAGAGGAAGGACTCCGTCGCGAGCGAGGCCTTGGTGATCCCGAGGATCACCGGCTCCGCCTTGGCGGGGGTCTTGGTCTTCTTGCCCTTCATCTTGTCGTTGATCGCGTTGAAGGTGAGGCGGTCCTCGAGCTGGCCCGGGAGCAACTCGGTCGAGCCCTTGGCGTCGACGCGCACCTTCTTCAGCATCTGGCGCACGATCAGCTCGATGTGCTTGTCGTTGATGTCGACGCCCTGGGTCCGGTAGACGCGCTGGACCTCGGAGACGATGTACTGCTCGGTCGCCGTGCGGCCGCGGATCGCCAGGATCTCGGCCGGGTAGAGGGAACCCTCGTTGAGCTGGGTGCCCACCTCGACCTTCTTGCCGCTCTCGACGTAGAGGTTCGTGCGGGGCGGGAAGGAGTAGTCGTGCTCCTCGCCCTTGTCGTCGGTGATCGTGACCTTGACGGCCTTGTCGGACTCCTCGATCGAGACCTTGCCGTCGACCTCGGCGATCTTCGCCAGGCCCTTCGGCTTGCGAGCCTCGAACAGCTCGACTACGCGCGGCAGGCCCTGCGTGATGTCGAGCCCTGCCACACCACCGGTGTGGAAGGTCCGCATCGTCAGCTGGGTGCCCGGCTCGCCGATCGACTGCGCGGCGATGATGCCGACCGCGTCGCCGATCTCGACCAGCGCGCCTGTCGCGGGCATGACGCCGTAGCAAAAGCGGCAGATCCCGCTCTCGGCCTCGCACTTGGCGACGGATCGCACCGGGACAGTCGACTCCAGGTCATCGGCGTCGAAAGCCTCGTGCAGCTCGGCGACCATCGGCTTGTCGATCAGCTGGTTGCGCTTCAGCAGCTCGCGCCCGCGCTTGGTGGTCGTCTTCTTGGCGACCACGCGGCCCAGCAGGTTCGGGTTGATCTCGCCGGCCTCGCGGCGGACCGGCATGTCGACCAGGTCCTTGGTCTTGCAGTCCTCGATGCGGACGATCACGTCCTGCGAGACGTCGACGAGGCGACGGGTCAGGTAGCCCGAGTCGGCGGTGCGCAGAGCAGTGTCGGCGAGGCCCTTGCGGGCGCCGTGGGTCGAGATGAAGTACTCGAGCACGGTCAGGCCCTCCATGAAGTTGGCCTTGATCGGGCGCTCGATGATCTCGCCCTTCGGATTCGCCATCAGGCCTCGCATGCCGGCGAGCTGGCGGATCTGCTTGAACGACCCGCGGGCCCCGGAGTTGGCCATCATGAAGATCGGGTTCAGCTCCTGGAGGTTGTCCTCCATCGCCTGCCCGACCTCTTCGGTCGCGCTGTTCCAGAGTCGCGTGATGCTCTCCTTGCGCTCCTCGGCGGTGATGTAGCCGTCGTCGTACTGGCTCCATGATCTTGTCGCTGTCGCCCTCGTAGCGCTCCAGCATCTCGTCCTTCGAGGGCGGGGCGACGACGTCGTTCTTCGAGATCGTGATCCCGGCCTTGGTCGCGAAGTGGAAGCCCAGCTCCTTGAATGAGTCGAGCACCAGCGCGACCGCGGGGGCCCCGTAGGCGTCCACGAGACCGGTGACGATGTCGTTGACGTCGCGCTTCTTCAGCGAGCGGTTGACGAACTCGTACTTCTCGGGGTCGTACTCGTCCTCCAGCGCGGCAGCGATCGCGCGCTCGACGCTGTCATTGAAGATGATGCGCCCGACCGTGGTCAGGAAGTGCTCGTGGCCGGGCCTGCGGTACTCGGCATAGTCGTGCAGCTGCACGATGCCGTTCTCGTAGGCGAGCTCGGCCTCCTGAGCGGTCCGGAACGGGTGAGGCCTCGACGGCAACTTCGAGCGATCGAGGGTCGTCACGTCGTCGTGGGAGTACGTCAGGTAGTAGAGCCCGAGGACCATGTCCTGGGTCGGGGTCGCGAGCGGTGCACCGTGCGCCGGCGAGAGGATGTTGTTCGACGAGAGCATGAGAATGCGGGCCTCGGCCTGCGCCTCCGCGGAGAGCGGAAGGTGCACGGCCATCTGGTCGCCGTCGAAGTCGGCGTTGAACGCGTGACAGACCAGCGGGTGGACCTGGATCGCCTTGCCCTCGACCAGCACCGGCTCGAATGCCTGGATGCCGAGTCGGTGCAGGGTCGGCGCGCGGTTGAGCAGCACCGGGTGCTCGTGGATGACCTCCTCGAGCACGTCCCAGACCTCGGGGATCATCGAGTCGACCATCTTCTTGGCCGCCTTGATGTTCTGGACCTGCTTGCGCTCGACGAGGCGGGCCATGATGAACGGCTTGAACAGCTCGAGCGCCATCAGCTTCGGCAGCCCGCACTGGTGCAGGCGCAGCGACGGGCCCGACACGATCACCGATCGGCCGGAGTAGTCGACGCGCTTGCCGAGCAGGTTCTGGCGGAAGCGCCCCTGCTTGCCCTTGAGCATGTCCGAGAGCGACTTAAGGGGGCGATTGCCCGGCCCGGTGACGGGACGGCCGCGGCGGCCGTTGTCGAACAGTGCGTCGACGGCCTCCTGGAGCATGCGCTTCTCGTTGTTGACGATGATCTCGGGCGCGCCGAGGTCGAGCAGCCGCTTCAGGCGGTTGTTCCTGTTGATCACCCTGCGGTAGAGGTCATTCAGGTCAGAGGTCGCGAACCGGCCGCCGTCGAGCTGCACCATCGGGCGCAGCTCCGGCGGGATCACCGGCACGACGTCGAGGATCATCCAGTCCGGCTTGTTGTCGGACTTCAGGAAGGCGTCGACGACCTTGAGGCGCTTGACCGAACGAGCCTGCTTCTGGCCCTTGGAGGTGTTGATGGTCTCCTCCAGCAACTCGGCCTCGGCCTCGAGGTCGACCTGCTGAAGCAGGTCGCGGACGGACTCGGCGCCCATGCCGCCGCGGAAGTACTCGCCCCAACCGAACGGGGAACCGAAGCGGTCCTTGAGCTCGCGGAAGGTCGTCTCGTCGTTGATGACGTCCTTCGGCTTCATCTCGCTGAAGATCTTGAAGACCTCGCGCAGGCGGTCGGCCGCCTCCTCGAGGTAGGCCTCGGTGTCGGCGATCTCGGCCTCGAACGTCTTGCGGAGCTCCTTGCCCATCTTCTCGCGGTCCTCTGCCTTGATCCGCTTCGGGGAGCCGGTGGAGTCGGCCCAGAGCTCGTCGTCCTCGTTGAAGCCCTCGACCGAGCCGGCGGGCGGAGCCTCCTCGTCGCCCTCGGCGATGCCGAGGTAGGCGAGGCGGCGCTTCAGCGACTCGTTCAGCTCCTGCGTGCGCTGCTCGCGCTCGCGCTCGTACTCGCCGGCCTGCTTCTCGACTTCCTTCTCGAGCTTGACGAGGTCCTTCTCGCGGGCCTCGGTGTCGACCCAGGTGATCACCGATGCGGCGAAGTACAGGACCTTCTCGAGCTCCTTGGGAGCCATGTCGATCAGGTAGCCGATCCGCGAGGGAACGCCCTTGAAGAACCAGATGTGGGAGACGGACGCGGCCAGGTCGATGTGGCCCATGCGCTCGCGACGGACCTTGGAGCGCGTGACCTCGACGCCGCAGCGCTCGCAGACGATGCCCTTGTAGCGGACGCGCTTGTACTTGCCGCAGTAGCACTCCCAGTCCTTTGTGGGACCGAAGATGCGCTCGCAGAAGAGCCCGTCCTTCTCGGGCTTCAGCGTGCGGTAGTTGATCGTCTCGGGCTTGGTGACCTCGCCGGAGCTCCAGCCCCGGATCTTCTTCGATGACGCCAGGCCGATCTCGATCGCGTCGAAATTGTTGATGTCGATCACTTGCTCTTTGCCTCCTCGGCCTTGGTGCTTTCCTTGCCATCGCCCTCGACAACCTGCTCTTCCTTCTCGTCGGCAGCGCCCTTCTTCCCGTCTCCGTCCCCGTCAGCGCGCACTCCCGACAGCTCGATGCCGAGCTCCTCGGCGGCCCGCAGCAGGTCGTCCTCCTCCTCGCCCATCTCGACGCCCTCGCCCTCCTCGGAGACGACGTTCGCGTCGAGCGACAGCGCCTGGATCTCCTTCAGCAGGACCTTGAACGACTCGGGGATCGACGGCTCGGGGATGTTCTCGCCCTTGACGATCGCCTCGTAGGCCTTGACGCGACCGACTGTGTCGTCGGACTTGACCGTGAGCATCTCCTGCAGGGTGTAGGCGGCGCCGTATGCCTCGAGCGCCCAGACCTCCATCTCACCGAAGCGCTGGCCGCCGAACTGCGCCTTGCCGCCCAGCGGCTGCTGGGTGACCAGCGAGTAGGGGCCGGTCGAGCGCGCGTGGATCTTGTCGTCGACCAGATGCAGCAGCTTGAGGATGTACATGTAGCCGACGGTGACCTTGCCCTCGTACGGCTCGCCCGTGCGTCCGCTGTAGAGCTGGAACTTGCCCTCGGCCCGGTTGCCGGGCTTCTTGGACTTGTCCACGCCGAGGTCGACGCCGCGGGCGTCGCCGTTCTCCTCCTGCCAGCGCACCATCGCGTCGTCCACGTCCTCGAGGGTCGCGCCGTCGAAGACGGACGTCGCCACGTTGACGCGGTTGCGGTTGCGGTCGCGCTGCGCGTAGGACTCGGTGCCGTCGTCGTACCAGCCCTCGCCGGCGACCCACCCGAGGTGGGTCTCGAGGATCTGGCCGATGTTCATTCGGCTCGGCACGCCGAGCGGGTTGAGGATGACGTCAACCGGCGTCCCGTCGGCGAGGAACGGCATGTCCTCCTCGGGGACGATCTTGGAGATGACGCCCTTGTTCCCGTGGCGTCCGGCGAGCTTGTCGCCCTCCGCGATCTTGCGCTTGGTCGCGACGTAAACGCGAACCAGGTCGTTGACTCCCGGCGACAGGTCGTCGCCGCCGTCGCGGCTGAAAGTGAGGACGTCGAGGACGACCCCACCCGCGCCGTGCGGCACCTTGAGCGAGGTGTCGCGGACCTCGCGCGCCTTCTCCTTGAAGATCGCGCGGATCAGCTTCTCCTCGGCGGTCAGCTCGGTCTCGCCCTTGGGCGTGACCTTTCCGACCAGCAGGTCTCCCGCCTCGACCTCGGCGCCGATGCGGACGATGCCGCGCTCGTCGAGGTTGCGCAGGGACTCCTCGGAGCGGTTCGGGATGTCGCGGGTGATCTCCTCGTCGCCGAGCTTGGTGGTGCGGGCGTCGACCTCGTACTCCTCGATGTGGATCGAGGTGAGCTCGTCGTCCTTCACCAGCCGCTGGCTGAGGATGATCGCGTCCTCGAAGTTGTAGCCCTCCCAGGACATGAAGGCGACCAGGCAGTTCTTGCCGAGCGCGATCTCGCCGCCGGAGGTCGATGAGCCGTCGGCGAGCACGTCGCCGGCCTTGACCCTGTCGCCGAGGCCGACGATCGGGCGCTGGTGGATGATCGTGCCCTGGTTCGAGCGCATGAACTTGTGGAGCGGGTACTCGTCGCGCTTCGAGCCGTGGCTGATGGTGATGCGCTCGGCGTCGACGCCGGTCACCTCACCGGCGTTCTCGGCGAGGATGACGTCGCCCGTGTCCTCGGCGGCGCGGCGCTCCATGCCCGTTCCGATCAGCGGCGGCTCGGGCTTCAGCAGCGGCACTGCCTGGCGCTGCATGTTCGAGCCCATCAGCGCCCGGTTGGCGTCGTCGTGCTCGAGGAACGGGATCAGCGCGGTCGCGACCGACCAGATCTGGGTCGGCGAGACGTCCATCAGCTCGACCTCCTTGGGGGAGACCGTCGTCAGCTCGCCCTCGCGGCGGCGGCAGAGGACGCGGGGGCCCTTGAGCTTGCCCGAGTCCTGGTCCATCTCGGCGTTCGCCTGGGCGATGATCCGCTCCTCTTCCTGCGTCGCGTCGAGGTGCACGATCTCGTCGCTGACGACGCCGTCCTTGACCACGCGGTACGGCGTGGTGACGAAGCCGTGCTCGGAGATCTGGGCGTACGAGGACAGCGAGCCGATCAGGCCGATGTTCGGGCCCTCCGGGGTCTCGATCGGGCACATGCGCCCGTAGTGGGTCGAGTGCACGTCGCGGACCTCGATGGGCGCGCGCTCGCGCGTCAGGCCGCCGGCGCCGAGCGCCGACAGGCGGCGGCGGTGCGTCAGGCCCGCCAGGGAGTTGGTCTGGTCCATGAACTGGGACAGCTGCGAGGAGCCGAAGAACTCCTTCAGCGCGGCGACGACCGGGCGGATGTTGATGATCGTCTGCGGGGTGATCGCGTCGGCGTCCTCGGTCGTGAGGCGCTCGCGGACCACTCGCTCCATCCGGTAGAGGCCGATGCGGAAGGCCTCCTGGATCAGCTCGCCGACGGTGCGCAGCCGGCGGTTGCCGAAGTGCTCGTACTCGTCGAGATGGTCATGGACGGGCTCGCGCGGGTAGGTCGAAGCCTCCGCGGCATAGTCCTTGATCGGGTTCTCCTCGTCGATCTCCTCCGGCACGCCGAGGATCCTCGGGATCGAGGTCAGCTCCTTGACCAGGGCGATGATGTCGTCGTGGGTCAGGGTGCGGGTGTCGAGGTCGATGTCGAGGTCGAGCCTGGCGTTCAGCTTGTAGCGGCCGACCCGAGTCAGGTCGTAGCGCTTGGGGTCGAAGAAGAGCTGCTCCAGCAGCGTCCTCGCGGCGTCGACCGAGGGCGGCTCGCCCGGGCGCTGCTTCTTGAACAGCTCGATCAGGGCGCCCTCTTCGTCACGCGTCGCGTCGGTGTCCGCCGCGATCGTGTGGCGCATGTAGACGGAGTTGTCGAACATCTCGAGCAGCTTCTCGTCGGAGACGTAGCCCATCGCGCGCAGCAGGACGGTGACCGGCAGCTTGCGCTTGCGGTCTATGCGGACGTAGACGCGTCCCTTCTTGTCGATCTCGAGCTCCAGCCAGGAGCCGCGCGCCGGCATCAGGTTGGCGATGAAGACCTGCTTCTCGCGGTCCTTGGGCTCCATCACATAGGCGCCCGGCGAACGGACCAGCTGCGTCACGACGACGCGCTCGGTGCCGTTGATGACGAAGGTGCCGCGGTCGGTCATCCACGGGAAGTCGCCCATGAACACCGTCTGCTCGCGGATCTCGCCCGTCTCGCGGTTCTGGAACGCGACCTTGATGTTCAGCGGCCGCGAGTACGTCATGTCCTTCTCGCGGCACTCGTCGACGTCGTGGGCGGGCTCGTCGAACTCGAACTCCTGGAACACGATCGCCAGGTTCCCCGTGTAGTCCTCGGTCGGGGAGATGTCGTCGATGGTGGCCCTGAGCAGGCCGTTTTCGGGGTCCACCAGCGCCTTGAAGGAACGACGCTGGATGTCGATCAGATGCGGGACGTCAAGAGGGTTCCTCAGGCGTGAGAAGCTCCGACGGGTTACCGGGGCAGCGCTGGTTGGGGCCAACTTGGCGACTCCTCAAGTATTCGAAGGGTTGTAGTAGGCAGCTGCCGATACTTCTGGCAGCAAGCCTCACCGGGCGCGACCCGGGAGACTAGCACACGCTAATACGCAGGATCAAGGCGCTCTGACGGTCGCGCGTTGCGGGCGCGAGGTTGACCCCGCTTCGCCATCAGTCAGTAACCACTTCGGGTTACTTCAGCTCGGCGGTGCCGCCGGCCTCCTCGATCTCGCCCTTCAGCTTCTCGGCCTCGTCGCGCTCGATGGCCTCCTTGACGGGGGACGGAGCCTCGTCGACCACTGCCTTGGCCTCCTTCAGGCCCAGGCCGGTCGCCGCGCGGACGACCTTGATCACGCCGATCTTCTTCTCGCCGGCGCCGGTCAGGATGACGTCGACCGTGCTGGACTCCTCCTCGGCTGCGCCGCCGCCGTCGCCGCCGCCGGCGGGTGCCGCGGCCGCTACGGCCGTCGCGGAGACGCCGAACTCCTCCTCGAGCGCCTTGATGCGCTCTGAGAGCTCGAGCACCGAAATGCCCTTGAGCTCATCGATCCATTCCTCAGTGGTGGTCGCCATGTCTTACTCGTTCTCCTTCTCGTTATCCACGGCCGACTCCTCAGCTTCGCTTCCGGGGTCGGCCGGCGCGCCTTCAGGCGCCTCGGTCTCGTTCACAGTCTCTTCCGCAGGGCTCCCGGGCTCCTCGGACTCGGCGTCCTCGCCGGCGTCGCCCTCTCCGATGTCCGCGTCGCCTTCGCCGCCGCCTTCGACGGTGTCGCCGGCCTCCTCACCTTCAGGAGCTTTCTCCTCGGAGGGCTCCTCCTCTGGTGAATCGGTCGGATCGGGATCGGGATCGGGGTCGGAAGCGTCGTCAGTGGGCTCCTCGGCCGGGGCCTCCTCGGCGGGGCTGTCTTCAGCCGGGGTCTCCTCGGCGGGAGTCTCGTCCGGGCTGTCCTCGGCGGGAGCCTCCTCGGCGGGAGCATCCGGGGTGTCCTCGGCGGGGGGCGCCGGCGCTTCGCCGGTGACCAGTCCCTGGTCGGCGATCGCCTGTAGCTGCAGGGCCAGTCCCTGGACCATCGAGCCGAGCCCGCGGACCAGGCCGGTGATCGGGCTCGCGACGATGCCCGCGAACTGGGCGTTGAGCTGGTCGCGGCCGGGAAGCTTCGCGATCGCGAGGAAGGAGTCCTTGTCGAGAGCAGCGCCGTCCATGATGCCGCCCTTGAACTCGAGCAGCTCCCACTCGGTCCCGAGCTTGGAGAGCGTCTTGGCCGCGAGGGCGACGTCGCCCTGCACGAAGGTCAGCGCCGTCGGCCCGCTCAGGTGCTCCTTGATGTCCTCGGTCCCGGCGGCGTCGGCGGCGCGCAACGTGAGGCGGTTCTTGACGACGCGGAAGCTGGCGTCGGCGTCGCGCAGGCCGGAGCGCAGCTCCGCCGCCTGGGGCACGCTGATGCCGCGATAGTCGATCGCGAAGATCGCGTCGGCACCCTTGAGCTCCCCGGTGAGCTTCTCGACCGCCTCTGCCTTCTGTTCCTTGTTCACGTCGTTCCGTTCCTCGTTCTCGAAAATGAAAGAGCCCGCACGCGGGCGGGCTCGAGTAGGCGGCCGAAGAAATGCGGGCCGGGGCTGCTCTCACTCACCTGCGCCGGCCTTACGGACTTCCCTCGGAAGCCCCGCCTGCGGTCTTCGGCAAAAAGTTGAATCGGGATAGTAGCCGCTAGGCCGTGGCCTCCTCGACGGCGGCCTGCTCGTCGACCGGCACGGGCGCCTCTTCCTGCTCTTCCCCGCCCTCACCGGCATCGGCGGTCGCCGAAACGGAGGCCGCGGCCCCGTGCGCCGTGATCTCCGAGGCGCGCGTCTTCGAGGTGTCGACGCGGATACCGGGGCCCATCGTGCTGGTCAGGGTGACCGAGATCAGGTACTTGCCCTTCGCCGCCGCCGGCTTCGCGCGGATGATCTCCTCGATCACGGCGGCGTAGTTCTCGAGGAGGGCGTCGGCATCGAAGCTGGTTTTGCCGATCGAGAGGTGGATGATCGCCTGGCGGTCGGTGCGGTACTCGACCTTGCCGGCCTTGGCCTCGTCGACCGCCTTGGCGATGTCGTCGGTGACGGTGCCGACCTTGGGATTCGGCATCTTGCCCTGCGGGCCGAGCACCCGGCCGAGCTTGCCGACCGTCGGCATCATCGCCGGGGTCGAGATCGCGACGTCGAAGTCGGTCCAGCCCTCTTCGACCTTGGCCGCGAGGTCGTCGCCGCCGACGTACTGGGCGCCGGCCTCGGTGGCCTGGCGCGCCTGGTCGCCCTCGGCGAAGACGGCGATCGTCACGTCCTTGCCGAGGCCGCGCGGCAGCGCGAGCGTGCCGCGGAGCTGCTCCTCGGCGTGGCGGACGTTGACTCCGAGCAGCATGTGCAGCTCGACGGTCTCGTCGAAGCCTGCCCCAGCGGTCTCCTTGAGGAGGGTGACCGCCTCGGCCGGGTCATAGGCCTTATCGCGATCGACCTTGTCGTATGCCGCGCGATAGCGCTTTCCCCTGCTCATCGTTCCTGTCCTCGCATTCCACTCCGTTCCATGCTCACAGACCCTCCACCGTGACGCCCATCGAGCGGGCGGTGCCGGCGATGATCTTGGTCGCGGCGTCGAGGTCGTTCGCGTTCAGGTCGGGCATCTTGCGCTCGGCGATCGAGCGGGCCTGGTCGGCGGTGATCGAGCCGACCTTGGTGGTGTGGGGCTCGCCCGAGCCCTTGGGGATGCCCGCGGCCTCCTTGATCAGGATCGCGGCGGGCGGGGTCTTGGTGATGAACTCGAACGAGCGGTCCTCGAAGACCGTGATCTCGACCGGGATGATCGTCCCCGAGTCCTGCTGGGTCTGGGCGTTGAACGCCTTGCAGAACTCCATGATGTTGACGCCGTGCTGGCCCAGGGCGGGGCCGACCGGCGGCGCCGGGTTGGCGGCACCCGCCGGGATCTGAAGCTTGATGAGTGTGAGGACTTTCTTGGCCATCTATAAGCACCTTCGCATTCCGCTCATACCTGTGTTCGCGTTCCGCTTCGCTCCACGCTTGCGCTCCATGCTCAGATCTTCTTCACCTGGTCGTAGTTGACCTCGACCGGTGTCTCGCGGCCGAAGATGGATACAAGCACCTTCAGCTTCGCAGCGTCCTCGTTGATCTCGGCGATCTCGCCCGAGAAGTCGGCGAGCGGGCCGGAGATCACCTTGACGGATTCGCCGATCGAGAACTGCGCGCGGGTGCGCGGGCGCTCCGCCGTCTCGCGGTGGAGCAGCCGGTCGACCTCGACCTTGCTCAGCGGGATCGGCTTGTTGCGCGAGCCGACGAAGCCGGTGACGCCGGGCGTGTTCTTGACCAGGCCCCACGAGTCGTCGGTCATCTCCATGTTGACCAGCACGTAGCCGGGCATGGTCCGCTTCTCCTTCGGCTCCTTCTGGCCGTCCTTGTTGATCTCGGTGACCTGCTCCGTGGGCACGACGACCTGGCGCACGTTGCGCTCCTGGCTCATCGTGTGGACACGATGCTCCAGGTTCTGCTTGACCTTGTTCTCGTGGCCGGAATAGGTGTTGATGACGTACCAGCGAAACATCTAAGAGGACTCCAGACGGGGTAGGTGAGACGGACTAAAGGATCTGCTTGATCAGCCAGTTGAAGATCGCGTCGAGGCCTCCGAGGTAGGCCGCCATGACGACGACGAAGATCAACGTTACGGCGGAGGCCTGCACAAGGGTGTCGCGGTCGGGCCACTGGACCTTCTTCAGCTCGGCCCAGCACGAGATGAAGAAGGCGATGATCGGATTGCGGCGCTTCTCGGCCTTCTCGGTCTGCTGCTTGGCGATCGCGCGCTCGCGCTCTCGCTTTCGCTGCTCCTTCTCCTTCCGCTTCGCGGACTTGCGGTCGGCGCGCGAGGGCTTCGAAGTCTCGAGATCTGTGGACGCCTCGTCGGCTCGGCCGACGTCGGCGCGCGACGGAGCCGGAGCCTGTGGCTCGGCGGGGGCGACGGGGTCTGGCTGGACTCCCGGTACCGCGGCGCGGGCTTGGGTGTCGGCGTGGGGGTCGCCAGTCGGCGGGCCTACGTGCTCGCCGTAATCCTCGGGGTTTGCTCCCGTCTCGAGCGCTGCCTCGAACTCGGCCACGTCGCCCGAGACCGGGTTCTGCGTGTCGTGCTGCGCCCGCGACTCCGCGGCCCGTTCGGGAGAGCCGGGTTGGCGCTCCTGCTGAGCCTGCTGGCGCCGCCGCTTCTCAGCCTTCTTCTGTGCCCTGGTCTTCGCCATCGCTACAGGAGCCCTTAGCGGGTCTCCTTGTGAGCCGTGTGGCGGCCGCACCAGCGGCAGTACTTGCGGATCTCGATTCGGTCCGGCGAGTTCCGCCGCGACTTGTTCGTCTCATAGTTGCGGCGCTTGCACTCCTCGCACGCGAGGGTGACGCCGATTCGTACGTCTGAGGCCATTTCTCCTCTGCTTCTTTCTTCTCGCCGCCGAGCCGATCAGCGCCCGACGTAAAAAAACCCCCGGCCGCAGGCCACGAGGTAGGGGTCAAGAATAGCGCCGAAACGACGCAGGGCCGCCCTGGGGGCGCGGCCATACCCAGCGCTCCGCGGTGCCACCCGTCGATCACGGTGCTTCGGTGGGACTCACCGTTCCGCCCGATCAGATTCGGGCTACACGGGCCCGGTCACCTCTCGACCGTGAACGTGCGCTGCGCCGGCGTCGGGTCGATGTTCCCGGCGGCGTCCAGGGCCCGGACGCGGAAGGTGTGATTCCCGAAGGAGAGCCTCCTGACCCTCTCGGGCGATTTGCAGGCTCTGAAGGGGTCGCTGTCCACTCTGCACTGGAACGTCGCGCCCTGCGGCTCGCTCGAGTGGAAGCGGAAAGTCGGGGTGCGATCGCGTGTGTTACCGGAGGGGCCGCTGTCGATCGTCGTCTGCGGCGGGGTCGAGTCCTCGGTGTAGACGAACGCGACACCGCAGGCGGAGGTGTTGCCGCCGGCATCGGTGGCCGTGGCCCGGAAGATCGTCGTGGTGTCGTTGTTGACGTTGACCGTCAGCCCGATGGTCGTGAAGGCGTCCTCGGTGCCGGTGGCGGCGAGGTTGGCGGGGGTGCAGTCGGCGGCGGTCGGGGCCCTGTAGATGCGGATCGTGGAGTTGTTCTCGGCGAGGCCGTCGAGCTCGGGGAAATTGTCGTTGGCGGGACTGTTGGGGTCAGAGTCTTTGATCGTTGGGTTGGCGGGCGGCAGCGAGTCGACCGTGAAGGCGCGGAGCGCCGGCGTCCCGTCGGTGTTCGCGGCCTGGTCCGTGGCGCGCACGGCGAACGTGTGGGGGCCCTGTGAGAGCCCTGGGCCAGCGGTGTGGCTGGCGCCGGGGCCCGAGCAGGGGCCGAAGGCGGCGGCGTCAAAGCGGCATTGGAAGCTCGAGCCGGGCTCTGAGGAGGAGAAGCTGAACGACGGGGTGTTGTCGGAGGTCGTGCCCGAGGGGCCGGTCTCGATCGTCGTCTGCGGCGGCGTCGAGTCCTCGGTGTAGGTGAAGGGGGCCGAGCAGGGCGAGGTGTTGCCGGCGGTGGCCGTCGCCCGGAAGATCGTGGTGGTGTCGTTGTTGACGTTGACCGTCAGCCCGGCGCCGGCGAAGGCGGCCTCGGTGCCGGTGGCGGCGAGGTTGGCGGGGGTGCAGTCGGCGGCGGTCGGGGCCCTGTAGATGCGGATCGTGGAGCCCGCCTCGGCGCTGCCGGCGAGCTCGGGGTCGTTGTCGTTGGCGGGCGAGGCCGGGGTCGAGGCGTCGATCGAGGGGGCGTCGGGGGCGAGCGAGTCGACCGTGAAGGCGCGGCTCGCCGGGCTCTGGTCGGTGTTCGCGGCCTGGTCGGTGGCGCGGACCTCGAACGTGTGGGCGCCCTCGGTCAGCGCCGCGGCGGCGGTGTGGGCGTCGCCGGGGCCCGAGCAGGGGCCGAAGGCGGCGGCGTCAAAGCGGCATTGGAAGCTCGAGCCGGGCTCTGAGGAGGAGAAGCTGAACGACGGGGTGTTGTCGGAGGTCGTGCCCGAGGGGCCGGAGTCGATCGTGGTCTCGGGCGCGGTCGAGTCCTCGGTGTAGGTGAAGGGGGCCGAGCAGGGCGAGGTGTTGCCGGCATCGGTCGCCGTCGCCCGGAAGCTCGTCGTGGTGTCATCTGCGACCGAGACGCTGAGACCGGCGCCGGCGAAGGCGGCCTCGGTGCCGGTGGCGGCGAGGTTGGCGGGGGTGCAGTCGGCGGCGGTCGGGGCCCTGTAGATGCGGATCGTGGAGCCCGCCTCGGCGCTGCCGGCGAGCTCGGGGTCGTTGTCGTTGGCGGGCGAGGCCGGGGTCGAGGCGTCGATCGAGGGGGCGTCGGGGGCGAGCGAGTCGACCGTGAAGGCGCGGCTCGCCGGGCTCTGGTCGGTGTTCGCGGCCTGGTCGGTGGCGCGGACCTCGAACGTGTGGGCGCCCTCGGTCAGCGCCGCGGCGGCGGTGTGGGCGTCGCCGGGGCCCGAGCAGGGGCCGAAGGCGTCGGCGTCAAAGCGGCATTGGAAGCTCGAGCCGGGCTCTGAGGAGGAGAAGCTGAACGACGGGGTGTTGTCGGAGGTCGTGCCCGAGGGGCCGGAGTCGATCGTGGTCTCGGGCGCGGTCGAGTCCTCGGTGTAGGTGAAGGGGGCCGAGCAGGGCGAGGTGTTGCCGGCATCGGTCGCCGTCGCCCGGAAGCTCGTCGTGGTGTCATCTGCGACCGAGACGCTGAGACCGGCGCCGGCGAAGGCGGCCTCGGTGCCGGTGGCGGCGAGGTTGGCGGGGGTGCAGTCGGCGGCGGTCGGGGCCCTGTAGATGCGGATCGTGGAGCCCGCCTCGGCGCTGCCGGCGAGCTCGGGGTCGTTGTCGTTGGCGGGCGAGGCCGGGGTCGAGGCGTCGATCGAGGGGGCGTCGGGGGCGAGCGAGTCGACCGTGAAGGCGCGGCTCGCCGGGCTCTGGTCGGTGTTCGCGGCCTGGTCGGTGGCGCGGACCTCGAACGTGTGGGCGCCCTCGGTCAGCGCCGCGGCGGCGGTGTGGGCGTCGCCGGGGCCCGAGCAGGGGCCGAAGGCGTCGGCGTCAAAGCGGCATTGGAAGCTCGAGCCGGGCTCTGAGGAGGAGAAGCTGAACGACGGGGTGTTGTCGGAGGTCGTGCCCGAGGGGCCGGAGTCGATCGTGGTCTCGGGCGCGGTCGAGTCCTCGGTGTAGGTGAAGGGGGCCGAGCAGGGCGAGGTGTTGCCGGCATCGGTCGCCGTCGCCCGGAAGCTCGTCGTGGTGTCATCTGCGACCGAGACGCTGAGACCGGCGCCGGCGAAGGCGGCCTCGGTGCCGGTGGCGGCGAGGTTGGCGGGGGTGCAGTCGGCGGCGGTCGGGGCCCTGTAGATGCGGATCGTGGAGCCCGCCTCGGCGCTGCCGGCGAGCTCGGGGTCGTTGTCGTTGGCGGGCGAGGCCGGGGTCGAGGCGTCGATCGAGGGGGCGTCGGGGGCGAGCGAGTCGACCGTGAAGGCGCGGCTCGCCGGGCTCTGGTCGGTGTTCGCGGCCTGGTCGGTGGCGCGGACCTCGAACGTGTGGGCGCCCTCGGTCAGCGCCGCGGCGGCGGTGTGGGCGTCGCCGGGGCCCGAGCAGGGGCCGAAGGCGTCGGCGTCAAAGCGGCATTGGAAGCTCGAGCCGGGCTCTGAGGAGGAGAAGCTGAACGACGGGGTGTTGTCGGAGGTCGTGCCCGAGGGGCCGGTGTCGATCGTGGTCTCGGGCGCGGTCGAGTCCTCGGTGTAGGTGAAGGGGGCCGAGCAGGGCGAGGTGTTGCCGGCATCGGTCGCCGTCGCCCGGAAGCTCGTCGTGGTGTCATCTGCGACCGAGACGCTGAGACCGGCGCCGGCGAAGGCGGCCTCGGTGCCGGTGGCGGCGAGGTTGGCGGGGGTGCAGTCGGCGGCGGTCGGGGCCCTGTAGATGCGGATCGTGGAGCCCGCCTCGGCGCTGCCGGCGAGCTCGGGGTCGTTGTCGTTGGCGGGCGAGGCCGGGGTCGAGGCGTCGATCGAGGGGGCGTCGGGGGCGAGCGAGTCGACCGTGAAGGCGCGGCTCGCCGGGCTCTGGTCGGTGTTCGCGGCCTGGTCGGTGGCGCGGACCTCGAACGTGTGGGCGCCCTCGGTCAGCGCCGCGGCGGCGGTGTGGGCGTCGCCGGGGCCCGAGCAGGGGCCGAAGGCGGCGGCGTCAAAGCGGCATTGGAAGCTCGAGCCGGGCTCTGAGGAGGAGAAGCTGAACGACGGGGTGTTGTCGGAGGTCGTGCCCGAGGGGCCGGAGTCGATCGTGGTCTCGGGCGCGGTCGAGTCCTCGGTGTAGGTGAAGGGGGCCGAGCAGGGCGAGGTGTTGCCGGCATCGGTCGCCGTCGCCCGGAAGCTCGTCGTGGTGTCATCTGCGACCGAGACGCTGAGACCGGCGCCGGCGAAGGCGGCCTCGGTGCCGGTGGCGGCGAGGTTGGCGGGGGTGCAGTCGGCGGCGGTCGGGGCCCTGTAGATGCGGATCGTGGAGCCCGCCTCGGCGCTGCCGGCGAGCTCGGGGTCGTTGTCGTTGGCGGGCGAGGCCGGGGTCGAGGCGTCGATCGAGGGGGCGTCGGGGGCGAGCGAGTCGACCGTGAAGGCGCGGCTCGCCGGGCTCTGGTCGGTGTTCGCGGCCTGGTCGGTGGCGCGGACCTCGAACGTGTGGGCGCCCTCGGTCAGCGCCGCGGCGGCGGTGTGGGCGTCGCCGGGGCCCGAGCAGGGGCCGAAGGCGTCGGCGTCAAAGCGGCATTGGAAGCTCGAGCCGGGCTCTGAGGAGGAGAAGCTGAACGACGGGGTGTTGTCGGAGGTCGTGCCCGAGGGGCCGGAGTCGATCGTGGTCTCGGGCGCGGTCGAGTCCTCGGTGTAGGTGAAGGGGGCCGAGCAGGGCGAGGTGTTGCCGGCATCGGTCGCCGTCGCCCGGAAGCTCGTCGTGGTGTCATCTGCGACCGAGACGCTGAGACCGGCGCCGGCGAAGGCGGCCTCGGTGCCGGTGGCGGCGAGGTTGGCGGGGGTGCAGTCGGCGGCGGTCGGGGCCCTGTAGATGCGGATCGTGGAGCCCGCCTCGGCGCTGCCGGCGAGCTCGGGGTCGTTGTCGTTGGCGGGCGAGGCCGGGGTCGAGGCGTCGATCGAGGGGGCGTCGGGGGCGAGCGAGTCGACCGTGAAGGCGCGGCTCGCCGGGCTCTGGTCGGTGTTCGCGGCCTGGTCGGTGGCGCGGACCTCGAACGTGTGGGCGCCCTCGGTCAGCGCCGCGGCGGCGGTGTGGGCGTCGCCGGGGCCCGAGCAGGGGCCGAAGGCGTCGGCGTCAAAGCGGCATTGGAAGCTCGAGCCGGGCTCTGAGGAGGAGAAGCTGAACGACGGGGTGTTGTCGGAGGTCGTGCCCGAGGGGCCGGAGTCGATCGTGGTCTCGGGCGCGGTCGAGTCCTCGGTGTAGGTGAAGGGGGCCGAGCAGGGCGAGGTGTTGCCGGCATCGGTCGCCGTCGCCCGGAAGCTCGTCGTGGTGTCATCTGCGACCGAGACGCTGAGACCGGCGCCGGCGAAGGCGGCCTCGGTGCCGGTGGCGGCGAGGTTGGCGGGGGTGCAGTCGGCGGCGGTCGGGGCCCTGTAGATGCGGATCGTGGAGCCCGCCTCGGCGCTGCCGGCGAGCTCGGGGTCGTTGTCGTTGGCGGGCGAGGCCGGGGTCGAGGCGTCGATCGAGGGGGCGTCGGGGGCGAGCGAGTCGACCGTGAAGGCGCGGCTCGCCGGGCTCTGGTCGGTGTTCGCGGCCTGGTCGGTGGCGCGGACCTCGAACGTGTGGGCGCCCTCGGTCAGCGCCGCGGCGGCGGTGTGGGCGTCGCCGGGGCCCGAGCAGGGGCCGAAGGCGGCGGCGTCAAAGCGGCATTGGAAGCTCGAGCCGGGCTCTGAGGAGGAGAAGCTGAACGACGGGGTGTTGTCGGAGGTCGTGCCCGAGGGGCCGGAGTCGATCGTGGTCTCGGGCGCGGTCGAGTCCTCGGTGTAGGTGAAGGGGGCCGAGCAGGGCGAGGTGTTGCCGGCATCGGTCGCCGTCGCCCGGAAGCTCGTCGTGGTGTCATCTGCGACCGAGACGCTGAGACCGGCGCCGGCGAAGGCGGCCTCGGTGCCGGTGGCGGCGAGGTTGGCGGGGGTGCAGTCGGCGGCGGTCGGGGCCCTGTAGATGCGGATCGTGGAGCCCGCCTCGGCGCTGCCGGCGAGCTCGGGGTCGTTGTCGTTGGCGGGCGAGGCCGGGGTCGAGGCGTCGATCGAGGGGGCGTCGGGGGCGAGCGAGTCGACCGTGAAGGCGCGGCTCGCCGGGCTCTGGTCGGTGTTCGCGGCCTGGTCGGTGGCGCGGACCTCGAACGTGTGGGCGCCCTCGGTCAGCGCCGCGGCGGCGGTGTGGGCGTCGCCGGGGCCCGAGCAGGGGCCGAAGGCGGCGGCGTCAAAGCGGCATTGGAAGCTCGAGCCGGGCTCTGAGGAGGAGAAGCTGAACGACGGGGTGTTGTCGGAGGTCGTGCCCGAGGGGCCGGAGTCGATCGTGCGTCTCGGGCGCGGTCGAGTCCTCGGTGTAGGTGAAGGGAGCCGAGCAGGGCGAGGTGTTGCCGCGCATCGGTGGCGGTGGCGCCGGAAGCTCGTCGTGAGTCGTCGTGCGACGCGCGACGCTCAGCCCGGGCGAGGCGAAGGCGGCGGCGGAGCCCTCGGCCTCGACCGGGCCGGTGCAGTCCGCTGACTGGTAGAGGCGAACGGTCGAGCCCGCCTCGGCGCTGCCGAGCGCAGCTCGGGGTTGTTGTCGTTGGCGGGCGAGGTCGGGGTCGAGGCGTCGATCGTGGGCGTCGGGGGCGGTCGAGTCCTCGGTGTAGTCGAAGGGCGCCGAGCAGTCCGAGGTGTTGCCGGCATCGGTTGCCGTCGCCCGGAAGGTCGGTCGTGGTGTCATCTGCGACCGAGACCGCTGAGACCGGCGCCGGCGAAGGCGGCCTCGGTGCCGGTGGCGGCGAGGTGGCGGGGGTGCAGTCGGCGGCGGTCGGGGCTCGTAGATGCGGATCGTGGAGCCCGCCTCGGCGCTGCCGGCGAGCTCGGGGTCGTTGTCGTTGGCGGGCGAGGCCGGGGTCGAGGTCGTCGATCGAGGGGGCGTCGGGGGCGAGCGAGTCGACCGTGAAGGCGCGGCTCGCCGGGCTCTGGTCGGTGTTCGCGGCCTGGTCGGTGGCGCGGACCTCGAAGCGTGTGGGCGCCCTCGGTCAGCGCCGCGGCGGCGGTGTGGGCGTCGCCGGGGCCCGAGCAGGGGCCGAAGGCGGCGGCGTCAAAGCGGCATTGGAAGCTCGAGCCGGGCTCTGAGGAGGAGAAGCTGAACGACGGGGTGTTGTCGGAGGTCGTGCCCGAGGGGCCGGAGTCGATCGTGGTCTCGGGCGCGGTCGAGTCCTCGGTGTAGGTGAAGGGGGCCGAGCAGGGCGAGGTGTTGCCGGCGGCGTCGGTGGCGGTGGCGCTGAAAGCGCTGTCGGAGTCGTCATCGACCGTCGCGGTCAGGCCGGGCGTCGCGAAGGCGGCGGCGGAGCCCTCGACCTCGACCGTGCCGGTACAGTCGTTTGACTGGTAGAGGCGAACCGTCGAGCCCGCGTCGGCGAGGCCCTTCAGCTCGGGGTTGTTGTCGTTGGCGGGGCTGTCGGGGTCGGAGTCGTCGATCGTCGGCGCCGCGGGGCCCGTCGAGTCCTCGACGTAGTCGAAGGGCGCCGAGCACTCGGAGGTGTTGGCGGTCGCGTCGGTTGCCGTCGCCCGGAAGGTCGTGGTGGTGTCGTCGAGCACGCTGACCGTCAACCCGGCGGCGGCGAAGGCGGCCTCGGTGCCGGTGGCGGCGAGGTTGGCGGGGGTGCAGTCGGCGGCGGTCGGGGCCCTGTAGATGCGGACCGTGGAGCCTGGCTCGGCCGAGCCCGCCAGCTCGGGCTCGTTCTCGTTCGCCGGCGAGGGCGGGGTCGAGGTGTCGATGCTCGGGGCGGCAGGCGCGGTCGAGTCCTCGACGTAGCTGAAGGCGGCCGAGCAGGCGGAGTCCCCGCCGGCGTTGGAAGCTTTGGCGCTGAAAGTGGTGGTGGCGTCGCCGGGGACGTTGACCGTGATCCCGGCGCCGATGAACTGGGCGACGGTGCCCGTCGCGTCGGGGGCGCCGGTGCAGGTCGCGTTCCGCCAGATCTTGACCTGGGTCGGGTCGCCGGAGCCCACGGTTCCCTTCACCTCAGGGTTGTTGTCGCCGGAGGGGCTGGCAGGGTCGGTGGCGGTGATCGTCGGCGTCGCGGGAGCGGGGAACGGCTCCGCGTAGGCGACCGTCACCTCGCTCAACACGGGCGTCAGATCGACGTCCGCCGTGGCCAGGTCGGCCCTGTACTGGAGGTAACGGGAGGAGGCGCCGATCGACCCACCTGAGGTCGGGATCTCCGTGAACGCCGTCCAGCTGCCATCCGGGGTCGGCGTGTCGCCCGTGCGCACGAACAGATCTACGTCGGTCCCGACGGGCTCGTCCTCGCTCCAGCTCAGCCCGTCCCAGGCGACGGAGGAACCGGCGTCCAGGATGCGTGAGTTGAACGTGCCGGACGCCGGGTACGGGCTCATGCGGAGCCAGTCGACGGTCAGCTCAGGTCCGCCGCCGGCGAAGTCGCTGGCCAGGACGCGCATCTGGTCTCCCCCGCCGAGAGTGCTCCCGGTGAAAGTGCCGAGGTGGGTTAGGACCAGCGCCCCGTCGATAAAGAAACTGACCTGGCCCGGGTCCCACTCGATCCGGTAGCGGTGCGAAGAGCCGATGTACTGGCCCGGGGCGCCGACGTTCACATTGCCGCCCAAGGTGGTTCGAGCTTGGAGTTGGCTGGTACTCCCGCTGGTGCTGAAGATCGCGAAGATGTTGTTGAAATTGTCCGAGAACCCGGCGTGCTGGAACGTCGCGGCACCGAAGGTCGCGACAAACTCGAGCGCGTGACCTGAGCTGAAGGCGGCGCTGGGTCCGGCGAGCCCGCCGTCGGTGTGCAGGCGCTGACTCGAAACGGTGGCCCCTCCGGGAGTGCAGACGGGAGTGGCGCCGCCGGGCCAGGTGCAACTCGACCAGTCGGCCGGCAGCGCGGTTCCCGAGAACTCGGCGCCGACGGTCGGCTTCAGGGTCACCTCACCGTCTGCGGTCTCCGAGACGTAGGTGTCGGGCCCGGTGGTGCCGGCGCCGAACTCACCGGTGACAAGGGTGTCGGTGAGGCTTCCGCTGACGGCGCCGGCGGTCGTGAACAACCAGGTGTCGTCGGCTCCGAGCGAATTGCCGTTGGAGTCCTCGACGTCGCCGTCGACGGTGACCTCGTAGGTGGTGTTGGGCGCCAGGCCGGCGTCCGGATCGAGGGTGGCCGTCGCGCTGGAGTAGGTCACGTCGGCGGCGATGTCGCCGCCGCCGCCCTGTGGCCGCAGTCGGACGCTGGTCTCGTCGATCGTGGCGGCGTCCATCGGTTCGCTGAACTGGGCCTCGACGTTGGTGTTCCTCGGCACCCCGACCGCGTTCGGGGCTGGGCTGCGCCCGGTGATCGTCGGCGGCGTCAGGTCGGGGGCGGCCGCGAAGGCGATCGAGACCTCGCTCAGGGTGGGCGTTCTGGCCGCGTCGGTCGTCGCCGGCTCGGCCCGGTACTGGACGTAGCGGGAGGTTCCGGGAATGTCACCACCCGAGGATGAAACGGGGGTGAATGCACTCCAGCTTCCGTCGGGCGTCGGCGTGTCGCCGGTGCGAACGCTCATCGCCAGGCTGGTGCCGGCAGGAAGGGCACGGGTCCAGGTGAGCGCGCCCCAGTTGGCGCTCTGGCCCGGGCCTGCATCGAAGACGCGGGAACTGAAGCTGCCCGCGGCCGGGTAGGGGCTCATCCGCACCCAGTCGACCGCGATCTCGGGTCCGCCGGTCTGGAAATCACTGACGGCCACGTTCAGGTTCGAGCCGAAGGCGGTGATCGTGCGGGTGTGCACCGGGAGACCGTCAACGAAGTAGCGCACCTCGGTCGCGTCCCACTCGATCCGGTAGAGGTGGGAGGTGCCGGCCGAGGCTGGGATCGCGACGTCATTGAGCCCGTTGGCGTCGTTGGTGCTCGCGTAGACCTGGTTGGTGCCGTTCCTCGTGCTGAACATCGCCCACACGTTGTTGAAGTTGTCGGTGAAGGCGAGGTGCTGGAAGGAGGCGGCGCCGAAGGTCGCTTTGAACTCGACCGCGCGGCCCGGCCCATAGGTTGCGCTGGTATTGGCCAGACCGCCGTTGACGTGCAGGCTGCCGTCGGAGACGGTCGAGGGTCCCGGAGCGCCGCTGCAGGAGGGCCAGGCACACCCCGTCCAACCTGCCGGCAGCCCACCCGGCCCGCCTGAGAACTCCTGGCCCTCGGTCGGCTTCAGGGTCACCTCGCCGTCACCGGTCTCCGCGACGTAGGTGTTGGGGCCGGTAGTGCCGGCGCTGAAGTCGGAGACCGTGGTGTCGGTGAAGGTCGCCGAGGGCGTGGTGAAGCTGCGCGGCGCGGCAGGAGACTCGGGATCTGTCGTGGAGTTGCTTGCGGCGTCCGCCGACGTCACCCGGTAGTGGTAGGTGGAGTTCGGCGCCAGGCCAGTCAGCTGGAGGCTGTGCGCCGTGACCAGGCCCGAGCTGCTCTGGCTCTGGTTCAGGTTGGCCGGGTTGGTTCCGTAGTCGACCCTCGAGTCCGAGGCCTCGTTGGTGTCCCAGGTGATGTCGGCGGTGCCGTTGCCCTGAGGTGAGTGGGCGACGTTGGTGATCGACGGCGGCGTGTCATCGACGGCGTAGGTCGCCTCATAGGCTCCCGCCGCAGCGTCGAAGAATGCGTACTCGACGCCCTTGATCGTCCGGGTCGTGGTCGAGATCGGCGTGGTGCCCAGCTCGACCCCGGTCAAGCTGCCGACCGATGAGGTCGTCGGCACCATCGCGCGCAGGCCGTTGGCGCCGGCGCCGACGCTGATGTTGAAGTTGAGCTTGTTCGCGTTCCAGGAGACCGAGCCGAAGGAGGAGCCGTTGCGCCCGTCGAGCCACTGCAGCATTTGGCGGGCCGAGACGACCGGAACACTCCGCGCCAACGCTGAGGCGACGATCGCGTCGGACCCCGAGTGCGAGACGTTGTCGGTGTGCATATTCGCCGTGAAGACGCCGTAGTAGCCCTGCGGGCCGAGGGCGTTGTCGAGCAGCGTGTCGATCGTGAACGGGAAGGACTGGCCCGACTCGTCGGTCATCTGGGTCGCAGCCTGATAGACGTCGATCATCGAACCGTCGAGGTCGGCGAATCGCTGCGGCATCCCGGAGCCGGTGAACATCCCGGGGCGGTCCTGGATCCAATCCGGTGGGAAGTAGTAGTAGTTGGTGTCGAGGCGGATGCCGTTCTGAAGCTCGACCTTCGGCTGCGTCGCCCAGTCGCTCCAGGCGATGCAGTGGGTGCGGTTCGTGGTGGCCGATTCGACGCTCGGGTAGTTGGCGGCGAAGCTCGCGAGCTGGTTCGTATAGAAGCCCTCGAGCTGGGCCTGATTCGACCAGTTCGCGCAGTTCGTGTTGACGTGCAGGGCGACCTCGAAGCCGGCGCTCTCGAACGCATCTGCCTCCGCGTCGCTCAGGGACGTCGTGTTCGGATAGATGTACGAGGTGCCTCGCACGCACTCCCAGTCGGCGACCGAGCATCCCGGGTTGATCCCCTGGTAGGCGTTGAAGCGGCCCTCGGTGCCGCCATTGGCGTGGTCGTCGCCGGTCATCACCACAGCAGCCTTCTCGTCGCGCGGCAGGAACCAGAACTGAGGCAGCGGCTTGCGGTCCACGTTCATCTGCTGGATCAGGTTGGTGAGCAGGTGCTGCTGCTCGTCGGCCTGGGGAATGGCGACCTTGTTCAGGTCCACCCAGTCGGGCTGGACATCCCCGGGCTTGGCGCCGTAGAAGAGGTCGTCGGAGCGGATCAGTTGGCCTCCGCCGACCGCGCTGTCGCGCTCGTCTCCCGACCAGGCCGGGTTGCCTTGGCGCGTGTAGACGACCGAGCGGGCGAGGTCATAGGTGAAGGCCGCGGCTTGGCCGCCGCTGCTGCCCACGTTTCGCAGCGTCACCGCGGGGTTGGGAGTGGACGTGGTCGCGTCGGAGTAAAGCGTGGCGACGGTCTGGGCCCCGTTGGAGGTGTAGCGGTCGGCCGTGCTGTGAAACTGCATCGTCTGGCCGACGATGCCCGTTCCCGGGGGCGTGGCGGTGTTGACCTGTAGGTAGGCGTTCGCGAGGGTGTCGGGCGTGTCGCTGAGCCCCAGCAGGCCGGCGAGCTGCGGGTCGGGCCTCATCGCGATCAGGTTTCCTCCTGAGTCGACCCAGGTCTCGAGCATCGTCACCTGCGCGGCGCTGAGGCCGGTCTCGCCGAGCACGACCACGTCGTGAGCATCGAGGATCGCCGGGGTGACCAGCGAGCGGTCGCTGACGGTGAACTCGTTCAGCCCCTCAGAGCGGAGGATCTCGGCGTAGTAGCGGCTGAACGGGTTGGACGCGTCGGAGATCACCAGGATCGGACCTCCCGGCCCCTCGTCCGGCGGCGGCGGCGGCGGCGCGGCGGTCGTGAACGTCCAGGTCGAGTCAGCAGCCAGCGGGTTGCCCGGGTCCGCGTCGTCCTCGACGCCGCCCGGACCGCCCTTCACGGTCGCCGTATAGGTGGTCGAGCTCTGAAGGTTGGCGGAGGGATCGAGCGTGACCCTTCTGTTGGCCGGGTTGTAGGTGACGGCGGCCGCGACCAGCGCGTTGCCTGGGTCGCGGAGCTCGACGTTGGTGGTGTTGATCGTCCCCGCATCCATCGGCTCGTTGAACGTGGCGGTGACGAGGGTGCCGGTCGCGACGCCATTGGCCCCGTTTGCCGGAGTGCGTCCGGTGATCGTCGGCGGCGTCGTGTCCGGCCCCACGTCTGACTCGAAGACGACATCGACCAGGTAGTTGCTCGAGGCGAAGGTGTCGGTCGGGAACACGCCCCCGGCGCCGTAGCGGTAGACGCCGTTCGCCGCGTCAAAGGAGTCCGCGGGCGCGTGAAGCGGGGGGCTATCGAACCCGTCGCTCGCGAAGTAGCTGTTGATGGCCGCGTAGTTGCCGTTGGGCGCGTGATAGGAGGCGACGTAGGCGGCACCCGCCTCGATCGCCACCGGCGCCCCGAACGACACCTCCTGCCAGCCGCTGGCGGTCTCCCCGCTGAAGGTGGCCGAAGCCAGCGGTGCACCGCCGGTGTCGGCCCAGAGGGAGCCGACGTGGACGCCGGTGTTGCCGGAGGTCTTGTAAAAGCGGACCCCGGTGATGAAGCCGTCCTCGTCGGAGCTGAACCGGACGCCGAGCTCGACGGCGGAGTTATCCCCGCTCCCGGGCCCTGTGAAGGAGTCGCTCCAGATCGAGCAGGGGCAGGTGCGTGGAACGATGTCGACGCTGACCCCGGCGCCCGCTGTCTCGATGTTGCCGCTGTCGTCGGTGGCGCGTGTCCTGATCGTGGCGCTGCCGGTCGGGCCCGGAGTCCAGGAGTACGTCCAGGTCTCGCGCCCATCGGCCGGATGCCAGGTTGTGCCGTCGTCGGTTGAGACCTCGACCGCGCCGACCACCCCTCCCCCGGCGTCGGCGGCGCTGCCGCTGACCAAGACAGGCGCACCGCTCTCGACGTCGGCACCCGACGGCGGCGACTCGATCAGCGAGCTCGGCGCGGTGGTGTCGGTGGAGGCGGTGGCTGCCACCAAGCCGCTCTCGAGCGTCTGGGGCTGGGCGCCCATGTCCGCGAACAGGTTGGCCGTGGCCTGCTGCATGTCGGGATCGGGAGTCGAACCGCCGCGGTCGTGGACGCCGTCGAGCCCCCAAGCCCATTGGATCGTGCCGGCCCCGAAGACCAGAGCGTCGTCCTCCACGCCGGCGCCGTTCGCGTCCCGGTACTGGGTGAGGTGGTGGGTCGCGGTCCCGCTGGCGTAGGACGAGCCGTTGTCCTGGAGAACCTCGACCCCGTTTCGCGTGGTCGAGGAGTTGTAGATCAGGCCCGGCGGGCGCGAGCCGTTGTCGGGCGCCTCATCCCACTCGTAGCCGAGGGTGTCCGCCGTCAGGTCCTCGGTCTGGCCCGGGGCGAGATCCGCGGGGCCGCTGTTCCGCCAGAGGCGCATGTTGCCGTCCGCCTCTGGAACCTCGATCTCGGAGGTGCCGGAGTTAACCCTGAACTGGGTCCCCGTGAGTCCGTTCTCGGGGTTGGGGCCCTCTGGGTTGAAGGACCGCGCGTCGCGCCAGGTTCCCGTCCACTCCGGCGCTGGGTCGATCTTGGTGCCGGCGTGGGTCTCCTTATAAGAGACGAGGGTGCGGTGGGGAGTGTCGGTGCCGTCGATGCTGTTCTCCCAGCGCGTCTTCCAGAAGACCTCGTTGCCGCTGAAGAAAGCGAGGCTGGTGCCGGTGTCGCGCGCGTCGGTGACGTTGTTGCGCTGGCCGGCGGACCAGTACTCGTCGTGGCCGACCGAGATGAAGGCGTCATGTTCGGAGATCTCGGCCCCGAGGCGGTGGCTGTCGACCCCGGTGAAGTAGCTGACGTCGTAGCCGTTTCGCTCGATGAAGCGGATCAGCGGCGAGGTGGCGTTGAAGACCCAATCCTCGGGGGTGGGGCCGCGGCTGGTGAAGGGGCGGTTGTAGCTGACCTTGTAGGCGCGTCCGGCCGGCGACCCCGTGTAGAGGCTGTTGCCGCCGTACTGGTTGTAGGCCTGCCAGGTGGTGTCGTCGGTCTGGACGAGCAGATCCGAGTTGCCGTCGTCGTCGCGGACGATGAAGACGACGTGGCTCTCCCCCGGCGGCCCGTCCTCCCGGACGAGGTGGGCGACGTAGACGCCCGAGACCGCGGCGGCCGGAACCGCCCAGGACGCGGACTGCCCCCAGTTGCCGCAGTCCACCAGGCCGGTCACCGCGTCGTTGAGGCAGGCGGGCTGTACGTCGGGCGGCGCCGCGGGCTGAACCGTATCGATCAGCCGGGCGCCGTCGCCGCCGTAGTACCCCAGTCGGTAGATCTCAAGCCGGTAGTCGCTGGAGGCCGTATCGACCTTGAAGGCGACCGTCTGCCCCTGGTCGACGCTGATCTCAGTGGCGTACCCCTGAATGCTGGCGTCTCCGGCGCCGCTGACGTCCCACTGGCTCGGCGGGTTGCCGGGTTGCCTGTTCTCGCAGACGATCTCGTTGTCAGCCGGGAGGCAGTCGACGGCCTCGGCGGTACCGGCGTTCGCACCGAGCGCGATAAGCACTGGGACCAACAGGACCGCGAGCTTGCCCCGCCTGCCTAGGTCAAACACTGAAACGGATGCATCTACATCCCTGCGACCACACAGTCGCGTGAAACCGGTTTTCCGTTTGGCGGGACCCCCCGACACCCTTGGGGAAGGTTCACTTCCCCCCAAACTGCGAAGACTCTAACGTTCGGGAGCGAAGGATGTCAAGGGTCAACCGCCAAATATTGGGGATGTAGGCCCTCTCCAAGAGCCCGAGCACCACCCCTTTTCAAACACTTGGGCTAGAGCCCGAGTGTTTTCGCGATGATGCCGCGCTGGATCTCGGAGGTGCCGCCGTAGATCGTCGAGACGAGGGTGGTGCGCACGAGGCGCTCCATGTCGTATTCGGACGAGTAGCCGTAGCCGCCCATCATCTGCATTCCCCCGAGGGCCACCTTCTGGGCGGTCTCGGTGACGAACAGCTTCACCATCGAGGCCTCCTTGGGGAGCATCTTGTCGGGGTCCTCGTCGGTCATCGATGCGACCCACCAGGTCATCAGCCGGGCGGCTTCGAGGTCGGTGGCGAGATCGGCGAAGCGGTGCTGGAGGGCCTGGAAGGAGCCGATCGGACGGCCGAACTGCTTGCGCTCCTTGGCGTAGGCGAGGGCGTCGTCGAAGGCGCGCTGGCCGATGCCGAGCATCGACGCCGCGAGGATGAGGCGTTCGACGTTGAGGCCCGCCATGAGCTGGACCCAGCCGCGGTCAACCTCTCCGAGGACCTGGTCCGCCGAAACCTCGCAGTCGTTGAAGTAGACGGTGTTGGTCTCGCGGCCGCCCATCGTGTCGATGGGAGTCATCTCCATGCCGGGGTTGTCCTTAGGGACGAAGATCATCGAGAGGCCCTCGTGCTTTGACTCGCCCTTCGAGGTCCGGCAGACGACGAGCACGTGATCGGAGATGTGGGCGTTCGAGATGAAGACCTTCTGGCCGTTGATGACATAGCCGCCCCCGTTGTCCGACGTGCGCTCGGCCTTGGTCGAGAGGTTCCCGACGTCCGAGCCGGCCTCCGGCTCGGTCATGGCGATCGCCTCGACGGAGCCCGAGGCGATCCCGCCGAGGATCTTCTTCTTCTGCTGCTCGGTCCCGAAGCGCTCGGTCGCGCCGGCGACGATGAGGGTGGTGCCGTAGCCGCCGATCGGGCAGAGGCCGCGGGTGGTCTCCTCGAGGAAGAGGCAGGCGTCGACGTGGGTGCCGCCCGAGCCGCCGTAGGCCTCGTCGATCGTCAGGCCGAGCCACCCGAGGTCCGCCATCTTCTTGTAGAGGTCGAAGTTGTGGTGGATCGTGTGGCCCTCCGTGAGGGCCTCGCGCTTCTCCTGTGTACCTGCCTCGCGCTCGGCGAAGTCGCGGATGGACGCCACGAAGTCGCGCTGCTCGTCGGTCAGGTTGAAGTCCACGCTGCGAGCAGGCTAACGAAACTGGCCACGCGGCCAGGGTGGCGCTGTGGCGCCGGCGCCCCTCTACCCGATGCGCTGGGGGCTGCGGGCGCCCTTGGGGACCAGGAACTTCGCGATCGTGGTCGCCTGGGGGGAATTGGCCGTGGTCGCGTTGACCGACTTCAGCTCGCAGGTCAGGCTGTCCGCCGTCGCCTCGACCACTCCGTATCCGCGTTTGACGAAGTCGTAGAAGTCGAGGTGCCCGTTGAACGGGAGGAACGCCTCGAGCGCGGAAGGCGGGAAGCCGGTTGCCTCGGGCAGGCCGGTCGAGGTCGCCGACCCTCCGACGAACTCGGGGAACGCGGGCCTGCTGCCCGTGGTCTCGTCACCCTTCGTCGTCGCCGTCCCGGCGAAGAACGTGTGGATGTCGCCGGTGATGGCGACCACGTTCTGGATGTTGTTGTCGATCACGTAATCGAGGATCTGCTTGCGCTCGTCCCCGTAGCCATCCCAGGAATCGACCTGCGCGACGACGGTCGGCCCGATGCGCAGGCCCATCAGCATCACCTCGGTGCCCCAGACCTTCCAGGTCGCCTTCGAGTCCCTCATCGAGCGAAGGAGCCAGTTGCGCTGCTTCTCGCCGAGCAGGGTGCGCGGGTCGTTGGCGCTCGGGCAGTTGGCGAGGATCGCGTCGTTGCACGGCTGCTGGTCGCGGTACTGGCGCTGGTCGGTGAGCATCAGGTCGACGAGGCCGCCGAGGCGGTAGTCCTCGTAGATGCGGTCGCGGTCACCCTTGAACCGCAGACGCGGGGTGTAGTTGAAGAACGCCTTGTAGCCGTTGGCCTTGCGGGTGAGGTAGGGCACGCGGCGCGGCAGGTCCTTGAGGTTCGTCTTGCTGGGATCGGGCTGCGCCGAGCTCGGCTGGCCGTCGGCGTGGTTGTCCTCGACCTCGTGGTCGTCCCAGATCGAGATGAAGGGCGCGGAGGCGTGCATCGCCTTCAGGTCCTTGTCGCTCTTGTAGAGCTCGTACTTCTGGCGGTACTCGCTCAGGAGCTGGGTGTCGCCGTCTTTGTTGTTGCCGGAGCGGTCGAGGCGGACCCCGCCGCCGCCGTCGGAGTACTCGTAGATGTAGTCGCCGAGGCAGACGATGAGGTCGACGTCCTCGTTGGCGATCGCGCGCTGGGCGTTGAAGAAGCCGGCCTCCCAGTTCTGGCAGGAGTAGAACGCGATGCGGATCTTCTCCTTGGACTTAAGCGGCGGCGCCGTGCGGAAGCGGCCGATCTCGGACTTCGATTCCTCCGTCGTGAAGCGGTAGAAGTACTCCTCGTGGGGCTTCAGCCCGTTGACGAAGGTCTTGGCCGTGTAGCCGCGGTCCTTGCGGGCGTTGACGAGGCGCTCCTCGACGACGTTGTTGAACTTGCGGTCCTTGGCGATCGTCAGGTTGATCTTGGAGGTCTGCTTGATGCCGTCGAGCTGGGTCCAGAGGGCGATGCCCTGGGGGCGGGGGAAGCCGGCGGCGACGCCGAGCTTGAAGGCGCCGTCCTTGGCGAGCGGGATTCGGCGGCCACGCGCCATCGCGGCGTAGTTGACGGGGGCTGAGATGGCGGCGCCGGTGGCCAGGGCTCCGACGAGGAAGCTGCGGCGGCCCAGACGCTTGGAGCCGTCGAGGCCCTCGAGGTCAATTGCTTGTTCGAACGACTCCTGGCTCATCTCTCTCTCCTTCGGTAACGCCTTGTCCCGCTGTCGAGACCTTCCTATCACTCGGGGCAACCCATCGCATTAACAAAAAGATCTGAGGGCTCGCGAATTTACTCGATACTCGTGCTGCCGATCTCCTCCTGGACGCGGTCGATGAGGTCGGTGAGGCTGTCCCCCGCGGCGTCGAGAAGGACTGCGACGACGAGCCAGGCGGCCAGGGCGAGGAGAGAAAGGACGGTTCCGATGACGCCGGTGATGCGGCCGAGGTTGGCGAGGGCGCGGTGGCCCTCGCTTTCGCCGCGGTCGACGCGGCGCATGCCCATGTTGCCGAGGACGACCGCGCCGATCGCGCAGGGCAGCGAGACGAAGAAGGCGGCGCCCGAGCTGAAGAGGAGGAGGAAGATCGAGAGGGGGCCGAGGAAGACTGCGGCCAGGGCCGGGATGTTGGATTCGTCGTCCAGGCGGCCGGGAAGGCCCGAAGGCTGGCGGCGGGCCGGCGGGTGTGCGCCCGCGGCGGCGGAGGGGCCGGGATGGTGGGCGGTGGCGGGTGCGCCGGCTCCCATCACGGCGGTGGCGGCGTCCGGCCCGTGGACGCTGATGATGGTGCCGCCGAGTTGAATCTCGTCGCCGTCGGCGAGCTCGACCTCGCCCGAGATCCGGTGGCCGTTCGCGTAGGTGCCGTTGGAGGAGCCGAGGTCTTCGACAGTGATCACGCCGCCGAGCGCGCGCACTGCGGCGTGTCGACGCGAGATGCCCGGGTCGTCGAGGACGAGGTCCACGGAGCCCGGCTCGCGTCCGATCACGACCTCGCCGTCGAGCGGGAGCTCGGAGCCGGCTTGGTCACCCTCGCGGATGACCAGGATGGCGGTCATCGGGCGGGCGGGGAGTCATCCATCAGGAGCCCGGAGTCGGACTCGAACCGACGACCCCTTCCTTACCAGCGCTGCGCGGGTCCGGGCGCGTACGGGTCAGCGTTGCAGATCAGGCGCGGTCGGTAAATCGAGCCGGGCGTCTGCGGGTTCGGTCTGGGCGTCTGAGGCTTCCAGCAGGCTTCCATACTCCTCCACCATCCGAGAGCGTCGGGCCGCCCGGCGGCGGGCGTCGGCGATCTCGCGGACGTAGACGGCTCGGGTCACGTTTGCGTCCTTGTGGCCGAGGAGGAATGCAAGCTCGTCCACGCTCTCCCCAGCGAGCAGCGCCCGACTGGCCAGGGTGCGCCGGAATGAGTGCATGGAGGGCAAGGGGTGCCTCTAGGCGGCTTGCCGTCTTCGTGGAGCGCAGGAAAGGTCGGCCGCCCGCTCGGGCGTACGGCCCTCTTCATCGCGGCTCGGAGCGCGCGGGAGACGTTTGAGAGATCGGCCGCCTCGTCCTGGTGGCGAACACTGGCGACTCCAAGCCCGGAGTGCGGGCTCCCCTACTTCTCACATTGGGGCGTGCTGTCGTTGCCGGCTCCGCCCAGGCACTTGTCCTTGCCGGGACCACCGTTCAGATCATCGTTGCCCTTGTTTCCGATCAGGTGGTCGTTGCCGCCCTCGCCGAACTCGTCGTCGTTTCCGCCCCCGCCGACGACGTGATCATTGCCGGTGCCGGCGCAGACGGTGTCGTTGCCCGCGCGGGCATTGACCTTGTCCTTGCCGTCCAAGGTGACGAAGACGTCAGCCCCCTTGGTTCCCTTGAGGTTGTCCGGTCCATTGGTGCCGACGATGGTGGCGGCCTTGCCCTGACACGTCTGAGCCGGAGGCTCGGGGGGCGGGACCAGGTTGAAGGTCGCGGTCGCGCTGTGGTTCGCTGTCATCGACAGCACACACGTACCGGTGCCGCTGCAGTCGCCCGACCAGCCGGCGAACGTGCTGCCCCCGGCGGCGGTCGCGGTCAGGGTGACCGAGGTGCCGTAGTCATATTCGGCCGAGCACAGCGCACCGCAGTCGATCCCGGCCGGAGAGCTCGTCACCGCGCCGCTCCCGGAGCCGCTCTTGCCGACCGTGAGCGTGCGCTTCTCGAGGGTGAATGTCGCCGTCACCGATCGCGCCTGGTCCATTGTCACCGTGCAGCCACCGGCGCCGGTGCAGTCGCCGCTCCACCCGGCGAAGGTGGATCCCGCACTTGGGGTCGGCGTCAACGTCACGGTGGCGCTCGCCAGGAACGAGCTGGAGCAGGTCGAGCCGCAGTCGATCCCGGCGGGCGAGCTGGTCACGCTCCCGCTTCCGTTCCCGGCCTTGGACACGGTCAATGTGTTCGTGGGGAGCGTGTCGAATTGCGCCGTCACCGACTTCGCCGCGTCCATCGTCACGACGCACGCGCCGCTGCCGGTGCACGCGCCGCTCCAGCCCGCGAAGGTCGAGGTCGCATTCGGAGTCGGCGTCAAGGTCACCATCGTCCCCGAGGTGAAGGTGTGAGTGCAGGTGGCGCCGCAATCGATCCCGGCGGGCGAGCTCGTGACCGTGCCGCCGCCTGTGCCGCTCTTGCTCACGGTCAGGAGGTTGCCGCTGACGAGGCTGCCGGCCTGGATGAACACGGCCGAATCGAGCGCATCGTCGCTTACGTCGGCGATCGCCAGCTTGATGTGGTTGGTCGCACCGGCGGTGACCGTCGCGTGACAGGTGAGAACCGTCGTCAACCCGTCCATCTGGGAGTCGATCGACCCTGGCGCTGGCCGAACGTTGTCGCGGTACAGCTCGGCGTGGTGCGGGGTGGGGTCACCACCCGGATCGCCGTTGTTGATCGTGTTGATCGACACCGGGTCGGTCGTGCCCGGCACGAGCGCACAGTTCGTTCCGTTGACGAAAAACGCGAAGACGTCGTTGAACGAGCTGTTTGCGAAGTCGTTGTACTCCTCGGAGGAGAAGACGTAGCTGAAGTCGATGGTCCCCTGGGCCGGGACGAAATCGAACTCGAGCACCGCCGCGTCCTCCGTGGTATTGGGCGTCACAAGGGCGTCGAGGGCCGTGTCGCCCGGAAGCGCAAATCCGTTCGAGTTAGCGTTCGTTCCCAGGGTCTCATTGCAGCTGTTCGGACCTTCGACGCCGACCTCGCACTCGAGATCGTCTTCCTTCGTCTGGACCTTGCCGCTGGCAAGGACGACTCCCGTGGCGAAGCCGACGTTCGCCGTTCCGCCCGTGAACGAGCCGGCGGCACGGTTCGAGCCCGTGTAGGTGGCGTTAGAGACCGTCACCCCGCCGCCGGCTAGCGACTGGGCGAGGTCGGTCACCGTCACGCCGCTCTCGATATCGGCGACCGTGACCCCGCTCGCCTCGGCGCCCGCGGCGGGTCCGAAAAGTGCCGCCCCAACGACAAACAGCGCGGCTAGGCGCACACGCATCGCGTTCCGCCCTCGGGTTCCAGACATAAGCACGCTCCTCCCAATCTCCCCTAAGCCGATCAACTGCTCAACTCCCGGCAACCGTACGCCCCGGGCGGGACCGCGCGCATCCGTATTAACCCGTAAGACCCCCGGCGACCCACTTCTCACGAGGGACCTTGCTCCCATCACGGTTCCATGGGGCCGTTTCAGGCCAAAGAGAGGCCTCGCGGCCCCGATCCCAACTACCAGAGCGAAGCCCGGAGTCGGACTCGAACCGACGACCCCTTCCTTACCATGGAAGTGCTCTACCAACTGAGCTATCCGGGCGCGGGGGCCACTGTAGCGAGAGACCGGCGGGCGCTTTAGCCTGCGGAAATGCTCCGCTTCACCCTGGTTGCGGGCGCCCTGGTCCTGATCGTCGTGGGGGCCTTCATCGCGCTCACCGGCTCGGCCTTCGGCTGGGCGATCGCCGTTGTCGGAGTGGTCGACCTGCTCACCGTCCCGCTGGTTGTGCGGATGATCGAACGGTCGCAGCGGAAGATCGAGCTGAAGGTCGCCGCGCAGGGGACGGCGCCGGTAGCGGAGCCCGAGTCGCCGGCCGCGGACCCGACAGCCGACCCGACGTACAACCCTTACGCGCGGGAGGACTGACGGCGGGAACAGATCATGGGTCTGTTTTAGAGATGTGACGGACCGGGCGCGAACCGCTGCAACCGTCCTGCCACGTTGGGATCGGTGTTATCGCGGCAGAAGAACCCCCGTCGTCAAGGAGACATCGGCGAGGCCGCCGCGATTCAGTGGCTCACCGAGGCGGGCGCATGCGTGTGCTTCCCGATGTTCCACAGCCCCGATTTCGATCTTGTCGCCGAGTTCGGCCACCGTCTGCTGAAGGTCCAGGTGAAGACATCAACCGCCGTCCGGGGCGAGTCGACCTACTCGGTGCAGATCGCCACCAGCGGTGGAAACCAAAGCTGGAGCGGACTGGTGAAACGCTTCGACTGCACGAGATGCGACTACCTGTTCGCGCTCGTGGCCGATGGCCGTCGCTGGTTCATTCCCGCGTCAGAGATCGAGGGAGCGACGAGCATCTCCCTCGGCGGCGACAAGTACGCGGAGTTCGAGGTGGGTGGCGGCGGCGATGATTCAGCGCCTTCTAGAATCGCTGCGGTTCGGGGGAGCGCCGGAGTGGGAGAGCCGGGCCGGACTGTAAATCCGGTGCCTCGCGCTGAGTGGGTTCGAATCCCTCCTCCCCCATTCGACCAATCCCCCGAAAGAGGTAAGCCGCTGGCCTCCGCTCGTACCCGGGCCTCGGCGAATCGGCAGATCACGTTGCCGAAGCGCGTGTTCGAGGCAGCGGACCTCGCGGTCGGCGACGCTTTCCGAGTGGACGCCCTGAGCACCGGACGCATCGTCATCACTCGGGTTCAGGAGGTGGCGCAGGATCACGTCAGACGGCTCTTCGGTGGCTGCGGGCTCGAGGCCGGCTGCATCCTTGCTTCTGGCCTCCCGGTCGGAAGACCGGTGGGTGGAACGCAGCCGGCCCCGCGCCGCCAATGCGCTGATAGGGGAATTGCCCTGCGTTGACCCGATGAAACCCTGCGCGGCGGTTCTATTCGGGCCGACGACCCGTGAGTCCGCAGTTTGCGGAGAAAGAACTGGCTAGGCCTGGCTGCGAAGGGGCTGCGCCTCGGGCAGCGCCTTCAGCTTCTTCAGCGTGCTGTTCTCGATCTGGCGGATGCGCTCGCGAGTCACCCCGAACGTCTGGCCAACCTGCTCCAGGGTGAGCGGCTCCTTGCCACCCAGCCCGTAGCGAAGCTCGATCACCTCGCGCTCGCGCTCGGGGAGCGCGCCGAGGGCGCGCGCCACGTCCTCGCGCTGCATGTTGTCGAAGGCGGTCTCGAAAGGCTCCTGGGCCGCATCGTCGGCGACGAAGTCCCCGAACTCGGAATCCTCCTCGTCCCCGATCGGCTTTTCCAGCGAGATCGGCATCTGGCTCACGCGGAGGATGTCGCGCACGTCGCCCACCGACCACTTCAGCTCGGCAGCGATCTCGACCGGCTCGGGCTCGCGCCCGAGGCGCTGCACGAGCTGGCGCTCGACGTGGGCCACCCGATTCAGCTTCTCCACCATGTGGACCGGGATCCGGATCGTGCGTGCCTTATCGGCCAGCGCGCGAGTCACAGCCTGCCGAATCCACCAGGTGGCGTAGGTCGAGAACTTGTAACCGCGGCGATAGTCGAACTTCTCGACCGCCCGAATCAGCCCGAGCGATCCCTCCTGGATCAGGTCGAGGAAGCTCAGCCCTCGCCCCAGATAAGACTTCGCGATCGACACGACGAGGCGTAGGTTCGCCTCGACCATGTGGCGCTTGGCGAGCATGTCGCCGCGCTCGATCCTCTTCGCCAGCGACACCTCCTCCTCAGCGGTCAGCAGATCGACGCGCCCGATCGACCGCAGGTAAAGGCGCAGGGAGTCGAGGCTCGGCTCGACGGTCAGATCGAGCTCCTGCTTGCTCGTCCCCTTCTCCTTGTCCTTGCTCCCCTTATATGCGGTGACCCCGTCCGCCGCGATGACGTCGATTCCCTGGTCGACCAGGTGGGAGTGCAGCTCGCCCACCTGCTCCTTGTCGACCTCGACCTCCTCGAGCGTCGAGGCGATCTCCTCGAAGGTCAGGTACCCGCGCTCGGTCCCGCGCGCGACGAGGCCGCGCAGCTCATCGGTGTCGACGAACGCCTGCTCCCCTGATGCAACAGACTGACCTGCCGGCAACGCTTCCTCCTCCCCGGGTATATCTACCGCGGCCTCCCTAGAGCCAGGGCATGGACCCGGCGGAGTATAAGCACGGTTCGGCCGCCCGGGGGACCAACTTTTGGAATGTGTGGACACCTACACGTTCGACCGAAACGGCCCGGCGAGCCACCCTGGGTACCCTCTCCAGACCGATGGCGGATCCAACTTCGACCGTTGCCGCTCCTTCCCGCGACGCCCAAGCCGCAGCCCCGGCCACGCGCGTCAGCCTCTCGCGGGTCGGCGTCACAGGCGTCGAGAAGGTGATCCATGTGGGCGAGGGCCTCTACCACGCCGACATCGAGTGCCTCGTCGACCTCAATCCGGAGCAGGCCGGCGTCCACATGTCCCGCTTCGAGGAGGACGTCAACCAGGCCATCGACGGCGTGGTGCTCGGCGAGTCCCTGCGAGCGGAGGTGCTCGCCGCCCACGTCGCCGAGCGGATCCGCATGCGCCAGGAGGGCCTTCGGGCAGAGGTCCGCATTTCGGCCCGTTACCCCGAGACGGTCCCGGCGCCGGTCTCGGGCACACCGACGCAGGAGATCTACACGCTCTTCGGGACCGCGGTCGCCTCGGAGCGCGGCACCCGCACGCTGCGCGGCGTCGAGGCCCAGGGCATGACCGCCTGCCCCTGCGCGCAGGGGCTCGTCGAGGACGGCGCCCGCGAGAAGCTGATCGAGGAGGGCTTCAGCCCCGAAGAGATCGAGCGCATCTTCGCCTCGGTCCCCGTCGCCACCCACAACCAGCGAGGGATCGGCACGCTCTTCGTCGGCTGCCCCGAGGACGCCTCCGTCGACATCGACGCGCGCGAGCTGCTGCGCATCGTCGAATCGTCGATGTCGAGTGAGATCTACGAGTTGATGAAGCGCGCCGACGAGCGCTTCGTCGTCGAGAAGGCCCACGCCAACCCCCGCTTCGTCGAGGACTGCGTGCGCGAGATGATCCGTCAGGTCAGCGACCGCTTCTCCGAGCTTGCCCCAGACGCCTTCGTGATGGCCCGGCAGGAGAATCTCGAGACGATCCACCGCCACAACGTCGTCGCCGAGCGATACGGCCTCGTCTCAGAGATCCGCAGCGAGCTCGCGTCCGGAACCCACTCCCCGCATCACACGACGATGCGCGAGTGGCTCGAAGAGCCGGCCACGTAAGCCTTCATCAGGCCCGCATCTCCTCGGCCTTCGGCCTCCGGGGATGCGGGGTGATCATTTGACAGCCCTGGGCTCCTTGGATGCTTTCTGAGCAACTTGTGCGTCCGCGATCATTCGGCGGAAGCCGAAGAAGTAGTCGACGCCGCTGGCCACGGTGACGACCAGCGCGATGTAGACGAGGATGTCGACTCCCAGCGGAGCGGGGTCGGTGGCGATGAGGGCGACGATCGCCACGACCTGGATCGCAGTCTTGGCCTTTCCGAGCCACGACGCCTGGATCACCACCCCCTGCTCGGCGGCGACGCCGCGCAGGCCCGTCACCGCGAACTCGCGGGCGATGATCACCATCGCGATCCACGCCTCGAGGCGGCCGAGCGAGACCAGGCTAACGAGCGCGGCCGTGACGAGCAGCTTGTCGGCGAGCGGGTCCATCAGCTTGCCGAACGTCGTGATGTCGCCGCGCGAGCGCGCGATGTACCCGTCGAGGCCGTCGGTCAGCGCGGCCAGCGCGAACACCCCAGCCGCGATCAGGTCCCCGTTCGGCGTCTCATCCAGCAGCGCCACGACGACGACGGGCACGAGGAAGATTCGCAGCAGGGTGAGGGTGTTCGGCAGGTTGAGCGGGAACACGCGGCCATTATCCCGCGAGCTCGACGGCTCGGGCGAAAACGTCGTCGATCATCGGTTCGGTGAGCTTGCCCGTGAACGTGTTCTGCTGGCTCGGGTGAAAGCAGCCGACGAGCGTGAAGCGACCGACCTCGGCCTCCGCGCCGTGCCCGAAGCGCGGCTTCGGCCTCGGGACCGGCTCTCCCCTTTCGCGCAGGACCCGAATCGCGTTGTCCCAGGCGTAGGAGCCGAGCGGGACCAGCACCCGCGCCCGGGCCAGCAGCTCCAGCTCGCGCTCCAGGAACGGCGTGCAGTTGTCGCGCTCGGCGGTGGTCGGCTTGTTGGCGGGCGGCGCGCAGCGGTTGATCGCGCTGACCCAGGCGCCGCGCAGGCGCAACCCGTCGTCGGCGCTGACCGAGGTCGGCTTGTTCGCGAGCCCGGCGCGGTGCATCGCCGCGAACAGCCAGTCGCCTGAGCGGTCGCCCGTGAACATCCGCCCGGTGCGATTGGCCCCGTGTGCCGCGGGCGCGAGCCCGATCACGACGATCGCGGCGCGCGGGTCGCCGAAGCCCGGCAGCGGCCGGGCCCAGTAGTCCTCCCCGCGATGGCGCTTGGGCGGGTCGGCTGCCACCTGTTCGCGCCACGCCACCAGGCGGGGACACCGGCGGCAGCCGGCGATCTCGCCGGCCAGCCGCGCCAACGCCGCTTCGTCGCTGCTAGTAGCCGAGGCCGCCGCTGCCGGACCCGCTTGAGTCGTCGCCGCTGGTCGTCGTCTCCTCGGTCTCCGTCTCTACCTCGGTTTCGACCTCGGTCTGGGTCGTCGCCTGCTCCTCGACGGTCTCCTCGGTCGTGGTCGTGTCATCGTCGTCGCCGCAGGCGGCGAGCCCGAGGCTCGCGCCGAGGCCGAGCGCTAGCGAAGCGAGAAGTGCTGGAAGCTTTCGAGACATGTCTCTCCTTTCGAGACGGACGTTCAGGCTACTTTCAACCACGTCTTGTCCCATCCCTCCCGAAACACTGTCTCAATCGTGGTCGTCGCCTTCAACAGCGGCGTCGAGCTGCGGCGGACCATCCCCGCGTTGCTGGCCGAGCTCGGGCCCGGCGACGAGCTGGTCGTCGTCGACAACGCGTCCTCGGACGACACCGCCGCGGTCGTGCGCGAGCTCGCACCCGAGGCGAAGTTGGTCACCCTCGCGGAGAACGTCGGCTTCGCCGCCGGCGCCAACCGCGGGGTCGAGGCCGCCGCCGGCGAGCTGGTGGTCCTGCTGAACCCAGACGCGGTGCCACAGCCAGGCTTTCGCGAGGGGATCACGCGGCCGCTCGCCGACGGCCGAGACTGGTCGGCGTGGATGGCGCTGATCACGGCCGAGGACGGCGCGGTGGTGAACACCCTCGGCGGGGTCCTGCACTTCACCGGCATCGCCTGGGCCGGCGGCGCCGGCGAGCCCGTCCCGGCTTTGCCGCGAGCGGCCGAGGTCCCGTTCCTCTCCGGGGCATGCCTCGCGGTCCCGCGAGAGACGTGGCTTCGCATCGGCGGCTTCGACGAGGACTACTTCCTCTACCACGAGGACGTCGAGGTCTCGCTTCGCCTGCGCCTCGAGGGCGGGACGGTCGGGCTCGAGCCCGCGGCGGTGGTGGACCACGACTACGAGTTCTCGGCCAACCCGGGCAAGTACCGCTACCTGGAGCGGAACCGCTGGGCCACCGTGCTGCGCACCTATCCCGGGTCGCTGCTTGCGCTGCTGGCACCGGCGCTTGTGGCGACCGAGCTGGCGCTGCTCATCGTCGCCGCGACCGGCGGCTGGGGGCGGCAGAAGATCGCGGCCGACCTCGAGGCGCTGCGGGCGCTGCCGCGCTCGCTGCGCGAGCGCCGCGCGATCCAGGCCTCCCGCACGATCAGCGCCGGCGAGTTCGCGGCCTTCCTCACCCCCGACCTCGACTCGGCCTACCTCGGCCGCGCGGGCCAGATCGCCCCGCTTCGCTGGGGGCTTCGCGCGTACTGGTCGGTGGTGCGGGCGCTCCTGCGCGTCCCACACGGGCCGCATTAGCGAGGCGAGCCATCGCCTACGGGTGCTCCCGATCCCCACCCGCCAGCCGGTCCCTGAGCCGGTCGGTCCACCGCTGCGGCAGGATCGCGCCGGCGACGCGCTGCGCCGCGCGCGCGCTGCGCACCGAGGCCGCGACGCGCACCCACGAGCGCCGGTCCGCGGCCTCGGCGCGGCGATGCAGCCGCTCGAGCTCTGGCGTCGCGGGCTGCCGCGGCTCGGCGAGCTCGCTGAGCCCGCTCTCGCCCTCCACCTTCTCCACCAGGCCGCGGTAGGTGTAGTCGCCCGACGCGACGACGTCCCGGTACGCGTTCGCGGTGATGCGCTCGCGCTCGGAGTCCGACTGCACTATGTCGAGCACCTCCTCGACGTTCGAGAGGTCCTTGGCGATCGGGATGTAGTGCTCGCCCGCTCGAAGCACGCCCGAGTACTCCCCCTCGACCAGCACCTGGCAGGTCCGCGTCGCGCAGGCCTCGAGGTGGCGCGGCGAGATCGCGAACAGCTGCAGCTTCCCGTCCTCGCCGGGGAAGCATGCCGCCTCGACCTCCTCGAAGCTCGCATCGGGATGCTCGTCGAGGTAGCGCTCGGTGCGGACCATGAAGGCGCCGTTTCCGTCGAGGACCGTCGCCCCGCCCTCGGCGCCGAGGAAGTAGCGGCAGCTCGCGAGGAAGCGGTACCAGTCGTCGCCGTGGTGGATGTCTGCCATGTCGACCGAGATGTCGGTCGTCATACCGCGCGCCTTCGCGGCCGGTTCGAACACCTCGGCGAGGCGCCGGCGCAGCATCCCGTGGCGCCCGAGCGAGAGCAGCCCGCTCCAGGCCCGGTAGCCGAGGTCGATGGGCCGCTCGCCCTCGTCCTCGACGATCCCCTCGATCCGGCCGAGGGTCGACTCGTCGAGGTATCCCGCGAGCACGCGGTGGAAGCGGACCGCGTCGTGGTCCACCTCGGGGTAGATCTTTCGCCATTCGCTCTCGGGGGCCAGCGAGAAGACGTGGTCGACCTCGAACTCGTTGATCAGGCCGGCCATCAGGTCGGTGTAGATGCACTCGTCCTGGATCATCGCGATCGTCAGCGGCGCCATCCCCTTGACGGCGCCGGCGCGCTTCAGCTGGAAGTCGAGGATCGGCGGCTGCATCCGCTGGCCGGTGAGCGTGTGATGAAGCACAACGGCGTCCCACTTCACCTCCCGCAGGCTGCGCGGTATCCGCCTCACGCCGACGTTCACGTAGAAGCAGCGGCTCCGCGCGTACTCGCGAAACGAGTAGAGGTGATCGCTGTGCCACTGCCGCAGCGGGTACTGCAGCAGCCCGTAGAGGACGAGCACGTTGGGTCTGGCGGCGGGGTCCATGGCGGGCGCCAGCATACGTCTGGCTCTGGCAACTCTCCCTACACTGGCCCGGTCCATGGATTGCCTGAGCGAGAAACCCGTGCCTGAGCCCATCCGCATCGGCATGGTCGGGATCGGCTACTGGGGACCGAACATCGCCCGAAACCTGCACGCGATCGAGGGCTGCGAGCTCGCCTGGATCTGCGACGCAGACGAGGCGATGCGCAGCAAATGGCAGGGCGCGTACCCCGACACGACCTTCACGGCCGAGCTCGAGGACCTCCTCGCGGACGAAACCCTGGACGCGATCGCGATCACCTCGCCCGTTCCGACGCACGCGCCACTCGCCAAACGCGCTCTCGAGGCCGGCAAGCACTGCTTCGTCGAGAAGCCGCTGGCGCAGAACGTCGGCGACGCGGAGGACCTCGTTGCGACCGCCGCCGAGCACGATCGGGTGCTGATGGTCGGCCACCTTCTCGAGTACCACCCCGCGATCAACCAGCTGCGCGAGATGATCGAGTCCGGCGAGCTCGGGGACGTGCGCTACATCTACGGCCAGCGCCTGAACCTGGGCCGGATCCGCGCGGACGAGAACGCCCTGTGGAGTCTCGGCGCCCACGACGTCTCGGTCCTGCTCTCCCTCGCCGGGGAGCTCCCCGTCGAGGCCTCGGCCCGCGGGCAGGCCTACATCCAGGAGGGCGTCGAGGACGTCGTCTTCGGCTACCTCCAGTTCCCGTCGGGGATGGCGGGCCACCTGCACCTGAGCTGGCTCGACCCCCACAAGGCGCGCAAGATCACCGTCGTCGGCTCGCAGAAGATGGCGACGCTCGACGACATGGACATGGACCGAAAGCTGACGATCTACGACAAGGGCTTCGACCCGCAGGAGAGCTCGTTCGGCGACCGCGAGTACGTGACCCGCTCGGGCATGGTCTCGAGCCCGCCGGTCCCGAGCCAGGAGCCGCTTCGGATCGAGTGCGAGCACTTCGTCGACTGCGTGCGCGAGGGTGACGACCCCGCGCTCGGACGGCCACAACGGCGCCCGGGTGGTCCGGGTGCTCGAGGCGCTCCAGGCCTCGCTCGACGCCGGCGGCGCGCCGCAGCCCGTGGGCGAGCCCGCGGTCAGCGCCTAGCTACTTCGTCGCCTGAATGTAGAGGTCGAGGCCGGCGCGGTGCGCCGGCACGCCGAGCAGCAGGTCGCGGCTGATCGGCCTGCCCCTGAAGTTCGTGTAATCGAAGTTCTCGCGGCGGACCGACACCGATGAGAACGCCCCGAACAGTTCCTTCGCTCCTCGCACCGACGTGTACTCGGTCGCGGGGGCCGTCTCGCCCTCGGTGTTGTGGTCGTAGGCGTGGCGCATCCCCTCGTCGGCGTCGTCACCGTTGCCGCGGATCCGCTCGGGAATGCGGCCGGCGGCCATCTTGACCCGCCGGTACGAGTTCTTGTTGTAGACCATCACCAGGGCCCGGCCGCCGGGCTTCAGGACGGTGTGCACCTGCTCCACGGCCTGCTTCAGGTCGCCGGTGTGGTGAAGGCAGCCGATCGTGACGACATCGTCAAAGCTCTCAGGCGGGTGCGGCATGTCGAGGACCGAGTGGGCAATCACCTGCTCCTCGGCGTCCTCGACCCCGAGGTAGCGAAGGCGCTGGCGGACCATCTCAACCGGGCCCTGCGCGATGTCGAGGCCGTGGTAGTCGAAGCCCCGCTCGGCGAGGATCTGGCTGACCGTCCCGTACCCGAGGCCGATCTCGAGCAGGCGGCTCCCGCGCGTCCCCGCGGCGGGCAGGTAACCCGTCAGGTAGGGGTAGGCCTCGAGGTAGGCCTCGTCGAAGCGCGCCAGGTTTTCGGGGGTCGCGGATTCGATTCCGAGGGACCGGGCGAGGGTCGAGCCGCACAGCTCGTCCCAGAAGCCGGCGTTGGCTGCGTCGATATCGGACTGGCGCTCCATCGTCGGCAGGCTAACCGCGGACCAGCCGCTGGAGTGCGCGAAGCGGGACGAACACAGGGCGGCTGGCGATCCAGATCCAGTTCCACACCCGCGGGTGCTCGAGCTTCAGCTTCGCCGAGCGGTAGTCGATCCAGCCAGTCACCCGGTCACGCAGCGCGGGCTTCAGGCGGCGGCCGACCGCGGCCAGCTCCGAGGCGGAGCGCTTCGGGACCAGGCCCGCCTCGCTCAGCACGTCGTCGAAGCCTTCGACCAGGCGCTGGTAGCCGTAGGCGTTCGAGGCGATCAGATCGCGGTGCGCGTTCTCGGTCAGCCCACGGCGCACGTCGTCGTCGCGGAAGCGCTCGAGCGCCTCGCCGAGGTTCGAGAAGTCCTTCTTCAGGGGGATGTAGTGCACCATCGGCTCCATCACCCCGGAGTAGTGCCCCTCGTAGAGGATCTGGCACATCCGCATCGCCGCGGCCTCGAAGTTTCTCGGGCTGATCGTCCGGTAGGGGATCTTCCAGTCCCACTCTCCGAGGGCCCCGTCCTGCATCTCGGCGACCGTCGGCTCGTGGCCGTCGGCGGCGAGGGCCTCCCACTGCGCCCGGACCTCGTCGTGCAGGTCGAAGCACGAGACGCCGGACTCGACCCCGAGCGTTCCCTTCGAGTTTCCGACGAACCGATTCCAGTCGTCCCCGTAGAGGCGGTCCTCCTCTCCGGTGCCGATGTCGAGCGACAGGCCGCTGGCCGCCGCGAGCTCGGCGAAGCGGTCGCCGATCTCGCTCTTCTCTTGGGCCCCGGCCCCCATGTAGGCGGGCATGGGGCGCCCGCGGTAGCCGATGTCGAGCGTGCGCTCGGCGTCGGGCTTCGCGAAGCGGTCCGCGGTCTCGAGTAGCTCGGGCCCGACGTAAGCCGGAAAGTTGCTGACGATCCGCGAGGCCTTCGTGTTCTCGCGGTACACCTGCTCGGCGTGGGGCGGCTCGAGCATCGTGTAGACGCAATCGATCCCGTGGTCGTTCAGGAACGCGAACCTCCTGCCGCAGTAATGGTGCTCGTCCTGGAACGTGGCGATCTTGTATGCGCTCGACCGGTCCAGCCATCCCAGCAGGTCGTCGCCGAGCAGGTAGCCCCGCTCCAGCGGCAGGAAGACCGAGTAGTGGATGACGACCGCGTCGAACTCGAGCCTAGGCAGCCGCGGCGGGGTGCCAATGTCCGTGTTCAGTCCCCAGACCTGGAACTTGGAGTGCCTCGGGAAGGCCGCGATGTTCTCGTCGACGTTCGCCGCGTCGACGAACTGGCGGCGGGTCGGACGGTGGTAGACGAAAAGGACTCCGTCAGCCACGGATCCTCCGCAGGAGGTTGAGCGGCGGCCGGGACACGTTCCAGATCAGCTTCCACAGCCGCGGGCCACGGTGTCGGAGCCACAGCGACGCTCCGGCGACATACCGGTAGGCGAGGCCTGTCGCCGGGCGGCCGCGGATAGCCGGAACCGGAGCGCCTTCGGGCGCCGGCATCAGCCCGGCCTCGCCCAGCGTCCGGTCGAACCCCGCGATGAAGCGCTCGTAGCTGTGCTCGCCGGAGGCGATCAGGTCGCGGTGGGCGTTGTCGGTGATCTCGCGGCGGACGTCGGGGTCGCGAAAGCGCGCCAGCGCCTCATCGAAGTCCGAGAGGTCCTTGCGCAGCGGGATGTAATGCTCCATCGGCCTCAGCACACCGGAGTACTCGCCCTCGTACATCACCTGGCACACCCGCATGGCGGCCGCCTCGAAGTGGCGGGCGCTCGTGGTCCGCAGCGGGACCTTCCAGTCCCACCGGCCGAGGGCGCCCTTCTCGAGGTCCTCGATGGTCACGGCGCGGCCGTTCTTCGAGAGCTCCAGGTACTCGGTCCGCACCTCGTCCTCGAGGTCGCTGCACGAGACGCCGGACTCGGTCCCCAGCATCCCGCGGCACTCGGCCGTGAAGCGGTACCAGTCCTCGCCGTAGAGGCGGTCCTCCTCGCGTGCGCTGATGTCGAGCGCCAGGCCCGAGCCCGCGGCGCGCTCGGCGAACCGCTCGCCGATCTCGACCTTCTCCATCCCCCCGCGCCCGAAGTACGGCGGGGTGGGCCGGGTGCGGTAGCCGACGTCGATCGAACGGCCCGCGTCGGGCTTCTGCAAGCGGTCCGCCGCCTTCACCATTTCTGGACTGACGTAGGCAGGGACGTGGCTGACCAGCTTGGGGACCCGCGTGTAGGTGCCGTAGCTCGCCTCGAAGTACTGGGGCTGGAAGCAGGTGTAGACGCAGTCGATCGAATACCTGTCGAGGAACTCAAAGCGCCGGACGCAGTACTCGTGCTCGTCCTGGAAGAAGGCAACCTTGTAGCTGTCGCCGGCCGCCGCGAGGTACTCGAGGAACGGCTCCCCGATCAGGTATGGGTGGGGGCCGCTCGCGAAGACGGAGTAATGGAGGACGATCGCGTCGAATCGCAGTCCCGCAAGCGTCTTGGGGAAGCCGCCGTCGGTGTTGACCTTGTGGACGCGGAACCGCGAAAATCGCCCGAACGCGTCGATGTGATCGGTGATCGTCGAGGCGTCCTTGAAGAGCGCAGGGCGGTTGTAGAGCAGCAGGAGACCGCTCGCGTTTCGCCCCGTGCCCGGATCAGGCTGCGGGGACACCTTCGTCCCGCCTGTCCAGCTGGCGGTACCACGTCCAGAGGCGGGTCACGCCCTCCTCCAGCGAGACCTGGGGCTCGAAGCCGAGGATCTCGCGCTGCTTCGTCAGGTCGGGCATGCGCTTGTGGACGTCCTGGTAGGCGCCCGCCGCGACCTTCTCGTAGGGGATCAACTCGATGTTCGGCGCCCCCTCGACGCCCGAGAGCCGGTGCATCAGCTGCGCGAGCCCCAGGATCGAGATCTCCTCGTCGTTGCCGATGTTGATGATCTCGCCGTTCACTTCGGGGCGCTCGACGGCGCGGGCGGTCGCTTCCGCCATGTCGTCGATGTGCGTGAAACACCGGGTCTGGCTGCCGTCGCCGTGGACGGTGATCGGCGTCCCGTCGCTGATCGCCTTCAGGAACGGGCCCTGCGGGCCACCCCACCAGTTGAGGTACTGGCGCTCGCCATAGCTGCCGAAGAACCGGAGGACGCAGGTCTCGAGGCCGTACTCCTCGTTGTAGCCCCAGGCCATGTGCTCGTCGGCGAGCTTGCCGACGCCGTATGCCCAGCGAGCCACGGTGCTCGGGCCGCTGACGGTGATGCCGTCCTCGGTGAACGGAAGGTCGGGGCGGTTGCCGTATACGTCCGAGGTCGACGCGAGCACGTAGCGCGACCCGTTGCGCCGCGCGGCCTCGAGCGCCGAGCGACCGCCTTCGAGATTGGTGATGACGTTGCCGAGCCTGTTGCCGTCCCGCGGGATCTTCGTCGCCGCCAGGTGGACGACGACGTCCGTGCCACCGCCGAGCTCGGCGAGGCGATCCTGATCGCGGCAGTCCATCTCGACGAACTCGAACCCGTCGCGCCCGAGGTTGTGCTCGATCACCTCGCGACGCCCCTTGCTGAGGTCGTCCACGGACACGACCTCCCACCCGCGAGCGAGCAGCGAGTCGGAGAGGTGTGAGCCGATGAAGCCCGCGCCGCCTGTGAGGAGCGCCTTCATGCTCAGGCGACCTGGGACTTCCCGGGCTCGAACGCCTCGAGGGCCGACCGGTGGCGCTCGATGCAGCTCTCGATCCACTCGAGGTTGTCGCGGGTCCAGGTGACAGTCTGCTCGAGGCCGTTGCGTAGGGGCATCGCGGCCTCGAAGCCGAGCTCCTCGCGGGCGCGCTTGGGGTCGCCGAAGCGCTTCCCGGAATGATCCCACTCGCGAGCCGGCGCGAGCTCGATCTCGGCGTCGCCTCCGGCGAGGTCGACGATGGTCTCGGCGAGCTCGAGGATCGTGGTCTCCGTACCGCTCGCCATGTTGTAGACGTTGGCCGGTTCGCCCCGCAGCGCGGTCGCGATCAGGCCGCGAGCGATGTCGCCGACGTAGATGAAGTCACGAGTCGCGACGCCGCCGTTCTGGACCGGGATCGCCTCCCCTTTGAGGGCTTTGTAGACGAAGGTCGGCGTCACGTTTCGCCACACTGTGTTGGAGCCGCGCCAGCGCCCGGCGCCCAGCAATTCGCCCGGGCCGTAGACGTTCTGGAAGCGGACCATCGACACCGGCAGACCGTGGCGGTTGGAGTAGTAGTTGGAGTAGAACTCGCCCACGATCTTGGAGATCTGGTACGGGCTGTCCAGATGCATCGAGACGGGCTGGTCCTCGGCGGTGGCGGTGGCGTCGTCGAAGGTCTTCGGAGCGACGGTGCCGCCCGAGGACGAGTAGACGATCTTCGTGATCCCGTCGAAGTCCACCAAGCGCTCGTAGAGCTTGAGCGTCGTCAGAGTGTTGTTCTCGTGGTCGTCGAGCGGGAACTCGATCGAGCTCTGGTTCCCATGAAAGGTCGAGAGGTGCCAGACGAAGTCGCGGTCGGCCGGCAGCCCGGCGAGCACCTCGTCGTCGGTGATCGAGCCCTCGACGAAGGTGACCCTGCCGTCGGCTGGGATGTTCTCGCGCTCGGCCGAGAGCAGGTTGTCAACGACCAGTACCTCGCTGACACCCTCGTCGAGCAGCGCCTTGACAAGGTTAGAACCGACGAACCCGGCGCCGCCTACGACCAGGGTCCTGCTCCCCTTGAGCTCGCTCACGGGCCTACTTGACCTTGAGCTCGTCGGCCTTCAGGTGCGTGTAGGTCTCGCCCACGCCGTGCTCGCGGTACCAGGCGACTGTCTCGGGGATGCCCTCCTCGAGCTGGATCTTCTGCTCCCAGCCGAAGTCCTCCTTGGTCTTGGAGGGGTCGAGCAGCAGGGTCGGGGCGTCGTCGGCGGTACGGGGGCGAACCTCGACCTCCTCCTCGAGTTCCACGCCCATCGCATCGACGATCACGTCGAACAGGTCCTTGATCGGCCGGTCCTTGCCCGAGCCGACGTTGTACGGGCCCGAGCCGGTGCCCTTGATGCCCATCATCAGCAGGTCGACCAGCTCGCTGACATAGGTGTAGTCGCGGCGGGAGTCGACGACGAACACCGGCTGGCCCTCGTTCAGGCGCTTGAAGAAGGTGGGCGGTGGCCCCGAGAGGTTGCGCGGACCGTAGATGTTGGCTAGGCGGAACGAGACCCAGTCGATCCCGGACATCGCCACATAGCTCTCGCCCGTGGTCTTGGTGATCGCGTAGCTCGATTCGCCCGGCTGGGCGTGACTGAGCGTGACCGGCTGCTCCGAGGGGCGGATGCCGTAGGCCAGGCCCGTCTGGAAGTAGACGATGCGGGCGACGTCAGCCTCCTGCGAGGCGCGGACGACGTTGACCGTTCCCATCGCGTTGGTCATCACGTCGTGCTCCCAGGCCTCGCCGTCCGCATAGGAACAGGCGGCGTGGGCGACCACGTCGGGGTTGAAGTCCTTGAACGCCTTGTCTACTTCGGCGCGCTCGGCGATCGTGCCCTCGACCACGGTCAGTCCCTCCCGGTCGGCCAGGTTCTCGCGGCGGCCGGTCTCGTAGTTGTCGAGCACGAGGACCTCGTTGCCCTCATTGAGCAGTCGGTCGGCGAGGTGGGAGCCGAGGAAGCCGGCACCGCCGGTGATCAGGACCTTCATCTGGGTGGTTCCTTTCGTGGAGAGGCACGCCCGCGCTACGGGCCGGGAGCGACAGGCGAGAGTAGCGTCCTATGCTGTCCGATCGCGCGCGGCCCCCGTGCGCTCGCCTATGGAAATCCGTGGAAAGAGATTCGTCGTGATCGGCGGCGGCGGGCTGATCGGCTCGCACGTCGTCGACTCCCTGTTGCGCGAGGACGTCGGCGAGGTGGTGATCTTCGACAACTTCAGCCGCGGCAGCGAGGGGAATATCGCGCGAGCTCTGGGTGACGACCGCGCGTCTGTGTTCGAGCTCGGCGGCGACGTCCTGCGCACCGACATCCTCGACGCGGCGCTGAAGGACGCCGACGGCGTCTTCCACCTGGCGGCGCTGTGGCTCCTGCACTGCCAGGAGTACCCGGAGTCGGCATTCGAAGTGAACGTGCGCGGCACGTTCAACGTGCTCCAGGCGTGCGTCGCCAACGACGTCGGCCGGCTCGTCTACTCGTCCTCGGCCTCGGTCTACGGCGACGCTGTCGAGGAGCCCATGACCGAGGACCACCCGTTCAACAACGAGAACTTCTACGGCGCCACCAAGATCGCCGGCGAGGCGATGGCCCGCGCCTACCACCACCGCTACGGCCTCGACTATGCGGGCATGCGGTACATGAACGTCTACGGCCCGCGCCAGGACTACCGCGGTGCCTACATCGCCGTGATCATGAAGATGCTCGACGCGATCGACCGCGGCGACCCGCTCACGATCTACGGCGACGGCAGCCAGGCCTACGACTTCGTCTACGTCGGGGATTGCGGGGACGCCAACGTCTGCGCGATGCGCTCCGACGCCACCGACTCCTTCTACAACGTCGGAACCGGCATCCGGACCTCGATCCTGGAGCTCACCGAGACGGTCCTCGAGGTGACGGGCTCGGACGTGGGCATCCAGTACGAGCCCGAGGGCCAGACGTTCGTCAAGAACCGCATCGGCTCGACAGAGCGCGCCGAGAAGGAGATCGGCTTCAATGCGAAGGTCGGCCTGAAGGAAGGCCTGCGCGAGCTCGTCGAGTGGCGCTCGGCTCACGCCGCCGAGGTCGAGGCCCGCCGCGCTGCGGTGGTCGGCGGCTAGAGCCCGCAGTGGACCCGGCACTGCTCGACCTGCTGGCGTGCCCGCACGACGGACGGGATCTGGATCTCGGCGATCAGCTCACCTGCGCCGACGGCCACACCTTCGAGATCCGCGACGGTATCCCGCGGATGGCACCGGACCACGATGAAGGCGTCGACCAGTCCGAGACCTTCGACAGCTTCAGCGCGAAGTGGGACCGCATCAGCTCCGACGAGGTCAAGCAGCGCTTCGTCAAGCAGTACGCGTGGTACCTCGACCGCTACGGCTTCGACGACGAGGAGGCGCTGGGCGCCTTCATCTCGGAGAAGGGGCCGGTGCTCGACGCCGGGACCGGGACCGGAGGCGACGCCGCCCGCTTCGCCCGCCTGACCGAGGCGCCGGTCGTCGCGTTCGACCTCTCCGTCGGCATCGACGTGGCCAAGCGGGAGTTCGGCGGCCCCGGCAACCTGCACTTCGTCCAGGGCGACATCCTGCGGCCCCCGTTCAAGAAGGGCGTCTTCGGGTTCGTGTCATCCGACCAGGTGATCCACCACACGCCGGACGCCCCTCGTGCCTTCGCGACGCTGGCCTCCCTGCTCACTGACGGCGGCGCGATCGCCGTCTACGTCTACAAGGTGAAGGCGCTGATGCGCGAGCTCGCCGACGACCACGTCCGCGAGATCACCACGCAGATGAGCGACGCGGAGTGCATGGAGTTCAGCCGCGCAATGAGCGAGCTCGGCCGCGAGCTCTCGGCCGTCGACGCCAAGGTCACCATCTCCAAGGACATCCCCGTGCTCGGGATCGAGGCCGGAGAACACGACGTGCAGCGCCTCGTGTACTGGCACTTCCTCAAGGCGTTCTGGAACGACGACTTCTCCGAGAACTTGAACGACCTTGTGAACTTCGACTGGTACAGCCCGCCCTACGCCTCGCGCCACACCCCCGAGGAAGTCGAGGCTTGGTGCGGCGAATCCGGGCTGGGCGTCGACCGCCTCGACGTCGTCGAAAGCGGGATCAGCGTCCTGGCGAGCCGGGCCTAGCGGCCTCCGCCGCCGCCGCGATCTCCCGCTGCTCCGGCGTGATGATCTCGCGGGGATCGATCCCGTGGTCGGCGGCGAGGCGTTCGAGCTTGGGGATGATCGGCCCGTATTCCTCGCGCCACCAGAACGGGTGGATCAGCAGCTGCAGGCAGCGGTGCGTCCGCGCCCTCAGCTCGGCGTCGAGATCGGTGCCGCGCCAGTCCTGGTTGGAGTCGGAGATGTAGCCGATCTCGTCGAAGAAGCGCGGGGCGTAGGTGTTGACCCTGCCGCCGGGAAGCTCCAGGTGGGCGGCGCCCCTGCGCCCCGGCATGTGAAACGACACCGCGCCCACCCGGACGCCGAAAGACTCCTCCAGGAGCCCCGCCTTCTCGTCGACCCCCGCGAGCGCCTCCTCGTCGGACTCGATCAGCGACGCATCGAAGTGGAGGCCCAGGGCGTGCCCATCGGAGAGCAGGCCCTCGATCGCCTCGCGGGTTCGCGGCTCGTCGAGGGAGTAGAGCGGCGAGGTCGTCAGTACGAACCAGGTCGAAGCGATCCCGCGCTGGGTCTCGAGGGCCGCCATGGGCGCAACCCACGCCGGGTCGTAATCCACGTCGTGGCGGAGCAGGATCGACATGTCGGGCGCGGCTCCCTCGCGGAGGGTGTCAAACCCGGTGAAGGCGTAGCCCGCCCCCAGGGCGGCGTCGAGATGCCCGCCGTAGCGGGCCCATGTGAACGGCTCGCCGCTCACCCCCACTCGACCGGGTTGGCGCCCTCGAGGGTGAGTGCGATGCCATCCCGGAAGGAGGCGGGCGCAGGCAGGTCGGGGTGGGTGCGCTCCAGCAGCGAGCGATCGGCGACGTAGCCGAGGGCATCGCCGTCGCCGTCCGTCGTCACCTCAGCCGTCCGGCCGGCCACCGCGGCAGTGGTCTCGACGATCTCGCGAAGGCTCAACGACTCCGTGCCGCCGACGTTCATCGCCGCCGGCTGCTCGCCTGTGGCGGACGCGGAAGCGAGGATCGCGCGGACGCTATCGGTGACGTGGATCGGGCTCAGGACGATGCCGTCGCCGCCCTGGATCGTGATCGGCTCGCCCGCGAGCACGCGCTGCGCCATCGCCCCGACGAGCATCGACATCTGCCCCGCCCCATAGGTCGTGAACAGGCGCAGCGCCGTTGCCGATAGCAGCTCCGAGTACGGCCGCATCAGGAGCTCGGCGCTGCGCTTCGAGGCCGCGTACATCGAGTCGATGTCGAGAGCGCCGTCCTCGGAGATCGGCGCGACGGCGGGACGGTAGATCGTGGCGGTGGACGCCATCACGAAGCGACCCGCCCCGGCGGCGCGTGCGTGCTCGAGCAGTGCGGCCGTCGCCGAGACGTTCACCGCAACGACGTCGGGCACGCCCTCGGGAAAGTCGCGATAGCGGCGGGATTGGGCGAGATGGACGACGGCGTCCACCTCGCCAGGCAGCTCCGCTTCGAAGCCGGGCGCGGAGAGGTCGGCCTCGACCCATTCGGCCCCCTTCGTCGCGGGGGGCAGCGACCCGGGGCGCACGATCCCGACGGGATCGTCGCCGCGCTCGACCGCCGCGCGCATCAACTCGGCGCCGATGAAGCCGCCGGCCCCCGACACCAGGAGCCTCACGCGAAGGGCCTCATGCCCCGGCGGGAACCAGCTCGAAGAAGTGATTGGAGCGGTAGGGGTCGATCTGCTCGGACGTCGACTCGACCACCTCGAGCCCGGCCTCCGCGAACAGGGCGAGCGTGTCATCAGGTGTGAGGCGTTTCACGTGGAAGAGATCCTCCGCCCCCTCGGGCAAGTCGAGGCTCGTGTACCACTCGGGAGAGGTCTCGGGCGCGGGGGCGTCGTCGCTCTTGTGGCCGACCCAGGCCATGATCCGGCCGTTCTGAGCCAGCACGCGCGCGGCCTCGAGGAGCGCCGCGCGGGCGTCGACGAAGTGGTCCAGGGTCGTCGCGTAGAGGACGCGGTCGAAGGTGCCGTCCCTGAACGGCAGGTGCTCGGCGAGCGCGCGGAACTGGGTGTAGGCCGCCTCATGGGCGCCGACAAGAGGGTCCACACCGAGCAGGCGGGTCCCCGGCTCGCGGACCGCGAAGTAGCTCGGCCAGGCCTGGGGGCCGCAGCCCACGTCGAGGACGTTGCCCTCCAGCCTCGAGAACCGCGAGAAGGCCACGCAGTCCTCGCGCTCGCCGACGCCGAGGTTCCGCTCGGGATCGGCCTCGTAGCCGGCGGCGCCGTTGGCCTGCAGCCGCTCCCAGATCGCCCATTCGTTCGACGACCACTGCTCGCGCGGAGGGAGCATCTCCCACCCGCCTTCGGTGCGCGAGACCGGGATCCCGCAGCTCGAGCAGGCGCCTTGGCCGGCGTCCGGGAGGCTCACCGCGGAGCGGCAGTGGGCGCAGGCGACGAGGTCCTCCAGCTCTTCGCGCGGGACGTGGGCGTCGTCGGGCACCGTGACCTGGTCGAGCACACGGGAAGCGTAGTGACTCCTAGTCTCTATCCGCATGTGCGGGATCACCGGCATCCTCGCCCTGCACGGCGCTCCCGTGAGCGAGGAGACCCTGCGCCCGATGGCCGCAGCGATCGCCCACCGCGGGCCCGATGACGAGGGCTTCTTCACCGACGGGCCGGTCGGATTCGGGCATGCCCGGCTCTCGATCATCGACCTCTCGGACGCCGGGCATCAGCCGATGACGACGGCCGACGGGCGCTTCACGCTCTCCTACAACGGCGAGGTCTACAACTTCCGCGAGCTCCGCTCCGAGCTCGAGGGCCGCGGCCGCAGGTTCCGCTCGAACACCGACAGCGAGGTCGTCCTGGAGGCGCTCGCCGAGTGGGGCGAGGACGCCCTCTCGCGGTTCAATGGGATGTTCGCCCTGACGCTTTGGGACGCGCGCGAACGCCAGCTCCTGCTCGCGCGCGACCGGTATGGCATCAAGCCGCTTCATTACGCCCGCACCCCAGATGCCGCTGCTGTTCGGCTCCGAGGTCAAGTCGATGCTGGCCCACCCCGCCTTCAAGGCCGAGATGGACCGGGAGGCCCTGCTCGAGTACCTCACCTTCCAGAACCTGTTCACCGACCGGAGCCTGTTCTCCGGCGTCCGGATGCTCCCCGCCGGCTGCTTCGCCTCCGTCAAGCCCGAGTCGGACGGCCGCCCCGAGGTGACGCGCTACTGGGACTTCGACTTTCGCGAGCCCGACGAGGCCGCGAGCCCGGAGGAGTACCTCGAGGAGCTCGACCGGCTGTTCCGCCAGGCGGTGGAGCGCCAGCTCGTGTCGGACGCCCCGCTCGGCTCCTACCTCAGCGGAGGCATGGACTCCGGGTCGGTCACCGCCGTCGCGGCCCCGAGGCTCGAGAACCCGCGGACGTTCACCGTCGGGTTCGACCTGCACTCGGCGTCGGGCATCGAGCTCGGCTTCGACGAGCGGGCAGCCGCCGAGCACATGTCCTACATGTTCGGGACGGAGCAGTACGAGATGGTGCTGAAGGCGGGGGACCTCGAACGCGTGATGCCGTCGCCTGACCTGGCACCTCGAGGAGCCGCGGGTCGGCCAGAGCTATCCGAACTTCTACGCCGCTCAGCTCGCCGGCAGGTTCGTCAAGGTGGTGCTCTCGGGAGCCGGCGGTGACGAGACCTTCGGCGGGTATCCATGGCGCTATTACAGGGCGGTCATCAACGACAGCTTCGAGGACTACATCGACAAGTACTACGCGTACTGGCAGCGCACCGTCCCCAACGAGCAGCTGCGGCGCCTCGTCTCGCCTATCGGCTCCGACGTGGAGGACGTATGGACCCGCGACATCTTCCGCGACGTGTTCGCCCATCACGCACCCGAGCTCACCCGGCCCGAGGACTACATCAACCACTCCCTCTACCTCGAGGCGAAGACCTTCCTGCACGGTCTGCTCGTCGTCGAGGACAAGCTTTCGATGGCCCACAGCCTCGAGACGCGGCTGCCGTTCCTCGACAACGACCTGGTCGACTTTGCGCAACGGGTCCCGGTCGGGCTGAAGCTCGGCAACCTCGGGGAGGTCGTCAGGCTAAACGAGAACGAGCCGGGCCCGAAGACGCAGCGCTTCTTCGAGCGCACCCGCGACGGCAAGCTGCTGCTCCGCAAGGCGATGGAGCGTTACGTTCCCGCGAAGGTGACCGAGCGCGAAAAGCAGGGCTTCTCCGGCCCGGACGCGACATGGTTCCGAGGCGAGAGCATCGACTACGTCCGGAGGCGCCTCCTGGCCGACGACGCGGCCATCTACGAGTACCTGGACGCGGACGAAGTCCGCTCGCTTGTCGGCGACCACATGGAGGGGCGCGAGAACCGCCGCCTGCTCATCTGGTCCCTGCTCTCGCTCGAGCAGTGGTGCGACACGTTCGCCTCGGGAGGCCCGGAGCTAGGCGCGCCCGCCGCCGAGCAGCTCGGCGGTGCCGTCGATCCCGCAGCTCATCAGCGCGTCAACGACTGAGAGCCCCTGCACCGGCCCGCCGGTGGGCTGCGGATAGCTCGGGTGCCGGAAGGCCTGAGGCACCAGCTCGATGCCCTCCGCCTCGAACTTCTCGTCCTCCTGGTAGCTCCCGGCCCCGCCGCCGACCAGGTACGCATCCCCGTCCACCGCCCGGACGATCTCGATCAGTAGGTCGGTCGCGGACCCCTGCGTTTCGATGGACGAGCTCAGGACCATCTCCGGGGCCGGAATCCCGATCCGCTCGATGAGCGACTCGATCGCCCGCACGTTGTAGTCGGCGAGGCTGTCGGTCGGGTCCTCGATCAGCCCCGAGACCACAGGCATGACCTCGTCGAACCCGGCCGAGCGCCCGTAGGAGGTCTCGATCGTCGCGAGCACCTTGCGGCGCCAGGGCGTCTGCTCGCTGATGCGCACCTCGGCGATCGTGCGGAGGCCGTGGTAGGAGCGGTCAATCGGCACGGTGACCCACCCCGGCTCCCCGCCGATGAGCATCTTGACCCGGTTGGTCCAGGTTCCGCCCTTCTTGGGGAATTGCACGGAGTCGAGCAGCACCATCACGTCGGCCCGCGCGACCTTGTCGAAGAAGCCGAGCCACGGCAGGAAGTTCGGCTGGTGGATGGCGACCAGGCGCGACGCCATCAGTCCCCGCCCCCCGGGCCTTGCGCCGTCATCTCGATCACGTCGACGGCCTCGCCCTCGATGGTCGCGCCGCCAGGACGGACCCCCGTTCGCGCGAAGCCGGCCTTCTCGTACGCGCGAATCGCGCGCAGGTTGGTGGCGAGGACGTCGAGCCGCACCTCCCGCATGCCGAAGTCGCCGAAAGCCCGCTCCAACAGCAGGCCCACCGCCTCGGTCCCGCGGCCCCGTCCCCACTCGGAGCGGTCGCCGATGCGGATCTGCAGCGTGCACGTCCCGGCCTCGCGATCGATTCCATTGAGTTGGCAGGAGCCGATCAGCTTGTCGCCCGCGATGGTCCGAATCCCGTGGATGTCGACGTCATCTCGTTCTCGCACCCAGTCGAACCAGAGGTCATGGTGGGGCCGGGCTACCGGCTCGAAGGGCGCGTTCAGGACGACGAGCTCCCGGTCGTTGATCCACCCGAACAGTGCGTCACTGTCCTCGTCGCGGAGCGGCTCCAAGGCCACCGCGCGGCTCACGCCAAGAGGCCGCGGTAGATCTCGTCGAGGCGCCGGCCCCCGGCCTCGGCGGAGTGCCACTTGACGGCGAACTCGCGGCTGCGACGGCCGATATCGCGCCTGCGCACGGGGTCGGCGATCAGGCCGCGAAGGACCTCCTCGACCGTGTCGGGGGTGGCGCTGACGATGGGAATCTCGTCGACGTACTCGGGGATCTCGGCTCGCATCTGGTCGAGCCACTCGTCCCGCAGGTAGCAGACGACCGGCTTACCGAGCATCATCGCCTCGCGCACCCCGGCGCCGAAGAACCCGTAGGTGAGCATGTCCACGACGATGTCGGCCTGCGCCTGGTAGTAGCGCAGCTCCTTGTTCGGGACGCCGTGGAAGAAGATCATCTCGACGTCGATGCCCTCGAGCTTCAGCTTGTCGATCAAGGGCATATAGATGTGGGTGGACTTGAGGTTGCGGTTGCTGCCGGCCTCGGAACGCGCGTCGAATCCGCCGACCGCGTGGTAGATCTTTACGGTCTCGTCCCCGTACGGCAGGCGGTAGTTGGTCGGGATGATCATGTCCGGCGTCCAGAAGGCCGGGTCGAGGCAATAGAACTCAGGCACCTCGTGGACGCTCGGGGAATCGTTGAAGTCCGCCCTGTTGCCCCCCAAGAGCACCTGAAAGTCCGCGACCGAATTCCGGAACTGACCCCACGCGAGGTTGCGCTCGTCGCTGCAGACGTCCGGTCGGTCCCGCCAGGGGCAGTCGTCGCAGACCGGCGTATCGCCCCACGACGCGAACGTGCTCTGGGCGACGCCGTCCAGGCAGCCGTTGTTGGTGTAGACGATCTTCTTGCCGAGGCGCTTCAGGAGCCGAATCTCGGCTCCAGGCGAGAAGCGCTTCGCCACCCAGTCATGCAGAGCGGTCCCCAGCCGGATGCCGTGGGCGTTAGAGAAATGGAAGATGTCGTAGTTGCGGATGGCCCACCGGTAGAAGCGCAACTCGCGTCGGACGTCGCCGGCCCCCGTTCGCTCCAACCGAAAGTCCTCGCCGTGGTAGTAGAGGTCCGACGCTGGGCTCGCGTCCCAGTTCAGCACGTCCGCTTTCCATCCCCGCTCGCGCAACGCGCGGGACAGGTACCAGGCGTTGTAGTAAGCCTGGCCGGCGAACAGAACCCTGCCCGGGAAGCGCCGCACCGGAGGCGCCACCCCTGCCATCAGCCCGCGGGCTTCACCGTGTTCGGGAGCTCAGCCGCGGACAGGACCGACCAGTCCGATTCGACTCGGGCAGCGCCGCGCACGACGTTCCACGGGTAGCGGTCATCGCCCCTATACGCGACATTGACCGTCTCGAAGCTCATCACCCGCTCGAGGTAGTCGATGGTCAGCCCCGGCCGGTGATGCAGCCCGAAGTCGAGGGTGAACTCGCCGGGCAGCATCGTCGCGTCGGGGGCGATGCGGATCAGGTGCTCGCCGGGCCCGAGCGAGAGGACCGGGCGGTCCCCGTCGATGCTCTGGACGGTGATGACCCGGGTACCGTCCGCCGAGCAGAGCCCGAGCTCGGCCACCACCTCCTCGATCGCCTCGTCCACCTGCACGGTCACCTCGAGCGAGAACGGCTCTCCGACGCGAAGCTGGTCGGTCATTTCGCCCTCGTCATTTCGCAGGGCGATCTTCGTCACACGGGCCGTGCCCGTGCCCACCCGCTCGGTGTCCTCGGCCACGATCGCCTCGCCTCCGACCTGGCGGGCGCCGACCTTTCGCAGGTAATCGACGACGACCGACTGTGTCGGCCCGCTCGAGGCCACGGTTCCCCCATCGATCCAAAGTGACCGGCTGCAGAGACGTTGCACGGCGGCCAGGTTGTGGCTGACGAATACGATCGTCCGCCCGGTGCTCGCCACATCGTCCATCTTCCCGAGGCTCTTGCGCTGAAAGTCCGCGTCCCCCACCGATAGCACCTCGTCCACCAGGAGGATCTCGGTGTCCAGGTGCGCCGCCACCGCGAACGCCAGGCGGACGTACATGCCGCTCGAGTAGCGCTTGACCGGGGTGTCGAGGAAGGCACTGATCCCCGAAAACTCGACGATCTCGTCGAACCGCTTGGCGATCTCGCGCCTGCGCATCCCCAGGATCGCCCCGTTCAGGAAGACGTTCTCGCGGCCAGTCAGCTCAGGGTGGAACCCGGTGCCGACCTCGAGCAGGCTCCCAATCCTCCCGCGCAGCGTTATCCGCCCCTCGGTCGGCGCCGTGATCCGTGAGAGAAGCTTCAGCAGAGTGCTCTTACCGGCCCCATTGGCCCCGATCAGCCCGACAACCTCACCCCTCTCGACTTCGAGGGAGACATCCCGCAGGGCCCAGAATTCTTCGTCCCTGGCCTCCGGCTTAGCGGCCGGCGGCTGGCCGCGCAGCTTGCGGAACGGGGCGCGGGCGAGGGATTCGAGCCTCTGGGACAGCATCCCCTCGTGCCCGGTCCCGAGCTCGTAGCGCTTGCTCACGCCCTCCGCGACTATCGGCTTGGAGTCCACGAGGCCCTAGATAACGTCGGCGAAGCTGCGCTCCGCACGGTGAAAGTAGTAGGCGCCGCTGACAAGGAGGATCACGCTGCTTGCGATCGGGACCAGCAGCAGCAGGCCAGGCCACTCGGTCCCGAGGATCGCCCACCGCCAGGCCTCGAGGACCCCGGTCATCGGGTTCAGCGAGTAGAGCGTCTGCAGGTTCTCGGGAACGAGGGTCGAGGGGTAGATGACCGGCGTGATGAAGAGACCGGTCAGGATCACGAGAGGGACTACCAGGTGGACGTCGCGGTACTTCACGTTCAGAGCCGAGAGCCACAGCCCCGCGCCGAGCGCGGTCATGATCGCAAGCGCGAGGATCAACGGGACCGTCAGGATCGCGGGGCCGGGCGGAAAGCCGTATGCGATGGCGGCGCCAACAACGACGAGGAACCCAAAGACGAAGTCCACCATCGCGGGGACAACGGCGGCGATCGGGATCACGAGGCGAGGGAAGTAGATCTTTGAGATCAGGGCGTCGCTCTGCAGCGTGCTCTCCGAGCAGTTCTGCAGTGCGTTGGTGAAGCAGATCCACATGACCATGCCCGTGATCGCGAAGAGCGGATACGGGATGCCCGGGGCCGAATCGACATTGGCGAGAAGCCCCAGGAAGACACTGAAGACGCCGGCAAGGACAAGCGGCTGCAGAATCGCCCAAAAAGCCCCGACGAAGGCCTGCTTGTAGCGGACGACCACGTCCCTTCGTGCGAGGTAATAGAGGAGGTCCCGGTAGCCCCACACCTCACGGAGGTTCGGAGCCTGCCAGCCGCGCTGCGGCTCGACCACGGTCACAGTCGTCTGCGGGGAAGCTTCCATCAGGGGGGAGAGGGTACCGTCGCGTCCGTGACCGGCCACGGGTGTCGATTCTGCGGTGCTGCCCTCGAACAGGTCTTCGCCGACCTGGGTTCGACCCCTCTTGCGAACTCGTTTCGCAGCGAATCAGAGCTAGGCGAGATGGAGCCCTTCTACCCGCTGCGCGCGGTGGTCTGCGAGAACTGCTTCCTCGTGCAGTTGGGCGAGTACGAGACACCCGACCAGATCTTCTCCGAGTACGCCTACTTCTCTTCCTACTCGACGAGCTGGCTCGATCATTCGAGACGGTACGCCGAGATGGCGATTGAACGCTTTGGCCTGGACGCTGAGAGCAGTGTCGTCGAGGTCGCGAGTAACGGGTACCTGCTCCAGTACTTCGTCGAACGAGGGGTCCCGGTGCTCGGCATCGAGCCGGCGGCGAACGTCGCCGAGGCGGCGACTTCGAATGGGATCAGGACGATGATCAAGTTCTTCGGTCGCGCGACCGCACGCGAGGTCGCGCGGCGCACCGAGACCGCGAAGCATCAGCGCCAGCCGTTCCGCGCCGCCCAGTAGTCGCGCACCCCGTCGTAGACCCCCGCCCCCGACGCCAGGGAGGGTTCCCAGCCGCGGCCCTCAGACGCCGACCACGCCGTCGATGCGAACCAGGCCTCGTCGCCAAAGAGATATGGCGCGTCGGTCAGCGTGACGACGTTGAGGACCAGCGCGGCGGCGAGCACGAGAACGCCCAGCAGAACCGTCCAACGGCGGCGAAGCCAGTCCACCGCCGTGCCGAGCCGCTCAGTCGTCGGAGCCGGGGACCTTCAGCTCCTCGGCCTTGAGGTGCGTGTAGGTCTCGCCGACCTCGTTGGCCCGATACCACTCAATCGCCTTAGCGATCCCGTCCTTCAGGGAGACGCTTGCCTCCCAGCCGAAGTCGGCCTTCGTGCGCGAGGGGTCGAGCAGGATGCTCGGCGCGTCGTCCTCGGGACGAGGCCGCACCTCGACCTCCTCCTCGAGCTGAATATCCATCGCGTCGGTGACAGCCTCAAACATCTCCTTGATCGAGTAGTCCGAGCCGGTGGACGCGTGGTACGCGCCGTCGCCGGTGCCCATCAGCGCCGGGTAGGCGACGTCGATCAGGTCGTCGACGAAGATGAAGTCGCGGCGGCTGCCCATGACGAAGCATGGCTTGCCTTCGCTCAATCGCTGGTAGAAGGTCGGCGGCGGGCCGCTCAGGTTGCGCGGGCCGTAGATATTGGCCAGGCGCAGAGAGACCCAAGGGATCCCCGACAGCTCGATGTACTGCTCGGCCGTCGTCTTCGAGATCGCGTAGCTCGAATCTGGGCGAATCGGGTGGTTAAGCGTGATCGGCTGCTCGATCGGCTTGGTCCCGTAACACAGGGCCGTCTGGAAGTAGAGGATGCGGCCGACCCCGGCCTCTCTGCTGGCCTCGACGACGTTGGCGCCGCCGAGCGAGTTCGTGTTCGCGTCGGCGCTCCAGGCGTCTGGGTCCTTATAGGAGGCGGCTGCATGGGCTACGGCCTCGGGCTCGAAGGCGAACGCTTCGTCGAGCTCATCGCGATTCGCGATCGAGCCCTCGAACAGAGTGAAGTTCTCGTGCTCGGGGAGGTTGTCGCGGCGGCCCGTCTCGAAGTTGTCGATGACCGCGACCTCGTGGCCGTCTGCCAGCAGCCTCTCGGCCAAATGGGACCCGATGAACCCCGCGCCGCCAGTGATCAGGACCTTCATCGCGCCTGCACCTTAGGCGCTTCCAGCATCCCGCGGAACTCCTCGCCGCGGTCGTGGAACGAGCGCTGCCACAGCTCGAGCGAGAGGAGGCCCCAGATCTTGCGGCCGTAGGCCTCCTCACCGGCCATCCCCTCGAGTACCTTCGCGTTGTCGATCAGGTCGCGGCCCTGCGCGGCGTCGCTGGAGAGGATGTCGGTCACGTACTCGCGGGCGTCCCCCTGGAGCCACTCGGAGAGCGGCACCGGGAAGCCCATCTTGTCCTTCCGCTCGGTGATGCGCTCGGGGAGTATCGGCTCGGTGGCCTTCTTGAAGATGTGCTTCATGTCACCGTCCTTGAACTTGATGTCGGCAGGAATCGTGGCGGCGAGCTCGATCAGGCGGTGGTCCAGCAGCGGGACCCGGGACTCGAGCCCGTGGGCCATTGAGACCCGGTCCTCGACCTGGAGCAGCGCCGGCAGCAGGGTCTTGAAGTCGAAGTGGGTCATCTTGTCGAAGTAGGCCTGGTGGCCAACGTTGGGGCCGTTGAAGATCTCCTGGAAGGTCTGGAACGGTGAGTAGTCGCCGAGGGCGGCGACGTCGACCTCGTTCTCGACGTGGTGAGCGCGGTTGATCAGGCGGTAGTAGCGGCGGTCCAGCTCCTCGAACAGGCCCTCCTTCCAGAACTCGCGGAGCATCGGCTTGTAGTTCCGCAGGGCGCGCAGGTTGGGGATGATCGACTCGTAGGTGACGACGAAATTGCCGCTGTCGAGCGTGCCGTCGATCGCCCCCTTGATGCACTGCTCGAAGTACGCGACGAGGTAGCGCGTGTAGCCCCCGAAGATCTCGTCGCCGCCCTGGCCGCCGAGGATCACCTTCACGTGCTCGGCCGCCTTCTGGGAGACCATGTACTGGGGGAACGAGCCGGGCCCGGCCACCGGATAGTCCATGTGGTACGCGACCTTCTCGATGTTCTCGATGAAGTCCCCGACGCCGATGTCGATCTCGTGCAGGTCGAGCCCGCGCTCCTGCGCGACGATGCGCGCGTACTCGGACTCGTCGTAGCGGGAGTCCTCGGAGAACTTGCCGGTGAAGGCGAGCAGCCCGCCCTGGTCGCGCGCCGCGAGCGAGGCGACCGCGCTGGAGTCGACGCCTCCCGAGAGGTAGGCCGAGACGGGGACGTCGGAGCGCATGTGGAGGTCTACCGACTCGTCGAGTAGCTGCTCGATGCGCTCGGTGAAGTGGGCCGCGTCGTGGTCCCAGTCGATCTCGTAGAAGACCTCCCAGTAGCGCTGGGGCTGGACGCCGCCGCCGCGCTTCAGCCGCAGGAAGTGCCCCGGCGGCAGCTCGCGGATCCCATCGAACAGCGTTTTGCCGGCGAGGCAGAACTGGAAGGCGAGGTAGTCCTTCAGCCCCTCGAGGTCGGTCTCGACCGAGGGCAGCATCGGCAGAAGCGCCTTGGCCTCGGATGCGAAGTGGAAGACGTCGCCGACGACCGCGTAATAGAAGGGCTTGATCCCGAAGCGGTCGCGGGCGCAGAAGAGCTCGCTCTCGGTCTCGTCCCAGATCGCGTAGGCGAACATCCCGCGAAGGCGGTCGAGGGACTCGGCGCCCCAGTGGCCGTGCGCGCGCAGCAGCGCCTCGGTGTCGCAGCTGGTCCGGAACTTCGCCGGCACGTCGCGCATCAGCTCGGGGTAGTTATAGATCTCGCCGTTGTAGGAGATCCATCGCCCCGCCTCGTCCGACATCGGCTGGTGTCCATGCTCGAGGTCGATGATGGACAGCCGGCGGTGCGTGAGGCCGACGTGTCCGCCCTCGTGGACCCACGTGCCCGAGTCGTCGGGACCGCGGTGCGAGATCAGCGAGTTCATGACCTCAAGGCGCCGCTCGAGGTCGGGGATCCGCTCGCCCCGGAGGTTGATTGCTCCTGCAATACCGCACATGGGACGCCCATGGTGACAAGGCGCGGTCCGTGGGGCGACCCTCAATAGGGTCAGGACATGATCCCATCCGCCAGCGACGGCGACGTCACAGTCGTGATCCCCTGCTTCAACCACGGCGCCTACATAGGCGAGGCGGTCGGCAGCGTGCTCGCCCAGGAGGGGCCAGCGCCGCGGATAGTGGTCGTCGACGACGGCTCCACCGATGAGGCGACGGCGCGAGCGCTCGGCGCCCTGCCCGACGGGGTCGAGGTGATCCACCAAGCCAACGCCGGGCCCGCCGCCGCTCGCAACGCCGGGATCGAGTCGACGGACTCCGCCTACCTGCTGATGCTCGACGCCGACGACCGCCTGCCCGAAGGAGCGCTCGCGGACCTGCGAGAGGCCCTCGACGCCGATCCGAAGGCCGGCTACGCCTACGGCGTGATGCACTTCTTCGGCGACTGGTCGGGTGAGGTGCGCCTCCCTCCCTACGACCCCTACCGGCTCCTTTACCGAGGGATCGTGGGCTGGATCGGATTGATCCGCCGCGAGGCGTGGGAGGCCGTCGGGCACTTCGACCCCGCCCTGCAGGGCTTCGAGGACTGGGACTTCACACTCGGGGCCCTGGCCGCAGGGTGGCGCGGGCGCCGCCTCGACCGCGTGGTCCTCGACTACCGAAAGCACGGGCGCTCCGGGCTCGAGCAGGACCGCCGCCGCTACCGCGAGCTCTACCGCCGCCTGCGGGCCAAGCACGCGGGCCTGTACGAGCGGGCGCCGGAGTTCGCGCGGGAGAGCGACCTCAACCCGGCCGGGCGGCGCTTCTATCGCACCTTCTGGGCTTGGCGGCCCCTGCCGGCGGCGCTCGAGCGCGCCGCGTACTCGCTGGTCTTCAGGCCGTCGCGGAAGGAGCCCCCCGAGCGCAAGCCGGTGGCGATCCCCACCCCCGCTCCGCGCTCGATGGCCGGCGGGGCGTTCCTGGCGTCGATCGCGCGGGTGGCGTTCGTCGTGGCCGGCGGCGCGGTCAGCATCATCGTCGCGCGCCTGCTCGGGCCCGACGGGAGCGGCGGCTTCCTCGTCATCAGCAGCCTGATGTTCACACTCGCAGCGCTCGGAACGGTGGGCCTCGAGATTGGCGTCGGTTGGATGCTCGGCTCCGGGCGGTGGGAGCGCGAGAGCGCGCTGGCGAGCACCGCGTTCGCCGCTCTCGGGCTCGGGATCGCGACCGCGGCGATCGGCTTCGGCGTCTACGCCCTCGCGGCCGACACCGCCTTCGCCGACATCGACACGAAGGTCGCGCTGACCGCCTTGGCGGCCCTTCCCGCTGCGCTGTTGCTCACGATCTTCACCCAGGCGGCGATCGCGATCGAGCGCTACGAGATAGCCGCCGCCATCGGGCTCGCGACGGCGATCGTGTACGTGGCAGCAGTCGCCGGGCTCGCCGCCACCTTCGACCTCGAGGGAGCTGTGGGCGGCCTGCTCGCCGGGCAGGCCGCGGGCGCGGTCGTCGCGTTGATCTGGTGGCGCCGCGGCGGCGAGAACAGCGCGGCGGGGAGCGTCGACCTTGTGCGGTTGCGCCAGGCGGCCGCTTTCGGAGCGAACATCTGGTTCGCGAACGCGATGGTGATCCTCGTCTACCGCTTCGATGTCTTCCTGCTGAACGCCTACGCGGGCGCCTCCGAGGCCGGGTACTACGCGGTCGCGATCGCCGTCTCGGGTGCTCTTGGAGTCCTACCCACCGCGCTCGGCAGCGTCCTGATGCCCCGCCTCGCGGCCCTCGACAGCGAAGGTGCTCAGGGTCTCCTGCGAGACACAGAGGCGCGGGCGCTGCGCCACACGATGCTGCTGCTGGTCGTCACCTCGGCGATCTTGGCCGTCGCCCTGCCGGTGGTGATCAAGCCCGTGTTCGGCGCCGAGTTCGGGCCGTCGGTCACCCCGGCGTTGATCCTGATCCCAGGGTCGGCGGCCCTCGGCTTGACCAACGCCCTGTACGCGGCGCTCGCCGGGCGCGGCCACCCGGAGTTCGCGTTCCGGGTGGCGTTGGCCGTCACCCCCATCGCCATCGGGATCTACTTCCTGCTCGTGCCCGCGCTGGAGACCGAGGGAGCCGCGCTCGGTTCGAGCGCCGCCTACATCCTCAGCGCAGTCCTCGCATGGGCGTACCTGCGGCGCCTCGGCGGCCCACGGGTGCGCGACGTCGTGCCCGGGCGGCGGGAGTTCGAGGACTACATCGTGCTCGCGCGACAGGGATTGCGCCGGATGCGGCAGGGTTCCCCACGATGAAGGTGCTCACAGTGATCGGAAACCGCCCGCAGTTCGTCAAGGCCGCCGCCGTGTCGACGAACCTGCGCGAGCGCGCGACCGAGGTGCTGGTCCACACGGGCCAGCATTACGACCGCGCGCTCTCGGAGGTCTTCTTTGAGGAGCTGGAGCTGCCGCCGCCCGACCACATGCTCGGCGCCGGATCGGGGACGCACGCCGAGATGACCGGCTCGATGATGAACGCGCTCGAGCCCCTGGTCGCCGAAGTGGAGCCGGACGCGGTGCTCGTCTACGGCGACACCGACTCCACCCTGGCCGGCGCCCTCGTCGCCGCCAAGGCCGAGGTCCCGATCGCCCACGTCGAGGCCGGGATGCGCTCCTTCAACCGCACGATGCCCGAGGAGGTCAACCGAGTCGTCGCCGATTCGCTCTCGGGACTCTCGCTGTGCCCGACCGAGGTCGCCGTGCACAACCTCGAGGCCGAGGGCCTCGGCGACACGGCGCGCCTCGTCGGTGACGTGATGGCGGACGTCGCCCTGATCTTCGGCCCGATCGCCGACGAGCGCTCCACGGTGCTCGACACGCTCGGACTCGAGCCCGGCAGCTACTGCATCGCGACGGCGCACCGCGCCGGCAACGTCGACGACCCGGCCAACCTCGCGAAGCTGCTCGAGGTCTTCGCCCGCTGTGCCGAGGAGGCGCCGGTCGTCTTCGCCGTCCACCCCCGCACCGAGGCGCGGCTCGAGGCAAGCGGCGAACTGGAGGGACTCGCAGCGCGCGGCGTGCGCGCGATAAACCCGGTCGGCTACCTCGACATCACCAAGCTCGTGCGCAACTCGCGCGCCGTTCTCACAGACTCCGGCGGGCTGCAAAAGGAGGCCTTTCTTGCCAGCGTGCCCTGCGTGACGATGCGCGAGGAGACCGAATGGGTCGAGACCGTCGAGACCGGCTGGAACCGCCTCGTCGGGCTGGACCCCGACGCGGCCGCTGCCGCGCTCGCGGAGCTGCCCAAACCGAGGGAGCGGACGTCGCCCGCGGCCGAGCTCTACGGCGGCGGCAAGGCCGGGGAGCGCGTCGCGGACGAGATCGCGCGATGGCTGGAACCGCGATGAACGAATCCGCGGAGATCCCAGGGGACGCCGAGCTCGGCGCAAACGTCGTCATCCACCCCGGCACCGTGATCGGCGCGGGCTGCTCGTTCCAGGACCACGCCGTCGTCGGCAAGCCACCGAAGCTCGGCAGCCGCTCGGTCGCCTCCCGCGAGGCGCCGCCGCCAGCGGTACTCGGCGACGGGGTCGCCGTCTGCGCCGGTGCCGTGGTCCTCGCCGGCGCCGAGGTCGGCGACAAGGTCGTGATCGGCGACCAGGCCCAGGTCCGCGAACGCTCGCGGATCGGCGCCGAATCGGTGGTCGGCCGTGGCAGCGCCGTCGACAACGAGGTCGTGATCGGGGAGCGCGTCTCGATTCAGACCAATTGCTACATCACCGCCGGCACCGTGATCGAGGACGACGTCTTCGTCGGCCCCGGCGTCACGCTCACGAACGACAACACGATGGCGCGCCACGACCCCGGCCCGCTCGACGCCCCAACCCTGCGCCGTGCCTGCCGCGTCGGCGGCGGCGCGGTGATCTGCCCGGGGGTCGAGATCGGCGAGGAGGCGTTCGTCGGCGCCGGCGCCGTGGTCACCGAGGACGTCCCTGCGCGCGCCGTGGTGGTCGGCGTCCCCGCGCGGAAGATCCGCGACGTGGGCGACGAGGACCTGCTTGAGCGGTGGCGATAGCCACCGCGAGGAAAGGTGTCAGGCCTGGCGCTGAGCGCCCGCGTCAGCCGGCGGGAGACGGGATGACAGGCGTCAGGCGCCGCGCGCGATGACGGTTGCGAAAGCGCCCGCCATCGCAACGAGCAAGCCGATGTTGAGGCGGATCATCAACAACCGCAGAGCGCCCATCTCAGCCCGGAGGCCGTTGATCTCCCCTCGCAGCTCCGCACCGAGGTTGTCGGTTCGGCGATTTCCGTCGACGAATCCCTGGCGCGTCTCGGTTCGTAGGTGCGTCAACTCAGAGTCGATGTGATCGAAGCGGTCGTCGAGGCGCTCGTCGGTCCAGGTGCTGCGCGGCTCCATCGCTGAAGGGTACGCACCGCCGCGCGCGGATCAAGTCGCTTTCGTGACGCGAGCGCTACGCGGCGGTCGCAAGAGCCGAGCCGACCGCCTCGGTCACCGCAGCGGGCGTGGAAGGGTCGAGCGCCGTCCCCATCGGCAGCGCCAGGATCTCCGAGCAGACGCGCTCGGTCACCTCGAAGGGCTCGACCGGGGCCCAGCGCTCCATCGCCGGCTGGCGGTAGAGCGGGATCTCGTAGTACGGCCGCGCGCCGATGCCGGCCTCGGTCAGCTTCTCGCGCAGCGCGTCGCGCTCGGGGCTCGCGACCACGTAGAGGTGGAAGCAGGACTCCGCGCCTTCGGTCTCGGCCTGCAGCGCGACATGGTCGGCCAGGCCTGCGTCGCTGTAGCCCGCGGCCGCGGCGCGGCGGGCGGCCGTCCAGTCAGCGAGGTGCGGCAGCAGCACCCGCAGGCCCGCTGCCTGGAGCTCGTCGAGGCGCGAGTTGTAGCCGACCTCGGTGTGGGTGCGCTTGTCCTCCGAGCCGTGGAAGCGAAGCCGGCGCGAGAGCGCCTCGACCTCGGGGTCGTTGGTGACGACGGCCCCCGCGTCACCGAACGCGCCGAGGTTCTTGGAGGGGAAGAAGCTGAAGGTCGCGGCGTGGCCGAGAGTCCCGGCCTTGGCCCCGTCGAGCGTCGCGCCGTGGGCCTGGGCGGCGTCCTCGAGCACATTGATCCCGGCGGCCTCGCCGAGGGCGACGAGCTCTGCGACCGGCGCCGGGTTGCCGAACAGGTGGACCGGCAGCAGGGCCTTGGTCTTGGAGGTGATCGCGGGCTCGGCCGTCGCGGCCGTCATCAGCCAGGTGTCGGGGTCGATGTCGCAGAAGACGGGTGTCGCGCCGACGTTGACGACGGCCTCCGGGGTGGCGAAGAACGTGACCGCGGGGACAACGACCTCGTCGCCTGGGCCGACGCCCAGGGCCCGCAGCCCGATCTGCAGCGCGTCGGTGCCGTTGGCCACTCCGACGCAGTGCTCGGCGCCGAGGAACTCGGCGAACTCGGACTCGAACGCCTCGACCTCGGGGCCGAGGATGTAGCGGCCACCCTCGAGCACGGCGCGCTGGCGGTCGGCGACCTCGCCCAGCAGGGGCTCGAGCGAAGGCTTGTTGGCGAATAGCGGAACGGGAGTCATGAGGCGGAGCAGGCTAGCGGGGCGTCGTCGCCACGGCCCTTCACCCTAGGATCGCGCGATGGCCGACGAGCGCAAGCCCCAGACGCCTCGCGCGGCAGCGGCCTCGCGCTCGGCGCTGATCCGCTGGATGAGCATCCAGGACGCAAACTCGGCCGGCTTCGTGCACGGAGGCACGGTGATGCGCATGTGCGACGAGGCCGCCGGCATCGCCGCGATCCGCCACTGCGGCCAGCGCGTGGTCACCGCGGGGATGGACCGCATGACCTTCACCGAGGCCGTATACGTAGGCGAGCTGCTGCGCTGCAGCGCATCGGTGAACGCGGTCTGGCGAACCTCGATGGAGGTCGGCGTGCGGGTCGAGGCCGAGAACGCGGTCACCGGCGACGTGCGCCACACCTCGACCGCCTACCTGACCATGGTCTGCCTCGACGAGCACGGCAAGCCCTCGCCCGTTCCTCCCGTCACCGTCGACGGGCCCGACGAGGAGCGGCGCCAGCGCGAGGCCGAGGTGCGGCGCCGAAACCGCCTGGCCGAGCGCGACGAGATCGTCGGAAACCGCGACGACGGCTGACGTCGGAGAGGCCCGAGCGCGGGCCCTGATGTAAGGAACCCGCCTATCCTGTCGCGGTCGTGCTGGCTACCTACGGGGCAGCGGCCCTCATCATCGTCGCGTCGTTGCTCGTCGGACGGGCGTTCCTCGAGCTTCTCGGGCGCAAGCAGACGTGGTGGCTCGAGAGCTCGGTCGGCCTCGCGGTCCTGATCACCGCCTGCGCGGTGTGCGCGCGCGTGCACTTCGGCGCCGAGGGCACCGGGTCCATCCCCGAGCGCGGTGAGCTGGCTCTGATCGCTTGTGCGGTGCTGGTCGTCGCCTCGGCCGCCTACCTGCGCTTCCGCTTCGTCGATCGCGAGTCGTTCCTGATGGCGCTGCCCGTGATCGCGCTGACCCTGCTGATGGCCTCGCTGCCGTTCATCGCCTCGGGGCACGTCGGCATCCCCGGCATCGGCGTCAACAACGACATGGCGGCGCACCTGATCTGGGCCGACTGGGTGCAGGTGCAGCTCGGGACCGCTCCCTCGGGCATCGTCGACGGCTACCCGCTCGGGCCGCACGGAATGGCCGCCGCGATCTCGCAGCTGCTCGGCACCGAGCCGCTCTACGCGCTGCTCGGGCTGCTGATCGCGATCCCGGTGATCACAGGCCTGACCGCGCTCAACCTTTTCCACTCGCTGCCCCTGGTGAAGCGAACGATCGCGGCCGCGCTCGTCGCCCTTCCGTACCTCGCGGCCTCGACCCTGGGAATTGCCAGCTTCAAGGAGCTGCTCGCGGGGCTATGGCTGCTGACCTTCGTCCTGATCCTGAGGACGATCACGCGCGAGAGCGAGGGGCGCTTTGCCCTGGTCGTCGCGCTCGGCGCCCTCTGCACCGGCCTCTTCGGCGCATACAGCTATCCCGGCGTGTTCTGGCCGGCCGCCGCGTTCGGCCTCTGGGCCTTGGCCGAGCTGATCTCGCGGGGGCGGAGGGGCGAGCTCGGCGACGTGCGGGCCGCCCTGCGAAAGGCGATGCCCGTCCTGATCGCCGCCGGCATCGTCCTGCTGGTGGTCGCCGTCGCGCTGCTGCCCCAGATCAGGGAGTTCCGCGACTCGGTCGGCAAGGTCACCGGGACCGACTCGAAGCTGCGCTACGCCGTCCCGGTGCCCGAGGCCTTCGGCGTCTGGCCGAGCGGCGAGTTCCTGTACGGAAAGGACGAGCTGGGCCTCGACTTCTGGTGGCTCTTCACGGCCATCGGGTTCGCCGGCGTGGCGTTCGCTGCGGTGTGGTGGATGAGGCTTCGCGACTTCGCGCTGCCGATGGCGGTCGTCGGCTCCTTCGTGATCTACCTCGGGACCGTCTGGAAGGGCGGCCTCTACGTCGAGGCCAAAGCGGTCGCTGTGCCGGCCTCGCTGGTGATGGCGTTCATCCTCGGCGGGCTCTGGCTGCGGCCCGAGGACGTGGAAGGCGAGGCCGTCCATGAGCCGGAACCCGACCCCGACACCGCCGCTGACCCGGCCGCAGCGCGCCGGGCACGCCGCGCCGCGGAGCCGAGCGGCCGCCCGAGCCTGCGCACCGTCATCGCGGTGCCGTTCGTGATCCTTGCCGCGTACTCCAGCTTCCTGGCCCTGCGCGACGCGGTGGTCGCGCCGGACGACCGCTTCCAGGAGCTGAAGGCCCTGCGCGACGAGGTCGCCGGCTCCTCGGTACTTGCCCTGACGTCAGACCGCTACACGGACTACTACCTGCGCGGTGCCGAGGTCCTGAGCCCGGCGAAGAACGCCGAGCAGCAGATCCCGGGGCGGCTGGGCAAGGAATTCCGCCTCCCGGTCGACTTCGACTCCGTCTACGCCAGCGACCTCGACGGCTTCGACTACGTCGTCACCACGGACGCCGAGTACCAAAGCGGCGCGCCGCCGAACTTCGAGGAGGTGCAGCGCACCGACTCGTACGTCCTTTGGAAGCGGAACGGCGTCACACCGTTCGTCGGGGTCCTCGCCGAGGCGTCGCGCCCCGGCCGGATCTTCCGCTGCAACCGCCCGAAGTTCAAGCGCCTGCTCTCGCGGACCGGTGTCGCGATCACCTGGCCCCGCCCCGTTATCGCGAAGCGCGGCTTCTGGGAGCCCGACGAGACGCTGGCACCCGGCGAGTCCGCGACGCAGACCTTCGACCTTCCGCGCGGCGAGTGGGACCTCTCGTTCCAGTACTCGAGCGAGGCCGCACCGATCGAGGTCAGCGCCGGCGATCTCACCGCCGAGCTTCCTCCGGGCGTGGAGGGCGGGATCCCGTACCGGCCCAACGAGGGACCGTTCTGGCCCGTCGGGGAGGTGAACTCCGATGGCGGCCCCATCGAGATCGCGGTGAAGGCGAAGGAGCTCTCGACGATCCAGAAGCTCCTCGGCGCGGATTCCCCCGCGATCCTGGGCAACATCGCCGCGACCCGGCTCGACGACCGCGGCAGCCGGGCCTTCAGGGAGTCGTGCAAGCTCTACGTCGACCACTACTACCTCGGCGCCCCGGGCGCCCTGCAGGGGTCGAAGGAGTCCGGCGCGGATGCGCTGCCGCTGGAGCCCTCTCGCTGAGTCGCGCGGCCTCGTCGCTCGCGGCCGGGACGCTCGTCCTGCTCCCTGATCAGGGGCCGCTGTAGCCACCGGCGTAGCAGGGAGTCGCGCCGCAGACATTCGTGACCGCGCCGCTCGGCGCCAGGAAGTTCGAGATCGCGAGCAGCGCCAGCGGCGCGCCGCGCGGGGCGCCATGGGGGTCCTCGCCGACGCGCGGTGCGGTGTTGGTCAGCGGCGGAGGCGGGACGCCGATCGTCGCCGGCGGCGGCGATGGGTTCGGGCGCACCGGGCCGATGTCGCCGTAGAAGATCGCCGAACCGCCATAGGGGTAGGCGTCGATCGCCGGAACGTTCCAGAGGACGTCGACGTCGGGCCAGCGGCCGGGGTCGAGGATCGGCGTGTGGGTGCGCGCTCCGATGGTGCGCGCCTCCACGTCGGCCTGGAAGTTCGAGACCTGGTGGTCGCCGAGGGCGACCTGCATCAGCACCTCGTGCGGCGGGGTGTTCGGCAGCGGGTTCGTCGTCATCCGGTGCGCGTAGCCGTTCGGCTCGCCGCGATCCCACAGCATCTGCACGAGCGCGAGCAGCAGCGGCCGCGCGAGGTCGTCGGGGTAGGAGCCGTCGAGGATCTGCTCGAACGGGTCGTAGTCGACGGACCGCGGGAGCAGCACCGAGTAGTTCATCGCCGGCACGTTGAGCGCAGCACGGTTGAAGTCCGGCGAGACCGCCGTCAGGGCGCCGCCCATGATCCCGCCCTGGCTGGCGCCCACGTAGTAGAGCTCGGAATCATCGATCACCGGCGCGCTCGCCGTGTCGACGCCGTCGACGTGGAAGGACGGGTGGCTGAGGAACCCGTCGGGATGCAGCATCAGCCGGCCGAGGAAGAGCTCGTTCAGCAGCCCCTGCTGCAGGCGGTCCGCGAGCTGCGGGAAGCGCGAGAGGTCGTTGAGGATCCCGGCCGTGTTGATGAGATCGCCTCCCGACATCCCGATCTCGTCGGTCGCGCAGAAGACGAACCCGTAGGTGTTCGCGAGGGTTCGCTGGACCGGCGAGTTGATCACCTCCGACGCGCTGCCGAACAGGCCGTGCCCGTACGGCGCCGGGCGCCCCGGCGTCGGGGTCGGCCCCTCGACCGAGCTGCGCGGGATGATGCAGTCGAAGTTGGCGCTCCAGTCGCCGTTTCGCGTCGGCAGCCCGTTCGAGTTCAGCTGGAAGCGGCCGCCGGGCGCGCAGCTCGGCTGCAGGTAGCAGGGCACCGTGAACGTCCCGCGCACGCGCCGCGCGATCTCGGCGTTCTGGGCCGGCGTGAATTCGTCGACGGTGGTCACCGAGTAGGCGGGGCTGGACCCGTCGACCACGCCATCGGCGAGATCGGTGTCGCCGAGGACTCCGAACGCGTCGTCGCGGATGTGCAGCGTTCGCTCGGCGATGTTGAGGTCGCTGGCGACGGTGAAGTCCCACGCCAGGTAGAGGTCCGAGCGCCGGACTCCGGCGCCTCGGAGCGTTCGGAAAATCCCCTCGAAGCGGTCGCGCTTGGCGTTGATGACACCCGACGCCGAAGGCAGCTCGTCGCGGTAGTAGCGGAAGCCCTCGGGAGCTGGGATCACCTTGCCCGCGGCGTCGCGCAGGTCGCGCATGGCGACGATGTAGCGGTGCCCCGAGGCGAAGTTCGTCGCCGGGTGGACGTGCAGACCGGTCCCCGCCGCCGAGGAGGCGTTGGAGTCGATCTCGACCCAGATCGGCCACCGCTGGCCGGTCGTCGCGTCGATGACGACGATCGGCTGGTCGGCATCGGAGTAGCGGCCCAGGTGGTTGATCGGCACCGCGCCGGTCTGAGCGAGCGCGGCGGGGTTGTCGAGGCCGGGCACCTTGGCGATGATCGTCGCGCCCGGGCTGAAGCCGTCGTTGCGGTTGTATGCCGAGGCGTCGATCGGCACCCCGAACTGGTTCTGGGGCATGCCGGTCGTGGGCAGCGCGATGCGGCGGCCGGTCGCGCTCGAGGGGTCGGCGACGGTGTTGTAGTCGTCCGGGAAGGGCAGCAGGCAGCGCGACCCGGCCTGGTGGCCGATGAAGTCGCAGTCCGCTGCCCGCGAGAGGTCGACGGGCTTGGGCGCGCACTCCGCCGTGTTGCGCATCAGGGCGGCGACTCCGCGGCTCTTTCCGGCCCGCGCCACCAGGCTCCTGGCGCCGCAACCGCTCACCAGCACGCGCCCTGCCTTGGTCAACGGGATCCGCGCCCGGGTCCACCCCTTGCCGTCGCGCTCGACGACCTTCTTCTTCGTCAAGCGGACCTCCGCCGGGTCATCGAACGTCGCGGTGAACACGCGCACCTTGACCGGCCCGCTGCCCCGGACCTTGACGCCGACACCGCGCTTGAGCATCGATTTCTGGCCCGCATCGGTGATCCGCAGCTTGGTGTTGACCTTGAAGCTCATCGGCACCGCGGCCGAGGCGACGAGCAGGGAGGCGAGGGCAACGCAGCCGGCAACCGCCGCAGCGGCCCGCGCGCGCGAGCTCCATCTCACAACCCTCTCCTCTCCTCGAACAGAGCCGACGCCCGGATTCGAACCGGGGACCCCTTCATTACGAATGAAGTGCTCTACCAACTGAGCTACGTCGGCGCGAGACGCGGTGCTCAGTCTAGAGAGAAGGCCTGGTACCGCCGGGGCTCCGGTACGTCCGGCCAAGGGTGAAAAGTGAGGTGCAGGGCGCCGGGAAGGGGACCGATGCCTGATGTGGAACTAGGAAGCAACTCGACTCGATGACCTCGACCCAGAACCTCAACTCGATGCTCTCCCCCGACCCGCGCAGGCCGAAGCCGGTCGCGCGCGCCGAGATCAGCCGCACCCAGGCCGAGGCGCCGATTCGAAGCTCGGTGCCGCCGGTCCGCATCGTCGGCGTCTCCCGCCGTTACCAGGGCGGATACCGAGTCAACGTCTGAGCGCCGCCCGCCCTTGCGCCCCGCCAAGCGGGCCGGGATGATGCGCGCGTGCGAGCACGGGTAGCGATCGCAGTAGCGCTCGCCTCGCTCGCGGCGGGGATCGCGCCGCAGGCCTCAACGACGGCTCCGGCCGCGGCGCAACAGGGCTCTCCAGGACAGGCGCTCCCGGCCGCCAAGCCCGACAAGGGGAAGGGCGGTGGCAAGGACAAGGGCGAGCGCGATTACCCCTGGGATCGCCGCGTCAAGGCGGCGCGCCGCTACGCGCGCGGCCGCTCCGGCGCGGTCTCGTTCGCGATCGTCGACCAGCGGGGCCGCATCCACGGCTTCCGGCGAGGCACCCGCTACTCCTCCGCCAGCCTCGTCAAGGCGATGCTGCTTGTCGCGTACCTGCGCCAGCGATCGGTCCGGCGCAGGCGCCTACATGGTTCCGACAAGGCCTTGCTGGGGCCGATGATCCGCGTCTCCGACAACGGGGCGGCGAACGCGGTCTCGGCACGCGTCGGCACCAGCGGCCTCAACCGGCTGGCGAAACGGGCGGGAATGCGGCGCTTCATACCCGACCCGGTCTGGGGCGGAAGCCAGGTCACCGCGCGCGACCAGGCGCGCTTCTTCTTCCGGATCCGTTCCCTGATCCCCGCCCGCCACCGCGACTACGCGCTCGGGCTCCTGCGGCGAATCGTCCCCGGGCAGCGCTGGGGGATCCCACAGGGGGTCCCGCGCGGATTCGTCGTCCACTTCAAGGGCGGGTGGTACCCGGGCGGCGGCGGCTGGCGCGTGAACCAGGCGGCGCTGCTGCGCAAGGGGCGCGGGCACCTGGGGCTGGCGGTGCTGACGGAAGGCGGCGCCGGCTTCGCCTACGGCCAGCGGACCATCAGCGGGGTCACCGCGAGGCTGCTCAAGGGCTACCCCTCGGCGAAGCGGTAGACCGGCTTCAGATCAACGATCGGAGTGCCGTCGACGGCTTCGAGCGCCGCGACCCGCACCCGCTCCCCTTCGATCGCCACGACCTCGACCTCGTGCAACCCGATCGGGTTCGGCCGATGGGACGAGCGAGTCGCGAACACCCCGGTGAGCGGGTTCGCCGGGTCGTCGCGGGGGTGCACCGCGAGAACGTCGCGGTCCGCGCGGTCGAGCCAGGTGAGCACGACGACGCGGTCCCCGGGGGCGATACCGTCCAGGGCAGGCAGGACCTCGGCGTCGAACACGAGTGAGGCCTCCGGGGCACCCTCGTCAGCCTGCTTCGGGGCCGAGTCGGGGTCGGACAGCTGGGACTCCACATGGCCCACCGCCCGTAGCGTGATCGCCTCCCCGCTCACTTGGCGAAGCGGTAGCCCACCCGGCGAACGGTGAGCACGAGTTCGGGATTCTGGGGGTCCGACTCGACCTTCTGCCGGAGGTTCGAGATGTGCACGTCGCACGCGCGCACGTCGCCGCGGAACTCCGTCTGCCAGAGCTCTTCCATGATCTCCTTGCGGGAGAAGACCTGGCCCGGGCTCTCGGCGAGCAGGCGCAGCACCTGGAACTCGGAGCGGGTCAGGTTCACGGGCTCGCCGCGCACGGTCACCAGGTGGCGGGCGAGGTCGATCGAGACGGGGCCGGCCTCGATGGTCGAGCCCTCGCCGCTGCCCTCGGAGCGGTCCAGCTGGCGCCGGCGCAGCTGCGCGCGGACGCGGCCGAGCAGCTCGCGGACCGAGAAGGGCTTCGTCACGTAGTCGTCGGCGCCGACCTCGAGACCGACGACCTTGTCGACCTCGGCGTCCTTGGCGGTCAGGAGGATGATCGGTACGGGGCTGCGAGAGCGCACCTCGCGGCAGATGTCGAGGCCGCTCTTCCCCGGCATCATGATGTCGAGGATGAGCAGGTCGAAGGCGCCGTCGTCGGCGATCTTCAGCTCCGCGTCCTCGCCGTCGGTCGCGAGGGTGACGGCGAAGCCCTCCTGCTCGAGCGCGTAGCCGACCGACTCGCGCACCGAGGGCTCGTCGTCGACGACGAGGATGCGGCCGGGTGCGGGCGGAGTCGGGTTCATCAGGCGACGGGGGTCGGGGTTGGCTTGGCCTGGCGGAGGCGCACCCAGAAGGTCGAGCCGGAGCCGGGCGCCGAGTCGAGCCCGATCTCGCCGCCCATCACGTCGACCATGCGCTTGGCGATCGACAGGCCCAGGCCGAACCCCTCGCTCTCGAGCGCGCCGCTCCCGCGATAGAACCGCTCGAAGACCCGGTCCTGTTCCTCAGGGGGGATTCCCTTGCCGGTGTCATGCACCTCGATCGTCACCGCTCCGCCCTCTCCTCGGGAGCCGCGAAGGGTAACTGTGCCTGGCGAGGGGGTGTTCTTGCACGCGTTGGTCAGCAGGCCGATCAGCACCTGGCGCAACAGCACCGGATCGCCCTCGGCGACCAGGTCGCGCTCGAGTTCCGTGGCGACCTCGACCCCCTCGGGCGGCTCGACGGCCGCCGCGGCCTCCTCGCCGGCCATGCTGACGTCGACCACGTCGGCCTCCTCGCGCCCGCCGGCGGCCTCGACGCGAGCAAGCATCAACAGCGACTGGGTCAGGCGGGTCATCCTCTCGGCGTCCTCGCCGAGGCGGTCGAGAAAGCGGTCGCGGGCCTCGGGGTCGTCCTTGGCTCCCGCGAGGAGCACCTCGATCGCGCTCGAGATCCCGGCCAGCGGGTTGCGCAACTCGTGCGCGGCGTTGGAGACGAACTCGCGCTCGGCCTCCTCTCGCTTGAGCTCATCGGTGCGGTCGCGGACGACCATCAGCACCGCGTGCTCGGCGGGCACCTTGCGGGCGTGGACGCCGTAGACGTGCCCGTCGATGTGCAGCGTCGGAGCCTCGTCGGCGTCGTTCGCGGAGGCGCGGCGAAGTGACGGGATCAGCGCCAGAGCCGGCTGGCCGTTTCGAACGAGGCGCTCGGCCGCGGGGTTCGAGAAACGCACAGCGCCGTCCTCGCCGACGACGATCACAGCCTCGCGCATGCCGTCGAGGATCGCCGAGAGGCGATCGCGCTCGGTCGCGAGCGCGTCGAAGCTGTCCCGAAGGGCGCGGCGCATCTGATCGAGCGAGTTGGTGAGGTCGCCGATCTCGTCGCTGCCGCTCGCCGGCAGAGGCGCGTCGAAGCGTCCAGCGGCCATCTGCTCCGCGGCGCGCGCGAGCCGCTTCACCCGGCTCGAGATCAGCGAGGAGACGACGAAGCCGACGAGGATCCCGATCGCGACTGCTATCCCAAGCGCGCGAATCCGGTCGCCCCGTAGGTCGTCGAAGGCTCGCGTCAGAGCCGGGGGTGGCTCGGCGACGACGACTACCGCCCCGCGGATCGAGCGGGCGCCGAAGATCGGGGCGGAGGCGATCGTCTGGTCCCCGGGCAGGTCGGCTCGGAAGCGGCGGCCGGCCCGCGCTATCTGCACCGCCTCGCCAGCGCGCTCGATCGTGCGCAGGTCGGCTGGGGCGAGCGCCTCCGAGGCAAAGGCCTGACCCCGGCGGTTCACCGCCCAGACGCGAAACGTGTCGGTGTTCGCCTCGTCGAGGAGCTCGGCCGCCTCGGTCTCCGTACCGATCTCGAGCTGATCGGCGAGGCTCGAGGTGCGTCCGACCGCGAGGTCGGCGCTCTCACTCTGCAGCGTTCGCCCCGAGGAGTCGTTGACGAACACGTAGACCGCCGAGGCGGTGATCAACGACACCGCAGCGAACGCCGCGCCGAGCCAGAGCCGCATCGAGATGCGGCGCCCTCCGGCTCTCTTGCCGGCTGCGCCGGACGCAGGCGAGGCCATATCTAAGTATCCACTAACAGAGTCAGTCAGCCGCAAGTATCTCGGCGAGGCGCAGCCACAGCGCCTCGAGCGCCAGCTCCTCGGAGACGTTGAGGCGCAGGCGCCTGCGCGTGTCGAGCACGAGCTCGACGGCCTCGCGCGCCGCGACGGGATCGAGGCCCTGGGCGTCCTCGGCGAGATCGGAGCGGCCGTCGACGTTGAGGACGAGCCCGTCGGCGCCCGACGCGACGGCCCCGAGGTCGCGGAACCACGAGCAGCAGAGCCCCAGCCCGAGGTCGAGGGCACTGGTGCGGGCGCGGCGGGCGGTCCGCTTCACCTGGTCGGTCGCGTCGCGGGTCAGCTTGCCCGATCGGCCGCGGCGGCCGGTGCCCTGCGCGTCTTCGAGCAGGTGGCTTTCCTCCTCGGAGCCGGCGTCAGCGCCGGCCTCCTCGGCGGTTTCGAGCAGCGCGCGCCACGGCTCGGTCGCATCGGGTCGCGAGCGGGGCGAGCGGGAGGCGCGCTCCGCGGCGGCGCGCATGGCGCGGCCGCGCTCGGTGAGCAGGTACGCGCCCAGCTCGACGTCGCCGCCGCAGAGGCGGGCGACGGCCTCGGCCTCGGGGCCGCTCGCGCCCAGCGCCTCGAGCACCGCGTCGGGTGCCAGCGGCGCGAACTCGACGGGCTGGCAACGCGAGAGGATCGTGCCGGCGAGCAGCTCGGGTTCCGAGCAGATCAGGATCAGGTGGGCGAACGCGGCCGGCTCCTCGAGCGTCTTCAGCAGCGCGTTCTGGCTCTCGTCGCGAAGGCTCTCGGCCTCTTCGATCACGAACGCGCGGTGCTCTCCCTCGGCGGGGCGCAGGCTCGCCGCGCGGATCACGGACTCCCGCACGTCGTCGACGAGGTGCTGGGCGCCGGGTGGCCGCAACCAGACCAGGTCGGGGTGCGGCGAGGGATCGATCAGCGCGCGCCGCCGCGCGTCGGCGGGATCGGGCGCGCCGCTCGCGAGCAGCTCGGCGGCGAAAGCGCGGGCCGCCGCCGCCTTGCCCGAGCCGGGCGGCCCGCGGAACAGGTAGGCGTGGCTGGGGCCGGTGGCGAGGGCTGCGGCGAGCGAGGCACGGGCGCGCGGCTGGTGGCGAGTGGCGCCGGCGAGCACCTCGGGGACCTCGGCCGTCGCGAGGGCCGTCAAGCGCGAACCCGCCCCAGCTCGGCGACGAGCGCGTCGTGGATCTCGTCGGGGTCGCGCGATGCGTCGATCGCCTTGATTCGAGCCGGGTGGCGAGCGGCGACCTCCTCGTAGCCCTCAGCGACGCGCTTTTGGAGATCGAGTCCCTCGCCCTCGAAGCGGTCAGCTGCGCGCCCCTCGGCGGCGATGCGCTCGGCGGCCACCTCGGGATGCAGTCGCAGGAAGAACGTGATGTCAGGCCAGATCCCGCCGGTGGCGATGTCGCAGAGCGACTCCACCTTGTCGGCGCCCAGGCCGCGGGCGATGCCCTGGTAGGCGATGCTCGAGTCGCTGAAGCGGTCACAGACGACCTCGACCCCGCTCTCGCGCGCCGGGACGATCACCTCGTTGACCAGCTGGGCACGCGCCGCGCAGAAGAGCAGCAGCTCGGCCAGCGGGTCGACCTCGAGGCCCGGGTCCTTGATCAGCTCGCGCACTCGCTCGCCGGGATCGGTGCCGCCGGGCTCGCGCACCAGCAGCGCGTCGGGGCCGAGCGCCTCGGCGAGGCGGCGGGCCTGTGTGGTCTTTCCGGAGCCGTCGATTCCCTCGAGCGAGATGAACACCCGGTCAGGCTAACCGCGCGGGAGGATCGCTACTCGTCAGAGCTCTGTTCGGCGCCGGCCTTGGCCTTCGCCTTGGCGGGCGCCTTCCGCTTCTTGGCGCCGTCGGCGGCGATCTTCTCGGCGGCGGCGATCGCGTCCTTGCTGTCGACGGGGGCGTCGTCCCCAGAGGCGGCCTTGGCCGCCTCCTTCGCGGCCTTGGCGGCCTCGCGCTCGGCGCGCTTTCGCTTCATCTCCTCCATCGATGGGCACTCGTCGTTGAAGCAGAGCTTCCAGGGACGGCCGGGCTTGAACTTCTGGGCGACCGACACGCGCGGCGTGCGGCCGCAGACCGAGCAGGTCTCCTCGAGCTTGTGCACGTCGTAGAAGCGCGGCTGCGGCATCGGGAAGGTCTGGTCGCACGAATCCGGATCGTCCGGGTCCGCGTCGGCGCCCTTCCAGCCGGTGCACCCGACGAAGGACTTGCCGGACTTCTTCGCCCGGATCACGCGCAGCATGTTGGGCGAGCCGTCCTCCTGGGTCCGCCCCTTCTCGCGGCAGACGATGCACGGCCCGAGGATGCGGTCCTCGTCCATGCCGCTCCACACGAGCTTCGCGAACTTCCGCCAGGGCGCGTCCTCGTCGTCGTCGTCGACGTCCTCGCCCATCTCGTCGTAAGCGGAGCGCAGGGCCTTGCGGCTGTCCTCGAGGACCTCGTCCTTGGTCATGTCGCCGCTGGCGATCCTGTCCATCTCGGCCTCGAGCTCGGCGGTCATCTCGGCGCCCGCTACGCGGGGCACGTACTGCTTGAAGCCCTCGTACATCTTCACGCCGGTCTCGCTCGGCTCGGGCGGGTTGCCGTGGACGTAGCCGCGGTAGTAGAGCTTCTGGATGATGTCGGCGCGCGTCGCCTTGGTGCCGAGGCCGCGCTCCTCCATCAGCTCGATCAGCTTGCCCTGCGAGATCCGCGGCGGCGGCTGCGTTTCCTTGGAGAGGAGCTCAGGGTCGCCCTCGAGTTCGAGCTCCTGCCCCTCCTCGAGCTTGGGGATCTCGTCGTCGGCCGAGCGGGCGTAGGTGTAGATGCCTGCGTAGCCGGGGTCGATGACGACCGAGCCGCGCACGAAGTAGTCCTGGTCACCGGCCCTGATGTCGGCGCGGGTCGACTCGGTGATCATCGGCGGGCTGAAGGTGGCGAGGAAGCGCCGCGTCACGAGCTCATACACCTTGCGGTGGGCGTCGCTGCGCGCCTCGAGGCGCTTCGGGTTGACGGCAGAGGTGGGGTAGATCGGCGGGTGGTCGGTGGTCTCCTTCTTGCCCTTCGTCGCCTCGAGGCTGTCCTGCTCGAGAAGCGGGGCGGCGGCGCTGAACTCCTCGATCTTGACCAGCTCGGTGATCAGCTCGCGCGTGTCGAGCGACGTGGGGTAGACCGTGTTGTCGGTGCGCGGGTAGGAGATGTAGCCGTCCATGTAGAGGTCCTCGGCCAGGCGCATCGCGCGCGCCGGGGTGATGCCGAGGCGGCTCGAGGCGTCAGTCGTGAAGGCGGTGGTGTTGAGCGGCGCCGGCGGCTTGCGCGTGTTGCGGCGGGCCTTGATCTCGGTCACGGTGCCCGGGCTCGAGGTGCCGGCCAGGGCGGCCTTCGCCTCCTCTTCCTTCCAGAACTTGTCGGTCGCGTGGTGGGCCTCGAAGGAGCCGTCGGGGTGCGTAAAGGTGGCGACGATCTCCCAGAAGGGCTCGGGCACGTGGGCTCGGCGCTCGAGCTCGCGCTCGACGATCAGGCCCAGCGTCGGGCTCTGCACGCGGCCGACCGAGAGGAAGTTGGCACCGAAGCGGCGGGTGGCCCGCGAGACGGCGCGGGTCAGCGTCGCGCCCCAGATCAAGTCGATGTCCTGGCGAGCGGCGCCGGCGTTTGCCAGCGGCATGGAGAGCTCGTCGAGGTTGGAGAACGCGCGCTCGATCTCCTCCTTGGTGAGGGCCGAGTAGCGGGCGCGCTTGACCGGTGTGCCGTCCGCGTGCACGCCCTCGGCGGTGGCGAGGTCGGGGTTCGACTCGACTATCTCCTGCAGCGCCTCGAGGCCGATCAGCTCGCCCTCGCGGTCGAAGTCGGTCGCGATGATCAGGTCGTCGGCGTCCTTGGCCACCTTCTTGATCGCCTTGACGACGTTCTTGTCGGTGGGCTGCTTGATCAGCGGCGCGTCAATCAGGTCGCGCGGATCGATCTGCTGCCAGCTCTTGTAGTCCTCGGGAAAGGCCGGGTTGAGGACGTGGCCCTTCAGCCCGATCGTGGTCTCGGGGCCGTTCGGGCCCTCCCACGTGTAGTAGGGCGTGCGAAAGCTGGCCTCCTCCACGGCGGTGCCGTTAGACAGGATGTCGGCGATCTTCTTCGCGCTGTTGTTCTTTTCTGTGACGATCAGTCGCATCGGGGGCCGGAAGGTAGCAGGGGCATTCGGATGCCCCTTTATGTAGGGAAGGCCGAGCCGAAGGCTCGGCTAGGGTTTGATGAATGCCAGCTCAGGCCTATGCAGGCAAGGAATGCGTCTGTCAGTTCAAGCGCGGGATCTGCGATCAGACCTGCGTCCGGGACATGCTCGAGACGCCCGTCTACATCGCCTGCCTACGCCTCAGCGGGCGGCGCTGCGTCGTCGTCGGCGGCGGCGGCGTCGGGCTCGAGAAGGTCGAGGGCCTGCTCGCTTCCGGGGGCGACGTCGTGCTGATCGCCCCGGATGCGATCGACGAGCTCGCGCAACTGGCCGACGAGGGCTCGATCAGGTGGGAGCGCAAGTCGTATGAGCCCTCCGACCTCGAGGGCACGTTCATCGTCATCGCGGCGACCGACGACACCGACGTCAACATTGGCATTTATGAAGACGCCGAGCGCCTGGCGATGCTGGTGAACGTCGTCGACGTTCCGCCTCTTTGCAACTTCATCCTGCCCGCGATCGTGCGCCAGGGCTCGATGGCGATCGCGATCTCGACGCAGGGAGCCTCGCCCGCGCTCGCCAAGCGCATGAAGCGCGAGATCGGCGAGCAGTTCGGCGAGGCCTACGCCGAGCTCGCGGTGATCCTGAACGAAGTCCGCGGCTGGGCGAAGGGCACGCTCCCCACCTACAACGACCGCAAGGACTTCTTCGAGGAGATAGTCAACGGCGACCCCGATCCCATCATCCTCGTCCGCGAGGGCCGCACCGACGAGCTCCGGCTTCTCATCGAGGCGGCCAAGGAGCGCCACGCAGCAGCTCTCGGCGCCTCGGCCTAGCCCTTCTTCTTCCCCTTCTTCCGCCGGCACTTCTTCTTTTTCTTCTTCCCCGCCGACGCGGCCGGCTTCGCCTTCTTCTTCTTCTTTTTCTTCTTGCACTTCTTCGCCGGGGCAGGGTCGGGTGCGGTCAGGGTCGCCGCCAGGTTCATCCGGGTCATAGCGTTGGTCCCGTAGGGGAAGGTGCCTCCGGGTCCCGTCGTCTGCCCGAGCACGAAGGGCCCACCCATGACGAACGAGATCCGGTCCGAGGCCGAGAACGCCGGCTGGCCGGCGGGCATGTCCCCCGAGCCCTGCGTGTAGAGAGAGATCCGGTCACCGGGCAGGACCGGGATGCTGACCGGGGTCACCGGGGCTGCGACCGCGGCGACGGCGACATCCGAGCTTTCGGCGACGAGCTGAAACTGCCCGGCGAAGGCCGTCGGGCGAAGGATGCGCAGCCGGGCACTGTCGGGCATGGAGCCACCGCGGGTGGTCGTTCAGGCCTTGCGGCCCCGCGCGATCAGGTACTCGCCGGTGGAGCGGTAGCTCCCGTCCTCGGCGAGGTTGACGTCCTCGTACATTGCGAGCAGGTCGTCTCGAAGCGCCGGCCATTTGCCCTGCGGCTCGAGCATCGCCTTCGCCGCCACCATCGGGGGCAGCTTGTCCTCATAGATGGCGAAGAAGTCCTCGACGGAGTCGCCTTCGAACTCCACCACTCGTTCCTCGAACTCGAGCTCGACCCCGGTCCCCTCGAACAGGGAGCGCAAGTGATCGGCATCGCCCCACAGGGTGGGCGGCTGGAAGCCGTCGGGGGGCGGCGGCATGTGGGTGCCGATCAGCGTGAAGAAGCGGCCGATGTTGCCTTCGGGAGTCCAGCTGTTGACGGCCATCCGCCCGCCGGACCGCAGGACGCGGGCGATCTCCGAGGCGGCCTGGCGCTGGTCCGGGGCGAACATCACCCCGAACACCGAGATCACCGCGTCGAAGCTGCCGTCGTCGAACGGCAGCGCCTCCGCGTCGCCCTCGCGCCACTCGATCTCGACCCCTGCCTCCGCCGCCGCGGCACGGCCGCCCTCGAGAAGCTCCGGGGTCAGGTCCAACCCCGTGACGGTCGCGCCGGTGCGCGCCGCTGGGATCGTCGCGTTGCCGGTGCCGCAGGCGACATCAAGGACCTCGTCGTCGGGCCCGATCGCCGCCGCCTCCGCAGCGGCTTCGCCGGCGCTCGCGATCCAGTGCACGACCGACCCGTAGTCGCCAAGGGCCCACATCGCCTTCGCCTGCTGCTTCTGCTCGCTGAGCTCGGCCATCGTTGACCTCATTCCTGGGTCGGGGCACGCGGAGGCCTAAGTCTCCAACAAGCACGGCGAAAATCAAGTTCCGCCGCGCGCTCAGATCCTCGTCAGCGCATCGGGCTTGTGAGCCGCGTGCTTGCCGGTCTTCTCGGACTCGACGAGGTAGCGCGGATCGTCGGCGGTCGCCTCGACCTCCGTCCCCTTCTGGCTCTTCTCGTTGGAGACCGTCGTGGTCGTGGTGAGCTTCTTCACGACCTTGCCCCGCGTCTTTCCCTGCGGGGTCGACCACTCGACGCGGTCTCCCTGCTTGAACTTCCTCTTCTTCGCCATGGCCTCCGCCTACCCGCTCGTCGCGGCGCGGTAACGGTCCATCGCCTCGAGCCGCGCCTCCTTGTGGTCGACGATCGGCGCCGGGTAGTCGGTGCCGATCACGCATCCGCTCTCGCGCTGGACGTCATCGGGCATCTCCCACGGCTCGCGAAGGTGCTCGTCGGGGACGTTCTCGAGCTCGGGCACGTACTTCCTCACGTACGTGCCCTCGGGGTCGTACCGCTCCTGATGGAGGGCCGGGTTGTAGATGCGGCGGAAGTAGGGCTGGGGATCGGTGCCGACCGAGGCGATCCACTGCCAGTTGCCGTTGTTGTTGGCCTCGTCGCCGTCGAGCAGGTAGCGCATGAAGTGGCGCTCGCCCCATCGCCAGTCGATCCCCAGGTCTTTCGTCAGGAAGGATCCGACGACCAGCCGCGCGCGGTTGTGCATCCAGCCCTCGCGCAGGAGCTGGCGCATGCCGGCGTCGACGAGCGGGTAGCCCGTGCGGCCCTCCTGCCAGGCCTCGAACGGCTTCTTCGCGTAGGACCACTTGATCTCGCGGTAGCGCTGCTGGTACTCCGAGCGCGCGTTCCGCGGGAAGTTGAGCAGCACATGGTGGTAGAAGTCCCGCCAGCAGAGCTGGCGGTGGAACGCGGCCGGGCCCTTGCCGCTTCGGCCGGCGAGCCGCTCCTCGACCTGTCGCACCGAGATGCAGCCCAGGTGCAGGTACGGCGACAGGCGCGAGGTGCGGTCCGCGCCGAGCGCGTCGTGGTTGTCGGAGTAGGCCTTGACGTCGCCGGCGAGAAACGCGTCGAGGCGCTTGCCCGCGGCTGCCTCCCCTCCCGGCATGGGCTCGGCGACCTCCTGGGAGAGCCCGAGCGCCTCCAGCGACGGGAGCCGGCCCGCGTTCGGCCCGCTGGGCACCGCGACCTCGCGCGGAGCCTCGAGCAGCGGCCGGCGCTCGACGCCCTGCCAGTTGCGGTGGAAGGGCGAGAACACGGTGTAGGGCTTGCCCTGCTGCGTGGAGATGTCGTGGACGTCGATCGCGTTCAGCCCCGGGTGGGAGTGCTGCTCGATCCCGGCGTCGGCGAACGCCTTCCGCGTGCGCTCGCCACGCTTTCGCGCGAAGGGACTGACGTCGTAGGCGAGGTGGACCTCGTCCGCCCCGGCCTCCTCGGCGAGCCTCGGCAGCTCCACCTCGGGCTTCCCGATGCGGATGAAGAGCTCGCCGCCCCGCTCGCGGAGCTCGTCGCGCAACTCGTCCAGCGACTCGAGCAGGAACTGGGTTCGGGGGCCGGACGCGTGCCTGCCTCCATATAGGCGCTCGTCGAAGCAGAAGACCGGGACGACCCTGTCGCGCGAGTCGAGCGCGGCTCTAAGCGCGACGTTGTCGCGGATGCGGAGGTCGCGGCGGAGCCAGACGAGAGCGGTCACGCGGTTCGCCTACCCGCCCGGCGGGAGATCAGCCCTGGTGCATCGCGTAGATCGCGATCACGGCGAACTGCAGCGCCGACGCGGCGATCACCAGCGCGTGGAAGATCTCGTGATAGCCGAAGACCTCGGGGCTCGGATCGGGGCGGCGGGTCGCGTAGATCACGGCGCCGACCGTGTAGAGCGCGCCGCCGAGGGCCAGCAGCCCGACGCCGAGCGGGCCGATGCGGTCCCAGAGCTGGGGCATCGCGGCGATCGCGACCCAGCCGGTGGAGATGTAGACGAGCGAGGTGAACCACTTCGGCGCGTCCCACCATGCGAGGTTCAGAATCGCCCCGCCGGCCGCGCAGGCCCAGACGGCGACGAGGATCACGTCGGCGAGCGTGCCCTCCATCACCAGCAGCGCGAAGGGCGTGTACGTGCCGGCGATCAGCACGAAGATCATCGTGTGGTCGAGGCGGCGCATCCAGCGCCGCGCGCCGTCGCGTTGCCAGTTGACGCGGTGGTATACGGCGCTCGTGCTGAGTAGCGCGGTCAGGGAGAAGGCGTATATGGAGGCGGCGACGATCTCGCGCGCCCCGCTCGCGATCACGATCAGGGCGATCCCGAGCGGCACCGAGGCGATCGCCGCCCACTGATGCGAGACGCCGCGGAAGCGCGGCTTCGGGATCTTCTTGACGACCTCGACGGCCGCGTCGGCGGCCGCGTCGCGTGCGGCGCCGACGCGCTCGGCCGTAGCCTCTCGGGCGGCAGCCGTGCGCTCCCGGGCGCTTTCGAACGCTTCGGAGGCGGCGTCCTGTGCGGCGCCGAGGGGGTCGGGACCGCGTGCGTCGTCGCCAGCCGTCATTGAGCCACCATAGAACAGGGCTCTACCCGGCCCGCCCCACCGCCGAACGTCCCGCGCGGCGCGCTGGGCACCCGCGAGGGACGTTCGGCGGGATCCTGCTTCTTTAGCCCAGATGTAGTGTTACGGGCTTCGATGGGACACCCTCCCTAGTAGACTTAGCGACGTGGATTGCCCTCAATGCGGAAGCTCATCGAGCGTCCTCGAGACGCGGAAGGCCGATGGCGGGATCGCCGTGCGCCGTCGGCGCTCCTGCCCGACGTGCGGTGCGAGGTTCACCACCTTCGAGCGCGCCGAGCCGGCCGCGCTGACCGTCGTCAAGAGAGACGGCCGCCGCCAGCCCTTCGACCGCAAGAAGCTCTCGTCCGCCCTCCTTCGCGCGTCCCACAAGCGCGAGGTCGATCCGCGGTCCCTGGAGTCCATTGTTGACGCCGTCGAGTCCGAGGCGCGGCTCGCCGGGTCCGAGATCGAGAGCGCCGAGGTCGGTCGGCTCTGTCTCGACAAGCTCGAGCCGCTCGACCGCGGAGCCTTCCTGCAGTTTGCGGGAACCCTCCCCGACGACCTCGCACCGGAACTCGGAAATAGCCGCAATCGCGCTGTGAGTTCTGTCCGGTATGGAGAGGATGCTCCAGAGCTACCCCCTGAAACGGGTTCCGAGCGAGCGAGAGGAGAGATTTGATGGCCAGGGCAACTTCCAAATCAGCGCCGAGGACCACCGAGAAGGGCCTGGTCATCGAACGCAGGTTCACGACCGAGGGGACCCATCCCTACGACGAATTCGAGTGGGAGCGCCGCGACGCCGTGATCGGCGACCCCGACTCCCCGGCCTTCGAGCAGCGCGACGTCGAGTTCCCCAAGAGCTGGACCCAGAACGCGACCAACATCGTCGCCCAGAAGTACTTCCGCGGCCAGCCCGGCTCGCCCGAGCGCGAGACCTCGGTCCGCCAGATGATCGACCGCGTCGCCGGCACGATCTCGACCTGGGGCCGCGAGGGCGGCTACTTCGCGTCCGACGCCGACGCAGACGCTTTCGAGGCCGAGCTCACTTCGATCCTGGTCAACCAGAAGGCCGCCTTCAACTCGCCGGTCTGGTTCAACGTCGGCTGGCGCGAGCACCCGCAGTGCTCAGCCTGCTTCATCCTCTCGGTCGAGGACGACATGGAGTCGATCCTCGGCTGGAACACCAAGGAGGGGGTCATCTTCAAGGGTGGCTCCGGCTCCGGGATCAACCTTTCGAAGATCCGCGGCTCCAACGAGCCCCTCGCCAAGGGCGGCACGGCTTCGGGGCCCGTCAGCTTCATGCGCGGCGCCGACTCCTGGGCCGGCGCGATCAAGTCCGGCGGCGGCACCCGGCGCGCGGCGAAGATGGTCGTGCTCGACATCGACCATCCCGACGTCGAGAAGTTCATCTGGTGCAAGGCCGACGAGGAGAAGAAGGCGGCCGCCCTGCGCGACGCCGGCTTCGACATGCGCCTCGACTCTGACGCCTTCTCGTCGGTCCAGTTCCAAAACGCCAACAACTCGGTCCGGGTCACCGACGAGTTCATGGAGGCGGCCGCCAACGACGAGGACTGGGACCTGATCAACCGCGTCGACGGCTCGGTCGCGAAGACGGTCAAGGCACGCGACCTGCTCGAGCAGATCGCAGACGCCGCGTGGCAGTGCGCCGACCCGGGCGTCCAGTACGACTCGATCATCAACCGCTGGCACACCTGCCCGGAGTCGGGGCGGATCAACGCCTCGAACCCGTGCTCCGAGTACATGCATGTCGACGACTCGGCCTGCAACCTCGCGTCGCTCAACCTGATGCGCTTCCGCAACCAGGACGGCACCTTCAACGTCGACGACTTCACCCACGCGGTGGACATCGTCTTTCTCGCGCAGGAGATCATCGTCGGCCCGTCGAGTTACCCGACCGAGCAGATCGGCGAGAACGCCCGGCGCTTCCGCCAGCTCGGGATGGGCTACGCCAACCTCGGCGCGCTGCTGATGTCGAACGGCCTGCCCTACGACTCTGCCGAGGGCCGCTCAGTCGCAGCGGCGATCACGGCGCTGATGACCGGCCGCGGCTACCGCCGCTCGGCCGAGGTCGCAGGGGCGATCGGACCCTACGAGGCCTACGCCGATAACCGCGAGCCCCACAACCAGGTGATGCGGATGCACCAGTCCGCCGCCTATGAGATCGACGAGTCCCTGGTCTCTGAGCCCCTGCTGCACGCGGCCCGCGAGAGCTGGGACGAGGCGGTCGCGCTCGGCGAAGCTCACGGCTACCGCAACGCCCAAGCGACGGTGCTCGCCCCGACCGGGACGATCTCCTTCCTGATGGATTGCGACACGACCGGCATCGAACCGGACTTCTCGCTGGTCAAGTTCAAGGAGCTCGTCGGCGGCGGCCAGATGAAGATCGTCAACGGCTCGGTGGACCTGGCGCTCGAGACTCTCGGCTACTCGAAGTCAGAGGTCGAGCAGATCGAGGCTCACATCAACGAGCACGACACGATCGTCGGGGCGCCGGGCCTGAAGGACGAGCACCTGCCCGTGTTCGACGTCGCGGTCGGCGAGCGCTCGATCTCGCACACCGGCCACATCGACATGATGTCGGCGACCCAGCCGTTCATCTCGGGAGCGATCTCGAAGACGGTGAACCTGCCGGCCACGGCGACGATCGACGACATCGCCGACGCCTACAGCTACGGCTGGGACCGCGGCCTGAAGGCCCTCGCCATCTACCGCGACGGCTCCAAGACCGCCCAGGCGCTGAAGACTGACGCCGGCGACAAGGCCGCGGCCGACTCCGAGGTCGAGGTTGTCGTCGCTCCTCCAGCACGGAAGAAGATGCCGCGGGAGCGCGAGTCGATCACGCACAAGTTCTCGATCGGGATGCAGGAGGGCTACATCACGGCCGGCCGCTACGAGGACGGCTCGCTCGGCGAGATCTTCCTCACCGACATCGGCAAGGAGGGCTCGACGATCAAGGGCCTGATGAACGCCTTCGCCACGGCGATCTCGATCGGCCTCCAGTACGGGGTTCCGCTCGAGGACTTCGTCGACAAGTTCAGCTACATGCGCTTCGAGCCCGAGGGCATCACGCGCAACCCCGAGATCCCATTCGCCAAGTCGCTGCCGGACTACATCATGCGCTGGCTCGCGAGCCGCTTCGTCGACGACGTCGACTACCTGCAGAGCCTGGGGATCAAGACCGACGAGGTCCGCGCCCGTGAGAACGCCCAGATGGCGCTGCCGACCGACGACACCGCAGGCCCCGCCGCCGAGCCCGAGGGCAACGGGAACGACAACGGGTCCCCGTCGGGTGGGTCGAACGGCCACTCCGAGGTCCAGTCCAAGGACAAGGCGATCGCCGAGGCGAAGGCCGGCGCTGCAGCGAAGGCGGAAATCCAGCCCGCTACAGCGGCGCTGACCGATACCCCGCCGGTGCGCCCCGCCAGGATGCAGGGCCTCGAGCTCGGCCCGGCGTGCGACCAGTGCGGAGGCATGATGCAGCGCACGGGCAGCTGTTACACATGCTCGAGCTGCGGCAACAACACCGGCTGCGGCTGATCCCCGGGGCTGATCCTACGCGGGCCCGCGCTTCGCGAGGCCCATGTAGTGCTTCTTCTGCGCGGCGTCCAGCTTCTCGATCGCGAAGCGCAGGGTCACTCTCGGCATGGTCGCGGCGTGCTCGTCCAGGAACGCGAGAAGACGGTCACGGTCAACCTTCCCGGCTTCGCGGAGCCAGGATCCCACCGGCTTGTTGATCAGGTCGTGCTCGTCGTCGACGAGGATCTCGGAGATGGCGAAGGTGTCGTGGACGTCGCCCTGCCTGATGAAGAAGTAGGTGGCGGTGATGGCCGTCCGGCGCTCCCAGGGATTCGCCGAGCGGGCGAGGTCGTAGAGCACGTCGCGCGGCTCGTTCGCGAGGTGACCGCCGACGACCCATGGGGCTGCCCGGTCGACAAGGTCCCAATTGTCGATCCGGTCGTGGCGCCTGAGGTAGAGCTCGTAGAGCTCCTTGCGGCGCTCGGGCGTGGTGCTCTTCCGCCGCGCCTGGAAGTCCATGACGCTGACGGCTCCCACCCGCGCCTCATGGATCGGGGTCTCCAGCAGCAGCTCGACCTCGTCGAGCGGCATGTCGGTGAACTCCTTGGCCAGGTCGAAGACCGCCTTCATGCGCACCCCGAGGATCACGTCATCTTCGCTCGAGCGAAGCGCCGCGTTCTTGTCGGGATCCGCCGGCTCCCGCTCGAGGCGAGCGACGAAGGTTTCCGCGTCGAGCGTAGCCATCGCCGCGCAGCCTAGATCGTCACGCGAGCAGCCTTCTCGGCGCTGACGACCGCGGCGTAGCCGTCAGCCAACGCCGCCATGAATGCTGCGTGGACCGGCTGACGGCAGGGATTGTGGGCCATACTCGGCTGCGATGCCCCCGCCCCTGATCGAGTTTCCCGCCGACGACGCCGAGCGCGCGCTTCGATTCTGGAGCGGCGTGCTGGAGGTCGAGCTCGAGGAGCGGCCACCCGACGCCGGAGCGGGATGGGAGGCTCGAAGCGACGGACTTCGCATCGGGGTGCACGAGCGCGGCTCGGGCCCCGGGGACACCGCGTCGCTGCCCTACTTCACCGTCGCCGCGATGGATGAAGCGCTCGATCGCGTCACCCAGCTCGGCGGCTCTGTGATCCACCCCGGCGATCGCTGGTCGATCTGCCGCGACTGCGAGGGCAACCCCTTCGCGCTCGCCGCCGAGTAGAGCCAGCCTCAAACCTCGCGCTTGCGCTCCCAGTAGCGGCGCAGGCCGAGCCACTGCTGCTCGGGCGGAACCGCCTGCAGAAAGGCGGCTGCATCAGCGTCGCTTTGGCTAGCGATGTCCTCGCGCAGGGCGCGCTCGAACTCGTCGGCGTGCATCGCCAGCGCGCGCTCAGCCTGCTCGGCCAGCCGTTCGCGCGCGAGGGCGAGGTGGGCGGCAGCATCCTCCACGGCCCCGAAGTGGGTGAGCCCGATGCTGTCGGGCGCCCAGCGCTCGATCGTGTCCAGGGACTCGTTCCACAGCTCGATGTCGATGTCGGGCGGCGGGGTCGGCGGGAGCACGAAGTTGCCGGGCGGGATCCGCACGCAGGCCGTGTCGCCGACGAAGGCTCGGCCGCGGCTGCGGTCGAAATAGCTCACATGGTGTGAGGCGTGGCCTGGCGTGTAGGCCACCTCGAAGCCCAGCACCTCCTCCCCTCCCCGAAGCGCGGTCACGTTCCGCTCCGGGACGGGCACGACCTCGCCCCAGAGACGCTCCATGTGCTCGCCGTAGAGTCGCTCGGCGCTCGCGAGCAGCTTCGTGGGGTCGATCAGGTGCCGGGCACCGCGCTCGTGCACGAATACGGGCAGCTCCGGCCAGCGCCGCACCAGCGCGCCGGTCCCACCGGCGTGGTCGAGGTGGATGTGGGTCAGAAGCACGGCGCGGGGCTCGCCGTCGAGCTCTGCGATCAGGGTCTCGAGCGAGTTCTCGGGTCCCGGGTCGATGAGCACGCCGTCGAGCTCCCAGCACCCGATCACGTGCTCGTTGCCGAGGTGCTTGACGTCGATCACCCGCATTCGATCGCCAGGCTACGTGCGTAGGCTCTTCGCAAGGTGGAAGGCAGGCGCACCAAACACAGGCTGGGCTCCGTCCGGAGGCGCAGCGCGCGGGCGCTCGCAAACGCCTCGCTGCACGTGACCCGCGGTCGCCCGCTCGAGGGACCGGGCGTGGGAATGCGGCTATTGCCGTGGGTCTCGGCGGGCGTGATCGCCTTCGCCCTGATCCCGTTCCTCCCCGGTGCCGTCGACACCGCCAGCCTGATCGCTGCATGCCTGGTTCCAGTGATCGTCGCCGCCGCTGTCTTCGCTCCTTGGCAGCGGCTCCCCGCGTGGATGCAGGCCGTCCCGGCGCTGGTCCCGTTCGTGATGGTGGCGCTGGTGCGAAGCGCCAACGAGAGCCCCGTCGCCGCCTACACCCCGGTCGTGCTGCTGCCGGTTTTCTGGTTCGCGCTCTACGGGACGCGTGCCCAGCTCGCCATCTCGGTCGCCGCGGTGGGCCTCACCTTCGCGGTGCCCTCGCCGGCGGTCGAGGACTCAGACACGCTGATCACTCTCGGAGCCGCGGGGCTGTGGATGGTGATCGCGGGCATCGTCGGCCTCGCGATCAGCGAGGTGGTCCGTCAGCGCGAACGGCTCGAGTCGCGGCTCGGGCTGATCGCGAACACCGACGCCCTCACCGGCCTGCCGAATCGGCGGGCCTGGGACCAGGAGCTCGAGCGGGAACTGGCGCGTGCGCGCCGCTCGTCGGCTCCGCTGTGCGCGGCGCTGGTCGACCTCGACCACTTCAAGCAGTTCAACGACCAATACGGGCACCAGGCCGGCGACGCCCACCTGATGGAGGTGGCGGGCGCCTGGCGCGAGCGCCTGCGCACGACCGACCTGATCGCCCGATACGGCGGGGAGGAGTTCGCCCTGCTGCTGCCCGCGACCACGCTGGCGCAGGCGCGAGAGGTCATCGACGCCCTGCGCGAGTCGGTGCCGCGCGACCAGACGACCTCGGGCGGGGTCGCCGAATGGGACGGTTCCGAGACCGGCGCAGTGCTCCTCGCGCGAGCCGACCGCGCGCTCTATGACGCGAAGCGCAGGGGTCGCGACAGGACGATCGCGCTGGAGGCCTCGACCGGGCGAGCCGAGACGGCCTGAGCGGCAGGGCGGCGATGTGCGGCCCTGCCACGGGCAAAGCTCAGACCAGGCGGCCGATCCTGCGGACCTGGAAGGCGCGCGTGATGTTGATCACGCCCTCCATCAGGGCCCAGATCCCGGCGAAGACGAGCAGCACGTATTGCTTCTCGATGAAGAACTGGCCGCCCGTGTAGAAGGCGAGTGCGATCATCAGGATCCCGGCCACCAACCCGAGCCACCAGAGCTCGTTGCCGACCGAGCGCGAGCTAAACGCCTCGATGATCCAGAAGATCCCCACGATCAGGAACAGGAAGCCGAGGATGTCAGCGATCGCCGCGAAGGTGTTCTCGGGGCTGATGAACGCGAGCACGGCAGCACCGAGGAACAACACCCCGAACAGGGCGAACAGCCACCTCAGGTTGGGGGCGATCGTCATCAGCATGAACTGCTGGATCGACGCGCCGAGGAACATGATCCCGATGATCACCCCGACGGTCGTGATCGACGCCTCGTCGAACTGAAGGATCACCACAGCGGCGATCGTCCAGATGATCCCCACCGCCAGCCAGACCCACCACATCTTCGAGAGCCCCTTCAGCGCATCACGCTCCGCGCTCGTCAGCGATTCAGCTTCACCCATCTCGACTCCCCTTTTTTCGGTTGCGGACGCGGCAAGCATAGGTGCGCCGTCAGTCGGTCCCGGCCGTGATCGAAGGCCTAGTAGGTGTCGGTGGTGCAGACCTCGATGCTCTCGGCTGACGGTGCCTCGGCTTGAGCCTCAACCTGAGCCTGAGACTCAGCTTCGGCGCAGGACGTTGGGCACAGCTTTGCGCCATCGGCTACCCCCCGCAGAAGTTCCCACAGCCGCTCGCGGTCGGCGGGCTCGAGCGCCGACAGGAGTTCCTGTTCGCCATCCGCTATCGCCGCGTCGGCCTCGGCGAGGACCTTCGCTCCGCTTGGACTGAGCTCGATCACGTAGCGACGCCGGTCGCGCTCGTGGCGGTAGCGCTCGATCAGGCCGGCTTCGTTGAGCTCGGCAGTGACCGCCGCGAGGTTGCTGTTGTCGAGACCGAGCGCCTGCGCCAGGTCCGCCTGCGATGCGGTCTTGATCACCTGCAGCTGCTTCAGGACCATGAACTGCTGCGGGCTCATATCGAGAGGCGCCAGCGCACCGCGGAAGCGACGCACCGACTCCTGGCCGAGGCGCGCGAGAAGCAACCCGTATGGCAGGCGCTCCGTATCAGTAGGGGCAGTTTGAGTTGTCATCGCACCGGACATAATAGTGGTTCAAGACAACGGTGGTATACTACCTTTATTGGTAAGTACCACAATCTAAGGAGCAGCAGATGACTTCAGCAGCGACCACCATCAAGAGTTTCGACGGGACCTACGAGGCGGACACGGTGCATTCCGTATTCGGCTTCTCGGTCGTCCACAACGAGATCTCCACGTTCCGCGGGACCCTGAGCGACGTCGACGCCAAGTTGGTAGCCGGCGACGACGGGATCGAGATCGAGGGGGCCGCGAAGGTCGCGTCGATCTCCATCACCGAGCCCGAGCAGTTCCGTGCACATGTCCTCGGAGAGGAGTTCTTCGACGTGGCCAACAATCCCGAGGTCCGATTCAGCTCCACCAAGGTCGAGCTGGGCGATGACGGCAGCGCGACCGTCGAGGGTGACCTCACGATCGCGGGCAAGACGAAGTCCGTCACCGCGACCGGCACCTACAAGGAGCCGCGCCAGGGCGTCGACGCCGAGCGCGGCGCGATCGAGCTGAACACGACGTTCGACCGTCGCGACTTCGGCTTCGACTGGCAGATGGAGACCCCCGGCGGCGCCCCCGTCCTCGCATGGAACGTGTCGCTGGAGATCCACCTCGAGCTGGTGAAGGCCGAGGAGGCGTAGCGACGATGAAGGTCCTCGGCATCTCGGGCTCGCTCCGCCGGGACTCTCACAACACCGATCTGCTCCGGGCGGCCGGCGAGCTGCTGCCGCCCGGGGCCGAGTTCGAGCTCTTCACGGAGCTCGGAGACGTCCCTCCCTACAACGAGGACCTGGACGTCGATCCCGCGCCCTCGGGCGTCGCGAACCTGCGCGAGGCGATCGCCGATGCCGACGCCGTCCTCTTCTCCACCCCGGAGTACAACGCTTCGCTCCCCGGCGTGATCAAGAACGCCGTCGACTGGGCCTCACGCCCCTTCGACACCAACCCCTTCCGCGGCAAGCCGGTGAAGGTCATCGGCGCCAGCACGGGCCTGTTCGGCGCGGTGTGGGCCCAAGCCGAGCTTCGGAAGGTCCTCGACCACATCGGCGCGAGGGTGATCGGCGATGAGCTCCCGCTCGGCACCGCCCACGAGGCGTTCGCCGAGGATGGGACCTTCGCCGAGGAGGGAATCGAGAGCCGCCTCCGTGGCGACCTCGCTCAGTTCGTGGACGAGGCGGCCGCCTGTCTCGAGGCCGTCGCCTCCGCCGCCTGAGCGCCCTCCGCCGCGATCACCTCGCCGGCCGCGCGGCGGCCGGCCTGAATCGCGCCGTCGAAGTAGCCCATCCAGCGGGTTGCGGTCTCGGTACCCGCCCAGTGCACGCGGCCGACGGGCTCGCGCAGCGCTCGGCCGTAGCTGGTCCAGGCGCCCGGTCCGAACACTCCCCCGTAGCACCCCCGCGAGAACGGCTCGGCGCTCCAGTCCTTCTCGATGTATGCGCTCGGGCTCGCCGCGCGCTTGCCGAACAGGCGCGCGAAGGTCCCGACGACCGCCTCTCGGCGCTCGGCCTCCGGCGCGCCGCCGAGCCGCCGCGCGTCGTCACCCTCGAGGAATCCGAGCATCACGCCCGGGCTGCCTCCCGGCGGGGTGTTGTCGTAGATCACCTGCGCTGGCCCGGGCAGGCTCAGCGCCTGGCCCGAGAGCCCGTCCGCCCGCCAGAACGGCTCGTCGTAGACGGCCATGCACTTGATCACCGTGCCCATCGGCATCCGCTGGGTGAGCTGGTCGCGCTGTCCCGGCAGCGCCGGCTCGTAGTCGATGCGGCCGGCGAGGGCCGGGGATAGGGCGACGATCACCCGGCGCGCGCTGAGCCCGCCGACGACCACGCCGTCGGCGTCAGAGCCTACGCTTCGGACCGGTGACGAGAGGCGCACCCTCTCACCGAGCGCCTCCGCCATCCTCAGCGAGATCAGCTGCGACCCGCCGACGATGCGGTCCTGCTGGCCGCCGCCCTCGGTGTCGATCAGGTCGTCCCAGCCTCCGGCGCTGGCCGCGTAGAAGAGGACGTGCAGGAGCGAGACGTCCGCCGGCTCGACCGAGAACACGGCCTTGATGCCCATCGCAAGGGCCTCGCGCGCAGTCTTCGTCCGCGCCGCGCCGCGCAGCCAGGTCGCGAAGGTCTGCTCGTCGAGGCGCTCGGCGCCGGGCGCGTCCCATGGCGCGTTCGGGTCGACCTTCTTCGCCAGTCGCTTGAACTTCAGGTCCGCGCGACCGTAGTCGGCGAGCACCAGGGGGTTCAGCCGCGGGATCGTGCCGCTGTAGCGGCCGAGCTTGCCGCGCGCGTCCTCCCAGAGGTTCTTGCCGACCGCGTGAGTCGGGTGCGTCTTGAGCCCGAGCTCGCGAACCAAACCCATCACCTCGTGCTGGGTCGGGCCGACCCACTGGCCGCCCACTTCGACCACCTGATCCGGGTCGTCGCCGACCGGGTGGTTGAGGGTGCGCCCGCCGACGCGGTCGCGCGCCTCGAGGACGACGACGTCGAGCCCCGCCGCCTCGAGATCGCGAGCGGCGGCCAACCCCGAGAGGCCGGCTCCGACGACTATGACGTCGTGATCGGGCATGGGCTGGAGTATCCCGCGAAAAGGGTGGATCATCGTGTCCGGTTTCTGACCCCTGAGACGTTCTATGAGTAGATGACCACCGAGACCCTCTTCCAAGACCACAGCGTCGGGCTGACCAGGCGCATCGAGCGCATGGTCGGATCGCGCGAGGCTGCCGAGGACATCGCGCAGGAGTCGTTCCTTCGCCTTTGGCGCAGCGCGCCCGCCGACCTCGCTCCCCAGCAGCAGGTCGCGTGGCTGAACCGAACGGCGACCCACCTTGGCCTCGACGAGCTGCGTGGGCGCGTGCACCGCGACCACGACCGGTTCGAGGAGTCAGCGATCGAGGCGCTGGCAGCCGATGGCGCCGACGCGATCGCCGTGCGCGACGCCCTCGAGCGGATCTCGGCGCACGAGCGCCTGCTCGTCCTGCTCCGCTTCCAGGCGGGCCTCACCCACGCGGAGGTCGCCGACCTGCTGGCGATCACGCCCGAGGCGGCGCGCAAGCGCGTCGCGCGCGCCCGCCTCGCGTTCGTCTCCGCCTATCGCGGCACGGCCAGCTCGCAGCAGCCGCTGATTCTGCTCGAAACCCGGGAGGACCCGGCTCCGTACGTTCGCTGGCTCGAGCTCTCCGGCGCCGAGGTCCGGCTGCTTCGCCCGGGCCCGGTCGAAGCCCAGATCGGCCTCGCCGGAGGAATCGTGTTCATCGGCAGCATCATGGACGTTCATCCGTCGCTGTACGGCCAGCGTCCGAGGGTCGAGCTGAACGCGCCGGACCTCCGCAAGGACCACCGAGAGCTTCGAATCACCCGCGCCGCACTCGAGGCCAGCCTGCCGATGGTCGGCGTCTGCAGGGGAGCCCAGTTGATGAACGTCGCGCTCGGCGGAAGCCTCTACCAGGACGTCCAGGCAGACGGCGTGACCCGCCGCTCGCACATGAACACGCGACACGCCGTCGACACGCGTCCCGGCACGCTCGCGCGGCGCGTCCTCGGCCGGCGAACCGAGATCCCGAGCGAGCACCACCAGGCGGTCGATCGCCTCGGCTCCGGACTCGTGGGCAGCGCCCGCTCAGACGACTCCGTCCACGAGTCGCTCGAGCTTCGCGGCGGCCATTTCGCGATCGGGCTGCAATGGCACCCCGAGGACCCCGACTCTGGCGAAGCGGGCCGCCGCATGGGCGAAGCGCTCGTCGACGCCGCGTTGGGAGCTTCGCGATGAACGGGCTCACCCTTCGCATCTGCGGCCCCGCCGACGGCCCCGCCGTGCTCGCAGTCGCCGAGCGCGACTCCGCGCCAGCGCCGGCGGGCAGGGTGCTGGCCGCCGAGATCGACGGCGAGTTGATCGCGGCGATCGCGATCGCAAGCGGCCGAGTCGTGGCGGACCCCTTCGTGCCGACCGCGGACGCGATCGAGCTGCTTCGCCGCCGCGCCGATCAGATCAGGCGCGCCGAGCGCCGGCGCGGCCTGCCCTACAGGCTCTTGCCGCGGAGCTCGGCGCACGCCGCGGCGAACGCCTCGGAGTGACGGTCGACGTCGGCGTCGACGGTCGCAGGCGACATCAGCGCCATGTTGTGGAACGGCGTGATCAGCACGCCGCGGTTCAACAGGTAGAGGTGCAGGTACTCCTCGACCTCGGCGTCGCCGGCAGCCGCTGACGCACCGCCGCTCGTCGGCGCCTCGGGTGAGAAGCGGTACTCGGCCCGCGCACCGAGCTGGACCACGTGCCAGGGCAGATCGTGCTCGTCGAGCGTGCCTTGCACCGCTTCGGTGAAGCGGTCGGCGAGCGCGATCATCCGCTCGAACGCCTCGGGGGTCAGCACCTCGCCCAGCGTGGCGCGGATCGCCGCGGTCGTGAGCGCGTTGCCCGCGAGCGTGCCGCCCACCCCGCCGGTGTCCTCGTAGTCGGCGCCGCTTTCGGACTCGATGCGCTCGGCGACCTCGGCGCTCATCCCGAACGCTCCGGCCGGAACACCGCCCGCGATCGACTTGCCGACGGTGAGCATGTCGGGCACGAGGCCGTGCGCGGCCGTCATCCCACCGGGTCCCGCGCTCAGGGTGTGGGTCTCGTCGATGATCAGGAGGGTGCCGGTCTCGCGCGTGATCTCGCGCATCCGCTCGTGGAAGCCCGGCTCGGGCAGGACGATCCCGATGTTGGTCAGCGCCGGCTCGGTCAGCACGCAGGCGACCTGCTCGTCGGCGAGCGCGCGCTCGAGCGCGTCGGCATCGTTGAACTCGACGACCTCGGTGGTCACCGTCGGGTCGACCGGCGGCCCGACGTTGCCCTCGCGCGACACCCCCTGCCCATCGGGGCCGACGACGATGAACGTCTCGTCGACCGTGCCGTGGTAGCAGTAGCTGAAGACCAGGATCTTCGGCCGTCCGGTGACCTGACGCGCCATCCGGATCGCGAAGCGGTTGGCGTCGGTCGCGGTCAGCGTCAGCTGCCAGAGCGGCAGCCCGAATCGGCGCTCGAGCTCGGCCGCCGCCCAGATCGCGTCCTCTGTGGGCAGCATCATCGTCGCGCCGCGGCGGTAGCGGTCGGCCACCGCCTCGGCCGTCGGCTCGGGGCCGTGGCCCGCCATCGCCCCGGTGTCGCCGAGGCAAAGATCGACATAGGTGTTGCCGTCGGCGTCGGTGATCGAAGCGCCGCTCGCCTCGACGGCGAAGATCGGGTGCCCGCCGGGCCACATCGTCATCCAGCTCATCGGCACCCCGCCGAGCAGGTTGACCTTCGCCTGTTCGAAGAGCTCGCGCGAGCGGGAGTGCTCCGCCGCGAAGCGTTCGCGTTCACGCTCGATCAGCGAGCCCAGCCTGGCCCGATCGACCTCGGCGGCCATCAGCCCGGCAGCTCCACGGTTCCCTCGATCAGCGGGCGGACGCTGCCGCTGACCCTGACCCGGCCGCCCTCGTCCATCTCGGCTTCGAGAACCGAAGGGCGGCCCATCTCCTCGCCCTGGGCGATCGTCAGCGCGCTGCACCCGGCGTGGCGATCGAGATAGGCGCAGAGCGGACCGGCCGCCGAACCGGTCGCGGGGTCCTCACCGAGCTCGACGATGCGCGAGAAGCTTCGTGCGCGGGCCGAGCGAGCACCCGGATCCACCGCGGCGACGTAGAGAACGACGCCGTCGTAAGGGCGAATCAGCGCGTCGATCGCCGAGTAGTCGGGCTCGATTCGCCCCAGCGTCGCCGCGTCCGCGATCGGCGCGATCGCGTGGAAGATCCCGGTCGAGACCATCTGCGGGGCGAGGTCGGGATGGGCCTCGGCGGCATCGAGCCCCAGCGCGGCCATCGTTTCGGCTCGGTCGAGCTCGGGGCCGAACTCGGTCTCGCCCTGGAGCATTGACGCCCGCCAGGCCTCACCCTCATCGCGCACCTCGATCGGCTGCAGGCCGGCGCCGGTCTGCTGGGTGAAGCTGGCCTCGCTCTCGCCGCGCCAGCGCGCGAGCGCCACGGCGGTGCCAAGCGAGGGGTGGCCGGCGAACGCGAGCTCCTCGCCGGGTGTCCAGATCCGGTTTCGGTAGTCCGCATTTTCGGCCTCGGGGCTCTGCACGAAGGTCGTCTCCGAGAGGCGCGTCTCCTTTGCGAAGGCGAGCATCACCTCGTCGCTGACGGCGTCGGCGTCGTCGACGACCGCGAGCCCGTTACCCGCGAGGGGCCGCTCGGCGAAGACATCGAAGAAGGCGACACGCCGGGCGCTCACCGCACCAGGGCCCCTGCGATCGCGTAGCGCTTCGACATCCGAGCCGATGATTACACGGCCCGCAGCGAGCGCGCGCTTTGGAGTCCGGCGACCGTCCTACGGTTGCAATCGCCGTTGTCCACTCCGGCGAACCAGGAGGCGAGATGCAGAACTATCCCCTGACCTTCTCGGTCGACTACCCAGACCGCGACCTGAACCGTTTGACCACCTTCTTCCGGATCTTCACGGTGATCCCGATCGCGATCGTGCTCGGCTCAGTGCTCGGTCCGAGCGGTGGCGGCGGAGCGGGGGGAGACGCCGGGGTCTACCTCGCCGCCGGCGGATTCCTGTTCTTCCCGCCCCTGCTGATGCTCCTATTTCGCAAGAAGTACCCGGTCTGGTGGTCGAGCTGGAACCGCGAGCTGATGCGCTTCGCGAACCGGGTCCACGTCTACATCTGGCTGATGGACGACACCTACCCCTCGACCGACGAGGAGCAGTCGGTGCACCTCGATTTCCCGACCCCCGACGGCGAGCGGCTCAGCCGGGGCCTGCCGCTGGTCAAGTGGCTCTTGGCGATCCCCCACTACGTCGTTCTGATCTTCCTCTACATCGCGGCGTTCTTCGTGGTGATCATCGCCTGGTTCGCGATCCTGTTCACCGGCCGCTACCCGCAGTCGCTGTTCAACTTCGTCGAAGGCGTGCTGCGCTGGTCGAACCGCGTCTACGCCTACGCGTTCATCCTCGTCACCGACCAGCTACCCGCCCTTCAGCCTCGAGGCCTAGGGCTCAAACTGATGCGGACGCGCGTGCCCGCCCTATCGAGGGCGGCGCACGTCGCGCCTGCGATGCTTCTTGTCGCTTTCGCGAGGAAGCCCCTGGGCTGTGCCGCTGGGCTTGATCAACTCTGCGAATCCGATTGCTAGTCCACCGAACATGACTGCTCCTTTCGTGGTCGCCTTCGTGACAACCAAAAGAAGTATACCAGTCACGTGACTGGCGTAAACGTGATGCTCGTCACGCTAGAATCGACCCCTGGATGAATGAAAAAGAGCTGACGCGCCAAGTCGAAGCAAAGCCCGCGCCCGTCCCCCTGCTTGCGGTTCAGGCCTTCGCCAACACGCTCGACGTCGAGACCTCGACGGACCTGCTCGACAGCCCTGAGCTATTCAAGGACTGGCTCGTCCGCTCAGAACTTGCCGTGCCAGAGATCGAGGTGCGGGCAAGGGACATGGAGATCGCCGACCGCCTACGGGGAATCGTCCGCGACCTGCTCGTCGCCAACGAACGGGGAACAAACGATCCCAAGGCCGGCAAGGCCCTCGCCGAGCTCGTAGCCACCCAGCGCGTCCAGCTCGTCGCCGACCCCTCCACCGGCCAACTCGCCCCCGACACCTCCCCCGCAACCGACGTCGATGACTTCGTCTGCCTCCTCCTCGGAGTCATCCTCCACGCCCAGTCCACCGGCACCTGGGACCGCCTCAAGCTCTGCGAGAACCCCGACTGCCTCTGGGCCTTCTACGACAACTCACGCAACCGCTCAGGCTCGTGGTGCAGGACCGGCCTGTGCGGGAACCGGCTGAAGAACCGGGCGTACCGGGAGCGGCAGCGCGCCGGCTAACGAACTCGCGAATCCATTTCCGGCTCGCCGCTACTAGCGTTCGGTTCAAGCGTTGATACGAAAGACCCGGAGACGAGGAGAAGCAACTGCGTCGTCTACTTTGTGTCCGTGACCGAATCGCTCAATCTGACCATCTGGTACGAGGCCAATGACGATGGCCGCATCACCGCTCAGGTGGCCGAACTGCCAGGCGCGATCAGCGAGGAGGGACCCGGGAGGAGGCGCGGACGAACGTGCTTGATGCGTTGCAGGTCTTGCTCACTCCGGACCAGGAACTGCAGCGCCTGCGCTCGGATGAGGACAGCGAATCGGTCACCCTGAAGTTCGATCCTTGAAGCGTCGAGATCTGGCGAGGTCCTCGCGGAGCACCTTCCACTGTTCCACGACATCGTGAACTCGCGCAGGGCACCGTGCGCTCGATTTGCAAGCAGCTGGGCGTGCCGGCCCCCACGCGACGCGGCTGACCGATCTCCGGAGGCGGGCGACTTGCGTGAACCCGCAAAGGCCTCGGCTACGCTGCGGCGACGATGAGCACCTGCGTAGTCACCGGCGGCGCCGGCTTCCTTGGATCGCATCTCTGCGAGCAGCTGCTCGGGCGGGGGCATCGGGTGATCTGCGTCGACAACCTCGAGACGGGGAACCTGCAGAACATCGCGCACCTGCGCTCGGACGAGTTCGTGTTCATGAACCACGACATCACTGAGTTCGTGGGGATCGAGGAGCCCGTTGACTTCGTCTACCACCTGGCCTCGCCGGCGAGCCCGATCGACTACCTGCGGCTGCCGCTGCACACCCTCAAGGTGGGCTCCTACGGGACCCACAACATGCTGGGCCTCGCGAAGTTCAAGCGCGCGAGGTTCCTGCTCGCCTCGACCTCGGAGGTATATGGAGACCCCGAGATCCATCCTCAGCCCGAGGACTACTGGGGCAACGTCAACCCGATCGGTCCGCGCGGCGTCTATGACGAGGCGAAGCGCTACGCCGAGGCCCTGACGATGGCCTACCACCGCCAGCAGGGGGTGGACACGTGCATCGTGAGGATCTTCAACACCTACGGCGACCGGATGAGGGCCCACGATGGCCGCGCGATCCCGACCTTCCTGCGCCAGGCCCTGCAGGACAAGCCGCTGACCGTGTTCGGCGACGGCAGCCAGACGCGGAGCTTCTGTTACGTCGAGGACGAGATCCGGGGGCTGATCGCGTTGGCCGAGTCCGACATCCACCTGCCGGTCAACATCGGCAACCCCGACGAGTACACGCTGCTGCAGCTCGCCGAGGCCGTCGTCGAGGCGACCGGGTCGCGTTCGGAGATCGTCTACGAGGCCCTGCCCGTCGACGACCCCAAGGTTCGCCAGCCCGACATCACGAAGGCTCGCGAGCTGCTCGGCTGGGAGCCCAAGGTCGGCCTGGCCGAGGGCCTGAAGCTGACGATCGAGCGCGCGGGCGTGGAGCGCCTCGTCGGCTCGACCGGCCGGGGGGGGGGTGGGGGCGCCTATTTGGGGGAAGGGTGGGGGAGGGTTATCGGGAAGTTGTCATATGGATCAGTATAGTGGCGGTGGTCGAGCGCATCGACACACCCGAGGGGACGCTCGGCTTCCGCGCCTCGGGCAAGCTCGAGGCCTCCGACTACCGCGAGACGATCCTGCCTCCGATCGAGGAGGTGCTGAAGGCCGACGGCGAGCTTCGGATCGTGTTCTGCCTCGACGACGACTTCGAGGCGCACGACGGGCGAGCCATCTGGGAGAACCTGAAGGCGGACTTCGACATCGGCGTGCACCACCGCGACAACCTGAAGCGCTCGGCGCTGGTCACCGACGTCGAGTGGATCAAGCGCTGGGCGCGGATGTTCGGCTGGGTCTCGCCGGGCGACATGAAGGTGTTCGCGCCCGCAGAGCTCGAAGCGGCGAAGGCCTGGGCGGCCGGCTAGGAAGCGGGCTCAGCGCGCTTGGGGCGCGTCGTTCGGCAGCTTCATCGAGCGGCGCATCAGCTTGTCGAAGTTCTTGTCGCCGACCAGCCGCTGCATCCGGTACATCAGCTTGGCGTCGGTGCCGATCAGGTAGCGCGAGTTCGGGCTGTCGGAGCGGATCGCCTTCTCGATCACCTTCGCGACCTCGACGGGCTCGATCCCGCGCTCTGCGGTGTCGGCCATCACGTCGCGCATCGCCTTCAGCTGCTTGCCGTAGAGGCGCTTCGCCTCGGGGCCGAGCTCGGCCTCGGCGCGGTCGAACTCCTCGGTGCCGCGCTCCCAGATCTCGGTCGCGATCGACCCCGGCTCGATCACGACGACGTTCATCTTCCAAGGCTTGATTTCGCGCCGCAGCGCGTCGGCGAGCCCCTCGAGGCCGAACTTCGAAGCGTTGTAGGCAGAGAAGAAAGGGGACGCGACCCGGCCCCCGATCGACGTGATGAACAGGATCGTTCCCTCACCGCGGCGCACGAGCGGGAGGAACTGCTGGGTGACCGCGTACTGGCCCGTCAGGTTGACGTCGATCACCTTCTGGAAATCAGAGACGGGGAGGTGCTCGACGGGCCCGGCATTCGCGACGCCGGCGTTGTTGACCAGCCCGACGATCCCCGAGGTACCCACCGCTTCCTCGACCTGCTCGCGGGCGGCCTCGATCGACGCTGCCTCGGTCACGTCGATCGTGATCGGGGTGAGGCGATCGGAACCGGCCTTGGCGAGGTTGCCGGCGTCCTTCTGCTTTCGCACCCCGGGGAAGACCCGGTAGCCCTGCTCGTCGAGGTAGAGGGCGGTCTCGCGGCCGATACCGGTCGAGGCACCGGTGATCACGACAGCCCCCTTTTCCTTGCTCGCCATAGGCGTCGGAGCGTAGCCGCTCGGTTTGCTCGGCCCCCCGGTTGGTGGGACGATCGAGCGCGTGAGGTCGAGGGATTGAGGGGGTTGGTCGGCGTCGCCGCGCTGGGCGGCGCTCTGCCTCGGGCATGCTCCGGTTGCAGCGGCGAACCCGTCTGTCCAGGTCGGGCTGTCACCGACAAGCGTCTCGTTCCCGGGCGGCAAGACGCTGACCTACACCCTCCAGGTCACCGCGGGATCGCAGGACGAGGTGTTCGGCCTCTCCGCGACCGCGCCGACCTTTCCAGGCGAAGGGCCGGCGCTCGATCAAGTCGCGATTCCGACGATCGTCAACGGCCAGGGTGGGGCCTTCTCGAGCGTGATCGCCGATTTCGCGGCGTGCTCCTCAGGGGGAGGCCTGCACGCGGTGGGGGCCGCGGATACAACCTGAGCGTGAAGGTGCTGGCGGGTCAGACCGCGACGATCACGTGGCGGTTCGGAACGGGTCTGCCGCCCTGGCCGGGGATGAGCCTGGCGCCGCGATTTGATTTCCAAGCTGTCGGCGAGCCGACCCTGGGGCCGACCACGCTCACGGCGCCATTCAGCGTCCAGGGCCCCGCTCCCGTGCTGACGGGGACCAGCGGCGTCCGCATCCTTCTCAAGACCAAGCCGCGGCTCGGTGAAATCGGAGTTGGCGCGGATCCGCTGCGAAGGTGAAGATCGGAGAGACAATCCTGCTGACGGGGCGGACGATCCCGGCGGTTCGCAAGCAGAAGATGCTGATCCTGTTCGACAACGAGACACCGTGGTCGCGCTCTCCCTGCAGATCCGCACTACGGGCAGGCGAAGTTCCGGGTCAGATGGAGCCCGACGGAGCCCGGCTTCAATGAGCTCGGGGTCCGATACGTCTCGCAGCGGGCCGAACTGTCGGGGGACTTCGCCTGCTCGAAGTACTTCAAGCTGGTCAAGTGACTCTCGCCTCACACCCGCGGCGGCTCGCCGTCAGCGTCGCGGTGGCGAGCCTCGCCGCGCTGGCGATTCCCGCCTCCGCCGGCGCCCAGGCCACCTTTTCGGCCTCCTGCACCCCGACGGCGATCTCCTACCCGGGCTCGACCACGATCACGTGCGCCCTCGCCGTGACCACCACCGCCCAGGAGGAGCGGTTCACCGTCTCGACGCGGGCGCCGCAGTTCGGGGGCGAGGGCAAGGACGCTGAGTTCGCGACGCTCGCGACCAACGGGCAGCTCACTCTGAACGGGCCCGGCGCGCTCGGCCTCGGTGCCTTCTCGATCCCGAGCATCGCGTCGTGTGGTGGGACCGGGCCTGGATGGCACGGTTCGGTCAACGGTGGTGGCGTCAGGGACGTCACGATCCCGGCGGGATCGCAGTCGTCGCTGGTCGCGACGTTCGTGGCGAACGAGCCGCCGTGGCCGGGTGACAGCATCGCGCCGTTCTTCGAGATCGGCACGCAGATGGTCAGCGGAGACGAGAGCACCCTCCCGCTGCCGCTGACGGTGCGGACGGCGGAGCCGACGCGCACCGGGATGTCGGGGCTGCGCATCCTGTTCAAGACGAGGCCGGAGAGCGAACGCGCCCCTGCTCGGGTGACAGAGGCGAAGCTGGGCAAGGCGATCGTGGTGACGGGTCGGACCGAGCCCGTGCTGCGGCGCAAGGTCCTGAAGCTGCGCGTCGTCGGGCCGACCACCTCGAACACGAAGGTCAGGCCGGTCAAGCAGAAGGTCCGGACCGGGCGGCGCGGGTTCTTCGAGACGAGGTTCACCCCGGAGTCCGTGGGCGCCTACGACATCGCGATGAGCTTCAACTCGAAGAGCCCGAATCTCGCGGACGGCTACACCTGCTCGCGGTTCTTCAACGTCATCAAGTAGCCGAGTAGGCGAGACTCCCGCGATGCCAACCGTCCTGGCCGTCGTCGGCGCGCGGCCCAACTTCGTGAAGATGGCTCCGGTCACCCAGGCGCTCGCCGAGCGCGAGGGGGTCGACGTGCGCCTGCTGCACACGGGCCAGCACTACGACCGGGCGCTCTCCGACGGGTTCATCGAGCGGCTCGGGATGCCCCAGCCCGACGCCAACCTCGGGGTCGGGTCGGGAAGCCACGCCGAGCAGACCGCGAAGGTGATGATCGGCGTCGAGGCCGACCTGCAGCAGAACCCGGCCGACATCGTGCTCGTCGCGGGCGACGTCAACTCGACCCTCGCGGCGGCGCTCGCTGCGACGAAGCTGAACATCGCGGTGGCTCACCTCGAGTCGGGGCTGCGCTCGCGCGACTGGTCGATGCCCGAGGAGGTGAACCGGATCGCGACCGACCGGGTCAGCGACCTGCTCCTCTGCACCTCCGAGGACGCCGTCGAGAACCTCGCGGCCGAGGGGATGTCGGCCGGCGTCGTGCTGGTCGGCAACACGATGATCGACAGCCTCTTTCGCATCCTCGACGACGCCGACCGCGAGGCGGCGCTCGAGGCCGCCGGAGTCGAGTCGCGCAGCTACGTGCTGGTCACGCTGCACCGGCCCGCGCTGGTCGACGACCGCGAGGCGCTCGGCAAGGTGATCGAGGTGCTCGGCGAGATCTCGCACACCGCTCCCGTCCTCTTCCCCGCCCACCCGCGGACCGTCGCCCACCTCGAGGAGTGGGGGATCGAGCTGCCGCCGATGGTGAAGCTGGCCCGGCCGATGGACTACGCGGAGTTCATCGCGCTCGAGGCCGAGGCGCGCCTGGTGATCACCGATTCGGGCGGGGTCCAGGAGGAGACGTCGGCGCTCGGCGTCCCCTGCCTGACCTACAGGCGCACTACCGAGCGGCCCGTGACCGTCGAGCTCGGCACGAACACCCTCGTCGGGGTCGATCCGGATGCGCTTCGGAGCGCCGCTGCCGAGGTCCTGGCGAGCGAGCCGCCGCACGCTCCTCCGCGCATCCCGCACTGGGACGGAGAGGCGGGACCGCGCGCTGCGGATGCGGTCGTATCCTTTCTCGCCTGATGGCCTCGGGGAGCAAGAAGGTGGCAATCGTGCCTGCCCTGAACGAGGAGGGGGCGATCGCCGGCGTCGTCGCCGAGCTGAACAGCCAGGCGCCGGGCTACGACGTGCTCGTGGTCGACGACGGGTCCACCGACAACACCGCCGAGGTCGCGAGGGAAGCCGGGGCGATCGTGCTCTCGCACGCGTTCAACCTCGGGATCGGCGGCGCCGTGCAGTCCGGCTACCGCTTCGCATACCTCCAGGGCTACGAGATCGCCGTCCAGGTGGACGGCGACGGCCAGCACGACCCCGCGCAGCTCGCCGCCCTCGAGAAGGCGCTCCACGCCGGCGAGGCCGAGATGGTCTGGGGCAGCCGGTTCCTCAAGGGGGCCGGCTACCCGGTCGGCAGCTGGCGGCGAATCGGCCAGAAGCTCTTCGCCCGGCTGGTCTCTCGAATCACCCGCTCGCCGGTCACGGACCCGACGTCGGGCTTCCGCATGACCAACCGCCGGGGCATCGAGCTCTTCGCCCGCGACTACCCCCACGACTTCCCCGAGGTCGAGGCGATCCTGATGGTGCATGCCCACGACATGTCGATGCAGGAGGTGCCGGTGACGATGCGCCCGCGCGCGCACGGCAGCTCGTCGCTCGGCGGCTACAGCGCCCCCTACTACATGGCGCGAGTGCTGCTGGCGATATTCGTCGGGCTCTTCCGCCGCCGGCCCGTGCCGCCGCCGGGCGACGACTGGCTCGCGACGCCTCCCTCCGAGGCGCTCGAGGGGGTGCCGCGATGATCGACCTGCTCGCCGCCGGAAGCACGCTGGAACACGCGCGTCCAGATCGTCGCGATCGCGGGATCGGCGCTTCTCTTCTTCTTCGTGCTCGAGCTGGTCCGACGACGCCGCCTGGGCGAGCCCTACGCGATCCTCTGGCTGCTTGCCGCCGCCGTCCTGCTGGTCCTCTCGATCTTCGACGGGCTGCTCGACGAGCTGGCCGAGCTGGTCGGGATCGCCACGCCCGCCAACGCCCTGTTCGTGGTCGGGTTCGGCTTCATCCTCGTGCTGCTGCTGAGCTTCTCTTCGGTCGTCTCGCGCCTCTCGCGCGAGAACAAGCTGCTGGCGCAGGAGTTGGCCCGCCTGAGCCGCGAGCGCGAGGGCGCCAAAACCCAGGGCACACCTGAAAACGAACGGCAGGAATCACCCATTCCGAAGTAGCGGCAGGAAGGGCCCGGGCGGGGCCGAAACAGCGGGCATGAGATCCGCAAGCCGGACCCTGATGAAGTCCTCTCCCGAGCTCTGGGAGATGATCGACCAGCCCGAGCGCATGCAGGGCCTGATGAGCTCGCTCGTGGGCCAGGCGACCGAGATCGAGATCGCCGAGCGCGAGCCCGAGTCCCGCCTGGTCTGGGAGGCGGCGAGCCACATCAACTCGGGCCGCATCGAGGTCGAGATGGCCGAGAAGGGCTGGGGCACCCACGTCGAGGTGAAGGCGAGCTGCAAGCGCGAGCCCCACCGCCTCGAGGGGTGGCTGGACGCAGTCATGGACGAGCTCTCCACTCCGGAGAAGCGCCCGTTCGACCGCATCGTCTGATCCTCGTCACCCGCGCCGATCTATCCTTGACCCATGGCTACGCGCCCGCATGGCAAGGCGGCGGACAAGGGTGCCGACGGGGCCGCGTCGAACGGCGCGCCCGACGGCGCGCAGCTGAAGGCCGCCGAGGAGGACCTCGACCGCTACATCGCGCCCGTGGTCGGGCCCGACGACGAGCGGGTGATCACCGACTCCGGGATCGAGATCGAGCCGCTGTATGACGAGAGCGACGTCGCCCCCGGGCTGAAGGAGCGACTCGGCGAACCCGGCTCCTACCCCTTCACGCGCGGGATCCACGAGCGGATGTACCGCGACCGGACCTGGACGATGCGCCAGTACGCGGGGTTCGCGACGCCAGAGGACACCAACGAGCGCTACCGCTACCTGACCGAGCACGGCTCGACGGGGCTGTCGATGGCCTTCGACCTGCCGACGCAGCTCGGCCGCGACTCCGACGACCCCCTGTGCGCCGGCGAGGTGGGCCGCACCGGGGTCCCGATCGACACGATCGAGGACATGCGGATCTGCTTCGACCAGATCTCGCTCGCCGACGTCTCGACCTCCATGACGATCAACGCGCCGGCGGCGATCCTGCTGCTGCTCTACGAACTGGTCGGCGAGGAGCAGGGCGTGCCGTCGTCAGAGCTTCGCGGAACCGTCCAGAACGACGTGCTGAAGGAGTACATCGCCCGCGGCAACTACATCTACCCGCCCGAGGCGACGATGCGCCTGACCACCGACATCTTCGCCTACTGCGACCAGAACGTCCCGAAGTGGAACACGATCTCGATCAGCGGGTACCACATCCGCGAAAAGGGCTGTTCCGCTGTGCAGGAGGTCGCCTTCACCCTCGCCAACGCGATCGCCTATGTCGACGGCGGGATCGCCGCCGGGCTCGACATCAACCGCTTCGGCAAGCGCCTCGCCTTCTTCTTCAACGGCCACAACAACGTCTTCCAGGAGATCGCCAAGTTCCGGGCGGCCCGGAGGATGTGGGCGAAGGTCATGGCCGAGCGCTTCGGCGCCACCGACGAGAAGGCCCAGATGATGCGCTTCCACACCCAGACCGGAGGCGTGACGCTCCAGGCCCAGCAGCCCGAGGTCAACATCATTCGCGTCGCCCTGCAGGGGTTCGCGGCGGTCGCGGGCGGCACGCAGTCGCTCCACACCAATGGCTTCGACGAGGCGCTGGCCCTCCCCACCGAGCGCTCGGCACGTATCGCCCTTCGCACCCAGCAGGTGCTCGCCCACGAATCCGGCGTCGCCGACACCGTCGATCCCTTCGCGGGCTCCTACTTCATCGAGTCGCTGACCGACGAGATCGAGGAGCGCTCGTGGGAGCTGATGGGCAAGGTCGAGGAGATGGGCGGCTCGGTCAACGCCCTGGACTTCATGCAGCGCGAGATCGAGGAATCTGCGTCGAGCTACCACGAGCGCTACCGCACCGGCCAGGACATCGTCGTCGGCGTCAACAAGTACGAGACCGACGTCGTCGACGACGTCGAGATCCTGAAGGTGGACCCCGAGTCCGAGGCACGCCAGCTGAAGCGGCTGGCTGCGTTCAAGGAGGCGCGCGACCAGCCGGCGCTCGACGCCAAGCTCGAGAGCCTGCGCGACGTCGCCCGCGGCGAGGGCAACCTGCTGCCGCCGATCAAGGCGGCGCTGGCCGCCGGGGGCTCGATCGGCGACGTCTGCAACGCGATGCGCGACGTCTTCGGCGAGTACAAGGGCGGCGCCTTCTTCTAGGCGCCCCTGTCTCTTACCGGCTCAGGCAGACCGGCTCAGGCAGCCCCGCCGTGCGTGCGCTCGTAGCGCTCCTGCTCTTCGATCGTACGCTCGGCGTACGGCACCGTCTGCAGGCGTTCGGCGGGGATCTGCTCGCCGCTCTCGACTGAGAGGCCGTAGGTCCCGTCCTCGAGGCGCTTCTCGGCCCGCTCGATCGCCTCGAGCTCGGAGCGCAGACTCCGCGCGAGGGCGTCATCGACTTCCTCCTCGACGATCGTCTCAGCGTCGTCGTCGGCGCTGGTCTCCGTGTCGATCTCGGCGAGCTCGCTGATCCGCTGCCGTCCGAGACCTGACAGGGCGGTCTCGACGCGCTCTCGATCGCGGGCCAGCAGCTCGTGGGCTTCCTTCTCGGAGATCGAAGCATCGTTCTTGCGCTCATCGGCCATTGAGCGAGACACTATCCGCTGACGATGGCGAACCCCCGCCCAACCCTGTGGCACATCTCCATCTCGCACTACAACGAGAAGGCCCGCTGGGCGCTCGCCTACAAGGGGATCGAACATCGGCGCGTCGCGCTACCGCCCGGGGTGCACATCCCGATCGCCTTGGCCCTGACTCGCGGGCGGACCAACACCTTTCCCATCCTGCGTCTTGACGGCTCGAGCGTCGGTGACTCGACGGCGATCATCGCGGCGCTCGAGCGACGCAACCCAGACCCACCGCTCTACCCCGAGGACCCCGAGGAGAGGCGCCGGGCGCTCGAGCTCGAGGAGTTCTTCGACGTGGAGGTTGGCCCCCACACGCGGCTGTTCGTCTTCAACGAGATCCGCGAAGACCCCGACGGCTTCGCCGAGGTCGCAGCGCTGGACCTGCCGGCGCCGCTTCGTCGTTTCAAGCGGCAGGCAGGGGCGGCTGCCCGGCGCTACACGCAGCTTGGCTTCGGCGCCGGGGATCCCGAGGCGGCCGAGGTGTCGCGACGGAAGGTGTTCGCTGGCCTGGATCGCCTCGAGGAGGAGCTCGGCTCGAACGACTACCTCGTGGGCGGGCGCTTCACCGTCGCCGACCTGACCGCGGCCGCGCTCTTGTATCCGATCGTGCTGCCTCCGGAGGGCCCGAAGACCCCCGAGCGACTGCCCCCTGGCCTCGAGCGCTTTCGCAAGGCGATAGCCGATCGAGACGCCTATCGGTGGGTCGAGGAGATGTTCGCCCGCCACGCAGGCGCTGAGCTGGGCGCCCCAGCTCGCATCCGCCTCGGCTTCTGTCCAGAACCAATCGGGCAAAGGTCGTTCGTCCACTCACCGGTACAGGCGAACAGACATGCCTGATTGGCAGCCGATGGGCAGGCATGAGGCGGGAGCAGGGATTCACACTCGTCGAGCTGCTGGTCGTGATGCTGATAGTCGGCATGCTCGCCGCGGTCGCGATTCCGGCGTTCTTCCTGCAGCGCAACAAGGCGGGTGACGCTGCAGCGAAGGCGTCGGTCCGGGTCGCGCAGACAGCCGCCGAGGCCATCGCAACTGACAACAACAACTCCTACGCCGGGCCCGGTGGAGTCAGCGTCGCCAACCTCAACGCGATGGAGCCGACGCTCAGCGGCGCCGCCCTCTCGGTTCCGTCGGCGAGCGCCGACTCGTTCACCGTGAGGGTCCAGTCGTCGACCGGCAACAGCTTCGACATCACCCGCAACACCACCGGCACGACCGACCTCACGTGCGCCACCGCGGGCACCGGAGGCTGCCCGGCGGACGGTACCTGGGGCGACTGAGACGAGGTCCCGGCCCTAGACTGCTCGGGCCGTGAGAGAGAAGTTCCCCGAGACGCACGACGAGAAGCTCGCCCACCTGCGAGAGCTGCGCGAGCAGGCGGTCCACTCGGCGTCCGAGGAGGCGGTCGAAAAGCAGCACGCCAAGGGCAAGTTCACGGCTCGCGAGCGGATCGAGAAGCTGCTCGACCCGGGCTCGTTCGAGGAGCTCGACACGTTCGTCCGCCACCGCACCCACGAGTTCGAGATGGACAAGCGGCGGCCCTACGGCGACGCCGTCGTCACCGGTCACGGCACGATCGACGGGCGCACGGTCTTCGTCTTCTCCCAGGACTTCACGGTCTTCGGCGGCTCGCTCGGCGAGGTGATGGCCGAGAAGATGTGCAAGGTGATGGACCTCGCTGCCGCCGTCGGGGCACCGGTGATCGGCATCAACGACTCGGGCGGCGCGCGCATCCAGGAGGGCGTCGTCTCGCTCGGCGCCTACGGCGACGTGTTCGTTCGCAACGTCAACTGCTCGGGCGTGATCCCGCAGATCAGCCTGATCATGGGCCCATGCGCCGGCGGCGCCGTCTACTCGCCCGCGATGACGGACTTCATCTTCATGGTCAAGGAGACCTCGCACATGTTCATCACCGGCCCCGAGGTGATCAAGACGGTCACCGGCGAGGAGGTGGAGTTCGAGGAGCTCGGCGGCGCGATGAGCCACAACTCGAAGTCGGGGGTCGCACACTTCGCGGCCGAGGACGAGGAGCAGTGCCTCGAGGACGCGCGCTACCTGATCGGCTTCCTGCCCTCGAACAACCTCGAGATGCCGCCCCGCGTCGAGCCCACCGACGACCCCGAGCGCGAGGACCCCGAGCTCGACGCGCTCGTGCCCGACGACCCGTCGAAGCCCTACGACATGCGCGAAGTGATCGGCCGCGTCGTCGACGACGGAGAGTTCTTCGAGGTCCACGAGCACTTCGCCAAGAACATCGTCTGCGGCTTCAGCCGTCTCGACGGATATCCCGTCGGGGTCGTCGGCAACCAGCCCGCCCACCTCGCCGGGGTGCTCGACATCGAGTCCTCGGAGAAGGCTGCGCGCTTCGTCCGCACCTGCGACGCCTACAACGTGCCGCTGCTGACCTTCACCGACGTGCCCGGCTTCCTCCCTGGGACCTCGCAGGAGTGGAATGGCATCATTCGCCACGGTGCCAAGCTCCTCTACGCTTTCACCGAGGCGACGGTCCCGAAGCTGACCGTCGTCACGCGCAAGGCGTACGGCGGCGCCTACGACGTCATGAACTCCAAGCACATGCTCGCCGACTTCAACTTCGCCTGGCCGACCGCAGAGGTCGCGGTCATGGGTCCCGAGGGCGCAGTCAACATCATCTACCGCAAGGACATCGCCTCGTCGCCGACGCCCGACGAGCGCCGCGCGAAGCTGATCGATGACTACAAGGCCCACTTCGCGAACCCCTACTCGGCGGCCGAGCGCGGCTACATCGACGACGTGATCGAGCCGCACACCACGCGCCCGAAGCTGATCCGCGCACTGCGGGTGCTGCAGACCAAGCGGGTCGAGCAGCCGAAGCGCAAGCACGGGAACATCCCTCTCTAGCTATGTCGGAAGGGCCGAAGATCGTGGGACCGAGCGACGGCGAGACCGTCCAGCTCGGTGGGATGGGCGTGCGCTTCATGGTCGACGGCGACGAGAGCGGGGGCGGCTTCTCGCTGGTCGAGCACCCGATCGCGCCGCACGCGCTCTGCGCGCCGATGCATCGCCACGCCAACGAGGACGAGTACAGCTATGTCCTCGAGGGCCGGATGGGCGCGAAGCTCGGCGACGACGTCGTGTTCGCCGAGGCCGGCGACCTGGTCTTCAAGCCGCGCAACCAGTGGCACACGTTCTGGAACCCGGGTGACGAGCCTGCCCGCGTGCTCGAGATCATCTCCCCTGCGGGGTTCGAGAACTACTTCCGGGAGCTGGCGAAGATGCTGGCGGAGGGCGCTTCCCTTGACCCGGAGGAGATGGGCGAGTTCATGGCCGGCTACGGCTTCGAGGTCGACGTCGAATCGGTGCCCGCGCTGCTCGAGGAGCACGGGCTCGAGTTCGGGGTGGCGTAAGAACTCCGCTGCAGCGGAGTCCTGCATCGTTCGGCCCAGCCTCATCATTTCGGATACCCCTCCCACGCCGATCTGGGAGCCTGATTGGACCTGCGTTGGGCGTACGGATGGGACCAGACGGCGACGGAAAGGACTTCGTAGCCCCTGGTCTGCAGACGCCGCTCTCCAGCGACACCTGCTCCGCCTGGCCCAACGTCACCTCGACCGAAGGAGTCCAGTCGTGAAGCGAGATTACGTAGTCAGAGTGAAGGGGCATCAAGCGCTGCTCGTCTTGGCGCTGTTCGCGAGCGTCGCGCTCATCTCGACGGCCGTTGCAGGCTCGAGCGACGACGGCCCGGGTGCGGAGCCGGCCGCGACGAAGAAGAAGGCCAAGCGGGGCCCGGCCGGTCCTCAGGGCCCGGCACGGTCCTCAGGGCGCACAGGGAAACCCCGGGACCCCCGGGACCCCCGGTACCAACGGCACGAATGGCACGAACGGGACCAATGGGACGAACGGCGCGACGAGCGTCATCACGCGCACGGCGACGCTCAACGTGAACGCCGGGGCGACCAACAGCGCCACAGCTGCCTGCGTGGGAGCGGAGAAGGCGACCGGCGGCGGCGTCGCGCAGGCGACGACGATTCCGAATACGAACGTCTTCATCGGGACGAGTCGCCCGAGCCCGTTCCCGGGCACCCCGACGGGATGGTTCGTAGACCTCACGAACACGAGCGCTTCGAACGGGGTATGGGTCGTTTACGCGGTCTGCGCCTCGCCGTAGAGCACGAGATCACTTGAGTTGAGATCAGAAGCGGCCCGCCGACCGGCGGGCCGCTTCCCGGCGGGCTCGGACGCGAGGCCGGGGAGTAATGTCGGGACATTGGCCGGACCTGACGGAAAGGGATCGCCCCCCCGCCCTAGGATCGAGCTCCGTGCGGGCACGGCATCGCCCGAGGAGGCCGCGGCCATCGCTGCGGCGCTGCAGCAATTCCTGATCGAGACCGCGCCGGCCCCGCTGGCCGCCGAGCAGCAGAACCCCTGGCAGCGGGCGGCGCTTCGCGAGGGAATCGCCGCGCGGCAAGTCGAGCCGAGCGGCTGGGGCCCGGCGGTCGGGCGCTGAAGCGCGAGACTTGCCCTCGGCCCCCGTGTCCAATAGAACACGGGGCGTCCTTTCAGCCGCGAGAGAAGGAGTCCAGGTGGCGGTAGTCAAGATCATCGAGCTCGTCGGAAGCTCGAAGAAGTCCTCCGACGACGCGGCACAGCAGGCCCTCAAGCAGGCGCAGACCTCGCTTCGCAACATCAGGGCCATCGACGTGGTTTCGACCGGGCTGCGCGGCGAGAACCTCGACGAGTGGCGGGCCCACGTGCGGGTCGCGTTCCTGGTCGAGGGCACGGACATCGACTGACCCCGCCTCGGGTCAAAGCGTGACGACCGGCGCCTCGATGCGCCCTTCGCGCCAAGCCTCGTAGACGGCGCTGACGATCGCCAGGTCCTGGATGGCGAGGCCGGTCGAGTCGAACAGCGTGATCTCCTCAGGGCCGCTCCGGCCTGAAGCCTGACCCGTGATCACGTCGCCGATCTGGGTGACCTCCTCCCGCGTCACGACCCCCGCATCGACGGCGTGCGCGAGCTCGCCGCCCGCGCTCGCCTGCCTCCACTCGTCGCAGAACAGGCGGCAGCGTTCGATTGCGTCGAGCGCGGCCTCGGCCTTGCCGTGCGCGTCCGCGCCGAGCAGTGCGAAGTGCTGGCCCTCCCGCAGGTCCGCCGCCGCGATGACCGGCGCGTCGCCGGGCGTCACGGTCACGACGACGTCCTGATCGACGGCCTGCTTCCGCGATCCCGCGCTCCAGCCGAGCTCGAGCGCCAGCGCTTCGGCGACCTCGGCGCGCCGGTCATGGCAGACACCAGGCCCATAGCCGGCCGCCGCCAGGCAGCGCGCCGCCCAGGCGCCGTTGACCCCGCAGCCGATGATTCCCACGGTGGCGGCGCCATCGCGGGCGAGCACCTGCGCCGAGACGGCCGCCGCGGCGCCGGTGCGAAGAGAGGTGATCGAGCCGCACTCGATCAGAGCGAGCTCCTCGCCGGTGCCGGCGTCCGAGACCAGCACAGCGCCGCGCACCACCGGCAGCCCCTTTGCGCTGTTACCGGGGAAGGAGGTCACCCACTTGAGGATCGCGAGGCCGTCGCCGCGGGCCGGCATCGCCCGGAAGTCCCCGTCGGGAGGCGCATCGACGTAGACCTTCGGCGGCATCACCCACTCGCCGGCCGCGTGGCGCTCGAAGGCGTGGCGCGTGCGCTCGACGGCTGCCGTCGCGTCGACAGCCTCGAAAACGGTGGCGCCGGAGATGACCGGGATCTCACCCATGGTGGGATTCATACGCCACGACCGCATCAGGCGCCCCCGCGCCGGGTTTCATACGAGATGACCTCGAAGCCGAAGCACATGCCGAAGGCTTTGGCAGCACTCGCCGCGGGCGCCGCGATCCTGAGCGTTGCTCCTGCGGCCGCGAAGGCAGAGCCGTCACGGGCGAGCGCCTACCTCTTCTCCCTTGCGACGCCGCAGGAGTCGTACAAGGAGGTCTTCGTAAGCGTTCTGCCGCAAAACCGGGACGAGGTGAGCCGCTCGATTGGCGTCCGATACGAGGCGGGAGGATTCGTCATCACGGATTCGGCGGGCGTCGTCGCGGCTCCGAACCCGTCCGTGAGCTCCGTCGGCGACGTCTGCGTCCAGATCAACCCGAACGAGGTGCGCTGCCCGATCGACTTGACGGATCCGGCGATCCTCCTGACGGACTTCATCGTCGCGACGGGGGACGGCGACGACCGGATCGATCTTCGAAGGATGCCCGACCTTCCCGGCCTCAGCCCAACGCAATCGACCGAGGGCAGCACCGACGGGGACGCTCGCCCCTACTTCGCCACGAACGACGGCGACGACGTGGTCTTGACCGGGGCATTCGACTCGGGAGGAGGCCTCGGGGATGGCGCCGACCGGTTCAGGGGAGGGCCGGGACGCGATGGTCCCACCTACCCGCCGCAGAGCTCCCTCGGCGGCAGCCCGGTCATGGGCGGAGCGGGCCCCGATCGGCTCGTCGGCGGTTCCGGCGACGACTGGCTGCTCGGCGGAGCAGGCGGCGACTTCATCAAGGGCGACGCCGGGATGGACATCCTGATCGGGGGATATGGGAACGATCGCATCTTCTCGCGGGATGGCGAGGTCGATCGCTTCTCCTGCGGGGCGGGGAACAAGCGCAGGCAGCCCATCCGTCGGGACCGGTTCGACACCAGCATCCCGAGCACGAAGGCGTCCTTCCGCGGCAGGTGCCGCGCGGCGGACTGAGGGCGTGCCGGGTCTTCCCCGGGGGTGTCGATGCGACGCAGGCATGCCGATGGGCTCATTTGGGTCCGTCCGAATCGAGTCCATCCTGCGCGAGGACGACGCGCTCGCCGCGGCAGGGTCGCGTGACCCTCGCGCCCGCTAAACACCCTAAATCCGATCAGATTTGCTACATTGCCGTGCCCCTAGCCTCACCAGCTCGCATTCCGCCCACCCCGGAGGAGCACGCATCGATGGAGCCCGTCTCCGCACCTGAGTCAAACAAGGCGCCGAAGGCGCCCGAGCTCGATCAGGACCTGACCAAGGTCCAGAAGGGCAAGAAGGGCCGCGGCTCCCTCGAGAACCCCGAGGTCTACGACAACGTCCCTGGCCACGCGATCCCGATCCTCGAGCACGAGTTCGAGGACTTCGACACCGAGGCCGCGAGCTTCCTGCGCTCCGAGCAGTCCGAGGAGGAGTTCATCGGCTTCCGCCTCAAGCAGGGCGTCTACGGGCAGCGCCAGCCCGACGTGCAGATGGTGCGCATCAAGCTTCCGTTCGGCGGCGTCACCCCGGACCAGATGGACATGCTCGGCGACGTCGTCGAGCGATGGGCCCCGCTGAACAAGGGCCACATCACGACGCGCCAGAACATCCAGATCCACCACGTGCCGCTGGCCGACATGACCGAGCTGATCCGCGAGATCAGCTCCGTCGGGCTCTCCTCGCGCGAGGGCTGCGGCAACACCGTGCGCAACGTGACCGGCGACCCCTGGGCCGGCGTCACCGAGGGCGAGCTCTTCGACGTGACCCCCTACGTGGTCGCCTACGTCCGCTACTTCGTGCGCCATCCGACCACCCAGCTGATGCCGCGCAAGGTCAAGACGGCCTTCACCGCGACCGACGAGGACCGTGCGATCACGGGCATCCACGACATCGGGTTCATTCCGCGCGTCAAGGAGATCGACGGCCGCGAGGTCAAGGGCGTGGAGGTCCGGGTCGGAGGCGGCACGTCGATCATGCCGCGCGTCGCCCCCACCCTCTACGACTTCGTCCAGGTCGACAACGGCGACTATCTGATGGTCTCCGAGGCCGTCTTCCGCATCTTCGACCGCCAGGAATGGCTGCGCGTCAACCGCGCCCGCGCCCGCATCAAGGTCCTGATCGACAAGATCGGCATCGACGCCTTCCGCGAGATGGTCGACGAGGAGTTGACCGGCGACTGGGTCGCCGAGCGCGACTTCTCGGTCGACCACATGCTCTTCGTCGACGACGAGCAGGCGAAGGCGCCGCCCGTCCCCGAGAACGCCCCGAGCCCCAACGGAGATGTGGGCGAGTTCGAGCGCTGGGCCGCTTCAAGCGTCAACGCCCAGCGCCAGGACGGCTTCTCGACCGTCGAGGTCCGAGTCGTCCGCGGTGACCTGACGCCCGAGCAGTTCCGAGGCCTCGGCCAGATCATGCGCGACTTCACGGGCGGTTACGCCCGCTCGACGGTGCAGCAGAATTTCGTCCTGCGCTGGGTGCGGAACGAGTCCGTCTACGACGTCTACTCCCGTCTGCGCGATCTCGGCCTCGCCGAGGCCGGCGCCGACGAGATCACGGACGTCGTCAGCTGCCCCGGCACCGACTCATGCAAGCTCGGGATCACGAGCTCGATGGGCCTGAACCGCGCGGTCTCCGAGCGCATCACCGAGATGGGCATCACCGACCCCTTGACCAAGAAGGTCCACATCAAGATGTCGGGCTGCCCGAACGGCTGCAGCCAGCACCACATCGCGAACATCGGCTTCTACGGCGCGTCGATCAAGGTCGGCGACAAGACCATCCCCGCGTACATCGCGCACCTCGGCGGCAACTACGAGGGCGGCGAGGTCATCTACGGCCACCGCCTCAAGGCCCGGCTGCCTGCCAAGCGCGTACCCGAAGCGGTCGAGCGCTGGCTGCGCTTCTACGAGTCCGACCGCAACGACGGCGAGGCTTTCAACGACTTCGTCGAGCGGGTCGGCACCGACAAGTTCGAAGAGCTCGTCTCCGAGCTGAAGATGCCGGTCGAGTTCAACGCCGAGAACCTGACCCACTTCATCGATTGGAACCGTTCCGAGCCCTACAAGGTCGAGCGCGGCGAAGGCGAGTGCGCCGTCTGATGGCGACCCCCGCCACAGCCCCGAAGGCCCCGCCGGCACCGGCGCTCGACACGATCCCGTTCGACCCCGAGCGCGTCGAGGCCGACCTCGAGGACGCCAGCGCCGAGGATGCGCTGCGCTGGGCGATCGAGACCTTCCATCCGAAGCTCTACATCGCCGCCTCATTCCAGAAGACGAGCTCGGTGACGATCCACATGGCGAGCCGGATCGACCCCTCGGTTCGCTTCTTCTACCTCGATACCGATGTGCTCTTTCCCGAGACCCACGAGACCCGCGAGCGGCTCGAGGAGCGCTACGACATCAGCTTCCACCGCTACAGCTCGATCACGCTCGAGCAGCAGTCCGGCCTCTACGGCGACGCGCTGTGGTCGCGCGACCCCGATGCGTGCTGCGGCATCCGAAAGGTGGACCCGATGCGCTCCGCGCTCGCGGCCGTCGACTGCTGGGTCTCGGGCATCCGCCGCCAGGACTCGCAATCGCGGGCATCAGCGCCGAAGTTCGCCTGGGACAAGCGATTCGGCCTCTGGAAGCTGAACCCCCTCGCCGACTGGTCCGAGAAGGACGTCTGGCGCTACATCCACGACAACGACATCCCGTACAACCCGCTGCACGATCAGGGCTACCCCTCGATCGGCTGCACCCACTGCACCCGCAAGCCGGGAGCGGGCGAGGACGCGCGGGCCGGCCGCTGGGCCGGGACGTCGAAGACCGAGTGCGGTTTGCACGGCTGACCTTTTCAGGTTTCAGGCAGCCCACAAAGTCGACTATCGCTACCCTTCCGCGTCCTTTGGCTACCTCCCTACAACTGAACGAGCGCCAGACCGCCGACTTCGAGATGATCGGAAACGGTGGGTTCGCGCCGCTGACCGGGCCCCAGGGCTCGGACGACTGGAAGAGCGTCTGCGAGGACATGACGCTCGCGAACGGCGCCAAGGACTATTGGCCGATCCCGATCACCCTCGCGACGGACCTCGAGGTCGCCGAGGGCGACACGGTGGAGCTCACGAGCGACGAGGGCAAGGAGCTGGGAACGCTGACGGTCAGCGAGATCTTCGAGCGCGACATCGACAAGGAGGCCGAGCTGGTCTACCTGACGACCGACACCGAGCATCCCGGCGTCGCCGCCCTGCACGAGGAGGGCGCGCGCTGCGTCGCCGGCACCTACGAGGTGTCCGAGCTCCCGGACCACGAGGACGCGTTCATGCAGCGCTACCTGACTCCTGAGGAGTCGGTGAAGGCCTTCGCCGACCGCGGCTGGAAGCGCGTCGTCGCCTTCCAGACCCGTAACCCGATCCATCGCGCTCACGAATACGTGACCAAGGCGGCGCTCGAGACCAACGACGGGCTGATGATCCACCCGCTGATCGGCAAGACCAAGGCCGGGGACATCTCCGCCGAGGTGCGGATGCAGTGCTACGAGGTGCTGATGAAGGACTACTACCCCTCCGACCGGGTCATCCTGAATGTCTTTCCCTCCAAGATGCACTACGCCGGCCCGCGCGAGGCCGTCCTGCACGCGATCGCGCGCCGCAACTACGGCGCCACCCACTTCATCGTCGGCCGCGACCACGCCGGCGTCGGCGACTACTACGGCACCTACGACGCCCAACGCATCTTCGACGACCTCGACATCGACAAGCTCGGCATCCAGCCGATGTTCTTCGACCACAGCTTCTGGTGCAACAAGTGCGAGGGAATGGCCTCGGGCAAGACGTGCCCGCACGACGCGGACGCCCACGTCTTCCTGAGCGGCACCAAGGTACGCGAGATGCTCGACAATGGCGAACTGCCCCCGCAGGAGTTCAGCCGGCCCGAGGTCGCGCAGATCCTGATCGACGCTTACAGCGCCTAGGGCTCGCCGGCCCCAACACCCCGGGCGGCGGTACCCTGAAGGCACATACTTTGTGGACTCTGCTGATCAACTGAGACAAGAAGGAGCTTTTCCTCCCCATGGCTAACGACAAGGGCTTCACCCTCTGGTTCACCGGCCTCTCCGGTGCAGGCAAGACGACCATCTCCGAGCTCGTCCAGAAGGAGCTCACGGCCCGCCGCAACCGCCTCGAGATCCTCGACGGCGACGTCATCCGCGAGAACCTCTCCAAGGGCCTCGGCTTCTCGAAGGAGGACCGCGACACCAACATTCGCCGGATCGCCTTCGTCGCCGACCTGCTCAGCCGCAACGGCGTCCCCGTGATCACCGCCGCGATCTCGCCCGTACCGCGAGATCCGTGACGAGGCTCGCGAGAACATGGGCGAGCGGTTCATCGAGGTCTACGTCAAGGCTTCCGTTGAGGTCTGCGCAGAGCGCGACGTCAAGGGCCTCTACGCGAAGGCCTTCTCGGGCGAGATCAAGGAGTTCACGGGCGTATCCGACCCGTACGAGGAGCCGCTGAACCCCGAGATCGTGCTCGACACCGAGAACGAGACCCCCGAGGAGTCGGCCGGCAAGCTGATCGCGCTGCTCGAAGAGCGCCAGCTGATCCCGGCCGCGCAGCCCGCCTAACGGCTGGGCGGTCAGGGCTCTCAGTGCCCGCGATGATCGATCTGCAGAGCCACTCCACCGTCTCGGACGGGGAGCTCGCGCCGGCCGATGTGGTCGCCGCGGCTGCAGCCGCGGGCGTCGAGACGATGGCCCTCACGGATCACGACGCCGTCGACGGGCTGCCCGAGGCGATCGATGCTGCGAGGACCCACGGCATCGAGATCATCCCGGCCGCCGAGATCAGCTGCATCCATGCGTCGATCGACGACCTCCACATGCTCGGTTACTGGATCGACATCGAGAAGATGCGCCCGATGTGCGAGCGGGCCCAGCAGGAACGGGTCACGCGGGCGCAGGAGATCGTCGAGCGCCTGAACTCGCACGGAGTCGAGGTCGATTTCGAAGCGGCGAAGCGCCAGGCCGGCGATGCGTCCAGCGTCGGCCGCCCGCACATCGCGAAGGCCGCCGGCACCAAGCCCGAGGACATGAGCGCCTTCTTCGAGGAGTACCTCGTTCCCGGCGCCAAGGCTTTCGTGTCGCGGCGCTGGCCGACCGCCACCGAGGCGATCAGCCTGATCCGCGAGGCCGGGGGTACCCCGGTGCTCGCGCATCCCTTCTGGGACATCGAAGAGCCGTCTGAGGTCCAGGCGCTGATCGAGGACCTGGACATCGACGGGGTCGAGGTCTTCTACCCCGACCACGACCGCGCCCAGACGGAGTTCCTGGTCGAGCTCTGCTCGGACAGGGGCCTTGCAGCCACCGCTTCCAGTGACTTCCACGGGCCGAACCACAAGATGTTCAGCACCTGGGGCGCGTATGAAACGTTCGGCCTGGGGACTCCAGAGCTTCCGCCGCAGCCGTCGCGGGTGAGCTCATGAGGATCTCAGCGAAAGCCGACTACGCCGTCCGCGCCGCGGTTGAGCTCGCGAGCTCGGGCGAGGAGCCGATCAAGGGCGAGAAGCTCGCCGAGGCGCAGGACATCCCGCTTCAGTTCCTCGAGCACATCCTGCTCGAGCTCAAGCACGCCCGCCTCGTCCGCGCCCGCCGCGGCGCCCGCGGCGGCTACTGGCTCGCCAAGGCGCCGGAGGAAATCACACTCGCCGACGTCATCCGCGCGGTCGAGGGCCCGCTGGCGAACATCCAAGACCTAGCGCCCGAGGCGACCAAGTACCCCGGCGACGCCGAGCACCTGACGGACGTCTGGATCGCCGTCCGAGCCTCGCTGCGCCGAGTGCTCGAGCGCGTCACCATCGCCGACCTCCGCGCCGGCCACATCCCTCCCGAGGTCGTCGCGATGACCGCGGACGAGGGCGCCTACGTCACCCGCTGATCAGCACCAGTCGTCGTGAAGGAGTGGGCCGGCACCAAGCGAGTTGAGCTTGGCGACTGTCTCAGGGCACGCGCCACACGCTCGGCTTGCGCCTTCAGCGGGACCGCGTCACGATGTCGGCATGCCATCGGTTCTCAGCGGCCGGCGACGGCGCCTTGGCCTGTCCGCGTGGCTCATCGGCCTGGCGGTCCTGACAGAACTCGCGGTCCCGCAGCAGGGCTCGGGATCGCTCGGCAAGCAGTCCTATGAGGGGCCGGTTGCCACGCAGGGGGTTCAGGAGCGCGAGCCGACGATTCAGCTGAAAGTGGAGTTCAAGAAGCGAAACGGCAAGCGGCTACGGGCGACCGAACTGATCATCGTCCAGCACCGGGCGATCGCCATGTTCTGCACCAGCGGCGAGAAGTACCACAGCGGTCCTTACTACGGGGACGAGGGCGGCCCGGGGGGCTTCTCCTCCTTCGAGCGGACCGGCCCCATAAACAGAAAGGGACGATTCGAGCTGAACGAGAACACCGACGGCAGCAACGTCGCTGACGTCCAGCAGCTGACGGGTCGGGTCCGCCCCAAGGGACCGGCGACCGGGACGATCCGGCTGCTCACTTCCCACCCCGTCTTCGGCACTTGCGACTCGGGAGTCGTCAACTGGAGCGCGCGGCCTGTGGCCAAGGTCTCACCGCCCAAGATCCCGCCCTGCGCGATCAACGCGACCTGCCAACCCTGAGCCGGGGTACGGCCGGCTGACGCCGCGGGGGGCCGAATCGCAATACTGCGCCGCTCATGTTCGAGAAGGTCCTGATCGCAAACCGCGGCGAGATCGCGATCCGCGTTGCCCGCGCCCTGCGGGAGATGGGGATCGCCTCGGTCGCCGTCTACTCGGAGATCGACCGCGACGCCCCGCATGTGCGCGCGGCTGACGAGGCGTTCCTGCTCGGCGCGGCCGTACCTGCCGAGAGCTACCTGAACGTCGACAAGATCCTCGAGGTCGCCCGGGACTCGGGCGCCGAGGCCGTCCACCCTGGTTATGGCTTCCTCGCCGAGAACGCCGCCTTCGCCAAGGCGCTGGAGAAGGCGAAGATCACCTTCATCGGCCCGCCCGCCAAGGCCATCGAGGCGATGGGCTCGAAGACCGAGGCCCGCGCGATCATGGACAAGGCCGGCGTCCCGATCGTCCCCGGCGCCACCGCTCCGGTGAAGGACGCCAAGGCTGCGGCGAAGCAAGCCGAGGAGATCGGCTATCCCATCGCCTGCAAGGCGGCCGGCGGCGGAGGCGGCAAGGGCTTCCGGGTCGCGATGACCGCGGACGACATCGAGGAGGCCTTCGAGGGCGCCGCGCGCGAGGGCGAGAAGTTCTTCAGCGACCCGACCGTCTATCTCGAGCGCTACCTCGAGGACCCGCGCCACGTCGAGGTCCAGGTGCTCGCCGACTCGAAGGGCAACGTCATCCACCTCGGCGAGCGCGACTGCTCGATCCAGCGCCGCCACCAGAAGCTGATCGAGGAGGCTCCGGGCCCCCAGGTCGACGAGGAGATGCGCGAGCGCATCGGCAAGATCGCCACCGACGCCGCCGCCGCGGTGGGCTACCGCTCGGCCGGCACGGTCGAGGGCCTTCAGGTCGGCGAGGACTACTACTTCCTCGAGATGAACACCCGCGTCCAGGTCGAGCACTGCGTGACCGAGATGGTCACCGGCATCGACATCGTGCGCGAGCAGGTCCGCGTCGCCGCGGGCGAGGAGCTCTCGATCACGCAGGAGGACGTCACGCTCTCCGGCCACGCGATCGAGTGCCGGATCAACGCCGAGGCCGCCCACAAGAACTTCGCCCCCGCGCCGGGTCAGATCACGAACTACCGCGAGCCCGCGGGCCCGGGCGTCCGCGTCGACTCAGGCGTCGGGCCTGGCTCCGAGGTGACCCCGATGTACGACCCGATGGTGGCGAAGCTCATCGTCTGGGACACCGACCGCGAGAAGGCGACGGCGCGGATGCTGCGCGCGCTCGGCGAGTACGAGGTCGGAGGCCTGACCACCCTGATCCCCTTCCACCAGGCGATCCTCGCCACCGACGAGTGGGCCAACGGCGAGACCTGCAGGAACCTCACCGAGGACAAGAAGTGGCTGAAGGCCACAGCGCCCGACGGAGCCGCCGAAGCCGGCCGACGACGAGGAGGAGTCGCCGAAGTCCGAGCGCTCCTACTCCGTCGAGGTCGGCGGCAAGCTCTTCGACGTCAAGGTGATCGGCGACGCGCTGCCGGCCGGACGGCGCGGCCCGGCCGGGGCCAAGAAGGCGCCGCGCCGTGAGCGCAAGAGTGGTGGCGGAGCCGCGGCTTCTGGGGATTCGCTGCTCTCACCGCTGCAGGGCAACCTCTTCAAGGTCCCGGTCGAAAAGGGCCAGGAGGTCGCCGAGGGCGACCTGGTCTGCGTGATCGAGGCGATGAAGATGGAGAACGAGATCACCGCCCACAAGGCGGGGATGATCACCGAGCTCCCCGCCAAGGAGGGCGACGCCGTGAACAGCGGGGACCTTCTGGCGAAGATCGAGTAGTGGCCGCCTTCGGGCCCTAAGCCCGCGCGACGGATCATCAGCGGCTTGCGGATCTCCTTCTTGCCGAAGCCGAATCCTCCTAGTCCTCCACGATCCCGACCACGCGCGCCGGGGCGCCGCTGGCGCCGACGATCCGCAGCGGGAAGCACGAGACCTTGAAGCCCGTGGCGGGCAGCTCGCCGAGGTTCTGCATCCGCTCGATCTGGGAGTACGGCAGGTCGGCCTGATGGGCCTCCCAGAAGATCCCCGGCTCGTCGGCCTCGAGCGCCCTCTGGGCCTGGATGTGGAGGGGAGCGTCCCAGCCCCACGCGTCCACCCCCATCACGCGCACTCCGCGCTCGAAGAGCCATTCGGTCGCCTCGCGCGTGACGCCCGGGCCGCGCGCGATGTAGTCGAGCTGATCGGCGAACTCATCGCGGCCGGTGCGGATGAGGACGATGTCGAGCGGAGCCAAATCGTGGCCCACGCGTTCGAGCTCGGCCTCGGCCTCGGCGGCCGTGACCGCGTCGCCGTCCTCCTTGGCCGTGAAGTCGAGCACGACACCGTCGGAGAAGAACCACTCGAGCGGCAGCTCGTCGATCCGCTGGGCCGGCTCGCCGCGGATCGTCGAGTTGTAGTGCCACGGCGCATCGACGTGAGTCGAGTTGTGGGTGCCGAAGCGGCGGAACGTGTCGTTGCTCCAGCCCTCGCCGTCGCGCAGCAGCCGCGACGGCACGCCGAACAGCGTCTCGATCAGGGCCGCGCCCGCGGCGTGGTCCTCGAACTCGATCTCTGTGCGAAGGGGCTCCATCAGGTCCTCGGGGCTGTTTCGGATCGGGCCTGAGAGATCGACGAAGCGCATGGTCAGCCTGCCTTTTCGAGTTCGGGTGCGCCGGAGAGGTTGTACTCGATCGCCTGCAAGGTCATCTCGAAGAACCCCTCGGGCGCGGGCGGGAGCAGGCCCCCGCGAGGCTCGAGCGCGGTGTGGATCCTCGCGCTCGACTGCTCGATCAGCGACGCCGCCGACGCCGGGTCGCGGCCGACGAGCGCACCTCCCCGCTTCACGAGCTCGCCGGCGACGACCACGGTGTCGACGTCGCCCACCGAGGACTGGAGCACGAGCGTCGCCACGGGGTCGTTGACGGGGAGGCTGCCGAGGCCGTCGGCGCGGACGACGATCACGTCGGCTGCCTTGCCGGGCTCGAGCGAGCCGACCTCCGACTCGAGGCCGAGCGCCTCGGCGCCTCCGAGGGTCGCCATTCGCAGCGCGTCCCGGGCGCTCAGGGTCAACCCCTCGGGCATCTCGCCGGCCTCGATCCCGGCCTGGTTGGCGCGAGCGCGCTCGGCCTGCAGCCCCATCCGCATCTGGGTGAACATGTCGCCGCTGTTGTTGGAGACGATGTCGCAGCCGAAGCCGACCGGGAGGCCGCGGCTGCGCGCCCTGTCGATCACCGGAAAGCCCATCCCCATCTGCAGCTCGGTCTCGGGCGTGACCGAGACGGCGGTGCCCCGGTCGGCCAGCAGGTCGAGCTCGCGGTCGGTGCAGGCGTTGCAGTGAACATGAACTTGTCCAGCGCTCAACAGACCTGCCGCCTCCATCAGCTCGACCTCGGGTCGCCGGGAGGCGCTGTGGACGCTGCCGGTGTGGGCCGTGACCATCACCCCCAGCTCGCGCGCGAGGGCCACCTCGCCGAGCGTCACCTCCCACGGCACCAGCCCGAGCTCGCTCAGCGCGATACCCATGCGGACGACCCCATCGTCGCCGGCCAGCGCGTCGCCCCGAACGCGGCGGGCGTCGTCGAAGCGCGCCTCGGGCGTGGCAAACGCCGGGCTCTCCAGCGGCACGGGGAACATCCCGTACGCAAAGGTCGCGCGCAGCCCGGATTCGCGAAGTCCCCGCAGCGCCTCGTCGGCGTGCTGGGGCGAGTTCAGGCAGTGCGAGAAGTCGAGCACGGTCGTGACGCCGGCACCGAGGGCGTCAAGCGCGCCCGCGAGGTTGCCGGCGTAGACGTCCTCGGGGCCGCAGACCGAGGAGACCCCGATGCGCATGCCGCGGAAATAGTCGGTCAGGGTCCAATCCGCGCAGACGCCCCGCATCGCGGTCTGCCACATGTGGCGGTGGGTGTCGACGAAGCCGGGGGCGACCAGGCATCCGGAGGCGTCGATCGCCTCGGCGTCCGCATCGATTTCCCTTTCGATTCGGACTATCCGCCCGTCCTCGATAAGGAGGTCAAGCTCGCCGAACTCACCGGCGCCGGGATCGCCCCGCAACACGCGACCGCCCTTGATCAGCAGTCGCGTTTGGTCCACCGTCGCTACCTGGCGCCGAGCTTCGCGACGGCTTCGCGGAAGTTCCTGACCGTCGCGTCGGGCGTCTTGCGGGCGCCCTCGGGCTTCGACCCGTGCCGGTTGACCCAGATCACGGGAATGTTGCGCTTCATCGCGGGCACGATGTCGGTCTCGTAACCCGAGGCAATGTGGACCCAGCCCCTCTTTCCGCCGATGCGGCGGGCGGTCTCGCGGAAGTGGGTCTCGTCGGGCTTGTAGCTGCGGACCTGCTGGGCGGTGACGACGAGGTCGAGCTCGGTGCGCAGATGACGGCGCGAGATGCCGAGCAGCTTGTCGTCGATGTTCGAGACGATCCCCACCTCATACCGCTCCTTGAGGCGGTCGAAGGCGGCGTTTGCCTCCCGAAAAGGGGGCCAGTAGGCGACGCTGTCGGGTAGGAACTGGGCGCGAGAGGGCTCGATCGTCCAGTCGATCTCCTCGGCGACGGTGACCGCAGCGCGGCGAAGGACCTCGGCGTAGAGCTCGTAGGAGCCCGACATGATCTGGGCCTGGACCTCGACGAATCGGTCGAGCAGCGCCTTCTCGTCGATCGTGAGGCCATCCCGCTCGGCCTCCTTCTTGAATGCGTCGGTGATGCCCTTCTCCCAATCGATCAGGGTTCCGTAGCAGTCAGTGGTAACCCACGTGATGTCCTTGAGCTTGGGAAGGGCCATGGCCGCGCGGCATTATCGCAACAACCGAAGAACAGGCCGCGAAACGCCTACTCGGACATCCAGTCCCGGGGGTCGCGAGCCGGCGGCGGAGTGGGCTCGGGCTCCGGCTCCAGAGCCTTCTTCCTGCTCACCTTGAGCGACGCCCCGCGCCCCCACCCGGCGCGAACTTCGCGTGTCATGTCCCAGACCAGCCAGAGCCAGACGACCAACCCGGTGAGCAGGCAGATGTACAGGGCGACCATGGCCGCGAGTGTCGCAGAAGGCCCTGGAGACGCGTGGGATTCCGCATCCCGCTAGGCTCCGCGCCGCTTTGGATCTGCTCGAGTACCAGGGAAAGGAGCTCTTCGCCCGCCACGGGGTCCCCGTCCCGTATGGCAAAGTCGCCCGCGACGTCAAGGCGGCCGTGGAGGGCGCCGAGGAGATCGGCTACCCCTGCGTCGTCAAGGCGCAGGTGCAGATCGGCGGCCGCGGCAAGGCCGGCGGCATCAAGGTCGCCAATGACCGCGACGAGGCCGAGGCCCACGCGGACGCGATCCTCGGTATGGACATCACCGGCCCCCACGGCGAGGGCCCATTCAAGGTGCACGAGGTCTGGGTCGAGGAAGCCTCGGATATCGAGTCCGAGTACTACTTCTCGTTCATCCTCGACCGCTCCGTCAAGAAGATCCTGGCGATGCTCTCGACGATGGGCGGCATGGACGTCGAGGCGATCGCAGAGAAGGACCCGGACGCGCTCGCCAAGGTGCACGTCGACCCCAATCGGGGCTTCGGGGCCGCCGAGGGCAATGCCCTCGCCGAGCAGGCCGGCGTGCCATCCGAGATCCAGGGCAAGACCGGTGAGCTCCTCGACAAGCTCTACGACGGCTTCGTCGCCGAGGACGCGACCCTGATCGAGGTCAACCCGCTCATCGTCACCAAGGGGGGCGACGTCGCCGCCCTCGACGCGAAGGTGACGATCGACAACGCTGCGCTCTTCCGCCATGAGGACCTGGCCGAGCTCGAGGACCCCTCGGCCGATGACCCGCAGGAGCAGATGGCGAAGGAGAAGAACCTGACCTACGTGAAGCTCGACGGCGACATCGGCATCCTCGGCAACGGCGCCGGGCTCTGCATGTCGACCCTCGACGTCGTCGCCCAGGCGGGCGGCACGCCCGCGAACTTCCTCGACGCCGGCGGCGGCTCCAAGGCCGACGCGGTGGTCGACGCTCTCGAGGTCATCACCTCGGACGAAAAGGTCAAGGCGATCCTCTTCAACATCTTCGGCGGCATCACTCGCTGCGACGAGGTCGCCAAGGGCATCATCGAGGCGACGCGGAAGATGAACCTCGAGCACCCGCTCGTCGTCCGCCTCGACGGCACCAACTCCGAGGAGGGCCTGAAGCTCCTCGCCGAGGCCGGCCTCCCGAATCTCCACCAGGAGAAGACGATGCTCGGTGCCGCCGAGAAGGTCGTCGAGCTGGCGAAGGCGGCGAGCTAGATGTCGATCATCGTCGGCGAGGAGACCAAGCTCGTGATCTCCGGCCTCACCGGCCGCGAGGGCACCTTCCACGGGATGCGCAACCGCGAGTACGGGACCGACCTCGTCGCGGGCGTGACGCCGAAGAAGGGCGGCCAGGACGTCGAGGGCGTGCCGATCTTCGACACGATCGCCGAAGCCGTCGACGAGCGCGGCGCCAACACCTCGATGATCTTCGTGCCCGCCCGCTTCGCCGGCGCCGCGATCGACGAGGCGATCGACGCCGGCGTCGGCACGGTGATCGCCATCACCGAGGGCATCCCGGTCCACGACATGCTCCGGTCCTATTGGAAGGCGGTGGACGAGGGCGTCCGCCTGATCGGGCCGAACTGCCCCGGGGCTCTCTCCCCCGGCAAGGCCAACGTGGGAATCATCCCAGCCCAGTTCTTCGACAAGGGCCGGATCGGCGTGGTATCGAAGTCCGGCACGCTGACCTACCAGATCGGCAACGAGCTGAAGCAGGCGGGTGAGGGCAACTCCTCGATCGTCGGCATCGGCGGCGACCCGATTGTCGGCTCGGACTTCATTGACATCCTCGAGCTCTACGAGTCAGACGACGAGACCGAGTTGATCGTGATGGTCGGCGAGATCGGCGGCGACGCCGAGGAGCGCGCCGCCGAGTACATCGCCGACAACGTCTCGAAGCCCGTGGTCGCCTATATCGCGGGCTTCACCGCGCCTCCCGGCAAGCAGATGGGTCACGCCGGGGCGATCATCTCCGGCTCGTCGGGCACCGCCCAGGCGAAGAAGGAAGCCCTCGAGGCCAAGGGCGTTCGGGTGGGCAAAAGCCCGACCGAGGCCGCGCAGATCGCGGTCGAGATCCTGGCCCAGGCCTAGGAGCTCAGCCGGTGGCTTGCCTTTGGCGACGCTGGAGGCGGGCGCGGGCCTTGGCCGCTCGGCGCTTCCTCTCGTCGAGCGGAGCGGGCTTCTCCCCACCGGCGGGCTTCGGCTTCGGCGCCTGCGCGACCGCCCGCACGGGCCGTTCTCGGAACCGGGAGCTGCGGTCGCCGAGCTCGCGGGCGGCCTTGACCGCCTCGCGGGGTGTCAGGTAGGTCGACCAGGAGACGATCCTCGCGTCCTCGACGACCCAGAGGCCGCCGAAGCGGCGGTCGACTGGGACTCCCTGTGAGTCGACGCCCCGCTCGCGGCAGATGCCGACGACCTTGCCCGGGCTGACCTCGGCGATGTCCTCGAGCTCGAAGCTGTATTCCTGCCAGCTATCGAGGTAGGTACGCATGGCCTTCTGGACGTCATCGCGGTTCCAGACCAGCTCGCCGTCGGGACGCGAAGCGCGTTCGTCCCAGCGCACGAGGGGGTCGGCGAGAGCGAGCGCTATCTCGCTGTAGCGATCCCCATATGCCTGAAGCGCGATCTTGACCAGTTCGAGCGAGGCCGGCATGTGGCGACAAAGTATCGTGACCGGCGATGACGACAAACGCGACGGAAACGATCAGCTTCGCCCGCGGCGCTCCCAGCGCCGACATCATTCCCGCCGAGGCGGTGCGCGACGCGGCTGCGCGGGCGCTCGAGTCCGACTGGCAGCGGGCCCTGTCCTACGGCACGGGCAAGGGGCACCTTGGCCTCTGCGAGTGGATCGCCGAGCTGCATGGCGTCGACGTCTCGCAGGTGATGGTCACGAACGGATCGATGGAGGGCGCGGCGCTGCTCTTCCGCACTCTGGTCGGCGAGGGCGACCGCGTCGTCGTCGAACAGCCGACGTACGACCGAACGCTGCTGCTGCTGAACCGCGCCGGGGCCGAACTCGCACCCGCGCCGCTGGAGGCCGACGGCGTCGACGTCGACGCTGTGGCCGCGGCCTGCGAGGCCGCGGCGCCGACGCTCGCCCACGTCATCCCCAACTTCCACAACCCCGCAGGGTGCACGCTCTCGGACGCGAAGCGCCGGCGGCTGGTCGAGCTCGCCGCAGAGCACGGGTTCGTGTTGTTCGAGGACGACCCCTACCGCCTGATCAGCTTCGAGGGCGAGGCCGGCGAGACGATGCTGGAGATGGACGACGCCGACCGCGTCATCCACGCCTCCTCGTTCTCGAAGACGGTCAGCCCCGGCGTGCGCGTCGGCTATCTGGTCGGCCCCTCCGAGCAGATCGCCACCCTCGCCAAGCGGGCGAGCGAGAACTACATCTCTCCAAACATGCTCGCCGAGTCCGTCGTCTGGGAGCTCTGCCGCTCAGGCGCCCTCGACGCCAACATCGAGGTGGTGAACGCAGCGCTCACCGAGCGCCGCGACGCGCTGGTTACGGCACTCGAGGAGAAGATCCCCGAGGCCGAGTTCGTCGTCCCCGCCGGCGGCTACTTCCTGTGGCTCTCGCTCCAGGAGGGCACCGACACGGTCGAGTTGCTGGCCCGCTGCAAGGACGAGGGCGTCGCCTTCGTCGCCGGGCCGGACTTCCTGATCGAGGGTGGATCCAACGACCTTCGTCTCTCATTCGCGAGCGTCCCGGCCGACCAGGTGCCGGAGGGCGTGGAGCGGATCGCCCGCGCGCTGGAGAGTGTGCGCGCGGGCAGCCCCGCCTGAACGGTTGGTTACCGGCCGTACTTGTCGCTCGAGAGCACCAGCGCCTCGGGCAGCGGCGCTCGCGGCGACGGGGCCGGGTCGGCCCGCACAGAGACGGTTTCGGCGACGCTGCGCGAGACTGAGTGCTCGCCGTCGGCCGAGGTGAACACGACCTCGTCGTCGTCGGAGCTCTTCAGCTCGCCGTCGAGGCCGGGGTCGAGCCCTGCCTGCTTCAGGTAGTGCAGCAGCTCCTCGGCCTCGTTCTCGAAGCGCAGGATGCGAATCGTCGCCCCGGGCTCCACGTCGGCGAGCAGGACGCCCTCCTCGCGCGCGCCCTCGACGATCGGGTGCCCGTGGGGGCACGTCTTCGCGTCCCCGATCGCGGCGAGCATGCGTTCCTCGAGCACAGGTGACATCGCGTGCTCGAGCCGCTCCGCCTCCTCGTGGACCTCGTCCCAGGGGATACCGAGTACGTCGGTCAGGAAGCGCTCGATCAGACGGTGGCGCCGGACGATCGCCTGGGCCTCGGTTCGCCCCTTGTCCGTGAAGTTCAACGACTTGTCCGCGGCGCGCTCGACGTAGCCGTCGCCCTCGAGCCGGCCGATCATCTCGTGCACGGTCGGGGGCGAGAGCTGCATGGCGCGGGCGATGTTGGCCCCGGTGATCGGCAACCCGGCCTCCTCGAGCCAGAACATGATCTGGAGGTACTCCTCCTCAGCGACTGTCGCCTGGTCGGCGGTCATCGGAGTCGATCCTACCGGGGCGCAGTCGCGGGCCAAGGCGTGTCGGCGGCGCCACGCCTAGGATCCCGTTTGATGCAGATCGACGGCCAGACTCGCGCGATCGTCACCGGCGCGAGCCAGGGGATCGGCAGAGCCACGGCCCTGGCGCTGGCGGCTCGCGGAGCCACCATCGGCCTCGTCTCCCGCGGCGCCGACGGCCTCACTGCGCTCGCAGCCGAGATCGGCGACCGGGCGGTGGAGCTGCCCGCCGACGTCGGTGACCGCGAGGCGATCGAGTCCGCCGTCGCCGCGTTCACCGAGCGTACGGGCGGGGTGGAGCTGTTGGTCGCCAACGCCGGTATCGCCCGCTACGCGCCGTTCGTCGACCAGGACCCCGAGGACGTCGACCAGATGGTTCGCACCAATGTCACCGGCACGATCAACACGGTCCGCGCCGGACTGGGACCGATGATGGATCGAGGCCGAGGCCACATCGTCGTGATCAGCTCGGGCGCGGCGCTTCGAGCGTTCCCTTGGGCCGCGGTCTACGGCGCGACCAAGGCCGCCAACAAGGGCTTCGCCGAGGCGATTCGCCACGAGCTTTCGGGGACCGGGGTCTCGATGACAACCGTCTTCCCGGGTGAGGTCAAGACCGAGCTCCACGCCGAGGCCGCGCAGCTCCCCGATTGGCGCGACTCCGAGGGCGCCATCGGCGCCGACGAGGTCGCGGCGGCGCTGGTGGAGGCCGTCGAGTCCGACCGCCGCGAGGTCCACATCCCACGCGCCGTCAAGCTGCTCGGAATGAACGACATCGCTCCCGGGCTCCTGGACCGGCTGCTCGCCATGATCCGCGGCGGGTCGGCGGCACCCAGGCGCTACTGAGCGCCCTCGCTCAGCCGCTCGCCTCCATTGCCCGGCGGAGCGCCTCGAGCCTGCGGTCCCACTCCTCGCCGACCGACTCGATCCAGCGCGAAGCGTCCTCGAGCGGTTCGCTGCGCAGCTCGTAGACGGTGCGCCGCCCGATGCGCTCGGAGCTGACGAGCTCCGCGCTTCGAAGCGAGCGCAGGTGCTTGGCGACGGCCTGGCGGGAGATCGGCAGCTCTGCGGCCAGACCGCTCGCGGTCACGGCCTCGCCGCGCGACAGCGATTCGAGCACCCGCCGCCGCGTGGGGTCAGCGAGCGCCGAGAAGACGGCATCGACTCTCTGCTCCATCCCTGGCCTCAGGCGACCGGCGCGAGCTCGATCGCGCGACCGAGCCGGTGCAGCCGCGGCGCCCAGGACGAGAACCCGCTCGCGATCCCAGCCGATCCGGTGGGCCCGGCGATCCGGGTCTCTGTGACGACCAGCCGCGTGCCTTCGGGCACGGGCTCAATCTCGAAGCTGACCCTGCTCGGGTCCTCCCCGCCGGGTCGGGCCCAGGTGAACGAGAGTCGCTCGCCCTCGACCACCGTTTCGACGACGCCGGAGCGCTCGTCCTCGCCGTCCCGCGTCGAGAGCTCGCCGCCCTCGACAGGGTCGAGCTCGACATCCTCCGCCAGCCACTCCTCGAGGCGATCGTCGTCGGTGAGCGCCTCCCAGACCTCGTCGGGGCCGGCGGGCAGCACCGTTTCGCGCTCGACGGTTTCGCGCTCGGTTAAGTTGGATGCCTCACCCACGTGATCTCCTTCGTCGCATTGCGCAACCTAATGGTTGCGTATGGTAGCGTGGAGACCAACCCGACTTCAAGACAAAAAGGAGCCACATGCCACTCGTACCTATGGTCGTCGAGCAAAGCGCGCGCGGCGAGCGCTCCTTCGACATCTACTCCCGCATGCTCAACGAGCGTGTGATCTTCCTCGGCACCGAGATCGACGATCAGGTCGCGAACCTGATCATCGCCCAGATCATCCACCTCGAGTCCCAGGACCCCGACAAGGACATCAGCCTCTACATCAACTCCCCCGGCGGCCAGGTCTACGCCGGTCTTGCGATCTATGACGCGATGCAGTTCGTGAAGCCCGACGTGGCGACGATCTGTTACGGCGTCGGCATGTCGATGGGCGCCCTGCTGCTCGCGGGCGGCACCAAGGGCAAGCGCATGGCGCTGCCGAACTCGCGCATCCTCATCCACCAGCCCTCGGGCGGCTTCCAGGGCCAGGCAACCGACATCGAGATCCACGCGAAGGAGACCCTCGAGCTCCGCGACCGCCTCGACGCGATCTACGCCAAGCACACCGGCAAGCCGAAGAAGCAGGTCCGGGAGGACCAGGAGCGCGACCGCTTCTTCAAGTCCCACGAGGCGGCCGAGTACGGCCTAATCGACCGCGTGATCGAGAACCGCGAGCTGGTCGAGAACCCGACGGGGTTCAGCTCCAACGGGGGCGACAGGAAGTAGCCTTGGCGTCTATGCCCCGGCGAGCGTCGAGACGATCGCCTCGTAGACGCCGTCGCCCATCGCTCCCTCGGTCACCGTGACGTTGGGATAGCGGCCCGAGCCGATGAGCTCGGCCAGGCCCGGGTCGCGCTCGGGGCCGTTGGCGGGGACGAAGAAGCGGCCGACGACGGCCGCGACGCTGACGTCCTCGACTGAGTCGCCGATCGCGATGCAGTCCTCCGGGGCGTAGCCGCGGGCCTGTTGATGGAACACGACCGCGTTCGCCTTGCTCGCCGTTGATGGCATCAGGTGGTAGGCGTGGGCCCGGCCCTCGACGCCGTCCATCTGGCGGACGATGGCGCCGTTGTCGATCAGCTTCAGCCCACCGTGTCCCTCGCGCTCGAGGATCGTGTTGGCCTCGGCGACGTCGATCTTGCCGCGGAACAGGTGCGAGTGGACGCGCTCCGTGTGCCAAGGGGCGTGGTATTCGAGGGCAGGGGCAAACGATTCGAAGAGCAGGTCGGGGACGCCGCGATCGACGATCGTGTCGTAGACGCTGCGCCCCTCGTCGGGGCGGAAGTCGCCGATCAAGACCGTGTCCTCGCCGTCGAGCATCACCGCGCACCCGGCCTCGTAGATGTAGGACGTCTGCCCGATCAGCCGCGCGTCCTCCAGGACCTGGGGCTGGCGCCGGCCGGACTTGATAACGATCTCGACGTCGGCTCGGTGGCACGCCTCGATCGCGCGAGCCTGGAGCATGGAGAAGTTGCCCTCGGCGTCGCGGAAAAGCGAGCCGGTGCGCCCGAGCAGGGTGCCATCGAGGTCGGTGTAGACGCAACGTAGGGGCATCGCGGGCAACCGTAGCCTGAGCCGCCTGCGCGGGCGGTTACCGTTGGCCCATGGCTCTCGACTGGCGACTCTCAGACCGTGTTCTGACTCTGGACCGGCCACTCGGGGCGGGGATCGTCAACGTCACCTCTGACTCGATGTTCTCCGGCGCCCGCAGCGAGACGCCCGAGGGCGCCGTCGCCGATGGTGTCGCCCTCGCGCGTGCCGGGTTCGACATGCTCGACGTGGGCGCCGTCGCGGCGCGTGGCGGGCCGGCGGTCGAAGCCGGTGACGAGGCGTCGCGCCTGGTCCCCGCGATCGTAGGCCTCAAGGTGGCGACCGGGCTCCCGATCTCGGCCGACACGTTCTCGGCAGAGGTAGCCGAGCAGGCTCTCGACGCGGGGGCCGTGGTGATCAACGACATCAGCGGCGCGCTCGACCCGGCGTTGTTCGATCTGGCAGCCGAGCGCGGCTGCGGGCTGGTGCTGATGCACATCGAGGGGCGCCCGCGCGAGGACCGTGGGGTGCACCGCTTCGACGACCCCGTCGAGCACCTGAAGTCCTGGTTCGCCGAGCGGATCGAGGCTGCGGGCGAGCGAGGGGTCGATGCCGAGCAGCTCGTGCTCGACCCCGGCCTCGACTTCGACATCGGGGTGGCCGACGGCCTCGAAGTCCTGCGCCGTCTGGGCGAGCTGCGAGAGCTCGGGCGCCCGCTCTACATCAGCCTCTCGCGCAAGGACCTGCTCGGCGCGGTGCTCGCCGGCTCGTGGGAGGGGCGGTTGCCGCCCGAGCGCCGCGAGTGGGCGACGTGCGCTGCGACGGCGCTCGCCGTGATGCGCGGCGCGGATATCCACAGGCTGCACGACCGAAGCGCGCTGCAGGCGATGCGGATCGCCGGCGCGATCGGGGGCGGCGAGGCCGCCGCCCGCCCCTACCCGGGAGTCGCCGGTGGCTAGCGGCTCGATGGTCTCGGGCGGCGCCTGGGAGCCGACGCTCGCGCCCGGGCGCGACGACGGCCGCCTGGTCCAGGAGAGCTCGGAGGCGGCGACGATGGCAAAGCTCGCCGACCTGCCGGCCGACCTCGACCCCGGGCTCGTCGAGGCGCTGGCTCGCACGGGGATCTCGTCGCTGTACTCACACCAGGCCGAGGCGTTCGAGATAGCTCGGGAGCGCGAGCTGATCCTGACCAGCGGCACCGCGTCCGGGAAGTCGCTGTCGTTCAACCTGCCGGTCCTCGACGGGATCGCCCGGGACCCGAAGCGTCGCGCCTTCTACCTCTACCCGACCAAGGCCCTCGCCCAGGACCAGGCGCGGAAGCTCGGCGAGCTGCGCCCGCCAAACCTGCGCGAGGCGATCTACGACGGAGACACCCCTCGCGAGGAGCGGCCGGCGATCCGGCGACGCGCCAACCTGGTGCTGACGAACCCCGACATGCTCAACGTCGGGGTCCTCCCCCATCACAAGCGCTGGGGAGACTTTCTCTCGAACCTCGGATGGGTGGTCGTCGACGAGGCCCACACGTACCGCGGGGTGTTCGGCTCTCACGTCGCGAACGTCCTCCGCCGGCTGCGGCGCACCGCCCGGCTCTACGGCGCCGATCCGCGATTCATCATGGCCTCGGCCACGATCGCCAACCCCGGCGAGCTCGCCGAGAGATTGACGGGGCTGGAGTTCGACCTGCTCGACGATGACGGAGCACCGCGGGCGGGCCGCGAGATCGCGATGTGGAACCCGCCCGTGATCGAGCAGGCGACCCAGTTGCGGCGCTCCCCCGTCGCCGAGGCAGCCGACATGCTCTGCGAGCTCGTCCAGCGCGGTGTGCGGACGATCTGCTTCATGAAGAGCCGCCGCGGGATCGAGCTGATCAACCGGATGGCCTCGCTGAAGCTGATTGAGCAGGGCAAGGGACACCTCGCCGAAAGGATCGCCCCCTACCGCGCCGGCTACACGCCGCAGCAGCGCCGCGAGATCGAAGCGAACCTGGCCGAGGGCAAGCTCCTGGCGGTGGCGGCGACCGACGCCCTCGAGCTCGGGATCGACATCGGCGAGCTCGATGCAGCGATCTGCGTGAACTTCCCGGGTACCGTCGCCAGCCTGCGCCAGATGTGGGGCCGCGCGGGGCGCCAACGCCGCGGGCTCGCCGTGTACATCGCGGGCCAGGACGGCCTCGACCAGTTCTTCTGCCGCCACCCCGACGAGTTCCTCGGCCGGCCCGTCGAGGCGGCGATCCTCGACCACCGCTCCGAACAGATCCAGATGCAGCACCTGGTCGCCGCGGCGTACGAGCACCCCCTCGGCCCCGGCGACGACGAGTTCCTCGGCGACGGCTGGAGCGAGCGCGCCGACCAGCTGGTCGCGATGGGCGAGCTGCGGAAGGCCCGAGGCGACCGGTACCTGACCCGCACCGGCGACTTCGCCGCGGGCCGCATCTCGCTGCGCTCGGCTTCGGCAGACAGCCTCGCGGTCGTCGACCGCAGCTCGGGCGAAGTGATCGGCCACGTCGACGCCGCGCGCGCCTTCTCGACGGTCCACCCCGGAGCGGTCTACCTGCACCTCGGGCGCTCGTACGAGGTCATCGATATGGACCTCGATGCGCGCCGGGCGATGGTCCGCCCGTTCGACGGCGACTACTACACGCAGGTCAAGAAGGAGACCGAGGTCTTCATCGACGAGCTCCGCACGCAGCGCCATACGCTCGGGGTGGAGCTCAGCTTCGGGGCGGTCTCGGTCTCCGAGCAGGTGATCGCCTACCAGCGAAAGCGCCTCGGCGACAACGAGGTACTCGAGACGGTGGCCCTGGACCTCCCCGTTCAGGACTTCGTGACCCAGGCGCTCTGGTACGTGATAGACGAGCGAATGCAGTCGCGGCTGCCGGTCGAGGTGCTGCTCGGCGCGCTCCACGCGTCCGAGCACGGTCAGATCGCGGTGCTGCCGCTGATCGCGATGTGCGACCGATGGGACATCGGCGGCCTCTCGACCAATGTCCACATGCAGACCGGACGCCCGACGATCTTCATCTATGACGGCCACCCTGGCGGGATCGGCATCACCCGCCGCGGCTACGAGGAGTTCGAGCGCCTGGTCGGAGACGCCGACCGGCTGATCCGCGAGTGCCCGTGCGAGGACGGGTGCCCCTCGTGCGTGCAGAGCCCGAAGTGCGGCAACCTGAACGAGCACCTCCACAAGGGCGGGGCGCTCGAACTGATGGGGATGATGCGAAAGCAGGGGCCGGGGAAGGCGAACGCTCGCGGTAAGCGTGTGGCGACATGACCAGGGTCCCGCAGGTCTCCGTGATCGGCGCGGCGATAGGCGAGGGGGAGCTGCTCGACGACGCCGAGTCGGTCGGCAGGCTGCTCGCCGAGGCCGGTGCCGCGGTCGTCTGCGGTGGCGGAGGCGGCGTGATGGAGGCGGCGTCGCGCGGAGCGCGGTCGGCGGGAGGCGTGGTCATCGGGGTCCTCCCCGGCCTCGATCCCGCGGATGCCAACGAGCACGTCACCCACGCCGTGGCAACCGGCGTCGGGTACGCGCGCAACCTGGCCGTGGTCGGCTCGGGCGACGCGGTAATCGCTGTCGGCGGCGAGTGGGGCACGCTGTCGGAGATCGCCTTCGCCCGCAAGCTCGGCAAGACCGTGGTCGCCCTCGACAGCTGGACGCTCCGCAACCGCGCGGGGACCGACCTCGGGATCGAGGCGGCCACCTCGCCCGAGGATGCCGTGAATTCAGCACTCCGTGGCTTGATCGATGCCTGAAGGCCTCGATCAGATTCGCGCGCTCTACGCCGCGATCAACGCGGGCGAGCTGGAGACGGCGCTCGAGTTGATGAGCCCCGACGTCTCGTGGTTGCGCCCGCCCGACGTCCCGGTCACCGGCACGATCCACGGCCGGGACAAGGTGACGCGAATGTGGGGTGCCTTCGGCGACCCGCTGACCGGCTTCGAGATCGAGCCAACGCGGCTGCGGGAGCTGGGCGAGGGGGTACTCGCGCACGTCACCTTCCGCGGCACGGTCAAGGGCGCCGACGGCGAGGACTCGAGCTTCGAGTTCGCCGGCGTGCAGTCATTTCGCCTCGACGGCGGCGGCCTGATCGCCGACGTGCGCGAGTTCCGCACAGTGCCCGAGGGAGAGGCCGACCTCGGCTAGCCTTTACGCGCTCCACCTCCGGCGAGGTAGCTCAGTTGGTAGAGCACACGACTGAAAATCGTGGTGTCGCCAGTTCGATTCTGGCCCTCGCCATCGCTGGTCGGAATCGTCTGCCGATCACGCCTCCGATCGCGGCCAGCTGAAGATCTCGATCCGCATTCCATCCGGATCGAAGACGAAGAGCGCGTAGTAGCCCTCGACGTCGCGGTCTTCCTCCGGCGGAAAGTGGATGTTGACGCCCTGTCCAACGCAGCGCTCGTATGCGGCGTCGACCTCCGCGGCCGTATCGACTTCGAATGCCAGGTGCTCGATCCCCACTTCGTAGTAGTGGTGAGCGCCACCGTCGGCGGCGCGGAGACCCAACATTGCGCCCGTCCTCGACTCCTTGAGGTAGACCACCTCTTCCGTTCCTCGATAGGTGGGGTAGCGAACCTCCTCAGCCCACCCGAGCGGCCCCAGGAGCATCAAGTAGAACGCCAGTGACCGCTCAATGTCGGCGACCGCGAAGTCAACGTGGTGAATGCCCTTCGCGGGAATGGTCAGTTCCCTCCCAGCGCCTAATCCGACAGCCCGGCGGCTTCGAGGGCATCAGCCGGCTCGTGAAACCAGGCGAATCGCACGACCTTGCCGTCGCGGAGAGTCCACAGGTGCGACATTCGCGTCTCCAGGTCCGCTCCGCTCCCCTGAATGCGATACCGGTAGTGGGCCACCACGGCGACCTGGTCCTCCCCCGCAGCGCGGAGCTGCGTCGGCTCGATCGTCCAGGTGTCCCAGCCCGCGAAGACGTTCTCGACCGCCCGGCTGAACTCGGCCAAGCCGCGACGGATCCCCGGCTCGACGGCCCCGCCCGGATTGACGTACTCGATCTCGGGATCCATCAGCTCGGTCGGTCCAGGCAACTCCTCGTCGCGGGACCATGCGGCATAGAAGCGCCTCACCACCTGGACGTTCTCCTCCGACATCGCCCGCGCAGTATCGCGCCCACCAGGCCAGGGGGCAACCGGTCCGCGCGTTAGCGCTCTTCCTGCTCACCCTGTGTGGAACCTGCCACCGGGTGAGGCCCCCGGCTGGCCTGGGGCGATTCGCCAGGCGACCGCGGTCGCGACCACCAGGAAGACCGCGCTGGCCGTGAAGGCCGCAGCCAGGCCATGGGCGTCGGCGAGCGCACCGGCCGAGAGGGACCCTGCGACCTCGCCGCCGGCCCAGCAGACGTTGGTCACCCCCGCGGCCATCCCCTGGTGGAGGCCACGCGCCTCGGAGGCGTCTGACACCGCCTTGGTCACCGGCGCGAAGCAGGCCCCTGAACCGATTGACGTGACGACGACGCCGGCCACGACAACCCCGAGCAGCTCGGAGGCTGCGATCACGCCAACGGCAGCGGCGCAGATCAGCAGGCCGGCCAGGTATGGAGTGGTCCACGGACGGCGGTCGGTGTAGCGGCCCACCAGCGGCGAGAGCACGGCCTCGAGAGCGGCGCCCGCTGTGAAGCTCGCTGCGATCACGCCCGCCCCGCCTCCGAGCGAGTCGATCTCCAAGGGGAACAGAACCCCGACGACCCCGAACAGGACCGAGGGGACCGCGAGCAGCGCTCCTGCGACAAGCACGGGACGGCCGCGCAGAGCGGCGAACACCTCCCGCACGCTGCTGCGCACTGGTTCCTTGGCGTCCGGCAGGCGGGCCGCGAGCACCGCCAGCGTGATCGAGCCCGCGAGCACGCTCGCGAACACGTACTCGGTGCCGACCGCTTCCGCGAGCGCGCCGATCGCGGGGCCGAGCAGCGCGCCCGCGATCGCGACGCCGAGCATCGTGCCGATGAGCTGTCCGCGACGCTCGCCCGAGTCCCACGCGAGCACCCAGGCGAAGGCGCCGGCCCAGCTCATCGCGCTCGCGACGCCCTGCGTGAAGCGAGCTGCGTCGAGTACGACCACCGAGTCGGCGAAGCCGAAGACGAGCCCGGACACCCCGAACAGCAGCAGCCCGGAGATCACAGTGGCGCGCGGTCCGGCGCGAGCTGCAAGGAACCCCGCCGGCAGCCCGGCGGTCAGGGTCCCGGCGGCGTAGGAGGCGGTCAGGACTCCTGCCTCGGTCTCGCTCAGCCCCAGGTCGTCGACGTAGGAGGGCAGCAGCGGGCTGATCACCGCGAAGAAGGCCAGGTCCTGGACGACGACAAGGCACGCGACGATCAGAAGGCTGCGGGGGACGGGCGTGCCGTTCATCCGAACGCTCGCCTCGCCGCGCTACCGGCGCGGCGCTGCGGGCTCCTCTTTCGCCAGCTCACGCAGGTTCCCGAACACCCGGCCGCTCACCCCCTGCTTTCGCTCCTCCGCCATCGCGGGAGTATCGCGCGGCTCGGGGTCTATGACGCCTCCGCGCGGCCGGCGGCAACCGGCCCCGGGGGCTCGTCGACGACCGAGGCTGGACTCTCCAGCGGCGGGCCGATCGGGCCCGTCGGCCGCCAGCCGCGGTTCAACCTCAGCAGCACCAACAGCCCGACGAGCCCAGCCACGGCCGAGAGCCCGCCCGCGTAGGCGAGCGTGCCGCGAGCACCGATCGTGGCAACCAGGAACCCGCCCGCTGCGAAGGCGCCGAGCTCGGCGGCGTTCCGGATCCCGTTGTATGCAGCGAAAGCGCGGCCGTGCAGCGGCTCGGGCACCCGGACGTGGATCAGGCTCCTGAACATCACGTTCTTGACCCCATGGCCGAGCCCGCCGAGAAACGAGCAGGCGAGCAGGAAGCCAAACGAGAGCCAGAGTGCGGGGAGCGCGAGGCCCGCCCCCTGCACGGCGACGGCGGCGAGCCCGGCGCTCGCGACCGCAGCGGCAGCGATCCGGGGCGCGATGACGCTGGCCCCAGCGAGCATCGCGAGGGTCCAGGTGGTGAGCAGCAGGCCGTAGGCCGCGTCGCCTTTGCCGAGGACCTCCTTGACGAAGAAGATGTCGGCGACCCAGACAGCCGACATGAACAGCAGCGAGCTGAACGCGACCGCCATCGCCAACGAAAGAGTCCTGTCGCGAAATAGGAACGCGACCCCGTCCCGGGCTCGCGGTTGTCGTTCCCCTGGCTCGAGCTCGGCGGCGTGACGCCGCACCCGCAAGGAGAGGGCGACGACGCAAACAGCGGCGAAGCTGGCGGCGTTGACGAGCATCGGCAGCTCGAAGCCGCCGGCCGCGAACAGAAGGCCGCCGATCACCGGACCCAGGGCGAAGCCGATGTAGCGAGCGCTCTCGACGTGCCCATTCGCCTCCTGCACCCGGTCGGGGCCGGAGAGCAGTGGGACCAGCGCGAACTCGGCCGGCTGGATGAGCGCGAACGAGACGCCCAGCAGGACCGTCATGGCGAGCACGAACCAGGTCTCCTGGACGAAGACCAGGGCGAGCGAGACCGCGATCCCGAGCGCGCCCACAGCCGCGAGCAGCCTCGTCGTCTCGATCCGGTCGACCAGCAGGCCGGCGTATCCGGCGATCAGCACCGACGGGCCGAACAGGCAGACCCAGAGTGCGGCCACCGCGTAACCCGAGTCGGTCGTCTCCTGGATGAACAGGCCGAGCGGGATGATCGCGACCCAGTCGCCCATCGCAGACAGCCCGACCGAGCCCGCGACGAGACGAAAGTCCCGCTGGCGGAGCAGGCTCCCCTTCGGCTCAGGAGCGCCCGTAGACAGGGATCGAGGCGCCCGAAACCGGGGCCGAGTCGGCTGAGCAGAGGAAGCGGATCACGCGTGCGATCTGCGCGGGGGTGACCCAGGCGTCGAAGTCTGCGTCCGGCATTGATTCCCGATTCGCGGGCGTGTCGATCACGTTCGGGACGATCGCGTTGGCGCGAACACCGTCGTCGCGGTACTCGACGTCGAGCGAGCGAACGAGCGCCAGGGTGGCCGACTTCGAGATCGCGTAGGCGGCTCCACCGCTGAAGGGCTCGAAGGCGACCTTCGTGCCGACGCAGACGATCGCGCCGCCGCCGGCGTCGATCATCTTCGGCAGGGCGGCGCGCGAGGCGTTCAGAGCCGTGTCGAGGTTGAGCGCCAGCATCTTCTCCATCTGCACCGGGTCGGACTCGTGGATTCGCTCGCCCGCGGCGAAGCCTCCGACGAGATTGACGAGCGAGCGCAGCTCACCGAGCTCCGCGGCGGCCGCGACTGCCGTCTCCGTCCCTCCCTCGAGCAGGTTCGCCTCGACCAAGTGCAGGTCCTCGCGATCCCCCAGTTCGGCCTCGACGGCGTCTCGCTCGCGCTCGGCGAGCCACGTGGTGACGACCTGCGCTCCGCCGTCGAGGAGCTCGGTGAGCACCGCGCGACCGAGGCCGCCGGTGCCGCCCGTGACGAGCGCGACGCCCTCGACCTTGCCGGGCTCCGTCATGAATGTGGGTTGGCCGACGACTCCATTCGCGATGAACCCTAGTCGCCCGAACCCCCTACGCGCCGGAGATTCCTGTCCGCTGGCGCCTCTACCTTCGGTCACCTTCCGATGACCGAGACGCTCTTCCAGACCACGACGGGTACGAACGGCGAGGGAGCCGCGGCCCCTAAGCGCACCCTGCGCGAATTCGCCGACGGCGAGGCCCTCGTTTGCGTGTTCGCAGTGCGCGAACGCGAGCTGCGCCAGAAGCGCGACGGCGAGGACTTTCTGAAGATCGTCCTCGCCGACAAGACGGGGACGGTGCCGGCGATCTGCTGGAACGACGCCAAGACCCTGTTCGACCTGGCGACCCCCGGAGCCGCCGTTCGGGTCACGGGCCGCTTCTCGCTCCACCCCCGCTACGGCAAGCAGATCAAGATCGACGCGATCGAGTGCGCCCCGGAGGGGAGCTACGAGCCGGAGGATCTCGCCGAGGGGCCGACGATCGCCCCCGACCGTCTCGAGGAGGACCTGCGCCAGCTTCTTGCGACGGTCCAAAACGATTCGCTGCGGGCTCTGCTGGAGCGCTTCTTCGGCGACGGCACGCCGGCCTGGGAGCGTTTCCGCTCCGCTCCGGCGGCGAAGTACTACCACCAGGCCTACGTCGGCGGGCTGCTCGAGCACACCCTCTCGGTCGCCCAGGCCGTGAGCGCCGCCGCCGCCTTCTTCCCCGGCATCGACCGCGACGTCGCGGTCACCGGCGCGCTGCTGCACGACATCGGCAAGACCGAGGCATACAACGATGACCCGATGGCGATCGACCTCACCGACAAGGGCCGCCTACTCGGAGAGATCCCCCTCGGCTACTACAAGGTGCGCCGCCAGATCGAGGAAATCGACGGCTTCGACCCCGACCTCGCGCAGGCCGTGCTCCACATCATCCTCAGCCACCACGGGTCACTCGAGCACGGCTCGCCGGTCGTGCCGTGCACCCGCGAGGCGACCCTGGTCCACACCATGGACAACCTCGGCGGCAAGCTCGGCAGCTTCGACCGCCTCGAGCGCGAGCTGGCCGACGGCGAGAGCTGGTCGCGCTTCGACCGCGGCATCGACGCCGCAGCGTTTTTCGGTTCCCGCGCCGCCTAAGGCGCCAGCCCGTCCGCTCACAGCGCGCGCGACCTCGCACACGGGGTCGGGTGACGCAAATTGCGCTTTTCGATGCGTCCAGCGTCAGGGCCGTGCGGGGAGCGCGACTATTGTGAGACCCGCATGGCCAAGGACACCGAGAAGCTGATCCGCCAGCTCTCGCTGATCTCCTTCCTGATGGCGCAAGGCAGGCCGGTCTCCGCGCTGGAGATCAAGCGCGAGGTGGAGGGATACAGCGACATGAACGACGACGCCTTCGCGCGGCGCTTCTACGCGGACCGCGCCGAGCTCGAGAGCCTCGGGATCACGCTCCAGGTCGAGAAGCCCGGGGAGTCCCTGCAGGGCTACGAGTCCGAGCTCTACTCACTGCCGCCCGAGAACTTCTACCTCGACGCGATCGAATTCGGCGACAACGAACTGGCTGCGCTGCAAACCGCGCTCCACCTGCTCGACGGCGAGTTCGCGTACGCCGAGCCGCTGCGCCTGGCGCTGCAGCAGGTCTCGTGGGGCCGCCCGAGCCCGCTGACCGCGCCCGACCAGACGTCGGTCGAGGTACGTATGACGGCCAAGGCCGACGGCGCCGACGTCTCGCAGCGGCTCTCGAAGATCGAGACCGCGATCTCGCGCCGCAAGACGATCGAGTTCACGTACTACACGATCGAGCGCGACGCCAAGCAGAAGCGGAAGGTCGATCCCTACCACCTGGTCTATCGCGGCGGCCAGTTCTATTTGATCGGCCACTCGCACGAGCGCGGCGCCGTCCGGGTGTTCCGCCTCTCGCGCATCCGCGGCAAGGTCTCCTACGCCTCCAAGGCCGAGCACGACTTCACCTCCCCCGAGGAATTCGACCGCCGCGACTACGCCCGCCGCTCCGAGTGGCAGCTCGGCGACGAGCAGGGCACCGCGCGGATCTTCGTTCGCGACCGGATCGCATGGCTGGTCGAGCGCGACTTCGGCATCTACGGCGAGATGAGCACGCCCTCGAAGGGCGACGCCACCACCGGGAAGGGCGTGGTCTTCGAGACCTCCTACGCGTCGCCGCGGCAGCTGGTCGCCTGGGTCCTGCACTGGCGCCAGAACGCGACGGTGCTCGAGCCGGCCGAGCTCGCCCACGAGGTGACCGAACGCCTCGACCTGCTCCGCGAGCGCCACCGCGGCGAGTTCGAGACCGCGCCCTCGGGCGGCAAGGTCCCGCCGCAGCTCGCCCGCGCCGGCCGTTCCTCCGCCGGCCGTTCCGAGTCCTCAATCCGCCCGGAGCGCTTCGCCCGCCTGGTGACGCTCGCGGGGATGCTGATCGAGTCCGCCAAGGCCGGCGAGAAGCTGCCCGTCGCCGAGGTGACTGAGAAGCTCCACCTCTCAGCCGAGGAGCTGCGCGGCGACATCGAGCTTCTGAACGTCGTCAACTTCGGCGGCGGCACCTACGTCCTCTACGCCGAGCTGCAGGGCGACGAGATCGAGGTCGACTCCGAGCCCTACGGCGACAACTTCGCGCGGCCGGCGCGCCTACTCCCGCTCGAGGCGAAGGCGCTCGTCGCGGCGATCGACCTCTTCGGAGACCACCTGCCGCAGAGCGGGCTGATCAGCGCCCGGGAGAAGATCATCAGCGCGCTCGGGCACGACCCCTCCGAGGAGGGCCTCGAGATCGCGGCCTCAGGGGGCGACGACTCGGGCATCGCGCGCATCGTCAATGACGCGATCCTGGCCCGGCGGGTGCTCGCGATCGACTACTACAAGGAGAACGAGGACGAGTTCACCAAGCGCGAGATCGAGCCCTACCGCCTCGCCAACGGCCCCGAAGGCTGGTACGTCGCCTCGTATGACCGCAAGCGCTCCGACATCCGCCACTTCCGCCTCGACCGCATCAAGCACGCCGAGATAACCAAGGAGGGCTTCGAGCCCCGTCCCGAGTTCGCGGACATCGCGGCGATCGAGGGCGGCTGGCTCAGCGATGGCCAGGTGCCCGCGGCCGACGTCGCCAAGATCTGGGTCTCGCCCGAGCGTGCCCGCTGGGCGCGCGAGGAGCACACAGTGGTCGAGGAGCTCGCGGACGACGCTGTCGTGATCGAGGTCCCGTACGGGAGCCCCGACTGGCTGCTGCGCGAGGTCTTGAAGGGCGCCGGGGACTTCGTCGTGCTCGAGCCCGAAGAGGCGCGTGAGGCCGTCAGCGCCGAGCTCGAGACCGACTTCGCCGCCCAGGCGAACCTCGCCCGCGCCGCGTAGCGCCCGCCGCCTGTACGGTCAGCCGCGGTGACCGACGTCGACCTCGAGATCCTGGTCGCCCCAAACCCGGGGCCGATGACGCTCGACGGAACCAACACCTACGTGCTCGGCCGCGACCCCACGACCGTGATCGACCCGGGGCCCGAGAACGAGGGGCACATCGAGGCCATCCGCGCGGCCGGAGCCGAGCGGGGCGGGATCGGGGCGGTGCTCCTCACCCACTCCCACGGCGACCACTCCGACGGCGTCAAGCTGCTCGGCATCGCGCCGGCGCCGATCGCCGACGGCGAGGCGAGCAACGGCATCACGGCACTCGCCACGCCGGGCCACGCAGCCGACCATCTCTGCTTCTTGCTGGCCCCGGGCCATCCGGCCGCCCCCGATGCGACAGGGGAGACCTGTTTCGCAGGCGACCTGATCCTCGGGGCGGGCTCGACGATCGTCCCGCCGCGCGAACAGGGGGGATCGATGAGCGATTACCTCGACTCCCTGCGAAAGCTCGCCGCGCTCGACCTGGAGGTGATCTACCCCGGCCACGGGCCCGTGATCGATGACCCGGCGGCGAAGATCGCCGAGTACATCGAGCACCGGGAATCTCGTGAACTGCGGTTGGTCGAGGCGCTCGATGCCGGCGAGCGCTCGCGGCTGCGCCTGCTCGAGCAGGTCTGGGACGACGTACCCACTGAGCTTCGGCCGATGGCGGCGTACGCGATGCAGGCCCACGTGGAGAAGCTGGCCGACGAGGGCCGCCTGCCACGGGGGTTGTCGGAGTGAGCGCCGGCCAAGGACGCTGACGGCCGTCCGAGATCGTTTTTGGTGGCCGGCGGCCCCCGCCCGGAGGCCGGGCGGGGCTGATATGAAAGGTCGATGATGATCGACCCCAGGCGCGTGCTGGGTGCAGGCCTGGTGGGAATCGGGCTCGGCGGGGCCCTCGCCGGCTCGAGCGCGGCCGGGCTCTGGTGGCAGCTCTTCAAGCGTTCCCAGCCGAAGGCCGCCGGTACACAACGGGTGCGCGGGGTCGAGTCGAGCGTCGAGATTGCTCGCGATCGCTGGGGGATGCCGCGCGTCCGAGCGAAGAGCACCCACGACCTGTGGTTCGGCCAGGGGTTCGTCCACGCCCAGGATCGGCTCTGGCAGTGCGATCTGACCAGGCGGGTGTGCTCGGGGCGAATCGCCGAGATGGTGGGCCCCGAGGGCCTCGGGATCGACAAGCTGATGAGGACGCTCGGCCTGCGCCGCCTCGCGCTGCGAGAAGAGGCCGGGCTCGACCCGGACGTGCGCTCGCAGCTCGACGCCTACTGCGCCGGCTTCAACGAAGCCGTCGCGGCGACCTCCGCCCCGCTCCCGGCCGAGTTCCAGATGCTCCGGCTCGACTTCGAGCCCTGGCGCCCCGCCGACCTGCTCGCGGGCGCGAAGCTGCTCTCGTTCGGGCTCTCGACCAACTGGGAGCGCGAGCTGCTGCGCGCGGACCTCGTGCGCGAGCTCGGCCCCGAGCGGGCGGCGAAGATCGACCCCGCATACCCGACGGGCAACCCGGTCGTGCTTCGGCCCGGCGAGGGATTCGAGGGCGACGGCGCCGGTCTTGCGGAGCAGATCGGAAAGCTTCGTGGCCAGATCGGCCTGGCCGGTGCCGCCGGCGGGTCTAACAACTGGGCGGTTACCGCCGAGCGCTCGGTCACCGACGGGCCCCTGATCGCCGGCGACCCCCACCTCCCAACCGCGATGCCAGGGATCTGGCACCAGAACGCGCTCGAGGTCGGCGAGCGGTTCTGCCGCGGCGCCTCGCTGCCCGGCATCCCCGGGATCACCATGGGACAGAACAACGATGTCGCGTGGACGTTCACCAACGTGATGGCCGACGTCCAGGACCTCTTCATCGAGCGAATCGAGGGCGATCGCTACGAGTACGAGGGCGAGTGGCACGAGCTCGAGCTGGTCGACGAAGAGATCCCCGTCAAGGGAAGCGACAACCCGGTGCACCACGAAGTTCGAATCTCCCGCCACGGTCCGATCGTCAACGACGTGCTCGGCGCTGACGACTCGCAGCCGCTGGCGCTGCGCTGGTTCGCGACCGACTTCCCAGGCATCGGGTGCGCCCACCTCGAGATTCTCGAGCCGCGCGACGGCGCCGAGCTGGTCGAGCTGCTCGAGGGGTTGACGATGCCCGTCTCGAACCTGATTTGGGCTGACGCCGAGGGAAGCATCGGCTACAAGGCCGTCGGACGCCTCCCGACGCGCCCCGGCGGCTGCCCCGACCTGCCGAAGCCCGGGTGGATCGCGGAGTACGAGTGGGGTGAGGCCGTCCCCTACGACGAGATGCCCGAGTTGGTCGACCCGGAGACGGGCTTCCTGGTCACCGCCAACAACCGGATCGCGCCCGACGACTACCCGCACCACATCTCGAGCGACTACCTCGACGGCTTCCGCGCGAAGCGCGTCGAGCAGCTGATCGCCGCCACGCCCGAGCATGACCTCGACAGCTTCCGCCGCATGCAGACCGACCTCTTCTCGATCCCCGGCGACGAGGTGGTCCACCGTCTGGCCCGACTCGAGGCGCCGGGCGGCCAGCGGGAGGTCGCCGCGATCGAGCGGCTGAAGAGCTGGGACCGCGAGCTCGGGCCCGAGACGATCGCGGGCACCATCTACCAAGCCTTCCTGCTGCGGCTCGCACAGGACTTCGCGCGCGCGGCGATCGGCGACCGCGACCTGGCCGAGCGCTGGCTCGACCGCTCCGACAGCAGCTTCACCACCCATGTGACCTCGCCCTGGCGCTGGCACTCCCACCTGCTGTCGCTGTGGGCCGAAGGCGACGAGGAGTTGATCGGCCGGCCCTGGGCGAACCTCGTGAGCGAGGCTCTCCGGGGGGCGCTCGACGAGCTCGAGCGCCGCTTTGGCCCCGATCCCGAGGGCTGGCGCTGGGGGCACGTGCACGAGCTGCGCTTCCCCCACGCCCTCGGCGCCGCGAACCCCGCCTTCGGCCGGGTGTTCAACCGCACGCTGCACCCCGGGGGCGCGCAGGAGACGGTCGCCCAGATCGCCTACGACCCGAACGACCCCTACCACGCGATCTGGGCGCCGAGCTGGCGCATGGTCGCCGACCCGGTCGATCCCGCGCGCTCGATGTGGCAGGCGTTCACCGGCCAGTCGGGGCATGCCCGAAGCCCTCACTACGACGACCTGCAGCCTCGCTGGATGGCGGGCCAGATGCAGCCGATGGCCGGCGAGGGCCCATGGGAGACACTGAAGTTGGAGCCGGCCTGATGGCGTCGAAACGCGACAAGATCAAGCTGACCGACTCCGAGCTGGCGCAGCTGCTCGACGACGAGCGCGTGGTGATCGTCAGCTCGTTCGGCCCGCGCGGCTGGCCGCACTCGATGCCGATGTGGTTCACGGTCCGCGACGGCGAGATCTGGATCTGGACCTACGCCAAGTCCCAGAAGGTCCGGAACCTCGAGCGCGACTCGCGCGCGACCCTGCTGGTCGAGACCGGCGAGGAGTACACCGAGCTCCGCGGCGTGATGATCGAGGCCGACGCCGAGATACAGCGCGACCCCGAGACGATCTTCGAATTCGGGAAGGACCTGACGATCCGCTACGCCGAGGGGATCGATTCGATCGAGGGCGACGCGGCCGACGCGATGCGAGCGCAGGCCGACAAGCGCGTCGCGATCCGCTTCGTACCCCACCGCACCGCGACGTGGGACCACCGCAAGCTAGGCGGCGGTTACTGAAATTTAGGTTGCAGCGCCCTACCCGGCTTTGTTTCGGACACCCTTTCCCGCGGTACCGCGGTACCTTCTTTTTGCAACCGCCGGAACGGATACCGGGGTGCGACATGGAAAGGAAGCCACCTTGATAGCCAGGAGGATTCTCCTGGGACTGGGGATCGCCGTAGCAGCTGCACTGTTCGCGGCCCCGAGCGCCCAGGCTGCCACGCTCTCGACCTCCAACGGGACCATCTACTTCACCGCCGACCAGGGCGAGCGCAACGAAGTCCTGGTGACCACGGACCTCGTGCTCGGTCTCCCGGTCTACAACTTCACGGACGGAGGCGCCGCCGCAATCACCCTGGGACCGGGATTCTGCGAAGTGCTGAATGGCGTCGGGACCTGCTCCGGGGCCGGCATCGGGTCGATCGTCATCAATGGCCGCGACGCTGACGACACGATCAAGATCGCGACCGGTGGGCCGATCGGCCCCGTTGCCACCATCAACGCGTTGATCGGAGGCAGGGGCCAGGACATCCTGGTCGGGGGCAGCGGGGCCGACAGGCTCAAGGGCAACAACGGCCGTGACTCGCTGCGGGGCCGCATGGGCGCGGACGTCTACAAGGGCGGCCGTGGGTCGGACACCCTGCAGACGCTCGATGGTGGGGCAGACGCGGCGATCAGCTGCGGGCCCGGCTCCCGCGACCTGATCCGCGCTGACAGGGCGGACCCCTTCGCCAAGAACTGCGAGCTCGGCAAGCAGGCCAAGCAGTCGAAGCGCAAGTAGCTGGCTCAACCAGGCCCAGTGATGGCGGCGGCCACGAGGCCGCCGCTGACGCCCAAGAAGGAGACGATCGCGAGCCCGCGGTACCAGAGGCGGTTGTCGACCTCCTTGCTGAACGCCTGCGGGACGAACAGGAACGGGTTCACGAGAGTCCCGAAGACGAGCGGGATCGCGATCCAGTTCGAAAGGGACGGGATCGCGAGCCCCACTGCGATCAGGATCAGGCCCATGAACACGTAGTCGAGGTGCACCTGCCGGATTCGGTGCGGGGCGATCACGCCCGCGCGCTTGACCAGATCGGGGCGCTGGTCCTGCGCGACCATCGCCCAGCCCAGCAGGCCGCCGACGGCGAGCTCGGCCAAGCCGACGTGAACCATCCACTCCACGCGCGGAGCCTACCCTCGCGTAGCCTCTCTTCCCCCATGGCTGATTTGAGACCGCACCGGGGTCAACGTCAAATTCTCATATCCCTGTGAGCGAGTTCGCAATGAAGGGATTGATCCTGTCCGGTGGCGCGGGCACGCGCCTGCGTCCGATCACGCACACCTCGGCGAAGCAGCTCGTGCCCGTAGCCAACAAGCCCGTGCTCTTCTACGGCATCGAGGCCCTCGTCGAGGCGGGCATCGACGAGATCGGGATCATCATCGCCCCCGAGACCGGCGGCGAGATCCGCGACGCGGTCGGTAACGGCTCCCGGTTCGGCGCCGAGGTCACCTACATCGAGCAGGAGGCGCCGCTCGGGCTCGCCCACGCCCTGCTCACCGCCGAGGGTTACCTGGGCGACAGCGCGTTCGTCATGTATCTGGGCGACAACCTGCTGCGCGACGGGATCGTCGAGCTGGTCGAGGACTTCAAGTCCTCGGGCCCGGAGGCCTCCATCCTGCTGACCTCGGTCCCCGATCCCTCGGCTTACGGCGTCGCCGAGCTCGACGGCGACCGCGTCGTCCGCCTGATCGAGAAGCCGACCGAGCCGCCGAGCGACCTGGCGCTCGTCGGCGTCTACATGTTCTCGCCGGCGATCTTCGAGGCCGCCCATTCGATCGAGCCCTCGGCGCGCGGCGAGCTCGAGATCACCGACGCGATCGACGCCCTCATCGACGGGGGCAAGCGCGTGGAGCCGCACATCGTCAAGGGCTGGTGGAAGGACACCGGCAAGCTCGAGGACATGCTGGAGGCCAACCGCCTCGTGCTCGAGGACCTCGAGAAGCGAATCGAGGGCGAGCTCGTGGACTCCGAGGTCGAGGGCCGCCTGGTGGTCGAGAAGGGCGCGACGCTCAAAGGCTGCCGCGTCCGCGGGCCCGCCGTGATCGCCGCGGGCGCCAGGCTCGAGAACGCCTACGTCGGTCCCTACACCGCGATCGGCGAGGATGTCGTCGTCGTCGGATCGGAGATCGAGCACTCGATCGTGCTCGCCGGATCGGTGATCCGCGATCTCCCCGCCCGCATGGAGCGCAGCCTGCTCGGAAAGGACGTCAGCGTCACCCGCAGCGACGGGATGCCGAAGACCATGCAGTTCCTGGTCGGCGACAACGCGGAGATCGCGATCCCGTGAAGGTCCTGATCACTGGGGCCGGCGGGATGCTGGGCACGGACGTGGCCAGGTTCGCGGGCGCGCAGGGCCACGAGGTCGTCGCGCTCGACCGCGACGAGCTCGACGTCACCGACCCGAAGCGCGTCGACCGCGCGATGGCGCGCCACCGCCCCGGGGCCGTGATCAACTGCGCGGCCTGGACCAACGTCGACGGCGCCGAGGACTCAGAGCACGACGCTGAGCTGGTCAACGGCGAGGGAGCGAGCTTCGTCGCCATCGCGGCCGCGAACGCCGGGGCCAAGGTGCTCTACGTCTCGACCGACTACGTCTTCGACGGCACGAAGCGCGGCCCGTACACCGAGTCGGACGAGCCCGCGCCGATCAACGCCTACGGCAGGACCAAGCTCGCGGGCGAGCGGGCGACAGCCCTCGCGACCCGGCGCAGCTACATCGTCCGGACCTCCTGGCTGTTCGGGCCGGGCGGCGGCAACTTCGTCGAGACGATGCTTCGCCTCGGCCAGAGCGGCGGACCGGTCGTCGTCGTCCACGACCAGGTCGGCTGCCCTACCTACACGGGGCACCTCGCTGCGGGCCTCGTGCGGCTGATCGACACCGAGTCGTTCGGCATCCACCACATGGCGGGCCAGGGCAGCTGCTCGTGGTACGAGTTCGCGATGGAGATCTTCCGCCAGTCCGAGGTCGTGACCCGGGTGATGGCCTCGACCACCGACATGATGGAACGCCCCGCCAAGCGCCCGGCCAACTCAGTGCTCGGCAGCGGCCGCACCGCCCCGATCACCCTGCCCGATTGGCAGCGCGGACTCGCCGACTACCTCGAGCGCCGCGACGCACCGACCACTGAGGAAAAGCCCCCCGAGCGCCGCGCCGGATCCACGACCTTCCGCCAACCGGTGCTCGACCTTCACCGGAAGCGTGACGAGGACGAAGACGCCGAGGGTCAATCGCCGAGTGAACCGAGCGAAACCTCGGAATCCCCCGCGCCGGAATCGCAACCCCGCACGCCCGGACGCGAAGCGGAGGACGTGCGGGAGGATGACTCATGAAGCTCCTCGTAGCCGGCGGCGCCGGCTTCATCGGCTCGAACTTCGTCGCGCATCGCCTCGCCACCCACGGCGAGGACTCGGTGCGGGTGCTCGACAAGCTCACCTACGCCGGTAGGCGCGAGAACCTCGAGGGGCTCCCGGCGGACCGGCTGGAGTTCGTGCAGGGGGACATCGCCGAGGCCGAGGCCGCGCGCGCAGCCGTCGCCGGCTGCGACGCGGTCGTCAACTTCGCCGCCGAGTCGCACGTCGACCGCTCGATCGAGTCCCCGGGCGAGTTCATCACCACGGACGTCTACGGCACCTACGTGCTGCTCGAGGCGAGCCGCGACGCCGGCATCCGCCATCTCCAGGTCTCGACCGACGAGGTCTACGGCGACCTCGACGAGGGGACGGCGACCGAGGCGTCGCCGATCGACCCGTCGTCCCCCTACGCCGCTTCGAAGGCCGGGGGTGATCTGCTCGTCTCGGCATTCGCGCGCACCTATGGCGCCGATGCCCTGATCGTCCGCGGATCGAACAACTACGGCCCTCGCCAGCACCCCGAGAAGCTGATCCCGCTTTGCATCCTGAACGCATTCGCGGGGGACGCCCTCCCGGTCTACGGCGACGGCATGCAGGTGCGCAACTGGCTCTTCGTCGAGGACTGCTGCTCCGCGATCGACGCGGTCCTCGAACGCGGCGAGGCGGCGCAGGTCTACAACGTCGGCGGCCCTGACGAGCTCCCGAACATCGACGTCGTAAAGCGGATCCTCGAGCTCACGGGACGCGACGAGTCGCTGATCTCCCACGTCGACGACCGCCCCGGCCACGACCGCCGCTATTCCCTGTCATCCGACAAGCTGACCGCGCTCGGGTGGGCCGCAGCGGTCCCCTTCTCCGAGGGAATCGAGCGGACGGTCGCGTGGTACCGCGAGAACGAGGACTGGTGGGCCCCGATCCGCTCGGGCTCCTATCGCGAGTACTACGAGCGCCACTACGGGACTAGGCTCAGCGGCTGATGCGGCGCCTGCCGACAGAGCTCACCGACGTGGTCCTGCTCGAACCCGACGTGCACGGGGACGAGCGCGGCTTCCTGGTCGAGACGTTCCGCGAGTCCGACCTGAGCGAGCTCGGCATCGACGTCTCGTTCGTGCAGGACAACCACAGCCGCTCGCGCGGCCCGGTGCTTCGAGGGATCCACATGCAGCGCGGCCAGGCGAAGCTGGTGCGCTGCCCGCAGGGGCGGATCTGGGACGTCGCCGTCGACCTGCGACCCGACTCGCCGACCTACAAGCAGTGGGAGGGCCACGAGCTCGACGGCGAGAAGCATCATCAGCTCTACATCCCACAGGGCTTCGGGCACGCATTCTGCCTGCTCAGCGACGAGGCCGACGTGCTCTACCGCCTCTCGAGCTACTACGACCCAGCGCTCGAGTCCGGCGTCGCCTGGGACGACCCCGAGGTCGGGATCGAGTGGCCGATCAGCGATCCGCTGCTGTCGGACCGCGACCGCGACGCGCCGCCGCTGGCGGAGGTCGCGGCGACGCTCTCCTGACCGCTCGGCCCTCGAGCCGCGCCTCGGCCTGCGAGCGCTCTCCCCAGATGCCCAGCGCCCGTCGGTGAACTTGGTGCTGTAGAAGAGCGGGGCCTCGACCTCGGCCCCGGGCGCCAGGGGCGCCCTCGCTCGCCAGCCATTCGATCGGGGCCGACGGCCCCGCCATCTGTACAGTCATTAGGTTGGGCATGAGTACGACCGCAACCCCGAAATCACCCATGGATCTCTTCTCTGACCCGGTCAGGAAGTGGTTCGAGAGCTCGTTCGAGGCTCCCACGCCTGCGCAGACGGCGGGATGGCCCGCCATCGCCTCGGGTGAGCACACGCTGATCTGCGCGCCGACGGGCTCGGGCAAGACGCTATCTGCGTTCCTCTGGGGAATCGACAGCCTCTCGCGCCGTCCCGACGAGCTCGGTGCCGGGGTCAAGATCGTCTATATCTCGCCGCTGAAGGCGCTCAGCTACGACATCGAGCGCAACCTGCGGGCGCCTCTGGCGGGCATCGGCGCGCCGATTTCGGTAGGGCTTCGCACCGGCGACACCCCGCAGTCCCAGCGCCGGGCGATGCGAAAGACGCCGCCCGACATCCTGATCACGACGCCCGAGTCGCTTTACCTGATGATCAGCTCGGGCGCTCGCGAGATCCTGACCGACGTCGAGGCCGTGATCGTGGACGAGATCCACGCAGTCGCGCCGTCGAAGCGAGGGGCGCACATGGTGCTGACCCTGGAGCGGCTGGACAAGCTGGGACAGGACGCGGGCAACGACCCGGTCCAGCGCATCGGCCTGAGCGCCACCCAGCGCCCGCTGGAGCGCATCGGCCAGTTCCTCGCCGGCGCCGGCCGCAAGTGCACCGTCGTCGACAAGAGCAAGCCGAAGGACCTCGACCTCGAGATCGTCGTTCCGGTCGAGGACATGACCGAGCCGGACGCGGCGACGGAGAAACGCCGCGACGGCGGGGACTCGGGGTTGCCCGAGCCCCAGCCCTATGACCCCGTGCAGCGCTCGATCTGGCCGGCAATCTACCCGCGGTTGCTCGAACTCGTGCAGGACCACACCTCGACGATCGTCTTCGTCAACAGCCGCCGCGCCGCCGAGCGCATCGCCAAGCGCCTCAACGAGATGGCGAACGAGGAGCCCGAGCAGGAGCTCCCGGCCACCGAGCAGGAGGGCAACGACGACTCGACGGCACGGAAGTCTCGCGATGACGAGGGCTACGTCGAAATAGCCCGTGCGCACCACGGCTCGCTCTCCCACGAGGAAAGGCTCGTCGTCGAGGAGATGCTGAAGTCGGGAGACCTGCCCTGCCTGGTCGCGACGTCATCGCTCGAACTCGGAATCGACATGGGCGCGATCGACTTGGTGGTTCAGATCGAGTCGCCGAAGTCCGTCACCCGCGGCCTACAGCGAGTCGGCCGCGCGGGGCACTCGCTGGGCGAGACATCGAAGGGCCGGATCTTCCCGAAGTTCAGATCCGACCTGCTCGAGTGCGCGGTGGTCGCACGGCTGATGCGACGCGGCGAGATCGAGGAGACGGTGATTCCCCACAACCCCCTCGACGTGCTCGCTCAGCACATCGTCTCGATGGCCGCGCTCGACGAATGGAAGATCGACGACGTCGAGGCCCTCGTCACGTCGTCGGAGTCTTTCCGCGACCTCTCTCGCGAGCAGCTCGAAAACGTCCTCGACATGCTCGACGGGCGCTACCCGTCCGAGCGCTTCGCCGAGCTGCGCCCGCGAATCGTCTGGGACCGCACCAAGGGCACGATGCGAGGGCGCCCCGGGGCGCGGCAGCTCGCCATCGCGAACGCCGGCACGATCCCCGACCGCGGGCTCTACGGCGTCCACATGCCCGACGGCCGCCGCGTCGGCGAGCTCGACGAGGAGATGGTCTACGAGGCCCGCCCCGGCCAGACCTTCCTGCTCGGCGCCACAACCTGGCGCATCGAGGACATCACCCGCGACCGCGTCATCGTCACCCCCGCGCCAGGCGTGCCCGGCGCCGTCCCCTTCTGGCGCGGCGACGGCATCGGGCGGCCCGCCGACCTCGGTCGCGCGATCGGCGCGTTCACGCGCGAGGCGGTCAACGCGACGCCGAAGCAGCTCGCCAAGGACAACGACCTCGACCCGCTCGCCGCGCAGAACCTCGTCAACTACCTGACCGAGCAGCAGGCGGCCACGCGCGTCGTCCCGTCCGACGAGAACATCGTCGTCGAGCGGTTCCGCGACGAGATCGGCGACTGGCGGCTGTGCGTGCTCTCACCCTTCGGCGGCCGCGTCCACGCAGCCTGGGGGCTCGCGCTGTCGGCCAAGATCCGCGACGACTCCGAGCTCGAGGCCGACGCGATCTGGTCCGACGACGGGATCGTCGTCCACATGCCCGACGCCGACGAGCCGCCCTCGGCCGACCTGGTGATGCTCGAGCCCGACGAGCTCGAGGACCTGATCGTGCGAGAGCTCGGCGGCTCAGCCCTGTTCGGCGCGCGCTTTCGCGAGAACGCGTCGCGGTCGTTGCTTCTGCCTCGCGCCTGGCCGGGGAAGCGCACCCCGCTTTGGCAGCAGCGCTTGAAGTCCCAGAACCTGCTCGAGGTCGCCCGCGACTTCCCGCGCTTCCCCGTGATCCTCGAGACGTACCGCGAGGTGATGCGGGACGTACTGGACCTACCGGCGCTGCAGCAGGTGCTGGGCGACCTGCACTCGCGCCGGATCACGATGGTCGAGGTGGAGACGCCGACTGCCTCCCCCTTCGCCTCGTCGCTCCTCTTCGACTATGTCGCCACCTACATGTACGAAGGCGACACGCCGAACGCCGAGCGCAAGGCCGCGGCGCTGGCGCTCGACCGCGACCTGCTGCGCGAGCTCCTCGGCCAAGAGGAGCTGCGCGAGCTGATCGACCCCGAGGCGCTCGACGACGTCGAGGCCTCCCTGCAGCAGCTGACCGAGGCCGGGCGATCGAAGGACCGCGACGCGCTGCAGCAGGTGCTGCGGCGGCTCGGTGACCTGACCCTCGAGGAGGCCTCCCTGCGGGTGGTCGAGGGCTATTCGGCCGAGACGATGCTTCAGAAGCTCGTCACCGAGCGCCGCGCCGCCAAGGTGCGCGTGGCGGGCGAGGAGCGCTACATCGCGGCAGAGGATGCGGGCCTCTACCGAGACGCCCTCGGAGTGCCCCCGCCGGCCGGCTTGCCCGACAGCTTCCTCGAAAAGGTCGAGAACCCGATGCTCTCGCTGGTGCGCCGCTACGCGGCGACGCACGGCCCCTTCCCCACCGCCCAGCTCGCCAACCGCTACAAGGTCGACCCGACCCCGGCGCTCCGCGAGCTCGAGAGCGCGGGCGATGTCGTCCGCGGCGAGCTGCTGCCGCAGGGGACCGAGCGCGAGTGGTGCGACGCCGACGTGCTGCGGCGCGTCCGCCGGGCGAGCCTCGCCAAGCTGCGCAAGGAGGTCGAGGCCGCCGACCGTTCAGAGCTCGCACGCTTCCTGCCGAGCTGGCAGAACGTCGACGCCCATCGCCCGACGGGCGCCGGCCCCGACCGGCTGCGCGAGGCGCTCGTCCCGCTGCAGGGAGTGGTGCTGACGCCGAAGACCTGGGAGCGCGACGTGCTCCCCCGTCGCCTCGGCACCTATTCGATCGGCTGGCTCGACGAGCTCTGCACGAGCGGCGAGCTGGTCTGGATCGGCGCAGGAAGCCTCGGCCGAAGCGACGGAAAGGTGGCCCTCTACTTCCGCGAGGACGTCCACCTCGCCGGCCCTCCCGCCGGCAACATCAAGCTCGAGGCGCCCCAGGGCGAGGTCCACGACGCGATCCGGGCGGCCCTGGCCAGCGGTCCGAGCTTCTGGCTCGACCTGCTCCAGATCGACGCCACGGCCGAAGAGCTCCACGAGGCTCTTTGGGATTTGGCCTGGAACGGCGAGGTGACGAACGACGCCTTCGCGCCGCTGCGCGCGCCGCGCCTGCGGGCGGCGAGCGGCACCAAGCGCGGCGGAAGACGCTTCGCGCAGCGCCGCGCCGCTGCCGCCGGGACTGTCCTCGGCCGCTGGTCGCTCACCTCCGCTCTGTTCGAGGACGCCCCGCCGCAGGGCCCGCGCTCGCGCGCGCAGGCCGAGCTGATGCTCGAGCGCCACGGCATCGTCACCCGCGAGACCGCGATCGCGGAAGGGATCCCCGGAGGCTTCGCGGCGATCTACGGCGAGCTTCAGAACCTCGAGTTGCTCGGCACGGCGCGCCGGGGCTACTTCGTAGAGGGCCTCGGCGGCGCCCAGTTCGCGCTGCCAGGGGCCGTCGAGCGGCTCCGCAGCCTGCCGCGCACCAACGGCGAGATCGTGATCCTGGCCGCCACTGACCCCGCAAACCCCTACGGCGCCACCCTTCCCTGGCCGAAGCTCGAGGGCCAGCGGCGTCCTGCACGCACCGCGAACGCCTACGTAGCGCTGCGCGACGGAGTGCCGCTGCTCTACGTCGAGCGCGGCGGCCGAGGCCTGCTGCGCCTCGCGCCCCTCGAGGGCGACGAGCTCGCCGAGGTCCTGGGCGAGCTGTTCGAGGCGGCCCGCGACGGCGTGATCGAGAAGCTCGCGGTCGAGCGTCTCGACGGCGAGGCGGTGATCGGCACGCCGACCGAGCAGGTCCTGGTCGACGCCGGCTTCCGTCGCCAGCCCCGGCGCCTGGTCGCCTGAGCCAAGGGCCGGCGGGATGGCTGAGGGCGACACGATCATGCGGCTCGCCCGACGCTTCGACGAGGCCCTGGTCGGCTCGGAGGTCTCGGTCCGCACTCCCGGCCGGCGGCGTCCCGACGGCCGCCCGGCCAACCAACTCGAAGGGCGCACCCTCACCGGCGCCGAGAGCCGCGGCAAGCACCTGCTGCTGCGCTTCGACGAGGGGCTCGTCCTGCACAGCCACCTGGGGATGAAGGGCGCCTGGCACCTCTACCGCCCCGGCGAGCGCTGGCGCAAGCCCGCGGTGGCGGCTTGGGTCGCACTCGCCGGCGAGCGTGCCGAGGCGGTCAATTTCGGCGGCACCTCGATGCGGATCGTCCGCGAAGGCGAGCTGCGGCGCGACCCGCGCCTCTCGCGCCTCGGGCCCGACATCCTCGCCGCCGACCTGACCCCGCAGGCCGCGGCCGCATCGCTTCGCCGCGCGGAGGCCGGCACCCAGCTCGGCGACGCGATGCTCGACCAGACCCTCCTCGCCGGGATCGGCAACATCTTCAAGAGCGAGGGGTGTTGGCGGGCGCGCGTCGATCCCTGGCGCCGGCTCGACGATCTGAGCGAGGACGAGCTCGAATCCGCCGCCGGCGCGGCTCGAGAACTGATGCTCGCCGCGGTCGAGACCGGGCGCCAGCCGAAGCGCGTCTATCGCCGCGCCCGCATGCCCTGCCCGCGCTGCAGGACGCCGATCCGCTCCCGCGGCCAGGGCGACTCGGCGAGGGTCACCTACTGGTGCCCGCGTTGTCAGGGATAATCGCCCGGTGGGCACCGGAGGAGGGCCTGACGCATGTCTGACGTGACCGATCTGCTGAGACGAGTGCCGCTGTTCTCCGAGCTCTCCGAGCCGGAGCTCGACCGGGTGGGTCAGGTAGCCGTCCCCCGCAGCTTCCCACGCGAGACGCGCGTCTTCCACGAGGGGGACCCGGGCGACGCCTGCTACATCATCCGCACCGGGAGCTGCCGCGTCACGCGCGAGCATCCCGACGGGAGGGCGATCACGCTCGCCAACCTCGGCCCGGGCTCAATCTTCGGGGAGCTGGCGATGCTCGACGGCGAGTCGCGCTCGGCGAGCGTCGAGACGACCGAGGACACCGAGCTGCTGGCGCTGCCGGCCCGCGACGTGCGCGCACTGATCCGACGCCACCCGGAGATGGCCGAGAAGCTCGTCGTCGCGCTGACCCGGCGCCTGCGTGAAGCGAACGAGCGCATCACCCGCCAGTCGTTCCAGACCGTGCCGAGCCGCGTAGCGGGCGTGCTGAACCAGCTGCTTGCCGAGGGCGAGCTGACCCCGCAGATGCGCGACGGCGTGACGATCCGCTTGCGCCAGTCCGACCTGGCCCAGCTCGCCGGCACCTCGCGCGAGAGCGTCAGCCGCTTTCTCGCGACGCTCGAGCGAGCGGGCGTTGTCCGCGTCGGGCGCGCCAAGGTGACCGTGATCGAGCCCGAGCGATTGAGCGCCTACATCTTCTGATGGCCCGCCCGCTCGTTCCTCCCGACTTCGAGGGAGCACGCGAGCGGATGGTCGAGCGCCAGCTCCGCCGGCGCGGCATCGACGACGAGCGGGTCCTCGAGGCGATGGGGAGCGTCCCGCGCGAGCTCTTCGTGCCGTCGAGTGTCCGCGAGCGCGCCTACGACGACTCGGCGCTGCCGCTATCTCACGAGCAGACGATCTCCCAGCCGTGGGTCGTCGCGGCGATCTGCCAGGCCCTCCAGCTCGGCGGCGACGAGCGGGTGCTCGAGATCGGGACGGGTTCGGGCTATTCGGCCGCCGTGCTGGCGCAGCTCGCGGCAAACGTGCTGAGCGCTGAGCGGATCGAGGAGCTCGGGGCGGGCGCGGCCGTGCGGCTGGCCGATCTCGGGGTCGAGAACGCCGAGGTCGTGATCACCGACGGAAGCCGCGGCCTCCCGGAGCACGCGCCCTACGACGGGATCGCGGTCCACGCCGCCACACCCGAGGCTCCGCACAGCATGCTGGCCCAGCTCGCCGACGGGGGCCGCCTGGTGGTACCGATCGCGACCGGGACCTCCGACCTGCTCACCGTCTTCCGCCGCGACGGAGACTCCCTGCGCCAGCAGACCATCGGCCCGTGCCGCTTCGTGCCGCTGATCGGCAGCGAGGGCTTCGACGATCCGGCCTGAGCGGGGGATTCGATTCGGCGGCGATCGTCTAGGCTCGCTCGCGCAATGAGACCCCACCGGGGTCCTCATCACCAGACCAATGTCCCATCGAAAGAATCCGAAATGAGTGGCCCCCTCTACGTCCTCAACTTCTACTCGGCGGTCTTCGTCGACCAGCTCAAGCGCGGCCGCAAGACGGCCACGATCCGCCTCGGCGACAAGTCGCGGAAGTACAAGCGCGGCCAGGTCGTGTGGGTCACGGTCGGCTTCCGCCACCAGCCGCGCGAGAAGATCTTCTCGGCGGTGATCGACGACGTCGAGGTCAAGAAGGTGGGCGAGCTATCGCCGCGCGACATCGAGCACGACAACCCCGAGTTCCGCCGCCTCGAGGACACAGTCCAGTTCCTCAGCCAGATCTACAGCCGCCCCATCTCAGAGGAGGACACCGTCACTGTGATCCGCTTCTCCCAGGTCGTCGAGCGCCCGAGCACCCAGTTCGGCAACGGCGAACCGCCCTCGCCGAACTGACCGCGGCGTGGCCGAATACCGCTTCCTCACGACCTGGCTGCTTGAAGCGGAGCGCGAGCGGGTCTGGGACGCGGTCTACGACTCCGACGCGTGGCCCGAGTGGTGGCGCGGCGTCATCGAGGCCGAGCGGCTGGCCGAGGGCGACGAGCATGGGATCGGCCAGTACGGGCGCTACGTCTGGAAGGCGAAGCTCCCGTACGAGGTCGAGTTCTTCGTTCGCTCGACCAGGGTCGAGCGCCCGTACCTGCTCGAGGGCGAGGCGAGCGGCGAGCTCGCGGGGACCGGCCGCTGGCGCTTCTTCGAGCAGGACGGGATCACGGCCGTCCTTTATGAGTGGCACGTGCGCACAACGACGGCCTGGATGAACCTGCTCGCGCCGGTCGCCCGGCCGTTGTTCGCGCTCAACCACGACTACGTGATGCGAAGCGGCGGCGAGTGCCTGGCGAAGCGGCTGGGCGTGCGGCTGCTGGCGATCGACTGAGCGTTCCCCCACTCGGTCACGAGTTCGCTTTCAGCTTTGCCTAGAATGCCACCAAGGCTTGGCACTCTCACCATCCGAGTGCCAAACCCTTTGTTAGAAGCTTCCGCAACACGAACGGAGAAGTCCGGTAATGGAGGTAAGCAAATGAAGTTGAAGCCGCTCGGAGATCGCCTGATCGTTCAGGCGACCCCGGAGGAAGAGACGACTGCCAGCGGCATCGTCCTTCCCGACACCGCGAAGGAAAAGCCCCAGAAGGGCAAGGTCCTCGCTGTCGGCGACGGCGCAGTTGCCGAAGACGGCACGCGCCGACCGCTCGACGTAAGCGAGGGCGACGAAGTCCTGTACTCGAAGTACGGGGGCACGGAGATCACCGTGGACGGTGACGAGCTCCTCGTGCTGCGCGAGTCCGACGTCCTGGCCAAGGTCGGCTAGGCACCACTTAACACGCCGCCTCCTCGGCTTCGCGTCCGGGGGCGGCTAGAGATAGGAGAAAACACATGGCTCACAAGGAGCTGAAGTACAAGGAGGAAGCGCGCGGCGCATTGCAGGCCGGCGTCGACTCGGTGGCTAACGCCGTCAAGGTGACGCTCGGCCCCAAGGGTCGCTACGTCGTCCTCGACAAGAAGTTCGGCGCTCCCACCATCACGAACGACGGCGTCACCATCGCCCGCGAGATCGAGGTCGAGGACGTCTTCGAGAACCAGGGCGCCCAGCTCGTCCGCGAGGTGGCCACGGCCACCAACGACGTCGCCGGTGACGGAACCACCACCGCGACCCTGCTGGCCCAGACGATCGTCCGCCACGGCCTGAAGAACGTGGCCGCCGGCGCGAACCCGCTGGGACTGCGCAAGGGCATCGAGATGGCCGTCGAACAGGTCGTCGAGAACCTTCGCGAGAAGCAGTCGAAGGACATCGCCGGCAAGGAGCAGATCGCTCGCGTCGCCGAGATCTCGGCTGCGGACGAAGAGATCGGCAACATCATCGCCGACGCGATCGACAAGGTCGGCAAGGACGGCGTGGTCAACGTGGAAGAGGGCCAGACCTTCGGGATGGAGCTCGAGTTCACGGAGGGCATGCAGTTCGACAAGGGCTACATCTCGCCCTACATGGTCACCGACCAGGACCGCATGGAGGCGGTGCTCGATGAGCCGTACATCCTGATCGCCAACCAGAAGATCGGCTCGGTACGCGACGTGCTGCCGGTGCTCGAGGCGGTCATGCAGGGCGGCAAGCCGCTCGTGATCATCGCTGAGGACGTCGAGGGCGAGGCCCTCGCGACCCTGGTCGTGAACAAGCTCCGCGGCACCTTCACGGGCGTCGCGGTCAAGGCCCCCGGCTTCGGCGATCGCCGCAAGCGCATGCTCGAGGACATCGCGATCCTCACGGGCGGCGAGGTCATCACCGAGGAGATGGGCCTGAAGCTCGAGAACACGACGATCGAGCAGCTCGGCAAGGCTCGTCGCGTCGTCGTCTCCAAGGACACGTCGACGATCATCGACGGCGGCGGAGACAGCGACGGCATCAAGGGCCGCATCAAGCAGATCAAGTCGGAGGTCGAGAACACCGACTCCGACTTCGACCGCGAGAAGCTGCAGGAGCGGCTGGCCAAGCTGGCCGGCGGCGTCGCGGTGGTCAAGGTCGGAGCTGCGACCGAGACCGAGATGAAGGAGAAGAAGCACCGCGTCGAGGACGCCCTGCAGGCGACCCGCGCCGCGCTCGAGGAAGGCATCGTCCCGGGAGGCGGCGTCGCGCTGCTGAACGCCCAGGACGCGATCGACCTCGACAAGTACACCGACGACGATGAGCGCACCGGCGCCACGATCATCAGGAAGTCACTCGAGGAGCCGATTCGGCAGATCGCCGAGAACTCGGGCTTCGAGGGCTCGGTCGTAGTCGAGAAGATCCGCGGGCTCAAGGCCGGAGAGGGCCTGAACGCGAGCACCGGCGAGTACGGCGACCTGGTCGCCGACGGCGTCATCGACCCGACGATGGTCACGCGCTCCGCGCTGCAGAACGCGGCGTCCATCGGCAAGAACATCCTGACCACCGAGGCCATCGTGGCCGAGCCGCCCGAGAAGGACGGCGCAGGCGGCATGCCCGGCGGCATGCCGGACATGGGCGGGATGATGTAAGCAAGCCACTCAACGGCGGCTCCTCCAGGGTCGCCTGTGGCTTCCGACGAGAGCCCGGTGAAAGCCGGGCTCTCGTCGTTCTGGGGGCGCCTACTGCGGAAGGGGCGCGATCGAGCTCTCGACCGGCGCCTGCGGGTGGGAGCCGCGCACATGGCTCTCGGCTGCGACCTTGGTGGCGCTGACCTCGCCGCAGATCCCGCACCGCCAGTCCTCGCCCGACTCGGCGGCCGTTCCGGCCGTCGACGATGCGGCAGCGGGCGCCGCGACGGCCGGGTCGCCGTACTTCGCCTTCGAGGCGGCCAGCTGGTCCTCGCTGTAGCGGTTCTTAGCCCACGTAGAGCCGGGCTTTGCGGTCAGCAGCGCGCCGACCCAGCCGATCGGGGCAAAGACAACGAGGCCGAGGACTCCCCAGACCAGATGCCCCTTGATGATCGCGATAACCGAAGGAGCGATCCACATGGCCACGATCGCGACGAAGACGATGACGGTGATCGCGATCTCCACGCCGCGTCCTAGCCGGGGGAGCCGTTCGCTGCGCCCAGTACCTGGGCCATCGTCCTCGGCTCGACCCCCAGGGCCTTGACGTCCTCGGTGCCGCGCTCGGAGACCATCGGCACCTCCATCAACTCGGCCTCCTCCCACGTCGCGAAGGACCGCGACCCGCTAAAGGCCTCGACGACGCGGAGGCCCGCGCGGACGACCGGCAGCGGCACGTGAACCAAGGGGCGGCGGCGGTCGTCGGCGTCGAGCACCTGCTCGACGATTCCGTCGTAGGAGAGCGTCTGCGGCCCCGCGAGCTCCAGACGGCGCGACTCGCCCTCGCCGGCCACGCCGTTCTCCGATAGGCGAGCCAGCTCGGAGGCGATGCAGGCGGCGACGTCGCGAGCCCAGATCGGCTGGTATGCAGCATTCCCGCTGCCCGAGACCGGAACGGCGGGCAGCGCCGAGAAGCGCTCGAGCAGCGTGATCCAGGGGTCGCCGGGTCGGTAGACGATCGAAGGGGCGAAGACGGTCGTCCGCAGCGGCGAGTCCAGCACCGCGCGCTCCGCGAGCGCCTTGGCTCGGAAGAAGCGGGTGCGCTGAATCGAGCTGGCGCCCATGGCCGAGAAGAAGACGAAGCGCTTCACGCCGGCGCGCTCGGCCGAGCGCAGCAGGCGCAGAGTCGCGAGCCCGTTCAGCTCCTCGATGGTCCCCTGCGGCTGGTCGCGGATCGTCGCCGCAAGGTGCACGACGGTGTCGACACCGCGCATCGCATGGCGCATCGAGAAGGGGTCGGCGAGGTCGCCGAGCGCGATCTGCACGTTGACGCGGTGCTCGCCGAGGCGCCGCGGCTCGCGAACCAGGGCCCGAACATCGGTCCCGGATCCGAGCAGGTTCGGCAGCAGCTCGCCGCCGATCACTCCCGTTGCGCCCGTCAGCAGAAGCACGTGGCCACTCTAGCCCGCGTCGGCGCGGGGCACGCCGGACGGCTAGCTCGCCTAGAATGTCGCCCTCAGCGGCGCCTTCCGAGGCGCCGCGACTGCAATCGTCGATAGAGGGAAGGCAGCTCAGTGGCCTACGTCATCGCAGAGCCGTGCATCGGTGAGAAGGACAACTCCTGCGTCGAGGTGTGCCCGGTCGACTGCATCCACCCCACCCCCGACGAGCCCGACTACGAGGCCGTCAAGCAGCTCTTCATCGACCCCGACGAGTGCATCGACTGCGACGCCTGCGTCGAGGCGTGCCCCGTGGACGCCTGCTTCGCCGAGGACCAGCTCCCCTCGGAGTGGATCAAGTACACCGAGACCAACGCGGAGTACTTCAAGAGCAAGTCGTAGCGACGCTCGGCCCTAGAGCAGCGCCAGTCGCCCGGCCTCGAGGTCGAGCAGCGCCCGCTTGCGGTCGAGCCCGCCGCCGTAGCCGATAAGTGAGCCGTCGGCTCCGACGACCCGGTGGCAGGGGACAACGATCGGCGTCGGGGTCCGGCCGACGGCGGCGCCGACATCGCGCGGGTCGGGAGCCACCTCGCCGGGCTGCTGAATCCGCTTCGCGACCTCGCCGTAGGCGACGGTCTCGCCGAACGGGATCTCGCGCAGGGTGGCCCACACCCGCAGCTCGAGATCCGGCCCGTCCAGCCGGAGGGGCAGGTCGAACCTGCGGAGTCGTCCTGCGAAGTACTCGTCGAGTTGGAGTGCGGCCTCGGCGAGGATCCCGGACTCGGCCGGCCCGGCGCCGGTGCGCGGCGCGCCACCGCGCCCGGGGAAGCCGACTCCCGTCAGAGCACCGCCGTCGGCGACGAGGGTCAGGCACCCGAGCGGGCTGTCGTACGTCGCGAAGCTCATGCGCATCACTGATTCAACGGCCTGGGTAGGCGGAACGTGAGGTCCGTAGGAACGTCAGCGGGGGGCCGCGAGCGGCGGCCCCCCGGCGCGACGTTCGATCACACGGACGCCTTGGTCGGATCCGGGCGCACGATCACGGTGTCGGCGACAGGGGTGATGTCGTCGGCCGGCATGCCGACCCGCGACGCGTGCTCGCGGATCGCCTCCGGGCTCGTGCTCTGGTAGATGCAGACGGTCCCGAGGGCGCCGTCGTCCTCCTGGACCACGTAGCTGCGGATCCAGCGGATGTCGTCGGACATCTCCTCGTCGCCGACGCGACGCGAGACCGCGGCCGCAGCCTCCAGCTCCTCGGCTGACTTCCATCCGTTGCGGCGCCTGATGACGTATGTCTCCATGGTTCCTATCCCTTCCGCGGCGCTGATTCGCCGCTCCGAGTCGATTTCGCCGACGGTACGCAGCGCCGGGAGGCCTTACAACGGCCGAATTGCCGTTCTTTACTCCTCGAATTGCCGTAGTCGGGGCGCCCGCGCACGAGGGCCGTTGCCCTACGCTGCGACCCATGGGGACGCCGGATAGGGGCCTCGTAGGAAGGACCGCCGAGCTGGACGGACTCTGCGACGCAGTGGCGGGCGCCGCGGCCGGATCCGGCGAGCTCATCCTGCTCGCGGGCGAAGCCGGCGTCGGCAAGACACGGCTGACCGAAGCGCTCATGGAGCGCACCCAGGTGACCGTCCTTCGCGGCGGCGCGGACCGCGACGCGACGGCCCCGCACGGCCCGATCGTCTCCGCACTGCGATCGCTGCTGCGGACCGACCCGCAGCGGCTTGACGAGACTGGCCCGCTGCGCGCCCACCTCGCGCTGATCCTGCCCGAGCTGGGGACCCCTCCCGGCGAGAGCGACCAGGCGACCCTATTCGAGGCGATCCGCGCCGCGCTCGCCGAGATCGGGCCGGCCCTGATCGTCCTTGACGACCTCCACTGGTCCGATGACGCCACGCTCGACCTGCTCGCGCATCTCGCGGTGCCGATCCGCGAGCTTCCGGTCTTGCTCGTCGGCATCTACCGCACGGACGAGTTCAAGGGCTCGCATTCCCTGCCGCGCCTGCGCACCGAGCTCCGCCGCCAGGGGGCCCTGCGCGAGATCAGCCTGGAGCCCCTCGGGGAGGAGCCGACCGCTGCTCTCGCGGAGGCGGCGCTCGGCGGAGTCGCCTCGCCCGACCTGAGGCGGACCATCTACGAGCGGACTCAGGGGCTTCCCTTCTTCGTCGAAGAGGTCGGCCGAGCGCTCCGTGCCTCCGATCTCGTCCGCGACGGCGAGCAGGGGCTCGAGCTGCGGGACGGCTCGGAGCTGCCCGTCCCAGACAACGTGCGAGACGCGATCCTGATCCGGGTGGCGGGACTGGGAGACGCCGGCCGCGAGGCGGCCGAGGCGGCTTCGGTCGTCGGACAAGCGTTCCCTCTCGAGGTCGTGTGCGACCTCTGCTCCGAGGACGGGGTTGCGGAGCTCCTGGGCGAAGGTCTACTCGAGGAGACGGGCGAGGGCCGGGCCGCGTTCAGACACGCCCTCGTCAGGGAGGCGATCTACGAAAACGTCCCCTGGCTGCGCAGGCGCTCCCTCCACCGCGAGCTCGCCGAACGCCTCTCCGCCGAGGGAAAGGGCAGCTACGAAGTCGCCGGTCACTGGCAGGCGGCCGGAGAGGCCGATCGCGCTCGGATGAGCCTCGTCGACGCGGTCGCCGAGTTCAGCGCGGTGCACGCGCACCGTGACGCGGCCGCGGCGGGACGCAGGGCCCTCGAGCTCTGGAGCGCGGATGACGGCGCGAACGGCCGCCTGGAGCTGGTCGAGCGCTACGCCGTCTGCGCCGAGCTCGCCGGGGACCTACCCGAGGCGGAGCGAGCGTGGCGAGAGGCCTGCGAGATCCACGAGGCCCAGAGGGACATCCGCTCCGTGGCCGAGGGAACGCGGCGCCTGGCCGGCATCTACGCGCTCCAGGGAGAGCGCGTTCGCGCCACCGAGATGCGAATGCGCTCCGGGGAGGTGTTCGCGTCGGCCGGGCGGGAGGAGGACGCGGCCGCCGAACGCCTCGTGGCGGCCGGTTACCTGCAGCGGAGAGGTGAGCACACGGAGGCCGAGCAGCTCGCCGCGACGGCGGGTGACGAGGCCCGGAGCGCGGGGCGGGTCGACCTCGAGGCCGAAGCGCTTGGACTGCAGGGTGTGGCCCGTGCGAAGCGCGGCGATCAGGATGCCGGACTGGAGCTCGCAAACGCGGGGCTGTCGCTGGCCCTCGAGAACGGCCTGACCGCGAGGGCGGGAAGCCTCTACCAGTGCCTCGGAACGGTCTTCGAGAGTGGCGCCGAGTACGGTGCCGCGCGCGACGCGATGGCTTCGGCGCTCGACTTCTGCGAGAGGGCCGGCGAGGCCGAGAAGCAACGCGTGTGCCGGGAGTGCATGGCGTACCTGCTGCGGGAGTTGGGCGAGTGGACACGGGCATCGGAGCTCTGCGCGGATCTCACGGCGGACGGTTCCGAGAACCCGTCGTCCGGGGTAGTCGCCGATGGCATTCGCGGGGCGATCCTCGGCTTCCGCGGCAACACGGCCGCGGGTCGTCCCCTGCTCGCCGAGGCGAACGAGATCGCCATCCGGATCGATCTGCTGAGCATGCAGGTGGACACCTCGGGCGCGCTGGCCATGGTCGCCGACGCCGATGGGGACGTCGAGACGGCGGCGAGCCACTGCCGCTTCCTACTCGACCGCTGGGCGCGCAGCGAGGACCATCACTACGCGGTCTGGCCACTGCGCTGGGCGTCGTCGTTCTTCGCGCGCCAAGGGGACGGCGAGCAGACGAGGGCGTGCGCGGAGGCGCTGGGCAGGATCGCCGCCGGAAGCGGATACGCGGATGCCCTGGCGGCGCTCGCCCACGCCGTCGGCGAAGCTGCGCTGCTCGACGGCGAGGTCGAGCTGGCCGCGAGGCAGTTCGGCCAGGCGCTGGAGTTGCATCAGGGGCTGGACATCCCCTTCGAGCGCGCGCAGATCTCGTTGCGGGCTGGAGTAGCGCTGGCCGCAGCCGGGCGGCGTGAGGACGCCCTCGACCGCCTCGCCGATGCCCACCGCGCCGCACGCAAGCTCGGCGCCGAGCCGCTCATGGCGGCGGCGGCGGCCGAAGTGGCCGCCCTGGACGAGTCCGTCGAGCGGCGCCTGGGAAGCCGCGCCGCGGCCAGCCACGAGGGGGCTGGCCTCACCCGACGCGAGCTCGAGGTCGTCCGCCTCGTCGCCGACGGGCGCAAGAACAAGGAGATAGCCGAAGCTCTCGTTATCAGCACCCGGACCGTTGACATGCACGTCCGGAACATCCTCAGCAAGCTCGACTGCCGATCGAGGGTCGAGGCGGCGAGCAGGGCCACCGAGCTCGGGCTGATCGAAAAGCCGGTCGGGTAAGGGCTACTGGACGACGGGGAGCTCGGTGCCGCTGATCGCCGCCGCCGGGACTCCGTCGGCCGCGACGGCCTGCATCACCGGGAGGTCGACGGGGGTCTGGGCGATGATGCCGCGGGCCGCCTGCTGGATCGCCTGCGAGGCGGGGTTGCCGGGCTCGGCGGTGACGAGGGTGGAGCCGTTGTCGGCGTGCTCGCGGAGGTCGGACTCGAGGGGGACCTTTGCGAGCAGGGGCACGTCGAGCTCGTCGGAGAGCAGCTGGCCGCCTCCCTCGCCGAAGATCGCCACGCGCTCGCCTCCTGGGCCGTTGAAGGCCGACATGTTCTCGATCACGCCCATCAGCTCGAGGTCGACCTTGTTGGCCATCTCCGCCGCGCGAGCGGCGACGCTCTGGGCGGCCGGCTGCGGCGTGGTGACGACGATGATCTTGGCCTGGGGAAGAAGCTGGGCGAGGGTCATCGAGACGTCGCCGGTGCCGGGCGGAAGGTCGAGCAGCAGGTAGTCGAGCTCGCCCCAGGCGACGTCCTCGAGGAACTGCTGGATCGCCTTGTGGAGCATCGGCCCGCGCCAGACGACGGCCGCGTTCTCCTCGACGAAAAAGCCGATCGACATCACCTTGACGCCGCTGGGCGAAAGCGGCGGGAGGATCTTGCGCTCGGGCGAGACGTCGGGCTTGCGGTTGACGCCGAGCATGCGCGGGATGGAGTAGCCGTACACGTCGCAGTCGAGTGCGCCGGTGGCATGGCCCTCGGCCTGCAGCGCGGCTGCGAGGTTGGCGGTCATCGTCGACTTGCCGACGCCACCCTTGCCCGAAGCGACGCAGATCACGTTCTTGACCTGGGCGAGGGCACCCTCGGGGAGCTTGTTGCGGCCGAGCTTCTGCTGCAGCTCGCCCTTCTCGCCGTCGGAGAGGACGTCGAACCCGACGTCGACGGCGGTGACGCCTTCGAGCTCGGCGACGTTCTTGACGACGGCGTCCTGGAAGTGTGAGCGAATCGGGCAGCCCGGCGTCGTCAGCGAGACGATGACCTCGACGCGGCCGTCGTCACCGATCTCGATCGAGCGCACCATTCCGAGTTCAACGATGTTGCGGCGCAGCTCGGGGTCGATGACCGCCGTGAGCTTGTCCGAGACCTGTTCGCGCGTGGGCACGTGTGAGAGTTTAGGAAAGGTGCTGGCTCAACCCGGCATTCGCCCAAAAGAAAACCGGGCCACGAGGGCCCGGCTTTCGAGGGAGGAGAGGTTGCTTCTTCTGCTCGCGAGGATGTGCGAGCAGTCTCTCCGGGCCGGCGCCTCTCGCCGCGACCCGGGCTAAGCGACTAGAACGTGCGCTCGCGCACCTTCTTCACCGTCGGCTCGACGCGCTGCTTGTAGACGGGCTCGACGCGCTCCTTCACGACGGGCTCGACACGGTCCTTGTAGACCGGCTCGACGCGCTCGCGCGCCTTGCGGGCCTGGTCGACGACCTGATCGGTGACCTGACGGCGGACGTCGCCGCCGCGCTTCTCGGCCTTCTCGATCTCGGCGGTCAGGAGCTGCTTCAGCGTCTCGACCTGCGCCGGACGGGTGTTCTTGTCACGCAGGTTGTTGACGCGGTTCTGCAGGAGCTCGATCTCCTGAGTGCGTCCCTGCGAGTCACGAAGCTGGTCGACAGTGCGCTTGGCGTTATCGACGGCGACTGCGGGAGCGCCGACGGCAACATCGACGACCTGCAGGGCCTGGTCGGCCGGCTTGCGCTGGGTCGCGGTCTTGGTCGTGGTCTTGGTCTTGGTGCTGGTGGTACTCGTGGTGCTCTTGGTGTTAGCGGCCATCTGTGGGCTCAACCCCTCGTTGGTTGGTCTTATTAGTTCTAATCTTGTTCGTGATAGTACCACGAACACCTGTTTGTAAACCTCGGTGGTGGATTGGTTACTGGACGCGGGGTCGTGGGCGGCGTCGGCTACTGCGACCTGTCTCGACGAGAGGGCCGGTCTGGGCATCGCCGACTGCGACCTGTCTCGACAGAGACGCACGGCGATGCCCAGGCCGGCTAGGTACTACGACGCTAGACGTGCAGCAGCTGACGCAGGGTGCGGCGGTTCGTCGCGCCTGTGCGGGTGATCCACGCTTGGGGGTCGTCGAGCTCGTCCATCGTCGGGAGGGAGGCGGCGTCTCTCCAGACCGTGTTCAGGGCTCGGATGCCCGATTGCTTGGCGACCGCGTCGCAGAAGGCCTTGCCTCGCCTGTACTGGGCCATCTTCATGTCCAGGCCGAGCAGCTTAGCGACGAGGGAGTCGAGCGGGCCCCGGCGCTCGCGGTCGCGGTTCAGGCGCCGGCGAAGGTCTGCGTAGCGGGGGTCGAGCTCATGGCCGACGGCGTCCATCACGTGCTCGGCGTAGCCCTCGATCACCGTCATCGCCGCGAGCAGCTCGTCGACCAGGGCGCGCTGGTCGTCGTTCCAGAACAGGGTCGCGAGCTCGCCTCCGGCGACCGATCGGAGCAGCTCGCGCGGGTTAATCCGCGTCAGCTTCGCCAGCATCTCGCCCGGCTTCACCTCGATCGCAGCCTGCTCGAACAGCTCTGAGGCGATCCCGCCCAGGTGGCCGCGCAGCCAGGGGACGCCGCCGAACTGGACGGCGTGCGTGGTCTCGTGAAGGGCGATCCAGCTCAGGAAGAGGCCGCGGTCTACGTCGAGGCGATCGCGCGCCGCCGAGAGGTTGGGGCCGACGAACAGCAGCCGGGGAGTGCGCGCGGGGCCCAGCAGGGCGATGTCGTACTGGCCGATCACCCGCTGGGAGAGGTATCCCACCGCCAGGCCGATCTCGGCTCCCGTGGCGGCGCTGGTCAGCCTTGTAGAGAGTCCGGCGCCCTGGCCCGAGTCCCCCATGCGGCCGGCGAGCGTCTCCTCGACGCCGGAGGACATGCTCTTGAACGAGGAGAGGTTGACCCGGGCCCACTGAACGCGGTCGATCAGCTCGGCCTCTGGCAAGTGGCCCTTGACCCGCAACCCGGTGTACTTGCGGACCAGGCGCCCCGCACGCGCCGACTCCACCCGCAGCTCCTCCTCGTTGCCGGGCCAGGCGGGGCCGGTGCCCGAAAGAGCGAGTGCGATGCGCTCGGCGAGGCCCCAGTCGACGACTCCCCGGCGGCTCTGCGGCGCGTCGGTCATCCAACCGCCTGCTGAGCCTCGTGTAGCGTGGCGAGGTCGGCCTCGGTTCGCGCGGCGGCGACATCGAAGCGCGCCGAAAGCTCGAGCGAGGTCTCCGAAGGCGCCAGCTCGCCGTATCGGACGGTGCCGCCCGCTGCGGTGACGAGCAGCTGGGCGGCTGCGGCGTCGACCGAGCGGCAGGGCCGCGTCGTGAGCATGCCGTCATAGCGCCCCGCGGCCACATAGGCGAGGGAGACTGCGATCGAACCAGGGCAGCGGATCCGGTAGACGCGGCCGTCGAGCACCTGGCTCGCGGCGATCACTCGCGCGGGCTTGCTCGCCTCCATCGCCACGACCTCGAGCTCGTCCTTGTCCGCGAGATCGAGTGGCCGCCCGTCGAGGACCGTGCCCTCGCCCGCGACGGCGACGAACTCTTCGTTCGCGCCGAACTCGTACACGTAGCCGAGCACGACGTCGGCCATCGACCCGCCGGTCGCCACGGCGACGCTGAGGCAGTAGGGGGGCGAAGTGCGTCGCGCGTTCAGCGAGCCGTCGATCGGGTCGATCACGACGAGAACATCCGAGTCGCCCCCGCCGAAGGCGACGGTGCCGCGCTCCTCGGAGATCGCGGTGAACTGATGGCCGGCGGCGTGCAGGGCGTCGAGCTCGGCGAAAACGGCGTCCTCGCAGAGGCGATCGATGACCAGGGTGTTGTCGCCGCCCTCGCCGACGCCCTCGTACTCGGTGCGCGCCTCGACCCCGACGTGATCGGCGAAGACCTTCTTCTGACGCTCGACAGCCCCTCTCAGGGCCGCGATCCACTCATCGCTCGAGGGGCCCGGAAGCACTGCGCCATGCTAACCAGATGCGTCGGTAGCCTCACCTCGATGCCTGAGCCGACCGACACTCCCTCTCCGGATCCGAGCGATTCGCAGGCGAGGGTCGTCGCTCACGAGGAGGGCCCGCTGCTGGTCGGCGGTGTGGCGGGATCCGGCCGCACCGAGGCGCTTGCCCTGCGCCTGGCGAGCCTCGCCGACCACGGCGAGCGCGCGCTCGCGCTCACCTGCCTGCACTCCACGGCTGGGGACCTCCGAACGCGCGCCGAGGAAATGGCGAGCGAGGCCTTCGAGGAGCTCGCCGTGCATCCGCACCGCGTTGCTGCGGTGCGGCTGCTGCGCGAGCACTCGACCGAGGCGGGAGTCGATCCGTTCCTCGAGTCCTTCAACGCGGCCGAGCGCCTGGCGATGCTGCTTGACCGCGTCGACGAGCTTCCTCTTCGCCGGCACGAGATCCGGGGCAACGCGGGCGGGCTGCTGGCGCGGCTGATCGGGCGCATCGACGCGCTCAAGTCAGCCGCCGTGACCCCCGAGCGCTTTCGCGCGTGGGCCGACGAGCTGACGCGGGAGGCATCCGACGACGCCGAGCGCGACTCCGCCGAGCGAGAGCGCGAGTTCGCCGAGCTCTACGCGATCCACGACTCCGTCCTGTTCGAGGCCGGCGCCACCGACGGTGGCTCGGCCGTCTTGGAGCTGACGCGCCTGCTGGGAGAGCGGCCGGCGCTCGCGGCCTCAATCTCAGAGCGCTATCCGCATCTGATCGTGGACGAGCTCGAGGACGCTTGCGAGGCCGAGCGAGCGCTGATCGGTCGGATCGCGAAGGGCTCGCGCACGACGGTGCTCTCCTGCGACGACGAGCAGAGCCGCGCTCGCTGCTCCAGCGGCAGCGCGGCCTGGGCGCGGAGCGCGCTCGGGCAGCTCGCCGAGGTCAACCTCGCGACGTCCTGGCGCTACGGCGGCTCGGTGCTCGACGCCGCGCACGCGGTGCTCGCGCCGACCGCGGGGCGCGACAAGCCCGAGGGGGGCCGCCGCGCCGCCGGCCCTGAGACCGAGGTCGCCTTCTGGAGCGCTGCCAACGAACGGGCTGAGGCGCAAGCCGTCGCGCGCGAGATCGAGTCGGCTCTCGCAGCCGGCGAGGTGCGATCCGGGCGGGTCTGCGTCGCGGTCCCCCCCGGCGCGGGGCGCTCGCGCGGGGTTGCGGCGGCGCTCGAGGAGCGCCGCGTCCCCTATCGCCTGAGCTGGGGTGGCGCCTTCTTCCAGCGGCCCGAGGTCCGCGACGTGATCGCGTGGCTGCGCCTGCTCGCCGATCCGACCGACGCGGCCGCCGCGGTGCGCGCGCTCTCGCGCCCGCCGGTCGAGTTGCGATCGGTGGACCTCGCACGTTGCACGACGATCGCCCGGCGGCGGAAGCTCGACATGATCTCGGCCCTCGAGGCGTCGCTTGAGAGCCCGCAGATCCCGCCCGAGGCGCGCGACCGGATCCGCGCCTTCCTGAACCTGCACGCGGCCGCTGCGCGCGCGATGGGGGAACGCCCGACCGACGTATTCGTCCGCCGCTTGATCGAGCGAGTCGGCTTCCGCCGCCAGCGGCTGTTCGCCGCGCACCCCGAGGCCGTCGAACGGCTGCGTAACCTCTCGCGCCTCGGCGAGCTCGCCGCGGAATGGACCCGCCGGGAGCCGAACGGGTCAAGCCGCGACTTCGCGCGCTACCTGGTCGCCGTCTCCGAGGCGGGGGTCTCGCCCGAGGACGAGCCAGCCGTCCCGGTGGCCGATGCGGTCCGGGTGATGCCGTTCGACACGCTGAAGGGCGCCGAGTTCGACCGCGTGTACGTCGTCGGCCTGCAGGCGGAGTCCGTCCCTGGGCCCGTCCCGACCGGCGCGCCCGACGTCCCCATGAAGCTGGGCGGAGGCGGCGCCAGCCACCAGGACTCCCAGCGGCGCCTGCTCTACACCGCGATGACCCGTGCCGCCGAGCGCCTGGTCCTTTCCCGGCCGATCGCCACCGACGAGGGACCGGTCGCCGCGTCGCGGTTCTACGAGGAGGCGCGCGCGGTGCTCGGCGCCGAAGAGTCGGGCCACGAGGAGGAGCTGTTCGGGCCGGCCGAGGGCCTGCACGCGACCTACCGAATGGTCCAGGACGACGTGCTCGAGGAGGCGTGGCGTGCGGGCGGGACCCTGAACGAGCCGCGCCTCGACACCTATATGGACGTCAGCCGGGCGGTCGCGCGCTTCCTCGAGCTGCTGAAGCTCGGGGCGCTGATCCAGCGGCCCGAGGAGGGCACCGAGCCGACCACCGAGGCGCTGCGGGCCATCAACGACATGCTCGCCCAGAGTGCCTCCGAGCAGCAGCGCGAGGCGCTTCAGGCGTCGGCGCTCGACGACTACCTGCTCGACGCCGAGGGCGAGGCGCGGAGGCGGAGCGAGCTGGTCGCCTCGCGCGATGAACCCTCGCTCGAGGCCTTCCTGCCGCGCCGCGGGCAGGGCCTGGCTCTGTCGGCGACCGACATCGAGCTCTACAGGACGTGCCCCTTGAAGTACAAGTTCGCGCGCGTCTTCGGGATCCCGCAGGAGCAGACGATCAACCAGCGCTTCGGGATCGTCATCCACCAGGTGCTCGAGCGCTTCCACGCGCAGGGCACCGCGGCCGGCGACGAGGCGGGCAGCCTGAACCGGCTGATGGCGCTGTTCTCAGCCGCGTGGAGGAAGTCGGGCTTCGGCGAATCCGACGACGAGCTGCAGTTCCGCGAGCGCGCGGTCACCTCGCTGCGCCGCTACCACGCGCGCGAGTCATCGAGCGTCGCCAGCCCGAAGTGGGTGGAGCGCAAGTTCGACTTCCAGCTGGGCCAGCACCACCTGCGCGGCCGCGTCGACCGGGTGGACGAGCTGCCGCAGGGCGGCTACGAATTGATCGACTACAAGACGGGCGCTCCGAAGCCTAAGCGCGAGCTCGAGAGCGACGTGCAGCTGGCCATATACCGCCTCGCCGCCCGCGAGTCCTGGAAGCTCGACGGCGCCGCGGGCAGTTACTGGTACGTGCTCGACGACGAGAAGGTCGCCGTCGGCAGCTCGCCCGACGACCTCGAACGCGTCGAGGGCACCGTGGTGGAGGTCGGCGAGGGAATCCTCGGCCAGGACTTCGAGCCGCGCCCCTCGCCGGTGATCTGCGCATGGTGCGACTTCAAGCTGATCTGCCCGGCCAGCGAGGCTTGAGCTTCGGACGGTCAGCCGCGCTAGCCGGGCAGTTCTAGGAAGGGGCATAGGCCGCGCGACGCTCGAGCAGTCGTACGGCTTGAGCCCTGCTGGTAGCGCGGCCGCTAGGTGGGGGGGTCGTCGCCTCGTTGGCGCAGGAAGTTCTCGAAGTCCTCGGCCAGCGACTCTCCAGAGGGGATGTCTTCGCCCATGTCGAGCTGTTCGGCCTGCTCTGACTCGAGCCGCTGCACCAGCTCCTGGATCTCGGGGTTGGCCGACACAGCGTTCGAGACCTGGTCCTCGAAGGACTGCGACTCCTCCTCGAGAGCCGAGGCCTCGACGGCGACACCGATCAGGCCCTCCAGGCGACGCAGCAGGGCGAGGGCGGCCTTCGGGTTAGGGACCGCGGCGACGTAGTGGGGCACCGCGGCCCAGAGGCTCGCGGAGGGGATGCCCCGGCGCGCGCAGGCGTGGTGCAGGACGCCGACGACGCCGGTCGGGCCCTCGTAGGTCGAGCGCTCGAGGTCGAGCCGCTCGACCAGCTCTGCGTCGGAGGCGAGGCCGGTGATCGGCACCGGCAGGGTGTGGGCGACGTCGGCTACCAGCGCCCCCAAGGTGACCACCATCTCGACGCCCAGGCGCTCGGCGGCCTCGGCGATGCCCTCGGAGAAAGTGCGCCACTTCAGGTTCGGCTCGGTGCCCGCCAGGAGCACGAGGTCGCGCTCAGCGCCCTCGGGCGTCGCGGTCAGGAGCACGTTGCCGGGCCACTCGATCTCGCGCGTCTGCCCTTCGGCGAGGCTGATCGTCGGGCGGTTCGCCTGGAAGTCGAAGAAGTCCTCGGGGTCGATCTGCGCCACGACCTCGGCGCCGAGCGACTCGGCGGCGGCCGTCAGGGCGGTGGTCGCTGCGCCGGCTGCGTCGTTCCAGCCCGCGAAAGCGCAGACCAGAACCGGGGATCGAAGGTGCGGAGGCTCGGCCTCCCACACGAGCGCGTCCATTGGATCGAGCTTACCGCCAGCCCTCGCGCCGGGCGCCGGCTTTGCCACTTCGCGTCCGGTCGCAGCGGCAAGATCGAAGGGTGCCCGCCGAAGCTACATCCGAGCCGACGAGGGCGGCTCCGTCGATCGCGGAGCTCGCCCCCGGGCAGCGGTTTCGCGGCGACTACGCATGCGTGCGCAAGGACCGCCTCACGGCCCGAAACGGCTCCCCCTACCTCTCCGTCGAGCTGCGGGACAAAACCGGCTCGATCACCGGCCGCGCCTTCCGCGAGGTCGACCGGCTCGCCGCGCGCTTCGAGCGAGGCGACGCGATCCGCGTCTCGGGCCGCATCGAGCGCTTCCGCGGCGAGCTGGTCGCCGAGATCGACGACATCCGCTCGCTCGACGGCGCGGACCTCGATCCCGGCGCCTTCCTGCCCTCGGCCTACCGCGACGGGGACGAGCTCTCGGGCTTCCTCGAGCATCTCGCCCGCGAGGTCCACGACGCGCCGCTGCGCGAGGTCGTCACCTCGGTCCTGTTCAGCGAGCCGGTCGCGAGCGGGTTCAAGCGCGCACCGTGCACCCGCGCCGGCCATCACGCCTACATGGGCGGACTCGTCGAGCACACCGTCGCAGTCGGCACGCTGGTCGGCGAGGTCTGCCAGCTCCACCCCCGACTCGACTCGGACATGCTGATGGCCGCCGCCCTGCTGCACGACGTCGGCAAGTCGCGGGAGTTCACTTACGGCGCCGAGTTCGGCCTCACCGAGGAGGGCCGGCTGCTCGGCCACCTCGCGATCGGGGCCGAGATCGTCGGGGCGGCCTCGCGAAGGCTGCCCGCCGAGCGCCGCGCCGCGCTGCTCAACTGCGTCCTCTCCCACCACGGCCCCGACGGAGCCGGGCGGCCCGGCACCCGCAGCGGCTTCGGCTCACCCGAGGCGCTGGCGCTCTTCCGGCTCAACGCCCTCGACGCCGGTGTCAAGGGGGCTTTGGAGCAGGGTCTGTAGGTCGTGTCGCCCGCAAGATCAGCCGCACCGCCATGAAGATCAGCAGCCCGGCGAACGACAGCTCGAGGGTTCGCTGGCTGACCTCGTTGGCGGCCACGACCCCGGCGGCCACCCCGAGCGGCGAGAGCGCCCCGATCACGAGGCCGTCCTTGAGGCGCACGTTGCCATAGGTGCTCTGGCGCCAGGTTGCCATCATCGCCACGGGGACGATCGCGAGCAGCGACGTCGCCTCGGCCTCGACCTGGGGCTGGTCCTGGAAGATCGCCAGCGCCGGGACGAAGAGGATGCCGCCGCCGACCCCGAGCAGCCCGCCGACAAGCCCGCCGAGGAAGCCGAGGATCATCGTCGCGAGGTCCTCCATCAGGGGGCGCTCATTTCACGATCAGCTCCGCTGCGATCACCAGCATCAGCGCGGCGAAGATGAGCGAGATCGCGCGCTCGGGGATCCGCTGCTGGAGAGCCGTGCCGGCGACCGCTCCGCCGATCGCCGGGATTCCGACCAGCGCCGCGAGGCCGGGGTCGACGTTGCCGTAGGCGGCCTGGAAGACGACCGCGAAGGCCGCGATCACGATAATCGCCGCCATGCTCGTCCCGGTCGCCTCGCGCTCTCCGTAGGCCAGCCAGATCAGGAGGAGCGGCACGATCACGGTCCCCCCGCCCACTCCGAAGAGACCGCTGAAGGCTCCCGCAGCGGTGCCGATCGCCGCCAGCTGCAAGGTCCTCCGCATGGATGGCGATACTAGATGCGATGGAGGCCGCCGAAACAGGCTCCCCCGACGCCGAGCTCGAGCGCCTCGTCGCGGCGCTGCGCGCCGATCCCGGCCGAGCGGCGATCCTGACCGACGTCGACGGCACGATCGCCCCGATCGTCGAGCGCCCCGAGGACGCGGGCGTCCCTGACGAAACCCGCGAGCTGCTGTGGGCCCTGGCCGAGCGCTACGCGCTGGTCGCGTGCGTCAGCGGCCGTCCCGCCCTCGACGCCCGCCGGATCGTCGGCATCGACGAGATCGCCTATTCGGGCAACCACGGCTATGAGATGCTCGCGCCGGGCGCCGGCGAGCCGCAACCTGACCCCTCGCTCGACGGCCACGACCGCGACGCCGCCCGCTTCGTCGATGCGCTCAGCTCGGCCGACCTCGAGCGCGCCGGGATCCGAGTCGAGGACAAGGGCGCGATCGTCGCGCTGCACTGGCGCGGATCCGAGAACGAGAGCGAGGCCGAGTCGCTGGCGAGCGAGATCGCGGCCGACGCGGAGTGGAGGGAGCTCGTGACCCATCGCGGGCGCAAGGTCCTCGAGATCCGCCCGAACGTGGCGATCAACAAGGGCATCGCCGTCGCGGCACTCCTCGCCTCGAAGCCCGTCACGACCGCGCTCTACGGCGGCGACGACCGCACCGACGTCGATGCGTTCTCCGCGCTGCGGACCCTGCATGAGGACGGCCACCTCGAGCGCACAGCGTGCATCGCGGTCGCCTCCGATGAGGCGCCGCCCGAGGTCTCGGCCATGGCCGACGCGACCGTCGCCGGGCCGGAGGGGTTCGTGGCAGTGCTGCGGGCCCTCGCGAGCTAGGCCGCCATGCAGTTCTGTGACCTGCTTCGGATGACGGTGCTGCTCGCCGGCGGCAGCGCCACGGCCCTCGCCGCCATCACGGCGATCTCGGCCAACGCCGACAACGACACGCGCACCCTGATCGTCGCCGCCGTCTGGTGGACCGCCGCGATCGTGATCGGGCTGATCAGCGGCCGCGCCTCGCGGGCAGCCGACGCGATGCGCCCACTGCTGAGCGAGGCCCGCACGACCCCGACCCTCCCGACCGACAACCCCAACCGCGTCGCGCTGTCGCGGCTGTGGCCGCTCGGCGCCTTCGCCCTGGTCGCCGGCGCGATCGGAATCTTCTTCCCTGGGGTGGCCGCGATCGGAACGGGCTTCGGGATCGCCGCGGCGCTGACCCTGCGCGGCTGGGAGCGCGCCGTCGCCGCGATCGAGGAGCGCGACGGCGTCCGCTTCTACGTCGAGCCCGGCTCAGCCCTTCAGCCGGTGTCGCTGGTCCGCACCCCGGGCCTGCGTCGAGACCGTCCGCCAGGGGGCCACCCCCCGCCACCGCCCGCCGCGGAGGCCTAGGCCGTCCTCTTCTTCGTCGCGCGCTTACGAAGCGGAGCGAACGACCGCCAGGGGCGCGTGTTGGCGACCTGCTTCTTCGTCAGCCATGCGCGGCGGGCCGTGGCCACCGAGTACGCGATGTTCCCGAGGGTGTCGACGCCGTGGGCGTCCGTGTTGCAGCAGATCAGGACGCCGGCCTCGGCCGCCAGGCGCGCGTGGCCCTCGTTCAGGTCGCGCCGGTTGGGGTTGCCGTTTATCTCGATCATGGTCCCGTTGGCGGCCGCGGCGGCGAACACCCTCTCGGCGTCGATCGCGTAGGGCTCGCGGCGCAGCAGCAGGCGGCCGGTGAGGTGGCCGATGCAATCGACGAGCGGGTGCTCGATCGCGGCGACGACCCGGTCGGTCATCGACTTCTCCGAGATCCCGAAGGAGGTGTGGACGCTCGCCATGACCCAGTCGAGTTCGGCCAGCAGCGAGTCGTCGTAGTCGAGCTCCCCCTTGGTGCCGATGTTGACCTCTGACCCCGCGAGCAGACGGAAGCCCTTCGGCGCGCCGTCGTTGTACGCGGCGATCTCCTCGATCCGCTTGGCGAGGCGCTTCGGCGCCACGTGGTCGCCGAAGCCGTGGCTCGCGGAGTGGTCGGTGATCGCGAGGTAGGAGTACCCGCGGCCGCGAGCGGCCTCGGCCATCTGCTCGAGGGAGTTGCGCCCGTCCGACAGCGTCGTGTGACTGTGCAGGTCGCCGCGGATGTCGCCGACCACGAGGAGGTCGGGCAGCTCGCCCGACTCGGCGGCCTCGATCTCGCCGCGGCCCTGACGCAACTCGGGCTCGATGTACTCCAGACCGAGCAGCCCGTAGACGCCCTCCTCGTCGGCGTAGCGGTGGACCTTCGCCTTCTTCCCCTTCTTCGGCTCGGTCTCGGTCACGCCGTGCTCCGAGACCGAGAGACCGCGCTTCAGCGCGCGCTCGCGCAGCTGCACGTTGTGCTCCATCGAGCCGGTGAAGTGCTGGAGCAGGTTGCCGAAGGTCTCCTCGGGGGTGATGCGAAGGTCGACCTTGACCCCGGCGTGGGTCATCACGCTGGTCCCCTTGTCGCCAGCCGAGCTCGCCGTAGCGACCAGCTCGTGTTCCGCGAGGGCCTCGCCGAGTGCGGCCGGGTCGTCGCTTGTGGCGACGATGTCGATGTCCTTGCAGGTCTCGCCCCAGCGGCGCGCCGACCCGGTGACCTCGACGCGGCCCGAGGCAGGGTTCGCCTCGATCGCCGCCTTCAGCTGCTCGGCCACCGGCAGGACCTGCGAGAGCAGCCGGCGCTCGGACTCGTCGCCCTCGTCGGGCAGGGTCTCGAGCTCGGCGAGCACGCGCTCCTCAACCTTGGCGCCGAAGCCCTTCATCTCGCGGATCTGCTCCTGCTCGGCCGCCGCGCGCAGGCTCTCGAGGTCGGTCACCCCGAGCTCGTCGTGGAGGCGGCGCACCTTCTTGGCGCCGAGCCCAGGGACCCTCGTGACCTGCACCAGGGAGGCGGGGAACTTCTCCTTCAGCTTGTCGGCCGAGGGGATGCTGCCCGTCTCGATCAGGGTCTCGATCTTCTGGGCCATGGTCTTGCCGATGCCCGGCAGGTCGGTCAGCTTCCCGTTCTCGGCGAGGGACTCGATGGACACCGGGCTGTCCTGAACGACCTTCGCCGCCTCCTTGTAGGCCAGCACGCGGAATCGGTCCGCGCCGTCGAGCTCGTAGAGGATCCCGAGCTCCCTGATGGCGGCTGCGATCTCGGCGTTGCGCATGCCCCAAACCTAATGACCCGGATATCGTCGCGCCGATGTCCTCGCCCCCAGAGCCCGCAGCGGCGGAGCCCGCCCGTGTCTGGGTCGTCCTGCCGACCTACAACGAGGCCGAGAACATCGAGCAGCTGGTCGAGGCGGTGCTGGTGCGGCTGCCCGAATCGCGCCGCGTCCTGGTCGTCGACGACAACTCACCCGACGGGACGGGCGAGATCGCCGACCGGCTCGCGGCCGCGCACGACGACGTCTCGGTGCTCCACCGCGCGAGCAAGCAGGGCCTCGGGCCCGCGTACATCGCCGGCTTCCGCGAGGCGCTCGCCGGCGGCGCGGAGCTGATCATGGAGATGGACTCCGACTTCTCGCATGACCCCGTCTATCTGCCACAGCTGCTCCGCGCGATCGAGACCGCCGACGTCGCGATCGGCTCGCGGTACGTGCCCGGCGGTGGCGTCACCGAGTGGGGCAAGGTGCGGCGCTTCATCAGCCGCGGCGGGAGCCGCTACGCGCGGGCGATCCTCGGGGTCGACATCCGCGACCTGACCGGCGGCTTCAAGTGCTTTCGCCGCGAGGTCCTCGAGGCGATCGACCTCGACGATGTGAACGCGCTGGGTTACGCGTTCCAGGTCGAGATGACGTACCGGGCGATCCAGGCCGGCTTCAGAGTGGTCGAGGTGCCGATCGTCTTCCGCGATCGGACCGAGGGAAGCTCCAAGATGAGCAAGGCGATCGTCGCCGAGGCGATCTGGCGGGTGCCCGCGATGAGGCTGCGCAGCCGCCGCGGGCGATAGCTTCAGTTTGTATAGTGAGTCAACGCTTCATACGACGACGAGGAGACCAAAGTGCCGGGCAAGCTCACCGATGTCACCGACGCCAACTTCCAGTCCGACGTGCTCGACGCCGACGGGCCCGTGCTCGTCGACTTCTGGGCTCCATGGTGCGGCCCCTGCCGCGTTGTCCACCCCGTCCTCGAGGAGATGGACGACGAGCGCGACGACCTCTCGGTCGTCAGCCTCAACGTCGACGACAACCAGCAGACCGCCGCCAAGTATGAGGTCCTGTCGATCCCGACGATGATCCTCTTCAAGGACGGCGAGGCGGCCAAGCGGATCGTCGGCGCGATGCCGAAGGCCCGCATCGAGGCCGAGCTCGAGCCGGCTCTGGCTACGTAGCGCCGCGCCGCGCTACGCGCGGCTGACCGAGATGCGCAGTTCGAGGCCGCCCACGCTGGCGGCCTCGCCTTTTCCGCCGCCGTCGTAGCCGATGGACTCCGCCAGCGTCTCACCCGCGATGTAGGCCTCGTGGGCGCGGGCCGCGTCGAGCAGCTCGGCGTCGCCGCCCAGTTCGAGCTCGATCCGGTCCGAGACGTCGAGGCCGGCGCTCTTGCGCGCGTTCTGGACCGCATGGACGATCTCGCGGGCGAGGCCCTCGGCTCGCAGCTCGTCGTCGAGCTCTAGGGCGAGCGCGACCGCGTGGCCGGCCTCAGCCTCGACCTCGTAGCCCTCGAGCGGCTCCATCACCATCGTCAGCTCGTCCGCGCTCAGGGAGTGGTCGTGACCGTCGATAGAGATCCCGACCTGGCCGCCCGCCTCGAGCGCGTTCGTGACATGTTCGGCGTCGAGCCCCTCGACGGCGGCCTTGACCTGGGGCATCTGCTTTCCGAACTTCGGGCCGAGCGCGGCGAAATTCGGCTTGACGCGGTAGCGGACCAGGTCCGACTCCTCGGCGACGAACTCGATCTCCTTCACGTTCAGCTCGGAGGCGACGATGTCGGCGAGGCGCTCGATCGCAGGGCGCTCCTCGGTGGTGGCGACCACGACCGCCTTGCGAAGCGGCTGGCGGATCTTGACCTTGGAGTGGGCGCGTGCGGCGCGGCCGAGCTCGACGGTGCGGCGCACTGCCTCCATCCCCGCCTCGAGCTCGGGATCGGCGAGCGCTTGATCTGCCTCGGGGAAGTCGGCGAGGTGCACCGAGTCGGGCGCGTCGCCGAACTCGCCCGACTCGCCCGCGACCAGGTTGCAATAGATCGAGTCGGCCAGGAAGGGCGTCAGCGGCGCGAGCAGCTTCGTCACCTCGACGAGGCAGTGGCGAAGGGTCGCGAAGGCGGCTGCGTCGCCCTCCCAGAAGCGGCGGCGGTTGAGCCGCACGTACCAGTTCGAGAGCTCCTCGACGTAGTCGGCGATCGCCCGTCCCGCGGTCGTGCAGTCGAAGTCGTCCATGCGCTCGCGGGCGACGGCGACGACCCCCTGGAGGCGGGACAACGCCCAGCGGTCCAACTCGGTCAGCCCCTCGGCCGGCGCCGCCGTGCCAGCGTCGGGCTCTAAACCCTCAGTGTTCGCGTAGAGAACCCAGAACGAATAGGTGTTCCACAGCGTCAGCAGGAACTGGCGGACCGACTCGCCCACCGTCTCGACCGAGAAGCGGTAGCCGTTCCACGGCTGCTGGGCGGTGAAGTAGTACCAGCGGAATGCGTCCGCTCCGTGCTTTTCGATCACGTCCCACGGGGCGACGACGTTGCCCTTGCTCTTCGACATCTTCTGGCCCTCGGTGTCGAGTATCAGCCCGAGGCAGACGCAGTTCAGGAAGTTCGTCTGGTCGAAGAGCAGGACGGACTCGGCGAGTTGCGTGTAGAACCAGCCGCGGGTCTGGTCGATCGCCTCGCAGATGAAATCGGCCGGGAAGCGCTCCTCGAACTGCTCCTTGTTCTCGAAGGGGTAGTGGAACTGTGCGAAGGGCATCGCGCCGGAGTCGAACCAGGTGTCCGCGACCGAGGCGACGCGGCGCATCTCGCCGCCGCAGCCCTCCCGCTCGCAGGCGAGGGTGACCTCGTCGATGAACGGCCGATGGAGGTCGTCGGGGACCTCGGCGCCGCGCGAACGCAGGTCCTCGCGCGAGCCCGCGCAGAAGCGCTCGTCGCAGCCCTCGGCGCCGCATTCCCAGATCGGAAGCGGGGTCCCCCAGTAGCGGTCGCGCGAGAGCGCCCAGTCGACGTTTCCCTCGAGCCACTTGCCGAAGCGCCCGTGCTTGATGTGCTCGGGGTGCCATCCGATCCGCTCGTTCTCGGCCAGCATCCGATCCTTGACCTGGCTCGTCGCGATGTACCAGCTCGCCTTCGCGTAGTAGAGCAGCGGGGTGTCGCAGCGCCAGCAGTGCGGGTAGGCGTGCAGGTAGGGCTCGGAGCGCAGCAGCTTCCCGCTGGCCTCGAGTGCGTCGATGATGTCGGCGTCGGCCTCGCGGACCTTTCGGCCGGCGAAGTCGGTGACGCGGTCGTCGAAACTCCCGTCGGGGCGAACCGGGTTCTGGAGCGTGATCCCGTACTGCTCGCCGAGGCGGAAGTCGTCCTCTCCGAACGCGATCGCTGTGTGGACCAGGCCCGTTCCCTCATCGGTCGTGACGAAGTCACCGAGCAGCACCGTGTGCCCGCGTGGCCCGTAGTCGGTGATGAAGCCGAAAGGCGGGTCGTACGAGGTGCCGGCGATCGCGTCGCCGGGGAAGTGCGAGACGATCTCGGCTGCCTCGCCGAGGACCGTCTCGACGCGCTCGCGGGCCATCACCAGCACCTCATCGGTGGCGGGGTCCGCTTTGACCCGCACGTATTCGATGTCGGAGCCGGCGGCGACCGCCGCGTTCGAGATCAGCGTCCACGGAGTCGTCGTCCAGACGACGAGCTTGTCGCCGACCTGAAGCGGGGACTCCGGGATCGCGTCGGTCGGCGCGACGGCGGTGACGGGCAGCTTCACGTAGGCCGACAGGTCGGTGACGTCGTGGTAGCCGAGCGCGACCTCGTGGGACGAGAGCGCCGTCTCGCAGCGCGGGCAGTAGGGGACGACCTTGTGGCCCTCGTAGAGGCGGCCGGCGTCCCACATCTGGCGCATCGCCCACCAGCCCGACTCGATGTAGTCGTCGTCCATCGTCACGTAGGGGTCCTCGAGGTCGATCCAGAAGCCGATGCGCTCGGTCAGCCGGTTCCAGTCCTCGACGTAGCGGAAGACGGAGGCGCGACATCGCTCGTTGAACTCGGCGATCCCGTACTCCTCGATCTCGGCCTTGGAGCTGATCCCTAGCTCCTTCTCGATCTCGAGCTCGACCGGCAGGCCGTGGCAGTCCCAGCCGGCCTTGCGCGGGACACGGTGCCCGGTCATCGCGCGGTAGCGCGGATACACGTCCTTGAAGATCCGCGAGAGGACGTGCCCTGAGTGCGGCCGCCCGTTGGCGGTGGGCGGCCCCTCATAGAAGCTCCACAGTGGAGCGCCCTCGCGCTGGCTGATCGAGCGCTCGAACACGTCGCGCTCCTTCCAGCGCGCGAGGACGTCCTCCTCGAGGGCCGGGAAGGACTGCTTCGGGTCTACTGCTCGAAAGCCCGCCATTGCGGGCGATTCTACGAGCGGTTCAGCCCTCGGACCCAAAGGCTCAGCCGGGGAGGGTCACCGAGCCGTCGTCCGCGATCTTCCAGCGAGGGTTGTGGGCCACCTCCCAGGGGTGCCCGTCGGGGTCGATGAAGGCTCCGGAATACCCGCCCCAGAAGGTCTCGCCCGGCTCGCGGCCGATCGTCGCCCCGGCGGCTCGCGCCTCCTCGATCACGGCGTCCGCCTCGCTCGGCGAGCGGACGTTGTGCGCGAGGGTGATCCCGCCCCAGCCGGGCGAGTCCTCGACGGCGCTGTCGGTGGCGAGCTTGGCTCGATCCCAGAGCGCAACGACCATCCCCCCGGCCTGGAAGAAGACGACGTCGTCGTCAGGTTCTGCGCGGGTGGACCAGCCGAGCGCCTCGTAGAACGCGCGGGCCCGCGCCAGGTCGGAGACGCCCAGGGTGATGACGCTGAGCCGCTGCTCCATCGCCGGCTAGGCGGCGCGGTCGAGCTTGCGGCAGATGTCGGCGAGCTGGCGCTTCTCTTCCTCGTCGAGGCCGCCGAACGCCTCGCGCACGCGCTCGGCGTGGGCCGGGAAGGCGTGGGTGACGAGGTTGCCGCCGGCGGGCGTCAGGTGGACGGCCACCGCGCGGCGGTCGGACTCGAGGCGGGTGCGAACGATGAAGCCCCGCTTCTCGAGTGTGTCGAGCACCTCTGTTGCGGTCGCTTTCGAGGCGGCGAGCCGCCGCCGGATCGCGCGCAGCTCGAGCTCGCCCCCCGCACTCGTCAGCAGGACCAGCATCGCAAACCCGGTCGCCGAGACGCCGACCCGATCGAGGTCGGCTGCAAGCCGTCGGGTCAGAGTCGCCTCAGCGCGCACCAGCGCTTCGAGGGCGCGGTGCGCGAGCGGGTCGATGGGGCGAATCGAGGTCGCCTCTTCGCTCACGGCGGTCAAGTTATGGGGCGAGGCGGACGCGATCGAGGTGGGCCGGCGATCGCCCCTCCGTAGGATCGGGGCATGGCCTCGTTCCGTCCCCTGGCCGCCATCGCCACCGCCGCCTGCATAGCGGTGCTCGCGGCCTCCTGCTCGAGCGACGACGACGAGGGCACGCCGACCGCGTGCCTGGGCGGGAGCGAGGAGTACGTCAGCATCCTCGCGACGGCCCCCGACGAGGTCGCGTTCGAGGACGGAACGGAGATCTCGGAGTGCCTGCCGCCCGAGCAGAGCGGCGGTGACCTGGCCAACGTCGGCGAGGAGATGATCGCCGCCGCCACCACGCTCAACGCCCAGGCGCGCGAGAACCCAACCGGGGCAGCCGCGGTGCAGCTCGGCTACCTCGTCGGCGCGGTCGAGAACGGCGCCGACGGGATCCATGCCGACCTCGTGCGGCGCCTGAACAGCGCGGCCCGGTTCACTCCCGGAGGCGGGTTGCTGCCCGCCGAGTTCGAGCGGACCTTCGGCGAGGGCTACAACGTCGGGCAGGAGTCGGGATGAGACCATGCCGGGCGGCGAGGTAGCCTGCGCCGCGTTCAAACGACCAGGAGGATCGATGCCGGAAGAGCTTTGGGGCGGGGAAACCAGCAAAGCAGTTGAGAACTTCAAGATCTCGGGGGACACGATCCCGCCTCCGGTCATCCACTGGCTCGGCAGGCTGAAGGCCGCCGCGGCGCGCGCGAACGCCGAACTCGGCGGGCTCGATTCCGAGATTGCCGAGAAGGTGGCGAAGGCCGGCGACGCGATCGCCGCGGGCGAGCACGACGAGCAATTCCCGGTCGACGTCTTCCAGACCGGCTCGGGCACGTCGACGAACACAAACGCGAACGAGGTGATCGCGAAGCTGGCGGGCGACCCGGCCCACCCCAACGACCACGTGAACATGGGCCAGTCCTCCAACGACGTCTTCCCCTCGGCCGTGCACCTGGCGGCTCTGGGCGAGGTCCACTCCGACCTGCTGCCCGCGCTCGACGAGCTGCGGGCGTCGCTCGAGCGAAAGGCCGACGAGTTCGCCGACGTCGTCAAGGCCGGCCGCACCCACCTGATGGACGCCGTCCCGGTCACCCTCGGCCAGGAGTTCGGCGGCTACGCCGCGCAGGTCCGCCTCGGCGCCGATCGCGTGCGCGCGACCCTGCCGCGCGTCGGCCAGATTCCGCTCGGCGGCACGGCGACGGGCACCGGGCTCAACACCCACCCGGAGTTCGCCGCCAAGGTGCGCGAGCAGCTCGCCAAGGACACCGGCCTCGACATCTCCGAGCCGGCCGACCCCTTCGAGGCGCAGGGCAACCGCGACGCCCTAGTCGAGCTCTCGGGCGCGCTCAAGGTCGTCGCGGTATCGCTGACCAAGATCGCCAACGACCTGGCGCTGATGGGCTCCGGCCCGCGCGCCGGGCTCGCCGAGTTGATGCTGCCCGAGCTCCAGAAGGGCTCGTCGATCATGCCCGGCAAGGTCAATCCCGTGATCCCCGAGGTCGTGATCCAGGTCGGCGCCCAGGTCGTCGGCAACGACATGGCGATCACGATGGCCGGCTCACAGGGCCAGTTCGAGCTCAACGTGCGGGTGCCGCTGATCGCGCGCAACCTGCTCGACTCGATCAAGCTGCTGGCCGCGGCCTCTCGCGCGCTCGACGAGAAGTGCATCCGCGGGATCGAGCCCAACCTCGAGATGCTGACCGAGCACGCCGAGTCGACCCTGGCGACGGCGACCGCGCTCAACCCGCACATCGGCTACGACAAGGCCGCCGAGATCGTCAAGGAAGCGGCCGCGAGCGGCAAGACCGCGCGCGAGGTCGCGCGCGAGAAGGGCGTCGACGAGGCGATCCTCGACGAGGCGCTCGACCACCGCAAGCTCGCCCGGCCGCACGAGTAGCGAGGCCGCCGTGCCGCTCTCCGAATGGATCGAGCGGCCCACCGTCTCCCACAGCTACGAGGCGGACGCGCTGACGGTCGGCCGTCAGCCCTGAAGGGTCACCAGCCGTTCCTCGGTCAGCTCCCGCACCGCGTACGCCGGGCCCTCGCGGGTGTTGCCGGAGTCCTTGACTCCGCCATAGGGCATCTGGTCGGTGCGGAACGTGGGGACCTCGTTGATCAGCACTCCGCCGAACTCGAGGCGGTTGCCAGCCTCGATCGCGCGGCCGACGTCGCGGGTGAAGACGCCCGCCTGCAGGCCGAACTTGGCGTCGTTGGCCATCTCCAGCCCCTCGTCGAAGGACTTGAAGGTGTGGATCGTCGCCACCGGGCCGAAGATCTCCTCGCACCAGACCTTGGCGTCGCGCGGCGGGTTGCGGAGCACGGTCGGGGCGAGGCAGCGGTCCTCGTCGACGAGCTCGCCGCCAGCGAGCAGCTCGCCGCCTGCGGCGACGGCTTCGTCGACCCACCCCTTGACGCGGTCGCGGTCGCCCTCGGAGATCAGCGGGCCGACGTCGGTCTCGTCGCTCATCGGATCGCCGACCTTCAGCGCGTTGACGTTGTCGACGAAGCGCGTGGTGAAGTCCTCGGCGATCGCCTCGTGCAGCAGGACCCGCTGGACCGAGATGCAGCTCTGGCCGGCGTGCGAGAACGCGTGGATCTGGGCCTTGTCGGCGGCCTGCTCCCAGTCGCCGTCGTCGTTGACGACCAGGGGCGCGGTCGAGCCGAGTTCGAGGTTGACCTTCTTGTGCGCGGCCTTTGCGCGGATCCCCCACCCGACGGGGGCCGAGCCGGTGAAGGTGAGCGCGTGGGTGAGCTCGCTCTCGACGAGCGCGTTGCCGACCTCGGATCCCGGGCCCGTGATCACGCTGAGCCAGCGCTCGGGCAGGCCGGCCTCGAGCAGGATCTCGGCGAGCTTGATCGCCGAGAGGGGCGTCTGGCCGGCGGGCTTCAGGACCACGGCGTTACCGGCCGCGATCGCGGGCCCGAGCTTGTGGGCGACCAGGTTCAGCGGGAAGTTGAAGGGGCTGATGGCGCCGACGACGCCGTACGGGACACGGACCACGAAGCCGAGCTTGCCCTCGCCCGCCGCTCCGGCCTCCATCGGCACCATCTCCCCCGTGAGCTTGCGCGCCTCGACCGAGGAAAAGGTGAGGGTGCCGACGGTGCGCTGGGCTTCGACGCGCGCGGTCTTGATCGGCTTGCCGGCCTCGGCTGAGATCGTCGCGGCGAGCTCGTCCTCTCGCTCGCGGACGATGTGCGCGGCGCGATCAAGCACGGCGGCGCGCTCGTGCTGCGGGAAGCCGCCCTCGACGAAGGCGGCGCGGGCGGCCTCGATCGCCTTGTCGACCTCAGCGGCGCCGGCCTTCGGGACGCGGCCGATCGGGGTGCCGTCGTAGGGGCTTCGCACCTCGTCCCACTCGCCGGTCTCGACTCGCTCGCCGGCCAGGATCAGCTTGTGGTCCGTCGCCTCGATCGTCTCGGTAGCCATCGCTCGACTCCTTCCCTCGGGCCGCGTTATCCAACCGAAACCGGTCGGTACCCTGAGCCTAGAGGACTGTTCGAAGCTCCCTCGAATCGCATGGGAGCGCAACTTCCTGGGCGGTTGGCCGTTCGGTCCAGAAGGTCCCAATGAACTCTCCGGGAACATCCGCGGGCGCCAGGCGCGCCCCCCGCATCACGGCGGCGGCGCTCGCGTGCCTGGCGCTGCTCGCGCTTCCCGCCTTGGCGTCCGCGAAAGGCAAGTGGGTCGTCAAGGGCGCCGGCTACGGCCACGGGATCGGCATGAGCCAGTACGGCGCGTACGGCTCGGCCAAGGCGGGCCTCGGCTACAAGGCGATCCTCAGGCACTACTACTCGGGCACCGCCCTCGGGACCAACCCCGGCATGACGATCCGCGTCCTGCTCCGCCCGTACCAGCAGACGGTCAGCTTCACGGGCGCCACGGCGGCCTGCGGCGCCGGGCTCACGGAATCGAAGACCTACTCGGCGAGGCGCTCGGGCAACGGGGTCTCGCTGCGAAGCGGCTCGGGCGCTCAGATCGCGGCCTGCGGGCCGGTCCTGAGCGCCACGGGCGGCGACTCGGTGGTGCTGCTCGGCAAGGGCAGCTACCGCGGCGCGCTCGAGGTCAAGCCATCGAGCGTCCCCGGCAAGCTGAACGCGATCAACGCCGTCGAGATGGAGAGCTACCTGCGCGGGGTGATCGCTGAGGAGTCGCCGAGCTCGTGGCCGCTCGACGCGCTCCAGGCTCAGGCCGTCGCGGCTCGCTCCTACGCGCTCACGACCGGCGTCGGCGGCAACGGCTTCGACGCCTACGACGACACCCGCAGCCAGGTCTACGGCGGCGTCAAGTCAGAGACCGCGCGCACCGACCAGGCCGTCGCGTCGACTGCGGGCGAGGTCGTCCTCTACAACGGCAAGGTCGCCGAGACGTTCTTCATGTCGACCTCGGGCGGCTACACCGAGAACAACGAGAACTCCTTCCTCGGCGGCACGCCCGCGCCGTACCTGCGCGGCGTCCCCGACCCGAACGAGGCGAACGCCGGGTCGTCGTACCACCGGTGGACCCGCAAGTTCAGCCAGCGCAGCATCGAGGCCGAGCTCGGCGGGCTGGTGAAGGGCCGGCTGAAGCGCATCGTGATCGTCAAGCGCGGCGTCTCGCCCCGAATCGTCAAGGCCAAGGTGATCGGCTCGGGTGGCACCAGGAAGACCAACGGCCCCGAGCTCCGCGCCCTGCTCGGCCTTCCCGACACCTGGGCCAAGTTCAAGCGCCGCTAGCCCGGGTGCGACGCCTTCGGACTCTCGTGCTCGCGTCGGCGCTCGTCGCCGCGGGCACGATCGCCGCGACCCAGAGCTGGGCGGACCCACGACCGACCACCCCCGTGGACCCCCCGCCGTTTGCCGGGACGGCATCGGCGCTCGACGCCGAGACTCGCGCCCGGATGACCGGGGTCTCGTGGCGACGCGGCTGCCCGGTCGGACTCGACGACCTGCGCCTCCTGAAGGTGAGCCACTGGGGCTTCGAAGGCGAGGTCCGCCAGGGAAGCCTGGTCGTGCACCGCGACGCGGCGGCCGACATGCTGCGGGTGATGCGCGCGCTGTTCCGTGAGCGCTTCCCCATCAAGAGCATGCGGCTGATCGACGCCTATGGCGCCAATGATCGCCGATCGATGGCCGCTGACAACACCTCTGCCTTCAACTGCCGCTTCGTCTCGGGCAAGCCCGGGGTGTGGTCACAGCACGCCTACGGCCGCGCGATCGACATCAACCCGATCGAGAACCCCTACGTCGTGACCTCCTCCGGCTACGTCTCCCCTCCTGCTGGCAGGCGCTTCGCCGACCGCTCGCGCAACGCACCGGGGATGGTCCATCGCCGCGATGCTGTCGTCAGGACGCTCGCGAAGGTCGGCTGGGAGTGGGGCGGGCGCTGGCCCGGGGCGAAGGATTACCAGCACTTCTCCGCTACCGGCAATTGACGCTCAGCCATCTGGGTATGGCTGGAGCGGGATTCCGTGATCGAGGTCGCGGGTCCCGAACTCGTAGGCCGCCCCGCCGTGGACCGTGAGCCGCTCGGTCGGCGGGCCGTCGATCTCGACGTCGAGCTCGAGGTCCGAGATCGAGCAGTTGAGCGTGTTGTGCTCGGGGCCGACGGGATCGGCGTAGACCCACGCGACGAAGTCCTTGCGCTCGGCTGCCGACGCGGCCGCTCAGCTTCACGCCCTTGCCCTTGAGCCCGAAGCGAGCGCCCGAGGGGGACTCCTCTACGTCCGTCGAGGGGATGCGCTCGAAGCCGCCGAGGCGGTGCGGGGTGCCGTCGAGCATCAGCATCGCGTTGCCGACCCACGGCGTCGTCAACCCGGCGACCTTGATGCGGCCGACAGCCATGTCGAAGTAGTCCTCGGGGTCGCGACCCTCGAAGCCCGCGCCCTGGACCCAGACCCAGCGCTCGGCGTGCTCGGCTCCCCAGTTGTGGCCGATCATGCCGCGCCAACCATCGACCTCGACGGTCTCGCCGCCGACCTCGATCGTTCCGTCGAAGACCGCGTTCGGGTACGGGCTCAGGAACTTCGTCTTCGGCAGCTTGGCGCCGTAGAGGAAGTCGCGCGGCAGATGGTGGAAGGGCTCGTGGGTGTCGGCGAAGGTCAGGTCCCACTTCGCCTCGAGCGCGTCCGTCGAGACCGACCCGGTAGCGCGCCCCTCGCCGAGCACGGCGTCGCCGACCCTCACGTACGAGTGCTCGGGGGCGTCCGCGGCGTCGGCGCCGAACTGCCGCTTGGTCGCGCGCGGCCCCGTGGCGTCCGCGTCGAAGAGCACGAACCACAGCGCGCAGGTCATCGGCTCATCGGGCCGCTTGTGGATCGTGTGCCGAATCCAGGCCCCCTTGCCGCCCCCGGGCCGAACCAGCTTCAGATAGAAGCTCTCGTAGTGACCGGCCTTGTCGCCGGCGGCGAGAACGGGAAAGCGGGCTTTTGTGCGCACCGGCGGGAACCTACTTCAGACCTTGATCGTGAGCACGTCTCCATCGGCGACCACGTAATCGCGGCCCTCGGTTCGGAGGGTCCCGCGGTCCCGGGCCCCCGAGTAGCCGCCGGCCTCGAGCAACTGGTCCCAGGGGACGACCTCGGCGCGGACGAAGGCCTTCTGGATGTCGCCGTGGATGCGGCCCGCCGCCTGCCAGGCGGTGCCGCCCTGCTTGAGGGTGTGGGCCATGGCCTCCCTGTCCTCGCCGGCCGTGAAGAAGCTGACCAGCTCGAGCAGCTCGAACGAGGCGCGGATCAGGCGGCCGAGGCCGGAACCCTCGATGCCGAGCTCGGCGCGCATCTCCTCGGCCTCGGCGTCGTCGAGGTCGCGCAGCTCGGCTTCGACCCGCGCCGAGATCGCGACGGCTCCGGCGCCGAGCTCGGAGGCGCGCGCCTCGAGCTCGGGCGGGACCGTGGCCTCGCCCTCGTCGACATTGGCGACGTAGAGCACCGGCTTCGCGGTCAGGGGGAAGAGCTTTCGCATCGCGTCGGGCGCGCCTTCGGGCGGCGGGACCTCGCGTGCGGGGGTCCCGGCCGCGAGCGCCTCGACCAGCGACTCGAGCCAGCCGCGCTCGGCGACCGCCTCCTTGTCGCCCCCGCGGGCCTCCTTGACGACCTTCTCGAGGCGGCGCTCGGCACTGTCGAGGTCCGCCGCGAGCAGCTCGGTCTCGATCAGCTCGGCGTCGGCGACGGGGTCGACGCGGCCCCCGGGGTGAGCGACGGCTCCGGAGCCGTGCGCCCGGATCACGTGGCAGATCGCGTCGGTCTCGCGGATCGAGGCGAGGAACTGGTTGCCGAGCCCCTCGCCCTTCGAGGCGCCGGGAACAAGCCCCGCGATGTCGTGGAAGTCGATCGACTCGCCGACGACCTTCGACGAGCCCACCACCTCGGCCACCTTGTCGAGCCGCTCGTCGGGGACCTCGACGACTGCGACGTTCGGGTCGATCGTGGTGAACGGGTGCCCGCCGGTCTCGGCGCCCGCCGCGGTGAGAGCGTTGAACAGCGTGGACTTGCCCGCGTTCGGCAGGCCGACGATCCCGATCTTCATCAGTCCACCGAACCCGAGGGGGAGCAACAGCCCGAGCCCGACGCCGAGGACCGCCCCAGCCAGCACGTCGGAGGGGTAGTGCATGCCCAGATACGGGCGGCAGGCCGCGATCGCGAACGCCAGCACGAACAGGACGGCCGCGTCGGGCGCGATGCGCGTCATCGCCGTGGCACAGGCGAAGGAAGAGGTCGCGTGCGCGGACGGGAAGCTGAGCGACGTCGGCGCGCCGCCGAGCGGAGGCAGGCCCTCGAGAACCGGACGCTGCCTGCGCACGACCAGCTTCACCGCGAGGTTGACCCCGATCGCGAGCGGGCCGAGCAAACCAGCCATCAGCCACTGCTCCCAGCGGGAGCTGTCGATCGCGGCCATCGCCAATCCGATCGCGAGCCAGATCCAGCCGTACTCGCCGAGCTTGCCGAGCACGACCGCTGCGCGCTCGGCGCCGGGTCCGTGACCCCGCGTTCGCATCGCGTGAAGCAGGCGGTTGTCGAGCCGGGCGAGCACGGCGGCGCAGGATAGGCAGAATGCCCGCGGTGACCCCGGGCAACGGAGAGCTGACTGCCGAGATGCGCGAGAACTTCCGCGAGCGCGCCGCCTATCTCAAGCTGTGGGCCAGGGTCGTCACATGACCGCCGGCCAGCGGGTGATGGTCCCCGGCTACACGCACCAACCCGGCAACCACTGCGGCTCGACGGCCCTTCGCAATCTGCTGGCCTTCCACGGGGCGGACGTCACCGAGGAGATGGCCTTCGGGCTGGGCGCGGGCGCAAGCTTCTTCTACGTCGCGATCGACGGCCAGTCGCCTTCTCGGTTCACCAACGGCCGCGCCGCCCGGCTGGAGGAGAACTTCCTCGAGCTGACCGGGACGCCGCTTCGCCTGCGGACCGAGCCCGACCCCGAGCGTTCCTGGAAGATGGCGCGCGAGCTCGTCGACGCCGGGCGCCCGGCTCTGCTGCTGACCGACCTCTACTACCTCGATCACTACGGCAACTCCGCCCACTTCCCGGGCCATGCCGTGGTGCTCGCCGGCTACGACGACTCCGACGCCCTGCTCTCGGACACCGGCTTCGAGGAACTGCAGACGACCGCCCTCCCCAACCTGGCCAAGGCAAGGCACTCCAAGCAGCCGATCTTCCAGCTCGAGGGCCACGTCGTCGACCTGCCGCAGGGATCCGAGCTCGACGCCGCCCGCCTGCGCGAGGCCGTCCCGGCCGCGGTCGCGCGCGCGGCGCGAGAGATGCTCGAGCCCTCGCTTGGGGACTACCAGGGGATGCCGGCGCTTGAGCGCTTCGCGGACGAGGTCGCCTCGTGGCCCGAAGCCGCCGAGGACTGGCAGTGGTGCGCCCGGTTCCTCTTCCAGGTGATCGAGCGCCGCGGCACCGGCGGCGGCAACTTCCGGGCCATGTACTCCCGCTTCCTTGAGGAGGCCGGCTACGAGCAGGCGCCGCAGTGCGCCGAGGCCGCGCGCCTTTGGACCAGCCTCGCGGACACCGCGCACCAAGCGAGCGAACGCGATCAGCCCGATGCGAAGCACTGGAAGAAGCTGGGGGCCGAGGCCGCGCGGGTGCGCGACGCCGAGGGCGAGCTCTGGAGGGCGCTGGCCGCCTAGGCCGAATCGTCGGCTGCGGGCTTCGCGAAGCGCGCGAAGAAGCCGAGGCGGTTGCCGACCATGCGCTCGTACTCGAGCCCCGCGGCGGCCGCGCGCAGCCGCATCGAGTTGAGACCGACGTAGTGCGGGTCGCCGAGCAGCTCGCCCACCACAAGCCGGCCGCCGGGCCGGAGCACGCGTGCAAGCTCGCGCAGCGCCGCCGCCTGGTCGGGGACCTCGCCGAGCACGGTGACGAGGTAGGCGGCGTCGAAGCTCGCGTCGTCGTAGGGCATCCCGGTGGCGTCGGACTGCGTCGGGTGCACGTTGCCGAGGCCGACCTCGGCCGCGCGGCGCATCGTGTGGTCGAGCATCTCGCGCTGGACGTCGAGGATCTCGACGCTTCCCTCCTCGCCGGTCCACTCCGCGACGTCGAGCGTGTAGTACCCGGTCCCGGGGCCGACCTCGAGTATCCGCTCGCCAGGTGAGACCGTGAGCATCTCGGCGAGGCGCTCGCGGGTGATGAACGGGTGCGGCGCCTGGACCCAGAAGCGCTGGTTGTACGGGCAGGCCGAGGGGTTGCGCCTCCACCACAGGGCGGCGCCCGCGACCGCCAGGGCGAGGGCGAGGAACAGTGCTTTCGGGCCCCTCATCGCCAGGCTTCGGTCAGCCGCCGAAGCCGATGCTCTGATGCGCGGCGCTGGCACGCAGGAAGATCACCTCGGAGAGGTTGATCGAGACGACGCCGTCCTCGGTCTCGAGGTCGATGAAGCCATTCGCCTTGTCGAGCGCCTTGCGCAGGTCCTTGAGCTTCGCTGCGGTGATCTTCACCTCGACGACCCCGCCGCCCGAGAAGCCGATCGAGACCCGCTCCGCGCCCTCCATCAGTGGCCTTCTCCATACCTGTGGCTACGGCCCATCAATGGGCCTTCGCCGGCTCGACGATCTCGGTCAGCACCCCGCCGGTGGCCTTCGGGTGCAGGAAGGCGACGCGCGAGTCGCGGATGCCCTGGCGCGGCTCGGAGTCGATCAGCTCGACGCCGGCCTTCTTCAATTCGCCCAGCGTCTCATCGATGTCCGAGACGGCGTAGGCGACGTGGTGCAGGCCGGGGCCCTTCTTCGCCAGGTACTTGCCGACCGGGGTATCAGGGCCGAGCGGGAGCAGCAGCTCGACGTGCCCCTCGCCGACGTCCAGCAGGACCGCCTCCACGCCCTGGGACTCCACCGTTTCGCGGTGGGCGACGGCCATGCCCAGCGAGCCCTCGTAGAGAGCGATCGCGCCCTCGAGGTCCTCGGTGGCGACGCCTACGTGGTCGATTCGGTCGAGCACGGGCCGCAGTCTAATGCCGCGTCCGGCACATCGATCAGGCGGTCGGAGTTGCCTGCTGGTGCGGCTCGGCGCCGTCGGCCGCGGCTTCGGCCTCGACGCGCAAGATCTCCCGCAGGGCGGCGACCCCCACGTCGAGCTGCTCGGGGCTCGGCTCCTTCGTCGCGATCATGCGCTGGATCTCGTGGCCCGGGCGGTGGAAGGCGCGGGCGGCGATCGCCTCGGGGTTGCGATCGCTCCACGCGAACAGCTCCACCGCGAGCGAGACGCTGGCGAGGCCTACGGCGCTGCGCGCGAGCGGCCCCGGATCGTCGATCAGGCGGTCCACGATCAGCTGGCCGGCGGCGGACATGACCAGCATCGGGGCGACGAGGTTCGACCCGCAGCGCTCGTGCTCCTTGGTCGCCGATGCGGCGTCATCGGAGCCCGCCTCGTACGCCCCGATCGCCTTGTGCTCGGCGCCGTGGTAGGCCGCGAGGTCCCTGTTGCCGAGGGCGACCATCGCCGGGGCTAGTCCGAGCAGGGCCTGTGCGAGCTCGCGCGAGGTGCCGGTGCCGCCGTTTCGGATCGCCCTGCTGCCCGCGGAGGCAGCGAACATCGCGCCGAGCACACGCGGGTCCTCGAAGGGAAGGCGGGCGGAGCGGAGCTTGGTACGGACGATCGGGATCACGATGAACGCCTCCGCGAGGCGGAGCGGGCCCCGCAGAAACGGCACCTTCGCGGTCAGCTTCGGGGCGAGCACGGGCTTCGTGCCCGAGGCGACCTCGATCTCGCCGCTCGACGCGCGCGCGGCGGCCGCCCAGCTCGTCGGCCCGTGGATCAGAAGGCCGTTGCGAAGCGCCATGCCGCCGAGCCGAAGACGGGGTGCCGGCTCGCCCTCGACTTCCTCGTTTGCGGCGGCGCCGGCGCCGTTGGCGCCCTGTCCATTCGTAGAGCTCATATCGATATCTCAGTGAGGGTCATTGGCTTTTTGATGAGGACCCCGGTGGGGTCTCATACGAGAACCTTACGGGCGAGCTCGAAGAAGAAGCTCGCGGCGAAGCCCACGTCGGCTGCAGGGACGCGCTCGTCGGCGCCGTGGATCAGCGGCGCAGCCTCGAGCAGCCGGATCTCGCGGTGCGGGCAGAAGCCGTAGACCACGGCCTCGGGGAAGGCCTCGCGGAACCAGTGGCTGTCGCTGAAGCCCGGCATCACGATCGGCGCAAGCTCGGCGCCGGGGTCGGCCTGCGCCAGCCACCCGCGGATCGACGCGGTCAGCGGCGTCTCGAACTCGGAGCGGTTGCCGACCACAGCCTCGCTGAACTCGAGGTCGTAGTCGCCCTCGCCGAGCAGCGATTCGATCGCCGCGCGAGCGTCATCGGCCCCGAGTCCGGGCGGCACTCGGGTGTCGATCAGCGCCTGGCCGGCCGAGGGGATCACGTTCGCCTTTTCGCCGGCCTGGGCCTTGGTCGGGCTCAGCGTGATGCCGAGCATCGGCTCCACCAGGTAGGAGGCGAGCAGCGGCTCGTCGGCGCGAAGGCGCTCGAGGCCGGCGGTCATCCCGTCGGCCCCCTCGAAGCTCTCGCCGTAGTAGACGGACAGGAACGCCATCGGCTCCAGGTGGGGCTGGGGCTCCGGCTGGTCGGCGAGGCGCGCGATCAGTGGCGCAAGCTTCAGCAGCGCGTTGTCGCCGATCTTCGGCAGCGAGGCGTGGCCCGCCCGACCGCTGACCCGAAGCTGGGCGCGGAAGATCCCCTTCTCGCCGACACTGAGTGTGTAGAGGCGCCTGCCGTCCGGCCCGTCGATGCGCGATCCGCCGCCCTCGTTGACGACGAAGTCGCAGCGGACCTTGTTGGGGTGCTCCTCGCACAGCCAGCGGGCGCCGAGGTCGCCGCCGGCCTCCTCGTCGGCGGTGATGACCAGCAGCAGCTCGCCCGCCGCTGGGCGCCAGCCGCTTCGCCCCAGCTCGAGCGCCGCCGCGAGCTCCGAGGCGACCTGGCCCTTCATGTCGAGGGCGCCGCGGCCCCAGACCCAGCCGTCGACGAGGTCCCCGCCCCAGGGGTCGCGGGTCCACTCGGCCGCATCGGCGCGAACCGTGTCGACGTGGCCGAGGTAGGCGAGGGTCGGGCCGTCGGCCGATCCCCTCAGGCGGGCGACCAGGTTCGGGCGCTCGGGCTCGGCGGCGAGCAGCTCGCAGTCGAACCCCGCATCGGTGAGCATCGCCATCAGCCGCTCCTGCAAGGCGCGCTCGTTCCCGGGCGGGTTGACCGTGTCCTCTCGGATCAGCGAGCGCAGCAACTCGACCGCAGCCCCCTCGAGGCGCTCGCCGCTCTGCGCGGTGGCTGCTGATCCCTCCACTATGCGCGGAGCTTAGACCCCGCCCGCCCTCATACTGGAGGCCATGAGCGACCAGCTCTTCCAGCCCGGCGCAGCCGGGCCCGGTATGACGGGCGAGGCCGGCACCGGCGCCGGGCAATCGATCGATCCCAGCGCCCCCCTCGCGAGCCGGATGCGCCCGCGCGACATCGACGACTTCGTCGGCCAGGGCGAGCTGCTCGCCCCCGGCGCTGCGCTGCGGGTCGCGATCGAGTCCGGCCAGCCCCACAGCGCGGTTTTCTACGGGCCGCCCGGGACCGGCAAGACGACTCTGGCGCGGATCATCGCCGCCCGAGCCGAGGGCGCCTTCGAGGAGCTCTCGGCGGTCAATGCCGGCCGGCCGCAGGTTCGCGAGGTGATCGAGCGGGCGAGAGAGCGCCGCGCCGCGGGCCGCCCGACGATCTTCTTCCTCGACGAGATCCATCGCTTCAACAAAGCCCAGCAGGACGCCCTTCTGCCCGCGGTCGAGGACGGCCTGGTGACCCTGATCGGCGCCACCACCGAGAACCCGTACTTCGAGGTCAACTCGGCGCTGCTCTCCCGCGCGCAGGTCTACGAGTTCCGCCCGCTCGAGGCCGCCGACATCGAGGCCCTGCTGCGGCGCGCCCTCTCGGATCCCGACCGAGGCCTCGCCGACCCTCCAACCGTCACGGACGAGGCGATCGAGATGCTCGCGGCGCGCGCCGGCGGCGACGCGCGGGTCGCGCTCGCGGCGCTCGAGCGCGCGGCGGAGACGACCGCCGCGTCGGGCGGGGCCGACTCGACTAGGGAAATCGGGGTCGAGGCCGTCGAGGACGCCCTGCAGCGTAAGGCCCTTCTGTATGACCGCGACGGCGACCGCCACTACGACTACATCTCGGCCTGGATCAAGGCGACCCGCGGCTCCGACGTCGACGCCTCGATCTACTACCTCGCGGTGATGCTCGAGGGCGGCGAGGATGCGCGCTTCATCGCGAGGCGCATGGTCATCTTCGCGTCGGAGGACATCGGCAACGCCGACCCCCAGGCCCTCGTCGTCGCCAACGCAGTGGCCCAGGCCGTCGACCGCGTCGGCCTGCCCGAGTGCGCGCTGAACCTCTCGCAGGCAGCGGCCTACCTGGCGCTGGCGCCCAAGTCGAACGCGTCGACCACCGCGATCGGGCGCGCGATGGCCCACGTGCGCGAGCACGGCGCGGCGGAGCCTCCCCCCTATCTCCAGGACGCGCACTACCCGGGCGCGAAGCAGCTCGGCCGCGGCACCGGCTACCGATACCCCCACGACGAGCCGGACGCGGTCAGCGACCAGGCGCTCGCCCCCGAGGCACTGCGCGACGAGCGCTTCTACGAGCCGAGCCCGCGAGGCTTCGAGGCCGAGCTGCGAAAGCGCCTCGACTGGCTGCGCAAGCGCCTCGGCTCCTCCCAGGATTGATTCGACGTTAAGCGGAGCCGTGCGCGCGCGGTTGCGCAACTTTCCGCACGAGCGCCTGTTTTACGGGTCGTCTGACGCTCCGGACGCGAAGGTTCGCCGGAGCCGGCGCGTAAGTAGCCGGGGAGTGGACACCGGGGGCCGGAAGCAAGGGGATTGCTTTCGGTCCCCACCTAAGAAGCGCAGGGTTCACGAGGTCGCCGCCGGCGGGGCGGCGGCCTCGTTTCTTTGTGGCGGGCATCTCGAGCTGGAGGTGCGACGTAGAATCGACGCAGCGACTTACACCTCCCGAACCACCTAACCCGACTGCGACGGAAGGACCTGACGACATGGCCGCGAGCTCGACCCGCAAGACCACACGCTCAAGCTCGAACGGTAAGGCGAGCAAGGGCTCGGCCAAGAAGGGAAAGGGCTCAGTCAACGCGCTCGAGTCGTTCAACCCGGCGACGGGCGAGCTCGTCGGCACCGTCGAGACGATCGGGCCCGGCAAGGTCCAGGGGATCGTCGACGAGGTCGCGGAGGTCCAGCCGTTCTGGGCGCAGCTGTCGCTCGCCGACCGCGCGCGCTACATGCGCCGCGCAGGCGACGTCCTGCTCGACGAGCTCGACGACGTCGCCGCCCTGATCACCGGCGAGCAGGGAAAGCCCCGGGTAGAGGCCTACACGATGGAGCTGCTCCCGACGGTCGACGCGTGCAAGTGGATCGCCGAGGAGGGCCCCGACATCCTCTCGGACGAGCGCGTCCCGATGCCCCAGGCCTTCCTGAAGACCAAGCGCTCGAAGTTCCTCTACGAGCCGCTCGGCGTCGTCGGCGTGATCGGCCCATGGAACTACCCGTGGACGATCCCCTTCAGCGAGGTGGCGATCGCGCTCATGTGCGGCAACGGGGTCGTGCTGAAGCCTGCCAGCCTGACGCCGCTGATCGGCGAGCGGATCCAGTCCATCTTCGACAAGGCCGGGTTCCCCGAGGGCCTCGTCCGGACCGTTCACGGCGGCGGGCGCATCGGCGACGCTCTGGTCAAGTCGAGCGCCAAGAAGATCTTCTTCACCGGTTCCGTCGAGGTGGGCTACAAGGTCGGCGTCGAGTGCGCGAAGCGGATGAAGGGCTCGGTCCTCGAGCTCGGCGGCAAGGACCCGGCGATCATCTGCGCGGATGCCGACCTCGCAAACGCGATCTCGGGAACCGTCTGGGGAGGCTTCGCCAACGGCGGGCAGACCTGCACGGGGATCGAGCGCGTCTACGTGCACAAGTCGGTCGCCAAGGAGTACATCGACGGCGTCGTGCGCGAGACCGAGCGGCTCACGGTCGGCGACCCGAGCGACTGGCAGACCGAGATCGGCCCGATGACGTCGGCCGACCAGGCCGACATCGTCGAGGAGCTGGTAGCCGACGCCGTCAAGTCCGGCGCCAAGAAGCTGACCGGGGGCACGACCAAGGTCAAGGGCCTGAACGGGCGCTTCATCGCCCCGACCGTCCTCACCGGTGTCACGCACGAGATGCGGATCATGAAGGAGGAGATCTTCGGCCCGGTGCTCCCGATCGTCACCGTCTCGAGCGAGGAGGAGGCGATCCGCCTCGCCAACGACTCCCAGTTCGGGCTCGGCGCCTCGGTTTGGACCAAGGACCGCGGCAAGGGCGAGCGCATGGCCCGCCAGATCGAGTCCGGGATGGTCTGGGTCAACGACCACTCCTTCTCGCACGGCGCGTGCCAGTGCGCCTGGGGCGGCGTCAAGGACTCCGGCCTCGGCCGCTCCCACTCCAAGTTCGGCTTCTACGAGTGCGTCAACGTCAAGCAGACCAGCTACGAGCCCGGCTGGACCCGCGACTTCTGGTGGCAGCCGTATGACGCCGAGCTCGGCCAGGCGATCCGCTCCTCGGCCCAGGTCCTCTACGGCCGCAACGGCAAGCGCCTCGACGCACTCAGGGAGGGCGCGGGCGCGCTGGTCAGCGTCGGGCGCAAGACCTTGCGGAAGGGCGAATAGACCCGGCGTAGGAACTTCACGCCTCTTGTACGGTTAGCGAAGTAGTGACTGGACGAATGGGCATCGGCAGGGGGATTGTGGTTGCGCTTGCGCTGCTCGTCGCCGTCGCCTGCACGGTCGCCGCAACCCAGCTCACCAGCGACCCGGCGGGCGCCGCCACCGCGACGGCCGCGAAGAAGAAGGGCGGCACCGGACTCCGGGTCGTCTCCAAGACCTCTCGCCTGGACACCGCCGACCAGGCGGTCCGCTACGAGACCATCTGCCCCAAGGGAAAGTTCCCCTACGGAGGCGGCGTCAGGAGCGACCCCGCGCCGGCGAACGGCCAGGGCGTCTATCCGAACTCCTACGAGCGCCTCGGCGTCCAGCACGGCTACCACATCAACGGCACCCTGGTCGACGCGACCGGCGGCCAGCCGCAGGGCCGAAACGTCATCGTCCAGGCCATCTGCGGCAGCAAGCCGGGGAACATCACCCCGCCCCACCAAACGACCTTCGTCGACCCGGGCGAGACGAAGTCGCTGACCCTCGGCTGCGGCAGGCGCAAGCTGCTCGGCGGCGGTTACCAGCGCACCACGGGCCGCTCCAAGGACGGCAACCTGATCACCGAGTCCCACGCGGCCGGCAACGCCTGGAAGGTCACCTCCCACGGCCAGGGCAAGTTCGGCGGCGAGCTCACCGGCTTCGCCTACTGCCTGGCCGGCACGGGCGGCGGGTTGATCAAGGAGGTCAGCGCCAGCGTCCCGATCGACACCCGCTCCACCGCCACGGCGACGACGCCTGGCTGCCCGAGGGGCAGGAGAATCGCCTTCGGCGGGTTCAAGGCGCCCGACGACGGCTCGGTCATGTACTTCGGCGGCTACGTCACGAGCGTGGGCACCTGGGCGGCGACGGGCTACAACTCCGGAGCACCGAGCACGCTGACGGCCTACGCGTACTGCCTGCGGCCGTTCAACAAGTAGGCCCCCGGCCCTAGGGCCGCCAGCGCAGGTGCAGGTGGTCGTCGTGATGGGCGAGCCGCGAGACCAGCTTCCTCGGCCCCCGGAGGCTCGTCCGAAGCCCCACGAACACGTACTGGGCACCGGCTGCGACGAAGCGGTCGACCAGGTCCTGCGCCAGGGCGCGGTCGATCAGGCCCACCTTGGGCGTGACGAGCTCCTGGCCGTCGAGCCGGGGGTAGAGCAGATCGAAGTCGAGCCCGTTCTGATGCGAGGCGTGGCCGAGGCCGCCGTAGCGCCGGCCGAACGGGCCGCCGTTCGGCCGGCTGATGTCGGCGATCCCAACCCGCGGAGCAAGCGGGTTGGCGGCTCGGTAGCCGGCGAGCACGGCCAGCGTCCGATCGATCGCCGTGTCAGTCGCCCAGCGCCGCCACGGCCGGCTCGGCGAAGTGCGCAGCGGGAAATCCCACGTGAAGAAGTCCGTTCCGTGATCGGCCAGCTGCCGGCCGAAGATCAGCGAGCCCTTCTGAGGAGTGCCGACCGGGATCGAGCGCTGGGTGGTCCCGCCGGTCTCGATCTCGCCGACGTAGGTCGTGTTCGCGAGCGCCGGAACGGCGGCCGCGAGGCCCAACAACGCGGCGGTCATGAGAACCCACCGGGTCCTCATCAACACACCTACGGCCCGGCGGGGAACTTTCTCGATGAGCGGTCGGCGCATCGGGCTCGATGGTAGGCGCGATCAGGCGTGCGGCTGCAAGCCGACGCCTCAAGCGCGCGTGACTCGGCCGCTAGATTCGGCCAGTGACCGCCGAGACGCCTGCAATCAGGCTCGAGGGGCTCGTGCGCGAGTTCGGCGAGCGCCCGGCGCTCGAGGGCGTCGACCTCGAACTTGCGGCGGGTCGCACGCTCGCGGTCCTCGGCCCGAACGGCTCGGGCAAGACGACGCTCCTGCGGATTCTGGCCGGCCTGCTGCGCCCGACCGGCGGCAGGGCCCTCGTCCTCGCTTCCGAGCTGCCGCGCGAGGCCTACAAGCTGCGCGGCCGCGTCGGCTACCTCGGCCACGAGCCTCTGCTCTACCGCGACCTGAGCCCGAACGAGAACCTGCGCCTCGCCGCGCGACTGCACGGCCTCGATCGCGAGGGGTCGACCGAGCGCATCGCCTCGCTGCTGCACCGCGTCGGGATGGAGCGCCGCGCCGACGATCGCGTCGGCGAGTTCTCGGCGGGGATGGCCCAGCGCGTCGCCGCCTGCCGCGCTGTCCTCCACGAGCCCGAGCTGCTGCTGCTGGACGAGCCCGACTCCCACCTCGACCCCGACGCCCGCGAGGCCGTCGGCGACCTGCTCGGCCCCTCAGAGGGCCGCACGCGGGTCGTCGTCAGCCACGAGCGCGAGCGCGCGCTCGCCGGCGCCGACGATTCGCTGGAGCTCTAGCGGGATGGACGCCTACCTCGCCCTCCTCGGGAAGGACCTGCGCGTCGAGCTGCGGACCCTGCGCTCGCTGCCGGCGATGGCGCTGTTCGCCGTCACGACCTTCGTCATCTTCCGCTTCGCGCTCGACCGCACCGGCCTCGAGGGCGGCCTCGCGGCCGGCGTGCTGGTCACGACGCTGCTGTTCGCGGCGATCCTGGCGATCAACCGCCTGTTCGTCGCAGAGCGCGACGAGGGCGGCTTCGAGCTGATCCGCCTCTCGCCCATCGACCGCACGATCCTCTTCGCCGCCAAGTCCTCGGCGCTGTTCATCTACCTCTTCCTGCTCGAGGCGATCGCTGTCCCCGTGTTCGCCCTCTTCTTCCTCGAATCGGGCGCGGCGATGGCCCCGCTCATCCCCGTCCTGCTGCTCGCCAACCTCGGCCTGGCGGTGACGGGGACCCTGATCTCGACCATCGCGACGATGTCGAGCGCGCGCGACCTGCTGGCGCCCCTGATCCTGCTGCCGCTCCTGGTGCCGCTGGTGATCGGCGCCTCGCAGGCGGCGGAGCCCCTTCTGCGCGCCGGCGGTCCCGAGTATGAGCGGTTCGGCACCTGGCTCGCGGTGCTCGCTCTCTACGATGCGGTGTTCGCCCTAGTTGGATACGCGGTCTTCGACTTCCTGCTCGAGGACTAGCCCCGATCGAGGCAAGGCAGACGAAATGACGGACATGAGGGCACCGAGCCTGAGGACATTTGCGATCGCGACCGTGGCGGCTCTCACCGCCGGGTACGCGCTGGCCTTCTTCTATGCGCCGCTCGAGGTCGAGGGCTTCATCCAGAAGATCTTCTACCTCCACGTCCCGCTCGCGATCATGGCCCTGGTCGGCTTCATGGTGGCCGCGATCTTCGCGATCCAGCACCTGCGCTCGGGCGACGCCAAGTACGACGCTCGCTCCTACGTCTCGATCCACATGTCCGTGATCTTCGGCACCGCGGCGCTTCTGACCGGCGCTCTGTGGGCGAAGGGCCAGTGGGGCGTCTGGTGGGAGTGGCGCGAGCCGACGCTCGTCAGCTTCCTCATCATCTTCCTGCTCTACGCGACCTACTACCCGCTGCGCTACTCGATCGAGGACCGGGAGCGCCAGGGGCGCTACGCGTCGGTCTTCGCGATCACCGCCGGGGCATTCGTCCCGCTCAACTTCATGGCCGTCCGCCTCGCCGAGCCGTTCATCCACCCCCGCACCTTCTCCCAGACCGGCGGGCTGCCCGGCGAGATGCTGCTGGCCTTCCTCGTCTGCCTCGCCGGGATGGCGCTCCTATGGGTGACGCTGGTGCGCTTCGAGCTCGGGGCCAAGGCGGCCTCGGCCGACCTCGGGAGGCTGCGCCGCGCGCTCGCCCCTGCCGACCTGCCGCCGCCGCGCGAGGGCCGCATTGCGCCGTCCGCGGGCTCGGTCTCGGCGACCAGTATGAGCGCGGCGGGTCCGGAGGGCTCGCGGGAGGGAGCCCCATGACCGTCGTCCTCGCGCTCGCCGACGCCGAGTCCTACGTCGCGGGCGCATACATGGTCTTCGTCGCGCTGCTTCTGATCTACCTCGCGATCATGGCCGCAAAGCTGCAGCGGATCCAGCGCGAGCTGCGCGAGCTCGCCGACATGGCCGATCCTGCGTCGGCGGCGCCGAAGGCCGAACGCGAGAAGGTGGCTCAATGAGATTGCACCGGGTCCTCATCAACGCAGCTACGTCCCGTCGGCGGGTTGCTCGATGAGCGGTCTGCTCGCCCTCGGCGTCTCGCACCGGACCGCGCCGCTGGCGCTGCGCGAGCGCCTCGCCCTGACCGAGGGGCAAGCTGCAGGGGTCCTGAACGCTCTCGTGACCGAGCCGCCGATCTCCGAGGCCGCCGCCATCTCCACCTGCAACCGGACCGAGATCTTCCTCGTGGCCGCCGACTCGGTTGAGGCCGAGACGGCGGCGCTCGGCGTCCTCGCGCGCCAGGCCTCGATTCGCCCGACCGAGCTGCTCGGGCCCCTCTACTCCCTGCGCGGCACGGACGCCGCCCGCCACCTCTACCGCGTGACCGCCGGGCTCGAGTCGATGATCGTCGGCGAGGCCGAGATCCAGGGCCAGGTCAAGCGCGCATACGAGCTGGCGCTCGTCGAGGGCGCGACGGGCCCGATCCTGAACCACCTCTTCCGCGGCGCGCTCGCGGCCGGCAAACGGGCCCGGTCCGAGACCGCCATCGGCGAGAAGGGCGTCTCGATCCCCTCGGTCGCGGTCGAGCTGGCGCAGCGCAGCATCGGCGACCTCGCCTCCAGCCGGGTGCTGCTCGTCGGGGCCGGCGAGACCTCCGAGCTGACGGCGCGCGCGCTCGCCGCCCGCGGCGTCGAGGCCGTCTTCGTCGCCAACCGCCGCTACAACCGGGCGATCGGCCTGGCCGAGCGCTTCGGTGGCACCGCTGTGCGCATCGACGAGCTTCCGGCGCAGCTCGAGCGCGCCGACATCGTCGTCTCTGCGACCGACTCGCCCCACCACCTGATCGAGCGCTCAGACCTCGAGCTGGTGATGTCCCAGCGCGGCAAGCGCCCGCTGCTCCTGATCGACCTCGCCGTGCCTCGCGACATCGACCCCGACACCCGCGAGCTCCCGGGCGTGACGCTCCAGGACGTCGACGACGTCCAGGCCATCGTCGAGCGCAACACCTCGGGCCGCGAGGCCGAGGCCGTGCGCGCCGAGGGCATCCTCGACTCCGAGCTCTCGCGCTTCGAGCGCTGGCTCGGCTCGCAGGAGGTCGTCCCCACCGTGACCGCGCTGCGCGAGCGCGCCGACGACATCGTGGCCCGGGTCCTGGCCGAGAACGAGACGCGCTGGGAGGGAATGACCGAGGCCGACCGCGACCGCGTCGAGGTGATGGCCCGCGCGATCGCGACCAGGCTGCTGCACGAGCCGACCGTCGGGATCAAGGCCGTCGCCGACCGCGAGGACTCCTACCTCTACGTCAGCGTGCTGCGCGAGCTCTTCGGCCTCGACGTCGGCACCGAGCCACAGTCAGACGGCGCCTCCGAGGTCACCTCGCTCGATTCGCGCCGCCGGCGCGCCGGCGACCGCTGACCAGGACCATGGGCGGCAAGAGCACCCCGCTGCGGCTCGGGACGCGAGGCAGCCCGCTCGCGCTCGCGCAGGCAGAGCAGGTCGCCGAGGCACTCGGCGGGGCCGAGATCGTCGCGATCCGCACCGCCGGGGACGAGGCATCCGCCGCGGGCGACTCCGCTCCGCCCGCTCCACCGGGCGGCGACAAGGCGCGCTTCGTGCGCGAGATCGAAAGGGCGCTTCTCGACGGCGAGGTCGACCTGGCCGTGCACTCGGCCAAGGACCTTCCGACCGACCTGCCGAGCGGGCTCGCGATCGCAGGCGTGCCTGCGCGCGAGGATCCGCGCGACGCGTTCGTCGGCGAGGCGTCCTCCATCGAGGCGATCCCCGATGGCGCCAGCGTCGGCACCTCGAGCCTGCGCCGCCGCTCCCAGCTGCTGGCCGCGCGCCCCGACCTCGAGGTCGTCGAGATGCGCGGCAACGTCGATACCCGGCTGCTAAAGCTCGGTGCCGGCGAGCTCGCGGGCATCGTGCTCGCGGCAGCTGGGCTGAGCCGCCTGGGGCGCATCGAGGAGGCCTCGTTCATGTTCGACGGCGACGCGCTCGTTCCGGCGGCGGGTCAGGGCTTCCTGGCGGTCGAGGCGCGCATCGACGACACGCGGGCGGTGACCGCCGCCCAGACGCTCACAGACCGCGCCGCACTAGGGCGCCTCGCCTGCGAGCGCGCCGCTGTCTCGGCCCTGGACGCGAGCTGCGACACGCCGGTTGGGGTGATCGCTTGGATCGAGTCCGACCGGATGCTCGTCAGCGGCTTCTGCGGGCTGCCCGACGGCAGCGAGTGGATCCGCGACACCGCCGAGGGCGACGCCAGCGACCCCGGTGCCGTCGGCGAGGCGCTCGCCGAGCGGATGAAGGGCGCCGGAGCCGAGGAGCTGCTGCGCAGAGCCGAGCAGATGGCCCACCCCCCCGGGGCCCAAGATCGAGAAGGCGAGCGGTGAGCGGCGCGGCCCGGGCGGGCGTCATCTACCTCGTCGGCGCCGGGCCGGGCGATCCCGGCCTGATGACCGCCCGAGCCCTCGAGCTCATCGCGAGCGCCGACGTGATCCTGCACGACCGCCTGATCCCGGCGCAGGCGCTGGCGGGGGCCCGCTCCGACGCCGAGCTGCTCTACGTCGGCAAGGAGCCCGGCGACGCAAGCGTTCCCCAGGGCGAGATCGAGCAGCTGCTGGTGGACCGGGCGAAGGCGGGCCGCAGCGTCGTGCGGCTCAAGGGCGGAGACCCGTTCATCTTCGGCCGCGGGGCCGAGGAGGCAACTTCAGCCGCAGAGGCCGGGGTCGAGTTCGAGATCGTCCCCGGCGTCACTGCCGGCGTCGCTGCCCCCGCCTACGCCGGCATCCCCGTCACACACCGCGACGATGCGTCTGCCGTCGCCTTCATCACCGGTCACGAGGACCCGACGAAGCCCGAGACCGCACTCGACTACGCGTCGCTCGCATCGTTCCCGGGGACGCTCGTCTTCTATATGGGCGTCAAGGCGCTCCCGCGGATCGCCGAGCGGCTGATCGCCGGGGGCCGCCCGGCGACGGAGCCCGCAGCCGTGATCGAGCGCGGCACGCTTCCCGGCCAGCGCGTCGTCCAGTCCACGCTGGAGGGCATCGCGGCCGCCGCCACCGAAGCCGAGATCCGCCCGCCCGCCCTGAGCGTCGTCGGCCCCGTGGCCGCGCGGCGCGAACAGATCGCCTGGCTGGAGCACCGCCCGCTTCACGGCAAGCGCGTCGTCGTCACCCGCGCTCGCGCGCAGGCCAGCGGGCTCGCCCGTCGGCTGGAGGGCCTCGGCGCAGAGGTGGTCGAGCTCCCCGCGATCCGCATCGAGCCCCGCATCGATACCGACGAGGTGCGCCGCGCCGTCGAGGCCCTCCACAGCTACGCCCTCGTCTGCCTGACGAGCCCGAACGGCGCCCGCCTGCTGTTCGAGGCGATGGCGACCCAGGGCCGCGACGCCCGGGCGCTGGCAAACGCGAGCATCGCCGCGATCGGCCCCGGCACAGCGCGCGAGCTGCAAGCCCACGGGATCGAGGCCGACCTGGTCCCCGAGCGCTTCGTCGCCGAATCGCTCGTCGAGGAGCTGGCGGAGATGCCCCTCGAGGGCAAGCCCGTGCTGATCGCTCGCGCGGCGCTGGCCCGCGACGTTCTCCCCGACGCCCTGCGCGAGCGCGGCGCGAAGGTCGACGTCGTTGCTCTGTACGAGACCGTCACCGAGGAACCGAGCCCCGACGCCGTCGAGGCCGCCCAGTCCGCGGGCTTCGTCACGTTCACCTCGTCCTCGACCGTCACGAACCTGATGGGGGCGCTGGGCGAGCGGATGCCCGCCGGCGCAAAGGTGATCTCGATCGGCCCAGTGACGAGCGAGACCGCGCGTGAAGCGGGCCTCGAGGTCCACGCCGAGGCCGAGCGCCACGACGTGGACGGCCTCGTCCAGACGTTGATCGAGGTTGCTTGTAACGAGCCGCGGGGCTAAGGTCCGCCGCGACGTAGGGACGCGTCGACCAACCAGGGGGTCCTCATCCTTCGCAAGCGCCTCAGCTTCGCTGCCATCACAGCTGCCGCAGCGCTGGTCATCGCGCCGGCCTCGGCATCCGCCGTCGACACCTTCGTCGACCCCGACGCCGGGTCCGACTCGAACAACTGCACCCAGGCGACCCCCGGGGGCGCCGGCATCGGGCCGTGTTCGACCGTATCGGGAGGCATCGCGAAGGCCGCCCCCAGCGGCGGCACCGTCCGCATCGACCGCGGGGACACGTACATGGAAACGGCGTTCCTCACCGGCGGCGTCTCGCTCGTGGGCCAGGAAGTGGCGGGCCCGGACACCGGCCCCGCGATCATCGACGGCGAGGGAGGGAGCGCGGTGTTCGTCGGACTCGTGGCGTCTGCCGGCACCATCAATGGGCTGACCCTGAGGGGGGACGGCTTCGCCCTCTTCGCCCAGGGGTCCCTCGGGCAGATCACGCAGAACACCTTCGACGACCCGAGCGCCGACAGCGCCGGCATCGCCCTGTCGGGACCCAGCACGCTCATCAACGCCAACACGTTCGTCGGCGACGGGGTCAGCAACGAGACCGCGATCGACCTGCGCGACGGGGCCGCGATGGTCAGCGACAACACGATCAGCGGACACCATGCCGCGATCTTCGTGACCGGCTCGGGCCCCGGCACGACCTCCACGCCGACCATCGCCGGGAACACGATCACGGGGTCGCACCAGGTGGGCGGGACGGCGGGCTCCGGGGTCGCGTCATTCGGCGGCGCCAACCCGACGATCGCCGGCAACCGCGTCTCAGGCCCCGGCGCCGGAGCCTCGATCGCGATCTCGGTCAACGGCTTCAGCGTCCCCGCAGCGACCGGCGCGACGCTCCGGCGCAACACCGTGTCGGGTGCATTCGTGACCGGCATCAGCATCAAGGACAACGGCCTCGCCGTGACCATGAACAGCGACCTCGTTACGGGAGCGGCCCAGGGTTTCGACTTCCAGGACCAGGGTCCAGCCGACCCCCTCGTCGGCGACGTGACCGCCACCAATGTGACGGCGTGGGGCAACACGCAGGACATCACGACGATCCAGAACGCGCTCACCCTCGATTCCAGCATCGTCGAGGACCCGATCTCCACAACGGCCGCCACGTGCGCGATCGGCTTCTCGCGCGGGCCGACCACGACCCCCGGCGGGAACGGCTGCCTGAACTTTCAGACGACCGCCGCCCCCGGGTTCGTCAACGCCGGAGCCGGCGACCTCCACCTGCTGTCCGGCTCGTCGATGATCGACATGGGCAACACGGCGGCCCCCGGAGCCGGGATCCTCGACCTCGACGGCGACCCGCGCGCCCTCGCTCCAACGCCCGCCTGCACGCCCGTCGCCGGCCGCCGCGACATCGGCGCGGACGAGTTCCGCGCTCCGCAACCCGCGGGGTGCGTCCCGGCGGTGAACCCGCTCCCACCCGCCAAGATCAAGAAGTGCAAGAAGGGCCGGAAGCTGAAAAAGGGTAAGTGCGTGAAAAGGAAGCGGAAGGGCAAAAAGAAGTAGCCGGCGCCGCCTGATTGGATCCTTCCGTGGCCGAGGGACTCCCGATCAGCTTCCTCTCCGACTACGGGGACGAGGACGAGTTCGCCGGCGTCTGCCGGGCGGTCATCCGCCAGATCGCTCCCGACGCGCCGCTGATCGACATCACGCACGGCATCGGTCGGCAGGGGATCAGGCACGGGGCGCTGGCGCTCGCCAACGCGCTTCCCTACACCCCGCCGGGGGTCCACCTCGCCGTCGTCGACCCCGGCGTCGGGACCGACCGCCGCCCGGTCGTGGTGACAACGATGGAGGAGGGGCGCTTCCTCGTCGGGCCCGACAACGGGCTGCTCGCCCCGGCGATCGAGCGCTTCGGCGGCGCGGCGCGAGCGATCGACATCTCGCGCTCGCCCTTTCGCCTCGAGCCGGTCTCGGCCACCTTCCACGGGCGCGACCTGTTCGCTCCGGTCGCCGCCCACATCGCGCTCGGCGCCAGGCTCGACGAGGCGGGCGAGAAGTTCGAGCCCTCCGAGCTGACGACCCTGGAGCTGCCGAGCGCCGAGGTGCGCGACGGCGAGGTCGTCGCGCACGCGCTGCACGCGGACCGCTTCGGCAACGTCACGCTCGACCTCTCGGCTGACCAGCTCGCGGGCGGCCCGCTGAGCGCGGGCGGCCGCGTCGAGGTCCGCGCGCCCGACGGCCGCTTCGAGGCCCGATGGGTGACGACCTTCGCCGACGTCGGAGCCGGGGACGTCCTGCTCTACGAGGACTCATCGCGCTCCATGGCGCTGTCGGTCAACGGCGGCAGCGCGGCGGGCCTGCTCGACCTCGAGCCCGACGCCGAGGTGGTCCTCCGTCCAGGCTGAGACGCAAGCGCTGAGCTTCGGCTCGCCCCACCGCCACTTCGCGCGCACGGACTCGACCAACGCCCGGGCGCGCGAGCTCGCCGAGGCGGGTGCGCCGGGCGGCCTGGTCGTCACCGCGGGCGAGCAGGACGCCGGGCGCGGGCGCCAGGGCCGCAGCTGGTTCGCTCCGCCGCGTGGTGCGGCGCTGCTCTACTCGGCGCTGCTCCGCCCTCTGGGCGAGCGCCCGCTTCTGCCGCTCGCCGTTCCACTCGCGGTCTGCGAGACGGCCGAGTCCTTGGCGCGGGTCGAGTGCGCGGTCAAGTGGCCGAACGACGTCTGGGTCGAGGGCCGAAAGCTCGCGGGAGTGCTGATCGAGTCGCGCTTCGAGCGCGGCGGCCAGGGCTGGGCGGTGATCGGAGTCGGATTGAACCTCGCGATCTCAGCCGACGAGTTCCCGGAGGAGCTGCGCGAGGCGGCGACCTCGCTGGCGCTAGCGGCGGGCTCAGCGGGGCCGCGGCCGGACGAAGCACGAGCCGAGCTCGACCGAGCGCTCGGGCACTGGGTCGACGAGCCGGCCGGCCGCGTGCTCGAGGAGTTCAGGCGGCGCGACGGCCTCGCGGGGCGCAAGATCTCGTGGGACGACGGCGAGGGGACGGCGTCGGGCATCGACGAGTCGGGGCACCTGCTGGTCGAACTCGATGACGGCACGAGCCGCGCGCTCGGCGCGGGCGAGGTGCACCTCTCGCTCCATCGATAGGAGCGGAGCTGGGAGCTGGGAGCTAGAGCTGGTCGTCCTGCTTCGCGGCAGGTTGCTTCTTCGATGCTGGCTTCGCGGCCGGCTTGTCCGAACCGTTCTTCGATCCCTCGGCCCGGGCGCCGTTGCGCGCTGCGCCTGAACGGCCCGAGCGACCGGCGCGGTTGCCGTTGCCGCCGTTCCCGCCGCCGCCGCTCTTTCGCTTGCGCCTGCGCCTGCGCGAGCCGGACTTGGGGAAGTTTCGAAGCAGCTCGCGAGCGACTCCGGAGGGCTTGCGGGCGGCGCGCATACGGGCGCCGCGCAGCACCTCCTCGCCCTCGGGAGTGTGCGAGACGGCCGCCGCCAGCACCGCAGCGGAGAGGCGGCGATCCTGGTTTCGGGCTGCGTGGACGAGGCGGCGGGCGTTGCGCCCGTGGGCGCGGCCGGAAGAGTTGACGAGCAGGCCGAGCAGGCGCTTGGTCTCGGGCCAGCGCTGCACCGCGTACTCCTCGTGGAGGTCGCGCGTGTAGCCGGCGAGGCGCCAGACCCAGGCCTGGGCCTGGTCGCGGCGGCCGATGCGGCGCTCGGCGAGCGCCTCGAGCATCACGCGGGTTCCGGCTCGGCGGTCGTCGCGGCTCCAGGTGCCGACCGTGTCGATCGCGTCATCGAAGGCCTCGGGGTCGCGCAGCGTCGCGATCTCGGCGAGAGCCTTGAGGCGCAGGGCGGAGTTGCGGTTTCGCTGCACGCAGGTGAGCAGGAAGCGGCGGCGCAACTCCTTGGTCGCGTCGTGCTGGAGCATCGCCTTGGCGCGGCGCCAGCCCGATGGGTTGACGCGGGCGCCCGCGAGCGCGGCCCAGACGTGCTGCTCGGGGTGGTCGAGGTTCTCGACGGCGATCCGCCAGAGCTCGCGCTCGAGCACCTCGAGGCGGCGTGTGGACTCGCCCGAGACGGGAACGACGCGCTTCTCGACCCGCACCCGGCGGCCGCGGCCGCGGCGCACCGGGCCGACGACGATCGCGCCGCCGCGATAGACGTCGCGGTCGAGAAGGCTGTGCAGGGTGACCACGTTGTCGTCGTTCGTGGTCGCGGGGTGGACGAAGTCGATGACGAGGCCCGCCTCCTTGCCGGGGTTACGGCGGGTGACGCGGCCGACGCGCTGCTGGTAGATGCGCTTCGACGCTGTCGGAGCGAGGTGCATGCAGATCGTCGCGCGAGGCGAGTTCCATCCCTCGGCGAGCAGCATCGCGTTGCAGAGCACGTCGACCTCGCCGCGCTCGAAACCGGCGAGCGTCTCGGCCAGCTCGCGCTTCGGGGTCTCGCCCGAGACGGCGCGAGCGTTGATGCCGGCCGACTGGAACGCGGCGGCGACGTTGTTGGCGTGCTTGACGCCCGCCGTGTAGATCACGCCCGGGACCTTGCGGAAGCGCGACTTGTAGAGGTCTGCGATGGCGACGTTGAACGGCGCCTGGTCGAGCAGCTTCGCGAGCTCGTCCTGGTCGAAGTCCTGGTCCACCTCGCCCTTTCGCAGCGGCACGTTCGCGATCGTGCGCACGCCCGGGCCGGGAGGGATGCGGATGCAGCGAAGGGGCGCGATGACGCCGCGGCGCGCAGCCTGGGCGAGGTCGAAGCGAGAGGTCTGGGTGGGGAAGAGGTCGGCGACGTGGCGGGCGATCAACGCACCGGTGGCGGTCATGCCGATGAACACGGGGCCCGTCCAGGCGCGGATGCAGGCGCTGGTCTTCTCGCCGAGCGCCGTGTGGGCCTCGTCGCAGATCACGATCGAATAGGCGTCGGAGACCTTGCCGGCGTTTCGCACGAACCACTGGTAGGTCTCGACGGTCACCGGGCCGTAGGGGTGGTCGGAGTCGCCGAGCAGCGGGGGCGAGAGGCGGTCGGCGTAGCCGCGATCGGAGATCTCGCCGTTGAACTGGTCGACGAGGTTGCGGCGGTGGGTGAGGATCAGGATGCCGCCGGTGCGCGAAGCCTCGATGAAGCCGACTGCGGCGACGGTCTTGCCGGCGCCCGTCGCGTGCTCGAACCAGAAGCGGCGGTCGGCGCCGGGGTCCGTGAGGACCTCCTCGCCGGCGAGCTCCTCGTCCTCGCCGGCGTCCTCCCAGTCCATCGGCTCCTCGTCGGGAGCGAGCTCGTCGTCATCCTCCTCGAGCTCCTCTTCGTCTTCCTCTTCGTCGTCCTCCTCGAGCTCGAGGTCGAGCTCGTCGTCGTCTTGCTCGTCCTCCTGTTCGTCCTCGTCCTCCTCAGCGACCGGCTCGGGCTCCGGCTCGGGCTTCGGCTTCGGCCGCGCCCGCGAGGCGCCGCCGTTGGAGGAAGTGACGCGCTCGGGCTCCTCGCCCTCGCCGTTCCCGTTGGGGGCGGGCTTGCTGGAGTCGCCCTCGAGCTCGGTGATCAGCGCGGCGAGCGTTCCCGAGAGCGCGTCGACCTGATGCGGGTTGAGCTCGGCCCCGTCCTTCAGCTTCGGCACGTCCTCGGCGAGGACGCGCTCGAGGCCGAGCATCAGGGAGTAGTTGCTGCGCCACTCCATCGAGGGGGCTTCGCGGCCCGCGTCGATCTCCGCGAGAGCGTCATCGAGCGCCATACGGCGGGCCGTCCCGGGCGCCAGGTCCTTCGGCTTTTCGCCCTCGAGCAGGAAGGGCTCTCGGGCGAACTCGCTCGCTCGCTCGATATCCGCGCCAATGGGCGCCTTCGCCGCTCGTGCGGCCACTTGAGTGGTTTCAGCCATGAGGCTTTCTGATCCGGCGCGCCCCACCCGGCGAATCAATGGGCGAGGTGCGGTTAGCCTGATCGTGGGTGCCCGGGGGGAGCGACTTCGCTCCAGGGCCCCCCTCCCGGTCCAGGAAACTTGACGGACCAAGAAGCAAAATAGCACCGTGAACGGAAACCGAACGCCACGTAGGGCCTTTCTGGCCATCATCGCCCTCGCGACGTGCCTCGCGCTCGCCGCCTGCGGGTCGGGTGAGAACGTCGGCAACCCCGACTCCGAGCTCTCCCTCGAGCAGGCGACGGCGCCGATCGAGGGAGCCCCGCCCGAGCTGGCCGCGGTCCGCGAGCAGGCCAACCAGCTGGTCGACGGCGGAACCGACGCCTTCGACGAGCAGCTCGCCGGCCTCGAGGGCACCCCGGTCGTCGTCAACAAGTGGGCCTCGTGGTGCGGGCCGTGCCGCGCCGAGTTCCCTTACTTCCAGTCCCAGGCCTCGAAGCGAGGCGGCGAGATCGCCTTCCTCGGCGTCGGGGGCAACGATTCGGAGGACGCCCTCGCGACCTTCCTCGAGGAGCTGCCGCTCCCCTATCCCACCTTTCTCGACCCCAACCTCGAGATCGCGAAGGACCTCGGCGGCCCGACGCAAGCCTTCCCGGCGACCACGTTCTACGACTCGAGCGGCGAGCTCGTCTTCACCCACAACGGCCTTTACGAGTCCGAGGACGCCCTCGCCGCCGACATCGACCGCTACGCCGCCGGCTGAGCACTCCTGCCTCGCGCCCACCGCGCCGGTAGCGGATAATGCAGGGCGTGGACCTGATCATCGCCATATCAGCGATCGCCGCCCTCCTGCTGATCGTCGAGCTGTTGCTTCCGACCGGAGGGGTGCTGGCGCTTCTCGGTGCCGTCGGCCTGGTGGCCGCGGGCGTGATCGCCTTCGGCGAGGACTCCGAGTTCTCGGATTACGCGGGCGCTGGGCTGATCACCTTCGGGGTGCTCTCGATCATCACGTTCTTCCTGATCACACCGAAGATCCTGCGCTCGCAGACCGACCCGGCCGTGCGAACGGGCTGGGAGGAGCTGCCGGGCAAGGTGGCCGAGGTACGCGAGCCTCTCAACCCCGAGGGCCACGTCTGGATCGGCGGCGCTCTGTGGAAGGCGCGGATCGCCGACGGCGTCGCCCCGGAGGGCATCGGCAATAGAGTTCGAATCGACTCGGTCGACGGTCTGACGCTGATCGTCAGCCCGGCCGAGGACACCTAACCGACCAAGGAGCTGCAGACACACATGGCGATAGCGATCGGCGTACTCGTGGTAGTTGCCTTCTTCCTGCTCCTGGTGATCGGTTCATCCGTGCGAGTCCTGCGCGAGTACGAGCGCGGCGTCATCTTCCGCCTCGGCCGCCTGATCGCGACCAAGGGCCCCGGCCTGATCCTGCTGATCCCGATCATCGACCGCATGGTCCGGGTGGACCTGCGGACCGTGACGTTGAACATCCCCCCGCAGGAAGTGATCACTCGCGACAATGTGCCCTGCCGCGTCAACGCAGTCGCCTACTTCAAGGTCATCGACTCCAACAGGGCGATCGTCGAGGTCGAGAACTTCCTGCTCGCCACCTCGCAGATCTCGCAGACCGCGCTGCGCTCGGTGCTCGGCAAGGCCGAGCTCGACATGCTGCTCTCAGAGCGCGAGCGCCTCAACGCCGACCTTCAGAAGATCATCGACGAGCAGACCGAGCCCTGGGGCGTCAAGGTCTCGACCGTCGAGATCAAGGACGTCGAGATCCCCGCTGACATGCAGCGGGCGATGGCGCGCCAGGCCGAGGCCGAACGCGAGCGGCGCGCGAAGATCATCAACTCCGAGGGCGAGTTCCAGGCCGCTCAGAAGCTCGCAGACGCCGCCGTGATCATGACCAAGACCCCCGCGACGCTGCAATTGCGCTACCTGCAGACTCTGCTCGAGATCGGCTCCGAGAACAGCACGACGATCGTCTTCCCGCTTCCGATTGAGCTCATGGAGGCCTTCAACGAGTCGCGAAGCCGGTCGACGGGCGCCTGACCGACTGCCGGCTCACGCTCACCGTCAGGGAGGCCTGCGGCGCGGCCGAGGTCGAGGCCGCCAAGGACCTGCGCGTGCGCGTCTTCTGCGATGAGCAGGGCGTCGACGGCGACGAGGAGCTCGACGGCTTCGACGACGAGGCGACCCACGTCGTGGGCGTCGACGAGTCCGGGGTCGTCGCGACCTGCCGCCTGCGCTTCCTCGACGAGGACTGCAAGCTCGAGCGCATGGTGGTCGCCAAGCGCCTGCGGGGCCTCGGCGCCGGGTCGAAGCTCCTGGTTCACTCCGAGGAGCTCGCGGCCGAGCAAGGCGCGACGCGAATGGTCCTGAACGCGCAGACCCGCGCGCAGCCGTTCTACGAGGGCGGCGGCTACGAAGCCGAGGGGGAGCACTTCATCGAGGCGAACATCGAGCACGTGCGGATGACCAAGCGGGTCGGATGAGCGACACGCCCGTGGCCCCCGAGGTCCGGATCGATCAGCTCACGGGGCTGCGCACGATCCTCGCCGCGGGCCGCTCCGACCGCCCGATCGAGTTCACCGCGGCGCCGCGCAAGCCCGGCGCCGAGGCGAGCTGCCCATTCTGCGAGGGCCGCGAGGCGAAGACCCCGCCCGAGCTATGGGCCGACCGCCCCGATGGCGGCGCGCCCGACACCCCCGGCTGGCGAGTCCGCGCGGTTCCGAACCTCTATCCCGCGGTCGGGACCCCGGGCGGCGCTGATGCAGCCGAGCCCGGCGCGAGCGGGGTCGAGCCGCTCCGCGACCCGCTTCGCGCCTCGGCGCGCGGCGGCGAGCCGGACCTGTTCAGCTCGTCGCCGGCTGGTGGCGCCCACGAGGTGATCGTCAGCTCGCCGCGCCACCACCGCTCGCTCGGCGACCTCGACGTGGCCGAGCTCGGGATCGCGGTCGCCGGCTGGCGCGAACGGATGCGCTCCCACGAGGGAGCATCGTGCGTGCAGCTGATCGTCAACGAGGGCGGGGGCGCGGGTGCCTCGCTCGAGCACTCCCACGCGCAGCTCTATGCGCTCGACTTCGTCCCGGTCGCCGTGGCCCGCGAGCGCGAGCGCTTCACCGCCTACGGCGAGCGCACCATGGGCGGCGAGCTGCTCGGCGACATCGCGTCGGAGGAGGTGCGCCGCCGCGAGCGCCTGGTGGCGATCGACGACGAGGCGATGATCATCTGCCCCTGGGCCTCGCGCGGCGCCTTCGAGATGCGCGTCATTCCCCGCACGAGCGCCGAGCGCTTCGAGGAGGACGGCGAGATCGGCGTCGGCGCTCTCGCAACGGCGGTGCGCGCGCTCCGCGCCCGCTTCGGCTCCGAGCTCGACCTCAACCTCTGGGTGCGGACTGCCCCGCGGGGCGCGGGCGTCTTCTGTTGGCACATCGATATCGCGCCGAAGCTCGCCCACAAAGCGGGCTTCGAGTTGGCCACGGGCGTCGACATCAACGTCTTTCCGCCCGAGCGAGCGGCCGCCGAGTTGCGACAGGCGCTCGGCTAGGGTGCGCGCATGATCTGGGTGCTGACGGGCGCGGTGACGCTCTCGATCATTCTCTTCTTCGTCTACATGTTCAAGGTGCGCCCGCGGGCGCTCGAGAGCCACGGGGCCCTCGACGTCCCGAGCGATGAGACGATCGAGCTTCCGGCGGGCGAGATCGGCGTGTACTACGAGGACTCCCACCGGTGGTCCTATGCGAACCGCCCGCAGGTGGGGCCCGGCTTCTCGGTGCTGATAAGCGACGAGTCAGGCGGGCGAGTCGACCTCGCCGAGCCCGGCAGCGAGCTCATCATCAAAGCAGGCGGCAAGAACCGGATCCCGTACGGCCGCCTCTCCCTGGGCCAGGCGGGGAGCTACCGGGTCGTCAGCCAGATCAACGACGGCGTCGAGAAGCCCCGCGTGACCTTCGGAAAGGCCCCCTGATGGCGCCGATCGCCCGTCCCTTCCCCCGCTTCATCGCCGACGCCACGATCGAGGGCCTTCCCTACGGCCGCTGGGCCGTGCAATTGCGCGACGCCTTCGCCAAGGCCTGCGAGCCCCACGCCGAAGAGGCGGGAGGCCCCCCCGGCGAGGTGATCTGGTTCCCCGAGCGCGCCTGGGGCGGCCGCGTCTACGTGCCCGCCACGGCGCCCGTCGAGGGAGCCGAGGTCCCGAGCGAGTACTTCGGCTTCGTCTCGTTCGTCCGGCCCGACCCGAGCGCCGAGCCGTCGAACGTCGAGGCCACCGCCGACTTCACCGACGTCACCGCGGCCGAGAACCCCGACTGGGAAATCGACCTGAACGAGGAGGTGATCGGCGCCTGGCGCGGCGACTCCGAGCGCACCGGCGACGTCACGCTCGTGTGGGGCACGCCGATGGTCCGCGGGGCGCAGGCCGCGACGGCCGAGCTCGACAAGGAGGTCACCGACCAAGCCTCGGTCCGCGACGAGCGCTTCACCCTGATCGCGATCGACGCCGTCAAGGGATTCCCCGACGAGCTCTTCCTCGAGGTTGCGCTCTGGGGCCGCGGCCCGCGCGGCGCGGTCCTGCTCGCGCGCGAGAGCCTCTACGACGCACCGGAGTAGGCCCCACCGGGGCCATCCCCAACCCGTGCCCGTCGCACGTGAACAATCGTCGGGTAGGCCGGCGGTGCCGTGCGCCGAGGGCCCGCGCCGATGATCGACCTGCTCGTCGAGATCGCCCCGCTGGTCCTCGCAGCGGCGATCAGCCCGGCGACGATCGGCATCGTCGTCCTGATCCTCGCCACCGCTGAGCAGCCGATCCGCCGCGCGCTCGCCTTCGCCGCCGGTTTCGCGCTGCTGCTGGTCCCGCTCAGCGTCGCCGGGCTGCTCGCCTTCAGCGGCGCCCGCTCGAGTGTCGACCCCGGCAGCCCCCTGTTCGCCTGGATCGACATCGCGATGGGCGTGGTGCTGCTCGCGGTCAGCGCCGTCTCGCTGACCCGCACAAGCTCGATCGACTCAGCCCAGCAGCGCCTGCGGGGCGCGCCGATCGCGGCCTACGCGGGCTTCGGCATGGTGATGATGCTCTCCAATCTCAACACCCTGGCGGTCGCCGTCTCGATGCTGCACGAGATCGCCATCGGCGACATCAGCGCCTTCGAGCGCGGCCTCACCCTGGCGATCGTCGACGCGGTGATCCTGCTCCCGGTCATCGCCCCGATCGCCTTCGTCGCGCTCGCCCCCGACGCGGCCGACCGCATCCTGCCCAAGATCCGAGCCGGCGTCGACCGCTACGGCGTCAAGGTCGGCGTCGCGGTCTTCACGGGCATCGCGATCTACCTGCTGATCCAGGGCATCTCGCACCTCTAGAGGTTCCAGCCTACTCCTGCGGCCCGGCGGCTTCGAGGGCTTCTTTCGGGTCGACGAAAGTCTCGACTCGCAAGGCCAGTCCGTCGCGCAATGTCGTAACGAACCAGATCGGCCGCTCCACCGGCACCTTGCTCCGCTTGCCGCGGCCCCTGCCCGCCACGGCGAAAAACACCCTGTCGCCGTTAGCCCGCAAGTCGGAAATCGAAAGGTCTATTTCATCGATGTCTTCCCGGATTTCGACCCAGTACCGCTCCAGCCCTACACGCCCGCGATAGACCCCCCGATCCGGGAACCAGGCGGTGGTATGCAACTCCGCTTCCGGGGCGAAGCCAGCAAGCCACTCGTCGAGGTCGCCGCGATCCCAGGCATCGATCCCGCGCCTGACGTTCTTGACGTTCTCCTCCGACATCGCCTGCGCAGTATCCCGCTACCGGGCCGGGATGAAAGTTGCGAAAACGTGCTCGGCGAAGTAGCCGAAGTCTCGACGCACCGCTTCAGGTCGAGCCCCGAGTTCGCCGATACGCTGAACCCGACGCGGGGCGCTGCGAAGCAGCCAGAAATGCACCGTTGCAGCGGGAATCCGCAACCCGCCCCGATAGCTCAGCTGGATAGAGCGACTCCCTCCTAAGGAGTAGGCCCCAGGTTCGAATCCTGGTCGGGGCGCTTGTGACCTGAAGAGAGGGGCGGAAGCCCGCAGGCGTCCGGGCCTCGTCCCGGCGTCACAGGTTCGAGCTGCTCCTACCGGAAGCAGGCGGTTGGGTCATTGACGCCGGATAGGCCTGAGCCGTCTGGGATCATCGCGCGCTCGCCCGGCGGGCCGAGACGAGGTAGTGCCACCCATGGCGGCGCAGACGGGGGACCCTACGCTCGGCGAGGTGATCGAGGCAGTGGTGGAGGCGGAGGGCGGTGCGGTCGGGAAGGACGGGCCGCCAGAAGAACGTGAACGGCCCGAACCCAATGGTGGTCCTGCGGTCAGGCTCGAGCCCGGCCGCCTCGAGCCAGCGGTCGACCCGTGCGGGGGTGTGCAAGCGCAAGGCGGCTCGCGTCCAGGGACCTCCGCGAAGCACCCTTCCGGCGCGCCACGCGTACTTCGCCGGGGCGAAAGGGGGCTCTCGGCCGGCTCGACGATCCCATTGAGCCGCAGGCGGTTGTCCGCGGAAAGGATTGCGTGGCCGCCGGGCGCGAGCACCCGGGCCAGCTGACCCAGCGCGCGCTGCGGAGAATGCAGCCAGGGCAGGACGCCGAGCGCGAGGACCAGGTCAAAGCTCCCGGCGTCGTGAGGCAGGTCGTGGACGTCGGCGAAGGACACGGTGACGACGTCGCCGAGGCCGGCTTCGGCGATTCGGCGCGACGTGAGGGCGACCACGTCGGTGCTGGAGTCGGTGCTGTGCACAGCGTAGCCCCGGCGCGCGAGCTCCAGCGTCGCCAACCCCGCGCCGCACTTCCAGCACCTTCGTCCCCGGATCCAGGTGCAGGGCGTCGATCCAGGCCAGCGCAGCCCGCATCCTTTGACGGTAGACCAGGCCCTGGAGCCCGTCCTCGGCGTAGATGTCATGCCAATAGGCTGAGTGCTCGCCGAAGTGGGCGTCCGTCCGGTCCTGGCGCTCTATAACGTGGTGCCCGGCGTTGTTTGGAAATTCGCTGGGAGGCGTAATGTCACGATACGTTCTGATCACTATTTCGGCCCTTCTGGAGTGGCGGCGCGCATCAGGTCGCACCGCCGACATCCCGACGATCCCTGCGTGCGCATGACGACCGCCGAACACCTCGACCAGCTGGGCGTCAAACGCCTTCCGCCGCGGACCTGCCCGCTGGACCCTGGCTATGACCCCGACAGCGTGGTGAGCCACCTTAGCCAGAGCGGCCACCTGATGACCTCGCTGAAGATCTCGACTGCGGGGTGGCTGATCGCCGACGAGGCGTCGACCCGGCGCAAGTTCGAGGCCGCCCGCTCCCAGGGGGTGGCGACGGTTACGGGCGGCACACCGTTCGAGGTCGCGGTCCACCAGAACCTGCTTCCGGAGTACCTGGAGGTGTGTGCGGAGCTCGGCGCCGCCCGCGTCGAGTGCGCTCGCGGCTTCACCGAGCCGGATCTCTCGCCCGAGGAGGTCGTGGGGATGGCCGCAAAGCACGGGCTGGGCATGGACGTCGAGCTCGGCGGCAAGCACAGCGGCGCCTTTACCCCAGACGTGGTCGACGCCCTGGTCGAGGAGGGCCGGCGCTGGCGCGGCGCCGGCGCGCACTTCCTCGTCATCGAGGCACGCGAGAGCGCCCGCGACGTCGGGCTGTTCGATTCGTCCGGCACCTTCGGCGCCGCCGGCGCCGAGCGCTTCGTGGAGGCGTTCGGCTTCGACGCCCTCCTCTTCGAGGCACCGAACAAGGCCAGCCAGTTCGCCCTGCTCGACCATTTCGGTGCGGAGATCCAGCTCGCCAACGTCCGGCTGGAGGAGCTCCTGAGGGTTGAGATCTACCGGCGTGGCCTGCACGCCGACGCGTTCGCCAAGCCGGGGCTGAGCTTCGTGGACGACCGCGACGAACAAGGATGATGGCCGACCGCAGGGTGGTAATCGACTTCCTCCCGGAGTCCGCTCGCGCCTACGACGATAGGTGGGCGATCGTCGCCGTGGACATCCTTCGGGCAACCACGACGGCGGTCACGATCGTGTGGAGCGGACGCCGCTGCCTGCCTGTGGGATCGCTCCAGGCGGCGCGCGACACCGCGTCCCGGCTCCAGCGCCCGTTGCTCGTGGGCGAGCAGGGCGGCGATCTGCCCGAAGGCTTCGACCTGCAGAACAGCCCCAGCGCACTCGAGAGCCGCAGCGATCTCGAGCGCCCGGTCGTCCTGCTGTCGAGCTCAGGCACACGGATCTTTGGCGAGGCGGCTGCAGGCGCGGCGGTCTACGCGGCGTGCCTGCGCAACGTGACCGCGCAGGCCGCCCATCTCGCGGCCCACCACCCGCGGGTCGCGATCATCGGCGCCGGGGCGAAGGGGGAGTTCCGCCGCGAGGACCAGCTCGGCTGCGCGTGGGTGGCCGCGGGGCTGATCGAGGCGGGCTACCCGGCCGGAGATGAACAGACCCGGGAGATAATCGAGCGCTGGCGGGGCGCTCCGGTCGAGGCGTGCGCAGGCGGACGCAGCGCCGAATACCTCCGGCACACCGGCCAGCTCGCCGACCTGGACTTCGTCCTCTCCCGCGTCGACGACGTCGACGCCGTCTTCTCGTTCGCCGACGGCGAGCTGCGACGGGTGCCGGGATGAAGACGACGCGCCCCGTCCTGATGCTCAAGCTCTACCACCACGGCGGCATCGGCGCGGTGCGCACCCTCGGGCGCCTCGGTGTACCCGTGCACGCGATCCATGACGACGCCAGCATCCCGGCCGCGCGCTCCCGCTATCTGCGGGAGGTCCTTGAATGGGACTTCGCTGCGGCTCCCAGCGCGGAGTCGGTCGAATTCGTCCTCGAGGCTGGGCGGCGGATCGGCGGCTCGCCGGTGCTGCTCGCCTGCGACGACACGGCGCAGATGTTCGTGTCCGAGCACGCCGATGCGCTGCACGCGGCTTTCGCGTTCCCGCGGCAGCCAGCGGGACTCACTCAGCGGCTGTTCAGCAAGCAGGGCCTGCACGAACTCTGCCTCGACCACGACATCGCCGCCCCTCTGACCGCCTTCCCACAGACCCGCGACGAGGCGCGCGAGGCCCTGGACCGCGCGGACTTCCCGCTCGTCCTCAAGCCGATCGACAACGTGAGGTTCAAGCAGCGCAACAACCTACCGATGTACATCGCCGCGGACGCCGCCGACGCGCTCGCGGCCTATGACCAGCTCGAGGACCCCGGCGCGCCCAACGTCATGCTGCAGGAGTACATCCCGGGCCCCTCCTCGTCGGTGTGGGTGTTCACGGGCTACTTCGACAGCCGCTCCGACCCGGTCTTCGGCGCCGGTGGGACAAAGCTGCGGCAGTACCCGATCCACACGGGCACCACCTGCTTCGGCGAGGTGCGGTCCAACCCCGAGATGGAGGCGGTGACCGCCCGCTTCGTCAAGGCGCTTGGGTACACCGGCGTGTTCGACTGCGGCTATCGCTACGACGCCCGCGACGGCCGCTACAAGCTGCTCGACGTCAACCCCCGCGTCGGCTCGAACTTCCGTCAATGCGTGGGCCGCAACGGCCTGGACGTCGTGCGCGCGCTGTACCTGGACCTCACGGGCCAGGTCGTCCCAACCGACGTTCCCGCCGAAGGACGAGTCTGGTGGGTGGAGAACTACGACGTTGCGGCCGCCACAGACGCCTGCGTCGCCGGAGAGCTCTCCCCCCGCCGGTGGGCCGGCTCGCTGCGGCGGGTCGACGAGCCCGCGTGGTTCGCCCGCGACGACCTCGCTCCCTTCCGTGCGATCTGCGGGGCAGTCCCGGGTGCGGTCGCCCGGCGACTGCACAAGAGGCTGAGGGCCGGCCGTGAGGCCTGACGGCTGACGGCGGGCGCCGTAATCGAACCGAGCGCGGTCAAGGCGAACCGGCTGGTCTCGATCGACCCCGAGCTCTATCCGAACGGGCGCTTCGCCAGCACCCGTGATCCCGAGGGGAACCCGATCCAGCTCCGGGAGCCGAAGTAGGTGGCGCGCGTCGCCGTGCTCGCCGGGGCGATCGCGATCGTCGCGATCAGCGTCGCGGCTCTGATCGGCTTCGGAGCCAGCGACGATGACGACTCGGCTCCGCTGGCCCCGCCCCCGGAGACGGCGGACCCGCTGCCGCGGCTCCCGAAGGGGTGGACCGCGTCGGAGAACGACTCGATCGGTGTCGCAGTCGGGGTGCCTCCCGGCTGGAGCGAAAAGGTGGCGGGGGACAAGACCACGCTGCGCGCGCCGGGCAGCACCGTCGTCGTCAGCGTCACCGCCGATCGCAGCGGCGAGGCCCTCCAAGCCGACCTGACCGACTACGCGCTTCGGATCGCCGAGGACCTTCAGGGCGAGACCGTGGTCTCGATCGATCCGAACAGCATCGAGCAGCCGGAAGGCGGGCCCGGCTACGAGGTCGCGTCGGTGACGACTAACGCGGCGCGCGAGGGGGACGGAGCGGGCCGCACGCTTCAAGTGGTGGTCGTGCGCCGGCCCGAGCTCGCCGCCTACCCGATGCTGGTCGCGAGCGGAGATAACGTCGACCCGGCCGAGCTTCGGCCGATAGTGAACGAGATCGTCGCTTCGCTGCGCGGGCGCCCCGTTTCTCCCGCCTAGCGCTCGGGCGCGTACCATCGTGCGCTGGTGAAGCTGATCATCCAGATCCCCTGCCTGAACGAGGAGGAGGCCCTGCCGGCGGCGCTGGCGGAGCTGCCGCGTGAGGTCCCCGGGTTCGACCGCGTCGAGTGGCTGATCGTCGACGACGGCTCGACCGACGGCACAGTCGAGGCCGCCAAGGCGCAAGGGGTCGAGCACCTCGTCCGCCTGACCAACAACAAGGGGCTGGCCGCCGCCTTCCAAGCGGGCCTCGACGCCGGGCTGAAGCTCGGCGCCGACGTGATCGTCAACACCGACGCCGACAACCAGTACCCCGCGGCGGAAATCCCGCGGCTCGTCGAGCCGATCCTCGCCGGACGGGCCGACATGGTCGTCGGAGATCGCCAGGTGCGAAGCGTCGAGCACTTCTCGCCGACCAAGAAGCTCCTGCAGCGCCTCGGGAGCTGGGTCGTGCGGCGGGCCTCGGGGACCGCCGTCCCCGATACGACCTCGGGCTTTCGCGCCTACAACCGCGAGGCGGCGCTGCAGCTCCAGGTCGTCAACAACTACACCTATACGCTCGAGAGCCTGATTCAGGCAGGCAAGGGCCTGGTAGCCGTCGAGCACGTGCCGATCACCGCCAACCACACCGAGCGCGAGTCCCGGCTGGTCCGCTCGACCTCGTCCTACGTGCGGCGCAACGCGCTCTCGATCTTCCGCTCGTACGTCCGCTACGAGCCGCTTCGCGTCTTCATGGTCGCCGCCGCGATCTTCGGGGTCGCCGCGCTCGTGGCGTGGACCCCCTTCCTCGGCGACCTGATCCTGAACGGCGACTCCAGCGGCCACATCCAGTCCCTGATCGCCGGGGCCGTGCTGGCGCTCGCGTCGGTACAGATGTTCGCGCTCGGGATCATCGGGGACGCGCTCGCGAGCCAGCGCGTGATCGCACAGCGAACCTTCGAGCGAGTCCGGCGCCTCGAGCTCGAGGCCGGCGTCGCGCCTTCGCATTACGACCCGAACCTCACGGCCGAGACGATCGAGTCGATCACGCGGCCGTGACCGCCTTGGACCGCGGGCTGGTCGGGGCCGACGAGGCCGGCGGCAACGTCTATGACAAGTACGCCTCGCAGAACCCGGTCGAGCGGCGCCTGGTCGCGGGCTTCATCTCGAGCTTCGACGAGCTCGTGGCGCTGACCTGCGCCCGCGAGGCGCACGAGGTCGGATGCGGCGAGGGCGAGATGTCGGCGCGGATGGCCCGAGCCGGGCTCAGGGTGAGAGGGACGGACGCGTTCCCCGGCACGATCGCCGAGGCCCGTCGGCGCGCCGAGATCGACGGGCTCGAGATCGACTATGCCGCGACCGCGGTGCAGCTGCTCGACCCGGCCGAGCACCGAGCCGAACTGATCGTCTGCTGCGAGGTGCTAGAGCATCTGACCGACCCCGACGGCGCCCTCGACGTCCTCGCGGCGCTCGCCGACCCGTGGCTGATCGCGAGCGTCCCCCGCGAGCCGCTGTGGCGCGCGCTGAACATGGCGCGCGGCGCCTACCTTCGCGACCTGGGGAACACGCCCGGCCACGTCGGCCACTGGTCCAGGCGCGGCTTCCTGTCGCTGCTGCGAACGCGCTTCGACGTCGTCGAGGTCCGCAGCCCGCTGCCGTGGACGATGGCGCTCTGCCGGGTGCGGCCGTGAGCCGGCTCCGTTCCGCCGCCGCGTGGGTCCGCGCCCGCCCGGGCGGCGCTGCGATCGTCTGCCTCGGGCTCTGCTGGGGGCTGACGATGCACTCACTCGGCTGGGCACAGCTCGCCCACTACGCCCAGGTCCGCGCCTTCGCCGACGGCCAGGCCGAGATCGACCCCTGGCATTGGGAGACCAAGGACAAGGCCTGGATCGAGGGCCACTTCTACTCGGTCAAGTCGCCGGGGGTGGCGGCGATGTCGTTGCCGTTCTTCCTAGCGATCGACACGGAGCCCGGCCGCGACGCGGGCCAAGCGGCGATCGAGAACGCCCGGGCCGCCGAGTACCCGCGCTGGGAGCCGAGCGGAGCGGTTCCGATCGAGAACTTCGGCTTCGACCCGCGCCGCACCGAGGCCGTCGAGGCTCAGACGGAGCGCGACGCGCCGATGATCTGGTTCCTGACGCTGATCGTCGCGGTGGTCCCGGCGGTGCTGATGCTGTTCGGGGTACGGTGGGCCGGCGAGCGGGTGGCGCCCGGTTACGGGACCGCGGCCGCGATCACGCTCGGACTGGCGACGCTCGTCGCCACCTTCGCCGCCGAGTACTTCTCGCACGTGATCGCCGCAGGGCTCGGGTTCGGCGCCTTCCTACTGCTCTGGCGCGAGCGCGACGGCGCACCGAACACCAAGATCGTCGCGCTCGCGGGCCTCGCGGCGGGGCTGGCGGTCAGCTTCGAGTACCAGGTGGGCCTGGTCGGGGCGATCCTCTTCTTTTACGCGCTCGCTCGTTCGGCCCCGCGGCTCCCGCGCGGCACCGCCTATGCGGCCGCCGCGTTCGCCGGCGCTATCCCCGCCCTCGCCTTCAACGTCTGGGCCTTCGGCTCGCCGTTCGAGTTCGCCTACGGAGCAGCGGTCGATGTCTCGGGGTTCACAGGCCACGACGTCCTCGGCCTGAACGACGAAGGCCTGTTCGGGATCACCGTGCCGAAGGGCTCGAGCGCCGTCGAGCTGCTGTTCGCGAGCCGCGGGCTGCTGGTGCTGACGCCGGTGATCGCCGCAGCGGTCGCCGGCGTCGTGATGATCTGGCGCGACGGCGAGCACCGCACCGAGGCGAATGTGATCGCCGCGATCGCCCTCGCCTACTTCCTCTACAACGCCGGCTACTGGCTTCCCTTCGGCGGAGGGACGCCGGGCCCGCGCTTCTTGATCCCCGCCCTCCCCTTCCTCGCGGTCGGCCTCGCCGCCGCGTATCGGCGGATCCCAGCGATCACGCTGGGGCTCGCGATCCCTTCGGCGATCTTCATGGGTGCAGCCGCGATCGCGTTCCCGCTGATCGGCGACCAGGGGCCCGGGGAGTGGGGCGATTTCATCGAGGACGGCCACCTCGAGCACACGCTGTTCACGGCGTTCGGCGTCAGCAACGCCTGGCTCGCGATCACCCCCGTGGTGCTCGCGGCGCTGGCTGCGGTCGCCTTCGCCTTCGCTTCCACCCCGGCCACGATGCTGCGCGACCTGCGCCCCGCGATCGCCGTGGTCGCCGGTTGGGCAGCGGTGGCTGCGCTGGCCCCGGGCCTCACCGACAGTCCCAATACCCCGCTCGACGGGGACTCCAATGCGCTCTGGATGATCGCGCTCGGGGCCGGAGCCTCGTTTGTTGCGCTGGGGGTGATGGGGCTGCGGGAACGCAGTGCCCCCGCCCGGGTTCAGCCCCCGGCGGCGCTCGGCGAGTCCAGCTCGTAGATCAGCAGCCCGCCGAGTCCCGGGGTATTGCTTTGGCTCTCGGGGCCTACTCTCCGGCTGCGATAACGGACCACACACGGCGAGGGTACGAGCGGGGTACAACCCGATCAGGGCACCCCCTTGCGAGAAATCGGCGCGCCGGGCAGCGGCCAACGTTGAGCGGGTCTGGGACCTGACACCGTCCCCCCCGCCGTATGTGATCGACCCGCAGCACATGCAAAAGCCAGTGGTGGTATCTGTTTCGCATGATCTCGACCATTGCCGTGGGGACTGATGGATCGGAAACCGCCGCCGAGGCCGTCAAGCAGGCCGCGGAGCTCGCGACGCGCTTCGACGCCGAGCTCGTTCTGCTGAGTGCGTTCAAGGACGGCCCGGCTCCGGCTACCGGCGGCGATGAGGCCCAATGGGCCCACAACCCGGCCGCCCAGACCCGCGAGATCCTCGCCCGCACCGAGGCCGCGCTCGGCGAGCAGGGGATCGAGTGCCGGACCATCGTGGACGAGGGCGACCCGGCCGATGTGCTCGTACGCCTGGCCGCTGACTGCGGCGCCGACGTCCTCGTGATCGGCAACAAGGGCATCCAGCGGAGGGTGCTCGGCAGCGTCCCGAAGACGATCACCCACAACGCCGACTGCTCCGTCTTCGTCATCAAGACGACGTAGCGGCTCAGGGCGGGTTCAGCCCCCGGCGGTGCTCGGCGAGTCCAGCTCGTAGATCAGCAGCCCGCCGAGCCGGGTCTTGGTCAACCCCAAGCCCTTGATCGACGCCCGTGGCGCGAGCGCCTGGTCGGTGTGGATGACTCGGCCCGTGTGCAGCACGACGGTCTTCACCCCGTAGTCGCGCAGCCGCTCGACCGTGTCTGCGTCGGGGAACGTGCTCATGTCGGCGATCAGATCCTCGATCGAGTCGGGCCGCGTGCTGGCCCTGCCGTTGACGATGTCCGGGAAGCCGTCGGTGGACCAGAGTGTGTAGCGGCGGTTGTCCTCGCCGCGCTCGGCCGGCAGGTGCAGCTGCGGCCCGGGCACCTCAGCCAGCGAGGGCGGCGGGTCGGGCACCTCGGGCTGGGCCCGGCGGCCGGTTGGGTCGAAGGGAAGGCCGCGGCCCTCGACCACGATCGCGAGCACGAGCACCGAAGCGACGGCGCCGGTCGCGTAGGCGGGGAGGCGTCGCTTCGCCACGGCTCGCAAGATCGACTCCGCCCCGGCCGCGGCCAGCAGGGCCAGCGCCAGGGTCGCGAACGTCGCGAGGCGGCCCGGGGTCCGGATCGCCTCCCACCCGGGCAGTACGTCGTAGACGATCCGGTACGGCCACAGCCAGCCGTCCTCCTCCTGGAAGCCGAACGCGAGGACCATGATCGCGAGCCAGGCCCCGGCGAGGCTGAACCTGAGCCATCTGGGGAAGCTCGACGAGCCGAGCCCGACGCCGGCCAGCAGCAGGATCACGAGGCCGGGGAAGAGCGTCTTCTCGGCCGGGTTGTTGATCTCGTAGAAGATGTCGAGGGTGGCGTCGCCCCAGACCCAGTTCTCGTCGGAGTTCAGGATCAGCGCCTCGATCGGCCCCGAGAACTCCTCGACGTCCGACGCCGTGCGCGTCGCCTCGGGGTAGCGGTCAGCGACGCGGAAGTACGGCTGCGAGATGACGCCGACGGCCACCGCGAAGAGCAGCGCTCCCGCGACGCCGGAGATTGCCATCCGCCGCTCGGGGCGCGGGCGGCCGCGCCTCCACCAGACCACGGCGCCGATCGCCACCAGCAGCGCGATCAGGTACGCGAAGGGCAGCCCGATCGCGAAGCCGAGGGACACCTGCCAGGCGGCTACCGCCCACGCTCCGAGGAGCGGCCAGGGCCGCCGCAGGCGCAACCCGCGAACTGCCAGCGCAAGGGCGAGCGGTATCCCCCCGCTCGAGATCACTTGCATGTGCCCGTCCTGCTCCATGCGGAACGGCGCGTAGGCGAATGCGGCTCCGGCGACCACCGCCCCGCCCGGCCCAAGGCCCATCTCGCGCGCCAGCAGGTAGGTCCCAAAGAAGCAGAGCGCGTAGACGAAGAGGAAGAGCAGGTTGTAGCGGGCGACCGCGTCGTCGGGGCCGTCGCCGATCAGGCCGGCCGGCGCGTAGCCGATCAGCGCGTCGCCGAAGGCGAGGGAGTCGGGCTCGGGCCAGAACTGGTTCGACTGGAAGAAATCGATTGGCTGGGTCGCCAGCGCGTGGCCTCCCCACGCCACCTGCCAAGCCTGGGGCAGCGGATCCCCGAGGTCCTTCGGGATCGTGTCGAACAGGTGCAGCGGCAGCGGCCAGTTCATGACCACCGAGATAGCGAGCCCGCCGAGCGCCGCGAGCACCACCTCGCGGCGGGTGAGGGGTCTAGCTCCGATCAGGACGATCGGGATAGAGCTCGTCGATGGTGACGAGCGGGTGGTACGGGGCGCCGCCCGCGGCAGCCGAGATCGATTCGGCGCCGCCTGCGAGGCGGTCGACGACCGAGACCACGCCCTTGACCTCATGGCCCTCTTCGAGGATTCGCTCGATCGCCTTCACGGTCGAGCCGCCGGTGGTGACGACGTCCTCGACGACGAGGACGGCCGTCCCGGGCTCCAGGATCGGCCCCTCGATCCAGCGCTGCAGGCCGTGCTCCTTGCGTTCCTTGCGAACGAAGAACGCCACGAGTCCCTCGCCTCCCTCCGCGCCGATCGCCGCGCACGCGAGTGGGTCGGCGCCGATCGACATCCCGCCGACGGCCGCGGCTTCGCGCTCGCCGGCCTCGGCGGCGATCAGCTCGCCCGCCGCCCTGTAGGCCTCCGGACGAAGCAGGGCACGCTTGGCGTCGACGTAGTACTGGGCGGTCAGCCCCGAGGAGAGGACCACTTCGCCGATCACCAGCGCGTGCTCGCGCAACTCGGCGAGCAGCGACTGCTTCGAGGCCTCGAAGTCGATTGCCATCGCGGCATCGTATGGGCATCGAATACGGTCGCGCCGTGGTCGGGATCCGCGACTTCTTCGACGCTTTCAAGGGCGCCCACGGGCATGGCGGTGATCTCCGTCGAGCTGGTCGTGCCCATCGGCGCCGAGCCGAGCGCCAAGGACGCCCTGTTCGGGCGCCTGTAGCCCGCGGGGCTACTCGTAGACGTAGATGGGCATCCCGATCGCGACCCAGTTGTAGATGAACCGGGAAAAGTTGATCGGGTTGCGCACGCAGCCGTGGCTGGCGTTGTAGTTCGGCACGGGGTTGTAGCCGTGCGTCGCGTAGCCGCCGCGGAAGTAGACGGAGTAGTACATGCGCTTCGAGTTGTAGCCCGCCTGGCGCATGTAGAAGTTGAACTTGCCTCGGATCGTCGGCGTCGAGGGCGCGCCGGTCGAGACGTGGAAGGTATGAACCGGGGTGTCGCCCTCGATCAGCGACATCACCTGCCTGGAGATATCGACCTCGACGTGGCGGCCGTCGTTGTACTTCGGCTCGAACGCCCCCTCGCCCTCGAGCAGCTCGCGGAAGATCGACGGGCGGTAGGCCTCGCTGCGCGCCATGTTGTTGGTCTTGCGGAAGGCCTTGGTCGCGAGACGTGTGCCGATCGTGACCCTGCTGCCCTTGGTGCCGGTGTGGAACCCGGCGGCGGCGAGGCTGCTGTTGTAGAGCGCGGTGATCGGGCCCTTGCCGAGCTTCTTCGGGACCACGACGCTGAAGGTGTCGGTCGCCTTCTTGTTGGCGTTCTCGGCCGTGACGACGTAGCGGCAGCAGGCCTCGACGCTGATCGGGAACGCGAAGCTGCCGTCGGGCTTGGGCGTGATCTTCTTCGAGAAGAGCTCACGGCCGCTGGCCGTGACCGTGATCTGGACGTTGTCGTTGGAGAGCGGGTTCGCGAGCCGGCCCTCGGCGACGACCTTGCGGAGCAGCCCGACGCTCTTCGGGGCCTTGACGTCAAGCGTGATGCCCGTCGCCGCCGGGAGCGCGGGCGGAGCGGCGCTCGCGGAGGAAGCCGGAAGAGCCAGAAGGAGCGTGGAGGCGGCTGCGAGCAGCGCGATTCGGTTCCTGCCAGGGCGATTCACGGTCGGGCATTGTGACACATGGATGGGATCCTGCGACGCAGTGCTCAGAAGGTCAGCGGTAGGAGAACCGAGCCGTCAGCGGCGCCCGCAGCCGCCACGGCGATCCCGTTGTTGATCATGTGCGCGATCACGCAAGGCCAGATCGAGCCCGTCTTCTCGTACAGCCAGCAGAAGCCCCCTCCGAGCACCGCCAGCGGGATCACGGTGGTGATCCCGGTCGGGGCGTGAATTGAGCCGAAGATCAGCCCCGCGATGATCACCGCAGGCCAAAACCCGAACTTCGTCCGCAGCCCGCCGTAGACGAAGCCTCGAAAGAAGAGCTCCTCGCTGATGGGCGCCAGACCGACGATGAGCACCACAGCCAGGACGGCGACCGCGATGTTCTCGTCGCCGATCCCGAGCTGCTCGCCGATGTCCTCCTGCTCGGGCTCGACGATGAACGCCGTGAACAGCACGGCGAAGACGTAGTACGCGCCGAGCATCGCGAACATCCAGCCGATCCCCGACGGCGAGAAGGGGCGCACCCCGAGCCGGCGCAGAGCGGCCCAGGCGCCGCGGAAGTTCCAGTTCGTCGCGCCCGCGATGGCCACCGCCATCAGGGTCGTGCCGAGCAGCCCCTGCGCGGCGAGCAGCGCCCCGTCGCTCGACAGGTCGGGGTCGAAGGGCAGAACCAGCGCGGGCGCGATCAGCAGCCCGATCAGTAGCCCGGCGACGAGGCCCTTGACGACGTCGCGCCCGCTCCAGGTGACCCAGCCGGGGAAGGTGGTGCCCGCGACGGTCGGCGGCGGTGGTGGGGCATCGAGCGGCTCCGATGGCGGGAGGGGGTCGCCGGCCCAGCCGGGGGGAGGCGGCGCCGGGCGGCGCCCCGGCGGAGGAGGGAGCGGTGCCCCCGGCCCCGACGATGCGGCTGCGGCCGCCACGACCGGGGCCGTCGCCGTCGCCGTCGTCGTCGCAGCGACCCTCGCGCGAGGGCGAGCCACGACGACGGTGCCCGCGGCTCGGTCGCCCAGCCGCTGGCGTCGCTCGCCGGTCGCGATCAGGACCCAGCCGACCACGAAGAAGTCGACCAGGCGAAGCAGGTTGCGCATGCTCGCCTGCGCGAAGGTGAGACCACCTCCCTGTTCGGAGCTGCGCTCCTCCGCCCCGTCCAAGAAACCACCTCGATCCCGACCGCGTTCTTGCCGACGGTCTGGCCCCAGCGCCACTCGCAGAACGCGAAGTAGTTGAACCACAGCGAGGCGAGCACGAACGTGGCGACCACCCCGGCGTCGGGGCTCTCCTCATACAGCGCCTCGAGCCCGGAGCCCAGCAGCAACGCGGCGCCGAAGAACCACATCCCATTGTCGATCAGCATCGCCAGCAGGCGCCGGCCGAGGCCGACGTAGCTGCGCTCCACCGCCTCGCTCCCCGCCTCCATCAACTCAGATGCTCCCCGATCTCCGTCAGCGAGGCGATGTCGGCGCCGCCCTCGCGGTCGATCAGAAGCGGCCTGATCCCAGCGGCCCGCGCGCCGTCGCCGTCCTCCTCGGGAGTATCGCCGACGTGCATCGCCTGCTCGCGCTCGCAGCCGGCGAGCTCGAGCGCCGGCTCGAAGATCCCCGGGTCGGGCTTGCGGTGCCCGGCCTCGGCCGACGAGATCGAGCCTTCGAGCAGGGAAGCGAGGCCGCAGCGCTCGAGCACGTCGCCGAGCGAGCAGTCCCAATTGGAGACGACGACCAGCTTCATCCCGAGATCGCGAAGGTCGTGCAGAGCCGGCATGGCGTCGGGGTATGCGTCGAAGCGGACCGACTCGACCAGCTCGTCGACCCGCACCTCGAAGTCGAGCTCGCGGGTGAGCAGGGCCGCGCAGCGTTTGCGCAGGTCCGCGAGGGATGCCGGGTCGCGGCCCTCGTGAGCGTGCTCCTTGTAGTAGGCCATCTCGGCGCGGACCGCCTTCTCCAGCCGTTCGTCGTCCACCTCGTCCGGAACGAGCTCGCGCAGGAAGACCCATGGCGGCTCGAGCTCGACCAGGGTTCCGAGTGCATCGAGAAATACAGCCTCGGTCATCAGGGAGGGAATACTGCCAGCCGATGGACGAGACCTTCTGGGAGGCCCATGGTAATGAGGTGGAGGCGGCGATCACGATCGTCGGCGCGATCCTGCTCGCGTTCCTCGTCGACCGTTACCTGATCGGCCGTGCGGTCCGCGCCGCCGAAAGCATGGAGACCTCCCAGATCTCGCGAGAGGCCCGCACCCGCCTCAGCGTCATCCGCCGGCTGATCTCCCTGGCGATCATCCTGGTCGGCGTCGCGCTGGCGCTCAGCGAGTTCACCGAGATCAAGCGGCTCGCCACCGGACTGCTCGCCTCCACCGCCGTGCTCGGCCTCATCCTCGGATTCGCCGGGCGGACGGTGATCGCCAACTTCGTGGCCGGGGTGACGATGGCGATCCGCCAGCCGATCCGCATCGGCGACATGATCTCGATCGGCGATGACGTGCACGGCCGCGTCATCGACATCGCCCTGACCTCGACCACGGTCGACAAGGCCGACGGCTCGCTGCTGGTGATCCCCAACGAGAAGGTGGTGACCGAGGTCGTGATCAACCACTCGGCGGGCAACCTCCGAGCGCCCGCGACGATCGAGCTCTGGCTCGAGCCGGACGCCGACCTCGAACGGGCGCGAAGAGCCCTGGAGGCAACCGAGGTGACCTCGGTGAGGGTCGCCGAGCTCACGCCCGAGGGCTGCCGCCTGGAGCTGAAGGCCGCTGTCGACTCGGGGCGCGACCGCGAGGCCCGTGAAGCCGAGATCCGCGAGCGTGCGCACGGCGCCTTGCGCGAGGCTGGCGTGCTGCGGCCGGGCGACGCTTCACAGGCATGATCTGAACGCTTTTCTTGCGCGTTGATTTAGTGCCGTGGCTACAGTTCTCTACCTATGAGTGCCCGCTCCAGAAGGCGCCGCGGACGCGGGGGCCGTAAGCGAAATCCCTTCATGCTCGCGCTGCTGGTTGCGCTATCAGGCATCGCGCTGGTCGTGATGAGCTTCGGCCTCTACGTGATCAGCGTCGCGGCCGACGCGCCCGCGATCGACGAGCTCGCGCCGATCAGCGCGGGCGAGAACTCGATCGTCTACGCGTCTGACGGCTCGCGTCTGGGCTACATCCGGTCCGACCAGGCGCGCACGCCGGTCTCGATGAAGCGGATCCCCCAGGACCTCCAGGACGCCACGGTCGCGATCGAGGACGAGCGCTTCTACGAGCACGACGGCGTCGACTTCGAGGGGATCACCCGCGCCGCCTTCGAGAACATCTCGGCCGGCGAGGTCAAGCAGGGCGGCTCGACGATCACGATGCAGCTCGTCCGCAACACCTACATCGAGGATCCCGAGCGCGACATCGAGCGCAAGATCAAGGAGGCGAAGCTCGCCGAGGAGCTCGAGGACAAGCTGTCGAAGGAGGAGATCCTCGAGCAGTACCTGAACTCCGCCTCCTACGGCACAGTCCTCGGCCGCACCGCCGTCGGCGTCGAGGCCGCGGCCCAGGTCTACTTCTCGAAGCGCGCCAAGGACCTCGACCTGGGCGAGTCAGCGATGATCGCCGGCCTTCCGCAGTCCCCGTCGCTCTACAACCCGCTGCTCAACTCCGACGCCGCCGAGGAGCGGCGCAACGAGGTCCTCGACTCGATGGCCGACCTCGACTACGTCACCGAGCTCGAGGCCGAGGAGGCCAAGGCGGACGCGATCAAGCTGGACCCGAGCGATCGCTACACCGAAATCCGCGAGCCCTACTTCTTCGACTTCGTGCAGGCCCAGCTGATCGAGGAGTACGGCGTCAACACGGTGCGCCAGGGCGGCCTGAAGGTGCTGACCACGATCGACCCCGAGCTCCAGGAGGCCGGGCGCAACGCGATCGAGAACCACCTCTACTACTCCACCGACCCCTCGGCCGCCGTCGTATCGATCGACCCCTCCACGGGCTTCGTCAAGGCGATGGCCTCAAGCGGCAGCTACTCCGACGCCGAGTTCAACCTCGCCGCGCAGGGCCACCGCCAGCCCGGCTCGGCATTCAAGACGTTCGCTCTCACCACGGCCGTCAGGCGCGGCATCGACCCCGACTCGACTTACTACACCTCGCAGCCCCTCGACATCGACGACCCCGAGTACGGGCACTGGGACGTCCAGACGTACTCCGACAGCTACGCCGGCTCGGTCAACCTCCACCAGGCCACGCTGGCCTCGGACAACACCGTCTACGCGCAGCTCGCACTCGACCTCGGCCCCGACTCGATCGCCGCCACGGCGAACGACATGGGGATCGAGACCCAGCTCGACGGGCTGCCGGCCGAGACGCTCGGAGGCCTGCGCCTCGGCGTCTCGCCCCTGGAGATCACAAACGCCTACGCGACGCTCGCCTCGGGCGGAGTCCACAACGAGCCGATCGCGATCCGCAAGGTGACCTTCCCCGACGGCAAGGTCGACGAGATCGGCGACCCCGACCGCAACCGGGTGTTCGAGGACGGCGTCGCGTACGAGGTCACGCAGATCCTCGAGGACAACGTCGACGCCGGCACCGGCACCGCGGCGAGCACGTACTGCGGCGACGAGGCCGGCAAGACGGGGACCACGGACGACTTCAACGACGCGATGTTCGTGGGCTACACCCCCTACCTCGCCACCGGCGTCTGGGTGGGGTACCCCGACGCCCTGCGCTCGATGAGCTCGGTCCACGGGATCAGCGTCGCCGGGGGAACCTTCCCCGCGGAGATCTGGCACGACTTCATGGAGGTCGCGCTCGACGGCCACTGCGAGACCTTCCCCGAGCCCGAGAACCCGGTCGAATGGATCTCCTTCAACGGCGAGTACAGCTCCGACTACGGCTCGAGCTGCTCGAGCGCCTCGATCGGGACCGGTTCCTCCGAGGGCGCCTACGGCTGCTCGGACGACTACAGCGACAGCTACGTCGAGGAGGACACCTCCGACGACAACGACGAGGGCGCCTACGCACCCGGCGTCGGGCAGAAGCCCGCTCCGAAGCCGGAGCCTGCGCCGAAGCCGGCACCCACGACGCCTCCGCCTGCCCCCGCGCCCCCGCCCACGGGCGGCGGCATCGCCCCCTAGCTGGGGTCGAGCCGCAATAGGCTGCGCCCGGCTATGACCGGTCTGCGCAGCGCGGTGGGCCTGGCCGCTCTCGCGACCCTCGGTGTGCTCTCGGTCGCGATCGCGGCAGCGGGCCCCGACATCGTCCCCGCGGCGGGGCGGGGAGACGACCCGGGCTGGCTGCTTGGGCTCTACGGCGACGGCCTCGGGATCGACGGGGACGCCGTGATCTGGCTCGAGCGAGCGATGGTGGTCGCCTACGCGGTGGTCCTGCTCTGCGCGACGGCGATCTCGCGTCGCGTGCTCTGGGGCGCGATGGTTGCGCTCGTCGGAGTCTTTGCGCTGGCGCCTCCCCTGCTCTCGCTGGACGTCTTCAGCTACGTCTCCTACGCGCGCCTCGAGGCGGTGCATGGCCTCAACCCCTACGAATACCCACCGGGCGCCGTGCCAAGCGATCCGGCCGTCCCCTTCGTCGCCGACTTTCGCGGCCAGGTCAGCGTCTACGGCCCTCTCTTCACCCTGGCGACGCTGCCGCTCGGCCTCGTCGGGGTCGCGGGCGCGGTCTGGTCGCTCAAGGCGATCGCGGCGGCCAGCGTGCTCGTGACCGCTTTGATCGCCTCGCGGGTCGCGGCCTCACGCGGCTCAGACCCCGCAGGTGCCGCAGCGCTTGTGGCGCTCAATCCCCTGGTGCTCGTGCACGTCGTCGGCGGCGCGCACAACGACGCGCTGATGGCCCTCGCCATGATCGCGGGGGTCGCGATGGTGCTGGCCGGCCGCGAGGCCTTCGGCGGAGCTGGGCTGCTCGCCGGCGCCGCCGTCAAGGCCTCGGCGCTCGTCGTCGCTCCGTTCGCGCTGCTCGGGTCGGAGCGCCGCGGGCCGCTCGTCGCCGGGTTCGCGGCGGCGGGCGTCGCGGTCATCGTCCTCGGACTGGTGTTCTTCGGCTCAGCGATCGACGAGGCGCTTCGCGTCGTCGGCGACAACCAGGAAAACCCCTCGTACGCGAGCCTGCCGGCAACCCTCTCGCGCGAGCTCGGCGCCGGAATCGACCCGATGCGCGGGCTCTGCCTCGGGGCCTTCGCCGTCTCGGTGGCGCTGCTGCTGCGCTGGTGCGCGCGCGGCGGGGACTGGGTCCGCGCCGCGGGTTGGGCGGCCCTGGGGCTGCTGCTCGCGAGCAGCTACCTCACGCCCTGGTACGTGATCTGGGTGCTCCCGCTAGCGGCCGTTGCCCGCGACCGCGCCCTGGCCACGGCGTCGGTGGGTGTCACCGCGTTCCTGTTGCTCCACCAGGTCCCCGGGCTCGGTGGCTGAGCCCGTCGCGCCGAGCGGAGCGCTGAGCCGCCGCGAGCGGTGGATGCTGGCGGGGGTGGCGTGCGCGATCCACCTCGCGGTGCTGGTTCCCACGATCGGCCAGGAGGCGGGGAGCGTGCGCGGCGACTTCGCGCCTGAGGCGATCGCGATCGCCGAGGACGGGGAGCTGCCCTACCGCGACCAGGAGCTCGAGTACCCGCCGCTCTCGATCCCGGTCATCGCCGTTCCGGCGCTCGTCAGCGACGGTGTAGACGGCTACAACGACGCCTTCGAGGCGTGGATGCTGCTCTTCGACCTCGCGATCGTGGCGCTGATGGCGCTGGCGCTCCCAGGCGACCTGCGCCGGGTCGGCGGAGCGGTTGCGATCTATTCCCTGGGGGTGCTGGCCCTGTCGGGGATCGTCCTCGGCGGCTCCGACATCGACGAGGCGCCGCTCGCGCTCGGGCGCTTCGACCTCGTGCCGGCGCTGCTGGTGCTGGCCGCCGTGCTGGCTCGCGAGCGCGAGCGCTCGGCGACGTGGTCCGCTCTGCTCGCGACGGGGGCCGCGGTCAAGGCCTTTCCGCTCGCGCTGTTCCCTGCGCTGCTGCGCGACGAGCCGGACCCGCGACGGGTCGCGATCGCCGCCGCGGTGCCGTTGGCGATCTGCGTCGCGATCGTGCTCAGCCTCGGCGACGAGTTCGGCTCGGCGATCAGCTACCACACCGAGCGCGGGCTCCAGATCGAGTCGCTCGCGGCGACGCCGCTCGAGATCGCGGCGATCGACGACGTCTCGCGCGGCGCGAAGTTCGGCTCGGGGAGCTGGAACTTCACCGGGCCCGGGGCCGACCTCGCCCGCGGAGTATCGGTCGGGCTGCTCGTCGCCCTCTACGGCGCCCTGCTGCTCGCCGGCTGGCGCGACCGCCGCATCTCACATCTGCGGCTCGCGACCGCGCTGATCGCCGGGATCGTGATCCTCTCGCCGGTGCTCTCGCCCCAGTTCCTGTTCTGGCTGCTCCCCCTCTCGGCAGCCGCCTACGGCTTCGGGCTCGCCAACTGGGTGCTGCTCGCCAGCTTCGTGATGACACAGCTGATGCTGCAGCAGTACGCGCGAATCGCGGTCGACTTCGACGGCGAGTTCGTCTGGCGCCTCGCCGGGCGCAACGCCCTGTTGCTCGTCTACCTGGCGCTGGTCTGCGTCCCCGTTCTAGCCTCTCGGAGATGGCCTTCGGCGAGTTCGACCTGATCGCGCGCCTGGTGGAGCGGCTGCCGCCGGCGGGACCGCGGCTGCGCGTCGCCAGCGGGGACGACGCCGCGGTGACCGAGTCCTCGGGGGCGGCGAGTGCGACGACGATCGATTCGATCGTCGAGGGCGTCCACTTCGCTCTGCCGCACTTCCCCCTCGCGGCCGTCGGGCGCAAAGCGCTCGCATCGGCGCTCTCGGACCTGGCGGCGATGGGAGCCGAGCCGGGCGAGGCCTACGTTTCGCTGGGCGCACCCTCCTCGCTCTCCCACGACGAGCTGCTCGAGGTGGGCGAAGGGCTCGCAGAGGTCGCCGAGCGAGAGCGCGTCTCGGTCGCCGGCGGCGACGTCACCCGCGCGCCCGTGCTCTCGCTGACGGTCGCCTGCATCGGCTACGAGCGGCCCGGCGCGGAGCTCGTGACCCGCGCGGGAGCGCAGCCCGGCGACGTGCTCTGCGTCACCGGCGAGCTCGGAGGCGCCGCCGGCGCATTGATCGCCCTCAGGCTCGCCCCCGCGCCCGGGGGCGAGCCTGTCGCTGAGATCGAAGGCATCGCCCGCGAAGCGCTGCTCGCTCGCCAGTTCGACCCCAGGCCGCAGCTGGCCGCCGGCCGCGCCCTCGCGACCGTGGGCGCGACGGCGATGATCGATGTGAGCGACGGGCTCGGGGCGGACGCGGGTCACGTCGCAGCCGCGAGCGGCGTCGCGATCGACCTCGAGCTCAACGCGGTCCCGCTGTGCCCCGAGCTCGCGGAGCTGCTCGGCGGCGAGCGCGCGGCGCGCGAACTCGCAGTCTCAGGTGGCGAGGACTACGAATTGCTGGTCGCTCTCCCGCCCGACCGGCTCGAGGCCGCAACCGAGGCGCTCGCCGGCTCGGAGGTCGGCCTGACTCAGGTCGGCCGTGCCTCCCAGGGCGAGGGAGTCGAGATTCGCGACGGCGACGGTGAGCTCGTCGAACCCGCGGGCTTCGACCACATGCGTGGATCGGGTCCGGGCTCCGGCTCGGGTTCGAGTTCCGGCTCCGGCTCGGGCTGAGCGGGCTCGGGTCGCTCCCGTCGCGGCTTTCGCTCGCCCTTGGCTCGGCGCTCCTCGAGCGCACGGCCTCGCTCGACCAGCGCGCCCAGCTTCAGCTGTGGCTCGTCGCCGGCGGGCTCCCGCGCTGCGCTTGCGATCACGGCCAGCCCGGCGCCGGCGAGCAGGCACCAGAGGACCGCCAGGAGGTCCGAGATCTGACCTCCGGTGAACATCAGCAGCAGGTCCCACACGACGCCCGGCCCGGTGTCGAAGCGCGAGGCGAGGTCGGCGACCGCGAGCAGCGCGGGCAGGACCCCGGCCGCGACCAGCCCGGCGGCGGCGAGCCGCCCCGGGGTGACCCCGGCGGCCGCGGGCACCCAGAGCTGCAGGCCGAGGGCCAAAAGCAGGCAGAGATAGGGGTTGATGAACCAGACCCCGAGCGTCACTAGCGCCGCGAGCCCGAGCGCCGCCGGGCCCGCGACCCTGGCGAGCGAGGCCGGCGGTGCCAGCAGCGGTCGCAGCAGGAAGGCGACGGCCGCGAGCACGACGATCGCCATAGCCACGCCGACCGCTCCTCCCCTCCCCAGGCCCTCGCCGGCCGGGTCGAAGGGGAAGTCCGGGCTCGGGATCAGCCCGACGAAGGCGAACAGGTAGATCGCCGCAAGCGAGAGAAAGAAGGGAACGGCCCGCAGCGCCGCCCAGCCGAGCCCGCGGGCGGCGTCGGCCGGGGTGCGGGCGGCGGCCGCGATGGCGAGCCCGCAGACGAGCCCGACCGGCGCCAGGAGCGCCAGGGCGAGAAGCGCCAGCGACCAGCCGGGCAGCAGGTTCCCCGCGAGGCCGATGTAAGCGTCCGGGCCATGCTCGATCGGCCCGGGGGCGGCGTCGAGGGCGAGCATCAGCGACAGCGTCGCGCGGCCGAAGGTGCCGAGCGAGCGGGGGTTGACCTCGTCGGCCTGGTCATCGATCGGGGCCGGCGGCAGCTCCCCCGAGGACGACACGCGCACCGAGTCGAGCCCCGCTTCGATCAACGGCCCTTGCTCACCGAGGCCCGAGGGGAGCGCCAGGCGCATGAGGTCGCTGAACGGCCCCGGGTCTCCCGCCGGCTCGCCCGCCTCCTCCGAGAGGGTTGCGTTGGCGGTGACGGCGAGGGCGGCGCTGGTGCTCTGGGGCCCGGACGACCAGGGGATCTCGAACGGCGGCGAGGGCTCGGGCGCCGCCGGCTGACTGATCACGATCGCGGCGTCGAGCAGGCTCTTCTCGGTGTAGTCGGCGATGAAGCGCCGCGCACCGAGGGTGCCGATGCCGCCGCCGTCGGTCGAGACGAAGACGAGCGTCTTCTCGTGGCTCGACCCCGAGAAGCCCGAGAGGATCTCGAGCAGTGCTGCGGTGGAGGCGATCGACGTCGCCGCGCCGCTGCCCGCGGCCGCGTCGCGATGGGCGATCACGGCGATCTGGCGCTCCGAGCGCCCGGGGAGGGTGACGATCAGGTTGCGCAGCGGGACGTCCTCGTCGTCGAACGAGCCCTCGAAGCTCTGCTCGGCGACCTCGGCCGAGGGGATCTCCTGGAAGCGCGCCGAGACGAACTCCGCCAAACCGCCGGCTGCATCGGACCCCGGCCGAGGATCGGGGAACTGGGCGGCGAGGTCGGCTGCAAGCGTCGTCGCCGCCTCGGAGTCGAAGGCATCCGGCGGCAGCTCGGGCTCGAGCGGCTTCGGGACCTCCTGCAGCGAGAACATGGCGACGATCAGCGCCAGCGGCGCCGCGAGCAACGCGGTTCTCCAGATGCGTAGATCGATCACTCGGCCTTCTAATCTTCAGGCATGGCGCGAGGACAGGCGCGGATCCTGCTCGTGGACGACGAGCATGCCGTGCAGACCCTGCTCACCTACCCGCTCCGAAAGGAAGGGTATGAGGTGGTTGGAGCGATGGACGGTCAGGAGGCGCTCGATCGCTTCGGCGAACAAAGATTCGACCTGGTCGTGCTCGACATCATGCTGCCGCGGCTAGACGGGATCGAGGTCTGCAGGCGCCTGCGAACCCGCAGCCAGGTGCCCATCATCATGCTCACCGCGAAGGGCGACGAGATCGACAAGGTCGTCGGTCTCGAGATGGGCGCAGACGACTACATCACCAAGCCCTTCTCGGTTCGCGAGTTCCGCAGCCGGGTCAAGGCGGCCCTGCGCAGGGGGAAGATGGGCGGCCGCGGGGGCTCGACGGGCGAGGAGCGGATCAGCGCCGGGGAGCTCGAGATCGACTTCGAGCGACGCGCGACCGTCGTGCGGGGCGAGCCTGTGGCGCTCACCTACGTCGAGTTCGAGATCCTCGCCGCCCTCGCAGACGCTCCGGGCCGGGTCTACACACGCGAGAACCTGCTCGAGCAGGTCTGGGGGGACTCCACCTACCGCGACCCGCGCACGGTCGACGTCCACATCCGCCACCTTCGCGAGAAGCTCGAGACCGACCCGAAGAAGCCCGAGTACCTGTTCACGGTGCGAGGGGTCGGCTACCGCTTCCGCGACTCTGAACGCGAGTGAGACCCTGAGCCGCCTCGACACCCTTCGTAACCGGCTGGTGCTGCTGATCTTCGCGATCACGGCCGGGGCCGTCGGCTTCGTGTACCTCTACGTCGTCCCGCAGCTCGAATCGAGCCTCACCGCCGAGAAGCTGCGCCGGCTCGAGCGGGTCGGCTCCGAGGAGGGCGCCCGCCTGCAGGCCGCCTTCACGGACGGGGCCGCCGACGGCGAGGTCGCAGCGCTCGTCCGCAGCATCTCGCAGACGACCGAGAGCCGGGTGACGCTGCTCGCGGTCACCGAGCAGCCCGATGGCTCCTACGCACCCGAGTTCGTCGTCGCCGACTCCCAGGGCGAGAGCACCGCGATCCAGGGCGACTATGAAGCGGCTGACGCCGCAGTCGACGCGGGTCGGATCAGCTCGGGCGTCGAGACCGTCGCGGGAGAGCGCGTCGGGGCCTCGGCCGTGCCTGTCGAGGTCGACGGCGCGACGCGGTGGGTCGCCGTGCTCTCGAGCCCGCTCGACGACGTGGACGACAACGTCGCGCTGATCCGCCGCCAGATCCTGATCGCGGGAGCGATCGCCATCGCGGCCGCGGCGCTGATCGGCTTCTGGGCGGCGGGAGCCGTCTCGCGGCGCCTGCGCAGGCTTCGGTTCGCGGCCGAGCACGTCGCCCAGGGCGACTTCAGCCAGCCGATCCCGATCGAATCGGGCGACGAGCTCGGCCAGCTCGCGCGCTCCTTCAACGAGATGCAGCGAAGACTCGAGCGCCTCGACAGCGCGCGCAAGGAGTTCATCGCCAATGCCTCGCACGAGCTGCGCACGCCGATCTTCTCGCTCGGCGGGTTCGTCGAGCTGCTCGAGACCGACAACCCGAACCCGTCCGAGCGCAAGCAGTTCGTGGCCGAGATGCGCGGCCAGATCGAGCGCCTGCAGAAGCTGACGCTCGACCTCCTCGACCTCTCGAAGCTCGACGCCGACGCGATGGAGATCAACACCCAGGAGGTCGACCTTCGCGAGCTCGCGCGCGACGTTGCGGGCGAGTTCAAGCCGAAGGTGCGCGCGAAGCACTCGAAGCTGCAGGTCAGGGGCCGCGGAAAGGCCGTCGCGCTCGCCGACCCCAACCGCACGAGTCAGATCATCCGTATCCTGATCGACAATGCACTCACGCACACCAGCAGGGGAACCACGGTGACCGTCACCGCCGTGGCCAGCAACGGATCCGTCGAGCTGATCGTCGGCGACGACGGGCGCGGCATCGACAAGCGCGCGGCCGAGCGCGTCTTCGACCGCTTCTACACCGGCGACACCGGGCAGGGCTCCGGGCTCGGGCTCGCGATCGCCGACGAGCTCGCCGCTCGCATGGACGGCGAGCTCGACGTCGTCTCGCAGCGCGGATTCACCGCCTTCACCCTGAAGCTGCCCTCAGAACAGGCCGACGAGTGAGGCCCCGCCAAGCGATCCTCTCCGCGGCGGCAGCCGCGGCCGCATCGCTGGCCCTGGTGGCCTGCGGGGGCGATGACGAGAACGGCTCGATCACCGGCGCCGACGACACGAGCACCCCGGCGACCACCGAGCAGGTGATCGTTCAGTCGGGCGGCAACGGCGACTTCAACCCGGCCGAGATCTACAGCAAGGACGGTCCCGGGGTCGTCACCGTGATCTCGATCTTCGACTCCAGCGGCGACCCGCTCGCGAGCGGCGGCGCAGGCCAAGGCTCGGGCTTCGTCGTCTCGGACGAGGGCGAGATCATCACCAACACCCACGTGGTCACCACGGGTGGTTCCGGCAACGGCGGCGGCGAGCCGAAGCCCGCAGAGCAGGTCTACGTCGAGTTCAGCGACCGTGACCGCGTGCCGGCCGAGATCGTCGGCTTCGACCCCGACGCCGACCTCGCCCTGCTGAAGGTCGACCCCGAGGAAGCTGGCGGCGACCTCACCGTGCTGCCGATCTCGGACCGAAACGAGTACGCGGTCGGCGAGCCGGTGGCCGCGATCGGCAGTCCCTTCGGCGAGCGCCAGTCCATCTCGGTCGGGATCGTCTCGGCGATCGATCGCTCGATCGAGTCCCTCAGCGAGTTCGCGATCGACAACGCGATCCAGACCGACGCCTCGATCAACCCCGGCAACTCCGGCGGGCCCCTTCTCGACGGCAACGGCGAGGTGATCGGCGTCAACCAGCAGATCCAGACCTCCTCGGGCACCAACTCCGGCGTCGGCTTCGCGATCCCCGCGACCGCAATCCGGTTCTCGCTCGACCAGCTGCGCGAGGACGGAGACGTCGACTACGCCTACCTCGGCGTCTCGACCCAGGGCATCTGGCCCCAGCTCGCTGACGAGCTCGGCATCGACGTCGACACCGGCGCCCTGATCGCGGATGTGGTCGACGGCGGTCCGGCCGACGACGCCGGCATCAGGGGCTCCGACGGGCAGCAAACCTTCCAGGGCGCGACGATCGACACGGGCGGCGACGTGATTATCTCCGTGGACGGCGTCAAGCTCGAGCGCGAGTCCGACCTGGCCGAGCTGATCTCTCGCCAGCGACCCGATCAGACCGTCGAGGTCGAGATCATCCGCGACGGCGATCGTCGCACCATCGACGTCAAGCTCGAGCCCCGCCCGAGCTCGGTCTCGCAGAACTGACCAAAGCGCCCAGGGTCCCCTAGGCATGCGCTGTTGGGCTCGAGCCACGAGACTCGGGGATCGATCGCCTTAACGCATCTGTGTAGGTTTCTCGCTCGTTTCCTTCAACCAGGGGGTCTGAGTGCTTCAAGAGGTGCCGCTGGGATCGAAGTCCCTCGGCGACTATGCCCATCTGGTGGGGCGCGGCGTGGTAGACGAGATCCGCGAGCTGTCAGAGGGGCTGAAGGGCAAGCGCGTCCTGCACGTGAGCGCCACCGCGTTCGGCGGCGGCGTCTCGGAGATCCTCTACACGCTGGTCCCGCTGATGCGAGACGTCGGGCTCGACACCCACTGGCAGATCATCATGGGCCGCGAGGAGTTCTTCAACGCGACCAAGCTCCTCCACAACTCGCTGCAGGGCGACCCGAACACTCTCTCGCCCAACCAGTGGGAGCTCTTCAACCACTACAACGAGATGAACGCGAACAGCCTCGAGGGGGAGTGGGATTACGTGATCGTCCACGACCCTCAGCCCGTCGGGATGAAGAAGGGGGCACAGGAGCACGGCAAGCACTGGATCTGGCGCTGTCACATCGACCTCTCGGAGCCGAACCCCGACCCGATCGAGCGGCTTCTGCCCCTGATCTCCGAGTACGACATGAGCGTCTGGCACATGGAGCAGTACGTCCCGGCCGCCCACGAAGGCCACCACGGCATCAACATCGTCCCGCCGGCGATCGACCCGCTGTCGCCGAAGAACATGGCCTTCTCGCCCGAGGACGCCGCCTTCGTCTGCGAGCAGTTCGGGATCGACGTCGACCGGCCGCTGATGTGCCAGGTATCGCGCTTCGACCCTTGGAAGGACCCGATCGGCGTCATCGACGCCTACAAGCGGGTCAACGAAAAGGTCCCCGAGGTCCAGCTGGCCCTGGTCGGCTCGATGGCGACGGACGACCCCGAGGGCTGGGAGTTCTTCCAGCGCACCTACGAGTACGCCGGCGATGACCCCGACGTCAAGATCCTCAACAACCTCAACAACGTCGGCGCCATCGAGGTCAACGCCTTCCAGTCCCAGGCCGACGTCCTGCTCCAGAAGTCGATCCGCGAGGGCTTCGGCCTGACCGTCGCGGAGGGCCTCTGGAAGGGCCGGCCGGTGATCGGCGGCGACGTGGGAGGCATCCCCCTCCAGATCGTCGATGGCGAGTGCGGCTTCCTCGTCAGCTCACCCGAACAGGCCGCCGCGCGCAGTGTCCAGATCCTCGAGGACCCGGGCCTGGGCAAGTACCTGGGCCGAGCGGGGAAGGAACGCACCCGCGAGAAGTTCCTGACCCCGCGGCTGCTCTTGGACTGGCTTCGGATGTTCCGCACGCTCGATTCCTAGCCAAACCGTCGAAACAGGCCGCCGTGGTAGAAGTGACGCTGTGACCGAGCAGCGACCTCTGACCATCGTCTCCAATCGCGGGCCGGCTGAGTTCGGGAGCGACGAGCGCGGGATGCAGACCGTGCGGCGCGGTGGGGGCGGGCTCGTGACCGCTTTGAGCGGGCTCGTCACGCATCGGAAGGCGCTTTGGATCGCGTCGGCGATGACCGACGAGGACATGGCGGTGGCCCGGAGCGCTGACGGCGAAGCCGTCGAGATCGAGCTCGACGGCGTCAGCTACGACGTCTGCATGGTGTCGAGCGACCCCGCGGCCTACGACCGCTTCTACAACGTGATCGCCAACCCGATCCTCTGGTTCATCCAGCATTACCTGTGGGACCTCTCGAACGCGCCGGACATCCGGCGGGTCGAGGTCGAGGCCTGGGAGCAGGGCTACAAGGTCGTCAACGAGGACATCGCCCGCCAGGTGATCAAGTCGATCGACGGCCAGCAGGACCCCATCGTGATGCTCCAGGACTACCACCTCTACACGGCCCCGGGCCTGATCCGAGCCGCGCGCCCCGACGCCTTCCTGCAGTTCTTCGTCCACATCCCCTGGTCGCAGCCGGACTCCTGGCGTGTGCTGCCGAACAGCTGGCGCGAGGAGATCTTCAACAGCATGCTCTCCAACGACATCATCGGGTTCCACACCACGGCCTACTGCCGCAACTTCCTGCAGTGCTGCCGCGAGCTGATGGAGCTCGAGGTCGACTGGGAGCGCGGTGCGGTGATCCACGGCGACCGCGAGACCTGGGTCCGGGCCTACCCGCTCTCGATCGACACGACCCGCATGTTCCGCGCCGCCGAGTCCGAGGAGGTCGCCTACTACGAGCGCGAGCTGCTGAAGCGCCGCCGCGACCACCTGATCCTCCGCGTGGACCGCGCCGACCTGTCGAAGAACGTGCTCCGCGGGTTCTCGGCCTTCGACACCTTCCTCGAGCAGCACCCAGAGTTCCGCGAGAAGTGCACGTTCATCGCCCACCTTCAGCCCTCGCGCCTCGACGTTCCCGAGTACGCCGAGTACATGGAGCGGATCGAGGCCCTGGTCGCCGTCGTCAACCATCGTCACGGCACGACCGACTGGATGCCGATCGACCTGCGTATCTACGAGAACTTCCCCGACGCCGTCGCCCGCTACAAGCACTACGACCTGCTGGTCGTCAACTCGCTCTTCGACGGGATGAACCTCGTCGCCAAGGAGGGGCCCACGGTCAACACCCGGGACGGGGTCGTGATGCTCTCCGAGAACACCGGCTCCCATGAGGAGCTCGGCGAGAGCGCCCTCTCGGTCAACCCGTTCGACATCCAAGAGCAGGCCGACACGATCTTCCGCGCCCTCACCATGGACCCCGAAGAGAAGCGCCTGCGCGCCGAGCGGATCAAGCAGATCATCTCCGAGCGCGACCCCGGCGACTGGGTCGACGAGCAGATCGCCGACATCGACCTCAAGCAGGGCGCGCACCCGATCGGCTCCGCATCTCGGACCGAACGCTAGGGCCGGGAGACCCCGGTGGGGCCTCAGCCGCTGACCACCACGCGGCGCACCGGCGACGCGCCCTTCAGATACGGGTAGCCCGCCTGCTCGCGGACCACGGCGCGGAAGCGATAGAGCCGCCTCGCCGTCGTCTCACGGAAGCGGTATCGCGCGGTGAAGCGACCCTCGGTGCCGGTTCGAGCCGTCTTGAAGGCCTGCCAGCGGGTGCCGAGCCGGGCCTGCAGCACGACCACCCGCCGCTCGGCCCACGGGCCGGGCAGCTTGCCCCGGAAGCGTGCGACCTGGCCATTGCGAAGGCGCGAGCGAGGCCCTACCTTCAGGCGCGGGCGGGCTCGCACCCGAAGCATGAGCTCGCGTTCGATCGACCGGCTGCGGTGGCGATGGACGATGCGCAGCCGGCGCGAGGGCCCTCGCGCCGCGAGGTAGGTGAAGTGCCCGCCGGCATCGGCCGCTGACTGGCCCTCGAGGTACTCCTCGGCACCGGGCCGCGACGGAGTCGCGAATACGCAGACCCGCGCGCCGGCACCGGCGCCCGAGAGGCGGCCGCGAACGGTCGCGCGGCGGTTCGAGGCGAGCTTCGCGTCGGTGCCCGATCCGAAGCCCGCGTCGAGCGAGCGCGAGGCGCCCTCGCCGCTCGACGGGCAGCCGTTGTCGACCTGGACCGTGCGCGTGAGGCAGCTCTCGTTCGGGGGCCAGCCGACGTCGGTGACGCAGACGCGCACCTCGTTGGAGCCCTGGTGGAAGGGCGCTGACCCCGTCTCGAGCGCGAAGGTCTGCGTGGCGCTCCCGGGGCAGGGGACGAAGCTGCGCGCGGCGCCGCCGGGGATGATGTCGCAGGGCTGCTCGGCCGAGGCGGTGGGGACGCCGTTGACGCTGACGCGCCAGCGCCAGACGCCACCGCCGACGTCGCTCGCCGACGCCTGGAAGGACTGCGGGCCGCGGCGCGAGCCCGCCTCGAACAGCTCACCCGCGAGCGACAGAGCGGGCGAGGACGAGTCGCGGAGCGTGAACCAGAGCCGGCGCACGTGGTTGTGGGCGCTTGCCGAGGAGCCGCAGTTGTCGTCGGACCCGCCGTAGCAGGCGAGCCACGCGCTGAACGCCGTGGCGTTGACGCCCGCGGCCCAGTCGACCGCATCGTAGGTCCCCTCGCGCGGCCAGCGGTAGTGGACGTGGCCCGAGCCGTCGATGATCGTGTAGTTGCCCTTGTGGCCTGCGTCGTGGGCGACGTGGGATTGAGAGGTGATCTGCGTGAACACCGTCCCCGCGGGCGGATACCACGACCACGCCCCCCAGCGCCCGGACTTGGTCACGTCGGACTGATGGCGGATCAGCTTGCCGCCGCCCGCACCGGCGCACGCTGTCCCCGGCGTGTAGTGATCGGAGGTGCGAGTGAAGACCGCGTTGGATGCGCCGACGTTGTGCTCGGCGTCGCACTGCACCGCGACGTAGGTCCCGGCGCGCGCGGCGTCCGGCGCGAGGATGAGCATCGCCGCCAGCGCGAGCGCCAGCGCTACGCCCGCGATCGCGAGCACGCGGCGCGAATGGCGGTGGTTGCTGCGGGTCGGCTCCTTCACGGACATGCTCTTCCTCCAGACGTGGTCGGTCTCATTGCTCGAAGCGGAACTCGCCGCCACCCGAGGGGGCCGCGGGCGGGTAATAGGTGGGGGATGGCGCGGCGGACGAGCTCGCGGCGGGCGCCGGGGCCGGCTGTGGCGCGGGCTTGGCCACACGACGGCGCCGGGGGCGCCTGCCGGCCTTCGAGACCGCCTTTGCTCGGGCCGCCGACGCCTTCGCCTTGCGCGCGGCGGGCGCCTTCGCGTTCGCCTTCTCAGGCGGCCGGCCGGTGGCTGTCGGCAAAGGGGCCGGCGGCGGCTCCGAAGCAGCATCCGGGGCGGGCGCAGGCGACGCCAGCGTCGCCAGCCCGACGTCGGGCTCGGGCGGCGGGGCGTCGTCTGAGAGCAGCGAGGGAAGGGCCGCCACGGCTGCGATCACGGCCGCCGAGACCGCCGCGGCGCGTACGAGGTTCTCCCACCTGATCTGCCTTGCCCACACAGCCCAGGTAAGCGGCGCGGCGGCGCTTCTCTCCCCCTCAGGGGGTCATTCGCCCGGCGCCTGGACGCTATAGTCGGCGTCAGCCATCCCCGTCGCAGGGGGTGGCATTCGATTCTCATGAGCCGTCACTACGAACTAGTCCTGATGCTTGACCCCGAGGCCGCAGACGAGGCCCGCGACGGCTTGGCCGGCGAGGTCAAGGCCGCCATCGAGAAGGCCGGAACGCTCGACCGCGCCGACAACTGGGGCGTCCGCAAGATGGCCTACGAGATCAAGCTGCGCAACGAGGCCGACTACCGCTACTTCCGCTTCCAGGGCGAGAACGACCTTTTGGAGCGCCTCGACCACAACCTGAAGATCGCCGACGGCGCGCTTCGCTTTCGCATCTTCCGGGTCGATCCCGACACCCCGATGAACGCGCCGCCCGTCAACGAGCGCCCCGCGCACGTCGGCGGCGACCGCCCCGACCGCGATGAGCGCGGCGGACGCGGTCGCGGTCGCGACCGGGACCGGGACTAGCGCCAGCCTCCCTCTCGGCCCTATGGTTTCGCGCGGATGACCGCGGAGCACGACGTCAAGCACCGCATCGCCCAGGTCAACATCGCGCGCGCCAAGGCGCCTCTCGACACGCCGCTACTGGCCGAGTTCGTCGCCGCGCTCGAGCCGGTCAACGCACTGGCCGACTCCGCGCCCGGCTTCGTTTGGCGGCTCCAGGACGAGGGCGGCGACGCGACCTCGATCCGCGCCTTCCCTGACGACCTGATGATCGTCAACATGTCCGTCTGGACGTCGATCGAGGCGCTCTGGGAGTTCGTCTACGGCGGACGTCACCTCGAGGTGATGCGCCATCGCCGCGAATGGTTCTCTCGCATCGAGGCCCACCAGGTGCTGTGGTGGGTTCCATCGGGCGACACGCCCACGGTCGAGGAGGCAAAGGCGCGGCTGGAGCTGCTCGCCGATCACGGGCCGACGGCCGAGGCCTTCACCTTCAAGCACCGATTTCCGCCCCCGGGCGTCTCAGCGGCGAGCGCTGAGCCCGAACTCGCCGGCTGCCCAGCGGACTAGGTCGAGCGCTAACCCGCAGTTTGCGAGGTTCGGGACGGGCCGGGGGGAGAACCAACCGGGCGGAGCCATAACATCGGTGTCCGAAAACGAAGCAAAGAGGAGCTGATTCTTTGGCCGCCACGAACATCAACACGGTCGTGATCACCGGAAACCTGACGCGCGACCCCGAACTTCGCTCGCTCCCAAGCGGGACTTCCGTCTGCAAGCTGCGCGTCGCTGTGAACAGCCGCCGCAAGGACGGCCAGTCCGGCGAGTGGGTCGACAAGCCCAACTACTTCGACGTCACCGTCTGGGGCGCACAGGGCGAGAACTGCGCCAACTACCTCTCCAAGGGCCGGCCGGTGGCCGTCCAGGGGCGCCTCGACTGGCGCGAATGGGAATCCCAGGAGGGCCAGAAGCGCCAGGCCGTCGAGATCATCGCCGAGTCCGTGCAGTTCCTGGGCTCACGCGACGGTGCGAGCGGCGGTGGCGGTCAGGGCCAGGGCAACGGGAACGGCTTCGACGCGAAGTCCGACGTCCCGGCCGACACCTCGGACTTCCAGGAGTCCTCGGCCGCCAGCTCCGGCGGCGGGGACGACGACATCCCCTTCTAGCCACGCCCGTTCCGCAGCGCCTGGGGCCCCGCTCTCGCGGGGCCCTTTTGCTTGGGCACCGCTACCATTCGCCCTTCATCCGGCACGGCTCCGGCCGTGCCCTTTTTCTGAACGAACCGGAAGAGACAAGGCTTAGATGGCTAGACAGCAGAGATCAGGGCCCGGCGGTGCAAGCGGAGGCCGCAGGCGTGGGCTCAGCGACCGTGGGCGGCCGCGCAAGTACACCAAGATCAACTCCGAGAACATCGACTACAAGGACACCGTCCTTCTTCGTCGATTCCTCTCAGACCGCGGCAAGACCCGTTCGCGCCGCGTCACCGGCCTCTCGCGCCGCCACCAGGACCAGCTCACGCTGTCGGTGAAGCGCGCCCGCGAACTGGCCTTCCTCCCCTACGTCGGCGAGCGCTAGGCCGACTGATGGCCGAGGCGGTGCTGCTCAAGGAGGTCGAGGGGCTCGGCGAGGCCGGGGATGCCGTCGAGGTCTCTCCCGGCTACCTGCGCAACTACCTCGTGCCCCGCAAGCTGGCCCAGCCGGCGACCAAGGGAGCGCTCGAGGAGGCCCGCCGCAGGCTCGAGCGCGCCGAGGCCGAGGAGCGCCTCGCCGCCGAGCGCGCCGATGAGACTTCCGCACTTCTCTCGAAGACGGTGCTCACGATCAACCACCAGGCCGGCGAGGACGGGAAGCTGTTCGGCTCCGTCACCTCGAAGGAGATCGCCGAGGCGATCCAGGCGGCCCGAAGCATCAAAGTTGACCGCAAGAAGATCCGCCTCGAGGAGCCGATCCGCGAGACCGGGACGTTCATGGTCGAGATCGAGGTCGGTGGCGGCAAGACCGCCAGCGTCAAGACGATCGTCGCGGACGCGAAGTAACCGCTCTTTCCGCGACGCTTCCCGCAAATACCCGCAACGCGTGTCGCAGGCTCGGGTCGGGTGTGATTTTCTAGTGACCGCCTGACGCGGAGCTCGCCACCGGGGCGGAGGAAAACTCCCGCCGGGCCCTTATCCAGACTGGTAGCTGGTCGGTCAGAAGACCGCCGCGCGCGTCTGCGCGAGAGAGGAAGAAGTGGCGAGCAACGGACAACCGGCAGCAGGAGTCCCACCCCAGAACCTCGAGGCCGAGGAATCGGTCCTCGGCGCGATGATGGTTTCGCAGGCGACGATCGACCCGGTCATCCTCGACGAGCGCCTACAGGCCGACGACTTCTACCGCGACCGGCACCGAACGATCTTCGAGGCGATCGTGGCCCTGCACGGGGACGCCGACCCGGTCGACGTCCTCACGGTCTCCGAGGAGCTCTCGAAGCACGGCCACCTCGAGCAGGTCGGCGGCAAGGACGTGATCGCGAGCCTCGCGGCCCGCGTGCCGGCGCCGGGCAGTGCCGGCCACTACGCGAAGATCGTCAAGCAGAACTCGCTCATGCGCCGCCTCGACGGCGCCGCGAAGTCGATCGTCGCCTCGGTCGCCGAGCGCGACGGGGACGCCTCCGACATGGTCGAGAACGCCGAGCGCCTCCTCTTCAAGGTCGCCCACGACGAGCGCGCGGCCGACTTCCGCGAGATCAAGGACATCCTCCACGAGGAGATCGACAAGCTCGAGGCCCTGTCGACCGGCAAGGCCCAGGTCACCGGCACCCCGGCCGGGTTCCGCGACCTCGACGAGAAGACCGGCGGTTTCCAACCCGGGAACCTGGTGATCATCGCGGCACGGCCGAGTATGGGAAAAAGCGCGCTTGTCTGCAACATCGCCGAGAACGTCGCCGTCAAGCAGGGCAAGCCGATCGCGATGTTCTCGCTCGAGATGTCGGAGATGGAGCTCGCCCACCGCTTCATCGCCTCGCAGGCCCGGATCGCCGGCGACAAGCTGCGCAAGGGCAGGGTCTCGACGCGGGACTGGCCGAAGGTCGTGAAGGCGGCGAACCTGCTCGAGACGGCGCCGATGTGGATCGACGACTCCTCCGACCTCGGGATGCTCGAGCTGCGGGCGAAGGCCAGGAGGCTCCAGGCCCAGGAGATGGCCAAGGGCAACGGCGGGCTCGGCCTGGTGATCGTCGACTACCTGCAGCTGATGAGGGCCGACGACCCGCGGGCGAACCGCGTCGAGCAGGTCTCGCAGTTCAGCCGCGGGCTCAAGATCCTCGCGCGCGAGCTCAACTGCCCCGTCGTCGGCGCTCTCGCAGCTCTCGCGAGCCCCCGAGCAGCGCGGCGAGAACAAGCGCCCGATCCTCTCGGACCTTCGCGAATCCGGTTCCATTGAGCAGGACGCCGACCTCGTCTTCTTCATCTACCGCGACGACTACTACAAGGGCGACGAGTCCGAGGATCCCGGGATCGCCGAGCTGATCATCGCCAAGCACCGCAATGGGCCGATCGGGACCGTGCGGCTCGCGTTCATCGACCACTTCCCGAAGTTCGCCGACCCGGCTCGCGAGGACATGCGCGCCGCCGAGCCGCGTCCGGAGCGCTCGGGCAACGGCGGCAGCCCCTCGAGCAGCCCGTCCGAGGACCACGGCGGCGATGACGACTTCGCCGACGACGACGACTTTGCGGAGGAGGGCTAGATGGTGCGCGGCGGCACGATGGCCGGCCGGCCCACCTGCCCGCTCGCGATCTGCGACGGCACCGGTTGGATCCTCGGCCCCGAGGACGTGGCGCGGCCGTGCGAGTGCCGCGAGCGGGTCGTGGCGCGGGCCCGCTCGCGCGGGGTGGCGTCGGTGATCCCCGCCAAGTACCGCGGGGTCTCCTTCGAGCGCCCGCCGGTGACCCAGATCGCTGATGCGGTGGTGGCGCCAGTGCGGGACTTCTGCAACGACATCGAAGCCAACATCGAGAACGGGCGGGGCCTGTGGCTGTTCGGCGGTCCGGGGACGGGCAAGACGACGCTCGCGATGGTCACCTCGCGCATCGCGCTCGAGGCCGGCCGCTCGGTGGCGATCTACTCGATGCCGAAGCTGCTGGCCCGCATCCGGCGCACCTTCGACGGCGACGCCGGCGAGGCGTCCTACCTCGAGTTCTTCGGGAGGCTGACGGGCGTCGACCTGCTCCACATCGACGACCTCGGGACAGAGAACCGGACCGAGTGGGTGACCGAGCAGCTGTACTCGATCGTCAACGAGCGCTACGAGGCGAAGAAGTCGCTGATCGTGACCACGAACAAGAACGAGGCCGAGCTCGAGCAGGAGATCGGCGAGCGCGTCGTCTCGCGCCTGGTCGAGATGTGTGAGCTGGTCCCGGTGTTCGGGGACGACCGGCGCTGGCAGTCGGGCCCGCAGAGCGCCTCAGAGCCCGCCGCGCCTGCCTCGCGCGCCTACGGCGGGGCTCAGGGCGGCACCCTCGGCCCCCTCGACTGAGCATCTCTCCATAATTCATCGCCGTGCCCGGATTGGTCATAGTCGGCGCCCAGTGGGGCGATGAAGGCAAGGGGAAGGTCACCGACCTGCTCGCTGAGCGGGCCGACATGGTCATCCGCTTCCAGGGCGGCAACAACGCCGGCCACACGATCATCCGCGACGGCGAGACCTTCAAGTTCCACCTGATCCCCTCGGGGATCCTCTACCCGGGCAAGATCTGCGCGATCGGCAACGGCGTCGTCATCGACCCGGGAGTGCTGATCGGCGAGATCGAGGCGCTGCGCGAGGGGGGCATCGACATGAGCGGCCTGCGCATCTCGGCCAACGCCCACCTGATCATGCCCTACCACGTGCTCCTCGACACGGCGGGCGAGCTGCAGCTCGGCGCGCTCAAGATCGGCACGACCCGCCGCGGCATCGGCCCCTGTTACTCGGACAAGGCGGCCCGGCTCGGCATCCGCGTCCAGGACCTGCTCGACGAGAAGATCCTGCGCAAGAAGATCATGGCCGCGATGGAGCCCAAGCAGCAGATGCTCCGCCCCTACGCAAAGGACCCCGAGCTCGACCTGCACACGATGGTCGAGACCTACATGACCTACGGCCACCGCCTCGAGCCCTACATAGCCGACACCGCGAAGCTCTGCTGGGACGCGCTCGACCGCAAGACCACCGTGCTGTTCGAGGGCGCCCAGGGCACGATGCTCGACCTCGACCACGGCACCTATCCCTTCGTCACCTCGTCGAACCCGATCGCCGGCGCGGCCACGGTCGGAACCGGCGTCGGCCCTCGCGACATCGACGAGGTCTGGGGAATCGCCAAGGCCTACGCGACTCGCGTCGGCTCAGGGCCGTTCCCGACGGAGCTCGACGACGAGATGGGCGAGCACCTGCGCGAGCGCGGCGGCGAGATAGGCACCACAACGGGACGCCCGAGGCGCACCGGCTGGATCGACACCGTCGCGCTGCGCTACGGAGTGCGCCTGAACAGCATGAGCGCGCTCGTCGTTACCAAGCTCGACGTCCTCTCGGGAATCGACCCGCTCCGCATCTGCGTGCGCTACCGCCACCCCGACGGCGCCGTCTTCGACGACTTCCCCTACCACCAGTCGATCATCCACAACGTCGAGCCCGAGTACGAGGAGTTGCCCGGCTTCGAGGGCGACATCGGCGACTGCCGCCGCGAGGAGGACCTTCCCGCCGAGGCGCGCGACTACCTCTCCGCCCTCTCCGAGCACACCGGCATCCCGATCGTGCTGCTCGGCGTCGGCCCGGGCCGCGAGCAGGTCATCTGGCTCGGCGAGCGGCTGAAGCCGCCGCGTCAAAAGCCGCGGCGTAAGCCGCGGCAAGTCACGATCGCGGCGCTACAGTCGCGACGGCAGCCGGCCGAGCAGCGTCTGCCGGCTCCGGCTACCTGAGCGAGCCGACCGACGCCTGCGAGAACGTGTCGGCCTCGGTCCCGGGGATGAGGCCCTCCTCGATGCTCTTGACCTCGCCTCGCCGCAGCATGCGCAGCGCCAGGAGCGTCGCCGCGAGCACCGCGGTCAGCCCGAAGCTGACCTGCAGCGAGACGACGCCCTCGCGCGTCCAGTAGACGTCGCGCAGGTCCAACAGCAGCGCGGCCTCGTCGAAGGTGAGCCCGACGCCGGCGCCGAACACGAACGAGAGCGCCTCCTCGAAGCGCTCGTTGCTGGTCGCGAGGCCCGTCCCCCCGGCGCCGAACGCGATCAGGATCCCCGGCACGAAGTGGTGGATGTGGCGCCCCCTGACCTTGATCGGGCTGGTCGGCCACCAGCCGCCGCGCTGGCCCCAGGTCGAGAGCCGCATCAGCGCGAACGCGCCGACGAACCCCGACAGCGTGTTGAAGATGATCGTCTCGTGGCGAGGTGCCTCCTGGTAGCCCTCGACCGCGACCGCGACGGTGTCGGTGGCCGCCTTCCCCGCTGCGTCGATCAGGTTGTCCGGGGTCGAGACCTGCTCGGACTCGCGGCGCCGCTGGCCCATCCGCAGCAGCTCCCCGCCGATCACGACCCCCGCAGTGGTGAACGCGGCGGCGGCGAGCGCCAGGGTCGCCCGATCCGCCTTCAGCGAAGACGAGCGGCGCGACGGCATCATGTCGGTGAGCGCCATCGGCGCCGATGCTAGTGCCCGATGCGGGCGGCTACGGCGCTAGAGGCGGACGAGGTTCTTGGCCTCGATGCCGCGCGTGACCCCGCGGAAGTCGAGCACCAGGGGCGCCTCGGCGACGATCCGCTCGTAGTCGAACTCGGGATGCGCGGTCACGATGCAGGCGATGTCGCAGTCGGCGAGCGCCGGGTCGAGGTCGACCGAGCTCAGGTCCTGCGCCTTCAGCTTGTCGACATAGGGGTCGTGGTAGGAGACGTCGCCGCTCAGCTCGCGCACGAGGCCGATGATCTTCAGCGCGGGGGACTCGCGGATGTCCCCGACGCCGGCCTTGTAGGAGACGCCCAGCAGCAGGACCTTCGAGCCCTTGACGGGCTTCGAGACCTCGTTCAGCGCGCGCTCGATGCGCTGCACGCACCACGCCGGCTGGTTCTGGTTGGTCTTGCCGGCGAGCTCGATGAACTCGGTGTAGAAGTCGTGCTCGCGCGCCTTGTAGGAGAGGTAGAACGGGTCGACGGGCAGGCAGTGGCCCCCCATGCCGGGGCCGGGGTCGAAGCGCATGAAGCCGAAGGGCTTGGTCGCCGCGGCGTCGATGACCTCCCAGATGTCGATCTCGAGGCGCTCGCAGAGCATCGCCAGCTCGTTGACGAGCGCGATGTTGACCGAGCGGAAGATGTTCTCGAGCAGCTTCGTCAGCTCGGCCGGCTCGGGGCCGGAGACGCGGACGACCGTGTCGCAGATCTCGCCGTAGAGCTCGGCGGCCCGCTCGGTGCACTCCTCGGTCAGACCGCCGACGACCTTCGGGGTCGTGCGGACCGTGTAGTCGGTGCGGCCCGGGTCGATGCGCTCGGGCGAGAAGGCGAGGTGGAAGTCGCGGCCCGCGGCGAGCCCGGACTCCTCGAGGATCGGGCGCAGGCGCTCCCGCGTGGTGCCGGGGTAGGTCGTCGACTCGAGCGAGACGAGCTGGCCGCGCTTCAGCACCTTCGCCAGCGAGTTGGCGGAGTCGACAAGGTGGGTGAGGTCGGGCTCGCGCGACTGCGTCAGCGGCGTCGGCACGCAGATGATCACCGCGTCGCACGAGGAGAGGTCCTCGTAGTGCGTTGTCGCGGCAAGGCGCTGCGCGACCGCCTGAAGGCTCGCCGAGGGGACGTCCTCGATGTAGCTCTCGCCCGCGCGCAGTGCGTCGACCTTGCGCGAGTCGGCGTCGAGGCCGACCACGTCGTGGCCCTCCTCCGCAAAGGCCAGGCCCAGCGGCAGCCCGACGTAGCCGAGGCCTATCACTCCCACTTTCATAGACGCGGCAGTGTAGAGCCCTCCTCGCTCGAGAAAGGGGCCAAACGACCCGAGTAGTGATGACAACCGTGCCTGCTCCGACGAATAAAGTCTGGCCCGTGAACCGGCTCCTGGGCCCCGTGACACCGGTCGTCGCCGCCGCGCGGCACCTGCTCTGGTACCTGCGCTACCACGCATCGATGGGCGACCAGCGGTCCAACCGCTAGCCGCCCTCCCAGCGCGCGGCCTCTGACCTAGGGCCCGTCCCAGCCGTTCGCGTAACAGGGCCTGATCACGGGGCCCGGGTCCGTGCACGGCAGGATGAAGCCGTTCGGGTCGAGGAACGTGTCGATGTGGCCGAGTCCGTCGAACGAGCGGCGCGGATACCCGTGCGGGTCCTTGCCGAAGACCGCCTCGTCGCGAGGCGCGATGTTCTCGATCGGAACCGGGCTCGACCCGCGGCAGGGGTTCGTCGCCGGGGTGCCGTTGGAGCACTCGAGGGCGTCCTGCGGCGTCGTGCCGTAGTTGAGCCACGAGAACGGCCCGCCGTCGTAGTAGACGAGCGCGGAGCCGGTGAACGGCGTGGTCCCGCCGGGGCCGAAGTCGATCGACGGGATGCCCGAGAACGGGTGTCGCCTCCCAGTGGCGGCCGGGGTCGAGCGCCGGGTTGTGGACGCTGGCCCCGATCGTGCGCGCCTCGACCTCCGCGGCCACGTTCGAGACCTGGTGGTCGCCGTAGGCGAGCTGCAGGAGCACGTCGTGGTCGGGCGTGTTCGGCAGCGGGTCGTCGGTCATGTGATGCGCGTAGCCGTTGCCCTCGCCGCGATCCCAGAGCAGCTGCATCGTCGAGAGCAGCAGCGGGCGCTCGAGCTCGTTCGGATAGTTGTCGTAGAGCCCGAGGTTCTCGAGCTTGAAGTACTCGTCGCTGTCGACGCTGCGGCGAAGCAGCGTCGAGTAGTTGATCGCCGGCACGTTCAGGATCGAGCGCCTGAAGTCAGGCGACATCGCGGTCAGCGCGCCGCCCATGATCCCGCCCTGGCTGATCCCCTCGAAGTAGAGGTTCGACGGGTCGATCACTGCCTCGTCGGAGTCGAGCGTTCCGCTCGCGTCCGCGTCGACCTTGAACGCGTCGTTCGAGTTGAAGCCGTCGGGCCTGATCATCGCCCGGCCCAGGTAGTGGAAGTTGACGAAGCCCTGCTGCATGCGGTCGACGCTCTTGTTGAAGATCGACACGTCGCTGAGCGTCGGGATGATCACCGCGAGGTCGGGGTTCGCGAAGCCCGCCCAATCGACGGCGCACCAGACCTGGTTCTGCTCGTTGGCGATCCGCTCCTGGCCGTTGACCTGCGTGTATTCGCCGAGCAGGCCGTGGCCGTAGGTCCCGCCCCGGGCCGGATCCACCTCGGTCCCGTCTACGACCGCGTTGGGGATGATGCAGCGGAACGGGACGTCCGCGGTGAAGGCCGGGTTCCAGGTCACGTCGCCGCTCGAGTCGAAGCTGAACTGCGACCCTGGGTCGCAGCCGTCCTGGTTCAGGTAGCACGGGACGTCGGTGAGGGTGCCGTTCACGCGGCGCAGCGTGTTCGCGTTCGGGTTGTCGACGACGGACGTCGATGCTGAACGTCGGCGAGGCGCCCTGTGGGATGCCGTCGCCGGGGGTGGTGTCGCCGAGGCGCTCGAGCGCGTCGTCGCGAATGGTGAGGGCGCGCGAGCTGAGGCTGTCCTCACTCGCGACCGTGAAGTCCCAGGTCATGTAGAGGTTCGAGCGCTGGATGCCGTTCGACTGCAGCGTCGAGATCAGGCCCTCGATCTTCGAGCGGCGAGCCTCGACCGGCGCCTGGGTGGTGGTCAGGCGGTCGCGGTAGACGCGGAAGGGCAGGGGCGGCTCGACCACCTGGTTCGACGCGTTGCGCAGGTTGCGCAGGGCGACGATGTAGCGCTCGCCCTCGTCGAAGTTGCGCGCCGGCCTGATGATCAGGTTGACCGCCGGGGGACCGCCGGTGCCGTCTGCGACAGGGTTCGAGTCGAGCTCGGCCCAGATCGGGTGGCGCTCGCCGGTGTCGGCGTTGATCACGACGACGGCCTGGTTGGGATCGTCGTAGGCGCTCAGGTTCGTGATCGGGACGAGCCCGGAGTTGCTGAACGCCGCGGGCGTCTGGACCTCGGGGACCTTGAGGATGATCATGTTGCCCGGGCTGAAGCCGTCGCCGCGGTTGTGGTCGGTCGGGTCGACGTTGACCGGGTTGCCACCGGTGAGGCGGCCGATGTTGGCCGGCATCGAGGCGCGGTTCAGGTTCAGGCGGCGGCCGGTGTCGGTCGAGCCGTCGGCCACGGTGAAGTAGTCGTTCGGCCACGGCTGCAGGCAGACGGCCGGGTCGAGGAAGTCGCAGCGATCGGCGTTCGCGGTCGCGATCGGGTCGCCGAGGTAGGGCTTGGCGACCGGGTTCTCGGACGGGACGCTGCAGGCGCCGAGGTCGCGGTTGAGCGTCGTGGTGCGCGAGGCCTTGCGCTTCTTGCCCTTGGCGGCACCGACTCGTTTGGCGCTGCCGGTCTTGCCCTTCTTGGCCTTGTAAGTGGAGGTCGCGGTCAGGCTGTCGACGGTGCAGCCCTTCAGCAGCGTGCTGCCCTCGGCGGTGAGCTTCGCCTGGACGACGGCTGCGCTGCGCGCGTTCTTGGTCTTGCCGGTCTTGCCCTGCTTGGCCGTGTAGGCCTTGATGACGGGCACGGAGGTGCCACCGGAGGTATTCGCGGAGACGGAGACCTTGCCGCGGCCGCCCTTGACGCCTATCGCGCCCTTGCTGGTGATGTCGAACTGGCTCGTCGAGGTGACGATCGGCGCGGCGGGGCCGGCCTTCTTCTTCTTGCCCTCGGCGTCCGCCCCCGTCAACAGGGCGAGCGCGAGCGCGGCGCAGGCGGCGAGTGCCGCAAGCGCGATCGTCAAAGTCATCGGCAGCGAGTCCGTCCGCTTCACAGAATCCCTCTCTCTCCTCACAAGGCACCCCTCCCTGGGATGCGCGGCAACAGTATCGAAACGACCGACGCCCCGGCCCCTGAAAATTCAGGGAGCCGGGGCGCCTGTGGTCGAATTCAGTTCAGAAGACGAAGACCTACTTCTTCTTCTTCTTCTTCTTCTTGACGCACTTGCCCTTCTTGAGCTTCTGACCCTTCTTGCACTTCTTCTTCGGAGGGGTCACCGGCGGCGTGGGCGGCGTCACCGGAGGCTGCGGCGGTGCCGTGTTCAGCACCGGCGCCGCGATGTTGTCCGCGATCCAGAGGCCACCTCGGCCACCGGTCAGGGAGTCCACCGTGGCGCAGTTGCCACTCGGTCCGCCGAGGAACGTCGCAGGGGGCAGAGTCGGCCACGTCGTCGAGATCGCACCGTTGTCCAGCGCGTCCGTCGCGAGGTCCGCCAGGACGACGTGAACGGGTCGCCGGCGTACGGCGCCGGGAACGGCTGCGTCGTGTTGAACGCCATCGAGATCGGGTTGATCTCACAGGTGTCCTTCGGATCGGCCGGGTTAGCCGGGGTGAAATCGAGAATAAGCGTCGACTTGAAGTTGGCCGGCGCCGTTGACACCGCACCAGTCGTCCCATCGACGGTGCCCGTGATGTTCTGGAGCGCGTCGAGCGAAACCTCGACACCGACCGCGCCGCCCAGAACGGTTCCCGAGAAATCGGGGAACTGGAACTGCGCGGGCGTGGTCACGAACGTGCTCGTCGGCGCGCCGAGGGTCAGGTCACCTTGGATGACGGCCTGGTCCGGCGGGTCGAGGATGTCCAGCCCCGGGTTCGGGAACGCACCCGTCTTCAGGTACGCGTTGTCAAGCTGGGCCTGGAACGGGACGGCTTGCGCCTGGCTCGCTCCGAAGCACAAAGTGGCGAGGGCGGCTGCGGCGCCGACGATACCGACACGAAGGCCCCTCCCTCTACTTGCCTTCTTCATTCTCTCTCCTTGCTAAGCCGGCTTCAGTACCGACTTGGGTTAGTACGCACACAACAACGGCTATCCCTCGATGTTTCACCAAAGGACTTACGAAAAGTGGGTGTCTTGAAGATCGCGTAAATGGCGATGTTCTCTCCGGGGCCATCCTGGCCCGAGAAGCTCCCTCCCAGGGAAAGGCTTGCACCCGGCAGCGTATAGACCCGAAGGGCTCGCGTCGAGCGTAGAAATCCGTAGCCGCTCGATATAGGGTCGGCGGCGATGGGAATCCTCGGCTGGATCCTGCTGGGACTGTTCGCGGGCACGATCGCGCGGGCGATCATCCCCGGCCGCACCGAGCCCGGGGGCTGCATCGGCACCACGGCGGTCGGCGTGGTCGGCGCCCTGCTAGGCGGCTTCATCGCCAGCGCCCTCGACATCGGGCAGATCGAGGACTTCTTCGACCTCGAGACCTGGCTGGTCGCGATCGGAGGCTCCGCCCTGCTCCTGCTCATCGTCCGAGCGCTGTCGCGATGACGAAGCCGCAGCCCGACAGGACCCCGCGGCCCGATGACGACGACGGCCCGCTGCTGCTCGAGGACATCCTCAGCGCGAAGAAGATCCTGCTGGCGGTCGCGGTGATCACCATCCTCGCGCTGCTCGGCCTGATGCTGGCTTGACCGATGGGCCGTGCAGGGATCGAACCTGCGACCTTGAGATTAAGAGTCTCCTGCTCTACCAGCTGAGCTAACGGCCCGGGCGCGGAAGTATAGGAACGCCGAGCGGCTCTGCCGCGAACCCGGTGACGGCGGAGCTAGGGGGTGCTGAGCGAGCCGCCGCCGAGGGCGCCGCCGCCGAGCGGGCTGTCGCCACCGAGGACACCCGGATCGGTGCCCGCGTCGCCGCCGCCGGGGACTCCGGCGCTCGCCTTGGCGAGCTGCTTGCGGTAGGCCTCTATCTGCTCGTTCAAGGCGCGGCCCTGCTTCTCGGCCGCGCCCAGGCGCTTCTCCAGGTTCGCGCGCTGCTCCGGGCTCGCCGCGGCGAGCGCCTGCTGCGCGGCGGCGTCCGCGGCCTCGAAGTCGCCGCCGAGGTAGAGGTACTCGGCCGCCTGAAGCGCTTGGACCGGTGAGGCGCCTTCGGCGCCGGCGACGACGAGCTGCGTCTGCCCCGCGAGCTTCCAGTTGGCGAGCGAGTCGTCGGCGGTGTCGAGGGCGGCCGGGCCGCCCGCGCCCTGCGCCTGGCCGAGCAGGCCCTGCGCGAGCGCGGTGTAAGCCTGGACTGCGATCAGGGCCGCCGATGAGTCCGGGTTCTTGCCGGCCACCTTCACGTAGCGGTCCCAGGCGTCGGCCGCGAGCTGGAGCTGCTCCTCGGCCTCGGCGGTGAAGATGGTCTCCTGCGTCTCCTCGTCGATCTCGTACTTGGTGTTGGCCGCCTGGTAGCGGAGGTTCATGATCTCGATCAGCGCCGCCGTGTCGTTGGGGTTGGCCTCGAGCTTTTCCTCCTGCGAGGAGATGTCGTCCTCGAGCACCTCGTCGGCGCTTTCGGTGCCGCCGATGCCGATCGCCTCGAGCGGGCTGCCGCTGAGGCCGGTCCCGATGCCGAGGAACACGAAGCTGACCGCGAACAGCACGGCCATGGCGCCGAACACGACCTGGACGACGCGCTTGCGCTTGGGGCTCTGGAGGTCGAAAAGCATCGGCGGAAAGCCTAGCCGCTCCCCTCAAGACCGGTTGAAGGCTCGGAGTCCTCCAGCTCCTCGCGCTTCGGGGGGTTGCCGAACACACGGGCGAAGAGCAGGCTGCCCTCGAAGAGCACGAGGAGGGGGGCCATCGAGATGATCATCGTCACCGGGTCGGTGCCGGGAAGGAGCATCGCGGCGACCGCGATCCCGAGGACGGCGTAGCGGCGGTTCTCGGCGATCTGCTGCGGGGTGACGATGCCGAGGCGGGTGACGGCCAGGATCCCGATGGGGATCTGGAACAGCAGCCCGACCGCGATCTCCGAGAGCGCGAAGAAGCTGTAGTACTCGCGCGCGCGGATCTCGATGTTGAACTGGTCCTCGTTGAAGTTGAGGAGGAACTCAGCGGCGGCGGGGACGACGACGAAGTAGGCGAAGACGACGCCGCAGACGAACAGGACGGGCGCCATCAGCATGAACGGGAAGATCACCTTCTTCTCCCGCGGGCTGAGTGCCGGCAGCACGAATGCGTAGGCCTGGAACAGCAGCACGGGCAGCGAGATCAGGATCGCCGCGTAGGCCGAGACGGTGAGGGTCGTCGTGAACGGCTCGGCGACCCCGAAGGTGATCGGGGTGCGGCCCTCCGGCAGCGGCTCGTTGGCGATCTCGAGCAGCTCCTTGTTCTGCCAGAAGCAGAGCGCGAGCACGACGCCGAAGAAGGCGAGCGAGAAGATGATCCTGCTGCGGAGCTCGTCGAGGTGCTCGACCAGCGTGAGGCGGTCCTCGAAGTCGACGGGTCGAGTGACCTGGGGCACAGCAGCCGTTACCGCGCGAGGGGCCGGCTAGGCCTTGTTCTCGGTGACGACCTCGCCGTCGACGGTCTCGGTGGTGCCGCCGCCCGAAGCCTCGAGTTCCGCCTTCTTGGAGGCGACCGAGTCCTCGTCGGAGTCGTCATCGTCCTTGTTCTCGCCCGTGACAGAGCCGCGGAACTCCTTGATGCCCCTGCCGAGCGAGTTGCCGAGCTCAGGCAGGCGCTTGGGGCCGAAGATGATCAGGGCGATGACCAAGACGATGATGATCTCTGGAAGTCCGATGTTCGGCATCGCTGCAAATGGTACCTAACTGTTCTCAGTCGTCGGCGAAGTTGAGGTAATAGCGCGACGCGGTCGGCCCGCGCTGGCCCTTGTACTTCGACTTCGTCTCCTCGCTGCCGTAGGGCCTCTCGGCGGCGGTGGTCATCTGCAGGAAGGAGATCTGACCGATCTTCATCCCCGGGTAGATGGCGATCGGCAGGTTCGCCACGTTCGAGAGCTCGAGCGTCAGGTGCCCGTCCCAGCCCGCGTCGACGAAGCCGGCGGTGCTGTGGATGAGCAGGCCGAGGCGGCCGAGCGAGCTCTTTCCCTCCAGCCTGGCGACGAGGTCGTCGCCGAGGGCCACGCGCTCGAGCGTGGAACCGAGCACGAACTCGCCGGGGTGCAGGATGAACGAGCCGTCGTCGGAGACCTCGACGAGCTCGGTCAGGTCCTCCTGGGGCTGCTTGGGGTCGATGAAGGGGGTGGTGTCGTTGCGGAAGACACGGAAGTAGCGATCGACGCGGAGGTCCACCGACGAGGGCTGGATCGCTCCCGCGTCGATCGGGTCGATGACGATTCCGCCGCCGTCGAGCTGCTCGCGAATCGATATGTCTGAGAGAACCATCGGGCGCGAGCCTATAGGCGAGGCATGACTTTACGCACGCACAACGGGTAAGGCTCTAAAGGTCTGGCCCCAGGTGCCCGATATCTGCCCAAGATGGGAATTCCAAGGCGCATAACCAAGACCCGGAACGCGACCGACGAGGCCGCTCGCTCATCCGAGGGCATGCACAGCTGCCCCGCCTGCGAGAGCACGCTGGTGCAGCCCGTCAACTGGTTCGAGCAGGGCGAGGGCCGCTGGCACGTCGACCTGCGCTGCCCCGAGTGCGACTGGTGGGGCCGCGGCGCCTTCAACCAGGGCGAGGTCGACCGCTTCGACGAGGAGCTCGACCGGGGCGCCCAAGAGCTGGTCGAGGATCTGCGCTCGCTGACCCGCGCCAACATGGAGGAGGAGGCCGACAGCCTGGCGATGGCGCTCGCGTCCGACAGCATTCTCCCCGAGGACTTCTAGGAAGCACCCAAGTACCACTCCCAAGTGAAAGAGTCATCTCTCCTGCGAACGGCGGCCCCCGGGCCGCCGTTCGTGTAGGACGGGCGACGGTTCGAGCCGCCGCGCGGCCCGTGCGCTGATCAATCTACGTCGCAATGCAGGGCCGGGATCACCCCGACACCCAACGGACGGGCTACCCGCAGGGTCCACGCGACCCGGTGGGTTCGAAGGTCGCCCGTCCTATGAGTAGCGCTCGACGACTCCGTCGGCGATCAGGCTGAGCAGGCGCCGGTCGGTGTCGCTGAACGGGTCGGCGTCGAGGCCGCGCTTGGCGCGCTCGATGCCGGCCCGGGCACGCTCGCGCACCTCGTCGAGGGCGCCGGTGGCGGTGATCCGGTCGCAGACGCGTTCTGCCTCGGCCTCGTCGATGGAGCGGAGGTCGAGGTCTGCGAGGCCGGGGTCGCGCTTCATCGCCGCGATCAGCGGAAGGTTGACCGTCCCGTCAAGCAGGTCGGTCCCGCGGGCCTTGCCGGTTCGCTCGGGCGGGCCGCTGACGTCGAGCACGTCGTCGAGAAGCTGGAAGGCGAGTCCGATCTCCCGGCCGAAGCAGCCGAGCTCATCGGTCCCCTCCCTCCCGGCCGCGAGGCGGCCGATGCGGCAGGCGGCCTCGAACAGCCGAGCCGTCTTGAGCGAGGAGCGCTCGAGGTAGCGCTCCTCGGTGACGCCGGTGTCGTAGGAGTCGCGCCGCTGCGCGAGCTCGCCCTGGGCGAGGCCGACCGAGGCCGAGCTGAGCTCGGCGACCTGGGCCTGGCCGCGCTCGGCGGTCGCGAGCTCGGCGAAGGCGCGCGAGAAGAGCAGGTCGCCGACGCTGACCGCGGCGTCGCGGCCCGAGCGGGCGACCACGGTCGGGCGGCCGCGGCGGACCGGGGCGCCGTCGAGCACGTCGTCGTGGACGAGCGTCGCCATGTGGACGAGCTCGATTGCGGTCGCTGCGGGGACGGCATCCTCGGCGCCGTCCTCGCCCGCGCAGATCAGCAGCAGCAGCGGGCGCAGGCGCTTGCCGCCCGCGGCGAGGGTCGCCTCGGCCTCGGCGCCGAGCTCGGGCCCGTGGGTCGACGCGATCTCGGCAAGCCGCTTCTCGGCCTCGGCAAGGCGGACGGGCAGCCACGCGCCGGCGAGGTCCATCACCGCGGTAACGGGTGGCGGGATCGTCGAGCCCTGCGTCATGGCTTCAAGGTCGCGCTGTGGATGGCGATGATCCCCCCGGCGAGCAGCAGCCAGCGGATCTCGCCGAACCCCGCGGCGTCCATCTTCTCCGCCAGCGCGCGGGGGGCGGGGAAGCTTCGGACCGACTCGGGCAGGTAGCTGTAGGCGTCGGGGTCGCCCGCGACGTTGCCGAGCAGCGGCACGACGCGATCGAACCAGAGGCCGTAGAAGCTGGAGAGCGGCTCACGCTCGGGACGCGTGATCTCGAGGATGACCACGCGGCCGCCGGGGCGCAGGACCCGCGCCATCTCGGCGAGGCCCTTGTCGAGGTCGGCGAGGTTGCGGGCGCCGAATCCGACGGTGACCGCGTCGAAGCTGCCGTCTCCATACGGGAGGGCGAGCGCGTCGGCCCAGCCGAACTCGACCGGCAGGCCCTGCTCCCCGGACTTGGCCCGCGCCAGGTCGAGCATCTGCTCGGAGAAGTCGGAGCCGACGACGCGGCCGTCGGGCCCGATGCGCCGGCGCAGCTCGAGCGAGAGGTCGCCCGTGCCGCAGCAGATGTCGAGGGCGTCTGAGCCGGGGCCGACCTGCGCCCGGTCGACCGCGCGCTCGCGCCACTGGTGGTGCATCCCGGCGGTCATCGCCGAGTTCATCAGGTCATAGACGCCCGCGATGCGGTCGAACATGCCTCGGACCTCGCCCGCGAACTCCTCGGAGTCGCGACTCGGGTGAGCCTGGGTCGAGTCAGGGGCTTCCATGTCCAAGATTATGCGGCCAAGCGTGACCAGACCGTTGGCGCCCCGACCCGGCACGCCCGGACGCGCAGCGGAGGACGCGCCGGTGGACGTCAGTCCAGCGAGGCGAGGAAGGCCGTCAGGTCCTCGCTTTTCTTCGGCGGCAGCTCGGCGTAGGAGGGCATGATGCCGGGGCCGATCTCGAGCGAGCGGGCGATCGCCTCGCGCGGCAGCTTCGAGCCGATCTCGGTCAGCTCGGGCCCGGGGCCGTCGTTGCCGTTCTCGCCGAACTTGTGGCACGCGCCGCAGCCCGATTGGGCCGCCACATCCCTGCCGGCCTCGTACTCCTCGGCGACCTCGATCTCGAGCTCGTTCGGCGAGCCGGCCGAGGCGCCCAGGAAGGTCAGGTAGGCCATCGCGGCGATGGTCAGCACGGCCGCGATCGACGCGATCGGCCGGCGCTCGGGTCGGCGCTCTGGGTTGCGGTCGTAGAACGGCAGCAACAGCAGCAGGACCATGCATATCGTCGGGATGCCGATCGTCGCGAGCGGGGTCAGCGCCGCCGGCTTGATCACTCGCAGCAACTCGAAGAGGAAGAAGAAGTACCACTCGGGCCGCGGGACGTAGGTGGTCGTTGTCGGGTCGGCCTTCGGGCCCTGCTCGGCGCCGAGGACGATCGCCAAGATCATGATCACGACCACCACGAGGAGGGCCATCGCGGCGTCCTTGGCGACGGCGTAGGGGAAGAACGGCTTGCCCTTCTTCTTCAGGACCTCGTAGTCGCGGAGGTACTCCTCGCGGTCCGCCCTGTTCATCAGCCGACCTCGGTCTTCTTGCGGGTGTTCTTCGGCCGCTCGGCCTTCACCCAGGGCGGCGCGGTGGTGCCGAGCTTGACGACGAGGTAGAGGTGGGCGCCGATCAGCGCAACGATCAGGCCCGGCACGAGCAGCATGTGGATCGCGTAGAAGCGCTGGATGGTCGTGGCGCCGATCTCGGGGCCGGCTCGCAGGAAGTCAGCGAGGTATGGGCCCACCACCGGGCCGGTCGCGGTGATGTTGTTGGCGACGACCGTGGCCCAGAAGGAGCGCTGGTCGAACGGCAGCAGATAGCCGGTCAGGCCCATGACCAACGTCAGGATCAGCAGCACGACCCCGATCACCCAGTTGAGCTCGCGCGGGTACTTGTAGGCGCCGAAGAAGAAGGTCCTGCCCATGTGCAGGAAGATCAGGATGATCATCACCGAGGCGCCCCACTTGTGCATGCCGCGGACGAACTCGCCGAGGAAGACGTCGTTGGTCAGGTAGGTGATCGACTCGTAGGCCTCGACCGGGGAAGGCGTGTAGTACATGGCGAGAAAGACGCCCGTCAGCGCCTGCACGACGAACGCGAAGAGCGTCGCCGAGCCGAGCGTGTAGAACCAGTTCGTTCCCTTCGGGACCTTGCGGAAGAGCATCCCGGTGAGGAAGCCCGTAGCGCCCGTGCGCTCGTCGACCCAGCCGACTACGTCGCCGCCGGCCTCCTTGGCCACCTCGACGGCCGCGTTGCCGTTCCCGTTCTCGTCGCCGTTGCGGCGGTACCCGTTGGAGCCGTTCTCGCCCGGCTTGGACGGTCGCTTCAGCGGGCCTGGGATCGGTGGCTTCGGCAGCTTGGGCATGGTCGGTTCCTTCGTTCCTTACGGGGCCGGCGGCGTCGAGGGCCGCGGCGGGTAGAGGTACTCCCAGATCCCGCCGGTGAACTCGCCGGGGTCCCTGGTGCGAACCGGCTCGAGCTGGGAGGTGACGCTGAAGCGGGGGCCGACCTCGACCTGGCGTCCGTCGGCGCTGGTGCGGGTCTGGAAGCGGTCGAGAGGGCGCACCGGGGGGCCGCCGATGACCTTGCCGTCGAAGTCGTAGACGCCACCGTGGCAGGGGCAGATGAAGTTGCCGGCGGACTGGACGTAGCGGACCGGGCACCCGAGGTGCGCGCAGCGGGTGGTTATCGCGACGAAGCCGTCCTCGCCCTCGACCTCGTCGTCGCCGGTGCTCTTACGGACGTAGGCCGTCGTCTTGCCGGCCTCGCCGATGTCGGGGACCGCGGTCAGGGTGACCGGCTTGTAGGTGTCCTCGGTGAAGTTCGAGACGGGGCCGACCGCCTGCCAGTCGTTGCCCACCTCCTCGAACAGAGGGGCCATCGCGAAGCCGATCGCGGGCAGCGCCACCGCGAGCCCGGCGATTCCGCCCAGGGCCTGACCACCGACCGCGAATACGGTGCGGCGTGTCATGGACTCACCCTCGTAGTAGCCGGCCGGCTCAGGCTTCTCGAGCGGCGCGGGCGCTCCGTCGGGGGCCCCGTTACTGGTGTCTGGTGGGTCAGCCACGGTCGGGGAGGTACTCCTGGGCGAAGCCTATCGAGTCGGCTGCATGGGCCAGCGCCTGATCCATGCCGGCGGTCGCGGCGGCGGACCGCGCGCCCTCGTCCAGGAGCTGCGCGGCCCCCGGATCGCCCGCGCGCGCGGCCTCCTTCGCGCGCTCGTGCGCGGGCGCGGCGCCACAGCCGACGGCCACCGCGCTCGCGAGCCAGAGCGGTGCGAGCGTCTCCTGCTCCCCCCGCGCGTGAAGCTGGGCCGAGATGCTGATCAGATCGCCGAGTTCGCGGACCGCGTCGAGGTCGCCCTGCGCGGCGAGCCGCTCGAGCCCGAGGGCGTAGAGGTAGTCGCCGGCGAGCAGCAGCAGGTCGGGGTCCTCGCGGTCGAGCAGGCGCGGCTCGCCGTAGTGGACCAGGTAGCCCTCGCGGATCGCCTCGAAGAGCAGCGTGTAGGCCTCGGGCGCCTCGGCGGCGCGCGGGCCCGCGGCTACCAGCAGGCCGAGCGCGGGATCGGCCTCGGTCTCGATCACGTGGGGCGCGATCACCTCGTCGCGCCGCAGCTCGGCGGCGAGCTCTGCGAGCGCGCTCATGCCGCGAATGCCTCGTCGAAGGACTCGGCCGCGGCCGCCAGCGTCTCGTCCATCGCGGCGTCGTCGTGGGCGAGCGAGGGGAACCAGGCCTCGAACTGCGAGGGCGGCGGGTAGACGCCGCGGTCGAGCATCGCGCGGCAGAAGCGGGCGTGAGCCTCGGTGTCGCACGCCGAGGCGCCCACGAAGTCGCGCGGGGCCTCGGGGCTGAAGAAGACGGTGACCAGCCCGGGCACGGTCGCGACGCTGACGGGATGCTCGCCGGCTGCCTCGCGTAGGCCGGAGGCGAGGCGCTCGGTGATCGCGCCGAGCCGCTCGTAGGCGGCGGCGTCGAGCTCGGCCAGGGTCACCAGCCCGGCAGCGACCGCGATCGGGTTCCCGGACAGGGTCCCCGCCTGGTAGACGTCGCCGGCGGGCGCGATCCGGCTCATCAGCTCCCTCGAGCCGCCGTAGGCCGCGGCGGGCAGGCCGCCGCCGATCACCTTGCCCATCACGGTGACGTCGGCGCGGACGCCGAGCAGCTCCTGGGCGCCGCCGCGGGCGACGCGAAAGCCCGTGATCACCTCGTCGAGCACCAGCACGGCGCCCGAGGAGTCCGCGAGCTCGCGCAGCCGCTCGAGGAAGCCGTACTCGGGCGGAACGACGCCCATGTTCGCCGGAACGGGCTCGACCAGGATCGCCGCCGGGGAGTGCTGGTTGACGGCAGCCTCGACGGCGCCTGCGTCGTTCCATGGGACGATCACTGTGTCGGCGGCCTGCGCGTTGGTGACTCCGGGCGAGGAGGGGATGCCCACGGTCGCGAGCCCCGACCCCGCCTCGGCGAGCAGGCCATCGACGTGCCCGTGGTAGGCGCCGGCGAACTTGACGAGCTTGTCACGGCCGGTCGCGGCGCGCGCGAGGCGGATCGCGCTCATCGCGGCCTCGGTGCCCGAGCTCGTCATGCGGAGCATCTCCACCGAGTCGAAGCGATCCGTGACCTGCTCGGCGAGCTCGACCTCGCCGGCGGTGGCGGCCCCGTAGCTGGTGCCCTTGGCGGCGGCCTCGGAGACCGCGGCGACCACAGAGGGGTGGGCGTGGCCGAGGATCAGGGGGCCCCAGGACGAGACCCAGTCGACGTAGGAGTTGCCATCGACGTCCCAGACGCGGCACCCCTCGCCGCGCTCGATGAAGATCGGGTCCCGGCCGATCGAGCCCATCGCCCGGACCGGTGAGTTCACTCCCCCTGGCATCAGCTTGACCGCGCGCTCGTAGAGCCCCGCGGAGACCCCGTCAGGAGCCATCAAGAATGCTGGGCCTCCCAGGCCGCGTAGTCGTCTGTGAAGTATCGGAGGCGGATCTTCTTGAACTCGGTCGAGGAGTAGAGGACGGCGCGGTCGTCGCCGTGGAGGCCGTGGTCGTCCGCGATGCCGTCGAGGATCGCGTCGCACTCCTCCTTCGAGCGGCCGTGGGCCATCGTGAAGACGCTGTAGGGCCAGTCCTCGTAGGTCGGCCGCTGGTAGCAGTGCGAGACCCCCCGAACCGAGGCCATGCGCGCGCCGGCGTCCATGATCTTGTGCCTCGGGAACGCGCCAGACGCCCATCCCGTTGGCCGAGAAGCCGGCGCGCCGGTGGAAGAGGATCGCGGCGACGCGGCGCAGGATCTTGCGGTCGACCATGCCCTCGAGGTGGGTGAGCAGCTCCGGGGTCGAGATCCCGACCTCGGCGGCGGCCTCGTCGTAGGGGCGCTCGACGGCCTCCATCGGGCCCTGGAGGGCCTTGATCACGGCGACGTCGCGCTCGTCGTAGGGCTGGGCCTCGAGCTCGCGCGGGGTAACGGCCTCGGCGACGGGCGCCGAGAGGGCCTCGGTGTCGCCCTCCATCTCGAGGTTCATGTTGATCTTGAAGAGCTGGAGGGTCGGCAGCTGGCGGATCGAATCGGAGCCGGTCAGCCGCTGGAGCACCTCGAGCGTGCCCTGCAGGCCGAGCTGGGAGTCGGGCGGTGTCGCGATCGTGAACCAGAGGTTGAACTCGTGGGTGCGCAGGTAGTTGTGCGAGACGCCAGGGTGTGCGTTGATGATCTTCGCCGCGCGCTGGGGGTTCTCGGTGTCGACCTTCGCGGCGACGAGCATCGAGCTGTAGCCGAGGGCGCGCGTGTCGAAGATCGGCGTGATCTCGCGGATGATGCGGCCGTCGAGCAGGCGCTGGGTCCGCTCGAGGACATCGTCGAGGGGCAGTTCAGTTATTGATGCGATCCCTGCAAAGGGCTCCGGCGTGAGCGGAAATTGGGATTGAAGGACGTTCATCAGGCGCTTGTCGACGTCGTCGAGGGGGATCGCCGCGCCACCTGAGCGCGAGCGCAGCTTGGGCTTCACCTGCGCCGTCGTGATGCCGTCGACGGGTTTGTTCATCGAGATTCCCCCCGAGGGGACGGTCGTGCTCGGATGAAGGCCCGGGAGGGCCTCACCGGGAAGCCGCCTCGGCCGTGAGCCACTGGGCGGCGTCCTTGGCGTAGTAGGTGATGACCATGTCGGCGCCCGCCCGGCGGATCGCGACCAGTGATTCCATCGCGGCGGCGCGCTCGTCGATCCAGCCGTTCGCGGCCGCGGCCTTGAGCATCGAGTACTCGCCCGACACGTGGTACGCGGCGACCGGGGCGCCGGTCGCGTCCTTGACCCGGCGGATCACGTCGAGGTAGGGAAGCGCGGGCTTGACCATGACGACGTCCGCGCCCTCGTCGAGGTCGAGCTGCGCCTCGCGCACCGCCTCGTCGGCGTTGGCCGGGTCCATCTGGTAGCCGCGGCGGTCGCCGAACTCGGGCGTCGAGCCGGCCGCCTCGCGGAACGGGCCGTAGAAGGCGGAGGCGTACTTCGCGGAGTAGGCCACGATCGGGACCTCGGAGAAGCCCTCTTCGTCGAGCTGGTGGCGGACCGAGCCGATGCGCCCGTCCATCATGTCGCTGGGGGCGACGGCGTCGGCGCCGGCCATCGCGTGGGAGATCGCGGTCTTGGCGAGCAGTTCGATGGTGAGATCGTTGTCCACGGTTCCGTCCCGCACGACGCCGCAGTGGCCGTGCGAGGTGTACTCGCAGAGGCAGACGTCGGTGATGACGACGACCTCGGGGTGGGCCTCCTTCAGCGCGCGTACGGCCAGCTGGATCACGCCTTCTTCGTCGTAGGCCTGCGTCCCGAACTCGTCCTTGGAGGCGGGGATGCCGAACAGCAGCACCGCGCGAACGCCGGCTGCGGCGAGCTCGGTCACCTCGGCGACGGTCTCGGAGATCGACAGCCGCTCGACGCCGGGCATCGCCTCGACCGGCTCGCGCACTCCCTCGCCGGCCGTCACGAACAGCGGCTGGACGAGATGCTCGGGCGAGAGGTTGGTCTCGCGCACGAGGTCGCGGAGCGGCTTCGTCCTGCGCATGCGGCGCAGCCGTGTGGCGGGAAATGCCATGTGGCTGATTCTAGGCTGGCGCCCTCCTCCGGTGCGGGCGAGGTGTCGCGTTTTCGCCCCATTGGATCTCATCGAGTTCTCGCGTCGCAGGACATAGCGCTGTAGATGAGGACCCCGGTGGGTCTCAGGCGAAGCGGCGGAGCCCGACGCGGGCGACCAGGAAGTAGGCCGCGGTGAGGGCGGCGAGGTGCGCGAGGTTGATCACCAGGTCCCCGGTGTCCGAGAGCCCAGCAGTGAGCGCATCGAGGCCCGGGCGGAAGGGGAAGGCGCCGGTGACGACGCGGATCGCGTCGTAGAGGCCCTCGCCGATCGTTCCCGTCGGGATCAGCGACAGAAAGGCGATCGGCAGGGTCAGCGCGAACGCGGCCAGGGCGCTGGCGCGGACCTCGCGCGCGGCGACGCCGATCGCCGAGCCCATCGCCGCGAAGCCGGCGCCCGTCAGCACGATCGCCGCCAGGAAGAGCGGGAAGCGCTCCCATTGCAGGTTCACGAACAGCTCCAGCACCCCGAGCAACACCAGCGCGACGGCTATCGAGCAGATGGTCCCGAGGCCGATCTTCTCGACCAGCAGCGCTGAGCGGCTGACGAGTCCGCGGGTGAGCCGGGCGAAGGTGTTCTCCTCGCGCTCGAGCGCTAGGGAGCCGGCGACCAGGAGCACCGTCACGAACATCAGGGTGGTCACGATCGCCACCGATACCGCGAAGGTGTCGAGCGGGGGCACGTCGCCGCTGACGACCTCCTTCTCGACGGCGATCGGCTGCGCGACCGAGCCGAGCAGCTCGTCAGCGAAGCCGAGGTTCTCGCCCGCCAGCTGCGCGAAGCGGATGACCGCGTCGACGATCTCGCGATCGGGGCCCTTCAGGTCCTTCTTCACCTGCTCGAGGCTCTGCTCGGTGCGCTCGAGCCCGAGCACGTCGAAATCGCCGAGCAGCGGGATGCTGAACTCGCCGCCCTCGATCAGCACGTCGAGGTAGGAGAGGAGCTGCGTCGTGATCTCGTCCGAGAGCCTGAGGTTCGCCTCGGTGATAAGCGACTGGATGCGGTCGTCCACGAGCCGGGCCTTGACCGGGTCGTCCTCGTTCACGTAGACCTCGACCGCCGCCGGGTCCACGCCCGCGCCGCTGAGCTGCGCCTGCAGGTTGTCGAGGAAGTCCTCGGGCAGGATCAGGGCCGCCAGCACCTCGCCCTCCTCCACCTTCTGGAGGGCCTCGTCGCGGTCGTCGACCGTGACGCAGTCGACGCGGCGGCAGAGCTCGTCGAACGCCTCGCTCTGGCTGAAGCCGCCCTCGTTCCCCAGCTCGAGCCCTTCCTCGGCCTCGATCTGGTTGAGAAAGGCGACCTTGGGCTTCTCGGGCCCGCGCGAGACCGCGAAGCCGATCAGCACCGCCAGAACGATCGGGTAGATCACGAGCAGCGCGGTCAGGAGCGGCGAGCGCTTGAGGATCTGCAGGTCCTTCAGCAGCAGCCAGCGCATCAGTGACGGCCCGCCATCAGTGACCCTTCGCCTTCAGGAAGCGAACGAAGTCGGCCTCGGGGTCGCCGGGCTCGCCCTGCGGCGCGGCGCCGGCCTCGCGGCGCAGCGACGGGAACGTCCCCTCGAACAGCTTCTCGCCGTCCGCGAGGACCAGCAGGCGGTCGCCGTAGTGGGTCGCCTCCTCGATCTGGTGGGTCGAGTAGATGACGGTGGTGCCCGCCTTCGCGAGGCCCGAAACGAAGTCCCAGAGGCGAATGCGCTGCGCGGGGTCGAGGCCGGCGCTCGGCTCGTCGAGCAACAGCACGGACGGCTCAGCGAGAAGGCCGATCGCGATGTTGATGCGCTGCTGATTGCCACCCGAGAGGGTCGAGACCTGGTCGTCGCGGCGCTCGGCGAGGCCGGTCTGGGCCAGCATCGCGTCGACCGTTGCGTCGGGATCCGGCGAGCCCTCGAGACGTGCGAAGAGCTTCAGGTTCTCGGCAACCGTGAGGCGGCGATACAGGGCGGCCTGCTGGGGCACCCAGCCGACCTCGCCGCCGGGGACCTCGAACGAGCCGGAGTCCGGCTCCCTGATCCCGGCGAGCAGGCCGAGCATCGTCGTCTTGCCGGCGCCGTTCGGGCCGAGCACCGCGAGCAGCTCGCCCTTCTTCACGTCGAAGCTGACGTCCTGGAGGGCCCTGCGCTCGCCGAAGGACTTGCTGAGCCGCTCAGCGACCAGCGCCGGCTGCGGGGCCTCGCTGCTGCTCGTCGCCGCCATCGCGCCAACCTAGCGGGAGCGGTCGCCGCGCCGCTCCACAGTTACGCTGCGCTCGATGCGAGTCCTGTTCATCGGCGACGTAGTCGGCAAGCCCGGCCGGGAGGGGCTCGCCGCGGCGATGCCGTCGCTGCGCGAGCAGCACCTGCCGGACTTGGTCGTCGTCAACGGCGAGAACGTCGGCGGCGGAGTCGGCATCACCCCCGACACGGCGCAAGCGATCTTCGACGCGGGCGCCGCGGTGATCACTCTCGGCAACCACACCTATCGCCACCGCGAGGTCCACTCCTACCTCGACACCGAGCAGCGGATCCTCAGGCCGGCCAACTTCCCCGAGGGCAACCCCGGCCGCGGCCACGTCATCGTCGACGCCGCCGGGATGCGGGTCGCGGTCGTCAACCTCAGCGGTGCGCTTCACCTGCAGGTCGAGCGCTCCCCCTTCCCCGTCGCCGACGAGATCGTGGAACGCCTCAAGGGCGCGGCCGACGCGGTCTTCGTCGACTTCCACGCCGAGCTGACGAGCGAGAAGGTGGCTATGGGCTGGCACCTCGACGGCCGCGCAGCCGCCGTCGTCGGCACCCACACCCACGTGCCGACCGCAGACGCGCGAGTGCTGCCGGGCGGCACAGCCCACATCACCGACGTCGGGATGACCGGCTCGCGCTCGGGCGTGATCGGCGTCAAGCGGGAGCAGGCGCTTGAGGCCTTCCGCACCCAGATGCCGATCCGTTTCGAGACCGCGACCGACGACATCTGGGTGATGGGCGTGCTCGTGGACGTCGGCGACGACGGCCTTGCGCGTTCGATCACGCAGGTTCTGGAGCCCGTTTCGGGCTGAGCCCGTCGTCTCGCAACCCGGCGGGACCGCTGGCGCCGCCGAATCAATCGCGGCGCCAAGGCGCCGCTCCGACTCTGAGCAGCTGGCGGTCCCTAGCAGCGCGATGAACAGGAACGGCAGGAACCAGGGGATGTAGAGGTAGAACCAGTGCTCGACGGTGAGCTGGAGGGCGATCAGCACCGCGGCTCCGAGCGCGGCGACCGTGACCGGGCTGCGCCGGCGGGGAACGAAGGCCACCAGCAGCGCGAGGCCGACTACGGACGCCTTGACGACCGTGTGCAGCCACCCGAGCGAGGGCTCCTGGCCCCAGACGCTGAACGGCGAGTCACGGCCCGCCTGGTTGCCGATCGTGCGGTCCCAGAAAGTGCCGACGCCGGGGTCGATCAGCGTCTGTGCCATGACGGCGAGGGTCGCCGCGGCGAAGGCGAGCGCGAAGGGCGCGGCGACGCCGAGCAGACGGCGCAGCGGCGTGCGCGCGGCCGTCCCCCCCTCGCCACTCCGCGCGGTGTCGTACGTCGAGAACAGCGGGGCGAGCACGATCGGCGCGAACTTCGTCGCGGTCGCCAACGCCAGCATCGCCCCCCGCGCCGCGGGCGAGGCCAGCACCAGCAGCGTCGCGGCCAGGAGCATCGAGACCAGGGCGTCGTTGGTGTTCGACTCGAGGGCGAACGCCGTGTACGGGCACGCCGTCCACGCGAAGGCGAGCAGGACCCCGAGCCGGGTCCCGCGCGGGCCCGCGCGCAGTCGGCGGCCGAGCAGGAACAGGAGCGCGATCGTTGCGAGGTCGAAGAAGATCGAGGCGGCGTGGGCCGCCGGCAGCTCGTCCCAGTCCCCGCTCCAGGCGAAGACCTGCTCGAAGGGCTGGTACACGTAATAGGCGAGGGGGCCGTACGTGTCGCCGCGCGAGTTGTCATCGGGGAAGTCGCCGTAGAGCGGCTCGCCGTCGGAGATCTTGTCGCCCCCGATCACCCCCGCATAGCCGACGTCGATCACGTTCGAGTCGGCGACGTTGAGCCCGATCCGGAAGCCCACCAGCGCCACTGTCGCGACCGCGAGCACCGTCAGCGGCAGCGAGGGTCTCAGCCCGTCACCGCCCCGGAAGGCGAGCCAGAGCGTTCGCGCCAGCAGGTAGATCAGCGCCGGGTAGGCGAGCGGGACCGAGAGGCCGATCTCGCCGCGGTTGAAGAAGAAGTGCGAGACGCCGAAGCCGGCGACGAGCACCAGGAGGTCGAGGTGCGCGACGCGGAAGGGGCGGCGCCAGTCGAGCAGGCCCGCAACGAAGATCAGGCAGAGCGGGATCCAGATATAGGGCGCGTTCAGCTTGCGGCCGAAGGCGCCGTCGTAGCCGCGGGCCATCTTCCACGAGATCTGGTACCCAGTCCACGCCTCCTCGATCTCGCCGCTCTCGTCGTCGACGACGACCTGGAGCCTCTGCTCGCCCGTCGCGAAGAACCCGACCTCCCAGTCGCCGTCGGCGTCCGAGCGGTAGGCCGAGGGATAGACGTCGGGGTCGCGCAGGGCCTCGACCGCCTTCGGGTCGGTTCTGGCGATATCGACCGCCCGGGCCTCGGAGACCTCGGGCTTCTCCGTCTCGGTGGTCTGGGTGCCGGTGGTCTGGGGCTCTGTGCTGCCGGGCTCCGGCGCCTGCGCGTCGGCGGGAGCCGCGAAGGCGAGCAGCGAAGCTGCCGAAAGGGAGGCGATCGAGGCAGCGAGCGCGCCCGCGAGCCAGGGGCGCACGCTCAACCTCGAGGCCCTGGATCTGCCTCCGGGGGCGGCTCGTCGAAGGTCCAGATCTTGTTGCCGATGAAGTTGAACGGCATCGCGACGGCGACCGCAACCGCCTGCGCGGCGAGCTCGGTGACGTCGGCGCGGATCAGCGCCTCGAGCACGACGAGGTTGATCCCGAGCGCGAGGACGCTGACCGTGAAGAAGCGCGCGGCCTGGAAGCCGGCGTGCCCCTCGCGAGCGCTGAACGTCCAGTGGCGGTTCCAGAAGAAGTTGTTCGAGACGGCGACGGAGAAGGCGAGGATCGCGGCGGGGATGTGGTGCACGCCGAGGCCGTCGCTGCCGTCGCGGAAGAAGAGGCCCGCCCCGGTCAGCACAGCGAACACGGTCAGGTTGACCACGTATCCGGAGGCGCCGACGATTCCGAACTGGAAGAGTTGGATCCAGTTCTCGGAGCGCCGTGCGCCGCGGCCGATCCTGCGGGCGGTCCCGACCGGGCTCATCCGGCCCCCCTGCCGGGGCGGATCCCGAAGTGACTCGAGGATGACCGGGGAGATGTCGCGCAGCGACCACTGCTGCTCGGCGGGGTCGTCGGGGCCGCAGCCGACCATCAGCAGGGGCGCCAGCGAGTCCTCGCGGCTGAGCGCGCCGTGGCTGCCGCCGCCGGTGTGGCTGACCCCGCCCCAGTCGATGCACTCGTAGCCGTCACCGGCGGAGATCATGACGTCGCCGGCGTGCGGAGCGGTCAGCGCGGACCACAGGCGCGAGAGACCGTCCGGGTACTCCCCGGCGTCGAAGAAGCCACGTGTGATGTCGGCGCCGAGCGCCTCGGGCTCGCCCGCGAGCTGCCACTTCGCGCCGCGCTCGTCGCGAAGCTGGCCGCCTGGACGAAAGCTCAGCTCGTGCCCGTCGCGGACGACCACGGCCCGCACGTCGCCGTCGAGGTCGAGGCCGACGCCCTCGCGGCTGACTGGACCGCCGTCCTCCCGGGCGAGCCAGGCGACGAGGTCGACGCCTTCGAGCTCACGCAGGTGGTCGCGGACACGCTCGTGAAGGGTGGCGTGGCCGGTGCCCGACTCGAGGACGTAGACGGCTCCGGCGCGCGAGGTCGGGCTGACCGCGATCTCGGCGTCGTCGGGCTGGTCCTCGTTCGGCTGCAGCACGTGCCAGTCGCCCGCCAGCGAGTCGGCAAGGGGAAGGCCGTGCTCGACGTCGGATTGCGCGTGGTCCGCGGTCAGGATCACCGCATTGTCGGCGAGGAAGGCGTCCATCCCGCCGCCCGCCTCGACGATCCGCGAGAACGCGACGTCGGCCTTGGCGATCGAGACGCTGGTCGCATCGGGCCCGAAGCGGTGCGAGTGGAAGTCGTTGTCGGGCAGGCTGAAGAGCATGAAGTCGTAGGCACCCTCGCGCACGAGCTCCTCGCCGACGCACGCCGAGTACTCGTCGCGGCTGCCCGGCCGGGTGAAGCTCGGGCCGCAGCCCGTCGAGCGGCTGGCGTAGAGGTCGCCGTAGAAGAACTCGTCGGGGCCCCAGACGGCGTGGCGGAAGTTGGCGGCGGCGGCGGCTCGCTTGGCCAGACCCTCGAGGCCGAGCTCGTGACGGCGCCGTCCCCGGTAGATCAGGAACGGCGTGGCGGCGGTTCGCACGCCCGCGTCGCCGAGGCGCTCGAAGACCGTCTCGGTCTCCCAGCTCAGGTGGTCGAGGTTCATGTTGTAGACGAGGTCGTACATCGCTCGGAACAGCCCGAAGGTCCGCGTGGCCTCGAACGAGGAGCCGTACTCGATGTAGCGGCGCTCGAGGCGGTGGAACCAGTTCATCCCCATCACGCCGTGGTGCCCGGGGCCGACGCCGGTCAGCATCTCCGAGCAGCAGACCGGCGTCACCGAAGGGAAGCTCGAGACCATGTCGTCGATCAGGTTCCCGCGCTCGGCGAGGGCGGCGAAGGTCGGGGCGGCGCCCGACTCCATCGCGTCCCGGAGCCTGCCGGGGTGCATGGCGTCGACGACCACCAGTACGAGCTTGCGGTTCACGGGGAGATCAACGGAGGACCCGCAGGCCCTCGTGCTTCTGCTCGGCGCGGCGGCGGCGCATCAGCCAGATCCAGGCCAGGGCCACCAGCGCGACGAGCGAGAAGGGCGGTGCCACCAAGCTCAAAGCCGCGACGACGACCGCGGCGAGGACTACGAGGGCCGTGACCCCGAGCGGCGCGGAGGCCCCGATCTCGGTCCCACCACGGGCGCGGCGGCCGGCTCCGGCCGCCACGTCGCGCGAGACGACGGCAGCGAGGCCTGCCCCGAGCAGGCCGACGATGAAGGCGGGCCAGATCGGCTCGTCCTCGCCGGTGAGGATGAACGCGCAGACCACGATCCCGAGCGGGGCGGCGCCCGCGAGCACGCCCCACGTGGGCATGATCGGCGGCAGCACGACCCCGATCACGAGGCCCACTGAGATGGCCACACCTAGGCCCTGACAAAGCGAGAGGAAGTCCATGATCGAGCGGGAGAAGGCTACAGGGGAGCGGCCGCGCAGCCCGCCGCCTCTACGCAACACTGTCGCGATCAGCGAACCTCATGGACAAGACCCCCGTCCCGGTAGCGGCGAGCCGCAGGCGCGCCCGCGCCGGCGCGCCCACACGACCTCGCGCGACCTCGAGCGCTACGCGGGCCTCTTCGCCAAGAGAACCCAGGTCATGCGCTCGTCGGCGATGCGCGACCTGATGGCGATCACCGCACGCCCCGAGGTCATCTCGCTCGCCGGCGGGCTTCCCGACACCTCGGCCTTCCCGCCCGAGGCCTTCGCGGCGCAGATGACCCGAATCGCGCACGAGTCCTCGGCCGAGGCGCTGCAGTACGGGCCGACCGAGGGCTTCGCCGAGACCAGGGCATGCATCGTCGAGGTGATGGAGGCCGAGGGGATGTCGCCGGACCCCGACGACCTGATCGTCACGACCGGCGGGCAGCAGGCGATCGACCTGGTCGCGAAGACGCTCATCGACCCGGGCGACCCCGTGATCTGCGAGGCCCCCACATACCCCGGCGCCGTCCCCACCTTCTGCAGCTACGAGGCCGACGTGATCCAGGTGACCACGGACGACGACGGCATGCGAGTCGACGAGCTCGAGTCCGTCCTCGACCGGCTCGTTCGTGAGGGGCGGCGGCCGAAGTTCATCTACTCGGTGCCGAGCTTCCAGAACCCCGCCGGGGTGACGCTCTCGGCCGAGCGCCGCGTGCGGCTCGTCGAGCTCGCCCGCGAGCACGAGGTCCTGGTGCTCGAGGACAACCCGTACGGCCTGCTGCGCTTCGAGGGCGAGCCGCAGCAGACGCTCTACGCACTCGACGGCGGCGACTACGTGCTCTATCTCGGCACCTTCTCGAAGATCCTCTCGCCCGGGATCCGCGTCGGCTGGGTCGTCGCGCCCCCGCCCGTGCTGGAGAAGATCGGGCTCGGCAAGCAGGCCGCAGACCTCTGCACCTCGACCCTGACCCAGTACTTCGTCCGCGAGTACTTCGCCGAGGGGCGCTGGCACGAGTACATCTCCGACCTGATCGAGATCTACCGCGGGCGCCGCGACGCGATGCTGGAAGCCCTCGAGACCCACTTCCCCGAGCAGGCCGAGTGGACGACGCCCGAAGGCGGCCTGTTCGTGTGGGCCACCCTTCCCGACTTCATCGACACCACCGACCTCCTCGCCAAGGCGCTCCGCGAGAACGTCGCCTTCGTCCCCGGCCGAGCCGCCTACGTCGACGGCCGCGGCGGCGCCTCGATGCGCCTCAACTTCTCGGGCTCGAACGAGGACGAGATCCGCGAGGGCATCCGCCGCATCGGCGCCGTCGTCGCGGAGCAGGTCGCGCTCTACGAAACGCTGACGCAGCGAGCACCAGCGTGGTCGATGTGGAGCCGGCTTCCGAGGAACCCGGTGCCGACGTGCTCCCGATGCGGCGCCCGCGGAGGGACCCGTGAGGGTCGCGGTGTTGAAGGGCGGCAAGTCGCTCGAGCGGGGCGTCTCGCTGCGCTCGGCGGCGAGGGTCGAGGACGCGCTCGACTCGCTCGGTCACGAGTCCATCCCGCTCGACATCGGCGCCGGCTTGGTCACGAGCCTTCGCGATGCGGAGCCCGAGGTCGTGTTCATCGCCCTGCACGGCCCCGGCGGCGAGGACGGCACCGTGCAGGAGCTGCTCGAGATCCTCGGGCTCCCCTACACCGGGCCCGGGCGTCGCCGCCTGCGCGCTCTGCATGGACAAGGTCGCGGCCAAGCACGTGCTGCGGGCTTCCGGCGGGGCGACCCCCGACTGGGCCGCGTTCAACTCCACCGCCTTCCGCGAGCTCGGTGCCGCCGACACGCTCTCCGAGATCGAGGAGCGGCTCGGCTTCCCGCTGGTGGTGAAGCCCGCCAGCCAGGGCTCCTCGCTCGGCGTCAAGTTCGCCGCCGACGCCGGCGAGGTCCCGGCCGCGCTGCTCGCCGCCTTCAGCTACGACGACCGGGTGATGCTCGAGCGCTACGTCGAGGGCCGCGAGCTGGCGGTCGGCATTCTCGGCTCCGACGCGCTGCCGGTGGTCGAGGCGATCCCGCGACAGGGCGACCGCTACGACTTCGAGGCGCGTTACGAGATCGGGCGCACCGACTACGCCTGCCCCGCCGAGCTGCCCGACGACGTCACCGCCGCCGTGCAGGCCCACGCCCTGGCCGCCTACGAGACGCTCGGCTGCTGCGGCTTCGCCCGGGTCGACCTGATGCTCGGCGACGACGGCCCGCAGCTGCTCGAGGTCAACGCGATCCCGGGGCTGACCGACACGAGCCTGTTCCCGATGGCGGCCGAGGCGGCGGGGGTCGGGTTCGTGGAGCTCGTAGAGCGCATCCTGCAATTGGCGGGAGCGCCACCCAGCGGGTCGACCTCGCTCGGCGGGACCGGCGTCGCGCGCCCTTAGGCGACGCGCTTGACGAACGCCAGGGCTGAGTGGCTCCTTTGCGTGGTGGACGCGGGCGCCATAAAGCGGGCGCGCTACGCGCTACCCGGCGCTTCGAAGTCGCTGAGCGGGACCGGCGTCGCGCGCCCTTAGGCGAAGCGCTTGACGAACGCCAGGGCTCAGTGGCTCGGTGGGACCTGAGTCGCGCGCCCCTACCGCGGTTCGTCGCCTTCGGCGAAGTCCTCGGGCGAGACGTTGTCGAGGAACTCCTTGAACTTGTCGACGACCTCCTCGGTGTCCTCGGGCGCGGCACCGTCCTCGAACTCGATCGCTGACTCCTCGATCACGTCGTCGGCGGCAAAGATCGGCGCCGAGCAGCGAACCGCCAGGGCGAGGGCGTCGGACGGGCGCGAGTCGATCTCGAGCTCGGAGCCGTTGGACGAGATCGTGATCGAGGCGTAAAAGGTGTTGTCGCGCAGCTCCGTGACCGAGACCTTCTCGCACTTGGCGTCCATCGACTCCAGCACCTCGGAGAGCAGATCGTGCGTCATCGGCCTCGGCGTCGAGGCCCCTTGGAGCTTCATCAGGATCGCCGCCGCCTCGGGATGGCCGATCCAGATCGGCAGGAACTTGTTGCCCTCGACGGTCTTCAGGAGCACGATCGGCTGCTTGCCGACCATGTCGAAGCTGACTCCATAGATGCTCATGCGCTGCAAAGCGGTCTCCCGGCTCGAAGCATGGGGCCGATTATAGGTCCGGCCCCCTCGGCCGCCGCCTCGCCGCGGCTTGTTGATGGGCGATCCTGGATTCGAACCAGGGACCTCGTCCTTATCAGAGACGCGCTCTAACCAACTGAGCTAATCGCCCGGACCACAGCGCCGGAAGTCTAGCTCGCGCCCTTTAGGCGTTCGGCGAGAGCGTGAAGCTCTTCGAGGTCGTCGGCTGCGATCTCGGCGCGCAGGCCGTTGCCGGCTTTGCGGACGCGGACGTCGGCGCCGAGCGCCTCACCCAGGGCGTCCTCGGCGTCGGACATCGCGGCGCGCTCCTCGGCGCTGATCCTGCCGCCCTTCGCGGAGCGCTTCGAGCCCCTGGCTGCGGGCGCCCTCGTCTTGTTCTCGATCTCGCGCACCGACCACCCCTCGGCGGCGGCCTGCTTGGCGAGCTTCGAGCGCTTCTCCTGGCCGTCGACCTGGAGGATCGCGCGGCCGTGGCCTTCGCTGAGCTTGCCGCGCTCGAGGAGCGACTGGACGTCGTCGGGCAGGTCGAGCAGGCGCACGAGGTTGGAGATCGCGGCGCGGCTGCGCCCGACTCGCCGGGCCAGCTCCTCCTTTGAGATGCCGAGGTCATCGACGAGTGCGGCGCAGGCGCGCGCCTCGTCGACCGGGTTCAGGTCCTCGCGGACCATGTTCTCGATCAGCGCCGCCTGCAGGCGCTCATCGGCGGGCGAGGTGCGGATCACGGCGGGCACGCGGTCGAGCCCGGCCTGCTGGGCCGCGCGCCAGCGGCGCTCGCCGGCGACGATCTCGAAGCGCCCGTCGTCGACGGGCCGCACGATCAGCGGCTGCAGGACGCCGGCCGAGGCGATCGAGCCGGCGAGGGCGTCGAGCGGGCCCTTGTCGAAGTGCTTTCGCGGCTGATCGGGGTTGGGCTCGATCTGCGAGACGGCGAGCTCGCGCAGCTCGGGACCGCCCGCTCCCGATTCGGGCAGGATCGCCGCGAGGCCGCGGCCCATGCCGCGCTTACGCTCGGCCATTCGCCACCTCCTCGGCCAGCGCGAGGTAGGCCTTGGCTCCCGAGGAGCGCGGGTCGTGCTCGCCGACGGGGATCCCGTAGCTCGGCGCCTCGGCGACGCGGATGCTGCGCGGGATCACGGTCTCGAACACCTTCGCCGGCAGGTGCTGGCGGAGCTCGCGCTCGACGTCCCGGGCCAGCCGCGTGCGGTCGTCGTGCATCGTGATCACGACGCCGGCGATCTCGAGGCTCGGGTTCAGCTCGCGGCGCACGAGCTTCAACGTGTCCAGGAACTGGACCAGGCCCTCGAGCGCCAGGTACTCGGCCTGGACGGGGACGACCACGCGGTCGGCCGCGACCAGCGCGTTGACGGTGACCGGCCCGAGCGACGGCGGGCAGTCCAGGAGCGTGTAGGCGAAGCGCTCGCGGACGGGCCCGAGCCCGTCGCGAAGGCGCAGCTCGAAGTGGTCGGTGCGCGGCAGCTCGACGGAGGCGCCGGCGAGATCGGCGTTGGCCGGCACGATCCAGAGGTTGTCGGGGCCCGCCGGCCGCGCGGCCTCGGCGACCGAGATGTCGCCGACGAGGCAGTCGTAGGACGAGGGCTCCAGGTCCTTGTCGAGCCCGAGCGCCACCGTCGCGTTGCACTGGGCGTCGAGGTCGACGATCAGTGTCTGGCGGCCGTCGCGCGCGACGCAGGCGCCCATGTTGACCGTCGTCGTGGTCTTCCCGACCCCGCCCTTCTGGTTCGCGATCGCGAAGACGGAGCCCATCAGGGCTCCGTCTTGATGGTGTGAAGGGCGCCCATCAGCGGATCGCGGAGATGTCGTTCGGTGGCGAATTCATGTGTGTTCGTGTCCGAACGGTCGCTTTGCCGCCATGCCCGGCCGGCGGGGCAGGTCGTCCGGCGTCGGCCCATTCTTGCGGAGCAGGTGGATGTGACGGTCGCGGCTTCCCTCATACGGCGTGACGGGCCGGACCTGGGCCGGCTCGACGGCCGTCCGGGGGACCGCGTCGGCGACCCTGCGCTCGTCGTCGGGGTCCCTCGCGCCGCGCCACGCGACCAGCCAACCTCCGTCGCGGAGCAGCGGAGAGGCGAGCTCGGCGAGCTCGGCCAGGCCCCCGACGGCGCGGGCCGTGACCGCGTCGTAGGCCTCGCGCCCGGGCTCGCTTTCGGCCCCCCACTCCTCGGCGCGTCTGCAGACGACAGCTGCGTTCTCGAGCGCCATCCGCTCGATCGCCTCCCGCATGAACCCGCACTTGCGAGAGACCGACTCGACCAGGTCCACCTGGGCGCCGGGGAGCGATGCGGCGATCACGAGACCCGGCAGGCCCGCGCCGGAACCGACGTCGGCGATGCGCCCGGCGTCGCGCAGCTCGTCGAGCTCGAGCCCCGAGAGGGAGTCGCGAATGTGGACATCGCGGCCGCGGCGGCCGCTCGCGCGCGAGACCGGGGCGTCGTCGCCGGCGAGCATCTCGAGCAGCGTGTCGAGTGCGGCCGGCCAGCGCTCGGCGGCGGCGCGCTCGGTCAATCGGTGAGCAACGGCGCGACGACCACGAAGCGATGGGGCTCGTCGCCCTCGCTGTAGGTCTCGACCTCGGTGCGGTCGCGAAGATGCTCGTGCACGACGCGGCGCTCGTTGGAGTTCATCGACTCCATCTCGATCGCGCGCCCCTCGCGAGCGGCGTCCTCCGCGGCCAGGTCGGCCTGGCGCTTGAGGCTCTCGCCCTGGCGCTCGCGGTAGCCGGCGGCGTCGACGGTGACCCGCTTGCGGTCGGCGACTCCGGTGAAAGCGGCCTGGTAGCAGAGGAGCTGCAGCGCGTCGATCGTCTGGCCGTGGCGGCCGATCAAGAGGCCGACGTCCTCCCCGTCGACGCTGCCCCGGATCTCGCCGTCGTCCTCCTCGACCGCTACCTCGGCTTCGAGGTCGAGCTCGGTCACGACGCGTTCGAGGATCGCGCGGACCCGCTCGGCGGGCTCGGAGGGCAGGCCCTCGACGGTGTCCCCGACGTCGCTCATCTACTTGCGGCGCTTGCGCTTGCGCGGGGGCGGCGGGGGCGGCTTCGAGGCCTTGACCTCTTCGGGGGTCGGCTGCTCCTGTGGCGGGAAGAAGAGCTTGACGACGCCCTGCTGTCCCATCGTCCAGAAGTTGGTCGAGATCCAGTAGACGAGCAGCCCGGCGGGGAACCCGATCATGATCGGGGTGAACAGGATCGGCAGGCCCATCGACAGCATCCGCTGCTGGGTCGACGCGCTGCGGCCGGTCATGATCAGGCCGGCGATCACCGAGGTGCCGATGTAGAGGGCGAGCAGCACGATCAGGACGCCGCCGGTCGCCTTCTCGAGGATGTCGTCGATGAACAGCCAGGCCTCTGGCCGGCGTCGATCGACCTCGCTCTCGAACTCGTCGCTCTGGAGCAGATAGAAGAGCGAGAGGAAGACGGGGAGCTGCAGCAGCAGGGGCAGGCAGGAGGCGAACGGGTTGACGTTGTTCTTCTGGTACATCTCCATCATCTCCCGCTGCATGCGCTGGCGGTCGTCCTTGTACTTCTCCTGGACCTCCTTGATCTGCGGCGAGAGCGCCGACAGCGCGCGCATCGAGCGGATCTGCTTGATCGAGAGCGGGCAGGATCAGCGCGCGGGTGATGAAGGTGAGCAGCACGATCGCGGTCCCGTAGACGAAGCCGAGGTCGTGCAGGAAGTACGAGCACCGTGTTCGCGAGGTCGATCAGCGGCTGCAGCGGGTTGGCGATCAGGAAGCTCATCGAGCGGCCGCCTTGCCCGCATCGGCGTGGGAGTGGGCGTGATCGTGGCCGCGGAACAGGGTGCGGTCGCAGACGTCGTCGATGCCGCCGTCGCTGAAGGGGTTGCAGCGCAGCAGGCGCCAGCCGGCGACGATCGAGCCGCGCACCGGGCCCAGCTCGCGGATCGCCTCGACCGCGTAGGCCGAGCAGGTCGGCTCGTAGCGGCAGCGGCGAGGGAAGGCCGGCGAGATGAAGCGCTGGTAGAAGGCGATCAGGGCGAGCAGGGGGGCGCTCAGGATCCGTTTCACGACAAACGCTCCTCGCCGGAATCGGGCGCGATCAGCTCGGCGAGGCTCTCGCGGACGCCTGCGGCCCCCTCGCGCTCGACCAGTCCCTCGACCCCCGGACGGGCGACGATCACGTAGTCGCTCGAGCCCGGCAGCTCATCGGCCAGCTCCCAGAAGGACTCGCGCACCGCGCGCTTCACCTTGTTGCGCTGCACGGCCTTGCCGATCCGCTTGCCGACCGAGACGCCGAGGCGCGGAGCCCGGTCGCCCTCGCCGTCGTCGCCGCGGGCGAACGAATAGAGGACGAGGAAGCGGTTGCCGCGCGAGGATCCCTCTCGGTAGACCCTGTCGAAGTCGCCGCTGCGCGATAGGCGCCGGCGGCGGCGAGCGTCGGAGCTGCCCTCATCGGCCAATGCTCAGGGGGTGAGGCGCTTGCGGCCCTTCTGCCGCCGGCGCTTGAGGATCGCTCGGCCCGAACGCGTGGCGTTGCGGGCGCGAAAGCCGTGGGTACGTGCGCGCTTGCGCTTCTTTGGCTGGTAGGTCCGCTTCATCTCTTGAGCTCCGCGTGGGTGACTGCCGCCTGGGACGGGATCTTGCACAGTCGTCGGCGGGGACGGCAGTATAGGGCGTCGTTTTCCCCGCGAATTGCACCGGCGGCCCTGCTGCACCCCTTCGGCCGCCTCCGGGCCGAGTCTATGATCGCGCCCGCCGGGGATCAGGCATCGAGCCACCCGGAGCACCACACAATCAAGCCATCGAGGAGGATCGAAGTTCCGGGGCCGGGAGAAGACTCAGCGCGCGACCAGCAGCTCGACGCCGTCTGGCGGCGGGTCCAGCTCCATCTCCGCGCCTCGGTCCCCGAGTCCACCTATCGCCTCTGGTTCGAGCCGCTGCGCCCGGCGGGAGCGCGCGGCACGACCATCTTCCTAACCGCGACGCCGCACGTCCGCCGCTGGGTCGGGCGCCGCTACCCGGAGCTGCTGCGCGCGGCGCTGAGCCGCGCCGACAGCGGCTTCTCCGACGCCGAGTTCGTCGCCGAGCCGGGCGCTGACGAACGCGCCTCTGCGACCCCCGCCGAGGCGGCCGCCCGGATCGCGCTCAACCCCTCCTACACCTTCGAGCGGTTCGTGATCGGCCCGGGCAGCCGCCTCGCCCACGGGGCGGCGCTCGCGGTGGCCGAGGCGCCCGGCCAGGCCTACAACCCCCTCTTCCTGCACGGCCCGCCCGGGCTCGGCAAGACTCACCTGCTCGGCGCGATCGCCAATTACCTTCACGACCGGAGCCCCGGGCTCGACATCCACTACACGACGGCCGAGAGCTTCACCAACGAGTTCGTCGGCTGCCTGCGGTCGAAGGGGATCGACGCCTTCAAGGAGCGCTACCGGCGCGCCGACGTCCTGCTGATCGACGACGTCCAGTTCCTGCAGGGCAAGGCGCGCACCGCCGACGAGTTCTTCCACACCTTCAACGCGCTGCACCAGAACGGCGCCCAGATCGTGCTCACCGCCGACCGCATGCCGAGCGAGCTCACCGAGCTCGCCGAGCGCCTGCGCCAGCGCTTCGAGTGGGGCATGACCGCCGAGATCGACCCGCCGGACCTCTCAACGCGCCTCATCTTCCTCGGCAACCTGGTCCGCGAGCAGGGGATCGAGGTCGTCGCGCCCGAGGCGATCCGCTTGATCGCCACGCGGGCGATCTCCAACCTTCGGGCCCTCGAGGGCGCGCTGACCCGGGTCCTCGCCGTCTCGTCGCTGACCGACGCCGGCGTCACACCCGAGACGGTCGACGACGTGCTCCCCGGCGGGCGGCCCTTCCGCGAGTCGGGGCCGGCCGGCGACCTCAGCGCCCAAGAGATCCAGACGGCGGTCGCCACGCAGCTCGAGGTCAGCCGCGACCAACTCCTCTCCCCCTCGCGGACCATGAAGGTCTCCCGCGCCCGCCAGCTCGCCATGTACCTGACCCGCGAGCTCACCGACCTGTCCCTCCCCGAGATCGCTCGCGCCTTCAAACGCCGCGACCACACCACCGTGATGCACGCCATCCGCCGCGTGGAGGAAGGGACCACCCGCGACCCGACGCTCGCCCGCGAGCTCGAGGAGCTCTCGAGCTCCCTGCGGTCGGACTCATTGGGTCGTGACCGAACGGAATGATTGAATCGGCTCTCCCACTTTGAGCGATCACCTGAACGAACCACCTTGCCGCTCCACCTATCCACAGCCATCCACAGCCCTTATTACTCCTAGCCACTAACTGACCATCGAATGAAGATCACGGCAACAAGGCAAGCCCTGCTCGACTCCCTGCTGGTCGTCTCGCGGGCGGTCTCGGCGCGCGCTGCGCTGCAGGCCCTCTCCGGCATCCACATCTCCGCGGACGGCGATCCGAAGCTGCGCGCCACGGACACGGAGCTCGGCCTCGAGGTCGGGCTCGACGGCAAGGTCGAGGGTGCCGGCGCGGTCGTGATCCCCGGCCGGCTGCTCGTCGAGGTAGCGCGCTCGCTGCCCGACGGCGAGGTGAGTCTCGAGCTGCGCGAGTCCGAGCGCGACGTCGAGATCACCGCCGGCTCCTCGCGCTTCCACCTGCGGACCCTGCCGGCCGACGACTTCCCGCGCTTCCCGGAGCCCGAGGGCGACCCGGTCGAGCTCCCATCGCAGGCGCTCCAGGAGACGATCGCCCGCGTCGCCCGCGCGGCTTCTCGCGACGAGGCCCGCCCGGTCCTCACCGGCGTGCTCGTCACCGCGGAGGGCTCGGAGCTGACGATGGTCGCCACCGACTCCTACAGGCTCGCGGTCAAGCGCACCACGCTCGAGTCCGGGGTCGCCGAGAAGATCGAGGCGAACATCCCGGCTCGGGCCCTGCGGGAGCTGGCGCGGCTGATCGAGGCTGCGGGCGACGACGAGCCGCTGCGCGTGTGGCTCAGCCGCAACCAGGCGCTGTTCGAGATCGGCGGCAGCTCGCTCAGCTCCCGGCTGATCGACGGCCAGTTTCCGAACTACCGCCAGCTCATCCCCGAGTCCTATGACCACGAGGTGAAGATGCCGCGCACCGACCTACTCGAGGTCGTGCGCCGCGTTTCGCAGCTCGCTCAGCGAAACGCAGCTCTTCGGATGTCGTTCTCGGAGGGTGAGCTCGTCGTCTCTGCCGAGACGCCCGACCTCGGCGACGCCCGCGAGGGCCTGCCGGCGCCGTACTCCGGCGAGCTCCTCGAGATCGGGTTCAACCCGGAGTTCGTCCGCGACGGGCTCGAGAGCATCGACGACGACGAGGTCGTCGTGAAGCTGATCTCGCCGCTTCGCCCGGGCCTGCTCGAGCCGGCGAGCGCCGACGACTTCAGCTACCTCGTGATGCCGATCCGGCTGAACGTCTAGGTGTAGGAGGCGCCCCGTGCAGCTCGCCGCACTCGAGCCACGGGGAGTTCGCAACCTCGCCGACGCCCGCGTCGAGCTCGGCCCGGAGCTGGTCGTCCTGCACGGCCCGAACGGCGCCGGCAAGACCAACCTGCTCGAGGCCGTGTACTTCGGCCTCGCCAACCGGTCCTTTCGCAGCGGCAACGACCGCGACCTGATCGCCTTCGATCAGCCTTCGGCGCGCGTCGAGCTGGAGCTGGAGCAGGGCGGCGAGCGGTCGATCCTGCTCTCGGCCCTCGAGCGCGGAGGCGAGCGCCGCCACCGCATCGACGGGCGCCAGCTCGAGGCGGGCGGCCCCGAACGGCCCCTGGTGAGCGTCTTCCACCCCGATCGCCTCCAGCTCGTCAAGGGCCCGGCCGCCCACCGCCGCGCGCACCTTGACCGGCTCGTCGCCGCGCTGCGGCCGGCGCGAGCGGACCTGCGCTCGCGGTTCGGCCGCACCCTCGCGCAGCGCAACGCCCTGGTTTCCCGCATACGCGCCGGCCTGGCGGCGCCGAGCTCGCTCCCGGCCTGGGACGAGCGCCTCGCGGAGGAGGCCGAGCCGCTGATCGCCTCGCGCGCCGAGGCCCTCGCGACCCTGGCTTCTCCGTTCGCCTCGCTGGCTGCGGACCTCGGCCTCGAGGCGGCCGAGGTGTCCTACCGGCCTCGCCACGCCGCGGGCCGCGAGGAGCTCGCGGCCGAGCTCGCGGAGCGTCGCAGCGTCGACCTCGGCCGGGCCTACACCTCCTACGGCCCCCAGCTCGACGAGGTCGAGCTTCGCCTCGGCGGCCGCGCCCTGCGGCGCTTCGGCTCGCAGGGCCAGCAGCGCGCCGCCCTGCTCGCGCTGCTGTTCGCCGAGCGCTCGGCGCTGATCGACGCCGGGCGCCGGGCGCCGATCATGCTGCTCGACGACGTGATGAGCGAGCTCGACCCCGAGCGCCGAGAGCTGCTCGTGCGCACCCTCTCCGGCTCCGGGCAGGCGCTCTTGACGGCGACAGAGGCAGAGCACGTGCCCGCGGTAGTGGAGCTGACGACGATCGCCGTCGATGCCGGTGCGCGCGCGCAGCCGCGGCCGCAGGGCGGCTCGCTGGCCGAGGCCGCCTGATGGCGAAGCGCCGCGCGCCGCGCCCGGTCGCCGAGGCGCTCCGCCAGGTAGTCCAGCCGCTCGCCCCCGCGACGACGCTCGGGGCCGTGCAGGCCGTCTGGGCCGACGCGGTGGGCGACGCGATCGCCGCCGAGGCGACCCCGGTTGCGGAGCGCGACGGCGTGATCACGGTCGCGTGCCGCTCCGCGACGTGGGCGCAGGAGCTCGATCTGCTGAGCGATCGCACGATGAAAAAGCTCGCCTCCGAACTACCTGCGGGGGTCGAGTTGGCCGCTCTGCGCTTCACGGTCGGATCCGAACCGTCTTGAACTCCGTTTTGTTCGTGATTTGCAGGTATTTCGTAACATCTGCGCAGCCGTTCCGCGTCCGCCGCTTGGTAAACTTATGTGAACTTCCGCGAGGCCCCGACTTACTGGTCCGCTCGGCTCAGAACCGCGCCGGATCACCAGGCCGAGGCTTCCTATGAGAGAACCGAAAGGATGCTGAGTGGCGAAGCCCGCTAGCCGCAATGGTGCCGGTGATAAGAGCGCAGCGAACAAGCCGAAGGCCGCTGCCAAGACCCCGACGAAGGGGAAGTCTTCGAGCTACGGCGCGAAGGACATCACCGTGCTGGAGGGCCTCGAGGCCGTTCGCAAGCGCCCCGGCATGTACATCGGCTCGACGGGCCCACGCGGGCTGCACCACCTCGTCTACGAGGCGGTCGACAACTCCGTCGACGAGGCGATCGCCGGCCACGCCAAGAAGGTCGTCGTCACCCTGCACCCGGACAACAGCTGCACGGTCGTCGACGACGGCCGCGGCATCCCCGTGGAGAAGCACCCGAAGCTGCGCAAGCCGGCCGCCGAGGTGGTGCTGACGACGCTGCACGCCGGCGGGAAGTTCGGCGATGGCGGCGGCTACAAGGTCTCGGGCGGCCTGCACGGCGTCGGGATCTCCGTCGTCAACGCGCTGTCGGAGACGCTGCACCTCGAGATCTGGCGCGACGGCAACGTCTGGGAGCAGGAGTACGAGCGCGGCAAGCCGATGACGAAGTTCAAGAAGGGCCGCCCGGTCAAGACCACCGGCACCACGGTCACCTTCAAGCCCGACATGGAGATCTTCGGCGACGAGATCGAGTTCGACTTCGAAACGCTCGCCGAGCGCCTGCGCGAGACGGCGTTCCTGACGCGCGGCCTCAAGGTCGAGCTGATCGACGAGCGCGGCGCCGGCGAGAAGATCGAGTTCCACTACAAGGGCGGCATCGCCGACTTCGTCCGCCACCTGAACGACTCCAAGGACCCGCTCCATCGCAAGATCGCCTTCTTCGAGGGCGAGACGAAGGAGGGCCAGGTCGAGATCGCGATGCAGTGGAACGCCACCTACCAGGAGTCCATCTTCAGCTTCGCGAACAACATCAACACCCACGAGGGCGGGACCCATCTATCCGGCTTCCGCTCGGCGCTGACCCGCACGCTGAACGCGATCGCGCGCAGCAAGGGCCTGCTCAAGGACAAGGACGAGAACCTGACCGGCGAGGACGTCCGCGAGGGCCTCACCGCGGTGATCTCGGTGAAGCTCGCCGACCCGCAGTTCGAGGGCCAGACCAAGACGAAGCTCGGCAACCCGCCGATCGAGGGCCTGGTCAAGGAGGTCGTCAACCGCAAGCTCGGCGAGTTCCTCGAGGAGAACCCCGGCGACGCGCGCCGCATCCTCGTCAAGGCCGTCGACGCCGCCCGCGCGCGGGATGCCGCTCGCAAGGCCCGCGACCTGACGCGGCGCAAGTCCGCGCTCGAGAACTCGACCCTGCCCGGCAAGCTCGCCGACTGCTCGGTCAAGGACCCGGCCCTGGCCGAGATCTTCATCGTCGAGGGCGACTCGGCCGGTGGCTCCGCGAAGCAGGGCCGCGACCGCAACACGCAGGCCGTCCTGCCGCTCCGCGGCAAGATCATCAACGTCGAGAAGAGCCGGATCGACAAGGTCCTCGCGAACAACGAGATCCAGGCTCTGATCACCGCGATCGGGACCGGCGTCCACGACGAGTTCAAGCTCGAGGATGCCCGCTACCACAAGGTCGTCCTGATGACCGACGCCGACGTCGACGGCGCGCACATCCGGACCTTGGTATTGACCTTCCTCTACCGGCAGATGCCCGAGCTGATCGAGGCGGGGTACGTCTACATCGCGAAGCCGCCGCTCTACAAGTTCAAGCAGGGCAGCCGCGAGGTCTGGATCGAGCGCGAGGCCGAGCTCGAGGAGCTGCTGCTGCGCGACAAGCTCGAGAAGTTCGCGGTCATGGACGCCGACGGCAAGCAGCGCAAGCTGGGCAAGCGGCGCTGGCAGGACGTCACCCGCCACTACAAGGCGTTTGAGGGCTGGCTCTCGACGCTGCGCGCCGAGTTCGGCCACGAGGTGATCGACTTCATTGCGGAGTCGCATCTGCTCGAGTCACAGGCGAAGACGCTGGCCGCCGCAGGCAAGCTGTTCAAGACGAAGGACCCGAAGGACCGCGCCTACCAGACGCAGCTCGTGAGCTCGACCAAGGACGGCCTCGTCGTCAAGGGCACCCACCGGCGCTCGGGTCTCGCCCGCGAGCACCAGATGCCGAAGGAGCTGTTCGAGTCGACGGCCTACCGCGAGCTGATCGAGGCGCACGCGAAGCTCACTGAGCAGGTCGGCCAGCCGCCGTTCGTGGTCGCCCTGGGCGACACCGACAAGGAGGCCGAGGCCGACTCATTCGGCGAGCTGCGCCGCCAGGTCCTGGCCCTCGCCCGCGAGGGCGTCCAGCTGCAGCGCTTCAAGGGCCTCGGCGAGATGAACCCCGAGCAGCTGCGCGAGACGACGATGGATCCGGGCAGCCGGACCCTGCAGCAGGTCGAGATCGACGACGCCGCCGCTCTCGCCACCGAGCAGACCTTCTCGGACCTGATGGGCGACAAGGTCGAGCCCCGCAAGGAGTTCATCGAGCGCCACGCCCGCGAAGTTAGGTTTTTGGATGTCTGAGCGCGGACGCTGCAAACCTGCCCAACTCGCCGAGATTCGAGGTGATGTCTGATGGCCGCTGCTGTCCCTGACGGCGACGACGCCTCGCTGGAGGCTCTGACCGGCAACGTCGAGTCGCGCGAGCTCGAGAAGGAGATGCGCTCGAGCTATCTCGATTACGCGATGAGCGTGATCGTCGGCCGCGCGCTGCCGGACGTTCGCGACGGGCTGAAGCCGGTCCACCGCAGGGTGCTCTACGCGATGCACGACCTCGGCCTGCAGCCGAACCGTCCGTACCGCAAGTGCGCCTTCATCGTCGGCGAGGTGATGGGCAAGTACCACCCCCACGGGGACTCGGCGATCTACGACACGCTGGTGCGGATGGCGCAGGAGTTCTCGCTGCGCTACCCGCTGGTCGACGGCCAGGGCAACTTCGGCTCGATCGACGGCGACACCGCGGCCGCGATGCGCTACACCGAGGCCCGCCTCGGCCCCCTGGCGACGCAGATGCTGCGCGACATCGACGCCGACACCGTCGAGTTCGGCCCCAACTACGACGAGCGCACGCAGGAGCCATTGCTGCTGCCGGCGCGGTTCCCGAACCTTCTGGTCAACGGCGCCGCCGGCATCGCTGTCGGCATGGCGACCAACATCCCGCCGCACAACCTGCGCGAGGTCGCCGGCGCCGTCAACGCCTTCATCGACGACCCCGAGATCGACCTCAAGGGCCTGATGAAGCACGTCAAGGGCCCGGACTTCCCCGGCGGCGGCACGATCCTCGGCACCGAGGGCGTGCGCGACGCGTACGCCTCGGGGCGCGGGTCGGTGAAGGTTCGGGCCGAGGCGCACGTCGAGCCGATGAAGAACGGCAAGGAGTCGATCATCGTCACCGAGTTGCCGTTCCAGGTGAAGAAGGGCGGCGAGGGCGGCCTGATCGTGAAGATCGCAGACCTCGTGCGCGAGAAGAAGATCACCGGGATCTCGGACCTGCGCGACGAGTCGGACCGCTCGGGGATGCGCGTCGTGATCGAGCTGAAGCGCGGCGGCGACCCCGCCAAGGTCGTTCTCAACCAGCTCTACAAGCGCACGCAGATGCAGCAGAGCTTCGGCATCAACATGGTCGCGCTGGTCGACGGCGTCCCGCGCACGTTGAGCCTGCTCGAGACGATCCGCCACTACGTCGTTCACCAGCGCGACGTGATCACCCGGCGCACCCAGCACCAGCTCTCGCGCGCCGAGGCCCGTGCCCACATCCTCGAGGGGCTGTTGATCGCGCTCGACAACCTCGACGCCGTGATCAAGCTGATCCGCGCGTCGGCCGACCCCGACGCCGCGCGCGACCGGTTGATCGACAAGTTCGAGCTCACCCGCCCGCAGGCCCAGGCGATCCTCGACATGCGCTTGCAGCGCCTGACCGCGCTCGAGGCCGACAAGATCAAGGAGGAGCACGACGAGCTCGTCAAGCTGATCAAGAAGCTGCGCGCGATCCTCGCCGACGAGTCGAAGATCCTCGGAATCGTCAAGGACGAGCTCGCCGAGATCGCCGAGAACTACGGCGACGACCGTCGCACCAAGATCGCCGCCGCCGAGGGCGAGGTCGACATCGAGGACATGATCGCCGACCAGCAGATGGTGATCTCGATCACCTCCTCGGGCTACGCGAAGCGGCTTCCGCTCGCCACGTACCGCCAGCAGCGCCGCGGCGGCCGCGGCGTGATGGGGATGGAGATGAAGGAGGGCGACTACATCGAGCACCTACACGTCTGCTCGAGCCACGACTTCCTCCTCTTCTTCACCAACCAGGGCAAGGTCTACCGACTCAAGGTCTACGAGCTGCCGGAGGGCTCCCGGACCGCGAAGGGCCGGGCGCTGGTCAACCTGCTGCCGCTGCGCGAGGGCGAGCGGGTGATGACGGTGATCCCGACGCGCGACTTCTCCGAGGACAAGTACCTGGTCTTCGGCACCGCGAAGGGGATGGTGAAGAAGACCGAATTCAAGGCCTACGACACGCCGATCAAGGCCGATGGCATCATCGCGATCAAGATTCGCCCGGGCGACGAGCTCGTCAAGGTGCGGATGACCTCGGGCAAGGACGACATCCTCATGGTTTCCAAGTCGGGCCACGCCTCGCGCTTCAACGAGAAGCTGGCGCGGCCGATGGGGCGCGACACCTCGGGCGTCAAGGGGATGAACGTCTCCGACAAGGGCAACCGCGTGCTCTCGCTCGACGTCGCCAAGGACGAGGACGACCTCTTCGTGGTCACCGAGAACGGCTACGGCAAGCGCTCCCCGATGTCGCAGTACCCGGTCAAGGGCCGCGGGACCAAGGGCGTGCTGACGATCAGGATGACCGAGAAGAAGGGCGGCCTCGCCGGCTCGAGGACGGTGCGCGCGCACCAGGAGCTGCTGTTCATCTCGCAGACCGGGATGGTGCAGCGGAACTCGGTTTCGGGGATCTCACAGATGGGGCGCGCGACTCAGGGCGTCCGGGTGATGAACCTGAAGAAGGGCGACCGGGTCAGCGCCCTCGCGCTCGTGGTCGAGTCGGCCGCCAACGGTGACGCCAATGCCGACGACATCGCCGCCGAGGAGGCGGCCGCCGAGGAGGCGGGCGAGACTCAGGCCGCCGTCAAGGTGGCGAAGGGGCGCCCGCGCAGCTCGGGCGCCTCCGCCCCCAAGGCGGCTCCGAAGAAGGCCCCGGCGAACAAGGCAAAGCCGAGGCCGCCGGCGACGAAGCCGCACAAGCGCAAGTAGCGGTTCTCCCGTTCACCCCGTCACGGAGGTGATCGCGGCGCGGCACCGTCGCGGTAGCCAGTAGGCCCCGGCGCTTCAGCTGCGACGCAGGGCGGGCAGAGGGCAAATCGCCCTCCGCCCGCCCGTAGCGGTCACGCGCTCGCTGCGCTAACTGCCACTTCTGGGTTTACCAACAGCGGTACGCGTCTCGCTGCCGCAATTGTTGGCTGTGTTGGTGTCACCAGCCAGGTTGACGCAGGCGATGAACTCGACGCTGTCGCCCACTGCCAACGTGCCGTCCTGGGTCCAGCGGAGCTGGAAATTCCTGCCGTGACCCGGCTTGATCGTCATCGTCCCGGTCAGCACCTCGACCGAGCCGTTCGGTGTCCCGTTCACCTCGACGCTCGCGTCGATGTCGGCGGGATTGACCGTGATCGGCGACGACCCCAGGTTGGTTACCCGGAGTTTCCAGACCTTCTCGGCCTTCTTGGGGTTGAGGTGGTTATTGACCTTCACCACGCCACTGGCGTCGACCTCGCCCACCACCACCGGGTTCACCGTGATCGTCACGGTGTCCGTGGCGCACAGGGACGTCGGGTCGGCCTCGTCACAGACCTCCAGCGTGAACTCAAACGTCGTCGGTGCCGTGACATCCGGCGCCGTGAACGTCGGGCTCGCCGAGGTCGGATCACTCAACGTGATCCCGGCCGGGGCGGTCCACTCGTACGTCAGAGTCTCGCCCTCCGGATCGGATGATCCCGTTCCGTCGAGCGTCACCAGATCACCTTCGTCGACCGTCTGGTCGGGTCCGGCGTCCGCCGTCGGTGCGGTGTCCCCAACGACCACCGGGTTCACCGTGATCGTCACGGTGTCCGTGGCGCACAGGGACGTCGGGTCGGCCTCGTCACAGACCTCCAGCGTGAACTCAAACGTCGTCGGTGCCGTGACATCCGGCGCCGTGAACGTCGGGCTCGCCGAGGTCGGATCACTCAACGTGATCCCGGCCGGGGCGGTCCACTCGTACGTCAGAGTCTCGCCCTCCGGATCGGATGATCCCGTTCCGTCGAGCGTCACCAGATCACCTTCGTCGACCGTCTGGTCGGGTCCGGCGTCCGCCGTCGGTGCGGTGTCCCCAACGACCACCGGGTTCACCGTGATCGTCACGGTGTCCGTGGCGCACAGGGACGTCGGGTCGGCCTCGTCACAGACCTCCAGCGTGAACTCAAACGTCGTCGGTGCCGCGACATCCGGCGCCGTGAACGTCGGGCTCGCCGAGGTCGGATCACTCAACGTGATCCCGGCCGGGGCGGTCCACTCGTACGTCAGAGTCTCGCCCTCCGGATCGGATGATCCCGTTCCGTCGAGCGTGACCAGATCACCTTCGTCGACCGTCTGGTCGGGTCCGGCGTCCGCCGTCGGTGCGGTGTCCCCAACGACCACCGGGTTCACCGTGATCGTCACGGTGTCCGTGGCGCACAGGGACGTCGGGTCGGCCTCGTCACAGACCTCCAGCGTGAACTCAAACGTCGTCGGTGCCGCGACATCTGCGGCGCCGTGAACGTCGGGCTCGCCGAGGTCGGCTCGCTCAACGTGACCGCTGGCCGGGGCGGTCCACTCGAACGTCAGAGTCTCGCCCTCCGGATCGGTTCCCGATCCGCGAGCGTGACCAGATCACCTTCGTCGACCGTCTGGTCGGGTCCGGCGTCCGCCGTCGGCGGGTCGTCCACCGCCACCGGCACGTCCAGCACGTTGATCACCACGGTGTCCGTGTCGCACAGCGACGTCGGATCGGCCTCGTCGCAGACCTCCAGTGTGAAGGTCAGCGGCGTGTCCGCGTCCACCTGCGGCGCCGTGAACGTCGGGCTCGCCGAGGTCGGATCACTCAACGTGATCGCCGGCCGGGGCGGTCCACTCGTACGTCAGAGTCTCGCCCTCCGGATCGGATGATCCCGTTCCGTCGAGCGTGACCAGATCACCTTCGTCGACCGTCTGGTCGGGTCCGGCGTCCGCCGTCGGTGCGGTGTCCGGCACAACGACATCCTCGATCGCCGTCGTCTGGAACGCCGGCGCCGGCTCGATGAAGGCGACCGTCCCCGGGTCGGGCGGGGTCACGGTGCCGGGGCTGCAGGCGAACCGCACGCTGAGGAACCCGCCGATCACGGCCCTGATGATGATGCCGCCTACCTCGGCGCCCGTCGCAACGCTGAGCGGCGTGCGCGTGTCCTCGCGGAACTCGATGGTCGAGCCATCGGGGCCGGAGGCGGTGAACGTCAGGTCGGCGTAGACGACCGTGAACGATCCGTCGGTGGCCGTCTCATCGCCGGTGCTCGGCGGTCCCGTCGGGATCGCTGATCGTCGTCGTGATCGAGGTGGCCGCGAAGTTCGTCTGCTGGACGCCCTCCACGGTGTTGGTCCCCTCGATGAACGTCGACACCGTGGCCGGAATCGTGTTCGTCGCCCTACCACCAGAAGGCCGAGGTTGTAGCCGGCCACGAAGATGGCACCGGGTACGTTGGCCGTCTGGGTCAGGTTGTCCAACGTGACCGTGCCGCCCGGTACCACCGGGTCCGGCGAGTCGTCAGCGGTCGTATCGACCCCGATCTGGCTGTTGTTCGCGGTGACGCTGTTTCGACAGGCATTGTCGACGGCTACGGCGCTAGCCGGGCTTGCTGGCAAGACGAAGACCGCAAATGCGGCCGACGCAAGCACGGCGAGCGCCAATCTACGGCGCAAAGTCATCTACTCACACTCCCTTTCGCGATTTCCTCCCCTGTCAGGGGCGAACGCGCTTCGATCAATAGAACGTGACGTTCATTGAACGCGCCCATCGTACATACCCCGGCCGCGTGTCGCAAAACCACGCGAGTACGCGGCGCCGGTCTTCCTCAGCCGGGGGGGAGGTGAAGAAGATGAGCTGCCCCAGGTAGAGGTTCCACGGCCCCGCTCCATCGTTTTGGAAGGCGATCCTCCTGCCGAAGAGGGAAACCGCCTGCTGGCTCCCGGGCAGGGTGCCGTCGACCGGCTTCTGGTTCATCGTGGTCGCGAGGTCGCGCCACCAGATCTCCCTCTGGCCGTCTGCGCTTCGGACGTCCTCCCAGGCCACCGTCGACCCTGAGATCGCCGGGGCCGTCTGGTGATTGGGCCCATTGCTGACCACGAAGTCCTGGCCGGTGGCGAGGTTGGTGCCCCAGATCTGGATGCCCTCGGTGATGTCCGGCTGGGTCGGCCACGCTTGCCAGACGACCCGGTTACCGGAGATCGCCGGACGCCACTCGTTCCAGAGCTCCTCGGAGACGGTCTGGGTCTGGCCGGTCCCGATGTCGTAGAGCCGGATGCTCGACGCCGACACCAATGGGCGCGTGCGTGTAGACGACCCGGCCGGCGTCGCAGGCCGGGTACGCCTCCACCGCCGAAGAGGTGGCGACGGCGATCTGGGAGCCTCCGGCGAGGTTCTTGGCGTAGACATCCGAGTTGTTGGCCGTGTCGCTCCAGACGACGACCGAGCCGCACACGGCGGGGTCCGTCTGGGTCGCGGGCCCGGTGGTGACGCTGAACACCTGCCCGCTCGAGAGGTCCTTCGCCCTCAGCCTGCCATTGTCGATCCAGACGATGTAACGGTCGGAGATCGCGGGCTGATCCTGCTCACCCGCCCCTCCGGCGACAAGCGACTCGTCGAGGGTGGCGGTGTTGAACGACCAGATGTCAGTGCCCTGGGTCTCCGCGCTGCGCGAGTCCTCCCAGACCACGTTGTCCCCGTTGATCGCGGGCGCGACCTGGTCGAACTCGCTGGGGAGGGGCCGGCCCACGCACCCTGAAAATGCCAAGGCGGCCGCGGCGGCCGCGGCGAGAAGCAAGGCCCTACGCGCGATCTGATTCATCCCTGGTCCCTCCTCAAGAGGTTTCTGGTTTGTATGGTTTCTGTTTGTATTCTCAAGTTTCTGGTTGCGACGACGGGGGGCAGAGGGCGAAATCGCCCTCTGCCCACCCATCGCGCCATGCCGTCGCTACTTAGCGGTGACGGTGGCGGTGTCGCAATCGTTCGTGTGTGTCGATGTCACCAGTCTCGTTCACGCATGCGTTGAACTCGATGGTGTCACCCGCTGCGAACGCGCCCGAGGCGTAGCTCCAAGTCGGCCTTCAGCCGCTTGGAGGAACCCGGGCCGAGCGTCACGGGCAGGCCGGCAACCGACACAGTGCCGGTAGCCGTGCCGTTGACCTCGACACTCGTGGTGATCTCGCCAGCAGTGATCGTGATCGGCGCAGTGCCGTCATTGCTGACCTTGATGACGAACGACTTGCTCGTCTTCCTCGTCGACGGACCGACCGGGCCGTTGACGATCACTTCGGTCGCGGCATCGATCATCGCCGGTGCCTGGACCGTGACCAACACGGTGTCCGTGTCGCACAGCGAATCCGGATCGGCCTCGTCGCAGACCTCCAGCGTGAACGTCAAGCTCGCCGGTCCCTGCGCCGTGAACGACGGCGTCGGGCTGGTCGGGTCACTCAACGTGACGCCCGCTGGGGCGGTCCACGCGTAGGTCAGGGTCTCGCCGTCCGGATCGGATGATCCCGTTCCGTCGAGCGTGACCAGCGTATTCGTCCGGAACGTTCAGCTGGTCGGGTCCGGCGTTCGCCGTCGGCGGATCGTCCACCGGCGGTGGACGTCGTTGTACGTTGATCGTCCCGACGCGTGTCGCGCGTCGCCGATCGTCGCGTTGCCGCCGTGACGTCGGCAGAGCGTCACGTTGAACGTCTCACCGTCCGGCTCATCGGCGGGTCGTCGATCGGATCTGCACGGACCACCGTCCGGACGTGTCGCCGGTGGGCGAAGTGTCACCGTTGCCGGTGCGCCGCAGCGTGAGCTCCGCCGGAGGCGCCGTCGCAGCTGCCGTCTGACGGTCAGCGTACCGTCGACCGTCCGGGTCCGGCGCTGCGGTCGCGCTCGAGCGTGACGGTCGAATGTCACCGTCCGTCGACCGTCTGGTCACTGTCCGCGGCGGTCCGCCGATCGCGATCGTCGACGTCCTCGCTCTGGCACGTCCAGCACGTTGACCACCACGGTGTCCGTGTCGCACAGCACCGTCGGGTTGGCCTCGTCACAGACCTGCAGAACGAACGCGAACGGCGTGTTCGCATCGACCTGCGGCGCCGTGAACGTCGGGTTGGCCGTGTCTGCACCCGTCAGCGTGATGCCCGCCGGGGCGGTCCACGCATAGGTCAGAGCCTCGCCGCTTCGGATCGGACGATCCCGATCCGTCGAGCGTGACCAGAGTCACCTTCGTCGACCGTCTGGTCGGGTCCGGCGTCCGCCGTCGGCGGCTCGTCCACCACCACGGCCTGGATCAGCGTCGTATCGAACGCCGGCGCCGGCTCGATGAAGGTGACCGTACCCGGGTCGGGTCGGTGTCACGGTGCCGGGGCTGCAGGCGAACCTCACGCTGAGGAACCCGCCGATCACGGCCCTGATGATGATGCCGCCCACCTCGGCGCCCGTCGCAACGCTGAGCGGCGTGCGCGTGTCCTCGCGGAACTCGATCGTGAGCCATCGGGGCCGGAGGCGGTGAACGTCATGTCGGGGTAGACGACCGTGAACGAGCCGTCGGTGGCCGTCTCATCGCCGGTGCTCGGGCGTCCCGTCGGGATCGCTGATCGTCGTCGTGATCGAGGTGGCCACGAACGGCGTCTGCTGGACGCCCTCCACGGTGTTGGTCCCCTCGATGAACGTCGAGACGGTGGCCGGAATCGTGTTCTCGCCCTCCGCCAGCAGGCCGAGGTTGTAGCCGGCCACGAAGATGGCGCCGGGTACGTTGGCCGTCTGGGTCAGGTTGTCCAACGTGACCGTGCCGCCCGGTGCCACCGGGTCCGGCGAATCGTCAGCGGTCGTATCGACCGAGATCTGACTGTTGTTCGCGGTGACGCTGTTTCGACAGGCATTGCTTGACATCTAGGGCGCTAGCCGGGCTTGCTGGCAAGACGAAGACCGCAAATGCGGCCGACGCAAGCACGGCGAGCGCCGCTCTACGGCGCAAAGTCATCTACTCACACTCCCTTCGGGGAAGAAACCCCGCATCGATAAAATGGGCCGTTCATGGAACAGGGTGCATTCATATACCCACAAAGCACGGGTGTCAAGGCGGAGTTTGGGCGGATTGTCCTGCCAGATGTCGACTGGAAGGAAGTAGGATCGCCACCATGTTCAGGCAGGGTTCTTTTCCGAAAGCGGTTCTCCGCGGGACCGCGCTCGCGGCGCCGGTTATGGCGATCGCGCTGCTCGCGGGTTGTGGCGGCGACGATGACGATGCCTCTGACTCGACCGTCGCGGGGGCCGAGTCAGCAGCGACAGAAACCGAGCAATCCGGCGGCAAGCAATCCGGCGGCGAGCAATCCGGCAAGCAATCCGACGGCGAGCAATCCGGCGGCGGCGAGGGAAGCGCCGAGGACGGAGCAGGAGGCGCCGCGGACTTCGGCGAGGACGCGGAGGGCGCAGACCGCGCCGGCGCCGGCAGGGCAGTCCAGGAATTCCTGCGCGCTTGGGCCGACGGCGACTGGGCGGGAGCGTGCTCACTGCTGGCGACTTCCACCAAGCAGGATCTCGAGCTGTTCGCAGGCCAGTACGTGAAGAGCCAGGACTGCACGGAGCAACTCAAGGCGCTGGGATCAAAGCTCCCGCCGAAGCTGCTCCCGCAGGCCGGGCCCATCGAGGTGACCGACGTTCGGCTCGAGGACGACAACGGCTTCGTGATCTATTCCGATGCGAATGGGACCGAGTTCGCCTTCCCCGTCCTGCAGGAGGACTCCGCCTGGAAGGTCGCCGCCATCGTGGGAACGAAGCAGCCGTAAATCCGAAGTCGGCCTGCTTCCGGCCACCCCCGTCGGCGACTCGCTCCTGATGCCGGCTTGGTGGCCAAGCTCGCCGAGACAGTCGAGGGGGAGAGCGACCCTTACCGAGACCGGCACGAGGGCCCCTTGTTCCTCGGAGACGCCGCCGCGACGCATGGTTGTCAGGCTCCCGCTAAGCGATCGTCTCGTGACGGCGCTCAACGAAGAGCGCGAGCGCGTAGCGGCCGGCGGGGTGCTCACGCGCGCACTCGACGAGCGCTGCTGTGCGGGCAGGCAGGACGTCGGGCTGGGGGAGCGGGACGCCGTACGCGGGCGGCACGACGACCGAGGCCGAAAGCGCCGCAAAGGTTAGGTCCGCGGCACTGAAGCGCTCACCGCACAGGTGCTTGCGGCCGTCAGCGAGCAGCTCGGCGGCGAAGTCAAGCTCGCGCCAGACCGCGGCTTCGTCTTCGGTCTCAATCCCAGGACGGATGGCAAGCTCTCGCCGCGCCCAGCGCACGGCGAGCGGCCATCCGAGGCGGAGCACGCGATCCTCCCAAGGCGGGACACCCTGGTTGTTGAAGCGCAGCATGAGCTTGGGCTGGGCGAGCATGTGGATGTACATCAGCCGTCGGCCCCTCGGCCCGAGTACCGCGTCGAAACGCCGGCACAACCGTTCGACCTCGGCGCGCTCGGGCGGCGCAGCGGGGAAGAGCCGGTATTCCGAGGGCGTGCGCTCATCGACCCAGACGAGGATCTCCTCCGACTCGCTGACCACGCCCTGCGGGGTCACCAGGACGGGGACGGTGGCACCGCCGCCCGCCCGCCTGGCCGCGATTCGGTGGAGGGCCTGGACGTGGCGCTCCTCGCGGTATGGGATTCCGGCCCGCTCGAGGGCCCAACGCGCCTTCTCGCAATAGTGGCTGATCGGAATCGTGACGAGCCGCAGCACCACAGGGAGCGTAGGTCAGCCCCGTGCCAGGGGGAGCGCGGACTCCCTAGCCGGAGTGGCGGCTGGTCACGCGAATACGGGTGCGTCGTGGCGAGGAACGAGCGTCACTTCTTCTTCTTCTTCTTCTTCTTCTTCGGCTTGACGCACTTGCCCTTCTTCAACTTCTTGGGCTTCTTGCACTTCTTCTTCGCCGGGGGCGGGCACAACGCCGGAGCGGTTGCACACGTTGGCGGTGGCGGTGGTGCTGCCGGGACAATCGAATCCTGTCGGTAGAGGATCGTCCCGGTGCTTCCGGCCGTCCAGTTCAGCGGCGCGAAATTGACGTTGAACGCGGCGTCAGTCGCGCTCTCGTCTCCGCTGCCTGAATCGCCGGGGGTGGGATCGCTGATCGTGGTGGTGACCGTCAGTGACCCGTCCGCCGGTGATACCGCCCACCAAGTTGGTCGTCTGGACACCCTGGGTCGTGTTGGCACCCTCGATCTTGCTCTGCACGTTGATAGGGATTGTGTTCGCGCCTAGTGGCAGGAGGCCGAGTCGGTACCCGGTCACAAATACCGAGCCGGGAATGGCGGCGCTCTGTGCCACGGTGAGCGTGGTCGCTCCGCCTGGTGCCACGCTGGTCAGCCCATCCGAGCCGGTCGTCGTGACGGCGATCTGGGTGAGGGTGGCGTTGACGCTGTTCGAGCAGACGTTCGGCACCGTCGTCGCGCCTGGCGGCGTCGCCAGCGTGATCGTGGTGGTGTCGAACGCCGGAGCCGGATCGGTCAGGGTGAAGGTTGATCCGGTCACCGTGCCCGGCGCGCAGCGGAACTGCACATCGAGGCTCGCGCCCGGGCCGATCGGGATGCTCGCCGTGATCCGCGCGGAGTTGTTGGAGGCACTGGGAGGTAGCACTTGCGCCCCGGCGGTGCTCGGGATGAGCGCCATCAGAGCGGCGAGTCCGGCCACCAAGCCGAGTCGCTTTTTGCGTGTCATGTATGCCGCTGTCCCGCGAGGCTTGGCTGTCCTGCGAAGCTTGATCATTCTCTCCCTTTGATAGAGCAACATTCTCTCCCTTTGATGGAACAACCCGTTCATATATGGAAAGTCGCGCCGCGTCAAGGGCGATTGTCCATCATCGTCCGAATAGCCTTTTCAGCCGTTTAGGAGGTCGCGCTTCGTGATATAAGCGTGGACAGTCCTCCAGGGAGTGGAGGACGGGAGGAGAGAGAGTTGATTTCGGTGAACTCTGCCGTTCGGGACGAGCGCAGTGGCAATGGCGACGCGGAAGTCCGCCGGGGTCTTCCGAGGACGATCGACGGGCTCTCGGGGCAAGAGCGGATCCTGTGGTCGATGGTCAGGTTGGTGGCCGAGAACGGATCCGATTCGGTTGCCGTGGACGACGTCTTGGACAGGGCCGGCGTGTCGCGCACCACCTTCGATGAGTTGTTCGAAAGCAAGGACGAGTGCCTGTTCGCGGCTTATGAGCGGGTGATCGACGGGCTGGTCGCCTACGTCTCCCGCGCCTTCGAGGGCGACGGACCGTGGCCGCTGAAGATCAGACGGGCGCTGCGGGCCTGCCTGAAGGCGTACTCGGTCGAGCCGGAGGTGACCCGGATGGCCACCGTCGAGCTTCCGGCGGCCGGGCCCGAAGCTCAGCGGCGGTATCACGACGCTCTAGGGCAGTTGCGGCCGTTGTTCAGCGAGGGCCGCGAGTACGCGGAGAGCGACATCCTGCCGCCCGACCTCGAGCTGATGGCGGTGGGCGGAGCCGAGGCGATCATCTTCGACGAGGTGGTTGCCGGCAGGACGAAGGAGCTCCCGAAGCTGCTCCCCGACATCCTCTTTGCGGTTCTGGTGCCCTACGTAGGTCCGACGGCCGCCAAGGCCGAAGTGCGGCGGGCTGCGGAGTCCTAGCCGGCGCGAGCCCTCTCGCGCTCGGCGGCTGCTCCATCGGGGCCCAGGAAGGGCTGGGTGATCCAGTAGACGATGTCGGGCAGCCGCGCCGGCAGGTTGCGCGTGGCGCCATGGATGACCTCGCTGTACAGGAGCTCATTGATGCCACCGACGATCGCGACCGAGGTGAGCCCCGGCAGGTCGTTCGACGACTGGTTCCGACCGGCTTCGACGAACTCGCTGAACTGGCGCAGGGCGGCGTCGCGCCGAACGAGCGCCTTCGGACCCGCCGCGAGCACTTCGACGATCGCAAATCTGGCCCCCTCTGGCCAACCGGCGAGCAGCTCGAGGAAGGCTGCCATGCTGGTCCGGATGCGCTCAGCCCACGGCGCGTCTGCTTTTTGGCTGAAGCCCGCGAACGCCGTCTCGAACAACCGCGCCGAGACATGGTCGTAGGTCTTGAGGAAGCAGTCCTCGAAGTCGTCGAAGAGGTCGTAGAACGTCGCGCGCGACACGCCCGCGCGCTCGACCACGTCGACGACGCGGGTTTCCCGGTAACCGCGCTCGGCCACCGCCTCGATCATCGACTCGATGATCCGCGCCCGCTGCGACTCGGTCACCGTCTCGCGCGTCAAGCCATGCCGGCCCCGCGGCAGCTGCTTGCCGCGCTTCAACCCTTTGTTTTCGATCGTCGTCTGGCGCGTCACGGATGTTCCCTACCCAAAATTTAGAGGCCGAGCTGAAACGATGCTCCAGTCGACCAGCTGTCTTGCGTGAAAGGGCAGCCAGCTTAGGACCCCGGTAGGGATCCCACATCGGTAGGAAACCGCAGAAACATCGCGGCGACCCACGAGGAGGGACCGGCTATCGCGGTGCATCGCATTTGCATTCACTGGCCCATTGTGCGCCCAGCCCCGGCGTCAAACAATCTCCCCTGGAGAAACTATGAGGACGTTGCGCAAATGCGTCGACTGTTGCTGCTGGCGGGGCGAGCGGGCCGCGCTCGTCAGGCGGTCGGTAAGTACGGCTCCCAGGTCGCCGGCGCCCGCGGCGCGGCGATGCGGATGAACACCGTGGGTCCGGGCGGCCTCGGGCGGTTGCGGGGGTGCATCCGGATCTCGTGCGGCATCCGACTCCCCTTGCGACGGTTGCACGCGGCGCAGGCGGCGACGATGTTCTCCCAGACCGAGCGGCCGCCGCGGCTGCGCGGGATCACGTGGTCGACGGTGAGGCCCGGCTTCTCGGAGCCGCAGTACTGGCATATCCAGTCGTCGCGGGCCAGGACGGCCTTGCGGGTGATCCGACGCCGGTGGATGTCGCGCGGCACGCGCACGAAGCTGACCAGGCGGATCACCTCGGGCTGGTCGATCTGCATCGTCTCGGAGCGCAGCACCCCGTCGCCGTGCTCGAGCATCTCGGCCTTCTCCTTCAGCAACAGGACCAGCGCTCGCCTGACGCTGCAGACGTTGAGCGGCTCGTAGGTCGCGTTCAAGACCAAGACGCGCCCGCGCGCGAGCCGACGCAGCTCCCCGCCGTGACCGTTCTCAGTCGACCGGTCCCTGGCCGGCGCCGCAACGTCGCGCGAGTCGCGAACCGCAGTGCCCATCTCGGCGGCGATTCTAGACGACGGCCACTACGGCTCGGGCGTTTCGGGCGCCGCCGAGGCCGGGGCGGTCCCGGGTACGCCGGAGGTGCTGACGGGGTAGCTGCCGAGCACGCGCACCGACTCGGCCTTGGTGCGCAGGTCATCGATCGCGGCTGACACGAGCTCGTCGGCCGCCGGCCCCTCGACGTCGCAGAAGAACATGTAGCGCCCGAGGCCCCTGCGCCTGGGCCGGGACTCGATCCGGGTCATGTTGACGCCGCGGTCGGAGAAGGCGCCGAGCGCCTCGACCAGCGCGCCGGGCTTGTCGGCGCCGAGCTCGGCGAACACGAGCGAGGTGCGCCAGGGCCCGTCACCGGAGGCATCGGGCACGGTTCCCTCGGGAGCGATCCAAACGAAGCGGGTGACGTTGTCGGGCTCGTCCTCGACCCCGTCGCGAAGCACCTTCGCGCCGTAGAGCTCCGCCGCCGAGCGGGCGCCCAGCGCGGCCCAGGGCTTGTCGCTCTCGCTGACTATCCGAACCGCCTCGGCCGTGCTGGCCTCGGTGCGCACGTCGGCGCGGGGCAGCTGCTCGCGGATGAAGCGAGCGCACTGGGCCGTCCCCTGCGGATGCGAGATGACGACCTCGACCGCGTCGAGCGCCAGATCGGTGCGCGCGATCAGGCTGTGGGTGATTGCGAGGTCGTGCTCGCCGACGATGCTGACGCCCTCGGCGTCGAAAGCGAGCGTGTCGAGCGTCGAGCGGACCGATCCCTCGATCGAGTTCTCGAACGGTACGAACGCCCTCTCCGCCTCGCCCTCGACGACGGCGGCGATCGCCGCGTAGACCGATGGCACGGGCGTCGGCTCGAGCGAGTCGTCGATGCCCGCGGCGTCGAGCAGGGCGAACTCCGTGAAGGTGCCCCGCGGCCCCAGGTAGGCGACTCGCATGGGCTAGACCGAGCCGAAGACGACCGTGTAGGAGGCCTGGTTGTTGTCCGAGACCTGCTCGCCGTCGACGGGTGTGACCAGAACGTCGATCTGGATCTCGGTGCCGGGTTGCGGGAGCGTTTCGAGCGGGATCGCGGCCTCCTCGGTCGCACCGGGCTCGATCTGCGGGATCGGCTCGGAGATCTCTTCGTCATCCACTGTGACAACCACCTCGACGGCGCGCTCGGTCTGCTCGCCGCCGTTGTTGACCTGGACGAGGATCTCGCGCGCGTCGTCGGCGACCGTGTTCGCCGAGTCGGGGCTGAGTGTGGTGTCGCCGAGTTGGACCTGGACGAGCTCGAGGCCGCGGATGCCGCCGGTCGCGTCGTCGGCGCTACCGCCGGTGATCAGGCTGACGATCTCGGCCTCGTCCAGGTACTTCGTCGGGTCGTTCTCGGGCATGAAGTTGCCCGCCGGCAGCTCCGCCGCCTCGACCTGGTCCTCCTCCAGGACCGTCTGGATCTCGGGCGTGGCGAGCTGGGCCCAGAGGATGTCGCTCGCGTAGAGGGCCCCCATCTGCTGCGAGATCGTCTCGATCGCGTCCGCGGTCTCGGCGTCCGCCGTCGCGGCGCCGATGTTGGCCGTGATCAACTCCAGCGCGTCGGCGCGAAGCCTCAGCGCCTGGGTGGTGGCGCTCTGTGCCTCGCGCATCTGGTCGGGGGTGCCGACGTTCTCGGCGCGGTCGAGCAGGCTGCTCGACGAGCTGCGCACGGCCGAGATCTGATCCTCCAGCTGCTGCTCGGTCAGGTTCTCGTCCTCGAGCGCGTCGAAGAACTCTGTCCCGCGCTGCTCGGACTCCTGCATGATCGTGCCGATCGACTGCGTGTAGGTGCGCAGCCCGCGATCCGAGCGCGCCTCGAGACAGCCGCGGGCGCCGATCACGAGCAGGACCAGGAGGCCGACGCCGATGGCGACGCCGATCAGCCTGCGAACCAGGAACTGCTGGCGACGGCGCTCGGGCCTCGAAAGCTCACGCTCGGGGCGCTCCGGGCGTCGCGGGCGCGCCGGCTCCTCCGGATCCGGGACCTGATCTTCCTCGTCGAGAAATGCCACGAACGGGGTGAGTATGACTGGGCCGCACGAAGGAACGCGCGCGACCGCGTGGAAGCTGGAATACGAGATGGTGGGCGAACTGATCCTGGGCAGGTTCCGCATCGAGCGGGCGATCGGCAGCGGAGGGTTCGGCACGGTCTATCGCGCCTGGGACGAGCGCCTCCATAGGCCCGTCGCCGTCAAGGTGATCGACGGGTCCGATGCCGCCCCGCGGGTGGTCCGCGAGGCCCAGGCCGTCGCCCGGCTCGCCCATCGCAACATCGCGACCCTGTACGAGCTCTCGGGAGACGGCGACCGCGCCTTCCTGGTCTCGGAGCTGATCGAGGGCGACACCCTGCGGGCGCTCGGGCGCCGCGGCGAGCTCAACGACAACCTGGTCGCCGAGATCGGGGCCGACGCGGCCGCGGGGCTCGCCCACGCGCATCGCAGCGGCGTCGTGCACCGCGACGTGAAGCCCGAGAACATGCTCGTGAGCGTGGGCGGGGAGGCGAAGCTCGTCGACTTCGGGATCGCGCGGGTCGCCGGCGAGCGCACCCTCACCGGCACCGGCGACGTCCTCGGCACCCTGGCCTATATGGCGCCCGAGCAGGCCGACGGCCAGCGGCCCGGTCCCGCGGCGGACGTCTACTCGCTGGCGCTGACCCTCTACGAATGCTTCTGCGGCGAGCACCCGCTGATCCGCGAGAACGCCGCGGCGACCGCGCGCGCGATCGGCGAGGAGGTCGCGCCGCTCGCCGACGTCCGGCCCGACCTTCCCGCGCCGCTCACCGACGCGATCGACGCGTCGCTCGACGCCGACCCCGAGCTGCGGCCGCTCGCCTCGGAGCTCGAGGGAGCGCTCGCGGCCCACGCCTCCGAGCTCGAGACCGACGCCCTGCCGGCCGTGCTGCGCCCGCTCGAGCACGACGGCCCTCACGCGCTGCGGCTGCCGGGCGGGCACGGCCTCGCGCGCCTCGCTCCCGCCCTTGCGGCCGGTTCGCTCACCTTCGCCGCCCTGCTCGTCGCCGGCGGCTCGCCCGGCCCGGTCCTGCTGGCGGCTCCGCTCGCGGCGGTGCTGGCGCTCGGGCGGCCCAAGGCCGGTCTCGCGGCAGGGGTGATCGCGCTCGTCGCCTGGCTCGCGATCGGCGTCGGCCAGCCCGGCGCGGCGCTGCTCGTATCGGCGCTGGCCGCCCCGCTCGCTTTCGTCCCAGCGGCCGCAGGCGCCGCGGCCGCGCTGCCCGCCCTCGCGCCGCTCCTCGGCGCGGCGGGGATCGCCGCGGCCTATCCCGCCTTCGCGGGGCTCGCCCTCGGCACGCGCTCGCGCCTACTGTTGGGTGCGCTCGGCTATTTCTGGCTCGCGGCCTGGGAGCTCGGCTCGGGGTCGGACCTGCTGCTCGGCCCCGAGGCGGCGGCGCCCGACGGCTGGGCCGCTTCGATCGGGACGACCATCAGCGACGTGATCGTGCCGCTCCTCGGGCCCACCGTGCTCATCGTCGCGGCCGTCTGGGCCGGCGCAGCGGCGGCCCTGCCGCTGCTCGTCGGGGGCCGATCGCCCGTCCTCGACCTGACCGGAGCCCTGATCTGGGCCGCGGCCCTGATCTCGGCCCACCGGCTCGTTGCGGGATCGGGCGGCGAGCCGACCGGGCTGCTGTTCGCCGCGGTGGCGGCGGCGTGTTTGGCGGCGTTCGCGGCACCACGCCTGAGAGAGGCGTCAGACAGGCGTCCCGTAGCCGTGGACGAGGCGAGTGGGGGCGCGACCGCCTAGGATTTCCGCTGTGCCGATCCGGCACGAGGCGTCCGTCCGCAGCATCACCCCAGGAGTCCAGAGATCAGCGTTCTACGCAACCTTGAAGCCCGAATAGAGGGCCTCGTTGAAGGCGTCTTCTCACGCGCCTTCAGCTCCGGCGTGCAGCCGGTGGAGATCGCGCGCAAGCTCGCGAAGGAGATGGACGCCCACAAGACGGCGTCGGTCTCGCGCGTGTACGTCCCGAACGAGTACACGGTCTGGCTTGCGCCCGACGACTACGCCCGCTTCAAGGACTACGAGACCTCGCTCGCCCAAGAGCTCAGCGGCCACCTGCTCGAGCACGCGCGCCGCAACGAGTACGACCTTCTGACCCGCCCGGTCGTCGGCCTCGACCAGGACGAGCGCCTGCGCCTCGGGGAGTTCGGGATCCAGACCCGCCTCGTCCGCCCGCCGCAGCGCCAGGGCGCCGAGCCCTCCCAGGGCGAGCAGGGCCACACGATGGTCTACTCGGCGACCCAGGCCGAGAAGGCCAAGTCCAAGCGCCGCCCCGAGACCGCCTATGTCGACACCCGCGCGATCGTCTCGGTGGACGACCGCCGCTACGTGCTCGACGGCCCGAGCGCCACCCTCGGCCGCTCGAAGGAATGCGACTGCGTGCTCGAGGACCCGAACATCTCGCGCAAGCACGCCGAGCTCCGGCGCTCCGGCCAGGGCGACTGGCAGATCGTCGACCTCGGCTCGACCAACGGCGTCAAGGTGAATGGTCGCCGCGTCTCGTCCGCCCGGCTCTCGCCCGGCGACGAAGTGACTCTCGGAACCCTCGTCTTCTCCTTCGATATCGAGCAGTGAGGCCCCACGGGGGTCCTCATCATTTTCGTATGACCGACCACCACAGTCCGCGATGAGACCCCTGCTTTGAGCGACCTCGAGCCCCTCGCGGTGGCGCTCAAGTTCGGCTTCCTCGCCGTCCTCTATCTGTTCCTGCTATGGGTCACCCGGATGGCGCTTCGCGACCTGCGGGGCGCGGCGTCGCCGGGGTTGGAGACCGGCTACCACGAGGTCCAGCCCGGCGAGCCCAGCTCGACCGACGCCTGGCTGATCGTCGAAGAGGGGGGCGGGCTCACGCAGGGCGAGCGCTTCGACCTGTTCGGCGGGATCTCCCTCGGCCGCTCGCCCGACGCCGACATCCGCCTCGACGACCGCTACGCCTCGGGGATCCACGCGCGCGTCTTCAACCGATCCGGCGCCTATTACGTTGAGGACATGAGCTCAACCAACGGGACCCTGCTCAACTCGGGCGAGCTCCACGGAGAGGCCGAGCTGAGCCCCGGGGACAAGATCCGCATCGGCGACACCGAGTTCACGTTCGAGGTCAGCTAGAGCGATGCCCGGACGCGTGAGCAGAGGACATCGCGCAGTAGCGACGATGCCCGGACGCGACAGCAGAGGACATGGCGCGTAATGCCGCTTGTGATCACCGAAGAGGCCTTCAAGACGGATACGGGCCGCCAGCGGAACGCCAACGAGGACTCCTACTTCGCGCGATCGCCGGTGTTCGCGGTCGCCGACGGGATGGGCGGCGCCCAGGCCGGCGAGGTCGCCTCTCGGATCGCAGCGACCGCCTTCGAGCGCAGCGAGATCGGCGATGAGCCCGCCGAGACGCAGCTCGAGCAGATCGCGACCAGCGCCAACCAGGAGATCCACGACCTCGCCCAGCGCGACTCCACGCGGGCTGGGATGGGCACCACGCTCACGGCGGCGCTGTTCCGCGACGACGAGCTCGCGCTCGGCCACGTCGGCGACAGCCGCGCGTACGTCCTGCGAGACGGCGAGCTCAAGCGCCTCACCAAGGACCATTCGCTGGTCGAGGAGCTGCGCCGCCAGGGCCGTCTGACCGAGGAGGAGGCCGAGGAGCACCCGCAGCGCTCGATCATCACCCGCGCCCTCGGCCCCGAGCCGGACGTCAAGGTCGACACGATGACCTTCAAGGCGAAGAGCGGTGACATCTTCCTGCTCTGCAGCGACGGGCTGACGACGATGGTCCCCGACTCGGACATCCGCGACATCCTCGTGAACGCGCGCAGCCTGCGCAGCGCCGTCAACAAGCTGATCGACGCCGCCAACAGCGGCGGCGGGCGCGACAACATCACCGCGGTCGCCTTCCGCGTCGCCGAAGAGGGCGAGGAGCAGGTCGACGAGGGGGCCACCCTGATCTCGCGCACCGCCGACACCGCCGGCCTGACCGCCGAGCGCATGCGCCAGGCGGGCGACCGCCTGCGCGGCCAGGGCCCGATGCCGCTTCCGCACCGCAGGCGCCGCGGGCTCAAGATCGCCGCCGTTATCGCCGTGATCTTGGCCGTGATCGCGGGCAGCGTTCTGCTCGCCCGCCAGGTCTACTTCCTGGGCACCGACGAGGCGGGCCGCGTGGCTCTCTTCCGCGGGCTGCCCTACGAGCTGCCGTTCGGGATCGACCTCTACTCCGAGCAGCTCTCGATCGGGGTGCAGGCGAGCTCCCTCTCTTCAGAGCGCCAGGACGTGGTGACCGAGCATAAGCTTCGCTCCGAGAGCGACGCGCGCGACATCGTCGACGACATCGAGGACCGCGAGGGGTCGGTGCCCCTGACCCCGGCGACGCCCGAGCCGCAGGCGAAGAAGAAGAAGAAGCAGCAGGACCCGGCAGCCGCGCCGCAGGCGGGCGCGCCCGCGAATTGAGGCCGGCATGAGCGCGCGCACGCGCGAGCTGTTCGCGCTGATACCGGTGGCCCTGCTCGTCACCGCCGGGTTCACGGCGGTGCTGATCGTCGAGTCCGACCAGATCGGCGACCTCAGCGTCTTCTACGGCCTCTACTTCCTGGGCGTCTGCCTGGCGACCCACTTCGTGATCCGTGCCCGCCTGCCCGACGCCGACCCCTTCCTGTTCCCGCTGGTGGCGCTGCTGGCGGCGTTCGGGGTGGTGATGCTGTTCAGGCTGGACGAGGGCCTTGCTCGCGATCAGGCGACGTGGTTCGTGATCGGCCTGGCCCTGTTCTCGCTCACGATCATCTTCCTGCGCGACTACGAGGCGCTCGAGCGCTACCGGTACCTGATCGCCGTCCTGGGGATCACCCTGCTGCTGCTGCCGCGCCTTCCCGGCATCGGCGCCCAAACCAACGAGGCCTACCTCAGCGTCAAGATCGGCTCGGCATCGTTCCAGCCGACCGAGCTGGCGAAGATCTGCATCGTCGTCTTCCTCGCCAGCTACCTGAACGACCGGCGCGAGGTGCTGGTGATCGGCGCGAGGAAGGTCGCGGGGGTGGTCCTGCCTCCGCTCAAGCACCTCGGCCCGCTGCTCGTGATTTGGGGCGCGGCGATGATCATGCTCGTCTTCATCCGCGACCTCGGCAGCTCGCTGATGTTCTTCGGCGCCTTCCTGGCGATGATCTACGTCGCCACCTCCCGCATCTCGTTCGTGCTCGTCGGGCTGATGATGTTCTTCCTCGGCGCCTACTTCTTCGCCAGCACCGTCGGCCACGTGCAGGAACGTTTCGACATCTGGCTCGACCCCTTCGACGACGCGGGTGCCAGCGGGTACCAGGTTGCGCAGTCCCTGTTCGCGCAGGCAGACGGCGGCCTCTTCGGTCGCGGCCTCGGCTCCTCGCTGATCGAGTTACCCGGCGCATCGCCGAAGTGCATGGAGGAGTTCCCGAACTGCGGGTCGATCCTGCCGGCGCCCCACACCGACTTCATCTACGCGATCATCGTGAACGAGCTCGGCCTGTTCGGCGGCGGCGCGGTGGTGCTGATCTACGCGCTGATCACCGAGCGGGGGTTCAAGACGGCGATCCTCGCCGATGACGGCTTCTCGAAGCTGTTGGCGACTGGGTTGACGACGATCATCGCGCTGCAGGCGTTCGTGATCATCGGCGGCGTCACTCGCGTGATCCCGCTGACGGGCGTCACGCTGCCGTTCATCAGCTACGGCGGCAGCTCGGTCGTGGCCAACTTCATCCTGCTCGCGCTGCTCTTGTCGGTGTCCGACAAGGCGCGCCGGCGCGTGCGCCGCGAGAACGAGGCGATCGAGGCCGGGTACTCATGAGGGAAGCCACATGAACCCCCAGATCGTCAAGCTCTTCGGCCTCATCCTGGTGCTCTACGCGCTGCTCTTCGGGTTCACGTCGTACTGGTCGATCTTCGACGCCGAGGGGCTCGAGAACAACGTCGCCAACAAGCGTCCGCTGCTGGAGGAGCAGCGGATCGACCGCGGCGACATCCTCGCCTCGGACGGCTCGGTGATCGCCGAGTCGAACCCGGTGGGCAAGGGCTCGGCCCGCACCTTCGTGCGCAACTACCCGCAGGGGGCGCTCTTCGGCAACCCGATCGGCTACAGCTTCGTGCAGCGAGGCCGCGTCGGCTTCGAGCTCTCCCACAACGACGAGCTCGTCGGCAACCAGACCGAGTTCCTCTCGATCCTCGACGAGCTCCGCGGGAACCCGCAGGAGGGCTCCGACGTGCAGTCGTCGCTCGACCCCGAGGCACAGGCGACCGCGACCGAGGCGCTCGGTGGCCAGAACGGGTCGGTCGTCGCGATCGTCCCCGACACCGGCGAGGTGCGGACGATGGTCAGCGTGCCGACCTACGACCCCAACGACATCCCCGAGCGATTTGCTCAGTTCAACGAGAACGAGGACGCGCCTCTCTTTAACCGCGCGACCCAGGCCGGCTACCAGCCGGGATCGACGATGAAGGTCGTGACGGCGACGGCGGCCCTCGACAGCGGCGAGTTCGACTCGGACTCGGTCCTGAACGCCGACTCGCCGAAGGTGATCTCGGGCGTGCCGCTTGCCAACTCCGGGAACCAGAGCTTCGGCGACATCGACATGGAGACGGCCCTGACCAACTCGGTCAACACCTACTGGGCCCAGGTGGGCGAGGACCTCGGCACCGACACGATGTACAAGTACATGGACCGGTTCGGCTTCAACGAGCCTCCGCCTCTCGACTATCCCTCGTTCCAGCTCGCGACCTCCGGCGAGTTCGCCGACGGCAGGCTGCTCGAGGCCGGCTCCGACCAGATCGACGTCGGGCGCATGGCGATCGGCCAGGACAAGCTCAACGTGACACCGCTGCAGATGGCGCAGGTGGCGTCCGCGGTCGCCAACGGAGGCGAGCTGATGGAGCCGAGGCTGTGGTCGAAGATCATCGACACCGACGGCCGCGAGGAGAAGCTCGACCCCGAGCGCCAGAGCCGGGTGATGAGCGAGGACACAGCCGAGACCCTGACCTCGATGATGACCGACGTCGTCAACGAGGGCACCGGCGGGGCAGCCGCCCTGGGCGAGATCCAGGTCGCCGGCAAGACCGGAACGGCGGAGATCGACATCGAGGGAGGCGTGAACCAGGCCTGGTTCATAGGATTCGCTCCCGCAGACGACCCCGAGATCGCCATCGCGGCGACCGTCGAGCGCACCAGTGGCCAGGGCGGAACGGTCGCGGCGCCCGTCGCGCAGCAGGTGCTCGAGGTGCTGCTGGCGAACAGCGGGTCCGACGAATGAACCGGGGAGGGGGCAGCTAGATGGCCAAGGTGCGCAAGGGGACCGTGGTCGACGAGCGCTACGCGATCAAGGACAAGCTCGGCGTGGGGGGCATGGCCGACGTCTGGCTTGCGCACGACCGCGAGCTCGATCGCGACGTGGCGATCAAGGTCCTGCACGACCGCTTCGCGCAGGACAAGGAGTTCGTCGAGCGCTTCCGCCGCGAGGCCCAGTCTGCCGCCGGCCTCCAGCACCCGAACGTCGTCAGCATCTTCGATCGCGGCGCGTTCGGCGACACGTACTTCATCGCGATGGAGTTCGTCGACGGGCCGCAGCTGAAGCAGCTCGTCAAGGGCGGGATGTCCTCCGAGGACGCGATCAACTTCACGCGCCAGATCCTGGGCGCCGCGCGCTTCGCGCATCGCAAGGGGATCGTGCACCGGGACCTGAAGCCCCAGAACGTCCTCATCGACGAGGACGGTCGCGCCCGCGTGGCGGACTTCGGGATCGCGCGGGCTGGCGCCTCCGACATCACGGGCACCGGCTCCGTCATGGGCACCGCCCAGTACCTCTCGCCGGAGCAGGCCCAGGGCAAGGACACGACCGCGCGCTCGGACCTGTACTCGATCGGCGTGATCCTCTACGAGGCCCTGACAGGCCGCGTCCCCTTCGAGGGCGACAGCGCCGTCGCCGTGGCGCTGAAGCAGGTCTCCGAACAGCCACGGCGCCCCAGCGCGATCAACCCGAACGTCCCTCCGGCGCTCGATGCCGTGGTGATGCGCGCCCTCGCCAAGGACCCCGACGCGCGCTTCGTGGACGCCGACGCCTTCCTGAGGGCCCTGGACGCAGCTGAGCGCGCTCCTGACACAGCCCGCCCCGAGGACACCGCCGCCTTCGCGGCCGTCGCACCCGACGGCACGCCGCTCGACGCCGAGGGGGAGGAGTGGGAGGACTACAGGGAGCGCAGGCGCTTGCCCTGGAGGTGGATCATCGCCGCGCTGCTGGCGATGGCCGTGGCCGGCGCCGTCGCGTTCTTCCTGACGAGGCCGGACGAGGTCGAGGTCCCGAGCGTGACCGGCCAGGAGGTCGGGGTGGCGACGACGCTGCTCGAGTCCCAGGGGTTCGACGTCGACATCGAGACGCGTCCCAACGCAGCTTCGCCCGACTCAGTGACGGAGCAGGACCCGATCGCCGGGGAGAAGGTCGACGAGGGCTCGACAGTCGTGCTCACCGTCAGCTCCGGGCCGTCGATCGTGGAGGTCCCGAACGTCGCGGGCCAGACCCTGCGGCAGGCGCGAACCGCCCTCGAGGCCGCGGGCCTGATCGTCAGCCCCGCCTTCCGCTTCAACGACACCGTGCCGAAGGACCGCGTCATCGGCACCGAGCCCGCCGCGGGCACCCGCCTGCAGACCGGAGCCGGGATCACCCTGGTGGTCTCCAAGGGCACCAACCGGGTCGAGGTGCCGAACGTCGTCGGCCTCGACGACCAGGCCGCTCTCTCCGCGCTCAACCAGGCCGACCTCGGCGGCAGCGTCGTGCAGCGCGACGACGACCGGCCCGCAGGGCAGGTAATCGGCCAGAGCCCGGGCCCGGGCCAGCTCGTCAACGCGGGGACGCAGGTCACCGTGTTCGTCTCGAGCGGTGCGATCTCGGTGCCCGACGTCGTCGGCCAGATCCGCAAGACCGCGGTCACGGCGCTGAAGAAGGCCGGGTTCACACCGCAGATCACTGAGTCGCCGACCGACGATCCGAGCCAGGTCGGCCGGATCACGGCGCAGTTCCCGCCCGCCGGGGCGCGCGGCCAGCGCGGCGACGTGGTGTCGATCACGGTCGGCACCGAGCCTCCAGTCCAAGTGGAGCCCTGAGCTTGAAGGTCGTCGTCCTCCGCGGCGGGCGCTCGAGCGAGCACGACGTCTCGCTGCGCTCGGGCGCCTCGGTTGGCGATGGGCTACGCGAGGCGGGCCACGAGGTGATCGACGTCGTGATCGAACGCGACGGGCGCTGGAATGCCGGCGACGCCCCGGTCAGCGTCACCCCGGCTGATGGACTCCTGGGCGCCGACGTCGCCTTCCCCGTCCTGCACGGCCCGGGAGGCGAGGACGGCACGGTTCAGGGCCTGCTCGAGGTCGCCGACATCCCCTACGTCGGCTCCGACGTCGAGTCGTCGGCGATCTGCCTCGACAAGCTCGCGTTCAAGCGCCAGCTCGCAGCCCACGCGATTCCACAGGTCGACTTCTGCGAGGCCGGCGCCGCCGATTGGCGCGAGCGCGCGGCGGGGCTCGGGCTGCCGCTGTGGGTCAAGCCGGCCCGCCTCGGCTCCAGCGTCGGCATCACCAAGGTGACCGCCCTCGACAGCCTCGGCGCCGCGGTCGACGCCGCGCGGCGCTACGAGCCGAGGGTGATCATCGAGGCCTCGGGCCCCGGGGCGGAGGTCGAGTGCTCGCTGCTCGGGCACTCCGAGCCGATCGCGTCAGTCCCCGGCGAGATCGTTGCGAACGCCGACTGGTACGACTACGAGGCGAAGTACGAGGCGGGCGGAATGGAGCTCCGCGTGCCGGCGGGCATCAGCGACGCGGCCACCGAGCGAGTCCGCTCGCTCGCGCTCGAGGTGTTCCGCGTCTGCGGCTGCAGCGGACTCGCGCGCTGCGATTTCTTCGTCGACGGCGACAGCGTGCTGGTCAACGAGCTCAACACGATCCCGGGGTTCACCGAGACGAGCGTCTACGGCAAGCTCCTCGAGGCCAGCGGCATCCCCTACGCCGAGCTCTGCGACCGGCTCGTGGGCTTCGCCATCGAGAAGCACGAGGACGCCGCGCGCTACGAGTTCTAGGCGACCAGTTTCACGTCGGAGATCTGCATCTGGAAGCGCCCCGGCTGCTCCTGGCTGCCGGGCAGCTTGGTGATCCAGATCAGGAAGGACGTCACCTCCTCGCCGTTCAGGTCGACCGCCTGCTTCGTGCCGGCGTCAGTGATCGTCGAGACAGGGCGCCCCCAGCCCGCGAGCTCCTCCGGCTCGGAGCCGGTCGAGGTGTAGATCTCGGCGTCCCATCCCGCTGCCGCCGCGCGGAACTCGATCGCGGTCGCCGCCACCGGCTCGCCCTCGGTCTGCACGATCAGCCCGACGCCGTCCTTGATGCCGCCGAAGTCCTCAGTGTCGTAGTGCTCGGTCGACCAGGCCGTCCCCGTGGGGTCCCCGTCGACCGCGAGCTTCGCGGTCTCGGTCTCCTTGCCGTCGCCTGGGGAGGGGTCGAACTCCGCCGCACCCTCCTCCGAGAGCCGCACGATTTCGCCGCCGCTCGCGGGCTCCTCCTCGCCGATCTTCTCGAACTGGTCGCGCCCGAAGATCAGCGCCGCCGCCACCAGCGCGATGCCGATCACGGCCATCGCGACCCCGGCGCCGGACACCCGCCGCCCGGCGAGCCGGCGGCGCGAGCGAGGGACCGAGTCGAGCACGGTCGTGGCCTCGCCGGTGGTACCCCCTCCGCGAGCCGCCTCGACCTCGAGGGTCGCTTCGAGGTCGCGCACCATCTCACCGACCGAGTTGTAGCGGTCGCGCGGGTCCTTGGTGGTCGAGCGATCGACGACGGATGCGACCGCGGCCGAGACCTCGGGCCGCTTGACCAGGACGTCCGGGAGCGGCTCGTTGACGTGCTTCATCGCCACGCCGATCTGGTTCTCGGCGCTGAAGGGGACCTCGCCGGTCAGCATCTCGTAGAGGACGACGCCGAGCGAGTAGACGTCCGAGCGCTCGTCCACGACCTCGCCCATCGCCTGCTCCGGCGAGACGTAGTCGGTCGTGCCGAGGACGCGGCCCGTCGCGGTCATGCCCTCGGCCTCGAGCGAGCGCGCGATCCCGAAGTCGGTCACCTTGGCGCGGCCGTCGGGATCGATCAGGACGTTCTGGGGCTTGACGTCGCGGTGTACGAGCTTGCGGCCGTGCGCCGCGAGCAGCCCGCGGCCGATCTCGATCGCGTAAGCGACGGCTTCGTCGATCTCGAGCCGGCCGCGCTCCGTGATCCGCTGCTTCAGGGTCTGGCCCTCGATGTACTCGAACACGATGTACGGGCGCCCCTCGTCTTCGCCCGCGTCGATGACGCTGACCAGGTTGGGGTGCGAGAGCCTCGCGGCGGCGCGAGCCTCGCGGCGGAAGCGCTCGAGCTGGTCAGCCTCCTCGGAGATCTCGCGGTGCATGAGCTTGACCGCGACGGGCCGGTCGAGCACCTCGTCCTGGGCGAGGTAGACGGTCGACATCCCACCGGATCCCAGCTTGGTCTCGATGCGGTAGCGGCCCGAGAGGACCGTCCCGCTTACGCTCGCCATTGTCGATCCTTCGGTGTCGTCACGTATCTCGCTATTTTCGCGCAGCCGGTGCTCTCGCGTGCGAGGCCACGGCCACAATCATGCCTACCCCCGTCCGCGTCCACTCCGAGCTCGCCTGAATGCGAATCCTGCTCGTCACCCAGATGTGGCCGAGCGAGCGCGAGCCCGACCTCGGGAGCTTCCTCGTGCCCCTCGTCGAGCGGTTCGAGCGAGCGGGCCACTCGGTCGAGGTCGCGGCGCTCAGCCGCCGCGGAGGACCGCCGACCAAGTACCTGGGGCTGCGACGCGACGCAATCCGAGCCGCAAGGCGGTTTCGCCCCGACGTCGTGTTCGCGCACTTCCTCTTCCCCGCGGGCTTCGCGGGCGCGTCGGCGGCCCGAGCGGCCGGTGCTCCCCTCGTCGTCATGGCTCACGGCCAGGACGTGGCCAACCTGGGACGGGTGCCGGGGATCACGGCCGCCACCAAGCGCGTCATCGCCCGGTCGGCCGCCGTAATCGCCAACTCCTCGTGGCTGGCCGAGCGCCTCTGCGAGCACATCCCCGCGGCGCGCGAGAAGCTCTCGATCGCCGACTGCGGTGTGGACCTCGAGGCCTTCGCCCCGATGGACGCCGAGACCGCGCGCCATGAGCTCGGCTGGGGGGCGGAGGCGACGGAGGGGAGTGCGTATCTCTGCGTCGGCTCGCTGATCGAACGCAAGAACGTGGTCCGCCTCGCCGACGCTTTCGCGCGCCTGGGCGAGGGCCGACTGGCGTTCGTCGGAGACGGACCGCTGCGCGAGCAGCTCGAGGGCCGCGCGAACGTGAAGCTGGTGGGCCGCGTCCCGCAGTCCGAGGTGCCCCTCTGGGTCGCCGCGTGCGACGTTCTCTGTCAACCGTCGGAGATCGAGCCCTTCGGGCAGGCCACCCTGGAGTCGATGGCGATGGAGCGAAGCGTCGTCGCGACCACCGTCGGCGGCCCGCCCGAGTTCGTCACACCGGAGGCCGGCGTGCTCGTGGATCCGCACGACGACGCGGCTCTGCAGGCCGCGATGCGCCGCGCCGCCGAGCTCCCGTCGCCCAACCGGGCTGCCCGATCCGCGGCCGCGGAGCACGACGTCACCGAGATGGCCGCCCGCATGGCTGAGGTGCTCGAACGGGCGCGCGGAACCGGCGGGCCCTGACTCTCACTCCCTGACGCCTCACGCCCGAATCACATGACCGGCGTCGGCGGTCACCTCGCCGATCCGAGCGGCGCCGGCGTGGTGCGAGCGCAGCACCTCGATCGCCTCCTCCTCGTGACGATGGTCGACGACGCAGCAGAAGCCGCAGCCCATGTTGAAGACCTCGTGCATCTCCTCGTCGCCGACTTCCCCGAGCTCGGCGATCAATTCGAACACCGGCGGTACCGGCAGGGGGGAGTCGATCCTGTAGCCGACGCCGGGGTTCTCGAGTCGGAGCAGGTTGTCGAGCCCGCCCGAGGTCAGGTGGGCGAGCCCGCGCACGTCGACCTTCGAGCGGATCAGATCCATCACGGCCTTCACGTAGATCTCGGTCGGCTCCAGCAGCACGTCGCCGAGCGGCCGGCCGAGGCGCTCGTCGTCGAGGCCGATCGAGCCCAGTGCCTTGCGCGCGAGCGTGTAGCCGTTGGAGTGCAGCCCGGACGAGGGAAGCCCGATCACCGAATCGCCGGGCTCGATCTTGGTCCCGGTGATCATCTGGTCGAGGTCCACGACGCCGATGCAGGCGCCGGCGAGGTCGAGGCCGCGGATCAGCTCGCCGAGCTGGGCGAGCTCGCCACCCACGATCTCGATGCCCGCGAGCTCGGCTCCGCGAGCGAGGCCGACGCCGATCTGCCCGGCGATCGCGGCGTCCGCCTTCTCGACCGCGAGGTAGTCGACCATCGCGAGCGGCTCCGCACCGACGCAGATCACATCGTTGACGTTCATGGCGACGCAGTCGATCCCGACCGTGTCCCAGCGCCCGAGCTGCTCGGCGATCGCGAGCTTCGTGCCGACGCCGTCGGTGGTGATCGCGATCCCCGTCTCGACCCCGAGGCGGATCACGTTCGCGTAGTGGCCGCTCGCGAGCACCTGACGGCTCTCAGAGGGGGCGCTGGCCGCCAGGGCTGCCACCAGCGCTCCGACCGCGTCGTCGGCCTCGCCCTGGCTGACGCCGGCGCGAGCGTAGGCGTCGTCACTCATCGAGCAACCTCCCCCCGGGACGGGCGTCGTCTGATGAGGACCCGGTGGGGCCCATCAGATCCCTTCCCCTTCCTGGGAGCGGGCCACCTTCTCGGCCGCGCGGGCTGCGCTGGCGCCGGCCTCCGGGCTCGGCTTGCCGTTGCCGGCGACGACGGTCCGCGCGACCAGCTCGCGCTCGGTGCGCCGCCGCCGCTCGAGCGTCGCCAGCACCACAGCGGCGAGGCCTGCGCGATAGGCCGAGTACGGCCACAGCGCGCTGTCGCGCTCGACGAGCCCGATCAGCGCCTGCGAGGCGAGGGTGGAAGCGAACGAGGTCGCCGTCCCGGCGACGAAGGCGGGACGGTGCTCGGGCGGGAGTCCGCGCTTGCGAAGGCGCGAAGCCTTGAGCGCGGCTGCGCCGACGATCACAGGGAGGGCCACGGTGCGCGAGAGCATGTTCGCGTGCCGGCGGGTGAACCCGCGCCAGCGCGCGGCGGTGAGCGTGGCGCCGTTTCGCGACACCCCCGGAGCCAGGGCGGCGGCCTGGGCGATCCCGAGCGCGAGCCCGTCGGCGGCGCCGGCGCGGGAGCGGTTTCGAAGCTGCGGCCCGCGGTCGGCGAGCGCCATCGCCGCGGCGCCGATGAGCAGCCCGATCGCCGTCGGCGCCGGCCCTCCGAGGCGCTCCTCGATCTGGCGCTCGAAGATGACGCCGATCGTCACCGGCGGCAGGAACGAGAGCGCGATCACCGCGCCCTTGCGCCGGTCGAAGCTCTTCAACTCATCCGCGATCACCCGCCGCTGGCCGACCAGCAGCGCCGCGGCTGCCCCGGCGTGCAGCGCGATCTCGAAGCTCTTTCGGAGCTCGGCGTCGTGGCTCTCCCAGTCCCAGGCGGCGAGCCAGGGGATCAGCGAAAGGTGGGCCGAGCTCGAGATCGGCAGCAGCTCGGCGGGGCCCTGCACCACTCCCAGCGCGATAGCGCGCGCGGGCGGGATCGGTGGGGAGCCCTCGTCCGCGGGCACCGTGGCTCAGCCCTCGGTCACGGTCGCCGCGTCGCCGGCGGTCGCCTCGTCCCGCTCGGAGGAGGGACCCGAGCCGCCGCCGCGGCGCCACTTGACGAAGGCGTACACGGCGAGTCCGACCAGTCCCACCACGACGACGTAGTCGAAGTAGTGGAGCTTGTCGCGCCACTCCTCCCAGTTCTCGCCGACCTTGACGCCGATGAAGCCGAGCAGCAGTACCCAGGGGATGCAGCCTGCGGCGGTGTAGATGGTGAACTTCGCGAGGTTCATGTGCGCGGCGCCGGCCGGAGTGGAGATGAAGGTGCGGACGATCGGCAGCATCCTGGTGAAGAAGACGGTGGCGGCGCCGTAACGCTCGAACCAGTCCTCGACGCGGGCCATCTGCTTCGGGCTCACGTGGAAGATCGGGTACTTCTCGAGGATGCCGGTGCGCCCGTAGTAGCCGATCGCGTAGCCGGCCCAGGAGCCGACGACATTGCCGAGCACGCCCGCGGCGGTGATTCCGAGCAGCGTCAGGTCGCCCTCCTCGACCTGGAAGCCGGCGAACAGCATCGTCGCCTCGCTGGGCATGGGGATGTTCGCGCTCTCGACGAGCATCAACAGGAAGATGCCGAGATAGCCGATCTCCCCGATCACGTCGACGCAGAAGTCGACGAGCGGGTCAACTATGAAGTCAGTCACGAGCGCAGCATGCTAGGCGAACGCAGGTTTCCAAGATGAACGGGGATTCGACGTAGAATCTCCAGCCGCGTGCATAGATTTCGGCATCCCGTCTACAGGCATCGCGCGCTGCAGATCGCGGTCGACGCGGTCCTCGTGGCGTTCGCGTTCTACATGGCCTTCCGCCTGCGCTTCCTCGAGACCGAGGGTGGCGTGCCCGATCGCTACCGCGACATGCTCTGGGGCTCGATCGGGATCGTGGTCATCGGCAAGCTTGTCGTCTTCGGCGGGTTCGGCCTCTACGAGAAGTGGTGGCGGTACTTCCGCCTGCCCGACCTGTTCGGCGTCATGCGCGCGGTCGCGGCATCGAGCGCGATCCTCGCCGTCGCCTTCCTGCTGATCCAGCCCTTCGAGGACCCGATCCCGCGCTCGGTCGTCGTCACGGACTTCCTGCTGACGCTCGTGTTGGTCGGCGGGGTCAGGCTGCTGACACGCATGGCGATGGAGCGCCCGGCGCGGCGCCGCGCCGCGGGAAAGGAGCGCCAGGTGCTGGTGGTCGGAGCCGGTTCCGGCGGCCAGATGGTCGTTCGCGAGCTTCAGCTCAATCCGAACCTCGCGACGACGGCGATCGGCTACCTCGACGACGACCCGCGCATGCAGGGCTCGCGCCTGCACGGCGTCCGGGTGCTCGGCACGACCGACGAGATCGACCGCATCCTCGACGAGACGCTCCCCGACGAGGTCACGATCGCGATTCCCTCGGCGCCGGGCGAGCTGCGAGGGAGGGTGGTCGCGGCATGCCGCGAGCGCGAGATCACGGTGCGCACCCTGCCGACCGTGTTCGAGCTGCTGCGAGGCGGAGTCCAGCTCAACCGTCAGCTGCGCGAGGTCCAGGTCGAGGACGTGCTCGGCCGGGAGCCGATCCGCATGGAGCTCGACCGCGTCGGCGCGTACGTTCAGGACAAGGTGATCCTCGTCACCGGCGCGGGCGGCTCGATCGGGTCAGAGCTCGTGCGCCAGATCGCGCGCGTCGGCCCCAAGCTCGTGGTGATGCTCGACCATGCCGAGGACAACCTCTTCCGCATCGACCGCGAGATGACCGAGGAGCGCCACTTCACCCGGGTCGAGTCCGTGCTCGCCGACTGCAAGGAGCCCGACCGGATGCTCGAGGTGATGCAGCGCTTCCACCCCGACATCGTGTTCCACGCAGCCGCCTACAAGCACGTGCCGCTGATGGAGGCGAACCCCCTCGAGGCGGTTCGCAACAACGCGATCGCGACCAGGGTCACGGCCGAGACCGCCGCTGCGTCGGGCTGCGAGCGCTTCGTGCTGATCTCGACCGACAAGGCCGTCAACCCGCGCACGGTCATGGGAGCCTCGAAGGCGATGGCGGAGTGGATCGTCGAGGCGGCACGCCACAAGCACCCGCACACCCGCTTCATCACCGTCCGCTTCGGCAACGTCCTCGCTTCGTCGGGAAGCGTCGTGCCGATCTTCCGCAGCCAGATCGAGCGCGGCGGGCCGATCACGGTCACCGATGCCGAGATGACCCGCTACTTCATGACGATCCCCGAGGCCGTGCAGCTGGTGATCCGTGCCGGCGACCTGGGCGCCGGCACCGGCGAGGTGTTCGTGCTCGAGATGGGTGAGCCGGTGAAGATCGTCGACCTCGCCCACAACATGATCCGCCTCGCCGGGCTTGAGCCCGACACCGACATCGCGATCGAGTTCACCGGGCGCAGGCCGGGCGAGAAGCTCCACGAGGAGCTCTTCAACTCTGACGAGCGCGCGCAGGCGACCTCGGCGGAGAAGATCGTGCGCGCGGTCAGGCGCGCCCAGCTCGATCCCGAGTGGGTCCGGGGGGCCGTCGCGAGGCTCGAGCAGCTGGTTCGCGAGGGCGACGAGGCCCACCTGGCGGAATCAACCGTCGATCTGGTGACCGAGCGCCGCCGCGCCGCCGAGGTCAGCCTCGACGCCTAGCCTCTCCCGCCCCGCCCGGCGAGAACCGCTGTCGATGCTCGCCAACTAACATCCCGCGCCGCAAGCCCTATGGAAGTGATCAAGGAAGTAGGCGCATTCGCGGGGCTGGCTGCCTTCTTGGGGTTGGCAGTACTCGCACTCCTCTATTTCGCGCAGGCGCGAGATGTGCGACGCCTGCGCGAGAACGCCGAGTTCCTGGTCGAGGGCGACCCGATGCCGACCCACCCCGAGGACGTCGAGGCCGCCGCTGAAGGCGCGGAAGCGGCCGAGGGCGGCAAGCCGCCGCCGAAGCAGCCCAAGGCCGCCGCTCGCGCCGCCGCGGCCTCCGCACCGACCGACGCCGAGGCCTTCCGCCGCGCCGAGCTCGCGCGCCAGGCCGCAGAGCGGCGCCAGCGCTTCGAGACCCGCCGCCGCGAGGACGGAGACGATCGGCGCCTGCCCGCGCTTCCCTCGACCGCCGTGATGATCGTCGGCGCCCTGATCCTGCTGGCCGGGATCGGCTTCGGCGCCAGCCGCCTGCTCGGCGGGGATGACGCTTCCACCGGAGACACCCAGAAGAACAACGGCCAGGCACTCGCGTGCCCGCCCGGCCAGACCAAGGTCGCAGTGCTCAACAGCACGCCCGAGGCGGGTCTCGCGGCCGGGTTCGCGAAGGACCTGACGACCAAGGGCTACGACGTCGGGCCGGTCTCGAACACCGAGTCGCCGTTCGACGTGAGCACGGTGATGTTCGCCGAGGGCAGCCAGGACTGCGCGCCCGAGGTCGCACCGGTCGTCGACATCGAGGGCAGCGAGCCGATGGACCAAGAGGTGCGGACCATCTCCGAGGGGGCCCAGGTCGCGGTCGTGCTCGGCGAGGACAAGGCACCGGGCTCATCGGCGAGCACTGACTCAGCCGACAGCTCGACGACGGACGCGAGCTCGTCCGAGACGACGCTGGGCGACTGACCCGCCGACTCCGCAACCCCGCCGTGCTTGCCGCGATCTGCGTGGCGGCGCTGGTCGTCGGGACGGTGGGCGCGATGGCGCTTACCCAGAGCCTGCGCAAGGAGGGGCCGATCGCCGGCGAGATCCGCTTCAAGACCAAGAACGGGGGCTACCGCGTCTGCTTCCGCATGCCCCGCGACGACGTCGTCGACGTCGAGATCGTCGAGAGCGGGTCGCGAGACGTCGTCAAGGTCCTCGCCGAGGCCGAGCCGCTCATCGGCGGGCCGTCCGACGGCGATGGGGACGGCGAGCGCGACGACGTCAACGCCCACTGCTTCGACTGGGACGCGACGGACGAGGCGGGCAGGGCGGTGGGCGCCGGTATCTACCGGCTGCGCGTGACCTTGAACGAAGCCGATCGCAGCGGGGTCTCGGGGGAGCGCATCCGCATCGGCCCACCCACGGAGTCCCAGTGAGCGAGGCGCTCGAGGTCGCCGGCTGCATCGCGGCGACGGCATCCCTCGCAGCGGCGCTGCTCGTCCGGGGCCGCAGGCCGCGCGCGGCGCTGTTGGTCGCCGGCCTCGTGATCGCGCTGGTGCTGATCGTCGGCGAGGCCTGGGACGAGCTGGAGTCCCTGCGAGAGCGCCCCGCCGCGCTCGCCGCAGCCACGCTGGCCGCGGTCGGTGTGGTCGTTGCGCTGGCCCTGCTCCTTCGCCGGCGCCCGGCGGCGCTGCCGCTGCTGTTGGTCGCGGCGCTGCCCTTCCGCGTCCCGATCGGCGTCGGCAGCGAGGACGCGAACCTGCTGCTGCCGCTCTACGTGGTCATCGGCGCGGGTGCGCTCGCGGCCGCGATCTCGGCATACGAGCGGGGCGGCGATCGGGAGCGCCTCGAGCCGCGGCCGCTTCTGGTCGCGCTCGCCGCGGCGACGGTGCTCTACGCGCTCCAGTCGGCGTACTCCGGCGACATCGGCTTCGCGACGCGGAACGTCGCCTTCTTCCTCGTCCCCTTCGCGGCGATGTTCGTGATGCTCACCGACTCCGACTGGACGCCGCGCCTGCTCGGGCTCTCGCTCGCAGTGGTCGTCGGCGAGGCGCTGCTGTTCGCGGTCGTCGGCATCGGGCAGTACATCGCGGGCGAGATCTTTTGGAACCCGGCCCTCGAGCTCTCCAACGACTTCCACTTCTACTTCCGGGTCAACTCGCTGTTCTGGGACCCCAACATCTACGGGCGTTACCTGTCGCTGGTCGCCGTGATCGTCGCCGCCGTGGTGCTCTGGGCTCGCGAGCCGCGCCGGGTGGGCCAGGGCGCGGTCGTGCTCGCCGTGATCGCGGTCGGCCTGCTGTTCGGCCTCTCCCAGACGAGCTTCATCGCCCTGCTGGTCGGCGTCGGGGTGCTCTGCGGCCTGCGCTACAGCGCGACCTGGGCGGCGGTCGGCCTGCCGGTGCTCCTGGTCGTCGCCTTCGCCACGGTGCTCGTCGTCGGCGGGACGTCGGAGGCCGAGGACTCCTCGGAGGAGATCTCGAGCGGCCGCAGCACCCTGGTCGAAGGTGGCTTCGACCTCTTCAAGTCCCGGCCGCTCGCCGGCCACGGCTCGGCCTCGTTTTCGGAAGCGTTCATCGAGCAGGAGGACGCGAACCCGAACAAGACGACGATCTCCCACAACGAGGCGGTCACCGTCGCCGCAGAGCAGGGGCTGCTCGGCCTGCTCGCCTATGCCGCGGTGGTGGTGACGGCGATCATGGCGCTGCTCGCCGGCATGCGGCGCTTCGCGCCGGGGCTCGGTGCGCCCGCGGATGCCATCGGCGACCCCGACGCCGAACCGGGTGCGCGCCTCGTGGCGAGGATCGCGCTCGCCGGGGCGTTCGCCGCGATGCTCGTCCACACGGTCGGCTATGGGGCCTTCCTGACCGATCCACTCACCTGGGCGATTCTCGCGATCGGCGCCGCGCTCGCATCGGTCACGGGTTCGAGCCGCTCCGGGCCCCAGACTCCTTAACCGCATGACCGGCTACCTGCGCCGCCTGGCGACCACGGGAGCGGCATACACCGCGTCGAGCGTCCTCTCGAAGCTGATCGCGGTCGCGCTGCTGCCGCTCTACACGCGCTACCTCTCGCCGGCGGACTACGGCGCCGCCGAGGTGCTGATCACCGGCGTGATCGCGACCTCGATCGTCATTCGGCTCGGCGTGATCGAGGCGCTCCTGCGTTTCTACTACGAGCGCGGCGAGGATCCCGCCAAGGTCGTCTCGACCGGGTTCGCGTCGCTCTTCTGGTCCACCACGATCGGCCTCGCGGTGCTGATGCCGCTCGCCGAGCCGATCTCGCAGCTCGTTCTCGACCGCTCCGACGCCGGGCTGGTTCGGATCGCGATCGCCGGGCTCTGGGTGTTCACGATGTTCGAGTTCCTGCTCGCCCTGTTTCGCCTCGACGAACGCGCCAAGGCCTTCCTGGTGTTCACGGTCGCGAACGTACTGGTGACGATCCCGCTCACCGTCTGGCTGGTTGTGATCGAGGAGAGGGGCGCCGAGGGTTTGCTGCTCGGCCAGTACTTGAGCGGCGCGCTCTTCCTGGCCGGACTGCTGATCGCCCAGCGCCGACGCCTCGCGCTCGTCCCGGACTTCGGTGTGCTGCGCCGTATGACTCGCTTCGGCCTGCCGACGATGCCGGCCGAGCTCTCGCTCTACTCCCTCAACTTCATCGACCGGCTGCTTCTGGTCCGGCTCGCGGGCCTCGGCGACGCGGGCCTCTACGCGCTCTCGGTCAAGTTCGCGCAGGCGGTCAACGTGCTCGTCAAGGGGTTCCAGCTCGCGTGGCCGCCGCTCGCATATTCGATCCGCGACGACGACGAGGCGCGCAACGCATACGCCGTGATCGTCACCTGGTTCGTCGCGGTCTGCGCCTTCGCGGTGACCGGCATCTGGCTCCTCTCGCGCTGGATCGTCCGCACCCTGGCTGCGCCCGAGTTCTTCGACTCCTACGAGGCGATAGGCCTGGTCTCCACGGGGGTGATGCTCTACGCGCTCTACCTCGTGCTGGTCGTCGTTCTCGGCCGCACCGGGCGCACCGAGTTCAACTTCCCGGCGACGGCGATCGGGACCGTCGCCAACATCGGCCTCAACCTCTTCCTCATTCCCGAGTTCGGGATCGTCGGCGCGGGCATCTCGCTGGTCGCCTCCTACGCCGTCGTGCTTGCGCTCATGTACTTCTTCACCCAGCGGCTGTTCCCGGTGCCCTACGAGTGGCTGCGCCTGACCCAGCTGTTCGCGACCGGTGCGGTCATCGTCGCCGTCGGGGAGCTGTTGCTCCCGACGGACGGCATCGCCGGTCTCGCCTCGCGCACGGCCCTGTGGATGCTCTATCCGCTGCTCCTCTACGCGACCGGCTTCCTCAGGGCGGAGGAGCGCCGGGCCCTCGCGGCCAACCTGTCGCCCAGCGCGATCCGCGAGGCGATCCAGCGCTATCGCGATGCTCCGCCCGAAGGCCGGGGAGGCGCGGAAGGACCCGAGTGGCCGCGGCCCCCGCCTGACCCGCGAGGCGCTCGAGGCCGAGCAGCGCGACGAGGACGCTCGCGGCCCCTAGGCGTCGAGCCTGCGGTTGTAGGCCTCAGCCGCCTCGCGGATGCCCTCGCCGCGGCCCGGCTGGAGTGCCTGACGGGCGAGGGCGACGAATCGCCGCGGTGAGCGGCCGGGCCACGCCGCGTTGACAGCGGCCCGTACGAGGTAGGGAAAGGCGATCACCGGCCGCAGTCCGAACGCCGAGGCGGCTCCGAGGTGCTTCCGCAGGTAGAGGTCGCGGTTGCGGCTGAACTCGACCATGCGGCGGTCGGCGCCGGTCGAGTCCGAGGCGAGCTGGTCGTGGTGGATCGCCCGCGCGGCCGGCACGAAGAGGATCGTGTGGCCGGCGTCGCGCAGGCGCTTGCTGAAGTCCGTCTCGTCGGAGTAGATGAAGAAGTCGGGATCGAGGTAGCCGACCTCCTCCGCGGCCGAGCCGCGCACGAGCATGGCGCTCGACTGCACCCAGCCGACCTCGCGGGTGTGCTCGCCGCCGCTCTGTGTGACGAAGAGGCGGTGCAGGAACAGCGCCGAGGCGATGCTCGTGCCCCAACCGGGCAGCCGCCAGGCGCACGGGGCCGGCTCCCCCGAGGAGGAGAGGAGCTGCGCGCCGGCCGCCGCCGCGCCGGGGTCGGCGTCCAGGGCGGCGATCAGGGCCGCGGTAGCCCCCGGGGTGAGCTCGGAGTCCTCGTTCAGCAGCAGCGAGTACTCGCCGCGGGACTCGCGCAGCAGGCGGGAGTCATTGGCGGCCTTCCCCTCGCGGCGCTCGAGCGCGATCAGGCGCACATCGCCGCCGCGCGAGCGCACGGCTTCGGCCGATCCGTCGCCCGAGGCGTTGTCCAGAACCAGGATCTCGGCGTCGACGCCGGCGGGCGCGGTGCGCTCGATCGCGTCGAGGCAGGCGAGAAGATCTTCCCGGCCGTCGGTGTTGACCACGCAATAGGACAGCTTCACGGCGAGAATGCTCCCCCATGCGCGTTCAGATCGTCGATCCGGCTGCATACACGCCTCCCTACGACCACGCCCTGGCGGGCGCGCTCGCGCGGGCAGGGGCTGAGGTCGAGCTCGTCACCTGCCGGTTTCCCTACGGCTCGGTGCCCGTGGGGGAGGGCTATGAGGTCACCGAGCTCTTCTATCGCCGAAGCTCCGCCTCGGGCCCGGCGAACGCGCGAGCGAGGCGCGCGATGCGGGCCGCCGAGCACCTCCCGGGGATGCTGCGCCACCGCCGCCACGCGCGGGGCGCCGACGTCGTCCACTACCAGTGGCTGCCGGTCCCCCAGCTCGACCACAGGCTGCTCGCCCCGGTCCACCCGCGGGTGTTCACGATGCACTGGCGCTTCCCCGATAGCGAAACACCCATCGCGTCGACGCTCGAGCGGCTGCTCGCCCGCATGGACGGGATCGTCGCCCACTCCCGCCACGGCGCCGAGCGCCTCGCCTCGCAGTTCGGGGTGGACCCCGGGCGCATCGAGGTGATCCCGCACGGCGCCTTCGACTACCTCACGCGCCAGGCCGATGAGCAGCCGCTGCCCCCTGAGTTGGCGGAGGTCAAGGGGCCCGTGATCCTCGCGTTCGGCCTGATCCGGCCGTACAAGGGGACCGACGTCCTCCTCGAGGCGTTCCGCCGCCTCGGCGCCGGCGCCGAGCTCTGGGTCGTCGGCAGACCGATGGTCCCGATGAAGCCGCTCCGCGAGCTGGCCGCGGCGGCGCGCGGACGGGTGCGCTTCATCGACCGCTTCGTCCCCGACGCGCAGATACCCGCCTTCATGCGGCGCGCCGACGTCGTCGCCCTGCCGTACCGCAACATCGAGCAGTCGGGCGTCCTCTACACGGCGCTCGCCTTCGGGCGGCCGCTGGTGCTGAGCGCGATCGGCGGCTTCCCGGAGGTCGCGGAGCTCGGGGCGGCCCGAACCGTGCCGCCCGGCGACCCCGACGCGCTCGCCGAGGCCCTCCGGGAACTGCTCGACGACCCCGACGAGCGAGACAGGCTCGCGGCCGCGGCGCGAGCCGCGGCTGCGGGCGAGTACTCGCTGGGAGGAGATCGGCCGCCGTACCCTCGCCTTCTACGAACGGCTGCTCGCCGGATAATCCCAACCCATGGTTTTTCTTGAGGTCTTTTTCTGGGGCGCGCTCGCCCTGATCGCCTACGCGCACGTCGGCTATCCGCTGCTGCTCGCGGTGCTCAGCCGCCTGTTCGGCGAGAGCGGCGGCGAGCGCGACGCGCTGGGCCCGGAGCCGCCGGGCGTGACCCTCGTGATCGCCGCCTACGACGAGGAGAGGGTGATCGCCGAGAAGGTCCGCAACGCGCTCGAGCTGGACTACCCGCGCGAGCGCTTGGAGGTCGTTGTCGCCTCCGACGGCTCGGCCGACCGAACGGTTGAGCTCGCCCGCGAGGCCGGAGCCGACCGGGTGCTTGACCTGCCGCGCGGCGGGAAGGTCCAGGCGCTGAACGCCGCGGTGCGCGAAGCAGACACCGAGATCGTCGCCTTCTCCGACGCCAACAGCTTCTGGGAGCCGGACGCGATGCGACGCCTCGTCGCGCGCTTCGCAGACGAGCGAGTCGGGTACGTCTGCGGCCAGGTCCGCTTCTCGGGCGGCGAGGGGGGCAACCAGGAGGGCCTCTACTGGCGCTACGAGATGGCGGTGCGAGAGATGGAGTCGGGCCTCGCCGGGATCACCGCCGGCAACGGCGGGATCTACGCCGTTCGACGCGAGGCCTACGTCGAGCTGCACCCGAGCCGGGGCCAGGACATCGGGTTCCCGTTCGAGCTGACCAAGCGAGGCTGGCGCGCCGTCTACGAGCCGAGCGCGCTCGCAACCGAGCGCATGGCGCCGACTGTGGAGGGCGAGTTCAAGCGCAAGCGGCGAATGATGTGGGGCCTGTGGGACGTGATGCTGAAGTGGGGGATGCTGAGCCCGCGCGGCTACTCGCCCGCCTACGCGCTTGAGATCTACTCGCATCGCCTGCTGCGCTACCTGACCCCGTGGCTGCACCTGGTGGCGCTCGGCGCCAACGCGGCGCTGCTCGGCGAGGGCACCCTCTACGTCGTGACGATGGCGCTGCAGCTGGGCTTCCTCGCCGCGGCGCTGCTCGGGCGCTTCGTTCCCTTTCTGCCGCTGCGCATCGCCTACTACTACTTCACGGTCACGGCCTCGATCGCGGTCGGCCTGTTCGACCGCATCAGGGCCGGCGGGGTGCCGATTGGCTGGGAGAAGGTCGAGGGCACGCGATGAGACCCAACCGGGTCCTCATCCGCTTCGGTGAGTCCCGTCGGGCGGCGTCTCGATGAGTGCTCCGCCATCGCCCTCGCGGCGCGGCCTGCCGCGCGCGGCTGACGTCGCGATCGCGGGCCTCGGCCTGCTGATCGCCTCGCCCGTGCTGGCGATCGCCGCCGCGGCGATCAAGCTCGGCTCGCGCGGGCCCGTGATCTATCGCCAGCGCAGGGTGGGCCTGCACGGCGGCGAGTTCGAGATGTGGAAGCTCCGCACGATGAGTGAAGGATCGGATCCCGTCGGGGTGGGGACCGCCGTGGTCAGCGAGGACCCGCGCGTGACCAGCGCCGGGCGCGTGCTGCGGCGCTTCTCGCTGGACGAGCTCCCGAACCTGGTCAACGTGCTGCGCGGTGAGATGGCGATCGTGGGGCCGCGGGCGACCCTGCCGGCGCAGGTCGCGCTCTACACGCCGCGCCAGCGCCGCCGCCTCGAGCTGAAGCCCGGCGTCACGGGCTGGGCCCAGATCAAGGGGCGCGCCGAGATCCCCTGGGAGCAGAGGATCGAGCTCGACGTCTGGTACGCAGAACACCGCTCCCTCGCCCTCGACCTGAGGATCATCGCCTCGACGCCGATGGTGCTCGTCCGGGGGGTGGGAATCGCCGCGGGCGATCCCTACGCCGGGTCGAGCGAGGACTCGCCGCTTCGCCGCGCGGCCGAGAAGGAATCCACGCCCGAGGAATCAGCGCCCAAGGACTAGGCTGGCCGCGAAATGGCCCGAGGGATCTCACTGCGCGAGTTCGAACCAGGCGATGCGCCGGCGGTCCACCGCTGGTTCAACTCTCCCGGGGCGACCGCCAACCTGCTCGAGCACCGAGACTCGTTCACCGAATCCGACGCCGAGGCCTGGGTCGAGCGTGCGATGAAGACCGACGGGGACGACCGCAAGTGGGCGGTCATGGTCGAGGGGATCGACGAGCCTGTCGGCTTCACCGCGCTCTACGGCGTCGGCGGCGAGGCCGCACCTGAGCTCGGGGCGATCATGGGCGACGACCGCATACGGGGGAAGGGGGTCGGCCGCGAGGCGGAGCGGCTGACCAACAAGAAGGCCTACGAGGAGTTCGGCGCCCACAAGGTCTACGGCCGCATCCCGGCTCCGAACCAGGCCGCGAGGAAGGCGGTCATATACAACGGCTGGAAGCAGGAGGGTGTGCTGCGCGACCACATCCGTCACGAGGGCGAGCTGATCGACGTCGAGCTCTGGGGCGGGTTCCCCGACGACCAGCCGCCCGAGCCAGAGGACTGAGGCGCCGCCGGTGAGGGCGCGGCTGATCTCCGACGCCGGCTCGGCGGCCGCCGAGCAGAGCCAGTTCTTCCGATCACCGGAGTTCCTGGCGGCCGAGGGCGTGACCCACTCGCTGGCGATCGGGCCTGACGGCGAGGGGGCGGTGCTGCCCGTGATCGTGCGCGAGATCGACGACGCGGCGGGGTCGGATGCGATCTCTCCATACGGCTATCCCGGCGCGCGCGGGGAGCTGGCCGTTCCGCCTGCGGACGTCGATTGGTCCGAGACGGGCCTCGTGAGCCTCTTCGTGCGCGACCGGATCGGGACCTCACCGAGCTTGCCGGGGGGCACGGTGCGCGCCGAGGTCCAGATCGCCGACCCTCGTCTCCCGAGCGGGCTGCGCAAGCGCTTGGGCCAGCAGATCCGCCAGAACGAGCGCCGCGGATGGCGCGTCGCGGCCGAGCCGGGGTCCGACGCCGAGTCGTCGGACCGCGCGGCGTTCGAGCGCGCCTACGCCGAGACGATGGCTCGCACCGGCGCATCCGAGCGCTACCGGTTCGCGAGCGAGTACTTCGAGCGGCTGCTGGCGACCGAGCCCGCCTGGCTGTTCCTCGCGGGGCGCGAGGGGGAGGCGCCGTCGGCGGGCGCGATCGCGGTCCGCAGCGACGGCTACCTGCACTACTTCCTCGGCGGAACGGCCGACGCCGCCCTCGCTGATTCCCCGATGAAGAACCTGTTCGCGGCGATGACCTCGCTCGCCGGCGAGCTCGGCATCTCGCTCAACCTGGGTGGCGGCGTGGAGCCGGGCGACTCGCTCGACCGTTTCAAGCAGGGGTTCGCGAACGCGACCGCTCCGTTTCACACGCACGAGGTGGTCTGCGACCCCGAGGAATACGAGCGGCTGCGAATCGCCGCGTCCGCCGAGCCTGGCGGGTTCTTCCCGGCCTACCGAGCGGGCTGAGCTCCGCCCGAGCCGCGCTTCTTGCGCTTCTTCCTCTTTTTCTTCTTCCCGTTCTTGATGCGCTTCTGCACCGCAAGCTGGATCGAGGCGACCTGGGGCGCGAGGGTCGCGCCCGGGCACTCGGTGAGGCCGAGCGTGCCGTGGCCGATGACGCGCGGCACCGTGATCACGGTCCCCGCGGTGTAGCGGCTTTGCGACCCGCCGGCCGACGTCATCGTCGTCGTCCCGGACACGGGCGTCGCCGCGCTCAGCTTCATCTTCCAGGCCAGGAACTTGATGATCGCGCCGCGCGCCTTCTTGCTCAGCTTCGTCGACGTGTGCTCGCCGATCGAGGCGATCGACGTCGTCTGGGCATTGAAGCCCTGCGCCTGCGCTCCGAGCACGGGGTACTCCAGCCCGCCCGCGCGCCCCTCGTAGAGCTTGCCGAAGCGATCGACGAGCGCGTTGTAGCCGATGTCGTTCCACCCGTTCGCGTTGACGTGGAAGCGGCAGATCCCGAGCACGATCCCGGGCGCCTCGGCGGCCGAGTAGTCGTTCGCGTTCACGGTGTGATGGATGACCGCCGCCGAGACGCCGCCGTACTCGGCGGGCTCGCGGGGCGGGCAGCCGCCGTCGGCGAGGTCCGCGCCCCATGCCGCCCGGGTGACGATCTTCGGCTTGTTCGCGATCGCCTCGGCGACGGGGGTCGATGCGATCGAGATGAACGCTTCGCTGACCGCGCTGCGGGCGGAGTTCAGGAGCCGGTCGGCGAGGCCGCCGGCCGTGCCGCTGACGTTGACGAAGTGCAGCTCGCCCTCGGGCTCGAACGCGGCGCGCACCTGCGCCTCGTCGGCGCCGTCGACGTAGACGGGAGTGCCCTCGTGCTGTCGGACCCAGTCGCTCCACTCGCCGCCCGAGTCGCGCACCCGGATCTCGACCTCGCGCATCTCACGAGCGACTCCGACCAGGTCGAAGCGCTCGGGTGCGCTCACCGGAGGCGAGATCCACTGCGGCGGGCCGTGCCCGGTCGCCAAGGCGTCTGCGTGGCGATGGCCGTGGAGTCGCTCCAGCTCGCTGGGCGCTGCCTCGGGTTGCAGGCGCTTGGCGTCGGGCAGCGAGGCCTCGAAGTCCTCGGCGGCGGGGATGTAGGGGTGCAGCGACAGCGCCGGGGCTGCCACCCAGGCGCAGAAGAGGACGGCGCCGAGCGCCGCAGCGATTGTCAGCCTGCCTCGCATTCCTTACCTGGAACACCGTTGCACGGCGGGGGTTTTGGCTCCGCAAGGCGGCGTTCGGAGCCAAGCGGGTGCTGCAGGTGGCGCTAGAGGTTGATCGGGAAGTTCTCGGGCCCGTTCCCGCGGAACGTGTCGCGGAAGTTCCGCAGTACGTCGAGCACAAGCGGGTCGTACTCGGAGCAGCCGACGGCGTTGGTCCAGGCGCTGAACCCGACCGCGTAAGGCAGGTCGGGGTCGGGCACCATGATCATGCCGCCCGGGTCCTCGTCGAAGACCCCCTTCAGGGCGAGCTGCTGGTCCTCGGGGAGGTCGGGGTCGTAGCGGATCTCGACCCGCCCGTGCTCCATCGAGTGCACCAGTCGAGACTCGGGGGGCGTGGTGATGTACGCGCCGTCGGCGACGGCGCCGCTGCCTGCCTCGTTCGGCGCACTCAGGTGGTCGCCCGAGGTGGGCGGCTGGGTCTTGTAGTCGCCCTTGGTCTCGTCGGTGAAGTGGGTGCTGCCCTCGTCGGGCAGGTCCAGCATCGGCGTGCACTTGGCCTGCGTGATGGACTCGTCGAGGTCGCCGAACTGGAGCTCCGGCGGCGGGGTGCCCTCGCGGTTGTCGCACTCGTAGTCCTGGAAGACCCCGATCTCCGCCTGGATCGCGGCGTTGTCGCAGCCTTCCTCGACCTGCGCCGCGGAGCCGTTCTCATCGCCTCCGAACAGGACTATCCCGAGGCCCGCGAGCACCGCGAGGCCGAGCAGGCCCGCGACGAAGTAGCCGGCGATCAGCCTCGTCCGCTCGCTCGTGCCCGCGCTCTGCTGTGCGGCGAGCCGCTCCTGGCGAAGGCGCTCGCGTTCTTCCTTGTTGCCGGCCATACGAGCGCGCGAATCTAGCGACTCTGCCTAAGCGGTGCCTCAGCCGCGGCCTTCGGTGTCCAGCCGGGGCCCGCGAGCCCGCTCCATACGTCGTCGAGGAACCCGCTCAGCTCGTCGTCGAGGCGCTTCGGGGTGATCCGCCACTCCACGATCGACGTCGCCTGCACGAGCCGAGCGTTGGGAAGCTCGCCGGCGAGCATCCCGGAGTCCGAGAACGCGTGGATGGGGTCGGCACGGTGGCCGATCACGAGGGTCGGCTGGCCCATCCGTACGCGCTCGTCGTGATGCGGAGCCGACGCACCCAGGAAGAGGCCCTCCAGCACCGCCGCCGAGGGGACGGGGTCCTGACGGGCGGCGTCGAGCCAGAGGTCGACGAGGCCGATTGTGCGCGGGACGCGGCGAGCGACCGAGGCGACGCCCTTGAGCACGGGCGCGCCGAAGCGCAGCCCGGCCAGGATGGGGGTGAAGAAGGCGGTCGTCGCGAGCAGCGCGTTGTCGAGCACCGGCATCTCGATCATCATCCCCTTGACGCGCTCCGGGGCGTCGCGGGCGACTGTGAGGCTGGTGTTGGCGCCGAGGGAGGTGCCGCCGATCACCGCCTGTTCGAGCTCGAGGTGGTCGAGCAGCCCGATCACCTCCTGGCCGAAGAAGCGCATCGAGTAGTTGACCATCTCAGGTGGGCGATCCGAGTCGCCGTGGCCGAGCAGGTCGATCGTGATCACCCGGTTGCCGCGCTTGGCCATCTCCGGGCCGAGCCGATTGAACATGTGCTTGTTCAAGAGCAGCCCGTGGATCAGCACGAGCGGGCGATCGCCCTCCCCGTAGGTCTCGTAAGAGATCCGCCTGCCCTTGTGGAGAAACTCCGGCACCGCTTGGGGGAGTCTATGTAGCGGGGAGCGCCAGCGGCTCCGCCGGGGCGCGGTCCCACGGCCGCGCGGCGCGAAGCGCGCCCATGATGGCCTTGGTGGCGGGCCACTTGTTGAGCGCGTAGAAGTGGATCCCCGGCGCGCCGTGGGCGAGCAGGGCCGAGCACTGCTGCGCCGTGTAGGCGATCCCGAACTCGTATTCGGCGCGCTCGTCGCCGCCGATTGCCTCGAGCGCGGCGGCCAGCGACTCCGGGATCGTTGCGTCGCACAGCGCGCAGACCTTCTGAACCTGCTTGTAGCCGACGATCGGCACGATGCCGGCGATGATCGGCACGTTGATCCCGGCCGAGCGCGCCGCGGGCACGAAGTCGAAGTAGGCCTGGTTGTCGAAGAAGAGCTGGGTGATCAGAAAGCGGGCGCCGGCGTCGACCTTGGTCTTCAGGTAGGCGAGATCGCTCGCCAGGTCGTCGGCCTCAGGGTGAACCTCGGGGAAGCAGGCGCCGCCGATCGCGAGCTCGGGGCGGGCGTCGCTGATCATCGCCGCGAGCTCGGCGGCGCTGCCGAGGCCACCCTCGGGCTGGACGAAGTCCGGCTGTCCGCTCGGCGGGTCGCCCCGCAGCGCCAGGACGTTTTCGATCCCGCCCTCGGCGATCTCGTCGACGACGGCGCGCAGGCCCTCGGCGGTCTCGCCGACGCAGTTGAGGTGCGCCATGGTCTCGATCCCGTGCTCGTCGCGGATCGCTCGGGTGATCTCCAGGGTCTTGCGACGGTCGTGGGTCGAGCCGCCCGCGCCGTACGTGACGGAGAAGAACGACGGGTCGAGCTCCCCGAGCACGCGAACCGTCTCGAACAGCTCGTCGCGCCCCTTGTCGGTCTTGTATGGGAAGAACTCGACCGAGAAGCTCGGGTCGGGCCGCTGCAGGATCTCGTCGATGCGCATGGGAACAGATGGTAGAGCGGCCCGCCTCGCCGCCTGCAGCACCTCGCTCGCCGCTGGCGAGGCGCTCTTGAGCGACCCCACTATCTTGAGGCGGAAGCGATGAGTTTTCGGCTCGCTGTCCGTTTCAACGGGATGAACAACCACGACAACGACCAGCCGAAGGAGCGAGAAACGTGAGTACCCAGGCAGCCACCTCAGAGTCTTCCGCACCCGCCCCGAGCGCCGCCGACGAGCGCCGCCGCTGGCTGGCGCTCTACGTGCTCTGCACGGGAATGCTCATGATCGTCGTCGACGGCACGATCGTGAACGTCGCGCTGCCCTCGATCCAGGACGACCTCGGCTTCTCGCAGAGCAACCTCGCCTGGGTGGTCAACGCCTACATGATCCCCTTCGGCGGGCTCCTGCTGCTCGCGGGCCGCTTCGGCGACCTGATCGGCCAGCGCCGGATCTTCCTGTACGGCCTTGCGCTGTTCACCGTGGCTTCGGTGCTCTGCGCTCTCGCGTCGAGCCAGGGGATGCTGATCGGCGCGCGCTTCGTGCAGGGCGTCGGCGGCGCGCTCACCTCGGCGGTGATCCTGGGCATGATCGTGACGATGTTCCCCGAGCCGCGGGAGCAGGCGAAGGCGATCGGCGTGTTCGGGTTCGTCGCGTCCGCCGGAGGCTCGATCGGCCTGCTCGCGGGCGGTGCGCTGACCGAGGCGATCAACTGGCACTGGATCTTCTTCATCAACGTCCCGATCGGGATCGTCACCGCGCTCGCCGCGAGGCGCCTGGTCGACGACCACGAGGGGATCGGCCTGAGCGAGGGCGCCGACGTCCTCGGCGGGGCACTGCTCACCGCCGGCCTGATGCTCGGCGTCTACAACATCCTTCAGATCAGCGAGCAGGGCTGGGGCTCGCCCCAGACCCTCGTCCTCGGGCTGGTCTCGCTGGGGCTGGTCGCCGCGTTCGTCGCCCGCCAGGCGCGCATCGCGAACCCGCTGATGCCGCTGCGGCTCTTCCGCTCGCGCAACGTCTCGGGCGCCAACATCGTGCAGGCCCTGACGGTCGCGGGCATGTTCGGCATGTTCTTCATGGGCGCGCTCTACATGCAGCGCATCCTCGGCTACGACCCGCTCGAGGTCGGCCTCGCGTTCCTGCCGGCCACGCTTGCGATGGGGACGATGTCGCTCAAGGTCTCCGACCGGGTCAATATGCGCTTCGGCCCCCGGTCAGTGTTGATCCCGGCGCTCGCCTCGGTGGGTGTCGGCCTGCTGCTCTTCGCCCGGACTCCCGTTGACGGCAGCTATTTCGTCGACCTGATGCCGCCGATGATCCTGCTCGGCCTGGGCGCCGGCCTCGCCTTCCCGGCGCTGATGATGCTGGCGATGTCAGGCGCCACGCAGAGCGACTCCGGGCTCGCCTCGGGCCTCGTCAACACCAGCGTCCAGGTCGGTGGCGCAATCGGCCTCGCGGTGCTCGCCACGCTCTCGGCCGATCGCAGCGATTCTCTGCTCGCCGATGGCGAGTCCACCGCCGCCGCGCTCAACTCCGGCTACCACCTCGCCTACCTGGTCGGCGCCGTGCTCATCGCCGTCGCGATCGCCGTGGCGGTCTTCGTCCTGCGTCCGGCCCCGGTGCCCTCGATGGGGATGGGCGACGAGAACGATGCGAGCGCGAACGGCAACGGAAGCGAGGCCACTTCCGTCGGTGCCCCGCCGGCGGAACCGGGTCCCGAGCCCGCGTACTCCGAGCGCACCTGACGCTACTCCGACGTTGTGCCGGCGGGTGAGGGCGCCGTGCCGAAGCTGACGCCGCCCGGCGGCGACGAGTCCGGGCGGAAGCGGGCGCCGCTGGAGCTCTGGGACGGCGACGGGGGCGGTGCGCCTTCTCCGGCGAGATCGCGAGCGCCGGGCCCTGCTGCTCTACGACCGCGGTTCGACGCGGGTCGCGGAATCTGAGAGTGGAGCTAGCCGGGCTCGAACCGGCGACCTCCTGGGTGCGATCCAGGCGCTCTCCCAACTGAGCTATAGCCCCATGGGACATATGTTGCCGCGCGGGCGGGAAATCCCTCCGCAGCCGGGGCCAAGGATACGCTGTCTCCGAGGTGAGCTTCGGACGGCGTCTTGCCCTTTTCTTCATCCTGATCGCTCTGGTGCCGACCCTTGCGCTGGTCGGGATGCTCCTGATCGTCAGCGAGGACTCGCGCCGCGGGAAGGCTGATGCGCGCCTCGCCTCAGGGCTCGAGACCGCGCTCGCGATATACGAGGGCGAGGTCGCGGAGGCGGGCGAGTTCGCCCAGGTGCTGAGCGGCGACCCCGAGCTCGCGGCGGCGCTGACCGCGCCGGGGGGCCCGGACCAGGCTGCGCTGCAGGAGTTCGCGACGGATGCCGTGGACCGGGATCCGGACGTCGAGGCCGTCGACGTGCTCTCGCCCGACGGCACCGTGCTCGCGACAGCGAGTCCGACCGACGCGATCGCGTTCGCAGAGACGCTTCTGACCAGCGAGGGCGCCGACAGCGGGGCGCTGCGCGTTTCGACGACGACCGCCGACGACTTCGCGTCCCAGGTGCGCCGGCTGACCAAGCGCGAGCTGGTGGTCTCTCGTGACGACCAGGCGCTCGTCGCGACGGTGAACGCACCGACCGGCCAGCTCGAGCCGGGCGAGACGGTGGATCTCGAGACCGGCGAGGGAGAGTTCCGGGCGCATCTGCTGGAGCTGGACAGCGATGACGGCGAGAGCCTGCTCCTGCTCGGGCCGGCGAAGGAAGGCGGCTTTCTGGCGATCGGGGGCCCCGCCGCTGCCCTGCTCGTGGGCTTCCTGCTCCTCGGCGTGATCTTCGCCTACGGGCTCGCGCGGACTCTTACGGGCCTGCATACCCAGGTCGCGCAACAGGCGGTGACGGACCCGCTCACCGGCCTCTGGAACCGCCGGCGCATGCTGCAGATGCTCGAGGTCGAGCTTGCCCGCGCGCGGCGCTTCGGGCACGACATCTCGGTTCTGATCGTGGATATCGACAACTTCAAGTCGATCAACGACACGATGGGGCACCTCCAGGGCGACGCGGTGCTGGAGGAGATCGCCCAGGTGGTCCGCCACACGACGCGCGCGATCGACGTCGGGGCGCGCTACGGGGGCGACGAGCTGGCTCTGATGCTGCTCGAGACCGACGCCCCCGGTGCCCTTGTGCTGGCCGAGCGCCTGCGCTCCAACATCCATGACGCTGCGGTCTCGACGCGCGACGGCGACACGATGAACGTGACGGTCAGCATCGGAGCGGCGACCGCGACCGAGGCCGAGGAGAACGTCGAGGCGCTTATCGAGGCCGCCGACCAGGCGCTGCTGCGTGCGAAGCGCGCCGGCAAGGACCAGGTCCGCACCTCGAGTGACTGAGGCTCCGTGCGTGCCTGGTCGCCACGATGCAGAATCCGCAGCATCTATGGGTATCAAACTTGCTCCACGCCTCTAAGCTTTCGAACTCAACGCCTCGGATCGGCGCACGATGGGCATTCTTGACGACGCAATTCGCGACCACCTCGACCTGAAGCGCCAGCACGGCGCCCGGGAGGAAGAGGTGCGCACCCTCGAGGACTCGGCCTTTGGGTCGGGCGATCGACCCGACCCCTTCGCCGCGGGCGACCTGTTCGGCCAGGCGGCGCCCCCGGGGCCTGGCGAGCCCAGCTCCGAGGAGGCCCCCGGCCCCGCGACCCCGCCGCCCTCTGGCCTGGGCGACGCCGGCGACGAGGAGCCGACGCGCCTCGTCGAGCCCCAGGCTTCCGCGCCCGCTCCCCCGGCGGCTCCGCCGGCCGCCGACGAGACGCCCCCCGCCGACCCCGAGGCCTCCGGCCCGTTCGACTTCGATGAGCCCTCGCCTTCGCCATCGGCCTCCCCCGACGTCGCGCCGGCCCCGTTGCCCGAGGCGACGCAGCATCCTTCCTCGGGGCCCCCCGAGGGCTCCGCCGCGCCCCCCGAGGCGCCAGCCCCGCCATCGGCGCCGCCATCGGCGCCGAATGTCGAGCCCGAGGCCCCTGCCGCGGACGACCTTCCGCCCGCCGAGTCCCTCGCCGACCTGATGGCCGAGGAGCCGGAGCCGGCAGCAGCTGCACATGAGCCGCCCCCACCTCCTCCCGAGAGCGCCGAGGCCTCCCGCCCCGAGGAGGGGACGATGGTGAGGCCGCCCGATCCCGAGCCGAACGAGCCCGCACCGGTCGCCGACGCGCCGCCCTCGGACGAGGTCGATCTCCTGCCCGAGCCCGAGCCCGAGCCCGAGCCGCAGGCCGAGCTGCCGCCCGAGCCCGCCGGTGTCCCCGATCCTCCGCCGCCTCCGCCCGAGGCCGGTTCGGAGCCGCCCGGCCGCGCCCGCGGGCGAGTTCACCACGCGACCGAGGAGCACCCCGCCCCCGAGCCCCCCTCGAGCGAGATCGAGTACGAGGGCCCGCCCTCGTCCGAGCCGCTCGAGCCGGCTGGCACCTCGAGTCCCCCCAGTGGCGTCTTCGACTTCGAGAGCGACCCGGGCGAGCCCGACATGCCGCTGCCGAGCGCGCCCGGGGAGCCCGACGTCGAGGCGGAGGCGCCTCCCGCCGAGCCGAGCGACGAGTTCGACGAGCTCGGCCCGCCCACCGACGAGCAGAGCTACGCGGCGCCCGAAGACCAATTCGATGACGACGTCTCCGACGAGCATCCTGCGACCGAGGTGCGGCCGGCGGACACGAGCGAGGAGGAGGACCTCCTCTCTGGCTCGCCAGACTTCATCGAGGAGTCAGACGACGACGAGGACCTGTGGTTCGAGAAGGGCCCGCCGAAGGACTTCGACTTCGAGGACGACGAGTAAGCACTAAACGGCGGCGCTACCCGGTGCCGACGACCGCGCGACCGCGCCCCCGCCGCGCCGCCTAGATGTAACCTCGCGTGCGGCTCGCTTCGACAACTCGCTCGATCCCGACCAGATAGGCCGCGTCGCGCAGGTGGAGCTTCTCCTCCTTGGCGCGGCCGCTGACGTCGCGGTAGGCCTTTCGCATCATCCCGCCGAGCTTGTCGTTGACCTCGCGCTCGGTCCACTGCATGTGCTGCATGTTCTGGACCCATTCGAAGTAGGAGGCGACGACGCCGCCGGCGTTGGCCATCACGTCGGGGATCACGTAGACACCCTTCGCGTTCAGGATCTCGTCCGCCGCCGGCGTGGTCGGGCTGTTGGCGCCCTCGATGATCATCTTGGCCTTGATCCTGTCGGCGTTGCCCTCGTGGATCATCCCGCCGAGCGCTGCGGGGATGAGCACATCGCAGTCGAGCGCGACGAGGTCGTCGGGGCTGATCACCTCGGTGCCGGGGAACTCGGTCAGCTTGCCGCCCTCGGCGATGTGATGGGCGAGATCGTCGGCGTCGATGCCCGCCTCGCTCTGGATCGCGCCGGTGGCGTCGGACGCGCCAACCATCTTCGAGCCGAGCTGCTGCATGATGCGCGCCCCCCACGAGCCGACGTTCCCGTAGCCCTGGATCGCGAAGGTCGATTCGGCCGGACTGAGCCCGACCTGGGGAGCCGCCTCGCGGAACATGAAGACGCAGCCGCGGCCCGTCGCCTGCTCGCGGCCGAGCGAGCCCTCGAGCGAGATCGGCTTGCCGGTCACGATCCCGGGCGTGTGGCCGTGGAGCTTTCCGTACTCGTCCATCATCCAGGCCATCACCTGGGAGTCGGTGTTGACGTCGGGGGCAGGGATGTCGCGCGTCGGCCCGAGGATCTTTTCGATCTTGTCCATGAACGAGCGCGCGATCGCCTGGACCTCGTTGCGCTCCAGCTTGTCTGCGGGGCAGTTGACCCCGCCCTTGGCGCCGCCGAAGGGCACGTTGGCGACGGCGGTCTTCCAGGTCATCAACGAGGCGAGCGCGCGGACCTCGTCGACGTCGACCTCAGGGTGGAAGCGGATGCCGCCCTTGTAGGGCCCGCGGGCGCCGTTGTGCTGGATGCGGTAGCCCGAGAAGGTGTGGACCTTGCCGTCGGAGAGCTTGACGGGGATCTGAACCGTGACCTCGCGGTAGGGCGACCAGAACACGACCCGAAGGTCGTCGGGCAGCTCGAGGCGCTCCACGGCCCGGTCGAAGTAGAACCGGACGATGTCGAGGTTCGACATCTCCGCCTGCTGCGCCGGCTTCGCCTCGCCCTTGCGGGCAGCCTCCTCCTTCTCGTCCTCGACGGCGGTCGGCGAGTGGTCCGTCGGCTCCTCGTTCGCCATTCTCCCTCCTTCAAGGGCTCTCTCTGACAGCGGGAGGAGTCTGTCACAAGGCCCATGGCGCAGCGACCTAGAATTCGACCGCTGGGGCCATAGCTCAGTTGGTAGAGCGCCGCGTTTGCAACGCGGAGGCCGCCGGTTCGAATCCGGCTGGCTCCACAAATGCTTGACGAAAAATCAGAGAACATGAGCCTCGCGCCACCAATAGAAAGACCAACTTCAACAGCAACCGCTGGGAGATTTGCGTAGTGCGACCCCTTCGGTATTCCATCAACGTCACGTTGGACGGATGCTGCGATCACCGTGTGGGTTCCCCGGACGAAGAGATGCATCGCCACGCGACGAAGAGCATCGACCAGGCCGATGCTCTCCTCTTCGGCCGGGTGACTTACGAGATGATGGAGGCAGCCTGGCGGCCGCCGGGGCAGATGGAAGCGATGCCTGTGTGGACGGCACCATTCGGCCGGACGATCGACGCAGCAAAGAAGTACGTCGTGTCGAGCACCCTGGACCGGGTCGATTGGAACGCTGAGCTCGTGCGTGGGGATCTGGGGGACGCCGTTCGGGAGCTGAAGCGGGAGTCAGGTAATGGGCTGTTCGTGGGTGGCGTGAAGCTCCCGCAGGCGCTGGCGGAGCTGGGGTTGATCGATGAGTACGAGTTCGTGGTGCAGCCGAGGCTGGTTGGCCACGGTCCGACGCTGTTCGCGGGGCTGTCGAAGCGTGTCGACTTGAGGCTCGTGAGCCGGCTGGAGTTCGGCTCAGGCGCGGTGGCGATGCGGTACGAGCCCGCGCCTTCGTAGAGGGGTCTAGCGCGAACGAGAGATCGAAGAATTCTCAGGAACTGCGGGTTCGAAAGTCGTCCTGCTGACTCCATTCGCGGACTGCGAATCTCAGGCGACAAGATCGCCAGAATCGCCTTCTACTACGACCGCGATCAGGCCCTCGAAGCGGCCGGGCTTTGATCGCGGGCCCGTCCGGCCGATCCGGCCGGGTCCGCTCCGTCTTCGTCTCTAGCGCGGCCGGCCGACGACCGGGCGGCGGCGGCGCTGGCTGTCGCGGGGAAGGCCTTGGGCGATGCGACTGGGCCTAGCGACCTGCGCGATTCCGACTGCGAGACCACCGAACATGACTTTGCTCCTCTCATTGGAGGGTGCCTGCCAATATGAACGACCATAGGCGACGCCGCGCGCCGCGGGTGTGACACGCGGCACGCCCCGGATGTGACACTCGCACCCTGCACCCGTCAATACGCGCTCGCGTTGCTAGCGCCGCTGGCGGTCCGGCAGGGCTTCAGCCCCCTAGCCGGTAGACGCGAATCCCGCCCGCAGCAGTTGCGGCACCTGCCTGATCGGGTCCTCGGAATTGAGCAGGACCACTCCGAGGTGCCGGTCGCCGAGGCGGGCGGTGGTGACGTAGCAGCGGCCTGCGCCGTTGGTGAGGCCGGTCTTGACACCCGTCACCCTGGCCTTCGGCAGGCCCGCCACCCCGATCTGGACGAAGTAGTGGTTGTTGGCGAGCGAGAGGGTCCCGCCCTGGGTCGGGAACGGAACCTCCGCCGCGCGCCGCGACGTCACTGAAGAGACCCAGTCGTTGGCGAGGTCGGCGCGGGCGAGCGCGGCGATGTCGTACGCGCAGGAGCTGTTGCCGGTGTCCTGCAACCCCGCGGGCCCGGCGAAGCGCGAGCAGGTGAGCCCAAGCTCGGCGGCGCGGCGGTTCATCCGCCTGACGAAGCGCGCCACGCTGCCGGCGTCGTGCTCGGCGAGCGCCACAGCGGCGTCGTTGCCGGAGACCAGCAGCAGTCCGAGGAAGAGCCCGCGAAGCGGCACCTTGCTTCCCGGCTTCAGCACGCCGATGCGCGAGCCCTCGACCCCCGGCGCCTTGGCGCTGATCGTCACCCTCTCGACGGCGCGGTGATCCTCGGCGATGATCAGGGCGGTCATCATCTTCGTCAGGCTCGCGATCGGCCGCTGGACGGCGGGCCGCCTAGCCCACAGGACCTCGCCGGTGTCGACGTCGAACAGCAGCCCCGCCCCCGGCGGCTGCTTGAAACGGGGGTTGACCGCGTAGGCCCCGCTCGCCTCAGTGACGGCGAACTCCCCTGCGATCAGGGGAGGCTCCTCGATGACCTCCGAGGTCGTGGGCTCCGGCTCGGGCGCGGCTACCTGGCCTTCCGATCCCGAGATCGTGACGGCCGGCTCGGAATCATCGTCCGAGGCCGGCCACAGGAGCAGCGCGCCGCCCGCGGTGAACGCGAGACAGAATGCGACGAGCGCGACGGCGAGCCGCCTACCGGTCATCGGGCGGCGGATTGCGAATCGCCCCGATCAACCCCGAAGCGATCATCGCGACGATGAAGAGTGAGATCACGGTGAACACGTTGAAGCCCGAGTCGGCCGCAACCGAGATCGTCAGCGCGCCGAACAGCAGGCAGAAGGTGAGGCCGGCGATCAGGATCGCTGCTCGGGTTCCCGGGGCCATGCCAGCTCCTTCTAGCTGGCCGGGAGCTCGGGTTGGGACTCGGGCCGCCGGCGAGCCAGCAGCTTGATCACCGCGAGGCCGAAGATGAACCCGCCTACATGGGCGAAGTACGCGATCCCCTCGCCACCGCCGACCTCGGGCGTCGCGACCTGGCCCAGCGCCGGGACGAACTGGAGCACGAACCAGATCCCGAGCAGGATCAGTGCCGGGATCTCGACGAGCGTGACGAAGAAGATGATGAAGATCAGCGTCAGCACCCTCGCGGCGGGGTGCAGGAGCGCATAAGCGCCCAGTACTCCCGCCACGGCCCCGCTCGCGCCTATCGTCGGCACCGTCGAGTCCACGTCGAGCAGGGCCTGCGAATAAACGGCAACCAGCCCCGCGGTGAGGTAGAAGGCCGCGAACTTGAAGCGGCCCATCGAGTCCTCGATGTTGTTACCGAAGACCCAGAGGAAGAGCATGTTTCCGGCGATGTGCAGGAAGCCCGCCGTGCATGAACATCGACGTGAACAGGGTCACGAACCACGCCGCCTGCGCGAGGGGTTGCAGCTCGAGGCCCGTCGGATCGTCGGTGGCGGGGACGATCCCGGCCGCGGGACCTACGCTTTCGGTGCTGATCAGGACCGCCTCGTCGTACTCCGCGGTCCCGGGGCAGACCACGCCGAGCTCGATTTGCCCGCCGGTCTCGACGGGCCCGATCGCGCAATCGGCCTTCTCGTCGGGGTGTGTGATCCGGTACGGGATCGCTCCGTATTCGAGCGAGCTCTGGTCGATGCTGCCGAGGTCATAGGGCGGTTCGCCGAGCTGGGGGTCGGTCGAGTAGGTCAGCTGCCAGATGAACACCAGCACGTTGATCGCGATGAACGCGACCGTGACCACGGGGAAGCGGTCGGTCGGGATGTTGTCCTTGAGCGGGATCATCTACGGCTTGCGGCGGCAGAGATTGTCGAGGATCCACTTGGGCGTCTCGTCGAGCTCGAGCTCGCCCCTCAGAACGTCGTCGGCGAACGCGATCCCCTCCTCTGTCAGCTGCCCGTCGGAGGACTCCAGCGGGTCGCGTCGGGCGAAAATCGAGATCAGCCGCGTCGCCTGCCCGCCTCCGAATGTGGCCGCGACCGTGATCCCGGCGAAGTGGCGAGCCTGGCCGATCGTGCCGTCGTCGTAGCGGGCGAGGAAGCCCTTTGCCCGGGACCTGGTTGCTGCCCCCGCGGGCGAGGTCGCCGTAGGCGCGCGGCGGCGGGCGGATCCCGGCCACCTGCCGCCCGAATGCGCGCAGGAACTCGATCGGCGTCAACTCAGGATCCTGAAGCGCGAGCCCGGCGGCGAGCCCCGCGGTCTGGCGGCACGAGCTGCCCTGGAACTCCTCTGTCAGCGCGGCGAGGTCGACCTCGTCATCGCCGTCGTCCCAAGGCTCGAAGTACCAGACCGCGCCCGCCCCGAGCGCGATCACCGCAACGACAGCAAGCCCCGCCAGGATCTTCACCCGGCGCAGCTTACGGGCGGTCGGCTCCTCCGAGCGGCGGTATCTCGAACGCCTTCGCACGCAGCTTCGCCGAGCGCGGCTCGGGCAGCGCGCCGGAGCCGGAAGCGGCGACGGCTCCGCTCTTGGTCCAGCGCACCTTCAGCGGGGTGTGCGTGAGCAGCGCGTTCCAGGTCGGCACATCGATGCTGCCCGTCTGCGCCAGGCTGCGCGCGGCCTGTAGAGCCACCACGGCCGTGCGGGTCGGCGCCTCGAAGTATCCGGTGATCGGGGTCGAGTACCCGCCTCCGGCGAGCAGCTGCTGGGCCCAGGCGACGAGGTCGCCCTTCGACCCGAGCCTCAGGAAGGGAAAGCTGTCATAGGGCTGGTAACCCGGGATCGGGGCCACCGGCGCGCTCACGGCCTTCCACTGGCGGTTTCGCGAGTGCTGCCACGACCACCAGCTGACCCCCTCCATCCCGTGCGCGGCCGCGAGCCGGCGGAAGCGCCGCACCTGGTTCGCCTTCGGGTTCAGGTAGGTCTGGCCCGTCGGCAGGATCGGCCGCCCATAGGCGCGGTTGAAGACGTAGGTATGGACGAACGCGTCGTCGACCCGGTCGCCGATCGTCTTCCAGTAGAGCTGCGGCATGTTGTACTGAGCGGCGCCCGGCCCGAGGAAGACCGAATAAGGGAAGGCCGGGTGGTAGTCGACGTAGGGGAAGGACGAGAGCCCGAGCGGGTAGGCCTCGCCGATTCGGGCACGCAGCGCCGCCATGTAGGTGGAGGCTTCCGCGTAGTCGCCCTCGTAGTGGCCCTCGGCGTCGATCACGAGGCAGTCCGCGCCGCGAGCGACCGACGCCGCTCCGACCCGCGCCTCGGCCTTCGGCCGGTCGCCGTAGACAAACTGCCAGGCGCAAACCTTGAGGCCCCGCGCCTGAAGCGCCGACACGAGCTGCGGGCTGAACTGCGACCACGTGCCCCCGGCATCGCCCGACTTGATCAGCACGACCTCGATGCCTCTCCGCTTCGCCTTGGCGGCGATCCGCTCGGCGGTGCCGCCGGACTTGCTCACGTACCAGATCCACATGCCGTCGCCGGCCAGCGGGTTGGACACGGGAGCCGGCGTCGGTGCCGGCGCCGGGCCCGGCGTCGTCGCCTGGCCGTGCGCCTCGGCTGCGAGTGGGACTGCCGCCGCCAGACAGGCGAGGGTCGTGGCCGCGCCTGCGCGCGCCGCGCGGACGCTTCGGCCATGTCCCGTCGGCATCCTCATTGAGGCTACGAACGCTTCAACACGCGCCCGCAGGAAAAGGTGCACCCCGGCGATGCCCTAGGCGTCGCGCTCGGCTCGCTTCTTGACCGCGCCGAGCAGCCGGTTAGTGACCACGACGTGGCCGTGGCTGCCGATCACGAGCGTCTTGTAGACGGTCCCCTTGAACCCGGGGAACTCCGCGCGCGTCTCGGCCCGAAGCAGCGTCCGCTCGTCCTTGGTCGGCTCGAGGCTGAAGACCAGCCCGTATCGCGAGTAACGGTGCTGCCCCTCGAGCGCGAGCACCGCCGGCTCGATCACACGGGCGACGAGGAACCCGGGGAAGGTGGAACCGATCATGTCGGGCTCCCCCGAGCGCTCGGTCTCATGGCAGCCGAGAAGGCGCGCCGCCCGCGTCGCCGCCCGCCCCGAGAAGACGCCGGGCACGGACTTGATCAGCGCCCGCCAGACCACCTCCTGGGGAGCGAGGACCAGGACCCCGTGCTCGTCGATGTGCGGAAGGTGCTCAAGCGGCAAGTCGATCGTGCGCTTGGCCGCGGTCGATGCCATCGGCGTCAGCCCGCGCTCGCCGCCCGGGCCTCGAGCGCTTCGCGGGCGCTCTCGTCTGCGTGGTAGCTGGAGCGCACGAGCGGGCCCGACGCGACCGACTCGAAGCCGATCCCGCGAGCTGCGCGCTCGAGCGCCTCGAACTCCTCGGGGTGCCAGTAGCGCACGACCGGCAGGTGGTTCTCGGTCGGGCGCAGGTACTGCCCGACGGTGAGCACCTGGACCCCGTGCTCGCGGAGGATCTCGAAGGCCTCCACCATCTCGTCGAACTCCTCGCCCAGGCCGACCATCAGCCCGGACTTGGTCACGACCTCGTCGCCGCCTATCTCCTTGCCCATCTTCAGGACCCGCGCCGAGCGCAGGAAGTCCGAGCCGCGCCGGGCGATCGGGTACAGGCGCGGGACGGTCTCGACGTTGTGGTTGAAGACGTCGGGCCGCTCGGCGATCACCTTGGCGAGCGGCATCTCCTGGCCGCGGAAGTCGGGCGTCAGGACCTCGACCTTGCAATCGGGCGCCATGCGGCGGATAGAGCGGATCACGCCGACGAACGCGCCTGCACCGTAGTCGGGGAGGTCGTCGCGGTCGACCGAGGTGACGACGGCGTGCTTGAGGCCCATCTTCTTCACCTGGTTCGCGACCCGCAGGGGCTCGAGCGGGTCGTTCCAGGTCGGCTTGCCGGTCTGCACGTTGCAGAAGCCGCAGCGGCGGGTGCAGACGTCGCCTCCGATCATGAAGGTCGCGGTGCCCCGCTCCCAGCACTCGCCGACGTTCGGGCAGTTGGCTTCTTCGCAGACGGTGTGCAGGTTGTCGGCGGCGATCGTCGACTTCAGCCGGCGATAGTTGGGCCCGCCGGGCGCCGGGACCTTGAGCCACGAGGGCTTGCGCGAGCGAAAGGCGATGGTCCCCTCGGCCTCCGATGCGGTTCCGCCCGGCTTCGCGCGCGAGCGGGTGACGTGGACGCGATCCGCGAGCGTTTCCTCGGGGGGAGCCATCTGCCTCCTAACCTACCGCCGCCGCGGCGCCGCTCGGGTCGAAGGGAGCGGCTTCGGACAATGCTCCGAGCCCGTCGACGCGCGACGCCAGCTCGGCCGGGCTGAGCCCGACGGGCTCGCGCTCGTAGATCTCACCGAAGCGCTCGCTGACGGTGTCCATCAGCGCCCCCATCCCGTAGGGGCCGCCCGTCTCGCGGCAGACCGAGGTCATCTTGCAGCCCTCGATCCCGCAGGGCACCACCCACTCGAAGGGCTGAAGGTCGTTGTTGACGTTGATCGCGAAGCCGTGCGTGGTGACGCTGCGGCTCACGTGCACGCCGATCGACCCGATCTTGCGAGCCGCGTCGTCGAACACATCCGGGCCGGGCGGCGGCCCGGCGGTCCAGACGCCCGTCAGGCCCTCGATCACTTGGGCCTCGACCCCGGCCACGCCGAGCGTCTCGATCATCAGCCGCTCGAGGCGCCGTACATACTCGCCGACGTCGTCGCGGTAGGGGCGCAGCGAGACGATCGGATAGCCGACGAGCTGCCCGGGCCCGTGGTAGGTGACGCGGCCGCCGCGATCGGCCTCGCAGACCTCGATGCCCTGCATCCGATACCAGTCCTCGCCCATGCCGAGCTCCCCAGGTTTGGTGCGGCGCCCCTTCGTGTAGACGGGCGGGTGCTCGAGCAGCAGCAGTACGTCACCGATCTCGTCGGCCTGGCGCGCCGATTCGAGGCGCTTCTGCGCCTCGCGGCCCAACCCGTATGGCAACTGGCCGACGCGCACGCACAGCAGTTCGTCCACATCCACAGTCTTCCACGCGGCCCGCGCCGGCTCGGCGAGCACCTATGCAGCGGCGCGCATGAGCGCCGATTCCAGTCGCTGCGCCGCGATCTCGCGGCCGGCCCGCTGCGGTGTCGAGTCGGTCGCCTCGGCCAGGTCGAAGATGCGCCCCATCAGGCTCTCGATCCCATCGACCGCGTCGCCGACGTGCGCGTCGCCGTCCCCGCTCTGCTCCGCACCGACTGCGATCAAGCCGCCCGCGTTGGCGATGAAGTCCGGCGCGTAGAGCACGCCCCGGCCCCTCAGCACCTCGGCCAGCTCGTCGTCGGCGAGCACGTTGTTGGCAGATCCGCAGACGATCGCGGCGCGCAGCCCGCCGATGTTGCCCGCGCTTACGGCCCCTCCCAGGGCGCACGGTGCGAGCACGTCGCATTCGTGCTCCACGGCGGCGCCCGGGTCGACCCAGCCGGCGCCCAGAGAGTCGGCGAGCTCGCGCTTGGCTTCGACCACGTCGCTGACCGTCAGCTCCGCCCCGGCGGCCGTGAGGCGCTGCGCCAGCGAGAGCCCGACGTGGCCGAGGCCGACGACGCAGACGCGCCGACCCGCGATCGAGGGGTCACCGAAGCGGCGAGCGAGCGAGGCGCGAATGGCAGCCTCGACGCCCCGGGCGGTCCACGGGCTCGGGTCGCCCGCTCCACCGAGCTCGCCGGGCAGGCCGACGACGTGATCGGTGTGTTCGGAGATCGCGACCATGTCCTGGGGCGAGGTGCCAACGTCCTCGGCGGTCACGTAGCGGCCATCGAGCGACTCGACCACCTCGCCGAGGTCGGCCATCAGCAGGCGACGCCGCTCGGGCCCAAGCCGTCCGTCCGCGCAGATCACGCACTTGCCGCCGCCGAGGTCCAGTCCGGCGGCGGACGCCTTGAGCGTCATCGCGCCAGAGAGCCGCAGCGCGTCGGCCACTCCGTCCCAGCGGTTCTCGTAGCGCCAGAGCCGGGCGCCGCCCAGCGCCGGTCCGAGCGCCGTCGAGTGGATCGCGACGATCACGTAGATCCCCGTGCGTTCGCCGCGGCGAACGTGGAGCTCCTCGTGCTCGAGGCCGGCAATCATTCGGCTCCGATTTCCTCGAGCGAAGCCTTCACCTCGCCGAGGAAGCGCGCCGCCTCGGCGCCGTCCAGAGCGCGGTGGTCCCACGACATGCAGAGGTTGGTCATCGGCCGGATGGCGATCGAATCCCCACCGGGGCCCTCGACGACGACCGGGCGCTTGACCACGGCCTCGAGGTCGAGGATCGCCACCTGCGGCTGGTTGATGATCGGGGTCGCGAGCACGGCTCCGAACTGCCCAGGGTTGGTGATGGTGAAGGTGCCTCCCGCCACGTCGTCGGGCTGCAGCTCCCCGGCCCGGGCGCGGGCGGCCAGATCCCCGATCTCGGCGGCCAGGCCCTCGAGGCTGAGCCTCTGGGCGCGCTCGATCACCGGAACGATCAGGCCCGACTCGAGCGCGACCGCGATCCCGAGGTTCACGTCGTGGTGGTAGACGATCTCCTCTCCCTCGACCGAGGCGTTCAGAACGGGGTGCCGCTGCAGCGCCGCCACCGTCGCCTCCGCGACGAACGCGAGATAGGTCAGCGATACGCCGCGGGCCGCCATCTCCTCGCGCCGAGCGGCTCGCGCGGCGACCACCCCGGCGAGGTCGACCTCGACGATGGTCGTGCAGTGCGCTGCGGTGCGCCGGCTCTCGGTCATGTGATCGGCGATCAGCCGCCGCATCGGCGTCATCGGCTCCCGGCGGGAGCCCGCGGTCGGCGCCGGGACGCCGCCGGGCTCCCGCTCGGGTTTGTAGGGAGACTCGGTGTGCAGCGGCCGGCCTTCGCTTTGACCGCCGTTCGTGCCCTCGGCGATTGCGGCGAGCAGGTCTCGCTTTCGCACCCGGCCGCCGATCCCGGTGCCGGTCACGTCCGCGAGGTCGATGCCGTGCTCGTCGGCCATCCTGCGGACCACGGGCGAATAGAACCTGGAGCGGTCAGGCGCAACCTCGGCGGCGGGCGCTGGGGGCGCCGCCGGCGAGGCCGTGTCCTCTTCGCGATGCGCCTCCCCAGGGCGGGCGCCGGCGTCGATTGCCGCCAGCGGAGTCCCCACCGCCACGGTGTCGCCGGCCTCGACGAGTATCCGCTCGAGCCTGCCGCTCGCAGGCGAGGGGATCTCGACGTCGACCTTGTCGGTGGTCACGACGCAGACGACCTCGTCGGATTCGACCCAGTCGCCCGGCCGCTTGCGCCATTCGATGATCGTCCCCTCCGCGACCGAAACCCCCATCTGCGGCATCGCTACCTCGATGCTGCCTGGGGCGGCGCCGCGGTCAGTAAGCGAGGAGCTCACGGCATGCCTCCTTCATCTGCTCGAGCTGCGGCAGCGTCGCCTGCTCGAGCGGCGGGCTGAACGGGATCGGCGAGTCGGGCGCCGTCAATCGCCTCACCGGGGCGTCGAGCTGCTCGAACGCGCGCTCGCCGATCAGAGCGGCCACCTCGGCTCCGACTCCGCAGGATCGCGTTGCCTCGTGGGCGACGAGGACCTTGCCGGTTCGCGCCACGCTCTCGAGGATCGCGTCCTCGTCGAGCGGAGCGAGCGAGCGGAGGTCGAGCACTTCGATCTCCTCCCCGAGCTCGTCGGCCGCTTGCATCGCGAGGTGCACACTCGAGCCGTAGGCGATCACCGTCAGCTCCCCTCCCTCGCGGGCGACTCTCGCCTCGCCGATGCGCACTGCGCACTCCCCATCCGGGACCTCGTCGCGCACGTGGCGATAGAGGCCCTTGTGCTCGAGGAAGCACACCGGGTTGGGGTCGCGGATGGCGCTCACCAGTAGCCCCTTGGCATCGGCAGCCGTCGCTGGCGCAACGACCTTCAGGCCGGGCGACTGCAGGAACCAGGCCTCGGGGTTCTGGGAGTGGAACGGCCCGCCCGAGAAGCCGCCGCCCGAGGGCAGGCGGACGACGATCGGGACCGCGACCCCCTGCCGGTAGTGGAGCTTCGCCGCGACGTTGACGAGCTGGTCGAACCCGCAGGCGATGAAATCGGCGAACTGCATTTCGCAGACCACCTTCATGCCCTCGATCGCCGCGCCTGTCGCGGCACCCAGGATCACGTTCTCGGCGAGCGGGGCGTCGATCACCCGCTCGGGGCCGAACTCGTCGAGGAACCCGTCGGTGACCTTGAAGGCGCCGCCGAACGCTGCGATGTCCTGCCCCAGGCAGATGACCGACTCGTCGGCGCGCATCTCGTCCCGCAGGCCCGACGAGATCGCCTCGAGGTAGGTCATCTCCTCGCCCGGGCCGGCGGCTTCTCTCAGCGGGGCTGTTGCGCTCATGCCGCGCTCCTCTCCGCCGTCTCGGCCGCCCATCGCGACCACGGCGCTCGGCCGTCGCCGAGCGGCTCGAAGGCGTCGGCGTAGACGCCCTCGCGGGCGAGTGCGGGATCGGGCATCGGCGAGGCGAGGGCGCGCTCGGCGGCCTCGGCGACCTCGCGCTCGACGTCGGCTTCGATCCCAGCGAGCTCCTGCTCGCCGAAGCCGTACTCCGCGACGAGACGATTTCGGTGGAGCTCGATCGGGTCGCGCGACCGCCATTCCTCGAACAACTCATCGGGCACGTAGCTCATGTCGTCGTGGGCGCCGTGGCCGTGCATGCGCATCGTGTGACACTCGATCAGCGTCGGCCCGTCGCCGGCGCGAGCCCGGTCGGCCGCCTGTCGCGACGCTTCGAATACCGCCTCGACGTCGTTCCCGTCGACGCTGACCCCCGGGAAGCCGTATCCGGCTGCGCGCTCCACCGGATCTATCGCGTATTCGAGCTCGGTCGGCGTCGAGTAGGCGAATCGGTTGTTCTCGAGCAGGTAGACGACCGGCAGCTGATGCACGCCGGCGAAGTTCATCGCCTCGTGCCACTGCCCATTCGCGGTCGAACCCTCGCCGAAGAACGTCATCGCGACCCGCGGCTCGGATCGCAGCTTGTAGGCGAGCGCGAGCCCCGTCGCGACGGGCGCCATGTCGGGCAGCATCGAGACCATCCCGACGCAGCCGAGGCTGGGATCGCCGAAGTGCATGTTGCCGTCCTTGCCGCCGGTGACACCGCCCGAGCGGCCCATGTAGTTGGCCAGGTAGCGCTCGGGAGTCACCCCCCGCACGAAGTGCGCGCCGAGGTCGCGGTGCAGGATGCAGAGGCGGTCGCGTGGCGCCAGCACGAAAGATGCGCCCACGGAGATCGCCTCCTGGCCGCGGCCGTCGTAGAAGGAGCCGGGCACCTTCCCCTGCTTGTAGAGGGTGAGGCCCCGTTCCTCGGAGACCCGCATCAGCAGCATGAACCGGAGCAGCAGGGCACGGTCGTCGCGCGTCAGGTGCTCGCCTGAATCACCGTTTCGGTGCTCGGACGAGCGATCACGAGCAGGGCTCGGACTCTCGAGCTTCATTCGCGGTCCGCCTTTCTTTAAGCCGCGCCTTCGGGATCGCCTCCGGCTTGGCCGTTCCGCGGCGCCGGGATTTGCCGGCTGCTCCGCGCTTACGGACATCCGGGAAACCGAGGGATTCGCCTCGGTCTCCCTATGTGTGATGCATTGAGGATACCCCCGGCGTCGGGGAAAAAACAAGGCGAAAAATCTTGCGCTAGAGAGCCAACCCGATCGGCTCCTCGAGCAGTTCCCTGATGCGCTTGAGGAAGACCGCCCCGTCGGCGCCGTAGAGGATGCGGTGATCGCAGGCGAGGGTCACGCCCATCAGATCGCGTGCGACGATCTCGCCGTCGACGACGGCCGGCTTCGCCTTCAGCTCCCCCACCGCGAGGATCCCCGCTTGGGGCGTGTTGATCACCGCGCTGAAGTTCGAGACCCCGAACATCCCGAGGTTCGAGACGGTGAAGGTGCCACCCGAGAGCTCCGGAGGGGTGATCGAACCCTCGCGCACCCTCGCCGCGAGCGCCTTGGTGTCGGCTGAGATCCGCCGCAGCCCCTTCAGGTCGGCGTCGAAGACGGTCGGGACCACCAGTGCGTCCTGCGCTGCAACCGCGACCCCGACGTTGACCCGCGAGTAGAGCTCGATATGGCCGTCGCGGTAGGCGCCGTTCGCCCTCGGCATCTCGCGAAGCGCGATCGCGCAGGCCTTGACGACCATGTCGTTGAAGGTCGGGACGACGTCTCCCTCGGAGGCCATCTGCTTCAGGCGTTTGCGCGCGGCAACGGCGGCGGTCATGTCGATCTCGGCCTGCAGATAGAAGTGAGGCGCAGTCGCCTTCGACTCGGACATGCGTCGGGCGACGGTCTGCTGGAGCTTCGAGAGCTCGACGACTTCTGTCGATCCCTTCGCGGTCTCGACTCCGGACGCCGGGCCGCCCGCCGGGGACGGTCCCGGGGTCGGAGCATCAGGAGAAGCAATTCCTGAAACACCAACAGGACCGCCCCCGGGCCCGACCCCGGCACCCGGCCCGGCGTCCGCGGCGCGCTCGACATCGGCCTTGACGATTCGCCCGCCGGGTCCCGAGCCACTCAGCGCGTGGAGGTCGATGCCCTTCTCGGAGGCGATGCGCTTGGCGATCGGCGAAGCCTTGACGCGGGTGGCGGGCTCGGAGGAAACCGGGCTGGGTGAGGAGGCGCCAGGATCGGCCGCGGCAGCTGGCGCGGGCGTCGGAGCCGTCGTGGAAGTGCCGGACGGTGACGGTGTGGTGGGGGTGGCCGGCTCAGAGCGCTCCGGCTTGGTGACGCCCGGCGTCGATACGTCCTCGGACGGCCCACCACCGTTACCGCCGGGTGTGCGCTCTGAGACGGCCACCCCCGCCGCGCCGCTCGTCGCCCGCCACATCCCCGGCGTCCCCGACCCGCGCGATCACCTCGCCGATCGGCAACGTGTCCCCCTCCTGCGCCAGGATCTCACTGAGGACCCCCGCCGCATCCGACTCGTAGACCATGTTCGCCTTGTCGGTTTCGATTTCGACGAGCTCCTCCCCCACCGCGACCTCGTCCCCGACGTCCTTCAGCCACTTGAGGACGGTCCCCTCCTCCATCGAGTCCGAGAGGCGTGGCATCACGAGGTCGGCCATCAGAGGCTGCCCTCGAGCGTCGCGAGCGCGGCGCTGACGACGTGCTCGGCGTGTGGGATCGCCGACTGCTCGAGCCGCTTCGAGTAGGGCATCGGCACGTCGGCGCCGGTGACCCGCTCGACCGGAGCGTCGAGATGGTCGAAGGCCTGCTCGGTTATCAAGGTGGCGAGGTTCGCGCCGACGCCGCCGTGCGGCCAGCCCTCCTCGACGATCACCGCGCGGTTCGTCTTGCGTACGGACTTCACGATCGTGTCGAGGTCGAGCGGGCGAAGGGTGCGCGGGTCGATCACCTCGGCCTCGACGCCGTGCTCGTTCGCGAGCGTGGTCGCGGCCCCCTCGGCGATCTCGGCCATGCGAAGGATTCCGACGATGGTCACGTCGCCGCCCTCGCGGCGAATCGCGGCCTCGCCGAAGTTGACGATGTGGTCGTCGTCATCGGGGACCTCGCCGCGCGAGCCGTAGAGGGACTCGTGCTCGATGAAGATCACCGGGTTGTCGTCGCGGATCGCAGCCTTCAGCAGCCCTTTGCCGTCGGCCGCGGTCGATGGGCACGCGACCAGCAGGCCGGGCACCTGAAGGAACAGCGCCTCGAAGCTGTGTGAATGGGTCGGGCCGAGCTGGTGGCCGCCCCCGCCAGGCATACGGATCACCATCGGCACGCGGACCTGTCCGCCGAACATGTAGGGGATCGCTGCGGCGTGGTTGACGATCATGTCCATCGCCAACAGGGCGAAGTTGACGGTCATGATCTCAACGACGGGTCGCAGTCCCGTCATCGCGGCCCCGACGCCCATCCCGACGATCGTGTTCTCGGAGATCGGCGTGTCCCGGACGCGCCTCTCGCCGAACTCGTCGAGCAGGCCTTCGGTCACCTTGAACGCGCCCTGGAAGACGGCGACGTCCTCACCCATCACGAAGACCGTCTCATCGCGCTGCATCTCCTCGCGCATCGCGGCGTTGAGCGACTCGCGCATGCGCATCGTGGTCATCGGGTGACCGATCCCCGATCCATGCACGCCCGGGTCATCCGCCCGGCGTTGCGCATCTCTTCGTCCTCCGGCTCGCCTTTGGCACCGCCAAAGCCTTCGCCCTGCGTCCTTGATCTGCTTGGCCGGGCGAATCCCCAGTCGCACCTGTGTCGGCGATCGATCACCTAATCGCCTTCGATGTCCTCGAGCGCATTGCCCTCCTGGGAGCCGCTCTCGCGCGGGGCTTCGCCGGGCCCCGCGTAGGCGGCGCCTTGGCGGCGCAGCTCGTCCGCCCGCGCCGGCGCCTCGCGCTCGGCCTCGCCCGGGTGCGGATCGGGCGAGCGCTCGTCGACCGCGTACCAGCCCGGGACCTGGCTGCCGACGACGTAGAGATGGTCGTAGAGGGAGTCGAGCTCGGGCTCGGGCGAGGCGTCGGCGAACTCGACGGCCTCGAGCACGATGCGCTCGGCCTCGGCCTTGGTCTCCTCGACGTCCTCGGTGCTCAGAACGCCCTCGGAGACCAGCAGCGCAGCGAACGTCTCAACCGGGTCCTTCTCCTGCCACTCCACGACCTCTTCCTTGCTTCGGTAGACCTCGGGGTCGGCGGCGGAGTGGCCGCGGTAGCGGTAGGTGAAGGCCTCGACCAGGGTCGGTTTGCGGTCCTCTCGCGCCATCCGGATGTGCTCGGCGACCGTCTCGCGCACCGCGAGTACGTCCATGCCGTCGACCCGCACGCCGGGGACGCCGTAGCCCTCCGCCTTGCGGGAAAGGTCCGTCACCGCCGAGTGGCGCTCGATCGAAGTTCCCATCCCGTAGAGGTTGTTCTCGACCAGGAAAACGACCGGAAGCGACCACAGCGCGGCCAGGTTCATGGTCTCGCCGAAGTTGCCGGCGTTGGATGCGCCGTCGCCGAACACGCAGACGGTGACGTCGTCCTGGCCCAGGTAATCGGCCGCGAGGCCCATCCCGGCGGCGAGCGGCAGCGTGCCGCCGACGATTCCGTAGCCGCCCATGAAGCGCCGCTCGAGGTCGAAGATGTGCATCGAGCCGCCGCGGCCTCCCGAGGTGCCGTCGACGCGGCCCATGATCTCGGCCATCACGCGCTTCGGGTCGGTGCCCCTCGCGATCGCGTGGCCGTGCGTCCGGTAGGTCCCGATCAGGTAGTCGTCGTCGCGCATCACCGAGGTCGTGCCGACGATCGTCGCCTCCTCGCCGATTGCGAGGTGGAGGAACCCTCCCGCCTTGGCCTTCTGGTACTGGCGCCCCGCCTCCTCCTCGAAGCGGCGGATCGTCGCCATCTTCGTCAGCAGCTCGCGGCACTCGTCGGGCGGGGGCAGCTTCGGCGCCTTCTCGGCTCCGGCGGACTTCGGCTTGCTCTTCGCCTCCGCGGTCTTACTCTGGGCCACGACCGCAGCCTACCTTTCGGCAGCCGCCACCTTCGTGGCCGCGACAGCATCCTCAAGGCGGTCGTCGCCCCAGAACAGCTCGCCGCCCACGGCGACGGTCGGGACGCCGGTGACGCCGAGCTCGATCGCCTCCGCCGTGACCTCCTTGAGCCGATCGGCTACCGATCGCGTCTCGATCCCCTTCAGGACCGCCCGTGGGTGCAGCTCGCACGCCGCGGCGGCGATCAGCACGTTGTCGACGTCGGAGAGGTCGCGGCCCGCTGCGAAGCGCTGGCGCAGGGCCGCCTGCGAGAACGAGACGATGCGGCCCGACTCCTTGGCGAAGATCGCGGCCCGAAGCGGGATCAGGCTGTAGGACTCCGACGGCCAGCCGGGGTCATAGCGAACCTCCGGCAGCCCGCGCTCGGCAGCGCGCCGCGCGATCTCGTCCAGGTCGGCCTGGTCGGGGCCGCCGGGCTGCAGCGACCACGGCGTGCGGCCGCTCGCCTTCAGGACGTGGCCGAAAGAGATCGGCTGCCATTCCGGCTGCTCCACCCTCGCCTCGGCGAACAGCCCGCTGATCCGCTCGGCCGCCAGATAGGCGTAGGGCGAGCTGAAGTCGTAGTAGAACGTTGCCATCAACGCCGCCTCCTCCGCTTCGCGTCCGGAGGCGGCGGGTTGCGACGCCGTCGCGAGGGCTGCTGAGGCTCCGCCCGGCAGCCTCGGCGTTCCAAACTACGCGTGCGTCGCCCAGCCGTCGACGGCGCGCGCGGCGTCGAGCACGGCCTCGGACATCGTGGGGTGCGGATGGACGATGCGGGCGAGCTCCTGATAGCCGCCCTCGAGCGCCATCGTGTTGACGAGCTCGGCGATCATGTCGCAGGCGATGTTGCCGACGATGTGGGCTCCGAGGATCTCGCCGTACTCGGGGTCGCCGACGATCTTGACCAGGCCCGCTCGGTCGTCGTAGACGACCGAAGCGCCGGCGCCGCCGAGCTTGAACTTGCCGACCTTGACCTCCGCGCCCGCCTCTTTTGCTTGGTCTTCGGTCATCCCGACGCTCGCGACCTGCGGGTGGCAGAACGTGGCGCCGGCGATCAGGTTGATGTCGACGGGGTGCGTGTCGGCCCCGCCGGCGTGCTCGACGGCGACGACGCCTTCCTCTGAGGCCTTGTGCGCGAGGGCCGGGCCGCGGACGAGGTCGCCGATCGCGTAGACGCCCTTCGCCGAAGTCTGCTGGTAGTCGTCGATCTCGATGCGGCCGTCCTCGGCGAGCTTCACGCCGGCCGCGTCCAGGCCCAGGGCCTCGACGTCGGGCTTGCGGCCTCCTGCGATCACCATGTAGTCGGCCTTGACCTCGGTGTCGCCGAGGGTGACCTTGACGCCGCTCTTCTGCTCTTCGACGGACTCGACCTTCGTCCCGGTCTTGAGGTCGATGCCGTCCTTCTTGAACTGGCGCTCGACCACCCGGGCCATGTCCTTGTCCTCGGCCGGGAGGATCTGGTCGAGCATCTCGACCAGGGTCACCTCGATCCCGATCCGGGCGTAGGCGGACGCGATCTCGCAGCCCGACGCTCCGGCGCCGACGACGACGAGCGACTTCGGCAGCTTCTCGAATGACCAGGCGCCCCAGGTGTCGACGACGCGGTCGGAGAACTCGACGCCGGGTATCGCCATTGCGACCGAGCCGGTCGCGAGCACTATCGCCTTCGCGTCGTGGGTCTCGCCGGCGACCTCGACCTTGCCGTCCCCGGCGAGCTTCCCCTCGCCGACCAGGAAGTCGATCTTGTTCTTCTTCCAGAGCATCTGCACCCCGCCGGCCAGGGTCTCGGAGACCGATGCGCGGCGCTTCTGGACCGCGGGCCAGTCGATCCCGACCCCGCTGGCCTTGATGCCGAGCTCGGCCCCCTGCTCGGATACGGTCGAGAAGACCTCGGCGGTGTGCAGGACGGTCTTGGCGGGGATGCAGGCGTAGTTGAGGCAGCGACCCCCGGGCTTATCGCGCTCGACGACCGCGGTCTTCTGCCCCAGCTGGGCGGCGCGGATCGCCGCGACGTAGCCGCCGGGGCCTCCGCCGATCACGATCGTGTCGTAAGTGCTCACAGCCTCAGCATCCGCCGTCCAGCTGCGGTGAGGGTTGGGACTGTGAGCGCTTAGCCATCGCCCTTCGACTCTAGCGGCGACGACCGGTATCGCGCCGTCATCGATCCCCGGGGCGGTCGGGCATCTGGATCCTCGCCATGGCGCGGATCGTGAAGTAAAACAGGGTCCCAGCGCCCCCGAGCAGGGTCAGCGACGCGATCACCTGCGGGATCGTCGAGACCTGGACGAGGCCGAGGGCGCTGCTGATGATGACGAGCAGCAGCAGCATCTGGAGGCCGAGCACCGCCCAATACCGCGCCTTCCACAGGCCGTAGGTCATCAGCCAGAGGGCCGCCGCGATCGCGATCAGGGGAGCCGGCGACGGCTCGCTGCCGTCGATCTCCACGCCTCCGACCAGGGCAATCACGGCCGAGACCGTGAAGACCACCGACAGGATCGCAGCGACCACAGCACCGACGGTGACGGCTCCGGGTCGCTCCCCCGCTTCGAGCGGCTCGAGGCCGGCGCGGACCTCGGCGTTGCGCGCCTCGGAGCGCTTCGCCATCCGCTCCTGGAAGGACTCCGGCTCCGCGGCCTCGGCATGGACGGCCTCGTAGGCGTCGGCCCGGCGGGCCGCGGCCTGCGGCTGGGACGTCGCCTGGACCGGCGAGCCGTCGCGGTCGGCCGCGCGCCGCTTGCGCTTGCTGCGCTCGGCCCGCTTGCGCTCGCGGCTGCCCATCAGGCCCCCGCGGCCTCCGCAGCATCCCGCTCCGCTTTGACCGCCGCGTCGACCGGGGCGACCAGCGCCGAGGCCGCCTCCGCGGGGTCGTCAGCCTCGCGGATCGCGCGCACCACGCAGATGCGGCGGGCGCCGGCGGCCGCCACCTGCTCGACGTTCGAGGTGTCGATGCCGCCGATCGCGAACCAGGGCAGCTGGGACGCCTCGGCTGCGGCCGTGATCAGCTCGAGGCCGGTCGCGGGTCGACCCTCCTTCGTCGGCGTTTCCCAGATCGGCCCGACGCTGATGTAGTCGACCGGCTTGGACTGCGCCGCGCGCACCTCCTCGATCGAATGGGTCGAGAGCCCGATGATCCCGTCGGGGCCGACGATCTCGCGCGCCTCGTGGGGCGTCATGTCGTCCTGGCCGACGTGGACGCCGTCGGCGGCGAGCTCGTTGGCCAGGTGCGGGTCGTCGTTGACGATGAACAGCGCGCTGTAGGTATCGGCCAGGCGCCGGTAGGTGGCCCCAGAGCGCTCGAGCACCACGGGCGGTTGTTCGCGGTCGCGCAGCTCGACCATCCCGGCTCCACCCGACATCGCCGCGCGCAGCACCAGTTCGGGGTCGTCGCCATAGGGCAGCGCGTCGCAGACGAAGTACAGCCGCGCCCAGTGCAGCCGCTCCCTGCGCAGCCCGCCGATCCCCTCCGGCGGGCCGAGGCGCGTGGGTCGGGGCGTGGGATCGGGGCTCATCTCTGCTTGAAGCCTAATCCGCGGGGGTATCCTGGAGATGAACACGGGAGCCCACCAAGGCTGAGAGGGCGGCGACGGCGCCGCCGACCGTAGGAACCTGATCCGGGTAATGCCGGTGCAGGGAAGGAGGACGCAGATGGCAGAACGAGACGAAGTGCTGATTGCCGGCGGCGGCGTCATCGGCCTCGCCTGTGCCTGGCGCGCCGCCCAGCGCGGGCTCTCGGTGCGCGTCCTGGAGCGATCCGACGCTCTTGCCGCGGGCGCGACGGGAGTCGCCGCCGGGATGTTGGCCCCCGTCGGCGAGGCTTCGTGGGGCGAGGAGTCGCTGCTGGAGCTCGGGCTGCACTCGATGCGGCTCTGGGACGACTTCGCGGCCGAGCTCACCGACAAAAGTGGCGAGCCCGCCGGCTACGGCCGCATCGGTGCCCTCCACGTGGCGCTCGACCGCGACGAGGCCGCCGAGCTCCGTCGCCGCCACGACCTTCACCGTAGCCTCGAGCTCGATTCGCAGTGGCTCCGCCCGAGCGAGTGTCGCGAGCTCGAGCCAGGGCTCGCGACCAAGGTCACAGCCGGGCTGCACGCACCCCACGAGGGGGCCGCCGACCCGGTCGCTCTTTCATCCGCGCTCGCAGCGGCGATCGCGGGCCTCGGCGGCTCGATCGAGCTCGGCGCCGAGGTGACCGAGGCTCGCATCGACGGCGACGGGATCGAGGTCGGGGTCGCGGACGGCCGCCGGTTCGATGCGGAGCGGCTGGTCGTCGCCACCGGCTGCTGGAGCGGATCCGCCGAGTGGCTGCCCGCAGAGCTCCGCCCGCCCGTGCGGCCCGTCAAGGGCGAGATCCTCACCCTCCGCGGGTCGGGCGAGCCGTTGTGCGACCGCATCGTCGCGGGCGAGCGCGTCTACATCGTGCCGCGCTCCGACGGGCGGCTGCTCGTGGGCGCCACGCTCGAGGAGCGCGGGTTCGACACCGCCGTCACTGCAGGCGGCGTTCATGAGCTGCTTCGCGAGGCCTACCGGGTGCTGCCCGATATCGCCGAGCTGGATATGCTCGAGGCCCGTGCCGGCCTTCGCCCCGGGACGCCCGACAACGCCCCGCTCATCGGCGTCGCCGAGAGCCATCCGGCTGTTGTGTTCGCCACCGGCCACTATCGAAACGGCGTGCTTCTCGCCCCTGTCACGGCGGACGCCGTCGCGGCGCTACTCGCGGGCGATCCACCGCCGCTCGATCTCGAGGGGTTCGCCCCTGGCCGCTTCAGCTCGTCCGACGGGGTCCATTCTCCCTCGGAGGCTATGGCGTGAGGCCCTACAGGGTCCTCATCCGCAGACCTCCGTCCCGGTGGGAGGCTTCTCGATGAGGATCGAGCTGAACGGGACTGGCGCCATCGTCCCCGACGGTGCGACGGTCGCAGCCGCGATCGAAGCAGCGGGACCGACGCGCGGCCCGCGCGGGGTAGCCGTGGCCGTCGACGGCGAGGTCGTCCCAGCCGCCGAGTGGGACGACCACATCGCTGTCCGAGGGCCAGAGCGTTGAGGTCGTCGCCGCGATCCAGGGCGGCGCGCCCGAGTTCGAGCTCGGCGGCCGCAGCTGGGGCTCGCGCCTGATCGTCGGCAGCGGCGGGTTCCGCTCGCTGGAGCAGATGGAGCAGGCGCTGATCGCCTCGGGGACGGAGATCGTCACCGTCGCCCTGCGCCGTGTCGACCCGAACGGCGACGGGTCGGTGCTGGAGCTGATCGACCGGCTCGGCCTGTTCACCTTGCCGAACACGGCCGGATGCTTCACGGCGCGCGACGCCGTCCGGACCGCTCGGCTCGCCCGTGAGGCGTTCGAGACCGACTGGCTGAAGCTCGAGGTGATCGGGGACGACCGCACGCTGCTGCCCGACGCCGTCGAGCTGCTGAGCGCCGCCGAGAGCCTGGTCGACGAGGGCTTCACCGTGCTGCCCTACACCAACGACGACCCGATCCTCGCCCGCCGCCTCGAGGACGTCGGCTGCGCCGCGGTGATGCCGCTGGGCTCGCCGATCGGCTCTGGAGCTGGGATTCGAAACCCCTACAACCTGCAGATCATCACCGAGCGCGCTGGGGTCCCGGTGATCTGCGACGCGGGCATCGGCACCGCCTCGGACGCAGCGCTCGCGATGGAGCTCGGCTGCGACGGAGTGCTGCTCGCGAGCTCGGTTTCGCGCGCCGAGGATCCAGCCGGCATGGCCGTCGCGATGCGTCGCGCCGTCGAGGCGGGGCACGCCGCGCGTCTCGCGGGGCGGATCCCGAAGCGCCTGCACGCCGAGGCCTCCACCCCGGTCGAGGGCCGGCCCGAGCTCTAGTCGGCCGGGTCGTCCTTGCGCTGAGCGGCGACCCGGTCGACGGCCTCGCCGACGGACCCCAGCACCCAGCCGAGGCTGTGGGCGGCGCGGCCGAGCAATGACTCGTCCAACGGCGCGGCCGCGAGGTCCGGAGAGTCCCCGAGCGAGATCGCGGCTTTGCGGGTCGCTCTCACCTTGGGCCGGATCGCGGCCTCCCACTCCCCGCAGAACGCGGCGAGCCTCACATCCGAGCGCGCCCTCGCGAGCGCGCCGAGTTGGCCGAGCAGGGTCGTGACGTGTTCGATGTCGAGCACGGCCAGGCGCATCACCATCCCGGTGTCGACCGAGCGGTCGGTCACTGCGCCGCGCACGTCGGCGAGTCGCGCGCCGACCCCTTGCGCCGCGATGCCGCCATGCAGCCCGTAGGCCGCGGTCGTCGGACCGAGGGCTGTGAGCAGCTGCTCGACACGGTTCCTGCCGCGCTCCAGCACCTCTGCGTAGGGCGTCCCCTCGAGCGCCCGGCACAGCCGGTCCCAGCGGTTGACCAGATGCCGGGCGGTGGCATAGAGCTCGCGATAGGCCCGGTGCTCTGCGGGGTGCAGCTCGTTCGGGGCGGCGGAATCCTCCATCTACGCAGTATCGCGCCCCTGGATAACCGCCGCCACTTATGCGAACATACGTTCGTGCGCTGGGACGCCCAGAGAACCTCCGAAGAAGCCGGCCGGACCCTCCCGGGTATGGACATCGAGCGGGTGCGCACCTTCGACGCGCCCGAGGCTCTCGACACCCGCTTCCACGAAGTCCGCGCCAAGTCGGCCTTGAACAAGGTGCCGGGCAGCTACCTGCCGTTCAACTGGACCGTCAATGCTTTTCGGGGGTGTGCCCATGCGTGCTCGTATTGCTTCGCTCGTAACACCCACACCTACCTCGACCTGAACGCCGGCACCGACTTCGAGCGCGAGATCATCGTCAAGGTCAATGTGCCTGAGCTGCTGCGCGCCGAGCTGCGCAAGCCGAGCTGGAAGCGCGAGCTGGTCGCGTTCGGGACGAACACCGATCCGTACCAGTGGGCGGAGGGGCGCTACCGGCTGATGCCGCCGATGCTCGAGGCGCTGCGCGAGACCGAGACGCCCGCGTCCGTGCTGACCAAGTCCTCTCTCGCAATGCGCGACCTGGACCTGTTCAAGGCGCTCGCGGAGGTGGCCGAGGTCAGCGTCAACTTCTCCGTGCCTACCCTCGACGAAAAGGCGTGGCGCGAGACCGAGCCCCACACCCCCCATCCGCGCAAGCGGCTCGAGGCCGTGGCGGCGCTGAACGAGGCGGGGATCCCGTCGGGTGTTCTGGTGGCGCCGCTGATGCCCGGGATCAACGACTCTCCCGAGCAGGTCGACGAGATCGTCATGATCGCCGAGGAGGCGGGCGCCACGTTCGTCAACGGCATCGCGCTGCACCTGCGGCCCGGCGTCAAGGAGGTGTTCATGTCCTGGCTGACGAGCGCCCGCCCCGAGCTGGTCAAGCGCTACCAGGGCCTCTACGCCGGCGGCTCCTACGCGCCGCCCGCGGAGCGAAAGCGGATCGGCAAGCTCGTCCGCTCGTCGAACCGATCGAGCGACCCGCGCTTCAGCCTGCGTGAGCGCCTGGCTCGGCAGCGCGAGGAGGTTCGAGAGCGCCGCGAACGCGAAGCGGCCCCGCGCCAGATCGGCCTCTTCTGAGCCGGATCCCGGGCGGGTTCAGATCGCCATCGCGGGGTACACGGACACCGCACTCGCAACTGCGTAAAGGAGGCGGAGATGCCACCGCGTGGAACGAAGAAGGGCACGAAGCGCGCGCGCCAGTACGAGCACATCAAGAAGGGCCTGAAGCAGAAAGGCCGCTCCGAGGACGCGGCGGAGGAGATCGCGGCGAGGACCGTCAACAAGGAGCGTGCCCGCGCCGGCGAGTCGCGCCAGGGCTCGCGCACCTCGACGGACGACATCTCGTCCGGGCGCCGCGGCGGGCTGCGGTCGAACCGAAAGGCCCCCCGCGGCCGCACGCGCGAGCAGCTCTATGAGGAGGCGAAAGACAAGAACATCGAGGGCCGCTCGAAGATGAACAAGAAGCAGCTCGAGCGGGCCGTAGGGCGCTAGCCGGCGAGATTCCCGGAGGGGCCTATTTCCCCTTATCCAGTGGGAAATACCTCCATCCCGACGGGTTTCCAACCTTTCCAAGTCGCTACGTGGGGATAGCTGCTACCTTGCGGCGCTCGCTTTGTGTACTAACCCACTCAGAAAAGGCTAAAAGGACAAGATGACTCAGAAGGAGAACAACCGCTGGGCGCGCATCGCCACCCGGCTCGGGATCGCGGGAGTCGCCCTTGCGGCAACCCTCGGGATTGCAGCATGTGGCGGAGATGACGACGACGACACCGGCACCGGTGGTTCCGGCGGCGGCGGCGAGGTCGCCCTCGTCGCGTACTCCACCCCGCAGCAGGCTTTCGAGGAGGGGCTCATCCCCGCCTTCCAGGACACCGACGCGGGCGGCGACGTCGAGTTCTCGACCTCGTTCGGCGCCTCGGGCGACCAGCGTCGCGCGGTCGAAGCGGGTCAGCCCGCTGACCTCGTCGACTTCTCGCTCGAGCCCGACATGCTGAGCCTCGTCGAGGCCGGCCTGGTCGCAGAGGACTGGAACGCCGGTCCGACCAAGGGCATCGTCAGCAGCTCGGTCGTGACTCTCTCCGTGCGCGAGGGCAATCCCGAAGGCATCGAGAGCTTCGACGACCTGCTCACCGAGGACGTCGAGATCATCACGCCGAACCCGGCGACGTCGGGCGGCGCGAAGTGGAACATCATGGCCATCTACGGCTCGCAGATCGAGGCCGGCAAGTCCGAGCAGGAGGCTCTCGACGCCGTCGCGACGGTCCTCGAGAAGACCTCCGTCCTCGACGACTCCGCCCGCGATTCGCTGCAGACGTTCGCCAGCGGCAAGGGCGATGTGCTGATCGGCTACGAGAACGAGGCCATCCAGGCCCAGGACGAAGGAATCGAGCTCGAGTACGTGATTCCCGCCGTCCACGATCCTGATCGAGAACCCCGGTGCCGTCACGACCGAGGCGTCCAACCCCGAGAGCGCCCAGGCGTTCCTCGACTTCATCCTCACGGATGAGGGTCAGCAGATCTTCGCCGACTACGGCTACCGCCCGGTGACCGAGTCCGTGCTCGCAGAGAACACGGACAAGTTCCCGGAGGTTCCCGGCCTGTTCACGATCGCCGACTTCGGCGGTTGGGCCTCGGCTGACGAGGAGTTCTTCAACGACGAGACGGGCAAGGTCACGGACATCCTCCGGAGCCAGGGCGCCCCGCTCGAGTAGAGGGACTGACGAGCATCTGAATGACGCCACCGGCTGACACAGCGGTAGCGACCCCGCCGAAGGAGAGGCTTCAGCCTCCCCTTCGGCGGGGAGGTGCTCACGCGCGGCGTCGTCCTCACGTGGCTCAGCATCATCGTGCTGATCCCGCTGGGGGCCGTCGTCTTTCGCTCGCTTCGACGACGGCCTCGGCGCCTTCTGGGACGCGATCACCGAGCCCGAGGCCGTGCGCCGCGATCAAGCTGACGCGTGATCACCTCGCTGATCATCGTCGCGATCAACGCGGTGATGGGCACGATGATCGCCTGGGTCCTGGTCCGCGACGATTTCCGCGGCAAGAAGATCGTCAACTCGATCATCGACCTGCCGTTCGCGCTGCCGACGATCGTCGCCGGCCTGACGCTGCTGGCGCTCTACGGCAACGACAGCCCGATCGGCGTCAACATCACCTACACCGAAGGTCGCGGTCGGCCTCGCGCTGCTGTTCGTGACGCTCCCGTTCGTCGTGCGCGCGGTGCAGCCGGTGCTGCACGAGCTCGACGAGGAGATGGAGGAGGCCGCGGCCTCGCTCGGGGCGAGCAACTTCCGGATCTTCCGCAGCATCGTGCTGCCCAACCTGACCCCGGCGATCATCGCCGGCTGCGCGCTCGCCTTCGCGCGCGCGATCGGCGAGTTCGGCTCGCTGGTGCTGATCACCGGCAACATCCCCTTCGACACCCAGGTCGCGTCGGTCTACATCTTCGGCCGCATCGAGAGCGACAACGACGACCGCGGCGGCGGCGGTCTCCGTGCTCCTGCTGTTCATCGCAGTCGCGATCCTGTTCGCGCTCAACCTGTTCGGACGCTGGAGGAGCCGCCATGAGCGCGCCTAGCCCCTGTCGCGCGCTACGGGATGCGCTTCGTCGCGCTCTTCTACCTCGCGTTCCTGCTGGCGATCCCGCTCGGTGATGATCTTCTCCGAGACCTTCGAGGACGGCATCCAGCCAGCCGATCGACGCGATCACCAGCGAGGAGGGCCTGCACGCGTTCTACCTGACGCTGGTCTGCGTCGGGATCGCGGTTCCGCTGAACACGATCTTCGGCGTCCTCTGCGCGCTGGTGCTCGTCCGGCACAAGTTCCGCGGCAAGGCGCTCATCAACTCGCTGATCGACCTGCCGTTCGCCGTCTCGCCGGTCGTGATCGGGCTCGCGCTGTTCCTCGTCTACGGGCACGAACGGCTTCATCGGCGGGCCGCTCGACGAAGCGGGCATCCAGATCATCTTCTCGACGCCCGGCCTGGTCCTCGCGACGATCTTCGTCTCGCTGCCGTTCGTCGTGCGCGAGGTGATGCCGGTGCTGCAGGAGATCGGCGACGACCAGGAGCAGGCCGCCTCGACGCTCGGCGCGAACGGCTGGCAGACCTTCTGGAGGGTCACGCTGCCGTCGATCCGCTGGGGCGTCACCTACGGCGTCGTCCTGGCCACCGCGCGCGCGCTCGGCGAGTTCGGCGCGGTCGCGCGTCGTCGTCGGGCCGCATCTCCGGCCAGACCGAGACGCTCCCGCTCTTCGTCCAGAACGAGTACGACAACTTCAACGTCGCCGGCGCCTACGCGGCGGCGATCGTGCTGGCGATCCTGGCGGTCGCTGATCCTGCTCTCGATGAACCTGCTTCGCCGCCGCTCGTCCGGCGACGACGATGAGGAGCTCGGGCTCCAGGTCGTCGCCCAACCGGCCAAGGAGGCCTGAACATGACTACAGCAGCTGCTGATTTCGCCGAAGCCGCCGAGAAGGCGAGCGGCAGGCATCGCCGTCAAGAACGTGACCAAGAAGTTCGGCGACTTCGTCGCGCTCGAGGACGTCTCGATCGACGTCCCCGACGGCGGGCTTGACCGCCCTGCTCGGCCCGAGCGGCTCGCGGCAAGTCGACGCTGCTGCGCGTGATCGCCGGCCTCGAGCAGCCCGACGCGGGCGCAGGTGCTGATCTCCGGCGAGGACACCACCCACACCCGCGTGCAGGACCGCAACGTCGGCTTCGTCTTCCAGCACTACGCCGCCTTCAAGCACATGACGGTGTTCGACAACATCGCCTTCGGCCTCAAGATCCGCGGCGAGGGCAGCGGCAAGATCCGCGAGCGGGTCAAGCAGCTGATCGAGCTCGTCCACCTCCAGGGCTTCGAGAAGCGCTACCCGAACCAGCTCTCGGGCGGCCAGCGCCAGCGCATGGCGCTCGCCCGGGCGCTCGCGGTCGAGCCGAAGGTGCTGCTGCTCGACGAGCCGTTCGGCGCCCTCGACGCCAAGGTCCGCCAGGAGCTGCGCACCTGGCTGCGCCGCCTCCACGACGACGTGCACGTGACGACGATCTTCGTCACCCACGACCAGGAGGAGGCGATGGAGGTCGCCGAGCAGATCATCGTCATGAACGACGGCAAGGTCGAGCAGTCCGGCGGCCCCCGCGACCTCTACGAGCACCCGGCGTCCGAGTTCGTGATGGGCTTCGTCGGCCCGGCCCACCGCCTCGGCGACGCCTGGGTCCGCCCGCACGACGTCGAGGTCCGCCACGAGCCGAACGGCAAGACGATCGAGGCCCTGATCGACCGCGATCGTCCACCTCGGCTTCGAGGTCCGCGTCGAGCTGACGCTCCAGGACGGCGAGCAGTTCTCGGTCCAGCTCACCCGCGAGCAGGTCGACGAGCTGGAGCTCAAGGAGGGCCAGATCGTCTTCCTGCGGCCGAAGAGCCGAGCGAGGTCTTCAGCGACGGAGGCCCAGAGGCGGCCCACTTAGGTCGGAGGTGCTGAGCGAGCCGGCGAGCCGCCAACCGGTTCGCGTCGCCGAGGACGACGGCTAACGCGGACTCCAGGCTTCTGCCGGCTCGCTCAGCTCCCGTACCGCCTTCGGCAGTTTGTCGCCGACGATATCGGCGAGCGTGGTGTCCGTCGAGTACGGCCCTGAGGTTGGCGCGCAGCGCGATCCAGACGGTCTGAAGCGGCTTCGCGCCTCGCCCTTGTAGCTCCAGTGCCTCGGCTCCCTCGCCGCGCACGCTCGCCAGCGGCCCCTCGACCGCGCGGAAGATGTCGGCCGAGGCGTCACGTCGGCCGGGTCCTTGGCGAGCCAGTACCCGCCGTGGGCGCCGCGCCTGCTCTGCGACGATCCCCGAGTGCTTGAGCTCGCCGAGGATGTTCTCCAGGAACTTCAGCGGGATGTCCTGCGCCTCCGACGATCGTCGTCGCCCTTCATCGGCTCATCGCCGGCATGCGCGAGCTCGAGCGTCGCGCGCACCGCGTAGTCGACTTTGGCCGAGATCCTCAAGGCCCCCGCTAACTCCTCACATGCGATGGACGAACCGAGAGCTTGATGCCCCCCCCGGGACTCGAACCCGGACCGCCGGCTTAAAAGGCCGGAACTCTGACCAGTTGAGTTAGGGGGGCAGCCGGATTCTGGCAGCCCTTCCTCGACCGACCGCCGCTAGTGCCGGAAGTGCCGGCGCTTCGTGAAGACCATCGGCACGCCGGCCGCGTCGCACGCCTCGATCACCTCGGCGTCTCGCTTGGAGCCGCCGGGCTGGATGACCGAGGTGGCGCCGGCGTCGATCGCTGACTGGGGGCCGTCGGCGAAGGGGAAGAACGCGTCAGAGGCGATCGCCGAGCCGCCGAGGTAGGTCTCGGCGTCGGGGCCGCGGGCGTCGCGGGCCTTCTCGACGGCGAGGCGGACCGAGTCGACGCGGGACATCTGGCCGGCGCCGATCCCGAGGGTGGCGCCCGCCTTGGCGAGGACGATCGCGTTCGAGCGCACGTGGCGCACGACGCGCCAGGCGAACAGCAGGTCGTCCCACTGCTCGTCGGTCGGCTGGGTCTCGGTCGCGACCTCCATCAGCTCGCGCGGCTCGGGCGTGCCGTCGGGGTCCTGGACGAGGATCCCGCCGCGCACCCGCTTGATGTCGGGCTCGATCTGGTGCTTCGCGCCGCTCGGTGTCCTCGAGGATGCGGATCGCCTCCTTCTGCTGCAGCACCTCGAGCGCGCCGTCCTCGTAGCTCGGGCGCGATCAGCACCTCGATGAACTGCTCGTGCAGGCGCTCGGCCAGCGCGCGCGTGACCGGCTGGTTGAACGCGATCACCCCGCCGAACGCCGACAGCGGGTCGCAGGCGAAGGCGCCCTCGTAGGCGTCCCGATCGACTCGGCCTCCGCCACCCCGCAGGGGTTGTTGTGCTTGACGATCACGCAGCCCGCGCCCTCCAGGTCGCCGAGCAGAGCTTGCGCGCCGAGTTGAGGTCGAGCACGTTGTTGAACGAGAGCGCCTTGCCGTGCAGCTTCGCGACGCGCGAGAGCACGTGGGAGCGCGCTCCGGACTCGACGTAGAGCGCAGCCCGCTGGTGCGGGTTCTCGCCATAGGCGAGGTCGAGCTCCTTCTCCCACGAGGTGACCCAGTGCTGGGGCATCTGCTCGTAGCGGCGGCCGAACCAGCGGCTGATCGCCGCGTCGTAGCGCGCGGTGGTCGCAAACGCCTCGTTGGCGAGCCAGTGCCGGGTCGCGGCCGAGAGCTCGCCCGTCTCCTCCAGCTCGCCGAGCACGGCGTCGTAGCTGGCCGGCTGCACGACGACGGCGAGGAAGCGGTGGTTCTTGGCGGCCGCGCGGATCATCGTCGGCCCCCCGACGTCGATGTTCTCGATCGCCTCCTCCTCGGGCACGTCGCGGCGCGCGACCGTGCGCTCGAAGGGATAGAGGTTGACGCAGACCAGGTCGATCGGCTCGATCTCGCGCTCGCGCATCGTCTCGGCGTGGTCGGGGTTGTCCCGCACGGCGAGCAGCGCCGCGTGCAGGTGGGGATGAAGCGTCTTGACCCGCCCGTCGAGGATCTCGGGGAAGCCCGTCAACTCCTCGACGCCGCGCACCTCGACGCCGGCCTCGGCGATCACCGACTGCGTGCCCCCGGTGGAGACGATCTCGACACCGTGCTTGGCCAGCCCCTTGGCGAAGTCGCCGACCCCGGTCTTGTCGGCGACCGAGATCAGCGCTCGTCGGATCGGGAGCGCCTCGCCGGCGGGCTCGGGAATGCTCTCGGAGGCGGGAATGGTCGTCACTGCGGCCCGCAGTCTATGACCCGGGGTCGATCCGCACCAGCCTGCGGGTTGGCGGGATCGACGCTCACCCGGCCGGCGGCCAACAGCCGGATCGCCTCCGGCAGCAGCGCGTGCTCGGTGCGGTGGATCGTCTCCTCCAGCTCGTCGCGGTCTCGGCCCGGCGGGACGGGCACCGGCCGCTGCAGGATGATCGGGCCGGAGTCGACACCCTCGTCGACGAAGTGGACCGTCACCCCGGTGATCAGCACCCCGTGCTCGAGCGCCTGCCCCACGGCGTCCAGTCCCGGAAACGAAGGAAGCAGCGCCGGGTGCACGTTGACGATCCGGTTCGGGAAGCGGGCGATGAATGCCGCCGAGAGCAACTGCATGTAGCCCGCGAGGACGACGAGGTCGACGTCGTGCTGCTCGAGCCAGTCGGCGATCGCGCCGTCGCGGGCCGGACGGTCGTCGTAGTCGGCGGAGGCGAAGGTGCCCGTGGCGATCCCCGTCTTCACAGCCCGTTCGAGCGCCATAGCCCCCGGCTGGTCGGACGCCACCGCGGCCACCTCGACCTCATTTCCATGGAGCTGGTCGAGGATCGCCTGCAGGTTGGTGCCGGTGCCGGAGGCGAGGACGGCTATGCGGAATGCGTCGCTCATCCGCGGCATCCTCGCCGATTACGGGACCGGAGAGGCGGCCAGCGCGCGAGCTCCCTCGATCGGTCCCGACGACAGCGAGCGCGCTCCGATCTCGTCGGCCAGAGCCGTGACGTCATCGGGCCCCGCCAGAACCACCTGATGCGAGCCGGCGAGCCGCTTCAACTGCGCCGACTCGCGTTCGATGCGGATCGGCTCCATGGACGAGATCACGATCGCGTCAGGGTGGAGCGTCGCCGCCGCCTGGCCGATCGTCTCCGTCGGCGTATTGCCGCCCAAGTAGGTGATCCGCCACCCGAGCCCGCGCAGGACCAGGCCGAACACGATCAGGCCGAGGTCGTGTTGCTCGTCGGGAGGGCAGGCGAGGATCGCGTGCCTCGCGCCGGCTGCGCCCCATCCGCGCGACAGCGAGAGCAGCCGGGCCCTGATCAGGTTGGAGGCGAAGTGCTCGTCGGCGATGCTCATCTCGCCCCGGTCGCAGCGCGCGCCGATCTCGCGCAGCGCGGGAAGCACCACCAGCGCCGCGGCGGATTCGAACGTGAGCGTGGCGAAGGCCTGGTCGAGGATCGCGTGAGCCGCGGGCTCGTCCAGCCTCACCATCGCGTCCACCAGGCGGTTCGCCTCGTCGGACCCGAACGAACCGGAGGCGACGGGCCCGCCGGCCGCGGCCTGAGCCGACGCGGCGGCCTGTGCGGCAGAGAGCCCCGAGGCGATCAGCTCGCTGATCCGCCGCACCCGCGCCTCGTCGTCGGGCCCGTAGAGCCGGAACCCGCCCTGGGACCGGCTCGGCTCCAGCGCGCCGTATCGACGCTCCCACGCGCGCAGCGTGTCGACGCCGACGCCGGTGCGGCGGCTCAGCTCCCCGATTCGGATTCGGGCTTCGCGAATGTCAGTGAGGTTCTCGGCAGACACTGGACAATCCCTTGACAGACCGCAGCCTAGCTGCTACAAATCAGGCATGCAAACTCTTGACGCACCTTCTACAGAGACTGTACCTTCCGCCTCGGCGGGAGTCACCGGCCGCCTCCGGGCGCAGCTCGTCGACGCGGCCGGCCGAGACCGCGTCGCGCGGGCCATGCTGGTCGTAGCCGCGGCGCTCTCCTTCGTGCTCTCGGTGACGCTCTACTTCACCGGCGAGGAGCAGGCCGGCATCTTCGTCGGCATCTGGGTCCCGTCGATCCTCGCGCTGGGCGCGCTCTTCGTCCCGCGAATCCCCGCCGACCGCCAAGGGCGCTGAGCCCCGTGCTCGGGATCTTCATCTACGGGTGTTTCGTGTTCGCGATCGTCGTCACCGCGATCGGGCTCATCGGCTGGGGCATTCACGCCGAGCGCGGCGACCGCCAGGAGCTCGCCGCCGAGTTCGCCGCTGAGCCTTCGACCCAGGCGATGGCTTCCCGCGCGGCCGGGGACGTCAACGTCCGGCGCGCCCCCCGCCCCGGCTACTAGCGCGAGGCGGGAACGACGGCGATCTCCTCGAGCGCGAACTTGCCGTTCGCGGACTCGTGGTCGCCGAGCGGGTAATCGCCCGTGAAGCAGGCGTCGCAGTGCTTCTCGCGCGGTGAGCCGACCGCTTCATAGACGCCGTCGAGGCTCAGGTAGGCGAGCGAGTCGGCGCCGAGCTCCGCGGCGATCTCGTCGACGGTGCGCTCGTGCGCGACCATCTCCTCGCGCGTCGACATGTCGACGCCGTAGTGGCAGGGATTGCGGATCGGCGGCGAGGAGATCCGCAGGTGGACCTCCTTCGCGCCGGCGTCCTTCAGCATCGCGACGATCTGGCGCGTCGTGTTCCCGCGGACGATCGAGTCGTCGACGACGACCACCCTCTTGCCGGCGACGATCTCGGGCAGGGGGTTGAACTTCATCCGCAGGCCGTGCTTGCGCAGCTCCTGGCCCGGCTGGATGAACGTGCGGGCGACGTAGCGGTTCTTGATCAGCCCGTCGTCCTGCGGCAGCCCCGAGGCCCGCGCGAAGCCGTTGGCCGCAGGGTTGCCCGAGTCGGGCACCGAGATCACGAGATCTGCGTCGACCGGCGCCTCCTGCCACAGCTGCTCGCCCATCTTGCCTCGGACGCTCTGCAGAACCTTGCCCTCCAGGCGCGAGTCGGGGCGCGAGAAGTAGATGTGCTCGAACACGCAATGCGCGGGGCGCTCGCCCGAGATCACCTGCTTCATCTCCAGCCCGCCCTCGGTCAGCGAGACCATTTCGCCGGGCTGGACCTCGCGGATCAGCCGGGCGCCGATGATGTCGAAGGCGCAGCTCTCGGAGGCGACGACGAAGCACTCGGGGTTGCCGTCGGCCGCCTTCATCTTCCCGAGCGAGAGGGGCCGCACGCCGTGGGGGTCGCGGAACGCCACGACCGCGTGCTTGGTCATGACCACGGTCGAGAACGCTCCCTCGAGCCGCGGCATGACCTCGGCCACGGCATCCTCGATCCAGTCGTTGCCCTCGCCCGCGCGCCTCGAGAGCAGCGCCGCGATGATCTCCGAGTCCGAGGTCCCGCGCAGCTCGACGCCCGCGTCGCGAAGCTCGTTGTGGAGCTCGACCGCGTTGGTCAGGTTGCCGTTGTGCGCCAGCGCCAGCTCGCGGCCGTCGTCGCGCCAAACGGGCTGTGCGTTCTCCCACGCCCCACCGCCCGTCGTCGAGTAGCGGACGTGGCCGATCCCCATGTTCCCCGTGAGCGCGCGAAGCTGCTGCTCGTCGAAAACCTGGGAGACCAGTCCCAGCTCCCGGAGCGTCGTGATGTGGCCGCCCTCGCAGGTGGCGATCCCCGCCGACTCCTGGCCGCGGTGCTGGAGCGCGTACAGCGCGAAGTAGGCCAGACGCGAGACGTCGCGCCCGGGTGCGTACACGCCGAAGACCCCGCATTCATCGCGCGGGCCATCGCGATCCGAATAGTCGAACGGCCGATCGCTCAAGATGGGAAGAGGTGTCTCAACCTCTGGAGATAGGGGGCGTCGGGCAGGACCCCAGCCCGAGAACGCAGAGTAGCAGCGGCTGCTACTTCTTCTTTTTCTTCTTCCTGTTCTTCACCAACGTGATCTCGCGCTTCACCGGGTTGGCCACCCCAGCGACGCCGGCGGGAATGAAGGTGACGAACACCTTGACCTTCGTCTTGCCCTTCTTCTTCAGGGCCTTCGCCGCCTTGCCCTTCGGCTTCACCGGCAGGGTGAACGAGCCCGCCGCGCCCAGCGTCAGGCCGACCGTCTTCACCGTCGGGGCCGCGGCGCTGGCGGTCGCGGGCGTGTTCGCCACCTGGACCAGACCGGGCCCCGAGACCTTCCCCGTGAGCTTGGCCGTCCCCTTCTTCTTGTTGCGGCTCGTCGTCCCGAAGGTGACCTTGTTCGATGGCGCGGCGGCGACGAGGCAGACCCCGGTGGGGCCTGAGACAAACCCCGGGTTCGACCCGGTCCCCTTCAGATTCGCCCGGCCGATCGCCGCCGGAGGGTTCCCCCAGAAGACGTACTGCGGGTTGACGGCGACCCCGCAGGGATCGCCGGCCGACGCGGCCGGGATGAAGCTGTTGTTCGCCCCGGTGCCGCCGATCGTGGCCCTGCCGATCGAGCTGGCATCCGAGCCCCAGTAGACGAAGCTGGGATCGACGGCGACTCCGCAGTTGCTCGTGATCCCCGTGATGAAGTCAGGGTTCACGCTCGAGTTCGTCACCGTGGCACGGCCGATCTTGTTGCCGCTGGCGTCGCTCAGCCAATAGACGAAGTTCGCGTCGGCCGCGAGGCCGCAGATCGATCCCGGCGCGGCGATGAAGTTCGAGACTGCGCCGGTGCCGTCGAGGCCGGCACGGCCGATCGTCGCCGCGGCGTTTGACCAAAACAGCGCGGAGCTCGTCACCGCCACTCCGAAGGGACTGTCGACGCCGGCGGAATGCGGAATGAAGTTCGGGTTGGCGCCGGTGCCGTCGAGGTTGGCCCGCCCGATTGACCCGGTCGCCGCGTTGCCCTGCGACCAGTAGATGTACTTCGAGTCGACCGCGATCCCGTGCGGGTCGTTGAGGCCCGCGATGAAGCTGTTGTTGATCCCCGTGCCGTTCAGCTTCGCCCTGCCGATCGTGGTCCCGCCCTGGTTGGTCCAGTAGACGAAGTTGGCCTCAGCCACCGCCGGGACCGCGCACACGGCCACCGCGAACAGCAGAGCCAGCCGGACGATGCTGGTCTTGGGGCGAGCGATCGGGTTCAGAGCGCGAAGGCTATACCTGGGCATTCAGGTCCGCCACCGCGATTCGCACCGTGAACGGTGTGCAGTAGAGCACCACGGTGCCGTAGCGCTTCGAGGTCCGCATCGGCCGGCACTTCGTACTGCTGGTCGCCCACGTTGCCCTTCAGGTCGCCCAGGTCGACTCGGTCGCTGGTCTCGTTCGGCCCCGTGGTGAGCCAGACCTCGACGGCCGCTCCAGGGTCGACGTCGAAGTCGGTGAAGGTGAGCACCCGGACGCCGCTCGCCTGTTCGATCACGGTCGCGGTGCCGCTGCCATCGTGGCCGTCCTCGCCCATGAACGATCCGGTCGCGAGCGCGACGCTGACGGGCTCTCGCCGCCGTTTTTGAGGCCTTGGCGCCGGCCGGTGCTGGTGCGCTCGCCGTAACGACGTCCTCGTCAACCTCGTCGTCGCGGACGGAGAACCAGTAGTAGCTGCCGCCGGCTATCACCGCGCCCACGGCGAGCCCCCCGAGAACGGGCCGAAGCAGGCCGCGGCCTCGGGCATAGAGCAGGAACCCGAGGCCGACCAGACCCGCCCAGGCGACGCTGAGCGCAAGGGCGGCCGTGATGGTGGAAGCGATCTCGCGCTGCAGGATCACCGAGCCCACCCCGATCAGCGCGAGCATCAGCCCGACGACGATCACCGGGTTGCCCTCGACGCCCTCGCCTCGGTCCACTTGATCCTCCTCCGCTCGCTCGAGGGCATCGTGGACGGCGGGACTAAGCCCGCGCTAAGGCTCTAGTCGTCCATGACGGCGGCGAGCGAGCGCCACGCGGCGGCCGCGTCGGCGACGAGCACCGACGCCTCTCGCTCGGCGGCGGAGATCTCGAGCGCGGTCCCCACCTGCTGTCCCGAGCGAGACCGCGTCGACGCCGGCCGCCTCGGCGCGGCTCACGACCTCGCCGGCCACCGAGCCCGCGAGCAGCACGCCGCCGGGGCTCTCGCCGAACAGCGCCGTCTCGCCCGAGCAGCCGCGAAGCTCGACGAAGGGATCGAGGTCGATCTCGGCGCCGATGTCGCCGGCGAGCGCCATCTCGGCCAGCGCGGTTGCGAGGCCCCCGTCGCTGACGTCGTGGACACCGCCGGCGAGGCCCTCGCGGACGAGGGCGCGCACGAGGGCGAGGGCCTCGGCGACCGGGCCGATCTCGGTCGCCGGCAGCCCGGCGGCGAGCTCGCCCCGCAGCTTTACGAGCTCGGAGCCCGCCAGCGAAGGGGCGAAGGGGCCGACGAGGACGATCTCGTCGCCTTCGCTCAGCGCCGAGCCGGGCGCGCGCTCGGGATCGGGCAGCTCCCCGACCATGCCGACGACCGGCGTGGGGTAGATCGGCCCCTGCGCCGTCTCGTTGTAGAGCGAGACGTTGCCGCCGACCACCGGGACGCCGAGCACCGTGCAGGCCTCGGCCAACCCCGTCACGGAGCGGTCGAGCTGCCACGCGACGGCCGGCTTCTCGGGGTTGCCGAAGTTCAGGCAGTTCGTCAACCCGAGCGGCTCGGCGCCGACGCAGGCGAGGTTCTGGGCGCACTCGAGCACCGCCTCGATCGTGCCGGCGTGCGGGTCGCACGCCACGCGGCGGCCGTTGCCGTCGATCGCGATGGCGATCGCGCGGCCGGATTCGGGGATCATCAGAACCGCGGCGTCCGCGGCTTCAGGGCGCCGCACGGTGCGCGAGCCGACGACGGCGTCGTACTGCTCGAAGGCCCAGCGCTTGGAGGCGACGTTGGGGGAACCGAGCAGCGCGAGCAGGATCGAGGAGGGGTCCTCGGGGTCGGCGGAGCGCCCGGCCGCCACGGCGACCCTCTCGCCGAGCGTCGCCTCGTTGCCGTAGAGCCAGGCCCCGGGCTCCGCGGGCTCGAGGTCGTACAGCGGGCATTCGTCGACCAAGGCGGTGACGGGAACGTCGCCGACCTCGGCGCCGTCGTCCAGGACGCGAAGGTGGCCGCTGGCGGTGACCTCGCCGATCGCGTTCGCGTTCGTCTGCCAGCGCTCGCAGAGCGCGATCACCTCGTCCACGCGCGAAGGCTCGACGACGGCGAGCATCCGCTCCTGGGACTCCGAGACCATCACCTCGAAAGGCTCGATGTCGGGCTCGCGCTTGGGAACCCGCGCGACGTCGATGTCGATCCCGACGCCGCCGGCGGAAGCCATCTCGCCCGCCGACGAGGTGAGCCCGGCTGCACCGAGGTCCTGGAGCGAGACGAGCAGCTCGCGGTCGAGCAGCTCCAGGCACACCTCGAGCAGCTTCGACTCCTCGAACGGGTCGCCGATCTGGACGGTGGGGCGCTTCGAGTCGTCCCCGGCCTCGAGCTCGGCCGAGGCGAGCACCGAGGCGCCGCCGATCCCGTCGCGCCCGGTCGATGCGCCGATCAGCACGATCACGTTGCCCGGGCCGGCGGCCGCCGCGCGGATCATCTGCTCGGTCCTCGCCAGCCCGACGCACATGGCATTGACGAGGCAGTTGTGCTCGTAGGGCGGTTCGAAGTAGACCTCGCCGCCGACGTTGGGCACCCCGATCGAGTTGCCGTAGTGGCCGATGCCCGCGACCGCGCCCTCGAACAGATAGCGCGAGCGCTCGGAGCTCGGCTCGCCGAAGCGAAGGCTGTCGAGCACCGCGATCGGCCGAGCTCCGATCGCGAACACGTCGCGCAGGATCCCGCCGATCCCGGTCGCCGCCCCCTGGAACGGCTCGACCGCGCTCGGGTGGTTGTGCGACTCGACCTTGAACGCGACGGCGTGCCCGTTCCCGATGTCGACCGCTCCCGCGTTCTCTCCAGGGCCCATCACCACCCGCTCGCCATCGGTCGGCAGGCGCCGCAGCAGCTTTCGCGAGTGCTTATAGGCGCAGTGCTCGGACCACAGCAGCGAGAACATCGCCAGCTCCACCCGGTTCGGCTCGCGCTCAAGCAGCTCGCAGATGCGCTCGTACTCGAAGTCTGTGAGGCCGAGCGCGACATGAGGTGATTGGCTGACGGCTGCGCCATTGACGGCCGGCTCCTCAGCTTCGCTTCCGGAGCCGGCCGGGTGCGACGCAGGCGTCGGGGCAGGAAAGGACACGCTCGGCTACGCGGGCGAGCGCGCGGTGGCCGTCAGGGCGCGGAACAGGGCGAGGCCGTCCTCGGACCCCGTCAGCGGGTCGACCGCGTGCTCGGGGTGGGGCATCAGGCCCAGGACGTTGCCCGCCTCGTTGGTGACGCCGGCGATGTCGCGCACCGACCCGTTCGGGTTCTGCCCATTCGCGTACCGGAAGGCCACCTGGCCCGCGGCCTCGAGGGAGTCGAGAACGTCGTCCGGGGCGAAATAGCGGCCGCTCATGTGCTTGACCGGGACCGACAGGGTCGAGTCGGCCTCGAGCTCCTCACCGAACGGTCCGCCGATCTCGCCGGCGACCAGGTCGACTTGGCGGAAGATGAACCGCAGCCGCGCGTTCGGGAGCAGAGCGCCGGGCAAGAGGCCCGCCTCGCAGAGCACCTGGAAGCCGTTGCAGATGCCGAGCACCGGCCCGCCGTCTGCGGCGAACCGGGCCACCGCCTCCATCGCGGGAGAGAAGCGGGCGATCGCTCCGGCGCGGAGGTAGTCGCCGTAGGAGAAGCCGCCCGGGACGACGATCGCGTCGAGGGCCGCGAGGTCGGACTCCTCGTGCCAGACCAGCCTCGCCTCATCGACCCGCTCGCAGGCCGCGACGGCGTCGCGCTCGTCGCATGAGCCCGGGAACTGGATCACGCCGATCAACCTGCGTCGTCCTCCAGCTCCACTTCGAAGTCTTCGATCAGCGGGTTGGCGAGCAGCTTCTCGCAGAGCGAGTCGAGCTGGCTCGGGTCGTCGGTCTCGAGCTCGACCAGGCGCCCCACCCTGACGTCCGAGACGCCCTCGAACCCGAGCGCCGGCAGCGCGCGCTCGACCGCCTTGCCCTGCGGGTCGAGGATGCCCTGCTTGGGCCGGATCAGCACTTTCGCCTTCAACGATTCCAGCCTACTGGCGGGCTCAGGCGTCGAGGTCGCGCTCGGTTATGCGCTCGTAGGCCTCGACATACTTCGCTCGGGTGCCCTCGACGACCTCGTCGGGGAGCTCCGGCCCCGGCGGGGTGTGGTCCCAGCCGACGGAGTCGGAGTAGTCGCGCACGTACTGCTTGTCGAACGAGGGCTGGCTACGGCCGGGCTCGTAGGAGTCGGCCGGCCAGAAGCGCGAGGAGTCCGGCGTCAGCACCTCGTCGCCGAGCACGACCTCGCACCCGGGGCTGGAGCCGAACTCGAACTTGGTGTCGGCGAGGATGATGCCCCGCTCGGCAGCGTGGTCGGCGCCGCGCTGGTAGATCTCGATCGACACGCGCCGCAGCTCCTCCATCAGGGGCCGATCGCCGATCAGCTCGGCCGCGCGCTCGAAGTCGATGTTCTCGTCGTGCTCGCCGAGCTCGGCCTTCGTCGCCGGGGTGAAGATCGGCTCGGGCAGCTTGTCGGACTCCCGAAGCCCATCGGGGAGCTCGATCCCGCACACGGCGCCGGACTCCTTGTACTCCTTCCAGCCCGAACCGGTGATGTAGCCGCGGACCACGCACTCGACCGGGAACATCTCCAGCTTCTTGACGCGCATCCCCCTGCCCTCGGCCTCGGCGGGGACGTCCTCGGAGATGAAGTGATTGGGAACGATGTCACCGGTCAGCTCGAACCAGAAGAGCGACATCTTGTTGAGCACCACGCCCTTGTCGGGGATCTCGGTCGGCAGGATCACGTCGTAGACCGAGATCCGGTCAGACGCGACCATTACGAGGTCGTCGCCGTCCTCGTAGATCTCCCGGACCTTGCCGGAGGAGTGAAGCTTCAGGTCTTGGAGCGCGCCCGCCACGGCTTTCCGACTCTAGCCCAGGGCAGGCGCGGCCACGCGGCCACTTTGCCGCTCTTTGCGGAGTAGATTCGACGTATGGCCCTTCCTGCAGGCCCCTCGTTCCCAGCTCCGCTCCAGAGCGCCCGTTTCATCGCGCGCCCCGTCCCGATGATGGAGCGCTGCCGGCGCGAGTTCGGCCCTACCTTCACACTGAGGGTTCTGCCCGTCGGTGAGGTCGTCTTCATCACCGACCCGCCCTCGCTCAAGGCGCTCTTCTCTGCCGACCGCGTCAACACCATCGCCGCCGGCCGGAACGTGATCCTCGCTCCGCTGCTGGGGGACCGCTCGCTGCTCCTCCTCGAGGGTGCCGAGCACCTCGAGCGCCGCAGGCTGATGCTCCCCCTGTTCCACGGCAAGCGTATGCGCGCCTATGAGCGCGTGATGGAGGAGGCGACCGAGCGCGAGGTCGACTCGTGGCCGCTCGGCGCCGCCTTCCCCCTCCACGCCTCGATGCAGGCGATCACGCTCGAGGTGATCATGCGAGCGGTCTTCGGGGTGGCCGAGGCCCGCCGCGAGCCGCTGCGCCAGGGCCTGCTGGACATCCTCGCAGCGACCCGCTCGCCGGCGACGATCGGAATCACGATCCCCTGGGTGCGGCGCCTGCCGAACTTCCGCGCGCTCCGTCGCCGGATCGAGGGGACCGACGCGCTGCTCGCCGCCGAGATCGCCGAGCACCGCGCGGCGCGGGACATCGACCAGCGCGAGGACATCCTCTCGCTGCTGATCAGCGCCCGGGATGAGGAGGGCGTCGGGATGGACGACCGCGAGCTTCGCGACCAGCTGATGACGCTGCTGACGGCCGGCCACGAGACGACGGCGACCGCGTTGGCCTGGGCCTTCGACCTGCTGTTCCGGCGGCCCGACGCGCTCGATCGCCTGCGCGAGGAGGTGGAGGAGGGCACCGAGACCGCCTACATGGACGCGGTCGTCGAGGAGGCGCTGCGGCTGCGGCCGGTCGTCCCGTTCGTCGGCCGCGAGCTCGGCCGCGCGGCAACGCTCGGCGGGAACGAGCTGCCGGCTGGGACCACAGTCATGCCCTCGATCTACCTCGCCCACACCGACCCCGAGACCTTCCCCGACCCCTACGCCTTCAGGCCCGAGCGCTTCCTCGTCGAGGGGCCCGAGACGTACAGCTGGATCCCCTTCGGTGGCGGCACGCGCCGGTGCATCGGAGCGGCGTTTGCCCAGCTCGAGATGCGCGTAGTCCTGCGCACAGTGCTGCGGCGCGCGGTGCTCGAGCCCGCAACCGCGGAGCCCGAGGGCATCGTCCGCCGCAACGTCACCCTCTCCCCGCGCAACGGCACCCCGGCGGTCCTGCGCAGCCGGGCTCCTCAGCCCGAGCCCGTCCCGGCCTGATCACTTCGCTGCTGGCCCTGCGGGTGCTTGCGCGCCCAGCGCGCTATGTGGCTGGAGCCCGAGATCACCTCGCCGTCGTCGAGCACGAGAATCGGCACCTCGTTGGTCCCGCTCAACCGCTTCACCTCGGCGCGGTCCTCGGAGCGGCTGCCCCAGGTCCATGGCATCAGCCGGTAGCTCCCCACCTTCTTCAGTTCGTAGCTGTACCCAGCCCGGTCGAGCGCGGTCACGGCCGTGGAGCAGGGATGGAGGATGGTGGGCCCGGTGCCGCCCAGCCCGCAGGTGTAGAGCACCATCGGGTGAGCCTAGTCGAGCGCGTCGAGCCTCGCGATGACCGCGGGGACGTGCACGAGGTAGGCGTCGTAGTCGAAGACGGCGTCGGCGTCGAGGTCGGGTGCGGCGGCGGTGATCAGCGCACGGAAGTCGGTGCGCTCGTCCCAGGCTCGCTGAGCGCTCTCCTGGACCAGGCGGTAGGCGTCGTCGCGCTTCATTCCCGAGTCGACGAGCGCGGTCAGCGCGCGCTGGCTGAACAGGGCGCCGTGGGTGAGGTCGAGGTTCTCGCGCATGCGGTCGGCCCGCACCGTCATCCCCTCGACCGTGCGCGTGGCGAGGTGCTGCATGTAGTCGATCCCGATCGTCGCGTCGGGTAGGACGACCCGCTCGGCGCCCGAGTGCGAGATGTCGCGCTCGTGCCACAGGGCGATGTTCTCGACGCCGACCTGGGCGTACCCGCGCAGCACCCGCGCGAGGCCGGTGATGCGCTCGGTGGTGATCGGGTTGCGCTTGTGGGGCATCGCCGAGGAGCCCTTCTGCCCTGCTCCGAACGGCTCCTCGACCTCGCGCACCTCGGTGCGCTGGAGGTTTCGGATCTCGGTCGCGAAGCGCTCGAGCCCGGCTCCGGCGATCGCGATGCGGGCGAGGATCACGGCGTGGCGGTCGCGGGGCACCACCTGGGTCGAGGCGTCCTCGCGGCGCAGTCCGAGTCGCTCCATCACGCGCTCCTCGACACTCGGCGGCAGCGAGGCGTAGGTCCCAACGGCGCCCGACATCTTCCCGACGCGGGCCTGCTCGAAGGCGTCGGAGAGCCGCACGTAGTTGCGGTGGGCCTCGAAGGCGAAGCCCGCGAGCCGCAGGCCGAAGGTGGTGGGCTCGGCGTGGACGCCGTGGGTGCGCCCGACGCAGATCGTCCCCGCGTGGTCGCGGGCCTTGACGATCAGAGCGTCGCGAAAGGCCCGCGCGCCTGCGACCACGATCTCGCCGGCGGCCGCGAGCTGCAGCCCGAGCGCGGTATCGAGGACGTCCGAGGAGGTGAGCCCGTAGTGGAGCCAGCGCCCCGGCTCGCCGATCGACTCCGAGACGACGTCGACGAAGGCCGCGACGTCGTGGTTGGTTGTGCGCTCGCGCTCGTTCACGGCCTCGACGGTGAACGACGCCCGCTCGCGGCAGGCCGCCGCGTCCTCGGCGGGAACGATCCCCTCTTCGACCAGTGCGTCCGTCGCTGCCAGCTCGACCTCGAGCCAGGTGTCGAGCTTTCGCTGCTGCGTCCAGACAGCGCCGATCTCGTCGCGGGTGTACCTAGGAATCACGGGTCATCTCGATTGAAGGACCAAGGGGTTCCTCAGCATCCCTCCCGATTGCGTCGCGACCCCGCATCCCCGCAGGCGCAGCCGAGGTGATGCGGGCTGATGAAGCTTGCCATCTATTCAGCTGTTGATGATCCTGATTGCGAGCAACCCCGCGTTCTTCGCGCCGTCGATCGCCACGCAGGCGACCGGCACGCCCGGCGGCATCTGCACGGCCGAGAGCAGCGCGTCGAGCCCGCCCAGCGACTTGCCCAGGATGGGGACGCCGATCACAGGCAGGTCGCTCTTCGAGGCGGCGAACCCGGGCAGGGCCGCCGACATCCCGGCGCCGGCGATGATCACCTTGAGGCCGCGCATGCGGGCGTTGGCGCAGTAATCGGCGGTCGGCTCCGGCTCGCGGTGGGCGCTCAGCACGCGCACCTCGTAGCTGATGCCGTGCTCGTGGAGGATCTGCCCCGCGGGCTGCATCTTGGGCTTGTCGTTCTTCGAGCCCATGATGATCCCGACCAGCGGCGCATCGACCTCGACCTCTTCGAACGCGGCTTCGACCTCGGTCTGCGTGTCGACGATCGGGTCGGGGGCGGGGGTGGCGTTGCCGGTTTCCGGTTCTGCTGTCTCCATCTCTTCCTCTCGCTCAGGCGGCGGCGACGCGGTCCACCGCGCGGGCCGCGATGTCCCGGCGGACCTGCGCGCCATCGAAGTTGATCCGATCGGCGGCATCGTAGGCGCGGCGGCGGGCGTCTGCGGGAGTGGGCCCGAGCCCCGTCACGTTCAGCACCCGTCCACCCGCGGTGACGATGTCCCCGGCCGCGTTGAGCGAGGTGCCGGCGTGGCTGACCTCGACGCCCTCCAGGGTCTCTACATCGTCGAGCCCGCTGATCACGTCTCCCTTCGACGATGACTCCGGGTAGCCGGCCGAGGCCATCACCAGCGTGACGGCCCAATCGTCGCTGAACTCCGCGCGCACGCCGGCGAGTCCGCCTGTCTCTCGCGAGGCGGCGCAGAGCTCGACCAGGTCCGAGCGCATCCTGGGCAGGACCGCCTGAGTCTCGGGGTCGCCGAAACGGCAATTGAATTCGAGCACCTTGGTGCCGGCCGAGCCGATCATCAGCCCTGCGTAGAGGACCCCGCGGTAGGGCGTCCCGCGACGTGCCATCGCGTCGACGACGGGGCGGTGGATCGCTTCGACGAGCTGGTCGACCTCGTCGGCGTCGAAGCCCGGGACGGGCGAGTAGCTGCCCATGCCGCCGGTGTTAGGTCCCTCGTCGCCGTCGCCGATCCGCTTGTAGTCCTGCGCGGGCGCCAGCGGCACCACGTTCTCGCCGTCGCAGATGGCGAGCAGCGAGAGCTCCTCGCCGTCGAGGAACTCTTCGAGGACCACCTCCGTGGCGCCGAAGCGCTCCTCCTCGAAGAACACGGCGGCGGCATCGAGCGCGTGCTGCTCGCTCTCGCAGATGATCACTCCCTTGCCCGCCGCCAGGCCGTCGGCTTTCAGTACCGCGGGATATGAGGTGTGCGCGATCTGCTCGAGGGCCTCCTTGTGCGAGCGCAGCACCGTGTGGGCCGCGGTCGGGACACCGGCCTCGTCCATCAGCTCCTTTGCGAAGAGCTTTGAGCCCTCTATCCGCGCGGCCTCGCCGCTCGGCCCGAAGGCCGGGATGCCGGCCCCCTCGAGCTCGTCGACGAGTCCCTCGACGAGCGGGGCCTCGGGCCCGACGACGACCAGATCGACGCCCTCATCGCGCGCGGCCGCAACGATCGCCGGCACGTCCTCTGCGCCGGCGTCGAGGCAGCGTGCGTCGGCGGCGATCCCGGCGTTGCCGGGAGTGCACAGCACCTCGGGGCCCTGCGGCGAGCGGGCGAGGGCGCGGACTATCGCGTGCTCGCGGCCCCCACCGCCTGTGACGAGGATCCTCAAGCTCAGAGGGCCTTCGCCAGCTCTCCCGAGGGGAGCGCGGCCATCGTCTGGCTGGTCATCGTCCCGCGCGAGCCGAGCTCCACGGAGACCTTGGCCATCGTCCTGTCGTCGGGTGCCTCGATGATCGTGATGAAGTCGTACTGGCCGAGGGTGGCCCACTGCTCCTTGACGGTGACGCCGAGCTGCTCGACCTCCTTGTTGACCTCCTGCACCCTTGTCGGGTTGTTCTTCAGCGTCTGCACGCCTTCGGGCGTGAGGTTGGTGAGCATCACGTAGGTGGGCATCGCGTCTCCTCTGTTCGGATTGCCGTCGCCACTCATATCATCACCTCGATGGCCGAGCCGGCGCCCGAGCATCCGATCTTCGCCCGTGTTTACGAGCGGATGATCGAGGGCGCGGAGAAGGCCGGCCTCACCGACATGCGCGCCGACCTGCTCTCCCGCGCGACCGGGCGCACGCTCGAGATCGGCGCGGGCACCGGCCTCAACCTCCCCCTCTACCCCGGCTCGGTCACCGAGCTGGTGATGAGCGAGCCCGATCCGCACATGGCGAAGAAGCTGCGAGAGCGCCTCGCCGACCAGGGCGCCCCCTCAGGTATCGACGTGAGCGTCGTAGGGGCCGGAGCCGAGGAGCTCCCCTTCGAGGACGAGAGCTTCGACACCCTCGTCTCGACGCTCGTGCTCTGCACCGTCCCGAGGCCCGAGCGCTCACTGGCCGAGGCGCGGAGGGTGCTGGTCCCCGGCGGCGCGCTGCTCTACCTCGAGCACGTCCGCTCCGACGGCCGCGCGACCGCGTGGTGGCAGGATCGCCTCGACCGGCCGTGGGGCTGGATCGCCGGGGGCTGCCACCCGAACCGAGCCACGCCCGACGCCCTCGCCGGGGCCGGCCTTCGGATCGAGCTGATGGACCGCACCGAGATGCCGAAGGCCCCGCCGTGGATGAAGCCGATGATCAGCGGCGTCGCGCGTCGGCCCGCCGCCGAACGCGCCTGAGTCAGCGCGCCTCGAAGATCTTCGCGATCTGCTCGAAGCGGTAGTCGAAGATCTTCGCCAGGTCGCGCGCGACCAGCCGGTTGTGGACCGCTTCGCCGATCGGCCCCGCGCGCATTGCATAGCGGACCGTGTCGCGCATCAACGTGCCGCCCGAGTCGGGCTCGAAGGCGTGCGTGTGGTGCCAGTAGCGGTAGGGGCCCTTCAGCTGCAGGTCGACGAAGCGCCGCGTCGGCTGCCATAGCTCGATCCTCGTCAGCCAGCGAACGGGAACGCCGCGCAGCCGGATCCGGTAGCGGATCAGCGTCCCGGGGCCCATCTCGGCGGGCTCCTGGCTCAGAACCCTGAAGTGAAGGAACGCGGGCGTGATCTGACCGAGGTTGCGCGCCTCGGCGAAGAAGGGAAAGACCTCCTCCGGCGGTTGCGCGAGCTTCTGCTCGCGCTCGAGGACGTGGAACTTCATGCCCCGTGTCTAGCGGATCGGCCTCGCGGGCCTCGCGAACCACACTACGGGCCCGCTACCCGGAGGGTTCGGAGCGCCTGCTGGGCTCCGGCGTCGCGGGCCCTAGCTGTCGAAGCCTGCGTGGATGTGGTCGCAGTGGTCGGCGGCCGCGAACGCGGGGCCGGGGCCGTCGGCGTCGAAGCAGAAGATCAGCTCGGTCGGCTTCAGCTCGGGCGGCAGGGTGGTGAGCGAGCGCACCATCTCGCCGCAGGGGCTGTCGACCGCGGTCACCGTGCAGGGCACGCCGTCGATCGAGGCGATGTCCATGGCGCGGCCGAAGTAGTGGTTGGAGACGTTCCCACTCGTGGTGTTCATCGAGTGGTCCGACCGAAGCGACGAGATCCGCAGGGTGTGCTCCTGGCTGATCGCGGCGATCAGGGTCAAGATCCGGGCGTCGACCATTCCCTGCTGGATGTCCCACAGCTCGAGAGAGTTCGAGAGCTCGACGTTCTCCCAATTGATCGGCACCGAGGTGGGCCCCGGGAGGGCGATCGAGTACGCGACCGTGCGGACCCGGCACTTGCCGGCGATCGGCTCGGCCTCGTCGAGGACCTCCTGCACGTACCACGCGGCCTGGTTGTGCTTGAAAATTCCGGCCCGGAGGCTGCCCGAGGCCCAGATCATCCGGGCAAGCGTCGAGGCGGAGTCACCGACGCTCTCGCGCTTGATCTCGCCGTCGCCGTCGCCATCGACACGGAAGGCGTCCCAGTTGTAGTCGGAGATGCCGAGCGGCCCGGTGGCCTCGAACTCGGACGGCGTCATGGCCCGGCCATAGTCGGATTCGAGCCGGGCCACCGCCGCGAGCGCCCAGACGCCGTCCTCGCCGACGTCGTAGTCGCCGGCGGCGTTCTGGAACGCCTGCAGGTACCCCTCGGGGATCTTGCCGGCATCGTCGCTCGGCGAGCAGATCAGCTGCTGGCGCTTCGGGATCAGCGAGAGCCCGCCGAGGGCGCCGCTGCCGATGCCGCCGAAGCAGGCCGCGCGCGCGAGGACGTCGGCGACGTACCAGTCGGCGTGGTTGTAGGCGAAGATCGCGCCCTCGGGGTCCTCCGGCATCCCGCCCGCCTTCAGGTAGCGGGCGGCCGCGTGGATGGCGTCCTCGGGGTCTGCGGGGTCGCGCACCCCGTCGCCGTTGGCGTCCACGCCGTAGGCCGCCCAAGTCGCAGGCATGAACTGCATCCAGCCGACTGCGCCGGCCGACGACGGCCCCTGGTTGACGCCGAACCCGGTCTCGATCTCATTGATCGCCGCCAGGATCGAGGGACCGGCGTGGCCGAGGCCGTACTCCTTCGAAGCGGCCTGGTAGATCGGGATCAGGAAGGCTGGAACAGACGTATCGCCGCACGAGGCGGGAGCCGGCAGCGGCATCTCCGCAGCCGCGATCTGGTCGGGGTCATCGGTGCCCTGCTCGCTGTCCGGAGCGGTGCCACCGGTGTCCGCCGGGTCGTCTGGCGCCTCGGCCTTCGGCGGGCTTGGAGGGTTTCGAAGGCTTGGCGGGCTTCGGCTTCGGCTTCGGCGCGGGCTTCGGAGCAGGGGCCGGCGGGGTCACCGGCGGTGGCGTGGGCACGGTCGGGGTGGTGGGTGTGGTGACCGGCTCAGTCGAAGTCTGGGCGACGGCGGCCTGCGCGGCGATCGCCGCGCCGAGAACGGAGGCGGCGAGCACCGCGCGAAAGCGCCGCATCAGCCTCTGACCCCGACCACCTGCCACCCCTCGGGGTAGGCCTGAAGGGTGAGTCGCAGCTCGCTCGCGGCCCGCAGGCGCAGGAGCGAGACGCTGGCCTCGACCTGCTTGCCGTCGGGCTCCGAGAGGACGACGTTCATCACTCTTGCCTCCGGTACCTCGGTGCCGGCCGGCAGTCGCGGCGGGTCCTGCTCGAGCGACTGCGCAAGCGGCTTCTCTGCAACTGCCGCGAAGGTCGCGGCGGTGCTCTCGTCGACTTCACCGACCTCATAGCGAACGAAGGCTTCAGCGAAGGCCTCGGCTACCTGGGTGGGCGGAGCGCCGGGCTGCGGAACGGCGATCGGCGCCCGGGCCTTCCCGGTGGCGGCGGCGGGATTGCCTTCTGCGGGAACGGCGGCTGCTTTCGATCCAGCGGCGAAGTCGGGAGTAACCCCCTGGAGCGTCTCTTGGATCGGCGAGGCCGCGAAGGTCGACGGTGCTTCTGCGACCTTTGCCCGCGGCGTGGCCGAGGGATTCTCACTCGCGAGGAGCACTCCTCCGGCAGTACCGGTCGCGGCGACCGCCGCGATGGCCGCGGTCGCGATCGAGGTGCGCATCACCGTTCCGCCATCGCGCCAAGCGTCGGCGACCGGCCATGCGAGCTTGGTCTGGATCAGGCGCTGCAGCGGCTCGCTGCCGGCGAGCGCCCGCTCACCCGCCTGGCGCGCGGCGTTGGTCCCGCGCCACAGCACCCGCTCCTCGACGTCCCACGCCGCCTCGCGAATGCCCCAGCGCACCGACCAGCGCGCGTCCTCGGCTGTGTGCCTGATTCCCACGTTGTTTCAATCGTCGGCTCGCCCGCAGAGCCGAATACCCACAAATGAGGCGATTGCGTCGCGCAACACCGCCTGCAGCGCAGGGTCAGACCGCAGCGGCCCCATCGGCGGCGGCTGAGCCCGCTGAGGCGCGCTTCTCGAAGGTGAGCTCGCCGTCGGCGGCGTCGACTCCGACCGAGTCGCCCTCGCCGACCTCGCCCTCGAGCAGCTTCAGGGCCAGGACGTCCACCAGCTGCTTCTGGATCACGCGCTTCAGCGGGCGGGCACCGTATGTAGGGTCGAACCCCAGGTTGCCGAGGAGCTCGCGGGCCTTGTCGGTCAACTCGACCTCGATGCCGCGCTCGGCTAGGCGGTTGGCGAGCTGGCGGACCTGGATCTCGACGATGCGACCGAGGTCCTCCTTCGAGAGGCGGTGGAAGATGACCACGTCGTCGATCCGGTTCAGGAACTCAGGCGGGAAGGTCTGTGTCAACGCTTCGGTCACCTGCTCACGCGCGTTCTCCTCGAGGGCCTCGGCTGCGATGTACTGGGAGCCGACGTTCGAGGTCATGATCAGCACGGTGTTCTTGAAGTCCACGGTGCGGCCCTGGCCGTCGGTGAGCCGGCCGTCGTCCATGATCTGGAGCAGGGTGTTGAAGACGTCGGGGTGAGCCTTCTCGATCTCGTCGAGCAGGATCACCGAGTAGGGCCGACGGCGGACCGCCTCGGTCAGCTGGCCGCCCTCCTCGTACCCGACGTAGCCCGGGGGCGCACCGATCAGCCGCGCGATGGCGTGCTTCTCCATGTACTCCGACATGTCGATGCGGACCATCGCCTGCTCGGAATCGAACATGAACTCGGCGAGCGCGCGGGCCAGCTCCGTCTTGCCGACGCCCGTCGGGCCGCAGAACAGGAACGAGCCGATCGGCCGGTTGGGGTCGGAGAGCCCCGCGCGCGAGCGGCGCAGCGCGGAGGCGACGGCCTCGACCGCCTCGTCCTGGCCGATCACCCGCTCGTGCAGGCGATCCTCCATCGCGATCAGCTTCTCGACCTCGCCCTCCATCAAGCGGCTGACGGGGATGCCGGTCCACTTGCCGACGACCTCGGCGATGTCTTCCTCGGTCACCTCCTCCTTCAGCATCGAGCCGCCCGATCGCTGCAGATCGGCGAGCTTGCCCTCGGCCTCGGCGATGGACTTCTCGAGCTCGGGGATGCGCCCGTAGCGCAGCTCGGCCGCGCGCTCCAGGTCGGCCGCGCGCTCGGCGCGTTCCGCCTCGCGCTGGACCTCCTCGAGCTCGGACTTGGCGGCCTTGATCTCGTCGATCGCCGCCTTCTCGTTCTGCCAGCGGGCCTTCATCTCGGAGGATCGCTCGCGGAGCTCGGCGAGCTCCGCCTCGATCGCCTCGCGGCGGTCCTTGGAGGCGTCGTCTTTCTCCTTCTTGAGAGCTTGACGCTCGATCTCGAGCTGTTGGATGCGGCGCTCGAGGACGTCGATCTCGGTCGGCATCGAGTCGATCTCGATCTTCAGCCGCGACGCGGCCTCGTCGATCAGGTCGATCGCCTTATCGGGCAGGAAGCGGTCGGCGATGTAGCGGGATGAGAGCGTCGCCGCGGCGACGATCGCGGAGTCGGTGATGCGGACGCCGTGGTGGACCTCGTAGCGCTCCTTGAGCCCGCGGAGGATGGCGATCGTCGCCTCCTCGTCGGGCTCGCCTACGTAGATCGGCTGGAAGCGGCGCTCGAGGGCGGCGTCCTTCTCGATGTGCTTGCGGTACTCGTCGAGCGTGGTGGCGCCGACCGCGCGAAGCTCTCCTCGCGCGAGCATCGGCTTCAAGAGGTTGGATGCGTCGACGGCGCCCTCGGCCGCTCCGGCCCCGACGATCGTGTGGAGCTCGTCGAGGAAGAGGACGATGCGGCCCTCGGCGGACTGCACCTCCTTGAGCACGGCCTTGAGCCGCTCCTCGAACTCGCCGCGGTACTTGGACCCAGCGAGCAGCGAGCCGATGTCGAGCGCGATCACGCGCCGGTCGCGCAGGCTCTCGGGGATGTCGCCCGAGACGATCCGCTGGGCGAGCCCCTCGACGATCGCGGTCTTGCCGACGCCGGGGTCGCCGATCAGGACCGGATTGTTCTTGGTGCGCCGCGAGAGGACCTGGATCACGCGGCGAATCTCCTCGTCGCGCCCGATCACCGGGTCGAGCTTGCCGCTCTCGGCCTCGGCGGTGAGATCGCGGCCGTACTTCTCGAGGGCGCCGTAGCTGTCCTCGGGAGTGGGGGAGGTGACGCGATGGGGGCCGCGGACCTCGGAGATCGCCCCCAGCAGCTCGGCTCGGTCCGGCAGGAGCTCTGAGACCCCCGACTTCGAGTCGGCGAGGGCGAGCAGGAAGTGCTCGGTCGAGATGTACTCGTCGGAGAGGCCGCTCGCCTCCTTCTCGGCCTGCTGCAGGACCCAGACGAACGCCTTCGAGGGGCGGATGTCGGGGACCGTGTTGCCGCTCAGGCTCGGCAGCTTGTCGATCGCCTCGCCGGCCTGGGCGCGAACCGAGGCGGCGTCGAGGCCGAGGCGCTGCAGCACGGGCACGACGACGCCGTCCTCCTGCTCGAGCAGGGCGGCGAGCAGGTGCGCCGGCGCGACCTCGGGGTTGGAGCTCTCGGAGGCGATCCGCTGCGCGGCCGCCACGGCCTCCTGGGACTTGACGGTGAAGCGGTCTTGCTGCATCAGTCGGAGATCCTAACGGGTTGATGGGTGATAGGCAAAAAATCTAAGTGGATACGACTCATATTGTAGCCGGGTGGCGCGCCTGGCTAGGATTCGCGCGTGACCGAATCCAACGTCGAGACCTTGAGGCAGATCATCGCCGCTTTCAACGAATCCGGGATGGACGCGGTGCTGCGGTTCTTCGACGCGGACATCGAGCTCTACGACCCCGATCTACCCGGCGGCGAGCCGATCCGAGGGCGCGCCGCTCTCGCGCAGGCCCTGGCCCCGATGCTGGACTCCTGGGAGTCCATCGCCGTCAGGGATTATGTGTTCATCCCCGCCGGCGACCGGGTCGTGGCCATGGTCCACACGGCGGGCCAGGGCAGCGGGGTGCGCGGCGAGATGGAGGTCGAGTTCCGCGATGCCCACACGATGACCTTCCGCGACGGCAAGGTCGTCCACTGGAGGCTCTACCAGGACCGCCGCGAGGCGCTGGCCGACGCCGGCCTAGACCCCGGCCTCGCCGATCGGCAGTCGGGCTAGGCGCACGGGCCCTTGGCCGGCAGCGATCCCAGCCGCCAGGCGACCCACAGGCCCGCGGCAGCGGCCGGCAGCGCGCCCGCGATCCCTCGCAGCGCCGCACCCCTGATTCCATCGTCGCCGGCCGCGAGAGCGCCCGAGAACGCGAACGCGTCCCCGGCGTCGACGGCGGCGTTGGCGAGGCTGGCCTGCGCGAGGCGGTCGGGGTCGCCGCCCGACAGCAGCGTCTGTACCCCCATCGCGATGTCGCGCCCGCCGGCGATCCTCGCCACGGCGACCGTCGAGGGCGATGAGTCCGCGAAGCCGAGCGCGCCGAGAGCCTGCCGCGGGGCGAGCGCGAGGCCGACTCCGATCGCGATCCGCCCCGCGCCCGAGGCGAGCGTGAAGGCGCGGACGTCGGGCGCCGAGAGCACGGCGACGCGAGGATCGGTGAGAGGATTTCGGCGTAGGAGACCCATGAGGGTCAGGCGATCGTATTGGGGTCCGCTCGCGGGCCGGCTGGTGCTCGCCGCCGCGGCGGCGGCCCTGCTCTGGCAGACCGTCCCTGCGACCGCGGCGCCCGGCGCGAGCTGGCCCCGGGACCCCTACCCGGAATCGAAGCGCGTGCGCCAGGCCCGGGCGCTCGCGGAGGCCAGCAGCGGGACGGTCTCGTTTGCCGTGCTTGACTCCGACGGCGGGTTGCGGGGATTCGACTTCGACAACGCGTTCAGCTCCGCGAGCGCGTCCAAGTCCCTGCTGCTCGCCGCCGAGCTGAAGCGTCTCGAAGCGCAGGGCGAGCCGCTCGACGAGGGCACGCGCTCGCTGCTGGAGCCGATGATCACCTACTCCGACAACGACGCCGCCAGCGCTATCTACGCGCGCGTCGGCGACAGCGGTATGACCGAGGTCGCGCAGCGCGCGGGGATGCGCAGCTTCAGCGTCGACCCCGGCTACTGGGGCGGGGCCCAGGTGACGGCCGGAGACCTCGCCCGCTTCTACTCGGGGCTCGACCGCAACCTCGCCGGGCCCCACCACGACTACGCGAAGCGGCTGCTCGCCGACGTCACCTCCACGCAGCGCTGGGGCATCCCATCGGCGGTCGGGCCGGAGTGGACCGTGTACTTCAAGGGCGGCTGGCGGCCCGCCGGCACGGAGGGGACGACCGGCGCGGTCACCCACCAGGCCGCCCTGCTCGAGCACCGCTCCGGACGCCGGGTGGCGATCGCGGTGCTGACGGACCTGTCGCCGGGAACGACCAGCTACGGAGTGCTCGAGGGCATCACGCGGCGCCTGCTCGCCGAGCCGCCCTCGGCAGCCCGCTGGCCGGCGAACTAGCTGCCCGACTCCTTCTTGGAGCTCTGCTTGCGGACCGGGACGCGCACGACGTCGCCTTCCCCGTTGCCGCGGCGCCGGCGTCAACTGGGCGCTGTAGGCGCCGTAGGGGACGAGCTCTCCGCCCGCCGAGCTGCGCAGGCGCTCGAGCTCCTCGCTCATCCGCTTCTCCATCTCGGCCGCGCGCTTTCGCAGCCGCGCCATCTCGGTGTGCATCCGCTCGACCGTGGCCTCCATCTCGAGCACGGTCTCGACGCCGGCGAGGTTGAGGCCCTCGTCGCTGGTCATCTGCTGGATCCGACGCAGGCGCTCGACGTCGGCCTGCGAGTAAAGGCGCGTGTTCTTCGGCGAGCGCTTGGGGGCGATCAGCCCGCGCGCCTCGTACATGCGAAGCGTCTGCGGGTGCATCTCGGCAAGCTCGGCGGCGACCGAGATCATGAACACGCCGCGCTCGGCGTCGAGGCGGGCCTCCGTGCGCACCCTGGTGGCGCGTGCGCCGCGCGGCCCCCGGCTGTCTTGGGCGCCGGCCATCGACTCACTCTCCACCCTGGGCCGGACGGGGGGCCTGCCTCAGCAGCGACTCCCGCGGGTTCTGCCCGTTGAAGCTATCCGCCAGCTTCTCGACGGCGTCGCGCTGCTCGTCGTTCAGCTTGCGCGGTACGTCGAGCTGGACGCGGTAGTGAATGTCCCCTCGCCCGGTTCCCTTGGTCCGCGGCGGTCCCTCGCCGCGCAGTCGCTGGGTCGTCCCGTGCTGGGTCCCCGCCGGGATGCGGATCTTCTTCGAGCCGTTCAGCGTGGGGACCTCGATAGTCGCTCCCTGGATCGCCTCGGTCACGCTCACCGGCAGGTCGACGTCGAGGTTGCCGTCGGGCCGCTGGCGGAAGACCGGGGACGGCGTGACCCTGGTGGTGACGTAGAGGTCGCCGCGCGGCCCCCCGCGGAAGCCGGCCTCGCCCTTGCCGGCGAGTCGGATCCGGCTGCCGTCGTGGACGCCCGCGGGGATGTTGACCCGGTAGCGCTTGGTCTGCTCCGTGATGCCCGCGCCAGCGCAGGTCTCGCACGGGTCGTCGATGATCTGGCCCTGGCCGCCGCACTCCGGGCACGGCTGCTGGATCGAGAAGAAGCCCTGGCTCTCGGAGTCGACGCCGCGCCCGCCGCAGCGCGGGCAGACGCGAGGGGACGTGCCGGGCTTCGCACCCGTGCCCGAGCAAGTCGGGCAGGTCTCGGTGGTCGGCACCGCGACGGTGATCTGGGCGCCGTTCATCGCCTGGTCGAATGTGAGCTGGACCTCGGCCTCGAGGTCGCGGCCGCGCTGGGCGCGCCCGCCGCCGGCCTCGGCCCCCCCGCGGGTGAAGATCGTCGAGAAGATCCCGCCGAGGTCGGAGGCGAAGCCGCCGGGGAAGCCTCCGGCCCCACCGCCCCCGCGTCCGGCACCGCCGAAGCCCCCGAACCCGCCGAAAGCCCCGCCCGAGTCGTACTCCTTGCGCTTGTCGTCGTCCGAGAGCGTGTCGTAGGCCTGCTGGATCTCTTTGAAGCGCTCCTCAGCGTCGGGGTCGTCGTGGTTTCGGTCCGGGTGCCACTTGCGCGCCAACTCGCGGTAGGACTTCTTGATCTCGTCGGCCGAGGCGTTCTTCGAGACGCCCAGCACCTCGTAGAAGTCGCGATTCGGAGCCATGACCGGCCTACTCGCTGACGACTACGCGCGCCGCGCGCAGCACCTGGTCCGCGAGCCGGTAGCCCGGCTCGATCGTCTCGACGACCGTCCCCGGGGCCACCCCCTCCTGCGCGCGCGTCGAGATCGCCTCGTGGAGGTTCGGGTTGAACTGCTCGCCGGACGGGTCGTAGGACTCGAGGCCGACCCTGCCGAGTGCGGAGCGCAGCTCGGTGTGGACCAGCCCGACGCCCTTGGCGAGCGCCGCCGGGTCCGAGCTCGCCTCGCCGGCCGCGATCGCCCGCTCGAGGTTGTCGATGACGGGGATCAGCTCCTTCGCGAGGTCGAGCTTGCCGCGGCGCAGTGCGTCGGCCGCGTCCTTGGCGACGCGCTTTCGGTAGTTGTCGAAGTCGGCGCGGGTGCGCTGCGCGAGCTCGAGGTACTCGTCTCGCTCCTTGCGAGTGGCCCCGAGCTCATCCAGATCCTCCGAGACCTGCTCGGCGGCAGCCTCGGCGCCGTCCTCCTGCGTATGTTCCTCCGCGTGCTCCGGGGGCGGGCTCGTGCCCGCCCCCTCGGCGTCGCTCGCCACCTGCTCGTCGTTCGTGAGCTGCTCTTCGCTGGGTGTCATCGCGGCCTACTTGTTCGAGGGCTCGTCGTCGACCACCTCGGCGTCGACGACCTCCTCGTCGCCCTCGCTCGTGCCGCCGCCGTTGCCCGCCGGGGCGCCGTCGCCGGCAGCCTGCTGCTCGGCCGCGGCCGCCTGGTAGATCTGCTCGGAGACCTGCTGGAAGGCCGTCTGCAGCGCATCGGTCTTCGCCTTGATCTCGTTCGCGTCATCGGAGTCGAGCGACTCGCGCAGGTCCTTGATCGCGGCCTCGATCTGCTCCTTCGCCGAGGCGTCGACCTTGTCGCCGAGGTCAGTCAGCTGCTTCTCGGCCTGGTAGGCGGCGTTCTCGCCGACGTTGCGCGCCTCGGCGAGCTCGCGCTGCGCGCGGTCGTCCTCGGCGTGGGACTCGGCGTCCTTGATCATCCGCTCGACCTCGGACTCGTCGAGTCCGGAGCCGCCCTTGATTTCGATCTTCTGCTCCTTGCCGGTGCCGAGGTCCTTGGCTGAGACGCTGAGGATGCCGTTCGCGTCGATGTCGAACGTGACCTCGATCTGCGGCATGCCGCGGGGCGCCGGCGGGATGCCGGTGAGCTGGAACTTGCCCAGGCTCTTGTTGCCCGAGGCCATCTCGCGCTCACCCTGGAGCACGTGCACCTCGACCGAGGGCTGGTTGTCCTCGGCGGTCGAGAACGTCTCGGACTTCTTCGACGGGATCGTGGTGTTGCGCTCGATCAGCTTCGTCATCACTCCGCCCTTGGTCTCGATGCCGAGGGTGAGCGGGGTGACGTCGAGCAGCAGCACGTCCTTGACGTCTCCGGCCAGCACTCCGGCCTGGATCGCTGCGCCGATGGCGACGACCTCGTCGGGGTTGACCCCCTGGTGGGGGTCCTTGCCGGTCAGCTCGGAGACCTTCTCCTGCACGGCCGGCATCCGGGTCATGCCTCCGACCAGGATCACGTGGTCGACGACGCCACCCGCATCTTCCAGGGCCTGCTTGACCGGGCCGACGACGCGGTCGACCAGGTCCGAGGTGAGCTCGTTCAGCTTGGCGCGGTTGAGCTTCATCTCGAGGTGCTTCGGCTCGCCGTCCACAGCGGTGATGAAGGGCAGCGAGATCTGGGTCTCCTGCGCAGCCGAGAGCTCGATCTTCGCCTTCTCGGCGGCCTCGTAGAGGCGCTGCAGGGCACGCTTGTCGGCCGCGAGATCGACGCCCTGGTCCTTCTTGAACTCGGCGACGATCCATTCGACGATCTCCTTGTCCCAATTGTCGCCGCCGAGGTGGTTGTCACCTGAGGTGGCCTTGACCTCGAAGACGCCGTCGCCGATCTCCAGCACCGAGACGTCGAACGTCCCGCCGCCGAGGTCGAAGACGAGGACCTTCTCGTCGGCCGAGCTCTCCTTGTCAAGACCGTAGGCCAGCGCGGCGGCGGTCGGCTCGTTGATGATGCGCTTGACGTCGAGGCCGGCGATCTTGCCGGCGTCCTTGGTCGCCTGGCGCTGGTCGTCGTTGAAGTACGCGGGCACCGTGATCACGGCGCCGTCGACGGCCTCGCCGAGCTTTGCCTCCGCGTCGGCCTTCAGCTTCTGGAGGATCATCGCCGAGATCTCAGGCGGGGAGTACTGCTTTCCGTCGACCTCGATGCGGACGTCGCCGTTCGGGCCGGCGACGACCTTGTAGGGGACGATCGTCTCCTCCTCCTTGACCTCGGCCTCCTTGCGGCCCATGAAGCGCTTGATCGAGAAGATCGTGCGCTCGGGGTTCATCACTGCCTGGCGCTTGGCCACGGTGCCGACGAGCCGCTCGTCGCCGTCGCTGAACGCGACGACGGAGGGAGTCGTGCGACCGCCCTCCGCGTTCTCGAGCACCGTCGGATCGCCGCCTTCCATCACGGCGACGCAGGAGTTGGTCGTGCCCAGGTCGATGCCTATGGTCTTGCCCATTGTCTGTAGTCCTTCCGAAGTGGTGTGGGGAAATCTAAGTCTGGTTGTGGTAGATCCGTGGTCACAAGTTAGCAAGGTCGCTGAGACGGGCGGGGTCGGCGGCTCCGATGAGCGCGCGGTTGACCCTTCGGCATTAGACCCGCATGTCCTCGGCCTTCGTCAGCCCGCATGTCCTCGGCCTTCGGCCTCCGGGCATGCGGGGTTGCGATGCCGTCGCAAGGGCAGGATCCGTCCGCTCGGCAGCGCGAGCGAGCGGGCGGTCCTGCTAGCGGTCGCCGGCTACTTGGGCGACGAACTCGGAGACTTCCACGGCCTGCGGGCCGGTGAGGATGCCCTGGGGCATCCGGCCGGCGATGCCGTTCAGGACAGCGGCCTCGACCCGTGGGTAGATCGTTTCGGGGTCGGGCGCGGTCGGGCTAGGCGGGGCGAGCAGCTCGTCGAGGTTGGGGCCGACGACGCCGTCGGTGCCCGCCTTGTAGAGCGTGTGGCACGAGCCGCAATTGGTCACGAACAGCTCCTTGCCCTGCTCCTGGTCGGCCTCGACGTTCTGGGGCGAGGCCTCCTCGCCCCCCTCGCGGCTGATCGCCCACGCGGGCAGCAGCACGGCGCAGCCGATGGCGACGATTCCGAACAGGACGAGGGTGCTTCGCTTCACGCTGCGGAGATTACTGAGCGTGGTCTGTGAACGGCTTCGCCATCACTGTGTTCGCACCTCCTCGGGCTTCGCCCTCCGGGGTGCTCAGGCGTTCTCGCGGTACCAGACGCACATCCGGCGAAGGCCGCACTCGCCGCAGCGCGGCCGCGGGCGGCAGACGGCGCGGCCGTGGTGAATGAGGTTGACGTGCAGCTCGTATGCGTCCTCCGGCGGGGTGATCGCGAGCATCTCGTCGTGGGCCTCCTCGAAGGAAGCGTTCGGGCGAAACAACCCGAGCCTGCCGCCGACCCGGTGTACGTGGGTGTCGACCGGGATCTCGGGGCGGTCGAAAGTGAAGATCATCACGCAGGCCGCCGTCTTCCGGCCGACACCGGGCAGGTCGACCAGGTAGGCGAGGGCCTCGTCGCGCGGGGCTGTCGCGAGCCAGTCGAGGTCGGGCTCGGGCCCGAGCCGGCGGAGGATGTGCTGGATGCGCGGCGCCTTGGTCTGCTGCAGCCCGCCGGGGCGCAGCGCCTCCTCGAGCTCTGCGACCGGCGCGTCTCGGACCTGCTCCCATGTCGGGAACCGCTCGCGCATCCGGGTGTAGGCCACGTCGCGGTTGCGGTCGTTGGTGTTCTGCGAGAGGACCGTCCGGACGAGCTCCGCGATCGGATGGCCGTGGGGCTCGTTGACCTTCGGGCCGTAGATCTCGCGCAGCCGGTCGCGGATCGCCAGGACTCGCCGCCGCGAGGGGCGCTTCCAATTCGGGTCGCGCTTACGGATTCGGCGCGGCGGCTCCTCGGGGGCCTGCGGGAGCTCCCGGGGTCGCTCGTCGACGCTGTAGCGGCTCGGGAGCGGCATCAGGCCGTGGATATTGTCAGCCCCGTGAGCCCGCCGATCGAGACAGGGACCGTCGTCGTCGATGGCGTCAAGACCTTCTATCGGCGGACGGAAGGCGAGGGCCCGCCGGCCCTGCTCGTGCACGGCGTCCCTACGCACTCCGAGGACTGGGTCGAGGTGATGGAGGCCATGAGCGGACCGGCGCTCGCGCTCGACCTGCCTGGCTTCGGGCGCACGGAGCGCCCGCCGCCGGGGCGATTCGACTACTCGATGCACGCCCAGGCGGACTTCGTCTGGCGCTTCCTCGACGAGATGGGCGTGAGCGAGTACTCGCTCGGGGTCCACGACTGGGGCGCCCTGGCCCTCATCGCCGCTCAGCGCGAGCCATCTCGCCTTCGCAGGCTCGTTGTCGTCAACGCGGTGCCGCTGCTGCCGGGCTACCGCTGGCACCGCACCGCGCGCATGTGGAGAACCCCGGTGCTCGGCGAGCTCTCGAACCGCATCTGGAGCCGCCCCGCGCTCGGCCTTGCGCTGCGTGAGTCGCGCGGGGACTGGAGCCGGCATTCACCCGAGTTCGTCGACATGATCTGGGACCACCTCGACCGCGGCACCTTCGACGCGATCCTGCGCCTCTACCGGTCGGCCGACCCCGACGTCCTCGCGCGCTCCGGGCGCGACCTCGGATCGCTCGCGTGCCCGGCCGTCGTTGTCTGGGGCACTCCGGATCGCTACCTGCCGACCCGCTTCGGGCGCGCCTACGCGGATGTGCTTCCGAGCGCCGAGCTGCTCGAGATCGATGGCGCCGGGCATTGGCCATGGCGCCATCAGCCGTCTCTGATCCCGCAGATCGCGGGGTTCCTCCAGGCGTGATCGCACGCACGCAAAATGTGAACATGCGGTGACTACAATCCCCGGGTCATGCCGGGTTTCGCCAAGAACATTCGCGAATACGCGCCGAGCCTGCCCAACGGCTGGATCGACGCCGTCCGGCAGGTGGGCCTGTTCGTGCTCGCCGACCTCTCCTACGAGACCGTCCGAGGCGTCGCTGAGGGTAACGCCAACCACGCCTTCGCTAACGGCAATGCGGTGATCGACTTCGAGCGTGCCACCGGCACGTTCTTCGAGGAGGGCCTGCAGGACCTGGTGCTCGGGACCTGGATCCTCGACCTGGCGAACTTCGCCTACCTGAACTCCCACTTCGTGGTCACGTCGGTGTTCCTGATCTGGCTTTACCTCTACCGCAACGACCACTTCTACTTCGTGCGCAACATGTTCTTGGTCGCGATGGGCCTCGCGCTCGTCGGCTACACCCTGGTCCCGACGGCGCCGCCGAGGTTCTTCGAGGAGCTCGGCTTCACCGACACCCTCGACATGGTCTCGGTCAACCACGACTCGGCCTTGGTGCAGACGTTCGTCAATCCGTACGCGGCCATTCCCAGCATGCACTGTGCCTTCTCGCTGATGATCGGCGCGACCGGTGCTCTGGTCTCGCGCCACACGATCCCCCGAGTGCTCTGGTGCGCGTATCCCGTCTTCGTCTTCTTCGTAGTCGTCGTCACCGGCAACCACTTCTGGGTCGACGGCGCGATCGGCTGGATGGTCGCGGGCCTCGCAGCCCTCGGGGCGATGCAGCTCGCTCGCGTACGCCCGGCGGCGTGGTCTTGGCGACAGCACGCCACCGCTTGATTCCCCGCGCCTCAGGCGCATTGGAGTCGAGCGCCCTTCGCCGTTACGCGGAGCCGGCGCTGGTCGCGGCGATCCTCGGAGCCGCCTACCTGATCGTCGCGCCGCTGAGCGCCGACCACGCCGCCCAGGTCTTCCGGTCGGGGCTGTTCGAGAGCGAGGGCATCTCGACCTGGAACAACCTCTGGTTCGGCGGCCATCACACCCCCGGCTACAGCGTCCTCTTCCCCTTCCTCGCATCCGTCGTCGGCCCCCGCCTGCTCGGCGTGCTCGCGGTGATCGCTGCCGCGATGCTCTTCTCGGGGATCGCGTACCGGGAGTGGGGCGAGCGCGCGCGCCTCGGCGTCATCTGGTTCGCAGCGGGCGCCTCGATCAGCCTCTTCAGCGGCCGCCTGTCCTTCGCGCTCGGCATCGCGATCGCCCTCGCCGCCGTGTTCGCCTCGCAGCGCGGCTGGCGGCCCGCAGCGATCCTCCTGGCGATCCTCTGCCCGCTGGCGAGCCCGGTCGCCGCGCTCTTCCTGGCGTGCGGGGCGGTCGCCCACGCGGTCGCCGAGCGCAGCCGGGTGGGGCTCGAGCTCGGCGCCGCGGCCCTCGGCGCCGCCGTGCTGATCACGTTCGCCTTCCCCGAGGGCGGCACCGAGCCCTTCGTCTACTCGAGCTTCCAGCCCGCGATCCTGATCGCGATCGCGGTCTTCATCGCGATCCCAAGGGAGGAGAAGCTGCTCCGCTACGGGGTCGCCGCGTACGCCGCGGCGCTCGCAGGTGCGTTTCTGATCGACAGCCCGATGGGGGGCAACGCGACCCGGATGGGCGCGCTGTTCCTGGGGCCCGCCCTCGCCTTCGGCCTCTGGCGCCGTCAGCGCCTTGTTCTGATGCTGCTCGCCCCGCTGCTCCTCTACTGGCAGTTCTCACCGGTCGTCCGCGACCTGGAGCGTGTGCACGCCCAGCCCTCGGTCAAGTCCGACTACTACGCGCCGGTGCGCGACTTCCTGCGCGGCGACATGGCGCGGACCGGCCGCGCGCACCGTGTCGAGGTGGTGCCCGTCGAGCACCACTGGGAATCGGCACACATCCCCAAGGGCATCTACATCGCCCGCGGATGGGAGCGGCAGCTAGACCGCAAGCTGAACGGGCTCTTCTACGAGGACGAGGATGGGCCATTGACGGCCGACAGCTACCGCGACTGGCTCGACGACCTCGCGGTCGGCTACGTCGCGGTCCCGCACTCGGCGCTCGACTACGCCGGGGAGGCCGAGGCCCGGCTGATCGCGAGCGGCCTTCCCTACCTGGTCAAGGCCTTCGAGACACTGGATTGGACAGTCTTCCGGGTCGCCGACCCGGAGCCGCTCGCGCTCGGCGCGGGTGACCTCGTGAAGCTGAAGCCCCAGGGCTTCGTAGTCGAGGCGGACGCGGCGGGGAGCATCCTCGTGCGCGTGCGCTGGACGCCCTATTGGTCGATCTCGGAGGGAACGGGCTGCGTCGAGGAGTCCCCGACCGGGTTCACGCGGGTGACGGTGCCCGAGTCAGGCCGCCTGAAGATCGGCGTCGACTTCTCGCCGTTCCGCGCGCTCAGCGGCGGCAAGCGCTGCGCCACCAACCCGCTTCCCACTTCCGGGTGGGAGGAAGCGGTTCGAGACACCGGTACGTGAGCGCGACCCGGCTTCGCGAGCGCTTCCTCTCGCGCGGCCCGCTCGACCTGGTCATCCAGTTGGTGGTGCTCGCGGCGGCGTACACCGCGTGGAGGTACGCCCGCGGCGCGGTCGCGCCCGATTCGCTCGACTCGGCCTTCGCGAACGCCCGCGACCTGGTCTCGCTCGAGCGCTCGCTGCACACGCTGATCGAGGCCGACGTGCAGAGCTGGGCGGTCGACTCCGGATGGGCGGCCGAGCTGGCGCGCTGGGGTTACGCGAACCTGCATTTCAAGGGAAGCTGCCTCGCGCTGGCTGCCATCTTCTTCTGCTTCCGCGGCAGCTTCGGATTCGTTCGCAACGCCGTTATCGCCGCCATGGCGCTTTCCGTGATCTTCTATGCGCTCTACCCGACAGCGCCGCCGCGCTTCCTGACGGAGCTCGGCCTCGACGGCGCCACGTCGGTCACCGGCAACAACTCGTTGATGAGCGACCCCGGAAACCCCCTGTTCAACCCCGTCGCTGCGGTGCCGTCGATGCACGCCGGCCTGGCGACCATCTTCGCCGTCTCGCTCGGGCTGCTCGTCAAGCCCCTCTGGCTCAAGATCCCGCTCTTCGCCTATCCCCTGTTCATGACCTACATCGTCGTCGCGACCGGCAACCACTACTGGATCGACGCCCTGTTCGGTGCGATGACGGCCGCCGCCGCGGCAGGAATCGCCGTCCTCATCGGCAGGTTGCATCCCGACTGGGCCTTCCGCGGCGGGCCGGACCGCGCACTGGACCCCCGCCCGGCCGAGCCCGAGATCAAGGTGGCAGCCGCTTGAAGTGCGGGAGGATGACTTCGTGAGACCCCACCGGGGTCAACACTCACGGCGCTTTAGGTGCGAGAAGATGACGTCGTGAACGAACGTCCGGAGGACCGACCTGTCGCGAACGCCGCCGAGGAGTTCTCCTCGGTGGTCCGCAGCCGCCTGATCGAGTCCCGCCTGACCCCGAACGCGATCTCGATGGTCGGCCTGGCCGGCAACCTCGCCGCCGCCGTCCTGATCTGGGAGGGGTACTACTTTCTCGGCGGCGTCGCGTTCATCATCGGGTCGATCATGGACACGCTCGACGGCCGCTACGCGCGCGCCTCGGGCAAGGGGACGCTGTTCGGCGCCTTCCTCGACTCCACGCTCGACCGCGTCGAGGAGGGCATCGTGCTCACCGCCGTCGCCTACCGATTCGCCCTCGCAGGCGAGGAATTCGCCGCGGCGATGTGCGTCGTGGTCGTGCTCGGCTCGCTGATGGTCTCCTACACCCGGGCGCGCGCCGAAGCGCTCGGGGTGGAGTGCAAAGTGGGGATTGCTACGAGACCGGTTAGAGTGGTCATCCTGTCCATTGGCTTGGTCTTCGCAAAAGGGGCCGGAGTCTTCGACATCGAGTTGCTGGCCCCCGCGATCTACGTGATGGCCGGCCTCACAGCCTTCACGGTCGTGCAGCGTGTGATGCACGTTCGGAACTCGCTGAAGGCACTCGAGAGGACGGATCGGGCCCCTGACGGGGCAGCCGGCGCAACGGCGGATGTGTAACCGCGGCGCCCCGTGAGTGTGAATTCAAACTTGAGCAGCCGCATTCAGGAGGAACTTAAGAAATGAGCACCGTGAACGGAAGAACGAATGGAAAGACCGTGGCCACCAACGGCGGCCGCGACAAGAAGGTCCGGGTCGCCATCGTCGGCGTCGGCAACTGCGCGAGCTCTTTCGTGCAGGGTGTCCAGTACTACAAGGACGCCGACCCCAACGAGCAGGTACCGGGCCTGATGCACGTCGACCTCGGCGGCTACCACGTGAACGACATCGAGTTCACCGCTGCCTTCGACATCGACGTGGAGAAGGTCGGCAAGGATCTCTCCGAGGCCATCTTCTCGGGCCAGAACAACACGATGAAGTTCTCCGACGTCCCGAAGCTGGGCGTCAAGGTCCATCGAGGCATGACGCATGACGGCCTCGGCAAGTACCTGAAGGAGAAGATCACCAAGGCTCCGGGGGAGACCGCCGACATCGTCGGGATCCTGCAGGACACCCAGACGGACGTGCTCGTCTGCTACCTGCCGGTCGGTTCCGAGCAGGCCACCAAGTGGTACGTCGAGCAGGCTCTCGCCGCCGGCGTCGGCTTCGTCAACTGCCTGCCCGTGTTCATCGCCCGCGAGGACTACTGGGACAAGCGCTTCAAGGATGCCGGCATGCCGATCATCGGCGACGACATCAAGTCCCAGGTCGGCGCCACGATCGTCCATCGCCAGCTGGCGAGGCTGTTCGCCGATCGCGGCGTGCGCATGGAGCGCACCTCGCAGCTCAACGTCGGTGGCAACATGGACTTCTACAACATGCTCGAGCGCGAGCGCCTGGAGTCGAAGAAGATCTCCAAGACGAACGCGGTCACCTCGATCATGGACCATGAGCTGCCCGCCGAGGACGTCTACATCGGCCCGTCGGACTACGTCCCGTGGCTGACCGACCGCAAGTGGGCGCACATCCGCGTCGAGGGCCGGTCTTTCGGCGACGTGCCGCTCAACCTCGAGCTCAAGCTCGAGGTGTGGGACTCGCCGAACTCCGCCGGCATCGTCATCGACGCCGTCCGGACGATCAAGCTCGCGCTGAACAACGGCATCGCCGGCCAGCTCGACGGCCCGTCCAGCTACCTGATGAAGTCGCCCCACAACCAGCGGCCCGACTCCGAGGCCCGCGAGTTGACTGAGGCGTTCATCGACAAGTACGGAACCGGCGAGCGCGGTACGTCCGCCTCGACCCCGAGCGAGAAGCGCAAGAAGGACAAGGACAGCAAGAAGGCCAGGAAGAAGGCGAAGGCCAAGTCCTAGCGCCCCGCTTCGAACGCAGCGCTTTCTCCAAGGGCGCGCTCCGCAGGGGGCGCGCCCTTTTCTTTGCCGTCTGCATCCTTGCCGCGCCGGTCGTTCCCGTGTTCTTGTGGGCGCCGGCCCGGCGCACCGCGCCGGCGCGCATATCCTGGGAACGGTGAATCGCCCCGAGGCGCTTGCGGTCGCCCAGGTGAGCCCACGGCCCTGGGGATCGCGGCACGAGATAGACGAGTTCGTCGCCCGCACCTCGGGGGAGCTCGCCGAGCGCGGACATCGGGTCGTGGTCGCCGCGCCGTCCGACTCACGCACGGCGATTCGCGATTCGCGCAGGGCGATCCGTGCCGCCGAGGAGGATCCCGCGTCGCTGTTCACGGCCGAGAACCCGCGGGTGCTCGCGATCGGCCAGCGCATCCCGCTGCCGAGCGGGCCGCGTCGCCGTCCCGCACCGATCCCGGTGGACGTCAGCCGCGGCCTCGAGCAGCTGTTCGAGGCCGTGCCGTTCGACCTGGTCCACGTGCACGAGCCGTTCGCGCCGAGCGCGGGGTCAGCGGCGCTGCGCCACTCGCTCTCGCTGAACGTGGCCACCTTCCACGAGCCCGCCGAACGCGTGCTCTCGACTCAGGTCGCTCGCATGCTCGTCGAGATGTTCTTCGGTCGAATCGACGCCCGCACTGCCAGCAACGAGACCACGGGCGAGCTGATCGAGCGCTTCTTTCCCGGGGCCTACGAGCTGATCCGCCCCGGCGCCGACGTCGCCGAGCCTGCGCTGCCCCCGCCACCCGAGGGTCGGATCCGGATCGTTCACAGCGCGGAGGAGGAGCGCGGGGCGCTGCGACTGTTCCTGCGCGCGCTTCGGAAGCTTCCCCAGGACCTCGATTGGGAGGCCGTGATCTGGTTCGACGGGCCCACCGACCCGCTCGCGAGGGTGAGCCGCCGTATGCGCGAGCGGCTGCGGCTCGTCGGGCCTCGGGACGGCGCTCCGGCCGAGTTCCTCGCGGGCGCCGACATCGTCTGCCTCGCCTCCGGGGGCGTGCGCCAGGCCCCGCGGGTCGCGCGCGAGGCGATCGCGGCGGGGGTCGTGCCGATCGTCTCGCACCTCGAGCTCTACGAGGAGGTGGTGGGGGACGGCGAGCACGGGCTCATATTCCCCGTCGGGGACACACTCACCCTGGCGGCCCAGATCGAGCGGCTCGCCACCGACGCGGAACTGCGTGACGGGCTCGTCGCGAACGCCGCGTCCTCGGGCGAGGCCCGCCGGTGGTCCGCCGTCACCGACGACATCGAGGCTGTCTATGAGCGCTTGGTCGCGCGGCGCCAGGACCCGGCCGGACGACCCGCGGCGCGAAAACGGCTCAAGGGCCGCCCCCACATCCACTGCGACTTGCACATGCACACCGATCACTCGCCCGACTGCGCGACGCCGGTCAGGGTGCTGCTGGAGACCGCGGTGGAGCAAGGCCTGGGGGCGATTGCGATCACGGATCACAACGAGGTCTCAGGAGCGCTCGAGGCGCGTGAGATCGCCGACGAGGTTGGGATCAAGATCATCGTCGCGGAAGAGGTGAAGACCGCTCACCAGGGCGAGGTGATCGGCCTCTTCATCGAGGAGAAGATCGAGCGCGGCATGTCACTGGCCGAGACGATCGCCGAGATCCGCCGGCAGGGCGGCCTCGTCTACGTTCCCCATCCGTTTGACCGGATGCACTCGGTCCCCGACTACGAGCACCTGCTCGACGTCGTCTCCGACATCGACATCCTCGAGGTCTTCAACCCGCGGATCGCCGTCAGCTCGTTCAACCAGGAGGCCGTCCGCTTCGCGCGCAAGTACGGGATCGTCCCGGGAGCGGGCTCCGACAGCCACGTCGCCCAGGGCCTCGGCAGCGTGATGATCCGGCTGCAGGACTTCGAGAGTCCCGAGGAGTTCCTGGAATCGATGCGGGCCGCGGACATCGTCCGCAAGCACAAGAACCTCGTCTACGTGCAGACGCTGAAGTTCCTCCAGACGAGCGGCGGCCGGGGCGGAAAGTCCCTGACCGAGCGTCATAACGTCAGCAAGAGCTGATGCACACGCAAGGAGCCGGGACCGGCCCGAAGAACAAGACGCCAGCCGTGCCGCCGACCACTGACGACGAGATCCGCGAGAAGTACCTCGAGCGAGCGATCCGCGAGCTCAACGACCTGGGCCATGACCTCTCGGCATGCCAGGACTGCCCGCGCGGCAGCGTGATGCCGGTCCAGGGCTCCGGCCATCCCCAGGCCGACATCTTCATGCTCAAGTACCGCGCCACGCCGTCGGAGATCGAGGAGGGGGTGGCCTTCTACGGTCGTCCCGGCACCGCGCTGATGAAGAGCTTCAAGCGGCTTTCGATCGACCCGATCGTCGTCTTCGGCACCCTCTGCGTCAAGTGCCCTCTGATCGACACGGAGGCGGCATCGGAGGAGTGCGTCGAGCGCCTCGTCGAGGAGATCGCGATCGTGCAGCCCCGGATCGTCGTCGTCATGGGCGAGGACGCCCTCGAGACGCTTAATCGCCTTGACGTGCCGCTCGCGGATGAGATCGATGCGCTCGAGGGCGAGATCCAGCGCCTCACGCCGACGATCGACGCGCTCTACGTCCCCGACATCGACGAGTCCCTCGACGAGGTCGGCGCCAAGCAGCGCTTCTGGTCATCGTTCCGCGCGCTCGGCGCGTGGTACGACCAGCTGCCCCCGTACTGACATCCACGCCCATCCCTCGGCTCCGCCTCGGGCGATGCGGTGGCTGCGCCAGCAGGCCCGGATACTCGGCAGCTAGCCGCGGACCGTGACGGTCTTGCGCGCCGGCTTGAAGCCGACCTTCTTCACCGCCGCGGAGTACGCGCCCGCCTTGGTGAAGCTGCGGCAGATCCGCGCTGCGCCGCGGGCGTCGGTGCGCTTCGCGACGCCGCCGATCCGGACGCGCGCGCCTCGCAAGCGGGAGCCCTGACGGGTCTTCACCGTTGCGCGGAAGCAGGTCGGCTCCCCGACGAGGGCCCGTGTCGGTCGCAGCTTCAGGCGAAGCTTCGCCCGAGCGGCGCCCGAGACGGCGCAGTCGGGGCCCGAGACGGGGGCGGTGCCCGGCCGCTTGATCGACACCGAGACCTCCCTGACGCCGCGGCAGGCGACGACCCGAAGCAGGGGCGCGTTCGGGCCGGAGGCAATGCCGCCGCCGGCGACGTCGACCTCGTAACCGCTCGGGAAGTGGCGCTCGGGGACGAAGACCTCGGTCTGCGGGGTGGACGCGGGGACGGCGCCCTTGCCCCGCGGCGGCAGATAGGCGGAGCCGGCCGGGCCTGTCGTCGAGAACCGCAGGCCGAATGTCTTTGCGGCCGGGTCGAAGTCGTAGCCGAGCGGGGTACCCGCGACGAGCTGCGGGTAGGGCCGCGAGAGCACGTCGAGCTTCGCCTCCTTCACGTTCGCTCCGCTCGGGGGCTGGTCGGCCTCGAAGACGACGCCCTGAATTCCGGGCCCCGAGGTGGTGGGGTCGTCGCACTCGCAGTAGTGCCAGTACTGCCACGAGACCATGTGGGCCTCGGCCTGCTCGACGTTGCGGCGGACGACCTCGAGGTCGTCGGTGGCGCCGAACTCGCTCAGCAGCAGAGCGTCACCCGTCTCGGCCGACTGCTTGTCGGCGTTGTCGAAGACGATCTCCTCCGCCTGGCTGCAGGGCAGGTCGACCACCCCTGGCACCCCGAACGACCCGGCGGCGCAGTAGACGTGAAAGCTGAAGCCGGTCCGCGCGTCCCCGGTCGGCGGGTGGTTCGAGTCGGCGCCGAAGTTGAAGAGCACGTTCGGCTCGTACCAGACGAGCTTCTGCTGCTCTACCTCGCGTATGCGGTCGAGCACCCTGTCGTGGAAGGCGGCGAGCGTGTTCGCATCGAACGCCGGGCAGCCGGCGACGTTGAGGCACGTTCCCCACGGGGCGCCCGGCCAGGGCTCGTTCAGCAGGTCGTAGCCGATCGTGTGCTGCCTGTTCGCGAACCGCTCGGCGACCCGGCGAAAGGCCGCCGCGTAGCGGTCCTGGAGGCCGACGCCGGCGGATCCGGCGGTCACGTCGTTAGCCCAGAAGTGGTCGAACGCGCGGATCAGGCTCGGCATCAGGAAGTAGTTGTTGGGAAAGCCGAATTGCGGCGTGTTGGGCAGCCCGTCGTCCTCGACGGCCCAGTCGGGCCAGCCCTCGCCCTGGAAGCGCTCGTTGTAGAGGTCCTGGTGGAAGTCGAGCTGGCTGAAGATCCCGCGCTGCGCCAGCACGGCCTCGGTGGCCGCGATCTGGTCGAGGTAGGACTCGTCGTATACGCCCGGGGCGGGCTCGACCCCTGCGTAGATGAGGCCAAGCCGGACCGTGTTGAAGCCGTTTGCCGCGAGGAAGTCCGCGTCGGGACCGTCGAAGCCCGCCGCCGCGGGGGTGTAGGGAGGCCGCTTGTAGACCATGTTGACCCCGTGCAGCAGCACGACCCGGCCGGTCGCGTCGGTGATCCAGCGGCCGGAGTGGCCCAGCGGAGCGGTCGGCTCCGCCTGCGCGGCGGCGGGTGCGAGCAGCGCGGCCGAGGCGGCCCCGATCGCGACGACGCGCCTCAATCGCCCGGGGCGGAAGCCTCGGCGACGGCGCCGAGGTCCTCGATTGTGGCGCTTGCCAGCGCACGCACGACGACCGTGTCGAGTGCGCGATAGCGCCGGAGCTCGGTCTGGGCCTCGCCCGAGTTCTGGGCGGCGACTCCGACGGTCCCCTCCGGCTCGCCGAGGCGGTCGAAGTGGTCGCGGTAGCCCTTGTGCAGGTCGCGGTAGAAGGACTCCTCCTTGGCAAGGCGCTGCTCGGAATCCGTGCCCACCGCGGTGCGCACGTAGCCGAACACCGGCGGCGTCTCCCGGCCGGCGTCGGAGGCGCCCCTCTCGACGTGCTCGCGGGCCTCGGCGGCGAACGCCGGCGTCATCCAGTTGAAGAAAGCCCCGTCGTAGGAGGTTCCGGCGAGGGCGCACATCTTCGGGCCCATCGCTGCGAGCACGAGTCTGACGCCCGGCAGGGCCGCGCGCAGCTCGGGCAGGGCCTCGCGCATCGCGGTCAGCGGCTTCTTGGTGAAGCCCGCGCCGACCCCGAGCCAGAGGCGCTCGCGGTCGAGGTCGAGGCGCTCGATGTCGGCTGCGATCACGCCGGGGCCGTGGCGGTCGAGCGCGATCACTCCGACGCCCAGGTCGATGCGGTCGGCGCCCTCGGCGAAATCGGCCAGCGTCTCGAGCCCCTTGGCGCCGGGGTGGTCGTTCGACCACATGGACGCGTAGCCGAGCTCCTGGCAGCGCGCGGCGAGGGGCGACGCGACCGATTCGTCGAGGCCGGCGGCGACGCCGAAGGCCCTGGTCATCAGCTCTTCTCCAAGAGCGCCACGCACTCGATGTGCGGGGTCTGGGGGAACATGTCGACCGGCTTCACGCGGCGGAGCCTATATCCGGCCTCCGTGAGTTGGGCGGCATTCGGGGCGAGCGTCGTCGGGTTGCACGAGACGTAGACGATCCGCGGGGCCTCGCATTCGATCAGCCGGCGGGCGATCTTGGCGGAGAGGCCGGCCCGAGGGGGGTCGACGACGACGACGTCGGGGCGCCCGGCCTCCTCGAGCAGGGGGCGAATCTGGGTGCGCGCGTCGCCGGTGCGGAACTGCGCGTTGGAGATGTCGTTGATGCGGGCGTTCGCCTCGGCGTCGACGATGGCGTCGGGGACCACCTCGATGCCCCAGAGCTCGCCGGCGCGCGAGGCCATCGAGAGGCCGAGGGTCCCGATGCCGCAGAAGAGGTCGAAGAGGCGCTCGACGCCCGTCAGCGATGCGAACTCGGCGGCGACGCCGTAGAGGCGCTCCGCCATCTCGGTGTTGGTCTGGAAGAAAGCGCGGTGCGAGATGCGGAAGCGAAGGCCGCAGAGCTCCTCCTCGAGGTACTCCGCGCCGAGCGCGCCCGTCGGGCCGTCGGTCCCGCTGCCGGGCCCGTCGATCACGGTGTGAAGGTCGACGGGCGGCTTCGGGATCTGGGCGGCCGAGGTGACGAGGCGGGTTTGCACCGCACCGGTGCGCCGCCCCTCGCGGACGACGAGGTTGCGCAGTACGCCCTCCTCCGCGCGGCGGTCGTAAGGCGGGATGGCCTCGTCCTGGGCCCAGGCGCGGATGTCGTTTCGAACCGCGTTGTTGCGCTCCGAGGCGAGCTGGCAATCCTCGGCGTCGACCACCTGGTCCCAGCGCCCGCGCGCGTGGAAGCCGAGCACGAGGCCTTCGTCGCCGGTGCCGAAGGAGTACTCGAGCTTGTTGCGGTAGCGCCACTGCTCGACCGCGGGTTCCATGGGCTCCAGCTCGAAGCCGTCGAGGCCGCCGATCCGCCGCAGCGCGTCGTCCACCTGCTCTGACTTGTGGCGAAGCTGCTCGTCGTAGGGGAGGCCCTGCCAAGGGGCACCCGGGCAGGGCTCGCCGCCGTGGTCGCATCGGTCGGGGACGCGGTCGGGGCTGGGGCGAAGCAGCTCGACCACGCGGGCCTCGGCGAAGCGGCGCTTGCTCTTGGTGATCGAGGCTCGGACGGTGTCGCCGGGAAGTGCGCCGCTGACGAAGACGACGTAGCCGTCGCGGCGGGCGACACCGCGACCGCCGTGGGCGAGGCCGGTGATCTCCAGCTGGAGCTCCTCGCGGGGGCGCGGGCGGGGAGTGGCTGTCGTCTGCTCGGGCCCGGCCATGGGGTGAGGCTAGCGTCGGCCCGTGGGGCGATAGGCTTTTCCCGCTATTTGCGGATAACGACGAGAGGTGTGAGATGGAGTCGAGTGGGAGCGGGAGCGGGAGCGGAAGCGGCAGCGGAAGCGGAAGTGACGGAGGCCTGCGGGATAACGTCCAGAAGGCCATCGACGACCTGAGGACCGCGGGTGAGAAGGCGACGGGCGACGTGCGCTCGAACATCGACTCGGCCGTGGCGCGGCTGCGCGACGTCTCGGGCGACGCCACGTCGAAGGCGACCGATCAGGTCTCGGCCTTCCGGTCGACCCTCGAGGACGCGACCGAGGACGTGCGCAAGGAGCTCGGCAAGCTCGCCGTCCGTGCACAGACCTCGCTCGAGTCGGTTGAGGAGCTTTCGAAGGAGCTGGACGAGCGCCGCAAGAGCCTCGGCGGCGGCGGAAGCGAGTAGTTCAGCCCGGAAGGCTGATCACGCCCGTAGCTTGCGGTCGAGCGAGCGCAGCAGGCCCTTTCGGGCCTTGCGGCTCTGCTCGTAATCGCGGACCTTCTTGAGCTCGTCGGGCGTGAGCTCCGCGAGCCGCGCATCGATCTGGCGGACCGACAGCTGGTCATACGCGCTGATCGGCAGGCCCGGGACCCTCGCCTTGCGCTTGACGCGGTCGGCGTTCGCGAGCGGCTGGTCGACGGCGGCGAGGGTGCGCTTGCGCGCCACCTCGGCGCGCGTTTCGACCTCCTGGCGGGCGCGCTCGGTGGCGTCCTCGAACTCGCGGCGCGCGCGGCCGGCGGCCCGGCTGGCGGTCCGGCGCGGCTGGGCGGCGGCTTCGGTGCCGGCGTCGCGCAGCTGTGAAAGCATCGCGTCGAGCTGGCCGATGATGTCGTCGGCCTGTTCGCGGCCCCGGGTCACGAGGCGGCCGACGAGGTCCTCGGCGTCGCCTCGCGTCATGCGCCCGCGGCGCACCGCGTCGTCGACGACCTCCTGAAGGCGCTCGCGCGAGATCGTGACGCTTTTGTCGATCGCGTCGCGGAACGCTTGGACGCTCTGCTCGGCCCGGGTCTCCTCGGCTGCCACCGAGCGCTGCTTGGTGGCGTTCTCGGGCTTTGCGGCCATCGGACGCGAGTCTAGACGCGAACCGTCATACCGACGGGCGCGTGATCCGAGAGGCGAAGGGCGAGGCCGTCGGGCTGCGGAAGCTCTCTGTCCTCCGGGAGCCAGGCGCGGGCGGGCTCGATCACTTCCAAGTTGCGAGTGAGCATGTGGTCGATCGAGTCCTCGGCCGTGATGCCCGCGAGGCCGAAATCGGCCTCGAGCCGCTTGAAGATGTCGCTGCGGTACGGGCGGACGTTGAAGTCGCCGCCGAAGACGAGGGGAGCGCCCTCGCCCGCCCACTCGATCGCCTTGGCGGCTGCGAGCACGAGTTCGCCCTCGGCCCGGGGAGGGCTGGTGCTGGCGTGCAGGTTGGTTACGCACAGGCCCGAGCTGAGCCTGGCGAAAGCCATCGTGCGGCGCTCGGGCTTCCGCTCCTGGATCGCGATGTCGCGGCTCTCGGAGATCGCGCCGGCGTCGTCGCGCGCCAGGATCAGGTTGGAGCCGCCCTCTCCGGAGCCGATCAGGTCCGGCCAGCCGCGCGCGATCCTCCAGCTCAGCTTCTCGAGCCAGTTGCGCGAGGTCATCGAGCGGTAGGAGTCGGCCCCGCACTCGCGCGCGAAGCCGGGCTGCCAGCGCGGCGGGCATTCCTGCAGCAGGGCGATGTCCCATTCGGCGGCGCAGATCATGTCGGTGTACTCGCGCCAGAGGTCGCGGTTGACCTGCACGTGGGTCTCGTTGCGCTGGGTCTGCCTCGTCCACTCGGCCCAGCGCGTGTAGAGGGCCTTGTCGGGCGGGCCGTCGCGGCCGTGGTAGATGTTCCAGCAGAGGACGGTGTGCTCCATGCAGGGGGCATTCTTACTGCGCCGTAAGATCGTCGGCTTCGATGGCCAGGCATTTCCTCACCGGAGAAGAGCTGGATCGCGACCAGCTGATGGCGCTCGTCGACCGCGCGTGCGAGTTGAAGGACGGGCGCGCCGAGGGCGAGGGCGGCGATGCGCTGGCCGGAAAATCGCTCGCGCTGATCTTCGAGCGGCCCTCGACACGCACGCGGGTGTCGTTCGAGGTCGGGGTCGCGGAGCTCGGCGGCAACGCAGTGGTGCTGCGCGGCGACGAGCTTCAGCTGAGCCGCGGCGAATCCGTCGCCGACACCGGGCGTGTGATGTCGTGCTTCGTAGCGGGCATTGTGATCCGCTCCGGGTCGCACCAGGCCGTGGTCGAGCTCGCGTTGGCGTCGAACGTGCCGGTCGTCAACGGTCTGACGCCGCTGCACCATCCCTGCCAGGCGCTCGCCGACATGCAGACCCTGCACGAGCGCTTCGGCTCGCTGGAGGGCCTGCGCCTCGCCTACGTCGGCGACGGCAACAACTGCGCCCGCTCGCTGGCGATCCTGGGGCGCATCGCGGGGATCGAGGTCGTCGTCGCGGCGCCCGACGGCTACAGGCTCGAAGACGGCCTCTGCGAGCAGACCGCCGACCCCCTCGCCGCCGCCGCGGGCGCGGACGCCCTCTACACCGACGTCTGGGTGAGTATGGGCGACGAGGACGAGGGCGAGCGCCGCCGAGCCGACCTCGGGCCGTTCCAGCTGAACGAGGAGCTCCTGGCCGCCGCATCGGACCGAGCGATAGTCATGCACTGTCTCCCGGCCCACCCCGGCGAGGAGATCACCGAGGGCGTGCTTTACGGAGACCGCTCGGTCGTCTGGGACCAGGCAGAGAACCGGCTGCACTCGCAGAAGGCGCTCCTGGAGAGCCTGGTCTCGGACTAGTCCGGTCGACTCTGCGCGAGGCACTCATGGTGGCCATGACCATCACGAATGCCCTCAAGCGGTCAGACCGGAGCTACGACCCCGGGAGCGTCACAATGGCGCGACATTTTGGCCCCGTGGTCCAGCGGTGAGGATTCCGGCTTTTCAAGCCGAGAGGCGCCGGTTCGAATCCGGTCGGGGCTACTTCTTCTTCTCGCCGTTCACCAAGCGCCTGCGACACTCCCGCACCGCGTTCGCGATCCCACGCGCCCGCGCTGAGTAGCCCACCCCCGTCGGGTGCACGCCGTCGTCGCCGAACCACTGCCGGTTGCGTCCGGCCATCCGAGCCCAGTTGAAGACGACGAGGTTGCGGCGCTTGGCGGCGAGGCGGCGCAGGACCGAGTTGTAGCCCGCGTAGGTGCGTCCGCCGACCGGGGGGCGGACGATGTTCGGCCACACGACACAGCCTCGCTTGCCGACGGCGCGGAGCGCGACGCGGGCGGCGTGGTCGAAGCTCGAGACTGCGCCGGGGTCGTCGTTCGTGCCGAGGCTGGCGACCACGACCGGGGGCAGGCCGCGGGCGCCGCGGCGGCCGAGCTCGGAGGCTCCCTCGGGCGCGTGCTTGGAGATCGAGACCGAATGGCCGACTCGCCAGCCGCGGAGCGCGCTGACGAGGTAGGGCTTCGTTCCGACGGCCAGCGAGTCGCCGACGACGAAGGCGCGCTTGGCGACGTCACGGCCCTTGCCCTTACCGTCGCCGGCCGTGCGCGCGTCGTGACTAGCCTGCGCCCCGGCCCCGAGCGCGAGCGTCGTCGCAACCGACGCCGCGATGATCGTGGGCCCCGCCGCCCTAATCCCTAGTCCCCGATCGCTCCAAACGAGCCGCAGCCCTGCACGGCCTGGGCGATCGCGCGGCCGCGGGCCGCGTAGCCGCTCGGCGTGGCGTGGACGCCGTCGGGCGCGAGCAGGCTCGGGTCGGCGGCGACCATCCCGGCCCAATCGACCACGACCAAATTCGGGCTCGCTGCGTAGAGGCGCGCGAGCGCCCTGTTGTACCCGCTGTAGCTGACCCCGTTGTAGGGAGGCCGCACGATGTTGGGCCATACGACGCACCCGGTGGGTCCGGCCGCGTCGAGGACGGCCTGCACGTATCCGGCGAAGCTGTCCACCGCACCGGGGTCGTCGTTGGTCCCGAGGCTGGCGACGATCACGGGCGGCAGCGGCCCGCCGCGGCCTGTGATCTCGGCGACCCCTTCGTCCGCGTGCTTGCCAGTACGCGCTGACGTCTCGATCTGCCACCCGGGAAGGGCCTGCTTGAAGTGCGGTGCGGCGCCGACGGCGAGTGAGTCGCCGACCACCAGCACGCTTCGCGGGCCGCTGCTCCCCGTGGCTTTAGTCCCCTCGGACTCGGTCACGAGCGGCACCCCGTCCCGCGCCGGCGGCGCGGCGGCCGTCGGCTCGCTCGTCGCCGAGACCCCTGCGAACAGGGAGAGCATGAGCAGGATAAGGGTCTCCACGCGGGCAGAACACTACGCTGCCGTTCGAATTGCAGCCGGAGATCGAACTCGGACCGCTCACCCTGCAGAGCTTCGGGCTCTGCCTGGCCCTCGCCGCCCTCGCGGGCGGCTACCTCGTCTACAAGCGGCTCGAGGAGCTCGGCAAGCCCGTCGACTGGGCCTACGAGGGCTGTTTCGCGGCCCTGGCCGGAGGCCTGATCGGCTCGCGCCTCGACTGGGTCCTGCAGAACTGGGACGAGGCCTCCGACGACCTCCTGGGGAGCGTCTTCACCGGCTCCGGCCTCGTCTGGTTCGGCGGCCTCGTCGGCGGAGCGATCGGCGTCTGCCTTTGGGCGTACTGGCGTGGCTTCCTCGGAGCCCAGCTGCTCGACCTCGCCGCCCCCGCGCTCGCCCTCGGCTACGCGATCGGGCGCATCGGCTGCCAGCTCGCCGGCGACGGCGACTACGGCAAGCCGTGGGACGGCCCCTGGGCCATGGCCTACCCCGACGGCACGGTGCCGACCACCGACGAGGTGCACCCGACCCCGGTCTACGAGACGATCACGATGCTCGGGGTCGCCTACGTCCTCTGGCGCCTGCGAGACCGGCTCACGGGCGGACTGCTGTTCGCCCTCTACCTCGTGCTCGCCGGCACCGAGCGGCTGTTGGTCGAGTTCGTCCGCCGCAACGACGACGTCGCGTTGGGGCTGACCCAGCCGCAGCTGATCAGCGTCGGGATGATCGTCGCGGGCGGGCTCTGGCTGGCGCTGGCTAGCCGGAGCCGACCGGCTGCCCGTTCGCAGTCAGCGTGACGTCGATGTTGCCCCTGGTGGCGTTCGAGTAGGGGCAGACCTTGTGGGCCGCCTCGACCAGCTCGAGGGCCTTGGCGTCGTCGAGCGAGGGGAGGTTCACGTCCATTTCAACGGCCAGGTCGAAGCCGCGGTTCTCGTTCGTCACCAGCGAGACCTTCGAGGCGACCTCGGCGTCGTCGGAGTCGAGCTTCATCCGCCGGCCGACCGTCTTGATCGCGCTGTTGAAGCACGACGCGTAGCCGATCGCGAACAGCTGCTCCGGGTTGGTTCCCTCGCCCGGCCCGCCGAGCTCGGGGGGGATCCGGATCTCGAGCTCGAGCTTGCCGTCCGAGCTGCGGGCCTTGCCCTCATCGCGCCCGCCGGTGACTTCGGCGCCCGCTGTGTAGATGACCTTGCCCACGCCCTGAACCCTATTCCGCCGCCGGCCTAGACGCCGCGCAGCAGCCCGCCATCGAGCGGGATCACCGTGCCCGTCAGGTAGGCCGCGCGATCGGAGGCGATGAAGGCGACCAGATCGCCGTATTCCTCGGGCGTTCCGAGCCGCCCAGCGGGCACCCGCTCTCGCGCGCTTTCCTCGGCCCCCTCGAGCGAGCCGAACGTGGACGCGAGCCTGTCGGTCGCGAACTGCCCGGTGGCCACGGTGTTGACCGTGATCCCGTCGCCGGCGAGCTCGGTCGCGAGCGTCTTGAACAGGCCCACGGTGGCCATTCTGTGCGCGTTCGAGAGGGCGAGGCCCGGAATCGGCTCGCGCACCGAGCTCGACGCGACGTTGACGATCCGGCCCCAGCCGCGCTCGCGCATGCCGGGGATCACGGCCTCGACGAGCGCGCGCGGCGCCAGGACGAGCGAGCGGTACGCCGACTCCCACTCCTCGCGCGAGTGGTCGAGCGCTCCACCCGGCGGCGGGCCGCCCGTGTTGGTGACCAGGATCTCGACCGGCCCGAGCTCATCGGCGACCTCGGCCGGCAGCGAGGCTATGCGGTCGAGGTCGTCCGTGTCGGCCGCGAACACAGCGGTCTCGCCCTCGACCTTCGCCGCGGCCTCGGTGAGCCCCGTCTCGGAGCGCGAGGAGATCGCGACCCTGGCCCCCTCGCGCGCCAGCGCTGTGGCGACCCCGAGGCCGATCCCCTTGCTGGCGCCCATCACCAGCGCCACCTTGCCTTCGACGCCCAGGTTCACGCCGTCGCCGCCTCGCCCCCGGCGGCAAGCCGCGCGCACCACGCCGCGAACAGCGCGATCGCGAGCAGTACCCCGAGCCAGTGCACCCCCGCCACCACCGCGAGCGCGCTTGGGATGCCCACGAGGAGTGCGCCGATCAGCACCGAGCCACGCGGCAGTCCGAGCACCGTCGCGGTCAGCCCCGCGCAGGCGAGCCACGCCGCCGGCCCGGAGAGCCATCCCCAGTCCTCGAAGAACGACTCCGGCAGTGCAAGGCCCAGGGCCAGCGACAGCATCGCCACGAACGCCGTCTGCAGCAGGGCCGAGCGCCAGAGGACCGAGGGGTCCACCGCTTCCCGCTAGTCGCCGGTGAGCCGGGCGAGGTAGGCGGCGTCGTCGGGCGGCAGCCCGGGGATCGCCTGTCCGTCCCACGTGATCCCGTCCGACATCGCCTCGAACAGGCCCTTGCGCTCCTTCAGGCTCATTCGCTCGTGGTGGGCGAAGGCGAGGAAGGAGTAAAGCTGCGGCATCGCGTCGTGCCACCCGCTGTCGGTGCCCTTGACGGTCGCGAGGTCGTGAATCGAGTTCGGCGCCTCCTTGAGCGGCTGGCGGAAGATCTGCCCGAGGACCGCGAAGTCGAGCTGCTCGGTGCGTCCCGGCTCGATCTGGAGCGTCTCGATCGTCGGCGCCAGCAGCCCACGCTCTAGCTCATCGGCAGTCATCAGCAGGACCCCGTCGGTCGGGCGTGGGTTGCACTCGATCATCATCAGGCCGCTCTCGGAATCGACGAAGTCGAGCGACATCTGGCCGTCCCATGAGAGCTCGCCGGCAAGCTGCTCGACGGTCGGCAGCGTGTCCGAGGCGTCAACCGAGAGGAACTGGATCCCGGTCGAGTGCTCCCACTGGCGCGGCGCCCGATAGGACATGTGCGTCGCGACATCACCGTCGTGGATGCAGCTGTAGGTGCAGTGCATCGGCCCCGAGACGAACTCCTGGATCAGCCACGGGTTCTGCTCGGTCGGGTGGCAGTCCTCGGGCGCGAGGTGGCCGGCGAGGGGCCCGGTGTTCGTCAACAGGCCGACGCCGCCGCGCGAGAAGGCGGCGCGACCGAAGTAGTCGGGGAACTCCTCGATCGCGGCCTTCAGCTCGTCGAGGTCGTGGCAGACGACGGTCTGCGGGGTGCGGATGCCGAGCTTGTCGCAGAGCTCCTGGAACGTGCCCTTGTCGTGGACCTGCGCCAGCGTGCGGAACGGAGGCGCGTACAGCCGGGTCACCTTCGACAGCCGCTCGTGCTGCGCTGCGAGGTAGAAGATCTCCTCGAACATCGGGATCACGACCTCGATCTCGTTGTCCCGGGCGAAGGCTTCGACCGAGTCGACGAACCCGGCGGGGTCGTCGGTGGCCGACGGTGTCGTGAAATGTCCCGTCACGTGCTTGGAGTGGCTGCCCGGCGCGGCCTTGTAGCTGTCGCAGGCGTAGATCTCGTGCCCGCGCTCGCCCAGCTTGCGGATCACGTCGAGCGCGAACGGCATCCGGGAGCTCGTGATCAGGACCTTCATGCGCGCGCGACGCTACTAGATCGGCGTTCCGCCACAATCCGAGCTGGGCGGTTAGCTCAGTTGGGAGAGCGCTCGCCTTACACGCGAGAGGTCGCTGGTTCGAGCCCAGTACCGCCCATGTCTTCTCAGCAGCGCCGTGCGGCTCAGGAGTCGCTGGGTGCGTCTTCGGGCGGCTGGTTGTTCTCGACGAGAGCACCCGGCTTGAAGCGGTTGCCCCGCGTCAGCTGGTCCAGGTCGTCGTCGCCCGGGATGAGGCCGCGCTGCAGGTCGTGGGCGTCGAAGATGTCGTCCAGGTCCTCTCGGGTCAGAGTCTCGCGCTCGAGGGCGTTGGTGGCGAGGTCGTCGAGGCACGCTCGGTTCATCTGCATCAGCTGGCGCGCCCGGGCGTAGGCCATGTGCGCGAGCTCCTGGGCGTTGGTGTCGACGTCGCGGCGGGTGTGATCGGAAAGCGCGTAGTCGCTGATCGGCAGGGCGAGTGGGGCGCTGTCGGGCGGCCCCTTGGCGACGGTCATCCCGAACTCGGTCACCATCTGGACGCAGATGCGATGTACCCTCGCGAGGTCGTCGGCGGCGCCGGAGTAGGCCTCGTCGAAGACCTCCTCCTCCGCCGCGCGCCCGCCGAGGAGCACGACGATCTCGTCGAGCAGGTCCTTGCGCGAGCTCAGGTAGCGGTCCTCGGCGGGGGAGTGGGCCACGAACCCGAGGGCGGGCCCGCGGGGGACGATGCTGAGGATCTCGGGGGGGTCGAGGCCGACGAGCCGGCGGCAGAGGGCGTGGCCCGACTCGTGGAAGGCGACGATGCGGCGCTCGGTGTCGTTGAGCCGCCGGGCCTGCTGGGAGCCGACCGACTGGCGCAGGAGCGCCTCGTCGAGGTCGCCGCGCTCGATTGAGGTCTTGCCGAGGCGCCCGGCGATGATCGCCGCCTCGTTCAAGGCGTTCGCGAGCTGCGCGCCGGTCATGCCCGTTGTCTTTCGCGCGACGTCACGCAGGTCGATCTCCTCGGACAGCACCTTGCCCTTGATGTGCGATCGCAGGATGGCCTCGCGGCCGTCGCGGTCCGGAGGCGAGACGAGCACCTGGCGGTCGAAGCGGCCCGGCCGGAGCAGGGCCTTGTCGAGCTTGTCGACGTAGTTGGAGGCGGCGAGCACGATCACGGTGCCGGGGTCGCGCTCGAAGCCGTCGAGCTCGACGAGGAGCTGGTTCAGTGCCTGCTCGCGCTCGCCGCTGCCACCGTCGCCGCCGGGGCCGCGCTGGCCGGCGACCGCGTCGATCTCGTCGATGAAGACGACGGCGCGCCCGGATGCCCGCGCCTCCTTGAACAGGCGCCTGATTCGCGCGGCGCCGCGGCCGACGAACATCTCGACGAAGCTCGAGCCCGAGGCTGCGAAGAAGTCGACGCCGGCGTGAGCGGCGACAGCGCGCGCGAGCATCGTCTTGCCTGTGCCCGGGGGCCCGTAGAGCAGCACGCCGCGCGGAGCACGGGCGCCGAGCCCCTCGAAGCGGCTCGGGTCCTTGAGCCACTCGGCGACGTCCACCAGTTCCTCCTTGGCGGCGTCTACGCCCTGGACCTCGTCCCACAGCACGGGCTCGGTGTGGCTCGCCTTCACCGTCTCGGGCTTGGTCGAGCCCATCGTGGATCGCAGCAACATCACGAAGACGATCAGCAGCCCGGCCGAGAAGGCGACCCCGAAGACCGGGTACCACTCGAAGAAGAAGTCGCTCACCGACTGGGCAAGGATGAGCGGTGTCTGCAGTGCGGGCACCAGTTTCGTATCGGCAGCGGGCGCCGAAAGCTGGAATCCGGCGACGCCTAGGGAAAGCCCGGCTTGACCACCGTGTCGAAGACGATCGCGATCAGCAGCACGAGCTCGATCCGCGAGACCATCACGACCCTTCTGATCCGGCGCTGAACGTCGGGGTCCGCGGCGCCCTTCTCGGCGGTCAGCTTCGCCAGCCGCCCCCGTCGGACATCAGCTCGGCCGTCCGCTGCGGGCCCGCGGCGAACGCGCGGAACGCGAAGGCCTGGATCGTCGCGTCGGTGCCGACCCAGACGGCGGCGAAGGTGATGTGCGCGAACTTCAAGAACTCGTACAGCGAGACGTCCATCGCGGAGAAACTAGGCGCTCGGGCGGCGGATAGGCTGCGGCCAGCGAGGCGCTCGAGAACGCTAACGAGGCCAACGAGGCACGCCAGCGGGCGCTTGCGGAAGGCCTCGAGAAGGCAGACGGCAGCGCCAAAAGGATCAAGGCCTGCGACAAGGCCGCAGGCTCCTTTCCCTAGTCGGCGAGGCCGAAGAGCAGCGCCTGGCTCTTGTCGTCGGGATCGACCTTGACCTCGAAGCGCTTGCCGGCGGCGTAGTGGCCGGAGTTGATCGCGTCGTCGGTCAGGTTCTGCAGGATCGTCGTGTCGTAGGCGTCCCCGGCCTCGAGCTCGATCGCGACCTCGATCGCGTACTGCTTGTTGACGCCGGCGTCGACCTTGCCGGTCTCGCCGATCGACTTCACGGTTGCGACGCCCGGCAGTCCGCTGGTGGCGACCTTCTGCGCGAGCTGGGCGTAGGCCATGTCGCCAGCGTCCGGCATCCCGGTGCTCATCCCGCCGCCGCCCTGCGCAGCCGCCTGCTGGGCCATTTCCTGCGCCTTCTTGATGTCGTCCATCATTCCCATTGGTCGTCTCCCCTCACTGGTGGTCGGTTGGCGCGGCGCACTCTATCCGCGATCGGTTAGCTTGCCGACGACGACGGGAGCGAGATGCCGACAACGAGGAGGGTAGATGGACACCACGCAGCTGAAGCGGATCCCGATCTTCGCGGATGCATCCGACGAGGAGCTGAAGCGGGTCGCCACGTTCGCGGACTCGAGGGAGGTCGACGAGGGGACCGAGGTCGTCAGCGAGGGCGGGTTCTCTCGCGAGTTGCTCGCGATCGAGGATGGCACCGCCGAGGTCACCCGTGACGGCGAGCACCTCGCCGACCTCGGCCCGGGCGAGCTCTTCGGCGAGGCCGGCATGCTCGACGACGACATGCGAAGCGCCACGGTCGTCGCGACCTCGCGCCTGAAGCTGATCAGCATGGGCCACTTCGAGGTGAAGCGGCTGAAGAAGGACGCGCCGGGCGTCTACGAGTCGATCGAGAAGCTCGTCGAGGAGCGTAAGGGCTCCTAGCCGAGCGCCTCGGCGCTCACTGGAACTTCCCGAGGCACGCGAAGATCTCGTCGGGGTTCTCGCCGGCGGCCTCGATGCACTCGTTCAGCTTCTGCGCCTGCGAGACCCCCGCCGGGACCGGCGTCCCGCCGCCGCCCTCGTCGCGGACGTTCGAGCCATCGGCATCCGCCCGAAACAGCAGGTTCCGCCCGCCTCCCTCGGCGTTGATCGTCCACTCGAGCCTCCGCGAGCCGGTCGGGATGGAGCGCTCGAGGGAAACGACCGTGGGCTTGAAGTCGGCGGCGCCGCTCTGGCTCTTGGCGGTGTCGAGCATTCGGTCGACCGCTCCGGCGTCGATGCCATCGAGCGCGAAAGCGAAGTCGTCGAGCGTCGCGGTCCCCGAGATCGTGATCGTCGCGTCCTCTCGGACGAGCTCGCCGGTGTCGACCCTGACGCTGTAGGCCTCGGCCCCGTCATCGCCGGCCAGGAGGATGAACTGGGTCTGGACGTCGTTGATGAACAGGCGCGTCAGCTTGCGCCCCGGCCCCGCCGCGTCCCGCACGTCCTTCAGCGCCGCTTCGAACCCGGCGCTGGTGAAGGGGTTGGCTGTGGCGACCTCGGTGTCCTCGCCGCCGAGGGTCGTCTCGGAGATGCTCGTGCTCTCGAGCGTCGTGGTCGACTCGTCGCCGAGCGTCTCGAGGTCGGGCAGGTCCGGGAGGTCGATCCCGTCGCCTCCAGCGATCGCGTACGCCCCGACGCCGATCAGCCCCGCGACGAGCACCACGACCGCGGCCTTGACCACCCCGCCCGAGATGATCGGGTCCTCCTTCACCTCGCGATCCTGGTCGAGAGATTCCCCAGCGTCGGCGAGGAGATCACGATCTCGTCACCCGGCTTGAGCCAGACCCTCGGATTGCGGGCGCTGCCGACTCCAGACGGCGTCCCGGTCGAGACGATGTCGCCGGGCTCGAGGGTCATCCAACGCGAGAGGTGCGAGACGAGGTCTGATACCCCGAAGATCAGGTCGGCGGTCGAGGCCTCCTGCATCACTTCGCCGTTCAGCTCGAGGCGGAACTCGATCCCATCGGGCGGCCCCGCCTCGTCCGGGGTGACGATCGCCGGGCCGCATGGCGCGGCTCCGTCGAAGACCTTGCCGGGCATCCACTGCGGCGTGGCGAACTGGAGGTCTCGGGCGGAGAGGTCGTTCAGGAGCATGTAGCCCGCGACGTGGTCGAGGGCCGCCGCCGGCTCGACGTCGCGGGCGCGGCTCCCGATCACGAACGCGACCTCGGCCTCGTAGTCGACCTTCTCGCGCGCCGCCGGCAGCGCCACCTCGGAGCCCGCGGGGACGAGCGCGTTTCGGAACTTGGCGAAGATCGTCGGCAGCGCCGGTGGGTCGATCCCCGCCTCGGCCGCGTGCTCGCCGTAGTTGAGCCCAATGCAGACGATCTTCTCGGGGTCGGGGACGGGCGGGCGCAGCTCTACCTCGCTCCACGGGATCTGGGAGCCGCCTGTGATCCTGGCCTCGGCCAGTTCGTCGAGGCGGCCGGCCGCGAGCAGCTCGCGGACCCCGACCGCATCGCCGCCCAGCAGCTCGCCCGCGTCGAGGACCCCGCCGTCGGCCTGGACCCCGGCGCGATCTGCGCCGTCGCTGTCGCGGTACGTCAGGACTCGCATCGAGTCGGAGACCCTATAAGCGAGCTGCGGCAGGGATGCGCGCACGCGCGCGGTTCGGTACTTTCCGCGGCGTTGTGGGGGCCCACCCCAGGAAGCGTGTGTGAAGGAGCAAAGGTGCGAAGCACCTCCTCGCGCACAGGAATGCCGAGGAGGCATAGCGATGGCAGATGGCACCGTGAAGTGGTTCAGCAACGAGAAGGGGTACGGCTTCATCACCCCCGAGGACGGCAGCAAGGATCTGTTCGTCCACTTCTCCTCGATCAGCGGCGACGGCTACCGATCGCTCAACGACGGAGCGAAGGTGACCTACGAGGCCGAGGACGGCCCGAAGGGCCCGGTGGCGGTCAACGTCCAGGAGCTCGCTGCTGAGTAGCCTGTAGCGAGCAAGCGCCCGGGGGCGTAGCTCAGCTGGTTAGAGCGCCGGCCTGTCACGCCGGAGGCCGCGGGTTCGAGTCCCGTCGCTCCCGTTGCTCGTCGGGGTCACCTGAACCACGGATCGGTCCAGATTGCCTCCAGGACCGTGCGGTGCAGCGATGAGACCGTTCATGAGAATGAACGCAATTTGGGTCATCTGGGCCATTTACTTACGGCGCTGGGCACCAGATGCTCGTACGCGTACCGCGGCTTTCATTTGAGAGCGGCTTTCAGTGGAGAGCGATCCTGCGCTCCAATCCAATGGGGGATCCGATTCTGGGACGCAATCGCAGCAGTAGGCAGGTGCAGTTCGTGAGCGCACCGCGATCAGGCATGAGCGATCGGGCATGAGACGGCTGTGGATTATCGGTGCGTTCGCGGCCGCGCTACTCGCGCTCGTCGTCCCCTACGCGACGGCCGTGCACGACGAGGAGCTCTTCGAGCTCGACGCGAACGCGTTCGACGAAGCCGCGACCGGCGACGACTGGGACACCCTCGTCGGCGGGGGCGGTTCGGCCAACGTCTTCAACATGACCCAGGACCCCGTCGAGAGCCCTGCGGACGACATCTTTGACGGTGGCCAGAGCAAGGACACCTCCGACATCGACGCCTGGAGCTGGAAGGGCGCGGAGCCGAACGACAAGAACGACATCCAGCATGCCTTCGCGGCGGCCTACGAGGACCCTGACAACGGCCACCTCATCGTTTACTTCGGGCTCGACCGCCTCGACTCGAGCGGCGATGCCGCCGCGGGCTTCTGGTTCCTGAAGCGGCCCGTCGAGCAAGTGACGATCAACGGGAAAAATGTCTTCGTCTACAAAGGCACGAACACACTCGCCGAGCACTCGGTGGGCGACGTCCTCGTCCAATCCGACTTCACCAACGGGGGCGTCGTCGAGCGGATCGACTCGTACGGCTGGGGTGTCGCCCCCGCCGGCTCTCAGGTGCAGCCGGGGAGCCCCCTGCGCCTGATCGCGGAGGGCGCGGACTGCGACGACGACGCCGAACCCCCTGAGCTCTGCGGCCAGGTGAACGATGGCGGCGAGGACGTTCCCGCCAACTGGCCAGGGAGCGTCAACCCCGCCGGGAGCGTGAAGTTCAAGGGCCCCGGCGGAGTCAGTAACTCGACGGTCTTCAACGACGCCACTTTCCTGGAGGGAGGCATCGACCTCACATCGCTGTTCGGCCGCAACGTATGCACCGCGCAGTTCATCGCCGAGACCCGGCAGTCCCAGTCCGAGACGGCCGTCCTCGAGGACAAGGTCGAAGGCGACTTCGAGTTGTGCGACATCGAGGTGACAAAGAGCGGTCCCGAGAAGTCCAAGGTGGGCGACGACGCGACCTACGAGGTCGAGGTCAAGAACACCGGCGCGGTCACGCTGTTCAAGCAGTCGATCGAGGACACCCTCGCGGGCGACCTCACGGACGGCACGAACCCGGCGATCGTCGACAGCACCTGCGGCGAGAGCCTCGCCCCGGATGAGACCTGCACGATCGAGTACACCTACACGGTGCAGGCGGGCGATCCGGATCCGCTCCCGAACACGGTGGACATCGAATACAACCGCGACGAGGAGCTCACCGGGGACTCGGTCACGGACAGCGCATCGCACGAGGTCAACCTCTTCCAGCCCTCGATCACCTTCGAGAAGACCGGCGACGCCGTCTCGAAGATCGGCGACACGGTCGACTACACGCTGACGCTCAACAACACGAGCTCCGACGACAGCCCCGACCTCGAATGCACGATCAGCGACCCGACGGTCGGCGTTGACGAGGACGTCACCCTCGCCTCCGGGGCGAGCGAGGTCATCGAGGTGACCGACTTCGAGATCCCCGCCGGCGCCGACGATCCGTTCCCGAACACGGCGACCGCGACCTGCTCGCCGCAGGGCTTCCCGAACGTCCTCGAGGCCTCCGACGGCCACGAGGTCAACCTCTTCCAGCCCTCGATCACCTTCGAGAAGACCGGCGACGCCGACTCGAAGATCGGCGACACGGTCGACTACACGCTGACGCTCAACAACACGAGCTCCGACGACAGCCCCGACCTCGAATGCACGATCAGCGACCCGACGGTCGGCGTTGACGAGGACGTCACCCTCGCCTCCGGGGCGAGCGAGGTCATCGAGGTGACCGACTTCGAGATCCCCGCCGGCGCCGACGATCCGTTCCCGAACACGGCGACCGCGACCTGCTCGCCGCAGGGCTTCCCGAACGTCCTCGAGGCCTCCGACGGCCACGAGGTCAACCTCTTCCAGCCCTCGATCACCTTCGAGAAGACCGGCGACGCCGACTCGAAGATCGGCGACACGGTCGACTACACGCTGACGCTCAACAACACGAGCTCCGACGACAGCCCCGACCTCGAATGCACGATCAGCGACCCGACGGTCGGCGTTGACGAGGACGTCACCCTCGCCTCCGGGGCGAGCGAGGTCATCGAGGTGACCGACTTCGAGATCCCCGCCGGCGCCGACGATCCGTTCCCGAACACGGCGACCGCGACCTGCTCGCCGCAGGGCTTCCCGAACGTCCTCGAGGCCTCCGACGGCCACGAGGTCAACCTCTTCCAGCCCTCGATCACCTTCGAGAAGACCGGCGACGCCGACTCGAAGATCGGCGACACGGTCGACTACACGCTGACGCTCAACAACACGAGCTCCGACGACAGCCCCGACCTCGAATGCACGATCAGCGACCCGACGGTCGGCGTTGACGAGGACGTCACCCTCGCCTCCGGGGCGAGCGAGGTCATCGAGGTGACCGACTTCGAGATCCCCGCCGGCGCCGACGATCCGTTCCCGAACACGGCGACCGCGACCTGCTCGCCGCAGGGCTTCCCGAACGTCCTCGAGGCCTCCGACGGCCACGAGGTCAACCTCTTCCAGCCCTCGATCACCTTCGAGAAGACCGGCGACGCCGACTCGAAGATCGGCGACACGGTCGACTACACGCTGACGCTCAACAACACGAGCTCCGACGACAGCCCCGACCTCGAATGCACGATCAGCGACCCGACGGTCGGCGTTGACGAGGACGTCACCCTCGCCTCCGGGGCGAGCGAGGTCATCGAGGTGACCGACTTCGAGATCCCCGCCGGCGCCGACGATCCGTTCCCGAACACGGCGACCGCGACCTGCTCGCCGCAGGGCTTCCCGAACGTCCTCGAGGCCTCCGACGGCCACGAGGTCAACCTCTTCCAGCCCTCGATCACCTTCGAGAAGACCGGCGACGCCGACTCGAAGATCGGCGACACGGTCGACTACACGCTGACGCTCAACAACACGAGCTCCGACGACAGCCCCGACCTCGAATGCACGATCAGCGACCCGACGGTCGGCGTTGACGAGGACGTCACCCTCGCCTCCGGGGCGAGCGAGGTCATCGAGGTGACCGACTTCGAGATCCCCGCCGGCGCCGACGATCCGTTCCCGAACACGGCGACCGCGACCTGCTCGCCGCAGGGCTTCCCGAACGTCCTCGAGGCCTCCGACGGCCACGAGGTCAACCTCTTCCAGCCCTCGATCACCTTCGAGAAGACCGGCGACGCCGACTCGAAGATCGGCGACACGGTCGACTACACGCTGACGCTCAACAACACGAGCTCCGACGACAGCCCCGACCTCGAATGCACGATCAGCGACCCGACGGTCGGCGTTGACGAGGACGTCACCCTCGCCTCCGGGGCGAGCGAGGTCATCGAGGTGACCGACTTCGAGATCCCCGCCGGCGCCGACGATCCGTTCCCGAACACGGCGACCGCGACCTGCTCGCCGCAGGGCTTCCCGAACGTCCTCGAGGCCTCCGACGGCCACGAGGTCAACCTCTTCCAGCCCTCGATCACGGTTGAGAAGCAGGCGGGCAACCCGTTCTCGAAGGCGGGCGACGACGTCACCTACACGGTCAAGATCAACAACACGAGCTCGGCCGACAGCCCCGACCTCGTGATCGAGTCGATCGACGACTCGCTCCAAGGTGATTTGACCGATCCGGGCAACGTCGACTCGAGCGACTGCGGCCCCTCGCTCGCCTCCGCCACCTCATGCACCATCGAGTACACGCGGACGGTGGTGGCCGGCGACCCCGAGATCCTCACCAACACGGTGTCAGTCAAGACGCACCCGGACGGGTTCGCGAACGACATCGACGCCTCTGACGCGGTGGACGTCGACATCCTCCACCCGAGCTACACGGTGGCGAAGGACTGCAAGTCCGGCACCGAGCCTGTTCCGCAGCAAGGCCCCGCCGTCTTCACGGTCACGTTCACCAATACCGGCGACGCGGACCTCGTGATCACCGCGGACGACGGGATCGGCCAGGTCAGCCTCGCCGCGGGCGCGACGATGTCCTTTACGGTCACGATCAACGGCCCGTTCAGCGGACAGTCGACGGTCGAGAACACGGTCACCACCTCCGCGGTGCTGGGCGCCCAGTACGGCCTCCCGAACACGCTGCAAGGGAACGCCACGGGCGACTGCCGGGTCGGGTCGCGGGTGAAGGTCAAGAAGCTGACCAGCGGGGTTGTCAACCCGAGCCAGAATTGGACCTTCCAGCTCTTCAACGCCGGGCCTCACGGCGACGACAGCGACTCGAGCTTCCTCGGGAGCCCGCTGGCGACAGCCACCACGCTCGGCGACGGGGACGGCGTCCTTGATTTCGGAAACATCAACCTCGACCCGACGAAGACCTACACGCTCTGCGAGCGCGACGTCCCGTCCGGCTGGACGGTCATCTGGAAGGTCGACACCAATGGCGACGGTACCCCTGACACAACCGTGTCGCCGTTCAACCCGAACTCCAAGGACGTGCCGCCGGCGGATCTCGGCAACCGGTGCTTCGACTTCGGTGCCGGGACCGGCTATCCGCTGCCCGCGGGCGGGACGCTGGCCTTCGAGATCAACAACACTCGTCCCGGCGGCCAGCCGCGCACGATCGGATACTGGAAGAACTGGAGCTCCTGCACCGGCGGAAACCAGGTCCGGACCGCGGCGAAGAACGGCGGCGTGGCGGCGGGCTTCTTCCTCCTGGACAACGTCCTCCCCATCACGATCGGCAGCTACACGATCCCGGCGGCGAACACCGTCGAGTCGGGGACAAACAAGACCGGTTGCCAGATCGCCGTCCTGCTGCTCGGCAAGTCGGACAAGAAGACCGGTAAGAACATGGCGAACGATGCCGCATACGGGCTGGCCGCCCAGCTGATCGCGGCAAAGGCGAACCTAAAGGCGGGCGCCGTGAACTGCCCGGCGCTGACCACCGCGATCGCGTCAGCGGACTCCCTGCTCACCTCGATCAACTTCACCGGGACGGGCGAGTACCTCGGCCCCAAGGTGAAGGGCGCCTTGGCGACGACGAGGACGCAGGCCTTGAGCCTCGCGGCAACGCTCGATCAGTACAACAACGGGAATCTCTGCTAGCGAAGCAAGCCGTCCGCGTCGCGTCGGCTGCGGCGTGCGCCGGTGTCAGGGACCAGCTCTAGAGCAGGCGCCTCTGAACTGCTCGCACGGCAGCCTGGACCCGGTTATCGACCTTGAGCTTGGCGAGGATGTTCGAGACGTGGTTCTTCACCGTCTGGACGCTGATGAACAGCTCCTCGGCGATCTGAGAGTTCTCTTTGCCCTCTGCTAATAGGCTGAGGACTTCGCCCTCCCGCTCGGTGAGATCCGCTCGGGCTTCTCCCGGCAGCGCGGGCCTGCCGGGGTCCGTCCGCATACGCTCGATGACTTTGGCCGCGATCCGCGGCGACAGAAGCGACTCACCCACGGCCGCCGCGCGAATAGCCATGAGGAGCTGCTCCACCTGTGCGTCCTTGAGCAGATAGCCGCACGCCCCGGCGCAGATCGCCCCCACTATGTCCTGCTCGTCGGCGGACACGGTCAGCATGATCACCTGCGCGGTGGGAGCGACGGCGCGGACGCGCATCGTCGCTTCTATTCCGGAGATGCCCGGCATGCCGACGTCCATGAGGACGACATCCGGCGCCACATCCCGCACCAGCTCGACGGCGCTCGCCCCGTCGGGGGCCTCGCCTGCGACGTTGACGCCATGCTTCTCGAGCAGATTGTGAAGCCCGCTGCGAAACAGCGCGTCGTTATCAACGAGCACAACGCGGATCTCTGACGCAGCGCGCGCCCGCTGCGAGGTGTTCTGCATTCCCATATTGAAGAGGCTTCTAGATCTGCCCGCCTACAGCCAGCGCCGTCAGCGCCAAGATCGTTCGCACGATCGCGTTGGCCTCGGGAGCCTCGGGAGCGTTGTTCAACACGTACAGCGACCCGACCACCGCGACGGCCAGACCCAGGATCGCGAACGCGGCGACGCTGGGCCGAAGTCGCGACTCCGGCGTTGTCAACGCGGCGCCGGAGCCCCCGCCGTTCACCCTCTCACCCGATGCACCGGCGGCGCGCAGATGTGGGGGGCGAATACTCATTCGATCGCCGCCTGTAATCCCGCGCGCGCGAACGCGGCGCGGCATGAGAACGCCAACAAGGGAAGAGCCCAATCGCCCACCTGGCACCTCCGGCGACAAGCACGACAAGTGCCTAAATAACGCCCAAACTCGATTGGCGACGTTGGGGGGTCCTTCCCGGGAGGGGTGAAGTACGAGCGGTCCTTTGCCCTCATGTTCGACGTGCCAGAGTCGGGACTTGATTGGACACCAGTCGCCACACTCTCCTGACGGCTCCTGTCACGCCGGAGGCCGCGGGTTCGAGTTCCGTCGCTCCCGCTGCTAGTCGCTGTCCAGGGGCGTCCGTGCAGTCACGGCCCAGGTCGACGCCGGTGCCACCACGGCACCGCCGTCGACCACGAAGTCGGAGAGCGCGTCCCGTAGGTCATCGGCGATCTTCGGCCTGATCTCGTCGACCCGGTCGCCCCACATGCGAAGGACCTCGGCCGCGGGGCCGAGGGCCATGTTGAACGCGACTGCCTGCTCCAGGTCATTCCCGATCTTGTACGGCATGTCCTGGCGGGAGAGGCTGATGCCCTCGTAGCCGGCGCTGCGGAGCACGTCGGTGACTGTGTCCGCGTTCGCCATCGAGAACGGCCCGGGCCCGCAACGGGGGGAATCGGACTCTTCAGGCTCGTCCAGATACTCGGCCACGACTAGCTCGGCCCGGTGCATGCACTCGTTGTCGAGCTTGCGGCGCCAGACGACCATGTTCAGAAGCCCGCCGGGGGCCAGCGCCTCCCGGACCGCGCGAAGTGCCGCCACGGGGTTTGCGAAGAACATCGTGCCCATGCGAGAGAACGCGTAGTCGAAGGTCTGATCGAACTGCGTCGTCTCGACATCGCAAGTCGCGAAGCTGACGTTGTCGAGGCAAGCGCCGCCGGCCTCCTCGATCGCTGTTTCGATCATCCGCTCGGCGACGTCGACACCGTGCGCGTGGCCGCCTGGCCCGACCATGCGCGCGAGGCGCACCGTGGTGTCCCCCAGGCCGCAGCCGATGTCGAGGATGCGATCCCCTTCGCTGGGCGGGTTCGCCTCGAGCGCACGCTCTCCGTGGCTGCCCACCCCCTCGGCGACGGTCTCGCGGTAGGTCATCCAGACCTCGAAAAGAGGGCCGTTCCAGGCTTCTGTCGCCTCGACGTTGTCTTCGACTATCCGGGTAGCGTCTCCCACGGTCGCGAGTGTACGCCCCGTCGCCGCGGCCGCGGTGGACTTCCTTGGATCCCCTCGACCACTCCCCAAACTCAGTATGCATGCGCGCCGGGGCCGTCTCCCTGGCCGTCTTCGCGCTGCTGGCCGCTGCTCCTTCCGGGACTGCGCTCGGCGCCGCCGATCCCGCCGACCAGCCGCCCTTCGGTGGCGAGCCAGTGCCGCCGCTGGTGGACCCAGGGGGCGTCGACGCACAACCCGAGGGCTTCTCCCTGTCGGTTCACGACGCGCTCGATCGCGCAAACGCAACCGCGCAGGCCCGCGCATTCTTCGGCGGCGTCGGCGAGAGCGGGGAGGTCGACGTCTCGATCGCCACCCGCGGCTCCGATCGCTGGGAGGTCCGCTACCGCCTCGACGGCGAGGTCAGGGCGCTCGTCATCGTCGACGACGCCTCCGGCGAGGTCGTCGAGGCATGGACCGGCAGCCAGGTCGAGACCAAGCTCACCCGCGGCTACGAAGGCGCGGTCTCGGGCGACCTCAACGAGTGGTGGCTGTGGCTTCCGCTCTGCCTGCTCTTCTTCGCGCCGTTCTTCGACCCTAGGCGCCCGTTCCGGCTGCTGCACCTCGACCTGCTGGCGCTGCTCGGCTTCGGCGCCTCGCTCTTCTTCTTCAACAAGGGCGAGATCGGGGTCTCGGCGCCGCTGGTCTACCCGGTGCTCGCATACCTGCTGGTGCGCATGCTGATCGTGGGGTTCAAGCCGGACGAGCGGCCCCGAGCCGACCGCGAGCGGCTGCTCCGCTGGGCGCGGCCGAACTGGCTGCTCGCGGGCGTGGCGCTGCTCGCCTGCTTCCACGTCTACTACGCGGTCGACCAGGCGAAGGTGATCGACGTCGGGGTCGCCGGGGTCGTCGGCGCCGACCGGCTGCTCGACGGGGAGGACGTATACAGCGAGGACTTCTCGAGCGAGCTCCCCGAGAACGGGGACGTGCGCGGTGACGTCTACGGGCCAGTCGACTATCTCGCCTACGTCCCAGGGGAGCAGGCGTTCCCGTGGGAGGACGAGTGGGACGACGTCCCAGCCGCGCGCTATTCGGCCCTTGCCTTCGACCTGCTGACCGCGCTCGCGCTCTTCTTGCTCGGGCGGCGCCTGCGCCGCGGCGGCGGCGACCGCGGGGACGGCGGGGACGGCGGCGACGCCCTCGGCATCGCGCTCGCCTTCGCCTGGCTCGCCTACCCGTTCACGCTCTACACGCTCGGATCGAGCTTCAACGACTCGCTGGTCGCGCTCGGGGTCGTCGGCTGCATGCTCGTGCTGTCATCAGCGCCGGGCAGAGGGGCCGTTGCTGCGCTCTCCGCGCTCACGAAGTTCGGGACGCTCGCCCTGGTGCCGCTGTTCGCCGCGGGCACGGGCGAGCGGCGACCGCGCACCCTGCTCGCGTTCGCCGCGGCCTTCGTGGCGGTCGCAGTCGTGGTCACGATCCCGGTGCTGCCCGACGGCGGGCTGCGTGAGCTCTATGACCGCTCGCTCGGCTATCAGGCCTCGCGCGGTTCGCCGCTCAGCCTCTGGGGGCAGGCGCCGTCGCTTGACCCGCTGCAGACCCTGAGCAAGTTGTTCGCGGTCGGCCTCGCGGTCGCGGTCTTCTTCGTTCCGCGCACCCGGACTCCGGGCCAGGTCGCGGCGCTCGCGGCTGCGGTCCTGATCGCGGTCCAGGTCACCGCCAACCATTGGTTCTACCCGTACGCGGTCTGGTTCGCTCCCCTCGTGCTTACAGCGGTTTTTGCCACCTGCTGGACACCCGGGCGAGCAAGTTCGGACACCCGTACAAGCTGATTCGGCCTTCCCGCGTCGAAAATTCCGGTTGCAAGGTCAACCGGGAACGGAGGCGGAGGTGAGTGGAAAAATGAAGCAGATAGTCGCGTTCGGAGGCGGCGGTTTCTCGATGGAGTCGGGCAACCCGCTGCTCGACGATTACGTCATGGGGCTGACGGGCTCGGCCGAGCCGAAGGTCTGCTTCCTGCCGACGGCGAGCGGCGACGCAGACCACTACCTGGTGCGGTTCTACAACGCCTTCCGCGAACGCGCGAAGCCGTCCCACGTGTCGCTGTTCCGCCGCGAGCGCGGTGCCTCGGACGTGCGCTCCCACCTGCTCTCGCAGGACATGATCTACGTCGGCGGCGGCAGCCTGGTCAGCCTGCTCGGGGTCTGGCGCGCCCACGGCATCGACGAGATCCTGCGCGAGGCGTGGGAGGCGGGCGTCGTGCTCTGCGGGTTAAGCGCGGGCTCGCTCTGCTGGTTCGCCGAGGCCGTCAGCGGCTACCACGGTGAGGTCAACCGAGTCGAGGCGCTCGGCTTCCTTCCGCACACGAACGCCGTCCACTACTGCGAGGGCGAGCGGCGAGCTGCCTTCCACAAGCATCTGCTGGACGGCATGCCCTCGGGGTACGGAGCCGAGGACGGCGCCGCGCTGCGCTTCGTCGGGGACGAGCTCGTCGAGGTGGTCTCGTCGCGGCCCGAGGCGAGGGCATACAGGCTCGAACGCCGAGCATCGTTGGTCCGCGAGACACGGCTAGCCACGCGGTACCTGGGCGCCGATGCGATACCCGCGTCGGTGCCGCTCCAGTTGGAGCGGCTTGCGGCCGCCGCATAGACGGCCGATGAATCCTGGCGGGCGCATCCTCGTACTTGGCGGGCACGAGTTCAACCGGCGCAGCGGCAACGACGCCGTCGTCGAGGTGGTCGTGGAGCTCGCGGACTCCTCGCGGCCGCGCGTCTGCCTGCTGCCGACGGCCAGCGGCGACCCCGAGGACCAGATCGCGAGCTTCCGGCGATCGTTCGGCGCCAGCGGCTGCGTGCCGAGCTCGATCTCGCTGTTTCGCCTCGGCATCGACCGAATCGATGTGCGCGAGCACCTCATGGCCCAGGACGTGATCTACGCCGGCGGGGGGAGCATGGTCAACCTGGTCGCGATCTGGCGCGCGCACGGGCTCGACCGCATCCTGCGCGAGTGTTGGGAGGAGGGGATCCTGATGTGCGGGCAGAGCGCAGGCGCGATGTGCTGGTTCGAGCACGGCATCACCTCGTCCTCGGGAGAGCCCGCCGCCGCCGAGGGGCTCGGCCTGCTACCCGGCAGCGCCTGCGTCCACTACCTGTCGGAGCCGCTGCGCCGGTCGGCGTTCCTGCGCGAGGTCGGTTCGGGCGCGATGCCGCCTGGGCTCGGGATGGAGGACCAGACCGGTGCCCTGTTCGAGGGCCGGCGCCTGGCCGAGACGATCGTCGCTCGCGAGGACGCCGCGGTCTGGCGCGTGGAGCCGGCTGCCGATGAACAGGGCGTGGGCGGCACGGGAGCCCGCGAGGAGCCGCTCGACTCTCGGCGCGTCGTCGACGAGCGCCCGGCGATCGACGTCCGCAGCTCCGAGATCATCGAGTTCCGCGAGACGCTCGCGGCCCGCACTGCGTCGCGGAGGGCGCGGCGCGGGGTGGGACGGCTGGACTAGAGCGCGCCGCCAGCGGCGTGGGGAGCGGAAGCGCCCGCGCCGTCGTCGCCGATCGGCTCGCGGGCGAGGTACTCCTCGCCGTGCAGTGGGTCCGATTTGGCCCGCTCGACGACCGCGAGCAGGTCGGTCATCGAGGCGACCTCCTCGACCTGCTCCTTGATGAACCACTGCAGGAACTGCTCACCTTGGTAATAACCGCTCTCGCGCGCGAGTTTGAAGAGGTCGTCGATCTCGGCGCCGACATGCTTCTCCTGCTCGAGCGCCATCGCGACCGGGGCGACGATGTCCTCGAAGTCCATCCGGGGCGCGTCGACGCCGGGTATGACCGCTTTCTCGTTGGTGTCGAGCAGGAACTGGACCATCATCATCGCGTGGTTGCGCTCCTCGAGCGCCTGCTTGTAGAAGAAGCCGGCGAGCTGGGGGAGCGTCTCGGAGTCGTAGTAGACGGCGGCCGCCATGTACTGCTGGGCGGCGGCCAGTTCGTTCCCGATCTGCTTGTTGAGCGCCGCGGCGAATCCGTTCTCAGCCATGGGCGAGACCCTACCCGACGATGTGGGTGTACGACGGGCGCCGTTGCCGATGGCCCCGCTGGGGCCTATCGGCCCCAGCGGAAGCCGAGCTCCGACGTCTGCGGCTCCAGGGGGCTGGTCGGGTGGCCGGGCTGGGTGCCTGCCGTGTTGTAGGCCGACGGGGCGACGTCGTTGGGGGTGTCGGGGTGGAAGATCGACGCCAGGTACTGGATGTGGCCGCGGCCGGGGCCGAGCTCCCACTGCCCGCCTCCATATGCCCCGATCCCGTTCGCCTTGCAGTGGTCGTAGCCGGCGAAGAGCTCGCTGAGCGGGCCGAAGCGCGAAGGCTTGATGTTGACCATCTTCGGGGGCCACTCGCGGTCGGTGATGTCGGCGACTGAGTGGATGGGCGCGTCCCATGTCACACGGTCGGCCACGGGCTCCAGGACGGGACGCGTCTCGTCGTTGACGTCCGGGTCCTCGAGCCACGCTTCGGGGAAGGCCTCGATCAGCTTGGCGTAGAGCTCGGGGTCCGTGTCCACGTCCACGGGGGTGCCCTTGTACTGGCCCTTCAGGTCCAGAGAGTCGACCGCGCCGCTCTCGACCAGCTGGGCGATCAGCTCGTCGTCCCAGTCGTTGGTCGGGTCGAGCTTGAAGCGCAGGCCGGGATAGACGGCGAGGCGCTCGCGAACCGGATCGATCGTCGAGGGCTTCGGCTCCTCGCCCTCGGGGGGAATCGGCGCCAGCCGCATCGAGACGACGAACGTGACGGGCCTCGGCTCGAGCCCCAAGTGGGCGTGCAGGGTGGTGCCGGCTTGGCGGAGCGCCAGGTCAAGCGCGGCGCTTTCGAACGCCCAGCGGCGGTAGTTGACCGAGACCTCTCGCTCGGGCGGCTCATCGAAGACGCCCTGTTCTTCGAGCGCCTTCGAGAAGGAGTCGATCGTGTGGTCGCCGGCGAGTTCGAGCACCGGGCCGGCGTCCTGGAGCGCGACGTGGTCGAGCGCGTCGTAGACAACGTCCTCACCGACACCCTCGTGGCCGGCGCCCTTGAGGTGGATCACCGTTGAGAGCCGGTCGAAGCCGGGGGCATTGAACTCGAGGCCCTCCAGCTCGTAGCCCTCGACCGTCAGCGGAAGATCGGCGATCCGTTCGTACGTGGTCATGGAGCTGACCCTAGAGACAGTGTCAAGCGCTAAGCCGACGCGAGGTGCTTCAGGCCGGGTCCAACGGCCACGTCGGCATCGCGGGCGCCCACCTGTTCGCCGCAGGTCTCGCAGCGCAGGGCCGTGCGGACCTCGCCGCCGCAGCCGCGGTGACGCACTTCGATTGGGGCGCCCTCGGGCGCCATGTGCTTGTCGCCCCACTCGCGAAGCGCCATCAGCACGGGGTAGAGGTCGAGGCCCTTCACGGTGAGCCGGTACTCCTCGCGCGTGCGGACCTCGTCCTTGTATGGCTCGCGGCGCAGGATGCCAGCTTCGACGAGCTTGCCGAGGCGGTCGGAGAGCAGCGACCGCGAGATGCCGAGCTCGCGCTGGAAGTCCTCGAAGCGGCGGGTGCGCGAGAAGGCCTGGCGGAGGATCACGAGCGTCCAGCGATCGCCGAGCAGGGTCGCGGGCCTCGCGATTGAGCAGCGCTGCTCGGCTAGTTCGGAGGCTCGCATTGGCAGGGAGCATAACGGCCTTGCGTTCGGAATCGAAACTCAATAGGGTCCGCGTTTCGTTTCGGAACCCAAGACACAGGAGCCGCGATCATGCCGAAGCTCGACCTGACGATCCCCGAAGGCGCACTCTCCGACGACGCGAAGCGAGATCTGCCGGGCAAGATGGCCGCCTCGCTGTTGCGCTGGGAGCGCGCACCCGACACCGAGTTCTTCCGGTCCATTTCGTGGACCCACCTGCACGAGCTGCCCGAGGGCGCCATGCACACCGCCGACGGCGTCGCCGAGTACCCGCAGGCTGTCGTCGACGTCACGACCCCGCAGGGCGCGCTGTCTGACCGCCGCCGGGGCGAGCTGGTCAAGGAGCTAACGGCGCTGATCCTGGACGCGACAGGCTGGGGCGAGGACGCTGCCCTGCGCGTCTGGATCCTCTGCCGCGAGATCGACGAGGGCTCCTGGGGAGCGGGCGGCGGGATCGTCCGCTACGAGGAGCTGAAGGCGGCGGCCAAGGCCGAGCGCGAGAAGGCCGAGGCGGCGCCCGCATGAGGGCGCTCACCTTCGCCGGCGAGGACCAGATCGAGTGGCGCGAGGCGCCCGACGCGAAGCTGGAGGGCGACGCCGAGGCGCTGGTGCGCCCGGTCGCGGTCGCCACGTGCGACCTCGACCAGCTGATCGTCCGCGGCATGATCCCATTCGAGCAGCCGTTCCCGCTCGGCCACGAGTGCGTCGCCGAGGTGACTGATGTCGGCGACGGGGTCAAGGACTTCGCGCCGGGCGACCTCGTCAGCGTCCCGTTCCAAATCTCATGCGGCGAGTGCGACCGGTGCCGTCGCGGCAACACCGGCAACTGCGAGCGGGTCGAGCGGATGGCGATGTACGGCCTGCCGATGGGGACCAACTACGGCGGCTTCCTGAGCGACTCGGCGCGCGTCCCCTTCGCCGACTCGATGCTGGTCGCGGTCGACGACGGGATCGACCCCGCGGCGATCGCGAGCCTGTCGGACAACATCCCCGACGCCTGGCGCACGGTCGGGCCGCAGCTCGCCGAGCGTCCCGGCGCAACGGTGCTGATCTGCGGCGGAGGCGCCTCGATAGCGCTCTACGCGGCGCAGATCGCGCTCGCGCTGGGCGCCGAGCGCGTCGACTTCGCCGGCGGCAACTCCTACATCCGCGGCAAGGCCGAGGAGATCGGCGCGACGATGCTCGACGAGGAGTTCCCGAAGCGACTCGGCCCCTACCCGATCACCGTCGACGCCAGCGCAGACCCCGACGGCCTGCACTGCGCGCTGCGCTCGACCGACGGGGATGGCATCTGCACCAGCATCGGCATCTACTTCGAAGACGTCGCACTGCCGCTGCTCGAGATGTACACGAAGAACACGCGCTTCGACACCGGCCGCTGTCACGCGCGCCCGGCGATGGAGCCGCTGCTCGCCCTCGTACGCTCGGGGAAGTTCCACCCCGAGCAGGTGACGGCCGAGACCGCGACGTGGGACGACGCAGCGGAGGCCGTCGCCGGCCACCGGGGCAAGCTCGTGATCAGCCGCTAGAGAGCGCTACTTCTTGGGCTTCGGCCCGATGCCGCCGGTGTTCGCGGTGGCCGCGGAGGGGCGCAGCGATGCGATCTCGGGGCGCTGGAAGAGCAGGCGCATCGAGTCATCGGAGGCGAAGAAGAAGAACGCGCCGCCTCCCCGCTTGAGCCCGGCGCGGGCGCATGCCGCGGCGGTCGCGGCGGAGGTCTTGGTGATCGCCATCCCGGCGCCCGGGTTCGGGGTGTCGCTGAAAGAGATCTGGGTCGCGAGGTTGGCGAGCAGCGGCTTGGCCTGCGGCTTGAGCTTGACCCGCTTCTTGAACTTCTTCTTCTTCCCCTTGACTTTCCTGAACGTGATGATCGTCTTGAACTTGTACTGGTCGAAGAGGCCCTTCAAGCGGGAGCTGAAGGCCGAGGCGCCGCCGTTCGCGCAGGAGTCCTGGGTCTGGACGCTCTGCGGGCCGATGTGCGGAGCTCCAAGGCGCCGGTTCTTCTTGTCGATGTCCTGGGCGACTTGCCCGTAGTTCCAGGTCCCGTCGAAGATCGGGACCAGGCCCGAGCGCTGGCCCGCCGAGAGCGAGCTGCCGGCCAGCGTCCCGGCGAGGCGGCCGTTCCAGGCCTTGATCCGCGGGAACGCGACCTTGAACGCCTGGTTCCACGGCGGGCGGCCGGGGTCGGTCGAGCGGGTGCCGTTCCAGTCCATCGCCTCGAAGTCGGTCATCAGCGCGTAGACGGAGGGGTTGCCGGCCAGCGAGAACGCATAGCCGGGCGCCAACGGGTTGAGGCCGAGCCCGGTGAGGCCGATGATCCTGTTGCACGGGAAGGCGGCGCGCAGGCCGCTCGCCAGCTGGGCGGCGACCGTCGGGGTCGTCGTCTCGAACCGGGTGTTGATCACGAAGATGTCCTGCGGGCGGACGTAGCTCCCGAGCCCTCCCGTTGCCGTGTCGAAGTTGGTGTAGGTGTTGACGTTCACCTGCTGGTTGATCCGGATCATCATCGTGAACCGTGTCGGCCCCGGTCCCTCCGGCGCCAGACCGGCCGGCTGGGGGGCGCAGGTCTGCGCGAATGCGCCCTCGGGCGCGGTCGCCGCCCGGCCGCCGATCAGCATGAGCGCAAGCACGAGCGCCGCGGCCAGGATCATCGGCGCGGTGGTGCGGATGCCCGTCGCCGGGCGTGGTTGCTCGATTCCCGCCATAAGTTCGGACGAAGCGGCCTGCCCGATTGAAGCTAGCCGCCGCTTATCCCGAACACGGTCGAGGCCTTGCAGTAGCGGCGCGGGGGACGTTCAGATGGAACCGAGCTGCCGGTTCGCGAGCAGGCCGAAGGCCTTGATCGCGGTGACTAGGTCGTGCTCGGGCGTGTCCTCGCGCGGCGAATGGCTGATTCCGCCGGTCGAAGGCGCGAAGACCATCGTCACCGGTCGGCGGCGGGCGACCTCGGCGGCGTCGTGCAGGGCGCCGCTCGCCATCCGCAGCGGCTCGCCCGTCACCTCGCCACAGCATTCCGCCGCGCGCTCGACCATCGCCTCGTCGAACGCGATCGGCTCGATGCTCCACACCGGGGTCTCGCCGTGCTCGCAGCCGCGGCTCGCCGCACGGTCGGCCGCCGCGGCCCGGATCTGGGAGTGCATCGAGGCAAGCTGGGCCGCCTGCGGGTGGCGGATGTCGACCGAGATCTCAGCTTCGCCCGGGATCACCGTCAGCGCCCCGGGGTCGAGGCGAATCTCGCCGACCGTCCCGACTCCCCCCGCCGCGGCCGCGATCCGCTCCACCTCGAGCGCCGCCTCGGCCGCCGCCAGGCCGGCGTCACTGCGCATGTCCATGGGCGTGGTGCCCGCGTGCGACGCGGCCCCTTCGAAGCGCAGCCTGAAGCGCTCGAGCCCGGCGCAGCCGGTGACCGCCGCAGCGGCAGTTCCTCGCTGGGCGAGTACGGGGCCCTGCTCGATGTGGAGCTCGATGTAGTCGCCGATCCGCTCGAGCCGCTCGGCAGCATCGGGCATGCGCTCCGGCTCGACCCCGCACTCGCGCAGGACGTCGGAGGCCAGGCGCCCGTCGCGGTCGCGCGCGGCGCCGAGCGTCGCGGGGGCGAGCGTGCCGCAGACCGCCGCGCTGCCGAGCAGGCTGCGGCCGAACGCGCCCTCCTCGTCTGCCCAGTCGACCAGGGCGATGCCGCGGAGCGGCAGAGCTCCCGATTCGGCCCAGGCTCGAAGCACGCCCAGCGCCGCCATCACCCCGAGCGGCCCGTCGAGCCAGCCACCGCTCGGTACCGAGTCGAGGTGGGAGCCGATGGCGAGCGAGGGCGCTCCCTCGTCTACTCCTGGCAGATAGGCCCAGGCGTTGCCAGCCTGGTCGATCTCGTGGGAGAGCTCGATCTCCGCGAGCAGCTCAGCGAGGAGCTCCCGCGCCTGCGCCCAACCCGGGGTCCAACAGGCGCGCTGGGCCCCTTCCGGCCCCGAGGTCCGGGACTCGAGCGCGCGCAGGTCGGTGATCACGCGAGCCGCGTCGATCGGCGGAGCGTTCGCCGGCGCTGGTCTCATCCCAGGCGGTCGCGGCGAAGCGGCTGCGCCAGGCAATGCGCACCGCCGCCGCCGAGCATGAACATCGAGAGCTCGGGGTCGTACACGGTGATCCCGAGGCCGCGAAGCGCGTCGTTCAGGTCGCTCGCTCCCGCAGCCGAGAGCACGCGCTCGGCGCCGAGCGAGATCGCGTTCACCCCGAGGCCGAAGGCCTGCTCGGCCGAGATCTCGATCAGCTCGAACCCCTTGCCGCGGAGCCACTCGACCGTTGGGCCCGCTAGGACCTCGGTGCAGACGGCGGCGACCTTGTCGGCGAGCACCGAGACGAGCACGTCGATGTGCACGTAGCGCGAGGGGATCGGCTCGATCCGAGCCTCCCATCCGTCCTCCTCGAACCAGCCGGCGAGCTGGCGCGCGGCGGCTTCCTCGGTGCGGCTCTCGCCGTTGCCGATCAGGACAGTGCCCGGCTCGAGGATGACGACGTCGCCGCCTTCGAGCGAGCCCGCCGTGATCATGGCGCGGATCGGGATCTCGCTGCGCTGGTAGAAGGCGATCGCAGCCGCGTACTCGCCGCGGCGAACCGACTGGTTCATCTGGGTGATCACGGCTCCGTTCGGGCCCATCGCGCTCGAGTCGCGCGCGAACACCTGGTAGGGCAGCGCCGGGTCCGGCTCGAGCCAGTGGCAGGTGACGGCTGCCTGCTCGTAGGCCTGGACCATCTCGCGGTGCTGGGTCGCAGCCGCCTCGGCGTCGAAGGTGAGGCCGCTCGCGAGCGTCGCCTTCGAGATCGCGCTCGTCGGCCCCCAGCGGAAGTTCTCGGGCGAGCAGAGCAGCACGTCGCGCAGCGCGCCGTGCTCGGAGTCGACGCCCCAGGTGGTTACGGGACGCTCCCGTCGGATTCGCCCCTCGGGCCGGCGCTCGTGGGGGAGGACACCGGTGGGGTCTCCTTGACCACGCGGATCGTCGCGAGCGAGCGGTCGCTGGCGCCGCGTACGAGCCCGCCGTGGGCGAGGGAGTCCGCGATGTAGGCGAGGGTCGGCGCGGTCAGCCGCTCGCCGGGCAGGACGTTGGGCACCCCGGGCGGGTAGGCGGCCAGGGACTCGGCCGAGATGCGCCCCTCTCCCTGCTCGAAGGGGATGACCTCCTGCGCGCCAAGGAACGCGTCACGGGGCGAGAGCTCGAGCGGCCCCCACGGCGGCGGCTCGGCGAACGCGCGGCGCTCCTCGAGGTCGGAGTCCGCGACGGCGTCCACGGCGTGGCGCAGCGCCTCCACGAGGCTCTCGGCGTCCGGCCCGGCGTCTGGCCCCACGCCGAACGTCCCGACGATCACGTTCTCGGAGAAGAGCTCGAGGATCACGTCGTCGCGCTCGCGCATCAGCTCTGCGATCCGGTGGCCGGTGGCGCCGGTGGCGCGCACGTCGACCGACAGCCGAAGCGGGTCCCAGGCGGCGACGCTGGTGCGGCCGGCGAGGCGCTCGTCGAGGACGTCGAGCCCCTCGATCTGGCGGATCTCCTCCCGCGTGCGCGCCAGGGTCTCGAGGGTCTCGGTCAGCAGCTCGGGCCCGTCGACGGCGGCGTGGCGCCGCGCGGCGTCGAGCGACGCCGTCAGCAGGGCGTTCGGGCTGGTCGATTCGATCAGCGTCACCGAGCGGTCGAGCAGACCTTCGTCGACGAGCTCGCCGGAGCCGAGGTGCAGGATCGCCGTCTGGGTCAGGCTGCCGACGATCTTGTGGGTGCTCGAAAGCACGATGTCGGCGCCCCCGCGGAGCGCGCCCTGCGGCAGGTCGGGGTGGAAGTACAGGTGGGCGCCCCAGGCCTCGTCGACGACCAGCGGCACGCCGCGGGCGTGGGCCACCTCGGCGAGCTCGGCGACCCGCGCGACGGCTCCGAAGTAGGTCGGTGAGACGACCATCGCGGCGATCGCTCCCGGCGTCTCGGCCAGCGCCGCGTCGAGCGCTTCGGGGGTGACGCAGTGGGCCACGCCGAGGTCGGGGTCGATCTCGGGCGGGACGAAGGAGGGGCTGAGGCCCGAGAGGACGAGCCCGTCGATGATCGAGGAGTGGACGTTGCGCTGGACGACGACCGGCCCGCGGTCGGGCGGGCCCTCGCGGGTCTCGCCCACGGCGTGGGCGAGCGCCAGGCAGATCGCGTGGTTGCCGCCCGAGGCCCCGTTCAGCAAGAACCAGCTCCGCTTGGCGCCCCACGCCTCGGCGGCGAGGGCCTGCGCGCGCTGGAAGGGGGTCGGCTCGGGGCCTACGTCGATGCCCTCGATGCCTCCCGGGACGTCGTGGAGGATGGCCGCATCGCCGAGCACGGCGGCAAGCTGGGGGTCGCCGCCGGTCCCCTTGTGCCCGGGGATGTGGAGGCGGGACGGCTCGCGGGCTACATATGCGGCGATCGCGTCGAGGTAGGGCGCTTCTCGCTGGTCCGCGGCCATCAGGCGCCGTGCTCGGGCGCGCCCCCGGAATACTCCGAGTAGGGGTACCACCACTCCTTACGGGCGACCTCGGACTCGATGTGCACGTGCTTGGTCTCCTGAAAGGCCTCGAGGCCCTCCTGGCCGAGCTCGCGGCCGAGGCCCGATTGCTTGAAGCCGCCGAAGGGGCCGGCGTCGTTGTCGGTCAGTGGGTCGTTGAACCAGACGGTCCCGGCCTTGATCTCGCGCATGCATCGCAGGATCGTCTTGAAGTCCTGGGTGTAGATGTTCGCCCCCAGCCCGAACGGGGTGGAGTTGGCGAGCTCGATCGCCTCGTCGAGGCTTTGGACCGGGACGATCGGCGCGACCGGGCCGAAGGTCTCCTCGCTCAGCAGGGCGGTCTCGGCCGGAGCGCCGGTCACCACCGCGGGGGCGAAGAAGTGGCCCTTGTCCAGGCCGCCGCTGCCGCCACCGGTGAGAACCTCGGCGCCGTCCGCGACGGCCGCCTCGACCTGCGCGGCGACCTTGGCGCGCTGAGCCCCGGAAACCATGGGACCGATGTCGGTATCGCTGAGCATGGGGTCGCCGATGACCAGGCTGTCGGTGAAGTCCGTGAACGCCCGCAGGTAGTCGTCGTAGACGTCCGTGTGCACGTAGAAGCGCTCTGCCGAGGTGCAGACCTGGCCCGCGTTCAGGAAAGCGGCCCACGCGCCGCCCCGCGCGGCGACGTCGATCTTGTCGGCGACGTCGGAGCAGACGATGAACGGGTCCTTGCCGCCCATCTCGAGGTTGACCCGCGCGACGCGGTCCATGCAGGCGTGCCCGACCTTCTTGCCCGTCTCGACCGACCCGGTGAAGGCGACGCCGTCGACGCGCGGGTCGGCGGTTATCGCGGCGCCGACCTCGCCCGCGCCGGCGACGATGTTGACGACGCCGGGCGGCAGGTGATCGAAGCAGCCGGCGAGGGCGAGCGTCGAGAGCGGCGTCACCTCCGAGGGCTTGCAGACGACCGCGTTCCCGGCCGCGAGCGCCGGCGCCAGCTTCCACGCCAGCAGCAGCAGTGGGTAGTTCCAGGGCACGATCAGCCCCCAGACGCCGTGGGGCTCCTTCAGCACCATTGCCAGCTGCGTCGACTCGATCGAGGGGATCACGCGGCCGGCGGAGTCGCGGCCGATCTCGGCGTAGTAGTCGAAGCACGCCGTCACCCAGCTGATCTCGTCGGAGTTCTCGAGAAGCGGCTTGCCGCCCTCGAGTGTCATCACCTCGGCGAGCTCGTCCGTCCGCGCCTTGATCCGGTCGGCGACCTCGTGCAGCAGCTCGCCGCGGTCGACGGCAGGCGTAGCGGCCCAGCCCCGCGAGGCCTCACGGGCCGCGGCGATCGCGGCGTCCAGCTGCTCGTCGCTGGTCGCCCCGACGGTCGCGACGATCTCCTCGGTGAACGGGTTCTCGACCGCAATCGCTTCACCGTCCCCGGCGACCAGCTCCCCGCCGATCAGCAACCCTGTCTCGAGCTCAGCCACGGGCGGATCGTATTCGCTGCGCCATCCCGGGCGCGTGTTTAGAGGCCGGGGGCACGGGTACCAATTACTTGAGTCGAGGCAGCGGGCGGGCGTTCGGAGACCCCCTACTCCGGCGCCCGCCCACAAATTCACAAAGCCTCGTCTTCGCCGGGCTTTTTGCCTCGGCGCAGGCGGGCGGTTAGGACGGCCGGTTTTCCTTCTCCCCCTGGTCGTCCTACCCCGCCATGGACTGGACGTGGCCCTAGTTGCTCAGCTCCGCGCTCAGGACCTCGACCCTGTCGGGAGCGCAGACCTCGGTGGCGTCCGGGTCCGGGGTGACGCGAAGCGCGATCATGCAGAGGTCGTCGGCGAGGGCGCCGCCGCTGAAGGCCTGCACCTCGTCGCGAACCTCGTTCAGCACGTCGGTGCTCGGGCTGCCGTCCAGGCGCGACAGCGCGGCAGCCACCCGCCGCTCCCCGAACAGCTCGAACCCGTCGAAGGAGCCGTCGCTCTCGCCTCGCCGCGCCTCCGTGAGCCCGTCGGTGTAGAGCAGCAGTCCCCCGTCGGCCGCGAGCGTGGCCGTAGAGGTTTCGCACCCGACCCTCTCGGCCACGCCAAGCGGCAGGCCCGACCGGCCCTCGCTTCGTAGCGGATCGCCCGAGTCGAGCCGCATCGGGCCGTCGTGCCCGGCCAGCGCCCAATCGACGCTGCCGTCGGTGTGAAAGAGGACGCAGGCGACCGTCACGAAAGGAGCGTCGAAGCCCGAATCGTCGATCAACGCTCGATTCGCGCGTTCGAGAACGGTCGAGGGGTCGGTCGTGATGTCGGCGGAGCTCAGCAGCAGCGTGCGCACGTACCACGCGCGCTTCGCGGCCTCGAGGCCGCGCCCCGCGACGTCCCCTACGGCGATCAGGGTCGAGCCGTCGGCTGCCGGCACGACGACGTGGAAGTCGCCAGATACGCCCTGCTCGGCGGGGATGTAGCAAGTCGCCAACTCGAGCGCGGGCCGCTCGGGTGGCTCCGATGGAGCGAGTGCGTCCTGCAGGGTCCGCAGCTCCTCGAGCTCGAGCTCGCGACGGAGCAGCTCGCGTTCGAGGCCGAAGCGGCTCTCGGAGAGCGCGCCGACGACGTAACCGAGCCCGCTGTAGACGAGGACCCGCATCAGGTCTGCGAACAAGGTCGAGTCGGGGGCGTCGCTGCCGCTTACGTCGGTCGTTCCACCCAGGACCAGGAGCGAACCCACGATGCCGGTCGCCAGACCCGCCCAGCGTCCCAGCCACAGCGCGGCGATCACGACGGGGATCAGATAGAGGGGACCGGACTGGCCGACAGCCTCGCGAAGTGCCGTGATCGCGATGATCAGCACGACCACGGTGGCGATCTGCGCGCGCTTGTGTTTGAAGTCGATCATCGAGGCAGCCGGAGGACAGTATCCCGCACCGCGTCACGAGTCTCGTTTGCCGCTTCGCTCGATGGCTAGAGTTACAGGAGGGAGACTCTCCACGCGCCCCTGCCGGATCGGCAGCTTGTTTGAATGCGGGGAGCACTGCGGCGGTGGCCAGTGAGCACGGCGATGCCGCAATCCCATGACCGACTCAACGTCCACTCCCGCCACCACCACGCAGCCCTCCCCGGGCGCCTCCGAGCAACTCGCCGACGAGAAGGCGCTGCTCCGCCGCTACGCGAAGGATCGCTCGCCCGTGGTGCGCGAGGAGCTCGCCGAGCGCTTCATGCCGCTGGCGCGGCGCCTGGCCTCGCGCTACGCGGGCGGCGCTGAGCCCTTCGACGACCTCGTCCAGGTGGCGAGCGTCGGCCTCGTGAAGTCGATCGACCGCTTCGACCCGGCGCGCGGCACCGCCTTCTCGACGTTCGCGGTGCCCACGATCCTCGGCGAGCTCAAGCGCCACTTCCGCGATCGCGGCTGGTCGGTCCACGTGCCTCGCGACGTGCAGGAGCGCATCCTCAAGGTCGAGCGGGCTCTGTCGGAGTTGCCCTCGCTGCTCGGACGTGCGCCGACGGTCGCCGACATCGCCGAGCGGCTCGAGGTCAGCGACGAGCAGGTGCTCGAGGCGATGCACGCCTCGCAGGGGCACCACTCCGTCTCGCTCGACGCGTCGGGCTCGATGCCCGACGGCGAGGAGCCGGCGCCGCTGCGCGAGCGCCTCGGCGAGGTGGATATCGGCTACGACACCGTCGAGTACGGCGTAGCCATCGGCTCGACCCTGGGCGACATCTCGGAACGTGACCGCACGATCCTGCACCTGCGCTTCGCCGAGGACCTGACGCAAAGCGAGATCGCCGAGCGCGTCGGGGTCTCGCAGATGCACGTCTCCCGGATCCTGCGCGCGACGCTCGAGCGGCTGCGCGAGGCCGTGCGCGACGACGAGGAACCGGGCTAGCCGACGACCTCGATCACGAGGAACTCGCCGGTCACGTCACCCTCGTCATCCTTAGTCACCTCCATCGAGCGAGCCAGGGCACGCAGTGAGCCATCGCCGCCCGGTAGGTCCATCTCTGAGAGGATGCGCTCGCCGGCCCCTTCGACAAGCGGGCCGACGCGTACGGCGAGCACGCCGTCGCCGTCGCGGATCGAGAGGCCCAGCCTGCCGTCCGTGAAGTCATCCGCGGGGTGCGCCGAGACCGCGTCGCCGAGCAGGACCGTGTCGGAGAGGCGCTCGACCGAGAAGTCGGCCCGCGCGGCCAGCGCCCCGATCACCCGTGCGAGTACCGGCTGCACCATCTCGCCCGGCATGATCTCGATGCCGAAAGCGTCCGGCGTAGCCACGCCCTTGCCGCTTCGAGCCGGCGCCTGACCGTCTCCCGAGAGCGAAAAACGAACCGTGGTGGTGCTGCCCTGGCCCGCTTCGCCGCTGATCTCGAACCCGTCCGCGAGCGAGGCGATCAGGGGTAGGCCGATGCCCAGTGAGCTCTCGCCGGCATCCGCGCGAGGATGAAAGCCCTGTCCACGGTCGGCGATGGTGACCTCGATCTGGTCGGCGCTCGCCTTGGCCGTGACCTCGAGAGGCCCGCCTTCGCCCTCGTACGCGTGCACGACCACGTTGTTGCAGGCTTCGGTCACCACCGTCTTCAGGTCGTCGACCCGCCGGTCGGCGAGCCCGAAGGCCTCCCCCAGACCGGCGACAGCCTGCCGAACCACGATCACGTTCTCTGCGCGCGCGGGAAGGGAGAGCTGCAGGGTTGGCTCAACCACCGGGTCCGTCCCCACCGGAGGCCTGCGACTCGGCCTGCTCCCGGCTCTCGTACACCGGGAGTTCGGCCCGGAGCCCTGTGATCTCGAGGACTCTTGTGACGGCCTCAGCTCCGCTTCCCTGCGCGACCGCGAAGCCCCGGTCCGCCGCGGCGGCGCGGCGGCGGCCGTCAAGGATGACCCCGAGGATCGAGGAGTCGACGAAGGTGGCGGGCGAGAGGTCGACAACGACGCCGCGATCACCCTTCATCGCCTCGTCGAGCTGCGAGCGAAGCTCCGGAGCGGTGTTCAGGTCGTGCTCGCCGCTGATCGTAAGCACCGCCAATCCTCGACCGTCGCCACGGTCAATTAGCTGAAGCGCGATTTCCCCCGTGCGCACAGTTCCGAACCTACCGCGATCGGGTGACGCTCAAACCTCTTGGTCCGGCTGGACGGAGGCCATCTTCTCCGCGCGTCGCTGCTGCCACAGCACGAGAGAGATGGCGACAACCGTTACGGCGAACAGCAGCGTCGCGAGTACGTTGACCTGCACGGGAATCCCGCGAAGGCTCGCGCCGTAGATGTAAAGCGGGAAGGTCGTGGTCGGACCGGAGTTCAGGTTCGAGATCACGAAGTCGTCGAGAGAGAGCGCGAAGGCCAGCAGCGCGGCCGCGACGATCCCCGGGGCGAGCAGCGGAAGGGTGACGGTGCGGAAGGTCGTCAGCGGCGTCGAGCCGAGGTCGGCCGCCGCCTCTTCGAGGCTGCGGTCGAAGCCGATCAGCCGCGAACGTACTACGACCACCACGAAGCTGATCGAGAACATGATGTGCGCCACGGCGAGCGTCTGGAAGCCGAGCTCGAAGACGTTGCTGAACGGCGGCAGCACGAACATCGAGAGCAGGGCCGCGCCGATGACGATTTCGGGCGTGGCCATCGGCAGCACGATCAGCAGGTTGGTCGCCCGGCGGCCGAAGAATTCGTAGCGGACGAGCGCCATCGCCATCAGGGTCCCGATCGCCGTTGCGGCGAGCGTCGATACGGCTGCTAGCTGCAGGCTCGTGATCATCGAGTCGTTGACGTCCTTGTTGGCGAAGGCGTCCTTCCAGTACTCGAGCGTGAACCCGTTGAAGGCGAAGTCCAGTTCGCCGTTGTCGGTCGTGTCGAACGAGAACAGTGCGATCACGAAGATCGGGATCAGCATGTAGGCGACGGCCAGCCCGGCGAAGATCAACAGCGCGTTGCGGCGCAGCCACGCCCAGGCCCGTCCGGGCACCGAGCGGCCACGTGGGACGGTCGGCTCAACGGTCGCGGCTTCCATCTAGGCTCTCTCGTCCTCGTCGCCCATGAACGCCCCCGTGCCCGCGAGCCGCAGGTAGATCAGGACCACGCCGAGGATCGCGGCCATCATCACGAAGGAGAGAGCGGCCGCCTCGGGATAGAGGCGCTCCTCGAGATAGAGCGACTGGATCACGTTGCCGATCATCGAAGTGCCGGTGCCGCCGAGGATCTCGGCGTTGATGTAGTCGCCCACGGCGGGGATGAAGGTCAGCAGCACGCCGGCGACGATGCCGGGGGCTGTGATCGGCAGCGTCACCCGCAGGAAGGTCTGGGTCGCGGATGCGTAGAGGTCCTTGCCGGCCTCGATCAGGCTGGTATCGATCCGCTCCAGGCTGGCGTAGATCGGCAGGATCATGAACGGCAGGAAGTTGTAGGTCAGGCCGGCGATGACAGCGGCCGGGGTGGCGAGCACGCGGCCATCCTCGGGGACGAGCGCCATGAACTGGAGCACGCTGACCAGCGGGCTGTCGTCGGCGAGGATCGTCTTCCAGGCGATTGTGCGGATCAGGTACGTCGTGAAGAACGGGGCGACGACGGCGAACAGCAGCAAGAGCTTGTAGCGCCCCGCGCGCAGCGCGATCGCGTAGGCCAGCGGGTATGCGATCAGCAGGGCGATCAACGTCGCCACGCTGGAATAGATGAACGAGCGGATCAGCTGTTCGGTGTTGCCCGAGAGGGCGTCTGAGAAGTTCGAGATCTCGAACGCCGAGGTGAAGCCGGAGTTGAACGAGGCGCCCGAGTAAAGCGAGAGCTTCCCCATGAAGTACATGGGGACGACGAAGAACAGCGCCAGCCAGATCGCTCCGGGGAGAAGCAGCCAATAGGGCGTCAGGCGCCCACGGGAGCTCATCGATCCGTCGATGCTCTCGCCGTGGGCGCCATCCGCCTCGGTCCCCCTAGCCCGTCACTACGTCTTGGAAGGCCGAGGTGACCTCCTGGACGTCCGCGTCGTCGCCGGGCGGGTTCGGTTGCGTGGAGCAGTTCGCCGTGAACTCCTCCGTAGGGAACACGAGCTGGTCGTCAGCCAGCGCGGGCAGCACCTTGTCGACGCCCTGCACCGGCGTCACGTAGCGGGTGTAGTCCGCGATCGGCGCCTGAACCTCCGGGTCGTAGACGAAATCCGCCCACGCCAGCGCAGCCGGCGTGTTCGGCGCTCCGACCGGGATGACCATGTTGTCCGACCAGATGATGCAGCCCTCGGTTGGCATCCGCCAATTGACGTCCTCGTTGTCGATGAGCTCGACATCGCCGGACCAGCCGATCGAGGCGACCACGTTGCCGTTCGTCAGGTCCTGCACGTAGTCGTTGCCCGTGAAGCGCCGCAGCTGCCCGGAGTCCACGGCCTCCTGCAGCCTCTCGATCTGCGCGAGCCAATCTTCCTTCGTCGCTTCAGCCGGGTCGATCCCGTCCGCCTTCAGCAGCAGCGGCACGGTGTCGCGCATCTCGGTCAGCACGGTGACCTTCCCCTTGTACTGCGGGTCGAATATGTCGTTGACCGACTCGATGCCGGGCGCCCGTTTCTCGTCGACCAGCAGGCCGGTCATGCCGGTCTGCCAGGGGACGGAGAACTCACGGTTCGGGTCGAACTCCGGGCTGCGCAGGTCCTCGCGCAGGTTCGCCTCGACGTTCGGCAGATCGGCGTAGTCGATCGCCTCCAGGTATCCGAGGTCATTCATCTGCTTCGCCATCCAGTCGGTGACCACCATCATGCTGCGGCCGCCCGACTCGCCCTGGTCCAGCAGGGGCTGGACCTTGCCGAAGAACTCCTGGTTGTCGTTCACGTCCTCGGTGTAGTTGACCGTCGTGCCTGGGTACTGCTGCTCGAACTTGGCGATTGCGTTGTTATCGCCCTTGTCGATGTAGCCGACCCAGTTCGATATGTTGAACTCACCGGTGACATCCCCGGTCGTAGCGGTTACGGCCTCGTTCTCGCTGGCCCCGCCGACGTCGCTGCCCCCGTCGTCATCCCCGCCGCACGCCGCGAACGCGATCGACGCCGCCAGCGCGAAACTCGCGATCAGCGCTGCCCTCAGTGGTCTGCCTCTCACTTCGTCACTCTCCTTGTAGTCACTTTCAAGCCGCCTGTTCTGAGACCAAGTGCATGTGCTCGGGCTCCCACGAGAGGTTCACCCTGGCGCCGCCGCCCGGGAGCTTCTGCCTCTCCGCCTCGTCGACGTTCGGGACCAGCACGGTCAGCCGCACGTCGTCGTCCAGCTTCACGATCAGCTGGGTCGAGGTCCCGAGGTATAGCGAGCTCTCGACGAGGCCCTCGATCTTCGGGTCGTCGTGGGCGCCGTCGCCGAGCTTCAGCTTCTCGGGCCGCACCACGGCGTGGCAGCGGTCGCCCGTCGTGAACCCGTTGACCGGCGCAGCCACGGTGACCCCGCTGTCGAGCAGGATCTCGCCGTTCGCGCCGTCGCTCTTGATCACGCCGGGCATCAGATTCGAGACGCCGATGAAGCCGGCGACGAAGGTGCTGGCCGGCTTGTCGTAGACCTCCTCGGGGTCGGCGACCTGCTCGATGCGGCCGGCGTTCATCACCGCGATCCGGTCCGACATGGTCAGCGCCTCTTCCTGGTCGTGCGTGACGTAGACGAACGTGATGCCGACGTCGCGCTGGATCTGCTTGAGCTGCACCTGAAGTCCCTTGCGCAGCTTCAGGTCGAGCGCGCCGAGGGGCTCGTCGAGAAGCAGCACCTTGGGCAGGTTGACCAGGGCCCGCGCCAGCGCTACTCGCTGCTGCTGGCCTCCCGAGAGCTGCGCAGGGCGGCGGTTGGCCTCCCTCGGCATGCCGACGCGCTCGAGCTCGCTCGCGACGCGCTTGTCGATCTCGGCCTTGTCGACCTTCTGGCGCTTCAGCCCGAAGGCGACGTTCTCGGCGACGCTCATGTGCGGGAACAGCGCGTAGCTCTGGAACACGGTGTTCGTCGGGCGCTTGTATGGCGGCAGGCCGACCTGGTCGGCGCCCTCGATCATCACCTTGCCCGCCGTCGGCTCCTCGAAGCCGGCGATCATCCGCAGCGTCGTCGTCTTGCCGCAGCCGCTCGGGCCGAGCAACGTGAAGAACTCGCCCTCGCCGATCTCGAGGTCGATGCCGTCGACGGCCGTGAACTCGCCGAACCGCTTGCTGACCGACTGCAGCGTGACGCTCCCCTTCCCTGGGTTCTTCGCGCTTTCCATGGTTAGTTCGAGCCTCCCGCCATAGCCGGCTTGTCGAGTTTGTACAACAGCCTCGGGTCCGCGACCTCGCGTCGATAGTAGATCACGCACGCGAGGCCCATGACCGGCGTGAAGTACCGCTTCGAGACCTCGCCGAACGCCGACGGGATCGCCTCGTGGCGCGCCATCGACGAGGTCTGCGTGGCCTGGGCCGAAATATCGGCGCTTCCGGTCGAACTCTCCAAGAGGTCTCTCCTCCTCCGTTGTGTCGTACGCACCCCGAGCCAATGCTCAAACTCGTCGGCGTGGCGATGACCCTACGGGAAAGCGCGACCGGGCGCCAACGGGCGGATGCCCAAAAAGCAACGGCCTCGGTTATACAATCAGTACAATCCCGAATCGCAAGCTTGACCTAAATCTGACTTGCGGCTTGTCCCTCGCGGCCTTACGTTTGTGCAACGCGTCGAAGAGAGTGAGGAGGTGGACGAGATGGCAGCAACCCCCAGACGGTCCCGCCGGAGGCTCCGCAGTCCGATTCGCCGAGGAGCGACACCGCGAGCTCGGGTCTGCAGGAGGCCGCGCGAGCCCACCTGTGGATGCACTTCTCCCGGATGGGCGGCTACGACTCCGAGCACCCGATCCCGATCATCGAGCGCGGCGAGGGCGCCTACGTGTACGACACGGAGGGCAAGCGCTACCTCGACGGGCTCTCGGCCCTCTTCTGCGTCAACGCCGGCCACGGCCGCACCGAGATCGGCGACGCGATGGCGGCCCAGGTCCGCGAGCTCGATTTCGTCACGAACTGGAGCTATGCGCACCCGCGTGCGATCGAGCTCGCCGAGCGCATCGCCGGGCTCGCGCCAGGAGACCTGAACCACGTCTTCTTCACCAACAGCGGCTCCGAGGCGGTCGAGTCGGCTCTCAAGGTCTCGCGGAACTACCACCGGCTCACGGGCAACGCGCAGAAGTCGAAGCTGATCGCTCGCGAGATCGCCTACCACGGGACCACGATGGGGGCGCTGTCGGCGACCGGCATCCCGCCGCTCCGCACCCAGTTCGAGCCGCTCGTCCCTGGCGGCTGCCACGTCCCCAACACCGACAGCTATCGCTGGCCCACCGATCGCGACCCGCTCTGGGCTGCCGACAAGATCGCCGAGCGGATCGAGTTCGAGGGACCCGAGACGGTCGCCTGCGTGATCCTGGAGCCGCTGCAGAACGCCGGCGGCTGCATCCCGCCGCAGGAGGGGTACTTCCAGCGCGTGCGCGAGATCTGCGACGCCCACGACGTGCTGCTGATCTCCGACGAGGTGATCTGCTCATGGGGCAGGCTCGGCCACTACTTCGGCTGCGAGCGTTACGGCTACCAGCCCGACATCGTCACCACGGCGAAGGCGCTGACGTCGGCCTACGCCCCGATGGGGGCGATGATCGCCTCCGACAAGGTCTACGAGCCGTTCTCGAAGGGAACCGAGTCCTTCGCCCACGGCTCCACATTCGCCGGCCACCCGGTCGCGGCGGCCGCGGCGATGGCGAACCTCGACATCTACGAGCGCGAGGACCTCTGCGGGCAGGTGCTCGCCAAGGAGGGCGAGTTCCGCTCCAAGCTCGAGACCCTGCACGACCTGCCGATCGTCGGTGACGTGCGCGGTGACGGCTTCTTCCACGCGATCGAGTTGGTCCGCGACAAGGAGACCAAGGAGAGGTTCAGCGACGAGGAGTCGGAGAGCCTGCTTCGCGGCTTCCTCTCGGGGGAGCTCTACAAGCGCGGCCTGATCTGCCGCGCCGACGACCGCGGCGACCCCGTGATTCAGCTCGCCCCGCCGCTGATCTCCGACACGGAGCAGTTCGACGAGATCCTCGGCGTGCTTCGGCCTGTGCTCGAGGAGGCCTCGGAGCGCCTCTAGGGCGCTGTCGAGGCGGGCGCAGCGGATGCTCACCGTCGAGAGCCTGACCAGCGAGCTGGGACTTAAGCTTGTCGCCGGCGCCGATCAGGCGGCCGAGCGCGAGATCCGCTGGGTCCATATCTCAGAGCTTCAGGATCCGACCCCGTGGCTGTCGGGCGGTGAGCTGCTGCTGACAACCGGGATACAGCTCGAGGACGCTGACCGCCAGTCAGAGCTCGTGCGCCTGCTCGCGGGCCGCGAGGTGGCGGGTCTCGGGTTCGGCACCGGTTTCAACCACGCGAAGCTGCCGAAGGCCGTCGTGAAGGAGGCCGGCGAGTGGGGGCTGCCGTTGTTTGAGGTCCCCTACAAGATGCCGTTCATCCAGATCACCGAGGTGGCCGCGAACCACTTGGTCAACGAGCAGTACGACGTACTCTCGCGCGGCATCGCGGTCAACGAGCGCCTCGAGCGCCTCGTCCTCGAAGGCGGCGGGCTCGACGAGATCGCGCGCGAGATCGCCGCGGCCGTCGGCGGCAGCTCCGTGGTGCTCGACGCACGCGGTGAGCCTCTTGCCCACGGCGGCCGCCGCCTCGGCGCCGAGATCAGCGAGGCGATTCGAAACGAGGTTCAGAGCCGCGGCTCCGCCGCCGCCCCCTTCGTCCCGGTCCAGGCCGACCTGCGGGGGCGCACGCTCGCCCATCCGGTGTCGCCCCGCGGCGGGGACGCCGAGGCGTGGCTCGTCGTGGTCCGCCGCTCGGGCGAGCTCGGGGACTTCGAGCGCCTCTGCGTGCAGCAGGCCGCGGTCGTCGTCGCGCTCGAGCTGATGCGCGAGCGCGTCGCCCGCGACACCGAGCGCAGGCTCTCGGGCGAGGTACTGGCGGCTGCGCTCTCGGGCCGCCTTGCCGCCGGTGACGTGCGCGACCGGCTCGCACCGTTCGGGATCGGCGAGCGGGCCGGGATGCTGGTCTTCGACTGCGCTGACGCCGAGGCCGCGCAGGCGACCCTCGAACGGCACTTCCGCGCGGCGGGGCTGCCGGCCCTGGTCGCGACCCAGAAGGCCGGTCGCCGCGAGCTCGTATGCGCCGTAGTCGACGCCGGCGGCGCCGATCCGGTCGACTCCGCCGTGGCGGCCCGCGCCGCGCTCGAGGCGGCGCACGGCACGACGCGCGCGGCGGCGAGCCGCCCGGCTTCGAGCGACGCCCTGCGCCACTCCTTCCACGAGGCCCGCTGCGCGCTCGAGGCGACCCGCTTCGCGAACGGCTCGGCACCCGATGTCGCCTCATACCGCGACCTCGGCGCCTTCACCCTGCTCCTCTCGGTCCAGGACACCGAGGCGCTCCGCCTCTACTGCGAGAGCGTGCTCGGTCCGATCGAGGACTCCGACGAGCGCTACGCGGGGGAGCTCCTGCGCTCGCTCGAGGCGTACATCGACCGCAACGGCCACTGGGAGCGCGCCGCGGGCGACTGTTATTGCCACCGTCACACGCTGCGCTACCGGATCAAGCGCATCGAGGAGCTGACCGGCCGCGACCTCAGCCGTGCTAACGACCGCGTCGAGCTCTGGCTCGCGCTGCGAGCGAAGGAGCTGATCGCGTAGTGCGTGTTGCCGTTCTCGGAGCGGGCGGGACGATCGCACCCGCGATCGTCCGCGACCTCGCCGACTCCGAGGAGGTCGTGGCGATGCGTCTGCTGGACCTCGACCTGCGCCGCGCCGAGGCCGTCGCGATCGAGCACGGCGGTGGCAAGGCCGAGGCCTACGAGGTCGACGCCACCTCGGGGCTGGCCGCGCAGCTCGCGGGCATCGACGCGCTCGTCAACTCCGCCGCCTACCGCATCAACCTCGACGTGATGGAGGCGTGCCTCGAGGCCGGCGTCCACTACATGGACCTCGGGGGGCTCTACCACGTGACGGCCAAGCAGCTCGAGCTCTCGCCGCGCTTCAAGCAGCGCGGCCTGCTCGCCCTGCTCGGGATCGGGTCGGCCCCCGGCAAGACGAACCTGCTCGCCGTGCGCGCGCGCCGTGAGCTCGGCGCGGACCCCGAGTCAATCTCCGTAGCGGCCGCCGGCCGCGACCTGGACCCTCCCGACGGCATCAGCTTCCCCTACGCGTTGCGGACCCTGCTCGACGAGATCACGCTGCCGCCGATGGCGCTGATCAACGGCCGACCCGAGGAGATGGAGCCGCTCGCCTCCGGCCCGACCGTCGACTTCGGCGAGCCGATCGGCGAGGGCGAGACGATCTTCACCCTGCACTCCGAGGTGCTGACTTTCGGCGACAGCTTCGGCGCAGCCAACGTGACCTTCGCGCTTTCGCTCTCGCCCAAGGTGCTCGAGACGCTGAGAGGGCTCGCCGCCGCGAGCGACGAGCGCATCGCCGAGGCCGCCGCGTCCGCGGTCCCCTCATCGCCGCAGACCGTCTCGGTCCACCTCGTGATCGCGGAGGGCGCAGGCAAGCGGGTCAGCGCGCGCAGCGTCACCATGCCCCACGCCGAATGGGGCCTCGGCGGCGGCATCCTATCGACCGCTTCCCCCGCCGCCGCAGCGGTGCGCCTGCTCGCCCGCGGCGAGATCAAGGCGACCGGAGCCCTCCCGCCCGAGGCCTGCATAGACCCGGACGCGATGTTCGCGGAGCTGGAAACACGCGGCGTGCGCTTCGAGACGAATCCGAGCACAACCGGCCCGTCACTGCAAGCAGGTAGCGCGATGAGAGCCGCCCAACGCGGAGCCGCCCCCGGACGCGAAGCGGAGGAGGCGGCGGTCCTGATGAAAGTCGGGGTACCCACCGAGGTCAAGCCCGACGAGTACCGCGTCGCCCTCACGGCTGCCGGCGTCCGCGAGCTCGTCGATCGCGATCACGAAGTACTGATCCAAGCCGGCGCCGGCGAGGGAAGCGCGGTCGACGACGACGCGTTCGTCGCGCAGGGGGCGCGGATCGTGCCGGACGCGGCCGCGGTCTTCGAGGAGGCCGAGATGGTGATGAAGGTCAAGGAGCCGCAGCCCACGGAGGTCGAGATGCTCCGCGAGGGCCAGCTGCTCTTCACCTACCTGCACCTGGCGCCCGACCCCGAGCTGACGAAGGGCCTGCAGGCCTCCGGCGCGACCTGCGTCGCTTACGAGACCGTCGAGGACCACCACAACCGGCTGCCGCTGCTCGCGCCGATGAGCGAGGTCGCCGGCAAGATCGCGGCGCAGGCCGGCGCCTTCTTCCTCGAGAAGCCCTTCGGCGGCCGGGGGATCCTGCTCGGGGGCGTGCCAGGTGTGGCCGCAGCGAACGTGATGGTCATCGGCGGCGGCGCGGTCGGCTTCAACGCGGCGTCGATCGCGATCGGCATGGAGGCCGACGTTTTCGTCTTCGACGTCTCGCTCGACAAGCTGCGGGAGCTCGATGTGGCCTTCGGCGGGCGGGCCTCGACCGTCTACTCGTCGACCCTCGCGGTCGAGGAGATGCTGCCGAAGGCCGACCTCGTGATCGGCGCGGTGCTGGTCCACGGTGCCAAGGCGCCGTACGTGATCAAGCGCGAGCAGCTGAAGCTGATGAAGCCGAACGCGGTCCTGGTCGACGTCGCGATCGACCAGGGCGGGTGCTTCGAGACTTCGAGGCCGACCACCCACGCTGACCCCACCTTCGAGGTCGACGGCATCACCCACTACTGCGTCGCGAACATGCCAGGCGCGGTGCCGATCACCTCGACCTACGCCCTGACCAACGCCACGTTGCCCTATGCCCTTGCGATCGCCGACAACGGGATCGAGAATGCAATCGAGCGCGACCCGGGCCTCGGCCTCGGGGTCAACGTCGCGGCCGGGAGGGTGACCTACCCGGCGGTCGCGGAGTCCGTCGACGAGGAGTGCACGGAAGTGAGCGAGGCCCTGAGCCTCGTCAAGCAGAGCTGAAGCCGGCCGCGCCTACTTGAGCACGCGGATCAGCTTCTTGTTGACGAACTCGTCCATCCCGTACTTGCCGAGCTCCCGACCGAAGCCCGAGCGCTTGACGCCGCCGAATGGCAGCTCCACGCCGTCCAGCAGCGTGCCGTTGACGAACACCATCCCGGTGTCGAGGCCATTCGCGACGCGCTGGACCTGATCGGGGTCGGTGGAGAACACGTATGAGCCCAGCCCGAACGGCGTGTCGTTCGCGAGCTCTACCGCCTCCTCCTCGGAGCCGACCTTGTAGACGCTCGCGACCGGGCCGAAGAACTCCTCGCGGTAGGCGTCGTTCTCCGGGGTGATCCCTGTGAGCACGGTGGTCGGGAAGAAGTTCTCCTTCCGCTCCCCGCCGACCACCACCTCGGCGCCCTGTGCCACCGCGCGATCGAGCTGCTCCTGAAGCCGCTCGGCGGCGGTGCTTGACGAGAGCGGCCCCATCGCCGCATCGTCGCCGGTCGGGTCGCCCGCCTTCGTGGCTTCCATCTTCTCGCTGAACTTGGCCAGGAAGTCGTCATAGACGTCATCCGCGACGATGAAGCGCTTGGCTGCGTTGCAGGACTGGCCGGTGTTGTCGAGCCGCGCCTCGACGGCGGCATCGACCGCCTCGTCGAGGTTCTCGGCGCCGAGCAGGATGAACGGGTCCGATCCGCCCAGCTCGAGTACCACCTTCTTCAGGTTGCGCCCGGCGACCTCGGCGACCGCGGCACCCGCGCGCTCCGATCCGGTCAGCGAGACGCCGCGGACCCGGGGGTCGGCGATCGCGTCGGCGATCTGGTCGTTGGTCGCCAGGATGGTCTCGAAGGCGCCATCGGGGAAGCCGGCTTCGCGGTACATGTCCTGGATCGCGGCTGCGGACTCCGGGCACTGCGGCGCGGGCTTGAGCAGGATCGTGTTGCCGACGATCAGGTTGGGCCCGGCGAAGCGGGCCACCTGGTAGTAAGGGAAGTTCCAGGGCATGATCCCAATCAGCGGGCCCATCGAGGTGCGCCTTATCAGAGCGGTTCCCTCGCCCTCGAGCAGGTCGATCGGCTCGTCGGCCAGGAACTCCTCCGCCCGCTCGCAGAAGTACCCGTAGATCGCCGCGCTGAACTCGACCTCGCCGACCGCCTGCTCCATGGGCTTTCCCATCTCGCGAACTGCGATCTCGCCGAGCTGCTCCTTGCGCTCCTCGTGCATGTCGGCGACCTTCTGGACCATTGCCGCGCGCTCGGCGACGGAGGTCGTCTGCGACCAGCTCTGGTGCGCGTCCCAAGCTTTCCCGATCGCCGCTCCGAGCTCGGAGTCGGTGATCTCCGGGTACTCCTCGATCTGCTCGCCGGTGGCGGGATTGACGACGGCGTAGCTGCTCATCTCTGGTCCTCCTTCTTCGCGGATGTTCCTTGCTTGCGGTCCTCGGTCTGTCCGACTATGCCACTCCGTCCCCAAGCGTACGTTCCGGAAACGGTCGCGATGTCGCCCATGGACATGGTCCTGGACCCAACCTCTCCAAAGCGTCTAAGTCCGACGCTCAGCTCCACACGGCGGCGGTCGCTGCGACCGCGCTTCGGCCCGGGAACTTCCCGCGCTTCGCGTAGCGAAGCGACCCCGCCACGAAGTCGGTGAACTCCTGCGCTCCTGTGAAGTTCGGGTGGAACAGGTCCGGCAGGAACCATCCGTCGGGCGCCTGGTCTGAGTGGTGGGGAAGGCTGTGGTCCACCCAGTCGAGCAGGAGGATCCGGCGGGGGTGCTTCCGCGCTGCCGCGCGAATCACGTCCGTGTCGGCGGCGGGAGGCTCGCCGGTGTCGGCGTCGTACTGGGTGAGGAAGCCGAGCGCGCGGTCCGGTCCCGCCACATTGAGGGCGAAGTCGACGAGGCCGGGATTGACCCCGCCGTTCGAGTAGGCGCCGATCAGAACCAGGTGGGGGAGGCGGCCCTTCTTCGCGTACCGCTGCATGACCAGTACCGACTGGCGAAAGCCGCGGCAGCCCTTGGCGTTGACGTTGAACCCGGCCTTGGTGAGGTTCGGGATCGGCAGCAGCATCGTCGAGTCTCCGATCGCCAGCGGCGCCTTCTTGCCGCCCTTCTTCGCCTTGCCGGTGTGCTCGTGGCCGCAGCCGAACGCGGGCTCGCCCTGGGCCTGCGCCGCCCCCGTCCACAGGGAAAGGCAGGCGAGCGTCACCACCGCCCACGCAATTGTCCCGCGCGCGGCCATCGCTCGCCAGTGTAGAGCGGAGTCGCCTTGCGCTCTAGGGCACTGCGGTCGCCTCGGCGGGGCCGGAGAGGCTTTCGTCCTGCGTCAGCCGGTGCGCGAAATAGACAGGGATTGCGGAGAGCACGATCACGACTGTCGCGACCACATTCACGATCGGCAGCTGGTTCGGCCGCGAGAGGTTGGTGAAGATCCAGATCGGCAGAGTCTGCTCGGGGCCGGCGGTGAACGTGGTCACGATGATCTCGTCGAAGGAGAGGGCGAAGGCGAGCAGCGCCCCCGCGACCAGCGCCGTGCGCATGCTGGGCAGCGTCACGTAGCGGAAGGTCTGCCAGGTGTCGGCGCCGAGGTCGGCCGAGGCCTCCTCGAACGACCCCGAGACGCGGCGCAGCCTCGCGATCACGTTGTTGTAGACGACGACGATGCAGAAGGTCGCGTGCGCGGTGACGATCGTGAACAACCCGAGGTCGACGCCGAGCACCTGGGTGAAGCTCGCGTTCAGCGCAATGCCGGTGACGATCCCGGGCAGGGCGATGGGCAAGATGACCAGGAAGGAGATCGTCTCGCGGCCGAAGAAGCGATGGCGCGCGACCGCGAGCGACGCGAGGGTCCCGAGGAGCATCGCCAGCAGCGTCGCGCAGAGGCCGACCTTGAACGAGTAGAAGAGCGCGCTGCGGGCGCCGTCGTTCTCGAACGCCTTGCCGAACCACTCCAGGGTCAGTCCCGGGGGAGGCCACTCGAGCACCCGCGATTCGTTGAAGGCGTAGAGGACGACGACCGCGAGCGGGATGTAGATGAAGGCCAGCGTCACGCCGACGCCGGCGCGCAGCATCCAGCGCGAACCTCTCGAGAGTCTCATCGCCCGCGCCTCATACGTGCTCGAACGCCCCTAGGCGCCTCGCGATCAGCAGGTAGATGATCATCACGGCCACGGGCACCAGCGCGAACGCCGCGGCCAGCGGCAGGTTGTTGGCGACCCCGACGTTGTTGTAGACGACGTTGCCGATGAACTGCACCTTGGTCAGTAGCTGCGGCGCGATGAAGTCACCCAGCGTCAGCGAGAAGGTGAAGATCGAGCCGGCTACGACCGCCGGGAAGGCGAGCGGCAGGATCACCCTCCGGAAGGTTGTCCACGGCTTCGCCCCGAGGTCGTCGGAGGCGTTGAGCACGGAATCGGAGATCCGCTCCAACCCCGCGTAGACCGGGATCACCATGAAGGGCAGCCAGAGGTAGCTCATCACCAGCCAGAGGCGGAAGATGTCCCCCTCGGGCGCGCTGATGCCGAGCGGGCCGAGCAGCCAGTTCAGCATCCCGTCCTCGCTCAGGATCGTGCGCCAGGCGTAGACCTTGATCAGGTAGCTCGACCACAGCGGCATCAGCACCGCCACGACCAGCAGCGCCTTCACCCGCGGGCTCGCGACCTTCGCCATGTAGAAGGCGATCGGAAAGGCCAGCAGCGCGTCGGTGATCGTGACCAGCGCCGCGACCCCGACGGTGCGGAAGGTGATCGCGCGATAGACGGGCTCGGTCAGGGTCTCGAAGTTCTGGAGGCTGAAGCCGCGTTCGATCTCGCCGCTGAGGTCGTTGAGATGCCAGAAGGCAGCGGCGAAGAGGACGGCCAGCGAGCCGAGGTAGGCGATCACCAGCCAGCCGACGGGGCCGGCCAGCAGCGCTCCGACCGCCAGCCGCGGCCGACCGTGGAAGAGGTCGGCGAGCCTACGGCCCACCGACCTCCTCGGCGGCTGTGCGCTTACGCCAGCCGCTTCCACGAATCGGTGTTCAGGCGACCCTCGATCGGATCAGCCCTTCACTTCCGTGAATCCCTGGACCCACTCGTCGTAGGTCTTGCATTCCTCACCGCGGTCGTCGCCGCAGTCCTTCAGCGGAGTCTTCCAGTACTCGACCTGGTCGAAGAACTCCTCGTCGTCGGCGTGGAATATGTCGCAGTGCTCCTTGTCTGCCGTGAGAGCACATGCCTTCTCGTTCGCCGGGGCCTCGCCGAAGTACTCGGCCACGGCGGCGTTCGCCTCGGGGCTGACGATGTGGTTCATCCACAGGTACATGCAGTTCGGGTTCTTCGCCTCCGAACTCAGCATCCACGTGTCTGACCATCCGGTCGCGCCCTCAGAGGGCAGGGTGTTCTTGACGTTGATGCCCTCGGCCTGGGCCAGATTGGTGATGATCTGCCAGGTCGTGCCGACCGTGGAGTCGCCGTTGGCGAACGCCGCGATCTGCTTGGTGTAGTCGGACCAGTACTCGCCGATGTTCTCGTTCTGCTGCTTAAGCAGATCGATCGCGGCGTCGAATTGCTCCTGGTCGAGCTCGTACGGGTCCGTGATCCCGAGCTCGGGGTTGTGCGTGCGCAGGTACAGCGCCGCGTCGGCGATGTAGATCGCGTTGTCGTACGCCGTCACCTTGCCCGCTTGCTCAGCGGCCTTGGCCGGGTCGAAGACCACGTCCCAGGACGTCGGGTCGGGCTTGACCGCATCGGGGTTCCACTGCAGCAGGTTCGACCCGCGGCCGTGGGGGATCCCGTAGTTGACGCCGTCAACCGTGTTCCACTCCTGATCCTTCAGCGCCGGGAAGATGTCGGCGTAGTTCGGGACCAGGTCGACGTTGACCGGGTCGACGTCGCCGCCCTCGATCAGGCGCCCTGAGGCGTCACCCGAGGCCGAGACACCGTCGTACTCGCCGGTGCGCATCAGAGTCACCATCTCGTCAGAGGTGTTGCCGACCTTGACGTTGACCTGACAGCCGGTCTCCTTCTCGAAGTCCGTCACCCAGTCCACCGCCGGGTCCGTGGACCCGTCCTCGACGTAGCCGGCCCATGCGACGAGGTTGAGCTCGCCCTCGCCCTCGCCGACCTCGGTCAAGGCTTCACCGCCACCACTGTCGTCGTCGTCGTCGCCACCGCAGCCGGCGATCGCGAGCATCGCGACCACGAGCCCCAGCGCAATCATCATCGGTGCCCACGCAGGGTGGGCTCTGAGGTTCCTCACTGTTGATCCTCCTCTCCCTGGACAGCGACCGTGTGCTCCGAGCGCCATCCGATTTTCACTTTCCGGCCGCGCTGCTCCTGTACCTCCGCAGAGGTCTCCTCCAGGTTCTGGCGGACCACTTGAAGCTCTCCGCCCCGGTCGAGGGCGATCATGTAGCGGGTGATCATTCCTGCGTAGGCGACGTCGGAGACCGTGCCGGCCTCGACGTGAAGCCCGCTCGCGGACCCGTTCTCGACGAACACGACCTTCTCGGGCCGGATCGTGAAGCTCGCGCCGTCGCGCTCGATCAGGTTCGAGACCCCCACGAAGCCCGCGACGAACGGGTTGCCGGGGTGCTCGTAGATGTCGGCCGGAGGGCCGACCTGCTCGAGGCGGCCCTCGTTGAAGACGGCGACGCGGTTCGACATCGTCAGCGCCTCCTCCTGGTCGTGCGTGACGTAGACGAACGTGATCCCGACCTCCCGCTGGATCGACTTGAGCTCGACCTGCATGCGCTCCCGCAACTTGAGGTCGAGCGCACCGAGCGGCTCGTCGAGCAGGAGGACTCGCGGCCTGTTGACGATCGCCCGTGCGAGCGCGACCCGCTGGCGCTGGCCGCCGGAGAGCTCGCCGGGCTTGCGTGCTTCGTACCCGGTGAGGCTGACCATCTCGAGCGCATCATTGGCGCGGCGCTTTCGCTCTTCGCCTGCGACGCGCTTCACGCGCATCCCGTACTCGACGTTCTCCGACACGCTCATGTGCGGGAACAGAGCGTAGTCCTGGAACACGGTGTTGACCTCGCGGTCATAGGGCGCCAGCGCGGTCACATCCTTGCCGCCGAGCTCGACGGTTCCGGTGTCCGGGTCCTCGAAGCCCGCGATCATGCGCAGGGTCGTCGTTTTGCCCGACCCCGACGGCCCGAGCAGCGTGAAGAACTCGCCGTGCTCGATCTCGAGATCGAGCGACGCTACGGCGACCACGTCGCCATAGTGCTTGCTGACACCGCTCAACCGGATATCGGGCGTGTCACTCGACACTACGGCGGGTTCCCTCCTATGGGAGCGCAGCTGTCGGCCCCCCTTGTGTGAACGGCGGTTATCCCGAACGGACAAGAACGGGATCCGCGTTTTACAAACCTATTCGAGCACCCGAGGGCCAAGATGGACAATCTTGGCGGCTGCGGTTGGACGATTCCTCCACCCGCTCGTCAGGCCAGGGCGCGGGCCACCGCGGTCAGCGCCATCGCGACGCCCATCGCCAGCAGGATCGAGCCGCGCAGCGCCAGGACAACCGCAGCGCCGGCGACGCCGAGCGCACGCGCGTCGACGACCAGATCTCCGCCCGGGCCGCGGAAGGTCTCGGTCACCACGAGCGCAGCCAGCAGTGCGGGCGCCAGCAGTGCCACAACTGCGGTCACCCGCTCGGGCAGCTCGCGGCCGCCGAGCACGACCGGGCCCGAGGTCCGAACCACCGCGGTCGTGACGAACAGCCACGCGAACACGATCCAGGCGTCAGCCAACGGGGTCCTTCTCCAGGTACGCGGTGGGCTCGCCGTCCGAACCGCGGTGGCGCCGCAGGCCGAGAAGCGCGGCCGCGCTGGCGGCGATCACGGGTACTCCGGCCGGGGTGATCGGCGTCAGCGCCAGGCCGATCACGGCGCCGAGAGCAGCGACGATCACCGACAACCGACCCTCGCGCAGCTCGCCCCCGACCAGCAGGGCGAGGAAGAACGCGGGGAAGAGGGCGTCGAGCCCGAGGTCGGCGGGGTCGCCGATCAGATCGCCGGCGAAGACGCCGACCGCGGTGCCGGCGACCCACGCCGGGTAGGTGGGCAGCGTGGCGCCGACCAGGAAGTCCGGGTCGAAGCGGCCGCCCCCGCGGTTGGCCATCGCCCAGGATGCGTCGATCATCGCCTCGCCGTAGGCGGCCCGCAGCCACCAGCGCCCCCTAAGCGAGGGCGCGAGGGCGATCCCCATCGGGATGTAGCGGGCGTTCAGGAGCAGAGCGGCGATGATCGCCGGGCCCACGCCCCCTCCCGAGGCGAGCACCGCCACCGATCCGAACTGCGCCGATCCCGCGAACACGAACGCGGACATCGCGAGGGTCGCCGGCGCGCCGAGGATCGGCTCGGCCAGGACGCCGTAGGAGACAGCCAGCAGGAAACCTGCGAGGGCGAACGGCACCCCGGCGCGTACGCCGGCGCGCAGAGAGGCGCGCCTCTCGGCTCGCCCGCTCCGCTCCACCTCGTTCTCGGCTGCCATCTCGCGGCTCACATTAGGCCCGGGCCCCTCGGGCACGGGGGCGCCGCTTGTCGAGGCAGCGCGCGGGCCGTGAGGCCGCCCACAATGGCGTCCCGTCGACGCCGATGACCGCGCGGCGTGCGGTCCCCATTCGAAGCCTTGTACCCCGAAGCGCCGGTCCTAGTCCTGGGAACCCGCGCGCGGGTCGCGGGCTAGAGGCTCGGGTAGTACTTGTGCGTGTAGCTCTTTCCCGGGCGCTTGGTCGCGCGCCAGCGGGGGCCGCTGCCCTGGTTAAGGCTCTCGCCGACCGCGGAGGTGTCGAAGCGCAGGCCCGCCACCACCATGTAGGCGTGGCCGCCGTTCGCGTAGACGGTGATCCAACGGCCCTTGCCGAGGGATCCCCAGCTCGAGGCGAGGTCGCCCGAGGGAAGCGGGTCCTCGATCAGACCGGCTCCGTTCAGCACGTAGCTGACGGCACCCGAGCAGTCGTAGCCCGAGTCGAAGAAGGACTGGTGGCCGCCGCCATAGCGGTAGGGGAACTTGCGGATCTGGTTGCCGGCGTTGATCGCCATCTGCACCTGGATCGGCGCGTTCGACGGAGCTATCGCCTTGCCGTTCTTCTTCAGCTTCGCCTTCCCCGGGGGGCCGAGGGGCGTCGTCGAGGTCGAGCCGGAGCCGGGGGCCACTGACCCGCCGGTCTGGGCCAGGGCGGACGGGGCGATGATCAAGCCTGTGAGCGCCAGCGCGGCGATGAGGCGTGTTGTGGACCGCAAAACCGTGTTCTCCTTCGTCGGCCTACGGGGTTAGCTGTCGGGCTGGCGCTGAAAGAGCCTGCGCCTCCACTAGGTGTGGATTCGCCCCAAACTTCTCGGTTCCCCCGTTCCCGCCGTTTTCGTTCGGCGGGATTCGGCGTTACTTGGTCGTGGCCGGGCACGGTACCAGAAGTGGGAGATTGCGTGCAGACGCTAATAGGCCGCTCGGCCCCCGCGCGACCGTGCGAATTGAGCCCGGCAGGTAGAGCGGCCGTTGGATGTAGGCGCGATAGGTTCTCTTTTCGTGGAACTCAAGGGGAAGAAAGTGCTGCTGAGCGGCGCGACGGGGGGCATCGGCATGGCGATCGCGCGGCAGCTCGCGGACGCCGGGGCGACGCTCGTGCTCAGCTCGCGCCGTGAGCCCGAGCTCGCCGAGCTGGCGAGCTCGCTTCCCGGCGGCTCCGGTGCGCACGAGGTGATCGTGGCCGACCTCGCCGAGAGCGCCGCGGCGGAGACGCTGGTCGCCGATGCCGGCGACATCGACGCTCTGGTCGCCAACGCGGCCCTCCCCGCCAGCGGCAGGCTCGATGACCTGACCTCGAACGAGATCGCCCGCGCGCTGCGCGTCAACCTCGAGGCCCCGATCCTGATGGCCCGCGAGCTGGCGCCGCGCCTGGCCGCGAAGGGCGAGGGGCACATCGTCCTCATCGCCTCTCTCGCCGGCAAGGTGGGCTCTCCCCGCGCTTCCCTCTACAACGCGACCAAGTTCGGCCTGCGCGGCTTCGCGTTCGGCCTGCGCGAGGACCTGTACTCCGACGGGGTCGGTGTATCGATCGTCTCGCCGGGGTTCGTCCGCGAGGCGGGCATGTTCCACGACTCTGGCTCGGACGCCCCGCCCGGCGTAGGCACGACGACCCCCAAGAAGGTCGCGCAGGCCGTCGAGAAGGCCATTCGCAAGAACAAGGTCGAGATCACGGTCGCGCCGAGGCGAACGCGGGTGCTCAGCGAGGTCGGCTACCGCCACCCAGGCATCGCGGCTTCGTTCCAGCGGCGAGGCGGGGCGGACAAGATCGCCACTGCGGTCTCGGAGGGTCAGCGCGACAAGCGCTGATTGCGGGCTTCTACGGAGCTTCGAACCGAAACCGGTAGCTAAGCTGCTTGCTCGTGTCCTAGGGAGACACGAAAACGCGTTACAGGGAGCGCGAAGTGCCCATTAGGAGAGAGAGGACTCACTCAATGAAGAAGGTCGTCGCCGTGCTGTCAGTGGTCGTGGGCTCGCTCGCCCTCGCGCCGAGCGCCAACGCCGCAATCGCCGACGTGTTCGGTGGGGACGTCGCGTGCAACGTCGCCGCCGATGGCGTGCGCGAATGCGGCAACACCTCGCCCCGCAGCACCACCAACGAGACCTTCGACGCCGTCCCCCTCGACATCAACGTCGCCTTTCCGCCCGACCCGGGCGGCCCCGATGGCTCCTACCCCCTGATCGTCTGGGGCCACGGCTACGGTGGCGCCAAGATCGGCTTCGGCGCCAGCGGCTCAACTTCGGGTCTGCGGCGCTTCACCAGCCGTGGCTACGCGGTGATGAGCATGACCACCCGCGGCTTCCGCGAGTCCTGCGGCTCGCCCGCATCGCAGACCGTCGCGGCAGGCGCTTGCACCAACGGCTACGTGCGGCTGATGGACACCCGCTACGAGGTCCGCGACTACCAGGACCTCGCCGGCGAGCTCGCCGAGGACGGCCTCGTCCTGCCCACCAAGATCGGCGCGGTGGGCGGCTCCTACGGAGGAGGCCTCTCGATGGCCCTCGGCGCCCTCAAGGACCGCCAGATGCTCCCCGACGGCTCGCTCGTCGACTGGGAGAGCCGTGACTCCAACATCCCGATGGCGATGGCGGCGGCAGTCCCGAGCATCCCCTGGACCGATCTGTCCTACTCCCTCGTTCCCAACGGCCGCACAATCGACTACCTCGTCGACAACGACTACGGCAGCCGTGTCGGAGTGATGAAGCAGTCGCTGATCAACGGCCTATACCTATCGGGACTGCTCGCCCCCGGCTTCTACTCCGTCACCGACCCGGACGCGAACCTTCAGGCCTGGCTCGCGCGCCTCACGGCGGGCGAGAACTACGACGGAGACCCGACGGTCACCGACATCATCGACGAGATCAGCGACCACCACTCGAGCTACTACATCGACTCTTCGCGGGCACCCGCGCCGATGCTGATGTCGAGCGGGTTCACGGATGACCTATTCCCGGCGGACGAGACGATCCGCTTCTACAACCGCACCAGGGTGCAGCACCCGAGTGCATCGGTCTCGCTCTTCTTCGGCGACTTCGGCCACCAGCGCTCGGCCAACAAGACCGACGTCAGCGCTGCGCTTCTCGCGCGCGAGAACGCCTGGCTCGACTTCTACGTAAAGGGAGCCGGCTCGGCACCCACCCAGGGCGTCACGACCTACACGCTGACCTGCCCCGGCACCTCCGGCACGCCTTCCGGCGGGCCGTTCACGGCTTCGAACTGGGCGACGATCGCCCCCGGCGAGCTTCGCTATAGCGAGGCCGTCGCGAAGACGATCGCCGCGAGCGCCGGCGACCCCACGGTCGCCGCGACGTTCGACCCGGTGGTCGCGGGCGGCCAGCCGTGCCTCACGAACCCCGCCGTCGACGAGCCCGGCGCGGTCACCTACTCCTTGCCGGCCACGACCGAGCCGACGACGCTGATGGGCGCGACCTCCGTGATCGCCGACATCAACTCGGGCACCACCAACAACTCGATCGCGGCGCGCCTGTTCGACGTCCTCCCGAACGGAACCGAGCGCCTCGTCGCCCGTGGCCTGTGGAGGCCCGCACAGGGCTCGCTGCGCCAGGTGTTCCAGCTGCATCCCAACGGGTACACGTTCGCCGCGGGCAGCGTTCCGAGGGTGCAGCTGCTCGCCAAGGACGCAGGCGCCGGCGCGCTCAATTCGTACGGCCGCATCGCCAACGGACAAGGCCCAATCACGGTCTCCAACGTGGAGATCAGGCTTCCCGTAACAGATAAGCCCGGTGCCTCGGGCGGGGCGGTCAAGGTCCCGCGCGACAAGTTCGTGCCCGCGGGCCGGACCCAGTCGCCGGACTTCGCCAACCTGGCCAACAACGGCAATGCGACGATCGCCGGCGGCAAGCTCTCCGGCAATGCCAAGGTCGTCAAGGTCAAGCTCGGCTCCCCGGCAACCTGGGTCGCCTGCCACGCCACGGTCTCGCTCTTCTCGGGGACCAACGGAGTGGCCGGCGCGGCCGCGAAGAAGGGCGGCAAGGCGAAGCTCCTCGGCAAGAGCTCCGTCGCCACGATCGCCGGCGGCAAGACCGGCGTCGTCAAGGTGAAGCTGACCAAGGCCGGCCGCAAGCTGGCGAGCAAGGGCGGTCGCAGGAGCCTGGTCGTCCAGGCCTCGACCCTCGAGCAGGACGGCTACGTGGTCGGCAAGCGCAAGGCCGTCTTCAAGAAGAAGAAGAACAAGAAGAAGAAGAAGTAAGCCCGGTCATAGACTGGGCTGTGTGAGCGAGAACAGCTTCGACGCCCGCTCGACCCTCGAGGTCGGCGGCCGCGAGTACGAGATCCACCGCCTCGACGCGCTGCAGAAGCGCTTCGACGTGGCGCGCCTGCCGTACTCGATCAAGGTGCTGCTCGAGAACACGCTGCGCCTCGAGGACGGCCACGCGGTCAGCTCCAGCGACGTCGAGGCGATCGCCACCTGGGACGCCAAGGCCCAGCCCTCGGTCGAGATCCCCTTCCAGCCCGCTCGGGTGTTAATGCAGGACTTCACCGGCGTCCCCGCCGTCGTCGACCTCGCGGCGATGCGCGACGCGATGGAGGACCTGGGCGGCGACCCGTCGGCGATCAACCCGCTGGTGCCGGTCGACCTCGTGATCGACCACTCGGTCCAGGTCGACGCATTCGGCAACCAGAAGGCGTTCGCCATCAACGAGGAGCGCGATTACGAGCGAAACGGCGAGCGCTACGCGTTCCTGCGCTGGGGCCAGGAGGCCTTCGACAACTTCCGCGTGGTCCCGCCCGCAACGGGCATCTGCCACCAGGTCAACCTCGAGTACCTCGGCCGGGGGGTGTGGACATCCGACGCCGCCTGCTCCCAGGGCAACGATTCGCGCCCTCTTCAGGGGCGCTCGCGTCCGGGGCCGGCTTCGAGCGATGCCCCCGTTCAGGCCTACCCCGACACGTTGGTGGGCACCGACTCCCACACGACGATGATCAACGGGCTCGGCGTCCTCGGATGGGGCGTCGGCGGAATCGAGGCCGAGGCCGCGATGCTCGGCCAGCCGATCTCGATGCTGCTGCCGCAGGTGATCGGGTTCAAGCTCGACGGGACGCTGCCCGAGGGCGCGACCGCGACGGACCTCGTGCTGACCGTGACCGAGATGCTGCGCGAGCACGGCGTGGTCTCGAAGTTCGTCGAGTTCTTCGGCCCCGGTCTCTCGAAGCTCCCCCTCGCCGACCGCGCGACGATCGGCAACATGTCGCCGGAGTTCGGCTCGACGTGCGCGATCTTCCCCATCGACGCCGAGACGCTTCGCTACCTGGAGTTCACGGGGCGCCCGACCGATCAGATCGAGCTCGTCGACGCCTACACGCGTGAGCAGGGCCTCTTCCACGAGCCCGAGCACGCCGACGCGACCTACAGCGACACCCTGGAGCTCGACCTCGGAGAGGTCGTCCCCTCCATCGCCGGGCCGAAGCGCCCACAGGACCGCATCCCGCTCTCGAACGCAAAGCCCGCGTTCCTCGAGGCGATGCAGGAGTGGGACCCCGAGGCCGGCGCGCAGCTGGGCAACGGCCGAGACGAGGCGATGAAGGAGAGCTTCCCCGCGTCCGATCCCCCCGCCGAGGATCACGACGACGAGCGCGGCAAGCCGAGCAGGCAGGGGGCGACCGCGACCGAGACGAAGGTCAAGACGGGCGACGCAATCGCCGTCCAGCTCGAAAGCGGCGAGACCATCGAGCTCGACCACGGCCACGTCGTGATCGCCGCGATCACGAGCTGCACCAACACCTCCAACCCATCGGTGATGCTCGGAGCGGGGCTCGTCGCGAAGAAGGCGGTCGAGCGGGGGCTGAAGCGCCAGCCCTGGGTCAAGACCTCGCTCGCACCCGGCTCAACGGTGGTCACGGACTACCTCGAGAAGTCGGGTCTCGACCGCTATCTGAACATGCTCCAGTTCAACCTCGTCGGCTACGGCTGCACCACCTGCATCGGCAACTCGGGCCCGCTGCCCGAGGAGATCTCTGCCGCGATCGCCGAGAAGGACCTCGTCGTCTGCTCGGTGCTCTCGGGCAACCGCAACTTCGAAGGCAGGATCAATCCCGACACCCGCGCCAACTACCTCGCCTCGCCGCCGCTCGTCGTCGCGTACGCGCTCGCCGGCCGCATGGACATCGACATGCAGAACGACCCGCTCGGCCGCGACTCCGACGACGAGCCCGTCTACCTGAGCGACATCTGGCCGACCAGCGCCGAGGTCGCCGACGCCGTCGGCCAAGCGGTGCGCGCCGACATGTTCACGAAGAGCTACGCCGATGTGTTCACGGGCGACAAGCGCTGGCAGCAGATCGAGGTACCCGCGGGCGATCGCTACACGTGGCCGGACTCCACCTACGTGCGCCGGCCGACGTTCTTCGAGGGCATGCCGGCCGGGCCCGAGCCGGTGAAGCCAGTCGAGGGCGCACGCGTGCTCGCCGTGCTCGGCGACTCGGTCACGACCGACCACATCTCGCCCGCCGGGGCGATCAAGAAGGCGAGCCCGGCCGGGCAGTGGCTGATGGAGCAGGCCGTCGAGCCGCGCGACTTCAACTCATATGGCTCGCGCCGCGGCAACCACGAGGTGATGATCCGCGGCACGTTCGCCAACGTCCGGCTGCGAAACGCCCTCGCCGAGAAGGAGGGCGGCCACACGCGCAAGTTCCCGAAGGGCGAGGAAACGACCATCTACGAAGCGGCGATGGCCTACGCCGAGGAGGGCACCTCGCTGGTGGTGCTGGCCGGCAAGGAGTACGGGTCCGGCTCCTCGCGCGACTGGGCCGCGAAGGGCACCGCGCTGCTCGGCATCCGAGCCGTGATCGCGCAGAGCTTCGAGCGCATCCACCGCTCCAACCTGATCGGCATGGGCGTGCTCCCGCTCCAGTTCCCCGACGGCGAGTCGGTCGAGTCCCTCAACCTCACCGGCGAGGAGACCTTCGACCTCGGCGATATCCAAAACGGCGAGGCGAAGGAGGTCGACGTCAGTGCGACCCGCGAAGGCGCCGACCCGGTCACCTTCACCGCCAAGGTCCGCATCGACACCCCCAACGAGGTCGGGTACTTCCAAAACGGCGGCATCCTGCACCGCGTTCTGCGCGACTTGCGCGACCGCTAGGCGAGCGGCTGTCGCGAGTGCGCGGTGCCGTGCTCGATCGCGCGATCGATCACGTCCGGGGCGAGCACGTGCTCGATCACGAGGACGGCGGCGCCGATCACCCCCGCGCGGTCGCCCAACTCGCTCGGCACGATCCGAAGCGCGCCGGTCGCAAGGGGCAGTGAGCGCATGAACGTGACCTCGCGGATCCCAGCGAGCAACTGCTCGTGGGCCCCACCGAGATCCCCGCCGATCACGATCACCCGCGGGTTGAAGAAGTTGACGCACGATGCGAGCACCTCGCCGAGGCGCCGGCCTGCCTCGCGCACCGCCTGGGTCGCGGCGGGATCGCCGGCCCGCACCAGGCGGACCACGTCCCGGGCATTGGCGGCCTCGGTCCCCTGCTCGCTGAGCCGCGCGGCGAGTGCACCGCCGCCGGCCACCGCTTCGAGGCAGCCGATGTTGCCGCAACGGCAGACGACGTCATCGTGTCCCGCGATACGGATGTGGCCAATGTCCCCGGCGGCGCCCTCGGCGCCGCGATGAATCCGGCCGCCGGCGACGATCCCGCAGCCGATCCCGGTGCCGATCTTGATGAAGAGAAGATGCTCGGTCTCGCGCCACCGGGTCCAGTGCTCGCCGAGGGCCATGATGTTGACGTCGTTGTCGACGAGCACCGGGGCCTCATAGTGGCTCGCGAACCACTCCGGGATCGAGAAGCCGTCCCAGCCCGGCATGATCGGTGGGTTCACGGGCCTGCCCTCGGAGAAGGCGACGGGCCCGGGGACTCCGATCCCGATGCCGCGGACGTCGGTCGAGCTTCGGTTGGCCTCGGCGAGCATCTCTCCGAAGGGCCCCTGCAGCCAGTCGAGCACCGCCTCGGGCCCGAGCGAGATGTCGATCTCAGCCGCGCGCTCGACGAGTGGGTCTCCGGCTAGGTCGGTGACCCCGATCCGGGAATGCGTCGCGCCGAGGTCCGCGGCGAGGATGACTCCGCCGCCGTCGTTGAAAGCGAGGATCGACGGCGGGCGACCGCCCGTCGAGCTGCTCCCCCCGGTCTCGTAGACGAGGCTGTGGGCGAGCAGCGCGTCGACCCGCTGGGCGACCGTCGAGCGCGCCAGGCCGGTGGCCCGGGCGAGGTCGGCTCGCGTGACGGCGTCACCGTCGCGGATCAGGCGAAGGACCGCCCCCGCTCCCGCCGCGGGTGCTGCGCTCGAGTCCCGCGTGTCAGCCATCGAGTGGAGTAAAGCAAACGGCGCCAACGGGGCAAAGTCTGCCGGGTGTCAAGCAAACTTTTGCTTGACAGACACGCAGAAGTCCCTTAGGTTCGCGTCCATGGAGGAGACCTCGCTTCGGGTCGGCATCGCCGGAACCGGATTCGTCGGGCGGATACACGCCCGTGCCGCTCGAAACGCCGGCGGCGAGCTTGCCGGGGTTGCGGCGTCCACACCCGACCGAGGACGTGCCGCCGCGGCCGAGCTCGGCGCGGCGCGGGGCTTCGACAGCGCCGAGGAGCTGGTCACCTCGCCCGAGATCGACGTCGTCCACGTCTGCGCCCCCAACTATCTGCACGTGCCCCTCGCCGAAGCCGCGCTCGCGGCGGGCAAGCGGGTGATCTGCGAGAAGCCGCTCGCGCCGGACCCGAGCGGGGCCGCCCGGCTCGCCGAGGCCGCGGTGGACGGTGGAGGCGGATTCGTGCCGTTCGTGTATCGCTACTACCCGATGGTCCGCGAAGCTCGCGAGCGCGTTCGCGCCGGAGCGCTCGGCGCGGTCCGCCTGCTCCACGGCACGTACCTGCAGGACTGGCTGCTCGGCGCGGACGACGACAACTGGCGGGTCGACGCCGATCTCGGCGGGCCGTCTCGCGCCTTCGCGGATATCGGCTCGCACTGGTGCGATCTCGCCGAGTTCGTCTCCGGCGATCGCGTCACCCGGCTCAACGCCCGCACGATGGTCACGGTCCCGGCGCGCGTGCGCAGCGAGGGTCGCGCGGCCTTCGAGCGCGAGGGTGGCGACGACGGGAGGCTGCGCGACGTCGAGACCGAGGACGCGGCCATCGTCCAGTTCGAGACCGCGTCGGGCGCGATGGGCTCGATGGTCGTAAGCCAGGTTTCTCCCGGGCGCAAGAACCGGCTGTGGCTCGAGGTCGATGGCTCCGAAGAGAGCGTGGTCTTCGACCAGGAGGCGCCCGAGACCCTGTGGTGCGGGCGCCGCGAGGCGGCGATGGTGATCAGCCGCGATCCGGCGACCCTGTCGCCGCCGGCAGCACGGCTGGCGACGCTGCCCGCCGGCCACCCCCAGGGCTACGCGGACTGCTTCGACGCATTCGTCGCCGATGCCTACGACGCAATCCGGGGAGCCGAGCCCGCCGATGGGCTCCCCGGCTTCGCCGACGGGGTGCGCGCTGCGCGCATCACCGGCGCGGTGCTGGCGTCCGCCCGCGAGCAGAGCTGGGTCGATGTCCCCTCCGCCGAAGCCGCGGAGGCGCTGCGATGAAGCTCGGCTTCCTCACGGCCTCCATGCCCGAACGCCAGCTGGAGGAGATCGCGACGTTCGCCGGTTCGAACGGCTACCAGGCGCTCGAGCTCGCGGCCTGGCCCGCGCTCGGCGACAGGCCGTTCACGGCCTCCCACATCGCGGCCGACGCCTTCGACGACACTGAGGCCGATCGGGTCAGTGCGGCGCTCGACGCGAACGGCCTCGAGCTGTCGGCTCTCGCCTATTACGACAACAACCTGCACCCCGACCCAGCGGAGCGCGAGGCGTCTCACGCACACGTGCGCGCCTGCATCGACGCCGCCGCGGCGCTCGGCGGGGTCCCCGTCGGGACCTTCATCGGGCGCGATCCCGGCCGCAGCGTCGCCGAGAACCTTCGCGACGCCGAGCGGGTCTTCCCTCCGCTCGTCGACTACGCCGGCGAGCGCGGCGTCAGCCTGATGATCGAGAACTGCGTCATGGAGGGATGGCACCCCGATGGGTACCCGGGCAACCTCGCCTACTCGCCGGAGCTCTGGGAGTGGATGTTCGACCTCGGCCTCTACCTCAACTTCGACCCGTCACACCTGTTGTGGCTCGGAATCGACCCGGTCGCCGCCCTTCGCCCCTACGTGGACAAGGTCATCCACGCCCACGCCAAGGACGCCGAGACCTTCGCCGAGGATCGAAACCGTTACGGCTTCTTCGGGCGCACCGCGACCCGCGAGCAGGACCCATGGGGCATGGGCTGGTGGCGCTACCGGATCCCCGGGCTCGGGCAGGTCGACTTCCGCCACTACGTCGACGCCCTCTACGAGGGCGGTTTCGAGGGAGTGCTGTCCGTCGAGCACGAGGACCCCGTCTGGGGCGGGAGCCCCGAGATGGTCGACAAGGGGCTGCAGATCGCCGAGCGCAACCTGAGGCCGCTGGTGGTGGGATGACCCCGAATATCACCCAGAAAGCGAAGAAGGGGGCGAAGGTCCTCGAGGTCCGGAACCTGGTCAAGGAGTATCCGGGCGCAAAGGCCCTGCAGGGCGTCGACCTCGAGGTCCTCGGCGGCGAGGTGCACTGCCTGCTGGGGCCGAACGGCGCCGGCAAGTCGACCCTGATCAAGTGCGTGTCCGGCGTGGTGGAGCCGACATCGGGCGAGATCCTCCTCGGCGGCGAGCCGCTGCCGGCGGGCAGTCCCGCGGCCTCCCTCTCGCGCGGGGTCGGGACCATCTACCAGGAGCTCGACCTGGTCGAGGAGCTCAGCGTCGCCCAGAGCATCTTCCTCGCGCACGAGCCGACGCGCGGTCCGTTCCTCGATCGCGAGCGCATGGCCAGGCAGTCGTCCGAGCTGCTCGCGCGGCTCGGCCACGAGTCGATCTCTCCCCGATCGCGGATCCACGAGCTCAGGCCCGCCGCCCAGCAGGTCGTCTCCATCGCCCGCGCGCTCTCGCGCGACGTGCGCCTCCTGATCATGGACGAGCCGTCCGCGATCCTCGACGATGGCGAGATCGAGACGCTGTTCGAGGTCGTGCGCCGTCTCACCGACGAGGGCGTCGGCGTCATCTACATCTCGCACCGCCTCGACGAGATCCGCAAGATCGGCGACCGGGTCACGGTGCTGACCGACGGGCGCACCGCGGCCACGTCTCTCCCGGCCACGACGTCGACCGACGAGCTCGTGGAGCTGATGGTCGGGCGCAGGGTGGAGCAGCTCTACCCCGACCGTCCCAAGGGGGGCGAGGATGTCGTGCTCGAAGTTCGCGAGATGAAACGCCTCCCCGCGGTCCGCGGTGTGAGCCTCGAGGTCCACGCCGGTGAGGTCGTCGGGCTCGGCGGCCTGGTGGGCTCAGGGCGCAGCGAGCTGCTGCGGCTGATCTACGGCGTCGACCCGCCCGATGAGGGCGAGGTCTTCCTCATGGGCAAGCGCATGCCGCCGAACAAGCCGCAGAAGGCGATCGCAGCCGGACTCGGCTTCGCGCCCGAAGACCGAAAGTCTCAGGGGCTCCTGCTCGAGTGGAGCCTCACCAAGAACGTCACCTTGGCCGACCTGGGCCGGTTCATGAACGGCCTGCTCAACGTGCGCGCGGAGCGCGCCGCGGCCGAGGAGCAGCTGCGCGCCCTGAAAACGGTCCCCGACGACGCCGACCGGATCGTCACCGAGCTCTCGGGTGGCAACCAGCAGAAGGTCGTCCTCGCACGCTGGCTGCTGCACGAGTGCAAGGTCCTGCTGCTGGATGAGCCGACCCGCGGCGTGGACGTCCCGACCAAGGCCGAGCTCTACCGCGTGATCAGCAACCTCGCCAAGTCGGGGCTGGGCGTGCTCGTCGTCTCATCCGAGCTCGACGAGCTGGTCGGCATCTGCACCCGCGTCCTCGTGATGCGCGAGGGCGAGCTCGTCTACGAGGTGGACGGCGACGCGGCGAACGAGCAGGAGCTCCTTCGTTATGCGGTCGCGCCAACGGACTCAACCGATTTCGTCGAGGAGGTCGAATGACTACCCCAGTAACCCCACAGGGCGAGGGACCCGCCGGACCGGTCGACAGGTTCAACGCCCGATTCCCCCAGGTCGCCGGCCTCCAGTTCCAGGAGTACGCCCTGGGGCTCGTAGTCGCACTCCTGTTCGTGACTGGCGCGGTGCTGAAGCCCGACACGTTCCCGACAGCCGACAACATTCGCAACATGCTGACCCAGGCGAGCGTCGTGGGGGTGATCGCGATCGGCATGACGTTCGTGATCGCGACCTCCGGGATCGACCTCTCGGTCGGCTCGATGGTCGCCGCCGCGGGTGTCGCCGGCGCTGTTCTGGCGGAGTCAACGGCCAGCACACCGATCTTCATCGCCGGCGCTGTCGGCTTCGCGGTGCTGATGGGAACGGTGAACGCCACCGCGATCGCGTACGGAAGGGTCGTCCCATTCATCGCGACGCTCGCAATGTTCTCCATCGGGAAGGGGGTCGCCCTGCTGCTCAACGACAAACTCCCCGTGGGGTTGCTCGATTTCAACGGGGGCTCGTTCGGCGAACCGGCGGTGTTCTCGCTGCTGTGGTTCGGCACAGGCGAGCTCGTCGGCATCCCGGTCTCGGTCTTCGTCTTCCTCGGAATCACAATCGGCGGCTGGCTGCTCCTCAACCGCACCCGGTACGGGCGTCACGTCGTCGCGGTCGGCGGCAACCGGGAGGCGGCAAGGCTGGCCGGCGTCCCCGTGCGGCGTGTCGTCTTCAGCGTCTACGTGCTCAGCGGGCTGCTCGCCGGCATCGCCACGGTCCTGCTCTGCTCCAGGCTCGGTAGCGCATCCCCCGTCAGCGGCAACCTCTACGAGCTCGACGCCATCGGCGCGGTCGTCATCGGGGGCACCAGCCTCGCGGGCGGCAGGGCGACGATCGTCGGCACGTTCCTCGGGGTCCTCACCTTCGCGCTCATCTTCAGTCTGATGACGCAGCTCAATCTTTCGACCGAGATCCAGCAGGTGACGAAGGGGGCGATCGTCCTCGGCGCGGTCCTGCTGCAGCGGCCGGAGGCGCGGCTTTGATGCGCGGTTTTCATGACCCAACCCACAAGGAGAGAGGTGCAGAGATGTCGCTCAAGCGGCTATTGACTGCGACGATGATGGCGGTCTTTTTGAGCATCGCCTTCGTCGCTTGCGGAGGAGACGACGATGACGACAGCTCGGCGGAGAGCTCGGCTGACACCGGGTCAACCGCCGAGGGTGAGGGTGGAGGTGACGGCGGTCCTGTGACGATCGTCGCCAGCGTTCCACCGACCGACCATGGATGGCTCGGTGCGGTCTCCAAGAACGCCCAGGCGCAGGCCGAAGAGTACGACGACGTCGACTTCCAGCTGCTTGAAGCGGCCGACGCGGACTCCCAGGCCCAGCAGATCGAGCAGATCATTCCCGAGCAGCCCGACGCGCTGGTCGTTCTGCCGCAGGACGGTGAGGCGCTGACGCCCGTCGCCCAGAAGGCGGAAGCCGCTGGGATCCCGGTGATCAACGTGGACAGGCTCTTCACGTCGCCTGACGCGGCGACCGCCACGATCCTCGGCGACAACTACCAGATCGGAGTCCAGGCGGCCGACTACATCAGCACGGAGCTCGATTGCCAGGGCAACGTCGTCGAGATCCAGGGGCTCGCAGGGATCTCCGTGACCGAGGAACGCTCGAAGGGCTTCACCGAACAGCTCGCCAAGGTGTGTCCGGACGGTGGAATCGAGGTCGTCGCTTCACAGCCTGGCGACTTCAACCCGGACACCGGTCTCAAGGTGATGGAGAACATCCTCCAGTCAGAGGACCAGATCGACGCCGTCTATACGCACGATGACGACATGGCACAGGGCGTCGTCCAGGCGATTCGCAACGCGGGTCGTGAGGACGAGATGTTCCTGACCGGCGTCGGCGGCTCCGAGGCCGCCATGCAGCAGATCGAGGAGGGCGGCCTCTACCGGGCCACGTTCCTCTACAACCCGAACATGGCCGCTTCGGCGGTCACGATGGCGCGCCTGATCGCGCTCGGCGAGGGCTTCGAGGAGCTCGTGCCGCCGGAGGTACCGCGACAGGTGATCGTGCCGGCCGCCGCTGTCACACAGGACAACGTCGCCGACTACGAGCAGTACGCGTTCAACTAGGCCCTGGGCCTGATTCGCCACGGCGGCCCGTCGGACGACAGTCCGGCGGGCCGCACGGCGTTTCGCAGGCTGAAGCCGGTGTGCCGGCTTCCCCTGGTCGCCGGTGGTGGATGAAGTAATGGCGTGGCGGGGCCGCGGGAGGCAGGGGGTCCACGCGGCCCGCGCCACGCCTGCGCGCCGGTAGCCAGGGAGGGATTTCCGACGCGATCGTTCCCGGAGGCGGGACTGGCCCGGGAACGAGCCTTTTTGAGTTCTATCTCCCCGCGCGCTGATTATCGCCCGCGCGGAGCCTCGGTGTCAATACCCCAATTCCGACGCTCGATCAGGCTGATGCCGATCACGCTGCCGACCGGGCCGACCGGGGTGAGGCTCGCGGCCAGCAGCGGCCACGGGGCCTCGCGCAGGATCACCGCAACCAGGATCAGGATGCAGAGGGCGATGTAGCCGATGCCGTGGGCGAGGCCGAAGAGGAACGTCTGGTGCTCGAAGCCCGGTGCGAGCCAGAAGAACAGCAGCCCGGCGAACAGGCCCAACTCGATCCACGACGCGATCTTGACCACCCGAAACAGGCGCCCTGGGACCGGGCGGGGGAAGACGTGCTCGGAGGCGCTCTCCATGCCCGGAACGCTACCCACCGCTGGGCGTCAGTCGACACCGCGTACTCCCGGCGGCGCCGATCTTTGTACCGGCGGTCCATAGGAAGCGGGACGTCTGGGCGGCATCATGCACGCCATGGCCCCAATCAACTCACACAGCGGCTCAGACCAGGGCGTGCGGCGCCTGGTCCGCCTGCAGCGCAGCTATACGTGCCCCGGCTGCGATGCGACGCACCACTCGTGGGCGCGACTCAGTTCCTGTCCAGACTGCGGTCATTCTCTCTCTGTGGCCGTGATCAGGCGGGCGGCACTGGCGGGGACTCCCTAGTTAACAGCGGCCGGGCTACCCGTCAGGCCCGGCCGCTGAATCTTCTGGTTTGTCGCCCGGCCTCACAGCGGGCCGGGCTACCCGGCCCGGCCGCTACATCCAACGGCCGCCCTACCTGCAGGCTCAACCCACGCGATCGTCCCTAGGTCGGGCGGCCCGTCCCAAACTTGGGTGTCTGATCGATCCTTTCGCGGATCCAGCCGCCCAGCGCTCCGAACGCGGCTCCGAGCAAGGTGGTCACCACGACCAGCACGATCGCGGGGTCCGGCAGGTGCGCCTCCGCGTCGGCGCCGTGGATCTCGTGGGCGATCAGGATCGACGCGCCGAACAGCGCCCCACCGAGCACGCCCCGCCTCGCGCCGGCTTTCACCCCGAGGTGATCGAAGCCGGCGCCGATGCCGCCGAGCACCCCGATCGCGGAGAGCACGAAGTAAGTGACCTCGGAGACGCCGAGGAAGTAGCCGGTCACCGCCCCGAACGCGATCGGAAGGATGACGGCGAGGAAGACTTGGATGGCCCGCGGGTGGTCGGCGAGAAGCGGCGGGAGCTTCATCGCCCGCGCAGCCCTACGAGTGCTGCGCTACCAGCAGGGCTCATGCCGTTCGACCGTTCATGCGTCGCGCAGCCATACGACGGCTGCGCTACCAGCAGGGCTCATGCCGTTCGACCGTTCATGCGTCGCGCAGCCATACGACGGCTGCGCTACCAGCAGGGCTCATGCCGTTCGACCGTTCATGCGTCGCGCAGCCTATGCAGGGTCGGCCTTGCCCATCAGGCAGGTCAGCACGATGCGCTCCTGCTCGCGGGTGTGAGCGACGGCGTAGCCCTCGCCGGGGGAGGCGCGCGGGGGGCGGCCCACGTAGCCGAGCTCGACGCCCTCGGGGAGCAGGTCGGGCAGGCGGCGCTGCATCACCGACCAGGCGCCCATGTTGCGGGGCTCCTCCTGGGTCCAGACGATCTCCTTGAGGTTGGGATAGGAGGCGATCAGCTCGGTCAGCTGTTCCTTCGCGAACGGGTAGAGCAGCTCGACCCGGGCGACGGCGACCGTTTCGGCCTCGGCGCGCTTGGGGGCGGAGTCGATGTCGTAGTAGACCTTGCCGCTGCAGAGCACGAGGCGCTCGACCTTTTCCTTTCGCTCGGCGGCGAGCGGGTCGTCGAGCACGAACTCGAACGAGCCGTCGGTGAGATCTTCGAGAGTCGAGGCGGCCGTGGGCAGGCGCAGGAGGCCCTTCGGCGTGAAGACGACGAGTGGGCGCGCCTTGGCGATGTGGGCCTGGCGGCGGAGCAGGTGGAAGTACTGAGCCGCGGTCGTCGGGTTGGCGATCCGGATGTTGCCCTCGGCGGCGAGCTGGATGAAGCGCTCGATGCGAGCGCTCGAGTGCTCCGGGCCGGCGCCCTCGTAGCCGTGGGGGAGCAGCAGCGTCAGCCGCGTCATCTGCCCCCACTTCGCTTCGGCCGAGACGATGAAGCTGTCGATGATCACCTGGGCGGAGTTCCCGAAGTCGCCGAACTGCGCCTCCCACAGCACGAGGCTGTCGGGCGAGGCGGCTGAGTAGCCGTACTCGAAGCCGAGGCAGGCCTGCTCGGAGAGCGGGCTGTTGTGGAGCTCCATCGGCGCCTTCGCGTCGGGCAGGTTCTGGATCGGCGCGTAGCGCAGGCCGGTCTTCTCGTCGTGCAACACCAGGTGGCGGTTGGAGAACGTGCCGCGCTCGGTGTCCTGGCCGGTCATCCGGACGTGGACGCCGTCGGTCAGGAGCGTCGCGAGCGCCAGCGACTCGGCGTGGCCGAACTCGATCCCGCCGCTGTCGAGCGTCTCGATCCGCTTCGCCAGCGGCTTTCGCAGCTTGCGGTGGATCGTGAAGCTGTCGGGTACGCGGACCAGCTCCTCGTTCAGCAAGCGCAGGCGCGGTTCGGGGACGGCCGTTTCGACGCTCGGGCTGCGGGTGCGGTCGAGCTCGCCCGTCCCCGTCGCGGTCGGGTCCTCGAACTCGCCGGCGTCGATCTTGGTGCGCAGCTCCTCGTGGCCCTGCTTGAGGCGGGTCTGACGCGCCTCCCGGCGGGCCTCGACGTCCTCGGGGCCGACGATGCCCTCCTTGACGAGCGACTCGGCGTAGATCTGCGACACCGGGGGGTGGTCCTTGATCTTGGACGCCATCAGCGGCTGGGTGTAGGCGGGTTCGTCGGTTTCGTTGTGGCCGAAGCGGCGGTAGCCGATGAGGTCGATGACGACATCGCGGCCCCAGCGCTCGCGGTAGCCCATCGCGAGCCGGACGGCGGCGACGCAGGCCTCGGGGGCGTCGGCGTTCACGTGAATGATCGGGACGTTGAACCCCTTCGCCATGTCGGCGGCGTACGGGGTTGAGCGTCCCTCCTGAGGCTCGGTCGTGAAGCCGATCTGGTTGTCCTGGATGATGTGGATCGTGCCGCCGGTCGAGTAGCCGGCGAGCGATTGCAGGTTGAAGGTCTCCGCGACCACGCCCTGGCCGGGGAAGGCGGCGTCCCCGTGGAGGAGCACCGGCACCGCCGCGGCGGGGTCGTGCTCGATCCCCGAGTTCTCCAGGGTGGTCTGGGCCGCGCGCGCGGCGCCCGTCACGACGGGGTCGACGAACTCCAGGTGGCTCGGGTTCGGGTAGAGGCGGACCGAGATCTCGCTGCCGTCGCGCGTCTTGAAGGTGCCGTTGTGGCCGTAGTGGTACTTGACGTCGCCGGTGCCGCCGGTGGGGATCGCGGCGACCGCCTTGACGGCCTCGATCGCCTTCGCGCCTTCGAACTCGGCCATGATCGAGTTCGGCGAGCGCCCGATGTTGTGGGCGAGCACGCTGAGCCTGCCGCGGTGGGCCATGCCGATGACCACGTCGTTGGCGCCTTCGGTGTGGGCCATCTCGAAGACCTCGTCGAGCATCGGCACTACTGCGTCGAGGCCCTCGATCGAAAACATCTTCTGGCCCAGGTACGCCTTCTCGAGGTAGCGCTCGAAGCCGAAGACATCGATCAGGCGGTCGAGCAGCGCCTGCTTCTCCTCGGGCTCGAGGGGCTTGCGGTGCCAGCCCGTCTCGACCATCTCGCGCAGCCACATCCGCTGCTGGTGGGATGAGAGGTGCTCGATCTGGTACGCGATCGAGCCGCAGTACGCGTCGCGCATCCGCGGCAGGGCTTCGAGCAGCGTCTCGCCCTCGACGCCGATGCGCAGGATGTCGGCCGGAACCTGGGCCATCAGCTCGGGAGTCAGGTTGAGCGTCTCGGGCTCGAGCGCGGGATCGCCGCGAGGCTCGGAGCCGAGCGGGTCGAGCCTTGCGGCGAGGTGGCCGTGGGTGCGGAACGCCTTCAACAGCGAGGTCCCGGCCTGCACCGCCTGCAGCAGCTCCGTCGTCGGCTTCGCCGCGGCCGTCGGCGAGCCGCCTACGGGCACCAGCGGCGCGGCCGAGGCGGCGGCGGCGTGAGCGGTGGTCACCGTCGCCTCGTCCACCTCGAGGTCGCGCGCGACCGACTCGTAGAACTCGTCCTCGCCCTGGAGCAGCTCCTCGATGCGGCGGAGGAACGAACCGGACTCGGCTCCCTGGATGACCCGGTGGTCGTAAGTCGAGGTCGTCGTCATCACCTTCGACACGCCGAGCGCCTTGACCTTGTCGGACGGCGCGTGCGCCCACTCGACCGGGTAGGCGAGCGATCCGCAGGCGATGATCGTCCCCTGGCCCGTCAGCAGGCGGGGGACCGAGGCGATCGTCCCGATGCCGCCCGGGTTCGTCAGGGTGATGTTCGTGCCCTGGAAGTCGTCGGCGGTGAGCTTGTTCTCGCGCGTCTTGGTGATCAGCTCCTCGTAGTGGGAGTGAAAGACGCGGAAGTCGAGGCCGTCGGCGCCCTTGATGCACGGCACCATCAGGCTGCGCTGGCCCTTGCGCTCGATGTCGACCGCGATCCCGAGGTTGATCGAGCCCGCCTCGACGACGAACGGCTTGTCGTCTCGCTCCTCGAAGTGACGCGCCATCACCGGCCACTCCTGCGCCGCCTTGACGATCGCCCAGGCGATCAGGTGCGTGAAGCTGACCTTCATCCCGCGCTCTTTAAGGACCCCGTTCAGGGCCTTGCGCTTGGCATCGAGCGTGTCGACCGCGAGCGTCCGGAACGAGGTCGCGGTAGGTATCTGCCGGCTCTCGTTCATCGCCTTGGCGAGCGCGGCGGCGGGGCCGCGGAGAGGCTTGGCTTCGGCGTCAGGCGCCGAGGCCTGCGGGGCGGAAGCCGGGGCCGCTCCGTCGCCGTTCGCGGCGAGCACGTCCGCCTTGGTCACCTTGCCGCCGGGGCCGGAGCCCTTGACGCTTGAGAGGTTCACACCCGCTGCGGCTGCGGCGCGGCGAGCTACAGGCGTGGCTTTGGTGTCTCCGTCGTCCGTGTCTCCGTCGTCCGCGCGTTTGACGGCTTCGCCATCAGAAGCCGCCTCCTCGCCACCAGCCGGCACGTCCTCAGCTTCGCTTCCGGGCGTGCCGGGTTGCGACGCGGTCGCAGGGGCAGGAGCAGAAGCGCTGGATGCACTCGGCGTGGCTCCCTTCAGCATCGTCGCGAGAGGCTTGCCGACCTCGATCGTCTCGTCGGGGCCGACGTGGATCTTCGTCAGCGTGCCGCTGAAGGGAGCCGGGACCTCGGCATCGACCTTGTCGGTCGAGACCTCGACGAGCGTCTCGCCCTCCGCGATCGACTCGCCCTCGGCGACGTGCCATTCGAGGACGGTCCCCTCGGTCACCGATTCGCCCATCTCAGGCATCGTGACTTCAAGCTCGTCGCCGCCCGGAGATTCGGCTTCGTCATCATCGGCCGCCTCCTCCGCGTCAGCCGGTACGTCCTCAGCTCCGGGCGTGCCGGGTTGCGACGCCGTCGCAGGGGCAGGGACGGGAGAGGAAGGGCTTGGCGGCTCAGGCGAGGCCCCTGGTGCATGGCCGTTGCCGCTGGCGGCCGGGGCCGCTTCGCCGTTCGAGTCGATGTCCGCCAGGGGCTTGCCGACCTCGATCGTCTCGTCGGGGCCCACGTGGATCTTGGTGATGACTCCGGCGGAGGTGGCGGGGACCTCGGCGTCGACCTTGTCGGTGGAGACTTCGACGATCGTCTGGCCCTCTTCGACCGAATCGCCTTCGGCGACGAGCCATTCGAGCACCGTTCCCTCGGTGACCGACTCGCCCATCTCGGGCATCAGAACCTGCACCGTTGCCTTGGTCGCCATTCCCCTTACAACTCTATGAGTTTCAGGCGCTGAGCCGGGCCACGAGTTGCACCCGCGGCCAGCCCTGCTCGCGGATGAACTCGCGGCCGGAGGCTACTGCGTCGCAGAAGCCGCAGGCGATGAGCTGGTCGAAGCTCAGCGGAGCCGCGATCCGCATCGGCATCCCGCACTCCGGGCAGGCCATCGATCGCACCGCGAGGGGCACGGCGCGGCGCGCGGGCCGGATCTCGACGCGGGACGCCGAGGCGCGCAGGCGCTCCTCGCGTTCGGGGTCGGGACGTGCGCCGGGATCGAACAAGGACACCCGGCGATTATTGCGCGCGCGAGGAGTCGGCTCGGAAGCGATAGGTTCCGCCTGTTCGAACGAGGGTCTTCGAGGAGAGGTGAGGATGAGCTACTTCGTCACTGGTGGCACCGGCTTCATCGGTCGCAACCTGATCGAGCAGTTGCTGGAGCGCGAAGGGACGATCTACGTGCTCGTTCGCGAAGGGTCCCGGGGCCGGCTCGAGGAGCTCCGCTCGAGCTGGGGGGCTGACGAGGACCGGATAGTCCCCGTCATCGGCGACCTCTCGCAGGACCGGCTCGGCTGCGCCGATCAGATCGCCGAGCTGAAGGGGAACGTGGACCACTTCTTCCACCTCGCCGCGATCTACGACATGACGGCCGACGCCGAGAGCCAGCGTGTCGCCAACGTCGAGGGCACCCGCGAGGCCACGAAGCTCGCCAACGAGCTCGGCGTCAAGCACCTGCACATGGTCAGTTCGATCGCAGCGGCCGGCCTCTACAAGGGGACCTTCACCGAGGACATGTTCGACGAGGCCCACGACGTCGAGAACCATCCGTACTTCCAGACCAAGCACGAGTCCGAGGGCGTCGTTCGCGACGAGGCCGAGGTGCCGTGGCGGATCTATCGCCCCGGGATCGTCGTCGGCCACTCCGAGACCGGCGAGATGGACAAGGTCGACGGGCCGTACTACTTCTTCAAGCTGCTTCAGCGTGCGCGAAACCTGCTGCCGCCCTGGGTCCCGGGCGTCGGCATCGAGGGCCGCGAGATCAACATCGTGCCGGTCGACTTCGTCGCCAAAGCGATGGACCACATCGCCCATCAGGACGGTCTCGACGGCAAGGTCTTCCACCTCACCGACCCGAACCCGCTCAGCGCCGGGCAGATCATCAACCTGTTCGCGCGCTCCGCCCATGCCCCCGAGGCCGTGATGCGGATCGACCCGAAGATGCTCGACATCGTCCCCAAGCAGGTCCGCTCCGGGGTGCAGATGCTGCCACCGGTGAAGCGCATCTCAGACCAGGTGCTCGCCGATCTCGGGATCCCGCGTTCGGTGCTCGTGTACATCAACTACCCGACGAGCTTCGACTCGACGAACACGCAGCGGGCGCTCGAGGGGACCGACATCGCGGTCCCGCCGCTGCCGACCTACGCGGATCGCCTCTGGGACTACTGGGAGCGCAACCTCGATCCGGACCTGTTCAAGGACCGCTCGCTGTCGGGGGCGATCGGTGGCAAGACCGTGATGATCACCGGCGCCTCATCGGGCATCGGCAAGTCGGCCGCGATCAAGGCAGCGGCCGCCGGCGCGACGGTGCTTCTCGTCGCGCGCTCGCCCGAGAAGCTCGAGGAGACGAAGGCCGAGATCACTGACGCGGGCGGCGAGGCGCACATTCACCGCTGCGACCTCTCCGACATCGAGGACGTCGAGAAGATGGCCGCAGAGGTGCTCGCCGAGTACGGCAAGGTAGACATCCTCGTCAACAACGCCGGTCGCTCGATCCGGCGCTCGGTGGCGCTCAGCTACGACCGCTTCCACGACTTCGAGCGGACGATGCAGCTCAACTATTTCGGCTCGCTGCGGCTGATCCTCAGCCTGCTGCCGGCGATGCGCAAGTCGGCCAAGGGCCACAGGAAGGGCGGGCACATCATCAACGTCAGCTCGATCGGCGTGCAGACCAACACTCCGCGCTTTTCGGCGTACGTCGCATCGAAGGCGGCGCTCGACGCGTGGTCGCGCTGCGTCGCCTCCGAGGTGATCGACGACAAGGTTCACATCACGACGATCCACATGCCCCTCGTGAGGACTCCGATGATCGCGCCGACCAAGATGTACGACGCGTTCCCGACGATCACGCCCGAGGAGGCGGCGGACATGATCTGCGACGCGATGATCCGGAAGCCGAAGAAGGTCGCGACGAGGCTCGGCAACTTCGGCGAGCTGCTCTACAACGTCGCCCCAAAGGCCTCGGACGCGATCCTCAACACGGCCTACAAGCTGTTCCCCGAGTCGACGGCGGCGAAGAAGGACGACGCGAAGCCTCTGAAGTCGGGCGAGAAGCCGGCGAAGGACGAGGAGCTCTCGACCGAGGGCGTCGCCTTCGCCTACCTGATGCGCGGCGTCCACTGGTAGGACGCAAGTACCAGAGCGTCACCCTGCCGCCGCTGGAGTAGGGTCGCGAAATGGCGACCGCGACCACTCGCCGGCGCAAGCACTGGGGCTGGGGGTTCGAAGACCAGCAGCTCGATGCTGCCGCGCTCGAGGGCGTCGCCGCGGGGGTCCGCGATCGCCTCGGCTTCGACGTCGACCGCATCGAGGAACCGGTGCCGCTGGACGAAGTCGAGCTTCCCCGCTCGCGGATCAAGCCTCCGGCCGAGCTCAAGGAGATGTTCACCGCGGGGCCGAGGGCTCGCGCGGGGCACGCACTCGGCAAGGCCTACCGCGACGTCGTCCGCGGCTTCCGCGGCGAGTTCCCCAACGTGCCCGACCTCGTCGCCTTCCCGCGCTCTCCCGAGGACGTGGACGTGGTGCTCAATTGGTGCGCCGACGGCGGCTACGCGGCGATCCCCTACGGCGGCGGCACGAGTGTCGTCGGAGGGATCGAGCCCAGGCTGCCCTCGGGTTACCCCGGGGTGGTGACGATCGACATGTCGCGGATGGACCAGGTGCTGGAGGTCGACGCGGTCTCGCGCGCCGCGCGCATCCAGGCGGGCGCGACGGGCCCGCGGCTCGAGGAGCAGCTGCGCGAGCACGGGCTCACGCTGCGACACTTCCCGCAGTCCTTCGAGTACGCGACCCTCGGCGGCTGGATCGCCACGCGGGCCGGCGGCCACTACGCGACTGTCTACACCCACATCGACGACCTCGTGGAGTCGGTGCGCGCGGTCACCCTCGGCGGCGACTGGATCAGCCGCAGGCTGCCGGGCTCGGGGGCAGGCCCCTCTCCCGACCGGATGATGCTCGGCTCCGAGGGGATCCTCGGCATCATCACCGATGCTTGGGTCCGGGTGCAGGAGCGCCCCGCCCACAAGCTCTCCTGCGGCGTCGCCTTCGGCGACTTCGAGGCCGCCTCGGAGGCGGTGCGAGAGCTCACGCAGTCTGCGTTGTTCCCGACGAACTGCCGGCTGCTCGACGCGACCGAGGCCGAGATGACGAGCGCAGGCCCGCCTGGCAAGGCGCTGCTTGTGCTCGGCTTCGAGTCCGCGCACCACCCCGTGGGAGCCGAGATGGACCTCGCCCTCGACGTTGCGCGCTCCCACGGCGGCGAGCCCGGCGAGGTTCGCGGCCCGAAGCCGGCGTCGAAGGACGACGGCGACTCGGTCGGCGCCTGGCGCAACGCCTTCCTGCAGGCGCCCTACCTGCGCGACTCGCTCGTCGCCTGCGGCGTGCTCTCGGATACCTTCGAGTCCGCGATCACCTGGGACCGCTTCCCCAACTTCCACGCCGAGGTGATGGAGAGCGCCCGCACAGCGGTCTCCGAGGTCACCGGCGCGCCCACCGAGGGAAAGGGATCGCCGCGAATCAGCTGCCGGTTCACGCACGTGTACCCCGACGGTCCGGCCCCCTACTTCACGGTGCTCGCGCCGGCGCGGCGGGGCTCGGAGGTCGAGCAGTGGGACGAGATCAAGGCCGCCGTCTCGGACACGCTGATGGATGCCGGCGGAACGATCACCCACCACCACGCCGTCGGCCGCGACCACAGGCCCTGGTACGACCGCCAGCGGCCCGACCCCTTCGCCGCGGCTCTGCGCGCCGCCAAGCAAGAACTCGACCCGAAGGGCGTTCTCAATCCCGGCGTGCTCGTCGACCCCTAACCTTCCCTGACTTCTGATGGAGGGCGCAACGCTCGACAGGCCCGCCGCGGGCGAGGAATCCCCCGTACCCGGTGACAATCCGAAGCCGCGCCGCGGCCCGGTTCGGGCTGCCATCAAGACGATGCGCCCGAAGGAGTGGATCAAGAACCTCCTCGTCTTCGCCGGCCTTCTCTTCTCGGGCCAGTTCGACGACCCGCAGGCCATCATCAGCGCCACGGTCACCTTCCTCGCCTTCTGCGCCGTCGCCTCGGCCGGCTACCTGATCAACGACTCCCACGACGCGGAGCTCGACCGCCAGCACCCGACCAAGCGCAGTCGCCCGATAGCGGCAGGCGAGCTCAAGGTCTCGACAGCGATCGCGCTCGCCGTCGCCCTGGTCGTCGTCGGCCTCGCCGGAGCGCTGCTGGCCGAGGGGCCCGCGATCGCTGGCCTCGTGCTCGCCTACGGCGTCGGCACGACGCTCTATTCGTACGTGCTGAAGACCGAGGTGATCCTCGACGTGATGACGATCGCCGGGCTCTTCGTGCTGCGGGTGCTCGCAGGCGCCGTCGCGGTCGACGCCGACGCCTCTGCCTATCTGCTGCTCTGCACAGGGATGGTCGCGATGTTCCTCGGGTTCACCAAGCGCCGGCAGGAGGCGAGCTCGGAGCTTCACTCCGGGACCAAGACCCGCCCGGTGTTGGAGCACTACTCGATCCCCTTCCTCGACCAGATGGTCTCGCTCGTCACCGCGGCGACCGTCATGAGCTATGCGATCTACGCGATCAACTCGCCCCTGATCGGCTCCAAGATGCTCGGCACCCTGCCCGCTGTCGTCTACGGGATCTTCCGCTACCTCTACCTGATCTACGACCGCAAGGACACGCGCTCGACCGCGTCGATCCTGACCAGCGACTACGGGATGATCGGCGCGTCGGTCGTCTGGGTCGCCTCAGCGGTCGTGCTGCTCGCGATCTACAAGTAGCGCCCGTGGACCTCTCGCTCGTCAACCTCGATTCGCCAGACGAGACCCGGACGTTCGAGAGGGGGAAGTTCGAGACCTACCGCGTCGGACCGATGACTCTCGGACGGGCGACCTACGAGCCCGGTTGGAGGTGGTCCGAGCACGTCGGGGCCGCCACGGGCGAGACCTCCTGCCTGGTCGAGCACGTGGGGCTCGTCGTGAGCGGACGGGCGATGGCCGCGATGGATGACGGGACCGAGAAGGTCATGAAGCCCGGCGACTTCTTCTACGTCCCTCCCGGCCACGACAGCTGGGTCGTCGGCGATGAGCCCTACGTCTCCCTGCACATCATGGGCAGCGAGGACTACGCGACCTGAGCCCTGGCCGGGCAGCCAGCACGTATAGGCTGCCGCCGTGGACCTGACGCTGACCGAGTCCGAGGCGAGCTTTCGCGACGAGGTCCGTTCGTGGCTCGAGGCGAACCATCCCGGCCAGTCGCCCGAGGGGGACGACCAGGCGGAGTTCGAGTTCCGCCGCGCGTGGCAGAAGACGATGCACGACGCCGGTTGGGCCGGCATCGCCTGGCCCGAGGAGTTCGGCGGCAAGGGCGCGACCCTGATCGAGCAGGCGATCTTCAACGAGGAGCTCGGGCGCCAGCGCGTCCCGCTGCCGGCGAACGTCCTCGGCCTGGTGATGGGAGGCCCCGTCGTCATCGCCCATGGCAACCAGGAACAGAAGGAGCGCTATCTCGACCCCATCCTGTCGGGCGAGGAGATCTGGTGCCAGGGCTTCTCGGAGCCCGAGTCGGGCTCTGACCTCGCCTCGCTGAAGACCCGCGCCGTGAAGTCGAACGGCGGCTGGAAGGTCACCGGTCAGAAGGTCTGGACGACCTACGCGCACGAGGCGAAGTGGTGCATGCTGCTCGCCCGTACCGACCAGGACGCGCCCAAGCACAAGGGGATCACCTACTTCATCCTCGACGTCGACCAGCCGAACGTCGACGTCCGCCCGCTGCGCCAGATCACCGGCGAGGCTGAGTTCAACGAGATCTTCCTGGAGGACGCCGAGGTCCCCGACGAGAACATCATCGGCGAGGTCGGCGGCGGCTGGCAGGTCGCGATCACGACCCTGATGTTCGAGCGCGCCGGCCTCGGCGCCGCCGCGGTGATCGGCCTGCAGCGCGGGCTCGAAGACCTCGTCGCTCTGATCAAGGACAAGGGCCTCCAGGACGACCCGATCGTGCGCCAGAAGGTCGCCGAGCTGCACACCGGCATCGAGGCGATGCGCCTCGGCGCCCTGCGCTCGCTGACGATGACGATGAAGACCGGCATTCCCGGGCCCGAGGGGTCGCTGGGCAAGCTGCAGTGGGCCAAGTACGCGCAAGCGATGAACGAGATGGCGAGCGAGATCGCGGGGACGGAGGGCGTCACCGCAGGCACCGAAGCCAGCTACCGTCTGCTGCGCTCCCGGGCGAACTCCATCGAGGGCGGCACCACCGAGGTGCTCCAGAACATCATTGCGGAGCGAGTGCTCGGGCTCCCGAAGCTTCGATGACCATGGACCCGTCGATCAGTGCACTCGCGAAAACAGGTGTGCTGGGTCTCGGCCTCCCGAAGCTCAGGTAGACCATGGACTTCGACCTGAACGACGAGCAGCGCGAGATTCAGAGCACCGCAAAGGACTTCCTCGCCTCGCGCTTCAAGGCCGAGAAGGTCCGCGAGCTCGCAGAGGCCCGCTCCTACGAGGACGGGCTCTACACCCAGATCGCCGAGCTCGGCTGGCCCGGCATAGCGATCTCCGAGGACGACGGGGGCCAGGGCCTCGGGATGGTCGAGCTGGCCGTGCTCCTCGAGCAGTCCGGCTACGCGGCCGCGCCCACGCCGCTGCTCGGCAGCGCAGGGGCTGCGCTCGTGATCTCGGCCGCGGGCTCCGACGCGCAGCGCGCCGAGTGGCTGCCGAAGCTCGCCTCGGGCGAGGCGACCGGTTCGTTCGGCGGCTTCGCCGACGGCACCAGCACCCTCTTCTGCGACCTGCCCACGGCCGACGTCGCCGTCGTCTTCGACGGCGACGGCGCCCTGGTCGCTCCGGCCTCAGACCTCGATTCGACTCCGGTCGAGACGATCGACGCGACCCGCTCCTACGGGACCATCGCTGCAGCTGCGGGCGACCGCCTCGAGGGCGACGTCGACGCGGGCCGCGACCGGCTCGCCGTCGCCATCGCCGCGGAGCTCACGGGCGTCGGCCAGCGCGCGATGGAGATGGCCGTCGAGTACGCGCGCGAGCGCCAGCAGTTCGGCCGCCAGATCGGCGCCTACCAGGGCGTCTCGCACCGCTGCGCCAACATGCTCTTGAACGTCGAGGAGTCTCGCTCGCTGACCTACTACGCGGCCTGGGCGGCGGACGCCGAGCCCGAGTCGCTTCCGATCGCGGCTGCGATGGCAAACGCCCGCGCCTCCGACGCGGCCTGGGACACATGCGCGAACGCGCTGCAGGTCTTCGGCGGCATCGGCTTCACCTGGGAGCACGACCTGCAGTTCTGGCTCAAGCGCTCCCGCGTCGCCGGCCGCATGCTCGGCACGCCTCGCGATCACCGCGAGCGCGTCGCCGACCTGGTCGGCCTCGGCGCCTAGCCCGCTCGGCGCTATGGCTCCACGGTCGCGCCGGTGATCGACCTGCGCTCGCCTCCGAGCTGGAAGTCGACGTCGACCGTATCGTGGCGACCGTACGACCCGAAGAGCCCGAGCGTCATCGCCAGCCAGCGGCTCTTGCTGACCTCCTCCCTGAAGAGCGTGCGGTTGAAGAGGATCTCGTTGCCGCGCACGGTGTAGTCCTCGCCCTCGGTCTCCTTGGTGCCGTTGACGAAGACCTCGATCGGCCCCTCGGCCGCGGCGGGGAGGCGGACGCGACGGCCCGCTTCGACGCTCTTGGTTGCCACGCGAGCGAGGTTAGAGGCAGTAGCTCTGAGACGACACCGTGACCGCCTGGTTTTGAGCCAGTCAACCCTCGCTGAGCGTGCGCCGCAGCAGCGCGATCGCCTCGTCGAGGCTGCTCGCTTCGAGCTGGGTCTTCCGGATCGCGCCCGTGTAGGGGACGATCGAGCCGTCACCCATCACGTCGATCCCCGCCTCGGGCCCGCGCAGGAAGCCCTTGCCCGAGACCTCGACGCGGCACTGCACGCGCTTGTCGGGGGTGAACTCGCGCAGGGCGTTGATTGTGGGGAGCCGGCCCTCTCGGCGGGTGCGGTCTGCGGCCTCGCGCGCGGCGGCCAAGGCGTCGTCGAGAGAGTCGAACCCGTCCCGGCTCACCTGGGGGCCGTGGCGCACCGTGACCTTCCAGGCGCTCATCGTGGCGAGCGCTCGCCCCGGTTCAGGCGCCGCGGCGGATCAGCTTGGGGCGCCGCGCCGGCGGCCCCGTGATCTTCTCGGGGCCCTCGCGGTCCTCGATCGGGACGTAGTCCTGGTCGCGCTTCCCCGTGTAGATCTGGCGCGGGCGGGCGATCTTCTGCTCGGGGTCGTCCTTCATCTCGAGCCACTGCGAGACCCAGCCCGACGTGCGCGGGATCGCGAAGATCACGGTGAACATGTCGGAGGGGATGCGGAGGGCCTCGTAGATCAGGCCGGAGTAGAAGTCGACGTTCGGATAGAGCTTGCGCTCGGTGAAGAACTCGTCGTCGAGCGCGCGCTTCTCGAGCTCGGTGGCGATATCGAGCAGCGGGTTCTCTCCGGTGATCTCGAGCACCTCGTCGACGTGCTTCTTGATGATCCGCGCCCGCGGGTCGTAGTTCTTGTAGACCCGGTGGCCGAAGCCCATCAGCTTCTCTTCGCGGTTCTTCACGCCCTCGAGAAAGTCCGGGATGTTGTCGGTCGTCTCGATCCGGCGCAGCATCTGCAGGACCGCCTCGTTGGCGCCGCCGTGAAGCGGGCCGTACAGTGCGGCGACCCCGGCGGCGACCGCGGAGTACGGGTCGACGTCCGAGGAGCCGACCGCGCGGACGGCGTTGGTGGAGCAGTTCTGTTCGTGATCCGCGTGGAGGATGAAGAGCACGTCGAGCGCCTTCGCCAGACGCGGGTCGGGCTCGTAGTCGAACTCCATCCGGAACAGCATCGAGAGGAAGTTCTCGGCGTAGTTGAGGTCGTTCACCGGATAGACGTAGGGGAGGCCGAGGCTGTGGCGGTAGGCGAACGCGGCGAGGGTGGGGACCTTGGCGATCAGCCTGATCGCCGCCATGTAGCGCTCTTCCTCGTCATCGGTGTGCTTCGCCTCGGGATAGAACGTCGAGAGCGCCCCCACCGACGCGAGCAGCATCCCCATCGGGTGTGCGTCGTGGCGGAAGCCCTCGTTCATCTTCTTGATGTCCTCGTGGACGAAGGTGTGGTGGGTGACGTCATAGACCCAGCGCTCGAGCTGCGCCTGCGTCGGGAGCTCGCCGAAGATCAGGAGGTAGGCGACCTCGAGGTAGGTGCTCTTCTCGCAGAGCTGCTCGATCGGGATGCCGCGGTGCTGCAGGATCCCAGCCTCGCCGTCGATGTAGGTGATCGCCGAACGGCACGACGCGGTGTTCGTGAACGCCGGGTCGTAACCCATCATCCCGAAGTCGTCCTCGGACGCCTTGATCTGCCGCAGGTCCATCGTATTGATGGTCCCGTCGGTGATCTCGACCTCGTAGTTCTCCCCGGTTCGGCTGTCGGTGATCGAGAGCGTCCCCTCGCTCTCGGGCGCCACGCCGTCGCCAACGGAGTCCTTCGTCTGGTCCTTGGTCGCCATCAACCGCTCCTCATCTGAGTTGCCGGGAACTTCAGTATCTCAAGCTTCCAATGCGGCCATCAGCGACCCCGCGTCGAAGCTGCCCTCATGCAGGCGGCCGTTGACGAAGAAGGCGGGGGTTCCGGTGACGCCGCTGCCCTGGCCGCTCTCGACGTCGCGCTGCACGCGGTCCGCGTACGTCGAGTCGCCGAGCTCTGATTCGACGCGGTCGGCGTCGAGCCCGAGGGCGCGGGCGTGCGAAACGAGGTCTCCGGGCGCGAGCGCGCCGCGCGACTCATACAGGAGGTCGTGCATCGGCCAGAAGGCTCCCTGCGCGGCTGCGGCCTCGGATGCCTCGGCGGCGCGCTGGGCATCGGGGTGGACGTCGCGCAGCGGGAAGTGGCGGAAGGCGAACAGAAGGCGCCCAGCGAGCCGCTCTCGCACCCGCCCGACGATCGGGAAGGCCGCGGCGCAATAGGGGCACTGGAAGTCGCCGTACATGACGAGCTCGAGCTGGGCCCCCTCGGGGCCGTCGCAATGGTCTTCGGCGGAGAGCGGTGGGCTGAGGGCGGGAGCGGGCATTTCCGAATCCTAGACTCGACGTCGTGGGGCGGCCGTGAACGACATCGAAGTGCTGATCCTGCTGGTCACGGTCGCCGCGGTCCTCGTGCGCCTCGCGGACCTGGTCGCCGTCCCGTACCCGATCGTGCTCGTGCTCGGCGGGATCGGGATCGGCGCCCTACCGGGCGGCCCCGTGGTCGAGCTCGATCCCGAGGTGATTTTCCTGGTCTTCCTTCCTCCGCTGCTTCAGGCCGCCGCCTACGCCGCGTCGCCGCAGGAGCTGCGCGCCGAGCTCGCTCCGCTGAGCGCACTCGTCGTCGGGCTCACGCTGACGACGATGGTCGGCGTCGCCTTCGTCGCGCAGGCGGTGATCGGGGAGCTGAGCTGGCCCGAGGCGTTGGTGCTCGGCGCGATCGTCGCGCCGACGGACCCGGTCGCGGCGATCGCCACCTTCAGCCGTGTCGGCGTCTCGGATCGCGTCGCGCTGCTGGTCGAGGGCGAGAGCATGCTGAACGACGCGACCGCGCTCGTCGCCTACCGCGTCGCGCTGACCGCTGTGCTCGCGGGCGCGTTCTCGGCCGGCGACGCGGCGATCGAGCTCGTGGTCTCGGTCGCGGGCGGGATCGCGATCGGGTTCGCGGTCGGTTGGGCGGGGATCGCAGCGATCCGGCGGCTCGACGACCCGCCGCTGGCGATCTTGATCTCCGTCCTGACGGCGTACGTCGCCTTCGCGATCTCTGAGGAGCTCGAGGCCTCCGGGGTGCTGGCCGTGGTGACCGCAGGCCTCTATTTGGGTTGGCACTCGCACGACGCCCTCGACGCCGACATGCGGCTGAGCGCGCAGGCCTTCTGGCAGGTGCTGGTGTTCGCGCTGAACGCGATCCTCTTCATCCTGCTCGGCCTCCAGTTCCCGGGCGTGCTCGACCGCATCGACGACCAGTACTCGATCGCGCAGCTGATCGGCTACGGCGCCGTGGTCTCGGCCGTCGTCGTGGCACTGCGCATCGCCTGGCAGTTCCTGCCGATCGGCCTCGGGCGCCTGATCCCGGCGATCGCAAACGCCGACACCGGGTCGGACTGGCGCGAGCGGCTGCTCGTCGGCTGGAGCGGGATGCGCGGCGCGGTCTCGCTCGCGGCCGCGCTCGCCCTGCCGCTGACGCTCGATTCCGGTGCGGCCTTCGCCGAGCGCGACCTGATCATCTTCCTGACGGTCGCCGTGATCCTCACGACGCTGGTCGCCCAGGGGCTGACGCTGCCGTGGCTGGTTCGCGCGCTCGGCCTGGCGACCACCCGGCCGTGGGCCCCGGAGGAGGCGATCGCGCGGCTCGAGGCCGCCCAGGCCGCGCTCGACCGGATCGACGAGCTCGAGGCCGAGCGGGAAGGGCTGCCCGAGGAGTCGCTCGAGCGGCTGCGCGAGCTCTACCGGGCGCGCTTCGCGCGCTGCGTCGCGGTGCTCGAGGGCGGGGATGGAGGCCAGCCGATCGAGGACCCTGCGAAGGTTTCGCGCAAGCTCCGCCGCGAGCTGCTCGACAGCGAACGGGCCGTGCTGCTGAAGCTGCGCAACGAGGGGCGGCTGAAGGCCGACGTCGTGCGCCGGATCCAGCGCGACATCGACCTCGACGAGGCGCGCCTGCGGCAATGATCAACCCGGCGTGGTCCAAGGGACGGCTGGTTCTGATACACAATCAGCAAGTTGTATTTTAGGATCTTTGCTAAGTTGGGCAGAGAGTCAGCACGCGAGCCCGAGGAGCAACGTTGTCGCAGGAATCTCTCGCAGTCGAAGCACAGGGTCTGGTCAAGGCGTTCGGCGACACCCGCGCCGTCGACGGCGTCGATCTCTCCGTGCGCCGCGGCTCTGTGTACGGCGTCCTCGGGCCCAACGGCGCGGGCAAGACGACGACTATCCGCATGCTGGCGACGCTGCTTCGCCCCGACGCCGGCAGCGCCCGCGTGCTCGGCCACGACATCGTCTCGGACGCGGACGCCGTACGCGGCCTCGTCAGCCTGACGGGGCAGCTCGCGTCCGTCGACGAGGACCTGACCGGGCGCGAGAACCTGGTCCTTATCGGCCGCCTGCTGGGCCTCAAGCGCGCGGCGGCGGGCGACCGCGCGACCGAGCTGCTCGAGGCGTTCGGGCTCTCCGATGCCGCTGGCCGGCTCGTCAAGAACTTCTCCGGCGGCATGCGGCGCAGGCTCGACATCGCCGCCAGCATCGTCGTAACCCCCGAGTTGATGTTCCTCGACGAGCCGACGACCGGGCTCGACCCGCGCTCGCGCATCCAGGTCTGGGACATCATCCGCAGCCTCTCTGAGGCCGGGACCACCATCCTGCTCTGCACCCAGTACCTCGAGGAGGCCGACCAGCTCTGCGAGGGCATCGCCGTGATCGACCACGGCAAGGTGATCGCTGAGGGGACTCCGGGGCAGCTCAAGGCCTCGGTCGGCTCCGGCGCCCTGCACGTGCGCCTTCTCGACCCCGAGCAGCGCCCCGAGGCCGAGCGGGTGCTGGCGAGCGAGCTCGGGAACGTCACCCTCGAGCCCGATCCCTCCGCGCTCTCGGTCCAGTGCGCCGACGCAGACCGCGGCGCCGAGGCCGTCGCTGAGCTGACTCGCGCCGGAGTCGGCATCGCTGACTTCTCGCTCGGCCAGCCCAGCCTCGACGAGGTCTTCCTCGCGCTCACCGGGCACCCCGCCGAAGAGGCCGCCGACGAGCAAACGACCGAGAAGGAGGGCCAGCCAGCGTGAGACCCCACCGGGTCCTCATCAACTGCGGCCGGTCCCGCGAGGAGGTAACTCGATGAGCTCCGAGCAGACCGTCCAGACGACCACCACCGCCCCCACCTCCCCTGACGGACCCGGCGCCGACGATGCCGCCGTCCGCAAGGCGATCTCGTCGGTCGAGCGGCCCCCGAGGGCGAGCGCCGTCTCGTCTGCGATCACGTTCGCATGGCGCGGGATGCTGAAGGTCAGGCACGTCCCCGAGCAGCTGCTCGACGTGACGATCACGCCGGTCATGTTCCTGCTCCTGTTCACCTACCTGTTCGGCGGGGCGGTCGCAGGATCCACGAGCGACTACCTCGACTACATCCTTCCCGGGATCCTCGTGATGTCCGTGTTGTTCACGACCGTCTACTCGGGCGTCTCACTGAACACGGACCTGACGAAGGGCGTCGTCGATCGCTTTCGCTCGCTGCCGATCTGGCGGCCCGCCCCCCTCGTCGGGTCGCTGCTTGGCGACAGCGTCCGCTACGTCCTCGCCGGCACGGTGATCATCGTCCTCGGAGTGATCCTGGGCTATCGCCCGCCCGCTGGGCCAGAAGGCGCGGTCGCGGCGCTCGCGCTCGTGGTCGTCTTCGCCTTCGGTCTCTCGTGGGTCTTCACCACTCTCGGGCTGCTGCTCCGCTCACCGAACGCGGTGATGAACGCCGGGTTCATGGGGATCTTCCCGATCACGTTCCTCTCCAACGTCTTCGTCGAACCCGACACGCTGCCGGCGGGCCTCGAGGCGTTCGTCGAAGTCAACCCGATCTCGATCCTCGCGGACGCCTCGCGGGGGCTGATGGAGGGCGACGCGGCCGGGAGCGACATCCTGATCGTGCTCGCCGTGGCGGCCGCGCTCACAGCGGTCTTCGCACCGCTCACGAGCAAGCTCTACCGCCGCGGCTGACCGGGCCGCCCTGCGGGCGGCTAGAAGCTCGTGATCCGCTTGAACTCGTCGAGGCGCTCGGCGATCTCATCCTCGCCGAGCGAGGCCACCCGGTCGGTGCCGAAGTCCTCGACGTTGAACGACGCGAGCACGGTGCCGTATGCCATCGCCTTGCGCAGCGTCCCGGAGTCGAGGGGCGATAGTCCCGCGGCGCTCTGGCCGTCGAGGTAGCCCAGGAACCCGCCGGCGAAGCTGTCGCCGGCCCCGGTGGGGTCGCGAACGTCCTCGAGCAGGAAGCCGGGGATGGCGAGGGTCTGCTCCGCGGTGAACATCGCCGCGCCGTACTCGCCGCGCTTGGCGACGACGACCTTCGGTCCCATCGCCATCAGCGCGGGCGCCGCCCGCGCGAGGTTGGGCTCGCCGGTCAGCATGCGAATCTCGGCGTCGTTCAGCAGCACGCAGTCGGTCTCGGCGATGGCGGCGAGCAGCGACTCCCGCTCGGTGTCGATCCAGAGGTTCATCGAGTCGAGCGCGGCGAACTCGGCGCCCTCGCACTCGGCCCGGACCCTGCGCTGCAGGTCGGGCTGGATGTTGCCGAGCATCAGCATGTCCGACGCGCGCGACTCGGCCGAGAGCTTCGGATCGAACTCCGCGAACACGTTCAGCTGCGTCTCGTCGGTGTGCGCGAGGTTCATGTCGTATTCGTAGTGGCCACGCCAGAAGAAGGTCTTGCCGCCCTCGACGCGCTCGATGTCGTCGGTGATGACGCCCCGCGACTCGAGGACCTCGAACTGCTCGGCCCCGAAGTCGTCCCCCACTGGCCCCACCATCCGCACCTCGGTGAAGAAGCTCGCCGAGAGCGCAAAGTGAGTCGCAGAGCCACCGAGCATGCGCTCCCGCTCCCCGAAAGGCGTACGCACGGAATCGAACGCGATCGAGCCGACAACGGTCAGTGACAAGAAGGACCTCCCAAGGAGCCCACAGCTTTGGTCTGATCACCCCGCACCCCCGGAGGGCGCAGCCCGGGGAGGTGACGGGTATATGTTTTCAAGCCGTGCAGGCTATTCAGATCGAGGAGTTCGGCGGCCCCGAGAACCTGAAGGTGGTCGAGGTGCCCGATCCGGTGCCCGGCGACGGCGAGGTGCTGGTCGAGGTCGCGCGGTCGGGGATCAACTTCGCCGACACCCACGCGATCCGAAACGACTACCTCGCCGAGCAGACCCTCCCTCTGATCCCCGGCGCGGAGGCCAGCGGCAAGACCCCCGACGGCACGCGCGTGGCCGCGATTCTCGGCGGGGGCGGGGGCTACGCCCAGAAGGTCGCGGTGCCCGAGCAGCTGCTCGTGCCGGTGCCCGACGAGGTCTCCGACGACCAGGCGGCCGGGCTGCTGCTCCAGGGGCTGACCGCGCACGCATTGCTCCACGGCATCGCACACGTCGAGAAGGGGGAGACGGTCCTGGTCGAGGCAGCGGCGGGCGGAACCGGGAGCCTCGCGGTGCAGCTAGCCAAGCGCGCGGGCGCGAAGGTCATCGGGCTCGCGTCGAGCGATGACAAGCGCGAGCTGGTCGAGCGGCTCGGCGCTGACGCCACCGCCGACTCGAGGGCGGATGACCTGAAGCAGGCGATCCTCGACGCCAACGGAGGCGAGAAGGTCGACGTCGTGCTGCACATGAGCGGCACCGGCTTCGAGGACGAGCTCGGCGCGATGGGCTCGCTCGGGCGCATGGTGGTCTTCGGCAACGCCGGCCGCCATCCCAACGAGGTGGCGACCAACTACCTCCTGCAGACTTCGAAGTCCGTGCTCGGCTTCTGGCTGATGCCGTTCATCGTCAAGAAGCGCGAGCTGATCGGCTCGATGATCGCCGAGCTGCTCGGAGCCGTCGCCGCAGGGGAGCTCGAGGTCGTGATCGGCGGGGTCTATCCGCTCGCCGACGCCGGCCGCGCGCACTCCGACCTCGGGGAGCGCCGGAGCACCGGAAAGCTCCTGCTGGACCCAGCGTCCTAACGCCCCCTAGCCTGTAAGGCCAGAGATGCCCGACGAGAACGGAGCTGAGAACTTGCAGGAGTTGACCGAGGACGCGGTGCTGAACCCAGCGGTCGAGGAGATCGAGCAGCACGAGGGGGGCGAGGACGGGGTCGTCGTCGCCGAGGAGGGGGACCACCCCAAGAGCTTCAAGGAGCTCGGCCTCTCAGAGGGCCTGCTCACCACGCTTGACGAGCTCGGCTACGCCGAGCCGACGCCGATCCAGGCGCGGGCGATTCCCGAGCTGCTCGGCGGCCACGACGTCATCGGCCAAGCGCAGACCGGCAGCGGCAAGACGGCCGCGTTCGGCCTGCCGATGCTCGACTACATCGACCCGGCGAACGAGGAGACGCAGGCGTTCGTGCTCACCCCGACGCGCGAGCTCTGCATCCAGGTGACACAGGCGATGCGCGCGTACGCCGAGCACCTCGACGGCGTCGAGATCGTCGCCGTCTTCGGCGGCGCACCGATCCGCGAGCAGCAGGCACGCCTGCGCCACGGAGCCCAGGTCGTCGTCGCCACGGTCGGCCGGATGATGGACCTGATCAACCGCCAGTCGCTGGTCCTGACCTCATCTCGCTACGTCGTGTTGGACGAGGCCGACGAGATGCTCGACCTCGGCTTCATCGAGGACGTCGAGAAGATCCTTCGAATGTGCCCGAGCGGGCGCCAGACGGCGCTCTTCTCGGCGACCATGCCCGCCCCGATCGCGAGGCTCGCTGAGACGTACATGTACGACCCGACCACGATCCGGGTGACGCCGAAGAAGCTGACCGTGGACTCGGTCGAACAGGCCTACGTGATGGTCGAGCCCAAGGACAAGCTCCAGCGCGTCGTCGAGGTCCTGAAGGCCGAGGAGCCCGAGCAGGCGATCATCTTCTGCCGCACCAAGATCGGGTGCTCAAGGCTCGAGCGCGACCTCTCAAACAAGGGCCTGCGGGTGAAGGCGCTGCACGGCGACCTCTCCCAGGGCCAGCGCGACGGGGTGATGATCTCGTTCAAGGAGCACAAGGTCCCGCTGCTGGTCGCTACCGACATCGCCGCTCGCGGGCTCGACATCGAGCACGTCACCCACGTCATCAACTACGACCTGCCTAACAACCCCGAGATCTACGTCCACCGCATCGGCCGCACCGGCCGGGTCGGCAGGACGGGGCGGGCGATCACGTTCGCCACTGCCAAGCAGGTCGAGGACCTGAAGACGATCGAGCGCACGGTCAAAGCGCCGATCGGCGAATGGGAGCCGCCCGAGGAGCGCCTCGAGCACGCCCCCCGCCCGCGCCGCCGCGACCGCAGCCGAGACTCCGAGCGAACCCGCGAGCGCGACGCCAACCTGGGCCGCGATCGCGATCGCGCCAAGTCGGCCCAGTCGGCCGGCTCGGTGGAGGATGCCGTCAAGGACGCCGATGGCGCCGTGAAACTCTTCGTCAACCGCGGCAGCGCAGGCGGCATCGAGGAAGAGGACCTGCATTGGGCCCTGACCGAGGGAGCGGTCATCCCCGCGGACGCGATCGACTCGATCCGCGTGCTCGACCGCTTCTCGTTCGTCGAGCTGGACGCCGATCAGGCCGAGAAGGCCGTCGAGTTCCTCGACGGCACGAAGCTGAAGGGCAAGCAGATACGCATGGAGGTCGCGCGCAGCTAAGGGGCCACCAGCCGCCTCTCTCTTCGAGCGGCGCGTCAGCGCCGCGAAGGGTGTGGGGCGGCGCCCGTGGCCCCGACCGGGGCGGCGCCCGCGGCCCCGACCGGGTCACGGGGCGGCGCCCGTGGCCCCGACCGGGTCAGCGTTGTTCGGGGGTGCGCCGCTGCGGCGCCCTGCCGGCGGGCTGCTCCGGCGTCGGGTGGCGTCTCGGGATCACGGCGGTCTTCCGCACCTGCTTCTTGTCGCCGCTGACCGTCAGCGCCTCGCCGTCGTGGCTGATCTCGAAGGGCTCGCCCTCGAGCAGCTCGTAACTCGTCTCGTTGGTCGTCACGTCGACCCGAAGTGAGCGGCCCGCGTAGAGGATGCGAAAGGCGACGCGCGTGATCGCCTCGGGCAGGCGCGGAGCGAAGGCCAGCTTGCCGTCGTGGTCGCGCATGCCGCCCCAGCCCGCGACGGCGCCGAGCCAGGCGCTTGCGAGCGAGGCGATGTGAACGCCGTCGCGCGTGTTCTGCTCGCGGTCCTCGAGGTCCATCAGGGCGGCCTCGCCGTAGTAGTCGTAGGCAAGGGCGAGGTGGCCGACCTCGGCGGCGATGATCGCCTGGGTGCAGGCCGACAGCGACGAGTCGCGGACCGTGATCTTCTCGTAGTAGTCGAAGTTCCGGTCCTTGTCCTCGTCGCTGAAGAAGTCGCCGCGCACGAACATCGCCAGCACAAGGTCGGGCTGCTTCACGACCTGCTTGCGGTAGAGGTCGAAGTAGGGGGCGTGGAGCAGCAGCGGGTAGCGCTCGGGGCCGTATGCGTCGAAGTCCCACCGAGCGTGCTCGAGGTAGTTCTCGGATTGCGGGTGGATCTTGCGGTGCTCGTCATAGGGGATGAACATGGCGTCCGCCGCGTCGCGCCACGAGGCGGCCTCCTCGGTGTCGACCCCGAAGCGCTCTGCCTGCTTGGAGAACTCGGACGCCGCGTTGGCGGCTGCGAGCAGGTTCCGCTGAGCCATCAGGTTCGTGTAGATGTTGTTGTCGGCGATCGCGCTGTACTCGTCGGGCCCTGTGACGCCCTCGATGCGGAACTCGCCGCGGCCGTCGTGGTGGCCGAGCGAGCGCCACAGCCTCGCCGTCTCGATCAACAGCTCGAGCCCGATGGTCGATGCGAACTCCTTGTCGCCGCTCGCGTGCTGGTAGCGGATCACCGCGTCGGCGATGTCCGCCGCGATGTGAAAGGCGCCGGTGCCGGCGGGCCAGTACCCCGAGCATTCCTCGCCGTGGATCGTGCGCCAAGGGAACGCGGCGCCCTGCAGGCCGAGCTGCTTGGCGCGGTCGCGCGCCGCCGGAAGGGTCGAGTGCCGCCATCGCAGCGCGTCGGCGGCGGCCCGCGGGGCGGTGTAGGTCAGCACCGGAAGCACGAAGGACTCGGTGTCCCAGAAGGCGTGGCCGTCGTACCCGGGGCCGGTCAGGCCCTTCGCGGGGATCGCGCGGCGCTCGGCTCGGGCGCCGGCCTGGAGGGTGTGGAAGAGAGCGAAGCGCACGGCCTGCTGCAGCTCTGCGTCGCCGTCGATTCGGACGTCCGCGTGGTCCCAGAAGTCGTCGAGGTAGGCGCGCTGCTCGGCGAGCAGCTTGTCCCAGCCGGTGTGCACGGCCTCGGCCATCGCCGCCGCGACCTGGTCGCGGACGGCCGGCATCGTGCGCCTGCTCGACCAGCCGTAGGAGAGGAACTTGACGATCCGGAGCTTCTCGCCGGGCTTCAGCTCGGCCGTGAAGGTGAGGCGCGCGAGGTCCTGCTCGGCCTCGGCGTAGGCGCCGATGTTGTCGGGGCCGTCGAAGGAGTGGATCATCCCGGCGGCCATCCGCAGGCCGCTCTTGCGGGTGCGGTGCACGAGCACGGCGCCGGTCCCGCGGGCGCGGGCCCACTCGGAGACGAGCGGCTTCTCGAGCGCAGCCGTCGCGCGCGGGTCCTCGTGCATCTCGGGCTGGGGCTCGTTGGTGACCAGCTCGGACTGGACGACCACGCGCGTCTTCTCGCCCACCGGCTCCACCTCGTAGGCGATCGCTGCGACGGCGCGCTGGGTGAACGAGACGAAGCGCGTCGAGCGGACCTTGACCCACTGACCGGCCGGTGAGCACCACTCCACCTCGCGGTGCAGCGTTCCCGCGCGGAAGTCGAGCATGCGCTCATGGCTCCGCAGCCTCCCGTAGCGGATGTCGAAGGGCTCGTCGCCGACCAGCAGCCTGATCACCTTGCCGTTGGTCACGTTGACGACCGTCTGGCCTTCCTCGGGCTGGCCGTAGCCCTTCTCGGCGTACGGCAGCGGCCGCTGCTCGTAGAAACCGTTCAGGTAGGTGCCCGGCAGAGCCAGGGGCTCACCTTCGTCGAGGTTCCCGCGCAGGCCGATGTGGCCGTTCGACAGCGCGAACACGGACTCCGTCTGGGCCAGGAAGTCGAGGTGAAGCGCGCTCTCGCGCACGTCCCAGCGATCGACCGCGAACTCGGCGTGCTGCTTGATCATGCGTCGAGCAGCTCCGAAAGGTCGGCGACGACGATGTCGGCACCACGCTTGCGCAGCTCCTCCGCCTGCCCGACGCGATCGAGGCCGACCACGCAGCCGAAGTTGCCGGCGCGCCCCGACTCCACTCCCGCGAGCGCGTCCTCGAAGACCGCGGCCTCCGAGGGCTCGAACCCGAGCTGCTTGGCCGCGTATATGTAGGTGTCGGGCGCGGGCTTGCCCGGCAGGCCCTGTTCGTCGGCGACGAGGCCGTCGACCCTCACCTCGAGCAGGTCCTCGATCCCCGCGCCCTGCAACACGTCCTTGCAGTTGGCACTCGAGGAGACGACCGCGCGGCGGACGCCCGCGTCCTTGGCAGCGTGCAGGTAGCGGATCGAGCCCTCGTAGGCCTCGACGCCGTCCTCCTTGATCATCGCGAGCACCAGTTCGTTCTTGCGGTTGCCGAGGCCGCGAACGGACTCCTCGCCCGGGTCGGCGTCCTTGTCGCCCTCGGGAAGCTCGATCCCGCGAGAGGTGAGGAAGTCGCGGACCCCGTCGTAGCGGGGCTTGCCGTCGACGAAGGCGTCGTAGTCGTCGCCGGAGTCGAAGGGGACGAACTCTCCGCCCTCGCGATCGGCGCGGTCGCGCAGGTACTCGTCGAACATCTGCTTCCACGCGCGCGCGTGGACCTTGGCGGTCTGGGTGAGCACCCCGTCGAGATCGAACAGGAAGGCTTGGATCTTGTCCGGCAGGCCGAGCATGGGCGGGTGCGGGCTAGTGCCCGAGCAGGCCCTCTATGCGAGAGATCAGCTCGTCCCACTCGAAGGGCTTGGGGACACAGCCGCTGGCGCCGATCGCCTTCATGCGCTCGGGCTGCTGGGCGTCGAGGTGGGCCGAGATCATCAGCACGGGCATCTCGTGGCCGGCTTCGCGCAGGTCGCGCAGCGCGTCGACCCCCGACTTGCGGGGCATCATCGCGTCGAGCAGGATCATGTCGGGGTCGGAGCCCTGCTCGAGCGCCTCGGTCACCTCCTGGCCGTCTGTGGCCGTCTGCACCTCGTAGCCGGCCATCTCGAGGCGGCGCTGCAGCATCAGGAGCACCGTCTCGGAGTCGTCGGCGACCAGCAGCTTCGTCACGGTCTGGCTCCGGCCGTGGTCGCGGTGCGGACGTTGGTACGCCGCGAGCTTCCCTGCATGGCGGTTGGGAGCACGAACCGGAAGGTAGCGCCCTTCCCCGGTATGGACTCGGCTGAGATCGCTCCTCCGTGCAGCTCGACGAGCGATTTGGCGATCGCCAGGCCGAGGCCGGTCCCGCCGACGGCTTGCGTCTCGCCGCTTTGAGCGCGCCAGAAGCGCTCGAAGACGTGGTCGAGCTCCTCCTGGCCGAGGCCGGGCCCGTCATCCGACACCTCGAACTCGACGTCCTCCCCGGCCCCGCGCGCGGTGAGCCTCACGTTCGCCCCCTTCTGCGCGTACTTGTTGGCGTTTGTCAGGAGGTTCGCGAGCACCTGGCCGATCCGGTCCCCGTCGGCCTCGACCTCCGGCAGGTCCTTCTCGACGCTCACGGTGAGCTTCTGATCGCGTTCCTCGAAGCTCGGGCGCATCTGGCGGCCCACCTTCTGAGCGAGGGGGCGCACTGCGGTCGCCTCGGGGTCGATGCGCAGCTTCCCCGCGTCGCTGCGGGCGAGGTCGAGCAGGTCGTTGATCATCTTCTGAAGCTGCGACGCGCTCTCGGCGATCACCGTTGCGGCCTCGTGCTGGGGCGCGTTCAGCGTCTTGCTCTCGGCGGTCAGCATCTCGGCGAACCCCTTGACGACGGTGACCGGGGTGCGCAGCTCGTGCGAGACGGTGAGCACGAAGTCGTCCTTCATCTGCTCCACCCGGTCGCGCTCAGCGGCGTCGCGCTCGAGCGAGGTGGCCATCTCGTTGAAGGCCTGACCCAGGGTCGCGATTTCGACCGGGCCTCCGACCTCGACGCGCGTCTCGAGCTCGCCGCCCGCGAGGCGCCGGGCGCCGTCGACGAGGCGGCCGAGCGGCGCTCGCATTGAGTTGATCAGCCCCGAGAACAGGATCAGGGCCGCCAGCAGCGCGCCGGCGAGCCCGGCGACGACGAAGATGGTCGTGTCGCGGGTGTCCTCGCGCGCTGATTCCCGCACCGCCTCGCGTGCGCCGCGGATCGCGGCGCTGAGAGCGTCGCCGCTTGTCGTCACCTCGTTCGTGAGCCGGCGCTGCACGGCGGGGGGAGGGCCGCGGCCCTGCACGAGCGGGATCCCCACGGCCTGCCGCCAGGCCTGCTCGTTGGCGACCAGGCGCTCCAGCCTTCCTGTGAGCACCGTGTCGGAGCCGGTCAGATCGGCGGCGCGGTCGGCGGCCTCCGCGAAGCTCTTAGCCGCCTGCTGGAGCTCTGCCGCGCTTGGCGGCTGGCCCGCGACCGGCGGGCGCACGGCTGCCTGCTCGAGGATGAAGCCCGACCGGAGCTGCTCCGTCTCCAGCTCCAGTTGGAAGTAGCGGGTGGTTTCGTCCTCGAAATCGACCCGGATCTGGAACAGGCGCCCCACGCCCAGAAGCGAGACAGCGAGCAGCAGCGCGAACAGGATCACGAAGCCGATTCGGAGTCTGGCCGTCAGTGAGGGGTTCAATCGAATTCTCGCCGCATCTACCGCCTTCTGCTTACATTACTTCCGAGGCATGGACACGGGTAAAGGATTACTTGCGGAGTGGCAACACGGCATCGTCGGGCGCGGCGTGGTCGCTGCCTTGCTGCTCGCCGTGCCGGTCGCGACGGCCGCGGCGATCGGCTTTTCGGCCAGCGGCGGGGGCCTAACCGAGGGCCTCGGATCGCTCGCCAGCGGCCCCGAGAGCGCTCCGCCCGCGCCTGATCAGACGGACAGCCTCGACACCGCGATCTCAGCCGTCGCGGCAAGCACGGGATCCGCCGAGGCTGCGGCGCCCCCCGCCGGCGACGGCGATTCGGGGACCGGCACCGGGCCAGTGGCGCCGGGGTCCGAGACGAACACCGGCACCGGCACCGGCACCACCAGCCCGGCTCCCCCGGGCGGAGGCGGCCCGATCGAGCTTCCGGTGCTCGGCGGCGGTCAGGGCGGCGCGGGCGGCGCCGCCGGCACCGGCGGCGGGACGGTCGGCGAGGTCATCGGCGGCGTCAACGACACCGTGAACGGCCTCCTCGGCCAATAGCCCCAGCGGCGATCTAGCCTCTGCTCGCCTTCGCCATCAGCCTCGCCTCGGGACTGTCCTGGGGGGTCTCGGACTTCCTCGGCGGCGTGCAGAGTCGCCGCATCCCGGTGCTCGCGGTTCTCATCGTCACGCAGCCCGCGGGGCTGGTGCTCGCACTCGCCGTGCTGGCGGTGTTCGGCGGCGATCCGCTCTCGAGCAAGGACGTGCTGATCGCCTTCGCCGGGGGCGCCGCGGCCATGGGAGGCCTCGGGGTCTTCTACACGGCGATGGCGATGGGGACTATGAGCGTCGTCGCGCCGATCGCGGCGCTCGGCGTCGTCGTCCCGGTCGGGGTCGGCCTCGCCCAGGGCGAGGCGCCGGGCGCGATCGCGTTCGTGGGACTCGGCGTGGCGATCGCCGGGGTCGTCATCCTGAGCTTCGAGGAGCCCGACGCCCAGAGCGAACCCACCCAGGTTCGGCGCTCGATCGTCCTGGCGCTGATCTCGGCGCTCGGCTTCGGCGGCTTCTTCACCCTGCTCGACGTCGCATCCTCCGGCGTGGACTCGCCGGGCTGGGTGATCGTCGCCGCCCGAGCCGGGGGCGTCGCCGCGACCCTCGCCGCGGTCGCCTTCGTTCGGCCGGACCTGCGCGGGATTCCCGCCCGGCTCGGGCCGCTGCTGGCGATCGGCTTCTTCGACATCGCCGCCAACAGCCTGTTCGCGGTCGCCTCGACGATGGGCCTGCTCCCGGTCATCGCGGTCGGCGGCTCGATGTACCCGGCGTTCACGATCGTGCTCGCCCACCTCGTGCTGGGCGAGCGCCTGATCCGCCCGCAGCGGGTCGGAGTAGGCCTCGCCCTCGCTGGCGTGGTGCTGATCGCGGCCGGCTCCGCCTAGAGCTGGAGCTCGACTCCAGTCAGCTCGGCGAGCTTCGCGATCGTCTCCACGGGCTCGCGGTGGCGGATGGCGGTCATGCCGACCCCCTCGGCCCCGTCACAGTTCTCCTTCAGGTCGTCGATGAACACGCAGGCGGCGGGCTCGGCCTTCGCCTCCTCTGCGGCGCGCAGGTAGATCTCGGGCTGGGGCTTGTGCAGCCCGATCTCGCCCGAGATCAGGACGGCGTCGAATATCTCGGCCAGCAGCTCGCGGTCGTAGTGACCGGTGCTCCACGAGTTCGAGACGAGCGCTGTGGTGATGCCCCCAGCCCGCAGGCCGCGGACGGCGTCCACCATCGCGTCGAGCGGCTCCATCCCCACGAACATGCTGTCGATCAGGTTCGCCGGGTCCTCGAGGCCGAGCTTCGCCCCGAAGTGGGTCTCGAACTCGACCTCGGACATCTCGCCGGTCTCGAGCTTGCGCAGCAGCGCAAGCGCCTCGCGATCCGAACGGAACAGGTTCTTGATCGTCTCGGGCTCGAGCCCCTCGCTCTCACAGAACGCGGCGAAGCTGTCCCAAACCGGAGTCGTCAGCACCCCGCCGAAATCAAACAGCGCCGCCTCATAAGGCGCGCCCGGACGCGCGAGCCGCGCGCCGCGCGCGGCGAAGTCCTGTCTTGGAGGAGGTGCCGTCATATGCTCCCGCCATGGCGGAGCAGACTACTGACGCACCCGAGGGGATCGACCGCGCCGGCGTCGAGGCTTGGTTCGCGGAGAACGTCGAGGGTGCCAAGCCGCCGCTCGCGTTTGATCGCATCTCGGGCGGGCGCTCGAATCTGACCTTCGGCGTAACCGACTCCGCCGGCGGCGCTTGGGCGCTTCGCCGCCCCCCGCTCGGCAAGCGGCTGGGCTCGGCCCACGACATGGGCCGCGAGCACCGCGTCATCTCGGCGCTCCAGGACACCCCCGTCCCCGTCCCCCCGGTCGCAGGCTTCTGCGAGGACGAGTCCGTCAATGGGCCGCCCTTCTACGTGATGGGCTTTCTCGGCGGCCCGATCCTCCGCACTCCCGAGGACGCCGAGGCCTTCAGCCAAGACGAGCGCGCCGCGATCGGGCTCCGGGTGGTCGACACGCTCGCCGCGATCCACGACGTCGATCCCGACGCGGTCGGCCTCGGCGATCTCGGCCGCAAGGAGAGTTACGTGGAGCGCCAGCTCAAGCGCTGGCACGGGCAGTGGGGGAAGTCGAAGACGCGCGAGCTGCCGCTCGTCGACAGCGTCCACGAGCGCCTCGCCGCCGGCATTCCCGAGCAGGGGCCGGCGACCATCGTCCACGGCGACTATCGCCTCGACAACATGATCCTCAGCGACGAGGGCGAGATCGCGGCGGTCGTCGACTGGGAGCTCTGCACCCTCGGCGACCCGATGGCCGACGTCGGCCTGCTGCTCGTCTACTGGTCAGAGCGCGGCGACGACTTCATGCCCCTCTTCGCCCCGGCGACGATCGCCCCCGGCTTCATCGGCCGCGACGAGGTCAAGGCCCGCTACACCGAGCGCTCGGGCCGCGACCTCTCCGAAGTCGGCTATTTCGTCGCCCTCGGCTACTGGAAGCTGGCGATCATCCTCGAGGGCGTCTTCGCCCGCTACTCGAAGGGCCAATACGGCGAAACCGACGACGCCTTCTCGGAGTTCAAGGCCCTGGTCGAACGGCTGGCGCAGGCGGCCGACGAAGCGCTCAGCGCCTGAGCTTCTCGACTAGCCACGTTCGCAGCCGCTCGGCTTGTCGGCCTTGCGGGAGGCGAAGGCCGTGTTGCGGGCTAGCGCGCGCCGGTTCCCGAGGCCGCCGGCTGGGCGTCCGCGGGGCCCCCGCCGTTCTCGGCAGCGGCTTCGCTCTTCTTGGCTGCGCGGCCGAGCTCGCGGCGGGCGATGACCATCTTGTGGACCTCGTCCGGGCCGTCGGCGACGCGCAGCATGCGGGAGAAGCGCCACATCCCCGCGAGCGGGGTGTCGTCGGACATCCCGAGCGCGCCGTGAACCTGGATCGCGCGGTCGAGCACGTCCATGACGACGTTCGCCGCGACGACCTTGATCATCGAGATCTCCTGGCGGGCGCGGCGCTTGCCCTCCGTATCCATCTTCCAGGCGGCGTGCAGGCAAAGCAGGCGGGCCTGGTCGACCTCCATGCGCGAGGTCGCGACGAACTCCTGGATGAACTGCTTGTCGGCGAGCGGTCCGCCGAAGGCGTGGCGCGAGTTCGCGCGGTCGCACATCATCTCGATCGCGCGCTCGGCGGTGCCGATCGCGCGCATGCAGTGGTGGATGCGGCCGGGGCCCAGCCGGTCCTGGGCGACAGCGAAGCCGGTGCCGCGTTCGCCGAGCATGTTGGACTCGGGGACGGCGCAGTCCTCGTAGCGGATCTCGCAGTGGCCCGGCCCGCCGTCGTGGCCCATCACCGAGACGGGGCGGATCAAGTTGAAGCCGGGAGTGTCGATCGGCACCAGGATCATGCTCGCCCGGTTGAAAGGCCCAGCGTCGGGGTCGGTGACCACCATGACGATCGCAAAGTCGGCTCCGATGGCGCCCGACGTGTACCACTTGTGCCCGTTGATCACCCACTCGCCCTCCTCGAGCTCGGCGCGGGTCTGGAGCGTGGTCGGGTCAGAGCCGGAGACCTCGGGCTCGGTCATCGAGAAGCAGCTGCGCGTCGTGCCCTCGAGCAGCGGGTCGAGGAAGCGCTCGCGCTGGGCGTCGCTGCCATGCTCGGCGAGAATCTCCATGTTCCCGGTGTCCGGAGCCGAGCAGTTGAAGGTCATCGGCGCGGCGACGGGGCTGCGGCCCATTTGCTCGCAGAGGATCCCGTACTCCCAGTTGCTGAGCCCGGGACCGAAGCGGTCGTCAGGGAGGAAGAGGTTCCACAGCCCCTCCTCCTTGGCCTGGGCCCGCAACTCGACCAGGATCTCCGGATAGGCGACGCCCGGCTTGACCTCGTCGTCGAGTGCCTTGAGGACGTCGAGCTCGACGGGATAGACATGCTCGGCCATGAAGGCCTCGATCCGCTCCCTCAGCGACTCGACCTCTGGGCTCGGGTTGAAGTCCACGGCTACAAACCTACCGGGCGGAGGAGGCCGCGACCGTGTACCGGCAGAACAGCTCGCCGTCGGCTTCGAGCAGCCATGCGAGCTCGAGGCCGATCGGGTCTGGGATGGGCGCGTGCAGGATCGAGCGCTCCTCGCCCCCGGCGAGCTTCGGGGCCAAGGTCAAGAAGAGCTCATCGACCAGCCCGCCCGCCTGCAACTCTCCGTGGAGCACGGGACCTCCCTCGCACAGCAGGCTGCGGATGCCACGCTCGCGCCGCAGCCAGCTGAGCGCCTCGGGCAGTTCGACGCTGCCCTCGTGGCGCACGACCGCGACCGGCGTCGCCGTCTCCGGCGCCTCGGTGTCCTCGCCGGCGGCGGTGAAGATGACCACGCTCCCGCCCCCGTCTGTGAACAGCGAGGCGTCCCAGGGAAGGTCGAGGCTATTGGAAACGATCACCGCCAGCGGGTCGTGGTTGAGATTGGTCTGCTCGCGGTAGGCGCGCAGCTCCGGGTCTGGCACGATCCGCCCGTAGCGCTCGGCGCGCATGGTCCCGGCCCCGATCATCACCGCGTCGACGCGGGTGCGAAGGCGCTCCAGCATCTCCATGTCGGTGCGGCTGCCGAGTGCCCCAGAGCGCCCGTCGATCGTCGCGCGCCCGTCGATACTCGAGACGAAGTTCATCAGCAAGTAGGGCCGGTCCTCCTGGGCGAGCTCGGAGAGTTCGAGGCCTGCGAGCTGCTCGGCGACGGTGGTCTCTGCGCCGTCGGGTAGAAGGCGGCGCACGGAGTGGGTCTCCCCGGGAATGGTCACCCGGAGCCCTCGATCTCGGAGATGTGCTCGACGTTCGCCACATCATCGGCATCCCCGCTCGGCTCCGAGGCGAACCACGCGTCGAGGATCTCACCGAGCTCGGCCTCGGAGGTGGCGCGCAGGCTGATCGCGAGGGTGTTGGCGTCGTTCCAGCGGCGGGCCCCCTCGGCGGTTTGGGAGTCGAGACATAGCGCTGCTCGCACGCCATCGACCTTGTTGGCCGCGATCGAGGCCCCAGTGCCGGTCCAGCAGCAGACGATCGCTTGATCGGCGCGGCCCTCGGCGACGTCGCGAGCCGCGGCCTCCGACGCCCAGGCCCAGTCGTCCCGGCCGCCGTCAGCGAGCGCCCCGTGGGGGATCGGTTCGTGGCCCCGCTCGCGCAGCTGATCGAGGATCGCGCTGGCCACTCCGGTGCGCTCGTCCGCTGCGACCGAGATCTTCAGGTGTAGCTCTTCCAGCGCGGGAACTCGCGGCAGGCGAACTCCTGGATGCGCTTGGAGTCATCGCCGAAGAGCGAGAGCAGGTGCTGCTCGATCTCGGGAGTGAGCTCGGGCTTCGGAGCCTCGGGCGCGTCGGGGTCGTGGACGACCTTCTCGACCATCCAGCGCATGCGCTCGGGCAGGCGGTCGAAGTTGCGGTCGAAGGATCGGAAGCCCGGGACCTTGATCAGCTTCTCCATCAGCTGATACTGGTCGGACTCCTTGGCGGTGGACTTCTCCCACTCGCGGTCGAACTGCTCGGAGGTGAAGTTCGGGTCGGCCCCGGCGAACTCGAAGGCCCGGCGCATCGTCCCGTCGCGGTCGCCCTGCAGCTCCTCCTGGGCGATCACGGCGATCCGCTCGCGGGGAAAGAGCTCGAGGTAGGGCTGCAGCTGCATCCAGTACATCGAGCGGGTGACGTAGGTCTGGTCGTCACGCGTGAGCACCTCCTCCATCTGCCGGGTCTCGTAACCGGCGCCGGTCGCGTGGCGCCAGTGGCTGAGGATGCGGCTGATCGGGTCGCGCACCATGTAGAGGAGCCTCGCGTCGGGGAGGTTGTCGTGAATTCGCGCCGCGACGCCCTCGTAGCGGGGAAGGTTGGTGTAGTGGGGCGAGGACTCGCCGCGGACCGCGAAGCGAGAGTCGAAGCGGCCCTCGTACCAGGGGATCCCCAGGTCCCAGTTCAGCTCGTGCACGAAGAAGTTGAGCTCCTTCGGCTTCGACATGTGGATCTCGGGGTGGAGGCCGAGGTAGTGGTGGATGCTCGTCGTGCCGCACTTGAGCCCGCCGATGATGATCAGGTTGGGAAGAGCAGCGTGCTTGCGCCGGCGCCGCGGCACGTTGCCCATGCGCTTGCGGTCGGTGGCGTAGCGCTCGCGGGCGCGCAGACACATCGCCTCGTCGGCGGGGTCGTGGACGCGGGCAGCGGGCGCACTCGGGCGTGCGACTGCCTGGGGGCCAGGGGTCGACATCAGCGGGTTAGTGTCGCAAAAGTAGAGGCCGCGCCTATCCTGCGCGGCTGTGGACGTCTTTCGCACTCCGGACTCCCGATTTGAGGGGCTCCCGGGCTGGGACTTCGAGCCCTGTTACGCCGAGGTCGACGGCCTGCGGATGCACTACGTCGACGAAGGCGAGGGCCGGCCGGTCGTCTGCTTCCACGGCGAGCCGACCTGGGCCTACCTCTATCGCAAGATGCTGCCGCCGCTCGTCGCGGCCGGGCACCGCGTCGTCTGCCACGACCACGCGGGGTTCGGGCGCTCCGACAAGCCCACCGATCGCGACTGGTACAGCTACGAGCGCCACGTCGACAACGCCCAGGGGCTGCTCGGCGGCCTCGACCTCGACGATGCGGTCGTCGTGGTCCAGGACTGGGGCGGCCCGATCGGCCTGCGCTGGGTCGTCGAGAACGCCGATCGCGTCGGCGCGCTCGTCATCCTCAATACGGGCCTGTTCACTGGCCGCGTCTCGAAGGGCTTCATGGCTTGGCGAGCGTTCGCCGAGAAAAACCCCGATCTGCCCGTCGGGTTCGTGATTCAGGGAGGCACCACGTCCGAGCTTCCCGAAGACGTTGTCGCTGCCTACGAGGCGCCGTTTCCGACGGCGGAGTCGAAGGCCGGCGCCGCGCAGTTCCCGCTCCTCGTGCCGACATCCGACGACGAGCCCGGCGCCGCGGAGATGGCTGCGGTCGCCGAGGCGCTCACACGGTGGGACAAGCCGGCCCTCGTCGCGTTCTCCGACAACGATCCCGTCTTCCCATACCCAAGGGGAGGAGAGCGCTTCGTCGAGCTGATTCCTACGGTCGACGAGCAGGCGAAGATCGAGGGGGCGGCCCATTTCCTCCAGGAGGACCGCGGCGAGCTGATCGCCGAGCGGATGCTGAGCTTTCTCGGCGCAGATGGCTCAACCGCCTAAGCAAGTCGAGCGCAAGCCCGAAGCACAGCGCCGGCCGCGCACGGGTCTGCTGGAGCTCGGGAGCCGCGACTGGAAGTCGGTCGCCGCGGGCGCCTATTCGCGGTTCAGCGAGATCGAGCTGACCGACCGGGCCGCCGCGCTCGCCTACTACGGCTTCCTGTCGCTGTTTCCGGCGCTGATCGTCGCCGTCGCGCTGGTCGCGCTCTTCGGCAGCTACCCGGAGACCTACGACAGCATCGTCGACACGCTTCGCGAGGCCGCTCCCGGGACGGCAGTGGACACGCTCGACAGCTCGCTGCGCGACGTGCTCGGGTCGAGCGGGGCAGGCGGGCTTCTCGGGATCGGCCTCGTCTTCTCGCTGATCACCGCTTCGGGCGCGGTCGGCGCGGCGATCCGGGCGCTCGAGGCGATCAACGAGTCTGGCGGGTCCGAGAGCTTCATCCGCGGCTTCGTCCGGGGCAACCTGACCCGCCTGTGGCTGACCGCGGCCCTGATGGGCCTGATGCTGGCCGCTTTCGTGCCCCTGATCGTCGCCGGGCCGATGTTCGAATCGATCGCCGAGGACGCCGGCGTCGGCGATACCGGCCGGGCGATCGTCAGCGCCCTGCGCTACCCGGTCGGCTTCGCGGCGGTGCTCGCCGCACTCCTCCTCCTCTATTCGTTCGGCCCGGCGGGGTCGCGCCGCCGCCTCTCGGAGCATCTTCCCGGCGCCGTGATCGCGAGCGTGCTGTGGGTGATTGCCTCGGTGGCCTTCTCGTTCTACGTCGATCACTTCGGCTCTTTCAACGCGACCTACGGCGCCCTCGGCGCTGTAATCATCCTGCTCATCTGGATCTACGTGAGCGCGGTCGCGGTGCTGATCGGCGCACTCGCCAACCGCGAACTGCTCCGCGTGCGGCAGGCGGGCGCCGCCCCATGAGCTTCCTGCTCGCATTCGACCCCGCGTCGAGCTTCGACCGCTTCATGCGGGGGGCCGAGGAGTTCTTCAGCCGCCTCGGCGACATCTCTTGGCCGGCGATGGTGATCGCGCTCGCGTTCTACCTCGCCCACCTGCTCGCGCGCAGCCGCGCCTGGGAGAACGTGCTGCGCGCCGCCTACCCCCGGAAGAAGGTGCCTTACTGGAAGGTCACCGGCGCCTACATCGCGGGCGCCGGGCTCAACAGCTTCATCCCCGCTCGGGTGGGCGACGCGGTCAAGATCTTTCTCGCGAAGAAGTCGATCAGGGGATCGACCTACCCGACGATCACCTCGTCGTTCTTCGTGCAGTCGGTATTCGACACCAGCGCCGGGATCATCGTCTTCGTCTATGCGCTCACGCAGGGGTTGTTTCCCGAGCTGCCCGAGCTGCCGCGGATACCGGCGTTCGAGATCTCGTTCTGGGCCGAGAACCCGCAGCTGCTGATCTTCTTCCTGACGGCGCTCGGCATCGGAGCGATCGTGCTCTTCGCCGTGCTCGCGCGCCGGGCCGAGCAGTTCTGGGACCGCGTCAAGCAGGGAGTCGTGGTCCTCACCGACATCCCGCTGTATCTGCGGACGGTCGCCTCGTGGCAGGGCGCGGCCTGGCTGCTGCGCTTCGGCGCGTTCTTCTTCTTCCTCGAGGCGTTCAACATCGGAGGCTCGTTCGAGAACGTCCTGACGGTGATGAGCGTGCAGGCCATCACGGGGCTGTTGCCGCTGACGCCGGGCGGGGCGGGCGCCCAGCAGGCCCTGCTGGTGGCGACCCTCGTCGGCCCTGGCCCAATCGCCGTGCTCACATATTCGGTCGGCCAGCAGATCGCGATCGCCGCCTGGACCGCGATCCTCGGCTTCATCGCCCTCGTGCTGATCTTCCGCACCACCGACTGGCGCACCCTGATCCGCTCGGCCGAGAAGGACACCGACACCGCGGACCCCGATGAGTCGAAGAAGGAGCCTCAGCCGGGATAGCGGGTGGGGACCGCCCACCGCCAGGCCGGTTCCTCGGACGCTGGGAAGCGGAAGTGGTTGCGGCCCGGCACCGTCTCGAGCGGGACGAGCGCCGGGACGTCGTCGAGGTCGAGGCGGATCGAGCCGGCCGCGGCGATCTCGTCCGCGTCGGCCTCGCGGACGATCCGCTCCCAGCCGAGCGTCGGACGGTAGAGCCAGTAACTGACCCGGACGGGCCCGCCGGCCGGCCGAAGGTCCTCGACCGACGTGAACGCGGTGACGCGGCGAAGCGCCGAGGTCAGGCCCTCCCGCGGCCCTCCGGGGGCGGCGCAGCTCCCCTGACGGCAGCGGCGGAAGTCGACCGGCAGGAGCAGCCCCGCGGAGCCGGCGGCCGCGACGGGGTCCGGAGCCAGCGCCCGCACGAGCTTGCCGATCGGGAAGCCGTAGGCGAGCGCGAGCGGGTTGCGCCCGCATGGAACCGGGTGGCGCGGCACGCAGGCGATCCGCCGCGCGATCGTCCCGCCGAGCTCGCGCGTCGCGGCGTCCGGTGGCGAGGCCCGCAAGGAAGCGATCGCAACGATGGCGATCAGCGCGATGAGGGCGGCCAGCGCCACGTGCTCGACCGAGGCCGCGCCACGCTCTTTCGCTCGCGAGCTGGTCCGCATCGGCCGAGCGTTGAGACGAAGCTCTGGCGCGGGGCGCGCGCCGGCGCACGGAACCGAGCCGGAGGACAGGCGAGATCGTGCCGACCCCCTCTATGATCGCTCCCATGGAAGGTGGATTCGGAGGACTGTTCGGCGACCCGGAGGAGCTTCGGCGCCGCATGGAGGAGATGCAGGAGCAGATGGCCGGCGCGCAGAAGGTCGCGTGGGCCGACAACGCGATCAAGCTGGCCGTCGAGATGACCGTTGCGTCGATCGGCTCGCTCGAGCTGAGCGGCACCAGCGACGAGCAGGCGACGCAGGTCCGCGACGCGATCCGCGTCATCTTCCCCGAAGCCGTGACGCTGGTGCGCGAGGCCCGCGAGGGCCTCTCCTAGCGAGGTCCTGGTGGGGCTTCCAGCGGCCTCGACCGCCGGGACCGCGCTCGTCACAGGTGCCTCGTCGGGCATCGGAGTCGCGATCGCGTGGGAGCTGGCCGCGAGGGGTCACGCGCTCATCCTGGTCGCCCGCCGCGAGGAGCGGCTCAAGAGCCTCGCCACCGAGCTGCGCGACCACCATCGCGTCGCCGCCGAGCCGCTCGCGGCCGACCTCGCCGATCCCGCCGAGCGCGGCCGACTGGTCGCCGAGGTCAACTCGCGCGGGCGCATCGTCGAGGTGCTCGTCAACAACGCGGGCTATGGCTCCAGGGGAGACTTCGTCAGCAACGAGCGCGAGCGCATGGTCGGGATGGTGCGGCTGAACATCGAGGCAGTCGTCGACCTCACGGCGCGCTTTTTGCCCGGCATGGTCGAGCGCGGCCGCGGCGCGATTCTGAACGTCGCGTCCACGGCTGCGTTCCAGCCGATGCCCGGTGCGGCCAACTACGCCGCGAGCAAGGCCTTCGTCCTCTCGTTCAGCGAGGCGATCCGGACCGAGCTGCGCGGCAGCGGCGTGGGCGTCACCGCGGTCTGCCCCGGCCCCGTGAAGACCGAGTTCGGCGAGGTCGCCGGAATGGGCGGGGTCGAGAACAACACCCCCGATGCGCTTTGGATGTCGGCCGAGGACGTGGCGGCAGACGCAGTCAAGGGCGTCGAGAACGACAAGCGCGTCGTCGTACCCGGCGCGCTCAACCGCGCTCAGTCCATCGTGGGCCAGCACAGCCCGCGCGCCCTGGCCCTGCCGTTGGTGCAGCGCATCTGGGCCGCTTCGTCGAAGGGCTCATCCGAGAGCTGATGGGCGTGCTCGAGGCCCGAGGCGTCGAGCTCAGCTTCTCCGAGCGGGGCGAAGGCCCGCCGGTGCTGCTCGTGCACGAGACGGCGGTCGACTCCCGGGCGTGGCAGGCCGTCACCTCGGCGCTCGAGCCGTCGGCGCGAGCGATCTCATACGACCGCCGCGGCTGGGGCGCGTCCGGCGCGCCCATGGGCTACGAGCGCACCACTGTCCCCGAACAGAGCGAGGACGCCGTCGAGCTGCTCGCTGCGCTCGTACCGAGCGAGCCGGCGGTGATCGCCGGGGCGGGGCTCGGCGCCGTCATCGCACTCGACCTGTTGCTGCGCCGTCCCGATGCGGTCGCGGGCGCCGTCCTGGTCGAGCCGCCGCTGCTCTCGCTGTTGCCCGAGGCGACCGAGCTGTTGGGCGGCGATCGCCGGGCGCTCGAGTCGGCGGCCGTCGAGGGGCGCGACGCGGTGATCGAGCTCTACCTCTCGGGAAGGCTGGGCGCGCTGGCTGTCGGCGTCGAGCGCCTGCCCGCCGAGCTCACTGCAGCCGGGCGCGAGCGGCCCGTCAGCCTGATCGCCGAGCTTGGCTCGATTCCCGCGTGGGAGATGCCGATCTCGCGACTCGCGACCGCGTCCCGGCCGTCGCTGATCGTGACCACGGTCGCGACCCCGACGCTGCTTGGCGCGTCGGCGCGCGCGCTCGCCTCGCGGCTGGGAGGAGCGCTGCTCCTGGAGCTCGAGGTCTCCGGCGTGCCCCACCTGGCGGCGCCGGAGCGGGTGGCCGAGTGCGCGGTCGAGGTCGCCGAGGCGGGCTGAGCTAGCTGGAGTCGACGGCGGCGGTGACTTCGATCACGCCGCCGCGTCGCGCGATCACGGCGCCGCCCTCCAGCAGGACCGCGAGGATCGCCGTCGGGATCGCGGCAAGCACAGAGACCACCACGTCGATCGCATAGGCCGCCTTGCCGCGCCCGCTGCCTGGGCGAAGGCGGCCTGAGAGGGCTTCCGGAGCGAAGTCGCGGTGGAAGGTGAGGAGGTTCAGCAGCGTCTGCCACATCGAGGCCATCCCCGCGCCGGCGAGAAAGCGCGTGCGCTTCACCGACAGGCCGCGCTTGGCCAGCAGCAACTCGGCCGAGCGCGGGCTCATCTTCAGCGTCGAGTCGCCGGGCAGAAGCGCGGCCCAGTTCTCGGCCCCGAGCCAGGCCTGGAGGCTCACGGCATTGGGGCCGCGCACCGCCACGGTCTCGCGCGACCCGGGCCCGCCGCCGTTGGTGCGAACCGTCGTCTGGCTGTCGAGCAGCTCGGCGAGGGCCGCCTCGGCCGAGGGGACGGCATCGCGGGCGACGACGAGGCCGCAGTTCTCGCAGCGGTCGACGATCTGGTCGTCGCGCGGGCCCCAGCCCTCGGTCTCGACCCACACGAAGAGGGGCTCCTCGCAGGCTGGGCAGCGCGCGCCGCCGGGGGTGGCGCCGGCCTCGAGGCTGACGGCTCGGCGGCCAGCTCCGGTACGTCCCGTGCGCCCGCGCGGCACCTCAGGCCACCACGGCCGGAGCGACCTCGCGCTCGGACCCCACTTCCCAGGCGACATCGAAGGGCTCGAGCGCCTCGAGGAAGCCACGTGTCTCGAACGCCTCGGAGGGTGCCAGCGCACCGGAGCGCGAGACGCGGCCCTGGGCGGCGATCGTCGCGCCGCGGACGATGCTGGCGGCGGTCATCCCGTAGACGTCGGAGCCGCGGATCACGCCGCGGCGTGTGGTCGAGCCTCTGACCACGTCGCAGACGATCGTGAAGCGGGCGGCCTTGCGATCCTCGAGCTTCGGGCCCTCGGGAAGGCGCTCGATCGCCCTGGCGACGACCTTTCGCAGCGGAGTGCGCATCGCGAGCCCGGTCGGGCGGGTGAGGAGGGGCAGCAAGCGGCTCAGAGCCGAGGGCGCGATCGTCGATGCCGTGATCATCGTCCGCACTTGGCGCGTGGCGATGTGGCGAGGAACGGTGATCTGCTCTCCCGCCGGGTAGCGGACCATCCGTTGGCGCCCGATCGGCTCGGGGAACTCGAATGTGCCGCGCCCGATGCTCTGATCGGCCGGCAGCCACTGAAGCTTTCGCCACTCGACGTCCCCGCCGGCGAGCATCTCGAGGCCCGACTGCTGGGTGCCGCGCGTCATCCCGAAGCCGGCCACCGAGTAGGCCAAAGTCACCTGGTCGACCTCGCCCATGCCCTCGGCGGTGAGCGCGGCGATCATGTCTCCTGGGACGTAGTCAAAGCCCATCGCGGGGATCACCGCCGTGCCAGCCGATTCGGCGCGAGCGCCGTAGGCCTCGAAAGCGGTGCGCATGTAGGTCTGTTCGCCGGTCGTGTCGAGGTAGTGGGTCGAGGTGTCGACCGCGGCGGCGAGCAGCGGCTCGCCGTGCAGGCTGAACGGGCCCGCGCATGCGATCACCGCGGCGCAGTCGGTGAGCAGCGAGCGCAGGCCATCGGGGTCGTCGAGCGCGACGGCGTGCGTGCGCACGTCGCCTCCGAGCGCTGCGGCGAGCGCGTCGAGCTTGGCCTGGCTGCGGCCGGCGAGGACGAACGGGGACTTGGAGGCGGCGAGCTCGGCGGCCACGAGCTTGCCGGTGTAGCCGGTGGCTCCGTAGACCGCGATTCGGCGGCGCTGGCGGGAAAGCAGAGGCATCGAGGGTAGGCTAACCACCATGAAGCTCCGCGAGATCATGACCGCGGGGGTCGTCACGGCCAACGAAGGGGACGAGGTCCGCTGGGTTGCGCAGCAGATGCGCGACCGCAAGGTGGGCTCCGTGATCATCACCGACCCCGAGGGCTCCCCGGCCGCGATGATCACCGACCGCGACGTCGCGGTCCGCGTCGCCGCCGGCGACCTCGAGATGACCGAGCCAGCCGGGCGCCACGCATCTCGGCCGCTGATCTGCGGCGAGCCCGAGATGGACCTGCAGGAGGCCGCGGCGCTCATGGTCCAGCACAGGGTCCGCCGCCTGCCGATCGTCGACGACGGGGAGCTGACCGGGATCGTCACCCTCGACGACATCGCCGTGCGCACCGGAAACCTGGAGGTCGCCCAGCGGATGACCGCCGAGGTGATAGAGGGCGCCCTGCCCGAGTTCTACTTCCACGAGCGCGGATAGGGATGACCGAGCCGAGATCTGAGCTCACTCCCGACCAGCAGCGCACCCGGGACGCCTTTGAGAACCTGATCGGCTTCGCCGCGCCCGTGCTCGACACGGTGTTGCGCGTGGGTGAGCGCATCTCGCGACGCGCCGAGCCCGTCGACCACGAGTACTACCCGGTGCGCTCGCTCGCCCCGCCTGACGATGACCCGGTCCCGGGCTCGCTCGGCGGCAGCCCGCGCTGAGTGCGAACGGGTTCGCGACGCCTAAGATAAGCCGCCGTGCCCGCCCCCGCCGACCGAGCCGCGATCCTGGATCGCGAACGCCGCTTCATGCGCCCCGCGGGGATCCTCTCGATCGTCGGCGTCTTTTTGATCGCAATCGGCCTCGGGCTTCGAATCAGCGCGCTGAATGCCGACGGCGCCGCCGACGCGCTGCTCGAGCTGAACGCCGACGACCTCGGCGGCCGCCTGCTGCTCGGTGCCTTCGTCTCGGGGCTCGGCTACCTCTGCCTCGGCGCGCCGCTCACTTACATCTTCCTGGCGGCCAGCGCGCGTTCCGAGCGCGTGCGAAACGGGTTGGTCGGGCTGTCCGTGATCGGCGTCGTCTTCCTCGCGATCGGCGGCGTCGTCAGCAGCGCCGCCCTCTCCTCGGCGGCCGATGACTTCGCCGCGTCCGAGGCCGAGCGCTCGAGCGCGCCCCCCGAGAGCAGCCCGGCAGCCGACGCTGCCTCAGAGAAAGAGGACACCGCGCCCGGCGAGCTCGGGGCGAGTGAGGACGAAGGCGGAGCCGCCAAGGGCGAGACGACCGTAGAGGCGACCACGACCACCACCGAGACCAACGCGGGCTCCGAGACCGACTCCGCGTCCTCAACCGAGGACGCGGAGGACGAGGCCGACGACCGTGCCGAGGACGCGATCAAGGACGCGTCGGGCTACGGGATCGGCGGCATCCTCGGCCTCGTCGGCACGCTTGGATTCGCGATCGGCTACTTCTACACCTCGCTGTGGGGGATGCGCACCGGCCTGCTTACGCGCTTCTGGGGGTCGCTGGGGATGGCCTGCTCGGTCGTCTTCGTGCTGCTGGCCCAGGGCGCGCCCGAGATCCTGTTCTTCCAAGAGCTGTGGTTCGCGGTGATCGGCCTGATGCTGATCGGGTTCTGGGTGGGAAGACCGCCGGCGTGGGAGGCGGGGACGGCGCTCCCATGGCCCGGCCGCCGCGAACAGGCCGCGGAGCGGGCCCGTGACTCGATCGAGGGCGAGGGCCGCGACGTCACCGGCGAGCCGCTCGACGACCCCTCGGATCCGCGAGGCGACGGCGAGGACTCGACGAACGAATCGCCAGCGAGCGAGCCGCCGCGCAAGCGCAAGCGCCGCAACTAGCGCTGCGCACCGAGCAGCTATAGGGTCGGCTCAGCCTTCGCGACACGCGGGGGCCCAAACGATCCTGGGGTCGGGGGGACCCCGGAAGGGAGATGGATGCGACTCAGGAAGCGCTACGCGCGGATGCTCGTCCCGATCCTGGCCGTCACAGCGGTCGTCGCTGTCGCCGCCGGCTGCGGTGGAGATGACGACGACGAGTCTTCGGAACCGTCCAAGATCACAATCGACGCAAGCGGCGCCAAGGGGGACGTCACCCTCACCGCCACTTCCGAGGTCGACTCCGGCGCGGCCGAGATTGAGCTCACCAACAACACCGACATTCCAGACCTGGACGGCCAGCTGGCCTTCGTCGCCCAGGGCGAGGAGCACAGCGACGCGGAGGTAGCCGCGGAGCTCGCCAAGGCCGAGAACGGTGAGCCGGTCGCGGATTGGTTCATCGCCGGTGGAGGCCCCGGCTCGACCGCTCCCGGCGAGTCCACCACCGTCACGCAGGAGCTGGAGTCGGGCACCTATTACGTGCTGCCGACCGGCGCCGACCAAGAGCCCTTCACGAAGATCTCCGTGGGCGGGAACGACAACGGGGCTGAGCTGCCCGAGGTCGACGGCGAGGTCGACGCGGCCGAGTACACGTTCACCTCCGACGGGCTGCCGAGCGGTGAGAGCAAGGTGCTGCTCGACAACGAGGGCGGTACCTGGCATCACTTCCTGGCCGCTCCACTGAAGCCCGACGCGACGATCGAAGAGGCGAAGGCGTTCCTGGAGAGCCAGGGAGGCGGCGGCGGCCCGAGTCCGTTCGAGGGAGGCGACGACGGGCCGAATGCCATCGGCACCACGGTGATGGATTCCGGGGTGAAACAGGTGGTCGACCTGAACCTGGAGCCCGGCAACTACGCGTTCTTCTGCTTCATCTCCGACAAGCAGACGGGCGGCCCGCCACACGTGGTGAAGGGCATGGTCTCCGAGGTGGAGGTCAAGTAGCGCCAAGCAGCAACTGAGGGCGGCGCGGCCGGTCCCTGCAAGGGGCCGGCCGCTCGTTCTCAGCCGGGAGTTCCTCGGGACCGCGGCGGCGGCGCTGCCATCAGCTCGACCCGGTGCCCGCCGGGGGCGATCGCGAAGGCGCGGTCGGCGCCCCAGAGCTGGCGCGTGTCCTCGACCTCGAAGCCCGCGCCGCGAAGTCGCTCCTTGGCGGCCGCGTGGTCCGGGACGACGATCGCGGGGTGGCCGAGCAGGGGCGCTGTGTGGTTCTCCGTCAGAAGGAGGTGGATCTGCGTCCCCTCCCGCTCGAGCCAGCGCACGGTGTCGCCGAGGGGCTCGGGCGACTCCACCGGCTTGAAGCCGACGAGCGACCAGAACTCGATCGCGCGGTCAACTTCGCCGGGCGGTGTCTCGAGGGCGACGTGCTGGAGCATCGCGGCGCGGCCGCTAGGGCGTCGCGTCAGCGAAGCGCTTCTGGACGTCCTCGACCACGTCGGGATCGCGCAGGGTCGTGACGTCGCCCAGGTCGTCTTCGCCGCTCCCGATCCCGCGAAGGATGCGGCGCATGATCTTGCCTGACCGGGTCTTCGGCAGGTCGTCGCAGATCACGATCTGCTTCGGCCGCGCGAGCTTGCCGATCTTGTCGGCGACGTATGAGCGCAGCTCTTCCTGCATCCCGTCTCCCCCGTCGCCCTCGGGGATGACGAAGGCGATGATCGCCTGGCCGCTCATCTCATCGGGGACGCCGATCACGGCGGCCTCGGCGACCTTGGGATTGGAGACGAGCGTCGACTCGACCTCCATCGTCGAGAGCCGGTGACCCGACACGTTGATCACGTCGTCGATGCGCCCGACGATCCAGAAGTAGCCGTCCTCGTCCTTGCGCGCAGCGTCGCCGACCAGGTAGGTCTCGCGGCCGAAGCGGCCCCAGTAGGTCTCTATGAAGCGGTCGTCCTCCCTGTAGAGGGTGCGCGCCATCGACGGCCACGGCTTGGTGAGAACGAGGATGCCGGCGCCCTCGTCGATCTCCTCGCCGCCCTCGGTGTAGATCTTCGCCTCAATGCCGGGGAACGGGACTGTGGCCGAGCCGGGCTTGGTCGTCGTCAGCCCGGGCAGTGGCGCGATCATGATCGCGCCCGTCTCGGTCTGCCACCAGGTGTCGACGATCGGGCAGCGGCCGCCGCCGATCACCTCGTGGTACCAGAGCCAGGCCCGCGGGTTGATCGGCTCGCCGACCGTTCCGAGCAGGCGCAGCGAGCTCAGGTCGTGCTTCTCGGGGTGCTCCTTGCCCCACTTCATGCAGGCACGGATCGCGGTCGGGGCCGTGTAGAAGATCGAGACCTTGTAGCGCTCGATGATCTCCCACCAGCGGTCCTCGGCCGGGTAGTTGGGGGCGCCCTCGTACATCACGGAGGTCGCGCCGTTGACCATCGGCCCGTAGACGATGTAGCTGTGGCCCGTGACCCAGCCGACGTCGGCGCCGCACCAGTAGACGTCGTCGTCGGAGAGGTCGAAGACGAGCTTGTGGGTGGCCGCGGCCTGGGTAAGGTAGCCGGCGGTCGTGTGTTGGATGCCCTTCGGCTTGCCGGTCGAGCCCGACGTGTAGAGGATGTAGAGCGGGTCCTCGGAGTCCATCGGCTCGGGCTCGCAGGTGGGGTCTGCGTCGGCGACGGCCTGCTCCCAGGAGACGTCGCGGCCCTCGGTCATCGGGGGGTCGGTGTCGCCGCGGTTGACGACGATCACGTGCTCGAGTTTCGGCAGATTGCCCAGCACCTCATCGAGCGCGGCCTTCATCGGAGTCGGCTCGCCGCGGCGCATCGTCGCGTCGGCGGTGACCAGAGCCTTGGCGTCCGAGAACTCCATCCGCTCGGCGACCGACGTGGCCGAGAAGCCGCCGAAGACGACGTTGTGGATCGCGCCGATGCGCGCGCAGGCGAGCATCGCGGCCGGCGTCTCGGGCAGCATCGGCAGGTAGATGCCGACGACGTCGCCCTTGCCGACGCCGAGGCCCTTCAGGACGTTGGCGAAGCGCTGGGTCCTGTCGAGCAGCTCGGCGTAGGTGACCTCGCGGCGGTCACCGTTCTCGCCCTCCCACAGGAAGGCGACGCGGTCGCCCCTGCCGGCCTCGACGTGGCGGTCGAGGCAGTTGACCGAGGCGTTCAGCTTGCCGCCTACGAACCACTTGGCGAAGGGGGGGTCCGACCAGTCGAGAACTTCGTTGTAGGGCTCGATCCACTCGAGCTGGTCGGCCCACGACGCCCACCACTTCTCGGGATCGGCGGCGGCCTGCTCGTAGATCGCGGGGTCGTTGGCGTTCGCCTGCTTTGCGAACTCCTCGGGGGGCGGAAAGGTCTGCTCGGTCTTCAGCAGGACGTCCATCTCGGGCCCGCCGTCTTCGCGATCGGTCGCTTCGGTCGCCATCCCGGTCTCCTCTCGTCGCTCCTTGACCAAAACCTACCCGCGATGCGGACCCACAACCAACAGGGGCGCCGCCTCGGATCGCGGCGCCCCTCGCCCACCGCCCTTAGTAGATCGAGTGCAGGCGGGGGCGGCGCGAACGGCGCTTGCGGCCCTCGATCCGGTCGGCCGCGCGCCCGGCCGCGACGCCGCTGCTGAGCAATGCCATTCCGATGGCCGCGAGGATCAGAGCCGGCAGGCCGGTCGAGGGAAGGCTCGTGCTCGTTCCAGCCGCGTCAGCCGCGGCGACTGCCGCGGCCTCGCTGGAGCCGCTCGATGCCGCGCTACTGCCGCCACCGCTCGGGCTGTCGGTGGCCGCGCGCACCTGAACCGTCCCGGACTGCGCTTGGCCGTGGACGGTGCAGAAGTAGCTGAAGGTGCCCGGGTTGTCGAAGGTCACCGAGCGGCTCTGACCCGCGGCGAAGATGCCTGTGTCGAAGCTGCCGTCGTCGGCGGTCGCGGAGTGCTGGGCGGCGCCAGTGTTGCGCCAGGTGACGGTGTCCCCGACGAATACCGACACCGTGGCCGGCGAGTAGAAGTTGTCGCCGGTCGAAACGGTCGCCGACGCGGACGCCTGAGCTTTCTTGCCGCCGGCCGCGCGGGCCTGGACGGGGGCCGGCGCCGCTGGCTCGGCGGGAGCGGCGGGTTGCTGGTTCACGGCTTCGCCATCATCAGCCGCTTCCTCCGCATCAGGAGCCGCTTCCTCCGCTTCGCGTCCGGGAGCGGCTGGCTGCGACGCCGGCGGGGGGGCTACGACGGCTGCGCCGGGTGGCGCCGGCGAGGTTCCACTTGGTGTGGCGGGGACGGCCTGGGAGCCCGCGTCCTGGGCCGCCGACAGCGCGGGAGCGCCGATCGTCACGGCCAACAGCAGCAGCGAAGCCCCGAGGGCCCGCCGACCCTTCCCCTCTCCTCTCACCCGGCGATCGTACCCCTGAATCGCCGGCGCGAGGGCGCCGTCACGGGATTGACTGAAAGTTAGGTAGCGCCTCAGCCGAGCGCGTTGACGCCCGGTGGAGCGTCAGAGCGCTCGGGCTGCTGCTCTGAGGCGACGCGCTTTCTGTGCGTGCGGATCTCGCTCATGATCCGCTCCAGGCGGGGCTCGCGCGAGGAGTCGACGTGGATCATCGCCGCGGCGATCGCGGGATGGACGTCGGCGATCCGCTCGTGCATCGCCTGTGCGACCGCGCGATAGGTCGGGTGCCCCTCGCGGGCCGAGCGCAGCTCGATCAGGTGCATCGCCTCGCGGGCGTTGAGGTCGAGGGTGTAGCGGATGCGGTAGCCGAGGCAGAGGGCGTACGGCGCCGCGGCGGGCATGCCGGCGGCCTCGAGGCGCTCGAACTCGACGCGCGAGGTCTCGAGCGCGCGTTCGTAGGAGCCGCCGACCCCCGCCTCCCGCACCTCCTCGGGAACGCCGGCGCCCAGGTCGGGCGAGAGCCGCTGCCACTGGCAGGTGAGCATCCGGTGGCGCTGCAGGTCGCGGAAGCCGCCGTAGTCAGAAACGATCTCGAAGCGATAGTGCACCGCCTCCCAGCCCCGGCCGGGGCGGTGGCGGCGGTTGGCCCGCTCACCCACGAGCTCGGCGATCACGTTGGCGCGCTGGTCGGGTGGGAGCGCGCGCACGCGCTCGCGAATCTGGCGCTCGGAGACCGAGGCCGACTCGTAAAGAGACGACGCGAGCAGCTCCTCCTCGCCGCCCTCGACCTCGATCAGGTCGACCGAGGGGGTGTCGTCGGCCTCGCCGCGGGAGCCGAGGCCGAGGCGGTCCACCCACTGCTCGGCCGATTCGCGGCGTTGCTCGAGGAAGCTGACCCACTCGCCGCCGCGGTCGGGGCGCTCGACGCGGGAGACGAAGCTCGGCATCACCTGTTTCAGCTCCTCGAGGATCATCGTCGCGAAGCTCCGGGCCTCGGGCAGCGGCGAGGCCATCATCCGCAGCAGGAGCTGCTCGTAGGCCTGGCCCGAGGCGAAGATCCCGACGTGGCTCAGGGTCGCCGCCGGCAGCAGCCCGCGCAGCAGGTCTAGGGCCTTGGCGCGAATCGAGCTCTCCCAGGCGCGCTCGGGCTCGGAGTCCCCGCGGGGCCAGCGCTCGGCCGCCCAGCGCTGCACCTCCACCAGGGAGGTCGAGTAGATCGAGAAGATCTCGTCCATCGCAGCCGCGTACGAGGTGCCGAGCTCGTCGTCGCGATAGAAGCGGTAGCCGCCGCCCGCGTTCTCGGGCAGCGGGTTGTCGTAGGGGATGTAGCGGGTCGACTGCTCGAGGTAGGCCGCCAGGCGGCCGCGCTGCAGGATCTTGGTGAGCACATTGGAGACCCACTCGGTCGCGATGTGCGCACCGCCGACCTGCGCGATCGAATCGTCGCCGTACCCGAGGAAGACCCGCTCGTACAGCCCGGCGGCGCGCTCGCCCTCCTCGCCGTCGAACGGCCGCTCAGCAGCTGCGGGGACGTCGGAGGCGAACTCCTCGAGATAGAGGCGCCGCAGCGTCCCCGGATAGCGCGAGTAGCGGGCGAAGAGCGCGCCCTTCACCGTCTCGGGCATGTTCACCAGCGCGAACACGGGACGATCGAGATTCGTGAAGCGGGATCTGAGGAGCTCTCTCTCCTCGTCTGTGAAGGCTTCGACCGGGTAGCGCACGGGTCGATCATCGTAGTCGCCCTGCCCGATGGTCCGATGCGTTAGGCGCTGGTAGAGTCGCGCGCCAACCCCGGGAGGCTTGGGTCCGGGCCAGTTGCGAGCCTTACCTCAGTCCCCGGAAGCACGCTAGGAGCGCATTGACCGCACACTCCAATGGCGCCAGTGCCAACGCCGCCGCAGCACACAGCTATCGGGCGGTCTCCCTGCCGGGGGCCTGGCGACTCGCCGGCCTGTTATTCATCACCGGCGCGCTCTCGACCATCCCGGGCACCTTCCTGCTCGACAAGGACTTCGAGCCCTGGATGTACTCGCTGACCGTGCTCGCGATCCTGCTCGGGGTCGCATGCCTCGTGTTGCCCCTGTGGCGGCTCCAGGAGCGCTGGCTCATGGCCGTCCCGGTCGTCTCGACGATCCTGGTCGCGATCGCGGTCGGGATCACCCACGAAGTCTTCACCTATCTCTACTTCTTCGTCGCGCTGTTCGTCGCACTGGTGTTCCCGCAGCCGCGGCGCATGGCCCCGTTCCTCGCGCTGTTGATCGTCGCGCTGTTCGCCCCGCTCGTCTACTCGGACGAGCCCGCGCGCGAGACCCTGCTGTGGGCGATCGCCGCCGGCCCGGGAATCGTGCTCATCACGCTCGTCGTAGGCCGGCTCACCGACGGGCTCGAGGCGAGCCGCGAGGCCTACCGCCAGCTCTCGACCGAGGACGGGCTCACGGGCGTCGGCAACTACCGCTCCCTGATCGACCGCCTGCGCCACGAGACCTCCCGCCACGAGCGCCGCAACCGCGAGTTCGCCGTCCTCTCGCTCGACCTGAACGACTTCAAGGCCGTGAACGAGACCCAGGGCCACCTCGTCGGCGACCTGGTGCTCGCGATCGTCGGCTCGATGCTGGACCTGAAGGTGCGCACCGAGGACGCCGTCTTTCGCCAGGGCGGCGACGAGTTCTCGGTCATCGCCCCCGAGACGGGCCGATCGCAGGCCGAGTACCTCGCCCTCCGCATCGAGCAGGCGGTAGCCCGCGTCTCATCCGGCGATTTCCGCATTTCCGCCACCGTCGGCTACGCAGTGTTCCCCGAAGACGGCACCGAGCCCGCCGAGCTCCTCGACGCCGCCGACGCCCACCTGCTCAAGCGCAAGCGCCGCAGCTCCTCGGCGCGCGTGTACAGCTAGCAGCCGCTCCGCCCCGCGGCGCAATACTGGACGGGCTATGTCCAAACCGAACGTCGAGGCGGTGAGGAAGCTCTACGAGCTCTTCGCCAGCCGGGACCTGGACGCCGCTTTTCGCGACTACGCCCACCCGAACATCGAGCTTCGAGTCCCGCCCCTCTATCCCGACACTCCGGAGGTCTTCCGCGGGCGCAGGGGAGTCGAGCGTTGGATTGCGATGGTCGACGAGGTTTGGGCCGAGTGGCGATTCGAGCCCGAGCGCTACCTCGATACCGGGTCCACCGTGGTCGTCCTGGCTCGGCTGATTGCCGAGGGCAGCGCTAGCGGGATTCACCTGGAGCGGGAGGTCGGTCACCTCTGGGCTCTCGAAGGTGGACGCGCAACCAGCATCCAGGTTTACCTGAACCAATCCGACGCGCTCGAGGCGGCTGGCCTGAGCGAGTAGTTCGGCGTCCAAAGCGACACGTTCGAAGTTCTGGCCAGTTACCGGCGCCAGGGCACGGCTAGCTGGTCAGACCCTTGACTCTTGTTCTCAGAACGCCAGCGAGCCCAGCGCTCCGACGATCGCGATTGCGGTTGACCATGCGACCGCTTGGGCGGCGAGGCGGAGGTCGAGGCCGTAGACGTGGCCGATCAGCAGCGTGTTGATGCCGACGGGCATCGCGGCGAGCAGCAGGTAGGGGCCCGGGAGGTCGATGAGCGGGGCGGCCATCGCGAGTAGCAATCCCGGCGCGACGATCATCCGCAGCACGATCGCGATCGAGACCGGAGGGCGGAATGGCGATCCGAGGCGGAGGGTGCCCTCCTCGGCCTCCTCGGCGAGGATCGCTCCCACGGCGAAGAACCCGATCGGGAGCAGGGCGATGACGGCGACCCGCGAGGCGTCCACCAAGGCGTCGGGGGCGAGCGCGTCGGGCGCGAGCAGCGCGGCGATCGCTGCATAGAGGGGCGGGTTGCGGGTGAAGAAGGCGCGGACGCGCTCGCGCGGCGTCTCGCCCGCCTTCTCGCCGTAGGCCGCTCCGACCGCGAAGCCGACGAGCAGCAGAGCCGGGGCGCCCACCAGCAGGTCCCAGACGACCGCCTCTCCGAGGGCGTCGAAGCCGAGCAGCGAGGCCGTCAGCGGGTAGCCGAGATAGCCGGTGTTGGCGACGAGGGCGCAGGTGATCAGGGTGCCCCGGGTAGGACGGGACAGGTCCATCGCGCGGCCCGCCCACCACGCCAGCCCTGCAGCGATGGCGATCGCGACGTAGCCGAGCAGGATGCCGAACCCGATGTCGGCGTCGATCTCCAGCCGCGCCACGTTGAAGAAGGTGACGAACGGCAGCAGGGTGAAGACGGACGCCGTCAGGCTCGCGCGGGCGAGTTCAGCGGCGCGGTCGCGCCAGCGCGACTCGGCGGCGATGCCGGCGCCTGTGGCGAGGACGATCGTCGCGACTGTGAGGAGGACTCCCACGGGCGCGCATCCTCGCGGATGCGCGCCCGCAGGCGCCCGGGGCCCCTAGGCCAGGGCCTTCCTCTTCTGCTCCTCGAACTCGGCGTCTGTGATCGCGCCGTCGTCGTGAAGCTTCTTCAGCTTCGCGACCTCATCCGCCGCGCTGGTGCCGCCGGCCTGGCGGACGTAGGCGTCGAATTGCTTCTGCTGCTCCTCCTGAGCCTTGATCGAGCGCTCGCGCATCCCGCTGCCGCGCGCGATCAGGTAGACCAGCGCCGTCAGGAACGGGATGAAGATCAGGAACAGGACCCAGATGGCCTTCACCCATCCTGAGGTGTCGTGATCGCGGAACAGGTCGCTGAGGATCGTGATCAGGACCATGATCCAGGCGACGAAGATGAAGATCGAGAGCACCGTGAGCAATCCCTGCCCGAAGGTGTACTCAGCTAGTAGGAACATCCATTCTCCTTAGGTCGATGAGTCGTGGCAGGTGTGACGCTAGAGGAATGTGTTGAGCGACTCCCCCGCGGCCGAGGCCCAATCCACCAGGGGAGAGGGGATGACGCCGAAGAAGATGGTCGCCGCCGCGCAGAGGACCCCGGCGCCGACTATGAGGAGGCAGTTGCCGGCGCCCTTCACGCTCGATCCGGTCGTGGCCTCGGGCGAGCCGCCGGCCATCGCGGGCATGGCGCCGGCGGCTACGGCCGGGTCGGGTGCGGGCTTCATCCAGACCGCCGCCAGCACGCGCAGGTAGTAGGCCATGGAGACCATCGTGCCGATCACGATCGCGACGCCGAGCCACGTGTAGTCGGCGTCCACGGTCGCCTCGATCAGATAGAGCTTGCCGATGAAACCCGAGGTCGCAGGCACTCCGGCCAGCGCCAGGACGCCGATCGTCAGCGGCCATGCGAGCCATGGGCGGGTGCGGCCGATTCCCTCGAACGCGCGGATGTCGTCGCCGCGCTCGGTCTCGCGTTCGCGGGCGACGATGGTCACGAACACAGCCAGGTTCATCAGCGTGTAGGCGGCGAGATAGAAGACGAGCGCCTCGAGCCCGATCTCGGTCGCGACGACGATCCCGGCGAGCATGTAGCCGGCCTGGGCGATGCCCGAGTACCCGAGCAGCCGCTTCAGCGAGTCCTGGCCGAGCGCTCCGAGGTTGCCGACGACGATCGAGATCACCGCCAGCGCCGCGAGCGCAGGCTGCCAGTCGTCTACCACCGGGCCGAGCGCGACCTCGAACAGCCGAGCGAAGGCGATGAAAGCGGCGGCCTTGGTCGCGACAGCCATGAATGCGGTAACCGGAGTCGGCGCGCCCTGATAGACGTCAGGCGTCCACTGGTGGAAGGGAGCCAGCGAGACCTTGAAGGCCAGCCCGACGGCGGCCATCGCGGTCCCGATCAGGATGATCGAGTTGTCGGCCTCGCCACCGGCGAGCTTCTCGGCGATCGCGTTGTAGTCGGTCGAGGCTCCGGCGCCGTAGATGAAGGCGAAGCCGTAGAGCAGCGTCGCCGACCCGAGGCTGCCCACGATCAGGTACTTGAGCCCGGACTCGAGCGAGGGCTCCTTGCGGATCGCCGACCCGCACATCACGTACAGCGGGATCGACAGGAGCTCGAGCCCGACGAAGAATGCGACCAGGTTCTGCGACATGGCGAGGATGGTCATCCCGAGCACCGAGCCGAGCAGCAGCGCGTAGAAGGCACCGAGGCCCGCGGCCTCGGCCGAGGACTCGCGGATCGAGAGGATCGTCGCCACCGCCGCGGCGAAGACCGCGATCAGAGTCGCCGCGAGCCCGAGCTCGTCGAGGCGGAGCGCGCCCGAGACGAGGTCCGCCTGCTCGCCCCACTGCCAGACCGCCAGCCCGCCGGTCGCTGCCAGCACCGCCAGGGTCAGGCCCGGCACCAGGAAGCGCGGCGTCCTCAGTAGCCCCACCATCAGCACGAGGACCATCCCCGCGGTCAGCGCGATGATCGGCGAGATGCCCCCGTAGTCGATGTCGGGCGCGTTGAAGGTCTCTTGTGCGATCGGGATCATTGCGGTGCCTCCGGGACGGGCGCCCGCCCGACGGCTTCGCCATCAACGCGCACGTCCTCAGCTTCGCTTCCGGGCGTGCGCGGTTGCGACGCCGTCGCGGGGGATTCAGACGTCTCGCTCGCCACCTCCGGCGAGGTCTGCGTTGCTTCGACGGCCGCGGTTGCCGATGCGTCGGTCCGCTTCAGGATCAGCTGCGGGTAGACCGCCAGGGCGACCATGCACGCGACCAGGGCGCCGACGACGATTCCTTCACGCAGGCCGATCTCCCTCGACTCCAGCGAGGGGCGGAGGCGGTTGTGCATCGCGTGCTGGTAGAGGCGGAGGGCGTAGTAGGCGGCCATCACGACGGCGATGCTCGCGATCAGGGCGAACGCGACCTTCGCCTGGAAGACGCCGTTGAGGATGAAGAACTCGCCGACGAAGTTGGCCGAGCCCGGCATGGCGAGCAGGGCCAGCGTCGCGATCAGGAAGAAGGCGGCCATCACCGGCGCGCGCAATGCGAGTCCTCCCATCCGGGCGATGTCGTCGTTGCCGACCCGCTCGACCAGCACGACGAACAGCAGCATGAGCGGGACGGTGACGAGGCCGTGGTTGACCATCTGCAGGATCGCGCCGTCGGCGCCGTCGGGGCGCAGGGCGAAGATCCCGAGGGTGATGAACCCGAGCTGGGCGATCGACGAATAGCCGAGGACCAGGCGGGCGCTCGTCTGGGTGAAGGCCATGATCGAGCCGTAGAGGACCGACGCAAGGGCGATCACCAGCACTACCTCTTGGAACTCGATCGAGGCGTCGGGGAACGTCGGCAGCACCACGCGCAGGAACCCGTAGGCGCCGACCTTCGAGAGCACCGCCGAGAACAGCGCCAGCGCCGGCAGCGGGGCGACGCGATAGGCGTCGGCCATCCAGCCGTGGACCAGGAAGGCCGGCATCTTGACCAGGAATGCGAGGGCGAAGAAGCAGAAGATCCAGCGCTGGCTGTCCTCCCCGATGGGGTTCGCGGCCAGCTCGGCCATCGAGAACACGGGCGTGCCGCCGTCGCCGGCGATCACGCCTGTCGCGATCGCGCCGGCCAGCATCAGCAGCGAGCCGACGAGCGTGTACACGACCATCTTGATCGTGGCGGGGCCGGGCTTGATCGTCCCCTCGTACGCGCGGCCGGGGTGGTCCTCTCCCCAGCCCGCGAACAGGAAGAAGAACGGGATCAGCATCAGGTCGAAGAAGAGGACGAAGAGGAGCAGGTCCTGGGCGATGAACGCGCCGAGCGTCGCCGTGTGCGCCAGGCCGAGCAGGAAGAACCACGTCTTGTCGCGGTCCGGCGTGCGGATCGCTCCCCAGCAGGTCACCGCGAACCACGACACCCCCGTGAGCAGCATCAGGAAGACGTTGATCCCGTCGATGCCGAGCGAGTAGCGGACGCCGAGCTCGGGGATCCAGCTCTCGTCGACCGGGTGCTGGACCCCGGCGACGCCGGAGTCGAAGCTCGCCAGCAGGCCGATTCCGAGACCGAGCGCGATCCCGGAGCCGAGCACCGCGACCCACGGAGTCGCCTTTCGCGGAGCCAGCGCGGCCAGCAGGCCGGCGGCGAGCGGGAGCCAGAGGACGACCTGGATCATCGAGACCTCCCGCGACGTCCGTGCATGAAGACCCGATTAGGACCCCGCCACCAGGAAGTAGAGGCCGAGGCCGGCGAAGCCGACCACCAGGAACAGCGCGTAACCGCGCAGGTAGCCGGACTGCGCTGCGCGCACACCGGCGTTGGCGCCGCGTGCCGCGCCGGTGGCGCCGCCGACGAGGCCGTTGACGACGACGCGCTCGAAGGTCCCGTCGGCGAATCGCCCGAGCGCAAGGAAGGGGCGCACGACGAGCAGGTCGATGAGCTCGTCGAAGTACCACTTGTTCTCGAGCAGGGTGTGCACCGCGGCGAAGCGCTCCTGCAGCCGCTTCGTCGTCCCCGGCTTGCGCAGATAGAACTGAGCCGCCAGCGCGATCCCGAGGATCGAGATGATCGCCCCGATGCCGAGGCCCCGCCACTCGGCGGCGTCGGACGGCAGGTCGTTGTAGAGGGTCGAGTCCTCGAAGCTGCCCTCGAGGAAGTGCTCGACGACGGCGTCCACGCCCGGCACCTGGACGAGTCCGGCGAAGATCGCGCCGAAGGCCAGCACGCTCATCGCGATCTTCATCGGCCACTCCCGCTCGGCGATGTGGTGCTCGGCGCCGGGGAAGCCGACGTCGGTGTCCTCGGGCTCGCCGGTCGCGGGGTTGGCGGGCTCGGCGTGGTGGATGTGGCCCTCCTCGAGCTCGCGCGCCTCAGGTACGGGGTCGCCGAACGCGACGCGGAAGCCGATCCGGAAGGCGTAGAAGGCGGTCATCAGCGCGCCGATGTAGCCGCCGATCGCGAACACCCAGTAGAAGCCGCCGCGATGCTCGGCGAAAGCGAGGATCTCGTCCTTCGAGAAGAAGCCCGATGTGCCGGGGAACGCGGCGAGGGCCGCGGCCCCGATCAGGATCATCGCGCAGGTGAACGGCATCGACTTTCGGAAGCCGCCCATCAGGTCGATGTTCTGGCGATTCGCCATCGCGCCGATGATCGAGCCGGCCGCCATGAACAGCAGCGCCTTGAAGAAGGCGTGGGTCATCAGGTGGAAGAAGGCGGCGCTGTAGGCGCCGATCCCGACGCCCATGATCATGTACCCGATCTGGCTCATCGTCGAGTAGGCGATGATCCGCTTGAGGTCGGTGACGACCAGCGCGATCGTCGCGGCGATCAGCAGAGTCAGCAGCCCGACGATCGCGGCGATGTCGGCGGCCGTCAGCGCGATCTCGAAGATCGGGTGGAAGCGGCCGATCAGATAGACCCCGGCGGTGACCATCGTCGCCGCGTGGATCAGCGCCGAGACTGGCGTCGGGCCCTCCATCGCGTCGGCGAGCCAGGTGTGGAACGGGATCTGCGCCGACTTGGCGAACGCGCCGACCAACAGAAGGCAGCCGATCGCGACGACGACGCCCTCGTTGACGGTGAACTCCTTCGGGGCCTCCTCGAAGATCTCGAGCAGGTCGAAGGTCCCGAGCTCGCGGAACAGGAAGAGCGCGGCGAGCACCAGGCCGACGTCGCCGACGACGTTGATCACGAACGCCTTCATCCCCGCCTTGGTCGCGGTCTCGCGGCGGTACCAGAAGCTGATCAGCGCGTAGGAGGCGAAACCGACGAACGCCCAGCCGACAGTGAGGAGCACGATGTTGCCCGCGAGGACGAGCAGCAGCATCGAGAAGACGAAGAAGTTCAGGTAGCTGAAGAAGCGCCGGAACCCCTCGTCCCCCGTCATGTAGGAGATCGAATAGAGGTGGATCATCGTCGAGACGCCGCTGACGATCAGGCACATGAAGATCGAGAGCGGGTCGACCAGCACGTTCAGCTGGATGTCGAGCCCGCCGGCTCCCGCGTAGGTGTAGAGCGACTCGGTCAGCTGGCGCTCCTCGACGGGCAGGTCGAGGACGTCGAACAGTGCGCCGAGCGAGGCGAGGAAAGAGAGCAGGATCGCGCCCGTTCCGATCCAGCCGGCGCTCCGCCCGGGCAGCAGCTTCCACCCGCACGCGATCAGGATGCTCCCCGCGAGCGGGAAGGCGAGCACGAGGAAGCCGTAGGTGGTCGCGTCCATCAGCCCCTCAGGTTCCGGAACTCGTCGACGTTGAGCGGGATCCGGCGGCGGTACGCGGCGACGATCAGCCCGAGGCCGACGACGACCTCGCAGGCCGCGATCACCATCACGATCAGCGCGAACACCTGGCCGTCCTCGTTGCCGAGGGAGCGGCTGAAGGCGAGCAGCGCCAGGTTGCCGGCGTTCAGCATCAGCTCGAGGCAGAGCAGGATCACCAGCGGCGAGCGGCGCAGCAGCACGCCGACGACGCCGGTGGCGAAGATCAGCGCCGACAGCACCAGGTACCAGGTGAGATCCATCGCTATCCGGCCACCTCCTCAGCTTCGCTTCCGGGGGTGCCGGGCGCGCCTTCCGGCCGCGTGGGCTCCTTGCGACGGGCGGCGAGGATCACGGCACCTACCGCTGCGACCAGGAGGAGGAGGGATGCGGCCTCGAAGGCGATCAGGAAGCGCTCCAGCATCAGGCGGCCGATCGACTCCGGGGATCCAAAGCCGAGCTCGACCGTGGGGCCGTCGGATTCGATCGTCTTCAGGCCCGAGCCGACGAGCGCGATCGCAAGCTCGATGAACAGGGCGATGCCGAGCAGCGGCGCCAGGAACCGTTGCCCCGGGATCGGCTCCCACAGCGGCTCGTCGACGTTGCCGACGTAGGCCGCGACGAACACGTAGAGCACCATCACGGCACCTGCGTAGACGACGATCTGGGCGACCGCGAGGAACTCTCCCTGGAGCAGGAGGAAGAGTCCTGCGAGCGAGATCAAGTGGACGATCAGCGCGAGCACGCTGTAGAACGCGTTCCGCAAGGAGATCACGGCGATCGCGCCGCCGAGAGCGCCGATCGCGCCGGCGAAGAATGCGACCTCCTTCATCGGGGCAATCCTATTTCCTGAGCGGTTTCCGCCTTGGCTCCCGCCATCGAGTGTGTACCGGCAGCCACTAGCGCCAACGGGTAGGTTGCGCTGCCGTGACAACGAATGCCGCCCTGACACCCCAGGCTGCGAAGACCCCGGAGCCGACCCTGCGCGAGGTCGTCGAGGCGCTCGCGCCGATCGAGCGGCTCGCCGGGTCAGAGGGCGAGCGGGAGGCCGCGAACTGGATCGAGCAGCGGCTGCAGGCGGCCGGGGTCGCGGCGCGGGTCGAGGAGGAGGCCTACCGCGAGGGTTTCGCGGGCCAGCTCGCGGCGATCGCGGCCGGCGCGGCAGCCGCCGGCCTCGCCGGCCTCAGCCGCTGGGGCAGGCCGGCGGGCGCCGTGGGCGGAGCGGCCGCGGCTGCGCTGATTGCAGACGACGTCTCGAACGGCCCGCGGCTGATGCGGCGGGTGGCGGCCGAGGAGCGCACGACCTGGAACGTGGTCGGCGAAATCGGGCCCGCCGACGCAGAGCGCACGCTGGTGCTGCTGGCCCACCACGACGCCGCGCGCAGCGGCCGCATCTTCCACCAGGGCGGCCAGAAGGCGCTCGGCGACGCGGCTCCCGGGATCGTCGAGCGCGCCGACACCTCCGCACCCCTCTGGTGGGCCGTCCTGGCGGGGCCGCTGATGGTCGCCGCCGGCGCCGCCACCGGGCGGCGGGGCCTCACCGCCGCGGGCTCCGTCGTGAGCGGAGCCGCCGCAGTGACCCTCGCCGACATCCAGCGCAGCGCCGTCGTCCCCGGCGCCAACGACAACCTGAGCGCAGTCGCCGTGCTCGTCGCGGTCGCCGAGGCGCTGGAGCGCGAGCCGGTCGAGGGCGTCCGCGTCGTGCTCGCCTCGTGCGGCGCCGAGGAGATTCTCCAGGGCGGCATCCACGGGTTCGCCGCGCGCCACCTCGCCGGCATGGACCGGGAGCGGACGTGGGTGCTGAACCTCGACAGCGTCGGCTCACCCGAGCTCGCCCTGCTGGAAGGCGAGGGCGAGTTGGTGATGGAGGACTTCTTCGACCGCGGCTGGCGCGACCTGATCGTCCGCGTCGCGGAGCGCGAGGGCATCCCGATGCGCCGCGGACTGCGCTCGCGAGCCAGCACCGACTCAGTCGTCCCGAGCCGGATGAAGATCCCGACGGCCTGCCTGGTCTCGATCAACGAGAACAAGAGCATCTCGAACTACCACTGGCCCACCGACACGCCCGAGAACCTGAGCTATCCGACGGTCGCCTGCGCCGCCGATCTCGCCCTCGCGGTCGCCCGTGAGCTCGAGGTCAGGCGCTGAGCCCGGCCTCGCGCAGGGCGTCGTCGGAGTCGCTGAAGCTGATGAACCGCGTCACCAATCCGTCTCGGATCTCGAACACGATCCCGAGCGGCGCCTCCAGGTCGACCCCGCTCGTCCTTCCCTTCGCGGCTATGTGGCCGACGAAGACCACGACGCCCGCGCTCTCCACCAGCTGGTCCGGGATCAGACGCAGCCCCTCCCAATCCTCCTCGAAGACCGCCAGCATCTCCCTGTAGCCGGCGTGCCCGGAGTAGGAGGTCCCCTCGAGCTGCGCGCGGATGGGCCGCACCTCGACGTCGGGGTGGAGCAGCGCAAGCGCTGCGTCGATGTCGTCGCGCTCGTACGCATCGATGAGTCCCTCGACCACCTCAGAGTCAGCGGACACGTTCGAAGTATGCGCCAGGACCGCGCCCTCCGTCCACCCGCACTTTGGCCGGCAGGCGTGGGAGCCGAAGAGGTGAGCCGGTGGCCGACCTCCTGCCCGAGAACCGCTTGCTCCGCGCTGCGATCGTGGTCGCGGCGGCCGCTGGCGGCGAGCTCATCGAGGAGCTCGGGGGCCTGGAGCAGTTCGCGCAGTAGAGGCGAAGGGTGCGCTACTCGTCGTGGCGGCGAAGCGGGGTGCGGTCGACGGGCTCTGCGAGCAGCATCTCCTTGGTGAAGATGAGGTCGGCGCGGTTGTAGTCCGACATCTCGTAGTCGTGGCCCATCGTGATCGCGTCGAACGGGCACGCGACCTCGCAGTAGCCGCAGAAGATGCAGCGGCTGAGGTTGATCTCGTAGACCTCGGCGTAGCGCTCGCCGGCCGAGACGCGGTGGTCCGGGTCGTTCTCGGCCGCCACGACGCGGATGCAGTCCGAAGGGCAGGCCGCTACGCAGAGCGAGCAGCCGACGCACTTCTCGAGCCCGTTGTCCTCGAAGCGGTGCAGCTTGTGGCGGCCGCGGAAGCGCGGGTAGACCGGCATCTTCTCCTCGGGGTACTGAACGGTGATCGGGCCCTCGATGATCCGGGCGAAGGTCGTGCGCAGCCCCTTCAACGTTGCGCCAAAGGTTCGATAGACACCGCCGGCCCCGCCGGGCTCAGGCCCGCGCTGAACCGAGATGACATCGCCCTCGTTGAGGTAGGGGAACTCCTCGTTGAAGGCCTTGATCCCCTCCGTGTTCAGCTCCGCAGTCACTAGAGCACCGTAACCAGGATCGCTGTGACGAGGACATTGAGCGTCGCCAGGGGCAGCATGATCTTCCAGCCGAGGCTCATCAGCTGGTCGTAGCGAAGGCGAGGCAGCGTCGCGCGGACCCAGATGAAGAAGAAGATCAGCGCCAGGATCTTGCCGACCATCCAAACCGGGTCGAGCCACCCCGGGCCGGGGCCCATCCAGCCGCCGAGGAAGAAGGTGACCGCGATGGCCGAGACGACGAACATCTCTAGATACTCGGCGAGCAGGTAGGAGCCGAAGCGCATGCCGCCGTACTCGGTCATGTAGCCCTGGACCAGCTCGGCGTCCGCCTCGGGCAGGTCGAACGGCGCGCGGTTGGTCTCGGCGAAGCCGGCGACCATGAAGATCAGGAAGCCCAGGAGCTGGGGCACGATGTACCAGATGTCACCCTGCGCGTCGACGATCGAGGGCAGCGACAGCGACCCGGCCATCATCACGACGCCGAGCAGCGACAGGCCCATCGAGACCTCGTAGGAGATCAGCTGCGCGGCCGAGCGCATCGCGCCCAGGAAGCTGTACTTCGAGCCCGAGGACCACCCCGCGAGCAGCAGGCCGTAGAACGAGAGGGAGCCGAACGCGAAGAAGTAGAGGACGCCGATCGAGACGTCGATCCCGTAGAACCCGACGCCGTCCTTGACGTCGCCGAACGGGATGATCGCCAGGGTGACGATGCCTGAGAAGATCGCCAGCGCCGGCGCGATCGCGAACAGCAGCGGCACCGCGGCGTCGGGGCGGAACTTCTCCTTGCCGGCGAGCTTCACGATGTCGGCGAGGGGCTGGAGCATCCCGTGGGGGCCGGCGCGGTTGGGGCCGTAGCGGTTCTGGAAGCGGCCGATCAGCTTGCGTTCGGCGACGGTCAGCACCGGGACGATCAGGAAGACGCCGAGGAAGATGATCAACGACTTCACGACCATGATCCACGACGCCTCCGCGAAGCCGACCTCGGCGAGGAGGCTCATGCGCGGGAACCCCGGTGGGGTCTCATCGAGGAACCTCCCGAAAGGAAGGGCCGCAGTAGATGAGGACCTCGGTGGGTCTCATCGAGGAACCTCCCGAAAGGAAGGGCCGCATTAGATGAGGACCCCGGTGGGGTCTCAATTCGGGACCCCGCCGGTGGGCATCGGGGTCTCGACGACCTTCACCCGCCCGTTGCCGTTCGCGGGAGCGGCCTCCTCGGCGGGCACCTCGCGCTTGATGACCTCGATCCGCCGCGGCGCACCGGTGGCGAGCACGTTCCCATTCTGCTCCGAAGTCCCCTCGATGAGAAACGCCCCACCGGGCCTCATCCGTCCCTTGATGGCCACAACAGCCTCGACCGAGGATCCTCCGGCGGACACCGTGACGGGATCCCCTTGCTCGAGTCCGAGCATCTCCGCGTCAGAAGGGGCCAGCTCGAGTCTCTGGGTCGGCATCAGGAACCGCAGCGACGGATTGCGCACGGTGACCTCCGAGGCCCAGAGGTCGCGGTAGGTGCCAAGGAGGAGCCCGTCTGCATCATGGCTTTCGCCGTCTGGTGCCGGCGTGGTCGCCGACGGTGCGTATGCAGCCGTCGACACGATCTCGGAGTCGCTGCGGGTGCTCGGCGAATCAGCACCGGAGGCGATCGCGTCGGTACCAGGCGCCGGAGTCCATGACGCACCCGGATCACGTTCCTGCCACCTGAGCCCCTGGCCCCCGATCTCCTCGTACTCAGTCTCCCCATAAAACGGAACCTCCTGACACGCCAACTCAAAGACCGCTTCCGGGGTGGCCGCCCCGACGTCGTCGCCGAGAGCAGCGAGTAGCTCAACGAGGATCCACCAGCCAGGTCGCACGTCCTTGGGGTGGGGGACGTTCGGGCGCACGCGCTGGAGGCGGCCGTCGGGGTGCGTGACGGTTCCCTCCTTCTCGGCGTAGGACTCGGCCGGAAGGACGATGTCGGCGTAGCGCGTGGACTCGTCGTCGTACATCGAGATCGCGACCACGAAGTTGCCCGCGAGGGCCTTGCGCCAGCCGTCGCCGTCGGGGTAGGTGCGTACGGGGTCGGCGTTGACCAGCAGCAGCGCGTCGAGCTCGTGGTCGGTGAGCCCCTGCTTGATCTCGTCTGGGCTACGGCTCGCATCGCGGGGGGCGAGGCCGGGGCCGGCGCCGGGGAGCGCCCCGACCTCGCGCAGGCCGCGGGCGTTCGATTCCTCGGGAACCTCGAGCAGGCCCGGCCCGATGCGCTGGTGCATGTCGAGCGAGCGGGCCACGTCGCGCAGCGCCGCGACCGCGCCTGGGCTGCGCCAAAGGCGCTCGCCCCAGACAATGATCGGGTCCTGGACCGAGCGCATCTGCTCGGCGACTGCCTGCGCGTCCTTTGCGTGGGGCCCCTTCTCGTCCTCGCCCGCCAGCGCCCCGTTCAAGGCGGCGAGAAAGCGCGCGGCGTCGCCGGGCGCGTAGCGGATCGCCTCGTGGGCACCGCCGTCGAGCGCGGTCGGGCGCTCCGATGCGACGAGCAGCTTCGCGCCGTTGCGGCGGACGGCCTTTCGGATGCGCAGGTCGAGGATCGGCATCTCGTGGAGGGGGTCGGCGCCGATAACGAGGATCGTCCCCGCGTAGTCGAGGTCGCTCATCCGCGCGCTCATCTCGGGACGGGAGAGCTCGCCGAGCAGGCCGGGGTCGACGGGGTTCGGCGAGCTGGCGACTGCGGAGCCGCCGAGCGCGCCGCGTACGAGGCGCTGGGCGAGCCAGCCCTCCTCGTTCGAGGTCTGCCCCCCGACGAGCGCAGCGGCGTTCGAGCCGGCGGTCTTCAGCTTGGTCGAGATCTGCTCGATGGCCGCCTCCCACGAGATCGGGCTTAGGCCGCCGTCGCCGGCGCGGACCATCGGCTCGTGGATGCGGTCCTCGGAGTTGAACATCTGGAAGGCGAAGCGGCCCTTGTCGCAGAGCCATCCGTCGTCGACCGCGTGGTTGTCGCGAGCGAGCACCCGCAGGACCCTCTCGTCGCGCACCGTGAACTTGACGTTGCACTGGCTCGGGCACAGCGTGCAGACCGAGCCCGCGTCCTCGATGTCCCAGGGGCGCGCGCGGAAGCGGTAGGTGTAGGACGTCAGAGCGCCGACGGGGCAGAGCTCGATGATGTTGCCGTGGAAGGGGGCGATGTATGGCCGCTCGTCGAAGGTGCCGACGAAGCTGCGATCGCCGCGCTCGAGCAGCTGGAGCTGCTCGTCCTCGGCGACCTCCTGGCTGAAGCGCACGCAGCGGTAGCAGAGGATGCAGCGCTCGCGATCGATCGCGATCAGCGGCGAGAGCTCGAGCGGCTTCTGGAAGTGGCGCTTGGGATCGGTGAAGCGGCTCTTGCCCGGGCCCCATCCCATCGAGATGTCCTGAAGCGGGCACTCGCCGCCCTTGTCGCAGACCGGGCAGTCGAGGGGGTGGTTGACGAGCAGGAACTCGACGACCGCGTTCTGCGCCTCCTTGACCTGGTCGGTCTGCGTGTAGACGACCATGCCGTCGCGGACGGGGGTCGAGCACGCGGTCTGGAGCTTCGGGATTCCCTCGATCTCGACCAGGCACATGCGGCACGCGCCGACAGGCTCGCCGAGCTTCGGCTCGTAACAGAAGACCGGGATCTCGACGTCGCCCATCTTCGCCGCGTCGACGAGCATCGTCCCCTCGGGGGCGATCACCTCGCGGCCATCGACGACCAGCGTCACGGCATTGCGGATCGGCTGGCTCATCGCCCTATCGCCCGGCCTTCATCGACTCGTAGTCGCCCTCGCGCCGGGTCGACTCGCCGATCGCCTCAGCGGCGCCGGCCGCGTGGCCGTTGCCCGAGTACGAGGGGACGCCGCGCTCGAGCGCCTCGTCGAATTCCTCGCGGTACTTCTCGACCATCGAGCCGACCGGGGCCGCCATCGAGTCTCCGAGCACGCAAAGGCAGTGGCCGATGATGTTCTTCTGGACCGCTGCCGTCGTCTCGAGGTCGATTGGCGTCGCCTCGCCGCGGATCATCCGCTCCAGCATCTTCACGGTCCAGTTCGTCCCCTCGCGGCAGGGAGTGCACTTCCCGCACGACTCGTGGTGGTAGAACTTCGCCGTCCGCAGGGCCAGCTCGACGACGTTCGTGGTGTCGTCGAAGACGATGATCGAACCCGAACCGAGCATCGACCCGGCCTCCTGCATCGCCTCGAAGGAGTAGGGGAGCTTCAGGCCCTCGTCGGCGGTCAGCACCGGCGAGGAGGACCCGCCGGGGAAGAAGCCCTTGATCGATCGCCCGTCGCGGACGCCGCCCGCGAGCTCGTTGATCAGGTCGCCGGTCGGGATGCCGAGCTCGACCTCGTAATTGCCGGGGCGCTGCACGTCGCCCGAGACCGAGACGACCTTGGTGCCCGGCGATTGCTCGGTTCCGAAGCCCTTGAACCAGTCGGCGCCCGAGGCGACGATGTGCGGGACGTTGGAGAGGGTCTCGACGTTGTTGATCAAGGTCGGCCCGCCGTAGAGGCCCTGGACCGCAGGGAACGGGGGCTTCAGACGCGGGTTGCCACGTTTGCCTTCCAGCGAGTCCAACAGCGCTGTCTCCTCGCCGCAGATGTAGGCGCCCGCGCCGCGGTGGACCACGAGCTCGACCTGCTCGCCCGTCCCGAGCACGTCGTCGCCGAGGAAGCCCGCGTCGTATGCCTCCTCCACGGCGGCGTCGAGGATGTCGCCCTGCAGGTCGTACTCGCCCCGGATGAAGATGAAGCAGCGGTTGGCGCCTGCGGCCCGCGCTGCGATGACGATCCCCTCGATCAGCTGGTGGGGGTTCTTCTGCATCAGCTCGCGGTCCTTGAAGGCACCGGGTTCTGACTCGTCGGCGTTGCAGCACAGGTACTTGTCCATGTCGCCGCGCGGAAGGAAGCTCGCCTTCTTGCCCATCGAGAAGCCGGCGCCGCCGCGGCCGCGAAGCCCGGAGTCCTCGAGCTCGGAGAGCAGGGTCTCGGGCTCCATCTCCTTGAAGGCGTTCTGCAGCGCCTCGTAGCCGCCCAGCCGCTGGTAGACCTTGATCGTGTTCAGCCCCTCCTCGTCGATGTTCCGGAACAGCAGTCGCGTCTCGCCGGCCATCAGCCCTGGGCCCCCTTCACCTTGTTCAGCCGGTGCTTGGTGACCCGCTCGTCGGCGGGGTTTCGCTTGCCCCCCGCAGCGCCCCGGTCCTCGAGTCGCTTATCGGGCAGTACGTCGCCCTTGGAGCGGAGCGCCTCGACGACCTGCTCGGCGTCGCCCTCGGCGAGCGGCCCGTAGTAGCGCTCGTCGATCGACGCCATCGGCGCGAGGTCGCATGCCCCGAGGCACTCGAAACCGCGGATCATCAAATCCGGGGGCTGCTCGGCATCTACCGGCACCTCCTCCGCTTCGCGTCCGGAGGCGCCGGGCGCGCCTTCCATGCGCGTTGAGCGTATGGATCCGGAAGCTGCGTCAATGAACTCGCGCAGGATGTCGTCGGCGCCGCGCAGCCAGCACGAGATGTTGGTGCAGACCAGGACCTGGTGCTCGCCCTGGGGCTCGAGGTGGAAGAGGTCGTAGAAGCTCGCCACCGACTGCAGGTAGCCGGGGGTGACGCCCATCACCGCGGCGGCCTGCTCGATCCCCTTGGGGCTGCAGTAGCCGTAGCGGCGCTGGACGGCCCACAGCGCCGGGATCGAGGCCGAGCGCTTCTCGGGATAGCGCTTCATCGCTCGCCGGATCTCCTGGGCGAGCGCCCGCGGGACGTCCACCTCGGAGAGCTCCGGAACCGGCGCCGGGTCTCCCTCTGGCTCGCGCTCCTCTTCGGTCGCGTGCTCGGTTGGGATCGAGCTGATGGTCGGCAGGTCGACGCCGGGGTGGTCCTGCAGGTCTTCGGGCAGCTCCGGCTCGGGAGCCTCGGGTGGCAGGCCGGGGCTGTCGTGGATGTGGCCGGGGTCGTCCTTCCAGGGCTTGCGCGGCTTGGGAATCAACGGGCTCATCGAGAAACCTCCCGAAAGGACTGACCGCATCGGATGAGGACCCGGTGGGGCCTCATCGATCGATCCCCCCGAGGATCGGGTCGAGCATCGCGAGGTTCTGGATCAGGTCGGCGACCCAGCCGCCGATGCACATCTCGCGCAGGGCCTGAAGGTTGACGAAGGAGGAGTCGCGGAAGTGGACCCGCGCCGGCTTCGCGGAGCCGTCGGCGACGATGAAGCAGCCGAGCTCGCCTCGGGGCCCCTCGATCGGGTAGTAGAGCTCGCCCGGCGGGACGCGGAAGCCCTCGGTGACGAGCTTGAAGTGGTGGATCAGCGCCTCCATCGATGTGCCGAGCTCGTCGCGCGGCGGCAGCACGATCTTGCGGTCGTCGGCGATGTGCGGGCCCTCGGGCAGACCGTCGAGGCACTGCTCGAGGATCTTGACCGATTCGCGCATCTCGGCGACGCGGCACTTGTAGCGGTCGTAGCCGTCGCCGACGGTGCCCACCGGGATCTGGAAGTCGACCTCGTCGTAGGCCAGGAACGGGTCGGCCTTGCGGAGGTCCCAGGGCTCGCCCGTCGCGCGCAGGAGCGGACCGGTGACGCCGAGTTCCAGCAGCCGCTCGCGCGGGACGATGCCGATGCCCTTGGTGCGCTGCAGGAAGATCTCGTTCTGGTCGAGCAGCGCCGTGTACTGGTCGATCCGCGTCGGCATCATCTCGACGAACTCGCGCAGCTTGCGCTCGAAGCCGAGCGGGATGTCCTCCATCACGCCGCCGACCTGGAAGTAGCGGGTGTGCATCCGCTGCCCGGCGGACATCTCGAACATGTCAAGGATCGCGTCGCGCTCGCGGAAGCAGTACCAGAACATCGAGACCGCGCCGAGGTCGAGCGCCGAGGTGCCGAGCCAGACCAGGTGCGAGTGGATCCGGTTCAGCTCCATATGGATCATCCGGAGGTACTTGGCGCGGTCGGGGATCTCGAGCTCGAGCAGCTCCTCGACGCAGCCGCAATAGGCCTGCATGTTGAAGAAGTAGCCGAGGTAGTCCATGCGCTCGACGTACGGGATCGCCTTCCAATAGCTCTTCTGCTCGCAGCTCTTTTCGATCCCGGTGTGGACGTAGCCGATCACCGGCTTCAGGTCGAGGACCTGCTCGCCGCGCAGGGTCACGATCAGCCGCAGCACCCCGTGGGTCGCCGGATGGTGCGGGCCCATGTTGATCGTCATGACCTCGTCCTCGGGCTCGAGGTCGCCCTCGATGTCGGGCGGGCCGGGCTCGATCGTGGCGCCGGCTGCGACCAGCGGCGCCAGCGGGTCCTCGATCTCGGGGCGGACTCCCTGCTGGGTGCCGAACGCCTCGTCGCGGAGTGTCTCGTCGGCGGAGGGCACTACTCGTACCACCGGGGCAGCTCGATCTCGTTATGCGTGAACAGCACCGGCTCCCCGCCGACCGGGAAGTCGCGGCGCTGCGGCCAGCCGACATAGTCGTCGGGCATCAGGATTCGGCGCAGGTCGGGGTGGCCGCGGAAGACGATCCCGAAGAAGTCGTAGGCCTCCCGTTCTTGAAAGTCAGCCGTGGGAAAAAGCTCGACGCATGAGTCGATCCAAGGGAGCGCCGATCCTCCGGCCTCATCAACCGGCATCTCCTCGGCTTCGCCTCCGGGGATGCCGGGTTGCCACGCGTTCGTCGTGGTCACCCTGGACCATTCATCGCCGGAGCCGGATGCCGGGTCCGGCAGCAATGCCTTCACGTGGATGCGCTCGACGCGGTCGCGGCAGAGCAGCTCGTAGTGGACCGCGAAGCGCGGGGTCGCCGGCAGGTAGTCGGCGGCGTGCAGGCTGGAGAGGAAGGTGTAGCCCTGAGCGGGTGTGTCGCGCAGGTAGGTGAGCGCGGCGGTGACCTTGGTCGGGTCGACGATAAGCGTCGCCCGCTTGTGCTCGAGCGCCGTCTCGAGCACGGTCCCCGGCTCGGTCTCGTTGATCTCCTGGGCGATCAGCTCCAGACCGGGCGCATCAGGCATTCGGCGCTCCCTCGAGCACGCGAGCTGCGGCCTCGACGGCCTCGCGCGAGGGCTTGCCGGGCTCGAGGCGCGCCCACTCCTCGGTGCCGATCGCGTTGTAGCGCTGGCGCCAGCCGAGGTCTGGACTGCCCTGGATCTTTCGCTGGAGCTTGATGAAGCCGTTCAGCAACGCCTCGGGGCGCGGCGGGCATCCCGGGATGTGGATGTCGACCGGCATGAACTTGTCGGCGCCCTGGACGACGGCGTAGTTGGCGAACATCCCGCCAGAGGACGAGCAGGCCCCCATCGAGATCACCCACTTCGGCTCGAGCATCTGGTCGTAGAGCCGGCGGACGACCGGCGCCATCTTGATCGAGACGCGGCCCGAGAGGATCAGCAGGTCGGCCTGCCGGGGCGAGGCGCGAAGGGCCTCGGCGCCGAAGCGGGCGATGTCGGGGCGGGCGCTGATCATCGACATGAACTCGATCGCGCAGCACGCGAGCCCGAAGGTCGCGGGGAAGCAGGAGTTGGCTCGCCCCCAGTTCAGCCCCTTCTCGAGGGTCGTCGTGAAGATGCTCTCCTCGACGTGCTGCTCGAGATCGCGGCCCTCGAGGTCGCCGCGAAGCAGCTCGCGCGCGCGGATCTGCTTGGCGCGGAACTCCTCGGGGCTCGTCGGCTGTTCGGCCGGGGCCGGGACGCGGAGCTTGCGGCGCTCTATCTCCAATCGAGTGCTCCTCGCGCCCAGACGAAGACCAGCGCCACGACGAGCAGCGCGACGAAGATGAGGACCTCGGCCAGGACGAAGACGCTGTCGGCCGACTGCATGATCACGGCGACCGGGTAGAGGAAGACGACCTCGATGTCGAAGAGGATGAACAGCATCGCGATCATGTAGAAGCTCACGCCGAACTTGAAGCTGCGCGTGATCTGGGAAGGCAGGCCGCACTCGTAGGGCTGGCTCTTGATCGCGTTCGGGCGGCGGGGCCCGGTGATCCCGTTCAGCAGCGTGAAGGTCGTCCCGACGAGGATTCCGAGACCGGCGAAGACGAGGACGGGGAGGTAGCTCTGAAGCACTCTGAAGCGAAATCTAACAGTGCGCTTGTGTCGCCTTGTTACATAGTGCTTTTCGGCATCAGAGAGCCGAAAACCCGACGCCCTGAGGCGGACATGCGACCCGTAGGGTGCGCGGGGTGACCGGTCTGCACATCGCCGTCGGAGTCGCCCTGCTCGCGGCCAACGCCACCGCTGGGGTCTGGGGCGGGGTCGCCTGGTTTCGCGACCGCCCGACCATCGGCTTCTGGTACGCGCTGCGGGTCGCCCAGGTCACCGTCGTGCTCCAGGTCGCGGTCGGGCTGCTCCTCGTCTTCAGCGGTCGGGTCGCCGTCGACCTGCACTACCTCTACGGCGCGCTGCCCCTGCTGGTCTCCTTCCTCGCCGAGCTGACCCGCGCGGGCGCAGCGCAGATGGAGCTCGGCGCCCTCGACTTCCGTTCGCTCACCGAAGAGCGCCAGCGCGCCGTGGCAAATGCGATCGTCCGCCGCGAGATGGGAATCATGTCCGTCGCCTGCCTGATCGTTCTGTTCCTCGCGCTCCGCGCGGCCGGGACCACACCCCTGATCTAGGCTCATCGCGCGATACTGCGAACGCGATGTCGGAGCGGAACATCGAGGTGGTCCGGAACGCGTTCGAGGCGTTCAACCGCGGTGACTTCGACGCTGCCCTCGAGCTGATGCACCCCGAGATCGAGTGGCACACGCCCGACGCGTTCCCCGACGCCGGCACCTATCGCGGCCGCGAAGGGGTCCGTGAGTTCTGGCAGGCCTGGCGCGAGACGTTTCGAGGGTTTCAGTTGCATCTGGAGGACTGCTCGGCCGCAGGCGAGCAGTACGTCGTCGCCACCTTCCGAGTCAGCGGAGAGGGAGCCGAGAGCGGAGTCGGGGTCGAGTCCCCGGCGGTCTTTCAGCTCGGGGAGCTTCTCGACGGGCTGATCCTCTGGGTCGGCATGTACCTGACCGAGGACGAGGCTCTCGAAGCCGCCCGAGGGCGAGGCTAGGGAGCTTCGACCGACGAGATCCGGTACTTCGCGACCTCGGCGCCGCGCAGCTGAGCCGCCTGGTCGGCGTCGGGTCCCTCCCCGCGGAACCGTTCGAGGTCCTCGTCGGATTCCCAGCGCTCGTAGACGTTGATCCGATCGGGCTCGATCGGATCGGGCGAGAGAGCGAAGCCCTCGCAGCCGGGCGCCTTTCGCGCCTCCTCCATCACGCTGATGGACGACTTGAGGTACTGGTCCCGGTCTGCGGGGTCGACGAACAGGCTTCCGGACACGATGATCAAGGCTCCTCCTTCGGTTGCTCAGCTCTCGGCCAACAGGTCGCGGTAGTCGCCGCGGTGGAAGAGCAGCGGATCGCCCTCGCGCGAGTCGGCTGCGAGCGCCGACCCGGTGAGGATCACGTGGTCGCCACCCTCGATCACGTCGCGCAGCTCGCAGGCGACCCAGACGAGCGCGTTGTCGAGGCGGGGGGAGCCGTGGCTCTCCGAGTGGCCGACGCCTTCCCACTTCTCGGCCTCGGGATGCTTGGCGGCGAACTGGCGCGCGAGCCCGGCCTGGCCGGCGGCGAGCGCGTTGACTCCGAAGCGCCCGGCCTCGAGCACCGACGCGAGGGTGCGCGAGCCACGGTCGAGACAGGCCAGCATCATCGGAGGGTCGAGCGAGAGCGAGGTGACGGCGTTCGCGGTGGCGCCGGAGAGCCTTCCGTCGGCTCCGATAGCGGTGACGACGGTGACGCCGGTGGGGTAGGCGGCGAGCGCTTCTCGGAAGCCGGACACAGGCGCGAACGCTACGGGGTCATCGCCCGCGTGGGCGTCTTGAATATGATCCCGCCGCGTGCGCGGGCTTCTAGTTCTCACTTGTGTCGTGGCTGCGGCCACCCTCACTGCCTGTGGGCAGGAGGGCGTCGACGTGCCCGGGGCCGAGCCGGACGTCCAGGAGGGAGCGGTGCTGTTCGCCGAGCGCTGCTCCGGATGCCACACCCTCAAGGCCGCCGGCGCGCAGGGCACGGCCAACCGCAGCCAGCGCACCCAGGGCCCGAACCTCGATCAGCGGGTCGAGAGCTACGAGGACGCGATATACGCGATCCGAAACGGCGGCTTTTCCGGCGCGATCATGCCTCAGAACATCGTCGTCGGCGAGGACGCCGAGAAGGTGGCGCGCTTCCTCGAGGAGTACTCGGGCTCGGAAATCGAGGGGGACGAGGACACGTCGACCCCAGGCCCGTAGATGGCACCCGTGCACAGGCGGACTGAGCTTCGCTCGACCTGAAGAAGATCCGGCGCGACCCAGGCCCCGCACGTGCTGCGCTGGCGCGGCGCGGCGCGGCGGATTCGCTCGACGAGCTGCTGGCCCTGGACGAGCGCCGCCGTGCACTCCTTCCCAGGGTCGAGGAGCTCCGCGGCGAGCAGAACCGCGCCTCGGATCAGATCGCCGCCGCGAAGCGCTCCGGGGGAGATGCGGACGAGACGATCGCGGCGATGCGCGAGGTCTCGGCCGAGGTAAAGAAACTCGAGTCCGAGCTCAGCGAGGTCGAGTCGAAGCTCGATGAGCTCGGCGCGGAGCTTCCGAACCTGCCCTCGCCCGGCGCCCCCGACGGGCTCACCGAGGACAAGGCGGTCGAGCTGCGCAAGGTCGGTGATCCGCCGCGCTTCGACTTCGACCCCCTCGACCATCTCGAGCTGGGGGAGCGCCACGGCTGGATCGAGATGGAGGCGGCGGCCGAGCTCTCGGGCTCGCGCTTCGCCTACCTGCTCGGCGACCTCGTCATGGTTGAGATGGCGCTGGTCCGCTACGCGTTGGAGACGCTTCGAGCCGAGGGGTTCACCCCGGCGGCGCCGCCCGTACTCGTGCGCGAGAAGGCCCTGTACGGCACTGGCTTCTTCCCCGGGGAGCGGGAGATGATCTACGAGGTGCCGAAGGACGACCTCTTCCTCGTCGGCACGTCCGAGGTTTCGCTCGCGGCGCTCAAGGCCGACACCGTGATGGATGCCGGCGAGCTGCCGCAGCGATACGCGGGCTTCTCGACCTGCTTCCGGCGGGAGGCCGGCGCCGCGGGCCGCGACACGCGCGGGATCTTCCGCGTGCACCAGTTCGACAAGGTTGAGATGTTCAGCTTCGTGGAGCCGGATGAGTCCGACGCCGAGCACGAGCGCATCCTCGCCCTGCAAGAAAAGATCCTCGCTTCGCTTGAGCTTCCCTACCGAGTAGTCGATATCCCCGTAGGCGACCTCGGAGCCTCCGCCGCGCGCAAGTTCGATTGCGAGGCGTGGATCCCAAGCCAGGATCGCTACCGCGAATTGACCTCCTGCTCGAACACGACCGATTACCAGGCGCGCCGCCTCAAGGCGCGCTATCGCCCGGTCGACGGCGCCTCGCCGACCGAGGTGCACACGCTGAACGGCACGGCGGTGGCGGTTGGACGTAGTCTTATTGCGCTGATCGAGAACAACCAGGACAAAGAGGGGAACGTGCGGATGCCAGTCGTCTTGCAGGAATTTGGGCTTCCAGGGAGCATTCCTTCCTTGTGAACTCCAACCCAGCCAAGCGAGTCGTGCTCTGCGACGACCACGAGATCGTCCGCGAGGCCGTCAAGGCCCGGATGGCGTCGATCACCGGTGTCGAGATAGTCGGCGAGGCCGAGACCGGCGAGGAGGTAGTCGGCGTCGTCCAGGAGCTGAAGCCCGACGTCGCGATCGTGGACGTCGAGCTGCCCGGCCAGGACGGCATCGAGGCGACCAAGGAGATCCTCAAGGTCCGCCCCGAGACCCGCGTCATCATCTTCACCGCCCACGCCCAGCCCGATCTGCTGACGCTGGCGCTGCGAGCCGGCGCCTCGGGCTACGTGCTGAAGTCAGCTCCGAGCGAGGACATCGCCCGGGCGATCGAGGTGGTTGCCGGGGGCGGCACCTTCGTCGGCACCGAGCTCGGCCAGGGGGCGGGCGAGGTCGAGAAGCTGCTCGAGCTCACCCCCCGCGAGCGCGAGATCCTCGAGCTGCTGGCCGAGGGCCTCCGCGTCAAGCAGATCGCGGACCGCCTCAGCCTCAGCCCCGCCACCGTCCACACGCACGTTCGCAACGCGATCGCGCGCATGGAGGTGGACACCAGGACCGAAGCGGTGGCTCTCGCCGTCCGCTTCAGCTACCTGGGCGCCGGCGGCAAGGTCTAGCCGACACCCACCCGCATCTCCTCGGGCTTCGCCCTCCGGGGATGCGGGGTTGCAACGCCGTCGTCGGGGCAGGATCTGGGCGCCGGGCTACTCCTCGTCGAACTTCAGGGCGCAGCCGTTGATGCAGTAGCGCTTGCCGGTCGTGTCCGAGGGGCCGTCGTCGAATACGTGGCCCAGGTGGGCGTCGCATCGTGAGCACAGCACCTCGGTGCGCTTCATGAACATGCTCCGGTCGGACTCGGTCTCGACGACCTCGTCGTCCATCGGGGCGTCGAAGCTCGGCCAGCCGGTGCCGGAATCGAACTTGTTCTCCGAGCTGAACAGAGGCTGCCCGCAGGCGACGCACTTGAACGTGCCGTCGGACTTCTCATCGTTGAGCTCGCTGGTGAAGGGCGCCTCGGTTCCCTTCTCACGGACGATCTGGTACTGCTCGGGGCTCAGCTCCTGCCTCCACTCCTGCTCGGTCTTCTTGAGCTTCTCCAAGTCGGGCCTCCAAACATTTAGCGCGACCGCTGGCGCCGGATAAACACTCTGCGCGGCGCTAGCCCGCCGCTTGAGAGAGATGCGGTCGCTTGGGGGTACGTGGCGGGATGAGTCAAAGGTACTCGCCCCGATAAGGCCGAGGTAAATATACCCTCCGGGGGTATGGGTAGAATCGGCGGTCGACGCAGCGAGAAAGGAAGCGGAATGGCGAGCTCACCCGGCTACATCGACGACAAGGAAGCGGTGCGAAAGCGCCTGCGCCGGATCTCGGGGCAGGTCGGCGGCATCGAACGCATGGTGGAGGAGGAGCGCTACTGCATCGACATCCTCACGCAGGTCTCAGCCGCCCAGGCCGCCCTCGACAAGGTCGCGCTCGACGTGCTCGAAGACCACGCTCGCCACTGCGTGGTCGGAGCGGCGCGCGGCGACCGCGATCAGAAGACCGAGGAGATGATGGAAGCGGTCGGGCGACTGATCCGAAGCCGGTGACAGAGGCGTTCTTCCAGCCCGAGGGCGATGGCGCCTATCTGGCGACCGAGCAGACGCGCGGGCCGTGGGACCCCGGCGCCCAGCACGCCGGCCCGCCCGCGGCGCTGATCGCCCGCGAGATCGAAGCGCTCGGCGGCGGGCGGATCGGCGGGGCCGACGGTCCCCCGGCGCAGGTGGGGCGCATCACCTACGAGATCATGCGCTCGGTCCCGATCGGCCGGGTCCGAGTCAGCGCCGAGGTGCTCCGGCCTGGGCGACGGGTCGAGAAGGTGGGCGCCAGGCTCACCGACGAGGCCGGCACCGAGTTGATGCGGGCACAGGGCTGGCGGCTGCGCTCAGCCGAGGTGGACTTCGTCGAGCCGCCCGGGCGCCCGCAGCCACCTCCGGGGCCCGACAGCGGGGAGGAGAAGGCGTTCTTCCCGACGGGGCATGATGTCGGCTACCACACGGCGATGGAGTACCGCTTCGTCTCCGGCGCCTTCACCGAGCTTGGACCCGCCGCCGCCTGGATGCGCCCGCTGGTGCCGCTTGTCACGGGCGAGGAGATCTCGCCGCTGCAGCGAGTGCTGGTCGCCGCGGACTCCGGTAACGGCATCAGCGCCGCGCTCGACTGGCGCCGTTACGTGTTCATCAACGTCGACCTGACGGTCCACCTGCATCGCATGCCTGAGGGCGAATGGGTCTTCCTCGACGCCGTCACCCTGCCCGAGGCGAGTGGGGTCGGCATCGCCGACACGGCGCTGTCTGACGAGCGCGGCCCGATCGGGCGCGCCACGCAGACGCTGCTCGTGGACGAGCGCTGAGTGCTTGCACGCTGGCCGCGTCTACTTGGAGCGGCGAGCGCGCAGCAGGAAGTCCACCTGGTTCTGCTTGCGCATGATCAGGTGCTCGAGCATGTGTTCCAGCGCCTCGGATCGGCCCTCGCGGCCGGTGGGCTCGATCGCCGCCTGAAGCGCCTCGACGGCGTCGCCCTCTGACTCGATCAGCCAGTCGACCGCATCGCCGGGATCGCCGCTGTTCCAGCGCAGCTCCGCGACGTCGGTCGTCGGCTCGCCTCCGAGCGCCGCGATCTTCTCGATCAGCAGCCGGGCGTCGAGCAGCTCGGCCTGAGCGAATTCCCAGAAGCGGTCCGCGAAGGCCTGAAACTCGAAGCCGAACAGGCTGCCGGAGCTGAGCGTGTACTGCAGGACCGAACGGTTCTGGAGTGCGAGGGCGGTGTTCAGCAACTCCACGGCCTTCTTTTCGTCGAGTAGTTCTTCCTCGGGCACGAACCGAGCTTGCCCCGCGAAGGCCTCAGGCAAACAACGGGTGGGCCTGATCCTCGGCATCGCCGCCTCGGTCGTCCTGGGCGTCACCTGGCGCCTCGCGATCCTCAACCCGGCGTAGGCTCAGGAACTCAGCAACATCAAGGAGCGGTGGCAGAGCCTGGCTGAATGCGGCTGCCTTGAAAGCAGCTGGCCCCGCAAGGGGCCCGGGGGTTCGAATCCCTCCCGCTCCGCTTCACTTCTGGCCCGGGAGCTCTCCGCGCCGGTATGAGCGCAGGGTGGCGATTGCGCGGCCGGCTCCGATCAGGACCAGGCCGATGGCCGGAAGCAGGACGAGAGGGAAGCCCGGGCCGCTCTCGCCGAGGGGGGTAACCGCGAAGGCGACGATCGCGATCAGCCCGCCGATGACCCAGAGCCTGTAGATGGGCGAGCTCTTCCAGGCGTCCACGCCGACACCATAGGCTCATGGCGATGGCGAAGGAATGGCGCAACTGGGCGGGCGACCAGCGCTGCATGCCCGCTCGCCTCGAGCGGCCGGCGGGCCGCGGCGAGTTGATCGAGAGCGTCAAGCGCGGAGCCGATGCCGGGCTGAACGTGCGCGCGGTCGGCAACGGGCACTCGTTCACGGACGCCGCCTGCACGGGCGGGCTGATGCTCGACCTGCGCCGGCTCGACCGCGTGCTCGACGTCGACCAGTCGGCGGGGCTCGTTCGCGTCGAGGGCGGGATCGGGCTCCGGCAGCTCAACGAGACCCTGTGGGGGTACGGGCTCGCCTTCGAGAACCTCGGCGACATCGACCGCCAGAGCGTGTCCGGCGCGATCTCGACCGCGACCCACGGGACGGGCTCGCGCTTTCGCAACATCTCGTCGCTGATCGCTGCGATGGAGCTGGTGTCTCCCGACGGCACCGTGATCGAGGTGAACGAGGAGTCCAGCCCCGATGACCTGCGGGCGGCCCGCGTCTCATTCGGGGCCCTCGGGGTGATCGCGACGCTGACGCTGCGAGCGGTCCCGGCCTTTACGGTCCGCCGCGTCGACTCGCAGATGCCACTGGCCGAGGCGCTGGAGCGGATCGACGACCTCGCCGACGGCTCGGACCACTTCGAGTTCTACGTCTTCCCCCACACGGATCGCGCGCTGATCCGCCAGAGCGAGCGCACCGACGACGAGCCGAAACCGCGCAACGCCCTGCTCACCTACGGGACCGAGGTCATCGTCGAGAACTGGGCCCTGGGCGCTGTGGCGCGCCTCGGCCGCCGCTCACCCAAGAGGATCCCGGCGCTCTCGGAGTTCGTCTCGAAGCAGATCGGCGAGACGACCAAGCAGGACCGCAGCTATCGCGTCTTCGCGAGCGAGCGACGCGTCCGCTTCACCGAGATGGAGTACGCGATCCCCCGGCGCCACGCGGCCGAGGCCGTGCGGCGAGCGCTCGACGCGGCGGAGCGCGCCGAGCCGGCGGTCGGTTTCCCGATCGAGGTTCGCTTCGTCGCCGGCGACGACGCCTTCCTGAGCCCCGCTCACGAGCGCGACACCACCTACATCGCCGTGCACCAGTACGAGGGGATGGCGTGGGAAGGCTACTTCCGGGCCATCGAAGCGGTGATGGAGCCCTTCGGAGGGCGTCCCCATTGGGGCAAGCGCCACTTCCAGACTTCGGAGACCCTCGCCGAGCGCTACCCGCGCTGGCGCGACTTCGCTGCCCTTCGCGCGCGGATGGACCCGCACGGCGTCTTCCGAAATGCGTACACGGACCGCGTGCTGGGGCCGATTCAGGCCAGCAGCTCTCCGTAGCGAGCCGACTCAAGCAGCTTGCCGAATGCTGATGGCGCCTGCGGCCGTGCGAAGTAGAACCCCAGGGCCCGATCGCATCGGAGCGCTCGCAGCTCCGCCATCTGCTCGGCCGTCTCGACGCCCTCCGCGGTCGCGATCAGCTGCAGCCCGTGGGCTAGCCCGACGATCGCCGCGACTCCGGCGGAGTCCTCGCGCGAGCGCCCCAGGCCCGCGATGAACGAGGAGTCGATCTTGATCGCACTCAGGCGGGGCAGGCGCTTGATCGCCGCGAAGGACGAGATCGCGACGCCGAAGTCGTCGATAAGCAGCCGCACGCCCAGCGTCTCGATGTCGGGGATCGCGGCCAGGGCGTCGCCGCGCCGGTCGAGGATCGCGCGCTCAGCGACCTCGAGGCAGAGGCAGGAGGAAGGCAGGTTCGCGTCGGAGATGGCCTGCGCGATCTTGTGTGGCAGCGCCGTGTCGGAGAGCCTGCGCTCGGAGAGGTTGACCGAGACGGTGAAGTCGCTCTCGGTGCCGACCTCCTCGCGCCAGCGCGCAGCCTGGTGGCTTGCCTGCCAGAGCACGAAGTCGTCTATCTCCGCGATCAGGCCGGTGGCCTCGGCGAAGAACATGAAGTCCGCCGGCTCGAGCAGGCCGTGCACCGGGTGCTGCCAGCGCACCAGCGCCTCGGCACCGGTGACGCCGCCGCTGGCAAGGTCCACCTCGGGCTGGTAGTGCACGGTCAGCTCGCCCCTCGCGACGGCCCCGTGCAGGTCGTCCTCCAGCCCTCCCGCGCCCGACGGCTCGCCGCGCATCCAGCCCTCGAAGACGGCGTAGCGCGACTTGCCGCCGGCCTTGGCCGTGTACATCGCCTGGTCGGCGTCGCGAAGGATGCCCTCGGGGTCGACGGGGCGGCCGCTTCGCGGGCGGATCGCGACTCCGACGCTCGCCGCCTGCTTGAACTCGCGGCCGTCGACCTCGAAGCGGCGCTCGAACGCCGCGATCACTCGCTCGGCCACGAGGCATGCTCCCGGCCCGTCGATGCCCTCGCAGAGGATCGCGAACTCGTCGCCGCCGAGCCTCGCGAGCGTGTCGCCCTCGCGAAGCAACGCCTCGAGCCGGCGTGCGACCTCGATCAGCACGGCGTCGCCCGCGGCGTGCCCGAGCGTGTCGTTGATCGGCTTGAAGGTGTCGAGGTCGAGGTAGATGACGGCGAACGACCCCGAGTCGCGGCGCCCCGACGCCACCCGCACGCGATCCGAGAAAAGGATCCGGTTCGGCAGGCCGGTGAGCGGGTCGTGAAGCGCCTGATGGGTCAGCTTCGCCTCGGCCCGCTTGCGCTCGCTGATGTCCTCGATCTGGCTGATCATGTGCAGGACTTTTCCCTGGTCGTCGTGGATCGGGCTCACGTTGAGGCCGATCCAGACGCTGTGCCCTTCGGCGTGGATGTAGCGCTTCTCGGTGCGGTACCCGTAGCGCTCGCCCTCTGCGATCTCCCGCAGCGCATCGAGGTCCTGCTCGACGTCGTCGGGGTGCGTGATCTCGGCGAAGCTCTTCCCGATCAGCTCGCGGACCGGGTAGCCGGTGATTGTGCTGAGCGCCCGGTTGACGCGCAGGAGGCGGCCGTCGGGCGCGGTGATCGCCATGCCGACCCGGATGTCCTCGAAGGCGCGGCGAAACCGTTCCTCGGCCTCGCGAAGTGCGTTGTCGGAGCGCCTGCGCTCGCTGATGTCGTGAGCGAACCCGTTGAAGACCCAGGTGTCGTCCGTCCGCTGGGCGAAAAGGAGTAGCTCGACCGGAAGCTCCGTCCCGGCCTTGTGGCGGCACAGGACCTCGGTGCGCACCCCGAGCACCGGCCATTCACCTCCCTCCAAGAACTGCGCGATACCGCGACGGTGCCTTTCGTGGTCGCGCACGGGCAGGATCAGCTCCGCGACGCTGCGGCCGTGCGCCTCATCGGCGCTCCAACCGAAGATCTGCTCGGCGCGTTCGTTCCACGCGATGACCACACCGTCGGCGTCCATCGAGATGAACGCTTCCTGCATCCCGTCCAACACGGCGCGCGAGCCGGCCGACAGGCGCCGCAGCGCCTCGACCAGCGCCTGGATCGCGAGGCTGATCGGCACCGCGATGATCATCGAGGCACCCGCACCCGCGTACTGCTCCGAGCCGTACTGCGGTTCGCCGATGATCGCGGCCGGCAGCGCGAGCGTCGTGCCCATGGCGAGGATGCTGAGCACGAGCTGCCCTCGTGTGCCGTAGAGCGCGAACCACGCGACCGGGATCGCGACCAGCACGTAGAAGGGGCTCGGGTCCTGCGGGCTGGCGTCGCGAAGCAGCGCCACCACCACGAAGTAGGCGAGCGGCGGGATCGTCTGCGTCCACGCCGGCAGCCGCTGCCACGGAACCAAGAGGATCGCGGCGGCGATCAGCCCAAGCAGGGCAGCCGCCGCGAGCACCTCCGCGTCGCCGTAGGAGGCGTCGGCCAGCGGGACCAGCGCGAAGGGGAGCACCCCCGCGATGACGAACGGCGCGATGCGCCTGAGCACGTCCGGGCCCTCGAAGAAGCGCCCCGGAGTGATCTCCGCGCCGATCCATCGCCGTTGAGCGCCCCCCGCGTTGCCGGCCCCGGTCAGTGGAGGCCCCCTTCATATTAGATGGTCTACAGGTGGTCGGGCGACGGTAGTTACAGGCGGGGCCGCGGGTAAGGCCGAAAATGGGTACGAGCTTTTCGCGACGCTGGGCGCGTTTGGGCCATATGGCTAGAGGAACGCCTTGCCCTCGCCGCGGTAGGTCGGCACCTCGTCGCGGATCGTGGTGCCGGTGACGAGGTAGAGCTTGTTGAACCGCTCGCACATCTCGCCCGCCTTGACGTGGCGGAAGTAGACGCGGTCCCCGATTTCGAGGGAGCGGGCCGCCGAGCCGCTGAGAGGAGTCTGGACCTCGCCCGTCCCCTCGAGCGAATCGAGGCGCAGCCCGGCGGGAAGGTGGGGGATCGGCATGCGGTCCTTGGCGCCGACGCCGGAGGCCAGGTAGCCGCCACCGAGCGCCGTGGCGACGTCCGCGGCCGGCTTGCGCACGATCGGCAGCGCGAACATCGCCGCGGGGTTCAGCGTGAAGGAGCGGTAGTTGTCGAACAGGACGGGTGCGTAGAAGCCGGAGCCGGCCGCGATCTCGGTCACCGCTCCCTCGCTCGTGGTCAACTCGATCGACCCGGTGCCCCCGCCGTTCACGAACTGGAGCTCGGTGACCTCGGAGACCGCGGAGACGATCGCCGCGCGGCGCTCGCGCACGTCGCGGAGCGATGCCGACTGCATCTGTCGGATCGCGGCGTTTCGCAGGTGCTTGCCGGGCGCGTCGTCGCCGACGCCCGCGATCTGCCCCTCGTAGGCCATCAGCCCGACGAGGCGGACGCGCTCGCGCCGCTCGATCTCGCGCGCGAACGACGCGGCCGCCTCGGCGGTTCGGATCGGCGAGCGCTTGGGCCCGACCTTGACGATGCCGCCGAGGGGCCACCAGGAGGTGTCGATGTCGATCGCGACCCGGATCGGGGCCACGAACGACGAGGCGCACGCCTCGATCATGTCGAGGTGCTCGGGGCAGTCGACCATCACGACGGGCGCTTCGTCAGGGTGGGCCGCGGTCAGCCGCGCGAGGCGGGTCATCGCGGCCGTGTCGGCGCTCGGGTAGGCGAGGACAAGGTCGCGCTCGCCCTGTTCCCAGAGCCACAGGGTCTCGGGCAGCGTGAAGGTGAGCAGGCCCTGGAAGCCCCGGTCGAGGTCCAGCAGCCGGCGGATGAACGGCCGGCAGCGGACCGATTTGCTGGCGATGCGGATCGGCTTCCCGGCCGCGCGGCGCAGCATGTCCGCCGCGTTCGACCAGACGGCGTCGAGGTCGACGAAGGCGAAGGGCGCCTGCAACCCGTCGAAGATCTGCTCGTAGCGCTCGTAGGCCTCGCGCGGGCTCGGGATGGGCAGCGGCGTCGGCGTGTCGCTCGCCGTCTCGTTCGCCGCCCGCTGGGGCCCCGCTGGGGGCGCGGGAGTCGTCGGCGTGGGGGTCTCGTCTGCGGTCGGCATTCTCCGTGCCAGCCTACAATCGCCCCTGAAAGCCCGGAGAGGTGGCCGAGCGGCTGAAGGCACTCGCCTGCTAAGCGAGTAGGGGGCTAATAGCTCTCTCGAGGGTTCGAATCCCTCCCTCTCCGCTTTATGAGGTGACCGCCGAGAGCGACGCGTTCTGGGGCTAGCCCCGAGCCTCGGACTTTGCGCGAGGCAGGAAGCGGACGCGCCGCGATGAGGCGTCGGCGGCCGCGAACGCCAGCATGCGCTCGCCCTCGTCCGCGAGGGCGGCGCGATCGGCATTCGAGATCGACGCGAGCGGCTCGATCAGCAGCTCGGCCGCGGCGCCGTCACGCTCGATCGTCCAGAAGCCGGCGATGAACCCGTCCACGGTGAATGCGGCGTAGCCGATGCTCGAGCGCACGGTCTCGCCGGGCTTGCCGGAGGGGGTGATCCGCGCGCGGTCCTTGTAGGCGAGGGCGACGTTGTCGTACTCGGGCAGGAAGCGAGCGGGTGCCGGGACATCCCCGCCGGGCCGCGGCGAGTCGGGCAGGTCGAGCAGCTCCTTCCCGTCTTCGTTTCGAAAGCGGGAGAGGTCGTCCATCCCCTCGGTGACCGCCTTCAGCCTCGTCAGCCCGCACCAGGATTGGATGTCCATCACCGTCGCGGGGCCGAACGCGGCGAGGTAGCGGCGCACGAGCAGCTCGAGCGAGGGGTCGGCCTCGAGCTTTCTGCCCAGGAACGATTCAATCGTCTGCCAGGTCGCCTGATGGCTCTCGCCCCAGACGCCGCGCGGGGGCACCTGGCAGATCGGGAGCAGGAAGGTGACCGCATAGCTCAGCGACGCCGGGTCGGCGTCGGGCCAGCGCTCCGCGAGCAGGGGAGTCATCTGGACGCGAGTCAGGGCCGTTCCCGTCAGCAGCTCGGCCCCGGCGGCGACCACTTCGGCGGGGTCGATGCCCGCCTCGCGGAGCATCTTCGTGTTCGGGCTTCCCTTGAAGGTGCGCTCGAGCACGGGCTGGGTCGCCGGGCGCAGCCAGAGTGCGTCGTTGGCCGTGAGCATGTGGATCGTCGCTCGCATGCAGCCCGTCCGTACGACCTCGCGGCCCTCGATCATCGCCGTAAGCTCGTCGAGCTCGAAACCCTCGATCCGCGACCACAACGCGTAGTAGGAGGTCGGAGGCTCCTGGTTTTGGATCCCGGCCATCCTCTCGATGCATTCGGGAGCACTGACGGGCTCGCGCTCCAAGAGCATCTGGCGCGCCAGCAGCGCCCGGTTCAGCTCGCGCCTGGAGAGGACCTCGCTCAACGCTTGCGCCGCGGGGCCGGCTGCTTTCGCAGCGCAGCGGGCACGGTGTCCGTGAACGCGGCGAGGTCGGGGACGACGTCGCGATCGGCGACGACGCCGAAGAAGACGCGGCCGCCGTAGCTGATCAGGCGCATGGACAGGGCGTGGTCCTGGGGCGAGAGCGGCACGTGAGGCGGTCCTTCATCGGCGGCCGAGCGTAGCGAGCGATTCAGCGGCGTCCGCGGCGCCGGACGTGAGCGGCGTCGAGGTCGGCCGGCGAGGCGCAGCCGAGCAGCGCCAGCGTCAGCCGCAGCTCGTCGGTGAGGAAGCCGAGGGCGCGCTCGACACCCACCTGGCCTTCGGCGGCGAGGCCCCACAGCGGCGCGCGGCCGCAGAGGACGGCTTCGGCCCCCAGCGCCAGCGCGACCGCGACATCGGTGCCGCGGCGGATGCCGCCGTCCATCAGGACCGGGACCCGGCCGTCGACAGCATCGACGACCTCGGGCAGCGCGTCGATGGTCGCTCCCGCCGCGTCGAGCTGACGCCCGCCGTGGTTGGAGACGACGACCCCGGCCGCGCCGTGCTCGACGGCGAGCGCGGCGTCCTCGGCGGTCATCAGCCCTTTGACCAGCACCGGCAGCTCACATTCATCGGCGAGCTCCTCGAGATCGGGCCACGAGAGCGACGGGTCGACGAGAGCGAAGACCTCGGCGACGCTCAGCGTCTCGCGCCCGACGGCCGCCTCGATCGCCGGTGTTCGGACGTCCGCGGGGATCTCGAAGCCCGTTCGGAAGTCGCGCTCGCGGCGTCCCGCGTATGGGGCGTCCACGGTCAACAGGATCGCCTCGTAGCCGGCGCCGATCGCCTCGTCGAGCAAGGCGCGGGTGACCCCTCGGTCGCGGAAGCAGTAGAGCTGCATCCAGCGAGTCCCTCCCGGCGCAGCCTCGGCGACCTCCGCCGGCCCCGCGGTCGCGAGGGTCGAGAGGCAGAAGATGGTCCCGGCCGCCGCGGCGGCCCGGGCCATCCCAGCCTCGCCGTCGTCGTGGGCGAGGCGCTGGAAGGCGACCGGCGCGACCAGCACCGGCGCCGTCACCTCGGTTCCCAGCACCGTGGCGGAGGTGGAGACCTCGGAGACGTCGACCAGCACCCGCGGGCGAAGCTCCCACTCGCCGAAGGCCTCGCGGTTTCTGCACAGCGTCCGCTCGTCGCCGGCCCCACCAGCGAAGTAGCCGTGGGCGCCGGGCTCGAGCCGCTCCTCGGCCAGACGCTCGAGGTCCGCGATGTTGACGGGCTCGGAGACGAGGCGAGGCTATAGCGTCAAGGCGCCAATGGACCCAGTCACCCCGGAGCCCTTCACGCGCACCTACCGCGCCGCGATGGCCGTCTGCCGCCCGCTCGCGTGGTGGGGCCGGATGAAGGTCGAAGGCGAGGAGTTCTTTCCCCGCAGCGGGCCGACCCTGCTGATCGGCAACCACGACTCCCAGACCGACCCCGTCGTGATCGGCATGGCCGCGATCCGCCGCCGCCAGATCCGCGCGCTCGCGAAGTCGAGCCTCTGGGACAACCCGTTGCTGGCGAGGGTCCTGAACGGCATGGGCCAGATCCCGATCGAGCGCGCCGCCGGGGATGCCGACGCCCTGGTAAACGCGATCGCGGCGCTGCGGCGGGGGTCGTGCATCGGGATCTTCCCCGAGGGCACGATCTCGGTCGGGCGCAGCCTGCGCGCGCGAAGCGGGGCGGGGCGGCTGGCGCTCGAGGTTCCCGAGACGAGGATCGTCTGCGCCGCGGTCACAGGGACACCTGACTTCGCGCGCTTCCCCAAGCGCCCCGACATCCGCGTGCGCTTCTTCGAGCCGGAGTCGGGCCAGGCCGACCCGTCGGAGACGCCGGGTCAGGTCGCCGAGCGGATCGTCGCCGAGATCCGCGCGATCGCGCCCCCGGTCGATGCCGGCCGCGATCCGTCGAAGACCCTGGAAAAGTACGAGCGCAAGGCCGCGAACCGCGAGGCCATGGTCCGCGACCGCCGCGAGAAGACGCCTCAATAACGAGAAGGTAAAGGGCGAAATCCCTACACTGCGGGCCGCAGTGGACTGGCAGCAGGGACAGATGCTGAGCCCCAGCGGCTCGCGGCGCGGCGGCATTCGCTTGCTGTTCGTGACCATCACCGCAGCCGCGGTGGCGGTCTTCGCCGTCCTCGGTGCCGCCGCGGCCGCAGGCGCGGGTGAGAAGGCCACGAAGGCCGCGGTCCAGACCCCGAGGAAGTCGATGTGGGGAGCGACGGAGCTGAACGGCAAGCCGCTCTTCCCCGTCTATCAGCAGCTCGGCGTCGGGCTCTATTCCAACGCGGTGCGCTGGGACCAGGTCGCGCCGACCAAGCCGCTCGACCCGACCAACCCGGCCGACCCCGCTTACACCTGGCCGCAATACCTGACGGACGCGATCGACCAAGCGACCGCCGCTGGCATGCAGGTCCAGATCCTGATTCTCGGGACCCCATCGTGGGCCAACGGCGGCAAGAGCTGGGAGTTCGTCCCCGACAACTTCACGGACTTCGGCGACTTCACGACCGCCATCTCCAAGAAGTACGCGGCGGTCGACCACTGGATGATCTGGGGGGAGCCCAACCGGGCGCCGAACTTCCAGCCGTTCACCCCGGTCACGAACCAGACGTCCAAGAAGCTGAACGCCGCCCAGCAGGTCGCGCCGCGCAACTACGCCCAGCTCCTCGACGCCGCCTACGTCGCACTCAAGGCCGCCGACCCGGCCGACAAGGTAATCGGCGGCAATACGTACACCTCCGCCGGCAAGGACGACATCAACCCCTACCAGTGGATCCGCTACATGAAGCTGCCGAACGGCAGCCGGCCGCGGATGGATATGTGGGGCCACAATCCGTTCGGCTTCGACCTGCCCAAGCTCAAGAGCCTGAAGGAGAAGCCCGCGCCTCGGGGCACTGTGCCGTTCTCGGATCTCCGCTTCCTCGTCAGGGAGCTGGACCGCAACTTCGTCGGCAAGAAGCTGAAGCTGTTCCTCGCCGAGTGGGGAGTCCCAACCGGCTTCAAGGACAAGGACCTTCTCTACACGCTCAAGCCGAAGGAAGCGCAGCAGTGGGTCAAGGCCGGTTACCGGATCGCCAAGACCTACAAGCGCATCTTCACCCTGGGCTGGATCCACCCGGTCGACACCGACCGAAGCTCCCAGGGTCTGCTGCAGACGAACGGCAAGCGAAAGCCCACCTTCAAGGCCTTCCAGGCCGGGTAGCGTCAACGGCCGTGCGACGGCCTCGACATCGACAGAAGCCTGAGGGGGAGCTGCCCGGGAGCGTGCGCATGCGGCGCGCGGTCGTCGGACTCGTGCTGGCCGGGTTGGCCGCCGTCTCCTTCGCAAACGGCGCGAGGATGGCCCCGGAGGACGAAGCCGAGGGGCTGACCGGCCCGGCGAAGCAGACCGTGAAGAAAGGGATGTGGGGCCCGGTCGAGGTGGAGGAGACGGGCCAGCCGCTCTTCCCCGCCTACCGCGACCTCGGCGTCGGCCTGTACTCCAGCTCGGTGCGCTGGGACTGGAACGCGCCCCGTCCGCCGAAGGACCCGACGGACCCGAACGACCCCGCCTACACGTGGCCGGCCTATCTGACGCAGGCGCTGGCCAAGGCCGAGAAGTACAAGATGGAAACCCAGGTGCTCGTCCTGGGCACGCCGCAGTGGGCGAACGGAGGCAAGAGCTGGCAGTGGGTTCCCGACAAGCCCGGTGAATTCGCCGACTTTCTGACCGCCATCTCGAAGCGCTACCCGAAGGTCGATGACTGGATGATCTGGGGCGAGCCCAACCGCGCGCCGAACTTTCAGCCCTTCACCCCGGTCACCGAGGGCCAAGAGACCGCGCCCCTGAACAAGGCCCAGCAGGTGGCGCCGCAGAACTACGCGGAGCTTCTCGATGCCGCGTACGGCGCCCTCAAGAGGGCCGACCCGAAGGACAAGGTGATCGGCGGCAACACCTATACCGCCGCGGGCATCGACGACATCAACCCCTACCAGTGGATCCGCTACATGAAGCTGCCGAACGGCAGCCGGCCGCGGATGGACATGTGGGGGCACAACCCGTTCGGCTTCGCCGAGCCCAACCTGGACGACCCCCCGTCGCGCAAGGGCGTCGTCGCCTTCGCGGACCTCCGCCGCCTCACGGAGGAGCTCGACGAGAACTTCGACGGCCCACCCCTGAAGCTGTTCCTCGCGGAGTGGGGCGTGCCCGAGGGCTTCAAGGACAAGGACATCGGCTACGTGCGCGAGCCGGAGGAGGCCGAGGAGTGGATCAACGCCGGGTTCGAGATCGCCCGGGAGTGGCCCCGCATCTACAGCCTCGGCTGGATCCACCCCGTCGACACCGACCGCAGCTCTATGGGCCTGTTGAACAAGGGCGGCAAGAAGAAGCCGACGTATGACTCCTACAAGGGGAGCTAGGCCCAGCCGCTACGCGACGCGTCGCAGCGAGGCCGCCTCGACCAGGCGGGACTCAGGGATGTAGCGAAGCCGGCCCGGCAGGAAGGGGAGGACCCCCCGCTTCACGTACTCGGCGCCGCCTGCGACCAGCGCCTTGCGGACGAACGCGGGCGGCAGCGGCGAGAAGCCGTACTGCCGGCGGAGCTCGTCCGGCAGCAGGGCGATGGTGATGAAGTTCGCGGTCTCGAGCAGGGGCTTCAAGTAGAGGGGGATCGGCGGGTCGAGGATGATCTTCCGCGCCTGCTCGCGCGCCCAATCGGTCACGAAGAGGCGGTCGCCGTCGAGCATCTCGTGGCGGTAGTGGTCGAGGTCGTCGATCGTGTCCGGCATCTGGGAGCGCTCGAGCCCGAACAGCTCGCCGACCACCTTGTAGTCCTCCCAGTAGCGGGCCTCGTCCGAGCGCGCCATCTCGCCCACGTACTTGCGGTAGACGACCAGCGCCGAGTCGATCAGCGTGAACAGGACCCAGAGCAGCAGCTCGGGGTCGTCGGCGCGGTAGCGGGTACCCGCTTTGTAGGGGCCGACGTCCTGGGCCAGCTCGCCGCTGACCTGGGCGTGCATCGCGCGGACGCGCTTGCACATCCGGTCGGCTGCGTCCTTCTCGCCGAACCCGATCTCGCTCAGCACCACAGCGACCCGCTCGAGCCGCTCGTAGGGCTCGCCGAGCGAGTCGGTGTGCGCCAGCAGGCCCTCGACGGCGAGCGGGTGGGCTGCCTGCATCAGCAGCGCCCGCGGCCCCGAGATCACCAGGGCGCGCTCGCGGTTGATCCGCCGCAGCATCGATTCGTCGGTGAAGTAGCCCGCCTGCTCAGCCATGAGATGAGACTACGGAACGGCCCACTTCGGCCCGCGCTACTTGTACTTCTTACGGCTCTTCTTCTTCGCGGTGGCGGCGCGCGTCGACTTCTTCTTCGAGCACGCCGGCCCGCGCGGCGTGTCGTCGGGCATCCCGTCCGTCCGGTAGCGAGGCGCGCGGCCCCGCTCGCGCAGTAGACGGTGAAGTCCTCCACCACCTCGGGACGCTCCGGGCCGCCCAGCGCGACCAGCGCCGCGAAGGCGAGCAGGGCGATTGTGGCTGGCAGGTGCCTGCACACTGCCTGGCTCAGTACCGCGAGCCGGTCGAAGCTACCCTGTCGCCGCATGCGCCCGTAGCTCAGCTGGATAGAGCGTCGGTCTACGAAACCGAAGGTCACTGGTTCGAATCCAGTCGGGCGCGCTCTTCGATTCACGACAAGTTCCTGCACAAGCCCGTATTCGCAGCCCTCTGCCCGCCACCAGCGAAAGAGCCCTCCGTCACGCTTTGCGGCGCTAGGCGCCACGGAACCATCGCGCAGACCATCGCACGGCCAGGCACGGATCGGAGAAGCTGACCATCGCGCAGGGACATCGGTCGGGGTTTCGGGCGTCTGGGGCCCGGAACCACCCGCCCCGAGATAGGCTGGCGAAGAAGGGGGCTTCGAAGGAAGGAGACCCGTAAGAGCACGATCCTGATCGAGGAGTCAGTCGAATTGCTTGGCCGCCCTCGGCGGTCTTGGATGCCATCGCTGACTATTCCTTCGACCGCCAATGGCGAACTGGACTCTTGGAGTGACGCCCGACCCGCCGGGGGACCGGCGAACGGCACAAAGGTTCATGAGGTGTTCAGATCCTCGGGTCGCGATTACATCGCCGATACGGTCGTGAGCGATCTCGATCCCGGCACCTCCTACCGCTTCGCCGGCGAGGCACGATCGGGGGTATCGGCGGTGCTCGAGAGGTCGGATCCGGCTCAGACGGAATGGGTGCGGTGTTCACCTATGGGATCCAGCTGCAACCCAAAGGCGGCATGCGCCTACTGGGCCCGCTGCTTCGCGCGATCGTCCCTCGGGCTTGAAGAAGGATCTGCACAGGCTCAAGGAGCTCCTAGAAGGTGAAGGCTCCGCGTTGAAGTCCCCGGCAGGATGAGCGTTGCACCCGCAACCGTACGCGGGGGAGCCGGGTTTCGCGGTCGGCATCCTCGTAAGCCTGACCACCGACGTCCCATTGGCCCCCCGAGATCGGCCTGGCTCTGGGCGCCCTTGGTGGCTGGCTTTCTCGCCGACCCCGCAGACAGTGAGCGAGGCGGACCGGAAGCCCTCGAAGAAGCCAGGGCCTGGCCGAACCGGTCGCCCGGAACCCGCCAGTTGCGTACTCGCTCGTTCGACTAAGTGAGCGGGCAGTGGACGCGCCAGTTAGTGGTATCACCCGTACGAGGCGAATCGGATTGAAGAGTCGGAGGTGAAGACATGAAGCTGAAGGTCGGGAATCGCGTCAAGGTTGAGGCGGAGTCCACCGAGCAGTCGCCTCGGACCGGCGTCATAGAGGAGGTGGTAAGTGAGGCACCTTCCCCTCGCTATCGCATTCGCTGGGATGACGGGCACGAGAGCATCTACGCTCCTGCGGCGGGGGCGGTGAGTCTCGCCGAGCCGACCGAGAAGGGGTAGGGAGGCGACAGGAGGACGCAGGAAAGCCGACTGCCGCTTGCGACGCCCCGACTACCGTGCCTAGCCGCTCCAATGGTCGTCCGGCCAGTACCGGCCTTCGCCCGTCGCACACAACCGCGCACTAGGCGCACACAACCGCGCGCAGTAGGAGTAGTGTCAATCGTGGCTGGCCCTGCGGCCAGGATGCCTAGCCCGAACCGGAATGCCACCGACGGCGCGACATGTGCCACGAGGCGCGTGATTTGGGTGACTGGTCCTGACCGCGGGACCGGTTCTGTAATGCGGACATTGGCCGCCGGCTCGGTGGTGTGTCCTTATTGATCGACCGCTCGGGGATCCTGACCCTCTGGTCCTCGGGGGGATCAGAAGAGGGACGCGATCGCAAGGAGGAGAACGATGGGAGCCAACGCAGACCTGGTGAGGAGCGGTTGGGAGGCATTCGGCAAGGGCGACCTCGATGCCGCCGTCGCGACGACGAGCGACTCGGCCGAGATCGTCATCCCCGAGACCCTGCCGTGGGGCGGCACCTATTCGGGCCCGGACGGTTTCAAGGAGATGATTGGCAAGTTCTTGTCCCACTTCGAGGAGGTCGAGCCGGCCCCCCAGGAGTTCCTCGAGGCTGACGGCGACCACGTCGTCGTCACGGTCAAGGGCGTCGGCAAGACGAAGAGCGGGAACGAGCTCAGCGGCGACTCGCTCTGGCTCTACAAGATCGATGGGGGCAAGATCGCGCGGGCGCAGTTCTACGGCGACACCGCAACGGCGGTCGAGGCACTCGGCTAGCCGGGCGCGGCCTACACGCGAGAGGTCGCTGGTTCGAAGCAGGCACGCCCATCCGCTTTAATGCAACCGAAGGTGACTTGGTTCGAGTCCAGTCGGGCGCCCTTCGAAGCCTCGCATTTCAGGGTGATAAGGTCCCGTCGGGTGAGGCTGACGGGCGGAAAAAAGGCGGGTGTTTTGCTGGTCGCAGCTGCAGCCGCGTTGTGCATGGCGGCTGGCCCGGCCGGGGCCGCCAAGCTGAAGACGCGCAGCGCGACCGTCGCCACCACGACAGACGGCCAGCTCGTCTCGGCGACCGCCACCTGCCCCAAGGGGCGCAAGGCGGCCGGGGGAGGATTCACGGCCGAGGCGGCGATCGACACGGGCGTTAGCGCAACCGATTTCATCGTGGTCTACGAGTCGCGGCGCAGCGGCCCCCGCTCCTGGGTGGTCTCCGGAGGACGCCAGGACACCGGCAACCCCGGGCCTCGCCTGGACATGACCGCCCTCGTCAACTGCCGCCCGAAGCCGTTCAAGATCTGGGAGGTCAGCGCCTCGACCGGGATTGCCGGCTTGAACGCCGCCACCGGCTCCGCAACGGCGCCCTGCCCGGCTGGTAAGCAGGCGGCCGCCGGCGGATTCTCGGTCACCCCGCCGTCGCTTTCCGGCCCCCTCAACTTCGTCCTCATCTACGAGAGCTTCGCCTCGGCCGGCGCGAAATGGACCTCGTCGGGCTTCAACAGCGGTGGCGCGACCAAGAAGCTCACGAGCTACTCGTACTGCAAGGGACCCCCGACGCCGCACCTTCGCTCGGCCACGTCGGCGATCCCTCCCGGCGCTGTCCTCCCTCCGAGCGCCGCCGTGACACCGACCTGCCAGGGGAAGGTGAAGGCCGCAGGCGGTGGCTTCCAGGCACCCCCAAACAGCGTGACTGCCCCGGTCATCACCGAGTCCCAGCGAGTGGGCCATACATGGCGGGCGGCGGCGATCAACCTGAGCCCGACCCTGTCGGGATCCATCACCTCCTTCGGCTACTGCCGCTGAGCTGGGCGCGCCGCCTGGCGCAGCCCTCCGCGCTCGAGCTGCCGAAGGCTCCTGTCGCGGGCGGTCGGTTCGCTGCATGGCGACTAAGCGGCTGAGCGGGTTCGCGCATAGAGTCCGGTGCGCCCTGGTCCACCGGCCGGGAAGAATTCTCTCCGAAGAAAAGAAGTGCCTTACGAGTCTCAGCGACAGCCGGGTCGGAGCCGCTATCGCCGTGTCGGATATGGCCGAGGCGAAGGCGTTCGACGAGGGCAAGCTCGGCTCTCAGGCGGCGATGACCAAGCAGACGGCGGCCACACCTATCTCTGATTAAACCCGCGCGCCGTGCCCGCGCAGTATCGCGCTAAAGCCACCGCCCCACTTTCGTGTTCAGCCAATCTGGCCTCGGCGGACTCCAAGGTTGGCGTGTGTTCTGGACCAAGGGCCAGCTTGGGCTTGAGCGCCACGGCGCACGCACCCTGCCGGGCCTCTGCGCGCGGATCGGCCTGCGCCTCCTCGCCCTCGCGGCCGGGCTCTGGCATAACGCGGAGGTTGCGGAGCCGGGGGTCACTTCACCGTCTATGCCACTGATTCGGAATCAACCATGGAGTTACGCGGCACTAGCGAACGCCGGCCGCCAGCGCGGCGCCGAACTGGTCACTAGGTTCCGAGCTATCCAGGACGTTGGGGCTCTCCTGGTGCCAGAGCTGGGTCCCCGCCGAGGCGAGCCCGCCGGCGGAGCCGTAGATCAGGTTGACCGCGCCGGCGCCGGCCGTTGTCCCGACGCTCTCAGAGGGCACCCCGATGGCGAGATCGTCGCGAGTGTCTCCGTTCAGGTCCCCCCAGGCCAGCGCCGACCCGAAGGCGTCCCCTCCCTCGCTCGAATCAAGGATCCCGGCGCTGTTCTGGTGCCAGAGCTGGTTTCCGGCGGAGGCGAGCCCGCCGGCGGAGCCGTAGATCAGGTTGACCGCGCCGGCGCCGGCCGTGGCTCCGACGCTCTCCGCGGGCACTCCGGCGGCGAGATCGTCGCGGGTGTCTCCGTTCAGGTCCCCCGAGGCCAGCGCCGACCCGAAGGCGTCTCCTCCCTCGCTCGAATCAAGGATCCCGGCGCTGCTCTGGTGCCAGAGCTGGTTTCCGGCGGAGGCGAGCCCGCCGGCGGAGCCGTAGATCAGGTTGACCGCGCCGGCGCCGGCCGTTGTCCCGACGCTCTCAGAGGGCACCCCGATGGCGAGATCGTCGCGAGTGTCTCCGTTCAAGTTCCCTGTGGCGAGCGCCGTGCCGAACCGGTCGGCACTCTCAACGCCCTCGGCTATGCCGGCGCTGTTCTGGTGCCAGAGCTGGCTTCCGGCGGAGGCGAGCCCGCCGGCGGAGCCGTAGATCAGGTTGACCGCGCCGGCGCCGGCCTGCGTGCCCACGCCCTCGGAGGGAGCCCCGACTGCGAGATCGCCTGCCCCGTCGCCGTTGAGGTCGCCGTCCGCCAAGGCCGCGCCGAAGCGGTCGCCCGACTCGGCGGCATCGGCAATCCCGGCGCTGTTCTGGTGCCAGAGCTGGTTTCCGGCGGAGGCGAGCCCGCCGGCGGAGCCGTAGATCACGTTCACCGCGCCGGCGCCGGCCGTGGTCAAGACGCTCTCCGAGGGCACCCCGATGGCGAGGTCGCCTGCCCCGTCGCCGTTGAGGTCGCCGCCCGTCAAGGCTGCGCCGAAGCCGTCGCCCGACTCGGCGGCATCGGCGATCCCGGCACTGTCCTGGCTCCAGACCTGGTTGCCAGTCGAGGACAGCCCCGCCGCCGATCCGAAGATGGCGTGAACGACGCCGGCGTCGGCGGCTCCGCCCACGTCCTCGCCGGGAGCGCCCACGGCGAGATCGGCGTAACCATCGCGATTTAGGTCGCCGGTCACCAGCGACGCGCCGAAGCGGTCGCCGGCCCCAGCCGGCCCGGCCCCCAGGCTGGCCCGAGTCCAGAGCTGATTGCCGGCGTCGGTGGCGCCGCTTGCCGACCCGTAGAACACATTGATAGCCCCAGCGTCGCTGACCGCTCCATCGTCCTCGGACGGAGCTCCGACCGCGAGATCGTCGAAGCCGTCTCCGTTGAAGTCGGCCGAGGGGGGAGGGGGACCGAGCACCGGCTGGTCGGGGGCCGCCGGATCGATCTTCACCCAGCTCGCCAGCGACGGCACGCCCTGGTCGTTGAGCAGGAAGAGCATGTAGTAGCCCGCCGGCGCCACCCCCGCCGAGGGCGGAGCCAGGACGTCCACACCCTGTCCGTCGAGGTTATTGACCAGCTGAAGGGGGACGACGCGCTGGTTCATATCGAACCCGTGGGTGGTCGCGCCGGGAGCCACCAGCACCGCCCGATCGAGGTCGGGGCTGGTGCTGGCGATCCCGAAGTCGTCGCCCCAACGCACCCCCGTCGGGGCGGAGCCGATCACCGGCCGGGGCCCCTTGAACAGGTAGGGCGGCGAATAGATCTCGGCCGTATCGGTGATGCTGGCGTCGCCGCCGGGCTCCTCCGTGTGGAAGTCGTCTCCGGCCGAGAAGACGCGCCCATCGGGGAGCAGCACCGCCGTGGAGTGATAGGCGCGGTCCTCCACTTGGGCGGGGCCGAGCAGCCAGCTCTCCGAGGTCGGGTCATAGACCTCGACCTGGCGCGCCCTGCCGTCCGCATGGGTGACATAGCCGCCGCCGCCGCCGACGGCGAAACCGCTGCCTCCGCCGATCGTCACCATCGATCCGTCGGGAAGGGACACGGTGTTCGCGTTCGCTCGTGCGACCTGCGTCGTGGCGTCGGCGCCCCACGAGGGCAGCTGCTGGCTGGCGTCCATGGTCTCGGTCGTGTTCGTGGCCGGGTAGAACGGTCCCGGGCTCTCCGACCGGTCATATCCCCCGATCGCGGTGAAGGTGTCCGAGCCCGCCGCGCCCACGGACTGCCGCACGACGTTGCCGCCCTGTCGCTCTCGCGACATGTCCGACAGGTCGTCCCAGGTGAAGCTCCCCGTGTCGAGGATCGCCGAGAAGCTGGCTCGGGTCCCGGCCAGGATGGCGTTGCCGTCGCGGAGCGACAGCAGTCGCGGGTAGAGACCCAACCCGCGGTCGGCGCTCGGCTTCTGCTCCACCGATCCCTGGCCGCCGATCGACGGGGGCGGGTTGAAGACCTCCAGGTCGTTGCTGGTGATGCCCCCGGGCGGCTCCTCGGTTAAGCCGCTGGAAACGATCGTGCGTCCGTCTGGGAGCAGGGTCTGACTCGGATACCAGCGGCCCCTCGCGAGGTTCGGCTGCCGCGTCCAGGTCTCGCTGAAGGGGTCGAAGGTCAAGATCGTGTTCAGCCCGCCGTATTTGGTGTAGGCGTCGTCAGGGAACGTGTCGGGATAGACCAGGTTCCCTCCCGCGACGAGGACCTGGCCGTCCGGCAGCAGCGACTGACCCGAGCAGAAGATGGGCGTCGCGGCCGGCGGTTGGCCGCCCGGGCCGTCGACGTCGATCACCGGCGGCGGTACGCTTTGAAAGGCGCCGGCTCCGGTGCCGAGCGATGGTGTCCAGAGCGCCGCCACCCCTGCATTGGGCCGAGGGGCTCCCTCCGGCTTCGGCGGGCGTCCCCACATGATCACCTTCCCGGTCGGCAGCAGCGCGGTGTGGATCGCGTACTCGGGAACCTGGAACGGGGCTTCGGTCCACTCGCCGACCAGCGACGGCGGACCCGCCGCTCTCAGCTGCGCGGATGCGTCTGAGGAGAGCGCTGAGCTGGCGACCCCGACCGCGGCGCGGCGCGCAGCGGCGCGCGTCTCAGCATGCTCGGCGGCGTGCGCCCGTCCGATCAAGTGCTCCTCCATCGCCCTGAGCCTCTGCTCGCTGAGCCGGTCGGGTAGCTCCTCCTCGTCGAAGACGCTCAGATGCGCGCCCTGATCTGCCTTGTGTGCGGGCTGCGCAGCGCCCGCGGGTGCGTGTCCGGCGAGCTTCGACGCGCCCCCGGGATCTCCCGCTATCGCCACGAGCAGCGGCACGCATCCACTCACAACCCCAATGATCAGCAGCCGTTTGCCCATACCCCCGCGATCCACTTGACGATTCTATCCCGGTGCAAATTGCCTGTCAAACCGGTACAACATTCGTCCAAAATCGTCTTCGCGGCTAAAGGTCCGAGGATTAGGACGTCCGTCCACGCAAGCCTGGCGGCCCAAAAGTGCGGTAGCCTGGCGGCCCAAGAGTGCAGTACGTTTCGCCGATGGAGGAGGCACTGGTAGCTGGGGCGGGGGGCTTCATCGGAGGCCATCTCGTGGCGTCCTTGCTCGAGAGCGGTCAGTCCGTACGAGCGGTCGACTGCAAACCCCAAGATGAGTGGTTCCAGCTCCACAGCGACGCTGAGAACCTGACGCTCGAACTTCAGCGCCGGGACGATTGCTTTCAGGCTGTCAACGGGGTGAGCCAGATCTACAACCTCGCTGCCGACATGGGCGGGATGGGCTTCATCGAGAACAACAAGGCAGCCTGCATGCTCTCGGTTCTGATCAATACACACCTGCTCGAAGCCGCCCGGGAGGAGGAGGTCGGGGGCTACTTCTTCTCCTCGTCCGCTTGCGCATACCCGGCCGGTAAGCAGGAATCGCCGGAGGTGGAGCCGCTTAAGGAAGACGATGCCTATCCTGCCATGCCGGAAGATGGGTACGGATGGGAAAAGCTCTTCTCAGAGAGGATGTGCCGCCACTTCCGGGAGGACTTCGGCCTGCGGACGCGCGTCGCCCGGTATCACAACGTGTATGGCCCAGAGGGTACCTTCGAAGGGGGGCGCGAGAAGGCGCCAGCCGCCATCTGCCGCAAGATCGCGCTGGCCAAGCTGAACGAATTTCGCGAGATCGAGGTGTGGGGAGACGGAGAGCAGACCCGCAGCTTCATGTATATCGACGACTGCGTTCAAGGCACCCAGGCGATAATGGGCTCCGAAGTCATCGAGCCGCTCAACCTCGGCTCTACCGAGTTGGTCACGATCAACCAGCTCGTGGACATCGTGGAGGAGATCGCCGGAATCGAGGTGAAGCGCAACTACAAGCTCGACGCGCCTCAGGGTGTGCGCGGTCGCAACAGCGACAACACCAAGATACTGGCGGAGCTCGGCTGGGAGCCGAGCATCAGCCTGCACAAGGGGCTGGAGAAGACCTATAACTGGATCCACGATCGACTCGCCGCTCGCGTCGGTGCCTGACTGTGAGCATGGACAACGGCGACAGCCCGGCCATCCTCTGCGTGACCCATTACAAGGCGGGGTCGTCGTGGATCGACACCGTGCTCCGACGAACCGCCAAGGCGATGATCGTGATGCCTCGGCCCGACCTGGGGCAGTTCCTCGAGGAGCCGGTTCGCGAGGGAATGATCTACCCGAAGCTCTACGTCACCAAGGAGCAGTTCGACACCGCTGACCTGCCCGAGAACTGGCGTCGCTTCATCGTCATTCGAGACCTCCGCGACACGATGATCTCGAACTACTTCAGCCTCAAGACCAGCCACGTGGACAAACAGCTCGCACCGGAGGTGCGGGAGTTCCGCGAGAAGCTCAATTCGAGCAGCGTCACCGACGGCTTGATGGTGACCCTTGATGAATGGGTGCCGTCCGGCGCGGCCGAGATCCAGGAATCGTGGTTGAAGGCCGGTGAGAGCTTCTACCGATTCGAGGACATCGTGCTCGGCGACTCGTCGGCGCTGGAGAGAATCCTGATCGAGGACTGCGAGCTGCCGGTCCCGCTCACACGCCTTCAGCGGGCGATGGAGTCAGCGAGCTTCGAGGAGCTGAGCGGGGGTCGCGCCCGAGGGCAAGAGGACCTGGCCTCGCACTGGCGAAAGGGAATCTCCGGCGATTGGAAGAATTACTTCACCAAGCCCCTCAAGGACAACTTCAAGGAGCGCTACGGCAGGCTTCTGATTGACACCGGCTACGAGAAGAACATGGACTGGTAGCCAGGCTTGGAAGCACCAATCCGGAAAGGGAGATATGCCTACTTTCATAGAGTTCACAGCGCAAGATCCACGGTCGAAGGCTGGAGGCGGCAGGGTGAGGGTCAAAGAGGAGCCCGAGGACGTGGTGCACGAGCTCGGCGCCTCGCAGTCGGGCTTTGCGGGCTTCGCGCTTGCGAACAACCCGAAACAGACGATCTGGGTGAATCGCGACCACGTACTCTCGCTTCGGCGCGCCAAGTAGGCCTGGCGGGGCGCCTGGTGGAGCTGCCTAGGCGTGTCCCTGGATGCAATCGCGAACCAGTCCGAGGAGGTTGGCCTCTCGCGCCTGTTAAGCGCCACCGTCGATAGCCGGATCATGATCGACGTGGGCGCTCATCAGGGCACGAGCCTGGAGCCGTTCCTGGCGGCCGGATTCGAGGTCTATGCATTCGAGCCGCTCAAGGCCAACCGCCTGGCGATCCGCGAGCGGTTCAGCGACCGATCCAACCTGGTGCTGCGGGACGAGGCCGTCAGTCGTTCCTCCGGAACGGGTCAGCTGCACCTCGCACTACGTCCGGAAGGCGGGATCCACGACCACTACCACAGTCTCGAGAAGATCGAGGCCGACGAGCACCATCGAAAGGGGGAAACAGTTGGCGTTCGCATCGTCAGCATCGGCGACCTGGTCGCGGCGGGTGAGCTGCCGGATGCGGCCGGCGTCCTCAAGGTCGACACCGAGGGACACGACCTCGCTGTCCTCGAGGGCGCCTCGAGGCTCGCCTGCGAGGTCGTATGCGTGGAGTTCTGGGGACCTCGCCACCCGCTCGGGCCAAGCCCCTCTCCGGCCGACCGGATCGTGGAGTTGATGGCCGGTCGCGGCTTTCGCTCCCACATCGTGATCGAGCACACTCGCGGTGAGACGAAGTTCCGCTTCTCCGGGGTCGACGAGGTCGGCGAGGAGAGCTGGGGCAACATCGTCTTCTTCCACGAAAGCGCAGCCAGGGTGCACTCGGCCGCGACCGCCTGGTGCGAGCGCGGCGGGCTACGAGGCCAGACCCCCCTGCAGCGTCAGCTCGTCCGGTTGTTCCCGGGCCAGGCCGGGATTCACTTCTACGACGTCGGCGCCTTCCGAGGGGACTACGCGGCACAGCTGCTGGAGGTCTTCCCGGATTCGCATGGCGTCCTCTTCGAGCCGGCCGAGGAGAGCGCTGACATTCTCCGGCAGCGGTTCCATGGGGATGATCGGATCGAAATCCGCGGCGTCGCGGTGGGCGAGGCTGAGGGTCTGCGGGACCTCCGCTACGTGCCCGAAGCACCCGCCACAAGCAGCCTCCTGCAACCGATCGCCAAGTCTACGCTCGACAAGCGTCCTGTCGACGTTACGACCATTGACCGAGCGCGGGCGAACGACGACATCCCCCAGCTCGACCTGCTGAAGGTCGATACGCAGGGACACGACCTGATGGTGCTGCGGGGCGCCACGAGCACCCTCGCCGACCATTCCCCTGTGCTCGTCATCGAGGCGATCTTCATTCCGCTCTACGCGGACCAGGGAACTCCGCACGAGATCCTGGCCCTGCTTACAGATCGCGGCTATCGGCTCGTGCGTATGCTCGACGTGCACCAGACCACAGCCGACGAGCTTGCCTTCGCCGACTTCGTGTTCGCTCGGTCGCCCGTGGCAGCCTCTGAGCTTGCGGGGCCTTTCCCTGCCTGGGACGCCGACGATGCGGCCGATCTTCGCCAGCAGATGCGCGCGCTCAGACTCAAGCTTCGCGCCGGTAGAGAGTCGATCGAGAGGTTGCGAGCTCAGCGTGATTCGCTGAGGGCGCAGCTGGCCAGAACCGGCCCCGGATCCGGGCGCCGGGGCGCCTAATACCTGAGCAGGTGTGCACGGTAGAGCTTGTGCAGCACCACATGGCGCCGCAGATACCAGCGAATGGCGTGACCGATCTCCTGCCGCGACGGCTCCCTGCCGAGCATTCGCATGCGAATGCGGTTCATCTCATCGGCGCCTTGGGTCGCCGCGATCGCCGAGGTCTTCTGCGCCGGATGGACACGGAAGCCACCCAGGAATCGAGGGACGCGCACCATGCGGGCATCCGCCTCTACAAACCGAACGAGCAGATCCCAGTCGAGCGCGAACGGCCAGCTCTGGTCCAGATTCCCCCCGATTCGATCCCACAGGCTGCGCCGCCAGAAGAGCGTCTCCTGAGGCACATAATCGGCCCAAGAGAGGATCTTGTCACTGTGTCGCGGCATCACCCAGCGACCGATCTCCCTACCGCGATCGTCAATCAGAACACGGTGCCCGTAGATGGCATCCACCTTCGGATGACGCTCGAAATATCGTGCCACGTAGGCGAGCGCACCCGGCATCAGGATGTCGTCCGAGTTGAGCCAGGCCATGATCTCGCCGGTGGTGCCCTCAAAACCGAGGTTGACCCCGTGGGCATGCCCGTCATCAGGGCGCATCTCCCAGCGGTGCAGCGCAGAGCCCCAGTTTTCAAGGATCGACTTGGTCTCATCCGTTGAGCCTCCGTCCTGGACCACGTACGTCAGGCGCGGGTACCACTGCTCGAGAACGCTCACGATCGTGGCCTCGATGAACTCGCCCTGGTTGTAGGACGGGGTGACGATCGACATCGTCGGCGGATCCGAGAGCTTGACCGGTCGTCGGTATCGCTTCGGGACCTGGACCGCTATCGGCGGGTGGTGGTCGAGCTTCCCCAGCTTCGGATGCGGGCGCAGCCGACTCAGGTAGACGCCCATATGCACCCGCCACCGCTGCAGGAAGGGGATCCTGCCGATTGCCCTGAAGGGAACCGCCAGCACGGCAAACGGGGCAAGTACCGTCCGCGTCGCGTTCTTCAGCCTCCGCCATCGCCGCAGGCGGGCTCGCCTCGGGCCAACGAGCAAGCCCATCTGGCGTTGCATCCGCTCAAGCTGAGCGGAGACCGTGGCCAAGCGGTCGTTGACGTCCTCCGCATTCTCCCTCAACAGATCCGTCTGGGCGAGCTTCTCGATCTCCGCGAGGCGATCGGACATGACCTGGAAGTTGCCCTCCACGGCGTCCGTCTGCTCCCGCATCACCTCAAGCCGGAGCTTAAGTGGCTCCATCTCGTTACGCAGGGATCGCTCCAGGATCTCGGTTGACTCCTTGCTTTCACCCTTGAGCTCCTCCACCCCGGTCCGAATAGCTCCGAGCCCGTCGCTCAGCTGCTCGACGCGCTCGCCCATCGCCCCCTGCAGCTCGAGGTCGGCGCGGAGGGCCTCGAGGCCGTCGACCAGCTCGCGCACGCGTGTCTGGTCCAGCCCGCGAACATCTCCGTTGTCCTCCTGGAGCGCCTGAACGGTTTCACGGAGCTCGCCGAGCAACGTCTGATCTTCGCTCCGCTTCTCCCTGAGCTGGCGCTCGATTGCGAGGAGCACACCGCTGAACTCGTCGAGTTGGCCTGCATAGCTGGTTCCCTGCTCGCTCAGCTCGGCCTTCACGGACGTGATGGACTGCGTCACGTTCTGCATCCGGCGACCCAAGTCCGCGCCCGCTTTGCGCCGCTCCGAAGCGGTTCTGTCAGGCAGCTTCTCGATCAGAGACCCGATCCAGTCCAGCTGCTTGGTGAGCTGCTGCGAGGTCTTCAGCTCCTCGTGGAGATCCACTGCGGCGGCGCGGGCGAACCGGCGCAGGCGCTCGATGACCCGCTTGGGGGCGAACGTGATCACGTCGTCGATCACGATCAGCTCGTGAACGGAGCTGAGAGACGAGAGCGACGAGAGCACCTCGCCGAGGGTGGGCCATTCGTCCGCGTCCGCCGGAGGAGGCGGCGGGGCCATGAAGAGTCGTGCGTCGTCGATCAGGACGACGTCGCTCTTACTGAGCCTGCCGATCGCCTTGAGCTCCTTCACAAGGGGGCTCCCACGCGGCTTCCCCTCGATCTCTGGCCCGCACCAATGTGCGTCGAGCCAGTAAAGGACTGCCCTTCGCTCTAGTTCGGGCTTCAGCTTGCGAAGGATTCTGGCCGAATCCCCGTGATGAACATGCACCCCATCGGCGTTGCGAAACCGCTCCGCCGCGCCCTCATAGAGGTCAGCATCGAGCTCGACCGTGTGGAGCACCTTGAAGAAAGGCCGGACAGCCGCCACCGAATCACCCTGGTAGGTCCCCGTCTCAACGAAGACCTTGAGAGGCATTTCCTCGGTCAGCTCGCGCACCAAGCGCGGATCAATTGAGAAGTTGACGATGCCCATCGAGTGCGCCTACCTTCGGCTCACATCAGCGCCTCGATACGCAGGCGCCGAAGCCGGCCCATGAGACGGTGTCGAGCATACAACGGGAGGCTTCGGAGGCGCACCATGTCCACCCTGGCCTTCGCCTCCGCCAGGGTGACCGTCCTCCCGTGCGAACGGTTGCGGATCACAGCCAACTCCATCAAAGCCTCCTCCCGCCGCTTCTCCGTCTGCTGTTCGGGATGAACGCGAAACCCTCCGAGGAAGCGGTCCAGCCGAACAATCGATGCTCCCTCCTCGTGAAAGCGGAGGAAAAGATCCCAATCGAAGGCTACCGCAAAGCGCTCATCGATCCCGCCGACCCGGTCCCAGAGACGTCTACGCCAGAAGGCCGTTTCCTGCGGCAGATAGTCGAACCAGAGAAGTGACTCGCGCCGGTGGCGCGGCGTCACCCAGAGTCCCACCTCCCGGCCCCTCTCGTCAAGAATGATCCGGTGTCCATAGACCATGTCCACCTCCGGATGCGTGACGAAGTACCGGGCGACGTAGGCCAGCGCCCCGGGAAGCAGGAGATCATCGGCGCTGAGCCAAGCCATGATCTCGCCGGTGGACTGGGCGAGGCCCTGGTTGATCGCGCTCCCATGCCCAGCGTCGGGCCTGGACTCGAAGTGGTGGAGCCGAGCGGCGTAACGCTGGATCGTTTCAACGCTGCCGTCGGTCGACCCCCCATCCATAACCGTGTACTCGAGGTTCGGATATCCCTGGTCAAGCACGCTCGCAAGTGCGCTGCGGATGAAGCGGCGGTAATTCAGATTGGGCGTGACGACGGAGATCGTCGGTGCCGGGGTCGGCGGCCTTACCTCCGGGTAGCGGGCGGGAATCGCCAGTCGGCGGGGTGGGTACTGAGCGCTGGCCTGGCTCAACCTCGGCTTGACCCAGCCCGGCAGAAGCCGCCGCAGGCCAGGAAGACACGGACGCCTGGTTCCGGCCGTGCGAGCCGGCATTCCTGTGCTCACAGCTCCTCCGCCACCCGCCGCGCCTCGCGTGTGAAGACGATCCACCCCAGCACGCAGACCAGGATCAAGACCACGAAGGGCGTGATCTCCTGTACGGGCGTGTAGCCGGACGTGAACCAGGTGGGTGCGTCGGGATCGAGGATCCAGACCCGAGCTTGCGCGAAGATCGGCGCCAGCGGGTTGAAGCTCTCCGCCACCTTGAGGGCACCGCTCGGAATCAGCTCGAGCGGAAAGAGGATAGGCGACAGAAAGAAGAGCACCCGCGAGACAGCCGGCCAGATCTCGGTCATGTCGCGGACACGGACGTAGGCCCCGGCAACCAGAAGCGCCATCCCGACCGTGAAGATGATCAGTGGAATCAGCAAGACCGGGAGCAGCAGCCAGGTCAACATCGGGTCGATGCCGTCGGCGAGGATGAACGCAAAGGCCAGGGTCAGATTGGCGCCCAAGGTGAAACTGATCGAAAGGATGTTCGAGATGGGGAGGGCGACTCTCGGCAATCGCATCCTTCGCACGACACCCCCCCGCGCGGTGAGCGATCTGAGGCAGCGTCCAACCGAGTCCGCGAAGAAGTTGAACAGGACGATATTGAGGAGGAGGAAGACACCGTAGTACGGAATCACCCCGCCGAACCGGTCCGCGATAACTGTGATGAAGACATAGATGGCGCCATAGAACGCGAGCGGGCGCAGCAGGATCCAGAGGTAGCCGAGCGTCGGCTCGGCGTATTGGCTCTTGAAGTCGGAGACTGCGTTGAGCCAGAGCAGATGCCACAACCGCCGCCAGCCTCCTCCGAGGGCCGACGGACCCTCAACCTCCCGCAGTTCGGTTTCTGACATCATCCACTGGTCCCCGCGGCTGGTGATTTCTCGATGCTGACCGCATGCCCGAGCTCGACGATTCCCGTCCCCGGCCGCTGAATACCCCCCACATCGAAGGTCAGCGGCCGCACCGGGGACGCCTGGGATATCCCCCGCTTTGTGGAGCTCAGCGCGGTGCAGCGAATCACGTACCGGCCAGGCGGCAGTGGGTTGTCCATCACGGCCTTCACCTCAGCGGTTTCGCCCGCTTCCAGCGCAGCGGTATCCGTCCCGGGAGCGGGGTCCGGCGAGACGAAGATTCGGGCGCCCCGAGCTCGGCGCAGCTCGACCCGCAGTCCGGCCAGGTGAATCGCCTGCCGAGCCTGGACCAGAGCCCGCACCGCAATCGGCGCCTTCTCATTGACCGTCGCTACCTGGCCGCCGTTGGGCTCGATCAGCCGCAGGTCCGAGATGGTCGCGCGCCTCCTCGCTGGGACGAGATCCTCTTCCTCGGCGAGTTCAAACGTATCCTGCTGCCCGTCACGGTCGAGGTTAAGATCGAAGTAACCCTGCACCACCTCTCGTGGGCTCCCCAGCAGCGGTATCTCCCCAGCCTCGAGCAATATCGCCCGGTCACAATCCTGCTCGACGGTAGCCACCTGATGGGTGACCAGGACGATCGTCTTGCCGCGGTTCTTGAGGTCCTTGAAGGTATCCCTGCAGCGCTGCTTGAAAGACGCATCACCAACAGCCAGGACCTCGTCGATCAAGAGGATGTCGGGGTCTGTCTCAACCATCACCGCGAAGGCAAGTCGCACCCGCATACCAGAGGAGAAGTTCTTTAGCTTCATCTCGCCGAAGTCACGAAGCTCCGCGAACTCGAGAACGGCATCGATCTTCCGGCGCATTTGCTGTGGCGAGTTCCCGAACATGACGCCATTGAGCACCACGTTCTCGCGGGCGGAGAGCTGGGGGTTGAATCCAATGCCCAGCTCGATCAGGGGAGCCACCGTGCCTCTGACTCGGATCGTGCCGCCGTCCGGCGAATAGATGCTGGCCAGCAGCCTGAGCAGAGTCGACTTCCCGGAGCCGTTCCGGCCGACAATCGCGAAGAACTCACCCCGATCCACATCGAAGGAGATCCCCTTCAACACCTCCAGGACGTTGGGGCGCCGCCGGCGGGCTGGATGAAGCAAGCGCTCGCGTCGGGTCTGAGGGCCCTGGTCGGGGACCTTGAACGACTTTCGCAGATCGCGAACCTCAATTGCAGTCTGAGGCGGTGTCATGGCAAAGGAGGACGGAGCGGGCCGGACGACCGCCGGAGCTTCCCTGCGACAAGGTTGGTTGGAAGCTCCAAGTCAGTAGGCGCCGCTGCGGCGCACGACGGCCGAAGACGTCAGTGCCAGCAGGCGCAGATCGCGTGCGAGTGAGAGGTTCTCGATGTAGTCCAACTCCACGGCCAGCCGCTCCGTGAAGGTCAGATTGCCGCGACCATAGACCTGCATCGGTCCCGTCATCCCGGGCTTTACCGTGAGGCGAAATCGATGTTCGGGCCGGTAAAGCTTGACCAACTCCAGTTCCTCCGGACGCGGACCGACGATACTCATCTCGCTCCGCAGCACGTTCAGCACCTGGGGCAGCTCGTCCAGGCTGATGCGCCTGAGCAGACGCCCCACGCGCGTGCAGCGCGGGTCCGCCTCCAGCTTGAACATCGGCTCCTCGAGCTCGCTCAGGCGGACCACGTCGGCGAGGTTCTTCTCCGCTCCGCCCTTCATCGTGCGGAACTTGATGATGCGAAACGGGGTTCCTCCCCGACCAGCGCGCAGCTGGGTGAAGAAGACTGGGCCCCGGCTATCGAGTTTGATCGCAACCGCGACCAGAGGAAGCAGGGCAACCAGAATGAGAGCGCCGATCGCTCCGGCGATCATGTCGAAGCACCGCTTCAAGAGTGCACTCGAGCGAGAGACGTCCCAGGTGTTGTACTCGAGCACCGGCAGGTCGGCGACCTGCGTGGTGCGCTGAGCGGGGAGGGCGCGACCTCGCAGCGGCGAAACCACACTCAGCTTGACCTGGCAGCGACGGCATTCGGCATAGAGCCCGCCGATCGTTTCGGGCCGCATCCAGGTCGTGGCGACGATCACGCGGTCGTACCCGGCGACCAGCTCCCCCAGGTCGAGTCCGCCCTTGCCGTTGGTCTCACCGGAGCCCAGCGCGGCCGGGTCGATCTCCGCCTCGACGCTCAAGTGCATGTCGCTGAACAGGTAGAGCTTGCGATGGACCTCACTCGCCAGCTCGCCATCGCCGATCACCAGGCACCGTTCCACGGGTGTGGTCCGTCGCCAAAGGGAGCGAGCGCCAGCCCGAAGCAGGAGCCCGGACAGGGCCGCCAGAGCGACGGCCTCCGCCATGTCTGCGGTCGTGAGGGGACCAGTCGGCGTCAAGGACAGCGCAGCGGAGACCCCGATGGTGCCGCAGAGCGCCCAAACAAGGATCAGGGGCATTTCGTCGACGGTCAGGTGCCGGATCACGCGATGGTCGCGGTCATAGAGCCCGAGCAACTTCGCGAGGACAACCCACCCGGGCAGGAGCGCGATGGTCCACAGCGCGCCCACACCCCAGGTCGCCACCGTCGTGGCCAACGCTGCAGCGATCACGTCCGCCGCGGCTAGAAGGCGCCGTCGACGAGCATCGTTCCGCCAGCGAGGCACCGATGGTGTGGCCGCCGCCCGCGGTACTCTCCGCTCGGCTGGCCGAACCACCGTCGGATTGGCGTTACTGATCGAGAGTTCCTTGGCCTCAGCTTGCTCGATTTTCTTAGCCTCCTGCCGCGCCAACGCTTGCCGCGACATGACGTGGGGCTCCGATCGAACTCGCTTGGCGTACCACCCCTCCGCACCAAGGCCGTAAACCTAGCGCATCGGCGCAGTCTTGCGCAATTTGCGCAATCCGATTTTAGGGTCGCGATCGCAGATGTGGAGGATTCGACTCCAACCCCGTCTTCTGACAACAGGTCCGCGCCGCTGCTTCCCATGCAAAGCAGCGGTTTGCGCGGGCCGCGAGCCATCGGTGTACGAGACCGACGGTCAATCTACGAAACCGAAGGTCACTGGTTCGAATCCAGTCGGGCGCGCTTCAGGAAAACCGCTGGGGGGTTTCCTGCCTCAAGGGGTGCACTCCGAGCGGTCCAAATGAACGTCTGCGGCCGCTAGACGACCGGCGGTTCTTACCGGAACGACCTCGGTGTTCATGTACTGTCGTGTTCTTATACCGTGTCGGCGGTATCCACGGATCCGAACAGCTTCCGGCTGGCCGCTGCATCGCCAACGAGGAAAGCGACTACCTTGAGGCAGTACGAGACAGATTCAAAGCCCGGCGCCTTCCGCTTCGGCAGGAGGGTCGCGATCGTTCTCTCCACGATTGCCGTCCTCGTGCTGGCGCTTCCGGTCGTGGCCGAGGCCGCGAAGGCTGACAAACAGGTCACGGTGATGACCCGCAACGTCTTCCTCGGCGCCGACCTGAGCCCCGCGCTCGGCGCAGGGTCGGTGCCCGAGGCGATCGACGCAGCCGGCGTGATCGTGAACGAGGTCGACACGACCAACTTCCCCGAGCGCGCCAGGCCGCTGGCGAGGGAGATCGCGGTCTCGGACCCCGACCTAGTGGGGCTTCAGGAGGTGGCGCTGTGGCGGCAGCAGATCCCGTCCGACCTGCCGCCGTCGCTCGGCGGCACGCCGGCGACCGACGTGAGGTACGACTTCCTCGTGCTGCTGATGCAGGAGCTGGAGGCCCTCAACGCCGAGTACCGGGTGGTTGAGGTCCAGGAGGAGTTCGACGAGGAGCTGCCGGCCGACCTGGACGGCTCCGACGCGACCGGCGGGCTAGCGGGCGCCGATCTCGACGGGCGCCTGACAATGCGCGACGTGATCCTCGCCAAGGATGACAGCACCGTGAGCACCGGGGAGACCGATGGCGCCCACTTCACGACCCTGTTCAGACCCCGCATCGCTGGGATCTTCGAGATCCCGGTGGAGCGCGGCTGGGTCTCGACCGAGGTCACGGTAGGCGATAAGTCGATCGGGTTCCGCTTCGTCAACACCCACCTGGAGGCCTTCGGGGAGGACACGATCCGAGAGGCGCAGGCGAAGGAGCTGTTCGCGCCGGGTGGCCCGCTGGATACCGACGAGCAGGTGATCCTGGTCGGGGATCTCAACTCGGGCACCGAGGCAAGGCACAACATCCACGGAACCGACCAGCTCGCCTTCCAGGCGCTGCTGGGCTTCGGGATGACGGACAACGGCGCGATCCAGAGCTGCTGCTACTCGGACCTCTTCGACCCGACCCAGGTGTTCGACCACACCGTCGATCACGTGCTGACCAAGCCGGGCCTGAAGACGGAGAACGCGTTCGTGACCGGGAACGACCCGGCGGAGAGAACGCCGTCGGGCCTCTGGCCATCGGATCACGGCGGAGTGGTGAGCACGCTGAAGCTCAAGAAGTAGCAACGAATCGGGCGCCGGCTACCTCAGAGAGGGCCGCAAAAACGCGGCCCTCTCTAATTTGCCCGGTTGCAGATGCCGACCGCGGGTTCGCCCTACGGAGGACGGAAGGGAATTTCTGATCGTGGATGACACGAAGTCCGTCGCAGTCACTCGCCAAGTTGCGGCTTCGCAGCATGGTGCTCAAACGTAGAATCTGCGGAGCTACGTGGCGGCGTTGCAGAAGGCGCTGTTGCCGGCCTCGCGAGGCCCCTCATGCCGTCGCGGTCAGGCGGGTAGGCGAACTCGGCGCGGAGCTCGCCGTGGTCGGAGAGCCGGCAGACGTCGATCCTCTTGCGACTGAGATCCAGCCCAGCGTGCAACATGTCTCGGGGCCTCCTTGGTGCTCGTTTTTCGGTTGCACGTCAAGCGTGGCAACCGGGGAGGTCCGTCTTAATGTCAGTCCAAAGCGACATTTCGCTTCGCATGAAGAAGAACGTTCCTTCGCTCCGGCGCCCTCTCGCGGAAGGGAGCGAGCAAGGCAAGCGCGCAACCGGATTCTCGGCATCGAGTTTCGAGTGTTGCGTTCGAGCTCGGCCAGCGCATAGGGTGGGCCACACTCACCGGCTCCCGTCGGTGACTGCCGACGATAGGGAAGGTGGATGTCGATGAGGATTCGAGTGGTTATCACCTTGGCCGCAGCACTGGCGACGATGGCAGTGGGCGCGTCGGCTGCCGCCGCAAAGACCTTCAGCAACGCCGGGGCGATCACGATCCCCGACGTCGACAACGCCACTCCGTATCCGTCCCAGGTCACAGTGTCTGGCCAGAAGGCGCCGATCAGCGATCTGAACGTGAAGCTGAACGGCTTTAGCCACTCCTACCCGGACGACGTCGGAGTCGTGCTGGTCGCACCCGGCGGCCAAGCGCTGCTGCTGATGGACTGCGCCGGTGACTCTACCGACGCCGCCAACGTCAACCTCACGATCGACGATTCGGCCGCGACCCAGATCACGAACGCCGGCTCTTTGATCAGCGGCACTTTCAAGCCGACGACCCACTGCACCAGTCTCTCCAGCTTCATCGCACCGGGCCCGCTGACGAGCTACGGCAACCCGGGGCCGGGGCTCGGCGGCACGGCCACCCTGGCCTCGAGCTTCAACGGGATCACGGCCAACGGCGTCTGGAACCTCTTCGTGCGCGACTTCGGCGGCCCCGACAGCGGCCAATTGGCGGGAGGCTGGGCCCTCGATATCTTGCCCGACCCGCCCAAGGTGAAGAAGTGCAAGAAGAAGAAGAAGAAGGGCGGCGGTGCCTCCGCCGCCAAGAAGAAGAAGTGCAAGAAGAAAAAGAAGAAGTGAGCGCCGGGCCCAGGGGTGGTTAGGTTCGGTGGAAGGGTGGTGTAGCGGGCCGCACCACGACGGGTGCGGCGGCCGCCGGTGCAAACCCCGAAGACCACTGGTTCGAGCGAGAATCATGGCTTTCGTCCAGTGGAGTGGTTAATGGGCGGCATCCGGGCGCCTCAAGGCGGCCCTCGCCGTCGCGTCTAGGTGCCGTTTTCGGCGACCCAAGCCTTCGCGGCCTCCAGCTCGGCGACCGGGAACGCCTTCGCCTTGCCGGGTAGCAGGAACGAGAGCGCCCGCATCGCGGGACGAATCCAGCTCTCGTCGCTGACCACCGCGACGCGTTCGAACGAGGTCGCAAAGCGGGCGCGGAAGCCGGTGTCGGCGGTCATCGCATCGCCCTCAACCTCGCGGGCCTCGGGGCCGAGCAGGTAGAGCAGGCGGATCTTCTGGCCTTCGCCCATCTCGCTCCGCAGCAGCGGCTCCACCTCCTTTTCCCAGTCGTCGTCCTCGACCTCGCCGATCGCCTCGAAAGCGATCGTTCCAGGCGGCATATCATCGATCCGTCGCAGAGACATCCTTGCCTACTCCTCTCCTTCGACATGTGGCGGGCCGAGCCTATTACAGGGCCGTGCTTGAGCGCGGGTAAACAGTGCTGCTTCCCAGCAAAGCAGCGGTTCGCGCGCCAGCGATCCGATCAATCGGCAGCAGGGGGCGGATTCAAGGTCAGGAACGAAACCGGAACACCTTAGTCCCATCATCAGTGGTTCTTGTCAGGAAGAGTCAGCCACAAACCGGTAGCCCATCCCAGGCTCGGTGATGAGGTGCCGGGGATGCGGAGGATCGGGTTCGAGCTTGCGCCGCAGCTGAGCCATGTAGACGCGCAGATAGTTCGACTCCTTCTCGTAGGCGGGTCCCCAGACCTCCTTCAGGAGCTGCACCTGGCTGACGAGCCTGCCTTCGTTGCGCACTAGGACCTCGAGCACGTGCCATTCGGTCGGAGTCAGGCGGATTGCAGCTCCGTCGGATTCCCGTACTTCCTTGGCGGCGAGATCGACGGTGAAGTTCCCCGTCTCGACCACCGGGGCGTCATCCCCATCTGAGTGGCGTCGCAGTGCGGCTCGGAGCCGCGCCAGGAGTTCGTCCATGCCGAAGGGCTTGGTCACGTAGTCATCGGCGCCAGCGTCGAGCGCGACGACCTTGTCGGGTTCACCGGTGCGGGCGGACAGCACAAGGATCGGTGCCTCTGACCATCCGCGCAGCCCTTCGATCACGTCGACGCCGTCGAGGTCGGGCAAGCCGAGGTCCAGGATGACGACGTCGGGCGGGCTATTCGACGCGGCCTCCAACGCGGACTTCCCATCCGCCGCCAGTGTCACCTCGTAGCCCCGTGCTTTCAGATTGATGCCGAGAGCTCGGCGAAGGCCTCGTTCGTCGTCGACTACCAGGACTCGTGTCATGGAGCCTCGTCGGAAGGCCGCCCGTTTGCCTCGTCGAGCTCGAGGCGAATCCGCATCGTCATTCCGCCGCCGGGGGTGGTGTCGGCGACCATGGCGCCTCCCATCGCCTCGACGAAGCCGCGCGCCACCGAGAGCCCCAGTCCAAGCCCCTGCTCACCGCGCTCTCCGATTCGGCGGAATGGCTCGAACAGCTCGCTTTGGGCGTCCTTGGGCACGCCTGGGCCGTGGTCGACGATCTCGATCTTGGCGCTTTCGCCGCCGGCCCGAGCGGTGACCGCGATCGGTTGGCCACGGCCGCCGTGGCGAACAGCGTTGTCGAGGACGTTGACGAAGACTCGCTGCAGCAGGCCGGGGTCGGCCCGAACCAGGGGCAGATCCTCGGGTACGTGGATCTCGATCTGGTCGGAGGCCTCGGGCAGGTCGAGCGCTGCCGAGGAGACGACTTGATCCAGTGCGACTGCTTCGGTCCGGGTCACCAGGGATCCGGCCTGAAGGCGGCTGGCGTCGAGGAGGTTGCGGACAACCGCATCGAGCCGGTCGGTTGAGTCCTCGATCGTGGCCAGGAGCTCCTCTCGCTCCTCGGGCGACCAGTCGACGTCGGTTTGGCGAAGCGTGCTGACGCTCGCCTTGATCCCGGCCAAAGGCGTGCGGAGGTCGTGGCCAACCGAAGCTAGCAGCGCCCTGCGCTGCTCGTCGACCGTGGCGAGGTTGCGCGCCTCCTCGGCCTCGCCGCTGAGGCGCTGTCCTTCATAGGCGGTCCGGGCCGCCCCGGCGAAGGCCTCGAGGACGCGCTCGTCTTCGGCGAACATGGCCGGGCCACGCCCGACCAGCCGTAGTCTGGGACCTGCCGCGAGGTCGAACCTGACAGGAGCTCCCGTCCCCGGCGGCGCCCAGCCGACATGGTCGGCGTCGATCCACTCGCTGCTGCCGGGCTCGCGGACCTTAAGGGCGACGGTCTCCATCCGGAATGTCTTCAGCGCGTGCCGGAGCACGTCGTGCAGAGACCCACCGCCGGTCAGGTCCGGGCCCGTTAGGGCGGACAGGGTTTCGGCATCGGCACGGGCACGCTCGGCCGCTTTCGCGCGCCGCACTGCAATCTCAACAGCGCCGCTGACAAGAGCGGCGACGGCGACGAAGACCACCAAAGCGACCGCCTGGTCGGGATCGGCGATCGTCAGCGTGTGGAGCGGATCGACGAAGAAGTAGTTGATCAGCAGCGCTGCCGCGACCGCCGAGATCACCGCCGCGACGGCTCCGCCGACGAGTGCAACCACGACTACGAGCAGGAGGTAGAGCAGCACTTGACCGTCAAGCGCGAGTTGGTCGTTGAAGGCGTCAAGCAGCAGCGTCAGCAGGGGCAGCGCGACCAAGCCCAGCACTAGACCGCTCAGCTGCCGGCGGCGGCTCAACCCGAGCTTACGGGCGATCCTGCTCGGCACTGAATCATCAAGCAGGTCCTCGCTTCGCACGTAGGTGATCTCGGCACTCACCGCAGCACCCAAGGGACGCTCGTGACGGTGACTGAAGGCTCGAACAGGAGTCTCCCCTTTAGTCGCAGCGCAGTCTGGTTGTGGAGCAGGTTCTGCCACCAGTGTTCCACCACGTACTCGGGGATGACGACCGAAACCATGTCGCCGGGATGCTCACGCTGCAGGTGGCGGACGTAGTGCAGCACTGGCCGCACGGTCTCGCGGTAGGGGGACTCGATCACCACCAGGGGCACCGGGACCCCGCGCTGGCGCCACCGCCTCGGGAGCTCGTCCGCGGTCTCCTCGGCGGCAACCTGAACGGCTCGCAGGCTCGCCGGGTTGCTGGCCTGGGCGAAGGCCAGCGCTTGGAGTGTCGGCGCTAAGAGGTTGGAGACGAGGACAACGGTGTGAATTTGCCCCGGCAGGGGCGCGCCGGCGGCGGTCGGCGTGAGACGAGCGCTGAGCTGGCTGTAGTGGCGCGAAACTGCCTTCATGGCGAGGAAGAGGATCGGTGCAGCTAGGACCACGATCCAGGCGCCCTGCGCGAACTTCGTCACCAGGACGATGACGAAAACAAGCGCGGTCGCCAGGGCACCGAGACCGTTGAGCGCCTGCTTTCGCAGCAGCTTTGACCGCTCGGCCGGCTCGGCCTTGTCGATCAGCCGCGACCAGTGGCGAACCATGCCCGCCTGGCTCAGCGTGAAGGAAAGGAAGACGCCGAGGATGTAGAGCTGGATCAGTCGTGCGACGCTGGCGTCGAAGGCGACGATCAGCAGCGCCGCCACCCCGGCGAGCAGGACGATGCCGTTCGAGAACACGAGCCGATCACCACGGTTGGCCAGCTGGTGGGGCAGGTAGTTGTCACGGCCGAGAATCGACGAGAGGACAGGGAAGCCGTTGAACGCGGTGTTCGCGGCGAGGATCAGGATCGCGGCCGTAAAGCCCTGGACCACATAGAAGAGGACGCCCTCGCCGAAGGTGGCAAGCGCGATCTGGCTCAGAGCAGTCTTCTGCTCGGCGCCCGGCGCAAGCCCAACTAGGTTCGCCGGATCCTCAGCCATGTGGACGTTCGCGGCCACGGCCAGCCCAGTGATCCCGGCGAACATCACAATCGCCAGCACCCCCATCATCAGCAGCGTCGTCGCAGCGTTGCGGCTCTTCGGCGGCTTGAAGGCCGGCACTCCGTTGGAGACCGCCTCGACACCGGTCAGAGCGGTGCACCCGGAGGCAAACGCGCGCAGTACAAGGAAGATCAGGAGCAGCCCGCCGGTCTCTGTGGTCTGCTCGAGGTGGTAGCTGGCGCTTTCGGCGGTAAGCCCGTCCCCGAACAGCACTCGGCCGAATCCGACGGCAAGCAGCAGCAGGATCGAGAAGACGAAGCCGTATGTGGGAATGGCGAAGGCACGCCCAGATTCCTTGACGCCACGCAGGTTCATGATGGTGAGCAGTGCCGCGAAGCCGAGCGAGATGCCCACGGCCTCAGGCGCCAATTCGGGAACGGCGCTGGTAATGGCAGCGACACCCGCGACCACCGAGACTGCGACCGTCAGCACGTAGTCGATCAGCAGCGCCGCGGCGGCCGTCAGCGATGCGCTCTCCCCGAGATTCGCCCGGCTCACCGCGTAGGCGCCGCCGCCGTTCGGATAAGCGGCACAGGTCTGCCGGTAGGAGGCGACCACGATGACCAACAGCACAACCACGGCCGCGGCTACCCACGGAGTGAGATACAGCAGAGAGAGGCCGCCGAGCGCCAGGACGATCAGGATCTGCTCGGTCGCGTAGGCGACCGATGAAAGCGGATCCGAGCAGAAGACGGGCAGCGCGAGCCGCTTGGGAAGAAGGGTCTCCTCCAGGTGATCGCTTCGCATCGGCCGGCCGACGAGCAAGCGCGAGACAGCACCAGCGGACGAGGTCATGAAGCGGTTCTAGCGGCCCGGTCAGTGCTTCTGGAAAACCTTGACGCCCTCCTAACGCCTACGGTCTCAGTCTTGACGGATACTTGATCCCGCCCAGCCCTCTAGGCGCTGGTCTCTCGGCCGTCTAAACGGGAGCCCGCTCAACGGCTGCGCTCAGCCGAGCGAGACCCCGACTACAGCGAGGAGTCGCTTCAGCGCGCCCAGGCCGACTCTTCGACCCGACCCAGGTGTTCGACCACACCGTCGATCACGTGCTGACCAAGCCGGGCCTGAAGACGGAGAACGCGTTCGTGACCGGGAACGACCCGGCGGAGAGAACGCCGTCGGGCCTCTGGCCATCGGATCACGGCGGAGTGGTGAGCACGCTGAAGCTCATGAAGTAGCAACGAATCGGGCGCCGGCTACCTCAGAGAGGGCCGCAAAAACGCGGCCCTCTCTAATTTGCCCGGTTGCGGATGCCGACCGCGGGTTCGCCCTAGGGAAGGACGGAAGGGAATCCGCGTGACGCTAGGCAAGGCAGCTCACGACCTCTGGCAGGACAACTTCGGCGCAGTGGCGCCATTCGCGCCCGCGCTCTCGAAACCGAAAGGTCACTGGTTCGAATCCAGTCGGGCGCGCTAACGCTTCTCTGGAAACCGCTGCACGCAGGCGCCACCCGTCCCCTCACGCCAGGTCACTCCTCTGGCCTTGAGGCTCCTGGGCGACGAAAACCATCGCACAGCCCATCGCACGTGTAGGCACGGCCTCCGAGGGCGAACTGTCGCGCAGCGCGTCTCAGAGTCCGAAACCGCCACTTTGCATGGAAAGCTGCAGTTTGGGCGAGGCGCTACTGGACCTGCTTGTCCTTGCCGGGCCCGCCCTTCAGCTTGTCCTTGCCGGGCCCGCCCTTCAGCTTGTCCTTGCCTACCTCGCCGTAGAGCTTGTCCTTACCCTTCCCACCCTTCAGAGTGTCCTTGCCCGAGCCGCCGCAGATGAAATCGTTGCCCGCCAGGCCGGAGAGCTTGTCATTTCCGCCGGCGCCCGCGATCACGTCGGCGGCGGGGGTGCCGGAGAGCTTGTCGGCGCCCCCGGTGCCGCTGATCGTCGCGGGCTTGCCGTGGCAGGTTGGGCAGGATGAGGTGTCGGGGTCCTGGCTCTCGTCGCCGAAGCCGTCCTGGTCGCAGTCGGGCTCGAGCGCTGCCGATACGCCTAGCTGCAGGTCATTCACCGGGGAGAACATGGCCGGGGGGCCCAGCGCGACATCTTCCCCGAACGCACTCTGGTGAACGACGTACCCCATCGCGGGCCGCGCGCAGTAGAAGACACTGGGGGGCGCCGTGTAAAGCCCGATGACATCGCCGGCTAACACGGGTATGCGGGTGGGGAACGTCTTGAGCACATCGAGGTCGGGGATGGCTTGATCCTCGCTCTCGCCGACGATCGTGAACTGGTCGCCGCTCGCATGACGACCGACCTTCAACCTCACCGGTGACTCGCCACCCGCGCTAGATGCCTGGAAGCTCCAAGAGATGATGACGCCCGCGAAGGGAGCCGCGTACTGGCCTCCGGGCGAACTGGATTGAAGTCGGGTTCTCGGGCTGCAGTTGTCGGTGGGCAAGAACGTCTGCCCGATCTGGGTCGCCGCGCCTGCGCTTCCAGGAGCGGCGATCAGCGCGGCCAGGACCACGAGGGGCACGAGCGCTAGACGCCTCATCAGTCAGTTGACCCTATCCGGACACGATGGTTGCGACAAGCGCCAGGGGTACCGCCGCGCACCCAGTCAGGCATCCGCGGTAAGTATCGCGAGATCGACCGAGCTCGGCCTCTTGACACATCAGGTCGAGGACCCAGCCAGGCTGGGCACCGTAGGATTGCGGCCGTGCCGTTCACGCTCAGGAACCTCAAGGAGGACCTGGAGGATCTCGGGTCCAAGTTCGACGGCTCGCCGGACCTGGAGTTCCGCATGGCGACCGAGGCGCTCGAGCTCGAGCGATCCGGCCTGAGCTACCAGCGTGTCCCGCCCGACTATCGCTTTCCGTACGGCCACACGCACAAGAAGCAGGAGGAGGTGTACGTGGTGGTGCGCGGGAGCGGGCGGATGAAGCTTGACGGCGAGATCGTCGAGCTCAAGGAGTGGGACGTGGTGCGTGTCCCGCCCGGTACGTGGCGAGGCTACGAGGCCGGACCGGGGGGCCTCGAGATCATCGTCATCGGCGCGCCCAATCTTGGCGAGTCTCCGCGCGAAGACGTCGAGGGCCAGCGCGACTGGTGGGCTGACTAGCTCGATCCGCTCGGGCTCGGGCGCTAGGCCGCCTGTGCCAGATTTTCCGGTCTGGATCTACGACTGGGCGACGCCCTCACTAGCGCTAGTCCGGTCACGCGGGCTAGTGCTCCGGCCCGAACTCGGTCATCGCATCCGGATGCTCGATCCGAACCTGGCGCAGAGCCTCAGGACTTTCATCATCAGCAAACCGAAGTTCGAACACGCTGCTTCCACCGGCGAGCTGCATATCTCCGTTGGCATCCAGGCAAAGGCCTGCAATGAAGGTGCAAGCGCTGAAGTCCGGTTCTGTGCTTTCCATGGGGACTCTCCGTGTCCGGTATCTCGGTCGGCCACGGAAACTCTGACGCCCCTGCCGGACCTACTAACGACCACCGCCGCCGCACCACCCTTGGGACGGGGGCGCGAGCTCGAGGACCCCGCCCCACTAACCGCACGCGAGCGGCGTTGCTGCAGTTCCCGATCAACCAGCCCTTGATTGCCGGCGACTCGTAAGCCCCTCCAGGGCGACCTCGATGGCGGACTTGGACTGGCGGGGCTCACTGCCCGCGCCGATCGCTTCGCTTGCGACGCGCACCTGTTGGGCAACTTTCCCGGTCCGCTCGGCGAGCATCCCGATGTTCTTGGCCGCCTCGCCGAGGCCCTTCGTTGTTGCGCGCCTAGTACCCCGACTCGGCAACGAGATGCCGGAGATCCCCCTGTTCTTCCGAGTGACGACAATACCCGCAGCAACTCCCGCGAGCCCCGTTCCCGTGGCGATCAGTGGAGTCTTGAGCTTTTTCGCGGCCGAGGTGACGGCGTTACCGGCGGTACTCGTGCCTTTCATCGTTGCATCCTTGGCCGCGTCGAGGGCGCCCTTCTGATCCGACGAACTCGCCTTGCGCCTGGGCTTTCTTGCGGTCTGCGAGCGGCTCGCCCTAGAGCGCGACTTGGCGGCTGTGCGGCCGTTTGCCGATGTGCGCTTGTTTGACCGGCCTCCCGAACCTGCACGCGACTTGGTCTTGGTCTGCTGAGCCATTAAGGAGATCCTTTCCTTGGGTTCCAGGAAATGACTACCCACCTTCCATGATGATCATTCGCAAATTGCGAAATTCTGTGCGTTTCCGAGGAGCTCGTTCGGCTAGAGCCGGCGGGCGTTGATGATGGCTATAGGCATCGCCACCGCCCGCGTTCGCGAAACACCAAGGACACCTTTGCGGTGATCGACGGGACGCTGGAGATGGGGGTGCCGCACACCTTTCGAAACGCCAGCGACCAGACCCTGAAGGTCAAGATCCGAGCATGCAGGCCGCCGCTGAAGCCTCCTGAGCTGGACGCGCGCCTTTAGTCACGCCGGAAGCGCCCGCAGGGACGAAGACACCAACCGCCGCCTCGGTTCGGGTCGTAACGCCGGGTGAACCCTCAAAGGAGGAACTTGAAATGGCGTCATGGATGAAGCGCACCCTCGTTCTCTGCATCGCCCTCGTGGCGGTTGCGGGCTTCGCCGCTGGATGCGGCGATGACGACGATGATGAAGGCACCACCACCGAGTCGGCGGCGACCGAAAGCGAGACGACAGCAGCCGAGCCGGCGACGATCGTCGAGGCCGCACAGGCGACTCCTGACCTGAGCACCCTGGTCGAGGCAGTGACCGCGGCCGGGCTGGCCGAGACCCTGAGCGGCCCCGGCCCCTACACCGTGTTCGCACCCACGAACGCCGCGTTCGAGGCGCTGCCCCCGGGCACGCTCGACGACCTGCTGAAGCCGGCGAACAAGCAGCAGCTCGCCGACCTGCTCAGCTACCACGTGGCGGAGGGCGAAGTCCTCGCTGCTGACCTGACCGACGGCCAGAAGGTCCCGTCGGTCCAGGGCGAAGATCTCACGATCGGCGTCGACGGAACCACAGTCACCGTCAACGGCGTTCCGGTGGAGACGGCTGACGTCGTCACCGGCAACGGGGTGGTGCACGTGATCGGCTCCGTGCTGACGCCGCCCGGCGGCTGAGCGAGCACCGCTCGGCAAGCGATCGAAGGGCCGCGGCGCGAGCCGCGGCCCTTCCGCGCTTCATCGAGTGGTTCGACGATCCATTTCCGGGGTAAGTCGTCCCTCCCCGGTCCACCGCACGCCGGCGCAATCGCCAGGAGGCCTCTTGAAAGCTTTGACGTTCCATGGAAAGCGCGATGTCCGTATCGACGAGGTTCCGGATCCCAGCATCGAGCACCCGACCGACGCGATCATTCGCGTCACCTCCACCGCGATCTGCGGCTCCGACCTGCACCTCTACGAGGTCCTCGGGATGTTCATCGACGAGGGGGACATCCTCGGGCACGAGCCGATGGGGATCGTCGAGGAGGTCGGCGCCGAGGTGACCGACATCAAGGCGGGGGATCGCGTGGTGATTCCGTTCAACATCTCCTGCGGCCATTGTTGGATGTGTGACCAGCAGCTCTTCGCCCAGTGCGAGACGACGCAGGTACACGAGTACGACAAGGGCGCAGCGCTGTTCGGCTACACGAAGATGTACGGGCAGGTACCGGGCGGACAGGCCGAGTTTCTCCGCGTGCCGCAGGCCCATTTCGGCCCGATCAAGGTTCCCGAGAACGGCGCCCCCGACGAGCGCTTCCTCTTCCTCTCGGACGTGCTGCCGACCGCCTGGCAGGCGGTGCAGTACGCGGCGATCCCCGAAGGCGGGACGGTCGCCGTCTACGGCCTCGGGCCCATTGGACAGATGGCCGCCCGCATTGCCAAGCACCTAGGGGCCGAGCAAGTCTTCGGGGTCGACCTGGTCCCCGAGCGCCGCGAGATGGCTGCGCGTCACAACATCCACGTGATCGACGCTGAGACGGACGACGTGCCCGGGCAGATCCGTGAGCTCACCGGAGGCCGTGGTCCCGACGGGGTCATCGAGGCGGTTGGGATGGAAGCCCACGGGGCACCGCTCGGGAAGTTCGCGCAGGGCGCGGCGGGGCTCCTGCCCGACTCCGTCGCCGCGAAGCTGACCGAAAACTTCGCCGTCGACCGCATGTCGGTCCTCTACGCCTGCATCGACACGGTGCGGCGCGGCGGCACCCTCTCGATCTCCGGCGTCTACGGCGGTCAGCTCGACCCGATGCCGATGATGCAGCTCTTCGACAAGGGCATCCAGATGCGCATGGGCCAGGCGAACGTGCGCCGCTGGGTCGACGAAATCATGCCCCTGCTCACCGACGACGACCCGCTGGGAGTCGAGGACCTGACGACCCACCAGCTGCCGCTGGAGGAGGGCCCCTCCGCCTACGAAACGTTCCAGAAGAAGGAGGACGGCATGATCAAGACCGTCCTCAAGCCGCAGTCATGAAGCTCGAAGGCAAAACCGTTCTCGTCACGGGCGCGAACCGCGGCATCGGCCGCGCGATCGCGGCCGAGTTGCTCGACCGCGGGTCGACCGTCCTCGCCGGCGTCCGCGAACGCGATCGCGAGCACGCCGCGCCGGGGGAAGAGGTGCAGCTCGACCTCTCCTCGCGCGAGTCCATCGACCATGACCTGACCGCGCTCGGCCTCCGCACGGCCGAGATCGACATCCTCATCAATAACGCGGGGTACTTCGAAGGCGGCCTCTACAACGAGATTGACTACGACGACCTCTACCGGCTGATCCAGGTGAACGTCGCGGCGCCCATGCACCTGACGCGAGCGCTCCTACCGGGACTCCTCGAGCGCGAGGAGGGCCTGATCGTCAACAACGCCTCGATCATCGGGACCGCGCCGTTCCCCGGAGCCGTCGCCTACGCGGCCACCAAGGGAGCCATGGTCGCTTTTAGCGAGTCGCTGCGCAGGGAGCTGCACCGCTCGAGAGTCGATCTGCTCGAGCTGATCACGCCGGGGATCGACACGGAGATGATGCACAAGGTCCAGGAACAGCTCGATCCGCACATCGACACCTCGGGGTGGGACCACGTCGACCCCGAGGACTGGGCGGGCAAGGTCGCCGATGCGATCGAGTCGGGGAAGGGAACGCTTCACCCGAGCACGATCGAGCGGCTTGCCGAGCTGATGCCGGACGCCCTGCTGGAGTTCGGCTCCAAGCGCGCCTTCAAGCGCTGAACCCCCTGATCGCGACGGCGCGGCCCTCGCTAGGGTCGGCGGATGGCCGCGACTCCATCAGGGGGCCGAGCGATGGGCCGTGATGTCAGGGCGCTCGTCGCCCTCAACGTCGCCTTGATCGCGGCGTTCGGCCTGGTGGCGCTGCTCGATCCTCCCGCGAAGGGATGGGGTGTGCTGGCGTGCGCGGTCGCCTACAACGTCGCGTTGCCACTGACGGCGCGCGCGGTGGGCCGGCCCGACCTGGTGCGGCTGTGGGCGTTCCTGCTGCCGCTGTCCATCTTTCAGCTGCTGCCCGACTGGGTGCTCGCCGACCTGATCGGCACGATCCACTTCCCTGACACGGGCGGCCCGCGGGTCGACGACGTGATCCCGCTCGCGATGTGCGGGATGTGGGTCGCGCCGCTGTTCATCTCCCTGGCGCTCGCGAGGGGCTCCGCCTGGCGAGCCGCCGGCCTCGCGCTGGCGATCTTCAGCGGCTCGGAGCTGATGGCCCCCGCGCTCGAGATCTGGGAGCCGACCGACGCCGCCACCCAGGTCGCGGGCGTGGCGCTCTACGTCCTGCCGGCCGAGGCGGTGCTCGGCGCCGCAGCCTTCCTCGCCTTCCGCTGGGTGGGCGAGCGAGCGCGCGTCGAGCAGGTCGCGGTCGCGCTCGGGGTGGCGACGCTGTATCTCGGCGCTTTGGTCCTCGGCTACTTTCTGATCGACGTCGCGAGCTTCTCGATCTCGGCCTGAGGCGACGGATCCCGCGCCGTATGCTCGCTCGGTGGCAACGGTCGTCGCCGACAACCCAGCTGAACAGCGCTTTGAGGCGAAGATCGACGGCGGGCTCGCCGGTTTCACGACATACCGGCGCAGCCGCAAGCAGGGCCTGATCGCCTTCATGCACACCGAGGTCGACGACGAGTTCTCCGGGCAGGGGGTCGGCGGGCAACTCGTGCGGGAGGCCCTCGGCGCCGCGCGCGCGGAGGGGCTCGCGGTGCTGCCGTTCTGTCCCTTCGTGAACAGCTTCGTCGCCGAGCACCCCGAGTACGTCGACCTAGTGCCCGAGTGCCAGCGCGAGGAGTTCGGCCTGTAGCGCTGCCGTCGCGCGTGGCAGCACCGCGCCGGGGCGATGGATAGGGTCGGCCCGATCGTGCGCAAGTGGATCCCCCTGATCATGCTGGCCTCGGCCCAGTTCGTGATGGTGCTCGACACGAGCGTCATGAACGTGGCGATCTCGCAGATCGTCGAGGACCTCGACACCTCGATCCAGGGCGTGCAGTCGGCGATCACCCTGTACACGCTGGTGATGGCGGCGTTCATGCTGCTCGGTGCGAAGCTGGGCGACATCCTGGGGCGGAACCGTGCATTCGCGATCGGCCTGGGGATCTACGGAGCGGGGTCGCTCACCACCGCCCTGAGCCCGAGCCTCTCCGTTCTGCTGGTCGGCTGGTCGGGCATCGAGGGTTTCGGCGCGGTCCTCGTGATCCCCGCCATCGCAGCGCTCACCGCCGCCAGCTATGAGGGCCGGGAGCGCGCGCTCGCCTACGCCCTGCTCGGCGGCGTCGCAGCCGTCGCGGTGGCCGCCGGCCCGCTGATCGGAGGCTTCGTGACGACGGAGTACTCGTGGCGCTACGTGTTCGCGGCCGAGACGGTCGTCGTGATCGGGATCCTGCTCCTCCGGGGGCGGATCCCCCGGGCCGCTGCCGCCGAGGCGCGTCCACGGCTCGATCTCGTCGGGGTCGCCCTGTCGGCGAGCGGGCTGGGATTGATCGTGTTCGCGATCCTCCGCAGCAGCGTGTGGGGCTTCGTCGTCCCGCGCAACCCGCCTTCGATCGACGGCACCGAGATCACGCCCCTCAGCTTCTCGCCGGTTCCGTTCCTGGTGCTCGGCGGCCTCGCGCTGCTCGGGGCCTTCGCGATGTGGGAGCAGCGCCGCGCCCGCGAGGGCCACGATCAGCTTCTGGATACCACCCTGCTCTCGGTCCCGCAGCTGCGCGCCGGGCTCTCGTCGCTGCTGGGCCAGCAGCTGGTCCTGATGGGCACGTTCTTCGTCATTCCCGTGTACCTGCAGGTCGTGCTCGGCCTCGATGCGTTCGAGACGGGCAAGCGCCTCCTTCCGCTCTCGCTGGCGATGCTCGTGTTCGCGCTGCTCGGGCCGCGGATCGCGGGCAGGCGCTCGCCGCGGATCGTCGCGCAGATGGGCCTGGTCGCCGTCAGCATCGGCGCGCTGGTGTTGCTCGCGACCCTCGACGTGACGCTCAACGACACTGGCTTCAAGGTCGCTCTCGCGCTGATCGGCGCGGGCGCCGGCCTGCTGGCATCGCAACTGGGCAACGTGATCATGTCCTCGGTCCCGCCCGCCAAGACAAGCGAGGGGGGCGGGCTCCAGGGCACCGCCCAGAACCTCGGGTCCTCCCTCGGGACGGCGATCATCGGCGCCGTCCTGCTCGCGTCGCTTGCGACGGGCTTCAGCCAGCGCGTCGCGGACAACTCCGACATCCCGGCGGCTGCGCGCGAGACGATCGTGGCGAACACCGAAGAGGGCATCGACATCGTGCCGGTTGATGACGTCGAGCAGGCGGCCGTCGAAGGCGGGCTTGGCCAAGACGAGGCCGAGGCCGTCGCGTCGGACTACGGCGACGCGCAACTCCAGGCGCTCCGGCTCGCGCTCGGCGCCGTGGCCGCCGCGGCGCTGATGTCGCTGTGGTTCACGAGGCGGTTGCCGACCGAGTCGCTGTCCGAGGATGGCGTCACCGCCTAGCTACGCTCATCCAATGGCGAGCGACGCGAGCCCCATTCTCTCCGACGCCCAGCTCACGACGCTGGCCGCGATCGGCGAGGAGCGCACGGCCGAGGCCGGCGAGCGCCTGTTCGAGGTCGGCGACGAGCGGTATCCGTTCATCGCGATCCTCGATGGCGAGGCGAAGATCGAGGACGCCGAAGGGAACGAGATAGTGCGGCACGGGGCCTCGGGCTTCCTGGGCGAGATGAACCTTCTCTCGGGGCAGACGGTCTACCTGACCGCCGTGGCCACGAAGCCGATGCGCTATATCGCCGTCAACCGCGATGCGCTGCGCCCGCTGCTCACCGAGGACGGGTCCTTGGCCGACCTGCTGCTTTCGACCTTCATGGCCCGCCGCGAGGCGCTGCAGCAGGTGGAGGGAGTGGGGATCGAGATTCTCGGACCGAGGTCGTCGGATCAGACGAGGCGGATCATCGACTTCGCGCGGCGCAACCGGCTCCCGCACAACTGGCGCGACCCGGAGCACGCCGAGGACCCCGAGGCTGCTTCCCTGATCGAGGCGCTGGCCCCCGATGAGATCCCGATCGTGAGGTTGCCGGGCGGGATGGAGTTGCGCAACCCGACGAACGGCGAGATTGCGCGAGCGATCGGCGTCGGCGCCGAGCTCGCACCTCGCGAGGAGGTCGACCTCGCCGTGATCGGCGGCGGTCCTGCGGGACTCGGCGCCGCGGTCTACGGCTCCTCGGAGGGACTCACCACGCTGTTGCTCGAGAGCACTGCGCTCGGCGGGCAGGCGGGTACCTCGCGGCGGATCGAGAACTATCTCGGCTTCCCGGCCGGGATCAGCGGCAACGAGCTGACGAGCCGGGCCGTCACCCAGGCGAGGAAGTTCGGCGCGCGCACCGCCACCCCTTACCGCGTCCTCTCGCTGGAACCGGGCGTCGAGCGCCACATGCTGAGGCTCGAGGACGAGAGGGAGGTCGCGGCGCGCGCCGTGGTCCTCGCCACCGGCGCCCAGTACCGGCGCCTTCCCGTTGAGGATCTCGAGTCATACGAGGGCACCAGCGTCTTCTACGCCGCCGGCCCTCCCGAAGCCCAGCGCTGCGGCGGCACGCGCGTCGGGGTCGTCGGTGGCGGCAACTCGGCGGCCCAGGCCGCCGTCTGGCTCGCTCGCGGTGGTGCCATCGTGACCCTGCTCCACCGCCGGGCGGACCTCAGCGAGACGATGTCGGACTACCTGCTCGCCGAGCTGGACCGATACGGCGTCATCGTCCGCGATCGCAGCGAGATCGCCGAGCTCCACGGCACGGACGGCGAGCTGGAGGCAGTCACGCTTCGCGACGGCGAGCGCGTGCCGTTCTCGACGCTGTTCCTGTTCCTCGGAGCCGAGCCGTGTACCGACTGGTTAGGCGACACGGTCGCTCGCGACGCGAAGGGCTTCGTGCTCACGGGCTCCGACGCCGGCGCCGACGGGTTGCTGGAGACCAGCGTTCCCGGCGTCTATGCCGCCGGCGACGTTCGCTCGGGCTCGATCAAGCGCTGCGCCACCGCCGTCGGCGAAGGCGCGATGGTCGTGCGCTTCGTGCACGAGCGCCTGACCAACGTGCACGCCTAGGACTGGTCACGCGCGTTTGGGCTTTCGGGTTGCGCTCCGCTCAGCTGGGTAAGCGGTGTTGGTGTTCGTGTTCTTCTCCAACAACCTCGGCTGCGGCGGGTCGCTGCTCATCTCGGCGGCCGTCAGCCTTGTGATGCTCGTGTTGTTCGGAGTCATCGACTTCAACTGAGGCTCGGCCGTGGCCACGTTCTGGCAAGCTCCGAGTCGTGAGCACGACCGCCGAGACCCAACCCGTCTACGAGCTCCCGCAGGAGATGCGGGACTTCCGCGACGTGATCCGCGAGATCGTGGAAGCGAAGATCCGCCCACGAGCCGCCGAGATCGACGCGACCGGGGAGTACCCGTGGGATGTGCGCAAGCTGCTCGGCGAGCAGGACATCCTCGGGCTCCCGTTCTCGTCGGAGTACGGAGGCACCGGGACCGGGACGCTGATGCTGCAGGTCGGCGTCGAGGAGATCGCCAAGGCCTGCGCCTCGAGCGCGCTGATCCTGATGATCCAGGAGCTCGGCTCGCTGCCGATCACGCTCTTCGGGACCGACGAGCAGAAGCAGAAGTGGCTTCCCCGCCTTGCGACGGGCGAGATCTCCCCGGCGTTCGCGCTGTCTGAGCCTGAGGCGGGATCGGACCCCGCCTCGATGCGGACCGCCGCGGTGCGCGACGGCGACGAGTGGGTGCTCAACGGCCAGAAGAACTGGATCACCAACGCCGGGATCGCCGACTACTACATCGTGATCGCCAAGACCGACCGCGAGAACAACCGCATGAGCGCCTTCATCGTCGAGTCCGACCGCGACGGCTTTGACGCGGGCAAGATGGAGCACAAGCTCGGCATCAAGGGCTCGCCGACGGGCCAGCCCACGTTCACCGACGTGCGCGTACCGGCGGAGAATCTGATCGGGACGGAGGGGAAGGGCCTCTCGGTGGCGCTCGCGACGCTGCAGCGCACCCGGCTCGGCGCCGCGGCGCAGGCCGTCGGCATCGCGCAGGGGGCGACCGACTACGCCAACGACTACGCCAAGGAGCGCATCGCGTTCGGCAAGCCGATCAACAACCTGCAGGGCATCCAGTTCAAGCTCGCCGACATGGAGACCCGCACCGCTGCGGCGCGCGAGCTGCTCTATCGGGCCTGCTCGATGGTCGACGCCGACCACCCCGACACCGGCAAGTACACGTCGATGGCGAAGCTGTTCGCCTCGGACGCTGCGATGGCCGTCACGGTCGAGGCGATCCAGGTCCTCGGCGGCTATGGCTACGTCACCGAGTACCCGGTCGAGCGCATGATGCGCGACGCCAAGATCACCCAGATCTACGAGGGCACGAACGAGATCCAGCGCGTGGTCATCGCCCGACACATGTCGGGGTCGTAACGGCCGCCGGCATCCTTCGCGGCGAGTACGCCGCCGCTCCGACAGAGGGCGGCCTGACGACCCCTCGTCCGGTGTCACAAACCATGTCGCTATCTCGTCAAACGGGTATGAACCCGGACGAAAGGAGCCCACAATGAGGATCTTCGTAGCGGGCGCCACGGGCGCCCTCGGAAAGCAGCTGGTGCCCCAGCTCGTCGAGGCGGGCCACGAGGTGACCGCGATGACGCGCAGCGAGTCGAAGACGGGCCTGCTTCGCGAGATGGGCGCCGAGCCCGTCGTCGCCGACGCCCTGGACGCCGACGCGGTGGGGGCTGCGGTCGCGGCGGCCGAACCCGACGTCGTGATCAACCAGCTGACCGCGATCTCGGACGATCCCGACTGGCGGAACCCGGACAGGGAGTTCGCGCAGACCAACCGGCTGCGGACCGAGGGCACCGACATCCTGCTCTCGGCGGCCATTGCCGCCGGGGCGAGGCGCTACATCGGGCAGAGCTTCACCGGCTGGCCGTTCGCCCGGGAGGGCAGCCTCGTCAAGGACGAGGACGCACCGCTGACGGACGATCCGCCGAAGGGCGTGGTCGAGATGCTCGCGGCGATCAGCCACCTCGAGTCCGCCGTGACCGGGGCGGAGGGGATCGAGGGCGTTGTCCTTCGCTACGGCGGGTTCTACGGCCCGAACACGTCATTGGCCGCCCACCCCGATGGCTCGATGGTCGAGACGGTCCGCAAGCGGAAGCTGCCCCTCGTCGGCAAGGGGTCGGGCATGTGGTCCTTCGTCCACATCGCCGACGCGGCCTCGGCCACGGTCGCGGCTGTGGAGCGAGGCGGGCCGGGGCTCTACGCCGTGGTGGACGACGAGCCCGCTCCGGTTTCGGAGTGGCTTCCGTTCCTGGCCAAGGCGCTCGGCGCGAAGAAGCCGATGCGGGTCCCTGCGCTCCTCGGGCGCATCGTCGCCGGTCCCGCGGCGGTCGTGATGATGAACGACATCCGGGGCGCGTCCAACGCAAAGGCCAGGCGCGAGCTCGGCTGGCGGCCGGAGTTCGCGAGCTGGCGCGACGGGTTCGCGCGGGGGCTCTCCTGAGATGGACGCCGAGCCGAGCGGCGAGGTCTACGAGGAGCTCCGCCCCCTGGCCTTCTCGATCGCGTACCGGATGCTGGGCAGCGCGACAGAGGCCGAGGACGTGGTGCAGGAGGGGATGCTCCGGCTGCACCGCGCCCTCGAGGCCGGCAACGGAGTGGACTCCCCCCGCGCCTACCTCTCGACTGTCGTGACCAGGCTGGCGATCGACGAGTTGCGCTCGGCGCGTGCGCGACGGGAGGTGTACATGGGCGAGTGGCTCCCCGAGCCGATCCTGACCACCGAGGGGGCGACGGAGGAGGCCGACCCGGCGGCGCACGCCGAGATGGCCGACTCGCTCTCCCTCTCGTTCCTCGTCGTTCTCGAAAGTCTTACGCCTGAGCAGCGGGCGGCCTTTCTTCTGCGCGAGGTCTTCGACTACCCGTACGACCGTATCGCCGACATCGTCGGCAAGTCCGAGCCCGCCGTCCGGCAGCTGGCGAGTAGGGCGCGCGCCCGCGTGGACGAGGGCCGGCCGCGGTTCGAGACCTCGCGCGAGCAGCGCGAGCGCCTGGCGGCGCGCTTCTTCGAGGCGACCCGGGACGGCGACCTTGCGGGCCTCGAGGCCCTTCTCGCCGACGACGTCGAGCTGCACGGCGACGGCGGCGGCAAGGCGCCCGCCCTGTCCAGGGTCCTGCGCGGCCGCAGCCGGGTGGCCAAGACGCTCCGCAACTGGGGGAAGGCGATGGACAAGTTCGACATCGGCGCCGTCCAGGTGGCCGAGGTCAACGGCCAGCCGGGGGCGGTGTTCCGCCGCGAGGACGGATCGGTGTTCAGCGTCCTCTCCCTCGAAATCGCCGACGGCACCATCCAGAAGGTCAACTCCGTCGTGAACCCCGAGAAGCTGACGCGGCTAACGTCGGCGCCCTGAGCGCACTGATCACCGCAGCCGAGCGCGGGTTCTCATTCGCCGATCCCGTCGCGATTGGCTTGATCTTCTGCGGGATCGCCGTGTTCGCGGCGATCGGCGCGCTCTCCCACGAGCACGAGCGCGCCTTCTCGGCGAGCATCATCTACCTCGGCCTTGGGGCGGGCGCCGCCGTGGTGATCCAGCTCGCGGGAGTGGACTGGATCGACCCGCTCGAGGACGAGTCGCTGATCGAGCGGCTGACCGAGCTGGCGGTGATCATCGCGCTGTTCGGCACCGGCCTGAAGCTCGACCGGCCTCTGAACCGCGAGTCCTGGGGAGGGGTGGCGCGCCTCCTGATCGTGGCGATGCCGCTGACGATCGGCGCCGTCGCGCTGTTCGGCACCCAGGTGATGGGGCTCTCGCTCGGGGCTGCGGTCGTGCTTGGCGCGATGCTGGCGCCGACAGACCCGGTGCTCGCCGGCGACATCGGCGTCGGGCCTCCCGGTGACGAGAACGAGCACGAGCCGAACTTCTCGATCACCGGCGAGGCGGGACTGAACGACGGACTCGCGCTCCCCTTCCTCTTTCTCGGTCTGTTCGTAGCCGACGAGGGCGGCACCGGCTGGCTCGGGGAATGGCTCGCCGCCGACGTTCTCTACGCGATCGGGGTCGCCGTCGCGATCGGGGCTGCGGTCGGCTACGGGATCGGCGCGCTCGCCGTCTACCTGCGCGACCGCAACCTTCTCGCCGAGGCGTTCGACCCGTGGCTTGCGATCCCGACGGTGCTGCTGCTCTACGGCCTCACCGAGGTCGCGGGCGCGTACGGGTTCGTGGCCGCCTTCGTCGGTGGCGTCGCGCTGCGCCGCTACGAGCACGGCCACGAGAGCAACAAGCGCATTCACGACGGCGCCGAGTCGGTCGAGAAGTTCGGCGAGCTCGCCGTGGTGTTGGTGCTCGGCAGCATGCTCACCCTCGACGGCCTCGAGGCGCCGGGCCTGAGCGGCTGGCTGCTGGTCCCGGTGCTGCTTCTGGCGATCCGCCCGCTCGCGGTCGCGATCGCGATGCTGCGTTCGAGCACGCCCGCTCCCGAGCGCGCCTTCGTGGGCTGGTTCGGGGTGCGCGGTGTCGGCTCGTTGTACTACGCGGCGATAGCGGTCGGCGCCGGCGTCTTCGCCGCGGACGAGATCGAGACGATGGTGTGGACGGTCATCGTCTGCGTCGGGGTCTCGCTCTTCGTGCACGGGACGACGGCCGCGCCGCTCGCCCGGCGCTGGCTTCCGCCCAAGGCGCTCGACCCCGGCATCAGCAGTAGATAGGTAGCCTCGCGCCGATGGCCGACGAGTCCTTCGACTACGTGATCGTGGGAGCCGGGTCGGCGGGCTGCGCGGTCGCATCGCGATTGAGCGAGGACCCGAACGCCTCGGTGCTGGTGCTCGAGGCCGGAGGCAGGGACCGCTCGCCCAACATCAAGATCCCGGCGGCCTTCGCGAAGCAGTTCCGCACGAAGCTCGACTGGGACCACAGCACGGGTCCCGAGCCCCATCTGGACGACCGCGACCTCTATGTGCCGCGCGGCAAGGGCTTCGGGGGATCGAGCTCGATGAACGCGATGATGTGGGTGCGCGGCCGCCCCCTCGACTACGACGGCTGGAGCGAGTCGGGCTGCGAGGGCTGGGCCTACGAGGACGTACTGCCGTACTTCAAGCGCTCCGAGAACGACGAGCGCCACGGCACGACCGAGATCCACGGCTCTGGCGGCCCCGTCAACGTCGCGGAGCAGGTGGCGCCTCGGAAGATCACGGCCCGTTTCATGGAGGCCGCCCAGAAGGCGGGGATCCCGCACAACGACGACATCAACTCGCCCGAGCAGGACGGCGTCGCCATGTGCCCCGTGAACCAGCGCAAGGGCCGCCGCTGGAGCGCCGCCGACGCCTACCTGCGCCCGGCGATGAAGCGGCCGAACGTGACCGTAGAGCCGAACGCAACCGCGCTCGGCGTCGCGATCGAGGGCGGTCGCGCGGCTGGCGTGCGCTGGCGCGACAAGCGCGGCGGCGAGCACCTCGCCAGCGCGAGCCGCGAGGTCGTCCTCTCGGCGGGCGCGATCGGCAGCCCGCAGTTGCTGATGCTCTCCGGCATCGGGCCGGCGGCCCACCTCGCCGAGTTGGGTATCGACTCCGTGGTCGACAGCCCCGCCATCGGCGACAACCTCCAGGACCACCCCTTCTTCCTGCTCTGCTTCGAGGCGACCGTCAACGAGGACCTCGCTGACGCCGAAAAGCCGAAGGCCCTGCTCGAGTACCTGCTGCGCCGCAGCGGCCCGCTCACCTCGAACGTGGGCGAAGCGACCGCGTTCATCCGCACCCGCCCGGGCTTGCCGGCGGCGGACGTGCAGCTCCTCTTCGGCGCCGCCTACTACCACGACCATGGCTTCGACACCTTCGACGGGCACGCGTTCTCGCTCGCCGCCGCGCTGATCGCTCCGCGCAGCCGGGGGCGGTTGCGGCTGCGCTCGGCCGATCCCGGCGCGAAGCCCGACCTCGTGGGCAACCACCTCGCCGAGCCCGAGGACGTCGCCGCACTCGTCGCGGGCTACCGCAAGCTGATCGAGATCAGCCGCTCGGAGCCGCTGAGCGAGGTGCGCGGCCGTCCGCTGGTCCCCGACACCCACCTCGAGAGCGACGACGAGGTCGAGGCCTTCCTGCGAAGCGAGATCGAGCTCCTCTACCACCCGGCCGGCACGTGCCGCATGGGCGCCGACGAGGGCTCGGTCGTTGACCCGCAACTGCGCGTCCGCGGGGTCGATGGCCTCCGCGTGGCCGACGCCTCGGTGATGCCGGTGATCACCGGCGGCAACACCAACGCACCGACGATCATGATCGGCGAGAAGGCCGCCGACCTGATCAAGTCGGCTTGAGGCTCCGATGACCGAGCAGCGGCGCCCGGCCCAGCCGCGCGCCGACAGGGTCCTGCCGGGGGTTTGGCGGCTGCGCCTCCCGCTCCCGTGGCCGGGGGTCCCGCACGGCAACGCCTGGGCGGTCACCACAGACGACGGAATCACGCTGTTCGACACCGGGATCGGCGGCGAAGGCCGCCTCGCCAAGCTCGAGACCTCGCTCGCCCAGGCCGGGTTCGGGTTGAAGGACGTGAAGCTCGTCGTCTGCACGCACACCCACGCCGATCACTACGGCCTCGCCGGCCCGATCGTCGACGCCAGCGGCGCCGAGCTGTGGATGCACCCGAAGTGGGACCACGTGCGCCGCTACGTCGAGGACCCCGAGGGCGCGCTGCTCCAGCGGATCGAGGTCGCGCGCCAGAGCGGCGTCCCGGCGGCGGCGCTCGAGCAGTACGAGACGACCCGGCGCGGCGAGTCGCCGACGATCGAGCGCCTGGTGCCTCCCGACCGCGAGCTGCTCCCGGGCGTCGAGGTGCCGACCGACCTCGGCCCATGGCAGGTATATGAGACGCCGGGGCACGCCCCGTCGCACGTCTGCCTGCACCAGCCCGACCGGCGGTTGCTGATCTCGGGCGACCATCTGCTCGGCCGGATCTCGGTGTTTTACGACTACGGCCACACCCCCGACCCCGTCGGCGAGTACTTCGGCGGGCTCGACGAGATCCGCGGGCTGGACGTCGACCTCTGCCTGCCGGGCCACGGCCGCCCCTTCCGCGATGTGCAGGCGAAGATCGAGGCCACCCGGACCGAGGCGACCGACCAGCTCGGCCGGGTGCGCGATTCCATCCTGGACGGTCCCAAGACAGCGTTCGAGACCGTCACCGACCTGGTCGGCCCCGACGTCAGCCCGGCGACCGCTACGTGGGGCCTGCAGATCGCGCTGGCCTACCTCGACCACCTGGAGGCACAGGGCGAGATCGTCAGCGAGCAGGACGGCGAAACCGTGCGCTGGTCGATCGCCTGAGGCGCCCTAGCCGTGGTCGGCGAGGCGGTCCGCGAGCCTGTTCATTCCCCGCTCGCGCGCGGCCGCCGATGCCCCGCGCCAGTCCGTTCGCTTGTCGCGCGGGCGCCCGACCTTCGCGGGGCGCAGGGTCGCGATGTCCTTGAAGGCGAGCAGCTCATCCCTGGAGCCGGTCAGCGCGGTGCGGAGCGCGGGGCGCTTCTCGCGAAAGGCATTTTCGAGCACACCCTCGAGTGAGCCGCGCGTGCGCAGCAGCTCGGCCGCCGTCTTCTCGCCGACCCCTTTCGCGCCGGGGAGCCCGTCGGAGGGGTCGCCACGCAGCGCGATGAAGTCGGGGACGAGCTCGGGCGGGATTCCGTAGCGCTTCTTCACCTCGGCCGAATCGACGACCTCTGCTCCCTGGGAGCCGGTCTTCACGTAGAGGACCTTGACCTTCTTCGTGGCGCACTGGTACATGTCGCGGTCGCCGGTCATCAGCAGGGCCCGCCCGCCCGCTTTCTCCTCCTTCGTCGCCAAGGTCCCCATCAAATCGTCGGCCTCGAGGTCGGGCGACTGCGCCACCGTCCAGCCGAACGAGCCGAAGAACTCGGGCGCGTCCGCCCACTGCGGGGTCAGCTCCTTGGGCATCCGCGGGCGATCGCGGTGATAGGCGGGGTAGAGCTCCGTGCGGTAGTCGGCGGCGTCCGGCCCGAAGCAGAGCGCGACCGCGCGCGGCGTGTGCAGCTCGACCTCGCGAAGGATCAAGTTGGCGGCGCCGAGCAGCGCGTTGACGCTCTTTCGCCCCTTGAGGCCGGGCAGCTCGCCCTTGATCGATTTCGGCAGGGCGAAGAACGCCCGGTAGAGCATCGAGGGCGTGTCGACGACGAGCAGCGGGCGGCGCGCGGCCAAGCTCGCGCCCGCTCAGGCCGCGGCGGGCGGAGGCGGAGGGTCAGTGCCCAGCGCCTCGGCGACCTCGTTGATCGCGGTCCGCTCGTCGTCGGACACCCGCTCGCCGCTGAGGCCCAGGAAGCCCTCCTTGCGCGCCTCGGCGACCCGCTCCGCGAGGCCGACGATGAAGCTGCGGTAGGACTCGAGCTCCTCGGCGCTCGCCTTCTGCTCGACCAGGGCGACGGCGTCGCGAAGGTGCTGGAGCTGGTTCTCCTTCATCTGCTCCGGCGTCGGTGCGCGCTCCTTGTCGACCTGGGGCTTAGTCGAGACGATCGTGTCGAGCAGCTCGCTCGCTCCTGCGCTCTTGCGGGCCTCGGCGTAGGCCTTGGCCATCGAGAACGTCTCGCGCACCGAGCCGCCGCGGTCGGAGACGATCACGTGCAGCCCCGCGCTCGTCGGCCCTTGAAGCACCAGGTTCCACTCTTCCTCGGTGAAGTCGGCTTGTCCCGTCATCTCGTCTCCTCGCTCAAGCCGCCCCCGGACGCGAAGCAGGGGAGGCGGCACCGAATGGTTGAGCGAGGATCGTAATGGGGTCAGCCGGGGAACCCCTTCGTTCGCCTCGGGCGAGCTCGGTCGCCGTCTCGCACGCCCGCTTGCCGCTGACGGCTGCGATGTCATGGTGGCCGGGCGCGACTAGAGTTCGAGCCGTGCGCCTGATCCACACCTGCTATCGGATCACCGACCCCGATCGCTCCGTCGCCTTCTACGAGGCGCTGGGGCTGGAGAAGCGCCGCGAGATGGCGATCCGCGACGAGGCCACGAACATCTTCATGGGCGTGCCGGGCGAACAGCTACCCGAGCTCGAGCTGACCCACAACCACGGCGTCGGCGACTACGAGCTCGGCACGGCCTATGGCCACGTGGCGCTCGCGGTCGATGACCTCGATCACACGCTCGAGGAGCTCAAGGGGATGGGGATCGAGCCCGAGAAGCCGCCGTACCAGGTCAGCGAGGGCGGCGCGAGGCTCTGTTTCGTCCGGGATCCCGACGACTACAGGATCGAGCTGCTCGAGCTGAAGACCTAACCGCCGGCGCCCGGCGGCTAGGTGCGATCCCAGAACGCGGCCTCGGCCTCGCCCATCCGGGTGGAGGGGGGCTCGCCGGAGGAGTACTCGCGCGCGATCCGGCCCCAGTCGGCCCCGGCGCGGAGCTCTGCGAGCACCACGAGGATCAGGCCCTCCTGTCGGCGCATCAGCAGCGATGCGGCGGGAAGGGTCTGGCGCCTCAACTGCTCGTAGTGGGGGCTTCGGGGCGAGCCGCTCACCTCCATCAGCTCGCGCGCGAAGCCGGGGTCCAGGCGGCGGAAGCCCGGCTCCGAGATCCAACGGCTCCCGCCCCACACCTGTTCGAGCAGCGACTCGGGATCGAACTCGTCGGGCTCGGGCAGGTAGCCGAGCTCAGAGGCGATGGCGTGCACGTCATCCGCCCGGCGGTCCGAGATCGCGCGGGCCAGGGCGCGCTCGCGCTCCATGTGCTCGGCCGGCACGCGGCGCACCAGCCCGAAGTCGAGGAACCCGACCCGCCCGTCGCCCATCAGCAGATAGTTGCCGGGGTGCGGATCGCCGAGCACCATCTTGGTTCGCTCGCGGCACGAGACGAAGAAGCGGAAGACGGCCTCGCCGAAGCTGTCGCGAGCAGCGTCGTCCATCTGCCTGACCGCTTCGAACCCCGTGCCTTCGATGAAGTCGCTGACGAGAACGCGGCGGGTGCTGAGGTCGGTGTGGACGTGCGGCACCACCGCGAAGGGATGCCCGCGGAACGCCCGCTCGAGCTGGCGGTGGCTCTGGGCCTCGAGCTCGTAGTCGAGCTCCTCCGAGATGCGTTCGCGGATCTCGCCGCCGACCGCCTTGATGTCGAGGCCGGGGGCCATGCGCTTCGCGAGCCGCAGGATCAGGTGAAGGTTCCGCAGGTCGACCTCGACGGCCTCGGCGATGCCGGGGTATTGGACCTTGACCGCGACGTCGGCGCCGTCGTGCGTCCTCGCTCTGTGGACCTGCCCGATCGAGGCCGCGGCGAACGCCTCGCGGTCGAACTCGGCGAAGTGGTCTGAGACCTTGCCGCCGAGGTCACCCTCGATCACCTTGCGGACGTCGTCGTAGGAGAACTTCGGAGCGTTGTCGCGAAGGTCGGCGAGCGCCTTGCGGAACTCGGCCTGGCCCTCCTCGGAGAGCCCCGGCATCTCGATCGTCGAGAGCACCTGGCCGATCTTCATCGCGGCGCCCTTCATCGTCCCGAGCTGCTTCGCGAGGCCGATCGCCATCGCGGCGGCGCGGTCGTCGGTCTTCTGCTTGCTCCGCTCCTCGCCGCGGACGAGGTTCGCGGCTCGGGTGCCGGCCCACCTCAGGCTCTGGCCGGCGACCATCCCCCCGGCCTCGGCCGTTCGCGAGATGCGCCCGGTGCGAAGCTCGGCGCCCCCGTCATCGGAATCGCCGTCCTGGGTCTCGTGAGGATCATCGGTCACGAGCACGAGTCTGGCAGCAGGCCACCTCCGGCTCGGGTCAGGGTCGTTGGCGGCCATCGCCTTCTCGGTGTGCCCCAGCACTGGATCAGTCTCGGGTGAAGACCACCGGCGTGTCCAGGAGCGAATAGTCTCGCCCCGTGAGCTCCCACTTCGAGCGCTTCCGGCATCTCTTCTGGGCCTTGGCGGCGGGTCTGATCGTCCTCTACCTCTTCGGCCTGGTGCTCGGCGTCTACTCGCCGCTCGAACTGGGGCTGCTCAGCGCCGTCTGCCTGGTGCTGATCGTGATGTTCACGATCCACGAACTGCGCCTGAGGCGAGAGTTGCGAGAGCACCCCGATCGTGACCACACCGACCGCGAGCGCCGCGGTTGGTGAACTGACGCTGCTCAGACCTCAGATAGCAGTTCCAACACGTCGCCGGCATGGCGCTTGATGAAGGCCGGGCCGACGCCATGGATGTCGGCGAGGGCCGCTTCGTCGCCGGGGCGCGTCGAGGCGATCTCGGTCAGGGTGCGGTCGTTGGCGACGGTGTAGGCGGGCTTTCCCTTGGCCGCCTTGGTACGCCAGGCGCGCAGGCGCTCGAAGAGCTCGGCGTCGGCGCCGTCGAGGTCGATGGCGGGAGCGGGCCCCCCCTTATTCTTCGAGCGCTTGCCCGAGCGTGTGACCTTGATCGTCTCGGGGTCGGGCAGCCAGGCCGTATCGGCATCGCAGACGTCGCAGCAGCGGCCGGTCGGGGCGCCGGGCGTGGAGTCGCCGAAGTGGTCGAGCAGCGCCCGGCGGCGGCACTTGTCGGAGAAGCTGTAGGCCTCGACCGCGCGATATGCGCGCCAGCCGCGGTCGGTCGCGACCCGGCACGCGGCCTCGGTTTCGCCACGGTCGGGCCGGCGGTTGACGGTGACCATCAGCCGCCCGCCGATCGCCGGCTCGATGCTGATCGCGCCGACGCGCTCGGCGATCGCGAGGCGGATGCGCTCGGCGTCGTCGCGAGGGTTGTCCATCTCGAGCTCCCCGCCCGATTCGCTGCGCGCCCCGAGTCGCTCGACGTAGGAGATCACCGAGGTGGGGTCCACCTTGCGCTGCTCGATGAAGCGAACGAGTCGCCCGAGGTCGGCGCGCGAGGCGAGCAGCGCGGCGCGGGCGGGCTCGCCGTCGCGCCCGGCGCGCCCGGCCTCCTGGTAGTAGGCCTCGACGCTCGAGGGGATCGCCCAATGCCAGACCGAGCGCACGTTGGCCTTGTCGACGCCCATGCCGAACGCGTTGGTGGCGACGATCACGTCGGCGTCGCCGGTCATGAAGCGCAGCTGCGTCGAGGCGCGCTCGTCTGGAGCGAGGCCCGCGTGGTAGGGCGCGGCGAGCAGGCCGGCGTCCCGCATCGCCTCGGCTACCTCCTCGGTGTCGCGGCGGGTGCCGCAGTAGACGATCGCCGGGCGGTTGGAGTCGTCGCGCAGGCTCTGCTCGAGGATCGCGAGCTTTCGCGCCTTCGAGCCCGTGCCCTCGAAGGTGAGCGTGTCGAAGGAGAGGTTCGGGCGGTCGAAGCCCGAGCGCACCTCGAGCGGGTCGGAGAGGCCTAGGCGGCCACGGATCTCCTCGGCGACCTCGGTCGTCGCGGTCGCGGTGCAAGCCATCACCGTTGGGCGCCCGAGCCGCGCGACGGCCTTCGGCAGCCGCAGGTAGTCGGGGCGGAAGTCGTGCCCCCACTCCGAGATGCAGTGGGCCTCGTCGATCGCCAGCAGGTCCACGGTGCGCTGCGAGATCGCGTCCAGGAATGCGGTCGAGCCGAAGCGCTCGGGCGAGCAATAGATGATGCGAGCCGAGCCATCGGCGACGCGGCTCAGCGCCTCGCGTGTGCGGGCGGCGCCGAGGCCCGAGGCGACCATCTCGACCGGGTGCCCGGCCTCGGCGAGCTTTCGCCACTGGTCGGCCATCAGCGCGATCAGCGGGCTCACGACGATCGTCAGCTCGGCCGAGGCGAGGCCCGGCAACTGGTAGCAGAGGCTCTTGCCGCCGCCGGTCGGCATCACGATCATCGAGTCCCGCCCGGCGAGCGCCGCCTCGACGGCCTCGCGCTGGCCCGGCCGGAACGAGTCGAGGCCGACGTAGCGCGAGCAGCGCGTCCGCGTCGCGAGGCCCCTCGTAGTCCCGCGTCTCGGTCGCGGCGACCTTGGTGAGCCCGGCGAGGCCCTGGAGCGCCAGTCGCGCCTCTTCCTGCTCGGCCTCGATCGGCGGCGGCTCGGGAAGAGGGGACTCCTCGGGGCCGGGGTCGGCCCCGTCCGGAGCGGGCGGCCGCCCCAAGACCAGGTCGCCGAGCGAGGAGCTGATCTGGCCGGCCATCTGCTTGTCCGAGTCCGGCAGGCGCTTCCACGCGGCGCGCAGCTCGGCGAGCTCGCGGTCGACCTCGGGGTCGCGCTCGCCCTCTTTCGCTTCCGCGGTCATCAGTTCGCGCAGCCGCGCGGCGTTCGCCTCGAATTCGAGCATCTGACCAACCTAAGGGATCGCCAGGCCGCACTACTCAGGAGCGGCAGCCTCGGCTGCCGCGATGAGTGCTCGGCGGCCGACCGCGATCCCGGCTGGCGCTGGATGAGCGGCGGACGCCGCGCCCGCCCCGAGTCCCCGAGCGGCAGATTGCGGTGATTGAATGGCGCAATGGCCGAGCCGACGATCCCGAACCTGCCGATCACGGGCCACTGTCTGTGCGGGCTGGTGCGGTTCGAGGTCACCGAGCCGCTGACCGGCGCCCACTACTGCCACTGCACCCGCTGCCAGCGGCGCACGGGAACGGCGTTCTCTGCCAGCGCAAGCGCGGTCCCGGGGTCCTTCCACGTGACGGAGGGCGAGGAGCTGGTGCGCGCGTATCATCCGCCCGACGGCTGGGCGAAGTTCTTCTGCGGCGAGTGCGGCGGGCACGTCTACTCGCAGAGCAACACCGACCCCGATCAGGTCGGGGTGAGAATGGGGGCTATCGACGGCGATCCGGGCGTGCGGCCGAGCGCCCACCAGTTCGTCGCCTACGCCGCGGTCTGGGAGCCATTGCCCGACGACGGGCTGCCGCGCTACGACGAGCGAACCCCCGCCTGATGGCCAAGCGACGCAAGCGCAAGCCGGCGCGCGAGAAGGCCGAGCCGGTCGCCTACACCGACCCCGAGGGCAACGTGCTCACGCTCCGCGCCGAGCTCAGCGCGGGGACGATCCGCAAGATCGGCGAGCCTCCCAAGAGCGCTGCCGCTTCGCTCGACGACGCCTGGCGACGGCGAAGCGAGATGCTCTTCGAGCGCCTCGCGGTCGGCTGGGAGATCGCGGGGCTGCCGCTCGACGACCAGAAGATGCTGCTCGGTCGCTACCGCATGGCCGACGCCGAGACCCAGCGCTGGGTGCGCCAGACGATGGACGATCACCTGCGCGCCCACATACCCGAGCTCACGGGCGGCCAATAGGGCTGTTCATGCAATCCCTGACCTAGGCTTGCGCTTCGCACCTGCGAGCCTGTGCGGGAAGAACGATGGCCGCTGACCCCCAGACACCGCCTCCGCCCGACCGAGGGGAGCTGATCGAGGGCGAGCTGATCGAGGCCTCGCATCCCGTTCCGGTCGACGAGCAGAAGCGAAACGGTGCGGGAGCTGCGGCCGTCGACGCGGTCTTCGACGTCGCGGACCGCGTGCTGGCGCCGGCGGTCCGCTTCGGCTGGCGCACCACGAGCGGGATCGGACGACGGCTCGGGGTCAACCGCACGATCAAGAGCGCCGCTGACCGCGCGTTCGACCGCGCGCTCCAAAGCGACGCGGCGGAGCGGGCGGCCGACCGAGTGCTCGGCAGCGAAGCCGCGGAGGGGGTCTGGACGAAGGTGCTCGAGAGCAACGAGGCGCAGGCGCTTGTCGAGCGGGTCGCCGAGGCGCCCGAGGTTCGCTCGGCGATCACCTCGCAGGGCGTCGGCCTGCTCGAGGACGTGCGGCGCAGTGCTCGCGAGCTGGCGCGAAAGCTCGACGACGTCGCGGATCGAACGGCGCGCCGGGCGCTGCGGCGTACGCAGCGCACCGCGCGGCCGGCCGAGGCCGGGGCGGCCTCCAGGCTGCTCGCCATCGGCCTCGACGTGGTGATCTTGAACCTGATCCTGCTGCTGATCTCGGCTCTCGTCGCGAGCCTGCTCACCACGATCTTCGACCTCGGAGGTGACAGCTCGGCGGTGACGATCGCCTTCGGCGCCTTGGCCTGGCTGGTCGCCTCGGCGGTCTACCTCGGCCTCTTTTGGACGCTCGCCGAGCGCACCCCGGGGATGACCTTCTTCGGGCTGCGCATCCGCGACCCCGATGGAGGACACGTGCCCCCGCGCCAGGACATGCGGCGCCTCGTCGGCTTCTACCTCGCCGCGCTGCCCTTCCTTCTCGGTTTCAAGGGGATCCTCTTCCGCGACGACCGCCGTGGCTGGCACGACCGTTTCGCAGGCACGGTCGTCCTCTATGGCGACCCTGAGATCGATCCCGGCGTCGAGGCAGAGGGCCACATTCGCCAGGCGCGCTATCGCAAGCGCGTGACCCCGCGATGAGCGGGTGAGCCCGCCGGGCGCGGTCCCGATCACGCCCGAGCTCGTCCGCGGCGCCGCCCAGGCGGCGGCCGACGGGTTCTTCGACAACGAGATCTGGGTCTGGCTGCTGCGCCACGACTGGCAGCGCCGCCGCCTGCTGCCGCGCCACTACCGCGCCATGATCCGCCGGGTCTACATGCCGCGCGGCGGCGCCTGGACGACCCCTGACACGCTCGGCGCCGCGCTCTGGTTCCCGCCGGGGACGATGAAGGTGAGCGCCCGCGACCAGTTCGCCGAGATCTCCTCGCTGCTTCCCGAGGGAATCGACAGCTTCCGTCGCGGCATGCGCTGGGAGGAGCTGATCGGCAAGCACCACCCGTCCGAGCCGCACTGGTATCTGCAGACGCTCTCGGTCAGCCCGTCGGCCCAGCGCCAGGGGGTGGGGACTGCCCTGATCGCCCCGGGCCTCGAGCGCGCCGACGCCGAGGGCGCCCCCGTCTACCTCGAGACCCAGCGCGAGTCCAACATCCCCTACTACCGCCGCTTCGGGTTCGAGCTGACCGACCAGATCAGCCTCCCCGACTCGCCGCCCCTGTGGCTGATGTGGCGCGAGCCCCGCGGCTGACCGCCGCGGGGCCGCACCTTCGCCCTACGGCGCGTTCACCGCCGAGACGAGGACGTTCGCTGCGCCCTCCATGCCGCGCCGGTTCGGGTGGATCGATGCCGCCCAGTTACCCGGGATGATCGGCTCGACCCAGCGGACCGACGAGCTCTTGCAGGCATCGCGCCCGATGCTCGCTGCAGCCCAGTCGACGAGCCGCGCGCCGTTGCCCGCGGCCTGCGCCGCGATCATCGCGTTCAGCTCGCGCTGCTTGGCCCTCAGGTAGCCCACGTCGTTGAACGCGATCGGCATCTGCGGGAAGCAACCGAATCCCGTCTCCGGGAAGATCGCAGGGTAGTTGGTCACGAACACGCGCGCCAGCGGCGAGCGCGCCCGGATCCCGTCCATCACGGCGTCAAGAAGCGGCGCCGTCGCGGTGATCCTCTGGCTGACGGTGTCGACTCCGTTGACCACGTAGCGCTTGCGGCACGGCGAACCGAATGGGTTCAGCGTGACGCAGTTCTGCGCGATCTCGGAGAAGCCGATGTCGTTGCCGCCGATCGTCAGCGACACCACCCCCGTGTTGGCGTCCAGCCGGTTGAACTGCGGCGGGTTCGGCCCGTCGGGGCTGACGTTCTGCGGGTTCTCCATGTGGGTCGTCGTCGCTCCCGAGCAGGTCGCGTCTCGGACGGCCCCTTGGCCGATCGCGGGCGCGGCGAGCCGCGGATAGTTGTTCGATGACTTGAGGCACCCGAGCGGCAGAATCGGGTTCGGGATCAATGGCCCGGCGGCGTAGCTGTCGCCGAGTGCGACGTAGTTCGCCCTGGCCGTGGACGCCGAAGCGAGTGCCGCGAGTCCTGCGAACAGCACCGCGACGATGGCGACCACGCGCAAAGGCACGTGCCTTGACGCTGCTTCCATGCGCTCTCCTCTCACTCACTTCTGGGGATCGGGGCGGCCAAGCCCCCTACGCCGACCCTGAGCCGAGTGGGCGCGAGTCTATGTCCCCCCATCCCGGCCGTCCAGCAGCCGGCACACCTTCGCCACATACAACGGCCCCGCTACCTGCGGGGCTCATGACGCGCGACCGCCCGCAGCGTCGCGGGGCCTACCCGAGCATCTCCTCGGCCTCGCTCCAGCGGCCCGGCGGCACGCGCAGGGCGATGTCGCCGCGGCCCCATTCGTCGAGCGGGTAGTCCGAGGTGATGACGGCCTCCATGCCCTGGTCGGTCAGCTGCTGTCGCCAGGCGCGGGCGGTCTCGAGCTCGTCGAAGTCACGAACGACCTCCCAGTCGTCGTAGCTCGCGTCACCGACCTGAAGCTCGTCGACGCCGTCCTTGGTAGGGGGGCCTGCGACGTCGCGGAAGAAGCGCTTGAAGCCGTCGCCGATAGCCAACTCGACCGAGCCCCGGTCAGTCCGAGAGCTCGACGCGCTCGATCACCTGAGGTTCGACGGGGCGGTCGCCCGGGCCGGTCTCGGTGTTCTCGATCGCATCGACGTTGTCCATGCCCTCGACTACTTCGCCGAACACCGTGTGCTTGCCGTCGAGCCAGTCGGCTGCCGGAATCGTGACGATGAAGAACTGCGAGCCGTTCGTGTTCGGCCCGGCGTTGGCCATCGCCAGCGCGCCGCGCACGACCTTGTGGTCGTTGAACTCGTCCTCGAAGGTGTAGCCGGGGCCCCCGGTGCCGGTTCCCTCGGGGCACCCGCCCTGGACCATGAAGTCCTTGATCACACGGTGGAAGCCGAGGCCGTCGTAGAAGCCGTCGCCCACGAGCTTCCGGAAGTTCTCCACGGTCTTCGGAGCGTCGTCGTCGAAAAACTCGACGACGATCGGCCCGGCGTTCGTGTGAAGGGTGGCCTTGGACATCGGCGCGAACCATAGCGGCGGCCCTCAGGTACCGTCGCCCCGTGACCATCGACCTCTTTGCGGGGATCCGCGTCAGCGACTACGAGGTCGCGAAGGCCTGGTACGAGCGGCTGCTGGGATCCGAGCCTTCGTTCATAGCCCATGCGACCGAAGCCGTGTGGGAGCTCGCCGAGCACGGCTTCCTGTTCATCGTGGAGGACGCCGAGGGCGTCGGCGGCGCGATCCACACCATCTTCGTCGAGGACTTCGACGCGCGAGTTGCGGAGATCGCCTCACGCGGCATCGAAGCGGATGAACGCGTCACCTACCCAGGAAAGGCGCGCAAGGCGATCTACCTCGACCCGGATGGCAACGAGATCGGGTTCGGCGGCACGGTCGACTGAGCGCTGAACCGCAACGACCCGCCGCGAGGCGGGCCGTTCTGTGCCGCCGGGGTGCTCCCCCGGGCCCAAATGCCAATCAGTGAGGGAAAGGTACTACGCCCGGCGAGCCGTCCTGCCCGGGACGACTCGCCGGCGCAGTCGGCGGAGCGCGGGGGACTCGAACCCCAGCCGAGCGGTAACCCGGCCGCACCAACTGGCATTCGGGCGCGTTCACGGCGAGGGGTCCTCGCCCGGGATCCAGGGGCGGCGCCAGCCGCCGTGGCCCACCGGCAGGTGGAACGCGCCCTCCGGCCCCCAGCCGCCGGGCTTGTAGGGCTCGACGGGGCCCGGGTCGTCGAGCAGGGGCTGGACGATCCGCCAGGTCTCCTCGACGTGATCCTCGCGGGCGAAGTGGCCGGGGTCGCCCTTGAGGGCGTCGCCGAGGAGGCGCTCGTAGGGGCCGGGCTGGTCGCCGAGCTCCTTTTGGAAGAGCATCTCGAGATGGATCATGCGCAGGACGTCAGCGCCCGGCTGCTTGGCCTCGACGAGGAACGCGGCGCCGCCGTCGGGGTCGATACGGATGATCACCTCATCGGCCTGGGGGGTCGCGCTGCCTGCAATCCCGATCGCGGGCGGGCTGTTGAAGATCACGCGCAGCTCGGTGACCTTGGCCTCCATGCACTTGCCGGCGCGCAGGTAGAACGGGACCCCTGACCAGCGCCAGTTCTCGACTGCGAGCTGCATCGCGCAGAAGGTCTCGGTATCCGAATCCGGTGCGACGCCCTCGACGTCACGGTAGCCGTCGTACTGGCCGCAGACATAGCGGCTCGGGTCGGCCGGCGGAATCCCCTTGAACAGGTCGAGCTTCTTGTCGCGGATCGGGTCGGGGTCGGCGCCGCCCGAGGGCGGCTCCATCGCGATCAGGGCGAGGAGCTGCAGCAGGTGGTTCTGGACGACGTCGCGCATCGCGCCGACGGCGTCGTAGAAGCTGCCGCGTCCCTCCGCGCCGAAGGGCTCGGCCATCGTGATCTGAACCGAGTTGACGTAGCGTCGGTTCCAGATCGGCTCCAGCATCGTGTTCGCGAAGCGCAGGTAGAGGATGTCCATCGCGGGCTCCTTGCCCAGGAAGTGGTCGATCCGGTAGATCTGCTCCTCGTCGAGCAGCTCGGCGAGCTCGTCGTTGAGCGCCACCGCGGAGCTGTAGTCGTGGCCGAAAGGCTTCTCGATCACGACGCGGGCGCCTTCGGTCAGGCCGGCTGCGTGCAGCGCGGTGATCACCAACGAGAACAGGGATGGCGGTATCTCGAGATAGAAGACAGGGTGCTGTGCGCCGGCGAGCTTCGATTTCACCGCCTCGAAGGTCTTCGGCTCCTTGTAGTCGCCCTGCACGTAGGTGAGCCGCTGCGCCAGCGAGGAGAAGGCCCCCTCGTCGATCTCCGGCTCTTCGGCAGCCTCGATTGACTCGCGCGCGCGGTCGCGCAGCTGCTCGTCGGTGAGCTCGTCGATCGCCACTCCGATGATCGGAACGGTCAGCGCCCCGTGGCGCTCGAGGTCGTACAGGGCCTTGAACGTCATCTTCCGCGCGAGGTCGCCCGTGATCCCGAAGATGACGAGCGCGTCCGCGTCGGGGCCGATCTGGCTCTGTCCAGGGGGGTGGGTGGCCACGCGCGCACCGTATCCGGTCCCCCCCGGCGTAGGGCCTGTCCCGCGGGGAGCGTGCCCTGGACCGATGCCAGCCGCGCGATCCTCGCGGTGCAGGCCCTTAGGATGGCGACGATCGGTCAGCAGCGGACGAAGGGAACGGAATGGCACAGCTTGGAATGGTCGGCCTGGGTCGCATGGGCGCCAACCTCGTGCGGCGGCTGATGCGAGACGGGCACGAGTGCGTCGTCTACGACATCAACGCCGACGCGATCAAAGACCTGGCCGACGAGGGCGCGGTGGCCGCGCGCTCGCTCGACGACATGGCCTCGAAGCTCGACGCTCCCCGCTCGGTCTGGGTCATGGTCCCCGCGGGCCACATCACCGAGACGACGGTCAACGACGTCGCCGCAGCGCTGTCGGAGGGCGACGCGATCATCGACGGCGGCAACTCCCACTACCACGACGACATCCGCCGCGCCAAGGAGTTCGCGGAGAAGGGCATCGACTACATCGACTGCGGGACCAGCGGCGGGGTTTTCGGCCTTGAGCGCGGCTACTGCCTGATGATCGGCGGGCCGGATGGGGCCGTCGAGCGACTCGACCCGATCTTCGCCACCATCGCTCCCGGCCTCGGCGACATCGAGCGGACCCCGGGGCGCTCCGGGGACCCGACTCCGGCCGAGCAGGGCTACCTGCACTGCGGCCCGACCGGCGCGGGCCACTTCGTGAAGATGGTCCACAACGGCATCGAGTACGGGCTGATGGCCGCCTACGCCGAGGGCCTCAACATCATCAAGCACGCCAACGCGGGCAAGACCGAGCGCGACTCCGACGCCGAAACCGCTCCGCTGGAGCATCCCGAGCACTACCAGTACGACATCGACATCGGCGACGTGGCCGAGGTCTGGCGGCGCGGAAGCGTCGTCGCTTCCTGGCTGCTCGACCTCACCGCGTCCGCCCTGCAGGCGTCCCCGACCCTCGAGGAGTTCGGCGGCAGGGTCTCGGACTCGGGCGAGGGTCGATGGACGTCGCTGGCCGCGATCGAGGAGGGGATCCCGGCCCCGGTGCTGACCACCGCGCTGATGGAGCGCTTCTCCTCGCGCAACGAGGACGAGTTCGCGAACAAGGTGCTCTCGGCGATGCGCAAGGAGTTCGGCGGCCACGACGAGAAGCCCGACAAGTAGGCGGGACGGTGCCCGGCCATACGCTGCAGGTCCTCGACGACGCCGACGCGGTCGCTCGCCGCGGGGCCGAGCTGATCGCGGACTCGGCGCGCTCGGCGATAGCCGAGGGCGCCGACTTCACAATGGCCGCTAGCGGCGGCCACACCCCGTGGGTGATGTACGGGCAGATCGAGGAGCAGGAGGTGCCGTGGTCGAAGACCGAGCTGTTCCAAGTCGACGAGCGCATCGCCCCCCCTGGCTCCCCCGAGCGCAACCTCACGCACCTGATCGCCGCTCTTTCGATCGGCGCCCAGGGCTCGCTGCGCCCGATGCCGGTGAACGACGGCGAGGAGGGGGCTGAGCGATACGCGGAGGCGATCCCAGAGGCGTTCGAGCTGGTCCACCTGGGGCTCGGCCCCGACGGGCACACCGCTTCATTGGTCCCGGGCGACCCGGTCCTCGATGTGACCGACCGCCGTGTTGCGATCACCGGCAACGAGTACCAGGGGACCCACCGCATGACGCTCACCTATCCGGTGCTGGCAGCCGCGAAGCGCCTGCTGTGGATCGTCACCGGCGAGGCGAAGCGGGAGCCGCTGCAGAAACTGTTGGCGCGGGACCACTCGATCCCCGCGGGCCGAGTCGAGCCCGGTGGCGAGTCGCTGGTCCTCGCCGACCGCGATGCCGCCCCCGACGGAGCCGCCTGAGATGGCAATGCTCCTTGGGATCAACCACGTCGCGCTCGAGGTCGGGGACGTCGAGGAGGCTCTCGACCTCTACGAGAAGCTGTTCGATTTCGAGCTGCGCGGCCGTGTCGGCAACCGAATGGCCTTCATCGACATGGGCGACCAGTTCCTCGCCCTCAGCTCGGGCCGCGTGCAGTCGCGCGACGACGCCCGCCACTTCGGCCTGGTCGTCGACGACAAGGAGGCCGTCCGCGCAGCCGTCGAGGCGAACGGCCTCGAGCAGCTGCCCGAGCGCTCCGGCAGCCTCTCCTTCCTCGACCCCTGGGGAAACCACTTCCAGGTCGTCGACTACCGAGAGATCCAGTTCGAGCGCACCCCCGGCGTAAAGCGCGCGCTCGGCATCGAATCCCTCGAGAAGAGCCCAGAGGCGCAGACCGAGATCTCCGACAAGGGGCTGAGCTAGGGCCGGACGACCGGCTTGAACGTCTGCGCCTTGTTTCGGCAGCGCTGCTTCGCCGCGGGCTTTGTGAGCCTCTTGCAGGCCTTGATCTTCTTCCTGACGCCCTTGGCGACGCCGCCGCCGGCGTTGGCGTAGAGCTTGAAAGCCGTGTTCCCGAAGAACGTGCCGGCGATCTGGGTGCAGGTGGCGGATGTGGCCACGGGGCATGGGCCGTGGCTGACGACGGAGTTGACGAGCCCGCCGCCGATGACCCAGCCGCCGCCGCTCGAGCCCTGCTTCATGTTGCAGGGGCCGACGAGGGGCGAGCCGCTGAACTTCTCGAACCTCGCGAAGGGAGCGTCGCAGCGGATCAGCCGCTCGGCGTCGTAGAACGCGGCGGGCTCGCCCGGGTAGCCGAAGACCTGGAAGCGCGTCCTCTTCGAGTAGGTGCTGGTCGGCTTGTTGAAGCTCGCGCCTCGAGATCCGAGGACGTCCTGGATCTCGCCCGCGGGGCCGGGCGCGAGGTTGACGGCTCCGACGTCGAACTCGATCAGCGGCTCGCGCGCCCAGCGCTGCGGCGCGCTCAGACGCGTCGCGACGTAGGTGCTGAACGGGCGGACGCCGTTCCGGTATCCGGGGACGAAGATCACGTTGCTCGCCCACACGGGCTCGACTCCCTCGCCACCGGGCTGCACAACGCAGTGTCCGGCGGTCAGGAGCAGGTTGCGCGAGCGCGAGGTTACGACGGTCGCCGAGCAGCTCGCGTTGAGGACGCCGATCGACAGATAGAGCTTGCCGTGGATGCGCTCGGGATAGGCGGTGTCGCGCGAGGGGTTGACCTCCTGGTCGGGCGGCTGCGCTGCGGCCGACGCCGTCGGCGCCGTCGCGAGGCCCGGGCCCGACGGCACGTCGAGCGGCTGCGCGGACGCTATGCGCGACGGCGTCCAGTAGTCGAGCACCTCGGCCTTCGTCTGCCCGGTCGGGTGTTCGGCGACGGTGTCCGCGACGGCCAGCGGGGACGCCCAGGCCGCGATCGCGGCGACGACGGCGACGACGGGAGATTTCCGAAGGCTCCGCATCGTCTTCACACTAACCCCGCTCCCAGGGCGTCAGTCGCGGAATCCAGCGCGGGACGTTGTCGCGGTACTCCTCGTACTCCTCGCCGAACCGACTCACCAGCCCGGGCTCCTCCGAGAGCGGCATGTAGATCGCGTTGATCGCCGCGAACACCGCCAACAGGATCGCGATCGGGGGCGAGCCCAATGCGGCAGCCTCCCCCATCAGAACCAGGCCCACCCCGGTGATCATCGGGTTGCGGACGCGGCGGTACGGCCCCCGCACGACGAGGTGCCGTGTCGGGTCCCACGGGGCGAGAGTGCCTTCGCCCTCCGCATCGAAGAGCGCGATCGTTTGGGCCACCAGGACAGCGCCGGCGGCGAGCAGCACCGCGCCCGCGATCACCGGCAGCGCCGCGGCCGCACCCGGGAGGCCCCAGCCGATGTCCGTCCCGTTCGCGGCGACGAGCAGCGCAGGTAGGACGATCGCCATGGTCCCCGGCAGGGGCGCGATCGCGGCGAGGTGACGCCACCGCCCGGGAGGGGCGTCAGGCACGCTCGACTTCGCCGTCGCGCCCGATGATCACCTCGGAGACCATCGAGGAGGGGAAGAGGCCGTGATCGACGACGCCGGGGATCGCGGCCAGCGTCGCCGCCAGCGCCTCGACGTCGTCGACGTCGGTCAGCAGATCGGCGATGACGCCGCCATCGGGGCTCGGCGCGGTATCGGGCCGGATCTCGACGCGGCCGACCTCGGAGGAGATCCGAGCGAGCGTTGACTTGAGACCGTACGGGAAGAGCTCGAGCGGGGTCGGGGCGCCGATTCGGTCCACGGGTTTGGTGGAGTCAGCGATCACGACGAAGCGCTTCGCGGTCGCCGCCACGATCTTCTCGCGGGTGTGGGCGCCGCCGCCACCCTTCACGAGCCAGCGATCGGGGGAGATCTGATCGGCGCCGTCGATCGCCAGGTCGAGGCGCTCGAGGCGGTCGAAGTCCTCGACCGGGATGCCGAGCTCGCGGGCCTGGTCGGCGGTCTCGACCGAGGTAGCGATGCAGCGAAGGTCCTTGACACCGCGCTCGGCGATCGCCGGCAGCAGGTGGGCGACGGTCGAGCCCGTGCCCAGACCGAGCGTGATCCCGTCGCCTACGAGTTCCGCTGCGGCCTCCGCCGCTAAGCCCTTTTCGGCGTCCAGTTTCGAGGCGGTCACGTGTGGGAGCAATCTAGTGCTTAGGATCGACTCTGCGATGAGCGACGCGACCACCACGCCGGAAACCAGCGAGATCGATCAGCTGGCAATCAACACGATCCGAACGCTGTCGATCGACGCAATCGAGAAGGCGAACTCCGGGCACCCCGGGACGCCCATGGCGCTCGCCCCGGTGGCCTACACGCTCTGGCAGCAGTTCCTGCGCTTCGATCCCGCGGACCCGATCTGGCCGAACCGCGACCGCTTCGTCCTCTCGGCGGGCCACGCCTCGATGCTGCTGTACGCGCTCCTGCACCTGGCCGGCGTCAAGGCCGTGGACCCCGACTACGAGGTCGGCCACGAGGAGGCCGTCAGCCTCGATGACATCAAGAGCTTCCGGCAGCTCGACTCGCGCGCTCCCGGGCACCCCGAATACCGCTGGACCTCAGGGGTCGAGACGACGACGGGTCCGCTCGGGCAGGGGATCGCCACCAGCGTCGGCATGGCGATCGCCTCAAAGTGGCAGGCCGCCCACTTCAACCGCCCCGACCGCGAGCTATTCGACTTCGACGTCTACGCGATCGCCGGCGATGGCTGCCTGATGGAAGGGGTCTCGCACGAGGCCGCCTCGATCGCGGGCCACCAGCGCCTCGACAACCTCTGCTGGATCTACGACAACAACCACATCACGATCGACGGCCACACCGACCTCACCTACGAAGACAAGGTGAACGCGCGGTTCGACGGCTACGGCTGGAACGTGACGACCGTTGAGGACGCCAACGACATCGACGAGATCGTCCACGCCTTCGAGAACTTCCGCTCCGAGACCGAGCGCCCGACGCTGATCATCGTCGACTCCCGCATCGGCTACGGGTCGCCGCACAAGGTCGACACCGCCGAGGCTCACGGCGAGCCGCTCGGCGAGGAGGAGGTCGTCGCGACCAAGGAGGCATACGGCTGGCCCACAGACACGCAGTTCCTCGTCCCCGACGGCGTCCGCGAACGCTTCGCCGAGGGGGTGGGCGCCCGAGGAGCCGATGCGAACGCCGCCTGGAAGGAGCTCTTCTCAGCCTATTCGACCGACGAGCCCGACGCCGCCGCCGACCTCGAGGCGATGCAGCGGCGCGAGCTCCCCGACGGCTGGGACTCCGAGATCCCGACGTTCGACGCCGACCCCAAGGGGATCGCAACCCGCAAGGCCTCGAACAAGGTCGAGAACGCCGTCGCCGCCAAGGTGCCGTGGCTGCTCGCCGGTTCCGCAGACCTCACGGGGTCCACCTCGGTCGGCCTCGACGGCGCCGCGGACTTCGAGCCCGACGACCGCGCTGGACGCCAGCTCCATTACGGGATCCGCGAGCACGAGTCCGCCGCGATCTCGAACGGCCTCTCGCTCTCGAAGCTCCGGCCGCTGTGGTCCACGTACCTGACCTTCTCCGACTACGCGCGGCCGGCGATCAGGCTTTCTGCGCTAATGGAATTGCCGGTTATTCATGTTTTCACCCACGACTCGATCGGGCTTGGCGAGGACGGTCCGACCCACCAGCCCGTCGAGCAGCTCTCGAGCCTTCGCGCCGTTCCCGGCCTCGACGTGATCCGCCCCGCCGATGCCAACGAGACCGCCGAGGCCTGGCGCATGGCGATGGACCGAAGCCACCAGCCCGTCGCCCTCGTGCTGACCCGCCAGGACGTGCCGGTCATCGACCGCTCGAAGTACGCGGCATCGGAGGGAGCGCGCAAGGGCGGCTACGTGATCGCAGACGTCGAGTCGGGCGACCCCGACGTGATCCTGCTTGCGACCGGCAGCGAGGTCGCGCTCGCGCTCGAGTCCCACGACAAGCTCGTGGCCGACGGCGTCGCCTCGCGCGTGGTCAGCCTGCCCTGCTGGGAAGTCTTCGACCGCCAGGACCAGGCCTACCGCGACGAGGTGCTGCCACCGGCCGTGACCGCGCGCATCTCGATCGAGGAGGCGTCTACCCTCGGTTGGGACCGTTATGTCGGCGAGAAGGGCCGCACGGTCGGAATGAACACGTTCGGCACCTCGGCCCCGCTCAAGGACGCAATGTCGAAGTTCGGCTTCACCCCAGACAAGGTGGTCGAGGCCGCCAAGGAGGTCATCGAATGAAGCCCACGCAAGAGCTCCACGATCTCGGCCAGAGCCTCTGGCTGGACAACATCACCCGCACGATGCTCGACGACGGGACCCTGAAGGGGTACATCGCCGAGTTCTCGGTGACGGGCCTGACGTCGAACCCGACGATCTTCGAGAAGGCGGTCACCGCCGGCGACACCTACAACGACCAGATGGACGAGCTGCGCCAGAAGGGCTTCGACCCCGAGCCGCTCTTCTTCGAGATGGCGATCACCGACCTGCGCCGGGCCGCCGACCTGTTCAAGGCCGCACACGACCGCACCGATGGCGTCGACGGTTTTGTCTCGCTCGAGGTCTCGCCGAAGCTCGCGTTCGACACCGGCGCGACCGTCAAGCAGGCTGCCGACCTGCACGCGAAGGCCGACCGCCCGAACCTCTTCATCAAGATCCCCGGCACCCCCGAGGGTCTGCCCGCGATCGAGGAGTCGATCTTCGCCGGGGTTCCAGTGAACGTGACCCTGCTCTTCTCGAGCGAGCAGCATCTCGCGGCCGCCGACGCCTACATGAAGGGCATCGAGCGCCGGATCGAGGCGGGGCTCGATCCCAAGGTCGAGTCGGTCGCGTCGCTCTTCATGAGCCGCTGGGACGTCGCGGCCGAGAAGGACGGCATCCCCGACGAGCTCAAGATGAAGCTCGGCATCGCGGTCGGCAAGCGGGCGTACAAGGGCTATCGCGACATGCTCGACTCCGACCGGGTGCAGCGCCTTGAGAACGACGGCGCCCGCCCGCAGCGCCTCCTCTGGGCCTCGACCGGGACCAAGGACCCGGACGCCTCCGACACCCACTACATCGAGGGCCTCGCCTCGCCGAACACGGTGAACACGATGCCCGAGGACACGCTGCTCGCCTTCGCCGACCACGGCGTCGTGGGCGACCCGCTCCCGCCCGACGGCGGGGACGGCGAGGAGGTCCTGAAGCGGTTCGCCGGCGCCGGAGTCGACGTCGACGCGCTCGCCCAGCGCCTCCAGCGGGAGGGCGCGGACGCCTTCGTCAAGTCGTGGGACTCCCTGCTCGAGTCGATCTCGGCCGAAGCCCAGAAGCTCGCGAGCTGAAGGAGCTTCGCTCCAGGGAGGCCTGGAAGCAGCTCGGGTCCCACTACGCGGAGATCGAGCCGCGCCACCTTCGCGAGCTCTTCGACGAGGACCCCGGCCGCGGCGAGCGTTTGATCGCCGAGGGCGCGGGGCTCTTCCTCGACTACTCCAAGCACCGGGTCACCGATGAGACGCTGAAGCTGCTGTGCGAGCTCGCGATCGAGTGCGGGTGGGAGCAGCGCCGCGACGCGATGTTCGCGGGAGAGCGCATCAACGTCTCAGAGGACAGAGCCGTTCTTCATGTTGCGCTGCGGATGCCGAAGGACCGCTCGCTGATGGTGGACGGGGTCGACGTCGTCAAGCAGGTCCACGAGACGCTCGACCGCATGGGCGCCTTCACCGAGCGGGTTCGCTCGGGGGAGTGGGCCGGCCACACGGGCAAGCCGATCCGCAATGTCGTCAACGTCGGGATCGGCGGCTCGGACCTCGGCCCCGTGATGGCCTACGAGGCGCTCCGCGACTACTCGCGGCGCGACATGACGTTCCGCTTCGTCTCCAACGTCGACGGCACCGACTTCGCCGAGAAGACGCGCGACCTCGACCCTGTGGAGACGCTCTTCGTGATCTCCTCGAAGACCTTCACGACGCTCGAGACGATGACCAACGCCCACACCGCCCGCCAGTGGGTCCTCGACGGGCTCGGCGGCGACGAGTCCGGGATCGCCAAGCACTTCGTCGCCGTCTCGACCAACGCCGAGGAGGTCTCGAAGTTCGGGATCGACACCGACAACATGTTTGGCTTCTGGGAGTGGGTGGGCGGCCGCTACTCGATGGACTCCGCGATTGGCCTCTCGACGATGCTCGCGATCGGCTCCGAGGGCTTCGGCGAGATGCTCGCCGGCTTCCACTCGATGGACGAGCACTTCAGCTCGACCCCGATCCAGGCCAACCTGCCTGCACTGATGGGGCTGCTTTGCGTCTGGTACGGCGACTTCTTCGGCGCGCAGACCAATGCGGTCCTGCCCTACGACCAGTACCTGCACCGCTTCCCCGCCTACCTCCAGCAGCTGACGATGGAGTCGAACGGCAAGCACGTGACGCTCGACGGCGCCCACGTGGACTACGAGACGGGGGCGGTCTTCTGGGGAGAGCCGGGGACCAACGGCCAGCATTCCTTCTACCAGCTGATCCACCAGGGGACGAAGCTGATCCCGTGCGACTTCATCGGGTTCATGCAGACGCTGAACCCCATTTCGGTGACTGACGGCGGGGACCACCACGACATCCTCATGTCGAACGTCTTCGCGCAGCCCGAGGCGCTCGCCTTCGGCAAGACCCCCGAGCAGGTCCGCGAGGAGGGGACGCCCGAGGCGATCGTCCCCCACCGGGTGATGGAGGGCAACCGGCCCTCATCGGTGATCCTGGCCGAGAAGCTGACCCCGCATTCGCTCGGCACCCTGGTCGCCCTCTACGAGCACAGCGTCTTCACGCAGGGGGCCATCTGGAACATCGACTCCTTCGACCAGTGGGGAGTCGAGCTCGGCAAGCAGCTCGCGGTGAAGATCATCCCCGAGCTCCAGGCCGACTCCGAGCCGGACCTGCAGCACGACAGCTCGACCAACTCGCTGATCCGCAGGTACCGAGCCAACCGGGCGGGCTAGCGGAGGGGACAGGATCCGGCGGGGACGTAACCGCCGTCCTCGTACTTCGTGCGGTCGCACTTGAGGCCGGAGATCACGCTGCGGAGCTTCCCCTTCTTGGTGCGGGTGACGATCTGCACCCAGGAGTAGTAGTAGTCCGACACGCCCTCATCCGTCTCGCCGGGTATCGGAGGGGTGTCGACCATGTAGCCCTTGCCGCGGCGCGTCCGCTTCCCCTCCTTGTAGCAGCGCTGCGCGCTGCCGATCAGGTCGATGCTGGCGCCCTTCGCGTCGTACTCGGCGGCCAGCCGCTCCGCCGTCTTGTCGATCTCGACATAGAGCTGTTCGCAGCTCACCTTCAGCGTCTTGCCGCCGCCGGCAGATGCGGAGGGTCCGAGCAGGGCGCCGGCCGCGACGGCGGTTGAAGCAACCAGGAGAGCAGCGAGTCGCCCGCGTCTCATGGCTCCCAACCATACGCCGAAATCAGCCCGGCAGATAGCGCCCGACCAGGGTGGCTTCGAGGGCCTCCGGCGGCACTTCGCAGCGCTCCCGGATCCGACTGCGGAACTCGTCGAAGGCCTCTAGGTCAGTGAGCGAGTCACCGTCCTCCTCGGCCATGTGTACGAACGTGACCCCGTCGTCGAGCAAGTATGTCGAGTACGCGATGCCCGCGGGAGAAGCCTTGCGGAGCTCCTCGAACACCGCCCTCACCAGTTCCTGGTTGCGCTCCGCCTGGTCAGGCTTGACTCGGTAACGCACGATGGTCCGCCTCATCTGAGACCTCCTCGGTTGCCGTTGTCAGTTCGCGGCTGGGGATGAACACGCCGGCCGCCGCCCCCAGCAGAGAGAGGCCGGCGGTGACGCCGAGCGCGGGGCCGAAGCCGTCGACGAACGCCTCGGGCGATGCGTAGCTCCCCACGGCGCTGAAGACCGCGACCAGCACGGCGATGCCGAAGACGCCGCCGAGTTCGCGCATCGTGTTGTTGATGCCCGAGGCCTTGCCGACCTCCCCGCTTCCGACGGCTCCGACGACCGCATTCTGCAGTGCCGGCATCGCCATCGAGACGCCGATGCCGGCGACGACCAGCGCGGGCACCATCGAGACGTACTCCATCCCGGGGTCGGCGATCAGCGCGATCCAGGCCATGCCGACCGTCTGGAGGGTCAGCCCGGCGATCGCGAAAGGCCGCTCGCCGATCCGGTCGACCAACGCCCCGGCGATCGGGGCGACGAAGAAGAGCGTCGCCGTCCACGGCATCAGGCGCAATCCGGCGCCAAGGGCGTCGTTTCCGAGGCCCGTCTGCAGGAACTGGGAGAGGAAGAAGACCGCGCCGAACAGCGAGGCGACCATGAAGAAGCTCCCGGTGTTGCCGGCTGAGAACGCCCGCGAGCGAAACAGCCGCAGCGGCACCATCGGCTCGCGCGCACGGCGCTCCCAGGCGATGAACGCGACCACGAAGGCGATGCCGGCGGCGATCGAGGCGATCACCTCGGCGCTGCCCCAGCCCGCGCCGTTCCCGCGCACTAACCCCCAGACGATCCCGAAGGAGCCCGCCATGAGCAGGCCGAGGCCGGGAAGGTCGAGCGCGGTGTCGGGTCCCCGGCTCTCCTTGATCCGGGCCAGCACCAGCGGCACCGCCACCAGCCCGATCGGGACGTTGAGCCAGAAGATCCACTCCCAGGCGATCCCGTCGGTGACCGCGCCGCCGATCACCGGGCCGCTGGCCACCGCGAGGCCGGTCAACGCCAGCAGGATCCCGATCGCCGAGCCGCGCCGCTCCGGCGCGAAGGCCTCGCTGACCACGGTCAGAGCGAGCGGCAGCACAAAGGCGGCGCCGGCTCCCTGCAGTGCCCGGGCGCCGATCAGCCAGCCGACGCTCGGGGCGAGCGCGCAGAGTGCCGACGCCACCGCGAACACGCCGAGGCCGGTCGCGAGAGTGCGGCGCCGACCAAAGCGGTCGCCGACGGCGGCGCCCGCCATCAGCAGCACCGCGAAGGTCAGGTTGTACGCGTTGACGGTCCATTCGAGCTGCTCGATCGAAGCCCCGAGGTCGTTGCGGATCGTGGTCAGGGCGGTGGAGACGACGAGGGTGTCGAGCGACACCATGAACGAGGCGACCGCGGCGATCGCGAGCGTCCACTTCGCGGTGGTTGCTGTTTCAGGTGGCATGGCGGGCTCCTCGCAGTCGGTAGTTGGAAGAACATATCAAAGACTACGTTTTTCCTATTATCAACTCTCGGAAGTAGACTGAACAGGAGCTCAAGCGTGACCAAGTCCTCTCGCACATACGGCGACGCATGCCGAGTCGCGCACGGCCTCGACCTGGTCGGCGACCGCTGGTCGCTGCTCGTCGTCCGCGAGTTGCTGCTCGGCCCGAAGCGGTTCACCGACCTGAGCGACGGGTTGCCCCGCGCGACCCCCGACATGCTGAGCCGGCGGCTCCGCGACCTCGAAGCAGGCGGGGTGCTCGAGCGCCGCAGGCTGGACGTTCCCTACAGCGGCTACGTGTATGAGCTGACCGACTACGGTGCGCGGCTCGAGCCGCTGATCATGGGTCTCGGGGCCTGGGCGGCGCGCTCGGACATCGCTCCGCGCGACCCCGGCGCCATGAGCCCGGACTCTATGGTCCTAGCGCTGCGAACCCACTTCGACCCCTCCGCGGCGAAGGACGAGACCATTAGCGCCGAGCTGCAGATCGGCGACGCGCGCTACAGCCTCGCCGTGTCCGATGGCGAGCTCGAAGCAGGCTCCGGCGCCCCCGACGATCCCGACGTCGTGATCGCCGCCGAGACGCTTCCCCTCGCCGACGCGCTCTGGGACCAAGGCTCGCTTTCCAAGGCCCGCCGCACAGGCGACGTCCGCATCGAGGGCGACGAGAAGGCCGGACTGCGGCTGCTGGCGATGTTCCCCCCGCTCGAGCCGTTCAAGCCGGACGAGGCTGTCGGCTCGCGTAAGCGATGATGCCGCCGTGGCCGAGCGAACCCAGGCGATCCTCTTCGACATCGACGGCACGCTGATCGAGAGCGGCGGCTCGAGCGACCGGGCATGGCACCGCGCCTTCGAGGAGCTCCATGGCGTCGACGTGCAGATCTCGAAGGTGACAGGCAAGGGCGTCCCCGACCCCGCAGTCGGCCGGCAGGCCTTCGAGGCGGTCATCGGCCGGGCGCCGAGAGATGAGGAGATGGGGAGGCTGCTGGCAAAGCGCCTCGCCTACCTGCCCGAGGAGGTCGAGGCCTCTTCCGGCTACCACGTGATGCCGGGGACCGAGCAGCTCCTCGACAGCCTGATCGATGGTGGCTACCTGCTCGGCCTCGTGACCGGCAACGTCGAGGGCGCCGCCCACATCAAGCTCGCGCGCGCCAACCTCAACCGCTTCTTCTCCTTCGGCGGCTATGGCTCTGACTCAGACGATCGCACCGAGCTGACCAAGCGCTCGCTCGAGCGCGGCGAGGTCGTGCTCGGCTCTCAGCTCGACCGGGCGCGGTGTTTCTCGGTCGGCGATACCCCGCGCGACATCGAGGCCGGCCACGGAGCGGGCATCCGCGTCACAGGGGTCGCAACCGGCAAGTTCAGTGTCGAGGAGCTGACCGACGCCGGAGCCGACGCTGCGATCACCGAGTTCGCGGACGGCCTGCCGCTACTGGTCCGTTGACTCGGTGCACTTATGGGGGCCATAGCCCTACAAGTGCACCGGCGCGGGTGCCGGCGCTCGCTGTGAGCTGCCTCGGCGGCCTAGTCCACCAGGCGGCGGTTCACTGCCCAGCGGCTGAGCTCATGGCGGTTCGACAGCTGCAGCTTTCGCAGGACTGAGCTGACGTGGGCCTCGACCGTCTTGGCTGAGATCGAGAGGCGGTGGGCGATCTCCTTGTAGAGGTAGCCGCGGGCGATGTAGCGCAGGACCTCGCGTTCGCGGGCCGTGAGCTGGTCGAGCTCGGGGTCGACCTCCCCGGCGGGGATCTCGCCGGCGAAGGCGTCGAGGACGAAGCCCGCGAGGCGGGGTGAGAAGACCGCGTCGCCGTCGCGCACCCGGGCCACGGCGTCGGCGAGCTCTTCGCCGGTGATGGTCTTCGTGACATAGCCGCGGGCGCCGGCCCGGACGACGGCGATGACGTCGGCGGCCTCGTCGCTGACCGAGAGGGCGAGAAAGCGCTGCTGCGGGCGGGCCTTCGCCACCTGCTCGATCACCTGGACACCGCCGCCGCCCGGCATGTGGACGTCGAGCAGGACGACATCGGGCTCGAGCTCGGTGATCGCGCTGACCGCGTCCTCGACCGTCTCGGCCTCGCCGAGCACCTCGACCAGGTCGGTGAGCTCGGCACGGACGCCCGCTCGGAAGATCGTGTGGTCGTCGACGATGACGACGCTGGGGGTACCGGCCGTCATCGGCCGTTCCCCTCGATCGAGAGCTCCACCTCGGTGCCGCCATCGGGGGAGCTGCGGATCTCGGCGTGTCCGCCGTGGCGCTCCATGCGGCCGATTATCGACTCGCGGACGCCGCGGCGGTCGGCCGGGAGCTTGCCCGGGTCGAAGCCGGGCCCGCGGTCGTCGACCCAGACCCCGGCGCCGCCGTCCTCGATCTCGGCGTAGAGGCGGACTGGCCCGCCGTCTGCGGCGAACTTGGCGGCGTTCGTCAGCGCCTCGCGGGTGGCGGCGACGAGCGCCTCGTAGCGGTCGTCGAGCGGGGCGTCGCCGACGACGACAGCCTCGACGATCGCGCCGTGCGTCTCCTCGACCTGCTCGGCTGCGCTGCGGAGGGCGTCGGCGAGCCGCTCTCCCGGCCGCGGCTGCTCGGGGCCGGCGAGCCAGCTGCGAAGCTCGCGCTCCTGGCGGCGAGCGAGCTTCGCGACCTCGTCGGGGTCGTCCGAGCGCCGCTGCACCAGGGCGAGGGTCTGCAGCACCGAGTCGTGCAGGTGGGCCGCGACCTCGGCTCGCTCCTGGGAACGGATCCGCTCGGCGCGCTCGACCGTGAGCCGCCGCACCAGGCCCCACCAGAACGGAGCCGAGATCAGCGCCAGCGCGATCGCTACGACAAGGGCGGCGAGCGCCGTGTCGCCTGCGGCGTCGAGCACGCCGTTCGCCCAGAGGAAGAGGAGGGCGGCCCCGAGGACGAGGGCGATGCCGAACCCCGCGCGCGAGTACCGGCGCGCCGCGTCCCCGGGGTCGGGCTCGGTTTCGCTCAGCACGGCCCGGCCCGAGCCGACCCGCTCGGGACGGGTCGCGGCCGGGTCGACGCGCGGGCGGGAGAGCCCCCACAGCAGCGCGACGCCGAAGGCCGCCAGGGTCAGCGGCCAGACCAGCGCGTCGCTCCACCACAGCTCGAGCTCGCGGAAGGAGAGCAGGACGCTCAGCGAAAGGAAGGCGACGCCGGTCGCGATCCGCCAGCTCCCGCGCCGCCGCCTCGGCTTGTCCGGCGAGGCTTCGGATGGGCCGCCGGCCGCAGGCGGCACGAGCGCCCATGCGATCAGGTAGGCGAGGACGACGAGCCCGCTGGTGCCGATGGCAAGTACGACCGCGACGACCCGCACCACGAGCGGGTCGACTCCGAATCGCGCCGCCAGACCCGCGCAGACCCCGCCGAGGATTCCCCCGGCGGGGTCACGCGTGAACCTGGGTCGGGTTTGCTCCGAGGTCAGGGCTCTCGAGCTCCCAGCCCGCTGGCGAGCAGGGCGACGCCCGCCAGGGCGGTCAGCGTCGCGGCCAGCCAGCCGCCGCTGAACCCGAGCGAGCCCTCCTCGAACAGAAGGAGGAGCCCGCCGAGGAGCGTGATCGCGATGCCGGCGCAGAGCGCGCCGACCTCGGCCGGCTTCATCAGCGGCACGCCTCCGGCTCGGCGGCGATCTCGTCGGGTTGCCCGTCGCCGCGTGGCCCGGAGCCATCGTTGCCGTCGAACTCGTCCGGGCCGCGGTCGGTGACGACCATCTGGCCGAACTGCAGCTCTGCATCGAGGTCCAGCGTCGGCTGGTTCGTCCCAGTGGGCGCGACGCGATCGAACTCGGGGCTCGCCCCGGAGTTGGACTCGCCGCGGACCAGCAGCTCGCCGGCCTTCGCCTCGGCGTGGCCAGTCACGCAGACGTTCGACGGCACCGAGATCACGAGCTGGCCGATCCCTAGCTCGGCGGGGACCGTGATGGTCTCGCCGGGTGCGAAGTCGAGCCCGCGCAGGTCGATCTTGACCTGGCCGACGCCGAACTCGTAACCGCCGTCGGGGATGTCGGCGACCGAGGTCGGCGTGTAGCTGCGCTCGCCGACGCCGCCGTCGAAACGGACGTCGGCCGCCGCCACCGCGCCCGCCGGGACGGCTAGGACGAGGGCGAGGCCGAGCAGCCACGGCGCGACACGCCGTGTGGTGTCACCGATGAACGCCGTGGCCGCGAGGGCAACGCCCAACGCGATCACGACTCCGGCCACGATTGCGCCGCTTCCCGTCGCGGTCGCCCACGCTGCGACGGCGGCGATGGTGATCGCCGCGCCGATCGCGCAGACCACGAGCAGGCCGATCGCCAGGAACCGGATGATCCGCGGCGGGGAGCCGTCGCCCGCGACGGGCTGGACGGCGGTGGTCTCGTCGCCCGGCGACATGCTCGCCGTCGAGGCGACCGTCGCGCCGGGGGCGGACTGCCCGGGCCAGCGTCCTCGGATCGCGCGGTACGCGCCGGCGCCGAGCAGTACGAGCGCTCCGAGCCAGAGCATGCCGAGTCCGAGGAACCAGCCGTCGCCCGCGCCGATGAACGGCCCGGGGAGAATGATCAGACCGGCGATGACCAGCAGGACTATCGCCCAGGTGGGCGGCTTGCCGCCCTCCACGGGCTGGCCTGTGCCGTCGTCCATCGGGACGATTACGGCCATTGCGAGGTACACGAGGATCCCGAGGCCGCCGAAGAACGAGGCCACGACGAATCCGAGGCGCACGAACGTCGGGTCGACTCCGAGGTAGGAGGCGGTGCCGCCGGCTACGCCAGTCAGCATGCGCTCCGATGGTGAGCGGAGCAGGCGGCGCTGGCCTCCCTGGTCCGGGTCCTTCTTCTGAGTTTGCTCGGGTGTGTTTGTCATGCGATTGAAGATGACGCGGGGAAGGGGCCACGTCTATCGGGAATCACCCCTAGCGCTCCCCTAGCTGTCCCCGGTCGCGCGGGTTCGCTCGATGCTTCTGGGTAAAGGAAACCAGGGGAGAGCAACAACCAGACGTCCGAAGTCGCAAGCGACGGTTGCCCGGGTCCGTATGCTCGGTCGCACCGATGGTGGATCTCACCCCGCTGCTGGCTGACGCTTCGTCTGACCTGCTGGCCGCGCGCAACCAGATGGCGTTCACGCTCGGGTTCCACATCGTGCTCGCGAGCATCGGTGTCGCCTTCCCCGCGATGATGCTGATCGCCGAGTACAGGGGCCGAAAGCACGGCGACGCTGACGCGATGCTGCTCGCCCGGCGCTGGTCGAAGGCCGTCGCCGTCACGTTCGCCGTGGGCGCGGTCACGGGCACGGTCCTGTCGTTCGAGATGGGACTGCTCTGGCCCGAGTTCATGGACCGCTTCGGCGACGCCTTCGGGATCGCCTTCGCCTTCGAGGGCATCTTCTTCTTCACCGAGGCGATCTTCATCGCGATCTACATCTACGGCTGGGACCGACTCGAGGGCTGGAGGCACTTCTGGACAGGGGTGCCGATCGCGATCGCGGGGGTCGGCGGGGCGCTCTCGGTGATCGCAGCCAACTCGTGGATGAACCAGCCGCAGGGGTTCGAGCTCGGCTCCGACGGGCGGGTCAGCGACGTTGACCCCCTCGAGGTCATCTTCAACCCGGCGACGCCCTACGAGTTCACCCACATGCTCCTCGCCGCGTACATGGTCACCGGGTTCCTGGTCGCCTCGATCTATGCCGTCGGGATGCTGCGAGGGCGCCGCGACCGTTACCACCGCGTCGGCATGGCGATCCCGCTCTGCGTGGCCGCGATCGTCACGCCGGTCCAGCTCTTCGTCGGCGACACCGCCGCCCGCGCGATCGCCGACGACCAGCCCGCCAAGTTCGCGGCGATGGAGTGCGTGTACGAGACGGGGCCCGACCAGACGGAGTACATCGGCGGCATCTGCACCGACGACGAGGTCAAGTACGCGATCGGAATCCCAGGGCTCGACTCGTTCCTGGTCGACTTCGACACCGACACGGTCGTCACCGGCCTCGACCAGATTCCCGACGACGAGGAGCCCGAGGCGCTGACCCTGCTCCACCTGAGCTTCGACGCGATGGTCGGGATCGGTACCGCGCTGATGGGCCTGGCGTTATGGCTCGCCTGGCTTTTGTGGCGTAAGCGAGAGATCCCCGAGGGCAAGTGGTTCCTGCGGGCAGTGGCCGTCTCCGGCGTCGGCGCGATCGTCGCGATGTGGTGCGGGTGGATCGTGACCGAGGTCGGCCGCCAGCCCTGGATCGTCAACGGCTACATGCGTGTCGAGGAGGCGGTGACCGGGGCGCAGGGCCTGTGGTTTGTGTTCGCGTTCACCCTCCTGCTCTACGCGGCGATCGGCGTCGCGACAGTCCTGGTCCTGCGCTCGATGGCGCGGCGCTGGCGCGAGTCCGGCGAGGACGAGCTCGCCGGGATCCCCTACGGGCCGCCGGAGCCGAAGAAGGAGGAGGTGGGATGAGCGAGGCCGATGCCGTCGCCGCCGTGCTGCTTCTCGGCGCGACGTTCTACGCGATCTTCGGCGGAGCCGACTTCGGCGCCGGTATCTGGGAGCTCTTCTCAAGGCGCGCGGGCGATCCCGAGTCGGTCCGCAACCGAATCGAGCACTCCATCGCCCCCGTCTGGGAGGCCAACCACGTTTGGCTGATCTTCATCCTCGTTTACCTATGGACCGGCTTCCCCGAGGCGTTTTCGGCTGTGATGACCACGCTCTACATCCCGCTGGCGCTCGCGGCCGTGGGGATCGTCCTCCGCGGCTCGGGCTTCGCCTTCGGCAAGGCGATCGAGGGCCCCTGGCGCGGGCGCGCCAACGTCGTCTTCTCGCTTTCGTCGATCATGACCCCGTTCTTCATGGGCGCGGTGGTCGGCGCAATCGCTGCGGGCGAGGTCCCTGCTGAGGGCAACGGCGAGCCCGATGGCGAGCTGGATCGGGTTCCTGCCGCTCGTCATCGGGGCCCTGTTCGTCGTCTCGAGCGCCTACGTGGCCGCCGTCTTCCTCGTCCACGACGCGAACGCGAGCGGCGAGGAGGGCAACGCGCGGCAGTTCGGACGCTGGGCTCTCGGCGCCTCGGTTGTGGCCGGAGCTCTGGCGGTGCTGGGTGCGTTCGCACTGAGCGAGGACGCTCCGTTCGTCTGGGATGGCCTGAAGGGCGATGCTCTGCCGCTGGCGATCGCGTCGGTGCTTTGCGGCGGGATCGCAGTCGTGGCGATGGCACGGGTCACGCGGCGCGGCGAGGCCAGGCTGCCTTGGATGCGGCCCTTCGCGGTGGCCGCCGTCGTCTTCCTCGTCTGGGGAGGCGGAGTCGCGCAACACCCGTTCCTGTTGCCCCCGGGCGAGTCGGCCGGCCTCACGATCGACCAGGCTGCCGCGCCGGACATCACGCTGACGATGCTGCTCGTCGTCTTCGGCGTCGCGCTGGTGATCGTCGTGCCCGCGCTGCTGCTCCTCTACACGCTGAGCCAAAAGCGCCTGCTCGAATAGAGTCCCGCCGGTGAAGTGGAAGCCGGGTAAGCGCAATCCCAATCTCGAGGATCGCAGGGGCCAGAGCCCGCCTAGCGGCGGAGGGGGCCTCGGCGGCGGCAGCGCGAGCGGCTTCCCGATCCCGCTCCCGGGCGGCAAGTCGGGCGGCGGCATCGGGACGATCCTGATCATCATCGTGCTCTTCCTCGTGATCCGCGGATGCGGCGGCGGGGACGGAGGCGGCGGCAGCGGCTTCGACATCCCAGGGCTGCCGGGCGACCAGTCCCAGGTCCCGGCCCAGCCCGAGACCGGCGGCGACTCGAGCCTGCCCGAGGGCGCCGACCCCGAGGCGAACCAGGTCGAGTTCGTCAACTTCGTCCTCACCGACCTCGACGCTTTCTGGACCGAGCAGTTCCAGGGCACGCAGAACCAACTGCAGACACCCGGCCTCGTCGTCTTCCGCCAGGGGGTCAACACGGGCTGCGGCCAGGCGAGCTCGGCGACGGGCCCCTTCTACTGCCCGCTCGACCAGAAGGCCTACGTCGACCTCTCCTTCTTCAACGAGCTCAGCAAGCGCTTCGGCGCGCCCGGTGACTTCGCCCAGGCGTACGTGCTCGCCCACGAGTACGGCCACCACATCCAGCAGCAGCTCGGAATCGAGGAGAAGGTCCGTGCCGAAAGCCAGAACAACCCCGACGAGGCGAACGAGTTGTCGGTTCGCCTCGAGCTCCAGGCCGACTGTTTCGCGGGCTTGTGGGGCAAGTCGGCCTTCGACGCGGGCATCCTCGAGGACGGCGACCTCGATGAGGGCATCACCGCGGCCGAGGCGGTCGGCGACGACCGCATCCAGGAGCAGGCCGGCGGGCGCATCAACCCCGAGAGCTTCACGCACGGCACCTCCGAGCAGCGCAGCACCTGGTTCCGCAAGGGCTTCGACTCGGGCGACATCCAGCAGTGCGACACGTTCTCCGGCGACGACATCTAGCGAGCGCGCTACCCGGAGGGCTCGGACCTAGGGGTGGCGCCGACGTCGCGCGCCCTAGCGGGCGCTACCCGGAGGGCTCGGACCTAGGGGTCGCGCCGACGTCGCGCGCCCTTGACGTACGGGCGTCACGGAGCTGGGCGTGGCGGTCCGTCAGAATGAGTGACAGTAATGCGCTGCCCGTCCTGCGGCAACGAGAATCGCGAGGGAGCCAGGTTCTGCGATTCGTGCGGAGCCGAGTTGTCCGTGGGCGCGAGCCCGCCGGAGCAGGCGGCCCTCGAGCAGCTGCCCGCAGGCGTGCCGTCGGAGATCTCGGCGGGGCGCTACAGGGTCAAGAGCTTCCTCGGCGAGGGCGGTCGAAAGCGCGTCTACCTCGCCGACGACACGCAGGCCTCGCGGGAGGTCGCGGTGGCGCTCTTCGACACGGAGGACGTCGCCGCCGCAGTTCAGGCGCGCGCCCGCCGCGAAGCGCAGGCCATGCGGAAGCTCGGCGACCACCCGCACGTCGTCAGCGTGCTCGACACGGGCGAGGAGGACGGCAACCCGTTCATCGTCAGCGAGTACATGGCTGGCGGCGACGTTGAGGCGCTGCTCTCGTCCGAAGGCGGTCGGCTGGGGGTCGACCGAGCCGTCGAGGTCGCAAGCGACGTCACCAGAGCACTCGAGCACGCCCACGCGCGCGGGATCGTCCACCGCGACCTGAAGCCCGCCAACGTCTGGCTCGACGACGACGGCACCGCGCGGCTCGGCGACTTCGGGCTGGCGACGACCGAGGGCCGAGCGCGTGTCAGCCGCGGCACCCTGGTCGGCACCGTCGCCTACCTGCCTCCCGAGCAGGCGCTCGGCGAGGCCGCCGGCCCGGAGTCCGACATCTACTCCCTCGGCGCGCTGCTCTACGAGATGCTGACCGGGCAGCCTCCGTTCTCGGGCGACGACGCGGTCGCCATCATCAGCCAGCACCTGCACTCCGACCCGGTGCCGCCCTCGCGCCTGAACCCCGAGGTGCCCGAGGCGCTCGATCGCGCGGTGCTCGAGCTGCTGGCGAAGCGGGGCGAGGACCGCCCTTCCGGAGCGGCGGCAGCCCGTGAGCGCCTGAGCTCCGCGCTCGCAGAGCCGGACCCCGCCGACCCGGCGCCGCGCGCGGCCAACCCGCTCGACCGCCTCGCCGGAGGAGTCTTCGTCGGCCGCGACCGCGAGATCGACCAGATGCGCGAGTCCGTCGACGCGGCTCAGTCGGGGGTCGGGCGCATGCAGCTGCTGGTCGGCGAGCCCGGCATCGGCAAGACGCGAGCGGCCGAGGAGCTCGCGACCTACGCGCGCGTTCGGGGCGTGCGCGTCTACTGGGGGCGCTGCCGCGAGGACGACGGGGCGCCGGCGTACTGGCCGTGGGTCCAGGCGATCCGCGAGCTGGTCCGCGACTCCGACCCCGTCGCGCTGGCCTGGCAGATGGGCGCGGGCGCCGCCGAGATCGCCTCGCTGATCCCCGAGGTCGCAGAACGCCTGGACATCGAGCCGGCCGACCTGACCGACTCCGAGGAGGCGCGCTTCCGCCTGTTCGACTCGGTCACGACCTTCCTCGTCGCCAGCGCGCGCGACAGGCCGATGATGGTCGTGCTCGATGACCTGCATTGGGCCGACGAGGCTTCGCTGCTGCTGCTCAAGTACGCGGCGGCCGAGACCTCTTCGAGCGGCCTGCTCATCTGCGGTACGTACCGAGACGTCGAGCTCGGCCGCCACCACCCGCTCGCCCGGGTGCTGGGCGAGGTCGGCGGCGATCGCATCGCTCTGCGCGGGCTCGACGCCGGCGACATCGCCCGCTACATCGAGATGACCGCGGGCCAGCCACCCGCTCCCGGCCTCGCAGAGGCTGTCCACGCCCAGACCGACGGCAACCCGTTCTTCGTCGGCGAGGTCGTGCGGCTGCTTGCGAGCGAGGGACGGCTGGCCGGTTCCGACCTCGGCTCCTGGGAGGCCGCGATCCCCCAGGGGGTGCGCGAGGTCGTCGGCCGCCGCCTCGACCGCCTCTCGGACAGCGCCAACGAGGCTCTGAAGGTCGCCGCCGCGATCGGCAGGGAGTTCGACGAGGACCTCGTCGTCGCGGTCTCGGATCAACCGCCGGGCGAGCTGATGGGGACCGCCGCCGAGGCGATAGCCGAGCGCCTGGTCACCGACGTAGGAGGCGGCCGCTACTCGTTCGCACACGCTCTGGTGCGCGACACGCTCTACGACGAGCTCAGCCCCGCGCAGCGCGCGCGGTTGCACGAGCGGATCGCGCTGGCACTCGAGGAGCAGTGCGGCGACGATCCCGATGAGCGCCTCGGTGAGCTCGCACACCACTTCCTCGCCGCAGCGCCGCGCGGAGACCTGGCCAAGGCGGTGGACTACGCCGAGCGCGCCGGCGAGCAGGACATGGAGCAGCTCGCCTACGAGGGCGCGGTCGAGGTCTACGAGCGCGCTCTCGAGGTGCTCGAGCTGACCGACGCGCCCGACGAGGCGCGGCGAACCAGCCTGCTGCTGGCTCTGGGCGGGGCCGAGGCGAGCGCCGCGCGCCTCGCCGACGCCCGCAGCGCCTTCGGCCGCGCCGCCGAGTCAGCGCGCGCGCAGGGCGACACCGACAGCCTGGTCGGCGCGGCGATCGGCATCGCGATGATGAGCTCCGCCGGCCGGGTCGACGAGCGCCTCGTGGCGCTGATCGACGAGGCCCTCGAGGCGATCGGCCCCGAGCGGACCGCGGCCCGCGCGTCGCTTCTCAGCGCGAAGTCGCAGGAGATCTACTGGGTCGACGCCCTCGGAGAGTCGAAGCGCCTGGTCGACGAGGCGATCGGGATCGCCCGCGAGGTGGACGCCCCCGTGACGCTGGCCGCGGCCCTCCACAGGCTCATCTTCATCCCGTTCGGGCCCGACGCACCGAACGAGCGGCTCGCCATCGCCGACGAGATGCTGGCGCTCGGGGAGTCCTGCGGCGACCGCGAGACGGTGCTGCGCGCCCACGCCTTCCGCGTCTGGCAGCTGATCGAGCTCGGCGACCTCAGCGCCGCCGACCGCGACCTCGAGATCTACGCGGAGCAGGCCGAGCAGCTGCGCATGCCCCAGCACATCTGGCAAACGTACGCCATGCGCGCGATGCGGGCACTGCTCGACGGCGACATCGACAAGGCCGAGGAGCTGACCGAGCGCTCGCGGCGCGAAGGCGAGCGCGCAGAGCAACCCCTCGCATCGCAGTACTACGGCGTGCAGATGAACCAGATCCGCAGCCTCCAGGGGCGCGCCGGGGAGCTGATCCCGGGTGTCAGGGAACTGGTCGAGGAGTTCCCGGGCATCCCGGCCTGGCGCACTGCTCTGATCAGCCTCGCCGCGCGGGCCGGGGACTTCGAGCTGGGCCGGCACGAGCTCGAGCGCTTCGTCGGGGACGACCTCTCGGCGATCTCGCGCGACGCGAACTGGTTCACCGCGATGTCCCTGCTGGGTGAAGCGACCGCGCTGCTGGGCGACGCCGAGCGCTCCGGATGGGTCTACGAGGCGCTTCTTCCCTACGAGGGCCGGGTGATCGTCGTCGCGCGGGCAGCCGCGGTCAACGGGCCGGTTGACCGCGTCCTCGGGATGCTCGCGCGCACGATGGGCCGCCACGACGACGCCGTGCGCCACTACGAGGCGGCGCTCGCGATCTGCACCCGGATGGGCGACCGGCCGGGCCTCGCGCTCACCCCGGTCGACATGGCCGAAGCGCTGCTCGACCGCGACGGCCCGGGGGACCGCGACCGCGCCCTCGACGCTCTCAGCGACGCGATCCCCTTGGCCCGGCAGATGGGGGCGCGCTGGGTCGTCGACCGGGCGCTCGGGCTGCGGCTCGAGGCCCAGGGCCTCTCGGGTGTCGACGTCACCACTTCCATCGACGAGGTGGTCGAGGCCTTCGAGGCCGAGCGCCCCGACCTGCGCGCCCACGCGGCTCCCGACGGCACGGTCGCGATCCTGTTCAGTGACATCGAGGACTCCACCGTGCTCACCGAGCGACTCGGCGACGAGCGCTGGCTCGACGTGCTGCGATCCCACAACGCGATCTTCAGGGAGGAGCTCGCCCGCCACGAGGGCTTCGAGGTCAAGAGCCAGGGCGACGGCTTCATGCTCGCGTTCCCCGAGCCGCGCCGCGCCCTCGAGTGCGCGATCGCCGTACAGCGCGCCTTCGCCGAGCGCGACACGGACGGGGATGACGACGTCCCCCTGCGGATCAGGATGGGCCTTCACACCGGCGAGGTGATCGCCGAAGAGGGTGACTTCTTCGGCAAGAACGTGATCCTCGCCGCCCGCATCGCGGCGCAGGCCATGGGCGGCGAGATCCTCGTCTCGGAGCAGATGCGCGAGGCCGCTGAGGGAACGGAGCTGCACTTCGACGCGGGCCGCGAGCTCGAGCTCAAGGGCCTCGCGGGCACCCACCGGGTCTTCCGCGCCGAGTCCCGCCCGGTGAAGGTCTAGCGCTTCCATAACCTTCCGCGGATGCTTTCGGCCCTTCTAGCCGGCGCGCTGATCGCCGGGGCGTCGCTCGTCTGCGGCCAGGCGGTGATGGCGCTCGCGGGCCGCGAGCGCTTCTCGCCCGTCGCCCCCGCCGCCGGCCTCTCGGTGCTGCTGGTGGTCTGCGGCATCGCGGTCAAGCTCCCCGGGCACGGGACCACGGCCGCGATCGCCGCCGCGGTGGTCGTGGCCTCCGCGGTCTTCGTGCTCTGGCCGCGGCGCGCCGAGCTCGGAGCGTTCCGCGTCGGGGCGCTCGTCGCGGTGCTGATCGCCGCCGCCGCGGTCGCGATTCCCTTCGCGACGAGCGGGCGCGTCGGGATCCTCGGTCAGGGGCTGATCAACGACGACATGGCCTCGCACCTGCTGTTCACCGAGTGGATCGACACGCGGGCGGGGCCGACGCCGGACCTGATCGAGGACGGCTACCCGCTCGGCCCGCACGCGATCGTCTCGGCGGCGAGCAAGGCGACGGGAGCCAGCTTGATCGAGGGCTTCGCGGGGCTGACCGGCGCGATCGCGGTTCTCGCCGCCCTCACCGCGTACGGCGCGCTCGGCGGGCTGCGCCCGTTTCTTCGCGCTCCGGCAGGGGCGCTCGCGGCGCTTCCCTACCTCGGCGCCGCCTACCTCGCTCAGGGCGCGTTCAAGGAGCCGATGCTCGCGCTTGCCCTGGTCGGGTTCGCCCTCTCGCTGCCCGCGCTTCGCCAGGCCTGGCGCGGCTACAGCCCGACGATCGCCTCGACGCTGCCCGACCGCGGGCGCAGCTGGCTGAAGGGACAGGCCCGGCTCGCGATCCCCGGGGGGATCATCGCCGCCGGCACGATCTACAACTACAGCTTCCCCGGGCTCGCCTGGCTGGCCCTGGCGGCGATCGCTTGGGCACTGCTGGTCGCGTGGCACGAGCGCGAGCGGCGCGATGGGATGCAGCTGCGCGCTCGTGTGCACTGGGCGCGGCCGTTGCTGATCGCGGGCGTCGCAATCCCGCTGCTCCTCGCGCTTCCCGAGCTCATCCGCATCCTCAGCTTCGCCGGCTTCGAGGCGTTCAGCCCCTCCGGGGCCGAGGGCAACACGGGCTTCGGGAACCTGCGCCAGGCCCTGAACCCGCTCGAGTCGCTGGGGATCTGGCCCTCGAGCGAGTTCCGGGTCGCACCGCAGAACTCGAGCACCCCGGTCCTCGCCTTCTACCTCGGAGGCCTGCTCGGCCTCGCCGCATTCGCCTGGGGGTCGGGACGCGCCCTCGCGCGGCGGGAGTCCGCGCTGCCGGCCGCGGTCGCCGCGGGCGCTGCCGGGTACTTGGTGGCTCTCGCCGTCGGCACCCCCTATACGTCGGCGAAGGCGCTCGCGATCGTCGCCCCGGTGGTGATGCTGGTCAGCCTCCGCGGCCTGCTCGGCGCCGACGAGCTCGAGCACGAGTCCAAGAGCGAGGCCGAGTGGTGGCCGCCGCAGCGGCTACGTCCGTTCGTCCGCCTAGGCGTCCCGGCCTTTGCCGCGGTATTCGCGGCGGCCGCCCTGTTCTCGACTCTGCTCCCGCTCCGCCAGTCGGCCGTCGGCCCGCAGATCAACCCCGAGCGGCTGATCGCTGACATCCGCCCCCTGGTGCAGGGCGAGGACGTGCTCTTCCTCGGCCGCGACAACTTCATCTCCTGGGAGCTGCTCGGCGCCGAGGACGTCTACTCGCCGCTGGTGAACTACTACGACACCGAGGAGACCTCGACGCTCTACCGCGCGACGCCCATCAACGCCAAGTTCGACTGGGACAACGTCCCGGCCGAGGGCATCGGCGCCGAGGATGCGAAGGGACTGCAGGACTTCGACTGGGTGCTCGCGACGAGCGCCGCGTTCAACAGCGACGCGCCGCCCGAGTTCGAGCCGGTCACCGAGACCGAGGGCTTCACGCTCTGGGAACGAAAGGACCGCGCCGCGACACCCGTTCCGGGGGAGCCCGGCCATAGGAGGACCTTGCTGGAGCCGCTCTACCCCGGGGCGACGGCCAGTTGCGACGACGCCGCCAACGCGCGGCTACGGGAGCTCCAGGGGGACGCGACCGTGATCCCGGTCGCGCCGGTGATCGGCAAGGCCTGGAAGCCCAGCCCCGACATCACCGAGGCGGCGCCGGCGACCGAGGAGCTGCTGCTCACCCCCGGCCGCTGGGCGCTATCGCTGCAGTACGCGAGCACCCAGGACCTGCGCCTCACCGCCGAGGGCCTCGACGTCACCCTCGACGCCAACCTTCTCTTCCGCGGGCCATCGCCCTACTACCCCGCCTCCGTCCTCGAGGTTCCCGGCCCGAAGGGCGGGCCAGCGAGCACCGTGACCTTCACCGCGTCCGTCGAACGGCCGCCTCTGGTCGGCCGCCTGCTGGGATCCGAGAGCCGCGCCTACCTCGGCACGATCGCCGCGACCCCCTTCCCGCGCCCGGCGCGGGAGAAGGTGGCCCTGAGCGACGTCTGCGGTCGCTACGTGGATTGGTATGCACTCGATCCGGACACCCCCGACTCGGCCATAGCCGGTGTGGAGGCGCCGGAGCCCCGCCCGCCCCAGAGCGACGAATAGCTCACCTGGCTCGGTCTCTACCCTTGGGTCCGTGCCACGCCTATGGGCATACGCGCTGGTGGTGCTGGTCGCCTGCTGCATCGCCTCGATGGTGATCGCGATCATCAACCTCACCTAACACCCGCATGTCCTCCGCTTCGCGTCCGGGCATGCGGCTTGCGACGCCAAACGTGGGGGATGCTGAGTCTCCGCAGCGCCCGTGCCGGCGGGATAGGATTGCGCCGCAAATCCGGCACGTCCCAGGCGACGAGGAGGAACGATGTTCGATCGCATTGTGGTTGGCACCGATGGGTCTGAAACCGCAAAGGAAGCGGTGAGGACGGCGATCGAGCTCGCGAAGCTCACCAACTCCAAGCTCGAGATCGTCAGCGCCTACGAGCCCGTCCCCTCGCAGCGCCTCAGGGAGGAGGGCTCGGGGATCGCGGGCGACGTCTCACACGTCGTCAACGCCCGCGAGGACGTGCAGTTCGTCCTCGACAAGGCGGCCGCCGAGGCGAAGAAGGCCGAGGTCGACGTCGTCACCCACCCCCGCGAGGGCGACCCCGCCGACGCGATCCTCGACGTCGCCGAGGAGCACAAGGCAGACCTGGTCATGGTCGGCAACAAGGGCATGACCGGCGCCCGGCGCTTCCTCCTCGGCAGCGTGCCGAACAAGATCAGCCACCACTCGCCGTGCGACGTGTGGATCGTGCACACGACCTAGATCGACGACCCGTTACTTGATGACCTGCAGCTCCGGGTGGGTGGCGAGCAGGGTCTGCGTAAAGACGTAGTTGATCGCGAACATCCCGAGGAACGAGATCACGACGGCCTCGTTGACCGCGCGGCCGACGCCCTCCGCGCCTCCGGACGCAGTCATCCCCTTGAAACAGCAGACGATCGCGATCGCCGCGCCGAACAACGTCGTCTTCAACATCGAGCCCCACAGGTCGACCGTGTTCGCGCTGTTCAGCAGCGTCGCGAAGAAGCCTCCGAGCGGCTCGTTGTAGAGGACCGTAGCCGCGACGCCGCCGACGATCCCGAAGATCAGCGCGTAGATGTTCATCAGTCCGGTGATCAGCATCAGGGCGAGGAAGCGCGGCACGACGAGGTTCTTGATCGGGTCGACGCCGAGGACCTGGAGGGCGTCCAGCTCCTCGCGGATCTTTCGGGCTCCGAGATCTGCGGTGATCGCGGTGCCGGCGACCCCGGCGACCACGACTCCGGTTACGAACGGGGCGAACTCTCGAATCGAGGCGAGCACGAAGAACCCGCCGAGGCGGTCCAGTGCTCCGAACAGGTTCAAGAAGTTCGCCGCCTGCAGGCCCGGTGCCCCGAACCCGAAAGCGAGGGTCGAGATCATCATCGGGAACCAGCAGAGCTGGAGGGCGAACAGGAACTGACTGACGAACTCGCCGCCATATGGATACGGAGGGCGAACGGCCGAGCTCAACGTCTTCGCGGTGAGGATCGCCATATCCCCGGTCTGCTCGAAGAGCGACTTCGCAGGCAGGAACGCCCTGTCGGCTGCGGCCCTGACCATCTACGGGCAACCCGAGGAGATCTTCACGCGCCACCAGTTCATCAGCGCGCCCACGGGGCCGAAGGACGGCCGCACCTGCCAATGGCCGCAGCCGGGTTCACCCATCTGCTCCCGCGATCCGATCTCCCAGCGGTGGGAGGCGGGATCCGCGAGCGCCTCTTCGCGCCTCAGCCGGGCGAAGCTCTGGCTCTCGGCGCGCCGTTCCGCGTTCGCCCTCGCGGTCTTCAGCTGTGCCACCAACGCGTCGCGAGCCGCCTCGAGCTCCCCCAGGTCGGCTACGTGAGGATGCGGGGCCAGAGGGGGTGGCGCCGTCGCGGCCTCGGCTTCGGGATAGGGCGCCAGCGTCGCCTCGAGCCGCGCGATCTGGCCTCGTAGCGACACGCGCGCGGCCCGGGCGTCCGCGGGGGTGAGTGACCCGGCCGCGAGCAGGCTGTCGGATGCGTCGAAAGGATCGGCCGGCGAGCTGCCCGAATAGAGCGCCCGCGCGAGCTGCCTTGGGTCTATCCCCTGGGCGAGCGCATCCGTTGCGACCTGGGCGGCGAACTGCTCGAGCGTCGGTGCCACTGGCGCGTAGGGCGCCACGAACGTCCCCAGCCCCTGCCGGGACATGGCGAGCCCGTCGTCCTCAAGGCGCCTGTAGACACTCCGAGCGGTGTTCACGTTGACCCCGGCGCCCGCAGCGAGCTCACGGACGCCGGGGAGCTGCTGTTTCGGAGTGAGTCGGCCGCCTTCGATGAGCGACTGAATGCGCCAGCTGAGGTTTATCCCGATCGGTAGGTCGTCCGCTCGCGTTAGCGCAGGAAGACCGCCTTCAAAGCCTGTGGGTAAGTGTGCCATTGAACTAGCACACTAGTACACAATCGTACCGCGCGCAAATCGCCAGCGCGGCGGTTCATCACCGCCGCGCGGGCGGGATCCAACCGCAGCGCCTGAGGTCAGCAGCCGGCGGCGCGGGTTGTGACAGCGGCACGCGCGTCGACCAGGCCGTCGCCGAAGAGGCGGGGGTCGTAGCTCTGGCCGAGGGTCAGTGACGTCTTGCGGGCCGTTGCCCTCAGCTGGCACTCGATCGCGCCGGGGGAGGGGTCGCGGCCCAGGACCTTCGAGGCGACCACCATCGCGGCGACGCCCGAGACGTGGGCCGCCGACATCGATGTTCCCTCGTAGAAGGCGGGGTAGCCGAAGGTCCGGAAACCGGCGCTGTCGAAGGTCAGCTGGAGGATCGGGGCGTCGCGGCTGAACAGGGAGTCGTCCGTGCCGCAGCTCGCGGTGATGGGCAGCCCGCCGCCGGGGGCGACGAGGTCGAGGCCCGCGCCCGTGCGCGACTCGGCCGCGAGGCAGGCGTCCTTGGTGGTGCGCCCGACGCCGATGACGCGCGGGGCGCCGCCGGGGAAAGCCGTGGGCTCCCCATTGGAATTGCCGGCCGCGCCGACGAGCACCGAGCCGCGCTTGGAGGCGAACTTGATCGCCGAACAGACGGACTTGATCTTGGCGCAGCTGGTGACCGAGAGGGCGAATTCGAAGCTCATGTTGATCACGTCAGCGCCCTGTTTCGCGGCGTATCGGATCCCCCTGGAGATGTCGCGGGCATTGCCGAGGCCGTTCGCGTCCAGCACGCGGACGGGGATCAGCTTCGCCCTCGGCACGAGCCCGGTGAGCCCGACGCCGTTGCCCGTGCGCTCGCCGATCGTGCCGGCGACGTGCGTGCCGTGGCCGTCGCGGTCGAGCGGCATCGCGTTGCCCTTCACGAAGTCGAAGCCGGGCGCGAACTGCTTTGTGGCGAAGTCGGGACTGCGCAGGAAGCTTGGGCGCCTGGCCCGGTAGGCGATGCCGGTGTCGAGCACCGCGACCTTCGCCCCCTTGCCGAACGCGGCCTTGCGCTGCTTCAGCACGTCCCAGGCGCCGACGGCGTCGATGCCGCCGCCGGCCTCGAAGGTGGGCGTCGTGCTGCCGGAGGCCAGTGGGGCGCCGTCCAGGCAGAGCGATCCGCACGGCAGGAAGTTCCACTGCGTGCGGCGCCAGTCGCCGGCGACGGTCCCGAGGCCCGGGTCGTTCGGCACCGCAGAGGCGCGAGCGATGTAGTTCGGGACCGCGTAGGCGACGTCGGGGTTGGAGCGAAGGGCCGTCGCCGCGTCGCCGACCCCGACCTCCTCGGGCAGCTCGAGCAGGCGCTCGCCGCCGCCCTCGAGTCCGACGATGAGCTCGCCGGGGACGTACTCGGGCGCCTCGGCGCCCGCCGAAGCTGCGGCCGAGGAGGCCGCCAGGAGCGCTGCGGTGAGCGCGAGCGTGGTTGTTGCGATCAGCTTTCGCATCGTGTTCATGGCCGCCTGCGATCCTGCCTCGGGCCGGAGAGGTGAGTCACGTAACACGATACGGAGGGGAAAGTTCCCCCCGGACGGGTTGCTGCCGCCCCTTCCCCGATACTGCCCGCGATGGCGGAGACCGCTGACCCGGCGCTCGACGAGAGCATGATGCAGCTCGCTTTGGAGCTGGCGGCTGACGCAGCCGAGCTCGGCGACGTCCCCATCGGCGCCGTGCTCGCCCGCGGCGACGAGGTGCTCGGCTCGGCGGGCAACGAGCGCGAGCAGCGCCGCGACCCCACCGCGCACGCGGAGATCCTCGCCCTGCGCCAGGCGTCCGAGCGCGTCGGCGGCTGGCGCCTGCCCGATACCACGCTGTACGTGACGCTCGAGCCCTGCGCGATGTGCGCCGGCGCGATCTCGCTCGCCCGGGTGCCGCGGCTCGTCTACGGGACGAGTGACCCAAAAGGGGGCGCCGCGGGAGGGGTGATCGACCTCTACGCCCCGCCGGCGTCGGCCGCGCTCAATCACCGTCCCGATGTCGAGCGCGGGCTGCTCGCCGCTGAGGCGGCTGCCCTGTTGGAGGCCTTCTTCGCAGACCGGCGCTGAGCGCCGGCTCTAGGAGAAGCCGCCGTTGCTCGACGCCGGCCAGTCGATCGCGACCGAGTCGCCTCCACCCTCGGTGATCGTGTTCTCCTTTACGGAGAGGGTGGGATTCGAACCCACGAGGCGCGTAAACGCCCACGCGCTTTCCAAGCGCGCTCCTTAAGCCACTCGGACACCTCTCCGGACGAACCGGAATATAGGGGCTACTTGATGAAGTAGAAGGGATTCGGCAGCTTGAAGCTGCGGTCTGCGTGCCCGCCGGAGAGGTCGCTCTCCTGGTCGCCGATGTTCGCGACGATGCGGTGGCCCTGCTGCTCGATCGCAGTCCTCGCCCCCGACTTGAAGGCGATAGTCGCCTCGCCCGACGGCTTGAAGTAGTAGCCGGCGATGTCCGTGTAGCCGACGGCATTCATGTTCGCCCGCGTGAGGTCGCCGACCGAATCGGGTCGGCCGGTGATTGCGAAGACGCTGATCCCGAGCGAGCGAGCTCGCTTGTACAGCGACAGGGTCGGGGCGATTGCGGGGGAGTCGGCGGTCGCGATGGCGATGATCAGGGCGCCGGCCGCGCCCGAGAAGGCCTGGTCCTCGAGCTCCGCGTAGTTGGAAACCGAGGTCTCGTCGATGTCGAGGGTGACCGCGAGCTTCGGGGCCGCGCATGCAGCGACGCGCTTGCGGCCCTTCAGATTCTTGGCTTTCGCGTTGTTGCAGCGCCGCTTCGCCTTCGCCCGGATCGCGGCCGTCTGGTTCATGACGAACGCCTCGGCGCGGGAGCCGACGTCCTGCAGGTCAGCCGCGTACGAACCGCTGTCGTAGTAAGCGCGGACGGGCTGGACGAAGTCGGCGATGCCGAGCGTGCCCTCCGAGCCGATCCGCGGCAGTCCCACCCCCGTGTCCCGGATCGAGATCGCCGGCTCGGGCATCGGCTTGGCCGGCGTGGCGGGCTTCTTCTTGCCCGCGACGGCCGCGACCGACGTCGCCAGCAGCGCGCCGAGCGCCACCAGCGCGAGTGCCCGGATCCAGGTTCCGATGCCACCTCCCATACGCGCCGATCCTAACGCCCGGCCGATCTTCGGTCGTTAGCATCGCCCCGTGGCCCGGAACGTCTACCTCGCCGGCGAGATCCACAGCGACTGGCGCGAGCAGATCGCCGCCGGCGCTGAGCAGGCCGGCCTCGACGTCACGTTCACGTCGCCCGTCACCGACCACAGCGCCTCGGACGACGTCGGCGTCGTGATCCTCGGCGACGAGGACGATGCTTTCTGGAAGGACCACAAGGGCGCGGGCGTCAACGCGATCCGCACCCAGACCCTGATTCGTGCCGCCGATGTCGTCGTCGTTCGCTTCGGGGAGAAGTACAAGCAGTGGAACGCTGCGTTCGACGCGGGATACGCCGCCGCTCTCGGCAAGCCGATTGTCACGCTGCATCCCCCCGATCACGACCACGCGCTGAAGGAGATCGACCGCGCCGCGATGGCCACCGCGTCCTCGCCCGAACAGGTCGTCGGGATCCTGCGCTACGTGCTCGAGGGCGAGCTGGCGCGCTAGTCGCAGGGCGACCTTCTGCCGCTAGCCTTGCCCTCCCTGGAGGGGTGCCGGAGCGGTTGAACGGGCCGGTCTCGAAAACCGGTAAGGGCCTTCGGTCCTTCGTGGGTTCGAATCCCACCCCCTCCGCTTGTAGCTCGCCAAGTGATGCGCGCCGTTCCCGCCACGGGTAGGGATCCGGCGTGCTGAGTTCGACCGCTACGCCGTCCGAACCTTCTAGAGCCCGGCGGCTTCGAGGGCTTGGGCGCGAGTCTTGAACACACGAAGCCAGGCGCTGAGGCCATTCGTAATCGTCCAGACCATCGGCAGGTCGCGGTCGAGGACTACGTCGCTCGCCCGCATCCGGGCGCGTTCGTGTGCGATCAAGACAACATCGTCTCCGCCGTCGATCAGTTCGTCGGCCGTCACCTCGTAGTCGTTCCACCCCGCGAGGTAGCCAGTCAGATGCTTCACCAAGGCATCGCGGCCCTTCCCACGGTCGGGAAAGTCGGGCAGGGGGTGGGCGGAGAGGTCCCACTCGATGTCTGGGTCGACGGTCGTGAGCCACTTGTCGATCCTTCCCTCGCGCCAGTGCTCGAAGCCCTGCTTGACGAGTTCGACGTTTTCCTCAGACATCGGCCACGGAGTATGTCGCGCTGCGGCGACTTTCAGGGCTGGTCTCAGTTCACATCCATAAATCGAGGGGACGGACCGAGCGTTCGCCCGATCCGTCCCTCCCGAACTCCCTACCTACGAACGATCGTCGTCCGTGTACGGGTCGCTGGTGCCCGACTTGGCCAGCCCACGGCTGATCAAGTAAGCGCCGGTGACGATGGCGACGTAGAGCCATGCCTGCTTGGCAATGAACTCGTCGGTGCCGCCCGAGTCACCACCGTTGATGACGGCAGCGCTGATCAGGATCATCACCACGACGCCGACGAAAGCGAAGAACTCCGTCGTCTTGAACGCCTGCTTGGTCTCGGTGGCGAGACGGCGAATCCTGTTCGGACGCGAGCCGACGTTATTGCGGTCGACGTCATTATTCCTCGCGTTATCGCGAGTACGCGTTGCAGCTTCCATGAGTAACTCCTTAGTCGTATCGGGCAGCGTGAATGGCTTTCAGTGGGCTGGAAAGCGCCTGCTTGCCCTCGTGGACCGGCCAGTGGTGAACCCCCGAACTACCTCGGCCGTAGATGACGCTTGCCCGAATCGTGGATAGGCAAACACTCAGTTCGACCGCAAGGGGATGCGCTTGATCGGATCGAGCGTTCGGACGTATGCTCGCTTCATGCGACGTTTCAAGGGTCATGGGCGTAACGCTGCCGTGGCGGTTTCACTGCGCCGATGAGGAAGCTGATCGTCTCCGAATTCGTGTCGCTCGACGGGGTGATGGAGGCCCCGGGCGGGGAGGGGGGCTTCGAGCACGGCGCTTGGGTGCTCGACTACATGGGCCCGGAGCAGGAGGCTTACAAGCTCGCCGAGACTCTCGACTCCGAGGCGCTGCTGCTCGGAAGAGTCACCTACGAGGGTTTCGCGGCGGCCTGGCCGGAGCGGAGCGGCGAGTTCGCCGACAAGATGAACGCAATGCCGAAGTACGTGGCGTCGAAGACGCTGACGGAGCTGAACTGGGAGAACTCGTCGGTGCTCGAGGGGCACGTGCCAGAGGCGGTCGCAGAGCTGAAGCGCCAGCCGGGCGGTGACATCCTCGTCGCGGGCAGCCGCACCCTGGTCCACACGCTGCTCGAGTACGGGCTGGTCGACGAGCTCCGGGTAATGGTGTTCCCGGTGCTGCTCGGCGGTGGACGCCGCTTGTTCCCCGAAGCGGGGGCGAAGGTCCCGATGGAGCTCGTCGAGACCCAGACGTTCCCGTCGGGCGTGGCGGTCCACACCTACCGGCCGGGCGAGAGTTGACGCTCCTGGACCGGGTGCGCTCCGTGCCTGAGGGCTACGTCACCACCTACGGCGACGTCTGCCCCGGCGCGCCGCGTCACGCCGGCGCCGTGCTTTCGGCCTGCGAGGACCCATCGGTCCCGTGGCACCGCGTCGTGCGGGCCGACGGGTCGCTCGCGCAGGGCCAGCGCCAGCGCGCTTTGCTTGAGGCGGAGGGTGTGCTGTTCAGAGGCGAGCGCGTCGACATGCGCGAGGCGAAGCTGCCCCGCGAGGCGCTCGCGCTTCGACCTCGCCTAGCCCGCGTCGGCGATTGCGCGCTCGAGCTGGGCCCTGCTCATCTTCGAGCGACCCTCGATCCCGAGCTCCTGCGCGCGCGCGTAGAGGTCGGCCCTGCTGGCCGGCGGCGCTGCGCCGTTCGGCCCAGAGGCTGCAGCGGGGCGCCTTGGGCGGCGGAGCCTTGGGGACCACCCCGGAGCTCGCCACCGGTTCGACCGCACTCTCGCTCTCGCGCGTGTGCTTCAACAGCTCCCACAGGGCGTACCCCAGAGCCGCGAGCACCGCTGTTCTGACGAGGCGTTTCATCTAGATGAGTTTGCCCGCTTCGGAGGTTTGGAAACCGTCATGCGCCTAATCTGCCTCGGCAAGCAGGCCGCGGACGTCGAGCGGGCGGCTGAACATCTCGACGCCGTCGCCGTCCTCGGGGCGCGGCCACTCCCCGCGGGGGCGGTCCCAGTAGAGCTCGACCCCGTTGCCGTCGGGGTCGTCGAGGTACAGCGCCTCGCTCACGCCGTGGTCTGAGGCCCCGGTGAGTGGGATGCCCGCCTCGATCACGCGGCGAAGCGCCGTCGCGAGCGCCGCCCGGGTCGGGTAGACGATCGCCGTGTGAAAGAGGCCGGTGGTCCCTGGCGGCGGGGGCGGGCCACCCTCGCTCTGCCAGGTATTCAGGCCGATGTGGTGGTGGTAGCCGCCGGCCGAGACGAAGGCGGCCCCGTTCCATCTCTGCTGCAGCTCGAGGCCGAGCACGCCGCTGTAGAAGTCGAGCGCGCGGTCGAGATCCGAGACCTTCAGGTGGACGTGCCCGATCTGGGCGCCGGGGTCGATCGTATGGCTGTCGTCGCTCATCGCCGTTCCGAACCTCCTGGGCCGAACGCGATGTGGAAAAGCGAAGCGGCCATCTCGAGTGCTCCGTCTGGCGCGATCGCCGACGGCGACGCACCGGGGTGGTGCCTGGCGATTCGAGCCCGCAGGGCTCCGGGGCGGATGCGGAAGCGAAGCGGAGGCTCCAGGATCGCGGCCTCGCCGTCGATCCCGGCCGGAACCGGCTTACTCGCCTCGAGCTCGAAGGAGGTGGCAGACCACTCCCGCCACGGGCGTTTCGGGCCCCGGCCCTTCTCACGAGCGCCCGCCTCCGCGAACACCGTGATGCCGAGCAGGCCGTCGTCGATCCTTGGCCGGGTCCCCGACCCGATCGGGTGGCCGAGGCGGTAGCGGTTGTTGGAGACCAGGATCGCGGCGCTCGAGTCGTGGGCATGGCCGTGCGGTCCCCTCCAGGTGAGCGGCGGGACCTTCGCGTCGGGCCCGATCACCTCCGAGACCGTGTCGAGCAGCGTGCGCACCTTGGCGTCGCGATAGCCGGTCTTCTGCACCGCCTCGGCGTACACCCCAAGCGAGACGTTGTTGACGAATACCCGCCCGTTGACGTCGGCGAGGTCGACCACGTGCTCACCGCCCTCGACGAACGCCTCCAGGGCGCCGACGACATCGTCGCGGTCGACCCCGAGGTCGAGCGCAAAGTGGTTGCGGGTGCCGGCCGGGATGCACGCGTATGGAAGCCCCCGCTCGGCGGCGATCGCGGCGACCACGGCCTGGGAGCCGTCGCCTCCGGCCATCGCAAGCGCGTCGGCGCCTCGCGCGACCGCATCGTTGACGAGCGTCTCGAGGTCCGTCCCGGGGCTCAGCTCCACCGGCTCGATGCCCCGTGCCCGCGCCTGGGCCGGGAGGTCGAAGCGCTCCGCCTTGCCGCCGCCCGAGCGAGGGTTGTAGAAGAGCACCGCCCTACTCGGAGCCTCCGCGGGCGGAAGGGAGATCCGGATCCGCAGGGCGAACTGGGTCGCCGCGACGCAGATCGCCGCCGCGCCGATCGTCGCCAGCCCGAGGACCGTCGCGTCTCCGGTCAAGATCAGGATCAGCGCGCCCGCCGCCGCGGCCACCGCTGCTGAAAATGCCGCTACGCGCACGCCACCGGCACGCAGGATTCCGAACAGGGCGAGGACGACAGCGGCGATCGCGCACGCGGTGACCGCGATGCCGCGGGGGAAGTTCTCGATCGCGACCAGAAGCGCCAGCGCGATGGTCACGGCCCCCGCGACGAGGGCGACCGCTGCCGCAATCCGCCGGCGGATCACCGGCCGCCCCCGGCCAACCCACCTAGGATCGCCTGATCGCCGACCGTGAGCTGCCCGCAGAGGTGCACCGCATTGACCTCGCCGTCTACGAGGCGATCGCCGGCGCCGGGACACCGGCGCTCGATCGCGCCTTCGGCAGGCTCTCCAATGCCGCGAACTACTCGCGCCTCTCCCTCGCCGCCGCGGCGCTGCTCTCGGTCGCCGGCGGGCCGCGCGGCCGTCGCGCCGCCGGAAGGGGCCTCGCGTCGGTCGTGGTCACGTCCGCCGTGGTGAACCTGGTGCTGAAGCCGCTCAGCGGGCGACGGCGCCCGGAGCGAGCGCCGCACAGGGCGGGCTCCCCGGTGCCGATCCCGATGCCGGGGTCGCGCTCGTTCCCCTCCGGCCATTCGGCCGCCGCGTTCGCGTTCGCGGCAGGAGCCGGGCGGGAGCTGCCCGCCGCCGGGGTGCCCCTGGGCATCCTCGCCGCGCTCGTCTCCTACTCGCGCATCCACACCGGGGTCCACTATCCCACGGACGTCGTGGTCGGAGCAACCTGCGGCGTGACGATCGCCGCAGCGGTTGACCTCGTGCTCGACCGGCACCCCTAGGCGCCGGCCTTCGGCTGCGGGTACTGCGAGCCGACGAAACGGTCCCACATGCGGTCGGTCATGCCCTTGCGCATGCCCATGATCACGCTCGCGGACGGGGTGACCTTGTAGCGCGTATGGGGGCGCCGTGCGGTCAGCGCCTTCTCGATCTTGTCGGCGACCTTCTCGGGCCCGCCGCCCAGCTTCGAGAAGCCCCCCTCGTAGGCACCGGCGGTCGCGTCGGCGACGTCCTTGTTGAACTTCTCGTAGATCTCGTGAGCGGACGCCTCGTCGATGCTGCCGACGGCGGTCTCGCCGAACTCGGTCACGATCAGCCCCGGCTCGATCACCACGACCTCGATCCCGAAGCCGCCGACCTCGAAGCGCAGCGCGTCCGACAGGGCCTCGACCGCGTGCTTGGTGGCGTGGTAGACGCCGCCGCCAGGGAAGACGAGCTTTCCCCCCATCGAGCTGATGTTGACGATCCGCCCCTGGCCGGCGTTCCGCATGCCGGGCAGGACGAGCTGGCACATGCGCATCAGCCCGAAGACGTTCGTCTCGAATTGCTTGCGGGCACTGTCGATCGGCACGGACTCGACCGCGCCGCTTTGGCTGTACCCCGCGTTGTTGACGAGCGCGCCGATCGAACCGCCGTCCTGCTCCACCTGTTCAACCGCGCTCGCCATCGAGCTCTCGTCGTTGACGTCGAGCGCGAGCGTCTTGGCGCCCGACGAGGCGAGGTCCGAAAGCGTGTCGGGCTTGCGGGCGGTCGCATACACGTTCCAGTCGTCGGCGACGAGACGTTGAGCGGTGGCCCTTCCGATGCCCGTTGAACAACCGGTGATCAGGACGGGCTTTGACTTGTCGATCGGCATCGAGGCACTCTCCTTCAAAGGGGAACCGAAGCCTCTCAGAACTCAGAAGCTAGGGTCCACCGCGATGCGAGCGGTCACGTTCCAGGCGCCCGGCGAGGTGCGCGTCGACGAGAAGCCCGAGCCCGAGCTGCTCGCCCCCGACGACGCGATCGTGCGCGTCGACGCCAGCGGCATCTGCGGCTCGGACCTCCACATCTTCCACGGCCGGGTCAAGCTCGACCCCGGCTTCATCATCGGCCACGAGTTCGTCGGCGAGGTCGTGGCGGTTGGCAATGCCGTCACGCGAGTGACCGTCGGCGACCGCGTGCTCGGCACCTACTGCACCGCGTGCGGCGATTGCTTCTTCTGCGCTCGCGAGGAGTTTCACAAGTGCGACAACGGCCGCGTCTTCGGCCACGGCGAGACGCTCGGCTCGCTGCAGGGCGCCCAGGCCGAGCTGCTGCTCGTCCCCCATGCGAACCTTGGGCTCCGGGTCGTCCCAGAGGGGCTCTCGGACGACCTCGCGCTGTTCGCCGGCGACGTGATGGGCACCGCATACCACGCGATCGATTCGCGTCCACTCGCCGCGGGCGAGTCCGCCGCGGTGCTGGGGCTCGGCCCGGTCGGGCTCTGCGCCGTGCAGGTGGCGCTCGCCGCCGGAGCCGAGAACGTCGTCGCGATCGACACCGTCGACGCCCGCCTCGCCATGGCCGAGTCCTTCGGCGCGACGCCCGTCCACCTGACCGAGCAGGACCCGCGATCAGAGGTCAAGAAGCTGACCGACGGCCGCGGGGTCGATCTCGCCGTCGACGCCGTCGGTCACCCCGAGGCGCTCGAGCTCGCCTGCCGCCTCGCGCGAAAGGCCGGCACCGTCTCGGCCACCGGCGTCTACACCGAGCGCATCGAGCTGCACATGGGGATCGTCTGGATCAAGGCGCTCACGATCGAGAGCGGCCACGCGAACGTGATCAAGCACATCGACCCGGTGCTGGAGCGCCTCGCGGCCGGGACCCTCGACCCCTCGCCGCTCGTGACCCACCACATGCGCCTCGACGAGGCGCCCGCCGCCTACGAGGCCTACGACAACCGCGAGGCGCTGAAGATCGTGCTGGCGCCATAGGCGGCGAAGTCGCGCACCGGTTTCGAGCCAGGAAGCCCCAGTACAGCGTTGTGAACGGGCACGAGCTGGTCGCCCAGCACCCACGCGGTCCTCATGCTCGCAGCGGCTCCAGCCACGCGGCCGGCACGAATCCCGCGGGGACGGTCGTCGGGTAGGCCGGGATGATGCCCAGCGCGAAGCGACCGGCCTTCCGGCGCTCGATCATCGGCGCCATGTCCTCGTAGCTGATCAGCACCCGGATCGAGGTCGCGATCTGAAAGTCGGCGGCGTTCGGCTCGGCGCCTCCGATCGTCCCCTCTGCGATCAGCTCCTCGACGTGGTCGAGCAGAACCGGGATCAGGGCCACCGTGCGCTGCACGACGACGGCGTCCTTCGCGCCGGACTTGCGCGCGAAATACCAGGCGACCGGGGTCGTGGCGCGGCCGACGACGGCAGGAGCGGGCAGCCCCGACTCGCGGGCCATGTGCACCCGCATCTCGGGCTTGGTCAGCGCCAGGTAACGCGTCAGCTTCCGCGGCACCGGCTGCAGGATGTCGTTGCCCCAGCGCTCGGCCTCCTCGACGGCGATCCGCTTCTGAGGGTCGGTGGGGAAGAGCCGCGGCTCGGGCTGGACCTCGTCGAGGAATCGCGATATCGCGCGCGAGCCCTGCACGCGCTTCCCGTCGAGCTTCAGCGCGGGCACCGTCCCGTGCCGGAATCCGAGCGGGCGCAGGGCGGCTGCGTGCGTCCCGGGTGGAAGGTCGACGACCTTGTGCTCGATTCCCTTGCGCTCGAGCATCAGCCGGGCGGCGTGGCCGGGGTGGGATGGCTCAAGGGAATAGAGAGTCGCCTTCACGCGCGGCACCCTACGCTAAGGGCCCGTGTCCGAGCCCCTCAGCGGAGTGCTGCTGATCGCCTCGCCCTCGCTTGGCGACTACTTCCACCGCACGGTCGTGCTGCTGGTCGAGCACAGCGGCGAGGGCTCCTTCGGGCTCGTTCTGAACAGGCCCTCCGACGTAACGGTAGGTGACGCCGTACCCGAGCTCGCCGAGTCGATCGGCACCGAGCACGTGCTCCACTCGGGCGGCCCCGTGCAGCCGACCGCGGTCACGGCGTTCGGCGAGTACGCGGACCCAGCCGAGGCGACGAAGCTGATCGTCGGCGCCGTCGGCATGGTGGACCTCGACGCCCCACCCGAGCTCGAGCGGCTGCGCGTGTTCGCGGGCTACGCCGGCTGGGGGCCGGGGCAGCTCGAAGCGGAGCTCGAGGCCGAGGGATGGATCCTCGACGAGGCCCGCGTCGAGGACCTCTTCGCCGAACCCGACGGGGACCTGTGGTCGAAGGTGCTCGAGCGAAAGGGAGGCGAGTTCTCGCTGCTCGCGCGGATGCCGGCCGACCCCTCGCTCAACTGAGCTTGCTAGGCGAGCCTCGATCGCCGGCTCATGAAGACGTCGCTCCGCGCCGCGTGGGCTAGGGCGTGGCTTCGTAGGCGATCTGCACGTGGTCGCGCGCGACCGCCACGAAATCGCGTTTCTCGGTCCCGCTGCCGTCGAGCGGCGTCAGCTCGGCTTTGACCAGCGAGATGAAGCTGAGGCCCTCGGCGTTCAGAAGGTCCGAGAGGCGGGTGCGCACGCCCTCGGCGGGCAGCGTCACCTCGCCGACGATTCGGTAGCGCGCGGTTTCGAGCACGACGCGCTCGGTGCGGGTGTCGGAGACCATTGCACTTCCCTATCGGCCCCAGGCCCTCCGGCTTTAGAGCGGGCCGCGCGGCGTGTCCCAGCCGTCCGCGACGGCGCCACTCCACACGCCGGGCGCCTCGGAGCGCAGCGCGGTATCGGCGTCGAAGCTGAAGTTGACAGGCGCGGCACCTTACGCCACGCCGCGCCTATATCGTCACCGAGATGCCGAAGCAGCCGCGAGACGCCCCACCCGAAGCGCTCGACTCGATCGATCCGCACGTGATCGTCCTCTTCGGGGTCACCGGGGACCTCGCCAAGCGCAAGCTTCTGCCAGGCCTGTTGCACCTCTGCGAGGCGGGGCTGTTGCCCGAGTTCCGCCTCGTCGGCTCCTCGCGCGGCGACATGTCCGACGAGGAGGTGCGCGACCTCGCCCGTGATGCCTGCGAAGAGTTCGGGCGGGTCGACCTCAAGGGGTACGCCTGGGAGCAGTTCTCGGCGCGGATCACCCACGTCAACCTGAAGTCGGGCGCCGGAGGGGTCGCGGACGCGGTCGCGGCGGCCGAGAAGGAGCTGGGCCACCGCTCCCGCCGGCTTCACTACCTGAGCGTGCCCCCGACGGCAGCGCTCGACATCGTCGGACTGCTCGACGAGGCCGATCTTGTCAAGCGTTCGCGGATCATCATGGAGAAGCCTTTCGGCACCGACCTCGAGAGCGCGTGCAAGCTCAACGCCGAGCTGCATGAGGTCTTCGACGAAGAGCAGATCTTTCGCATCGACCACTACCTCGGCAAGGAGGCGGCGCAGAACATCCTCGCCCTGCGCTTCGCCAACGGGCTGTTCGAGCCGATCTGGAACCTCAACCACATCGACCACGTGCAGATCGACGTCCCTGAGGTTCACTCCGTCGAAGGCCGGTCAACCTTCTACCAGGACACCGGCGCCTTCCGCGACATGGTCGTCACACACCTGTTTCAGATCCTCGCCTTCGTCGCGATGGAGCCACCGACCGCGCTCGACCCCGACTCGATCACCGTTGAGAAGAACAAGGTCTTCCGCTCGCTGCGCCCGCTCAACCCCGATTGCGTCGTGCGCGGCCAATATGAGGGGTATCGCGGGCACGACGGAGTGCCCAAGGACTCGAACGCTGAGACGCTGGTCGCCCTGCGCTGCGAGGTGGATAACTGGCGCTGGGCGGGCGTGCCGTTCTTCCTGCGCACCGGAAAGCGCATGGCCGAGGGCTGGCGGATAATCTCGATCGCCTTCCGCGAGCCGCCTAAGAGCATGTTCCCCGAGGGGTGCGGGGTCAACAAGTACGGGCCCGACCACCTGACCTTCGACCTCGACGACTCCGCGCGCCTATCGCTCTCGTTCTACGGCAAGCGGCCGGGGCCGGGGATGCTGCTCGACAAGCAGAGCCTTCAGTTCTCGCTGCACGACGTCGGCAAGACCGGCGACACACTCGAGGCCTACGAGCGGCTGATCCGCGACGCGATGATCGGCGACCATACGCTCTTCACCACTGCCGACGGGATCGAGCGCCTGTGGGAGGTCGCGGCCCCGCTGCTCGCCGCCGACAAGCCCGCTTTGCTCTACCCGCAGGACTCCTGGGGCCCCGAGCCGGCGGTCCCCGAATTGGTCGAGCCGTACAGCTGGCGGCTCCCGTTCGAGCGCCGCTGGCGCGAGCCGATAGTCGAGGGCTACCACGACGTCCTGTGGCAGCGGCTGGGCCCAGGCTGAGCTAAAGGCCGGGCCGTTACTGAGGCGGAGCGGCCGCGTCGGCGGCCGGGGTGACCGAGTCGAGGTCGATCACGAAGACAAGCGCGGCATTCGGCGGGATGTCGGGCGGCTGGCCCTGCGCCCCGTAGGCGAGGTCGGCCGGAATCGTCAGCTGGCGGCGGCCGCCCTCCTTCATCCCGACGAGGCCCTCGTCCCACCCGGGGATCACCTGGCCGGAGCCGAGAGCGAACTCGAAGGGCTGGCCGGTGTCGAAGTTGGAGTCGAACTCCGTCCCGCCGTCGAACAGGACGCCGACGTACTTGACCGAGAGCTGGTCGCCGGCCGCAGCGGTGGCGCCGTCACCCTCTTCGAGGTCCTCGATCTGGAGCTCGGTGGGCGGATCCCCGTCGGGGATCTCGACCTCGGGCTTGCTCGCGCTCGCGCTCGAGCCCGAGTCGTCATCGTCGCCGCCGGCGAGGAGCACCACCAGTACGACGACGGCGAGCACCCCGCCGAATGCGATCAGGCCTTTGACCCTGTTATCCACGGGCGAGACCCTAGATGAACGGGCCAGCCGGCGGCCTGCCGGCAGAGTGCATCTCTGCGGCGCCCGAGGTGGGAATGGGCCCGGCTGGTTTCGAACCAGCGACCTCTCGCGTGTGAAGCGAGCGCTCTCCCACTGAGCTACGGGCCCGGAGGGCGCTCAGTTTAGGCGCCGGTGAGCCAGGCGACGGGGTTGCGCACCATCATCTGATCGAGCTGTTCGTCGGTCATGCCACCCTCGCGAAGGGCGGGGATGACCTTGTCGTGGACGATGCGGACGTCCCAGTCAACGACCATCCCAGCTTCCTGCAGCTGCGGCACTGCCTCGGGCGGGTACCAGTCGAGGGTCGCGCAGGAATCGGCCGAAATGAAGAGGCGCTCGGCGTGACCGTTCTCGAGCAGGGCGAGGGCGGTCTTGATGCGTGCGTCGAAGGGCAGGAAGAGCTCCAGGCCGAAGCGGTCGAGGCCGACGAACACGCCCTTGTCGATCAGGCCCTCGATGTAGCCGACGTCCTCGCTGTCGCCGCAGTGGGCGATCTGCACCTTGGCGAGGTCCACGCCCTCCTCCTCGAAGATCGCAACCTGCTCGGGGCCCGTCCCGGAGGCCGGGCGGGAGTGGGCCATGATCGGCGCCCCCGTCTGGAGGCTGGCCTGGGCGGCGGCGCGGTGGACCTTCTCGACGTTCGCGTTCATGCCCGGCTCGTCAGCGGCGCACTTGATGAAGGCGGCCTTGATGTCGGTCCCCTGGATCCCCTTCTCGATGTCCGCGACGAACATCTCGGCGATCTGCTCGGGGCTGCGGGTCAGGAAGAACTGCGGCAGATGGTCGTATGTGTAGATGCCGGTGCACGGGACGACCTGCAGCCCGGTCTCCTCGCTGACGTCCCTCATGAAGGCGACGTCGCGGCCGAGGAACATCGCGGTCGGATCGACGATCGTCTTGACGTTGCGCTCGACCGCTCGCTCGGCCATCTTCACCGCCTCGCCGTACTCGCCACCGGCCTCGACCGCGAAGGGCTCGTCCTCCTGGAGCGTGAGCCGGTCGGGCCACTGTGCCGCGACGGCCTCGTCCTGGCAGCGCAGGTGCTCGTGGATCAGGGTGTGCCCGAGCTCGCCGGCATCGACTGGGCCCGTGACGGTTTCGATCGTCGCCATCGCCGGGACTCTAATGCCCCGTCGGTTGAGTCTGCCCGGCGCGGGTAAGGGCTTGTCCGTGGCCGGGATCGACACCGTCTCCTACTGGGCGAAGAGCGCGCAGGGGATCGAGTACCCGCAGTCCGGCGAAGCCGACTGCGACGTCGCCGTCCTCGGCGGCGGGATCGTCGGCGTCACTACGGCGTTGCTGCTCGCGCGGGAGGGCGCGAAGGTCGCGCTGCTGGAGGCGCGCCGGATCGGCTCCGGGGCGACGGGGAACACGACGGCGAAGCTCAGCTCGCTGCACGGTCTCACCTATGCCGACCTCGCCTCCAAGCTCGGGGCGGGCGTCGCGCGCACCTACGGGGAGGCGAACGAGGCGGGGATCTCGCTCGTCTCGAGGCTGGTGGACGAGCTCGGCATCGATTGCGACCTTCGCCGCAAGCCGAACTTCACGTACACCGAGGACCACGCACACACCTCGCAGCTGATCGACGAGGTTCGAGCCGCCGAGGAGGCCGGCCTTCCCGCGTCGTTCGTCACGAACGTCGATGAGCTGCCGTACGAGGTTCCGGCGGCGGTCCGCTTCGACGGCCAGGCCGAGTTTCACCCGCTGCGCTACCTGCACGCGCTCGCCGCCGCGGCAGCCGACGCCGGCTGCGCGGTCCACGAGCGCTCGCGCGTCGTCTCGGTCGCGCAGGGCGAGCCGTGCGAGGTCAAGACCGAGCACGGGGCGACGCTTCGCGCCCGGCACGTGGTCGTCGCGACCCACCTGCCGATCCTCGACCGCGGTCTCTACTTCGCGCGCAACCATCCCGAGCGCTCCTACGTCGTGCTCGCGCGGCTTCGCGGCGACGTCCCGCAGGGGATGTATCTGAGCGACGAGAGCACCGCGCACTCCCTGCGCTCGGTCCAGACCCCCGACGGCGAGCTGCTTATGGTCGGCGGCGAGTCCCACCGGGTCGGCGAGGGCGACGAGCTCGAGCGCTACCGCGACCTCGAGGAATGGACCCGTGAGCGCTTTGACGTCGAGTCCATCGAGCATCGCTGGGCGACGCAGGACCTGATCCCGAACGACAAGCTCCCCTTCGTCGGGAGGTTGTGGCCGTTCTCGGCGCAGGTGACGACCGCGACCGGAATGCGCAAGTGGGGCCTGGCGATGGGGACGACCGCCGCCGCGATGCTGAGCGACCGTGCCCTCGGGCGCGACAACGCCCTCGATGCCACGTTCGACCCGATGAGGCTGCACCCGCTCGCCGCCGCCCCTTCGCTCGCCAAGGGGACCGCGAACGTCGGCTTCCACTTCTTCCGCGACCGCCTGCGGCGCGGCTCAGCAGACGCGCTCGCGCCCGGCGAGGGCGCCGTCGTCGGCGACGGCCTGCACCAGCGAGCCGTCTTTCGCGACGACGACGGCAAGCTCCACGAGCGCTCCGCGCGCTGCACGCACCTCGGCTGCATCGTCCGCTTCAACGACGCGGAGCGAAGCTGGGATTGCCCCTGCCACGGCTCCCGCTTCGGCGTGGACGGGGAGGTGCTCGAGGGGCCGGCCGTGAGGCCGCTCCCGCCCGCCGGCTAGCTCGGCGGGGGCCGACCCGTCGCCTAGACTCGCGCCCGGAGCTCGCCGTCTGAGTGGGCGGCGCGAGACCTGGGGGCCCCCTTGGCGCGATTCCTGCACCGACTCGGGATGTTCGCGGCCCATCGCAAATGGGTCGTTCTCGGCGCGTGGGTGCTGCTGATCGCCGGCACCACGAGCCTCGTCCAGGAGTTCGGAGCCAACACCTCGAACAACCTCGAGCTGCCTGGCACCGGGAGCCAGTCGGCATCGGACCTGCTGGCCGAGCGGTTCCCGCCGCAGCAGAACGGCGCGAACCCGATCATCTTCCGCACGCACGACGGCGAGAAGGTGACCGACTCCCCGTACAAGCAGGCGATCACCTCCTCGTACAAGGCGATGAAGGACCTCCCCGACGTGTTCTCGGCCACCAGCCCGTTCTCGCAGAAGGGGGGAGGCCAGATCAGCAAGGACGAGGAGACTGCCTTCATCTCCGTCCTGCTCGACATCGGGTCGGAGGACCTGACCGAGCCCATCGCCCAGTCGTTCGTGAAGGCCGCCGAGCCGGGACGAAAGGCCGGGATGGAGGTGGCCGCGGGCGGCTCGATCGGCTCCGAGCTCTCCGAGCCCGCGACGGAGTCGAGCGAGGTGGTCGGGTTGGTCGCGGCGATGATCATCCTCGTCTTCACGTTCGGCACGCTCGTCGCGATGGGGCTGCCGCTCCTGACGGCCGTGTTCGGGCTCGGGGTCGGGCTGGCGCTGATCGGGCTGCTCGGACACGTCACCGAGGTGCCGACGATCGCGCCGACGCTCGCGACGATGATCGGCCTCGGAGTGGGCATCGACTACGCCCTCTTCATGGTCAGCCGCTATCGCTTCGAGCGCGGCGAGGGCCTGGAGACACCTGACGCGATCGCGCGGGCCGTGGCGACCTCGGGCACGGCGATCGTGTTCGCCGGGGGCACGGTGATCATCGCTCTGGTCTCACTGATGGTGGCCGGGATCCCGCTCGTCACATCGCTCGGGTACGCGTCGGCGGTGGCGGTGCTCACTGCGGTCCTCGGCGCGATCTCACTGCTGCCGGCGCTGATGGCGCTGGTCGGCCACCACATCGACTCGTTCTCGCTGCCCGCGTTCCTGCGCCCCAAGCCGACGGCGCCGCGAAAGGGGTTCTGGGGGGCGTGGGCGACCTTCGTCACCTCGAAGCCGAAGCGCGCCGTCGCCCTGGCCGCGCTGATCCTGCTGCCCCTGTTGATCCCCTTCACCTCGCTCGAGCTCGGCCAGGAGGACATCGGCGCGACGCCGAAAGACACCACCGAGCGCCAGGCCTACGACCTGCTGTCCTCGGGCTTCGGTCCGGGCTACAACGGGCCTCTGCTCGTCGCCGTCGATCTGGGGAGCCCCGCAGAGCCGAGCAGCACCTTCGAGAAGCAATACGCGAAGGCTCAGAGCCTCCAGGCCCAGCTGGAGGGGGAGCAGACCCAGGGCGAGACGCAGGCCGAGTCGCTTCAGAACTCCGCGGAGGAGCTCGAGGCCGAGCAGGCGCGCCTGCTAGCCGAGAAGGACGCCCTGGTCGCGGAGGGCGCCGGGCTCGCAGACGAGAAGGCTCAGCTGAAACGAAGCGCGGACAAGCTCGACAAGCAGCGCGGCTTCGTGAAGCAGCTCGAGGGGGTCGTCGCGGAGGCCGCCGAGCTCGCGGAGCTGGATGCGGAGCTGACGGCCCAGGCAGCCGTCATCAACGCGAAGCTCGAGAAGGTCCGCCTGGCCGAGCAGGTCACCCAGGCGCAGCTCGACCAGCCCCAGACGCCCGCCGACCGCGCGCGCCTCGAAGCGCGCCTCGCTGCCCTGCAGCGGCGCGAGGCGAAGCTGGAGGCCGAGCTCGCCTCCACGCAGGCGGCGCAGCAGGATCTGAGTGCCCGCGGCGCCGCGCTGAAGCGCGAGGCGAAGCGGATCAGGTCGAAGGCGTCGAAGATGGGAGCCGACGTCTCGGGGCTGGCCGAGGACGCGGCGGGGGCGGCGTTGGAGGCCATCTCGCTCGTCGGACAGAAGAACCAGCTCCAGCTACAGGCCGCGAACGCCAAGGTCGAGGCCGCGCAGCTCCAGACGCAGAAGGCGGAGCTCGAGACGCTCCAGGATCAGGCCTCGCAACAACAGGCGCAGGCCGAGAAGCTGCAGGCGACGCTGACCGCCGAACTGACCGCGGCCGGAGGAGACGAACGCGGGACCGACCCTCGGCTTGTCTCGTTGCAGGACGCCCTCACCGACACCGTCGGCGTGCAGGTGGTTTCGCCGCCGAGCATCAACAAGCCGGGAGACGCCGCGATCATCACGGTGATCTCGAAGTCCGACCCGGCCGAGCCGAAGACGGCCGAACTGGTGACGACGCTTCGCGAGTACGTGATCCCCCAGTCGACGGCGGACACGGACCTCCAGACCTACGTCGGGGGCTCCACGGCCAGCAACGTCGACCTGGCGGCCGCGATCTCGGACAAGCTCTTCCTCGTGATCCTGGTCGTCAATGCCCTCGGCTTCATGGTGCTGCTGATGGCGTTCCGGTCGATGGTCGTCTCGGCCCAGGCGGTCGTCGCGATCGCGATCTCCGTCTGCGCCGCGTTCGGCGTGGTCACCGCGTGCTTCCAGTGGGGCTGGGGGGTCGAGCTCGTCGGGCTCGACACGAGGAGCGGTGAGGACCCCATCGCGAGCTTCGTCCCGCTGATCATGTTCGCCGTCCTCTTCGGCCTCTCGATGGACTACCAGGTGTTCCTGATGAGCCAGATCGAGCAGGCGCGGATGAAGGTGAAGGAGGACGCGGAGGCGATCGCCCTCGGCCTCGCGACCGGCGCGCGGGTCATCAGCGCGGCGGCCCTGATCATGATCTGCGTCTTCGCCAGCTTCATCCTGAACGGCGACCCGACCGTGAAGCAGTTCGGGGTCGGGCTGGCGGTCGGGGTGGCGCTCGCCGCGATGTCGGTCCTGCTGCTGGCGCCGGCCGTGCTGGTCCTTGCCGGCAAGCGGGTGTGGTGGGTGCCGAAGTGGGCTGACCGCTTTTTGCCGAAGCTGGACATCGAGGGTGCTCATCTCGATGACGACGCCTCGGGCAAGCCGCGCAAGAACTCGAAGATGGGCTCGATGAAGCTCTAGTCCATGATTCGGGAATGAGCGAGCTCCGAAAGCAGCTTCCGCCCCTCGACCGCGAGGGGCTCGACGATGACCCGATCGCCCAGCTCGGCGACTGGTACGAGCTCGCCGAGCGCGAGGTGCCGCTGGCCGAGGCCATGACCCTCGCCACAGCCGATGCCGACGGGGCCCCGAACGCCCGCATGGTGCTGCTCAAGGGGATCGGTCCCGAGGGCCTGCGCTTCTTCACGAACTACGAGAGCGTCAAGGGTGCCGAGCTCGAGGCGCGTCCGCGCGCGGCGCTGATCCTCTACTGGCGCGAGCTCGACCGCCAGGTCCGCGCCCGCGGCCCTGTCCACAAGCTGACCGCAGAGCAGTCCAACGAGTACTTCGCGAGCCGGCCCCGCGACAGCCAGGCCGCTGCGGCGGCCTCACCGCAGAGCCGGACGATCGACCGCGGGGAGTTGGACCGCGACGTCGCCGAGGTGCTCGATGCCGCAGGCGACGGCCCGATCGAGCGCCCCGCCAACTGGGGCGGGTACGCGCTCGAGCCCGAGGAGATGGAGTTCTGGCAGGGCCGCGACGGGCGTCTGCACGACCGCTTCCGCTACACCCGCGAAGGGGGCGGGTGGCGGATAGAGCGCCTCGCGCCATAGACTCCCCTACGGACCGTGCTAGGCGGGGAATCAGCGGTGCCCTGTCACCCGCAATCCGCTCTAGCGGGGCCGAATCCCCGATCGAGGGGCCGGCATTCGGAGCCGAGCCGCCGCGAGAGGTGTTGACGGCCAGGTCCTGCGCAGTGGTGGCCCGTGAACCAGGTCAGGTCCGGAAGGAAGCAGCCTTAAGCGGTAGCCGTCATGTGATGCAGGCAAGCCTGGCCCGAGCCGATCGCAGAGGAAACGACCGGAAGCTTCGCCTCAGAGTCGGGTGCACGGTCCATACTTGAACCCCATGCGCCTCGGCACTCCCGCCATCGCAATCGTCGCGTCGCTCGTCTGGGTCGCGCCCGCGGCGGCGATGCCAAATGTCACGCCGGAGACGGCGGCGTTCCCGGCGCAGGCTCTCGGGTCGCAGGGTGCGCCGATTACCTTCACGCTGCAGGTCACATGCAACGCTGACCCGGCGAACCCGCCGAACGGCTGCTTCGGGTCTGACACCTACACGACCTCGATACGCACGGATTCGCCCGACTTCGTCGTCGTCGAGGAGGACTGCGCGCCGATGATCACCGGCGCGACCACGCCGTTCGGCCCCACCTGCCAGATCCGAGTGGCCTTCGCACCGAAGACCCTGGGGCAACGCACCGGCATCCTCTACACCGGGTCCGACCCGCCCGATGCCGATCACCTGTTCGCCGTCTCGGCCCTGAGCGGCGCCGGCGTCGCGGCCCCGGTCCAGCCGTCGCCGCCGACAAAGTCGAAGTGCAAGAAGCGGACGAAGCGCCCGGCCTCGGCGGCGAAGAAGAAGAAGAAGTGCAAGCGGAAGAAGAGGCGCTGAGCTACTTCGGTGGCAGGGTCGCGGCGAAGTCCACGCCCGCGTCGATCCATTCCGACAGGGCCTCGTCCTCGGCCACGGCTTCGAGATCGACAATCGCCCAGCCCGTCATCGGCTTGCTGTCGCCGGGCTGGAACGGCGCGACTCCGTTCTCCTCGACCGCCCTCTCGGCGTCCGGGCCGAGCCTGACGATCAGCCCATCGCGGCCTGCTGCGACGGCCATGTTGCCGTGCAGGAAGAAGCCGAGCGAGCCGAAGATCTTGCGCTCGACGATTCCATCCCTCGTTGCGACGGTGTCTCGGACCCTCTGGGCCAACCCTTCGTCGTAGGTCATGGGGCGAGGATAGACTCGAAGCGATGGCCGAATCTGCCTCTCTCTACCGTCGCCACCGGCCTCAGAGCTTCTCCGAGGTCGTGGGCCAGGAGCACGTCGTGCGCACGCTCTCGAACGCGATCGAGCGCGGTCGGGTTCATCACGCCTACCTGTTCGTCGGCTCGCGCGGCACCGGCAAGACCTCGATGGCGAAGATCCTCGCCCGCTCGCTGAACTGCGTCAACGCCCCGACGCTCGAGCCCTGCGGCGTCTGCGACTCGTGCACGACGATCGCCGCAGGCACGTCACTCGACGTGATCGAGATGGACGCCGCCTCGAACCGCTCGGTGGACGATGTCCGCGAGCTCCGCGACCGCGTCGGCTACGCGCCCGCCGAGGGCCGCTGGAAGGTCTACATCCTCGACGAGGCCCACATGCTCACCAAGGAGGCGTGGAACGCCTTCCTGAAGACGCTCGAGGAGCCGCCCCCGAACACGGTCTTCGTCCTCGCCACCACGGAGCCCCAGAAGGTGATGGCGACGATCGTCGACCGCTGCCAGCGCTTCGACTTCCAGCGCCCGTCACTCGAGCAGATCGCCAAGGTGATCCGGCGCGTCGCCGACACCGAGGGCATCGAAGTCGAGGACGGCGCCGTCGCGCTGACCGCGCGCTCGGCCGGCGGCAGCTTCCGCGACGCGCTCGGCACCCTCGACCAGCTCGTCGCCTTCGGCGGCGACAAGGTCGCGACCGATGACGTGGTCGAGATGCTCGGCGCGGCAGATGCGGAGCTCCTGTTCGGCGCGACGGACGCCCTCGCCGCAGGCGACTCGGCCGCAGTTCTGGACGTCGTCGACCGGCTCGCGCGCTCGGGCCGCGATCCGGCGCAGTTCGCACGTGACCTGATCGCCCACCTGCGCCAGCTCCTGGTCGCCCGCGCGACGGGAGCCGTCCCCGAGTCCTTCACGGTCACCGTCGCCCAGCCCGACCGCCTCGCCGAGCAGGCCGGCGCGATCGGGGACGTCAAGCTGATGGGAGCCATCGACGCCCTCTCGACCGCCGTCGCAAATATGCGTGAGGGAGACGACCCACGCCTGAGCCTCGAGGTGGCCCTGCTGAAGGTGGCCCGCCCGTCCCTGGACACGTCCCGCGACGCACTGCTGCGGAGAATCGAATCCCTTGAGCGCCAGCTGGGAGGCCAAGAGTCCCCGCCGCCACCGCCGACGTCCAAGGTCAATCGGCGTAGTGAGACAGGCGAAACCAAGGAATCCCCCGCGAGCGCGCCGCAACCGCATACCCCCGCAGGCGAAGCCGGGGAGGTGGGCGGTGATGCGGGAAGCGGAGCTGAGGACGTCCGCGCTGATGATGGGGAGGCCGTCACCCTCGAACGTATCTCGGAAGTGTGGCCGGCCATCGTCGACCAGGTGCGCTCCTCCGGCGGCGAAATGCTCTCCACCATCCTCGAGGGCGCTCGGCCGCTCCGCGTGGATGGCGAGCGCCCGACCCTCTACGTGGGCTTCCCGGCGGGGGCGACGTTCAACAAGCGCAAGGCGGAATCGAAAGCTTGCACCGAGCAGCTCGGCAGCTCGATCGAGGCGGTCGCCGGGGCGCGATTGCCGCTCAAGTTCGAGCTGATGGACGGCGACGCGGCCGCGGCTCCATCAGAGGAGGCCGCCCCGCCCGAGATGGCCGACGATGAGATCATCGAGATGCTGAAGACGAAATTCGACGCGCGAGAGGTCTTCGAGGACCAGCCCGAATCAGGCGAGGACGACGCGCAGAGCCGGGAGGCGGGCTGATGCCCAAGCAGCCGAACATGAACCAGCTGATGCAGCAGGTCCAGCAGATGCAGGCCCAGATGGCGCAGGCTCAGGAGGACCTGAAGAGCGAGACCGTCGAGGCGAGCGCCGGCGGCGGCATGGTCAAGGTGACGATGACCGGCGACATGGCGCTGCGTGAGATCACGATCTCGCCCGAGGCGATCGACCCCGAGGACCCGGAGCTGCTCCAGGACATGGTCACCGCAGCCGTCAACGAGGCGATCCGCGCCGCCCAGGAGCTGGCCTCGACCAAGCTCGGCGGGATCACCGGCGGCATGGGCGGGATGCCCGGTATGGGCGGCGGGATGCCCGGCCTCGGCGGGCTCCCGGGGGCCTAGCTGACCAGCAAACGACGCGCGACGGCGACAAGGGTCCGCTCGACCCACTCCGCCCCGTTCACCACCTGCTGGTGCGTGAATCGAAGGGTCGTCACGCCCCCGACGGCGTGGGCCTGATCTCGTCGTCGGTCTCTCGCCTGTTGCGTCGCGGTGCGGTGGTAGCGGAGTCCATCGGTTTCCACGACCAGGCCGAATTCGCGCCAGTAGAAGTCGACCCGGAAGCCGTTCAGCATGACTCCGGTCTCCGGGCGCGGCAGCCCGGCGCGGCGGACGAGTCGCATGAACCTGCGCTCGAGTTCAGACTCGGTCAGGGCGAAAGTTTCACGGTCCAGCAGCTCCCGCAGCCGACCCATCCCCCTGGCCTGGGGCCGCTTCTCCACCTCTGCACGCAGAGCCTCGGGATCGATGAGGCTCAGCTTGTCCGCCGCGTTGACGGCGGCCTCCAAGCGTCGCACTTCAAGCACCGCCGCGAGGTCGATCACGGTACGGGCCGGAGAAGTCACTGGGATCGCGGAACGTTCGCGGACGTCCCCGCCCGAGAGCTCGACGCGGTGGACGCAAAGGCCCGGGCGCCTGGATTCCGACGCCGCGCGACGGATACCTCGATCAATCGGTCCGTGGTCCCGATCCCATAGAGGGCTGCTGCGCTGCGGTGGCTGAGTACGGCCCCCGGTCCGCAGGCAAGGACCGCCGCCATCCATTCGCCGAGTCGCGTCGGTGCCGGCCAGCCGACGGCGAAGACCCCTTGGTGAATCGGATGCAAGCGGCCCTTCGCGACGCGATGCTTGATCGCTTTGCGCGAGAGGCCAGCGTCGATCAGCTGCCTATGCGCGATGACCCCATGCTGCCGGCGAGCCAATGCCCAGAGCGATTGAACATTCAGGTCCCCCACGAGGGACCTGACCCTTCACCGGATCGGATTCGCCCCCCTCGACAGTAGGCTCACCGCATGTACGCGGGACCGATCAGCCGGTTGATCTCTGAGCTCTCACGCCTGCCCGGGATCGGGCAGCGGACGGCGCAGCGCCTGGCCTTCCACATACTGCGCGCCTCCGACGACGAGGCGCTCGCGCTCGCCGACGCGATCCGCGAGGTGAAGGAGAAGGTGGGCCTCTGCGAAGTCTGCTTCAACCTCGCCGAGGGCCCGCGCTGCAGGATCTGCGAGGACGGTCGCCGCGACGCGTCACTGATCTGCGTCGTCGAGGAGCCCTCCGACGTGATCCCGTTCGAGCGCACCGGCGAGTACCGCGGCGTCTATCACGTGCTCGGCGGCGCGCTGTCGCCGATCGACGGGATCGACCCCGAGGACCTGAAGATCGCCGAGCTGCTGGAACGCGTCGGCGGTGAGACGACCGAGGTCGTGCTCGCAACCAACCCGACGACCACCGGCGAGGCAACCGCTCAGCACATCGCGGCGCTGCTGCGCGACCGCGTCACGGTCACCCGCCTCGCCTCGGGCCTGCCCGTCGGCGCGGACCTCGAGCACGCGGACGAGGTCACGCTCGGCAAGGCCCTGTCGGGCCGCCGCTCGGCCTAGGACGGCTCGACCGAGAAAGACGTACGGCTTCGCCATCAGGTCGCGTCCGTAGCGGCCGCCCAGCATCAATCGCGGCAGCAAGCTGCCGCTCCGAAGGAGAGCGGCCTAACGGTCGCTAGAGGCGGCGGGTGGGGTCGTCGTAGCCGCTGCGCGGGGAGCGCTGCGGGTACTCGTCCTTCTTGTCGCGGCTGCCCGTCTGCACCAGCTCGTAGAGCAGTGACAGGGCGAGGCCCGCGCCGCCGACGATCATCAGGATCAGGCCGACGGTCTCGATGTTGACCACGTCGCTGTTGACGTTGATCGCGTAGCGCAGGATGGCACCGGCGGCGATCAGGAACATTGCGGTTGCAATCGTCATCGTCGGGCAGCTTACCCAGAGCGCCGCGCCCAACCGCAATCCGGGTCTCAGGCCTTCCCGGGCGCGGCGTCCGCATTCGTCTCGCTGAACCCGAATCGGTAGTGGAGCCAGCGCAGCGGCTTGGGCGCCCACCAGTTCCAGGCGCCGAGCAGCTCCATCAGCGACGGCACGAGCAGGGCGCGGATGATCGTCGCGTCGATGAGGACCGCGAGCGCCGTCCCGATGCCGTTCTGCTTGATGAAGATGATCTGCGAGGTGGCGAAGGCCCCGATCGCGATCGCGAACAGCAGCGCCGCCGCGGTGACGATGCGGCCCGTGCGCTCGAGCCCGATCGCGATGCACTCCGAGTCGCTCGCTCCGGCGTCGCGGGCCTCCTTGATCCGCGAGAGCAGGAACACCCCGTAGTCGGTGGATAGCCCGAACGCGACCGCGAACAACAGGATCGGCATCGTCTGCTCGATCGCCCCCTGGCTGCGGTAGTCCAGCAGCCCCTCGAGTCGACCGTCCTGGAAGATCAGCACCAGGATCCCGAACACGGCCGTCAGGTTGAGCACGTTCATCAGCAGCTGCTTGACCGGCAGGACCACCGATCCCGTCATCAGGAAGAGCACGACCAGCGTCGCGATCACGATGATCGCCACCGCCAGGGGCAGGTGCTCCTCGAGGCTCGATTGGAAGTCGAGGAAGTCCGCCGTCGCGCCCGTGACCAGGACCTCGGCCCCGCTCGGCGCGTCGATCTGCCGGACATCTCGGACGGTGTCCCGGCTGGACTCGTCGATGTAGGGGTTGGCCGAAACCGCTTCGATCACGGTCGTCTGGTCGTCCACCGGCTGCGGCGGGTTGACCGCGACGACCCCCTCGGTCGCCTCGAGCTGCTGCTGGACCGCCGCCACGTCGCCGGCGTCAGAGCTCGCGAGGACCACCCGCACGGGCGTGTCGCGGTTCGGCGGGAAGTCCGCGCGCAGCACGTCATCGACCTGGCGCGAGCTGCGTTCATCGGGGAGGATCTGGGCGTCGGGAGAGGTGAACTTGATCTGCAGGAACGGGATCCCGAGCGCGATCAGAAGGGCCGCGCTGGCGGCAGCGATCGGCGCCGGGCGGCGCATCACGAAGCGGGAGAGCCGGTACCAGAAGCCCTCCTCGGCCGGGCGCGAATCGGCGTCCGCGCGGCGCTGCAGGAACTTCGGGGCGAGCGAGTTGACCCGGTTGCCGAGCAGCGCGAGCACCGCGGGCAGCACGGTCAGCGAGATGATCGCGGCGAGGATCGCGACGATCGATCCGCCGAGACCCATCGAATAGAGGAAGCGCTGCGGGAAGACCAGCAGCGAGGCCAGCGCGGCGGTCACGGTCAGCGACGAGAACAGCACCGTCCGGCCCGAGGTCGCCATCGTCACCTTCATCGCCTGCAGGCCCGGCCCGTACTTCGCGATCTCCTCGCGGTACCTCGAGACGACGAACAGGCTGTAGTCGATCGCGAGCCCGAGGCCGAGGCCCGTAGTCAGGTTGAGCGCGAAGATCGAGACCGAGCCGAGCTCGGCGGCGACGCTCAGTGCCAGGAAGGTGCCCACGATCGCGAGCCCGCCGATCAGCAGCGGCAACAGGGCCGCAACGAAGCTGCGGAAGAAGAGCAGCGAGAGCAGGAAGAGCAGCGGGAAGGCGAGCAGCTCGGCCATCTGCAGGTCCTCCTCGACCTGCTGGTTGACCTGCTCGTTGGCGAGCGCGAAGCCGCCGACCGACACCCCCTCCTCATCCGAGAGCTCCTCTCGGATGCGGTCCGCCGCCTCCTGCTGCGTCTTGTCGTCGGTGGGGGTGAGGCTCACCGCCAGGTAGGTCGCGTCGCCGTCGGCCGAAAGGAAGTCGGGGGAGCCGGTCTCGGCGAAGCCGACCACGCGATCGACGTCCGCATCGGCGCCGACGCGCTCGGCGACCTGCTGCACGCGGGCCTCGCCGGCGGGCTCGGCCGCGTTCACGCCCTCGATCAGCACGATCACGCTCGAGTCGCGGAAGCCCGCGTCGTCGAGGCGCTCCTTCGCGATCACCGACTCGGTGTCGGGGTCGTCGGCGCCGTAGGGGTCGAGCTTGTCGGCGACCGATCCGCCGAGTGCGCCCGCGATCAGGAAGAAGACGATCGCCACCGCGACCACCCACTTGCCGTGCTTGTCCGCCAGAGATGCGAGCCCGTTGAACATCAGTTCTTCCGACTCGGGGCGCCGGCCCCGGTGGTCTTCTTTCTCCCGTCAGCGCGCTCGAAGTCGCTCGCGACCTTCTCGAAGTGCTTTGCGGTGAAGTCGTGGAAGGCGATGCCCGAGGCGAGCACCGCGTAGCTGGGGGCGTCCTTGCGCTCAGCTCGCGATTCGACCTCGCGGAGGCGGTCGGCGATGCCGGCGGCGAGCGCGGCGCGCTCGCGGGCGATCTCGGCTGCCCGGCCCGGATCGATCGCTCCGGCGAGGAACAGCTTCAGCAGTCCCTCGTCGCGCAGCTCGTAGATCTCGGAAGGTCCCTCGTGCCACTCGCGGAGCGCCTCGGTCCCCGCATCGGTCAGCCGGTAGACGGTGCGCTGACGACCGCCCGTCGGGGCGTCCGTTCCCTCGATCAGACCGTGTTCGGCGAGGCGCTTCAGCTCGGGGTAGATCTGGCCATAGCTGGCGGCCCAGAAGTAGCGCGTCGAGTCGTCGACGAAGCTCTTGATCTCGTAACCCGAGCGGGGACGCATCGCGAGCATCCCCAGGATCACCTTCGCTGTCGCGCTCAGCTCCATCTATCTGCCAGATATATCAGGGTGGCATAGCGGGCTGTGTGACAAGCGTCACTGGCGGAGCAGGCCGAGGCGCTGCTTCAGCTCGAAGATCCGAGCGACCGCCTCGTCGAGGCGGGCCTGCGACAGCCCCCCGTCGCGAGCCGCCTGAAGGATTGCGGCGCGGGCCGCCTGCGCCGCGACGGGGTCCGAGACGACCACGAGGTCGGTGCCCGCCGCCAGGGCCTGCACCGCCGCCTCGGGCCCGCCGAGGCCCGCCGAGATCGCTCCCGAGCTGAGGTCGTCGCTGATCGCGAGCCCTTCGAACCCGAGCTCTCCGCGGAGCACCTCGGTTGCGACGATCGACGAGAGCGCCGCAGGGGTGATCGGGTCGTAGGCGGCGTAGAAGGCGAGCGAGAGTACGACCGCGGGGGCGCCCGCGTCGAAGGCCGCGCGGAAGGGTGCGAGGTCGCGCGCCTCCAAGGCGGCCGCCTCCAGGCTGACCGTCGCGGGACTGACAGCCGTGTCGTCCGAGGCACCGCCCAGGCCTGGGAAGTGCTTGACCGCGCAGACGAGGCCACTCTGCTTGCAGCCCTTGACGGCCGCGGCCGTCATCGCCGAGGTCAGCTCGGGCTCGTCGCTGAAGGCGCGGTCCGCGACTGGGCTGTCGATCGTCGCCACATCGGCGACTGGCCCGAGGTTGAGGTCGAAGCCCGCTCCTTTCATCGCACCCGCGGCCTCGGCGCTCCAGTTCCGGGCCGCGGCCGGGTCGCCCGTGATCCCCACCTGGAGCTCGCTCTGAGCCGGCGGCAGGTCGGGATAGGCGCGATAGTTGCCGCCCTCCTGGACCCCGACGATCAGGGGCGGGGAGCCTTTCGCGCCCGCGCCGCTGCGGCGCAGCCGCGCGATCAGCCCTGGGCCGCCCGCGGCCCAGGCATCGGCTCCTATGACCGCTGCGCCTGCACCGGGTGCGCGCCCGGAACCGTCCACTCCCGCGGCGAGGACCGCGGCCGCTTTCTGCTCGAGGCTGAGCGCTCGAACCGCCTTGCGCGCCTCAGGGGTGGCGGCGAGCTTCGGAGCGACATCCGCTTCTTCCGCCCCGCCGCGCTGGATCAGCACCGAAGCGATCGCGCCCGCCGCTGCGAGCACGAGGATCCCGATCAGCAGGGCCTGGTTGAAGCTCAGTTTCCGCAGCCGGGCCTTCGGTTCCTCCTCCACCGAGCGATCCTATTCGCGGAGAGCTGGCCCTATGCTCAGGTCGACCATGGCGCAGACGAAGAGCACCGAGATAGTGGTGATGAAGTTCGGCGGCACCTCAGTTGCCGGATCCGAGGAGATCAAGCGCGCCGCCGCGCGGATCGTCGCCGCTCGCGAGCAGGGCAAGGGCGTCGTCGCCGTGCTCTCGGCCCGCGGCAAGACGACCGACGAACTGGCCGCGATGGCGCGAGAGATCTCATCGCGCCCCGATCCGCGCGAGATGGACATGCTCCTTTCGACCGGCGAGCGCATCTCGTGCGCGCTGTGCGCGATGGCGATCAACGATCTCGGGCACCGGGCGATCTCGCTGACCGGCTCGCAGGCGGGGATCGTCACTGACTCCTCGCACACGAAGGCCCGCATCCTCGACGTCCGCGCCGACCGCATCCGCTCGGCACTCGACGAGGACTCGATCGTGCTCGTCGCCGGGTTCCAGGGCGTATCGACCGACAGCCGGGACGTGACCACGCTCGGGCGCGGCGGCTCCGACACGACGGCGGTCGCCCTGGCCGCGGAGCTCCGGGCCGAGGTCTGCGAGATCTACACCGACGTCGCCGGCGTCTTCAGCGCCGATCCCCGGATCGTCCCAGACGCCCGCAAGCTCAGCGTCGTCTCCTTCGAGGAGATGCTCGAGATGGCCGCCTCGGGCGCCAAGGTCCTGCAGCTTCGCTCAGTCGAGTATGCGCGCAACCACGGCATCCCCATCCATTGCAGAAGCTCGGCCGACGACGGCGTCGGTACCCTCGTCGTCTCCGAGAACGAGACCATGGAACGACCCCTCGTAACAGCCGTGACCCATTCGACCGACGAGGCTCGCGTCACGCTCACCGGCGTGCCCGACGAGCCCGGCGTCGCCGGCCGCATCTTCACCGCGCTCGCCGAGGCGAACGTCAACGTCGACGTGATCATCCAGAACGAGCCCGTCTCGCACTCCGACGGCGCCGACCTCTCGTTCACGATCGAGCGCGACGACCTCTCGCAAGCGCAGGACACAATCGCCGGGCTCGAAGCCGGGGTCGGCGTGGACGTCAACGACCAGATCGGCAAGGTCTCGATAGTCGGCGCCGGGATGCGCAGCCACCCTGGAGTCGCCGCCAAGGTCTTCAGCACGCTCGGCGAGCACAAGATCAACATCGAGATGATCTCCACTTCGCCGATCAAGATCTCCTGCGTCATCGCCTCCGCCGACGTCGAGAAGGCGGTCCGGGCGCTGCACTCCGCGTTCGAGCTCGGCGAGGGCGCGATCCACAAGGAGGAGCCGACCGGAGAGCAGCACCGCCCGACGGTGACGTCGTGAGCGGGCGCAGCTACCGGGTCGGGATCGTCGGCGCCACCGGGGCGGTGGGGACCACGCTGCTCGAGGTTCTCGCCGAGCGTGACTTCCCCGCTTCCGAGGTCGTGCCGTTCTCGTCCGAGCGGTCGGCAGGCACGAAGCTCAGCTTCAACGGTGGCGAGATCGAGTGCCGCCCACTCACCCCCGAGTCGATCCAGGGGCTGGACATCGTGCTCTCATCGGCAGGGGGGAAGATCAGCGCCGAGTGGGCGCCGAAGCTGGTCGAGGCCGGCGCGGTCGTGGTCGACAACACGAGCTACTGGCGCATGAACGAGGAGGTCCCGCTCGTCGTCGCCGGCGTCAACGACGAGGCCGCCGACGGCCATCGCGGGATCGTCGCCAACCCGAACTGCACGACGATGCAGGCGATGGTGGCCCTCGCGCCGATCCATCGAGCCGCGGGGCTGGAACGACTCGTCGTGTCGACGTACCAGTCGGTTTCCGGAACGGGGCGCGAGGCGATCAAGGAGCTGCGCTCTCAGGCGGCCGCGGTGCTCGAGGGCGATGACGTCGACGTCACGGTCTTTCCCCATCAGATCGCCTTCAACGTCCTGCCCCAAGTCGAGCAGTTCGTCGACGGCGACGACTACACGACCGAGGAGCGCAAGGTGATGGCCGAGACGCGCAAGATCCTCGGGCTCGGCGAGGACGTCGGGATCTCGGCGACCTGCGCCCGCGTACCCGTAGTCAGCGGCCACTCCGAGTCGATCAACGTGCAGACGCGAGAAGACCTCTCGCCCGAGGACTGCCGCGAGATGCTCGCGAAGACCCCGGGTCTGGTCGTCATGGACGACCCCGGTGCCGGCGTCTACCCGACTCCCTTGGACGCCGCGGGCAAGGACGAGGTCTTCGTCGGGCGCATCCGGCGCGACCCCTCGCACGAGCGCTGCCTGAACCTCTGGGTCGTGGGCGACAACCTCCGTAAAGGCGCCGCTACCAACGCGGTGCAGGTCGCTGAGGTGCTGGACGAGCGGGACCTGGTCCACGCGCCCGCCTAGGGCTTCTTCTTACCGCCCGCCCGCTTCTTGCCTCGCTTGGCCTTTCGCGGCCCGCCCTTGGCGCAGCGCCGGCCGCGCGGGTCGATCCTGTCGCGTACCACGCGGTTTCCGCCGGCGCCGCAGTTCAGCGCCGCGTCGCGGCTGCGGTCGAAGGCCTCGAGGGTGTCGGCACCGCCTCCACCGAACAGGGAGTCCTTGCCCTGCTCGCCGCGCAGGGTGTCGGCGCCGCGGCTGCCGTAGATGACGTCGTTGCCCTCGTTGCCGAGCAGGAGCGGATCCGGGCCCGCCGTCCCGTAGAGGACGTCGGCGTTCTGAGTCCCCTCCAGGATCTCGCTGTCCGCGCGCACGCGCGTGGGAAGGCAGCCTGCGGCGCTGGGAATGAAGGCGACGCCGCCGAGCTGCGCGACGATTCCGGCGTCGATCGTCTGGCCGAATCCGGCGATGTCGCCACGCCCCTTGCCCCCGCTCATGTCGTGCCCCTCGCAGGGCTGCGACGTGACGAGCTGGTCGATTCCGTCCCCTCCTGACATGACGTCGGCGCCCCTGGCGGAGAAGAGCGCGTCGTCACCGCCGCCCGCGCTCAGCCGGTCGGAGCCTGTCGGCCCGGCGAGGAGGATCTCGGACCCGGGCGAGCCGTCGATGGCGTCGTTCCCGTCGCCGCCGTCCAGCACGACGGACGCGGTGACCGGGAATCCGGGCCCGAGCGTGAGCTGGTCGCCGCCATCGCCCGACCACACGGTCGCGTAGCCGATGGGGGCCGCGGGCGCGGGGCAGTTGACGGCGAGCGCAGAGGCCGCCGTGCAGCCAGGGCCGGCCGCGAGCGGGGCGGTCGAGGTGACCGTCACCGTGGCGGCGTCGGCAGTGACCGAAATTGACTCGGCGCCCGGCCCGCCCCTGACCAGCAATCCGGGGTCGCCCCCGACGCCTTCCAGGGTCGCGCTGGCGGGAGGCGACGACGGGCCACCGCAGTCGTTGCTAGCGAACCCGGAGCAAGTCTCGGCGCCGCCCAGCCCGCGCGCCACGCCCCCGGGGCCCGTCAGGTCGTCGTCAAACTCGGAGCCGATCACGTTCTCGATGCCCTTCACCTCTTCGGCGCCCTCGCCGAAGGGATCGGCATCGACGACGAGCTTCTGGGCGGGGTCCTCGAGCGCCCGCTCGTTCGGCAGGTCCACCATCACGCCGGTGACGGCGCCGGTTGGACCCGGTGGCGTCGCCGTCGCGTAGCTCACGGTGTCGGATCCGGAACCGCCGAGATAGAAGTCGCGGTTGACGTCGCCTCGCATCAGGTCGTCGCCGTCCTGGCCGTCGATGTCATCGACGCCGTGTCCACCGGAGATGCGGTCGTTGCCCGGCCCGCCCTGGAGCAGGTCGTCGACCAGCTGGCCGTAGAGGCGGTCGTTCCCCCCGTCCCCGATGAGGGTGTCGCCTCCGCCTTCACCCAGCAGCAGGTCGTCGTCGGGACCACCGTTGACGTCGTCGCCGCCAGGTCCAGCCAGGACGCTGTCGGCCCCGGCCCCGCCGCTGATCGCGTCGGTCCCTGAGCCGCCGAGCATGCTGTCGTTGTCGGTGCCGCCGCGCAGCTTGTCGGAGCCGCTGTCGCCGCGCACGTCGTCGATGCCCGAGCCCCCACGCAGGCGGTCGCTCCCGATCTGCCCGAGCAGCAGGTCCTGCCCGGCGCCGCCCACGAACCGGTCGTCGCCGCGGGCGCCGATCAGGACGTCTGCGCCCTCTCCGCCCGATCCCGTGTCCTTCGCGCCGCCCCCGAGTATCCGGTCCGGTCCGCCGCCGCCCGAGATGCGATCGGCGTCGCGGCCGCCGCGGATGACGTCTCGTCCGCTACCGCCGGTGATCGCGTCGCGCCCACGCCCCGTGGCGATCGAGTCGACGCCGGCGCCGCCGGCGACGCTGTCGTTGCCCCCGCCCGTGCTGGCCCGATCGGCACCTCCACGCAGGGCCACGTTGTCGTTGCCGCGGCCCGGGCAGACGATGTCCCGTCCGTTCGACCCGATGATGCGGTCGTTCCCGCCCAGGCCCACGACCACGTGCCGCTTGCCCCCCAGATTGATCTTGTCGGCCTTCTCGGTGCCGACCACGCTCGCTTTCTTGCCGGCGCACCGAGGCGCCTTCTTGGCATCGCCACCGGGCGCGGCGATCGTGCCTGCGGGCAGGAGGACGAGGGATGCAGCGGCAGCGGCGGGCACTGCCCGAGCGAGGCGCACGCGCCGGAGTCTATGGATCACGCTTTCCGCGAGAATCTTCAGATGGAGCTCGGGTTCGGCGAGGTGCTGCTGTTCAGCGGGGCGCTGCTGGCGATCGCCGCCGCGCTCTCCGGCCTGTTTCACGGCACGGTTCTGTCTGTCTCCGTGCTCGGCGTTGCACTCGGAGCCGGACTCGCCGCCGTGGGCGCCGTGGACATCAGCCCCGACGACGACACGACGGTGCAGCTGATCGAGCTGGCGCTGGTCGTGACCCTGTTCTCAGACGGGCTCTTCGTCCGGCGGGAGCTGCTGATCGTGCACTGGAGCCCGCCCGTGCGAGCGCTGGCTCTGGCGATGCCGCTGACGCTCATCTTCCTCGCGCTGTGCGCCAAGGGGCTGTTCGGCGATCTCAGCTGGGCCGAGGCGTTCCTGCTCGCCGCCGTCCTTTCGCCCACCGATCCCGTCGTCACCTCGACCGTCGTCACGTCGCAGCGGGTGCCGGAGTCCGTGCGCCACACACTCAACCTCGAGTCAGGTCTCAACGACGGCCTCGCGCTGCCCTTCGTGCTCTTCTTCATCGTGCTGGCTTCGCCCGGAGGGGACGCCGGCAAGGAAGCACTCGACCTGCTCGGTGAGGCCGGGGTCGGAGCCCTCATTGGCGTGTGTCTCGGCCTTCTCGCCGGCCGGGTGACCCATCACCTCCCCGGGGGAGGGATGGAGCGCCGCTACGAGGGCATCTATGCGCTCGGCGCCGGGTTGCTCGCCTTCGGGCTCGCAGACGTCACGTTCGGCAACGGCTTCATCGCCGCGTTCGTCTGCGGCATCGCCCTCGCGGTCGCCGATCACGACATCGCCGACGACTTCGTCGACTTCTCCGAGAACGTGAGCTCGATCCTTCAGGTTCTGGCGTTCTTCGTCTTCGGCGCGCTGATCGTCGCCGTCGGCCTCAGCGTCGGAGTCGGGCTGCTGCTGGTGTTCATCGCCTTCGCCCTGCTGGTCGCGCGCCCGCTGGCCGTGGCGCTCTCGTTCCTGCGGGTGAAGCTGCCGAGGCCCCACCGCATGTTCATCGCCTGGTTCGGGCCGAAGGGCGTCGCCTCGATGCTGTTCGCCTTGTTCGTGCTCAACTCGGCGGTGGGGGAACGCGAGTTGATCTTCGAGGTCGCTGCGTTCGTGATCCTGGCGTCGATCCTCGCCCACGGCCTCAGCGACACGCTGGGCACCAACTGGATCGAGCGCCGGATCGCGGCCGACCCCGACCTGAACGCCGAGGACGAGGGAACCGTTCCCCGGCGCTAGGCGGTGACAGCTTGTTCGGGCGCGCTCTCCGCCGAAGCCCCGTCGATGCGGCTCTCGACCCACTCGGTCGAGGAGATGTGGCGGCTCATGCCGAGCTCTGACGGCTCGAAGCCGAGGGCCAGGCCGACGAGCTGTGGCAGGTGCAGGACGGCGAGGCCGAGATCGCGGTTGACGACCTTGGCCGCCTCGGGCTGCTGCATGTCGAGGTTCAGGTGGCAAAGCGGGCAGGGGGTGACGAGGCAGTCGGCCTCGGCGTCGAGAGCGTCGCCGATGTGGGTCCCGGCCTGGCGAAGTGAGACCTCGCGGGCCATCGTGATGATCGGGAAGCCGCAGCACTTGCGCGCGCCGTCGTACTCGACGACCTCGCCACCGAGGGCCTCGATCAGCCGCTCGAGGTAGAGGTCGCGCTCGGGGTGCTCCTCGTAGCCGAGGCGGTGGCGGGGGCGCAGGATGTAGCAGCCGTAGAAGGGCCCGACCTTGAGGCCTGTGAGCGGCCTCTTCACCTGGGCGACGAGCTTGTCGAGGCCGTAGTCCTCGACAAGCACCCAGAGGAAGTTCTTGTTGGAGAACCCCTCCTTCTCGTACTTCAGTCCCTCGTCGGCCAGCGCGCCGTTGATGTGGTCGCGGTACTCCGTGTCGGCGTCCAGGCGCTGCTGGCACTCCGACTGCGCTCCCTGGCAGGTCGAGCAGATATTCATCATCGGCGCGCCCGTCTGCTGGGCGAGCGCGAAGGTGCGCGCGTTCAAGGTGTCGGCGAGCTCCTGGTTGTGCTCGGCGATCACGCCGGCACCCGAGCAGTTGGCGCGATCGAGCTCGATCAGCTCGATCCCGAGCCGCTCGGCGACCAGCGCCATCGACCCGTGCAGCTCGGTCGTGAAGCCGCGACTGACGCAACCGGGCCAGTAGGCGACCTTGATGTCGCTCATCAGCTTGCGCTCCCGGGGCCCTGGGTTCCCGCGCCGGGCGGACCGGGGTCGGCCTGCCCATGCTCGGCTCCGGTCGGGCCCTTGCTCGTCGAGTCGCCGTCATCAGGCGCGTCGCCCTCGTCGGGCTCCGGCTCGATTGCTCCGGCGGGCACGGCCTCGGACTCCTCGACCGGCGCGTCCTCGTCGGCCTCCTCGCCCTTGATGTAGAGGTTGAGCTCGATCCTGTGCTCCTCGGCGTGCGCGTAGATCTTCTGCACGTGGTCCTGGGCGTCTCCCGGGAGCTTCTCGTGAATGCCCGGGATCAGCTTCGGCACCGAGCGCATCTTGCCGCTGCGGATGCCGCGGATCGCCGTCGGGATCGACTGCAGCAGCGCCTTGAGCGCGCCGCGCGGCGGCTTGAGCTTGCCCTTGATGCCCGGGGCGAAGGACTCCTGCAGCAGCAGCGACTCGTCGAGCGTGCCCTTCGACTCGATGATCTTCACGAACGCCGCCTCGTGGCGATGGCCGTTGTTGACGTCGTCGATTCCGTCCTCGCCGGCGGCGCGGCGCAGGCGCATGATCTGGTCCATCGGGGCGACGCCCTTCGGGCATGCGTCGATGCACGAGAAGCAGTGGGTGCAGTCGTAGATGCCGTGCGGATCGTTGGCGAGGTCGTGCAGGCGCTCGGTCGTCTGGCCGTCGCGCGGGTCGCCGACGAAGCGATACGCCTTGGCGAGCGCGGCGGGGCCGATGAAATCGGGGTCGGCCTCCATCGAGAGGCAGGCGCTGACGCACGCCCCGCACTGGATGCAGGCCATCGACTGGGTCACGTCGATCATCGACTCGGGCGGGACGATGTACTCGCGCTCGGGCGGAGGGCCCTCGGGAAGCAGCCACGGGGTGACGCGGCGGATTTTCGTCCAGTGCGTCGACTCCATGTCGGTCACGAGGTCCTTCAGCACCGGCATGTTGCCCATCGGCTCGACGACGATCGGCGCGGTGTGGCCGTTGGAGTTCGCACGGTTCGCCCATTCGCTCGCCTCGCCGATCTGCGTCTTGCAGGCGAGGCCGGACTGGCCATTGATCTTCATCCCGCACGAGCCGCAGATCGCGGCGCGGCACGAGCAGCGAACCGAGAGCGAGCCGTCCTCGTTGTCCTTGTGCTGGAGCAGCCCGTCGAGCACCGACAGCGTCGGGTCGAGGTCGACGTCGAAGGTGTCCCAGTAGGGCCCCTCGCCCGACTCGGGCTCGAAGCGGCGGACCTTGAGCGTGTAGTTCGCCATCAGGAATCCCTCATCTCTAGTACGTCCTCTCCTTCGGCTCCCACTGCGTCATGGTCACGTCCGAGTAGCTGATCTCAGGCCCGTCGCCGTTCTTGGAGAGGTCGATGTGCTTGAGCCACTCCTCGTCGTTTCGATCGGGGAAGTCGGTGCGGTACTGGGCGCCGCGGCTCTCGGTGCGATGCAGCGCGCCCATGCATGTGGCCTCGGCGTTGTCGAGCATGAAGCCGAGCTCGAGCGCTCCGAGCACGTCCTGGTTGAAGACGCTGCCGCGGTCGTCGATGTAGCAGGACTCCGCCTCTTCCTTCAGGCGCTTGACGGTCTCCAAGGCTGTGTTGATGCCGTCGGCGTCGCGGAACACCGCGACGTGCTTGTCCATCGTCTCGCCGAGTTCCTTGCGGACCTCAGACACGCGGCGGCCTGAGCCCTTCTCGCGGGCGATGATCGATGCCATCAGCGACTCCTCGTCGTCGAGGATCTTCTGCGACGGGGCGACGGCCTCGCGGCCCTTGGCGCGCTCGGCGGCGTCCTTGCCGGAGCGGCGGCCGAAGATCAGGGTGTCGAGCAGAGAGTTGGCGCCGAGGCGGTTGCCGCCGTGGACCGAGACGCAGGCGACCTCGCCCGCGGCGTAGAGGCCCGGTACGTCGGTACGTCCGTGGACGTCGGTCTTGACGCCGCCCATCGTGTAGTGGTTGCCCGGCTTGATGCGGATCGGCTCCTTGGTGATGTCGACGCCGGCGAAGTCCTGCCCCACGAGCACGATCTCGCGCAGCGCTTCGTGGATGCGCTTGCGCGGCACGACGGTGATGTCGAGCGCGACCGTGCCGTCCTCGAATCCCCGGCCCTCGTTGATCTCGGTCTGCTCGGCCCGGCTGACCACGTCTCGGCTGGCGAGCTCCATCTTGTTCGGGGCGTAAGTCTCCATAAACCGCTCGCCCTTCGCGTTCAGCAGGTGTGCTCCCTCGCCGCGCGCGCCCTCGGTGATCAGGAAGCCCTTCCCCGCGAGCGTCGTCGGGTGGTACTGGATCATCTCCATGTCCATCAGCGTGGCCCCGACGCGGTAGGCCTGAGCGATCCCATCGCCCGTGCAGATCAGCGCGTTGGTGGTCGGCTGCCAGACCTGCCCGTTGCCGCCGGTGGCGAGGATCACGGCCTTGGCGCCGAAGAGCTCGGTGGAGCCGTCGCGGATGTCGCGGCAGACGGCGCCGATGCAGTTGCCGTCGTCATCCATCGCCAGTGACGTCGTGAAGTACTCCTCGTAACGGGCGACGTCCTCGGAGTGCTTCATCAGCTGCTCGTAGAGGACGTGCATGATCGCCTGGCCCGTGATGTCGGCGACGTAGTAGGTGCGGGCGGCCGAGGCGCCGCCGAAGGCGCGGGTGCCGAGCTCGCCCTTCTCGTTGCGGTGGAAGGTGACGCCGAGGTGCTCGAGGTGCAGCAGCTCCTCGGGCGCCTCCTGGGTCATGATCTCGACCGCGTCCTGGTCGGCGAGGTAGTCGGAGCCCTTGACGGTGTCGAAGGCGTGCGACTCCCAGCTGTCGTCCTCGTTCAGAGCGGCGTTGATCCCGCCCTGCGCAGCGTTGGAGTGCGACCGCACCGGGTGGACCTTGCTGATGATCCCCACCGAGACTCCCGACTCGGCAGCGGCCAGCGCGGCTCGCTGGCCGGCGAGACCTGCCCCGATCACTAGAACGTCATGGTCCGGCATCAGATGACCGATCCTATACAGCGAGTCCGCCCGGCTCCGTCCTCGAAATCCGAGTCGGCGGGCCGGGTTTCAGGACCGGCTCAGGCGCTGCCCGGTGCCCCAGCGGGCGGGCCCTGGAGAGCACGGCCGACCGCGTCGACGGTGATCACGCCGCTCATGCGGCCCTCGCCGTCGATCGCGATCAGGGCGCCGAGCCGACGCAGACCCTGGTTGCCGAGGACGGACTCGAGCGGCGCGTTGTCGGCGATAGTCAGCGAGCCCTCGTCGCGCGCGATGATCTCGCCAACGGTCGTGCTCTGGAGCTCGGCCTGCGGGACGGCCTGGGCAGTGGCGGCATCGATCACTCCGATGAATCGCGACGAGCCGTCGATCACCGGGAACCAGGGGTAGCGGTAACGCAGGACGAACTCGTCGAGCGCCTGCTCGATCGTCAGGCGCTCGGGGATCGCGACCGGCTGGCGGTCCATCACGTCGCCGACCGACAGGCCCTCGATGCGGTCGGCGACCTGGGTCTGCGCGATGGCGCCGCGAGCGGAGCCGTTCAGGATGAAGCCGACGAAGATCAGCCAGATGCCGCTGATCAGGTCACCGGAGAGGATCAGCAGCCCGCCGAGCCCCATCATCAGGTAGGCGAAGATGCGCCCGAGGGTCGCCGCAAACCGGGTTGCGCTGGCGCGGTTGCCGGTCCGCCACCAGGCGAGGGCGCGGGCGATGCGCCCGCCGTCGAGCGGGAAGGCGGGCAGTAGGTTGAAGACGAGGACCAGCAGGTTGATCGAGGCGAGCCAGGCGATCACCGCGACGGCGCCCGAGGCGTCGGTGTCGCTGTCGGTCAGCGCGGCGTTTCGGAACTCGTCGGGCCCGGCGATCGCCATCCCGGCCGCGAGGCAGACCACGAAGATGACGGCGGTCACGATCGGCCCGGCGATCGCGATCTTGAACTCGGTCGCGGGGGAGTCGGAGTCGCGTTCCATGCGCGCCACTCCTCCGAACAGCCACAGCGTGATGCCCTCGATCCCGATCCCGTTGCGGATCGCGACGAAGGCGTGCCCGAGCTCGTGCAGCACGATCGAGGCGAAGAAGAGCAGAGCGCTGGCGACCGCGAGGCCGTACGGGCCAATCGCGTCGTCGTCGGCGCCGAGCACGTCGCGGTAGAAGCCCGAGAGCCAGAAGATGATCAGGAAGAGGACGAGGAACCAGGAGTAATCGACGCTGATCTTGATTCCGCGAACTCGAAACAGGGTGATCCCGCCCGAGGGCATGGATCGATCTTAGGGTGCCTGAGTCCTGGTCGGCGGGGTCTCGACCTCTGATGTCGGGTGCGCCGGTGGCGCCGGGTGAGCCTGTTCGCTGAGGCCGCGGAAGCGGACGCGATCCCCTCCCGAGCGCTTGGCCTCGTACATGGCGGCATCCGCCGCCTGCCAGAGCTCTCCGAATGAGGGCACCGGCTCCTCACTCGTCGTCGCGCCGATGCTGACTGTCACCCGCACGTTCTCGGGCAGCGGCGAGCGGGCGATCGCCGAGCGGAGGTCCTCTGCGATGCCGAGCGCCCCCGCTGCGTCGGCCCCGGGCAGAAGCACCGCGAACTCGTCGCCGCCTACTCGCGCCGCGGCGTCGAGCTCGCGGGTCCAATGTTGAAGCGCGGCAGATACCTGGCGGAGAGCCTGGTCGCCGGTGGGGTGGCCGAGCGTGTCGTTGAGCGCCTTGAATGCGTCGATGTCGATGGCGAGGAAGCTGATCCTCCCTCCATCGCGCAAGGCCCGGGCGCGCTCGACTCCGAACCGCTCGTGCAGCGCGCCGCGGTTCATGAGCCCGGTCAGCTCGTCGCGGCTGGCGCGGTGTGAGAGCTCGCCGACGTGGCGGTACAGGTTTCCCCGCAGCTCAGCGATCAGCAGGCCGGTGACGAGCAACGAGCTCATCGTCACCAGCCACTCGCTGACCCCGGCGCCGGCGAGGTCCTGGCCGGTCAGGACCCAGGCGTAGGCCCCTCCGACCGCGGCCGCCTGGAACAGCGCGTTCGGAAGGCTCAGGAAGTAGAAGGAGTAGAGGATGACCCAGAGGTAGAGGATCTCGTTGTCGGCGGTGCCGCCAGCGATTCCGCCCTCGCGGGTCGCGATCGTGATCAGCGCCGTGCCGACCAGCGACATCACCAGGAGCTCTCGCTCGCCGAGCATCGGGCGGCGGCTGAGCAGGTATCCACCGGAGAGCGCCGACAGCGCGCCCGCGATGAGGATCAGGTCCTCGGAGCCCTCCGCCGGCGGCGGCAGGATCGCCGTCGCCACTGCGAGCATGCCACCGGCCACGCCGAGGAGGCCCATCGTGCGGACAGCGAGCTGGCGAGGAGCGTGCCCACTTGGATCCATTCCGAACTTCATCTGTTTTGGATCGGCGGATCTTCCCCGGGCTTGACTCGCTTCCGCCGAAAACCACGCAAAATTCCTGCTCGTCAGGCGCCGTGCGATTACGGTCTGCGCCCCAGGCGACCGAGGAGGACGAATGGACTACGAAACCCTTCGCTACGAGACCGATTCGCACGTAACCGTGCTCACCTACGCGCGGCCCGAGCAGCGCAACGCGATCAGCCGCAAGATGAACGACGAGTTGCACCACGCGTGGCAGCGCTTCCGGGACGACCCGGACGCCTTCGTACTCGTGATCACCGGAGAGGGCGACGCTTTCTGCGCCGGATGGGACCTCGAGGACGCCGCCGAGCTCGGCGAGGGCGGCATCCCGGACTGGGACACCTTCAAGACGAGCGTCTACAACACTCCCGGCGAGTGCGGGTACACGCGCAAGGTCGACGTGTTCAAGCCCGTGATCGCCGCGGTCAACGGCTGGGCCGTGGCCGCCGGCCTCGAGAATGCTCTGCTGGCCGACATCCGCATCGCCTCCGAGAACGCGGTCTTCGGAGCGCTCGAGCGCCGCTGGAACATCGTCGGCGGCGACGGGATGAACGTCCGCCTGACGCTGATGGTCGGCTACGGGCGGGCGATGGAGATGATCATCACCGGCCGCGCGGTGGGCGCCGAGGAGGCGCTCCGCATCGGCCTCGTCAACGAGGTCGTCCCCGAGGGCCGCTCGCTCGAGCGCGCCCTTGAGCTCGCCCACGAGATCGCGGCGCTGCCGCAGGGCGCGATCCGCTCGGACAAGGAGACGATGGTCCGCAACGTCGGGCGCACCTACGAGGAGCAGCTGCGCCAAGAGGCGGAGAACTGTCTCTCGATGTTCGCCCGCCGCGACTCCCACGCGATCGGCGCCCGCGCCTTCAAGGAGGGCCGCACCCCCGAGTGGCCGAACCACGGCCTGTGAGGCGAAATCACGCCTTCGGGCGAGGACCGCGGTGCCCCGCCCGCAAGGGCCTAGTCCAGCAAGCGCTTCAGGTTCACCGGGGCCTCTAGCGCCGCGAACTCACCGGACTCGTCGATCGCCTTGGCCGCCTCCGCCATTGCGGCATAGGCCACCCAGGTGAGCTGCGAGCCGACGCTGATTCGGGTGCCGCCCGCGTCGGCGATCTCGCTCATCGTCAGGCCCGGGAACGCGAGCACATTGAGCGGCTTCGAGGTCTCGGCGCGAACCGCCCGGATCTCGTCGCCGTTGCGCAGCCACGGCGCGTAGAGGACGTCGGCGCCGGCGGCCTCGAAGGCTTGGAGCCGGGCGATCGTGTCCTCGATGTCCGGGTTGCCGCGGAGGTGGTTTTCGGCTCGCGCGGTCAGCGTGAAGGGAAACGCCAGGCCACGCGCGGTCTCCGCCGCCGCAGCCACCCGGGCGGTCGCGTGCTCGAGGCCGTAGATCTTCCCTTCGGTGGGGTCGTAGTCCTCGATCGAGCCACCGACCGCGCCGTGATCCCCGGCCACGGCGACCGCCGCCGCAGCGGACTCGGGCTCGGAGCCGTAGCCGTTCTCGAGATCCACCGAGACGGGCAGCGCGGTGGCCTCGTCAAGCGCGCGGGTGTGGGCCGCGACCTCATCGAGGCTGACGTCGCCATCCGCGCGCCCCAGCGTGAGCGCGAAGCCTCCGCTCGTGCTCGCCAGCGCCGAGAACCCGAGGGCGGCAAGCACCCTCGCCGATCCCGCGTCCCAGGGGTTGGGGATGATGAAGGGATCGCCCTCGTGCAGCTCGCGAAATGCGCGCCCTTTCTGCTCTTGGGTCGGGCCGCCGGCCACGCGGCCCAGTCAGGCCGCCGCGCGGTGGCGGTCGATGATGCGCGCGTAGTCGGTCCCGGCTGGCAGCGTTCCGAACGCGCGGCCCCAGTCCCCGCCGAGGCGGGACGAGACGAAGGCGGACGATGACGCCTCGTCGCCGAAGCGGACCATCAGCGAGCCCTGCAGCAGCAGGGCCATCCGCTCGACGATGCGCCGGGCGCGGGCCTCGACCTCGGCCATGTCCGAGAGCTCGGCGCGGAGCGCGTCGGCCTCGGTTGCGACCCGGGGCTCGGATGCGCCCTCGGAGACCTCGTCGAAGTAGGCATCGAGCGCCTCTGGGCTCTTGACCATCGCTCGCAGGACGTCGAGGCACTGCACGTTGCCCGAGCCCTCCCAGATCGAGTTCAGCGGGCTCTCTCTATACAGACGCGGCATCCCCGACTCCTCGACGTAGCCGTTGCCGCCGAGGCACTCGAGGCACTCGACCGCGTGCGAGGGGGCGCGCTTGGTGATCCAGTACTTGAGGACGGCGTTGGAGATGCGCTTGAGGGACTGGGCCTGCTCGTCACCGGCGATCGCCTCGTCGTAGGAGCGCGCGAGGCGCATCGCCGAGATCGTCGCTGCCTCGGACTCGATCGCGAGGTCGGCGAGCACGTTCTGCATCAGCGGCTGTTCGACGAGGACCCTGCCGAAGGTCGAGCGCTGAGAGGCGTGGTGGATCGCCTGCGCGAGCCCGGCCCGCATGCCGGCGGTTCCGCCCTGCACGCAGTCGAGGCGGGTGTGATTGACCATCTCGATGATCGTCCGCACCCCGGCGCCCTCGTCGCCGACGAGCTGGGCCCAGGCGCCGTCGAACTCGATCTCAGACGACGCGTTCGAGCGGTTGCCGAGCTTGTCCTTGAGGCGCTGCAACCGGAAGCTGTTGCGCTCCCCGTCGGGGGTCCAGCGCGGGAACAGGAAGCATGAGATCCCGCCGTCGGCCTGGGCGAGCACCAGGAAGGCGTCGCACATCGGAGCCGACATGAACCACTTGTGGCCGGTCAGCTCGTACTCGGCGCCGGGCCCTCCGCCGTTCAACGGCCGTGCGATCGTCGTGTTGGCGCGGACGTCGGAGCCGCCCTGCTTCTCGGTCATGCCCATGCCGGCGAGCGCCCCGGGCTTCTGCGGCGCGGGAACGTTGGAGCCGTCGTAGGCGGCGGTGGTGAAGCGCGGTTCCCACTCGGCGGCGATCTCGGGCTGGTGGCGGAGGGCCGGGATCACCGAGTAGGTCATCGAGATCGGGCAGCCGACCCCGGCCTCGGCCTGGCCGAAGCACATGAAGGCGGCGCCCCGGGCGACATGCGCGCCGACGCCGGGCTCGCGCCAGGGCAGCGAGTGCAGCTCGTTGGCGACGCTCGCCCCGAGCAGCTCGTGCCAGGCGGGGTGGAAGTCGACCTCGTCGACGCGGTGGCCGAAGCGGTCGTGGGTACGCAGCTTCGGCGGGTTCTCGTTGGCGAGCCGCCCAAGCTCGATCGCGCGCTCGGAACCGGCGAACGCGCCGACCTTGGAGATCCGCTGCTCGGCCCAGTCGGCGCCTTCGCGCCGCACCGACTCGACCAGCGTGCGGTCGGCCTCGAAGACGTTGTAGTCCGTCAGTGGGGTCGCCTGGTTGGAGACCTCGTGGGTCAGGGCGCCGGTGCCTCTTTCGACCGTGGCCATGCGCCAATGATCGCAGCCGAGCGGGCGTTGGGACGTCAGATCGGCAGCAACGCGGCCTTGGCGCGGCACTTCTTGCGCGCCTTCATCGACCGCTTCTTCTAGAACTGACCGTGAAACGTCGCGGCGCGGGCACCGGCGGGCTGCGCGCAGATGGCCGTCAAGTACGATCGCCGTCGCGGATCACCTTCTCGGAGCGTCCTGCTCCCCATCCGCGTAGCATCGCCGCCTTCGTGGCGAAGATCAAGGTCAAGAACCCGGTCGTCGAGCTCGACGGCGACGAGATGACGCGCATCATCTGGTCCTTCATCAAGGAGCAGCTGATCGTTCCCTACCTCGACGTCGAGCTCATCTACTTCGACCTCGGGATCGAGAGCCGCGACGCGACGAACGACCAGATCACCGTCGACGCGGCCGAGGCGATCAAGAAGCACGGCGTCGGTGTCAAGTGCGCCACGATCACCCCCGACGAAGCCCGCGTCGAGGAGTTCGGCCTCAAGGAGATGTACCGCTCGCCGAACGGGACGATCCGCAACATCCTCGGCGGCGTCATCTTCCGCGAGCCGATCGTGATCTCCAACGTCCCGCGCCTGGTGCCCGGCTGGACGAAGCCGATCATCATCGGCCGTCACGCGTTCGGCGATCAGTACCGCGCAACGGACACGCTGATCCCCGAGGGCGGCGGCAAGCTGCGCCTCACGTTCAGCCCCATCGACGGTGGCGACGAGATCGAGCTCGACGTCTTCGACTTCCCGGAGGAGGGGGGCGCCGGCGTCGCGATGGCGATGTACAACCTCGACGACTCGATCCGCGACTTCGCGCGCGCGTCGCTTCGTTACGGCCTCGAGCGCGGCGTCCCCGTCTTTATGTCGACCAAGAACACGATCATGAAGACCTACGACGGGCGCTTCAAGGACCTCTTCCAGGAGATCTTCGACGCCGAGTTCGCCTCTGACTTCGAGGCGGCCGGGATCACCTACGAGCACCGCCTGATCGACGACATGGTCGCTGCGGCGATGAAGTGGGAGGGGGGATACGTGTGGGCATGCAAGAACTACGACGGCGACGTGCAGTCCGACACCGTCGCCCAGGGCTTCGGCTCGCTCGGGCTGATGACCTCGGTGTTGATGACCCCCGACGGCAAGACCGTCGAGGCCGAGGCCGCCCACGGAACCGTCACGCGCCACTACCGCGAGCACCAGAAGGGCAATCCCACCTCCACCAATCCGATCGCCTCGATCTTCGCCTGGACGCGCGCCCTCGCCGCGCGCGGCCGCATGGACGAGACCCCCGAGGTCACCGAGTTCGCCGAGACCCTCGAACGCATCTGCGTCGAGACCGTCGAGAGCGGCAAGATGACGAAGGACCTCGCCCTGCTCGTCGGCGGCGACCAGGAGTTCCAGACGACCCAGGAGTTCCTCGCCTCGATCGACGAGAACCTGCAGAAAGCGATGGGCTAGCTCCTTTCGAGCGCCGTCCGCCACACGCCTTTGCGATGATGCGCCGCCCCCCGAATCGAACCCACCAGAGGAGACTTCGAACGTGAGCTCACCCGAGAACGCCGTCAACGTCACCGTCACCGGCGCCGCCGGCCAGATCGGCTACGCGATCCTGTTCCGGATCGCGGCCGGCCAGATGCTCGGCCCCGACACGAGAGTGCACCTTCACCTGCTCGAGATCCCCGACGCGGTCAAGGCCGCGGAGGGAACGGCCATGGAGCTGGACGACTGCGCCTTTCCGCTGCTGACCGGGATCGAGGTCTACGACGACCCGACCAAGGCGTTCGACGGATGCCAGGTCGGCCTGCTGATCGGTGCCCGGCCCCGCACGAAGGGCATGGAGCGCGCCGACCTGCTCGAGGCGAATGGAGGCATCTTCAAGCCGCAGGGCGAGGCGATCAACGCCGGCGCGGCGGACGATGTCAAGATCCTCGTCGTTGGCAACCCGGCCAACACGAACTGCCTGATCGCATCCTCGAACGCTCCCGACGTCCCGAAGGAGCGCTTCACGGCGATGATGCGCCTCGACCACAACCGCGCCATCGCCCAACTCGCGGCCAAGACCGGCGCCGAGGTCGACGACATCAAGAAGATGACCGTCTGGGGCAACCACTCCCCGACCCAGTACCCCGACCTGGTCAACGCCGAGGTCAAGGGATCCTCCGCCTGGGACGCGGTCGGCGACGAGGCCTGGATCGCCGACGAGTTCATCCCCACGGTCGGCAAGCGCGGCGCCGCGATCATCGAGGCCCGCGGGTCCTCGAGTGCAGCGTCCGCGGCGAGCGCCGCGATCGACCACATCCGCGACTGGGCACTCGGCACGCCCGACGGTGACTGGGTCTCGATGGCCGTCCCCTCGAGCGGTGCATACGGGATCGAGGAGGGCATCTTCTGCGGCCAGCCGTGCACGGCATTGGGAGACGAGTACACGGTCGTCGAAGGCCTCGACGTCAACGACTTCTCGCGCAAGCGCATCGACGCCAGCGTCGCCGAGCTGCGCGAAGAGCGCGACTCCGTGTCCGAGCTCGGGTTGGTCTAGGCCGCGCCGGGGAGCGGCAGTGACCTTCAGGCGGGGTGGTAGCCCTTCCCCTTCTTCTTGATGCGCCCTTCCTTCTCCAGGTCCGGCAGCACGCGGTACAGGTAGTTCGGGGCCTTCAGGTGCATCTTCTTTCCGAGCTGGGCCACGCCGATCCCGGGGTTCTCGGAGATGATCGTCACCGCCTGGTCGGCCCGCGAGCCGCCTCGGCGGCGCCGGCGCCTGGGAGCGCTGGTCGATCCGCGGGGCCTTCCCGGCCCACGCTTCCGGCCCCCACCGAGCCCGGAGATCGCCGTCTCGATCTGACGGAGCTCCTTGTTGAGCTCGTCACGCCGCTCTTCGAGCAGTGCCCGTGCTTTGTCTACCGTGTTCGCAGCCATGTGTGAGTCCCTTCCCCTACAGTTAATTTTCTGTTCACCTTCACTGTAACCGTTAGCGTCGGCCTGCATGGGTGAAGCGCGGCAAACGGTCGTGATCGCCCGCATGCTGCTGCCCGCGGGCGTGGACAAGCTGCGCGACCGATTCGACCTGCGCGAGGGCGGCCTCGACGCCGATCACGAGCGGTTGCTCGAGATGGTCCCCGGCGCCGCCGCGTTAGTCGCCGACCCCACCGTCCCGGTAGACGTCGAGTTGCTCGACGCCGCGGGCGAGGGCCTGCGAGTCGTCTCGAACTTCGCCGTCGGGCACGACAACATCGACCTCGATGCCTGCGCCGAGCGCGGGGTCGTCGTCACCAACACCCCCGGCGTCCTCACCGAGGCGACCGCCGAGCTGGCGCTCGCCCTGACCCTGGCCGCGGCGCGCCGCATGAGCGATGCCGAGCGCGACCTGCGCGAGGGCCGCTGGAGGGGCTGGGACCCGGCCGCCTATCGCGGGCTCGAGCTGCGCGGCTCGACGGTGGGGGTGGTCGGCCTCGGCCGGATCGGCGGCCGTTACGCCGAGCTCGTACACGGGCTTGGATCGGACGTTGTCTACTCAGCCAAATCAGCCAAGCCCCAGGCGGAGAGCGACCTCGGCGCCCGCCGCCTCGAGCTCGCCGAGCTCATGTCGGTCTCCGGCGTCGTAAGCGTTCACGCCCCCGCGGGGGAGGCGACGAACCGCATGATCGGCCGCGCCGAGCTCGACCTGCTCGGCCCCGAGGGGGTTCTCGTCAACACCTCCCGCGGGTCGCTCGTCGACGCGGCCGAGCTGGCAGCCGCGCTGCGCGACGGGCGCCTCGGCGCGGCCGGGCTCGACGTCTACGAGGGCGAGCCGCAGGTGCCCGAGGAGCTGCTGTCGGCGCCGCGATGCGTCCTGCTGCCCCACATCGGGTCGGCGACGATCCCCTCCCGCGACGCGATGGCGGCGCTCGCGGCCGACAACGTGATCGCGGTGCTCGACGGGCGCGAGCCCGTCAGCCGCGTGGCCTAGCGCGGACCCCGTCGCTCAGGCGGTGGTCTCGTCGCCGGGGGCGGCGGGACGGCGCTCGACCTTGCGGCGCCTCGGGAGGGTCCGGAAGACCGCGTCCCACAGCGGCGACGAGACCCCGAAGCCGAAGTGGTGGTCCTGGAAGTGGTGGCGCATGTGCTGCTCACGCAGCTTTCGGCCGATCGTTGACTTCGGCGTCGCATGATGGATGTAGTAGTGCGTGTAGTCGTAACCCAGGTAACCGACGATGAAGCCCGCGAACAACGGAAGCCCGTGTGGCGTCCCGAAGATCACGATGAAGAGCACGTAGAAGAGGGCGGCCAGTGGGATGCTCGCGGCCGGGGGCATCACCAGGCGCATCGCGTCGTTGGGGTGGTCGTGATGGACGCCGTGGATCATGAAGTGGAGGCGGTCGCCGCCCCGGAACTTCGGCCGCCAGTGGAAGACGAGGCGGTGCAGCCAGTACTCGGTCGGGGTCCAGATCACGATGCCCGCGAGGACGAGCAGGGCGCTGGTGGCGCCGTCGAGCCCCCGGTCGAAGCCGAGCCAGATCGCACCGGCGACCACCGGCAGGTAGACGACCGCCGGCATCGCGGGATGGACCCGCGTGAAGAAGTCGAGGAACCGGCTCTCGAACATCGGCGGAGAAGCCGAGAGACGGGTTGATCGCGGCTCCGACATCTGCCCGAATGGTAGCCATGAAATAAGAAGATCGCCATTTGCGGAAACGTGCCTGAAGGCTGCCTGGCGAAGTGGCATAGTGAGACGGCGCCGCGGGGAAGGGCCCCGGGGAGGCAGACCTGACGAGAGGACCTGATCTTGGCCACCGGTCGAGCGCGCTCCAGCGCGAAGAAACTGACCTGCGACGACTGCTACTTCCGCATGCACAACCTCTGCGCCCTGGGACTGGACGAGCCCTGCCCCACCTTCCGCCCCGACACGCCTGCCGGCCTCGTCCCCCCTCGCCAGCCCGCGCTGCTCATGCGCGAGCCGGCCCGCACCGCCGCAGCCACCGCGGCCTAATCTCCGGGAAAGCCGGGGCGACCGCCCGCACAAGCCGAGCGGCCCGGACCCTACGGGTAGCCCCGGCGCTGTATGTAGCCCCGGCGCTGTAGGTTCCCGACCAGGGAACCGCAGTGGAGGGCTCTTGAAGATCACGGTGCTCGGCAAGTCCCCGTCCTGGCAGGACGCGGGTGGCGCCTGCAGCGGCTACCTGATCGAAGAGGGGACGACCACGGTGCTGCTCGACTGCGGCAACGGAGTCTTCGGCAAGCTCCGCGAGCGGATCGACTACGTCGATCTCGATGCCGTCCTGATCTCGCACCTGCACGCCGACCACTTCCTGGACCTCGTCCCGTACTCCTACGCGCTCACCTACGCGCCGAAGCAGCAGCCCGTCCCGGTCCACACGTGGCCCGGGACCGACCGGCCGGCGAGGCCGAAGTTGATCGCCCCGCCCGGCGCGCGCGCCGTGTTCCGACAGGTCGTCGGCGCCTGGGGCAACGATGACCTGATCGAGAACGCGTTCGAGCTCAGCGAGTACGCCCCCGGCGACAGCGTCGCCGTCGGCGAGATCACCGCCGGCTTTCACCCGGTGCCCCACTTCATCGACACCTTCGCCGTGAACATCGCCTCCAAGGGGGGAGAGGCCAAACTGTCCTACAGCGCCGACACTCGGCCCGGGGACGAGATCGTCGAGATCGCGCGCGACGCCGACCTGATGCTGGTCGAGGCTACGCTGCCCCGCCCGGAGCGCACCGGCGTCCGGGGCCACCTCACCCCCGAGGAGGCTGGCGAGCACGCGAAGCGCGCCGGCGCGCGCCGCGTCGTCATCACACACATCTCCGACGAGCTCGGCGACGACTGGGCCCGTGAGGAGGCCGAGCGCGGCTTCGGCGGACCGGTCGAAGTCGCCCGCGAGGGTGCCACGTACGAGATCTGAGATCCCCGTCTGGCTATCGTTCACCTGGTGACGAGGCAGCGCGACCCCTTCGCTGATTTCGCCCGCATGCGGCGTGAGATGGACGATCTCCTCGGCGACTTCTGGGACCAGGCCGGCCACCGCACCGCACCGCGGGCGCTCACCGCCGGCTTCGTCCCCCGCGTGGACGTCTACTACTGCGGTGAGGACCGGCCTGAGCGCGCGATCGTCAAGGTCGACCTCCCCGGAGTCGACGTCGACGCCATCAACCTCGAGGTCCGCGGCCGCTCCCTCGTGATCACCGGCGAGCGCCCCGTCCGCGAGACCGAGGGCCGCACCTACCAGCAGGTCGAGCTGCCGTCCGGCCCCTTCCGCCGCGTGATCGAGCTTCAGGCCGACGTGCAGGCCGACGAGGCGCAAGCGAGTTACGAGGACGGGATCCTCCGTATCGAGCTTCCGGTCCGGCTCCCCGAAAGCGCCCGCCAGGTCCCGATCGAAAGAGCAAACGAGGAGCAGTGACCGACCTCGACCGCGACTTGGCTTCCGTCGACGAGCAGTTGGCCGGAGCCGAGGCGCCAGAGATCGAGGTCGTGGAGCTGCCGGATGTCGATGACTCCGTGCGCGGCGAGCAGCCGCTGCCCGATGCGCTACCGGTCCTGCCGCTGCGCGAGACCGTCACCTTCCCCGACACCCTGACCCCGCTGGCGGTCGGCCAGGAGCGCTCGATCGAGCTCGTCAACGACGTCCTCTCGGGCAACCGGATGCTCGTCATGGTCGCCTCAAAGGACCCGGGCAACGACGCGCCCCGCCCGGACGACCTCTACGACGTCGGCGTCGCCGGCACCGTGGCCCGGATGATGAAGGTGCCCGACGGCACCCTGCGGATCCTGGTGCAGGGCGGCGAGCGCGTGGCGCTGACTGACTACGTCGCCGAGGAGCCCTACCTCGTCGCTCGCGTGCAGCCGATTGCCGATGTGGTCACGCCATCGCCCGAGCTCGAGGCCCTGACGCGCAACGTCCAGAACACCTTCAGCGAGATCATCGAGCAGATCCCGTACCTGCCCGAGGAGCTCCAGCTCGCGGTCACGAACCTCGACGACCCGTCGGCGCTCGGCCACCTGATCGCCGGGGCGATGCGCATCTCCAGCGAGGAGAAGCAGGCCCTCCTCGAGGAGGTCGACGTCGCCAAGCGCCTGCGCCGCCTGTCGCAGATCCTCACCCGCGAGCTCGAGGTCGTCCGCCTCGGGACCAAGATCCAGTCGCAGGTCGAGTCCGAGATCGACAAGGGCCAACGCGAGTACTTCCTGCGCCAGCAGATGAAGGCGATCCAGGAGGAGCTCGGCGAAGAGGACGACCAGGCGGCCGAGGTGAACGAACTGCGCGAGCGGATCGAGGCCGCGGAGCTCCCGGAGGAGGCGGCGAAGGCCGCCGAGCGCGAGCTCGGCCGCCTCGAGAAGCTGCCCTCCGCCGCCGCCGAGTACGGGGTCATCCGCAGCTACCTCGAGTGGCTCGTCGACCTGCCCTGGTCGAACGAGACGACCGACAACCTCGACATCAAGCACGCGAAGAAGATCCTCAACGACGACCACTACGACCTCGAGGAGGTCAAGGATCGGATCCTCGAGTACCTCGCGGTGCGAAAGCTGAACCCGGAGTCGCCCGGGCCCATACTCTGCTTCGTCGGCCCGCCCGGGGTCGGCAAGACCAGCCTCGGCAAGTCCATCGGTCGCGCTCTCGGCCGCAAGTTCGAGCGCATCTCGGTCGGCGGAGTCCGTGACGAGGCCGAGATTCGCGGGCACCGCCGCACCTACATCGGCGCGATGCCGGGAACGATCATCCGCGCCCTGCGCGACGCGGGAACCCGCAACCCGCTGTTCATGATCGACGAGATCGACAAGATGGGCGCGGACTTCCGCGGGGACCCCGCCAGCGCCATGCTCGAGGTCTTGGACCCTGCGCAGAACTCGAGCTTCCGCGACCACTACCTCGACTTGCCGTTCGACCTCTCGGACGTGATCTTCATCGCCACCGCGAACCAGCTCGAGACCGTTCCGGGCCCGCTGCAGGACCGCATGGAGGTGATCCAGCTAGCCGGCTACACGGTCGACGAAAAACTCCACATCGCGAAGAAGTACCTGGTCCCGCGCCAGCTCGAGGCCAATGGGCTGAAGAGCTCGCAGGTCGAGCTCACCGACACCGCGCTGGTCGTGATCATCGAGGAGTACACGCGCGAGGCCGGCGTCCGCAACCTCGAGCGCGCGATCGGCACCGTCCTTCGAAAGATCGCTCGCGACGTCGCCGAGGGAAAGGCCAAGGGCAAGGTCAAGGTGTCTGGGAAGCGGGCCCGCGCGCTGCTCGGCAAGCGCCGCGTCTTCTCCGAGCAGCGCCGCCGCACCAAGGACCCCGGCGTCGCCACCGGCCTCGCCTGGACCCCGGTCGGCGGCGAGGTCCTGTTCATCGAGGCGACCTCGATGAAGGGCTCGGGCAAGCTCACGATCACCGGGCAGCTCGGCGACGTGATGCGCGAGTCGGCTCAGGCGGCGCTCTCGTGGGTGCGCGGCCACATCACCGAGTTGCGCCCTGAGCTCGACGACGACTGGTTCGCCAACAACGACATCCACATCCACGTGCCGGCGGGTGCGGTGCCGAAGGACGGCCCCTCCGCCGGGGTCGCGATGACGACGGCGCTCGCCTCGCTCGTCTGCGAGAAGGCCGTGCGCAACGACCTGGCGATGACCGGTGAGATAACGCTGACCGGGCAGGTGCTGCCCGTCGGCGGGATCAAGGAGAAGACGCTCGCCGCGCAGCGAGCCGGGATCAAGGAGTGCATCCTGCCCTCGCGCAACGAGGGCGACGTCGCCGAGATTCCCAAGCACGAGTTGGGCGACCTCAAGTTCCACTACGTCGACTACGTCGGCGATGCTCTGGCCATCTCGCTGGGCCTTTGAGCCGAGGCGTTGAGTAGCGCCCGCCGATGCGGGTATATCCTCCGCACGCACTCAGGCAAGTCAAGGAAACGAGGAGACCACAAATGGGTCAAAGCAGAAGTGAGAGGGCCGGTGACACCGCCAGGTCGGTCGCCTCGAACCCGTACGTGAGACGGCTGATCGAGGACGAAGAGCTGCGCGACAACATCCGCGTCGCCTTCGAGTCCGCGAAGAACGCCTACGGGCGCATGTCCAACGGCAAGGGCCCGGCGCAGTCGCTGCTCGACGACAAGAAGGTCCACCGCGACCTGAGCGACGCCGCTGCGTCGTTCAAGGAAGCGGCTGACCAGATTCGCGGCCGCCGTACCGGTGGCGGCGGGTTCGGCTTCGGCAAGGTGCTGCTCGTCGCCATCATCGGCGCAGCGCTGGTGCTGATCCTCTCCGAGGACGCGCGCAAGGCGGTGCTCGACAAGCTGTTCGGCGCCGAGGAGGAGTTCGAGTACACCTCGACCACCACCCCGACGCCCACGGACACCGCTGCCGACACGACGAGCACGAGCTCGGCGAGCAAGAGCTAGCCGCAGGCAGAACAACCAGGCTTGGCCAGAGGGCGCTTCGGCGCCCTCTGGTCGTTCCGGGCCGCTGACCGGGAGTACCGTCGCGTTCTGGTTCTATGGAGCAATCGGGATCGTCACCGTCTGGTTCTGCTGGAGGCTGGTGCCCGAGACGAAGGGCGAGCACCTCGAGGAGATCGAGGCGTAATTCGGCCAACGCGCAGCGGCGAAAACCGGCTAGCCGGTAGCCTCGCCCGCATATGGAAGCCGCAGGAGCAGAGCGCCAACTGAGTGGAGAGAAGGCGAACCGCATCGTCGAGGCGATGCGCTCGAGCGTCGCCCGGCGCGGAATATCCGGCTCCACGTTCGAGCACGTCGCGCGCGAGGCCGGGGTCAGCCGCGGCCTGCTGCACTACTACTTCGGCACCAAGGAGGCCCTGCTGGTCGAGGTGGTGCGCCGCGACGCCGAGCATCGCATCGCGCGCCTGGATGAGCCGATCGGCAAGGCGGCGAGCGCCGACGAGATCCTCCACATCCTGGTTTCCGACCTCGAGGACTCGATCCAGAACGAGCCCGGGTTCTGGGTCCTGATCTTCGAGCTGTTCACGGCCGGCCGGCGCAACCCCGAGATCCAGCGCGAGGTTGGCGAGCTCTTCAACCGCACCCGGCACCACCTGGCCGAGAGCTTCCGCGTCAAGGAGAGCGAGGGGGTGCTCAAGCTCGCCGCCGAAGCCGACGCCGTCGTCGGCTTCCTGTTCGCGCTCGCGGACGGGATCGCGCTGCAGATGCTCTCGGACCCCGAGCGCGACCACAGCGACGTGGTCGCCGCCGGAACCGTGGCTGCGCGCTCCCTGCTCAGCGCCGGTTAGTAGCTTCGCGCCCGTGTCGACGGGAGAGATGATCTGGCAGCAGCGGGCCAAGGGCGGATACCCCGACCCTTCGATGGTCGCGCTGCCGGGTCAGGAGCGCCACCGCCTCGGTCGCGAGGGACGGATCCCTTTCTCGCCGATGAGCTACCTGACGGAGTTGCGGATGACTGCGGCCTCGCGGGGGCACTCCAGCTTCTCGATGCCGGCGTCACCCTGGTTCGCGAACTCCGCCGGCCTGATCTCGGGCGGGACGCTGGCGCTGATCGGCGACGCGGCGCTCGGGTCAGTGGTCCACGGGGACCTGCCGGCCGGCGAGTTCATGACGACCGCGGAGCTCTCGCTCACCTTCCTGAGGCCGCTGTTGGCCGACGGCCACTCGGAGATCAGCGGATCAGGCCAGCTGATCCACCGGGGTCGCTCGCAGGGGCTGTCGGAGGCGTTTCTGTTCGACGCGGGGGATGCTCTGATCGCGCACGGGACCTCGCGCTGCTCGGTCCTCGGCCCTGTCGACCCGATGCCCGAGCCTCCCGCCGACGCGCCGGTCCTCGACCAGCCCCTGCCGGGGGACGATCCCGAGGACCCCCTGCGAAGGCCTCTCAGCGGCGAGGTGCTGGCGCCGGACGTGTCTTGAGCGCCGCTCCGGGCTCGAGGTCCTGACCGCCTTGATCGACGGCGAGCTGCCAAGGCCGCCCATCCACCACCTGACCGGACTTCGCCTGACCGACGCACGAGAGGGGGAGGCGGCGATGGTCCTGCCGTGCAGCCGTTGGCTCTCGACCTCGGCGAGGACCGTCCAAGGAGGATTCACCGCCATGCTTGCGGAGGCGGCTCTGGCTGCCGCGGTCTATTCCACCGCCCCGGCCGGGACCGCGACGGCGACCCTCGACCTCAAGGTCAACTACCTGCGCCCCGTCTTCCCCGACGACCGCGACCTGACCGCACGCGCCCGGGTGCTGCATGCGGGCCGGACGATCGCGATCGCAGCAGCGGAGCTGACCGACGCCGACGGCAAGCCGGTCGCCCTGGCGACCGGATCGACGATGTACCTGCCCGGAAGGCCGGCCAACCTGACGGGCGTCGACTCGCTCGGAGTGGGCGACGAGGAGGATTGATTCCTGAGCGCCGTACGGCCGAGTCCTTCATCCTGGCGCGCGGGGGTTGGGAATCAGTCATCTAGGATTCGCCGCATGGGGTTGTTCGACTTCCTCCGCCGCAAGGACGAGTACGCGATCCCCCAGCCCGGGACGCGCCGAGTTCGAGGCCGCCGTTTCGGGGTCGGCGATCCCCGATGGTCAGAGCGTCGAGATGGGCGCGGGCGGCTGGTCTGACGCCGACGAGGTCAAGGAGACGCTCGCGAAGGCCGGGATTGATCCCGGCCAGGCGGCCGAGGCCCAGAAGCTGCCGTCGCAGACCGTGGACCTGCGCGGCACCGAGGCCCGTCAGAACGTCGAGGAGGTCCTTCGAAAGCACGGCATCGACCCCGACAAGCCCGGCCAGCAGGTCGACGCCACCTCCGTCCCCGGCCTGCAGCAGGCGATCCTCGGCGCTCTCGGCATGTCGGGGCTGAAGATCCCGAACGCCGAGGGGTTCGGGGGCGGGATTTCACCGCCGCAGGTCGATCCCCCCGCTCAGGTTGAGCACCTGGCGAACAAGCGCGACGCCGGTGAGATCACCGAGGCGGAGTTCGAGGCGCAGAAGCGCAAGCTCCTCGGGTAGGCGCCTAGAGCCGGGGCTTCCAGACCTGGCCCATGCGGGCGAGGTTGCGAAGGTCGCCGCTCGGGCGCAACTTGCGCCGTACGATCGCGCGCGGGGCGCTCTCGCCGCGCATCGAGATCTCGATCCACTGCCCCCAGGTCGTCTCGAGCGTGAGGTCGGCGTCGTCGGCGAGGCCAGGCGCCGCGGCGGTGGAGCCGTTGTTCAGCTTCACGTGCCACGGATCGGCGTCCGTGAACTTCCACTGGACGGTCATCGGGGCATCGAGCGCCGTGGCGTCGGCCGAGCGCGCGATCACGTCGAAGTAGATCGACTGGACCTCGGGAGTCGCGCGTGAGATCCCGGCATCCGGCTCGCCGAGCACTCCCGCGCGCAGCAACGTGAGCTGGCGCTTGGCGCGCTCGTCGTGGGCCATCTCGGGATCGAATGGGTAGATCGTCCCGTTCGCCATCTGATCGAGCGGGAAGCCGATCGCTCGCCACTTCGCTTCGACAGAGCGCATCCCGAATGAGACGATGTCCTCCATCGTGAAGCCGTAGGCCGTCGTGTAGCGCTCGTCCATTCCCGGCGGAATGAACACCGAGATCAGGAAGGGCATCACCTCGCCCATGATCTCCTCGACCGCAGCCTTGCACTCGTCGGACTCCGCGAGCAGCTCCGAGAGCACTTTCACCCCGAAGCCGATGTGGCGCTGCTCGTCGCGCGCGACGTTGTGCATGCCCTCCGAGAAGCCGGGCATGGAGCCGGCCTTGGTGAAGAAGTCCTCGATGTAGTGCTGCCCGGGCTGGGCCATCGCGGCCTCGATGATCAGGTGATAGAGCGTGATCGCTTGGGCGAACTTGGGCAGGGAGCGGTCGCGGCGCAACTCGTCGCCCATCGACTCGAGGCGGTCGAACACCCCCATGTAGCCCCAGTTCAGGTGGGGCTCTGTGAAGGCGAGGCCGGACGAGAGGCTGTCGCCGGCCCCGATCACCTCCTTGAAGAAGCGGTGAAAGAAGACGGAGTGGCGGGCCTCGTCGACCTGCTGGGTGGCGAGGAAGTACTTCTGCTCCTCCTTCGGCGCGGCGTCGATGTAGGGGGAGAGGCCGTCGGTGACTGCGTCCTCGCCGTAGAAGAACATCGAATAGATCCAGACGGCCGAGTCGCGCTGGATCTCCGAAAGCGCGTTCCAGCCGTTGATGTCCTCGGTGAAATCGAGCGCGTAGGCCTGCCACTGGTTCTGCTCCCAACGGCGGTAGAGGTCCTCGTAGGAGATCTGCTCGCCCGCGCGGGCCGAGACATCGTCCTTGGTGAGGGGCTCGCGGGTGGCGGTGCCGTTGGTCGCTGTGGCCATGTGCTTGGCCCTCCTCTGCTCGTTGCGGTTCCGGGGACTCGCCCCGTACACTAACTGACTGGCTGGTCAGTTAGAGAGGATAAGCCTGTGACTTCCATCACACAACCGCGAAAGCGCATGTCCGCTTCGGATCGCCGCGTCCTCATCCTCGAGGCCGCCCGCGAGGCGTTCGCCGACGGCGGCTACCACCAGACATCGCTCGACACCGTCGCCGAGAGCGCCGGAGTCTCGAAGGCCCTGATCTACGAGCATTTCGCCTCCAAGCGCGAGCTCCACGCCGCGATGCTCGAGCAGCACGTGACCGAGCTCGTCGAGCGGCTGAACGCCGCGCTGGCCGGCGCCGAGCCGGGCGAGGACAGGATGCGGGCCGGCACCGAGGCCTTCTTCACGTTCCTCGAGGAGCGCCGAGGCGCGGCCGCGATCATGCTGCGCAATACCGCCGACCCCGACGTCGCTGAGTGGCTGGCGCGGCTGCGCGAGCGGGTCGGCGCTGCGATCGTGACCCTGATGACTGCCGACATCGCCGAGCAGATCAAGGAGAGCCCGCAGACCCGGGTCGAGATCGAGATGATCGCCCAACAGCAGATCGGCGCGATCCAGTCCCTCGCAGACTGGTGGGGCGAGCACCGCGACGTGCCGAAGGAGCAGGTCGTCGCCGCCGTGATGGAGCTGGCCTGGGTCGGGCTCGAGCGGATCAGTCAGGGCGAGCGCTGGCGGGGCTGACGCCTACCTCTTCGGCTTCTTGCACTTCTTCGGCTTCTTGCCCTTCTTCTTGGTGAACTCGAGCGTGACCGACGGCGTCCGGGTCGTGTCGATCCCCGGGACGATGCTGCCGGCCGTCGGGCCGAAGAACGTCGCGCCGCCGCCTCCGCCACCGCCGGCGTCCATGCCGTTGGAGCCGCCCGATCCCCCGCCGCCGCCGGAAGTAGCCTCCGCCTCCGCCTCCGCCGTCGCCGGCGCTGGTAGTGGCCAGTCCGCTGCCCCCGCGCCCCCGGTTCCGAACAGCCCAGATCCGCCGGACTAGCCCGCCGGATCCCGCTGCCGCCGGCGCCGGCGGCCGTGGTGGTGCCCGGGGCTCCGCCGATGGAGCCGAAGACGCCGGCGCCTGCTGACCCGGCCGCGCCGCCTGCGCCACCAGCGACGCCGCCGCTCGCGCCACCAGCGCCACCGCCACCTCCCGCGACGACAAGTCGCGAGCCGAGGGAGGACGAGAGCGAACTCGTCTCGGTGCGAACGTCCGAGCCCCCCCGCCGCCGCCACCTCCGGGTCCGCCGCCTCCATCACCGCGGAAGCGGCCCGCGCCGCCGCCGTTGAACCCGCCGGGGCTGTTACCGGCCCCCGCGCTTCTTCCGGCAGCTCCGGTTCCGCCGACCAAGACGAAGAGGGTTCTGCAGGGGCTCACGCCGAGTCTGCGATGGCGATGCCGCCCAGCCCGCCCGAGGAGGACGGGGCGCCCGCGCCGGGGCCACCGGGTGCGCCCTCTGGCGGTCACTCGAAGCTTCTTCACTCCCGCGGGAACCTTGAAGGTCTGCTCGGCGCCGTGAAGGCGAAGGTCCTGGTGACGGCGCTCGCGGCGCCGCGAGCACGGCGCGCAGCAGACGAGCGTCGCGACAAGCGCGAGCGCGACGCTCCCGGTCTGCATCGAGGATTCAAGTCCCTGCCAGCGGCGAAACTACCCGCGGGGGCACGTCAAGGCAAGGGTCAGGCCGGGTCAGGAGCGGCCGGCACGATGTTGGCGAACCCCGACGCCGCCGCGAACGCCGCCAGCGCCAGGAACGCCAGGTCCCCGTCCCCAGACCCGATCGCGGCTCCGACGAGCGGGATGGCGACGATGGGGAAGGCGCTCGCCCCGGTGACGATCAGCCCAAGGCCGCCGAGCGGCCGGCCCGGCAGGACGTTCTCGCCCTCGTCGTAGACGAGCGAGGCGGGCACGGAGATCGACGCCCCGATCAGGAAGACACCAGCGATGGCGGCGCCGATCCCGTCGCCGACCGCGATCACCGCGATCCCGAGCGCGCCCACAAGACAGCCGAACAGGGCGACGGCCGGGGGACGCGCCGCGGGCCGACATCACGCCGCCGAGGTAGCGCGTCGCCGCCGACAGGCCGAAGAGCCCGAACGCGATCGCGCCCGCCGCGCCGACCCCGACCCCTTCCTCGATGCCCAGGTAGGAGATGAGCCAGACGCCGAGCACGAGCGGGATCCCCAGCGTGGTGATGCTGAGCATCTGCAGGCGCCAGAACGGGAGGCTCTTGGCTGCCTCGGCGAACGGGCCCTCAGCCGGCTCGTTCCTCGGGGCCACCTCAGGCGTGTCGCGCGGGATCAGGGGCAGCGGGATCAGGCCGATCAGGGCGGCGAGCACGAAGGCGAGCCGCCACTCGAGCCCGGCCTCTTCGAGCAAGCCTCCCACCCCGAGCGCCATCGCGACGCCGAGAGTGATTCCCGCGCCGTAGATCCCGAGCGCCCTGAGGCCGCCCTCGGCGCGCGCGAACGCGCCCCCGAAGAGGATCGTCAGCCCGAGGCCGACGCCGACGATGAAGCGCCCGCCGATGAGCATACCAGGACCGGGCTCCCCGCGCACACCAGGTTGCCCACCGCTAGAAGCACGCACGAGGCCTGAAGCCCGGCCGAAGCGGGATCTTCCTCGCGATCTCCGTCCCGGCGAGGGTCGCTGCGACGATGCCGCCGAAGAAGGCGGTTCCAGACACCAGCCCGAGCGTCGTCAGCGAGATGTCGAACTCGGCGACGAGCGGATCGGTCAGCGGGCCGATGTTGCCCGCGTTCCACGTGCCGCAGGCACCGAGCAGAAAGACGCAGACGCGGTTTCGGGCGCTCACACTCGCATTCTCGCGCTAGGACTCGGCGGAAAGCTTCGGCGAGCGCCACGGCGCGCCGAGCCGGCGCGTCAGCTCTGCCGCGAGCTCGCCGGCGGGGAAGCGCGACTGGTCGAGCGAGTCGCGGTCGCGCAGGGTCACCGTGCCGTCCTCCATGGTCTGGTGGTCGACGGTGACGCCCCACGGCGTCCCGATCTCGTCCTGGCGGCGGTAGCGCTTGCCGATCGAGCCGCCGGTGTCGAACTCCGCCGACATCAGCACGCGCAGCTCCTCGTAGATCTCCCGCGCCTTCTCGGGCTGGCCGTCCTTGTTGACCAGCGGCAGCACCGCGACCTTGACGGGGGCGAGCCGGGGGTGGAGGCGGAGCAGCACGCGCTCGCGGCCCTCGACCTCCTCCTCGTCGTAGGCATCGACCATGAAGGCGAGGGTCGCGCGGTCGGCGCCGGCCGAGGGCTCGATCACGTGGGGGATGTAGCGGTCGCCGGTGCCCGGATCGACGTAGTCCATCTTCTGGCCCGAGAACTCCTGGTGGCGGGTGAGGTCGAAGTCGCCGCGGTTGGCGACGCCCTCGAGCTCCGAGAAGCCCATCGGGAACTCGTATTCGATGTCGGAGGTCGCGCTGGAGTAGTGCGACAGCTCGTCCGCGCCGTGCGCCCGCAGTTGCAGGTGGGAGGCGCGGATCCCGAGGTCGGTGTACCAGCTCATCCGCTGCTCCATCCAGTGCTCGTGCCACTGCTCGGCCTCGGCGGGCGGCACGAAGAACTCGATCTCCATCTGCTCGAACTCGCGAGTGCGGAAGATGAAGTTGCCGGGAGTGATCTCGTTGCGGAAGGACTTGCCCACCTGGGCGATCCCGAACGGCGGCTTCTTGCGGGCGAACTGAAGGACGTTCTTGAAGTTCACGAAGATGCCCTGCGCCGTCTCGGGGCGCAGGAAGATCTCCGAGCCGGACTCGGCGACGGGGCCCATGTGGGTCTCGAACATGAGGTTGAAGTTCCGTCGGCTCCGAGAGCTCGCCGCCGCACTGCGGGCAGCGGATCTCGCCCTCGGCGTCCTCGGCGCCGAGCTGCTCTTCGCGCACGTGGTCCTCGCGCCAGCGCTTCTTGCACTCGCCGAGGCACTGCACGAGCGGGTCGGTGAACCCCTCGAGGTGGCCCGAGGCCTCCCAGGTGCGCGGGTGCATCAGGATCGCGGCGTCGAGGGCGACCATGTCGTCGCGCTCCTGCACGACCGACCGCCACCACTCAGCCTTGACGTTGTTCTTGAGCAGCACCCCGTAGTGGCCGTAGTCGTAGGTCGAGGCGAGCCCGCCGTAGATCTCGGAGGACTGGAAGATGAACCCGCGCCGCTTGCACAGCGCGACGACCTTGTCGAGTGTCACCTGCCTCCGGCATCGCGCCAGCCTAGTCACCCCCGACGTATCGCAGGTGCCGATGCGGCCTCGCGTAGGGACTGTCGCCTTGAGCAGAACCCGCGACAAATGTACTTTAGTACTTAGCGCGCTGCGAGCGCACAGCGACTCAATGTCGCTTCTTGGGTTCGTGGGCGAACATCGTGCGGGGGCACGGGTTGCGCTGCTCCTCGCGTTGGCCGCGGGCTTGGCCGTGCTCTGCCACCGGCCCAGGCCGGCACCGCTGCCCTCCGGCTTCCAGGAGTCGACGGCCTTCACCGGCCTCTCCAACCCGACCGCGCTCACGCTTCGCCCCCGACGGCCGCGTCTTCGTCGCCGAGAAGAGCGGCCTGATCAAGGTCTTCGACGGCCTCGGCGACACGACGCCGACCGATCGTTCGCCGACCTCCGCACCGAGGTCTACAACTTCTGGGACCGCGGCCTGCTCGGGCTCGCGCTCGACCCCCAGCTTCCCGACGCGCCCCTACCTCTACGCGCTCTACACCCTCGACGCCGAGCCCGGCGGCACGGCCCCGCGCTGGGGGACCGCCGGGCGTGAGCGGCGATCCCTGCCCGACCCCGCCGGGGCCGACCGGCGACGGCTGCGTGGTCACCGGCCGGCTCGCGCGGCTGACGATCAGCCGGCGACACGATGTCGGCGAAGACGAACGTGCTGATCAACGACTGGTGCCAGCAGTACCCGAGCCACTCGATCGGCGATCTCGCGCTTCGGCCCCGACGGCGCCCTCTACGTCAGCGGCGGCGACGGGGCGAGCTTCAACTTCGCCGACTGGGGCCAGGACGGCAGCCCGGTCAACCCGTGCGGCGACCCGCCCGGCGGCGTCGGCGGCGCCCTGACCCCGCCGACCGCCGAGGGCGGCGCGCTGCGCAGCCAGGACGTCGCGCACCACCGGCGATCCGACCGGCCTCGACGGCGCGCTGCTTCGAGTCGACCCCGACACCGGCGCCGGCGCTGCCGGGCAACCCGCTTCGCCGGCAGCTCCGACGCCAACCAGCGCCGGATCGCGGCCTTCGGCTTCCGCAACCCGTTCCGCTTCACCGTCCGCCCCGGCACCGAGCGAGGTCTGGATCGGCGACGTCGGCTGGAACGACTGGGAGGAGATCAACCGCGTCGCTCGACCCGAGCGACTCGGCGAGCCGACAACCTCGGTTGGCCCTGCTACGAGGGCGCCGGCGCGACAGGGCGGCTACGACGGCGCCAACCTCGACCTCTGCGAGAACCTCTACTCGCCAGGGCGCCGGCGCGGTCGTCGCGCCCTACTACGCCTACAACCACTCGGCCAAGGTCGTCGCCGGCGAGAGCTGCCCGACCGGGAGCTCCGTCGATCGCCGGGCCTCGCTTCTATGACGGCGGCGCCTTCCCGAACTCCTACGACGGCGCGCTCTTCTTCGCCGACTACTCCCGCGACTGCATCTGGGCGATGCTGCCCGGCGCCAACGGGCTCCCGAACCCGTCGCACGATCCAGACCTTCGACGCCGGCGCCGCGAGCCCGGTCGACGCTCGCAGGTCGCACCAGGGCGAGCTCTTCTACGCCGAACTTCGACGGCGGCACGATCCAGCGGGTCAGAAGCACACTGAACCAGTCCCCGACCGCGGTCGCGACCGCGACCCCCTCCAGCGGCCCCGCCCCGCTCACAGTGCAGCTCAGCGCGGCGGGCTCGAGTGACCCCGACGACGCCTTCGCAAACCTCGCCTTCGCCTGGGACGCCGACGGCGACGGCCAATTCGACGACGGCAACTCGGTCACGCCTCAACCGCACCTATCCGGCCGGCACCCACACCGCGACGGTCAGGGTCACCGACCCCGGCGGCGCCTCCGACACCGACTCGGTCACGATCCAGACCGACAACAGCGCGCCCGTCGCCCAGATCAACTCCCCGAGCGCCGCCACCAGCTGGGCCGTCGACGAGCAGATCTCCTTCTCGGGCAGCGCCACAGACGCCGAGCAGACGCTGCCCGCCTCGGCCTATGACTGGGAGCTCGTCATCAACCACTGCCCGAGCAACTGCCACACCCACACCGAGGAGCACGTTCCCAGACCGCACCGCCGGCTCGTTCTTCGCCCCCGACCACGAGTACCCCTCGACGCTCACGATCGAGCTGACCGTGACCGACTCCGGCGGCCTCTCCGACACCGAGTCGGTGACGATCGACCCGCGCACCGTCGCCCTCACGCTCGACTCGAACCCGGACGGGCTGGCGCTCGGCCTGAACGCAGCCCCGCCCGCCCCCGCGCCGTTCACGCGAACCGTGATCGAGGGCTCGCAGAACACCGTGATCGCCGACTCGCCGCAGACCCTCGGGGGCGAGAGCTACGCCTTCGGGTCGTGGTCTGACGGCGGCGGCGCCGCCCACAACGTGACCGTCGATGAGGACACGACGCTGGTGGCGACGTTCAACGACGCGACGCCCCCGGCCGCCCCCACGATCACCGACACCGACCCGAACTCGCCAGCGAGCGACAACCAGCCCGAGGTCTTCGGGACCACCGGCGCGGGCTCGCCGACCGCGGTCAAGCTCTACACGGACGATGACTGCTCGAACCCGCCCGCGGCGACCGGCACGCCGGCACAGTTCGCCGGCGCCGGGATCAGCGTCACTGTGCCGGCGGACGCGACGACCCAGCTCGCCGCGAGGACCGCGGACGCCGCAGGAAACGAGTCAGGGTGCTCCGCGCCCTTCGAATACGTCGAGGACTCGACGGCTCCAGACGCGCCCGAGATCACCGACACCGACCCCGATTCCCCCGCCAACTCGAACAATCCCGCGGTCAGGGGCACCACGGGGCCCAACTCGACCGTCCGGCTGTATGAGTCCGACGACTGCTCGGGGCCGATCGCAGACGAAGGATCGGCCGTGGAGTTCGCCGGCGCAGGGCTTACCGCGTCCGTGCCGGATGACTCGACCACCGACTTCACCGTGATCGCACTCGACGACGTCAACGCCTCGGCCTGCTCGGACCCGTTCTCCTATCGCGAGGACTCGACCGGGCCCGAGACCGTGATCGTCGGCGGCCCCGCCGCGAGGGTGAAGATGCCGACGATCGGCGAACGGGTCGAGTCGAGCGACCGAAGGGAGCGGCGGTCACCTTCAGCTTCGTCGCGGGCGAGCCCGTCTACGGCTTCGCCTGCAGCCTCGACGGAGCGGCGTTCGCGTCGTGCACGTCGCCTCTCAGCTTGAAGGGCCTGAAGCGCGGGCCACATTCGTTCGCAGTTCGGGCGACCGACTCGGCCGGCAACCCGGACGAGACCCCCGCAGTGCAAGGGTTCAAGGTGGTGAAGAAGAAGAGGAAGAACCGCTGAGCGCCGGTCCAGGGCCCCTCGATGCCGTGGGGGCCCTCGAGCTCGCGGGTTCCCCCATCGTCCTCGTCCAGGGGCTCGCCGGCGTCGAGGGGATCGCCGAGCTCACCGAGGCGTTCGGATCGGATGACCTCGGGTTCAGGCGGCGCTGGGAGTGGTCCGCGGGCGCGGACGGCTCGGGGCTCACCGAGGCGACCCTGTCGATCGAGTTCGGCCACGAGGGCCGTCGCTGGTCGCTCGCCGTTCGCTTCGACCTCGAAGCAGCCTGGACGCTCGGCGCGCTCGTGCCGATCGCCAGCGGCCAGCTCTTCTCCTTCGCGGACTCCGAGCGCCTCCCGCCGCCGGCGGGCGAGGAGCTCGAGCTGCTGCTGCCGCTGATGCTCGACCTCGACCCCGCCTTCCTCGGCGCTGTCGGAGAATCGGTGGGAGGCACGCTCGAGTTGGCCGTGGCGGTGCACCGCTTCGAGCACGAGCAGCGAGCCGAGGCGGCCTCTCAGCGCGCCGCCGAGGCCATGGGCAGCCTCGGCTTCGTCTGGCGGCTGCGCGAGCGCACCGCGCCCGGCGCCCGTCCCGTGGGTGGTTTCGTGCTGGTGGCGGTCGCCTTCTCGCAAGCGGGCGCCGAGGAGGCATCCGCCGCGATGAGCGCCCCTGTCCTGCAGCGACCCGCCGGCGCCCTTCGCGAGGCGATCGAGGCGCGCCTTTGGCCCGGCGTCGAGGAGGGCGCGGCCGAGGCCGCGGGCGAGGCGAGGCCCGGGCGGCGCGGGGGCCTGATCCTCGCCGACGGGGGACGGTTCGCCCCGTTCGGGCCCGAGGTCTAGCGCGAGCAGGCTCCCTGGCTAGATGCAGGGCTGATGTTGGGATACTGGAGAGCGATGCCGATCTACGAATACCGGTGCGAGAACGATCACCAGTTCGAGGTGATCCAGAGCATGTCCGACGACCCCGTGACCGCCTGCGAGGAGTGCGGCGCGCCGGTCGAGCGCGTCTTCCACCCGATTGCGGTCCACTTCAAGGGCTCGGGCTTCTACAACACCGACTACAAGAACAAGTCGAAGACGGGCAAGGACTCGAAGGAGGCGAAGCGCGAGCCCGAGTCCGAGATCGAAGTCGGACTCGAAGAGCGACTCGGGCTCGAGTCCGGCTCGAAGAGCGACTCGGGCTCGAAGTCGGACGCCAAGCCCAAGGCGAAGTCCTCCTCGGACTAGCCGCCTAGGGCGAGCACTCCGGGTCGTCGTCGGGCTCGCCGCCGGTCAGCTTCTCGACCGCGCGGCGGCACTCGCCCTGCGAGACGAACAGGCTGCCGCCCGGGCCGAGGCCGGAGGGCTTGAGGACGTTGGTCTCGCCGCTGCCGCCGAACACGGCGGCGAGCGCGAGCTGGGGGAGGGTGAAGCCGCCCATGTCGCTGATGATCGCCTTCGGGGCGTTCCAGCCGATCCACGGGCCCTTGATGAAGTTGTAGGGGACGCGGAGGGGGTCGGTGAGCCGGCCCTTGATCCCGTTCAGGATCACCTGCTGGCGCGCGGCGCGGTCAGTGTCGTCCTCGGAGGGGTTGCAGTCGTTCTTGCGGATCCGCGCCAGCGCCAGGGCCTTGTCGCCCTCGAGCGTGTGCTCGCCGGGCGGCAGCTGGATCGAGACCCCGCCCTGCTGCTTGCCGCCGTCGACGTCGCCGCAGACCTTGCTCTTGATGTCGACGGTGATCGCCGCCGAGCGTGTTGATGAAGTCGGCGAAGCCGTCGAAGTCGATGATCACGATGTGGTGGATCGGGATCCCGAGGAAGGCCGAGACCGTGCGGATCGTCGAGCCGGGGTTGCCGTCGGGGCTGTTGGTGTTGCAGGCGAGGGAGGCGTTGATCTTCTGCGAGCCGCAGTCGGGGATCGCGGCGTAGGTGTCGCGCGGGATCGACAGCTTGCGGAACGAGGTCAGCGACGCGTGCAGCACCATGATCGTGTCGGCGCGCGGGGGGCCCTGACCCTCGGTGCCGCTCGCGTTGCGCCTGCCTGTCCCCGCGGCGGTCGCCTCCGAGGATGAGGATGTTCTGGCCCGCGAGCAGGTCGGGCCCGCCCTCCAGCGCGTCCTTCGCGCTGTCGTCGAGCTTGCCCTTCTGGATCTGGGCCGAGATCGCGAAGGCGAGGAAGCTGATCGCGAGCCAGGCGACGATCGCGACCAGGATCCAGCGCAGCCAGCGGCGGCCGCCCCCGGCGCCCCCGCGCAGGCGGTCGCGCCAACCGCCGCCGCCACCGGGCCCACGGCGCTCCGCTCTCAGCTTCTCCATGTCGGGCTTGCCGCCGAAGCGGTCGCGCAGGCCCGGGCGTGACTTGTAGACCTTGTAGTCGGGTTTGTCGCCCGCCGGGCGAGGCTCCTTCGGAGGCGGATCCTGGCTCCCCTTCTTCTGCGCCGTCCGAGCCGTAGACGGTGTACTCGGGGGTGCCGGAGTCGTCCGGGCCGTCGTCCTCCGCGGGCCGATCGGGCGGCCGGTCATCTCCCTCGGGGTGCATCGGATATCAATACTTACCAATGCAGCCGTCGTACGACCGGTCAACGACTTGAGCAAGCCAGAGGCGATCGGAGTCGATCTCGGCGGCACGAAGCTGCTCACGGGCGTCGTCGACGTCGACCAGAACGTCCATCACGAGAGCCGCGAGGTCTCCACGGGGGCGAGCGAAGACGAGGTGCTCGATGCCATCGAGCGCGAGGTCAACGAGGCGAGGGAGGCGCGTCCGAATGCGGTCGCCGTCGGCCTCGGGATCCCCTGCACGATCGACCGCGAGCGCGGCGTGGCGATCAACGCGGTCAACCTCGAGATCACGGACGTCCCGATCCGCGACCTCATCGCCGAGCGCGTCGGCCTGCCGGTCTTCGTCGACAACGACGCGAACGTCGCCGCGCTCGCCGAGCACCGCTTCGGCGCCGCCGCGGGGACGCGGAACTCCGTCATGCTCACGATCGGCACCGGGATCGGCGGTGGCGTGATCATCGACGGCGAGCTCTACCGCGGGTCGATCGGCGCCGCCTCGGAGCCCGGCCACATGGTCATCGACCTGAACGGCCCGCCGTGCCAGGGAACCTGCCCCAACCACGGCTGCATCGAGGCGTTGGCCTCGGGCACAGCGCTGGCCCGCGAGGGGACCGCCGCGGCTGGATCCCATCCCGAGTCGGCACTCGGGCTGGCGCTGGCGCGCGAGGGTGCCGTCACGGGCAAGACGGTCACCGAGGCCGCGATCGCCGGCGACGAGACGGCCGTCGAGGTGATGACGCTGGTCGGGATGCGACTCGGCGTCGGGCTCTCGAGCCTCGCGAACATCTTCAACCCGGACGTGCTGGTGATCGGAGGCGGAGTGATCGCTGCGGGCGACCTGCTGCTCCAGCCCGCCCGCGAGGAGCTCGGCAAGCGCGCGCTGCCACCGATGAACGAGACGCCGGTTCGCGAGGCTGTGCTCGGCGGCGACGCGGGGATGATCGGCGCCGCCGAGATGGCGCTCGAGGAGTCGGGCTCGGTCTCGCGCTAGTGCCTTGGCCGGATGGTGCCCGGCATCCGCGCCTGTCCCGGGGACTGATCTAGGCTCGGTGCGATGCCCGGAAAGCTCACCGTCTGCCCGACGCCCATCGGCAACCTCGGCGACATCACGGCCCGCGCCCGGGCCGCGCTGGCCGACGCCGACATCGTCGCCTGCGAGGACACGCGCCGCGCCGGCCGCCTGTTCGAGCTGCTCGAGATCCCCTCGCCGCGCCTGGTCTCCTACCACGAGCAGAACGAGGCCGATCGCGCCCGCGAGCTCGCGCAGCTGATCGAGCGCGGCGAGACGGTGACCCTGATCTCCGACGCGGGCATGCCGGGAATATCGGACCCCGGCTATCGCCTGATCCGCGCCTGCATCGACCGCGACCTCGAGCTCGAGATCCTGCCGGGCGCTTCCGCCGTGACCACCGCGCTGGTCGCCTCGGGCCTTCCCTCGCATCGCTGGCGCTTCGTCGGGTTTCTGCCGCGTCGAACCGGCGAGCTCGAGCGCGTGCTGCAGTCGCCCGAGACCGTGATCGCCTTCGAGTCGCCGCGCCGGCTGCCGGAGTCGCTGGCCGCGCTCGCGACGCTCGCGCCCGATCGCCCGGCAGCCGTCTGCCGCGAGCTCACAAAGCTGCACGAGGAGGTCGCGCGCGGCACCCTCGGCGAGCTGATGCGCCGCTTCCGCGACGACTCTCGCGGCGAGATAGTCGTCGTGATCGGCCCCGCGCGCGAGACCGCGAGCCAGGACATCGGCTTCGCGATCGACGCCCTGCGCGGTCTCGTCCGCGCGGGCGCCCGGCCTCGCGCCGCGGCGTCCATCGTCTCGGCGCTGACCGGGGTGCCGGCCAACGAGCTCTACCGCGGCATCACCGGCCGCGACCCCCGCAGGTAGCGGCCGCCGGCCGCCCGGGCCGACTTTGGGTCGCTATCCGACCTCAACTCGGCCCGGGACGCGAGTTTCGACCCTTTCGGCGCTAACTTTGCGGTCGAGATGGCCACCAAGCGCGAGCCACGGATGGTCTCCCTCGGCTACGGCAAGTTCGCCCGGGCCGACCGCGTCTACGCCCTCGTCCCGCTCGACCCGAAGGACCGCGGCGACGGCCGTCGCACCTTCGTCCACGTCGAGGGGATGGACGAGCCGATCGTGGCCTCGCGATCCGAGCGCGCGATCCTGCGCGAGATCGAGGAGGCGCTGACCGACGCCGCCGGCATCCCCCGAAAGCGCCGGGCCGCGAAGGGCCAAGAAAAACTTCTGTAGCTAGATTCGCCTGGTGAGCTTCTACGTCACCACGCCGATCTACTACGTCAACGGCGAGCCCCACCTGGGCCACGCCTACTCGACGATCGCCGCCGACATCCTCGCCCGGCACCACCGTCAGCGAGGCGAGGACGTGTTCTTCCTCACCGGCACCGACGAGTTCGGGGAGCCCGTCGCGCAGCAGGCCGAGCGCGAGGGCGTGACGCCGCGCGAGCTCGGCGACCGCCTCGCGCCCCGCTTCAAGGAGATGGCGGCGAAGGTCAACGCGTCCAACGATTTTTTCATCAGGACAACCGATGAAGGCCATCAGTCGCGGGTCCAGGAGGTCGTGCAGCGGGTCCACGACAACGGCCACGTTTACGAGGGCACCTACGAGGGCTGGTACTGCCCGCGCTGCGCCGACTTCAAGACCGAGTCCGAGATCGAGGACGGGAACCGCTGCCCGATCCACAAGATCGAGCTGACCCGCGAGAAGCAGGACAACTGGTTCTTCCGGCTGTCGGCCTTCCAAGAGCCGCTCGAGAAGCTGTACGCCGAGCGCCCTGAGTTCGTCCAGCCCGACTTCCGCCGCAACGAGGCCCTCGCCTTCATTCGCCAGGGCCTGCACGACGTCTCGCTCTCGCGCCCGACCCTGAAGTGGGGGGTGCCGGTGCCGTGGGATCCGGACCAGGTGATCTACGTCTGGTTCGACGCGCTCCTCAACTACTACACGGCACTCAGCTACGCGCGCGACGACAAGGACCTCACGGGCGAGTTCTGGCCCGCGACCCACATCCTCGCCAAGGACATCCTCAAGTTCCACGCGATCTATTGGCCGGCGTTCCTGATGGCTGCGGGGATCGAGGTGCCGAAGCGGATGTTCATCCACGGCTACCTGCTGATGGAGGGCGAGAAGATGTCGAAGAGCCTCGGCAACGTGCTCGACCCCGACAAGGTGATCGAGATGTTCGGTGCCGACGCCCTGCGCTACTACTGCTTCCGCGAGGTCTCCTTCGGCCAGGACGGTCAGATCTCGACCGCGGGTTTCGAGGCCCGCTACGAGACCGAGCTCGCCAACGAATACGGGAACCTCGTCAATCGCACGCTGTCGATGATCGGCCGCTATCGCGACGGTGTCGTCCCCGAAGCGGACGCCGAGCCCGAGCTTGCCGCTGACTTCGATGGCGCGCCCGATCGGCTGAAGGCGCTGCTCGACGAGGCCGAGCTGACCCAGGCCCTTGAGGAGGTCTGGAAGCTCGTTCGCAGGCTGAACCAGTACGTCGAGGAGACGGCCCCCTGGAAGCTCGCCAAGGACGATGCGAAGGCCGCGCGCCTCGACTCCGTCCTATACGGCCTTGCCGAGGGCCTGCGTGTGGTGACCCTGTTCCTGCACGCCTACATGCCGGACGCGACCTCGCGCCTGCTCGACGCCCTCGCCGAGCCCGGCCGCGGGCTCGAGGAGTTCGGCTCGCGAGGCGGCGGCCAGGCCCTCGGGGGGCTCTCCCCGCTCTTTCCGAAGCTGCAGTGAGCTGCGCTTTCCGGCGGCCGAATCGAGTAACGTGGCGCCCGTGAAGCGCAGGGCACTCTCGGCACTCGCAGCCGCCACCGCGGTGATCGCCCTCGCGGCTCCGCCGGCGCTTAGCGCCGCGGCACCGCCGGCGTCCGCATCCGCCGAGACACTCGTCAACTTCGTCGGCCCGAAGAAGCTCAAGGTCGGCAAGCGGATGACCTACTCCTTTGCCTGCGCCGTGAATTGCGACGTCACCGTCTCGGACCTGCTCGAGGGCCCAGGCGGCAAGCTCAGGGGCAGCCTCAGCGGCAGCATCGCGGCGGGCGCCCCTGCCGGTGTCATCCTGAAGCCGAACGGTCCGCTGCTCAAGAGCCTGAAGGCCGACACCGGGAAGTTCAAGCTGAAGGTCACGGTCACCGCCACGGACCCGACCACGGGCGAGACCGACACCGACAGGCGCACATACCGCTTCAAGTAGCACCCGGCGCCCAGCCGGCCGCCGCCTAGACTCGCCGCGTGGTCGACTCCCACGCGCACATCGCACTCTGTGAGCCGCCCGACGCGGAGATCATCGCCGCCGCCGAGGCCGCCGGGGTGAACCGCATCCTCAGCGTCGGGCTCGGGGATGACTCCAATCCCGGCGTGATCGAGCTGGCCGCGGCGCACGAGGCGGTCTTCGCATGCGTCGGGCGCCATCCCAACGATGCCGACGGCTTCGACGACGAGGCCGCGGGCCGGATCAGCGAGCTCGCCCGCCGCGATGAGGTCGTGGCGGTGGGCGAGACCGGGCTCGACTTCTACCGCGACCGCTCGCGTCCGGCCGACCAGCGCCGGGCGTTCGGCGCCCAGATCGAGATCGCTTCGATTGTCTGCAAGCCGGTCGTGATCCACATGCGCGACGCCGAGGGCTCGGACGACGCGGTGACCGAGATCTTCGACACCCTGGAGAAGGCCGCCAGGTCCGACGTGATCCTGCACTGCTTCTCGGCCGACCCGAAATGGGCCGAGCGCGCCGCGGCAAACCGCTGGTACTGCTCCTTCGCGGGCAACTCGACCTACCCGAAGGCCGAAGGGCTGCGCGAGGCCGCGACGCTCGTCAGCGAGGACCGCCTGCTCGTCGAGACGGACTCTCCGTTCCTGGCGCCGCAGCCGGTTCGCGGCAAGCCGAACCAGCCGGCGAACGTGGTCGCGACCGCCGAGCGCATCGCCGAGGTGCGCGGGGTCTCCTACGCGGAGCTCGAGCGAACCGTCGAGGCGAACGCCGCGCGCGTGTTCGGCTGGTAGACCGCGTGGTGGACCCAGGCCGTCCGTAGACTGCGCCTCGTGGTCAAGGGCAAGCCGCGAGCGAGCGCCAGGCAGCGGCGCCTGGGCCAGAACTTCCTCGCCGACACGAACCTCCTGGACTCGATCGTCCGCGACGCCGGCGTCGAGGCCTCCGACGTGGTGCTCGAGATCGGTGGCGGCGGCGGGGCGCTGACCGAGCGCCTCGCGCCGAGCGCCGCCCGGGTGCACGTGGTCGAGTACGACGAGCGCCTGCGCGACGTGCTCGGCCCGCTCGCCTCCGAGGCCGGCAACGTCGAGCTGCACTGGGGCGACGCGATGAAGGTGGATCTCGCCGCGCTCGACCCGCCGCCGGACCGCCTGGTGGCGAACCTGCCGTACTCGATCGCGACGCCGCTGCTGCTGAGGACGATCGCCGAGCTGCCCTCGCTTCGCTCCTGGTTCGTGATGGTGCAGCGTGAGATCGCGGAGCGCCTGCGCGCCGAGCCGGGCACGCGCGAGTACGGGTCGCCGAGCGTCGTCGCCCAGATCGCGTGCGAGGTCCGCCTGGTCCGCACTGTCGACCCGGCGGTGTTCACGCCACGGCCGCGTGTCGAGTCGGCGCTGCTGAAGATGACTCGCCGCGGACCCGCCGCGCCGCCGGCGCTCGAGGCGCTGGTGCGCGCCGCCTTCGCGCACCGGCGCAAGTCGCTCGCCCGCTCGCTCGAGCTCGCCGAGCCCGGAAGGATCGAGCAGGTTCGTGCCGCGCTCGAGCGCATCGGGCTGCCCGCGAACGCACGTGCCGAGGCGCTCTCGCCCTCGCAGTTCGAGCGGCTGGGAGCTGAGCTCCGATGAGCGCCGTGGTCACCCTCCGCGCCCCGGCGAAGCTGAACCTCTCGCTGTTCGTGGGGCCGACGCGCGAGGACGGCCTGCACGAGATCGGATCGATCTTCGAGCCGCTCGAGCTCGCCGACGAGCTGCGGGTCAGCGAGTGGGAGGGGCCGGGCGACGAGGTGGTCTGCCCCGACATCCCCGGGCCGAACCTGGTCGAGAAGGCGCTCGCCTTCCTGCGCGAGCAGGGGTGGGAGTCGCCGCCGCTTCGCGTCGAGATCGACAAGCGGGTGCCGATCGCGGCCGGGCTCGGCGGCGGCAGCGCCGACGCCGCGGCGGTGCTGCGCCTGGCCCGGGGCGAGCTCGACGGGATTCGGGCCCTCGCCGCCTCGGTCGGCGCCGACGTGCCCTCCCAGATCCAGCCGCGACCGTGCCTCGTCTCCGGCGCGGGCGAGGTCGTCGAGCCGATCGAGCCGCCCGGCGATCACGGCGTCGTGCTGATCCCGCAGACGGCCGGCCTGACCACGCCCGAGGTCTATGCCGAGGCCGACCGTCTCGGCGCCAACCGGGTGGAGGCCGAGCTCGAGGTGCTCCGGCGAAAGCTTCGCGATGCAGTCGCCGATGGCGCCTCGCCGCTCACCTATCCCGAGCTCCTCGTCAACGACCTGGAGCCGGCTGCGATCTCGCTGCGACCCGAGATCTCCGAGCCGCTCGCGGCGCTGCGCGAGGCCGGCGCCGCGCACGCGATGGTCACCGGCTCGGGGCCGACGGCGTTCGGCCTGTTCGGTGACCGAGCCGCCGCGGAGCGCGCCGCCGCGGAGCTGACCGAGCGCTTCCCGACTGCCGTAGCCACCGGCCCGCTGCCGGCGGATGCCGAGGTCGGCCCGGTGGAGGAGGGATGAGACCCCACCGGGTCCTCATCAGTCGGCGTTTGCCCCGCCGGGAGGTTTCTTGATGAGCAGGCTTCCGGTCAGCGGGCGCACGCTCAAGCTGCTCGTCGGCGCGGTGCTGCTGATCCTTTTCTTCGCCTTCCGCGACGAGCTCCCGAGCTTCGACATCGAGAAGATCATCGAGGACCTCTCGGAGGGGCTCGGTGCGTGGACCTACGGGCTGGTGGCGATCCTCGCCTTCCTCGAGACGGGGGCGTTCGTCGGGCTCGTCGCGCCGGGCGAGTTCACGGTGCTGCTCGGCGGGGCCGTGGCCGGCCAAGGGGACATCTCGCTGCCGCTGATCCTCGCGATCACGTGGCTCTCCGCCTTCCTCGGCGACACGGTCAGCTTCCTGCTCGGGGCCCGTCTCGGGCGCGAGTTCCTGATCAAGCACGGGGAGCGGGTGCGGATCACGCGCGAGCGCCTGAAGCAGGTCGAGGACTACTTCGCCAAGCACGGCGGCAAGACGATCATCATCGGCCGCTTCATCGGGCTGGTGCGGGCGCTGGCGCCGTTCATCGCCGGCACCAGCAAGATGCCGTACAGCAACTTCGCGCCGTACAGCATCATCGGAACCGGGCTCTGGGCCACCACCTTCATCCTGATCGGCTACTTCGCCTCGCAGAGCCTCGACAAGGTCGCGAGCATCGTCGGCACGGGGTTGATCTGGTTCGGCTTCTTCGTCGGGTTCGTGGTCGCGATCGTGGTCGCCGTTCGCTACCTCCGCGAGGAGTCAAATCGCGATCACATCGCCGCCGAGATGGAGAAGCGGCGGGTGCTTCGCCCCGTCCTGGCCGCGGCGCGCAGGCTGCGTCCGCAGGCGGTCTTCCTCTATCAGCGCCTGACCCCGGGCGGCCTCGGCCTCGAGCTGACGACCCTGATGGCGACCGCCTCGGTCGGGCTGTTCGTGCTCATCGCCTATTGGTCGATCGTCGCCGGCGCCCCGGCACCCACCGGCGGGGACGAGATGGCACTCCGCTTCGCCGACGACATCCGGATGGGCTGGCTCGACGACGTGGCGAAGGTCGTCACTGTCTTCGGCTCGGGCTTCGTCGTGCTTCCGCTGGCCCTGGCGGCGGCCGTATGGCTCGGTCTCACCCGCCGCTGGGTGGAGCTCGTGGTCGTGGTCCTCGGCACGCTGACCGTGTTCGTCGGCGTCGATCTGATCAAGGACGCGACCGACCGGCCGCGGCCGCCCGATCCCCTGGTGGAGTCCGACGGCTCGGCGTTTCCCAGCGCCCACGCGGCGTATTCGACGCTCTATACGTGGGCCGCCGTCACGTTCGCGTTCCGGATCGACCCGTCGATCACGAGGCGGACGGCCCTGATCGTCGGCGGGCTCGCCGCCACGGCGCTGATCGGCCTCTCCCGCGTCTACCTCCGCGTCCACTGGCTCAGCGACGTGTCCGGCGGATGGGGCCTGGGCGCTGCCGCCTTCGCGCTGATCGCAGCCGTGGCGCTTGTGGCGGTCCACATACGGAACAATCTGCAACCTGATGACCGAGGCCCTGACAGCGGTCGCGGCGCCCCTGCTGGCGCTGGGAACTGAGTACTACCTCTTCGGGGCGGCCGGGCTGGTCTCGCTCGCCGCGTTCGTAGGGCTGATCCTGGTGCCTGCTCTCGGCTCGTATGGCCGCGGATGGGAGAAGTTCGCGGCCGGGTTCGTCTCGCTGTTCGTCCTCGCCGCCCTGGTTCTGGTCGGCGTCCTCGCCGGCGCCGCGATCTTCTACTACTGGAATGACATCACCGAGTTGTTCTAGGGCCTGACGGCGTCGGCTGCCCAGGCGGGCCGGCAAACCTAGAATGTCGCGATGAACGCGCAGTCCAAGCGCGGCGCCAAGAGCGCCGACGCCGCCTTCGAGGAGCTCTCGGCCGCGATCGAGTCGGGAGCCGGGTTGCCCGCTGTCGCGCGGGCTGCTGGGAAGGTGCTGGACGCGAGCGTGGCGCTGATCGACCGCTCGAGCGCGGTGCTCGCAGTCGCCGCCGCGTCCCCCGACGAGGAGAGCAAGCTGCTCGCCGGGGGCGAGAAGACCAGCACGATCGACCTTCGCGTCGCCGACAGCCCGGTCGGTGAGCTGCGCTGGCGGCCCCGCGGGGACGAGGACCCCGGCCCGGCGCTGCTGCGGATGGTCACGACGCTGCTTGGCCTCGAGCTCGAGCGCTCACGCTCACCCGAGTGGGCGAGCGAGGAGGCCGCGGGGGACTTCGTCCGCTCGCTGCTCAGCCGCAACGTGACCGACCGCGGCGACATCGCCGCTCGCGCGGGCGAGCTCGGCGCTGACCTCTCGGGTGGAGCGGGTGTGCTGATCGCCCGCGCGATACCGCGGTCGGCTCAGGACGGAGACTGGCGCGCCCGCGCGATGGCGCTGGCGCTGCGCGCCGTGCGCGCGATCAGCCCGGGCGCGCTCGCCGCCGAGGCCGAGCACTCCGGTGAGGGGGCGGAGGTCATCGCCGTCGTCCCGACCGAGGAGCTCGCGCGCCTGCAGCGAGCGGCCGAGGCGCTCGCGCGGGAGCTCGAGGAGGGCCTGCCGGGCTTCGCCATCACCGTCTCGCAGAGCCGTCGCGCCGGCGATCCCGTCGACCTCTACCGGGCGGGCCAGGAGGCGAAGCTCGCCGCGAACGTGGGCGAGGCCGAGGGCATGCGGCTGCTCGCATTCGAGGACACCGGCGCCTACCGGCTGTTGCTGCCGGCGATGAGCGAGGATCCCGCCGAGCTCGAGCGCTTCTACTCCGAGACGGTCGAGCCGCTGGTCGCATACGACGAGCAGTACGAGACGGACCTGATGAACACGGTCGAGACCTACCTCGACCACGACGGCAATGTCGCCGCGACCGCGCAGACTCTCTTCACCCACCGCCACACCGTTCGCTACCGCCTCGAGCGGGCCAAGGAACTCTGCGGCCACGACGTCACCTCGACCGAGGGCCGCGAGAAGCTCGGCCTCGGCCTCAAGGCGATGCGGGTGCTGGGGATCGCTCCGCCGAAGGGCCCGGCCGGCGAGCCCGGTTCGACGCGCGGCAAGGTCGCGGGCCGCCCCTCAGCCGAGCCCGAGTAGCCGGTTTGCACTCCTGGAGCGAGCCCGCGATGGCTCCACCCGACGCTGTCTGGCGGCTGATGGCACGCCCGGGCGAGTGGAGCCGCTGGGCGCCCCACGTGCGCGGCGCGTGGCGCCTGGGCGACCCCGAGGTCCAGGAGGGCCGCACGGGCTTCGCGCGCCTCGGCGGCGTCATCCCCGTCCCCGCGAAGGTCACCCAGGTGACCCCCGGCGTCTCGTGGAGCTGGCGCGTCGGCCTGACGATGACCCTGCACCACCTCGTCGAGCCGGTGGACGAGGGCTCCGAGCTGACGATCGCAATGGAGGCCCCGGGCCCGCTGGAGCCGGCCCTGGCCGAGACCTACGGCCGCGCGTTCCCGATGCTGCTGCGGCGGCTGGCGCGGGAGGCGGAGACGTACGCCGACAATCGCCGAGGTTGACCAGCGGTGCAGTCCGAACCCCCAATTCCGGGAGGAGGGTTCGAACCCCCGCTTCGTGGACCAAAACCACGCGTGCTACCGACTACACCATCCCGGATCGAGGCCAGTCTACGTCCGGGATTGGTCGCCCGATCGCCGTTTGCGGGCATTCATGACGGCTATAGCCGTCACCAGTGCCCGCGAACCAGGCATCATGGCCACAATGCAAGTCGCCTACCTGCTCTACGACCGCTTCACCGCCCTCGACATCACCGGGCCGCACGAGGTGTTGAACAGCGTGCCGGCGACCGAGTCGATCTTCGTCGCGGAGACGGCCGGTCCGCTTCGCAACGAGTCCGACACCCTGTCGCTGGTCGCCGACGCGTCCCTGGACGAGGTCCCGAGCCCTGACATCCTCGTCGTCCCGGGTGGGTACGGAACGCGCGCGCTGCTGGAGCACGAGCCGCTTCTCGCCTGGATCAGGAACGCCCACGAGACCAGCACCTGGACAACCTCGGTCTGCACGGGCTCGCTGCTGCTCGCGGCCGCGGGCCTGCTCGACGGCGTCGCGGCGACCACCCACTGGCTCGCGCGCGACACTCTGGCCGGGCTCGGCGCCGAGCCCGTCCCCGACCGTGTGGTACGCGAGGGGAAAATCGTCACCGCCGCCGGCGTGTCCTCCGGGATCGACATGGCTCTCTTCCTGGTCGCCGAGATATGGGGCCCCGAGGTCGCGCAGGCCGTCCAGCTCGGCATCGAGTACGACCCCGAGCCGCCCCACGATGCCGGCTCGCCCGAGAAGGCGCCGAAGGAGATCGTGGACCTGGTGACTGCAGCATTCCGCACGCAGGAGGGTTAGGCGAAGTTCGCCCCGCCAGAGAGCGACCGCCAGGCCGCTCTCAGTCGAGCGGCTGCGCAGCTGCCGCGAAGGATGATCGCGGCCGCCCGCGGTCGCAACTTATGTAGGTCTACGCTTCCGGGGTGAGCGCCCCCACTGCTTTGATCATGGCCGCTGGCCAGGGCACCCGGATGCGATCCGAGACGCCCAAGGTCCTGCACGAGGTCTGCGGGCGGCCGATGGTCGCCTGGCCCATCCACGCCGCGCGCGAGGCCGGCGCCGAGCGCGTCTGCGTGATCGTCTCGCCCGACCACGACCTCTCCGCCGCCCTTCCAGATGGAACGGAGACCGTCGTGCAGCCGAGCTCCGACGGCACGGGGGGAGCGATCCGCGCCGCGCGCGACTTCGTCGCCGCGAGCGAGACCGTGCTCGTCCTGTCGGGCGACACCCCTCTACTGCAGGGGTCTGACCTCGCCGCGCTGGTCGCCGCCCACGACGACGCCGGGGCAGCCGCCACCGTGATGACCACCGAGCTCGACGACCCGGGCACATTCGGGCGGGTCATCCGCGGCTCGGGCAGCGATGTGGAGCGCATCGTCGAGGCCAGGGAGCCCGGCGACGCCACCCCCGCCGAGCTCGAGATCAAGGAGGTGAACGTCGGCATCTACGCCTTCTCAGGTTCGGCCCTCGCCGACGCGCTAGACGTGATCTCGAACGACAACGCGCAGGGTGAGTACTACCTGCCAGACGCGCTGCCGGCGATCAGCGATGCGGGCGGTACCGTCATCGCCCACCTGGTTGGCGACCCGGCGGTCAACCTCGGCGTCAACGACCGCGCCGACCTCGCGCGAGTGACCCACGAGGCGCGCCGCCGCATCCTGCTCGACCACATGCGGGCCGGCGTCACGATCGAGGACCCCGACTCGACCTGGATCGACGCCGACGTCGAGCTCGCACCCGACGTCACGATCGCCCCCGGCACCAACCTCCGCGGCGCGACCTCGGTCGACTCGGGCTCGGTCGTCGGCCCGATGACGACGCTGATCGACTCCCGTCTCGGACGCGACGTGCGCGTCCCGCACTCATACCTGATCGAGTGCGCCGTCGGTGACGGGGCAAACGTCGGGCCCTTCGCCTACCTGCGTCCGGGCGCGGCCCTGAAGGAGGGCTCCAAGGTCGGCACCTTCGTCGAGATCAAGAACTCCGAGATCGGTGCCGGGACGAAGGTGCCGCATCTGTCCTACGTCGGGGACACCGACGTCGGCGCCGGGTCCAACCTCGGCGCCGGGACTATCACCGCCAACCACGACGGTTTCCGCAAACACCGCACGAAGATCGGCGACGGGGTTCGCACCGGGGTTGACACTGCATTGGTGGCGCCCGTAGAAGTCGGCGACGGCGCCTACACTGGTGCCGGCTCGGTGATCACCGAAGACGTTCCGGACGGCGCTCTGGGCATCGCGCGGTCGAGGCAGGAGAACGTCGAGGGGTACGCGGAGAAGGCTGAGAAGAAGGCGAAGACGAAGGGGAAGGGCTCTTGAGCACCATCGAGGACCGGCCGCAGGCGATCAGCGCGATAACACAGGACTACACCAAGCGCCTGATGGTCTTCGGCGGCCGCGCCTCCATGGATCTCGCGGCGAAGATCTCGGGAAACCTCGATGTCGACCTGGGCCAGGTCACCCTCAAGACCTTCACCAACGGCGAGGTCTACTGCCGCTACGAGGAGTCGATCCGCGGGGCCGACGTCTTCATCGTTCAGTCAACCGCCGCCAACCAGGCCGCGGGAATGACCCCCAACGACGCGCTGATGGAGCTGCTGACGATGATCGACGCGGCCCAGGGCGCCTCGGCGCACCGCATCATCGCCGTCATGCCGTGGTACGGCTACGCCCGCCAGGACAAGAAGTCCGCGCCGCGCGAGCCGATCTCGGCCCGCATCGTCGCCAAGTGCCTCGAGGGCGTCGGCGTCGACCGCGTCCTGACGATGGACCTCCACGCCGGCCAGGTGCAGGGCTTCTTCGACGTCCCGCTCGACCACATGACGGCGATGCCGATGCTGACCCGCTACGTCTCGGACCTCGCCTTCGACGAGGAGCCCGTGATCGTCTCGCCCGACGCCGGCCGCGTGAAGACGGCTCGCAACTTCGCCCGCAAGGTGGGCTGCACCTGGGCCGTCATGGAGAAGGACCGGCCCGCCCAGCAGGTCGCCGAGATCGGCTACGTCGTCGGTGACGTCAAGGGCAAGACCGCTGTCCTCGTAGACGACATGATCGACACCGCCGGCACCCTCACCGCCGCGGCCAGCACGGTCCTCGAAGAGGGCGCGGCCCGCGTCTGCGCGGTCGCCACCCACGGCGTCTTCTCGGGCCCGGCCTACGAGCGCCTCGCGTACGAGAACTCGCACATCGAGCAGATCGTCGTCACCGACACGATGCCGCAGCGCCCCGGCGCGCCGGACAACATCAAGGTCATCTCAGCGTCCCAGACGCTGGCCGACTCGATCCGCCGGATCTTCACCGACGACTCGGTCTCCGAGATCTTCGCGGGAGAAAACCAACTCTTCTAAGGCATCCAGACGTCGGCGTCGCAAGCAGCCGCTCCCGGACGCGAAGCGGAGGAAGCGGATGCTGATGGGGGAGGAAGCGGCTGTTGATGGCGAAGCCGTCGGCCGCGGTGGCCCAACCGCCTACTGCAGCGCGCTTATCCGCCACTCGTCGTCTGAGTCCTTCGTCAGCGTCACGGACAGGCGGCTCGGGCCCTCGCCTCCCTCGCGGACGGCGTCGATGTCGGCGGTGCCCGTGTCGTCGCGGACCCGGACCTCGACGATCTCGAGCTCCTGCGGGATGTCGGCCCCCGTCGTCTGCTCCTGGACGAACGCGGCGCAGTTCTCGCCGACCGCCAGTTCCTGCTTCAGCGACTCCGAGTAGAGGTCGCAGACCGCCTCGAAGTCCTCGTCGTTCTGAGCATCGACGTATGCCTGGACGACTTCGCGGGCCTGCTCCTGGTCGGATTCTCCGCACCCGATGGCGCCGAGCAGCGCAGCGGCGCAGGCGAGCGCTGTCAGGGAGCGGGGCACGGTCGCGAGCAACCTAACACTGATGATCGGGCTAGCCTGCGCGCATGGCGGACGATTCCAAGGAGGGCGATAAGCCCCTGCATTCGGGCGCCTCGCCCGTGTATCGCAGGATCGGGCACAAGGGCGCCGACACGATCGTCACCGGCAACACGATCGAGAGCTTCGAGGCGGCGATCGACCACGACGTCGACATGATCGAGTTCGACGTCCTGCGCGGCCGTGAGGGCCAGCTGGTCGTCGCCCACGACTACGACGACGCGCTTTCGCGCAAGGTCCTCGGCCTCTCGGACGCGCTCGACGCCTTCCGATACCCGCCCCTCGACCAAGTCGAGATCGACTGTGACCTGAAGCTGCCGGGCCGCGAGGCCGAGCTCGCCGGCGCTCTCTCCGGGCACGGGCTCGTCAATCGCGCGATGGTCTCGACGATGGAGATATCGAGCCTGGTCAAACTGCGCCAGCTCGAGCCCGACCTTCGCCTCGGCTGGACCTTCCCGAAGACCCGCCGCGACTGGACGAGCCACGGCTGGCTGCGTCCGGCGCTGATCGGCGGTCTGGCCGTGCTGCGCCGGCAGTTCCCGAAGGCGATCGGCGAGCGCGTCGAGGAGCTGGGGCTGAGCGCCGTCTGGGCCTACCACCACGTGATCTCGCCGCGCACCGTCGATGCCGCCGCTGAGGCCGGCGTCGAGCTGATTGCCTGGACCGTCGATGACCTCGGCCGCATGGTCGAGCTGATCGAGATGGGCGTGGGCGGAATCGTGAGCAACGACCCGCGGCTGTTCGCTCAGGCCGAGAGGGTGATCGGCGGCGACGAGCCGCCGCCCGAGCCCGAGGACGGCGACGTTATGGAAGAGCTCGATGACGAAGCCGAGCCCGCCTTCGACGACGCGAAGGCGAAGGCGAAGAAGAGCTAGGCGGTCTCGCGGTTGGCGAGCCCGGGGGTCTGAGAGGTGCCGCGGCTCTCGAAGTAGCGCCACTCCGCAGCGCCCAGCACGGTCGAGGGCGGGTCCGCGTAGACCCACTCGCGCATCATCTGGTGCCAGTTCGCCGTCGCGCGCAACTGGGCCAGCACGGCGAGGAGGCCGGTCTCCATCCGTCGTCCCATCAGCTCGTCCGCGGGCAGCGCCTCCTTGCGCACCATGTCGAAGAACTCCGAGCGCGGGTCGGAGGTCACCTCGATCATCTTCATCACACGCTCCGGGGTGATCTCGAGCTCGCGGTCGTCGAGGTACCAGCCGCCGACGAAGCGGACGTGGTCCATCAACCGCTCGGCGTCGATCCGCTGGGGGTTGTGCAGGAAGCCGAGGTCGTCGAGCGCTTCGAGGAGGGCGTCCGCGTCGTCGCGCGAGGCGGCGTCGATCGCCCGCTGCTCGAGCGCGATCTGGTTCCTCGACAGGCGCTTGGTCATGCCGAAGTCGAGGAAGGCGACCCGGCCGTCGTCCATCAGCTTGTAGTTGCCCGGATGGGTATCGGCGTTGAAGTGCTGCAGGTGGTAGATCGAGCCGAAGCAGAAGCGGAAGACGATCTCGCCGAACAGGTCCTGCTCGTCCTGGGGGAGCGTCCGCACGTACTCGAAGTCGTGGCCCTCGACCCATTCGCTGACCAGCACCCGGCGGCGCGAGAGCCGCGAGTGCACCTGCGGGACGTAGATGAACGGGTGGCCGTCGTAGGCGCGCGCGAAGGAGCGTTGGTTCTGGGCCTCGAACTCGTAGTCGAGCTCCTCCAGCACGCGCTCGCGGATCTCGCCGGCGATGGCCTTGGCGTCGAGTCCCGGCGCGAGCGCCTTGGCGACTCGGACGAGGATCCCGGCGTTCGCGAGGTCGGACTCGAGCGCCTCGGCGACACCCGGGTACTGGATCTTGACCGCGACCTCCGAGCCGTCTCGCAGCGTCGCCCGGTGCACCTGACCGATCGACGCCGCCGCCGTCGCCTCCTCGTCGAACGATGAGAAGAAGCGCTCGAGCGGCTGGCCCTCGTACTCCTCCTCGAGCACCGCGCGGACGTCCTCCCAGGGCATCGCGGGAGCGTCTGAGCGGAGCTTCGCGAGCTGCTCCTGGTAGATCTCGCGGTACTCGGGCGGCAGGAAGTCGATGTCGATGAAGGACGCCATCTGGCCGATCTTCATCGCAGCGCCCTTCATCTCGCCGAGCACCGAGGCCATCTTCAGCGCCGACTCGAGGTGGCGCGTCTCGAGGCGCTTCTGCTTGCGCTCATCGGAGCGGCCGAGATTGGAGGCGGCGGTGCCCGCGTAGCGAGTCGCCTGGCCGCCTATCGCGGCGCCGAGCTTGGCCGAGCGGCCGACGCGGCCCTTCGGAATCCTCCCGGCCTCCTCAGCCTCCTGGGCCTCCTCGGGGGCTGTCTCTCGCGGGTGCTCGTCGAGCCACGGGAGCTCGAGGCCCCAGCGCTCGTTGCCCTCTTCCGAGGCGTCGTTGTCTGTGCGTTTGTCGGGGTCGGCGGCCATGTCTTCAGCCAGTTTTCTATCCTGGCTCGTCACCTACCTTCCCAAAGTAGGCCTTCCTGCCCAACTCCGGATGGACACCATGGCTGCCGACCGAGCGACACTCAACGTCTCAGCGCGCGAGAACTTCGGCTCTCGCGCAAGTCGCCGGCTGCGCCGCGACGGCCTGATCCCGGGCGTCGTCTACGGCCACGGCGGCGAGGCCAAGCCCTTCCAGGTCCCCGAGCGCGACCTTCGGATCCTGCTCGCCGAGGGCCAGACGCTGCTCGACCTGCAGATCGGCGACGGAACGGCGGTGCCGGTCGTGATCAAGGAGCAGCAGCGCCACCCGCTCCGCGGCGAGGTCGTGCATCTCGACTGCCTCGAGGTCCGCCTCGACGAGGCGATCGAGTCCGAGGTCCCGATCGAGCTGGAGGGCACCGACCAGGCGCCCGGCGTACGCGAGGGCGGCGTGCTCGAGCACGTCACCCGCGAGGTCACCGTCGAGGCCCTCCCGACCGAGATCCCCGAGCGCATCGTCGTTGACGTCTCCGAGATGGTCATCAACGACACGATCTCGCTCGAGACCGTGAGCCCGCCGAGCGGCGCCAAGTTCATGGTGGACGATCCGTCCGAGATCACCATCGCCACGCTGAGCCCGCCCCGCGTCGAGGAGGAGCCCGAGCCCGACCTCGAGGAGGAGGCCGAGCTCATCGGCGAGGACGGCGAGCCGATCGAGCCCGCCGAGGGCGAGGAGGGCGCCGAAGATGGCGGTGGCGAAGAGGGTGGCGGCGACGGTCGCGAGAGCGACTCCCGTGAAGGCGGCGGCGGCGAGTAAGCCTTGGGCCTGTTCGACCGACTGTTCAGGCGGCGCAGGTCACAGGATGTCGGGACGAACCAGGACCCCGGCTTGATGCAGACCTTTCCTCTTGCCGGGAGCCAGCATTCGGACGACCGTTCGGACGAACGCGGCGACGATCCCCGCGAGTCCGGCTCCATCGATCCCTCGAGCCAGCAGATCGAGGTCGGGGACTCCGGCGCATCCGATACCGGCGGTGGGAGCGACTTCGGCGGCGGTGACTCCGGGGGCGGCGGAGGGGACGCCGGCGGCGGCGGGGGAGGGGAGTAGGCCCTGTCGCTGTTTCGCCGCGGCCGGCGCCGCGGGAGCGACGGTCGCGCGAGCGACGTCAATGACGGCGGCGGGCGCGCGGATGTTCTGATCGTCGGCCTCGGCAATCCCGGAGCTGCCTACGCGGCCACGCGCCACAACCTCGGCTTCGAGATCGCGGCGCAGCTCACCGATCGCTGGGATCTGCCCAAGGCGAAAAAGAAGTTCGGCGGCCTCATCACCGAGGGGCGCTCGCGGCCCGGCGGGCCGCGAGTGGGCGTCCTGCTGCCGCAGACCTTCATGAACGAGTCGGGGTCGGCCGCCGGCCCGGCGCGCGGCTCGCTGGGAGTTCCGCTCGACCGGGTGATCGTGGTCCACGACGAGATCGACCTGCCGTTCGGCGAGGTCCGCAGCAAGCTCGGCGGAGGGTTGGCTGGCCACAACGGGCTGAAGAGCCTCGGCCGAGGCCTCGGAGGCCCGGACTTCTGGCGCGTCCGCGCCGGCGTCGGGCGCCCCGACAGCACCGACCCCGAGGTCGTCTCGGCCTGGGTGCTCGGGCGCTTCCGCGAGCCGCGCGAGGATGTCGAGGCGCTGGTCGCCACCGCCGCCGACGAGACCGAGAATCTGATCGAGCGGCTGCTGACCGAGCCGTCCGAGGACGAGGAGGAGGAGGGGACGACGTGAGCGATCCACAGGGCCAAGCGCTGACCAGCTACAGCGTCGACGATGCGGGAATCGCGCTGCTGCGGCTGGAGCGCGAGCGCGCCCGCAACGCGATCAACACCCAGATGCTCGAGGAGATGCTGGCCCACGTAGCGGCCGCGCGCGAAGACGACGAGGTTCGCGTGCTCGTCATCTCATCCAACGACCACCTCGGCCTCTCGGCCGGCGCCGACGTCAAGGAGGAGCTCGACGACGAGGGCCGCGTTCACCGCATGCAGCTTTTCGCCGACCTCTACGACCAGCTGACCGCGTTCCCCAAGGCCACCGTGGCCGCTTGCCACGGCTCGGTCGTCGGCGGCGGCGCCGAGATCGCGGTCGCGTGCGACCTGCGGGCCGGCGGAGGCAACCTCCGCCTCAGGTTCCCCGGAGCCGCCCTCGGCGTCCCGGTGGGCCCGGCCCGCCTGGTCACTCTCTGCGGGCTCTCGGCCGCCAAGTACCTGCTGCTGACCTCGCGGAACATCTCCGCCGACGAGGCCCTCCGCATGGGCCTGATCCACCGGGTCGCGCCCGCCGCTCGCACCGAGGAGGTCGCGCTGCAGCTCGCCGCCGAGGTCGCCGTTCACCCTCCCGAGTCGATCGCGCGGATCAAGCGCATGCTGAATGGCTGGGACGGCGTCGTCGAGCGCTCGGCCGAGGAGGGCCGCGGCCAGGTCGAGTGGCAGCGCACCGGCCCCGGGCTTCCCTACCAGAGCTGACCTCTCCCTAGGATCGAAGGAGTGAATGGACCAAGGGGCAAGAGCCTGCGCCCGGTGCTGGAGCTCGCCGCCGATGGCGAGTCATTCAACGCGCTCGCGTCAGCGCTGGGCGAGGCCGGATCGCCCGTCGATGCGCACGTCTCGAGCTCGCTGCGCCCCTTCGTGCTCGCCGCCCTGCTCGAGCAGCCCGAGGTGCTGCGCCGCGGCCCCGCGCTGATCGTCGCCACCGACGACCGCTCGGCGCGCGACCTTGCCGCCGACATCTCCGCCTATCTCGTCGCCGCGCCCCGTGCGCCTCTATCCCTCGCGTGGCACCGGCTACCTCTCGCACATCGCACCGCCGCCGCATCTCGCAGGCCTCCGCGTCGCGGCGCTCGACGCGCTGGCCTCCCCGACCGCGAGCTCCGAAGACCCGCCAGTCGTGGTCGCGAGCGCGGTCGCGCTCGCCGAGGCGGTGCCCGACCCCGAGCTTCGCCCCGAGGGGCTCGCCCTGAACCGGGGCGAGGACGTCGACCTCTCCGACGTCGCCGAGCTGCTCGCCGAAGCCGGCTACGAGCGCGCCGACCAGGTCGAGGAGCGCGGCCAGTTCGCGGTTCGCGGCGGGATCCTCGACGTCTTCCCTGCGACCGAGGAGCGGGCGGTCCGCGTCGAGCTCTTCGGCGACGAGATCGAGAGCATGCGCTGGTTCTCGACCTTCACCCAGCGCTCCCTCGGCGACGCCGAGCGGGTCGAGCTGGCGCCGGCGGCCGAGCTCGCCTCCGAGCACCGCGAGCTGGCGGAGCTCGCCGGCCCTCCCGGCAGCGGCAACGGGAGCGGTGAGGGCGACGAGCGGCTCGAGATCGCGGAGCTCCTGCCGATCGACCGCTTCAAGGCCCCGCTTGAGCTCCTCTCGGACGAGGCCTTCGTCGCGATCGCCTCGGTCGACGAGATCCCGTCGACCCTGCACGACCACTGGGAGGACGTGACGGCGGCGATGCACGCCGACGACGCGCGCCACCTCTACGTGGACGTCGCCGACCAGCTCACGAAGCGCGCCTCGCTCAGCATAAGCGGGACCGAGTCCGGACAGCCGCACTCGCTGCGCGCGCAGCGCGCCGAGTTCCCCTCGCGAACGCCCGCCGAGGGCGAGGGCGAGCTCGAGAAGCTGATCCGCTCCGGCTACAGGGTGGTCGTCGCCTTCGAGCGCTCGGGCGAGGCCGACCGCGCGCGCTACAACCTCGCCCGCATCGACGCGCCCCCGCTGTCGGGCGACGAGCCTCCGCGCGAACCCGGGGTGCGCTTCGCCGAGGCCCGCCTGCGCGAGGGATTCACCGCCCCAGAGCTGAAGCTCGCGATCGTGCCCTGGACGCGCCTCGTGCACCGCCGCAAGGCGACCGCGGCGCCGGCGCAGGCGCGCCATCGCATCGCTGCTGCGATCGAGCTGCGCGTCGGTGACCTCGTCGTCCACGAGGACCACGGCGTCGCCCGGTTCTCGGGCTTCGACACGAAGACGCTCGCCGGGGTCACCCGCGACTACCTCGAGCTCGAGTACAAGGGCAGCGACAAGGTCTTCGCCCCCACCGACCAGCTCGCGAAGATCAGCCGCTACGTCGGCGCCGACGGCGGCGAGCCCCAGCTCAGCGCTCTCGGCGGCAAGCGCTGGCTCAACATGAAGGCGCGCGCCCGCCGCGCCGCCCAGGAGATGGCCGGCGAGCTGCTCAACCTCTACGCCGAGCGCCAGGTGCGTACGGGCCACGCCTTCGCGCCCGACGGCGAGCTGCAGATCCACTTCGAGTCTGCGTTCCCCTACCGCGAGACGCCCGACCAGCTCGAGGTGATCGACGCCACGAAGGCCGACATGGAGGGCGAGCGGCCGATGGACCGCCTGATCTGCGGCGACGTCGGCTACGGCAAGACCGAGGTCGCGCTTCGCGCCGCGCACAAGGCGGCCGTCGACGGCAAGCAGGTGATGATGCTCGTCCCGACGACCATCCTCGCCCAGCAGCACTTTGGCACGTTCCGGGAGCGCCTCGCCGACTCGCCCGTCAACGTCGAGATGGTTTCACGCCTGCGCAAGCCCGCCGATGTGAAGCGGATCGTCAAGGAGTTCGGCGAGGGGAAGGTCGACGTCCTGATCGGGACCCACCGCCTGCTCAGCCGCGACGTCCGCGGCAAGGACCTCGGCCTGCTGATCGTGGACGAGGAGCAGCGCTTCGGCGTCAAGCAGAAGGAGCTGCTGCGCCAGCTGAAGCTGAAGCTCGATGTGCTCTCGCTGTCGGCGACCCCGATCCCCCGCACGCTGCAGATGTCACTCGCGGGGCTGCGCGACATATCGGTCATCGAGACCCCGCCCGAGGGCCGGCGCCCGGTCCGCACCTACGTCGGCCCCTACGACGAGGAGCTGGTCGGCCGCGCGATCCGCCGCGAGGTCGAGCGCGGGGGCCAGGCCTTCTTCCTGCACAACCGCATCGACTCCCTGCACGACGTCGCCGAGGGCCTGCGGGCGCTCTGCCCCGGCGTCAAGTTCGCCGAGGCGCACGGGCAGATGGACGAGCTCGAGCTCGAGGCGACGATGCTCTCCTTCGTGCGCGGCGAGCACGACTGCCTCGTGGCGACGACGATCATCGAGTCCGGGATCGACATCCCCTCGGCGAACACCCTGATCGTTGAGCGCGCCGACCAGCTCGGCCTCGCGCAGGCGTACCAGATCCGCGGACGCGTGGGCCGCAGCCGCGACCGCGCCTACGCCTACATGCTCTACCCCTCGCCCGAGACGCTTACCGCCGACGCCGCGGCGCGGCTGTCGACGCTCTCCGACAACACCGAGCTCGGCTCGGGCTTTCGCGTCGCGATGCGCGACCTCGAGATCCGCGGCGCGGGCAACTTGCTCGGCGACGAGCAGTCGGGTCACGTCGCCGCTGTCGGCTTCGAGCTGTACTGCCAGATGCTCGAGGACGCGACCGAGGAGCTCCGCCAGGGGATCGAGCAGGGCGAGGGTCTCGGCCCCGAACGCGAGCCGGTTCGCGTCGAGCTGGACGTCGACGCATACGTGCCGAACGACTACATCCCCTTCGAGGCGGCGAAGATCGAGGTCCACAGGCGAGTCGCGGCGGCCCGCGAGCGCGGCGAGCTGCGCGCCCTGCGCGAGGAGCTCGCGGACCGCTTCGGCCCACTCCCCGAGCCCGTGTCGAACCTGGTCGAACTGCAGCGCGCGCGCATCGAGCTCGGCGCTGCGGGCGTGGGGCTCGTCGAGTTCAGGGCCGGCCGCCTGCGCGCCTCGCCGATCGAGCTCGACTCCGCTGCCGCCGCGACGCTCGGCGAGAGAGTGCCCGAATTGATCTACCAGTGGCGCGAGCAGACGGCGGCGATCCCCGTCCCGGACGACCCTGAGGCGCGCTTGGGAGCGTTGCTGGCGCTCAGCGACGCCCTGGCGGCAGAGGGCTCGTTAGCGCCTGCTTAGGCTGGCGGCTATGCTGCCGCCTTCGTGAGGAGCAAGAGCGGGAACAAGAAGGTGATCGCGGGGGTGCTCGGCGCATTGTTCGTCGTCATCGTCGCGCTGGTCGCTGCCACCGAGGGCGTCGGCAAGGAGGACCCCTCCGACGACTCCGTGGCCGTGGTCGAGGGCGTCAACGTCGACGGCCTCATCGAGGACGGCCAGATCAGCACGGAGAGCTTCGACGCCTCGCTGCTGCGGGCCGCCAAGAACCAGGGGCTGCAGGAGCCCCCTCCCACCGATGATCCTCAGTACGAGGCGCTCCGCGACGAGGCGCTCAACGACGTGCTCGACACCGCCTGGATCCTGGGCGAGGCCGAGGAGCAGGGCATCGAGGTCTCCGAGCGAGAGGTCGCGCAGGAGTTCGAGCAGACCAAGACCGAGAACTTCAAGACCGAGAAGGAGTACGAGGACTTCCTCGCCGAGACGGGCTTCACCCAGGAGGACATCGATCTTCGCGTGAAGCTGCAACTCCTCTCGACCAGGATCCAGGAGGAGATCACCGGCGGCGCCGAGCCGCAGCCGGTCTCCGAAGAGGACGCCAAGCTCTACTACGAGGCGAACGAGGCGCAGTTCGCCCGGCCCGCCAGCCGCGACATTCGCGTCATCCAGGCTCCTGACGAGGCAGTGGCCCAGGACGCCTTCGACCAGCTGAGCGAGGACAACTCGCCCGAGAACTGGACCAAGGTCGCGGCCGAGCTCTCGACCGACACCGCGTCCAAGGACGCCGGCGGCGTTCGCACCGCGGTCACCGAAGGCGTGTTCCCTGACCCGCTCAACACCGAGATCTTCGACGCCACCACGGGCGAGGTCGAGGGCCCGATCGAGACCCCGAAGGACTTCTACGTCTTCCAGGTCGACACGGTGACCGAGGCCGGGACGATCCCCTTCGAGGAGGCCAAGCCCCAGATCGACCAGCAGCTCGGGCCCCAGATCCAGCAGGAGCAGTTCAGCGCCTTTCTCGCCGACTACCGCGACCGCTGGACCGAGGTGACGATCTGCGCCGAGGACTTCATCAACGAGCGCTGCGACAACTTCGACGGCGTCCCAGCTGGGGAGGAAGATCCATGCAATCCGCCCGAGCAGGAAGGCGTGACGGAGGATCAGAGGCAGGAGCAGATCAAGCAAGCGCTTGAAACCACGGGTTGTCCGCCTCCAGTGCGCTCCAACGCCCCGATCAATCCGGGCTCGTTCGTCCCCTTCGTAGTCGCCTCTGGCTCTCCGCAGCGCCCGCACCCGCCCGGTGACGACTCCGTCGCCCCCGCGGGCGGCCAGCTTCCGGGCGGAGCCGTCCCCGGCGGTGCCGGTGGGGCGGTCCCGGTCCAGCCGGGCGCCGGCCAGGCCCCACCGCAGGCTGCTCCCCCCGGCGGCTGAGCCGTCGAACGCGACGCCGCTGAGAGCGCCCTAGCGCGGCTCGACGAGATCACCCGGCGGTTGCGCCGGGAATGCCCCTGGGACCGCGAGCAGGACGCGCGTTCGATCGTCCCGCACACCGTCGAGGAGTCCTACGAGCTGGCTGACGCAGCCTCGCGCGACGACACCGCGGCGATGCTCGACGAGCTCGGCGACGTGCTCTTCCAGGTCGTGTTTCTGTCGCTGCTGCTCGAAGAGCGCGGCGAAGGCGACCTCGCCGCCGTCGCCGACTCCTGCACCGCGAAGCTAATCCGTCGCCACCCCCACGTCTTTCACACCGATGATTCGTCCTCGCCTTCGGCTGCGGGCGAATCCACTGAGACCAGCGCCGGGGTTCTCAAGCAATGGGAGCAGATCAAGCACGACATCGAGGGCCGCTCGGCCGACCCGCTGGCCGAGATCCCCGAAAACCTGCCCTCGCTGCTCTACGCCCGCAAGGTGCTGCGGCGCACAGACCCCGGCGGCTCGTCGTCGGAGGCGAAGACCGGGGGACCGGACTCGCCGGACGAGGCGCGGGCCGAGGCCGAGCGCGAGGTCGGCGAGGCGCTGCTGGCGACGGTTCGCCGCTCGCGCGAGCTCGGCGTCGATCCCGAGCTGGCCCTACGCGCCGCCGCGAAGCGCCTCGGCGGGGCTTCTACCCCCTAAACTGCCGCGCCCGCGATGTCCACGATCGAGTCCATCCACGCCCGCCAGGTCCTCGACTCGCGCGGCAACCCGACCGTCGAGGCCGAGGTCGTGCTGGAGTCCGGTGCGTCGGGGTGGGCGGCCGTCCCATCGGGGGCATCGACCGGGGAGTTCGAGGCCGTCGAGCTTCGCGACGGCGGCGACGCCTGGGGCGGCAAGGGGACCTCGAAGGCCGTGGCCAACGTCAACGGCGAGATCGCGGGAGCGCTGAAGGGCGCCCGGGCGGCCGAGCAGTCGGCGCTCGACCGCACGATGATCGAGCTCGACGGAACGCCGAACAAGGGACGCCTCGGCGCCAACGCGATCCTCGGCGTCTCGCTCGCCGTCGCCAAGGCTGCCGCAGCCGAAGCCGGCAGGCCGCTCTACGAATACCTCGGCGAGCTCTACGCCGCGACGGGCGCGAAGGAGCCCAGCGAGGCGAACGTGCTGCCGGTCCCGATGATGAACGTGCTGAACGGCGGTGTCCACGCCGACAACTCGATCGACTTCCAGGAGTTCATGGTCGTCCCGGCGGGCAGCCTCAGCTTCGAGGAGGCCCTGCGGGTGGGGACCGAGGTCTACCACGCGCTGAAGAAGGCGCTCAGCGACGAGGGCCTATCGACCGCCGGCGGCGACGAGGGCGGCTTCGCCCCCGACCTGCCGTCGAACCAGGCCGCGCTCGACTTCCTCGTCGCCGCCATCGAGGGCGCCGGCTACGCCCCGGGGACCGACGTCTCCATCGCCATGGACCCGGCCGTCAGCGAGCTCTACGACGACGGCTCCTACGTGCTCGAGCACGAGGACCGGTCCCTGAGCGCCGAGGAGATGGTCGCCTACTGGCAGCAGGCGGCCGATCGCTTCCCGATCGTCTCGATCGAGGACGGGATGGACGAGGAGGATTGGGACGGCTGGGGCCTGCTGACCAGGACCATCGGCGACCGATGCCAGCTGGTCGGAGACGACCTCTTCGTGACGAACCCCGAGCGCCTGCGCAAGGGCATCGACCTCGGCGTCGCCAACTCGATCCTGGTGAAGGTCAACCAGATCGGGACCCTGACGGAGACGCTCGAAGCGATCCAGGTAGCCCGCGACGCCGGCTACACCGCCGTGATCAGCCACCGCTCGGGCGAGACCGAGGACACGACGATCGCCGACCTCGCCGTGGGAACGTGCGCCGGCCAAATCAAAACGGGCGCGCCGTCCAGATCCGACAGGGTGGCGAAGTACAACCGCCTCCTGCGAATCGCCGACGAGCTCGGCGACCGCGCCTCGTTCCCGGGCGCCTCCGTTTTCACGCGCAGCACGTAGGTCCCGTCGGCGGACGCCCCTGCGGGGACCTGTCTCGACAGAGACCCCTCGGGGCATCCGCCGACGGGCCCTAAGTACGCGTGAAACGGAAGCGGCAGGCATTCGCGCCCGGGTGCCGAATCGGTGGCCATGAGCAGCCGTGCCTACGCCGCGCCCCGACGCGCCCCCAAGCGGCGCGTGCAGCGGCGCGTTGGGCCGTCGCGCGTCCGCTGGGACCGCATCGGGCGCATCGCCCTGGTGGTCGTCCTCGCCGGGGTCATGGCGAGCTACCTCAACCCGGTCGTGAACCTGATCGATGCCTGGAGGGACTCCAAGGCGGGTGAGGAGCGTCTGGTCGAGCTCAAGTCCGAGAACGCGTCGCTGCAGAAGCAGCTCGACGACGCCGAGAGCCCGCTGACGATGGAGCGCGAGGCGCGAAAGCTGGGGATGGTCAAGCCCGGCGAGAAGGCTTACGTGCTCGACGGGCTGGGCGACTGAGGGCTAGAATCGCGGCTCGCGCGTGGGCGTCCTGCTCGCGCGTTTTTCTCTGATTTGAGCCGATTTGAGCACTAGCCAGTACCTCCTCGGCGCCGCTGAGCTTGCGGTGATCGTCGCATCCCTCGGAACAGGGGCGTTCTACCTCCGGGCCCTGCTCGTGCCCGGGTGGACCGGTGCCCTCGGGCGCCTCGCCGAGTTCGTGCTCGGACTCTCGGCCCTGGTCGTGATCGCCGAGCTGATCGGTCTCGTCGGCCTGCTCGAGGAGCTGCCTTTGGTGCTCGCCTGCGCGATCGTCGGCCTCGGCACCGCCTTCTGGGCCCGGCCTCGCGTCGACGAGCCCGAACACGGGGAGTCCCCGGCGGTCCGCTCCAGCACGGTGATGCTCGTGATCGCCGTCGCGGCCTCGGCTCTCGTCGTCGCCCACTGGGCCGAGCCGACGCAGGAGGCCCTCGACACTGGCATGTACTACCAGGACACCACCTGGTACCACATGTCCTTCTCGGGGCGGTTCGCCCAGACGGGCGAGGTCGGGCCCCTGCACCTCACCGACCCGCTCAAGCTGACCGCCTGGTACTACCCGCAGAACTCCGAGCTTCTGCACGCGATCCCGATGGTCGCGATGGACACCGACTTCCTGTCGCCGCTCGTCAACCTCGGATGGCTCGCGGTCGCGCTGCTCGCGGCGTGGTGCATCGGGCGCCCCTACGCGGTCGGCACGGCGACCCTGCTCGGCGGTGCCGTCGTGCTCGACTCCGAGATGTTCGTCGGCTCGCAGGCCGGAAACGCGCCGAACGACATCGCCGGGCTCTTCTTTCTCTTATGCGTGATCGCGTTCCTGGTGAACGGCGCGGCCACCGCCCGCGCGACGCCGCGGATTGCGGGCGCCGCCGAGCCGCCGGCGTCCGAGCCCCACCCGGAGGTGCCGCTCGCCGCCGACGGCGGGCCCGGCTTCGACCCGAAGGCCGACGAGGATCACCCGCAGCAGGGCGTGGTCGCCGACGTGCCCGTCGCGGGCGACCCGCGCGTCCTCGCGGGCGTCGGCTCCGGCCCGCTGCTGCTCGCGGGACTCGCCGCCGGCCTCGGGATCGGCACCAAGATCACGCTGCTGGCCGCGATCGGCTTCCTCACGCTCGGCGTCGCCTACCTCGGCGGGCGCGAGGGATGGTGGAAGGCGCTCGGCTTCTGGCTCGGAGGCATGCTCGTCACGGCAGGCTTCTGGTACGGCCGCAACTTCTTCTTCGCGCTCAACCCTTTCCCGCAGATCGAGAAGATCGGCCCGATCAACCTCCCGGGGCCCGACCAGGGCGGCTTCTACCCGCGCGAGCCCCACAGCCTCAGCGAGTACTACAACGACCCCGGCGTCTGGGCGGACTACTTCTTTCCTCCGCTCAAGGACGGGCTCGGGCCTCTCTGGCCGCTGATCTTCGCCTTCGTCGCGGCCGGCCTGGTCTTCGCCTTCTTCCGCGGCGGCAGCAAGCTGATGCGAGTCCTGGCCGCGACCGGGATCTTCGCCGCGATCGCGTACGTGTTCACCCCGCTGACCGCCTCCGGTGGGCTCGGGCAGCCGACGGGCTTCGAGGCCAACCTTCGCTACGTCGCTCCGGCGATGATCATCGGCCTCACGATCACGCCGCTCGTGCCCGCACTGCGGCGACGCCCGTGGCCATGGATCCTGATCGGCGTCTTCGGCCTCTTCATCCTCCAGGGCACCCTGCGCTTCAGCATCACCGGAGGCTTCGACATCGACGCCTCTCCGAGCTGGAACTACGGCCACCTCGACGAATCGATCGAGCTCGCCCTGCTGCTGGTCGCGGTTCCCGCCCTGATCGTCGCCGGCGCCCGGGCCGGGATCGGGCGCTGGGTCTTGACGGCCTTCGGGGTCGCGGCGCTCGCGCTCACGATCGTGATCGGGGACACCCAGCGCGAGGAGTTCCTGGAGGAGCGCTACGAGGCGAGCGTGGCGCCGGTGTTGGAGGCCGGCTTCCGCTCGACTCCCGAATGGAAGCCGCTGCAGGTGTTCGGGAAGCGCACCAGCGACTCACGCATCGGCGTAGTCGGGCGCGCATCGGCCTTCGGTCAGTACTTCTTCTACGGCGACGACCTCTCGAACCACGTCCAGTACCTGGGCGAGGAGCTCCGCCGCGGCACGTTCCGCCAGATCGACAACTGCCAGGACTTCCGCCGCATCGTCAACGAGGGCGACTACGACTACATCGTGGTCACCCCGCGGATCAGGCGCGAGACGAGCATCCCGCCTGAGCTGTTCTGGGCGGGAGACGACAAGATCGTCAAGAAGAACGTCAGCTCCGGCGGCCTCGCGGGCGTCTTCCGGGTCGACGGCGAGCTCGACCCCTCGACCTGCGAGGCGGCCGAGGCGCGCTACCGCGAGAAGAAGGCGATCCAGGAGGAGGCCCGCCGCGCCGCGGCCGAGGCCGCCATCGAGGCGCTGCCCCCCGAGGAGGAGCGCGAGGCGCGCGAGGCGCTGCGCGAAGCGAAGCAGGGAGGCGACGAGTGAGACCCCACCTGGTCCTCACCAAGCGACGTCTGTCGCGCCGGGAGGTTTCGTCGTGAGCTTCGGGTCCTACCTCGCCGGTGCGATCGAGATGCTGGTCGTGATCGCGGCGCTCGGCTACGGAGCCGTCCGCCTGCGCGCTCGCCTGCTCGATGGCTGGAGCGGCGCGCGCGCCCGCTTGGCCGAAATCGTGCTCGGGCTCTCGCTGCTCGTGGTCTCCCTCGAGCTGATCGGGGTCGTCGGGATCTACAGGCCGGGCTGGGTGTTGCTCGGGACGGTGGCAGCGGGCGTCGGAATCGGGCTGTGGGCCAGCCGCGGGGACTGGGCGAGGCTGGCCGAGCTGCCGGCGCCGCCGCTGAGCGCGGTCGGAGTGATCGTCGCGATCGGCGCCTCGATGCTCGTCGCTGCGCACTGGTCGATGCCGACGCAGACGGGCCTCGACATCGGCATGTACCTGCCGAACACGACCTGGCACAACGCCGGGTTCGCCGCTCGCTTCGTCCAGGACGCTCAGATCGGCGCGCTGCACATGACCGAGGTGCTGAAGCTGACCGTCTGGTTCTATCCGCAGAACTCCGAGCTGCTGCACTCGTTCGGGATCCTCTTTCTCGGCAGCGACTTCCTCTCGCCGCTGATCAACATCGGCTGGATGTGCCTCTGCCTGCTCGCGGCCTGGTCGTTCGGGCGGCCCTACGGGGCGGCGGCGACCGCCCTGCTCGGGGTCGCGATCGTGCTCGACGCCGAGATGCTGCTCCTGTTCCAGCCCGGGGACGCCAAGAACGATGTCGGCGGGCTCTTCTTCCTGCTCGCGGCGGCCGCGATCCTCGTCAACGGCGACGCTCAGTCCCGCGCCGCGACGCAGGCCGCCCGCCCGGCCGGCTTCGTCGACACCGGCACGGGACTGACCCCGATCTTCCCCCGCGGCGCTCTGATTGTCGCGGGACTGGCCGCCGGCCTCGCGCTCGGCACCAAGCTGAACCTGCTCGCGCCCTTCGGCCTGCTCACCCTCGGCGTGATCGCCGTCGCCCGGCCGGGGGACCGCCTGCGTACCGCCTGCATCTGGGTCGGTGCCTCGCTCACGACGGGTGGCTTCTGGTTTGCGCGCAACCTGGTCGAGGCCGGGAACCCGCTTCCCTGGGCCGACGTCGGCCCCCTGCCCGGCCCCGAGCAGCTCGACATCGACATCCGCGAGCCGGCGACGGTCTCCGACTACCTGACCGACGGCGGGGTCATCACCGACTTCTTCATCCCTGGCCTGAACGACAGCTTCGGCGTGCTCTGGCCGGTCGTGCTTGCGGGGGTCGCCGGCGGCTTCATCCTCGCGATCTGGCGCGGGCGCACCTCGATGATCCGCATGCTCGGCGTCGTCGCCCTGCTCAGCGGCATCGCGTACCTGTTCACCCCGCTGACGGCGGCCGGGCCCGCGGGCGAGCCCAGCGCCTTCGAGGTCAACCTTCGCTACGCATCGCCCGCCCTCGCGCTCGGCGCCCTGCTGCTCGCGATCGACCCCGTTCTGAGCCGCGGCCGAGCGCAGCAGGTCCTGCTCGGCGCCCTGTCGCTCGTGCTGGCGGTGGGGCTCTTCAGCGGCGGCGAGAGCGTCTGGGACCGCGACTTCCTTCTGGGAGCGGTAGTGCTGACCCTGCTTCTCGTCGCGATCCCGGCGGGCCTGGCACTCGCGCCCCGGTGGGGCATCGAGCGATGGAGCATCGGGGCCGCCGCGGCCGTGGCGATCGCACTGGCGGTCGGCGTCGGCTGGCTCAAGAGCGACGTCTACCTAGACGACCGCTACCGCGCCGAGACCGCGCCGAGCGACTTCCCCGAGGGCATCCGCTCCGCGCTCGCCTGGTTCAACCAGGAGGAGCCCACCGACTCCAAGATCGCGGTCGTCGGCGGCCGCCCGGGCTTCAAGCAGTACGTCTTCTACGGCGACGACCTCTCGAACCGCGTCCAGTACGTGGCACACCACACACCCCACGGCGGGTTCGTACCGATCACCTCCTGCGAGGAGTGGCGCACCGCGCTGAACGACGGCGGCTACGACTACGTGGTGATCGGGCCCGACCAGCGCATGCAGAACGAGTCGCCGATCGAGGCGGAGTGGACTGGAGCCGACGGCGCCACCGCCAAGCTCGTGGACGAAGACAACATCTTCGTCTTCGAGATCACGGGAGAGCTCGATCCGGCCTCCTGCGCCGCCCTCGACCAGCTCGACTACGGCGGCCCCATGCCCGACGCTGATACCGCTGGGTCTTGAGCTTCGGGGGCTACCTGGCGGGTGTCGCGGGCCTGGTCGCGATCGTAATGCCGCTTGGCCTCGCCTCCGTGCGGCTGCGTGGTCGGCTGCTGCCTGGGTGGGACGGAGCGCCCGCCCGCCTGGTCGAGGCGGTCCTCGGCCTCTCCCTGCTGACGATCATGCTCCAGCTGCTCGGCGCGGTTGGCCTCTTCTACGCCTGGGCCCTGATCGCCGCGTCGATCGCCGTCGGTGCCGGCGTCGCCCTCCGGATCCCCCGCGGCGAGGGTGATCCCGGGGGCGAGCCCGCCAGGGGGTTCGCCCGGCTTCCGTCGCCTCCCGTCCCGAGCCTGCAGATGATCGTCGCGCTCGCGGTCGCCGCGTTTCTCGCCGCCCACTGGGCGACGGGCCTGCAGGACGTCTGGGCCCGGGGGATGCTGACCTTCGACACGCTCTGGTACCACGGGCCGTTCGCGGCGAAGATCGCCGAGACGGGCTCGGTCTGGCCGCTTCACTTCACCGACCCGCTATACCTGAACTGGTTCTACCCGCAGAACTCCGAGCTGCTGCACGGCGCGGGCATCGCCCTGTTCGACCGCGACCTGTTCTCGCCGCTGATCAACTTCGGCTGGCTCGGGATCTGCCTGGTGGCGGCGTGGTGCATCGGGCGGCCCTACGGGGTCGCGCCGCTGTCGGTCGTCGCAGTCGCCTTGGTCATGGACATCGGGCCGATGGTCCCCCGCGAGGCTGGGACGCCCGCCAACGACGTCGCGCCGGTCGCGATGCTGCTCGCTGCCGCAGCAGTGCTCGTCAACGCCGCGGCACAGGCCAGGGCGGGGTCCCAGGCCGCGCGGACGTTTCACTCCGCGGGCCCGCCGCTGCGCGACCTGCTGCCGATGGGCGCGCTGCTCGTCGCCGGGCTCGCGATGGGCCTCGCGCTGGGGACGAAGCTGACGATCGCCGGCGGCGTCGCCGCGATGGCGGTCGGCCTGCCTTTGATCATGCCGGCGGGTGCGCGTCGCAAGGCGCTGCTCTTCTTCCTCGGCGGCGTCGCCGCCACGGCCGGGTTCTGGTTCGTGCGCAACCTCATCCATTCCGGCAACCCCCTCCCGTGGGCCCAAGAGCTCGGGCCGATCGAGCTGCCCGGCCCCGACAGGGGGCTCGAGGGCCGCGACAACTACAACGTCGCCCACTACATCTTCCAGACGCCCGACAGCGACGTCTGGAGCTCGTTCTTCTACAAGGCGATCACCAACCTCTTCGGGCCGCTGTGGTTCGCGTTCTTCGGCGGGGCGGCGGCAGGGGCGGTGCTGGCCATCGTGCGCCCGCGCACCCCTGTAATCCGGCTGCTCGGCGCGGTCACCCTGGTCGGCGGGATCGTCTATCTGTTCACGCCGCTGACCGCCGCGGGGCCGCAGGATCAGCCCCTCGCCTTCGGGATCAACCTGCGCTACCTGGTGCCCGCGATGGCGCTGGGCCTGGCGCTGCTGCCGCTCGAGGCCCGCCTGACCCCCGAGCGCGCCCGGCTGCCGCTGCTCGGCGGTGGGGTGCTGGCGATGCTCGCTACTTCTCTCTACTCGGACTCCGCCTACATCTGGGATGAGCCCTACGCCTCGATCCCGATTGCGGCGCTGATCGGGATCGTGCTGGTCGGCGTCCCTGTCGCGCTGGCTCTGCTCGGGCGCCGAAGCGCCGCGCTCGCCGCCGGCGCAGGAGCCGCGGTGCTGCTCGTCGTCGGCGCGATCGGATGGGAGCGCCAAGACGATTACCTGGACGCCCGCTACACGAACGCCGATGATTTCCGCTTCCAGCTCGATGACGCTGCCGCCTGGGCGAAGGGCACCTCGGATGAGCGCATCGCCGTCGGCGGGCTGAGCGGCGCCTACAACCAATACCTCTTCTACGGGGACGAGCTCTCGAATCACGTCCAGTACATAGGCCGCAACCTGCCCGCCGGCGACTTCCGGACGATCGAGCGCTGTCCCGACTTCATCGACGCGGTCAACGACGGCGACTACGGCTATGTCGTGACGACCCCCGAGCTCGACCTGAATGATCCGGCGACCGCCACGGCCTCGCCGGAGGGCGGCTGGCTGCGGAGCGCCGCCGCGACCGAGGAGGTTCTGCGCTCGGGCCGCGTCTCCGTCTTCCGAATCGACGGCGAGCTGGATCCCAATGCGGCCTGCGGGCAGCAGTGAGCGCCGGTTCTTACCTGCTCTCGGTCCTGGCGCTGGGGCTGGTGGCCGTCTCGATGGCGGTGGCTGGGCGCACGATGCGCCGTGCACTCCTCCCCGGGTGGAGCGGCGCGCCGTCGCTGCTCGCCTCCGGAGTGCTTGGCCTCGGCACCCTGATCGTGCTGTCGGAGCTGCTCGGGCTCTTCGGCCTGCTTGACGGCGTGCTGCTGACCGCGGGCTGCGTGATCGTCGGCGCAGGGGCGCTTCGCATCGAGCCGATGCTGATGTCGCCGGACGCGAAGGCGTCGCTCGCCGGCGCCGGGCCACGCGACGCGAAGACGGCGCTCTCGTGGGAGCTCTGGGTCGCGGTTGCCTTCGCGCTCGTCGTCGCCGTTCAGTGGGCCGGGCCGACCCTGCTCGCGCTCGACCGCGGCATCTACGGCGGCGACTCGCTCTGGTACCACATGCCGTTCGCGGCTCACATCGCGCAGACGGGGTCGGTGACCGACCTGCTGTTCACCGACCCCCTCTACCTGAACTGGTTCTACCCGCAGAACTCCGAGCTGCTGCACGCCGACGGCCTGCTGCTGCTGGGCGACGACTTCCTCTCGCCGCTGCTGAACCTCGCGTGGCTCGGCGCCGCGCTGCTTGCAGCGTGGTGCATCGGGCGTCCGTACGGCGCCGGGGCGCCAGCCGTCGCCGCGGTGGCCGCGCTGATGTCGGCCAACCTGTTGTTCTCGCGCCAGCCAGGCAACGCCAACAACGACGTCGTCGCGATCGCGCTCCTGCTCGCGAGCGTGGCGATCCTCGTCAACGCGCGCTGGGCGACCGCCCGCGGCCCGCTGTTCGTCGCGGGCCTCGCGGCGGGCCTCGCGCTCGGCACGAAGCTGACGATTGTCCCCCCAGTCGGGGCCCTGACGATCGGCGTGATCGTGATCGCCGCATCGGGCGATCGCCTCCGCGCCGCCGGGGCGTGGCTCGCCGGCCTGCTGGCGGGCGGCGGGCTCTGGTACCTGCGCGACCTGATCGCCTCGGGGACGCCGTTCCCCTTCGTCGACCTCGGCCCTTTATCCATGCCCGAGGAGCTCCAGGGCCGCGAGCCGTTCTCGATCACGCACTACCTGACCGACACCGATGTCTGGGGCAGGTTCTTCACCCCTGCGCTCGAGGAGCGACTGGGTGACCTGTGGCCTCTCTTTCTCGTCGCTGCGGTCGCCGGGGTGGTGCTGTGGCTCTGGCGCGCGGAGCGACTCGAGAGGATGCTCGCCGTCGTCGTGGCGGTCTCGGCGGTCGCGTACCTGCTGACTCCCCTGGGGGCCTCGGGCCCCGAGGGCTCCCCAGTCGGCTTCCGGCTCAACATCCGCTACCTCGCTCCGGCCCTCGCTCTCGGCCTGGTGCTCGCAGCGATCCCCCCGCCGCTGCTCCGCGAGGGGCTGCGCCGCTGGTGGCGGCTCGGCGCGATCGGCCTGTTCGCGTTGCTGATCGCCGTCGGAGCCGGGGCCGCGGAGGGTGGCCAGGTGCTGCTCGACACAGAGCGAGTCCCGGGCTCGCTGCTGCTCGCGGCGGTTGTGGTCGGGTTGCCGGTCGGCCTGATCGTTCTCGCCTCGCGCGGCGTTTCGCGCGGCGCGCTGGCGGCTGCGGCACTGGTGCCACTGCTCGTGCTCGTCGTGATCGGCAAAGGAGCCCGCGACGACTATCTCGACCTTCGCTATTCGCCGGCCGCCCCCGACTACCCGGTCGCCGAGCAGCCGGCGATCGAGCTCGCGCAGGGACTCGGGCCCGCCTTCGATTGGGCGAGGGGAGTCGAGGACTCACGAATCGCGCTCTCGGGCACCACCGGCGCCCTGTTCCAGTACGGGCTCTGGGGCAAGGACGCGTCGAACGCGGTCGTCTTCATCGGCGAGCACAGGGACCGGGGCGCCTTCGACGAGTACGCCGAGTGCCCGGAGTGGATCGCCGCCGTCAACGACGGGGACTACGACTACGTCGTGACCACCCCCGCGTACGACCAGGACAACCCGGAATCCGCCACCCAGCCCCTCGAGTTCCTCTGGATCAGCGGCGCCCGCGAGGCGACGCGGATCACTCCACCGCCGCTCGCGGAGTCCTCGGCGCACAACGGCCCGCCACTGGTTGAGGTCTGGCAGCTCTCGGGGCCTATCGACCCGATCGCGTGCTCGAACGCACCCCCGCGCGGCCAGCCCACCCCGGGCCAACCTTCCGACTAGACAGGGCTGCTACTTGTATGCGGGATGTCGTATCCGCTCGACAACGCGCTCTACCAGTGGGAGGAGGGCTACAGCCGCCTGCGCGAGGCCGCTGCCGACTCGCGGCGGGGCAGCACCGTGCTGCGCGCGGTTGAGGCCGTCCGCGATGAGCTGCGGCGGCGGATCGGCGCCACGTTCACGGCCGCCGAGCTGGCGGACCTCTATGCCGAGGGCACGGACTGGTGCCTCGAGGCCGCGCGCTGGGCGCTGCCCGAGCAGGCAGCGGACCTGGACCCGCAGGCGATCGTCGACGGGGCTTTCTACCAGCAGCTCCGCGGCGCGACCGACTACTCCGGCGGCCGCCTGGTCCCCCAGAAATGACCGCTGACTCCGCTTAGCAGCCCTCACGACTGCGTCGCACCCAGCCGCCCCCGGACGCGCGAGCCGCGCGTCAAGCGCGGCGACGTCAGGGACGCGGAGGAGGTGGCTTATTCGTCGGCGCGTTCGAGCACGATGCGGTCGGGCTCGATCGTCACCTTGAGCTGCCGCTCGCCCGCCCAGTGCTCGGAGTAGACGGGGTCGTCCTTGACCGCGGGGTCGAGCCAGAGGCCGTAGCCGTCCTTGGTGCCGTGGTCGAAGGCCGCTTCGATCGGGCCGCGCTTGCGGCTCCTGCCGCGTCCTCCGCGGCGGCGCCTGCGCCTGCGGCGGGGCTCGCCGTCACCGTCCGCCTCGGAATCGCCCGAGTCCTCGTCGGCTAAGCCCTCCTCGTCCTCGTCCTCGTCCTCTTCAGGCTCCTCGTCGGCCTCGTCGAGCTCGGCCTCGATCTCGGCCTCGATCTCGTCGCGCAGATCGACGTCGCTGGCGGGCTCATCGCCCTCCTCGAGGCCGTTGCGCTTGATGAAGTCGCGCAGCTGCGAGGCCGAGACCTCGAGCTGGTGGGCGATCCATGCCTCGGTTCGACCCTGGCGTACCCAGGCGCGGATCTGGTTGAGCTGCGGACGAAGGGACTTGCGGGCCATCGAGCGCGTGACTCTACCAACGGCCGTGAATTCCCCGGTTGTGCTCGCCACGCCCACCCCGTTCCGCTAGGGTACCTACTTATTAGTAGGCAAACGGCCGCGATCCCCGTGGGGGGTGATCGCAGGCCAGGGAAGGCGTCTCATGCTCGTACTGACAAGGAAGCCGGGCCAGAGCATCATGATCGGCGACGGAATCGAGGTCCAGGTGCTCTCCGTGGCCGGCGAGAAGGTTCGAATAGGGATCACGGCGCCGCGTGACGTCGGCATCTTCAGGGACGAGGTCTACGAACGCATCGAGCAGAATGGCGCGGGCGAAACCGCGGAGGACGAGCCCGATCCGAAGAGCCGCGAAGCGATTGGGCGCTAGCCCATCAACCAGGCGAGCGTCTCGAACATCACGAACACGACCGTGACGACGGTGACGGTGAGGGCGACCAGCAGCACGCTGAAGCGGTTGCGGCCACGAGACTCGGTGCGCTGAATCCGGCGCGCGCGCGAGCGGTTGGCCGCGCGCTTTCGGAGCTGGTCGCGACGGCGCTTCTCAAGCGCCATCTCCTGCTCGAACGCCAGCTCGATCTGAGCCATGCTCTGTCTCATTCGCAAGTTGGCCATTGGTGCGCGCCCCGCGAGACGACTGGCTCGTTAGCGCTCGCTCAAATTAGCAAATGGCTTGCAAGCGTCACCCGTTGCAAGCTCCCCAGAGACCGGTCCCTTCGCGCCCGGCCCGAGCCTCGATTCGTGCGTAGCGCGGCGCCCGCGAGTCGTTCGGCGCGATGGTCAGGGTGCGCGCATAGCCGCGCCGCAGGAGGAAGGCGTTGACCTCGACGCGTCCGGCCCGTACCCAGGCGAGCAGCCTCCCGTAGTCGTCGCGGCGCTCGACGCCGGGAAGCAGGACCACGGTTCGGCCGGAGACCAGGCGCCTGTTCGCCTCCGCGGCCTCGTGCCCGAAGCACTCGAGCGGCTGATCGGGGGTGGACTCGGGGGTGTCCACGCCGATGTAGCGCACCCGCTCCACCTCGCCGCCGGCCAGCCGCACCACGATCGTGTCGCCGTCGGTGACCTCGAGCACCCGGGCCTCGATCTCGGTCGCGGGGCCATTCGCATCCGGCGGGTCACGCGGCGCCCCACAGCGCGAGAACAGCCCGGCGCACAGCGCGGCCGCGACCACGAACCCGCGCAGAGTGCCTCGCCTTCGCCTCGTCACCTCGGGATGAGGCGGGCGAACGTCGAACTATTTGCTGATGGCGAACGGCTTCGCCATCAAAACGGCATCGCTGGCGGAGCGGCCTTGCGATACCTAGGGGATCCTCCGGACCTCGGAGAGCATGATCTCCTTGATCTGGCCGATGATCTCGAGGGCCTCGCTCCACTCGCGCTGCCAGACGTTGCGGCCGAAGATGACGCCCGAGCCGCCGGCCCCCATCACCGAGCGGACGTGGCCGAGCAGCTTGTCGTCGTCGGTCTTCGAGCCTCCCGAGAGCACGACGAGCGAGCGGCCGGCGGAGGCGACGCAGTGGCTGATCGCCTCCTCGGGGGTGAACTCGGTCTCGTTGTAGGGAGCCGGGGCGTCCTTGTCGGTTTCGGGATTCAGCTTCGGCATGTTGAGCTTGACAACGTCGGCGCCCATCTCCATCGCCATGCGGGCGGCGTAGTCGATCGCGTAGAACGAGTCGCGGCCGCCCTTCTTGTCGATCGCCGAGCCTCGCGGGTACGCCCAGACGATCAGGGGCATCCCGTAGCGGTCGCAGTCTTCGCGTACGCCCTTCAGTTGGTGGAGGTCGTCGGTCTGCAGCGGGGAGCCGAGGTACATCGTGTAGCCGACTGCGTCGGCGCCGAGGCGGACTGCGTCCTCGACCGAGGAGTTGGTCGTCGACAGGGCGTCGTCGGAGGGCGCCACATCGGTGCGGCCGTTGACCTTCAGGATCAGCGGCACCCGGCCCGCGTAGTCGGGGTAGTACTTCTCGGCGAGGCCGATCTGGCAGGCGATCGCCGAGTAGCCGGCCTCCGCCGCGAGGCGGAACTGGTAATCGGGGTCCTTCGACGCCGGGTTCGGGAAGAAGTCGCGCGGGCCGTGCTCGATCCCCTGGTCGATCGGCAGCAGCAGCAGGGTCCCGTTGCCCGGGCCGAACTCGAACAGCAGCCGGTGAAGGCGGGCGCGCTTGCCGGGGGGAAGGACTTCGAGCAGTGACTTCTGCTCGACGGCGGACTTGACTTCCATGCGGGTCGTTACCTCCTGGAGGGGGTTTCGGGGGCGTGGACCCAGTATGCCCGATCCATTTATTGCCAGGACGCGGCCACGGGCGCCGGCCAGCATCATCGCGGCGCTTGCGCGGCCGCTTCGAAGTAGGGCCGCTGGGTCGCGCCCGTGGCCGATACGCTCGCGCCCCGTGCTCGACCACAACTTCACCGGGACGGCGTTCACCGTCGGGATCGAAGAGGAGATGATGATCTGCGACTCCGAGACGCTGGAGCTGGCGCAGGCGATCGAGCAGATCCTCGACGCGGTGCCCGACGACATCCCCGGCGAGGTGAAGCCGGAGCTGATGCAGTCGGTCCTCGAGGTGGCGACGGCGCCGTGCGCGAACGTCACCGAAGCCGGCGCGCAGCTCACCGCGCTGCGGCACACCGTGATCGACGTGGCCGCCGACCTGGGCCTCGTGATCGGCGCCTCGGGGACCCATCCGGCGGCCCTCTACGAGAAGCAGGCGATCGTCGACCGCCCCCGCTACCACGAGCTCGTCGGCGAGCTCGGCTGGATCGCGCAGCGCGAGCTGATCTTCGGCACCCACATCCACATCGGCATCGATAACGCCGAGAAGGCGGTCTACGTCGCCGATGGAATGCGCGGCTACGTGCCGCTGCTGCTCGGCATGTCGTCGAACTCGCCGATGTGGCGCGGGATGCAGACACGCATGATGTCGTCGCGCACGCCGGTGTTCAGGGCCTTCCCGCGCGTCGGGATCCCGCCCTACTACGGCAGCTGGGAGATCTATTCGCACCGCGTCGAGCAGATGATGCGCGGTGGCGCCATCGACGACTACACCTACCTCTGGTGGGACGTCCGCCCGCACCCGAACCTCGGCACCGTCGAGCTGCGCGTCTTCGACCAGCAGACCCGCGTCGAGCACACGATCGGGTTCGCGGCACTGGCGCAGTCGCTCGCCCACCGGCTCGCCGACCGCTACGACGACGGGGTGCCGAGCGTCGAGTACCCCTGGGAGCTGATCGACGACAACAAGGTCCGGGCCGCCCTGGTAGGGATCGAGGGCAAGCTGATCGACTTTGAGCGAGGGGTGGAGGTCCCCGGCGGCGAGATGGCCCAGGGAGTGATCGACGACCTGCGCGAGCACGCCCAGGAGCTCGGCTGCGACGACGAGCTCTCGAACCTTGAGGACCTGCTGGCGAACGGCACGGGAGCGCGTCGCCAGCTCAACTGGTTCGACGAGCACGGGGACGTGACCGGCCTGATGCGCGAGATCGTCGCGGCGACGGTCCCCTGATCGCCTCGTTCGCGAACGGAAGCGACACTCTTCAGTACGGAATTAGAAGCTGGGCACTTGCATTTCGCCCGTCGAAGTACGAAAATAGAAGCGAATGTCCGCAGAACTCGGAATGCTGGCCGCGTTGGAGCTCCTCGGCCGCCGTTGGGCGCTGCGGCTGGTCTGGGAGCTGCGGCGCGACAGCCTCACGTTCTCCGAGCTGCGTGAGCGGCTATCGGTCAGCCCCTCCGTGCTCAGCGCCAGGCTGGGCGAGCTATCTGATGCGGAGGTAGTCGAGCGCGACGGCGCCCGCCGCTACCGCCTCACCGGGCGCGGCCGCGAGCTGGCGCGGCTGCTCTACGAGCTCAACCGCTGGGCTTCCAGCCCCGGAGGGGGCGGGGTATCCTCGGAGCGTGAGCTCGCCTGAGTTGAGCGTCGTCTGCCGCAGCTGCGGGTCCGAGGTCAGCCCCTACGTGACCGAGTGCCCCTATTGCGGCACCAGGATCCGCAAGCGAGCGCCGAAGCTCGAGCGACGCGGCGACGAGCTGCAGGCGCGCGAGCCCCGTCGGGCCCGCCGCCGCCGCGAGCGAGCCGAGCGAAGTGCCGGCCGGCGCGGGATTCGGGTCGCGGAGCGCCTCGAGGGCCGCCCGTACGGGGTGCTCGCGGCGGTCGTGATCCCGGCCGTGCTGGTGATCGTCCAGCGCGCGGGCACGATCCCGATCGAGGACCTCGGAGCGATCGTCGGCCAGGTCCCCAGCGGCGAGTGGTGGCGTTACTTCGCAGCTCCATGGGTCTACCCCGACGTCGGCTACCTGTTCGTAGCGTCCGTCGGGATCGTGATCTTCGGGCTCGCCGTCGAGCGCAGGCTCGGCACGGCTTCGACCGTGATCCTGATGATCGCCTCCGGCGCGCTCGGCATGCTCGCCGCCGACGGCATCGAGGGTGCGATCGGGGGCGAGGGCGACCTGTTGCTCGCGTCGGGCGGCAACGGGGTGGCGCTCGCGCTGCTCGCCTGCTGGGCCGTGCTCAAGGCCCGCGAGCTGCGCACCGAGCCCTCTGAAGTGGACGTGATCGGGGCGGCGGTCTGCGCGGTGGTGCTGATTCTTCTGCCGCTCGCCGACGACTTCGCGAACGTCTTCGCCGGGCTGGGCGGGGCGGCGGTTGGTGCCGCCTGCGGCTTCGCGGCGGCCTGGGCCCGCCGCGAGCGCGGCACCGAATGACCCCAGAGCGAAGCTAGTTGGCCGCCGACAAGTTCACGGAGATGACGCCCGAGCTGCACCGCTACGCGGTCGCTCACAGCTCGTTCCGCGACGCGCCCGCCGTCCCCGAGGTCGAGCGCGCGGGCGAGGAGATGGGCGGCCTCGCCTCGATGCAGATCGCCGGCGACCAGGCGGCCCTGATCACGATCCTTGTGCGCGCCATCGGAGCGACGCGAGCGCTCGAGGTCGGGACCTTCCTCGGCTACGGCGCGCTCTCAATCGCACGCGGCCTGTCCGCCGACGGCGCGCTCATCGTCTGCGAGCTCGAGCAGGAGTACGCTGACCGCGCCCGGGCGCACCTCGAGCGCGCCGGCCTGGCCGAGCGGGTCGAGTTCCGGCTCGGCCCGGCCGCCGAGACGCTCCGGGCGATCGACGCCGACGGCTCGTTCGACTTCGTCTTCGTGGATGCCGACAAGGGGGGCTACCCCGCCTACTACGAGGAATGCCTGCGCCTGGTGCGCCCCGGCGGACTGCTGATGCTCGACAACGTGTTCATGGGCGGCCGCGTCCTCGACCCGCCGGACGAGCAGAGCGTCGTCATCTCGGAGCTCAACGACTCGATCGCCGCCGACGAGCGTGTCGAGTCGGCGATGCTCGGCTTCGCCGACGGCGTCACCCTCGCTCGCAAGCTCTAGGACGTGGCGCTTCCCGGCGACGAGCTCGGCTGGCGCGACCTCTCCCGCGCGGGCATGGCGCCGTGCTGGCGGCAGATGGCCCAGGGATCCGGCGGCTCGGTCTGGGAGCGCGAGGACGTGCTCGCGGCGATCGTGCCCAAGGCCCCGACTCGCTCGGTCTTCAACTCCGTCTTCTACGAGGACGGCGAGCGGCTGCTCGCCTGCCTCGACGAGATCGCGGCCGCCTACGAGGTCGCGGGAATAGAGGCGTGGACCGTCTGGGTGCCCGAGGCCGACACCTCGACCGCCGCCGGACTCGAGCGCGCGGGGCACCTGCTCGACGCCGTGCCGCGCTACATGGGGATGGCGCTCGACGAGCTGCGCGAGCCGCCTCCGGCGGCCCCGTTTGAGATCCGAGAGGCCGAGGACTACGCCGAGATGGCGCGCCTGAACGAGATCGCCTACGGCTACCCGCCCGGCGACTTCGCACCCGTCGCCGAGGCGCCGATGCGAAACATCCGCATCTGGTTCGCCGATCGCGAGGGCGAACCGGTCTGCACCCTCGCGACCTGGCCGTACCGGGGCGACGCGGTCGTGATCTGGGTGGCTACGCTTCCCGAGGCCCGCGGCCAGGGGATCGCTCGGGCGCTGCTGGCGCACGCCCTGCGCGAGGCGCGCGCGGACGGGCTCGTGACGACTACGCTGCAATCGACGAAGCTCGGCGCCCCGGTGTACACGCGGCTCGGCTACCGCGACTTCGGCGCCGGCCAGATGTGGGAGCGCCGCTCTAGCGGTTGAGGGGAGCGACCGGGAACGGGAGGCTGCGCGTGCCGCCCTTCCTCTTCTTGCCGCACTTCTTCTTTTTGGCGGCCGCGCGCGCCCTTCCCGCCCTTCCCGCCCTTCCTCTTCTTGCACTTCTTCGCCTTCGGCGGCGGGGGCGCGGGCTTGGGCTTCTCGGAGACGGTGAAGTTGTCGAGCGAATAGGTCTCGCCGGTGCCGTTGACGACGTCGGCGAGCAGGTCGGTGAAGGCGGCGGTCGCGAGCACCGATCGGAACTGCGCGTGCGTCGCCGGCGTGCAGGTGTAGGGGTTGCCCGCGCAGTACAGCCAGCCCGCCTCGGTGAGTGGAGCGGTCACGCGCTGGAAGCCCAAGCCGCCGATCTGCCACAGGCGCACGAGCTCGGGGGCGCTGCCGACCGCCGAGTCGAGGTATAGGGCCCCCGAGTAGGCCGCCGGAGTGTTGGTCGCGAAGTCGAAGCTGACGCTGCCGCCGTAGTTGGCCGCCAGCCCCGTCGAGGTGCCGGGGCTCGCGAAGTAAAAGAGGTCGCAGGTCCCTCCAGTGCCGCAGCCGGCGTCCGACCCGCTGTCCCGCTTTGAGATGTAGCCGCCCGGGTTGCCGCCGCTGGGGTTGAAGTCGGGTGCCGCGAACGGCCCGCCGTTGGCCTGGGCGACACGCCAGCCCTGGTCTCCGCCGTCGAAGGTGTACGAGAGCGTGACGGCGCCGGCGCTAGGCGCGAACGCCAGCGCCGCGGCGAACGCCAAGGCGAACGCCGCCCCGAGCGCGCGCAGCCTCTCCATCGAACATGTACCCGCCTTCCCCGTCACACGGACATTTTGCCACGCTCCGAAACGGAAAATCGCCCGCGCGCCCGCGGGATGGACAAACGGACCGCTATGTTCCGCTCGTGCCGGGCGGTCCCTACAGCGACGAGCAGATTGACGCGGCAATCGACGCGATAACGCAGCCCGGAGCGTTCGGCGACGCGGAGCGAATGGTCGCTCGAGCCGCCCCTCAGCTTCAGCGGGTCCTCGCGGCGGCGCTCAACGAGGGCGGTTGGTTCGGCGAGTCCCACGAGGCGGGCGTCCTGAAAGCCGCGACCACCCCCGGCGACGAGGAGCGCCTCGTAGCGGTCCGCACCCTGCTCGCCGAAGAGGCCCGAATGGGCATGATGGTCGGCGTCTCGGTGGGCTGGGCCCTGGCCGAGCAGCTCGCGCAGACAGACACGGACACCGAGACCGAGGAGGACTGACCCGATGGAGATTCGCTATCACGGCCATTCGTGCTTCCAGCTGACCGACGGCGACCACAGCGTCGTCGTCGACCCGTTCCTGAAGCCGAACAACCCGGTCGCGGTGGCGAGCGCCGACGAGATCGAGGCGACCCACGTCCTGCTCACGCACGGCCACGCCGACCACGTCGCGGACGCGGTTCCGCTGGCGAAGCGCACCGGCGCTCACTGCATCGCGATGGTCGAGATCGCGAAGTGGCTCGACGCGCAGGGAGTCGACGCGACCAGCGACCCCAACCTCGGGGGCACCGTCGAGACCGACTGGGGCTGGGTCAAGCTCGTGCAGGCTTTTCACACGAACACGCTGCCGAGCGGCGAGGAGGGCGACGAGCCCTTCAGCGCTGAGACCGGCGTCGTGGTCGGCCCCCCGGCGGGCCTCGTGATCAACATCGGCGGCACAACGATCTACCACCTCGGCGATACCGCGCTCTTCGGTGACCTCAAGCTGATCGCCGAGCGCACCCCGGTCGACGTTGCCCTGATCCCGATCGGCGGGCACTACACGATGGACCGCCACGACGCGGTCGTCGCCGCTGATCTGATCGGCGCCGGCACCGTGATCCCGATCCACTACGACACGTTCCCGCCTATCGAGACGGACGCCGAGGCCTTCAAGGCAGACGTCGAGTCTCAGACGAGTTCGAAGGTCGTCATCCTCGCGCCCGGGGACACCCACACTCCCTGACGATCCGGGCCGGAGAAACTGGCCAGTCAGCCAGTCGACCCGGTAAGCTCCCGCGCGCACCCACCCGGGACCCGAGGAAAGGATCGACATGGAGGCAGGAGAGGCGACCAGAAGCGGCCCGTCGAGGGCGACGCGCGAGGACTTCAAGGCAACTTCCGACCCCGCCCTGCAGGAGTCCGCGGACCGCGGCAACTCGATGCTGCTCGACTACTCCGAGCTCTACAACCTCTGGGAGCGCCAGCAGTGGGCGACGCAGGACCTCGACTTCAGCCAGGACAAGATCGACTGGCACGAGCGCATCCCCGAGGAGGAGCGGTACCAGCGCCTCTACGGGCTCTCGAGCTTCTTCATCGGCGAGCAGAAGGTCGCCGACGAGCTCGGCCCGATCATGCGAGCCGCCCCAACCGAGACGCAGCGCATCTTCCTCGGCACCCAGATCGCCGACGAGGCCCGCCACGTGCGCTTCTTCGACCGCTTCTTCAGCGAGGTCGCCGTCGTCGGCGAGACCTCGGAGCTGAAGGAGCGCCTCGACGCTCTCGAGCGGCACTTGAGCCCGGCGTTCACCGAGCTGTTCGACGGGCTGCTTAAGCCCCGCGTCGACCGTCTCGCCTCGGAGCCCGATGACCAGGAGGCCCTGGTCGAGGCGATCACCCTCTACCACATGGTCATCGAGGGAATGCTCGCGCTGACGGGCCAGCACTTCATCATCGACTACAACGAGCAGCAGGGCACGCTTCCGGGATTCGTCGAGGGCTTCTCTAACGTCGCCCGCGACGAACACCGCCACATCGCCTTCGGCGTGCGCTTCCTCGTCGACGCGGTCCGCGCGAAGGATTCGAACCGCGACGTGATCCAGAAGATGCTCGAGCAGGCGATCCCGGTCGCCGACCGCGTCATCGACCCGCCTTGGGCCGAGACCGAGGAGGACATCGAGCTCTTCGGCGTCTCGCGCGAAGAGGTCCACGCCTTCGCCGCGCAGTGCCTCTCGCGCCGGCTCAAGGTCATCGGGCTGGTCCCGGCCTCCGCCTAGGCGGAGCGCCGCTCTTCAGGCAGCGGGACGTTACTTCTTGCGGCCGGAGCCGCGGGAGGACTTCTTGACCAGGCGCTTGATCGTCTGCTTGACGGCCGGCGCAGGAGGAGGCGGGGCGACCTGCTCGAGGCCCGTCGTGGTGCCGCCGGCGCAGGAGGGGTCGGCGACGCCGTCGCCGTCCGCGTCGCAGCTTGCCTCGATGCCGGTGGTGACGGGGCCACCGACCGCGGTGACCTCCTTGCCGCCGTCGGTGTTCGCGATCGGCTCCTTGTGCTTCTTGGCGCCCTTGCTCGCGCCGGCGACCCCGCCGGTTCCGATGTCGTCGTCGGCCACGGCCTCGTCGGTCGGGACCGGCTCCACCACGACCTCCTCGGGCGCGGCGTCGACCGGGGGGGCTGCGACCTCGGGCGTGACGGCCGGAAGCGGCGCCGGAGCGGCCTGCTGCACGATCGGCTCGGGCTTGGCGGGCGCCTTGGCGGCCTTGCTCACGGTGGCTGCCGGAGCGGGGTCCTTCGAAGTCACGTGCTTGATCTCGGCGGCACCGCCTGCGATCAGGGCCGCGGTGGCGAGGCCGGCGGCTGCCTTGGTCCCGATGGCGGCGCCGACTGCTCCGGCGGCGCCCGCGCCTGCAGCACCGGCTCCGGTGGCCGCGGCAGCGCCGCCGACCGCGGCTGCGCCGGTGGCCGCGGTTCCTCCGGCGGCGCCCGCTCCGGCACACGCCGCACCGGCACCGGCGCTCGCCGCTCCCCCGCCGCCCGCTGCGCCGGCGCCTCCGCCGCCGATCAGGCCGCTGAGCTTGCCGATGACGACGGCCTTAAGAGCGAGAAGCGGGCCAGCCGGGAACAGCGCGGCGAGGACCTTGGAGTCGCTTCGAAGCTGCTTTCGGAAGTCGGCGCACTGCTCGCACGCCTTGACGTGGCGGCGGGCGGGGCCGTCGAGCTTGGCGAGCCCCTCGGCCGCCTCGGCCAGGTGCACGCGGACCTCGTCGCACGTCAGCTTGCGGGCCTGGGTCGACTCGGCGAGCGCGATCCGGGCGCGAACGAGCAGCGACTTGACGCCCGGGACGGTGGTATCCATCGCCTGCGCGATCTCCTCGTAGCTCATCGCGTCTATCTCGCGCAGCAGAAGGGCCGAGCGCTGGGTCTCGGGAAGATGGCAGACGTCCTCGAGCAGGCTGCGGAACTCCTCGCGGTCCTGCACACGCTCGAGCGTGGTGACGCCGTTCATATGCGGCATCGTGTCCATCGTGTCGACGCCGTCCGCGGTCGGCCTGCGCAGGTGGTTCAGGCAGCGGTTGCGCGCGATTCGGTAGAGCCACGGGCGAACGGCGATCTCGCGCTCGTCGGCGAGCATCGCGTTGTAGGCGGCGACGAAGACCTCCTGGAGCACGTCCTCGGCGTCCTGCGTCGAGCCGAGCATCTGTCGGCAGAAGCCGAGCAGGCGCGACTGGTAGCGCTCGACGAGCGTGTCGAAGGCGTGCTGGTGGCCCTTGCGGACGAGGGCCACGAGCTGCGGGTCGTCCTGAAACTTGAGCAGGGGAGAGCGCCGGGCGAACAACCCGCGCTTCTGGGCATGTGTGAGTGCGGAGGCTTCCAAGGGGGACTCGGGGCGGGGGTATCTCTCCTACTCCACCCGATGGAACACCGTAACAGCGGTTCAGTTGCGCTCCAAGCAGCCGTAACCGAGCCTTTAGAAACGTAGAATTCATAGGCACGATCAGCCGGGGTGGCGCATCTGGTAGACGCACATCGACTTAAAATCGATGGCCCTTCGGGGCATGTGGGTTCGACTCCCACCCCCGGCAATTCCTCAGTCGCGACTCAGTCGTTCCTCCACCGAGCGCACCTTGTCTTCGAGCGTCTGCTCCTTGTCGCGGCGCTCGTCGAGCTTCAGCACGCTGTACACGCGGGGCAGGCCGAGCTCGAAGGGGACCTCGTGCAGTTCGCCGACGATCTCGAGGATGTCGGCGGTTTCGCCCTCGAGCGAGGTGCCCATCGCGTGCAGGCGGTAGCCGACTTTGTCCTGGGCGGCCAGGCGCCGCTGGATCTCGGCGATGTACGCGCCGGCGCTCGGGTCGGAGCGGCCGAGGCCGATCACCGTGAGGTCCGCGGTGGCCATGGCCGAGATCTTGCCGACATTTCTTCCGCCGGGCGAACGTCATCTACGATCGTCACATGGACGTCGTCGTAGTCGGAGGCCACGGGAAGATCGCGATGCGGCTGCTGCGGCTGCTCGCCGACCGGGGCGACCGAGCCCGCGGCGTGATCCGCAAGCCCGAGCAGGCCGCCGACCTGGAGGAGCTCGGCGCCGAGGCCGTCGTCTGCGACATCGAGTCCGAGGACCTGACCGAGGCGGTCGAGGGCGCCGACGCCGTCGTATTCGCCGCGGGCGCCGGGCCCGGCAGCGGCCCCGACCGCAAGCGCACCGTCGACCAGGGTGGGGCCGAGAAGCTGATCGAGGCCGCGAAGGCGAACGGGGTCTCGCGCTACGTGATCGTGAGCTCGATCGGGGCCCACGACCCCAGTGCCGCCGAGGGCGACTTCCGCATCTACCTCCAGGCCAAGCACGCAGCCGACGAGGCGGTCGCCGCGAGCGGGCTCGACTACACGATCGTCCGGCCCGGGATGCTGACCGACGACCCGGGCTCGGGCAAGGTCGACGTGAGAACCGAGATGGGCCACCGCGCGGAAGTCGCCCGCGACAACGTCGCGGCGGTGCTCGCCGAGGCGCTGGCGGCCGAGAACACCATCGGCAAGACCTTCGAGGTGTTCGACGGCGACACGCCGGTCGCCGAGGCCGTCCGCGCGCTCTAGCGCGAGCGGCCGAAGAGCTCGACCCGGATCTTCCGTCGGCCCTCCTCGTAGCCGCTCTTCTCGACCAGGCGGCCCTGGCGCGCCGATCGCGGGCGCGCCGATCAGCCCTGCGCAGAGCAGCGCGAGCGGCGCGATCCGCGATGGCCTCCCGAGCCTCACCCATCCATCGTCGCGACCCTCCGGCGCCCACGTCAAGCGGGAACCGCCGGGCGATCCGCCGATCGTTGGCGCAGGTACCGGCCGCAAGAGGATCGCCGTGTGTGATCCCGCGTCACACGCCCCGACCGGCCGCTGCGTGACAATGGGTGGCTATGGGCAACGTGATCTTCGGCCATCCACTCACCTGGCTCTACCGCAAGATCGGGGCCCGGTACCCGGCTGTGTTCATTGCGCTCGAGCTTCAGACCGCCTTCCTGGTCGGCATCGGGGCGGTGCTGCTGATCGGCTTCTACTACGACGCCGATCGCTCCGACGTGCTCGCGGTGGTGGGACTGACCTGCGCGCTGACCGCGGTCGCGATCGCGATCGTGCTGCGGCGGATCTTCGGGCGGCTCGGCCCGCTGACCGACTGGATAGCCGGCGCGCGCGGCCCGGCCGAGACCGAGGCCGCCTGGCGGACGGCCGTCGGACTGCCGATCGAGCTGATCCGCCGCGACGCAGGCTTCCCGGTCTTCGGCGTCGCCTTCCCCGTCTCCATCGCGGCGGTGTTCCTCTACGACCTCTCGTGGTTCGCGATCTTCCCGCTGCTCGCCGGCGGGCTGATCGCGCTCGGGTACTCGGCGATCCTCCACTACCTGGCGCTCGAGCTCGCGATGCGCCCGATCCTCTTCGACATCAACGCCGCGCTCGAGACGCCGGTCAAGATCACCCGGCCCTCGATCCCGCTTCGCGTGAAGCTGCTCGCCTCGCTTCCGCTGATCAACGTGATCACGGGCGTCACCGTCGCGGCGCTGACCTCGGACGGCGGCGGGGTTCAGGCTCTGAGCCTGAACGTGCTGGTCGCGCTCACGGTCGCCTTCCTGGTCAGCTTCGAGCTGACGGTGCTGCTGAGCCGCTCGATCCTGCGGCCGGTCGAGGACCTCGAGGCGGCCACCGAGCGGATCCGCCAGGGTCGCTACGACGAGCACGTCCCGGTCACCACGGCCGACGAGTTCGGCGAGCTCTCGTCCGCGTTCAACCAGATGGTCGACGGCCTCGCCGAGCGCGAGCGCCTGCGCGAGGCCTTCGGCACCTACCTCGACGAGGAGGTCGCCCGCCACATCATCAGCGAGGAGTACGACCCCGACGGCCGCGAGGTCGAGGTCTCGCTCGTCTTCTGCGACGTGCGTGAGTTCACCGAGCAGTCGGCCGGCGTCTCGGCGTCCGAGGTCGTCTCGCGGCTGAACGAGCTCTTCGAGGTGATCGTCCCGATCATCGGCCGCCACCGCGGCCACGTCGACCAGTTCGTCGGCGACGGCCTGCTCGCCGTGTGGAACGCGCCCGAGCGCGTCGACAACCACGCCGACCGCGCGGTGCAGTGCTCGGTCGAGATCGCGCGAACGGTCAACAGCCGAAAGCCGGGCGGCTTCGAGATCGGGATCGGAGTCAACTCGGGAAGCGTCGTCGCCGGGTCGATCGGCGGCGCGGGCAGGCTCTCCTTCAGCGTCATCGGCGACGCCGTCAACCTCGCATCGCGGGTCGAGGCGAAGACCCGCGAAACCGGCGACCCGGTGCTGATCACCGACGCGACCCGCGCGCAGCTCTCCGAGACCATCGAGGTCGCCCCCCGCGGCCGCATCGAGATCAAGGGGCTACGAGCAGCCGATCGACCTGTTCGCGCCGCTGATCCCGCAGGTCGCGATTCCCGGCGAGCCCGGGGCCGACATCAGCGACCCCGGTCTCGGCGGGTCGATGATCGCTCCCGTGGCCGGCAGCCTCGGGCGCCCTGCGGGCGCGGGCGACGGCCTCGGCAAGGCGGCGCCGGGAAGCCTCGGCCGCCCCGGCGGCGGCGCCGGGCACAGCACCCTTCCCGGGCGCTGAGGGTTCGGGGGCGATCGATCGCGCGCCGAGCGAAGCCGCCCGACGACGATCTCGACGGCCTCTACGCCGCTCCGCTCGAGGAGTTCACCCCGAAGCGAAACGCGCTGGCCAAGTCGCTCCGCGCCGACGGCGACGCGAAGGCCGCGGACGCCGTCAAGGCGCTGCGCAAGCCGATCGCGCCCGGCGTGGCTCGTCAACCAACTCGCGGCCGCAAGCCCGACGAGGTCGAGCAGCTTCTGCAGGCGGGCGCCGAGCTGCGCGAGCTCCAGGAGAAGATGCTCGCCGGCTCGGCCGACCGCGACGCCCTGCGCGAGGCGGCCGCGCACGAGCAGCAACTGGTCGAAGCCCTGCTCCGCGCGGCGAGGGCGATCGGAGCCGAACACGGCGTGAGCGCGCAGGTGCTCGACCGCGTCGGCGAGACCCTGCAGGCGCTCGCGAGCGATCCCGATCTGGCCGAGACGGTTCGCCGCGGCCGCCTCGAGCGCGAGCGGCGAGCGAGCTCGCTCGGGCTGGTCGGATCGGCACCCGCCCCGGCGCGGCCCCGCAAGCCGCGCGACGACGCGGCCGCGAAGCGCGAGGCCGCGGAGCGCGAGCAGCACCGGGAGGAGGCGAAGCGCCGCAAGCGAGCCGAGCGCCGCCTCGAGGCGGCGGAGCGTTCGCTGGCTCGCGCGCAGGCCGCTCTCGAGCGCGCCGAGCAGGAGGCGGAAGGCCGGAGGAAGAAAGTCGAGCTGGCTGAAGGGGAGGCCGCCGCCGCGCGGGCCGAGCTGGACGAGGCCGGATGAGCCCCGGGCGATAGGCTCGCGGGCGTGGCGACCGAGGAGAAGCAGGAGCCGACCCAGGCCGACGATGGCGGCGCCGTCCACGGCGGCCGGCTCGTCGCGCAGGGCGCTCAAGGCGCGCGGCGTCTCGAAGCTCTTCACCCTCTCGGGCGGGCACCTCTTCTCGATCTACGACGGCTGCAAGGCCGAGGGCATCGACGTCGTCGACTTCCGCCACGAGCAGGCCGCGGCGTTCGCCGCGATCGGGTGGGCCAAGGCGACCCGCGAGCCGGGCGTCTGCGCGCTCACCGCGGGCGCCGGGGTCACCAACGGCATCAGCGCGATCGCGACCGCGCAGGCCGACGGAGTGCCGCTGGTCACGCTCGGCGGCCGCGCGCCCGAGATGCGCTGGGGGATGGGCTCGCTCCAGGAGATCGACCACCTTCCCTTCGTCTCGCCGCTCGTCAAGTCGGCGACCACCGCAAGTCGACCGCCGAGATCCCGCGCCTGACCGCCGAGGCGATCGACCTGGCGATGACGCCCGCCCTCGGCCCGACCTTCGTCGACTACCCGCTCGACGTCGTCTTCATGGAGGCCGAGGCCGAGGTGCCCGACCCGGCGACGGTCAGCGCAGCGCCGGCGCCGACGGGGTGGAGGAGGCCGCCGAGTTGCTCGCCGGAGCCGAGCGCCCGGCGATCATGGCCGGCACCAACCTCTACTGGGCGCGGGCCGAGACCGAGCTGGCGGCTCTGGCGGAGGCGCTCGGCATCCCCGTCTTCCTGAACGGCATGGGCCGCGGCTGCGTGCCGCCCGACCACGAGCTCTACTTCTCGCGCGCCCGCGGCGCCGGGCTCAAGGGCTGCGACGTCGCGCTGGTGATCGGCGTCCCGCTCGACTTCCGCCTCGGCTTCGGCGAGGCGATCGCCGAGGACGCGAAGCTGATCATGCTCGACTTCGCCCCCAACCGCCTCGAGAAGAACCGCCAGCCCGACCTGGCGCTGGTCGGCGACATCGGCGCCACGCCTCGCCGCGATCCGCGAGGCCGCCGACCGGCGACCCCTCCCGAACGGCCGACTGGGTCGACGAGCTGCGCGCGACCGAGACCGAGAAGCGCGGCGAGGAGGAGGAGGACCTGCAACGACGACCGCTCCCCGCTTCACCCGATGCGCCTCTACAGCGAGCTCGGCGAGTTCCTCGACCGCGACGCGATCGTGATCGGCGACGGCGGCGACTTCGTCAGCTTCGCCGGCCGCGTCTTCCAGACCTGGGAGCCCGGCACGCTGGATGGACCCCGGCCCCTACGGCTGCCTCGGCGCCGGCCCCGGCCAGGCGATCGGCGCCAAGCTCGCCCACCCCGAGCGCCAGGTCTGCCTGCTGCTCGGCGACGGCGCCTTCGGCTTCTCGGGCATGGAGTTCGACACGATGGCCCGCCACGGCCTCCCCGTCGTCGGCGTCGTCGGCAACAACGGGATCTGGGCCCTCGAGCACCACCCGATGAAGTTCCTCTACGGCTACTCGCTCGCCGCCGAGCTCACGTCCCGAGACCCGCTACGACGAGGTCGTCGCGGCGCTCGGCGGCCACGGCGAGCTGGTCCGCGAGCCCGCCGAGCTGCGCCCGGCGCTCGAGCGCGCGTTCGCGTCGGGCAAGCCCGCGCTGGTCAACGTCCTCACCGATCCCGAGGTCGTCTACCCGCGCCGGGCGAACCTCGCCTGAGCGATAGGCCCTCCGCGCGGTCCGTCGAGCCCCAGTACCCTGGGTGCGAAGCATTCGCCCGGAGGCTCTTAGCCCCTCTTCCCTCGCGCGGACCGGCTCAGAGGGACAGATGCGGAGCCACGAATGAGCGACGAGCACCTCGCTGAGTTGAAGGCGGCGGCGGACCACGCCCGCCAGCGGCACGACCTCTACAAGGCCAAGACTTACGGCCCGAAGCCCGACCAGCCCCCAGCGCCTGCGCGAGCTCAAGCGCGAGGCCGAGCGGGCAGCTTCGAGCCTCGACCGCGCGCGAGCCGACCAGACGGCCGAGGCCGAGCAGCTGGCGCGCGCCGATGCCTGAGCAGCTCGAAGCGACTTCCTGGACCTGCGCGCGCTGCACCGTCACCGTCTCGTGGGCCGCGGGCGCCGCCACCCCTGTGCTGCCGGCGAGCTGGGTCTCTGACGGCGACGGCATCTACTGCCTCGGCTGCCGGCGAGACCTCGCCGGCGAGAAGGGCATCGTCGACCTCGACGAGGACGCCCCCGCCGAGCAGCGCCAGCGCCAGCGCTCGCACGCGCGCATCGAGTTCGAGATCGGCCGGGACCCGTCGCGGCCGGACAACCGGATCGCGAAGTCGTGCCACACCTCGGTCATCGCGGTGCGCAAGGCGCGAGCCCGCATGGGATTGACCGCTCGGCCGCCCCGGCCGAGCGATCGCCATCCCTAGGTAAGCTCGCCGCATGGAGTACCGCAAGCTCGGTGACTCGGACCTCGAGGTCTCGGAGATCTCGCTGGGTTCATGGCTGACCTATTCCGGCGGGGTGGAGCGCGAGCACACCGACGCGTGCACGCGCAAGGCCTTCGACGTCGGCATCAACTTCTTCGACACCTCCAACATTTACGGGTCGGGGGCGTCCGAGACGCGCCTGGGGCGAGATCCTCTCGGACTTCAAGCGGGAGGAGTTCATCCTCGCGACCAAGGTGTACTTCCCGATGTCGGACACGGACTCGGGCCTCTCGGCCGACCAGATCTCCAAGCAGCTCGACGCATCGCTGGAGCGCCTCCAGACTGACTACGTCGACCTCTACCAGTGCCACCGCTTCGACACCGACACCCCGATCGAAGAGACGATGGAGGCGCTGACCGAGGCCGTCGAGTCCGGCAAGGCCCGCTACATCGGCTTCAGCGAGTGGACCCCGGAGCAGATCGCGGCCGCGATCGAGCTCGAGCCCGACGGCATGGCCGAGATGCAGTCCTCGCAGCCGCAGTACAACATGATCTGGCGCGCCCCCGAGGCCGAGGTTCTCGACCTCTGCCGCGAGGCGGGCATCTCGCAGATCGTGTGGTCGCCGCTGGCGCAGGGAGTGCTGACCGGCAAGTACGCGCCGGGCGAGGCCCCGCCGCCCGACTCGCGAGCCGCGAGCGACGACATGAACTTCGCCATCGAGCGCTACATGGCCGACGAGGTGCTCGAAGCGGTGCAGCGCCTGGAGCCGATCGCGACGGCCGCGGGGCTGACGATGGTGCAGATGGCGCTCGCCTGGGTTCTGCGCCGAGAAGAGGTGGCCTCGGCGATCATCGGCGCCTCTCGCCCCGAGCAGGTCGTGGCCAACGCTTCGGCGTCGGGCATCGAGCTCTCGCCGGACGTGCTCGAGGCGATCGACGAAGCGCTCGGCGATGTCGTCATCTCGGAGCCGGTGCTGGCCGGCTTCGCCCGCGAGGGCGTCAAGCACCGCCAGTAACGGGATAGAAACGAGTTCGGCCGAGAGGTGTTGTTACATGCTCACGGTCACGCATCAGGCGATCAATGCCCTCGACCGAAGCGGAAGCCTATCCATGACCGCGTACAGGCAAACCGCCGCCCCGCCTCGTCCCGACCTCCAGACCCGGAGGGTCAAGCTCGCAGACGGCGCCGCGACCACGATCCAGGTGGCGTGCTTCGACCGCTCCCTGTTCGGTGCCCGGGTGGTGCGGATGGACCCGAAGCGCAAGCTCGCCGACTGGTGTGGCGAGAACGAGGCCCCGGACGCCCTGATCGGCGGCTTCTACGTGCGCGGGGAGGGATTGCCGCTGGGCGAGCTTCGGATCGACGGCCGCGTCCTCGACTCGCGTCCGTTCGACTCACCCGTGGGGCACAGTGCGCGCGTGCGTCCACTCGCTCGACGGCGAGGTCTCGCTGCGCTCGCGGCTCGAGCTCCCCGCTGAGCCCGGGGGCGACCTGCTCCAGGCGGGCCCGATGCTGGTCCGCGACGGGGTCTCGCTGGTCGAGCCCGGGTCGGACCCCGAGGGCTTCTCGGCCGGCGAGCGCCAGTTCGACTCCGACATCACCGAGGGCCGCTACCCGCGGGCCGCGCTCGGCGTCAGCCCCACGCACCTGATCGCCGCGGTCTGCGAGGGCCGCGCCGACGCGGAGGCTGGGTTGAATCTGGCCGAGCTCTCGCACGCGATGACCGACCTCGGGGCGGTCGACGCGATCAACCTCGACGGTGGCGGGTCGGCCTCGCTCGTTGTCGACGGGCGCCTCGTCAACACCCCCCGCGAGCAGCACGGCGTCGAGATCCCCGGGGGCCGCGCTGGTTCCCACCGCGCTGCGCTTCGTCGCGCGCTGAGCGCAGCCGCAGAAGTTTGAGCTTGCGGGGGTGCGGCTACCCTCGCTTGTGAATGCGCTCGAATGCGAACAAGCTGCTGATGGGGTTCTACTTCTATCCCCGCGGTGGTTCGGCGCACGCGTGTGAGGCGATCTCGGGAGAGCTCGATCGAGAGGGATTCGACGTGACGCTGCTGGCCGGCTCGCGCTCGGACAACGCGGGCCTCGGCTCGGCCGAGGAGTTCTTCTCGGCCGCCGACCTGCGCCCGGTGGACTTCACCGAGGCGATCGCGAGCGACGACCCCCTCGGCTTCGAGGGCGGTCCGGGAACGGCGCCGATGCACGCCTCCTACGAGGACCGCCGCGACGCCGAGGACCCGGTCTTCGCCTCGCTCGACGACGCCGCCTTCGAGCGCCAGGTCGACGCCTGGTCGCGCGAGCTCGCCGCCGCAGGAGGCGCCGAGGCCGACGTGCTCTATCTGCACCACCTGACCCCGCTCAACGAGGCCGCCCGGCGCGTCGCCCCCGGCGTCCCGGTCCTCGGCCACATCCACGGCTCGGAGCTGCTGATGCTCGAGCGCATCGCCGAGGGCGCTCCCGCAGGCTGGACGCACGCCGGCCGCTGGGCCGAGCGCATCTGCGACTGGGCCGCCGGCTGCTCGCAGCTCATCGTCAACAGCCCGAAGGGCCTGAAGCGAGCCAGCGCGCTGCTCGACCTGCACCCCGACCGCTTCGCGCTGGTGCCGAACGGGTTCGGGCGAGACTTCGCGCCGCGGAAGGTCGACCGCGCGCGCGCACTGGCGCCACCACCTCGTCGACGATCCCCGCGGGTGGGCCCCGGGCGCCGCGCCCGGCACGATCAGCTACGAGCCGTCCGAGCTGGCCGCTCTCGAGGGCACGACCCTGCTTTCGGTCGGTCGCTTCACCGAGGTGAAGCGCATCCCGCTGCTGATCGAGGCCTTCGTGGCCGCCCAGCCGCGGCTCACCGAGCCCGCTGGCGCTGGTGCTGCTCGGTGGCTACCCGGGCGAGTGGGAGGGGGAGCACCCGCTCGAGGCGATCGAGCGCCTCGGCGCCCGCGACGTCTTCCTCGCCGGCTGGCATCCCCACCGCGAGCTCCCGGACTTCCTGAATGCGTCGGACCTGCTCGTACACCCCTCGGTGCTCGAGCAGTTCGGCCAGGTGCTCGTCGAGGCCATGGCCTGCGGCGTGCCCGCGATCGCGGTCGAGCGCGGCGGCCCGGCGACGATCGTCGACCACGCCGAGACCGGATGGCTGGTCGGCCCCGACGACCTCGAGGCGCTCACGGAGGCGATCGTCGAGGCTGTGAACGACCGCACGGAGCGCGAGATCATGGGTCGAGCTGCCCGCGGCGAGGCGGTCGAGAACTACTCCTGGGACCAGATCGGCGCACGCATAGCGAGATTGGCGCGCGAGCTCCCTGCTACCGTTTCTCAGGTCGGGTAGCCGCCGCCAAGCGGAAATGCGCCCGAGAGGTTCCGTTTCTCCCTGCGCTTCACATGATGTTCGGGGGCCGATATGGAGTCTCCCCGAATCACTCATAAGGAGCTGAATAAGTGTCATCGAAGTCATTCGCCGACCTCGGCGTGTCACGTCCCGTTGTGGACGCGCTCGCCAAGCGAGGCATCACAGAGCCGTTCGAGGTGCAGAGACTTTGCATCGAGGATGTGCTCGACGGGCACGACGTGCTCGTGCAGTCGCCGACCGGATCGGGCAAGACGCTCGCCTTCGGCGTACCGCATCGTAGACCGCTGTCCAGGCTGAGGCCAGGCGCCCGGCCGCATTGATCCTCGCGCCCACGCGCGAGCTCGCCGAGCAGATCGTCGACGAGACCCGCTCGGTCGCCCATTCCCGGGCTTTGAAGATCGCCCCCGTGTACGGCGGCGTAGGCATTCCCGCCCAGGCCCGCAAGGCCGCACAGGCCCACATCGTCGTCGCCACCCCGGGACGCCTCGAGGACCTGATCCAGCGCAAGCATGCTGACCCTCGAGCACGTCCACACACTGGTCCTCGACGAGGCCGACCGGATGCTCGACATGGGCTTCAAGCCCGCGGTCGACCGCATCGTCTCCCAGATCCCGAAGGACCGCCAGACGCTGTTCTTCTCGGCGACCCTCGAGGGCGCCGTCGGCAAGCTCGCCGCTGCTTACACGAGGAACGCCCGCCGTCATTCGCACAAGCCGGATGACCACGGCCCCGCCGACATCGAGCACCGCTTCGTCCACCTCAGCCACGAGGGCAAGCTCGCCGCATTGGTCGGCGAGCTGCGCGACACCGAGCGAGGCCGCACGCTGGTCTTCGTCCGGACCAAGCGCGGCGCCGACCGGCTGGTCAAGAAGCTCTCGCGCGAGAGGCTCAGCGCGCTCGCGATGCACGGCAACAAGTCGCAGAACCAGCGGCGCCGCGCCCTCGCGAGCTTCGAGAGCGGCGATTGCCAGACGCTGGTCGCGACCGATGTCGCCGCGCGCGGCATCGACGTGGCGGACATCACGCACGTGATCAACTTCGACGCGCCCGAGGACCGCGAGGCATACGTGCATCGCACAGGGCGCACCGGCCGAGCCGGCGCGACCGGGGTGGCAGCGAGCTTCGTGCTCCCCGACCAGCGCCACGAGATGGGCCGGATCGCATCCGACCTCGGGCTCCACGTGGAGTTCGGGATGCCGATCTCGGGCGGCGGCAACGGCCGCGGCTCGAATGGCGGCAACGGCGGGGGTTCGAACCGAAGCAGGGGGCAGGGAAGCAGGGGGGAGAGAGGCGAGAGACAGGCCGGCGGGCAGCGCCCGCGGCGAAACCACAATGACTCGCGCGGCGGGCGCCGCAGGAAGGTGAAGACCAGTTGACCGACACCACGACCACAGAGGCATGGACCTGCAGTCGCTGCGACATGACCATCCGCTGGATGCCGGACGCCGAGGCGCCCGAGCGTCCCGCGAGCTGGGTCGAGGAGGACGGCGGGCTCTACTGCCTCGCCTGTAGGCGCGAGCGCGCGGCCGAGGCCGGCGTCGCCCACCTCCCGGACAACGCACCGGCCGCCGATCGTCAGAAGCTGAGCTCGTGGGCGCGCCTCGAGTTCGAGATCAAGCGCGATCCGACCCGGCCCGACAACCACATCGCCAAGGCATGCCGCACCTCGACGCCCGCCGTTCGCAAGGCGCGCGGCAAGCTCGGCGTCCCGCCCGCGGCGAAGTTCAACTAGCAGCGCAGAAACGCAAGAAGTACCTACGGCCGCGGCCCATCGGGGTCGCGGCCGAATCGACGCGTAGCATCGGCTCCGTGACCGAACGCTACGAAGAGGCGCGCCAGCTGGCCATGGGCGGTCGAGGCGGCGGCGGAGGCCGTCGAGCCCGACAGCTTCGGGCTCTCGGGGCCGCATGCCGTCGGCCGTTATGCAGCCGGACTGCAGCGTCGTTCCGCGGCCGGCCGCGGCTCGCCCTGATCGGCGAGGTGACAGGCCTGAACATCAGGGCCAAGGCGGTCTACTTCGAGCTCCGCGACGCCGAGGGCGCCGTGCGCTGCTCGATGTGGCGCAACGACTTCGACGCGCAGGAGATCCCCGAGGGCGCGCTGCGCGACGGCTCCGAGGTAGTCATCGGGGGCGGCCCCGAGTACTACCCCGGCAGTGCCACCGCCTCCCCCTCGTTCAGCTTTCGCGCGACCCGCATGCGCCTGGCCGGCGAGGGCGACCTGCTGGCCCAGCTCGCCGCTCTCGCCAGCGGCTCGGCAAGGAGGGCCTGTTCGAGCCGCAGCGCGCCCTCCCGATGCCGCGCCTCCCGAGGACGATCGGCGTGATCACCGGGCGTGACTCAGCTGCCCTCGCCGACGTCCGCGCGGGCCTCGCCCGCCGCGGCTGGGCCGGCACGCTCGTGCTCGCCCATCCTCCGGTGCAGGACCGCCACGCGGCGCCGCAGATCGCGCGGGCTCTCCAGGACCTGGCGGCCATCCCCGACGTCGAGGCGATCCTGGTCGCCCGGGGCGGCGGGAGCCTGACCGACCTCTGGGCATTCTGCGACGAGACGCTCTGCCGGACGGTGGCGCTGCTGCGGGTCCCCGTCGTCGCGGCGGTCGGGCACGAGTCCGACCGAACCCTGATCGACGACGTCGCCGCCGTGAGCTGCTCGACGCCGACCCACGCGGTCGAGGCCGTCGTCGCGGTCGACGTCGCCCGCGCGGCGCGACCTCTCCGCTTTCGGATCGCCTACAGGCCTGCGGCGCCCGCGCAGCTTCCGCGCGCACCCGGCCCCTCGCCGCCGCGAGCCGATCGCTCGCCCAGCACATGCGCGCACAACGCTCTCGGCTGCACCAGCTCATGCGCGAGATTCGCGCGGCCGGGCGCCGGGCGCTGACGGAGCGCCAAGGCCCCAGCCGCACCTTCGGGATGGTCCTGACCCGCAAGAGCGCCGCCGCGCGGCTCGAAGCGGGGCGCGCGACCGAGCAGCTCCGCCTCGCCTCGTGGACCCTCGAGGGCCACGCGCGCGACCGCGCCGGGCGCGCGGCGACGCTGAAGCGCCTCGCGGCCACGCTTGACGCCCACGCGCCCGACCGGGTGCTCGAACGCGGCTATGCGATCGTCCAGGCCGACGACGCGACCGGCGACGGTGGCGAGGTCCTCACCCGCGCCGCTGACGCCCGCCGCGCCGGCAAGCTGCGCGTCCGCTTCGCCGACGATCATGTGACGGAAAGTGATGACGCGATCGTGAGCGAAGATGAGAGCGACGATGTCTGACCCGCTGCCCGAGCCCGGATCAGCGCCCGCCGAGGCGCCGGCCAGCTACGAGGCCGCCGTCGAGCGCCTCGAGCAGATCATCCAGCGCCTCGACTCCGGCCAAGCCGAACTGCGCGAGACACTCGACCTCTGCCGGGAGGGAAAGGGCCTGGTCGAGTACTGCAAGTCCGAGCTCGACGCCGTCTCAGGGGAGCTGGCCGAGCTCCAGCTCGACGAGCTCGTGGCGAAGCTCGAAGCAGCGCCCGACAATGATCGAATAGGCGAATGGCCACCCCGGTCAGATCGCTGATGCCGCAGCTTCAGGACGAGCTTTCGGCGTTGGTGGGAATCACATCGATCTCGGCCCCGGGTTTCCCCGAGCAGACGCGCGGGCCGATTCTCGAGGCACACGACGCGATCGCGGGCCTGTTCCGCGACGCCGGAGTCGACGTCGAGCCCCTGGAGCTGCCCGACACCGCCCCCGTCATCACCGGAGCATCCCTGCGCCGGAAGGTGCCCCGACGGTCCTGCTCTATTCGCACTACGACGTCGTCCCCGCCGGCGACGAGTCCGCCTGGGAGAGCCCCCCGTTCGAGGCGACCGAGCGGGACGGGGCGATCTTCGGCCGCGGCAGTGCCGACACGAAGTCGAACGTCTTGTCGCTGCTCGGAGCGATCCGCGCGTGGGACGGCGTCCTCCGGTCGGCGTGAAGCTCTGCATCGAGGGCCAGGAGGAGGTCGGCAGCGCTCTCACCACCTACCCGCTGGAGAACGCCGAGCCCTTCGAGGCCGAAGCCGCGGTGATCGCGACCTGGGGAGCATCCGCCCTGGGGAACCGACGCTGACCGTTGCCCTGCGCGGCAGCTTCGTCGCGGAGCTCGAACTGCGCACGCTCGCCGGGCCGAAGCACAGCGGGGAATACGGAGGAGCCGCTCCCGACGCCCTGATCGTTCTGCTCCACGCCCTCGCCTCGCTGCACGACGAGCGAGGCGACCTCGCGGTCGAGGGCCTGCGCCGCGAGTCGTGGGCCGGAGCGGGCCCGACCGAAGACGAGTTTCGCGAGCTGGCGGAGGTGGTCGACGGCCTGCCGCTGATCGGCACTGGCGACCTCGGCTCGAGGGTTTGGATGGGACCCGCGATCACGGTGATCGGGATCGACGTCCCGTCGGTCGATGACGCGGTCAATGCGGTCTCGCCCTACGCGCGGGCGAAGCTCAGCGTCCGGCGCTAAACCGGCCAGGGACGCCACGGAGGCGATCGAGGCGCTCCGAGCCCACTTGGAGTCCTTCAGGCCATTCGGGATCGGGCTCGAGTTCAGCGCCGGCGGCGCCGGGAACGGCTTCGCCGCGGATACGTCGGGCCCCGCGTTCGGTGCGGCGAGCGAGGCGATGGCCGCCGCCTGGGGCGCCGAGACCGAGACGGCTGCAGCCGGCGGGTCGATCCCACTGGTGAGCGCACTCTCGCGGGCTGTGCCGGACGCCGAGCTTCTGCTGCTCGGTACCGCCGACGGCTACAGCAACATCCACGCCCCGAACGAGCGTGTCCTACTGTCCGAGTTCGAGCGCTCGACCACCGCCATCGCCGACTTCTTCGGACGGTTCGCCGCCTCGGCGGCGGGCCGAGCCGCTAGCCCTCCGCAGCCGCGCGCTCGGCCTGCTTCACCTTCCGCGCCGCCTTCACTCGGTCGATCGCATCGAGCTGCACCTTGCGCAGGCGCACGGCCTCGGGAGTGATCTCGACGCATTCGTCCTCGCGGACGTGCTCGAGCGCCTCCTCGAGCGAGAGCAGCTTCGCGGGCACCAGGCGGACGGTCTCGTCGGCTGATGCCGCGCGCACGTTGGTCTGCTGCTTCTCGCGGATTGCGTTCACGTCGATGTCCTCGGAGCGCGCGTTCTCGCCCACGATCATGCCCTCGTAGACCTCCTCGCCGGGGCCGACGAAGAGCGTCCCGCGCTCCTGCAGGCTGAACAGGGCGAAGCTCGCCGTCTTGCCGCGACGGTCGGCGACCAGGGAGCCGGTCGGACGCGTGCGCAGCTCGCCGGCCCAGGGCTCCCAGCGGTCGAAGACGTGATGCATCAGCCCTGTGCCACGGGTCTCGGTCAAGAACTCGGTCCGGAATCCGATCAGCCCGCGCGCGGGGACCAGGAACTCGAGCCGGACCCAGCCGGTCGAGTGGTTGACCATCTGCTCCATCCGGCCCTTGCGGACGGCGAGCGCCTGGGTCACGGTGCCGACGTAGTCCTCGGGGACGTCGATCGCGAGGCGCTCCACGGGTTCACAGAGCCTTCCGTCGATCTCGCGGGTCAGCACCTGCGGCTGGCCGGCTGTCAGCTCGAAGCCCTCGCGGCGCATCATCTCCAGCAGCACGACGAGCTGGAGCTCGCCGCGGCCCTCGACCTCCCACGCGTCCGGGCGCTCGGTGTCGCGCACGCGGATCGAGACGTTGCCGACCAGCTCGGCGTCGAGGCGATCCTTGATCTGGCGGGCCGTCAGCCTGGAGCCGTCCTGCCCGGCGGTCGGGGCCGTGTTGATCCCGACCAGGATCGAGAGCGAGGGCTCGTCGACCGAGATCACCGGCAGCGGCCGCGGGTCGTCGGGATCGGCGAGCGTTTCGCCGATCGTCACCTCCTCGATGCCGGCGACGGCGATGATCTCGCCGGGGCCGGCCTCTTCGGCCTCGACGCGGTCGAGGGCCTCGGTCACGTAGAGCTCGGAGACGGTGGCCGACCTGATCTCGCCGTCGGCGCGGCACCAGGCGATCTTCTGCCCGTTTCGGATCGTGCCGTTGCGCACGCGGCATAGCGCGAGCCGCCCGACGTACGGCGACGCGTCGAGGTTGGTGACGTGGGCCTGAAGGGGATGCCCGGGCTCGAAGCTCGGCGCCGGGATCGAGGAGACGATCAGGTCGCGCAGCGGCGAGAGGTCGGTTCCCTCCTCGCCCTGGGTCAAGGAGGCCCATCCGGCCCTGGCGTTCGTGTAGACGATCGGGAAGTCGATCTGGGACTCGTCGGCGTCGAGGTCGAGGAAGAGCTCGTAGACCTCGTCGACGACCTCGGAGATGCGGGCGTCGGGGCGGTCCACCTTGTTGACGACCAGGATCACCGGCAACTTCGCCTCGAGCGCCTTGCGCAGCACGAAGCGGGTCTGGGGGAGGGGCCCCTCGGAGGCGTCGACCAGCAGCAGCACGCCGTCGACCATCGTCAGCCCGCGCTCGACCTCGCCGCCGAAGTCGGCGTGGCCGGGGGTGTCGATGATGTTCAGCTTCACGTCCCCGAATCGGATCGCCGTGTTCTTGGCGAGAATCGTGATCCCCTTCTCGCGCTCGAGGTCCATCGAGTCCATGACGCGCTCGTTGACGTCGCTACCGGCCCGAAACGCGCCCGACTGCCAGAGCATCGCGTCGACGAGCGTGGTCTTGCCGTGGTCGACGTGGGCGACGATCGCGATGTTGCGCAGGTCGTCACGCGTCTCGGTTGTGTTCGCGGTGGCGGTGCTCATGGGCGACGGAGAAGGCTAGGGGTCGGCGGAAGGTGGAAAAAGAAAGGGCCCGCCGCGAGGCGGGCCCTTCCGTGAAGCCTGTGGTCCTGAGACCGGCTTAGAGCGCTTTCACGCCCGTCGCCGCGGGGCCCTTGGGGCCATCCTCGGTCTCGAACTCGACCTTGGCGTTCTCGGCGAGGGTCTTGAAGCCCTCACCTTCGATCGAGCTGTGATGGACGAAGACGTCGGCGGAGCCGTCGTCGGGCGTGATGAAGCCATAGCCCTTGTCGTCGCTGAACCACTTCACGGTTCCGGTAGGCATTCGCTACCTCCAACTTATGTGCACGCGTACGAGGAGGATGCGAAAGCAACGACCTACGGGCGCTTGGCACAACTTTGTCGACCTATTGGCCGACCTAACAACGGGGACGCTAGCAGTACCGGCGGGCGCAGGTTCAGCAGGTGTGGACCGGCGCAGCCGAACGTACGACCTCGAACGCCGAGCCTGGGATCGACTTCAGCTGATTGAGGTCCTCGTCGTCCCAGCGGCGGTCCGAGGTGCCGGAGAAGAACCAGTTCGAGCCATTGTCCGCGACGATCAGCCCGTAGCGCTTGAGGGCGGTCGCGATCACGCGCGAGGCGCCCGTGAAGCCAGCGACGTTGAAGCCCGCGCCGAGGCGAAGGCGCATCCCCATCGGGGGCGCGCTGGCGCTCGAAGTGTCGCCCGCGCAGTGCGAGGCGGGGTTGATCCAGGCGTCGCGGGTCGACGAGAAGGTGACCCTGATCGCGTGGTCGATGACCCCGCGCTGAACCTCGTCGTAGCGCACCAGCCCAGGGAAGATCGGCAGCCCGGCCGCGTCGGCCGAGGTGAAGCCGGGCGTGCGCAACGCGGCCGAGCGCAGGTTCCAGATCACCCCCGAGTCGGCTTCCCAGCGCGGCTTCTTGCCTTTGCGAGGGAATGCGCGGTAGAGCTCCTGGAGCCGGCAGCGCTCGGCGTCGATCGAGAGCACGTGGCGGTCGCCGTCGGACGCCGCCCCGCCCTCGACCAGCGCCTTCAGCGGAACCCGGTAGCCCTTGCGGGTGGACTCGGAGCCGTACGCGGTGAAGTTGACCTTCGTCCGCTTCTGCCGCTTCCCGGTGACGGCGTAGGGGAAGCCGTACTCGCGCGGGGACCCGAAGTCGGGATGGAGCTCCTCCCCGCCGTTGGAGTTGATGTGGCCGATGATCGCGGCCGAGTTCGGGTCGAGCGGGGCGCCCGAGATGTCCTGGTTCCACGCGGTCTGGTCGGCGGCGGAGGGCGCGTTTGCCGGCAGGTTCGGCTTCGGGAAAACCTGGCAGGAGCCAAGGGAGGGATAGGGGCCGCGCGCGAGCTTGCCGCCGCCTCCCTTCTTCTTCGCCGCGAGGGCGAACGCGCCCGAGGTGGCGACGATCAGCGCCGCGGCTACGGCGACGGCCTTCCCTGGCGTCCGCATGCGGCCGATGCTAGAGGCGAACCGGGCCGAACGCGATGTGGAATCCGGCTGGGCCGTGATCCGGCTAGGCCCAGTGGCTGGCGCGGATCAGGCCGTCGGGGTCGTACTCGGCCTTCACGGCGCGGAGGCGCTCGACGGTCTCTGCGTCGAAGGCCTCGGAGATGTCGATCGGGCTCTCGCAGTAGTTCAGGTAGCGGCTGTGTTCGGCAATCGCGCCGTCGAACACCGAGACGACCTGCGGGAGGAAACCGCCGATCGCCTCGCCGAGCTCGGGCGTCATCGGCGAGCCGACGCTGAAGAGGGCGAAGTCGCCGTCGAGGGTCGCGAGCGCGCCGGCACCCTCCGGCTCACGCGCGAGGGCCCCGCCGAGCTGGCGGAGCTCGACGACGGTCATGGGGGAGTCCGACCCGGGGCCGACGGTTTCTACGAGCTTCTCCATTGTCGCGTCGTCGAGGCGGGCAACGAGCCTGCCGTCGCTGATCCCGGGCACCGGCTCGGGCGGGTCCATGTGCATCAGGGGGAGGGCGGAGGCCGGGACCGTGCCCCAGGTGTGGGCGATGGGCTCGCCGACGCCCTTCAGGGGTTCGACGAGCTTCTCGCCCTCGCCGGCCGGGCCGCTGAAGGCACCGTCGACGACAGTGAACTTGCCGCCGCGCAGGGGCTCGGGGATCGTCTCGATGTCGGGGACCTGGAGGATCCGGAAGCAGGTGGTGAGCTCGTCGGGACAGTCCCCCGTCAGCTCGTGCCACGCGCGCAGGAGGTTGAGTGACTTCTCCCACGGGAAAAGGGTCATCCCGGCGTAGACCTGATCGCAGTCGAACAGGTCGAACTCCAGTGCGGTGACCACGCCGAAGGCCCCGCCGCCGCCCCTGAGGGCCCAGAACAGCTCGGGGTCGGTGTCCGCATCGACCCGGCGCTCGGTGCCGTCCGCCGTGACGAGCTCGACCGCGGTCAGGGCATTCGTCTGGAGCCCGCGGCTCCGGGCGTACCACCCGATGCCGCCCATCAGCGAGTAGCCCGCCACACCCACCGTCCCGCTCGACCCGTGTAGGGCCGCCAGCCCGTGGGGGGACACGGCCTCGACGACGGTGCCCCACTGAACGCCGGCGCCGACGCGGGCGCGCTTCGCCGAGGCGTCGACCTCGACCTCGTCGAGGTCGCCCAGCCTCATCAGCAGGACGCCCCCACCGACCGGGCGGGCGCCGGCGTTGTGGCCGGTGGATTGCGGCGCGATCGCCAGTCCCTCGGCGGCGGCGTAGCGAACGGCAGCCGCCACGTCGTTCGCGTCGCCCGGGTGCAGCACCGCGTCGGGGCGCTGGTCGACGGCGAGGTTGAAGGCCTGGCGGTCCTCGTCCCAGGCGGGGTCCTGGGGGGTGGTGATGCGGCCGGTGAAGTTCTCGATCTTCATGCGGGGGAATCTACCCGCTCGACGCTCAGTGTCTCGAGCCGCAAAAATGCTTTGCTAAGCTAACTATTACGGACATGGCACCGCCCACCGACACATTCCCCGCCCCCCGAGACACCGATCTCGCCCCGCGCCTGCGCCTCGCCGTGACCCGCACGGCGCGCCGCCTGCGCCAGGAGGCCGGATCCGACCTCGGGCCGAGCCAGACGGCGTCGCTCGCCACGATCGAGCGCCACGGTCCGTTGTCGCCCAGCGAGCTCGCCGAGCGCGAGCGCATCATGCGGCCGACCGCGACCCGGATCCTCAGCCACCTCGAAGGCGCCGGCCTGGTCGCCCGCGTGCGCCATCCGAGCGACGGGCGCTGCTCGATCCTCTCGATCACCGCGGAGGGCAAGGCCCTGCTGCGCAGCCTGCGCAAGCGCAAGACCGCCTACCTCGCCCACCAGATCTCAGACCTTCCCCCCGATGACGTCGCGGCCCTCTCCAGGGCGGCGGATGTGCTCGAGCGCATGCTCGAGGAGCACCCCACGGCGGAGTTTCGGGCGCCCGTGGGTGGCACCCCGTGACCGAAGCCCTGGGCCGCTCATTCGCCAGCCTGCAGATCCCGAACTATCGGCGCTACTTCATCGGTCAGCTCGCGTCGCTGACCGGCAACTGGATGCAGACGGTCGCCGAGATCTGGGTCATCCTCACCCTCACCGACAGCGGGGTGGCGGTCGGATTCGTCACCGCGCTCCAGTTCCTCCCGATGCTGCTGCTCGGCGCGCTCGGCGGCCTCATCGCCGACCGCGTGCCGAAGCGCCGCCTGCTCGTCCTCACCCAGGGCCTGCACGCGCTCCCGCCTCTGGCGATGCTCGCGCTCGCGCTGACCGTCGGCCTCGCGCCGTGGATGGTGTTCGCGCTCGTCTTCGCCCGGGGCTGTGTCAACGCGGTCGACTACCCGACTCGCCAGGCGTTCGTGATGGAGATCGTCGGCGGCGAGCGCGTCGTCAACGCGGTCAGCCTCAACAGCGTGATGATCCACTCGGCCCGCATCATCGGCCCGGCGATCGCCGGAGTGTTGATCGCCACCGTCGGGCCCGAGCCCTGTTTCGCGATCAACGCCGCGAGCTTCTCGGTGATGATCTTCGCCCTGGTGACGATGGACCGCCGCGCCCTGCAGCCCGCCGAGATCGCGCCGCGCGAGGCCCACGCCGTGCGAGCGGCGCTGCGCTATGTGCGCGCTACCCCCGAGCTCTGGATCCCTCTCGCCCTGATGGGCGCGGTTGGGACGCTCGGCTTCAACTTCCAGGCGGTGCTGCCGCTGCTCGCCAAGTTCAGCTTCGACGGCGGCGCGGGCGCCTACGCTGCGCTCGTCAGCGCCATGGGGGTGGGCGCGATCGCCGGCGCGCTGGTCACCGGTGCGCGCGGAAGCGTCAGCCCGGCCCTGCTTGCCGGGGCCGCGATCGGCTTCGGCGCCTTGGCCCTGCTGGCTGCGGGCGCGCCGTCGATGGCGCTCGAGCTCGCCGTGCTGGCGCCGCTCGGTGCGGCCAGCGTCACTCTCGCGGCCTCGGTCAACTCGGCGCTGCAGCTCGCCTCCGACCCCGTGATGCGAGGCCGGGTGATGGCGCTCTACTCCATCGTCTTCCTGGGCTCGACCCCGATCGGCGCGCCGATCGCCGGCTGGCTCTCCGAGGCGATCGACCCGCGCGCGGCCCTGGTGATGGCGGGCGTCGCGGGCATCGTTGCGGGGCTCGCCGCGCGCACCGCCTTCGCACGAATGGCCACCGACGCCGCGCCGGCGGCCGCGCCCGCCTAGCCGAAAGACCCACAACGAAACGGACCGCCAATCCATGGCGGTCCGTTCCTGATAGGCCCCGTCAGGACGGGCAGGGGTACGTCTCGGGGGCCTTACTTGGGGGGTATGTGAGCCTCAGACGACGGGAGGCGCCTTGCGGCAAACGTCTGAGGCCTTTGAGCCGAGAGCAAGAGGATGGGCGTCCGGCCCAGCATCAAGTCTCCCGACCCACTCAGTATTGGACAGATTGGCCGGAAAGCCAATACCCAAAACTTAGGTAGTGGACGAACCAACTACTAAGTGTTCAACGGTCGCGTTAGGCAGTGGCAGTTTAGGCGGGTGCGAGCGCGGCCGACAGCGCGGAGCCGTGCAGGATGTCCTGTTCGGACACCTCGATTTCGTCGATCCCGAAAGCTCGCATGACCTGGACCAGGATGACGCTGCCGGCGACGATGGTCGGCGCTCGCCCTGGGTGAAGCCCTGGGACCCGCAGCCGTTCGGCGAGCGGCAGCGCGGAGAGCGTCGAGAGCATCTTCTGGATCGGGCGCATCGAAAGGCGGTGGCCGTGGACCCGCTTCGGGTCATACGGCTCCAGCGCGAGGTCGATGGCCGCGAGCGAAGTGGGGGTGCCCGCGACGGCGATCGCGCGTGCCAGCCGGTTGCCGTTGGCCGCAGCGACCGCCTGCTCGATCTGCTGGCCGACGTCGCTGGCGAGGTTCTCAAGCTCGTGGGGGTCGGGCGGGTCGCAGTTGATGTGGCGCTCGGACTGGCGGATCGTCCCGGCCTGGACCGAGGTGTGGAACAGGACCTCCGGGCCGGAGCCCACGATCAGCTCGGTCGACCCGCCGCCGACGTCGAACACGAGGGTCGCCCCGTCGGCGAGCGGGCGCTGCGCGGTCGCGCCGAGGTAGGTGAGCCGGGCCTCCTCCTCGCCGCTCAGGAGTTGCGCGTCGAGCCCGAAGCGCTCGCGAAGCTCGGCGATGAAAGCGTCGCCGTTGCCGGAGTCGCGGACCGCGCTGGTCGCGATCGCCAGCACGCGCTCGGCGCCCATCTCCTCCCACCGGGCCTTGTAATCGGCGATCACATTGCAGACGCTGTCGACGGCGTCCGAGCAGAGGTTGTGGGTCAGGTCGACGCCGCGGCCGAGGTTGGTGACGGTCGTTCGCCGCTCGATCTCGTGCACCCGGGAGTCCTCGACGTCCGCGATCAGCGATCGGGTCGAGTTGGTCCCGATGTCGACGACCGCGACCCTCACCGCGTCTCTGCCATTGACTGGTCCCTGAGCACCGCCCGGCACTCTAACGACGACGAACGGCGCTGCAAGCCCCGATTGAGAGCGGTTTTGCGCCCCCTATCCGCTTTTGGCATGTCGTCTGCCTACCCCACGACCCCCTCCTCAAAACCGCCATCTCGCGCTACACTCGAAACACGCCGCGGGGTGGAGCAGTCTGGTAGCTCGTCGGGCTCATAACCCGAAGGTCGCGGGTTCGAATCCCGCCCCCGCTATGTCCGTCACTACGACGCTGGGCCCTCCTCCCGGAGGGCCTTTGTGCTCTGTAGGGCATCCGCGATCGCATTCGAGACAGTGGCCGGGAGTTCAATCCGCCGCTCGATCTTGTCGTACGCGATGAGGGCTGGCAAGGCGTGAGGCGGCTGTGCGGCGCTCCTGCGCCGAGCGGCTGGCTGGGGCGAATGCGCTCCAGGTGAACCAGTGGCCGAATCCGCGTTGCAGCGTCCGCGGGCCGCTCATCGTCAGCTGGCCGGCTCGAATCGCGCCGCCCAGCTCGGCCCGTCCCAAGTAGACGCGGTAGAGCGTGGTGGTGTCGACGATGACCTCGAGGTCGACGTCGAAACCGGGATGCTGGAGGCAGACTGAGACCTCGGAGGGCTCGAGGACCATCCAGTAACGCCGCTTGGGGTCGCGAAAGTCGAACTGAACCACGGTTCGGTCGGGTGGGAGCCGCTGGCGATCGACGTGGCGGGCCATCCAGACGATCAACAGGTCGGGATCGAGTTCCTCGGGGCGCGGCTCGGTGAACGACCAGGTCGCCCCCCACTCGCCGATCGCCTGCACGACCGGCTGGAGGTCACGGCCGGCGGGCGTGAGGCGATATTCGAGGGTGCGGCCTTTGGGGCCCGTCCTGCGCTCGATGACCTCGGCCCGCTCGAGCGCGCGCATGCGGTCGGTGAGGACCGAGCGCGAGATCCCTGGGAGGCCGCGTTGGAGCTCGTTGAAGCCGCTCGCGCCGCCGAGCATCTCGCGCACGATCAGAAGCGTCCAACGGTCGCCGAGGATCTCGGTGGCCTTGGCGACCGGGCAGTACTGCGCGTAGCTGCGCATCGCGCCACCATGCTAGCCGCGGATCGGCCAGCAGGTCTGCTACTCGAACCGGTTGGTTCGAAAGTAGAACTAGTCAGCCCGGGCCGGCAAGCCTACGTTGCTCGCATGGCTACCCGGACGCCGATATCCGAGGAGGACGAGATGACCGCTATCCAGACACCACAGGCACCGCCCCTGGAGACGACCGCGTTCGACGAGCTCGGCGGATCGTTCCGCGGAGAGCTGCTGCTGCCGACCAGCCCCGGCTACGACACTGCCCGCAGGATCTGGAATGGCGCGATTGACCGCCATCCGGCCTGCATCGCCCGCTGCACGGGCGTGGCCGATGTGGTCGCGGCGGTGCGCTTCGCGCGCGACCACGACCTGGAGATCGCCGTACGGGGCGGGGGCCACAACGTGGCCGGCACCGCGGTGTGCGACGACGGGGTCGTCATCGACCTCTCGGCGATGCGGGCCGTGTGGGTCGACCCCGCCGGTCGCACGGCCTGGGTGCAGGGTGGTGCTCTGTGGGGCGACGTCGACCACGAGACGCAGGCCCACGGTCTGGCCACCACCGGCGGCATCGTGGGCCACACCGGCGTCGCCGGGCTCACCCTCGGCGGCGGCATCGGCTTCCTCATGCGCAAACACGGGCTCACCGTCGACAACCTGCTTGCCGCCGAGGTGGTCACCGCCGAGGGCAGCATCGTCCGGGCGTCCGCCGACGAACACCCCGATCTGTTCTGGGCGCTGCGAGGCGGCGGCGGCAACTTCGGCGTCGTCACCTCGTTCCGGTTCGCTCTGCATCCCGTCGGCCCGACCGTGATGGCCGGGCCCGTCTTCTGGGCGGCCGACGACACCACCGACGTGCTGCGCTTCTACCGGGACTTCGCCGCCGAAGCGCCCGACGAGCTCGGCAGCGTCGTCAGGCTCGGCACCGTCCCCCCACTGCCGGTCATCCCCGAGGACCTGCACTGGCGGCCGGCCATCGCCGTCGCCTGCTGCTACGCCGGCGCCGTCGAAGACGGCGAGCGTGCGGTGCGGGCCCTCCGCCGGTTCGGGACGCCGCTCGTTGACCTGCTCGCACCCTCGCCGTACGTCGCCTTCCAGGGCGGCCTCGACGACACCGTCCTCCACGGGTGGCACTACTACTGGAAGGCGACGAACCTCGCCGGCCTCTCCGACGACGCCATCGCCGTCATCGCCGATCACGCCTACGCCGCCAGCTCGCCCCGGTCGTACGCGGCGATGTTCCACATGGGTGGCGCCGTCGCCCGAGTCCCCCACGACGCCACCGCCTACGCCGGTCGCGACGTGGCCCACAACATCATCATCGACGCCGTGTGGCTCCCTGACGAGTCCGGCGAGCACGCCGCGGCCGAGACCGCTTGGGCGCGGCGGTTCCTCCAAGCCCTCCAACCGCACCGCGCTGGCGGCGTCTACGTCAACTTCCTTGATTCCGACGACGACTCCAGCCGGGTTCGAGAGGCCTACGGCGATCAGATCTACCGGCGACTCGCCGAAGTCAAGGCCAAGTACGACCCTGACAACGCCTTCCACCACAACAAGAACATCCAGCCCGGCTGACGCCCGCGCCGGGCCGACCGGCCATGCGGTATCGGTTGCCCGGCTTGCTTGCCAAGCGCCGTTAACCCGACGAAGGAAGAGGCCCTCGAAGCCGCTGGGCTGTCTGAGTAGGGATGTCTGTGGTACCAGCCGTGGTACCAAACTGAGAGAAACTGAGCTGATCTCAGCTCATCTCAGCGTGCCCGCCGTCGCTCAGCATATGCCCACCGAGCGGCTTGAAGGCATCTCATAACCCGAAGGTCGCGGGTTCGAATCCCGCCCCCGCTACCTCACGAAAGGGCCGCATATGCGGCCCTTTCGTCTTTCTGGGGCCGGTCAGATTGGGCCTGGGCGGGCATCAGACGGGCATCAAAGTGCTGTGGCGCTTGCCCTCGGCAGGCGAGGGCAAGGGGCTCGGTGCCGCTCACTGGCACGCCGAAGCGCCGTGGCGAAGTGGCGAAGTGCGAAGTGCGAAGTGGTGGCTGTCCCCGCTGTAGACGTCCGCGGCGGCCATACCGACCTCCCGCTGTCCAGCCCGGTGGGCGCCATAAGGCGATCTTCCGGCGACGGGTATGCGAGACTACCCGGCCGATGCGGGTCGCTGTCGTCGGGCACGTGGAGTGGGCCGAGTTCGCACGGGTGCAGCGCGTGCCAGATCCCGGCGAGATCGCGCAGGCGCTAGGGCTCTGGGAGGAACCGGCAGGGGGCGGAGCGGTGGCCGCGGTGCAGCTGGCCCGGCTCGCAGGTGAGTGCGTGTTCCTCACCGCCCTCGGCGACGACGACCTCGGGCACCGGGCCAAGCGGGAGCTGGAGGCGCTGGGCCTTCGCGTCGAGGCCGCGTGGAGATCCGAGCCGCAACGGCGAGCGTTCGTCCACGTCGACGCGGACGCGGAGCGCACGATCACGGTTATGGGCGAACGCCTCGGGCCACGCGGGGATGACCCGCTGCCCTGGTCCGAGCTCGACGGCTTCGATGCTCTCTACTTCACGGCCGGCGACGCGGGGGCAGTGCGGGCGGCGCGGGCCGCACGCAAGCTTGTCGCGAGCGTGCGGGCAGTCGACTCGTTGGCTGAGGCGGGGGTCCAGATCGACACCCTGGTCTCAAGCGCCGACGATAAGGGAGAGCGCTACACGCCCGGCGCCATTTCGCCGCCGCCCCTGTTCGTCGCCCGCACTGCCGGTGCCGCCGGTGGCTCACTCGAAGCGGCTGATGGCGCCAGCAGCCGGTGGTCGGCCCCTCCCCTGCCCGGCCCCCCGGTCGACGCCTACGGCGCGGGGGATTCCTTTGCCGCAGGTCTCACCTACGGGCTGGCGGAGGGGCGCTCGGCTGAGGAAGCGGTGGCGCTCGGAGCCCGCTGCGGCGCGGCAAACCTGACGGGCCGCGGACCCTACGAGGGTCAACTCCGGGGGAATAGATGAGCGCCCGGGATCGTCGCACGCTGACGCAGGGCTGCAACGCCGCTCAATCATGGTGTGACGCCTTTCTCGGCTCGTCGTGGGAGTCTGTGTAAGCGCGGCGAGGGCTGGCCAGTCACCCCGGGCCGGCAACGAAAGATCGCGCCCGCCAGCGGCTCCTCGGCGCGCCGCTCGCAGTCGACCCAGGATGTCGTGATGTAGAGGTCGCCGCCGTCGCCGCCGAAGGCCACGGAGGTGGGATTCGACGTCGGCAGCTCTACGACGTCTTCGAGCGTGCCGTCCGCTCGGTAGCGGTGGACCTCCCCGGCTCGTCCCAGGGCCACCCACAGCATGCCGTCACCGTCGACGGTCATGCCGTCCGGCCAGAGCTGCTCGCGGCTGAGATCGAGGAACCGCCGGCGACCGCTGAGGGCTCCCGTCGCAGCGTCCAGGTCGAAGACATCGACGACGCAGAGGGCCGTGTCGGCGAGGTAGAGCCGCCCGCGCGGCTCGTCGAACGCCGGCCCGTTGGGGATGGTCAGGCCGTCGACGACACGGGTCACCCGGTCCCCCTCGACCCGGTAGAGCGCCGCGTTCCGAGGTCGCTTGTCGAAGGCCATCGTGCCGACCCAAACCCTTCCGCGACCGTCGACCTTGATGTCGTTGGCGCGGTTCTCCGGCCGCTCCTGCTCGATCGGGACCCGCAGATCCAGCGTGCCCGTGCCGCGGTCGAGCACCGCCAGGCCCCCCGGGCTTGCCACCACCGGGTCGCCCATCGCGCCGAGCACCACACCACCCGGCTGCCCGGCGGTGCTCCAGGAGCTGTGCTCAGAGGACGCCGGATCGAAGCAATGCACCCGCTCTCCGGTGATGTCCACCCACCACAGACGGGCGGTCGCGGCGTCCCACAACGGGCCCTCGGCGTGCTCCGCCCGCACGCTCAACGCGACCTCGACTGGGGTGTCGCCCATGCCGCAGGCCCCCTTACCCGGTGCCTCCGAGGCGCTCAGGCCCCGCAGCGGGCCCAGAAGATGCGACGCTTCGAGCGTGCCCACTGACGACCTCGCTGTGATCGTGATCGGCGCCGGGCCCGCGGGCGTGGTCGCCGCGCTGCGCGCGGCGCGACTCGGAGCTCGAACGGCCCTCGTCACGCGCGACGAGCTCGGGGGAATGGCCGCCAACGACGGGCCGGTGCCGGTGCGGACCTTGGCCCACGCGGCGCGCCTGATGCGGGAGGCGAGGCAACTCGGGCATTACGGGATCAGCGCCGGCGAGCCCAGGCTCGACTATCGGCGTCTGCTCGCGCGCGTGCGCGAGGTCACCGGCGACGTGCGCGCGCACGCGCTCTTGCGCGACGAGCTCGAGCAGGCCGGCGTGACCCTCTACGAGCACGCCGGAACCGCCCGCTTCGTCGCGCCGCACGTGATCGAGAGCGACAACGGACCTCGACTGCGAGCCGCGAACGTCATCGTGTGCACCGGCGGCGTGTCGCGGCAGCTCCCCTTGCCCGGCTTCGAGTTGACCTGCACCCACAGCGACGCCTGGCGCCTCGAATCGGCGCCCGACTCGCTGCTGGTGATCGGCGCCGGTGCGACCGGGGTCCAGGTCGCCTCGATCTTCAACGCCTTCGGATCGCGGGTCACCCTGTTCGAGGCCGCCCCCCGCATCCTCATGAGCGAGGACGAGCAGGTGGCGGCAGCGATGAGCACGGCGCTGCAGGCCTCCGGCGTGCGCGTCCTTGAGCACGCCGGAACGATCGAGCGCTTCGAACCATCTCCCGCCGGAGTGCGACTCGTCTATTCCGGGAGCGATGCACAGGCACAAATCGACGCGACGCTGGCCGTGGTCGCGGTCGGCTGGGTCGCGAACACCGACCGGCTCGACCTCGCGGTCGCGGGGGTGGAGACCGACCCCCGCGGCTACATCAAGGTGGACTCCCAGCTCCGCACGACCGCCCCGGGCATCTACGCCGCGGGAGACGTCACCGGGCACCTCATGGTCGTGCACGAGGCCGCGCGCGAGGCCTACCTCGCAGCGACCAACGCCACCGTCGGAAGCACCGAGGTCCTTCCCGCGGAGGTCAGCCCTCTGGGCAGCTTCACCGACCCCGAATACGCCTCTGTCGGGCTCAGCGAGGCGACCGCCCGCGAGACCCATGACGTCGTCGTGGGCACGGAAAGCTTCGGCTCCATGCCGCGCCCGATCATCGACGGTCGCCCCACGGGGTTCTGCAAGCTCGTCGCCGACCGCGATAACCACACGATCCTCGGCTGTCACATCGTGGGTGAGCGGGCCGTCGAACTCGCCCAGCTGGCAGCGCTCGCGGTCGCTTCCGGCATGAAGGTCGAGGAGCTCGCGCTGGTTCCCTTCTCCTTCCCCACCTATGCCAACGCGCTCGGACGCGCAGCGGTCAGAGCCGCACGCCAGCTCGACTCTCGCTCGGCCGGGGCAGACGAGGGGATGGCATGGGACGCCGGCGCCGACCATCGATGAGTGAGGCCCTTCGGTCATCTCATGAGAAGGAACGACGACGATGTTCTTCTTTGGGATTTTCTTCCGATCCTCTTCGCCCGTCCTGCGAACGACCCGGCACAGACCCCTCGGCCGTAGCTAGTGAGGCGCGAATGACGCAAAATACGACCAGCTGAGCGATCCAGTCATCAACCATATTTGTCGACTCAGGTGATCGCGATCGTGAAGGTCGCTTCATAGCGCCCGCCGGGCTCCAGGATCGGTAAATCCGGTCCGCCGGCGACCAGAGCATTAGTCGGGGCGGTCATCGGCTCGAAGGCGACCACGTCGTCATCCGAGGGCGCGTACACCTGAGCGAACCGATATCCGGCTCCCATCCCGAGCTCGATCCGCCGGCCGCCACCGGCGAGCACGAACGGCGCTCCCTGATCAGGAGCAAAGTAGGCGTCATCGAAGGTCCTCGAGCCGAGCTGGCCGGCCTCGACCTGGACCCGCTCCCGGCGTCCGGTTGGGAGCATGCGCTCGTCGAGCTCCAGCCGCTCGCGCGCGGGAATCTCGACCGCCCATTCGGAGCGATCGACATCGGGAAGGCGCAAGTAGGGGTGGTAGCCGAACGAGATCGGAACGGGCCTCCCACCCGATGCGACGACCGTGGTCGTGATCGTCAGCGTCGGCCCCTGCAGCCTCGCCTCGAAGAGCACCTCGTGCGGGAAGTGGAACGCCGCCATCAGCTCTCGGTGGCCCGCGAAGTCGAAGCCTGCCGCCAGGACCCCGCCGTCGTCCGTGGCCTCGTGGCGGTCCACGTGCCATCCCACCGCGGCGGCGAGCAGGCCGTGCATCGCCAGGCCGTTGGGATCCCGGGTCACCGCCATCGCGTCCGCGCCGAGGTCGACCTCGCCGCCAGCAACCGAGAACCGGGTCTGGGCGAGGCGATTCGCCCAGGGATGAAGGAGCGGGATCCCCATCGTCGAGCGCTCTTCGATGTACGTGCGCAGGCCTCCGCGCTGGCCCAGCAGCTCCTTCCCGCGATGGCGGAGCGAGCAGCCGACCATGTCAGCGTTGGGAACGAACGTCGCCTCGAGGCTGTCGCTCGCGAGCGTCAGCGCGGGAACGCCATCGACCATCCGCGTCCCGATCATCTCCCGCCAATGATGCAGGCCCGGCGCCAAGTGGGACGTCGGCCGTTCACATTCGATTCACACCCCGGCTCTTGGCACGCGCATAGATTGCGGACTCCACCTAGCCCACGGTCCTAACTAGGATTGGAGCCGATGCCAAGGAAGGTTGATCGCTCATGCGATTTTTTCGTCATCTTCGGGATCACCGGCGACTTGGCGAAGGTGATGACCTTCAACTCGTTATACCGGCTCGAGGCGCGCGGCCTCCTGGATTGCCCGATCGTGGGTGTGGCCTTCGACGACTGGTCGGAAGCCGACCTTCGCCAGCACGCCCGCAAGGCGATCGAGACCTCCTCGGGGCGGAAGCCCGATCCGAAGGTCTTCAACCGCCTCGCCAAGCGGTTCTCCTACGTTCAGGGTGACTTCGCGGACGATGCGACTTACGACCGCCTCGCCGAGGAGATCAAGGGTGCCCGAAGGCCCGTCTTCTATCTGGAGATTCCGCCGTCGCTGTTCGGAATGACCATCAAGGGGCTGGCCGGTTCGGACCTGACCAAGAACGCGCGGGTGGTGGTCGAGAAGCCCTTCGGCCACGACCTCGAGTCGGCTCGGGCGCTGGCTGACGAGATCCACAAGTACATCGACGAGGACCAGCTCTACCGGATCGACCACTTCCTCGGCTTGATGGGCCTGACAGAGATCCTCTTCCTCCGCTTCGCGAACGCAATGTTCGAGCCTCTCTGGGACCGCAACAGCATCGATTGCGTCCAGATCACGATGGCCGAGGACTTCGGGGTGGCAGACCGCGGTCACTTCTATGACCCGGTCGGCGCGCTCAGGGACGTCGTCGTAAACCACCTGATGCAGGTGGTTGCGGCGACCGCGATGGAGCCGCCCGCGAGCCGCGAGGCCCGGCCGGTGAAGGACGCGATGTTCGCCGTGTTCGCGGCCATGCCGCAGGCCGACCCATCGCAGTACGTCCGGGGGCAGTACAGGGGGTACAAGCAGATCAAGGGTGTGGCCCGGGGCTCGAGCACGGAGACCTACGCCGCCGCGCGCTTCGAGATCGACAACTGGCGCTGGACCGGCGTGCCCTTCTTCATCCGCACCGGCAAGCTTCTCCCGGTCACCCAGTGGGAGCTGCGGCTGATCTTCAAGGAGCCGCCTCGGCTGGGTTTCGCCACGAGAAACCTGAGGCCGAAACCGGACGAGCTCGTGATCAGGCTCTATCCGAGCACCGGCATCCGGATCTTGGTCGATGCCCAACGCGGCGACGCCGCCAAGCCCGAGCGGGTCCACCTCGATATGGAGTTCGCCCAACAGGGCGGCGAGGGTCCGACGCCCTATGAGGTGCTGCTGCACGCTGCGATGCTCGGCGACATCACGCGCTTCACGCGGCAGGACAACATCGAGGAGACCTGGAGAATCATGGAACCCCTGCTCGACAGGCCACCCAAGGTGCACCCCTATAAGCCCGGCACGTGGGGTCCCCCGGCGGCCGAGAAGCTGGTCAAGGATTACGGCGGCTGGCGCGATCCCTGGATCAAGTCGTGAGTGCGGCCAAGGCGAAGAGCCCGACAAAGACGAGGAGCGCGTCCGAACCGGCAGCGGAGCCGAGCGCCGCCGCGCCTTCGCCGTTCCCGCCGATTGCCGACTACGCCTTTCTCTCCAACTGTCACACCGGAGCCCTGGTGGCGCCGGACGGCGCGGTCGACTGGCTCTGCGTTCCGCGTTTCGACTCGCCCAGCGTTTTCGGCACGCTGCTCGACCGCCAAGCCGGCGCCTTCAGGTTGGGCCCGTTCGGGATCAACGTTCCCACCGCGCGGATTTACGAGCCGGGGACCAACATCCTCAACACCACCTGGCACACACCGACGGGCTGGGCCCTGGTGCGGGAGGCGCTCACGATGGGTCCCACCAGCCACGAGGACAAGGTCACCCCGCACACGCGGCCGCCGGCTGACGAGGACGGCGAACACATGCTGGTGCGTGTCGTGATGTGCCTGGAGGGGACCGTTGAGATCGAGCTGATCTGCGAGCCAGATTTCGATTACGGCCGCGTACCGGCGGAGTGGTCAATGGTGGGTGACGACCGCCACACTGCCGATGCCACCGGCGCCGGCGTCACGATCAGGCTGCGGAGCAGCATGCCGCTCGGCATCGAGGGCGAGTCCGCGCGGGGCCGCCACAGGCTGGAGAAGGGGGAGCAGGCCTTCTGTTCCCTCTCTTGGGCTGAGGAGCTGGCGTCGCCGCAGGACATCGATGACGCCAACGGCCGCCTGGCCGCGACCGCTCGCTACTGGCGGGGCTGGCTGGCAGAGGCCCGCATGCCCGATCATCGCTTCCGGGAGCCGATCCAGCGCTCCGCACTGGCGATAAAGGGCCTCACCTACATGCCGACGGGGGCGACTGTGGCAGCCCTCACGACCTCGCTGCCGGAGACCCCCGGCGGCGAGCGGAACTGGGACTACCGCTTCAGCTGGATGCGCGACTCGACATTCACTCTCCAGGCGCTCCACTTCCTCAACCTTGATTGGGAGGCCGACGAGTTCATGCAATTCGTGGGTGATTTAGAGGCAAACGAGGATGGGGCCCTGCAGATCATGTACGGGATCGACGGGCATCGCGACCTGACGGAGTCCACCCGCGATGACCTCTCCGGCTATATGGGGGCGAGCCCAGTCCGGGTCGGGAATGGCGCCTTCGACCAGCGGCAGAACGACGTCTTCGGCGCGGTCCTGGACTCGATTCTCTTGCACACGCGTCGCAGCCAGCGGCTCCCCCGGCGGCTATGGCCGATCGTCCAGTCCCAGGCCCAGTGCGCCACCGACATCTGGGGAAATCCCGACCAGGGAATCTGGGAGGCTCGCGGCAAGCCCCAGCACTACGTCTCCTCGAAGCTGATGTGCTGGGTAGCGCTCGACCGCGCCTCGAAGCTGGCCGAGATCCGCGGCGACGCCGACCTCCAGGCAGAATGGGGGAAGACGGCCGAGGAGATCCGCAAGGACATCCTCGAGAACGGAGTCCGGGACGGGGTCCTGCGCCAGCACTACGAGACCGATGCGCTCGACGCCTCCACGCTGCTGGCAGCGATCTTCGGCTTTCTTCCGGGAGAGGACGAGACCCTGCACAAGAGCGTGACGGCGATCGCCGACGACTTGACCGAGGACGGGTTCGTGCTTCGCTACGTCACGACCGAGACTGACGACGGCCTCTCAGGAAAAGAGGGCAGCTTCCTGATTTGCTCCTTCTGGCTGGTCTCGGCATTAGCCGTGATCGGGAAGCATCAGCGCGCCCGCGATCTCATGGATCGGCTGCTGAGGGTTGCTTCCCCGTTGGGCCTTTACGCAGAAGAGTTCGACACCAGCACCGGACGCCACCTGGGCAACTTCCCCCAGGCGTTCTCCCACCTGGCGCTGATCGAGGCGGCCGGGCGGATCATCCTCGCCGAGCGGCTCGCGGAGGTCGGCGCGTGAACGACCCGCATGCCGGCTGAGCACGCCGCCGGGCGCCGGATCGTAATCGTCGGAGGCGGTTTTGGGGGGCTTGCAGCGGCTCAGGGGTTGCGCCGCGCCGATGCCGAGGTGACGGTGGTGGATCGGATGAATCACCACCTTTTCCAGCCGCTGCTCTATCAGGTAGCTGCCGCTGGCCTGGCCCCCGGTGATTGCGCCTCTGCGATCCGAGGTCGCCTGAGGCGCCAGTCCAATGCCAGCATCCTGATGGCGGAGGTGACCGACCTCGATCCCGATCGGAAGGAGGTAGCCCTGATCACCGGGGAGCGGTTGGGCTACGACAGCCTGATACTCGCCTGCGGGGCTCAGACCTCTTACTTCGGTAACGACGCATGGAAGGACGTCACCTTCGGCCTGAAGACCCTCGGCGATGCCCTCCGGCTGCGCGACCAGATCGCCTCCGCCTTCGAGCAGGCGGAGCGAGCCACCGACCCCCGAGCCAGGGAGGAGTGGCTGACGTTCGTCGTCGTGGGAGGAGGGCCGACCGGGGTGGAGATCTCGGGCGCACTGGCGATCATCGCGAACGTCATGAAGCGCGAGTTCTCACGCATCGACTCGAGCGAGGCCAAGGTGATCCTGGTGGATGCGGGCGAGCGGGTCGTGCCCGCCTTCAGCGAAAAGCTCTCGGCCAAGGCCGCCGAGGGGCTCGCCTCGCTCGGGGTGACGGTGCGCGCGGGCCTGCAGGCGAGCGCCATCGACGAGCGCGGATTGACCGTGAAGAGCGGTGACAGGGAGGAGCGGATCGCGACCAGGACGGTGATCTGGGCCGCCGGCGTACGCTCCGCGGGGCTGACCGAGATCGTCGCCCGGGCGACCGGCGCGAGCACCGACCGGGGAGGACGAATCGAGGTCAACCCCGACTGCACCGTTCCCGGTCATCCCGAGATCTCCGCGATCGGTGACATGGCAAGTCACAAAGGACCCGACGGGAATCCACTTCCGGGGCTGGCAACGGTTGCGATCCAACAGGCGCGTCACGTCGCCAAAGCGATCCGGCGAGATCAGCCAGGGGCCTCGACGCCTTTCCGATATCTCGACAAGGGTGCGCTTGCGGTGGTGGGCCGGGGGAAGGCGGTCTGCGAAGTCAGGAACCTTTCGCTCTCCGGGCGGCCGGCCTTCGCGATGTATCTCGGCGTGCACCTGTACTACCTCAGCGGTGTCGCCGGCAGACGCGTCCGGGTGCTGGATGCTTGGTCCACGGCACGCTTCGGTCGCCCGCAAGGCTGGCTGATCAACGGGGAGCTTCCCGATTAGACAACGCCAGCGCCCTAGCCCGACTGAGACCTTCTAGCTCCGGCGCGCTCCGCACTTCGCGGCCCAAGCCACGACCCTGCTCCCAACCGCGATCCCAGGGGTCCTGGCGCTGCGGGTATGGGCGTTGGCAGCCGGGCATCAATCCGGGCATCAATCTGAGGACAACTCAGGAGAGCTCAGGCGACCTCGACGGGCTTGAGCTCGTGCCTGAACAGTTTCGAATCCCGCCCCCGCTACCTCACGAAAGGGCCGCAATCGCGGCCCTTTCGTCTCTTCGGGTCGAGCTCGTTCGTCTGGGAGCGGGCATCAAACGGGCATCAATTCAATTTCAGTAGGCGCTGCGGGGAGTCATGCGGGGCGTCATAGCTTCGAGTTATGGGGCGTGGATCACCTGCCTGTGACCTGCTCGAGTCGGCTCGACAGCTTGCTGACCGCATCGAGGTACTCATCGCCGAGCCCCGTCAGCGGACTCTCGGCCACGCAGGAGGTGAGCACCGCGCAGAGCGCGGCGTCCACGGCGTTGCCGCCCTCATGAAGCACCCGCGCGCCGGCCTCGGCCGTCTCGGGGTGTCCAGCGGCAACCACTCCCCGTTCCATCGGGACAGCCTATGACGCGCGCGGCTTGATTCCCGGCCGATGGGCCGGTGCCGGAAAGGACGAGGGGCCGGCATTGCCGCCGGCCCCTCAAACCCCCTAACTCTTGACTACGGCCCAGGCGGCGGGGTTGCGGTGAACGAGCCCGAGACGGCCTTGTTGGCGCTCATCGTCAGCGCGCATGTCCCGGTGCCGGCGCAGTCGCCGCTCCAGCCCGCGAAGGTGGAGTCGACCGCCGGATTGGCGGTCAGGGTCACCGCCGCGCCGACGGCATAGGTCTCGGTGCAGTCGCCGGGGCAGTTGATGCCGGTACCCGTGATCGTGCCGGAGCCTGTGCCCGTGGGCGGGGTCACGGTGAGGGTGGGCGGTGGCGTGTCGTCACAGTCCGCCGGGGTGTCGGCGCCAGCCGGGTAGATGTCACCCGCGTCGCCGACGGCGACCTCCCCGGTCGTCGTGACCGTGTTGCCGAGCCCGTTCACGTAGGTGATCGAGTACGCGCTCGAGGTGACGGTGGGGTCGAACGCCATGCACACCTGGTAGGCGAACTCGCGCGTGCTCGGCGCGAGCGTGTCGGTGAACGTCTCCGAGCCGAACCCGTCCGTGTCATCGACTGGGAACAGGGCATTCGGAATCGGCGTGATGTCGTCCAGCGGCCCCGCCCCGATCCCGGCCTTGTAGCCGCCGTTGCCGAGCGAGTCCCACACCCAGAGGTCCAGGTCCGCTGCGGTGTTCCACGTCAGCTTCGCGCGCTCGGTGGGCCCAGATGGCGGAGGCGCCGGAGGATTCGGCGCCGGCGTCGTCGGGCCGACTGGGTTGGTCACCGCCTTCTTCTTCTTCTTGCACACCTTCTTGGCGGCGAGGCCGACCTTCTTGGCCTTCTTGCACTTCTTAGCGGCCTTCGCGCTCGTCGCCCCACCGCTTCCTGCGGTCGAGATGGACGGCACCGCGGCCACCGCGGCGACGATCCCGAGGATCGCCAAAGTCTGAAGTCGTCTCACGTCGTGCTCCCATCGTTCGATCGTCACGTCTGCCCGACCGGCGACCCCCTGCCACCCGCCCGACCGATTGGACAGAACACTATGTCGGAAGCCGCCGCGGCGGCGCATCCGTAGTTACCCGCGATTGATGGGGCGTCATCCGCGTGCGCGGATACCCCGCATTAGCCCTTTGTGGCCGGGGATGAACTCGGGCACGTCTAGGCGAGCCCGCCGTTTGTGGAGCTGCGCGCCGAGGCACGGCAGTCGGGCCCGTGTCCGCGGGTGCCCTCGCCGTAGATCTCGTCGGCGCTCTGCAGCCGCTTGGAGTGGGTCGACTTGAGCCCGCGCCGGACGCCAGCTCCGAGGAGCTGCGTGCCTTCTACGCCGATGGCACCGACGCCATCCGCGCCGGACTGATGCTCGCGATGATCGGTGGCGCGATGACGATTCCATTCATCGCGGTCATCACTTGTCAGATGAGGCGCGTCGAGGGGCAGCTTGGGCCGCTATCGCTCACCCAGTTCGGCGCCGGCCTGCTGGGCGTGCTGCTGATCGTCATCCCGATGATGGCCATGGAAGGTGCCGCTTTCCGCGGCGATGCTGACACTGCGGTGGTCCGGGGGACCAACGATGTCGCCTGGCTGTTCTTCATCGGGACCATCGGTCTAGTCATCGTGCAGAACACTTCGATAGCCGTCTGTGTGTTCTGCGACGCCGAGGAGCGTGTCTTCCCGCGCTGGGTGGGCTACTTCAACATCTGGGTCGCGATCGGCTTCATTCCAGGCGCGCTGATCGTGTTCTTCAAGACGGGGCCCTTCGCCTGGAACGGCCTCATGAAGGTGGTATTTCGAAAGCCGCAGTCGCCTTCCGAATCCTCCCTACCCACTGCAGGTCACCAGGCGTGGCAACGGGTCTCAGAGACCGCTGCTTCCATGGACAGGAGCGCTTTTCGACCCGGCGCTCACTTTTGGAGCAACAACTGCTCGCTGACCGCTCATCGAGCAGATCAGCATTGGTTTTCACGGGCGCGCGCGTGATGCTATTTCTGGGCCGTGACAGGCAAGGCATCGGAGCGGTTCATCTGGGCGGTCGACACTCTGGAGGTCCGCCCGGCCGACCGCCTGCTCGAGGTCGGCTGCGGCCACGGCGTTGCGGTCTCCCTGGTCTGCGAGAGGCTGATGACGGGAACGATCACCGCGATCGACCGCTCACCCAAGATGATCGAGATGGCCACGCGGAGGAACCGCGAGCACGTCGACGCGGGCAGGGCTCTGCTCGAGGCCATCGCGCTGGAGGACGCGGACCTCGGCGCTCGGCGCTTCGACAAGGTCTTTGCGTTCAACGTCGCTCCCTTCTGGCAGCAGCCGGAGGTGGCGCTCGGTGCCGTCCGCGAACACCTCGCCCGGGACGGGGCCGTCTACATCTTCTGGGACGCGCGCCACTCCGCGCCGGAGCGAGCCCGGGACCTCGGGAACGAGCTGGCCGACCGGCTACGCGAGGGCGGATTCTCCGTCGACAGGGTGCTGGTCGAGGACCTGCGCCCGGTTCCCGCGGTCTGCGTGAAGGGACGGCCCCAGGTCGGATGAACATGGACCCGCAATTCCATCATTCGCACTTCTGCAATCGCGTGAAAGCGAAAGCCTCAGCGGCTGACGGTGAGTCAGCCGAAATAGCCGCTTCGGACGAAAAGCAGCGATCCGGCTTAGCTGGGGTGCCGACTGGTCTCGCGGATACGCGTGCGGTGGTAGCGAGAAACGAATCCCGCCCCCGCTACTAGCCAAGGGCCCTGGTAACGAGGGCCCTTGGTGTTTCTAAGGTCTGCGGGATATTACGGATGACACGTTCCGGCGACCGCTCATAGGGTTGCCTTGCTGCTCGCGCTCGTAGGGGGGGGCGGAATTGGGCGCGTAGGCGGCTACGAACACTCGACTGTGGGAGGAAGCATGCGAACTGGAACGCGGCATGAGCATGGAGTGCTTGACGGCCGGATGGCTCGATTCCGGCTTCTCCTAGCGGTCATGGGCGCGCTTGCGCTTTCCGCGTTTCTCCCCGCCACCGTGGCGCAGGCCGAAGGACCGAATGCGGTGCGGGACCTTGCCGGGTGCACAACCAACACGCTTCCAGCTAACGACGACGACTCCACGGACGTGGTGCCGATCGGCTTCACGGCGAACTTCTTTGGCGAGCCGTTCACCGAGCTCTACGTCAACAACAACGGCAATGTCACCTTCAACAACCCGCTCGGCGAATTCACGCCCTACGACTTCACGACCGCCGGTGACCCGATCATCGCGCCCTTCCTGGCTGATGTCGACACCGGAGGCGCCCCCGGCGACGGGTCGCTTGAGACGACGTTTGGGCAGACGACGGTGGGCAGCGACGCCGCGTTCTGCGTCAACTGGGTGAACGTCGGCTATTTCAGCGAGAACGTCGACAAGCTGAACAGCTTCCAGCTGCTGCTGATCGACAAGGGCTCGGGGAACTTCGACATCGAGTTCAACTACGACAAGGTCAACTGGGAGTCCGGCGACGCCAGCGGTGGGTCGGGCGGCTTCGGCGGCACCTCGGCCGCGGTCGGATTCGCGAACGGCGACGGCGACCCGAGCCACTTCTTCGTGCGCGACGGCTCGTTCGAGAACGGAGCCCTGCTGAACGGCGGCCCCAAGGCGCTGATCAGCGGCATGCTCAACAGCGGCGGACAGCTCGGCCGCTACGTCTTCAACGTGGTCAACGCGCCGCCCACGGGCGCCACGCTGACGGGGGAGGTCCAGGAACCGGAGTTCAACAACCCGATCGCGGGGGCGCCGGTCGAGGTCTGTCCGACCGGAGGCGGCCAGTGCCGGTCGCGCTTCACGAACTCGAACGGGGTCTACACGGTGGTCAACCTGCCGGCAGGCAGCTACGACGTCACGGCGCATTCGGCGCCGAACGGCCCCGAGTACGCCGACGGCCATGCGGGTCCCGTTCCGGTGAGCAGCACCAGCACGTTCACGCAGGACGTGGTCCTTGGGCCGGAGCTCACCGGGCCACCGCCTGGCACCACGATCGACAGCATCGGCGAGAGCGCCAATGGCATCCCGACGCTCTATTGGGATGACCCCGCCGCGCTCGCGACGACGGGCTGCCCCAATGGTTCCGCTTCCTACACGGTGAAGATCGACGGGGCGACCGTGCAGAGCGGCGCGATGACCGAGTCGCCCGTCGGATCGGGCAACTACAGCGCGACGATCCCGCCGCTGTCTCCGAACACCGGCGACGCGGTGGTTGAGATCAGCATCGATTGCCCGAGCCCGCCCGACGAGACCGTCGAGTTCGCGATCTACATCGACCCGAGCGGCTTCGTTCGCACCACGGGCGGAGCGCCGATCCCAGGCGCCGAGGTCGTCCTGTTCCGATCCTCGGACGCGGATGGCCCGTTCATCCAGGTGCCTGACGGCAGCGCGATCATGTCGCCGGGCAACCGGCAGAACCCCGACGAGACCGATGGCACTGGCCACTTCGGCTGGGACGTGATCGCCGGCTTCTACAAGGTGCAGGCCTCGGCCGATGGCTGCGGGTCCGTGACGAGCGCGGTGATGAACATTCCGCCGCCCGTGACCAACCTCGATCTGAGGTTGAATTGCCCGACAGGGGGCGGCGGCACCCCGGTTACACCGCAGCCGCTCGCAGCGCCCCCGGCCAAGAAGTGCAAGAAGGGCCAGAAGCTGAAGAAGGGCAAGTGCGTCAAGAAGAAGAAGAAGAAAAAGGGCGGCAAGAAGAGCGTCGCCCCAACCTACTCCTGGGAGGCCGGAGGCCTTCTCGAGGTCGGTCCGCCCGGCGCCAAGTAGGAGCTGGATCGCATCAAGGGACTCGCTCTCATGCGCTCGATCTCATAACCCGAAGGTCGCGGGTTCGAATCCCGCCGCCGATGCGATTTCGGGGCCACGGTCCGCCGCTAGTCGTCGCTGCCGCCTATTAGTCCGTAGAAACCCGCTAGTGGTGTGCGGTGAAGGCCCGTAGCGGAGTGGGGCGAACAGTCTTACCGTAGGATCACGAGACTTCGATTGGGCATGGAAGCCCAGTAACGCTCGGCCTTCACATGTTCCCTCACCACGCCATCCCTGCGGGACCTCGTTCCCTCCTGGGCGTCGCGCTCGCGACAGTGTCGCTGGCCATCGCCCTGGTTCAACCGGACCGATGCGAGGCCGCCTTCCCCGGGTTCAACGGCAAGATCGCGTTCGTCGCAAGCAACACCATCTGGGTGATGGGCCCCGACGGCTCCTCGCCGGAAGGGATCGCTACGCTCTCCGGCCTGCGCAATCCCGCCTTCTCCCCCGACGGAACCGAGATCGCGTTCGAGACCTTCGACATCTCCAGCTTCAGCTCGGAGGTCATGAAGATGCCGCTCGACGGCTCGGCGATAACCGTGCTCACAAACGGCCCGGGACAGTTCGTGGACAACGTCGAGCCAGCCTTCTCCCCCAATGGGGCGTTGATCGCATTTGCGAGCGATCGGGATCAAAGCGACAGCGATATCTATGTGATGTCGGCCGCCGACGGCTTTGGTGAGTCTCCGGTGACCAGCGACGCAGGCAACCCGGCGCAGGACGATGAGCCCGCCTATTCCCCCGACGGCACAAAGATTGCGTTCAGGAGCGACAGGCACGGCGGCGATCACGACATCTACGTGATGGGAGCCGGCGGTTCCTCGCCCGTCAACCTGACCACGGCCAGCACGGCGGCCGACAGCACGCCCACCTACTCCCCCGACGGGACCAAGATCGCGTTTGAGAGCGATCGCGCTGGCAACCGCGACATCTGGGTGATGGGCGCCGACGGCTCGTCGCCGACCAATCTGACCGCCACCCCCACCGCGAACGAGTTCGACCCCGCCTTCTCCCCCGACGGGACCAAGATCGTCTTCTCAAGTGAGGATGCCAACTCCGTCAAGCTCATCGCGATGGGCGCCGACGGCTCCTCGCCCGGGCCACTCACGTGCTCCAATGGCTTCCATGCCGACTGGCAGGCCAGCACCACCCCGCCCGCGCCGCCAATCCCGCTTTCGTGTCCACTGCCACCTCCCCCACCACCTTCGGCGCCGAGCACGACCGCGCCCCCGGCGACCGGCCCGACCGGCGAGCGGGCCACGGCCCTGGCGAAGTGCAAGAGGAAGAAGACGAACAAGAAGCGCAAGAAGTGCCGTAAGAAGGCCAAGCAGCTCCCACTCTGAGTACCCTCAGATGCCGGGGAACGTCGCCGATCGGTGGCAAGCGCGGACGAGTCCGGACCGATATTGAAGTCGGAGCCTGGCGTATATCGGCGGTCCTCCCCGCCGGGACGCCAATCCAAGCCACCTACGTGAGGCACATATCCGCCGACACGGTGGTGCATGTCAAGAAAACCTGACCGTGAACCAGGCTCTCTCAGTGTCGGTTGGGTACAGGCATGGGCAGACCGCTCAATCTTCGGGATGGCGTTCACCCTCCGGAAGGGAACGTGGTGCTCCCCGACGCGGCGGGAACTTCGTTCTCTGACGACGGCGCAGATCGAAAATCGCAGAACAGAAGCTGAGCTCTTCAACGACAAGCTGGCCATCAGACACCTGACCTGCCTGGGCTCAGATCACCATCGCCCAGAGGGCGCGGTGGCGACCCCCGCCTCGAGCCATGCATCCGTAAGTCCACGTGCTTAGCGGTGGGGATCGTCGGTGGGCGGGGTTGGGTTTGCCGCCTGGCGCCGGAGCTTTGCCCTGTGGGCGCTCGTCAGTCAGCTACAAGAGGCCAGCGGCTTCGCAATTGACGGTTCATCCACCGCGCTAGCCGAAAGCAGCGCTTTCCATGCAAAGCAGCTGGTAGGCCGGGATCCGCTATGCAGGGATCGTGATTCTTTCCCGGATGCGCGTCGCGTCGTAGCGAGGAACGAATCGGGCCGCCGATGCGATCTAAAGGCGACGCACGAAAGGGTGCTGCTTCTCGTCCAAAGCGGCACCTCGACAAGCTGAGATATTCTCGCGCCGCCAACTACAACCGGAGAGCTGATGCCCGACGCCAGAGACGTGATCCTCAAGCACATCGCCGCCTTCAACGACCGTGATTACGACGCTGAGCCGTGGGCCGCCGATGCCGAGATGGCGGCGCCAGGCGCCCAGGTCAGCGGCCGCGACGACGTCAATGGCTTCCTGGGCGTGTTCCACGAAGCGTTCCCGGACGGCCGTCTGGACGTCAAGCAGCTCCTCAGCGACGGGCCAGCCGCGGCGGCCGAAGGGACCTTCGTGGGCACCCATGATGGCGTGCTCCACACGCCCAATGGCGATGTCGCGCCGACAGGACGAGCCATTGAGTTCCGCTGGGCGGCGGTCTATGCGACAGACGGCGACACGCTGAAGTCCGAGCACCTGTTCTTCGACCAGATGGACTTTCTCGGTCAGCTCGGTCTCCTCCCCGATTAGCGGCCGACGCCAGCCGGCGCCAGAGACGGACGAAGCGCATCGCAGAGTCACGCGTGGCTCGGTCTGAGCCGCTGTCGTTCTCCATGCAAGCAGCGGCATTCGCGGGCCACGAGCTATCGGTGTACGACACCGACGGTCAATCTACGAAACCGAAGGTCACTGGCTCGAATCCAGTCGGGCGCGCTACTCGAATCGGCGGAAACCGCTGCGCCATGGGCCTTTTCGACGGTGTCGCGTGCGTCCCGGGGAGCCGGGGTTTTCGCCGCTTTCGAGGTCCAGGCGACGAACAACCATCGCGCAGACCATCGCGCGGCCAGGCACAGCCGGAAGAGCCGACTATCGCGCAGGCGACATAGCTGTGAGTTATCAGGCGGAGCTGTAGTCCGACCAACCAAGCCCCGGTGTGGTCCTGGTTTCTAGCCGGCAGCCGCTAGCTGATCGCAGGCCGCCAGGATCTGCTCCTTGGCTGCGGGGAAATCTTCAGCCCGGGTGCGGCACTTGGCGGCGAGTTCCTTGAGCGCTGTGGCTGTGTCCTCGCGGGTTGACGCGGACAGGCTCGCTACGTCCTGGCTGAGCGCGGTCCCGACCTGCTGGCACGCGGTCAAGGCCGTGTTCTTTGCCGCCTCGCCGTCGATCTGCCCGGCCGAATCGGTGCAGGAGCTGACGGCGCCGGTCACAGCCTGCTGGATCTCATCCTCGACAGGCGCGGTCGTGGTCGCTTCGGTCGTCGTGGTCCCCTCGGAGGAGTCCTCATCGTCGTCTCCGCAACCCGCGAATACTCCGAGTGCGGCGGCAGATATCGCGGCGATCACACAAAGGCGGGTGGCTCGGCTGCGCATACGCGGTCAACTCCTTGTCGGCGAGGTCCGGCGGAATCTATCCGACTGCGCGCATACCGTCTTCACAGGATGGCCGAAGGGGACGCGCCCAGCGGGAGCGGCGACCGCCTCAAGATCGATCCGAGTTCGCTGACGGACATCTTCGTCGTCCCGAAGTGGCTGCGCGACGTCGGCCTCACGGCCTGGCTCCTGCTGGGCGTCGCGGGGCTCACCGTCGGCTTGATCGTCCTGGCCGGACTGACGAGCGTGATCGTCCTGCCAGTGCTCACGGCTGGGATCGTCGCCGCCGTGGCCTCGCCCCTGGTGGACTGGTTACAGAGGCATCGGGTCCCGCGAGGTGCCGGCGCCGCGCTGTTGCTGCTCGGGATCATCGTCGTCGGCATCGGCATGACCCTGATGGTGGTCGGGGGGATCACCGGCCAGGCCTCTGCGGTCGACGGCCGCCTCGCCGACGCCCAGGACACAATGACCGGCTGGCTGAAGGATGTCGGCGTCGATACCGGCAAGGCCGAGGAGGCGGGGGAGCATGCGGCCTCGGGGGCAACTTCCAGCGTCTCGGCGCTACTCGACGGCGTGGTGGGCGGGGTCAGCGCGCTTTCGTCGCTCGTCTTCTTCCTCGCGATGACCGTGCTCAGCCTCTTCTTCCTGCTCAAGGACGGCCCGGTGATCCGGACCTGGGCCGAGCGGAACATGGGCGTGCCGATGCCGGTCGCCCGAACGATCACCGGGCGGGTGCTCGGGGCGCTGCGCGGCTATTTCCTCGGTTTGACCATCATCGCCCTCTTCAACGCGGCCGTCGTCGCAATCGGAGCCTGGGTGCTCGGGGTGCCGCTGATCGGCACGATCGTCGCGGTCACGTTCGTGGGCGCCTACATCCCGTACATCGGTGCCTGGACGGCTGGTGCGTTCGCGGTCCTGGTCGCCCTCGGCGGCGCGGGTACCGACGCGGCAGCGGGGATGATCGTCGTGCAGTTGATCGCGAACAGCGTCCTCCAGCAGTTGGTCCAGCCGCTAGCGATGGGCACTGCGCTCGGCATCCACCCGCTCGCGGTGCTCATCGTGACGATCGCGGGCGGGGCCCTATTTGGAACCCTCGGGATGATCCTCGCCGCACCGTTGACCTCGGCCATAGTCAAGATCTCCGGCGATCTCAACGAGGCGCGTGCGCAGGGGGCTCCTCCACCGGCAACAGCGCCGACCTAAGACCAAGCCCCCCCTGGGCCAGCCGGGCTCAGCTCTCCGCCCGGCGTTCCCGGCGAGCCTTGCGGCGCTCCCTGGCTCCGCCGCCCTCGCGCTTCTGCTCGATGTACTTCTCGGCGACGGAGGTGAGCAGGGCGACGAGCACGCCGAACCCGGTGAGGATGTAGACGATCGTGAAGACCTGCGATGCGGGCTCGGTCGGGGTGAAGTCCCCGTATCCGACGGTCGTCAGCGTCACGATGCAGAAGTAGAGGGACTCGAGAAGGGTCCAATCCTCAACGCGCCAATAGAAGATCGTTCCGGTCAGCACGAGAGTGCCCGCGACGATGGGCAGTGCTTTTGTCTCGGGATCGCGCCAGACGGCGGCAAGAGCGCGCCCGAGCTCTCGGGCGGCTAGGAAGAGTGGAATCACTCCTTAGGGTTCTCCGCATCAGTGCGGTTTCCTGGCACCTCTCGTGCACGCTCGCGTGGTGCTGCTTCCATGCAGTACCGCGGCGTCGATTCAGTGCTCCACGCTCGGCATCTTGCCGCGAGTGGCCTGTGAGCAGTCTGCGCCCAAACGTCTCTCGGACGTGTGGCAGAGGTAGGGGGAGGCGGTGGAGCCATTCGACTTTGCTTATTGTCCGGACTGAACGAACGAAAGGACCTCGATGGAATGGATCATCGGCGGAGCGATCCTGTACGTCGTGCTGTTCTTCTGGCTCGGCATCAGGACACTTCGCAACGGGCATGGGTGGCTCTTCTTCTTCGGGATTTTCCTCCCGATTCTCTGGATCTTCGGTGCGTTCGCCAGCCCTCCGGCTTCGCAGGCCTAGCTCCATCCGCCGGTAGCGGTGGCTTCGCCCCCCAAGCCCGGCCGTCAGATTGGGCCGGGCTCAGAAGCTCCGCACGAGCTCGACCTCGGCACGTTCCATCGCGTGAAGTATCGCCTCGCAACCGTGTTCAGCACCTAGCGCCGTTCGCGTGGTGCGGCTCGTGACGCGAGATACTCGAGGCCCGGCCCTTCAGTCAAGGTCCGTCTCAACCTCGATGCGGCCCGACTTGGCCGCGTCGGCGAGCGCGGCGTAATCGAGCTCGTTCTGGTCGGCGTAGCGCTCGGAGAACTCGGCGATCGCCTGATCGAAGCTGTCGCCCTTGCCAAGGTAGGCGCCGATCGCGATGCGGTCGCCGGATCGTGCATGGGCTCGGGCCAGCGTCCAGCCACACACTCGCCCGTATATCTCCAGCCCCTCCGGTGGCAGGGTCTCGATCTCGACCGATCGCTTCCCGTCCCAGAGCTGACGCACATAGAAGTCTCGCTCGCCGCCCTCCCACGCGGTCGCCGGAAGCCAGCCGAGAAGGATGTCGCTCGAGGCCTGCATCAGCCACTGGCCCTCGACCACCCGCTCGCCGTGGTTTCCGAACTCGCTCGCCCCGAGGTAGCGCTCGAGCACCGAGGCCTCGGCCTCCTTGGCCTGCATGAAGAGCGGGTCCTGCCCGTCGCGGCCCATCATCAGCAGCACCCAGGCGCGGGTCCCGACACTGCCGACCCCGACGACCTTGCGGGCCATTTCGACGTACCGGAAGCTGTCCAGGAGGTGGCGGCGGTCCCCCTTGAGGCTCTCGCGGTAACGGCCGATCATCTCGACGATCCGCTCCTCCAGCGCTTGGCGCTGATCCTCCGAAACCAACTCGCCAGCCGGAACCAGCAGTGGCGGATCGCTGATGATCCGCGGCTCGCCGTCGACCTCGTGCACGAGGCGATCGAACGCCTTGAGGCTGTTCTTCTTCCCGGCCTTGGCCACGTTCTTCCGCGCCGCCTTCATCTGCTTGGCGTCGGCGACCTTGGCCACGTCGGCGAGCAGGGTGTCGACGTCGAGGCGCGCGTACCAGACGTCGAAGTTCCGCATCGAGGCAAACTCCCGCATCGCCTCGCGGTACGCGCGGACGGTTCTGAGGACGGCGCGCCGGGTCTCCTTCGGGGTGAAGTCGCGATCGCGCCCGGCGATCGCGAAACTGGCTGCGAGACGCTTGAGGTCCCACTCCCAGGGCCCGGGAAGGGTCTCGTCGAAGTCGTTGATGTCCAATACCAGCCGGCGGTCGGGGGCCGCGAAGACCCCGAAGTTCGAGAGGTGCGCGTCGCCGCAGAGCTGGACCTGAATCCCGGACTGGGGAGTCTTCGCGAGATCCATCGCCATGATCGCCGCCGCGCCGCGGAAGAACGTGAATGGCGAGGCCAGCATCCGCCCGTAGCGGATCGGGACGAGTTCTTGGATGCGGCTCTTGGCCTGGTCCTCGAGCACCTTGACCGGATCTCGGCGGCGGGCCGGCCGTTCCCAGTCTCCCTGGCTCGAGCGAGGAGCCTTCTCACGCGCCGCCTTGCCGGCGGCGGCGCGCTCATCTACCGAGGCAAGCGTGTCTACAGGTGGGGAATTGGTGGACGCGGTGGGCATGCTGGGGTACCGGCCTGCAAAGCGTCGTCGGTTTGCGACTAACCGCAGCTGAGCCTACTCCAAGGTGGGTGAGCTGCCCCGCTCTGGAGCGAATTCCCTGGCAGCGTCGGTCGGTCCACCGGCTCTGCGAGCTCCTGTGCCGGACGCGGGCTGGAGGAGCACACCGAGGTGTAGGTTCTGGGCATCGTTGACGAGGCCGCAGACCGCGCTGCTGAGTGGGACCAGCGTATTCACCACCGGGTGGAGCTCGAGTTCGGCTCACCTCAGGAATGCGACGACCCGAAACGGGAATGGCGCAGGCTGTTCTCCGAGTTGCTCGGCACCTTTCTGCTGGTCCTCGTCGCGGCCGGAGGCGGCCTTCTTCACGCCCAGGGTCAGATCAGCCTTGCCTCGGCGGTGGTGGCCCCGGGCCTGATGGTGATGGCGATCATCCTCTTCATGGGCGCGGTCTCGGGCGCCCACCTGAACCCCGCGGTATCGCTGGCCTTCGCCATGCGCGGAGATTTCCCATGGCTGCGGGTGCCGGGCTACATCATCGTCCAGCTCGTCGGCGCGACCCTCGCCTGCCTCTTCTTGCTTGCGGTGTTCGGCGACGTCGGGAACCTGGGCGCAACGCTCCCCGGCCCGGGCTATGCCGACTGGCAGGCGCTGCTGATGGAGATCGCCCTCACGGCTGGCCTGGTAAGCGTCATCCTCGGCACCGCCTCGGCGGCTCAGAACGTCGGCCCGATCGCTGCACTCGGCGTCGGTGGCTACATCGCGCTTGCGGGGTTGTGGGCGGCGCCGGTCAGCGGCGTCTCGATGAACCCGGCCCGCTCCTTTGGGCCCGCGCTCGTGGGCGGCGATTTCACGACTACTGGGTCTACGTCGTCGGGCCGCTCGCCGGGGCCTGCATCGCAGTCGGTTTCGCCTACATCCTGCGCGGGCGCGGCGGCGACCCGATCTCTCGCGCCGCCGGGTCGGGGGTCCTGACGCCCGGGATGCAGGAGGAGAGGGCGAAGCTCGCCGCCGACATTGACGAAGGGCGGATCGCGCCGCCCGGGATCTCAGACAGGGAGCAGCCGAAGGAGTGATCGATGCCCGATCGCAGCAACGTCCCTCGCTGCAAAGCGGCTATCCGCTCGCCGAGCACTAGGCAGCAAGCTTGACCCGCTCTCGAAGGCGCTTCGGGTGGTAGCGAGAAACGAATCGGGCCCCCGCTACCTCCCTCAGTACCACCAGCGAGCCTTCCTTTGGGAGGGCTTTCTGTTTCTCGAAGGCGTTAGCGACGGCATCGGAGACTGTTACGACGTCCGCGGCTGGAGCGGGGAGGACTTCGAGCGGGTCGGCGGACATCCGGCAGATCAAGTGCGCGACGAGCTTTGGCCTTGGCTCCGAGAGCGTGGCTATGGTCGGCAGAGGATGACGCTCGGCTGCTCGTTCGCCGCTCGATGAAGGCGCCCGTCTGGCGCTCCGCCAACGCCGGACTCAGCCAGACATGGTCGAAGAGCTCATACCGCGCTGGTTTCCCGCTCTCCTTGAAGCGATGCGTCCACGACTTCGACGCCGGCGGGTTCTCGTCCTCAGGACAGTTGACTTCGCCCGGCCGAAGAGCTATCAGACAAGCACGGATGAGACGGCCGAGACAGCCCGGTACGGCAGCGAGGGCGGTTCGTAGAGAGCTACACGAGGCCGGTGGGGTAGGTTGAGGGAAGCGGAGCTCCGCTCGCTCGACCCCGGGGCGCGGCTTGTTCTCGGCGCGCTCGCCGTCGTCGCGCCTGCGTCGCTCTCGGTCGAGGAGCTCGGAGAGATCACCGAAGTCTCCGAGGCACAGCTGCCTCTCCCTGAGCTCGAGGGGCGCGGTTTGGTGGTGCGCGAGGGCGACCGGTACTCGCTGGCCCCCGAAGAGCAGGGACCGCTAAAGCGCTTGCTCGCGTCGCTCGACATGGTCGACCGAGTCCTCCGGGGCTTCGTCGAGATCGCCGAGGACGGGCGCCTTACGCTCGACGATTTCGACGCCGTCCTCGGGCTGACTAGGATTGCCGCCGAGACGGGCCACTGGGAGGAGCTGCTCCGCCTGGCCGAGGCGGCGGAGACGACGCTCTCGACTACGCACCGGGTCGAGGAGTGGGTCGAGATCGTCGAACGCCGCCTCGAAGCCGCGCAGGCTGTTGGCGACAGCAAGGCAGAGATGCGCGCCGAGCATGAGCTCGATCGCCTCAAAGGGGCTGGCGGCGGCGTGCCAACGTCGCTCGCCGTGCTAGCCGCCGCGGCGATCGGCGCGGTCGCTCTCGGGGCGGGCTATCTGATCGGCAACCAATCTTCCGCGGAGAGCGATGGCGGCTCCGGCAAGGCGGCGAAGACCGTCATCGAGACGGAGACGGAGACGGAGGCAGCGGAGACGGTGACGGAGACCGTCACCGAGACAGAGACCGTGACGGAGACGGTCACCGAGCCGGGAATACAGTGACCGGAGTCGGCGCCGGTTCGCTCTTGATGCAACCCGAAACACCTGCGACCTCTTCGCCATCAAATTTTCTTGCCGACGCTTGCCCGCTCCGGCGTCGTTCTGTTGGGGGTAAGACACTGTCGTTCTTGCTACCCGGCAAGGCGAAGGCTTTTCCGGTCGCCGAGCTGGACGCAGCGAAGGCTTGGGTCGCCGAAAACGGCACCTAGACGCGACGGCGAGGGCCGCCTTGCTGCGCTTCAACCCGGTCGGTCACGGCAATCTTGGTCTACGGCGAAGATGAACGCGCCTGATCGACTCGTGGGGGCATGGCGGTCGGCCTGGTCCCCGCGAGTTCGCACAGTTTCCGCTGTTCGGTACCCAGCTCGGTACCCGGCACTTCGGGCACCGGTACCCGGCTAATCTCGCGCGCATGTGCCGCCTGGTCGCCTACCTCGGTGAACGCGTCCTGCTCGACGAGGTCCTTTTCGCACCTGACAGCTCGATCGTCGAGCAGGCCGTGCATCCCCAGATGCTCTCGGCGATGAACCTCGCCGGCTTCGGGGTCGTGGCCTGGGACGACGAGAGCACCTCGCCCGATGTCCCCTGGACCTACCGCACGCCGGGCCTCCCCTTCTTCGACCGGAACCTGCGCGCCCTCTCCCGCAAGGCCCGGGCGACGGCCCTGCTCGGCCATGTGCGCGGCGTGATGCTGAACGACCGCGAGATCGTCAACGCCCAGAACGTTCACCCGTTCAGTTACGAGGGCACCCCGATCTCACTCGCGATGAACGGCGACCTCGACCGATTCGCGGAGATGCGGGGCGACGTCGCTGCGCTCGTCTCACCCGACATTTCCAGGCACGTCGAGGGCACCACCGACAGCGAGTGGATCTACGCGCTGCTGCTGACGAACCTGGAGGACCCCTTCGCCGAGGTCGCCAACCCCGACGAGCTCGCGGCCGCCGTCGAGAAGACCCTGCGCCAGGTGCGGGAGATCAGAAAGAAGCGCGGCTTCCAGCGCCAGTCCGCCGTCAATCTCGTCATCTCCGACGGCCGCTCGGTGGTCGCGACCCGATTCGCGTTCGACTACGGCTGGTACCACGAGGGCTGGACCTTCGCGGGCGGCGAGCGCCGCTTCGACTACACGACGCTCTGGTACGCGGCGGGAACGGGATACGGCTGCCACGACGGCGAGTGGGGGATCGGGCCGGGCGGCCCGCAGACGTCCGTGATCGTGGCCTCCGAGCCCCTCACGCGGGACAGTTCCGCGTGGCTCGAGGCGCCCGAGTACTGCCTGCTCGTGGCGACCCCCGGCGACGAGTCGCTGAGCGTCGAGATCAGGGAGCTCGATGCCTGAGGAGGCCCGCGCCGCACTCGCCGAGCTCGACCTGTTCGAGGGATCCGACCCCGCGGTCCTCGACCGGCTGGCGACGCTTGCGCACCCCTTCAGCCTCGAGACCGGCGAGAAGCTGTTTCACGAAGGCGAGCCCGGGGATCGCGTGTTCCTGCTCTCCGTCGGGAGCCTCGAGGCCTCGATGCGCCTGCCGGGCGGCCGCGAGCTGGAGACCCTGTCCGTGCTGCCGGGCGAGCTGGTCGGCGAGATGGGTGTGCTCGCCCGGAGGCCGCGCAGGTTCACGGTCCACGCCGAGGAGCCGTCCACCGGTTGGGGCTGGTCGGCCGCCGAGCTCGGCCGGGTGGCCGGATCCGGCTTCGAGCCATTCGTCGCCAGGCTCGGCAGAATCGCGCTTGAGCGCCTGCGCGACCAGTACGAGCGCCTCGGGGACCTCTGCGGTTCCGATCCGCGCGTTGCCGCGCCGACCCGGGACGCGGAGCTCGACTCCTCCGAGCCTCTTCGGCCGGTAGACCCGGAGCCCGACGAGGCCGCCTACCTCGAGACTGTCCTTTTCTTCAGCTCATTCAGCGAGCCCGAGCTCGACGAGCTGTTCGGCAGCCTCAGGCGCCTGGAGGCTGACCGTGGCGCGACCGTGATCGAAGCCGGGACGCGCTCGACGCCCCTCTACGTCGTCATGCGGGGTGCCGTCGAGACGACGATCCGTCGCGGCGGCCTGGCCGCCCGAGCGCGGCTGTCCGGCCCTGGCCGGATGATCGGCCACCTCTCGCTGCTCGACGACGAGCCGACACCCGCGACGTGCCGGGCGCGCGAACACTCGATCCTGCTCGAGGTGCCCCCGCCGCACATCGCCGCGGTCATGCAGCGGGGCGATCACGCCTCCCGCCGGCTCGCCACCGGCCTCTACACGGACGTCGTCGACGCCCTCTACGAATCCCAGCGCCCGCTGCAGCGGATGGCTGCGCTGGGCTGAGTCGACGCAGCGGCTTAAGGCCTGGAGGTCTCACCGTATCGCTGCAGGAACATGGCCTCGGCGAGCGCTATGCCTTCGATCTCTGATGGATCGACGCTCTCGTTCGGCGCGTGGATCAGGCAGCGAGGTTCCTCGACCCCGAGCAGCATGATCTCGGTGTCGGGATAGGTGCCGGCAAGAACATTGCAGAGCGGGATAGAGCCGCCCTGGCCCTGCGTCGTCATCGGTCGCCCGAAGGCCTTCTCCATCGCACCCTTCATCGCTTCGAATGCCGGGCCCTCGAGCGCTCCCACGAACGGGTCGCCTACCGCGACGCGCTCGATCTCGCATTCCATGCCCCATGACACTCGCGACTCTAGGTGCGCAACGAGCGCGTCCTGGGCCTGCTTGCCGCTCATCCCGGGGGGCAGGCGCAGACTCACGCGCGCGGCGGCTGAGGCTTGGACGGCGGTGGAAGAGCCGATGACCGGCGGAACATCGATTCCCAACACGGTCGCCGAGGGACGGGCCCACAGCAGATCGGCGACGCTGCCGTCGCCCATCAGCTCGACCCCATCGATTACGGTCGCGTCCTTGCGGAATTGTTCGGCGGGGTAGTCGACCCCGGCCCAGGTCTGGGTTGCGTCGAGCCCCTCGATGGTCGTGTTGCCATGTTCGTCGTGAAGCGAGGCGAGCTGCTGGATCAAGCCCACCACCGGATCCGGAGCCGGCCCCCCGAACACCCCGGAGTGCATCGCGCTTCCAAGCGCACGCACGGCGATGTCGACGCTGGTCATGCCGCGCAAGGTGGTAGTCAGGGTCGGTACGCCGACCGCGAAGTTCCCGGTGTCGGCCACCAGGATCGCGTCGGCGCGGAGCAGGTCCGCGTTTGGCGGCACGAACTCCTCGAGGCCGCCAGTGCCTTGCTCTTCTGAGCCTTCGCAGATGACCTTGATCCCGCACGGGAAACCGCCGGCTACCTGCTTCAGGGCGCGCAAGGCGGTCAGATGCATGACGATGTTCCCCTTGCAATCCGCAGCGCCGCGGCCGTACCAGCGACCGTCTCGCTCAGTCAGCTCCCACACGGGCGAGGCCCAAGCCTCCTCGCCGAGCGGAGGCTGCACATCGTAGTGAGAGTAGAGGAGCACGGTCGGCGTGCCTTCTGGGCCGGGGGCGTGCCCGTGCACCGCCATGCTCCCATCGGGTGTGGGCGACATCGCGACATCGTCCAACCCCGCCTCGGCGAAGGCCTCGACGACCCACTGGGCCGCCTTCTGGCACTCCTCGGGCGGGTACTGCTTTGCGTCGGCCACCGACCTGAAGGCCACCAGCTCAGCGAGCTCGTCCTTGGCCCGGCCCATAAGACCCGCGACGGCATCACGTAGATCGTCGGCAGGCACTTCAGGTGCTGTTCTGCATGTGGTCTTGACTGCTTGCGAAAGCCGCCATCACGGCTTGACCCGAGAAGTCACCTTCGCGCCAGCCCCCGCTCAGTTCCTCGAACAGTCGGACATTGTCTCGCTTCATCGTTGGCAGTATCCCGCGCACGGTCGCTGCTTTCATGCAAGCGGCTATCCGGGTGGGTCAGCCAGGTACGCCCTGGATCTCCCGGATACGCGGCATGACGTAGCGAGGAACGGATCGGGCCCCCGCTACCTCAGAAAGGGCCGCAAATGCGGCCCTTTCTCTTGGGTCGAGGCCGCCTCGCTGTTGATCGTGGTACCAGCTGGGTACCGGACCCCTCGCTTCGCATCGTGGAATCGCGGAACCGGCGCCTAGCTAATGAGTTTCCGGTTCGGAACGTCAGGGGATTCGGATTCCGCCGCCGATTCAATCTGCCGGTCCTTCCGACACAGGAACCGAACCGCTGCTTTGCATGGAAAGCGGCGGCTTCGGCGGGGACGCATTACCCTCCGACCTGGAGGCGGTGCGGAGAGCGCGGGCTCAGACCGCTCCAGGGCTTTAACTTGGGGGTTGTCTTGAAAGGCCGACCACGACAACTCGATCCAGGAGGACCGGATGGCCAGGCGAACTAGGACGTTTCTGCTCACGGCGGTGGCGGCGGCCGCGGCTCTGATACCGGCGGCCGGCGCATCTGCCGGGACTCTGGACCAGCAGCAGACGATCAGCAACTTCGGCGGCCTCCAGGTCGATAGCACCCACTCCAAGGCGCAGACTTTCACCGCCGGCCTCACCGGGCAGTTGGATCAGGTCGATCTGGCCATCAGCGGCGCGGGCAACCCGACCACCCCGCTCACGGCCCAGATCCGCGACGGATCCGCGACGGCTCCCGGGACGGCGGTCCTCGCCACCGCCTCGGTCCCGACATCGGCGGTGACGGGCAATGAGTCGTGGGTCCCGATCACCTTCAACTCTCCCGCTTCGGTCACCGCGGGCACCCAGTACTCGATCGTGGCGCTGACCGACAGTGTCGCCAGCTGGTTCTGGTACGCGGGACAGGGGGCGACGCCCGATTCGGCCTATGTAGGCGGGAGGCTCTATTTCAGCCCGGATGGCCCCCCGGCGATGGGCACGTGGTCCGGAGGCAGCCCCGCCGACTTCGAGTTCAAGACCTACGTCGCGCCGCCAACACCGCCGGTGGTGCAGCCCCCCACAACGGCGCCCACCGGCCAGCGCGCCGCGGCGCTGAAGAAGTGCAAGAAGAAGAACAAGAAGAAGCGAAAGAAGTGCAAGAAGAAGGCGAATCTGCTGCCGGTCTAAGCGTCGGCTATGGCTGGCAGGTTCTCGCTCTGTAGGAGCGGGAGACGAATCGGGTGCCGGCTCGCGCCGCCCTTCGCGTGAAAGCGGAAGTCTCGGTTGCTGGGAGGAGGATTCCCGGAATAGCCGATTTGGACGAAAAGCGGCGTAGGCTGCAATGGCCGCGAAATGGGGCGAACCGAGCCATCCAGTTCAAGGAGGACGTGACGATGGGACGAGATAGACGCCAGCGCAGACGACGCGCCGCCGCGATCGGAGGCGCTGCTTTGGCCGCCAAGAAGCACCATGACGCAAAAGAAGCGCAACAGGAGGAGGAGGCGGCAACGCCACAGCAGGCTGCGCCCGGCCAGGCGGCTGAGCCCGCCGCAGCAGGCGGACTGACCCCCCAGGTTGTGGAGCAACTCAAGCAGCTGGGCGAGCTTCACGAGCAGAACGTGCTCTCAGACGAGGAGTTCGAGCGCGAGAAGGCGAAGCTGCTGGGTCCCGCCTGAGCGACTAGGACCAGGGCGTCGGTTGATCCCTTGATCCCCTCACGGATTGTTCTTGACAACCACCAGCAGGTCGAACAGGATCGCGTGCCATGGGCAAACTGGTCTACGAGCTCTCGATCTCGCTCGACGGGCGGATCGAGACGAAGGACGGGACCCTCGACTTCGTCGAGCCCGACGAGGAGTTCCACGGCATCGTCAACGCATCTTCCGAGGCGTGTGGCGCCTTCCTCTACGGCCGCACGTCGTGGGAGGTCATGGACTACTGGTTCACCGCCGAGGACAACCCGGAGGCCCCCGAATACGAGAGGGAGTTCGGCCGGATCTTCAACAGCAAGCCGAAGTACGTCTGCTCCCGGACCCTCTCCCAGGACGACCTGAAGGGCGACACGACGCTGATCAGCGAGGACGTCCCCGCCGCGGTTGCAAAGCTGAAGAATGAGACCGACGGCGACATCGGCGTCTGCGGCGCCGACCTCGCGACGACTCTGCTCCGCGAAGGGCTGATCGACGACATCCGCCTCTGGATCCACCCTGTCTGGCTCGGCGAAGGCAAGAAGCTCTTCCTGGACTACGACGAGCGGCTCGACCTCGCGTTCGTCGACGAGCAGAAGCTGAGCACCGGCGCGGTGCTCTGCCACTACAGGGTCAGCTAGCGCCCTTCGCGGCGACGAGCGCCGAGTCGGCCTCGGCCTCTTCGAGAGAGCGGATTGGCGGGAGCTATGGGACCACTCGGGTCGGGAGAGCAGACCGATCAGGCGTGCTCTTCGACCTTGACCTCAAAGCTTGTCTCCTCCGGGGGACCCGGTAGACCCTTCTCGCCGAGCTCCTGCAGGCCGGGGAGCAGCGTCTCGTTGCGAAATCGCTCCCAGCTCTCTTTGGAATCGTGGATTGCGACCACGATCCAGCCGTCCGGCGTTTCCCCCGCGAAGTGGTGGATCTGGCCGTCGGGCAGCCCCTCGGGCGGGTGGACCACCGCCACGGACGCGTCGTACTGCTCCTTGGTTCCGCCCTTGAACTTGTGCGTGATGCCGAATGCCATGCGAACCTCCTATCGACGGCTTGTAAAGGGAACGCTACCTGGGTGTCGCTTTCGCGTGACAGCGGGAGCGGGGCGCCTACCTGGGATGCCGACTGGTCTCGCGGACACGCGTGCGGTGGTAGCGAGAGACAAATTGGCCCCGCTACCTCACGAATGCCCTCAGCGTTAACTCGAGCGCCTGGTTTTCGCGCAACGGGGCGTTAGAGCTTCACTAGCTTCACGGTCCTTGACCGCGCGCTGGGGTCGCCGCCGGTCGGCGTGTAGGTCACCCTCGGCGTGACGGTGACCTTGCCGGTCTCGTTCAGCTTCCTCAGCTTCTTTCCGGCCGCCATGATCAGCAGCTGCACGGCGCTGGACGCGCTGACGGTCCTCGCCACGGCGACCCCGGCGGCCTTCAGGCCGTTGCCGGAAAGGGCCAGCTCGCCTGGGCCGGGGACGGTCACGGCCAGCCGCGCGGCGCCCTTCCTCTGGTTCAGCCTCGGCTTGCCGAGCGTGAACTTGTTCGAAGGGAGCGAGGGCGGCGGGGGAGACGTCGGCGGGGGAGAAGACGGTGAGGTGCGCGCATCGACCGCCACTCCGCAGGGGCCCATGGCGCCGCCGATAAAGCTCTGGTTCGCGCCCGTGCCGTCGAGGCTGGCGCGGCCGATAGTCCCGTCGCCCCCGTTGGCCCAGTAGAGGTGCGCTCCGTCGACCGCCACGCCGCACGGGCGGTTCGCGCCGTCGATGAAGACTTGGTCCGCCCGCGAGCCGTCGAGGTTGGCGCGGCCGATCGTGTCGCTGAGGCCGTTGGCCCAGTAGAGGTGCCCCGCGTCGGCCGCCACCCCGCAGGGGAGGATGGCGCCGCCGATGAAACTCTGGTCCACCCCTGTGCCGTCGAGGTTTGCGCGGCCGATCGTGTCGCTGAAGCTGTTGGCCCAGTAGAGGTGGCCCGCGTCGACCGCCACCCCGCAAGGGAGGTTGGCGCCGACGACGAAGCTCTGGTTGACCCCGGTGCCGTCGAGGTTGGCCCGCCCGATCGTCCCGTCGTTGATGTTCGCCCAGTAGATGTGCGCGGCGTCGACCGCGATCCCGCAGGGGTTACCGCCGCCGGTGATGAAGCTCTGGTTCACCCCCGTGCCAGCGAGGCTGGCGCGGCCGATCGTGCCGCTGAGGACGCTATTGGCCCAGTAGAGGTGCGCGGCGTCGACCGCCACCCCGCAGGGGTTACCGCCGCCGGTGATGAAGCTCTGGTTCACCCCCGTGCCATCGAGATTGGCGCTCCCGATCGTGGTGCCCTTGTTATCGGCCCAGTAGACGGACGCCGCGGCACGCGGAGTGAAGGCCAGGGCGAGGACGAGAACCGCGGCGAGCAGCAGGGCCAAACGTGAGCGCGCGCGGGGTTTCGCTGAGCTTTGCACGAGAGATCTCATGTCCGTTCGATCTCTATGACGCCTCCGGCCGCGATTTATTCCCGGAGTCGGAGACGATCGTCAGGTCAGCGCCGACGATCGGAATTCCCTGTGCCGCGTTCCAGCCGCGACTTCCGCGCCGTCAGTCCATAAGGAACGTCGGGTGTAGACGGGCTGGCCATCGACCCTCGCGCCCCAACCTGCCTCACGATCTGTCCAATTCGGCGTGAGTGCGGCAAGGAACCGTCCGGTGCACTCGATGGACTTCCAACCGCACGCCTTGTGCGGATTCCAAGGAGGTATCCAGATGAGCAAGGAAGCGATCAAGAGGGCCTCCGCGATCGGCGCGGTGTTGGCACTCGCCGCGACGCCCGCGGCGCTCGCCGCCAAGCCCGATGACCCGGGCAGCCAGGGTCAGGGCGGAGCACACTCCAAGAAGGGCGGCAAGGCCGTCGTCACCTACGTCTTCAAGGGCGCCTACGCCGGCGGTGGCAGCGTGGACGTGAACCGCGGCAACGCCCACGTCAAGAAGGCGGATCTGGTGGGAACCACGGTGAGCTTCGACCTCGATAACGCGAGGATCGTCGTCGCCGACACGAACGCCGACGGGAGCAAGAACCTGGACGACGTCGCCACCGACGACCGAGTCGTGGTCAAGGCGAGACTGCCTCGCAAGGACCCCGGCGACCAGCCGTACGGCGCCAAGCAGCTGGTCGACCAGAGCCACGCCCCCACCACCTAGGGGCCGTAAAGGAGGGAGGTGCCCGGCGGCTAGGTACGCCGGGCCCTCCTTTGCGCTCCGACCCGCAGGCGCCCACCAAACAGCGCGTCACACCTTGCGGTAGCGGGCGTCGGCGATTGAGTAGACCGCGAACCCGGCCAGCCCGGCGGCGACGACGCCCAGCAACGCGGGTCCATACGACGCATGCGCCAGTTGACGTAGCGCGCCGTCGAGCCCGATCGCCTCGCGTGGGTCGTAGTCGATCGCGGCCTTGATCAGCCCGTAGCCGACCAGCGTGAAGATGAGGGCTCGCGCGACGTGCCCGAAGACGCCAAGGGCGGTGTAACCCTTGTGGACGCCGGGGCTCATCTCGCTCGTCTTGGCGTCGTCGAGGAACTGCTTCGCGAGGCCCTTGTACGCCTGATACGCCGCGACGCCGATGAGGACTGCCCCAGCGAGCGCGACGAGCACCGTTCCGCCAGACCATCCCAGGACGCCTGCGGTCGCCTCCTTCGGGGTCCCCGAGCCGGTGCTGGAGTCCGTGAGGATCTTCACCGCCGTCACGCAGAGGACCGCGTACGCGATGCCGCTCGCGAGCGCCGCGACGCGGTCGGATCCGCTGTCTCGCTGCTCGGCGCCATGGCCGACGGCCGCCCGGATCAGCCTCCAGAGCGCGTAGCCGGCCAGCCCGATCGCGAGCAGAACGAGCAGCGTCTTCCCGAACGACCGGTCGGCGATCGTCTTCAACGCGCCCTGCTGGTTGGTCGCCTTGCCACCCTCGCCGAGCGCGAGCATCAGCGCGAGCACGCCGATCATGACGTAGACGAGCCCGCGGGCGACGAGGCCCGCTCGCGCGAGCCAGCCGAGCGGCTTCGCGTTCGCGAGCTTGTCGCCCTCGCGTTTCGCGTCGACCATGTGGTCCTCCGATCCAACGCCCGGCTTCGTCGTCATTTCGCTCCACTCCGTCTTCGGGCCGCGCGCGGGACGCATACCGTGATCGCGCCGGCTTCGACATCGACCTTGAACGACTTGACCCTTTTGCGGTCGCCTCCGTCGAGCTCGAAGGGGATCTTGCGGTCGAGTTTCACGCGCACCTTGCGCGCCTGGGTGACACGAACGAAAGGCGACTTCTGAGCGCTGCCGAGGGCCGTGCGCGCGACCGCGCGCACCAGCTGGACCGCGCCCTCGGAGGTGAGCACGCCGACGTCGAGCAGGCCGTCGTCGGGCTGCGCGTCGGCGAACACCTCGATGCCGCCGAACAGAGCGCCGACGTTTCCGACCAGAATGCAACTCGCGGGACCCTTGTACCAGCGCGTTCCGTCGAGCTTGATCTTCGCCTCGAAGCTCTCGGCGCTCAGGTTTGCGGCCCCGCCGAGGACGTAGCCCGCCCGGCCGAGATGGTCCTTGAGGTTGTCGGCGCCCTTGATCATCGCCGCGTCGAAGCCCGCTCCGGCCATCACGGCGAAGCGCTCGCCATTGAAGCAGCCGACGTCCAGCCGGCGGCGGTCGCCGATTAGCGCGACCTCCACAGCCTGTGCGATGTCGCGCTCGATGCCGAGGTTCGTAGCGAACAGGTTCGAGGTCCCGGCGGGAACGATCGCGAGTGGGACCTGCGTGTCCTTGAGCGCGTCGACGCAGCGCTGCACCATCCCGTCTCCACCCCAGGCGAGGATCAGCTCGGCGCCGTCCTCCAACGCTCGTTTGACCGCGCGCGGCGCGCGCTTGCTCTTCGGCACCTCGATCCACAGCGGCGCGGATACGCCGGCCTCATCGAGTGTGTGCCGCAACTCCGAGAGCCCACCGCCGACCGTCTTGCCGGCATGCGCGACCACCGCCAGCTTCATGCGCGCGTTCGCCTATCCGCAGCGGCACCGGCCGCGCGACAGGCGAACAGCACCACGAGGATCGCACCGATGCCGACGAGCACGCCGCCGGCGATGTCGAGCGGATGGTGCATGCCGCGGTACATTCGCGAGAGCGCGACGAAGGTGGTCAACAGGATCGCGCAGGTCCAGGCCAGCGCCTTCGACAGGCTGCTGGTGAAACGGGTGGTGAGCAGCAGCACGAGGCCGGAGTAGACCGCAACAGAGGCGGCGGTGTGCCCCGAGGGGAAGCTGGCGTCGACCGGAAGGCTTTCCAGTCGTTCGACCGACGGGCGGTCACGGGGCACGACGAGCGTAGTGACCCTGTACGTGGCCGACTCCGCGATCAGCACGAAGACGGCGAACGCAGCGATGACCCAGCGGCGGGCGATGGCAGCCGCCAGGCCGATGACGCCGACGAGGATCGGCAGGACCGGCGCGCCGCCGACTTGCGAGCCGATCTCGGAGATCGTTGTGCGCGTGCCGCTGCGGTGGTTGGCGAGCGTCTCGTTGAAGCTCTCATCCGCGCCGGCCAGCCCGAGCCCGCTCCCGCTGACCAGCACGTGCACGACGAGCAGGGCGAGCAGGATCGACGCCGCGGCGAGCACAAGGAAGCCGCCGAGCAGCGCGAGTGCGAAGACGAGGGCGGGGTGGTGGGCGTCGAGTGCGCCCGCGAAGCGCTCGGCCATTCCACCGGGGCGCGCGACGAGCGCCGGGACCATCTGGCGGTCGCGTCGCCCCTTCGTCGGTGCCGGGCCTGTGTGTGATGGCTGGTCGATGGTCACGGCAGCGGATACTTACTTCCCCGGCGGCGGCATACTATGCCCGCCGATTCACCTCCGCACGCCGCTAGCTTTCGCGGCCTCCACCCGGTCCGATGCCGCTTCTTCTGCTCCTGTCCATCGCCATCCTGTCGGGGCTCGCCGCCGCCTATCTGACGCGGCTATATCCGCGGGGCGCGGTCGCACCGCCCGTGGTCGAAGCGGCGATGAAGGCCGGGCGACACGCCACCGGCCCGGCAGGCCGGCGCGCGGTGCGCGCAGCGCGCCTCGATCCCGAGAAGGCCACGGGGCTCGCGCTCACGCTGGCTCTCGTGGCGGTCATCGCGGGGGGCGCGATGCTGGGCGTGCTGGCAGTCCTCGTGCGCAGCACCGACTTGCTCGCAGGCCTCGACAACAGCGTGGCCGAGTGGGGCGAGCGCAATGCGACCGACTGGTCGCACGACGGCCTTACGCTCGTCACGCATCTCGGGGCGACGTGGACGGTGGTCGTCGTTGGGGTGGCGGTCGCGGCGGTCGAGATCGCGCGCACGCGCACCTGCTGGGTCGCACTGTTCCTGCTGGCGGTCGTGCTGGGGGACAAGCTCCTCACGGAGGCGGTCAAACAGCTCGTGGATCGCGCACGCCCGGCGCTCGAGCCCGTCGCAGCGACGCTCGGGCCGTCTTTCCCCAGCGGCCACACCTCGACCGCCGCCGCTTCGTGGGCGGCCTTCGCGCTCGTCGCCGGCCGCTGGTGGGGCTACCGAGCGTGGCCGGCGCTCGCCGGCGTCGCGGTCGGCGTCGCGGTCGGGGTCGGGGTCAGCCGCGTGTTGCTCGACGTTCATTGGCTGACCGACGTCCTCGGAGGCCTGGCACTCGGATGGGCCTGGTTCGCTGTCTGCGCGATCGCTTTCGGCGGCCGCGTCCTGCACTTCGGCGCCACCGCGCAGGCCGCAGGACGCGGAGGAGTGGAGACCGCGTCAGGCGACCCTGCGGGCGGCTAGCTGAACCGGCAGGAGGAGCTGGAGGCGGCGGGAGCCGAGGTCGTGGTTGCGATGGCGTGCCGCTGCGACTGGGGCGCGCCAGCGAGGAGGTCCTGGCCCACCGCGAGCGCGTCGAGGGTCTCGACGCGCAGCGGGTGGTCGCGGGCGTCGCCTTCCGGGAAGTCCCGGCTACCAGCCGCCCTCGGCCCGACGGTCGTACTTGACGTCGGTGTCGCCGAGCTCGAAGACCAGCAGCTTTGACTCAGTGAACCGCTCCAGGAACCACTCGGACAGCTCGCGCCCCACGCCGCTCCGGCCAGCTCCACCGAACGGCGCAAGTTGATCCCAGTAGTTGCTGGTCTCGTTGATGTTGACCGAGCCATGCGGAAGCGCCTCGCCCACGCGCCAGGCAGTGGCGAGATCGCGGGTCCAGAGTGAAGCGATCAACCCCAAGCGGCTCTGTTTCGCGACCTCGACCGCTTCCTGGGACGACGAGACGCGCATGATCGGCGCCACCGGCCCGAACGTCTCCTCGCGCATGATCTGCATCTCGGGGGTGACTCCGGTCAGGATCGTCGCCGGGTAGTAGAGCTCCTCCTCGGGCCCGAACTGCTCGATCTCGGCTCCAGCGGCGCGCGCGCCCTCCACATGCTCGACGACGCGACCGAGGGTTCCCTCGTTGCAGAGGGGGCCCATTTCGGTCTCCTCGTCGGCCGGGTCCCCGATCTTCAGCTCCTTCATCCGGCCCCTCAGCTTGGCGACGAACTCGTCGTAGACGTCGTCATGCACGAGCAGGCGCTCGGCCGAGGTGCAGACCTGGCCGGTGTAGTAGAAGCAGCCGTTCATCGCCCCCTCGACCGCGGCGTCGATGTCGGCGTCGGCGAGGATGATGAAGGGGCCGTCCCCGCCCAGCTCGAGCAGCTGCGGCTTCAGAGGCGCGCTCGTGGCGATCTTCTCCCCGGTGGCGGTCGAGCCGGTGAAGAAGATCCCGTCCACGCCGTCGTGGCTTGCGATCGCGGCTCCAACGTCGCCGAAGCCCTGGACGACGTTCACGACCCCCGGGGGGAGCCCGGCCTCGTCGAATACCTCGGCCACCATCGCGCAGCAGGTCGGCGAGAACTCGGACGGCTTCCAGATCGCCGTGTTGCCGGCGGCGATGATGTGCGCGAGCGCGATCGACGAGATGTCCGTCGGGAAGTTGTAGGGGGTGATCGCGCCGACCACGCCGAGCGGCCGGTGGGTCATCACCAGGCGCTTGTTATTGGTCTGCTCCTGGGTGGAGGGAAAGGACAGGCCGCGGTGGCGAAGCACCTCGGCTCCGGCCTTCTCGTAGGACGGCGCCGCGTACTCGTAGACCTCCTCACGAGAGTCGGTGATCGTCTTGCCGATCTCGAGCGAGACCATGCGCGCGATCGGCTCGGCGCGCTCGAGGAAGACCTGGTTGATCCGCCGCAGGATCTTGACGCGGTCGATCAGGGGCATCGCCGCCCAGTCGGGCTGCGCCGCGCGCGCGGCGGCCACGGCCTTGTCCACGTCGCTCTCGTCGCAGCGGCTGACCACGTTGACCACCTCGCGCGAGTGCGGGGAGCGGACCTCGAAGGTGCCGGCGCTGCCATCGACCCAGCGCCCCCCGATCAAAGCCTGGCTTGGAACCTCCGTCATGACGCTCATTCGGTCCTCCGAAGCTCGTTCGAGGCATTTGTTGAAGCCGTGAGGGCAAGGCTAGACGCTGGCTGGTGCTGTGGCAAGGCTCTGACGGCTGAGTGGCATTCGGGTGGGCGCCTTGCGATGGCTTGATCGGATGTCCGCCGCGGCCCGCACGAGACCCTCCGCTCGACCGGCTGGAGGGTAGATTGGCTTTCCGGTGAAGCTTCCGTGAGTCGCGTGTTTCTATCGCTGAGGAACTACCAGCGCGATTGGGTTCGTGGCGATGTGGTCGCGGGGCTGACGGTCTGGGCCGTGCTCGTTCCCTCATCCCTGGCCTACGCGACGATAGCCGGCGTGCCGCCCGTCGTCGGCCTCTACGCGGCGCCCGCCGCGTTGGTTCTCTATGCGGCTCTAGGCAGCTCGCGGCAGCTGATCACGGGGCCGTCCGCCGCCGCCGCCGCCCTGTCTGCCGCTGTTGTCGGGAACGCCGTTGCGGGCAACGGAGATCAGTTCGTCGCCACCACGGCAGCGCTCGCGATCGGCGTCGGACTCGCCGCGTTGGTCGCCGGCGTCCTGCGGCTCGGGTTCCTGGCGAACTTCATCTCCGAGCCCGTGCTCAAGGGGTTCATCGTCGGCTTGGCGCTGACGATCATGGTCGGCCAGCTCCCGAAGCTGTTCGGAGTCGAATCGGGCACCGGTGACTTCTTCGAGCGAGCTTGGGACTTTCTGATCAACATCGATCAGACCAATGGCCTCACGCTACTGGTCGGAATCGGGTCGCTCGCGGTCCTGTTCGGGACACCTCGGGTGGCGCCCGCGATCCCGGGGACCCTGGTGGCCGTGGTCCTGGGAATCGGCGTCGTCGAGCTCTTCGACCTCGGCGACCACGGGGTGGCAATCGTCGGCTCGATCAACCCCGGCCTGCCTTCACTCGCTCTCCCCGACGTCAGCCTCAACCGCTTCGGGGGCCTGATGGCCGCAGCCGTGGGGGTGATGCTCGTCGGTTTTGCCGAGAGCCTGGGGACCGCCAAGACCTTCACCCTGCAGGAAGACCGAGAGGTCGACGCGAATCGTGAACTGATTAGCCTCGGCGCCGCGAACCTCGGCGCTGGGATCTCCGGTGGGTTCGCCGTCAACGGCAGCCTCTCGAAGACGGCGGTGAACAGCACCGCCGGCGGACGAACCCAGCTTGTCGGCCTGATCGCCGCCGGCCTGACGATTCTCACCTTGTTCCTTCTCACGGGCTATTTCGAGAGCCTGCCCGTGGCGACCTTGGCGGCCGTGGTGATCGCCGCCCTTGTCGGCTTGATCGAGTTCTCGACGCTGCGCGACTACTTCCGCGTCTACACCAGGCGACTCGGCCGGGCCTACGGCTTCGCGGCCAGGGCGGACTTCATCGCCGCGGTCGCCGCGATGCTCGGAGTGATGGTCTTCGGCACCCTGGCGGGGTTGTTCACCGGAGTATTGATCTCGATCCTTCTCCTTCTCTACCGCACCTCTCGGCCTCCGGTGGCCGAGCTCGGGCGAGTTCGCGGGGATAGCGGTCACTTCTCGGATCTCGATCGGCATCCGGACAACCAGCGGGTCGAGGGCATCGCTGTGTTGAGGATCGAGGGCGGGCTTTTCTTCGCCAATGCCACGCCGGTCGCAGCCGAGATCCGAAGCGCGGCACGCCGAGATGATGTTCACGCGGTAGTCGTCGACGCGGAGACGGTGCCGTTCATCGACGTGACCGCCGCCCAGATCCTCGACCAGCTGGCGCGAGAGCTGCGGGCGGACGGCGTCCGACTGGTGATCGCCCGCAACATCGGTCAGGTCCGCGATGTCGTCCGCGCAGCCCTGGGTGATTCGATTCTTGACACCGCATACCCGACTGTCGACGAGGCCGTGACGCGGGTCGTCGCAGAGTTGAGGACCCGGCCGCGCCCCCTTTCGTAATGAGCGGGCGTGAGGTTGTGTCCGGCTTCGGCTTCCACTACTGCGGCTAGTTTCGCCGCGGGTCCTACGATTCTTAGCTCTCGTGGTACCAGGCGAGGTACCGAACTGAGCGAAACTCACCTGATCTCAGCTCGTCCCAGCTGGCGCAAGCACGCCCGAGATCACCCGAGAGAACGGTTGCCTACGCTCACACCTGGGGTGGCGTCCGCTTTCGACGGACTCGCACCATCTTCCTGACTGGCCGTAACTTCGAGGCAGTGCGCATTGCTTAGACTCAGATCGTGGTCTCGCAAGCTGGCCTCACCCTGGATCTCGAGCGTGTCATGCCCGCGCTGCCCACGGTCGTGTTCGAGGCGCTGACCGATCCCGACAAGCTGGCGAAGTGGTGGGGTCCCGGTGAATTCACCTCGCCGAGCATCGAACTCGATCTGCGCGTCGGAGGCGGGTACCGGATCGCGATGCAACCACCGGAAGGCGAGCTCTTCTATCTGTCAGGGGAGTTCCGCGAGATCGATCCTCCGAGGCGCCTGGCATACACCTTTCGATGGGAGGATCCCGATCCCGACGATCAGGAAACCCTCGCGACCTTGTCGCTGCGTGACCAGGGTGAGTCCACCGGACTGGTCCTCCACCAGTGGCCCTTTCGCCACGGAGCCGCGGCGCGCGCTTCACGACGCGGGTTGGACAGACAGCTTCGAGCGACTACACCAGCTGATCTCTGCACGAGCGGATTAGCGAGACGGCGCGAGCAGACCCGCGAGGGTTCCTTTAGCCCAGGTGCTGACTGGTTCGCGAATCCTCGGCCGGTGGTAGCGAGAGACGAATCGGGCCGCCGCTACCTCACGAAAGGGCCGCTGATGCGGCCCTTTCGTTTGCTCGCAGCCGGCGAGGTTAGTCCTGAGCGGGCGTCATTCGGGCGTCAATCGGGGAGAGGAGGATCCCTTGTCCTTCTCGTCGGCACGCCGATCAGGGCTCGTACGTCGATAAGCAGCACGCGGTCTACCGCTACTCGGGAGACCCGGCTCACGTCATCTCGGACAGCGGGCCGGGTGCCGGCGCAGTGGACCTACCTTGGTGTACGAAAGTGGACCTACCTCGGTGTACGCGATCCGTTAGCCTCGGATGTGGCGCAGAGGCGGGGTCCCGCACCGACGAGGTAGGAGCCCAAAGCATGGAGAGGACTTTTCGGTATTCCCGGCGTACGTTTGTCGCCTGGGTCGGGGGGGCAAGCGCCGGCTACTACCTGTTCGGACGGCTTCCCGGGGCGAGCCCGGAAGCGCTCGCTCAGATCCCGGGTGGCACGCTCGATCCGACCTCGGTTCCGAAGTTCCAGACGCCGATGCTGATCCCGCCGGTGATGCCCAGGGCCGGCACGATCAGGCAGCCCGGCGGCAAGTCCGTCGATTACTACGAGATCTCGATGAGGCAGATCACGCAGCAGGTCCTTCCGGCGGGCCTGCCGGCAACGACGGTATGGGGCTACGGCGGCAAAGCGGCGCGAAGCAAACGCGGGCTGCTCGTCCACAACGCCCCGTCGCTCACGATCGAGGCGAAGTGGAACCGGCCGGTCCGGGTCAAGTGGGTCAACGAGCTCCTGGACTCCAGCGGGAACTACCTGCCGCACCTGCTTCCGGTCGACAAGACCTTGCACTGGGCCAATCCCCCTGGCGGCGCCGCCGGTCGCGACAGCCGGCCGACGTTCACCGAGACTCCGGGCCCTTACACGGGCCCGGTGCCGATCGTCACCCACGTGCACGGCGCCGTGGGCGTGGCCGACGACAGCGACGGCTACGCGGAAGCGTGGTATCTGCCCGCCGCGAACGATATCCCGGCGGGCTACGCCACGGAAGGGACGTGGTACGAGTTCTTCGCCGGGAAGGCGCTCGGTTCATACGACGTCGCGTGGGGGCCCGGCTTCGCGACCTTCCAGTACCCGAACCACAACCGGGCGTCGACGATTTGGTACCACGACCACGCGCTCGGCATGACGCGCCTCAACGTCTACGCGGGCCCGGCCGGCTTCTACCTCATCCGTGGAGGCCCCGACGACGTCGTGCTCGACTCGCGGACCGGGAATGCGGCGATCCTGCCCGGCCCGGCGCCGCGCGAGAACGACAAGTTCCCGCCCAACAAGCCCTACCGGGAGATCTCGATAGCGATCCAGGATCGGTCCTTCGACGCGGACGGCTCGCTCTTCTATCCGGACACCCGGGAGTTCTTCGACGGGATCGCGGGGCCCTACATCCCGGAAACCGACCTCTCGCCGATCTGGAATCCCGAGTTTTTCGGGAACACCATCATGGTCAACGGCAACACGTGGCCGTTCCAGACAGTGGAGCAGCGCCGCTACCGGCTCCGGTTCCTCAACGGCTGCCAGTCGCGCTTCCTCATTCTCGACTTCGACCGGATCCCCGGGATCGAGGTGTGGCAGATCGGCAACGAGGGCGGCTTCCTGGCTGCCCCGGTAAACGTCACCGCCAACAACGGCAACCGGCTGCTGATGGGACTGGCCGAGCGGGCCGACGTGATCGTCGACTTCACCAACGTGCCCCTTGGGAATCACGTGCTCGGCAACGTCGGCCCCGACGAGCCGTTCGGCGGCGGTGCGCCCGATGAGGACTTCGACAGCGCCGACCCCGATACGACCGGTCAGATCATGCAGTTCCGCGTCGTGCCCACGGTCGGGATCGACGATTCGACCCCGCCGAAGTTCCTGCAGCTGCCCGCGATCACGCCGCTGCCGGCGGAGACGGTCACGCGGCGGCTGGCGCTGCTCGAGAACATGTCGGCCTTCTTCGAGGACGCCCCAGCTGAAGCGTTGCTCGGCACTGTCGCGGGCGACCCGAACGCCGCCCCCGGGTTGTGGGCCGACCGACTGTGGATGGACCCGGTGACCGAGAACCCGACGGTCGGCGCGACCGAGCTCTGGGAGATATACAACGCCACGGCCGACGCCCACCCCATGCACATCCACGAGATCGCCTTCGAGGTCGTGAACCGCCAGGACATCCTCGTGAACGAGGAGGGCCAAACGGTCCAGGTCGTGCCGGGTTCGCTGCCGGCTCCCCCGGAGCCGGGCGAGAGCGGTTTCAAGGACACCGTCATCGCCTACCCGGGCCAGGTCACCCGGGTGAGGGCACAGTTCACGACCCCCGGCCAGTTCGTCTGGCACTGCCACATCGTCGAGCACGAGGACAACGAGATGATGCGGCCCTTCCGCATCGGACCGCCGCAGCCCGGCCAGCCCGGCGACTGAACGCCACACAGCCACCGCCCGCGGGGAGGATCGAGAACCTCCTGGTGGCTGGGATCTACGGCCGATTATCCGCCACGCCCCGCGACACGCTGGGGCTGAGGCTGTGGCATTGGCCTCGGCGACGGCCTCGCGGAGGAGCGGGAGCTGGCTGCGACTAGGTACCTAGAATTAGGGTAGAATACCTAAAATAGGTTAGCCTGCACAAACCCCCGAACTAGCGAGATTGCGAACGTGAAGCACGACGGAGCCACCAGGACAATGACGAGGAGCAGCATCGCGACGGGCCGCGGCGATGCAGCATCCGTGCCTTTCGGGCGGCTGCTCGCTGCCCGCCGATCGGCTCTTGGGCTCAGCCAGGCCGAGCTCGCGGTGAGAACGCAGACGCGGCGCTCCGCGATCGCACGAATAGAGAACGGTCAAGGTCCGGCGAATGGCGTGCTCTTCCGCCGCCTTGAGGACGCTTTGACGCGGGAGAGCGCGCCAGCGGCTATCTGGGACCACGAGTCTCCGATGGCAAGGGGAACGAGCCGCGAGCGACCTCGGCCGGCCCGCGTCGATCCCGTGCGGCGGGGTGGATTGCGCCTGGCGGCCGCGACCGCTGCTGCGTCGATCGTTGTGATCGTGGTGGGTTTGATCACCGACGGTCCCCGGGTGGGCGGCGGCTTCGATGAGATTGAGGCCGCCTCAGCCCCGCCTCGATCCGAGGCCCTGGGCGGCTATGCCCCAAGCGCAGTCCTCTCCTCAGTCGCCTTCGAAGACGGGCAGACCCTAGGCGCCGGGGTGGCGCGTGGTGGGGCCAGCACTCCCTTTGACGCTCAGACTGCGTCCCTGCGCCCTGCGCCTCACGGAGGCGGGGTCCCTCGCGATTCGGATCCTCTCCCCTTATTGGACGGGCGGACTCACCATCCGCTACTCGGCCCGAGGCTGTGAGTCCGCGTCGCGTACCGCCGTCGCCGGGGTGCGTCGGCGCCAAGGGGCCTACGCCGGTAGGCAGGAAGGCCCGGTAGGGAGCCAGAGGAGCTCGCAGGGCGGTGGCGAGGGAGCTTCGGAGGGCGGCTCACACGGCGCCGGCAATCCCGTCGGCACCACGATCAAGAAGCCGGTGAGCGGAGTCGGGAGCTCGGTCGGCACGGCCGGCGCGGTTGGCTCCACAGTCAAGAAGCCCGTAAGCGGAGTCGAGAGCTCGGTCGGCAACGCCGTCAACGAAGTCGGCGACACGGTCAACAGTGTCGGCAGCATGGTTGAGAGCCCCGCAGGCGGAACCGGCGGCATCGTCAAGGGCCTGGTGAGTAAGTAGCCCGGTGTGCGGGTGGCCAGGCTGGCTCGCTGGCTCGGGAGGCCGACCGTCTTGCGGCTCTACCCGACAGCAGTCGCCCCGTTCATTTGCCGAACGGCCGATGCGGCCGGTTGCATCGTGACCGCTACTGGACCGCGACCGCCAGGAAATGTGAGCGGACGGGCCGTGTTGCGGGGCAGCGTTCCGTGGGGTACGGTCGGATCTGGAAGCGATTGGAGGAGGAGAGATGTCGAACGTTGATACAGCGAAGGCCGCTTACGAGGCGTTTTCCAGCGGAGATATGGAGACCCTGTCCGGCCACTTCGCAGACAACGCCGAGTGGCATACATCGGACGAGCTCCCGAACGGCGGCACCACCAGTGGCAGAGACGCGGTCCTCGAGAACTTCGGCCGCATACCGCAGTACTGGTCGGAGTTCTCCGTCACCGCGGAGGACTTCATCGACGGCGGTGACAAGGTCGTCGTACATGGAACGCAGCGGGCGACCGCCGCTGAGGGCGGCGGTCAGTTCGAGGCCCACTTCCTGCACCTGATGGAGTTCGACGCCGATGGCAAGGTAGTCCGCGGCGAGTTCATCACCGACAGCGCCAAGGCCCTGAAGGCTTTGGGTCAGTCCTAGTCATTCGCCGCTAGACAGGAGCTCGCGAATCCTCGCGCCCTGGTAGCGAGCAACGCATCGGGCCCCCGCTACCTGACGAAAGGCCCGGATCTCCGGGCCTTTCGTCTGTCCGGGACCGGCGTGATTGGGCCTCGGCGGGGCATCAAGCGGGCATCAATTCGCTTCGGTGACTAGTCGGTGCCAGCCTTCTCCTCGCACACCGTTACTTCTTCCAGGTGCTCCGAGTGCGGCACCCACTAGGCGAGCGCGTAGATCTGCCAGTCCTCGGGAATCCCCTTGAGCGTATGGGTGCCGCGATCGGTGAACTCCAGGCCCGAACCTGCCGTCAAGTCGCGGACGGTGCGCGAGACGAGGACTTCGTCATCGCCCGCCTTGTCCAAGACGCGGGCCGCGACGTGGACGGCGAGCCCGGCGATGTCATCGTCCTGCAGCTCGATCTCACCGACGTGCATGCCGGCCCGCGAGGTCAGGTCGTCGGCCGCGAGCGCGTCGAGAATCCAACGCGCGGCCTGGGCGCCCCGCGCGGGGCCGGTGAAGGTGGCCAGCGCGCCATCGCCGGTGGTCTTGATCAGTCGCCCGTCGAACCGAGCGAGCCCTTCCCGCAGGATCTCGGCGTGGCGGTCGAGTTGGGCGCTCCAGGCGGCGTCGCCGAGCCGCGCGAGCTGATCGGTCGACCCGACGATGTCCGTGAACAGGACCGTCGCGAGCACCCGGTCACTGCGGGCGGCGGGCGGCGGCGCTCCGACGAAGGCGCGAATCCGCTCCAGGATCTCGCCGGTTTCCCCGAGCCACGGCAGGTGCTCGTTTCCCGGAAGCTCGACCAACGTGGCGTGCGGGATCTGCTCCGCGACTGCGCGCGCCGCCTCCACCGGCAGCACGCGGTCACCGGTTCGCTGGAGCACGAGCACCGGTTGGTGGATCGCCTCGAGCACGTCCCATGCCGTCAGGCCTTCCTCTATCGCTGAGATGTAGCGGCGCGCGACCGCGGGGGTCGCGCAAGCGCGCTGCAGCCGTCCCCATACGGCGTCGGCGTTCGGTACGCCAGCGAGCCAGCGGTCGCCGTAGCGGCCTTCTCCCCAGTCAACGGCCGTAGCGTGGATGAACTCCCGCCAGTTCTCGAATTCGGCGTCGGTCATCTCGCCTTGTGCGCGCCGGTCGAAGCCGCCGGCGCTCGCGTTCAACAGGACGACGCGTTCGATCCGATTCGGATGAGCGGCAGCGGCGAGGCATGCCGTAATGCCACCCTCGGAGACTCCCACGACCGTCGGGCGCTCGAGGCCGGCCGCGTCCATCAGCGCGAGAACCTGATCGACGCGCACTTCGACGGACGGCGTCGCGTCCACGGGGTCAGAAGCACCGGTGCCCGGCTTGTCGTAGATCGCGATGCGGGAGAAGTCCGCGAGCTCAGAGAGGAATGCACGCGGATCGGGGTAATCCCAGAACTGGTCCACGTTCGAGACCCAGCCGGGTATGAACAGGATCTCCGCTGAGCCATCACCGAAGACCTGCCAGGCGATGTTCACCCCCTCGTGATCGAGGTAGTGCGTTTGGGGAACCTCCATGCGGTGGTTTCTACAGGCTCCCGCCCCGGCCTCGCGTGGGGCGGATCCCGCGTTCAGATCTGCAGGCGTGCTCGCTCGATGATCCGTGGTGGTAGCGAGAAATGAATTGGGCCGCCGATGCGATCTCTTGGAGACGCACGGCTCAGGCGTGACCTCGAGCTATCGGCTGAGTGCTGCTTTGCATGGAGAGCGATACCGTGCCTTTAGGGCACGACCTCTTGCGGATCTGGGTGAGAGGTCTCACTCGCGGCTGTCGTCTTCCTCATCATCCACACGCCCAGCCACGCGACGGCAAGACCGAGGGGGATGCCGGTGGGCGACAGCAAAGCACGGAACCCAATGACGCCGCCGATCAGGATGGCGACACAGATGGCGGTCGGGAAGACGCGAGCCCGATAGCTTGCGATAGCGAACAGGGCCCAGCCCGCGGCGAAGAGCAGATAGCTGGAAACGGCGCCGATCGCAAGAAGGGTCGAAGGTGGGTGCTCATCTGTGTCGAGCACCGCAGGCGCCTCGTCAGCGAGCCACGGGACGGCGAAGGTCTCGAACCACAGGTCACCGGCCAGAAGCATCGTGCCAACGATCGCAGTGACGATGGCGATCAGGCCGAGCTTCCCCGGCGCCTTGTGTAGCCCCCACCCGTACGCGCCGACCAGGGCAAGCATGAGCACACAGAAACCAACCATGTAGACGACACCGCCGACCTGGAACACCGGATCCGTCGACGTGGCCACGTGATCGTCTGGATCGAACGGCAACATCACAAGTTGCGCGACGACGATCAACACACCGGCTGCGAGTGCCAGAGGCCCTGCAAGCCGCGAGAGCGGTGAATCCAACATCTCGGCCTTTCGCTGGGATTCGCCGCACGGTCGAGTGCGGCTCTTGCGGACCTGGCTACCCTAATCCACCGCCGATGCTCGACCAAACCACTCGCCGTAGGGTCCGCCCTACTGCTTTGGACGGACTGTCGGGTCGTCGTCATGCCCGGGCAACGACACGCGGCGATGGATACCGGGACCGAGCTGTTCACGGCCGAGGTGCTGAGCTTTCTGGAAGCGGCCTAGAAGCTGAAAGCGCCGGTCCGCTGCGGCGAATAGACATTGATGCGGGCATCAAAGCGGGCATCACTCTCCCAATGCCACCGGGAGCCTCCTTCGGGAGGGGCTCTCGTCGGTCGCCGCTACCTCTCAGCCTTCGATTGTGCCCCAACACTGGATCAGGGTGAAGGTCGTGCCCCATCTGCCAGGCGCCGCCAACTCGGCCTCGGCCTCGCGGCGCAGCGAGGCGAGCTGGTCCTCGTTCAAGGTCTCAAGCAGCCGCGACTCCAGCGCGACGCTGAACTGAAGCGGCAGACGCAGATAGGGGTGGCCTGGTTTGAGCGCGACGACCTGCGCGTCTCTCTCTGGCTCCTCAATACCGACCTCCCTGAGCAATTCCGGAAGTTCGCGGCCCGCCTCGCCGCCCAGCGCGGCAAAGATCTCGGAGAGCGATCGGATCAATTGCTCGGCCGCGGGGGCAGGGGGGTTGAAGTGCCACGAGCCCAGGTCCCACTCCTCCAGGAGCAGCGAGCCACCGGGTCTGACCAAGCGCTGGTACGAGGCCACCTGCTCACGGCCGCGTCCGAGTGGAGCGATCACGTAACGGGCATGGACGAGATCGAACGATTGTGGCTCCAGCTTGCTCTCGAAGAGGTCATCGACGACGAGCTCTACGTTGGAGATTCCTTTTGCCTCCAGAAATGAACGAGCGGCGTTGAGCAAGCTCTTGTCTATGTCGGTGCCGACAATCTGGCCGGACGGGCCGACCCACTCGCTGAGGATTCGAAGCCACCCCAGGGCTCCGCAGCCGACGTCCAGGGCCTGTCGGCCGGATCCGTCGCCGAGCTTCGAGAGGACCTGCCTCCCGGCCGGCTCCCACACGCGCGACTGCAGCTGCAGGCGCTCCAACTCCGAGGGCTGGTCGGCGAGCAGGTAGTCCTCCTGCGCCATCGCCCCAGTATCTCCTCTCGGGCCTGCTGGGGCAAGGTCTGCCAGCGAAGCGAGGCTGCAGGCGCGCTAGGTTGCAATCGATGGCGACGATGGGATCGGCTGCACCACGCCGAGCTCCAGCACAACCGGGCCTGGTCCAGCTCGGGTTGGTTGGCCTGCTCCTAGGGCTGGCCGCGATCGCCTGGGTCGCCACCGGTGACCGGATGGCGGGGATGGACGCGGGGCCCGGGACCGATCCCGGCACACTCGGCTTCTATGTCACCACTTGGGTCGTGATGATGGCCGCGATGATGTTCCCGTCGATCTGGCCGATGGTCACCATGTACAGCCGGATCCAGGAAGGGAAGCGGGCGAGGGGACGAGATGTTCCGCTGGGCACGACCGCGGCCTTCGTTGGTGGGTACCTGCTGACCTGGACCGCGTGGGGGCTCTTCGCGTACGCCGTGTATGAGATCGGCAGCTCGGTCTGGCCGGACGCCCTTGCCTGGGAACGCGGGGGGCCTTACTTCGCTGGCGGGGTGATCATTGCCGCGGCTCTCTATCAGCTCACTCCGCTGAAGAACGCCTGCCTGAAGAGGTGCCGCAGCCCGATGATGTTTCTCATGAACGCCTGGCAGCCGGGGCGGATCGGTGCGCTGCGGATGGGGCTCACCCACGGCGCCTGGTGCGTCGGCTGTTGCTGGGGACTGATGGCCGCGTTGTTCGCCCTCGGCGTGATGAGCGTCGGCTGGATGGTCTTCATCGCGGCGTTGATTGCGGCGGAGAAGCTGCTGCCTTGGAGAGCGCTCGCCAGCTACGGCATCGCGGCGCTGCTCCTAGCGATGGGCCTCCTCGTGGCCTTCACCCCGTCAAGCGTGCCCGGCCTGATCCTGCCGGACTCGCCGGAGGCGACTAGAGCCAGCGAGATGCACCATGACTCAATGGGTGGCGGGACGCAGGATCACGGCGAGCACTCGACGCCCGGATCGATGCACGACGAGGGCATGCCGGCCGGCGACATGCCCGGCGACTAGCGGGCTTCGCTCAGAGCTCGTCCTCGCTCGACCACACGAACGGTATGTGCTTGGCTGAGCGCCCGGCCCAGTCCCACTTGTAGCCGTAGGCATCGACCTCGTTCTTGGTCGCGATCCCGTAGGTCATCGGGCCGCTGTTGGGGCCGGCCTCCGAGCCGGGGATGTTCGTGACCTCGACGTTCTCTCCGGGACGGGTCGTTGGCCCGGTCAGCACCTCAGCGCTTCCGCTGGCCTGACCGTTGATCTCGAGGCTCCATGAGCTCGAATTGTCGGCGATCTGGAGGTCGATTGAGGCGAACTCGATCCCCTTCACCTCGCCGAAAGCGCTCTCGGCGAGCGCCTGCGGCCAGCTGCCCGCCTGTCCGCCGAAGATCGTTTGCAGCGCCTCGCGCTGGGCATCATCGGCGCTCGCTTCGATGAACAGACCGGCGTCCATCTTGACGTCCTCATCCCAGATGTTCCCCTCGAATTCGGCGACTCCGGCCACGGCCAGCCCATCGAGCTTGACGTCGCCGTAGTTGCCCTCCCGAATCCGCCACGCGACGATTCCCTGGCAGTCACCCTCGGTCGGCGGCTGTCCCCAGGAGCACGGACACGGCACGGCGCACTTACAGAAGTCGATGAAATCCCCTGTCACGCTCCACTTTTCAGCCATCGCACGCTCCTCGACTCGACCTCGCGGATCCTACACCTGGCCAGCCCCTGGGAGGAGAAATAGCGGGCTCGCTGGCGTAGGCGCGCGTCTCGGGATAAGGCAGCCTCGCGAGAGCCGAGGATGCCCGGGATCAGCGCTGCTTGCAGACTGAACTTACGTAGAGATGGCGCTGATGCGGGCGGATCGCCTCACAGCCACCGAGCGGGCGATGGCCAGTACCGTCCGGGGCCGGCCCGGCGCACCCGTGGAGGTTTCAGCTGAGCGGCTCGGCGAGTCCGATGATGATGCCCTCAGGGCCACGCAGAAAGCAGAGCCGGTAGCTGTCCTCGTACTGCGCGATCTCGCCGACGAGTTCGGCACCGTGGCCGCGCAGGCGGGCAACGACGTCGTCGATGTCGTCGACAGCGAACATGATGCGGCGTATGCCGAGCGCGTTCGCCGGCGCGTTTTCCGGCTCGGCTCTGACCGCCGGCGGCGTGTGGAACTTCGTCAGCTCAACCCGGCCGTGGCCATCGGGGGTCCGCATCATGGTGATGTCGGCACGGACGTCGTCGAGCCCGACGACGCGGCCCACCCAAGGCCCCTCGACCTGCGTCTCGCCTTCCAGCTCCATACCGAGTTCGGCGAAGAACGCTTTGGCAGCCTCGAGGTCGTCGACAACTATGAGAACGTTGTCCATCCGCTGAATCGTCATAGCCCCGGAGCATAGGCTCGGATGTTCGCTGTGCCAATAACGGGCAGTAGTGCCCGGCCTTCCACCCTTCCGCAGATAAACCGGAGGGGCTCTGCCGGTGATCGAGGTCGCGGCGTGACCGCGCGCCTACTCCGACAGGCCGGCGGCTTCGAGGGCCTGAGTGCGCTCGGGGAATACCTCGCCCCGGGTGAGGACGCCCTCGCGAAGCGTAAGCACCGACCACCAATGGCCCTCCACCACCGTTTGGCTCCCGCGAGGGCGGCCCCGTTGGAGGATTGCGACGAAAACCTTGTCGCCGGCATCGATGATCTCCGTGGCCTCGATCGTGTGCCCTTCGAAGGACTCCACCCACGCCGTCATCCACTGAGTCGCCGCCTCTCCGCGGTAGGTGCCAGCGTCGGGCAACTCTGGGCTGGCGACGAAAACGAAGTCGTCGGTGACAGTCGCGAAGAAGCTGAAATCGCCGCGGGCGAACTGCTCGTGTATCTCCCGGACTATCTCGACGTTCTCCTGCGACATCGCCCGCGCAGTATCGCGCGAAAAGCCGCCACCCTTCCACCGACTTTCACCCCAGCGCCCTGGCGCTGCCGGTGATTGAGGTGCCGGCGTGACCGCCCTACTCCCGCAGCCCGGCGGCTTCGAGGGCCTCGTTCCGGTCCGAGTACATCTCCATCCGGGCCTGCTTGCCGTCGCGGAACGTAAAGACCTGGGCGAAGGACATCTCGACCGGCATTCCGCCCTCTTTCGACCTGCCGCGCTGGTGCACGAGAGCAACCACCCTGTCGCCCGCGTCGTGGAGGGCTTCCAGCTCGAGCTCCCAGTCCTCCCACGCATCCATCCACTCGCTGAGGAAGGCTCCCGTGCCGTCGACGCCTTCGTACACCTGCTGCTCGGGCCAGCCGTGGAAGTTCGACATGTCCCACACGAAGTCGTCCGTGGCGAGGTCCGCCACGAATTCACCTGTGGCCGCGAATCGCTCGTAGCCCACTCGGACGATCTCCACGTTCTCCTGCGACATCGCCGACAAGTATCCCGCTACGGAGTGCCGCTTTCCATGCAAAGCAGGAGTGCCCGGCCTTCCACCTATCCACAGATAAACCGGAGGGACTCGCTCTGCCGGTCATCGAGGTGCCAGCGTGACCGCCCTAATCCCGCAGCCCGGCGGCTTCGAGGGCTTCCTCCCTATTTCGGAAGGTCCGCTCTCTCACCACCAGCCCGTTTTTGAAGGTGTGGATGAATGCGATCTGGTCATCCAGAGCGATCTGGCTGGCGGTCCCGACTCCGCCCATTTGGACCACCGTGATCACCCTGTCTCCAGCGTCGATCAGCTCTACGGGGGTGGCGGTGTAGCCGGGTTGGTTCGCCTGATTCTCCTCGTAGAGCGACCGCAGGGCCTCCTTGCCTTGGTGGCTGCCCAGGAGGAGCGTCTCGAACTCCACCTCCGGGTCATACAGGTCCAGCCAGGCGTCCAGGTCGCCACGGTTGTGCGCCGCGAATCCCGCCCTCACCTTCTCCACGTTCTCCTCCGACATTGCCCACGCAGTATCTCGCGGGCGGGTGCTGCTTTCCATGCAAAGCAGCAGTGCCCCGCTCCCCAGGAGTCCTGGCACTGCGGGTGCGGCGTGGCCGCGGGCATCAATCCGAGCATCAATCTGAGGACACACGGAAGGGGGCTCTGGAAAGCGACACTTTCCCAAAGGGCGCGGCCAGCACGCCTAATCTCCGGATCGACCTCGATCTCGCCCTTGAGGGCCTTCGTAGATCACGGTCTCGCTGCATGCCCCGGCGGGCGCTGGGATACTCCTGCCGATGAGGCGACCGACACGACGGCGGGCACGCGACCCCAAGGTCGAGCGGCTCTCGCAGGTCCAGCTCTTCTCGGCTTGCAGCAAGCGGGACCTTTCCCGGATCGCCGCGCTGGCCGAGGAGCTCGAGGTCCCCGCCGGCCGGGTATTGATGCGCCAGGGCGAGCTTGGGCAGGAGGCTTTCGTGATCGCCGACGGTCGGGCGAAGGTGACTATCCGCGGCAAGCGGAGTGTCATGCTCGGCCCCGGTAAGTGCTTCGGCGAGATGGCTCTCCTTCACTCGGCGCCGCGCTCCGCCACGGTCACTGCCGAGAGCGACATGCGACTTTTCGTGCTCGGCTCCCGTGAGTTCTCGGCGCTGGTCGAGGACGTCCCGCTTGTGGGTCGGCGGGTGTTGGCCGCCCTCGCCGTGCGGCTTCGCGAAGCTGAGCGAGCTCAGCCTCACCACTGAGCGCGCCGCGACGCCATCTCCACCGGCGCAGGATCGGCGGATCACCAACCTCGCTCCCGCCTTCGCGTCACCCAAGATCTGCTACCGGCGGGGTCGCCTATCACCCGCCGAGCGCGACCGAGAAGCCGGACTGGTCGATATGCGCCAGGTTGAGGGCGTAGTCGGCTACCGAGCTCGGGTTCGTTCTATTGCGTGCCCCACCACACGTAAGCCAGCACGATTCCCATCACGTCGGCATACGGCTTTGAGTTGTCGTAGCGAGCGGTCACGCGATAGGAGTGGCCGGCGATCACCTTCTCGTGCAGTCAGGCACCAGTCGATGCTCGCGAGGTGGTGGGGGTTCTCGTGGTAGTAGGCGCCCATCACGCAGGCCAGCGAGTTCGGGGCTGTATCTCCGAGCGTGATGTCGATGCCGCCGTCGTGCAGGTGTCCGCCCGCGAACACCGCGATCCCGTCGCGCGGCGCCTGCCACGAGCGTGACGCCAGATGTTCGCTGCCAGGCCCGCCGTTGCCGGGGATGTCGTAGGTGGCGTCGCCGCAACCGGTCACGTCCATGAACCACGGCTGCACCGGCCGCGAGTTGGTGGCATTGGCGCCGGGCTGGTACCTGAGCGTGTACTGGATGTAGACGGTCCGCGTGGTCTGGGTCTCGTTCATCAGGTGATAGACCGAGCCCCAGTTATCGTTGGCGCCGACCATGTAGACGTAGGGAAACCGGAGGAAGATCGGGGTCCGCTCCATCCCCGCGCCGATGAAGGGCTCAGGCCGCTGCGGACAAAGCGCGTCCTGACGCGCTGAGTTCATCATCACGATGTGGTGCAGATGAACGTCGTGCGAGCTGACGGGCGTGCCGTTCTCATCGACCACGTCGAAGGTCGCGCCCTTCAGCCCGAAGGAACCGGCGGGCCGCGGCATCCCAGACGATGGCGAGCCCTGTCACCTCGCCGTCGGGTCCGAGGGTGAACGGCCCGTAGCGAAAGGTCTGCGTCACCGTCTCGCCGCCACCGGGGGGCGCGTTGACGACCGGTTCGCAGCCCGTCGCTGACGCGACGAGCAGGACCGCGATGGCAATGAAAGCGATCCGACGAGACACTTCGACGCGAGACACAGGTCCTCCTGACCTAGCGCTACCTGCTATTTGTATCGGCTCGCAAGGGCCTGGTCAAGCCTCGGCCCTATCCGCGACCCAGCAGGGATCAATCGCCGGGTAGTGAGGCCGGGACGATCCTTCGGACTCTCCAACCCGCAGAACTGATCTCACTTGGTGCAGGTCACGCGGTAGATCCCCCGGCGTGTCTGGCGCATCTCGAGCGTCCCTGTGAGCTCGCCGTCGGTGCCGTAATTCGAGACGGTGATTAGCCCGTCCTGAAGTGGCGGGACCTTGAGGAGCTGGCGACGCTGCTCCTGGGTGTCCGTGAAGCCGCACTCCTCGATCGCGTCGTGCGCTTCGTCGGTCACGTACATCTCGCTGAAGGCTGCCGCTCCCTCGGGGACGGCGGCCTCCTCCGGGAAGTCGTCGCTGCCGCCACCGCCGTTGTCGGTGCCGCCGCCGTCGTTGCCCCCGCCGTTGTCGTCACCCCCGGTCAGCGCGAAGTAGGCGGGCACGAGCACGGCCGCGGCAACGAGGGCGATTGCGATCGGCAGCAACCCGCGGCTGCGGAGGTTGTAGACGACGTCGCCGGCGAATTTGCGGAGCTTCCAGCCCTTCATGGCGTCACCGCGCTTGCGGTCGTGATCTCCCCGCGCTGTTGTCGACGGGGCGGGCCCGATCGGCCCGCGAGCGCCGCCGCCGCAAGGAGCGGCACGAATGGAGAGACTCGGGACCGGCTCCTTCCCATCCGGCGATGCTAGTTGTTCCCCGCTGCCTCGGCAGCCGTGACCCCCAGGGATGGCGGACGGCGGTAGACCGCCGACGGCATTGTTCGTGTGTGTGGCCGACCACTCGGCGGTCGGACAGCGTGCGCTCACCCTTCCCTTGCCTTCTGGCTCTGGCCGTGGGAGGGTCGAGTCCGTCAACCGAAGGAGGAAGTCGGATGAAAGTGTTCGTCGCTTCCCTTGTGCTCGCGTTCGCCATGGTGGCGCTCTTGGCTCCATCGTCCCTTGCACGGCCGAACGGACATTTCCCGGAGGGAGTGTCGCCCCGGGCTTGCGAAGTGCTGGCTGATAACGAGGCCGCGTTGTCCAATCCGGACGTCATGCCGGACCAGGCACAGAACCCGCCCAGTCCGGCGAGTGGGCTCGACGGTTCCGACAACGGGTTCTTCAACAAGGTCGATCTGTTCACGGACGCCTGCCTCGGCGCGTGAGGACCCGAGCCCTGCCGAACACGGAGGGCGCCCTTTGGGGGCGTCCTCCGTCGTTTCGGGCCGGTCGTGTCCAGCGTTTCCGGCGACCGGCTGAGGGTTTGCATGGGAAGCGGCTATTCCGCCTAGGGCGCGATACTGAGCGGGGAATGTCGGAGAAGAACGTCGAGATCGTGCGCCGCCTCTACGCGAGCTGGGAACGCGGTGACCTTCAGACCGCGGACTTCTTCGACGTCGAGGTCGAGCATTCGCGGATCGGATCGGAGCTCCCGGGCATAAACGGGGACTGGCAGGGGATCGAAGCGTTCGGCGTCGCACTGGCCGATTACATCGACGCGCTGGCGGATCTGCATATCGAGGCCGAGCGGGTGATCGATCTCGGCGGAGAGCGGGTGTTGGTGCTCTCCCGGCAGACCGCCCGCGGGAAGACCAGCGGCCTGCGCTTCGACCGCGAGTTCGGTGACCTCTTCACTCTGAGAGACGGCAAGGTCCTGCGCTATGTCAGCTACTGGGATCGCGCCGAAGCCCTCGAAGCCGCCGGGCTGTCGAAGTAGCGCACTGGACGAGAAGCGGCACTTCGGCAACCTTGCCGAGTCTCCCTACCTCGCTTGGCGTCTCGCCGCCGCCTTCAGCGAAACGAGCGCAGCCGCTAAGAAGCCGCACGCGAGCACCCCGTAAAGAAGCGTGACCACGGCCGGGATCGCGATCGGCTGGGCGTCTCCGAGTCGCACTCCGAGCGAGCCCGCGATGCCGAAGGCAAAGATCATGGCGAAAGCGACGCTGATAAGCGCATGCAGGATTTCGTCTATTGCCGGCTCTGGTCTTCGCCGGAGACCCAATGCGGCCCAAAGAAGTACCTCGGCTCGGTATGCGTTCCCCGGGGCCGTTCCGATGGTCTCAGGTGTTTGTAGAAGAAACAGCGATCGCTTGTAGTGAAAGGAACTTGCTCCAAAGACCGCTCCATACAAAGCCAAGCTGAAAACAGCCCCTCCCAGTTGGTATACAGCCTCGCTGCCAGCGCTCCCGACCGCTTCTCGAGGCTGACGGCGACCACGTCGTCGTCACGCTCAAGGGCGTCGGCAAGACGAAGAGCGGGAACGAGCTCAGCGGCGACTCGCTCTGGCTCTACAAGATCGACGGGGGCAAGATCACCCGGGCGCAGTTCTACGGCGACACCGCAACGGCGGTCGAGGCACTCGGCTGAGGGAGCCGAGGCGCCTCCTCGGGTAGCGCGGAAGCGCAAGCCGGGGTAGGATTCGGGTGCCTACGGAGTCGGCGACAGGAGGTTTCCGTGCCGGAGGTTGTGGACCCGACGTTCTATCGCTCGCCCGCCGCCGCCATTGCCGCGCCGCCTGAGGGGCTGGCCTACGTCGCGGCGTTCGATCCGTCCGGCGCCCAGCACGACGCCATGACCGTGATCGACTGTGACGCTGGCTCACCCACCTACGGCGGCGTGGTCGGCTGGGCGGAGCTGCCGACCGGAGGCAATGAGCTGCACCACTTCGGGTGGAACGCCTGTTCCAGCGCGCTCTGCCACGAGGGCCACAACGGCTCGCTCGAGCGCCGCTACCTGATCGTGCCGGGCATCCGGTCGTCCCGCACCTACGTGCTCGACACCAAACCCGACCCGCGGCAGCCGACAGATCATCCGCACCATCGAGCCCGACGAGCTCGCAGCCAAGGCTGGCTACTCCCGCCCGCACACGGTCCACTGCGGGCCCGGCGGCATCTTCATGTCCAACCTGGGCGCCGCCGACGGCAGCGACGGCCCGGGAGGGGTTGCGCTCATCGACCACGACACGTTCGAGGTCATCGGTGCCTGGGAGACGGACCGGGGCGACCAGCACTTCGCCTACGACGTGTGGTGGCACCTAAACGACGATGTCGCCATAACGTCGGAGTGGGCGACCCCGTCGATGATCGAGAACGGGTTGGACCCCGAAGACCTCCTGGGGCGGCGGTTCGGCCATCACCTCGACTTCTGGAGCCTGTCTGAAGGCAAGCTGATCCAGCGAATCGATTTGGGCGACGAGCACCAGATGGTGCTCGAGCTGAGGCCGGCTCACAATCCCGAGAAGCTCTGGGGTTTCGTCGGGGTCGTTATCAGCGTCGAGGATCTGTCTGCTTCGGTGTGGCTGTGGCACCAGGACGGTGACCGGTGGACCGCGAAGAAGGTAATCACGATTCCCGCCGAGCCCGCCGAAGCCTCGCAGCTGCCACCCGCGCTTCAGCCGTTCGGCGCGGTCCCGCCGCTGGTGAGCGACATCGACCTCTCTGTCGACGACCGTTGGCTGTACGTGTCGTGCTGGGGCACCGGGGAGCTCAAGCAGTACGACGTAAGCGATCCGCACAACCCGAGAGAGGCGGGCTCAGTGCGGATGGGCGGGATCGTCGGCCGAACCCCACACCCGGGCGCCCCCGAACTGCAGCTGGCCGGCGCGCCCCAGATGGTGGAGATAAGTCGGGACGGACGGCGCGTCTACTTCACCAATTCGCTCTACGCATCGTGGGACGACATCTTCTACCCGGACGGCGTAGGCGCTTGGATGGCCCGCGTCGACGCGAATACCGATGCCGGCGGCATGACCGTGGACCCCCAGTTCTTCCCGCACGGCGACGACTTCCGCGGGCTGCGAGTGCACCAGGCCCGCCTACAGGGCGGCGACGCGTCGAGCGATTCCTACTGCTTCGTCGAGTAGCAGAGCTCACCTAGGGCGGCTCACCGGCCTTCGCGCAGGCCTCGTAATGTGATTGCCGTGGGACACCTTTCGGCGCAGGAGCGAGCTGCTCGCGGCAAGAGTGCCCGCGCGGAGGTCCCCCGCTCGAGTCATGCCATTTGGGAGCCGTCCTCGGACCGGGTCAGCCCGATCGACCTGCTGGAACGGCAGGCGATGACCCGCGTTCCGGAGCTGGTGCCGATCCGGCACGGGCGGATGCTGGTCTCGCCGTTCACCTACTTCCGCGGAGCCGCGTTGCCGATGGCCTCTGATCTGGCCACCACGCCGAGCTCCGGAATGCACGCGCAGATCTGCGGTGACGCGCACCTGTCCAACTTCGGGGTCTTCGGCTCGCCCGAGCGCCACCTCGTCTTCGACGTGAACGACTTCGATGAGACTGCGCCCGGCCCATGGGAGTGGGATGTGAAGCGCCTTGCGGCCAGCCTGGAAATCGCCGCGCGGGACAATGGGTTTCCGGCGAAACAGCGGAAGGACATCGTGCGTCGCGCGGTCCAGTCCTACAGAGAGACGATGCGCGAGTTCGCGGGCATGTCGATGCTCGAGGTCTGGTACGCGCACCTGGACATGGACGCGCTGCTGCCGCAGTTTCGGTCGAGCCTTGACCAAGAGCGGACGCCGGGCGTCTGGAAGGCCATCGCCAAGGCGCGCGCGCACGACAGCCTGCAGGCTTTTTCGAAGCTCGCCGAGATCGTGGAGGGGGAGTGCAGGATCCTCCACCAGCCTCCGTTGGTCACGCCGATCGAGGAGCTCGACGACGGGGTGGACCGAGAGGCCGAGCTGGCGGCTCTGGACACCATGGTTCGCTCCTATCGAGAGACGCTCGAACCTGAACGCCAATCCTTGTTCGACAGGTACCGGTTCGTCCACCTGGCTCGCAAGGTCGTGGGCGTGGGAAGCGTCGGGACCCAGGCTTGGATCATGCTCCTGCTCGACGATCACGACACACCCTTGTTCCTGCAGGTCAAGGAGGCCGAGGCATCCGTGCTGGAGGAGTTCACCTCGCCGAGCGGGTTCCCCAACCACGGCCAGCGCGTCGTCGCAGGACAACGCCTGATGCAGGCGGCCAGCGACATCTTCCTCGGCTGGGAGAGGTTCGCCTGGGCGGGCGACGAGCGTGACTACTACTTCAGGCAGCTCCGCGACTGGAAGGGATCCGCGGACATCGGAGGCATGACCCCGACGGGAATGGAACTCTGGGGAATGATGTGCGGTTGGACGCTCGCCCGCGCCCACGCACGCTCGGGCGACAGGATCGCGATCGCCTCCTACCTCGGGAAGTCAGACGCCTTCGACCGCGCGCTGGGCGGGTTCTCAGCTGCCTACGCCGATCAGAACGAGCGCGACTACCAGGGATTGGAGGAGGCGGTGGCCAGCGGAAGGCTTGCGGCCGAGACCGGTCTGTAGCAGCTAGAGCTTGCCCCGATCGCAGCCTTTGCCAGAGTCCTTGCCCTTGCCGCCGACGCAGGTGTCGCGGGCCTTGCCCCCGATCAGCCTGTCCTTGCCGCGCCCGCCCTTGAGAACGTCCCTGCCCTTCTCGCCGCAGAGGCGATCGGCGCCGGCGAGGCCGGAGACCCGGTCGTTGCCGCCCTGGCCGGAGATCACATCGGCTAGCGGCGTTCCCGTGAGCCTGTCGCCGCCGGGCGTTCCGACGATCGTCGCGCGCCGCCCCCCGCATTTGACCGGGATCGGTTGCCAGGCGGCGGCGTTGTCGGACGGGGTCGTGGTCAGCGGCGTAACGGCGCCCGGGCCGGTCAGGTCGAGCCAGTAGAGGCCTGCGTTGACTCCGTTCCTCGAGAACACGAGGCGCGAGTTGTCGGGCGCAAACTCCGGGAACGTCTCGGCGTCGGGGCTGACGGCGACGGGAGTCTGCGCCGAGCCATCGGCGTTCATGACCAGGATCCCGACGTTGACCCCGTCCGACCGGTGCCAGCTGATCCGGCGGCCGTCGGGCGACCACGTTGGTGCGCTGTCACTGCCCGGGTCGCTGGTCAGGGGGACCTGGTTCGACCCGTCGGCGTTCATCGCATAGATCTCGATGTCGGTTCCGTCGAAGCGCTCGAACGCGATCCTGGTTCCGTCGGGCGAAACCGCCGGGCTGCGGTCGATCAGGTCGTTGCTGGTGAGGTTGGTCTGCCCCGACCCGTCGCCGTTCATGACGTAGATCTCGTCGTCGCCGTCCGTGCTTCCGAACGCGATCCTGCCGTCCGGGAAGTAACTCGGGGCAGAGTCGAGTACCGCGTTGTCGGTGATGTTCACGGGGGTGCCACCCGCTGCCGGCATCACGAAGATCTCCTGCTCCGGCGCCGGGCGCACGAAGGCGATTCGCTGACCGTCGTACGAGAAGGTGGGGGCTGTGTTGTTGCCAGTGCCGGTGGTCAGCGGCACTGCGCCGGTGCCGTCCGGGTTCGCCGAGAAGAGGTTCGTCTGCATCATGCCCGTGCTGCGTACGAAGGCGATCTTGCCGGGCCGCCCCGCAAACGCGGCCTCGCTGGGGGCAGTCAGCGGCGCTTCGGCGAACAGCACCGCGACTGCGACAAGCTGGACCGCGAGCGCCGCCGCGACGAATCGGCTACGAAGACTCCCCGCTCGCTGCGTCATCCCTCTCCAATCCGGTGGAACCGCAACGTGACTCTATACGGGAGACACAAGGATCAAGCTTCAGCATGGCTGGGAGCGACTGGCAGAGGTAGGGTTGGCGGTAACCCGACTGAGGAGGCGACATGTACGCACGCGTGGTCAGGTTCACAGACGTCGACTCGGAGCGGATCGCCGAGATCGTCACTCGGATTGAGGAGAACACGGGGCCGCCCCCCGGCGTGGAGTCGACGGGCATGAAGCTCATCTTCGACGAGTCCCAATCGACCGCGGTCTTCGTCGGCTTCTTCGATTCCGAGGAGAAGATGAGAAAGTCGGCCGAGGTCCTTGAACAGATGGATTCCTCCGAGACGCCGGGGGCGCGCGCCTCTGTGGACATGGGCGAGGTGAAGGCCGAGACGGACGCCTGAGGCCCTTCGCCCCCCGCGTCAGTGGGGCTTTCTGCTTCTGATCAGTCGCGATTCTCCGGGCGCGAGACAGGATCACGCTGCCGCTCACTGTCGTCGCGGAAGGTTTCGTGATCGCGATCGAGACCATCGTCGGCGTCGTGGTCTAGCCGGCGGCTGTCGGAATCGGGAGGGCTGTCGGAATCGGGATCAATGCTGTCGGCGCGGGCTCGCCGCTTGTCGGCTGCTTCGCGTTTCTCCTCGGCAGCCAGCTCGGCCCGGCGGGCCTCCTCGTCGTGGGCGGACGCCTCGCGACGCAGGCCGGCCGCTTCCTCGCGGCGTCGCCCCGCCATCCCTCTCCGCCAGACGAGCGCGACGAGCACCAGGACGACCAGGACGATGGCGATGATCAGAACAGTGCTCATTTGTTTCCTCCTCGAACGCGATATCGCTGGGCGCTAAGGGACTACCCGCCTACCGTACGTCGAAACGGGACGCAACTGCCGGGCTCAAACATCCATGATCCCGTCGACGCTCAGGACGATGCCGCAGGCGATGAGCGCAGCGGCCAGCAAGCGGGCCGCCCACTTCAGGACCCGGCCGCGCGACCCCTCGGTGGGCCACCCGGCCGCCAAGCCGATCAGCAGCGCGACACCCGTGGCCATCGCGGCGGCGCTCACGAGCACGCCCTGGTCCGCGCCGGCGCCGAGCGCCACCACCAGCAGGGCGGGTCGGGCCACGACGGGGATCGCGACCGGGACGAGCGCCGCCCGTCGGCCGGGGAGTGCGGGTTCGGGCGAGGGTGGCCTTCGGAACAGGTCGATGGCTCCGGCCACCGCCGCCACGACGCCGGCGGCGATGCGGAAAGACGGCTCGCTGACGTCGAGCGCGTCGAGCAGCGGGCCGCCCACCGCCGCGGCGGCGCAGACCGCGAGCCCGCCGATCGCTCCACCCGCGGCGGCCACGCGGACGGCGCTGCGCGGCGACCGCCCGGCGCGCGGGACGCCGAACGCGGCCCGGGCCGGGTTGAGCGCCAGCAGCAGGACAGCGGCCCACAGCCAGGCCGACGGTGCAGCATCGCCGGGCTCCTCCGAGTCCGTGGCCGCGGACGCCTCGACTATCGGGATCGTTCGCAGCACTCCCGCGAGCGCGTGCTGCTGGTCATCCATGCGTGTCTCGCCGTCTTTGAACCACGCGCCCTCCACCATCTCGGGCTGGGCGGCGCCCGCCGCGTCGTCGCTATCGGCCTGGGCTTCGAGCGCCAGCCCGGCGACGCAGGTGGCGCGTTCGCCGATCGGCTGCCGTAGGTCGGCAAGCCGGGGATCGGCCTGCGCGGTCAGCCACCATCCCGTCAGGGCCTCGCTGACCACGCCGTACCCGCCGCCGCGGGGCGTGTAGTTCCGCACGACCTCGCCCCACGGCCCGAAGCGCTGGGCGACCACCCGAGCCTGGACACCGAACGCCCCGGCCTGCTGGCGCGCGTAGTCGACCTCCTCCTCGGTGAGGGGGTCGCCGCCGCGCTCGGGGAACTCCGCGGTTTCGGCCGCGCCGTAGGCGGCCCAGTGATCGGGGATCGGCGGCCAGTGATCCTCGACCTCGTCGCGCGAGCTCGCCAGATAGGCGCCGATGCGGTCGGCCGCCTCGCCCCAGTCCTCGCCGGGGAAGGCCCTGTGGAGGCGGGCGAGAGCCCAGTAGGCCTCGCCCGTGTAGTACTTCGAGTAGAAGCCGGGATCCGGCGCATCGGTCGTCTGGTCATAGGAGGCGAGCACGGCACCCGACGGCTCGGTCTGGGCGACCAGGAAGCGCCCGAGCCGGCGCAGAAGGCGGTCGTAGCCGGTGTCGCCGGTTGCCTCGCGGCGGATGGTCAGCCCAGCCGCCAACAGCGCGGTCGCCCCCGTGTTGACCTCGCCTTCGTAGGCGAGCGCGGCCCACCCGTCGTGTTCGATGAGCCTCTCGAGCGCCCACTCGAGGCCCCGGTCGCCGGAGGGCGACGCCCCCGGCAAGCGCGCGGCGGCGGCCTGATAGAGGCCCATCGTCACCCCGGCGTGGCGCACCTCGTTGTAGTCCGACGGGGTCGAGTCCTCGTCGGCGTTGTAGAGGTAGAGCCACCTGCCATCGGCGTCCTGGTTGCGGACGAACCAGTCGACGCTCGCCTGTGCCGAGCCTCGGAGCTCGTTCGTGGTGATCGACGGGCAGCGTTCGGGGGGAGCCCCCACCGCGAACACGGCGGCCAGGATCAGCGTCAGGGTCAGGACGGCCCGCCAGACGCGACGAGCGATCATCGCCTGCGGGCCCGGCGGACGCCGGGCAGGAGGAGGGTGGGGAGCGCGAACCACGCCGTCAGGGGCAGACGGCTGAACGCGAACGCGACGGCGGGACCGCCACGAAGCGTGGTGCCGTCGCGTTCGGTGACCTCAAGCGGAGTGCCGGCGGGAGCCGGCTCGACGCGAAACCGGGCGAGCCAGTCGAGCCCGCGGACCGCAGCTCCCAGTCGCCGCTGGCGAGGGTCGGTCGAATCGATGGCGATCACCCGGTCTCGGGTCGAGGGCACCGCCCAGACCACCAGCACGGCGATGGCCAGAAACGAAAAGACCTGCACCGACGCCGACATCTCGATCCCGACGTGAAAGGCGACGGCGACCCACACGGCCAGGTAGCGGCTACCACGCCACCACAGTCCGACCGCGATGAACAGCTCGGTGAGGACGATGAACTTGGCTGATCCGGTGTGAAAGCTCCGGTCGGTGAGGACCGACAGCGCCCACTCCGGAAGGGGTGTGGCCTCGAGCTCGTCGCGGACCCGCACGACCCGCTGCCAGGTCACGGTGCCGCCGAACCAGTCGGGATCCACGAGCTTGCTGATGCCGGACGCCGCGTAGATCGCGGCGCACTCGAACCGCAGCAGCCACAACGGCCAGGCCGGCGCCGTCAGGTCGAGCGCCGGCAGGCCCCGGCGGCGGCGGAGCCACGCGTCCACCGACAGCTCCCGCCCGCATGGAGCCACCGCCAGCAGCCCGAGGACGATCACCAGGTAGGCCCGGTTGTTGTGGAAGTGCGTGGTCGATAGGAAGAGGTTGTACGCGACGATCGCGAACGTCGTCGCGGTCGCCAGGCGGGTGAGCAAGCCGAGTGACATGGCGACGGCAGATACGGCAGCCAGCCAGAGCAACCCTACGTAGACGGCGTCGGGCACCTCCGGGTACCACCCGGCATAGGGCTCGTAGAAGGCGTCGCGGTAGATCCGCCCGTCCAGGCTGTCGGACAGGAACGGCCTCAGGTGCAGCAGCACGACGGGGCCGGCCAGCACCCTCAGCAGGGCGAGGGCGCGCATGCTGACCCGACGGCCGAGCAGCTCGTCGAACGCGGCGATCACTCGCGCACGTTGCTCCGGAAGACCTCGCGCCGGGGTGGATCGTCGTTGTGCCAGGAGGTGACGGTGGCCTCCAGGTAGCGGGTCTCGATGTCGCGCGGCGTGTTGTCCGCGACCCAGTCGAGAGCGGAGTCGAGAAACGCCAGCTGGTTGTCGAGCCCGGCGGCCGCGTGGTGGCGGGTCGAGGGGTAGCTAAGCCCCAGCTTCGGCACCAGTTCCTCCCAGCGGTACCCCGACCACGGGATCTCGACCGGGACGCGTCGGCCGTCGGCGGTGACCCGGACCACATCGGCGCGCCAGGTGCTCGACTCGGGAAACATCTGGAACGCGAACTCCTTGTGGTCAGACCAGTAGCCGCGCGCCGCGAACCCGAGTTGCAGGGCCACCACGGCAACGACCAACCCGCGACGCGCGACGACTCTGACCTTCGGCACGCGGACACATTGACACCCTTGGACGGGGTCCTGCGCGCTGACGATGAACGCGAACAAGGCGGTCGGGGGCAGCTTCACCGCCGCGCCTCAGCCCCCTCGCACCCTGACCGTCCCCCGCCGACAGGAACCGGGACCACGGTCGGCGGCTCCGCGGGCTACCAGTGGCGCTCGGTCAACGTCACCCCGCCCGACCAGGCGGCAGTGGACGACCTGCGGATCCGCTTCACCGTGACCGCGCAGGGCACCAGCAGCGGCAACGTCTTCGCGGCCTACTTCGAGCTGGTGACGACGGCGGGCTGACCTCACCGCTCCGATCCGCCCGGTCCTCAGAGCAACTCGGCCAGGCGCAAGGCAGCGCGAGCGGCGCCGTCGCTCTCCACGTCGCGGTAGGCGACGTCGCGGCCGATCTCCTCGCCGATCGCCTCGGCGATCAGGTCCGGCGACGCTGCGTCGAAGTCCATACGGCGCCCGGCTCCGTACTGGTCGAGTCGGTGGCGGACGTGGAAGTTCTGCTCGAAGTGGTGGCGCAGGGGGAAGAAGAGGAACGGCCGCTTCTGGGCCGTCAGCTCCATCGAGGTGGTGAGGCCGCCCTGCACCACCGCCAGGTCGCAAGCGGCGAGGTGGCGGTAGAGGTTGTGCACGTATGGCACCACCTCCAGCCCGGAGTGGGTGGGCAGTGACGCAGGGTCGATGCGGGGGCCCGCGACGACGATCATGCGCAGGTCCGGGACCCTTTCCTTCGCCGCCGGGAATGCGGCGATCACCCGGCGCAGCAGATCGGCGCCGACGCCCGACCCGCCGACCGTGACGATGCAGACCTGCTCGTCGTCGCCATAGCCGAGCTCGTCGCGCAGCTTGCCGCGATCGCTGAGCTCGGCCGGGTCGAAGCCGGTGACGTAGCCGGTGAAGTCGAAGTGGCGCTCGGTCCAGTCGCGGATCATCGGCAGCCGCGGGCCGAGCCGTTCGTCGACGACGTCGTCGGGGTTGCCCACGAACAGGGCCATGTCCCGGACCTCGGGGTGCTCGGCGATGTGGTCGACCATGTCCGCGTTGTAGTCCGCGGTCAAGAATTTCTCCCGCTCGCCGCCGTCGTCCATCGGCAGGAAGCCGACGAAGTCGGTCAGCCACGCGAACGGGACCCGCTTCTCGCGTGGGTTCTCGTGGAGGTAGTAGTCGAGCTCCCACGCCTCGTCCCCGATCCAGAGGTCGTAGCGCTCGTCGCGCACGACGTCATGGAAGAGCATGAAGTTGGCGGCGAGGATCTCGTCCATTCGGCGCAGCGCCTGGAAGCAGTGCAGGTCGTGCTCGGCCGACTCCGACTCGATGTGGCGGGACTCGTTGGCCAGGTGCGCGCTGGCCGGATGGATGCGCTCGCCTTCGCCCTCGAGCACCCGGGTGACCGGGTCCTGGGCGAGCCAGTCGACCTGCAGGTCCGGCTTCAGCCGGCGAAGCTCGCGGGCGATCGCGACATCCCGCTGCGCGTGACCGAGCCCGATCGGCGAGGAGATGTAGAGCGCGCGCGGACGGCCATCGGGCCTGTGGACGGTGGGGTCACGCGGCGTGCGCTCTCGCCCGAAGGCGTCTTCGGAGAACTCGCGAAGAGCGAGGTTGACCTGGACCGGCTTGCGGGAATGCGAAAAGTGGCCCCCTCCGGGAACCACCTCGAGCTGCCCGTTGCTGAGGCGAGCGAGGGCGCGGCCGTCGCGGGGCGGAGTGATCCGATCGCGGTCTCCGTGGATCACCAGCACCGGGCAATCCAGCTTCCGCGCCAGGTCGCGCAGGGTGCGCCGGTCGGTGTGGATCTGACCCGCCGATGCCGTGGCCATGAGCGCCTCGGCGTCGGTGTCCAGCGCCCATCCCACACCGTCCTCGATGCCCTTGGTCGAGTGCGGCTCGGGGAGGCACCGCGAGATGAACCACTCGGCGAACTCTGGGTAGCGCTCGGGCCATGCGAGCGGGTTCAGATGCCCCCACCAGGTGAAGGGCGTGCGGCGACGGACGACGGTCGGCACGTCCCGGAGCAGCACCGACCAGTGCGACGGCGTGTAGGGGAACAGGGGGCCGATGAAGGCGGCGCCGGTGACCCTTTCGGGAGCCAGCCGACCCAGCTCCAGCAGGAACTGGGCGCCTCGCGAGAGGCTCGCCATCGCCGCGCGCTCGGTATCGGTCGCGTCCATCACGGCCAGGCAGTCGAGGGCGAACTCCGCGGCTTCGTAGCGCTTCGGGTCGCGGCAGCGATCGGAGCGGCCGTTCCCGAGCCCGTCCATCGTCAGCACCCGGAAATGGCGGGCGAAGTAGTGGATCTGCATCTTCCAGTGGCGTGAGTGGACCAGTGACCAGGTCGGGAGCAGGAAGATCGTCTCCTCGCCCTCGCCGTAGACCTCGTAGAAGAGGCGCTGCCCGTCGCGCTCGACGAAACCCTCGGTCTCGGGGTAGAGCGCGCGGCTCTGTTCAGCGTCGCGCCCGGTCGATCGTGCCGGGGGCGCCAACAACACGGTCATCGCTTCGCCTCCTCCAGTGACGTGAGCCAGCGCTCGATCGATGCCAGCAGGTCCGCGTGGCCGCGGTCGAAGCCGAGCAGGCGCTCGTAAAGAAGGCCCTTGTTGAACTGCATCACCAGCGCCGCGAGGGCCTCAGCCGAGAAGACGGAGCTGTCGAGCTCGTACTCCTTGATCGCGTCGGCGAGGGCATCGCGCAGCAGTGAGCGCCAGCTCTCGTTGACGCCGTTCAGCCGGGCGCGCATCTCCGGGTGGTTCCAGGCGAGGGCTTCGAGCTCGGCCCAGACCTTGGGATAGCCCACCGCGAGATCCTCATCTATGTAGCCCATCGCCGTTCGCCACTTCTCGGCGAAAGGCGCATCGCTGCCGTACATCGCCCGCTGGCGGTCCATGACGCGGCCTGAGAACCGCTCCAGCGTCTGCATCAGGAGCTCGTCGACCGAGCCGAAGTAGTAGTGGACGAGTCCGTGGTTCTGGCCCGCCTCCGCCGCGAGCTGGCGCGTTGAGATCCCGGCCGCTCCCTCCCTGACCAGCAGCCGCTCGGCGGCGTCGAGGAAGGCCTCGACGTTGGTCTGCCTGATCGAGCGCGGGCGGGTCTCGGTGGTGGCTTCTGCTGTCAGGGCTGACTTAGTCATCTGACTTAGTCGACCATTAAAGCACACCCTCGTGTCGAGCGCTTCGGCCCCCGTGGCCGCGTGGACCGGATCTCGGCAACGGACCTCGGCGCCCTCCGCGAGGGCGCGCCAGAGGGGCTGCTCGGGCAACGACCCCAGTCGCGCTCGCAGATGCCCTGCGCAGCTAGCGCGTCTCCCTCTGCGTGGATATGTTTACGACGTCCAGCGAGTGAGAGGGGAGAGCTTTGCCGACCACAGGTCCCGATTCAGAGTTGAAGGGGCGCCACCGCAAGATGTGGGCCTCGGGGGATTACCCGTCCATGGTCGAGACGTTCCTAGTCCCGCTCGGGCCGCGCCTCGTTGAGGCCTGCGGCATCGAATCCGGGATGCGCGTCCTCGACGTAGCCGCCGGCACGGGCAACGCCTCTATTCCCGCGGCGCAGGCCGGGGCCGATGTGACGGCCAGCGACCTGACGCCCGAGCTGCTCGAGGCGGGCCGCGCCCGGGCTGAGGCCGACGGGGTGAAGCTCGAGTGGGCCGAGGCCGACGCCGAGAGCCTCCCGTTCGACGCCGAGTCGTTCGACGTGGTGATGTCGTCGATCGGCGTCATGTTCGCGCCGCACCATCAGGAAGCGGCCGACGAGCTCGTCCGCGTCACCCGCCCGGGCGGCACAATCGGGCTTCTGAGCTGGACCCCGGAAGGGCAGATCGGCGCCCTGTTCAAGACGATGGGGCCGTTCGCCCCTGCACCACCGCCCGGCGCCCAACCGCCGCCGCTCTGGGGCGGCGAGGAGCACCTGCGCGAGCTGTTCGGCGACCTGGTCGAGTGGCGAACCCTCGAACGCGACGTGCTCGAGGTCACCGCCTTCGATCGCCCAGGCGACTACGGGGAGCACTTCAAGGAGCGCTACGGCCCGACGATCGCGGCGCGCGCCAACGCGGAGAAGGACGGGCGGGCGGACGAGTTCGACGAAGCCCTCGACCGCTTCTGCGAAGAGTGGAACCGCGGCGCCGCGGACGACGCGCGCTTCGAGATGGAGTACCTCGTGGCCGTCGGCACCCGGGCCTAGCGCCTGGGCTGAGGCGCGACCGCGGGCTCGTCGATCGGGCCGGTCAGGTAAAGGTCGAACGTGGGCCCGAGCCACTCGGCGATCTCCTCGCCGTTCATCGAAGCCAACGGCTCCACGACCACGATGTAGCGAGCGAAGACCACTCCCAGGAACTGCGTGGCGAGCAGGCTCGCCCGCACGTCGGGGCGGTCGCCCGACATGAGCTCCGCGAACGTCTTCAGCTGCTCGCCGATCATCTGGCGCACCACGTCCGCTGCGGCCGGCTCGCTCGCCGCGGAGCGAATCCTGGCAAGCAGGGCCTCGCGGGCGCCGACGTCCTCCAGCCAGCGCATCAACAGGCGCGCCAAGCCCAGCCCCGGCTCCCCGGGCGAGCTGTGCTCCGATGCTTCTGAGAGCTCAGCGAGCGTGACCGGCGGTGCCGTGGCTGCGGCGAAGAGCTCCTGCTTCGAGCCGAAGAACTGGACCACGAGCGCGGGGTCGACGCCTGCGTCTGCGGCGATCCCGCGGAACGTCGCGCGGTCGTAGCCGCCTTCGGCGAACCGGTGGCGAGCGGCTGTGAGGATCTCATCGCGGGTCGAGTTCGCCCCTGGCCTCCTACCTCTCCGGGGCGCTTCGGATCTCTCGGACCGTCTCGTCATTCGCGTAACTCTACACTTGTTGACATCTGACAACCGACGCGGTAGCTTGCTTGCTGAGATATCTACAAGCGTTGAGCAAAGGAGCAAGGATGAGCACACTTCAGGTAGTTGAGAACCGGTCGCCGGCATCGGGCACCTCGACGACGGCAGACCGCAAGATCGCCAAGGCGTTCGGCCTGGAAAGTGAGAATTGGATGAGGCACGCGAACCCGGCCAGTGTCTGGACTAGGTTCACGGTGCTCTCATTGCTCTCGCTGGCCATCTGGAGCCGCGAATGGATCGGCATCTGGTGCCTCATCGCCGTGGCGGTTTCGCTGGTCTGGATGTTCGTGAACCCGCTCCTGTTCAAGACTCCGACGTCGACCCGGAACTGGGCTTCGCGGACCGTTCTGGGGGAGAGGATCTGGGTGGATCGAGACAAGGTCGACCTACCCGAGCAATTTCGTTCGCGGTCGGCCTCCGTCGTCGCCAACGTCTACTCCGTGATCGGATTGGCTGTTCTCGCGTATGGCTTGGTCGACCTCAACGTTCTCGCGACCGTTACCGGCCTTCTGATCACGCACGGCGGCAAGGCCTGGTACCTCGACCGCCTGTCTCTGATGTTCGCCGAGATGAAGCGTCGCCCCGAATACGCGTCCTGGGACTACTGACGAGCGGCGCGGGTTGCGGTCGCCGCCGCAACCCGCGCGCCCGAACTCCTAACCCCTAGAAGGGGAAGATCCTGGGTTCGGGTCTATTGCGCGGCGCTACGAGCGGGCGGCGGCCGGTGGTTGTGAAACATCGGTGAGGCGATCGAGAAGGTCGGCGAGGGCGGCCGGGTCCTCGGCCATCGGAAAGTGGCCGCCCGGGATCTCGATCGGCTCGACGCCCACCAGCTCACGCGCCATGAAGCGCTCCCAGGCCGGCTCGAACAGCTCGTCGTCGGCGGCGTAGACGAACACGGTCGAGACGTCGGGATGCCCGGCGAGGGGATACTCGTCCGGCGGCGGGATCATCGGGCGCAGACGTTGCGCCAGCGCGCGGGCAACCTCCGGCGCCAGCCGTGGGTACATCTCCCTGACGGCCTCACCAGCGTCCCAGACGCTGGTGCCGTCGGGCCGGTCGGCGGGGAACCGAAAGCTCTTCCGAAACCTGTCGGGCGCACCGGGCGGGGGAGTGAATCCACCCAGCCTGGGGCAGAGGTGGACGAGCAGCGACTCGGGCCGCGACGCCGCTACGAGCGACGAGTAAGCCGTGCCCTGAGAATGGCCGACGATCACCAGGGGGCCCGAGAGCCCTTTGAGCGCCTCCAGGGCGGGGCGGGCGCGTTCCTCGAATCCGGCTTCGGGATCGTGGAGCGGCAGGTCGGGTGCCACCGCCTCGTGACCGCGCTCATGGAGGTGCTCCACGAGATCGTCCCAACACGACGGTTCATGCCAGGCGCCGTGGATCAGGCAGAAGTTCGCCACGCTCCGCAGACTGGCATTCAGCGGCGAGTACGGTAATGTGACTACTTGATTCGATAGGGACAGCAGGGATGGGTGGTGGCAGTGATTCGAGTCGGGACAGCAGGGATGGTGGTGGCAGCGACGGTGGCCTTTCTGGCCTCTGCGACTCCCGCGGGCGCGGGTTACCCGACGGCGACGTCAGCGGGCGAGGAGCTCGTCTTCTACCTGACGAACGGAAAGCTCAAGCCGAGCAAGCGGATCTCCTATCGGGCGGCGTGCTCGGCGGACTGCCAGCTGAGCGTCAGCACGACTCTGATCCTCAAGGGCCCGGACCTCGGCCCGGCCTCGGACGTGGGCCTGTTCTCGGCCGGCCAGATCGCCGAGCCGTTCCTGAAGCCGAACAGGGCGGCCCGGAGCCTGATCAAGGCCAATCTAGGCGTCTCCAAGCTGCGCACGTCGATCACCGCCATCAACAGCCTCACCGGCGAGGTCGACACCGACAGGCGCACCTTCATGTTCAAGGGCTAGCGGACGGATCATGATCACCGAGATCGGACGATGGAAGCTCGCCTTGGCCGCGTTGGCTGCCCTCGGCGCTGTCAGCCTCGTCGCGATCGTCGCCGGCACCGCCTCGGCTCAATCGGGGTTTCTGGCGTGCGTGAAGACTAAGAAGCCGAACAAGGGCCTGGTCCGGATTCCCAGCGGCGGCAGCTGCCGCGGCAGTGAGCGCGGTTTGTTCATCAACGCCGTCGGCCCGCAAGGTCAGGCTGGCACCCCGGGCGGTCCCGCCGGACCGCAGGGACCGCAAGGCGTGCAGGGACCGGCAGGAGCGACAGGACCGGCAGGAGCGACAGGAGCGACAGGACCGGCAGGACCGACAGGAGCGGCGGGACCGGCTGGGATCCAGGGACCGATCGGACCACAGGGACCGACAGGACCGACAGGACCGACAGGACCGACAGGAGCGACAGGAACGGCGGGACCGGCAGGAGCGGCAGGACCGGCAGGACCGGCAGGACCGGCAGGAGCGACGGGAGCGACCGGCCCCGAGGGTCCGGCTGGGCCCGAGGGTCCTGCTGGGCCCCAGGGAGAGACGGGGGCGACCGGGCCAGCTGGCACTACGTGTCCCGATACCGCGCTCATCACACCCCTCAGCCCCCCCTCAGAAATCGAGGTCTGCACTCCTTGACCCGCACGCTCGCAGCTCGGGCCGCCTGCGCCGCGCCATCGCCTTAGCACGATCGCAGTGACGATCCGCTTGCCTGGAGCACGCATCGCGGCGGGGATCGCCATTGTCGTGATCGCGGCCATCATCGCCGCGATCCTGCTCAGCGAAGGCGACGATTCTGCGGGGGAAGGAACGTCTCCCGCGTCGCTGCCGCAGGCCACAGACGGCCCCGTGGAGGCGAGCCTCGAGCGGCTGCAGGAGCTCGCCAGCTCGGCCGGGCATCCCGTTTACTGGGCAGGGGAACAGCCGGGGCGCGGGTACGAGTTGACGGTCGAGCGCGACGGGAAGATCTTCGTCCGCTATCTCGACGAGGGCGTGCCGGTCGGTTCCCCGGAAGGCTCGCTGACCGTCGGGACCTATCCCTACAGCGAGGCCTTCGAGACTCTGGAGGCGGCCGCTACGCAGCCCGGGGCGGTGACCGGCGACGCGCCCGGCGGCGGCCTCGTGGTCGGCAACGAGTCGAACCCCAACAACGTCTACGTAGCGTTCCCTGGTTCCGACTTCGAGATCGAGGTCTTCGATCCGGCCGAGGGCGAGGCGCTCGAGATCGCCACGTCAGGAGCGGTTCGCCCTATCCAGTGAGCGCAAGTTGGGCTACGCTGGTTGGTCCGACATCTGTTCAGAAACCCACGACTTCTAAAGCAGGGATAGCTGTGGCATCAACGACGCGAACCTCAACGAATGGCATGGGGAAGCTCCACTCGAACGGGAGCGAGATCACCGAGGGAGGCAGCCAGCTCGGCCGCTCTGTCGCGTTTCGCCGTCTCCAGCTCGGCATGAGCCAGGAGGACCTGGCCGCGAAGACATTCACCAGCCCGTCTCTGATCGCACGCATCGAGCAGGGTCACCCGCCGAGCCCTGCCCAGTTGCGGCGGCTTTTGGAGGTGCTCAGCATGAACCCGGAGCCCGGGCTCTTGGAGGGCCTGCGGGCTCGAGCGGGCGCTGCCGCGGGGTCGCTTCGCGTTCGAGGGGGCGCCGCCGCGGGGGCACTGCGCGTTCGAGCGGGCGCCGCCGCGGGGTCAGCGGGCGCCGCCGCGGGGTCAGCGGGCGCTGCCGCGGGCGCTCTCCGAAAGGACGCCGGCGCCGTCGGGAGCGGTGTTCGGAAGGCCCTTCCGGCGGGACGCAGGCGCTGGGTGCTGCTCGCGATCGCGGTGCTCGTCCCCTTGCTGATCGTGCTGGGATCGCGGGCTTCCGGCAACGGTGACGCCGGCCCCGTCCCCGAGTTGCTTCCCGCCGCCGCATTCTCCGGCGTCCCGGTGGCCGTGAGGGACGCCAACCAGGCCGTCCTCGAGGCCCAGGCGCGGGCTCAAGCGGTGGCTGAACGCAAGGCGGCCGAGCGGAAGGCCGCGGCCGCGGAGCGCAAGAGGGAGGCGGCTGCCGCCGCCGCTCCTGTTGACACCTCCGACGAGGAGACGGTCAGCGAGGCTCCCTTCGTGCCGGCCCCAGCCCCGGCACCGCCCCCCGCGCCGAGCAGCGGCGGCGGTTCGAGTGCCCCCGCGTCCCCGCCCGACATCCAGCATGGGATCGGCGGGGGCTGACGCGCGGCCGCGTAGGTTCGCGCGATGCGTCTGACCTCAAGGTTCGCGGCTACACGGTCGCCCAGTTCCCGAGCCCGCCACTCTGGGTCCCAGGTCTCAAAGCTAGTCTCCGTCCGTGGCTCTGTACACCGACATGCCGACCGCGACCGATCTGGAGCAACTGCTGTCGACGCGGCGGGAGGGATGCGTGTCGATCTACATGCCCACATCGACCGTCACGCAGGAGGCCGAGGGGGATCGGATCGAGCTCAAGAACCTGAGCGCTGACGCCATCGGACAGCTCGAAGAGGCCGGCATGGACAAGCGCGAGCTTGCCGCGGTCAAGGATGCCCTCGACGATCTGATCCACGACGAGTTCTTCTGGGCCAGGCAGGCGCACAGTCTCGCGGTCTTCGCGACGCCCGACGGCTCGCGCACGTTTCGCATCCCGAACAGGCTCACCGCGATGGCGGAGGTATCCGACCGCTTCCACCTGAAGCCGCTGCTGCGCGCGGTCACGTTTCCGCAGGCCGCTTTCGTCCTCGCCCTCTCTCAGAACGGGGTCCGACTGCTGGAGGTTGCCCCTGACGTCCCGCCCTCCGTTCTCGACGTCCCCGGGATGCCGAGCGACGCTGCAAGCGCCGTCGGCAAGGCCTCGATCGGCGATCGCTCGGCCGACCGCAGGATCCAGGGATCCGAGGGCAAGAAGGTCCGACTCGGCCAGTACGCCCGCCGGGTCGAGGAGGCGCTGCGGCCGATGCTCTCGGGCCGCCACAGGCCGCTCATCCTCGCCTCGCCGGAACCCCTGGCGTCGATTTTTCGCGGCGTCAACACCTATCCGCGCCTTGCAGGGCATGCGATCCACGAGAACCCCGACGAGACCTCGGACGCCGAGCTCGCCGACGCGAGCCGGACCGTGCTCGACGAAATCTACGCCGCCGAGCTCGCCGGACTGAGGTCCCTGTACGAGCAGCGGACCGCGCAGGGCCGGGCCAGCGACGAGATCACCACGCTCGCGCGCGCGGCGACGTTCGGCGCGGTCGACACAGCGTTCGTCGACATCGACGAGACGGTCCCGGGGTTCATCGACGAGGAGACCGGCGAGGTGACGCTCGAGGACGCCGACGACGCGATCAACTACGGCGTCGTCGACGAGATCGCGCGGCGGGTGCTGCTGGGGCGCGGCCGCGTCCTCGCCGTGCGCCGCGAAGATATCCCGGGCTCCGGCCCGGCCGCGGCGATCCTGCGCTACGCGGTCTGATCAGGGCTCGAGCCGGACCGGAACGCGACTATTCGGGTCCTGTCATGTTGAGGTCCGTATGAGGCGGGCCACTCATCTGATTGCGCTTCTCGCCGCCCTGATCGCCTTCCCGGCGGGCGCATTCGCGGACGGCGCCGGCCACAACCCGCCGACGAAGAAGCTCGAGGCGGCGTTCTCGATCGCCCTGACCCTGCGGGTCAACAGCGCGGAGGGCTGTTACCCCTCGCCTTCGAAGATGATCCCGTTCATCAAGAAGTACGGGCGGGTCGCGGCCGGTGTGTCCGCCAATGTGCGCTCGACGCCGAGGCCGGGCATCGTCTACGTGACCCGGCGCGGGACCTCGTGCAACGGGGTGCGGATGGCGCTTCGCTACAAGCGGGTCGTCTACGTGCTCGATTCACGCCGCGGTGAGATCGTGGTCCTGGGGGGAGACGACAAGGGCGCCGACCAGGCCGCGATCGACAACCGCGGCCCGCTGCGGGCGCTGACCGTGGCGACCCGGGCCTTCAACCTCACCGAGCCGGACAAGCGCCAGCGTCTCGAGGTTCGCTGCCCGGGCAGGTCTGTGCCGCTCGGCGGCGGCGTGACCAGCGCCCCGGGCATCGGCACCGACGGGGAGGGCTTCTATCCGCATTCCTTCGAGCGCCTCGGCGCCCAGCGTGGATGGCACGTAAGCGGCTGGGTCTTCGATCCGAGTGAGGGCGCGAAGGCCTCGCGACGCGTCACGGTCCAGGCCATCTGCGGGCGCGGGCTGGCGCCGATGAGCTCGCCGCACAGGACGACGTTCGTGCGCTCGGGAGAGACGAAAACCGTGATCGCGCGCTGCCCGCGCGGCCAGTTCCTGATGTCGGGCGGCTATCAGCGGACCGACTTCGTCAGCGAGGGCGGCAACTACATCACCGAGTCGCGTGCGATTGGGCCGCAGGCCTGGAGCGTGTCGGCCAGCGCGCACGGCGCCTACGGTGGCGAGCTGACCGCGATCGCCTACTGCGTGCGCAGCAAGGGCCCGCTGCTCAGCGAGGTCTCGGCGTCGACCCCGGTCGGGTTTGGCCAGGCCGCCTCGGTGACGACGCCGCAGTGCGCGCCGGGAGGCCGCATGACCCTCGGCGGCTTCAGCGCCAACGGGTCGAGTCTCGCCTATTACGCAGGCGGCGCGGTGAACCCCGACAACACCTGGTCGATCTCGGGCTACGGGTTCTTCGGCCCCGCACCGGAGATGACCGCGTACGGTTACTGCCTGAAGCCGAACTGAACCGCCGGGCCCGGTGAGCCCCCACCCTGATGAAGAACCACGAGATCGAGACGCCCCACGGCCCGGCGCGCGCGCACCTCGACCTCGTCCAGGGCGCGCCCGGCGCGCTGGTGCTCGGCCACGGAGCCGGGGGCGGCGTCGACGCGCCGGACCTGAAGGCCGCGGCCGCGGCCGCCCGGGATGCGGGGCTTAGCGTCGCCCTCGTCGAGCAGCCCTACCGAGTTGCGGGCCGTCGCTCGCCCGCCCCGGCGGGCCAGCTCGACACTGCCTGGCTCGCGGTGATCGCCGCGCTCCGCGAGCACGGCGTTGACGGGAAGCTGGTCAGTGGCGGCCGCTCCGCGGGCGCTCGCGTCGCCTGCCGGACCTCCGCCGAGGCCGAAGCCGCCGCGGTTCTCTGCCTTGCCTTCCCGGTGCACCCACCCGGCAAGCCCGAGAAGAGCCGCCTCGACGAGCTCGAGGCACTCGAGGTTCCGGCGCTCGTGGTCCAGGGGGAGAGCGACCCATTCGGGATGCCGACCGCAGGGCCGGGCCGCGAGGTGGTCGCGGTCGCGGGCAACCATTCCTTGAAGAAAGACCTCGACGCCGTCGCCGCGGCGGTCGAGGGCTGGCTGCCCCGGGTCCTCGAGGGCTAGCCTGCGCCGATGGGCGCCAGCTCGAACAAGGCCGAGCGCGGCGCCAGGCGCGCAGCGCAGAGCTCCACCGCGAGGACGCTCGGCAAGGCCGGCTTCCTCGCAAAGGGCCTGCTCTACCTCGTCATCGCCCTGATCGCGATCGAGGTCGCCCGCGGCGACCGGCGCAAGGCCCAGGGCGAGGAGGGGGCGATCGAGGCGCTCGCGGGCCAGCCGTTCGGCGAGATCCTGCTGGGACTGCTGGCGCTGGGCCTCGCCGGGTACGCGCTGTGGCGGGTTCGCATCGCCATCCTCGGCCCGCCCGGCGAAAGCGGTGTGGAGGCCCAGGTCGAGCGGATCGGGTCATTAGCGCTCGCTCTCAGCTATGGCGCCCTTTGCGTCTACACGATCCGCTTTCTGACCACCTCCCGCAGCGGCGGCTCGACCGAGCCGGACACGGTGACGAAGTCCCTGCTCGACGAGCCGTATGGCGTTGCGCTGATCATCGGGATCGGGGTGATCCTTCTCGGCGTTGGCGCCTACGAGGCCTACAAGGCGCTTACCCAGAGATTTCTCGAGGACCTCGAGGTCGGCCGTATGAGCGACTCCGAGCTGAAGCTCGCGACGGCTATGGGCACCGCCGGCCACGCGGCCCTCGCCGTGATCTCTTCGCTCGTCGGGATCTTCATGGTCAAGGCGGCGATCGAGTTCGACCCGAAGGAGGCGGTCGGCCTCGACGGGGCTCTGCAGGAGCTCGTAACCGATGCGCTCGGCCCGGCGCTGCTTTACGCCGTCGCGGCCGGGCTGTTCATCTACTCGGCTTACTGCGTGATCGAAGCGCGCTACCGCAAGCTCTGAAGCGAAACTTTTGGCCCTCCGGCGGTTTCGTGCGAGGGTTGGGAAGAGCCTTCGGATCCGGAGGCGGAGTTCCCAACCGAGGAGAGACATGGCAGACAGCGTTTACCGCGTCACTGAAGTCGTCGGCGTCAGCGCCGACTCATGGGAGCAGGCCACGAAGACGGCGATCGCCACCGTCGGCGAGTCCGTGCGGGACCTGCGCATCGCCGAGGTGATCCGCCAGGACGTGACCATCGCCGACGGCAACGTCGCCGAGTTCCGCATCCGCCTGGGCGTCTCGTTCAAGTACGAGAAGGCCGACTGATCGTCGCTTCGGCGAGGGCCGCGAAGGCTCTTAGCGCCTTCGCGGCCGTCGCCCTGGTGGTCCTCATCGCCCCGGCAGGCGCCGGGGCGATCGCCACCCTGTCGCCGACCTATTACGACTTCGGGCCGACGGCGATCAAGTCGTCGAAGACGGTCCGGTTCGAGCTCTCGACCAGCTGTCCCGACGACCCGAACCTGCCCTTACTTCAGTGCCGGGAGCCGCAGGAGGGACCGCTCCAGGTCTCGATCGGGATCACCGGATGGTTCAGCCAGACGAACAACTGCCCGGCGAGCATGCCGCGGGTCGCGACGGTCAGTACCTGCAGCATCTGGGTGACCTTCCCTCCGGCCGCGCTCGGACCCTCCCAAGGCCAACTCTCGACGGGGAGCCCGGCGAACGGCGCGCCGAGCAGCCTGCTCGCCGGCACCGCCACCCCCGCCGTCAAGCCGCCCGCGAAGAAGAAGTGCCGCAAGGCTGCGAAGCGGGCGTCGGCGTCCGCGAAGGCGAAGCCGAAGAAGTGCCTGCGGCGTAAGGGGAAACGCTAGACCGGGTAGGTGACGCCGGTCAGCTCTTCGGAGACCTCCCAGAGGTGCTCCGCCGTCACGGCGTCGCGGCCCTCGGGGATGACCTCGACCCGCTTCGGGTGGCCCCTGAACTCCCCGATCCCGTCGGGCCCGTAGTACTCGCCGCCCTGCACGCCCTGGGCGGTAGCCGCGTAGAGCGTCGGCAGCGCGCCGCGCTCGACCGACTGGGCGACGACGCGGTTGCTGACGGCCATCAGGGCCTTGGCGATGCCGGTCGGGCCGGTGCTCTGCAGGTTCGTCGCGGAATACCCCGGGTGCGCGAGCACGCTGATCGCCGACGACCCGGCCGCGCGCAGGCGGCGGTCGAGCTCGAGCCCGAAGGAGGCGTTGGCGAGCTTCGACTGCTGGTAGGCGCCGCGCGGGCTGTAGTCGCGCTCTGACTGGAGGTCGTCGAAGTCGATGTGCCCGCCCTTGTGCTCGTTGCTGCTCACGGTGACGATGCGCGCGGAATCCGCTCGCTGCAGCGCGTCGAGCAGCAGCCCGGTGAGGGCGAAGTGGCCGAGGTGGTTCGTGCCGAACTGGAGCTCGAAGCCGTCGGCCGTCTTGCTGGGCGGTGTCTGCATGATCCCGGCGTTGTTGATCAGCAGGTCGAGCTTGCGGTGGGCGAACTCCGCGGAGAACTCGCGCACCGAGTCGAGGCTGCCCAGCTCCAGAGCCCTGACCTCGGGCTTCGGCTTCCCGGTGTCGGCGGCGATGTCGGCAGCGGCGGCTTCGCCCTTGCCGACGTTTCGGCATGCGAGCACGACGTCGGCTCCGTGGCGGACGAGCTCAGTCGCGTCGACCAGGCCCAGCCCGCTGTTGGCCCCGGTGACGACCGCGAGCCTGCCGCTCTGGTCGGGGATCCGGTCTGCGTTCCACTTGTCGCTCATCTGCTCATCGTTACAGGCGGGCGTCTTCGGGAAGGAGCTCGACCCGCACGACGCAGAGTCGACGCGGAAGTGGTCGATCCGGCTCAGGCGAGAGCTCGCGCAGCGGCGACGAACTCGTCCTCGACGCGCCTCAGCGTCCGCCGCGCCCAGCGCAGCGAGACGAGGGCCGGCAGTGCCCTGACCACCACCGCGAGGCGGCCGCGCGGGCCGGGCCACACGGGGTTGCCGGTCTTCGACGCGCACGAGCGGTAGTGCAGGTCCGTGAACAGCAGCATCAGGACGGCGGCGGCACGGACGGACGCGCTGCGGCCCAGCTCGAGGCCGTCGAAGAGCCGGCGGTAGGCGGGTGCGCGCGAGAGCGCGACCGCGAGGTACTCCTCCCGGACGTCCCTGACGACGGCCTGGAGGCCCGGCTCGTCGGCCGGAGCGCCGAGGTAGGGCTTCAGCGCAGGGTGGTACGCGACGCCGCGCTCGAGGTCGCGCTCGATGTCACGGGTCACGTTGGCCAGCTGGACCATCTCGCTGACCTCGAACGCGTCCTCTCGGGCGGGCGCCGGCAACTCCCGGTCACTCACGAGGTTGAGGGCGAAGATGGCCGGGTGGCCCATCACGTGGTGGCAGTAGGCGGATACCTGGCCCTCGTCGATCAGGACCCCGCCCTGGCGCTCGAAGGCCTCGCGCGACCACGACATCCCCGCCGCCATCGACTGCACCAGCTCGCGGATCTGCGAGCGGACCTCGGGCGGGAGCTGCTCGTAGAGCGCGTCGACGTAGCTGCACCGAGAGATCAGCAGCACGTAGATGCGGTCGCGCACGTCCCGGGCGAGCTCGTCGGGGAGCTCGGTCGCGGGCTCGAGCCCCCCGGGGTCCTCGCTGTCGAAGCGCGCGGCGAAGCGCGGCGAGCTCGGCGATGCTTGTTTCGGCGTCCGGGATCAGGTCCTCGTAGGTGTCGAGCATGCGGCAGTAGAGGTAGGCGACCGCAGCGGCGCGCGCCTGATCGGAGGGCAGCACGCTGATCGAGGTCGCGAAGCTGCGCGCCACGTGGGGGAGGACCCGCCAGACGAACTGCTCGGGGTCCTGATCGGCGGCGAGGGCGTCGAGGTCGGGCCGCCGCCTGTTCACAGACAGGCCGCGGACCAGCAGCATCGGGCCGAGGGCGAGAGCGGGCCGCATCGAGTCAACCTAACAGCGCATCTCTAAGTTTCCAGCCCTGCAATGGCAGCCTCGGATCGCATCGCCTGGGCGGTTGATCAGCTCGCGGTCGAGCCCGGCGTTCGCCGGCACGATTAGGGACGGCCGCGACGGGTAAGGCAGGGTGGGTGTCCCGCCTGCCGAGCCCATCCCAGGTGATCGACGGCGTCCGCGACCTTCACAGGGTCTCGAGCGGCGGCGGACCCGAGCGCGTGCGCCTGATCGAGGTCGGGCGGCCCGAGGGGACGATCTTCACCACCGCCGAGGTCAAGGTCGAGATCGAGGCGCGCGACGGCAAGACGGTCTGCATATCGCCGGAGTTCCCGGTGCCGCTGCTCTACGCCTGGGGCTACAGGGTGGCGCGCAAGCTGGGACTGCCGGTCGCCTCGACCCTCGAGCCGAGGGACCTGAGCTTCGAGTTCGGGGTCCCGGGCTGGCTTTGGCCCGGTGACGACAGCCCGCGCAAGACCGGCTAGCTGAGCCAGCCGGCGGGGAACGCCCCGGCTGGTATGCCGCCGGGGTACTCGGGGAACCAGCGGCGGGCGAGCTCGGCACCGGGCCTGTCCTCCATCACGGCCGCGACGTCGCCGACCGTCAGCAGCACTCGCAGGGTCGCGCCGATCTGCAGGTCGGCGGCGTTCGGCTGCTCGCCGCCGATGACGCCGCGCCCGGCGAGGTCGTCGACGTGGTCGAGCTTCGCCGGCAGGCCGGCGAGGTCGTCGGCCAGGCGCTCGGCGGTGATCCCGTGGTACTTCCATGTGGAGCGAACGAACTTGATCGCGAAGTCTGTGCCCGCCGGGTCGAGCGAGCCGGCGCCGCCGAAGGTGCCCATCGCCTCCGGGCGGAAATACAGAGCGGCCCAGGGCAGCCTGCGGCCGAGGTCCTGGAGCTCTTCGTCGCCCCAGCGCTCGGCCTCGCGCACCTCGTTGGCGATGGCCTCGGGGTAGAGCGGCGGGTCGGGAGCGATCTGCTCAAGCCGCTCGAGGATGGCGCGCGAGCCGTGCACCGGCTCATCGCCGACGAGCATGCCCGGGACGGTCGTTTGCCCCTCGCCGTAGATCGCCGCCATCTCCTTGATGTGGGGACCCGGCTGGAAGTCGACCCGCTCGAACTCGAGGCCCTTCAGGCGCAGGGCGGCGTCGGCCGTCATGCAGGGGTGAGAGGGAGGCACGGCGTGGAGGGTCAGCTGGGGAGCGCTCATGTCAGCCAACTCTATGCGGGCGGATGCGACGCCAGCACCGCCAGCTTCTCGCGGCGGCGCAGCCCCTTGATTCTGGCTTCCTCGCGACGGGCGGCCGATTCGTCGGGCAGCTCGATCACGGCGGCGAGCTCGACGGGCAGGCGGCTGCGCGTGTAGCGCGCGCCCTTGCCCGAACGGTGGGCGGCGAGCCGGGCGTCGACGTCGAAGCTCCAGCCGCAGTAGAGCGTCCCGTCGCTGCAGCGCAGCAGGTAGACGAAGGCCGGGCGCTCGCTCACGGGGCCACGCTACCCACGAGCGCGGCGACTACCCTGGCTCGATCGTGGAGCCGCGCCGGGCGCTCAGACACCTCAGCTTCGCCAACGTCGTCTCGGTGATCGCTCTGTTCGTCGCGCTCGGCGGCGGCACCTACGCGGCGGTCAAGATCAAGGCCAACAGCGTCGGCTCCAAGCAGGTCCGCGACAACAGCCTCAAGGGGGACGACGTCGACGAGGCGGCGTTGGGGCAGGTCCCATCGGCGGGCGACGCGGGGCTGCTCGACGGCGTCGACTCCGCGCAGCTCGCGCGTAAGGGGCTCAGCTGGCAACCCGTCGCGGCCGCGCACCAGAGCAGCAACCCGCCTGGCCGGTTTCGCTGCCACCACAGCGACGGTGTCGCCTGCGACGTCTACTTCTACGACCTGAACGGCAGCGGCGCCGAGACGGCCTTCGCGAAGGACGACTTCGGGATCGTGCATCTGCGGGGCGCCGTTGAGCTCGCGGACACGAGCTTCGAACCGGTCACCGCGCAGACGGTGTTCACGCTGCCCGTGGGCTCTCGCCCAGCCGGGCGGGCCTCGTTCCTGGTGCTGCGCAACGGCGCTGACGCGGCGCGGCTCGACGTCGAGGCCGATGGCGACGTGTCGGTCGATGCGGGCTACGTCGATGGCGACTGGATCTCGCTCGAAGGAATCGACTTCCCCGCCGCGCCCTGAGCCGGCTAGCCCTCGATCACGCGGTCGAGCTGGCGCATCCGCATCGAGTCCGGCAGGGCCCGCACCGCGGCGTTCCGGGCAGCGCGAAGCGCGGCGCTCTGCGCGAGCGCGGCCCGGGAGGCGGCTCGTGAGCCCTTGACCAGCTTCGCCGCGCGCGGCAGCCGCTTGGCCTCGTAGGCAGCCAGCGCCCGGTCGAGGCTCGCTTCGGCCGCGACGGCGGAGCCGAGCGCGACTGCGTCCTCGAGCGCGGAGCAGGCGCCCTGGCCGAGGAAGGGCAGCATCGGGTGGGCCGCGTCGCCGACCAGCGCGGCGTTGCCGGCGACCATTCGGTCCGGCGGGGGACGGTCGAACGGGACATGGCAGAGCACCGCATCCGGGTCGGTCGCGGCGACGATCTCGGGCACCGGCGAGCCGTACTCGCCGGCCCGCTCGTGCAACTCGCCCGTATCGCCGCTCGCGTCGCCCATGAAGGCCAGGTACCAGTAGACGCGGTCTCGCGAGAGCGGCAGCAGCCCGGCGACGCTGCCGGCGCCCCACCTCTCGCCGGCGGGCACGTCGCTCCGCTGCTCGACGACGCCGCGATAGGCGACGATCCCCGAGTCGTGGGGGTCCTCGGCTCCGGCGATGTGCTCGCGGATCACCGAATGCAGCCCGTCGGCGCCGACGACGAGATCGGCCTCGAGCACGCTCCCGTCGCAGAGGCGGACCCCCTCGGGCGCCAGCCCCGAGACGCCGGCGTCGCAACGCACCTTCTCCGGCCCGAGGGCACCCACCAGCGCCTGCTGGAGGTCAGCGCGGTGGACACCGACCAGCGGCGCGCCGTATCGCTGCTCGATCTCGACCGGGTCGTAGGAGGCGAGCACCGAGCCGTCCGCCCGCCGTAACGCCCCGCCGCCGCGCGGGACCCCGGGGGCATCGGCGACCTCGCCGAGGCCGAGCGCCCGCAGCGCGTGCACGGCGTTCGGCCACAGCGACAGGCCGGCGCCGAGCGGCTCGAGGCTCGGCGCCCGCTCCAGCACCTGGACGTCGAAGCCCGCGCGGTCGAGGGCGATGCCCGAAGCGAGCCCGCCGATCCCTCCGCCGGAGATCACCGCCCTTCTGTCGGCCGCCGTCCGCATCGTCAGCCGGGCCGGATGTGCTTGATCTCGGCACCGTGTCGCTCCGCCAGCCGCTCGGCGATCAGCGACCGGTGGCACGCCTCGGGGTCTGCCTCGACGCAGAGCAGTGCCGCGGGCCCGTCGTCCGGCAGAGATTCGACGATCGGGTGGAGGTCGACCGCGTCGAGGATCTCTTCGCGGTACTGGCGCACGTACTCAGGCGCGAGCTCCGAACGCGATCGCTTGCCGACCCCGAGGCGGTCGTCCTCCCGGTACTGGAGCTGCCGCAGCTCCGTGGTCGGGGCGAGCTCGGGGTGGTGTTCGTAGGCGATCCCCGACTCGGCGAGCCCTGCTTGCAGCCGCTTTGAGTTCGCCCATGCGTATTCCGGCCCGCGCACGCCGCGGCGCTGGCGGACGTCGAGCAGCGCCCGGACGCCGGCCTGGCGCAGCGCGGCCATGAAGCTGTCGCTGTCGAAGCCGTATACCCCGATCGTCGCCACCTCGGTCACGGGCGCCAGTATCGCGCCAGAACGATCCGCATGGCGGCCCCCGGCGTACGTGTGGATGAAGGGATCAGACCGGCGAACGGGAGACCCATGGCGGCGAACGAGAAGATGTCGGTCTGAGCACTACGCTCCCGGCGATGGAGTCCGCCGGAGGGGAGGGGAGATGGGTTGCGCGCCTGATCGCGCTCGCGGCGGCGTGCGCCCTGGTCGCCGGCTGCGGTGGCGATGACGAAGACGGCGGCGCCGAGACCCAGGCCGAGGCCACCGCGACCGAAGCCACCACGAAGGAAGCCGACACCATCCAGGTGGAGCCGGCGCCCGGGCCCACCAGCGACGAGGCCGCGAAGAAGGTAAAGCTCTGGTTCACGGCCGGGGAGCAGTTCCACACCGTCGAGCGCGAGCTGCCCGAGCGTGGCTCGACACTCGCTCCCGCGGTCGATGCCCTCCTCGCGGGCCCGACCGACGCCGACCTCGCGACGGGCGTGGAGGCGGACACGCAGATCCCGCCCGGGACCGCGCTCGAGAAGGTCAGCGTCGACGGCGACGGGACCGCCACGGTGCAGCTTTCGCCGGAGTTCACTGCGGACATCCCCGCCGACTCGGCGGAGCGAAGCGCCGACCAGCGCCAGCGGCTGAACGCGCGCCTCGGCCAGGTCACCTACACGCTGACCCAGTTCTCAGACGTGAAGGCGGCCAAGGTCGTCTCGGGTGGCGTCACCGTCGAGCCCGACGACACCCGCCAGGAGTACGCGGCGCCCGCGGACGGGCCGAAGAAGCTGCGCAAGGCGAAGGGCCGCAAGCTTCCGGGGACGCGCCAGGTGCAGACGAAGCTGGCGAAGCTCGGTTACCTGCCGCGCGACGCGGTGGACGGGCTGAACGGCTACCGGACCCAGCAGGCCGTGATGGCCTTCCAGTCCTGGGAAGGCCTCGGCCGCGATGGCGTCGTCGGCCCGCAGACGAGCCAGGCGCTCGCGACGGCGCGGCGGCCCAAGCCCCAGCGCGGCGGTCCCTCGAAGCGCATCGAGGTCTACATCGAGAAGGGCGTGACGCTGCTGGTCAAGAACGGCCGCACCAAGCGCGCGATCCACTCCTCGGCCGGCGCGCCCGGTACCGACACCCCGACGGGCCGCTACCAGGTCTTTCGCAAGGAGCTCCAGTCGTGGTCGGTGCCCTTCAGCACGTGGCTGCCCTACGCCTCGTACTTCAACAACGGCATCGCCTTCCACGAGTACCCAGACGTACCGCCGTTTCCCGCCTCTCACGGATGCGTTCGCCTCCCGGCTCCCGAGGCGCCCGGCGTCTATGAGTTCGCGTCGATCGGCACCACGGTGGTCGTCTACTGATGGCCGCCGACGCGCCCCGCTAGGTCTAGCTCCGAACTAGCGGCGCTTCTTGCCCTTCCGCTTCTTCTTCGGCTTCACGCACTTGCCCTTCTTCAGCTTCTGGCCCTTCTTGCAGGTCTTGGGGGGCGTGGGCGGAGGCGCGGCGACCGGGCAGCGGTCGGCGCCGCTCGGGCGCTTGATCCCAGACGAGCAGAGGAACGCGTTGAGCGCGCGCGGGCGCGAGGTCATGATCCCGTCGACGCCCAGGTTGTAGAGGCGCCCGTACTCGGCGGCGGTCTCGTCGTCGTCGCCGTCGGTGAAGACGTGGATGGCGCGGTTGTTGCCGTGGACGTCGATGACGGGGCTGAGCAGGGCCTCCGGAGGCGCGATCGCACCGAACGCCGGCGGAACCTGGAATGCCACGGGATCGGGCGTGAGAGGCGAGTTCCCGCCGCTGAAGAAGTAGTTCGTCAGCGCGGCCTCGCTCGGCGCCCGGAAGATCTGCGGGGCGCCGGCGGCGAACTGCTCCATCGGCTCCTGCGCGAACGAGACGACGATCACGTCGCGGCGCGAGGCGTAGGGCTCCTTGTTGAAGAAGTGGATCAGCGCGTTGGTGGTCGGGATCGTCAGGTCGAGGTCGTCGCAGATCTGGAGTCCCACCGGAGCGGAGCAGGAGGGCCGGTACGGTCGTACCGGGTCGGGGCTCTTCGGCATCTTGATCTCGATGTTGATCGGCGTCGTCGGGAAGGTGTTCATCACCTCTGCGAGCGTCGGGATGCGGAAGTCGCTCGCCGTGTACCCGGCCGGGGGCGCCTTGGCGCCGGTCCGCACGCCGCGGAACGGGTAGGCGGAGTCGGGCAGGCCGTAGTCGCGGGCGTAGGTGTTCGGCCGGAACCAGTAAGCGGCGTCGAGGGCGCGGAGCTCCTGGAGTGTCAGGTCGCGAATCTGGGACTCGTCGCGCGTGGGCTCGGTGGCGGGGCTCGTGCAGAGGGCCGGCAGGCACGACTTCGTGTTGTAGACGTCGTCGTGCAGGACGACCAGCTGGTTGTCGGCGGTCAGCTGCACGTCGATCTCGAGCATGTCGGCGCCGCCCTCGGTCATCGCCGACTTGAGCGCGTACATCGTCGCCGAGGGGACCTCGTCCTCGCCGCCCTGGTGGGCGATGTTCAGGAAGTGAAGGTTGACCCAGGGGTTCGCCCCCGGGAAGGGAGTGGCGGCGCTCGCCGCGGCCGGAAGCGCGAGCGCGGCGGCGAGCGCGATCGCGGCCCCGATCCGTCCCAGACGTGCGTGCTTGATCATGCTCTCCCTCACTGTCTCTCTCCTTGTCCCGCTTGCGTTCCCTCACCGCCCAGGCTAGGGGGCGATTTCGCTCCCCACAACAGTACTTCTCCGTAGCCGCGGAAGCATTCGCTCAACCCCCATCGGAGGCACGCCCGGAGGCAGCGGAGGGCGAAGCCCGAGCAGCCCCCGGCTGGATGTCAGGAGCCGGGGGTGTAGCTGACGAGCTCCTCGCGGCCCTCGCCGGTGAGGTCGAGCGTCAGCAGCGGGCCCACGCCCTCTGCGTAGAACTTGTTCTCGACCTGCTGCGGGTCGCCGAGCGGGTTGACGTCCTCGGTCTGCAGGACGTTGTCGTAGCGCCCGAACGGGACCTCGACCTGGAGGGCGAAGCCGAGCACCCTGGCGAAGTCCTCGGCCTCGCCTGCGCGGTACTCCTGTCGGTATTCGAGCCCGGGCTGGGGGGCTCCGGGCATCACGACGCCGGCCTCGGCGCCGTCGACTCCGGCCTCGAACGATCCCTCGCGCGAGACGACCTTGCCGTTCTCGTATTCAGCGGTCTCCTCGCCGAGGTACCAGATGTTTCCGTCGGCGTCCTGCGCGTACCAGTCGTCGGTGATCTCGATCGGCTCGCCGTTCTGGCTGACCTCGTCGTGGACGACCACGGCCTCGATCCCGTTCGCGATCTGCTTGGTCTGGTCGGTGACCGTGACGACCACCTTCTTGTCGCCCTCGGGGTCGGCCTCGTTGTAGACCCACTTGCTGCCGGGGTTCATCGGCCAGTACGGGTTGTCGATCGTGGTCGTGAACTCCGCCGGGTCGAGCTCCGCGGGCTGCGAGCCCGTCGGCAGGGACGAGGCCGTCGACTCGGTCGTGGCGGTCGAGGCGCTGCTCTCGTTGCCACTGTCATCGCCGCATGCCGCGACCGTGGCGAGTGCCGCGGCTGCGACGAGGCCGGCGACGAGCTTGCGCGCATGCTTCATCGCGTGGTTCATTGACGTCTCCCTTCTCATGGCCGGGCGGGCCGGCCGATTTCTCTGACGCAGCCGACCCTCGCGGACGACGATTAGCGGCCGATGAGCCCACCCAACGGAGGCATTCGCTCAACACGCATGGAAGGCACGCCCGGAGGCAGCGCAGGCCGTAGCCCGAGCAGCCCCCGGACCTGATGTGCTCGCTACTCGCCCGCCTCTGACTCCTCCTCGCCGGCCGCGTCGGTCTCGCCGCCCACGACGTTGAAGTTCTCGTCGAGCTGGACGTCCCTCTCGTCGCCGTTGTCGAGAGTGACCTCGACCTCGTACTTCGACTCCTCGTCTCCCACCTCGGTGCCGGTGACGGTGCCCTCGCCGGTCTCGGCCAGCGCGGCAGCCTCGGCCTGCTCGAGCGCCGAGCCCGTGATCGGGGTCTCGGCCTCGTTGTCGTCCTCTCCGACGACGCCGGTTGCGCTCGCGATCGCGGCCCCTCCGGCCCCGAGCACCAGCACGCTGGCTCCGATGGCGATCATCTTCTTGTGGCGGGTCATGCCCGCCTCCTTTCGTTCGAAGTGTCGCACCGAGGCTGAAGCCCGTAGATGAGATGAAGATTAGGGCCCACAACAGGCCCGGCAACGCGGAAAGCCCGCCTGAGCGGGCCTTCCGTCAGAGCTGGGTGTGCAGGCGGGGATCGCCTTACTCGCCCTGCTCCTGCGAGCCGGCCGCGTCGGTCTCGCCGCCGACGACGTTGAAGTTCTCGTCCAGCTGGACGTCCCTCTCGTCGCCGTTGTCGAGAGTGACCTCGACCTCGTACTTCGACTCCTCGTCGCCGACCTCCGTGTCGGACACGGTGCCTTCGCCGGTCTCGGCGAGCGCCGCGGCGCTTGCCTGCTCGAGCGCCGAGCCCGTGATCGGGGCCTCGGTCTCGTTTGCGTCCTCGCCGACGACGCCGGTCGCGTTCGCGACTGCGGCCCCTCCGGCCCCGAGCGCCAGCACGCTGGCCCCGATTGCGATGATCTTCTTACGGCGGGACATACCCGCCTCCTTTCGTTGGTTTGCCATTGCCCGAACCACAATGGAGAGGCGGGATTGGACGGCCGTTAGGTGAAGCTGAGAAGCGTCTTTAGGAAGGAAGCGTCAGCTTCACGGTGCTGCCGTCCGCCTCGGCGTCGCCGCCGTGGGCCTGGGCGACGGCTCGGACTATCGCCAGGCCGAGCCCCGCGCCGCCCCCGGTGCGCCCCTCGTCCGCGCGGCTGAAGCGCTCGAACGCCCTGTCTCGGAATCCGTCGGGGAAGCCCGGGCCTGCGTCGCTCACCTCGAGCACGGTGGATCCCCCGTTCAGGTCCGCCTCGAGGCGAACGTCGCCGGCGCCGTGGCGCAGGGAGTTCTCGACTAGGTTGCCGAGCGCCTGCTCGATGCGCATCGGGTCGAGCTCGGCCTGGGATCCCACGGGAGCCGAGACCGAGATCTCGCGCCCCGCCTCGGCGGCCTGCGGCGCGAAGCGGTCGCGAACACGCTCGAGCAGCGATTCGAGCTCGGTGGCCTCGCGGGCGATCGGCAGCCGCCCCTGGTCGCTGCGCGCGATCACCAGCAGGTCCTCGGCGAGGCGCGCGAGCCGGTCGACCTCCTCGGCAGTCGATTGCAGAGCCGCGCGCAGCTCGTCGGCTGAGCGCCCGGGGCGCCGCGCCAGCTCGAGCTCGGTCCGCAGGATCGCCAGCGGCGTGCGCAGCTCGTGGCTCGCATCCGCGACGAAGACGCGCTCGCGCTCGAGCGAGCCCTCGATCCGGTCGAGCATCTCGTTCAGCGTCTCGCCGAGGCGGTGCAGCTCGTCGTCGGCACGGGGGAGGGGCAGGCGCTCGCCGCTTCGCTCCAGCGTGATCCCCGCGGCACGCCGGCGCATCGACTCGACCGGCGCCATCGCGCGCCCCGCGAGCAGGTAGCCGAGCAGCGAGGCGAGCAGAATCGCGACGGGCCCGCCGATCGCAAACGCTCCGGTGAGCCCGGCGAGGGCCTCGCTTCGATCCTGGGTGGTGGCGCCGACGACGACCGTGGATTCGCCGGCGGGCGTCTCGACCGAGCGCGCGAGAAGCTTCGCCTCGCCGTCTATGCTCGGGACGTCGCGCTCGCTGACGAGCGGCTCGCCACCAGCCGCGGCCTGGGCTTCGGTCGGCGTGATCGCAGCGCCGCTGCTCGCCGGGAGCGTGCTCGCCACCACCTCGCCGTCGGGACCGATCACCTGCGCGAAGCTGTCCTCGCCGTCCACCAGCCGCTCGCCGCCGAGGTCGGGGGTGGAGGTGCCAGCGGCCGAGACCAGCGCGGCGACGTCGTCGGCGCGCGAGCCGAGGCTCTCCTCGAGCGCCTCGGTCAGGTCGCTCCGCACCTTCAGGTAGACGAACGCGCCCGCCATCACCAGCACGAGGATCATCGCCGCGGCGAAGGCGGCGGTCAGCCTCGCGCGGATCGACAGGCTCGAGAGCATCAGGCCGGCTCCTTGCGGAACCGGTAACCGGCGCCCCGCACGGTCTCGATGGTGTCGGTCTCGAAGGGGAGGTCGATCTTCTGGCGCAGGTAGCGAACGTAAACGTCGACGACGTTCGAGCGGTTCTCGTACTCGTAGTCCCAGGCGTGCTCGAGCAGCTGGAAGCGCGAGAGCACCTCGCCGGGGCGGCGCATGAAGGCCTCGAGCAGGGCGAACTCCTTGGTCGATAGCGCGATCTCGTCGCCGCCGCGCCAGACCTGCCGGGTGGCGGGGTCCATCCGGAGCCCGCCTGCCTCGATCACGACCGGCCGCTCGACCGGGCCTCGCCGGGCGAGCGCGCGCAGGCGCGCCAGCAGCTCGGCGAACGAGAACGGCTTCGCCAGGTAGTCGTCTGCGCCGCCATCCAGCCCGGCGACGCGGTCCTCGACGGCGTCGCGTGCGGTCAGCATCAGCACCGGCGACCAGACCCCGTCATCGCGCAGGCGCTTGCAGGTCTCGAAGCCGTCGATCCCCGGCAGCATCACGTCGAGCACGATCGCGTCGAACTCGGTCGACCCCGCCATCCACAAGGCGTCCTCGCCGCGCTCGGCGACGTCGACCGCCATCCCCTCCTCGCGCAGGCCGCGGCGAATGAGCGCCGCCATCTTCACCTCGTCCTCAACGACCAATACGCGCATGCGACCACGCTTCCGGAGTTAGATGAGAGCTGGATGAGAGTCCCATAACGCCTGGCACGCGTATAGGCCGGGCCGGTGAGCACTCGGCGCAGAGTCCCCTAGCGGCGGCATGCGCTCAACGCGCAAAGTAGGCACGCACGGAGGCAGCGGAGGGCGACGCCCGAGCAGCGCCCGGATCTGGTGATAGGTTCAGCGTCGCAATGGCGGCTCAACGCAAGCCCAGCGAGACTGCGAAGCGGCAGGAAAAGCGTCGCAAGGAGAAGCTTGAGGCGGTCAAACAGCAGGTCGCGGACGGGAGCCTGAAGATCCGCAAGATGACCAAGGAAGAGCGCGAGAAGTTCCCGCCGCAGAACCGCAGCAAGAAACGACGCTAAGCCGGGCACAATCCGGGTAACAGCGATCCCGATGATCGACATCAGGGTTTCCCGTTGATAGGCGACTTTCTCTACTAACATGGTTCGGAATTAGCCCGTGACCGAACCCAAGCGCTCATATCTCGTCTGCGCGACCCAGCGAAGCGGCAGCACGCTGGTGTGCCAGGCCCTGAAGGAGACCGGCGTCGCCGGCCGCCCCGAGGAGTACTTCGAGGCGCTCCAGCACAGCGGGCGCCCCCGCGAGCCCCACGAGTACTTCAACGGGATCGACGACCCCTCGATCCTCAGCCACCTGGGGGAGCGCGCGCGCTCGAACGACCCGCAGCCGCGCTCCCCGCTTTGGAGCCGCACCGCCTACGACCGCTACCTCGACTGGACGATGGAGCAGGGCACCACCGAGAACGGCGTCTTCGGCGCGAAGATGATGTGGAACTACTTCGGCGACTTCGTCAGCCTCGTGCGAAACGCTCCCGAGTACCGCGACCTGCCGCTCGACGAGCTGCTGCCGGCGGTCTTCCCCGACGTCACGCTCGTGCGCGTGATCCGCGCCAACAAGGTGCGCCAGGCGATCTCGCTGTGGAAGGCGGTGCAGACGGCGACCTGGCGCCAGAACGAGCCCCAGAACGACGCCAGCTACGCGGTCGGCCCGGAGGACACGGACACGCCTCCCTACAAGACCTTCATGGACGAGCACCGCGCCCCGCTGCGCTTTCACTTCGGCGCGATCAACCACCTGCTCGGCCGCGTGCTCCACGACGAGGCGCGGTGGGATGCCTTCTTCGAGCATGTCAGGATCAGGCCCGTGCTCGTCCTCTACGAGAACTTCGCGTCCGACTACGTCGCCAGCACCGAGAGCGTGCTCGACCAGCTCGGGATCGAGCCCCCCGAGGGCGGCATCAAGCTCGAGACCCGGATGAAGAAGCAGAGCGACGGCATCAACGACGATTGGGCCCGCCGCTACGCCGAGTTGCGCCTGGGAACCGAGCTTGATCTGGTCCCCGCCGTCCCCGAGACGGTATGACGCCGCCAGGCGCACAACCACCCAACATCCTCTACATCCACTCGCACGACACGGGGCGCTATGTGCAGCCCTACGGCTTCCAGGTCCCGACGCCGAACATCCAGTTGCTCGCCGACCAGGGCGTGCTCTTCCGCAAGGCCTTCTGCGCCGCGCCGACCTGCTCGGGCAGCCGCGCATCGCTGCTGACCGGCCAGTACTGCCACAACAACGGAATGATCGGGCTCGCGCACCGCGGCTGGGAGCTGAACGACTACGGCGAGCACATCGTCCACCCGCTGCGCGAGGCCGGCTACCGCTCGGTGCTGATCGGCGAGCAGCACATCTCGCGCGACCCCGAGGTGATCGGCTACGACGACATCCTCGAGGTCGACACCAACCACGCCAAGGAGGTCGCCCCGACCGCCATCGACGCGCTCGGCGACACGCCCGAGCCCTTCTTCATGTCGGTCGGCTTCTTCGAGACCCACCGCGACTTCGCCGTCCCGACCTCGGTGCGCGACACCCTTTACTCGCTGCCGCCGGCGAACCTACCCGACGACGCGCGCACCCGCGCCGACATGGCCGCGTTCAAGGCCAGCGCCCGCTCGCTCGACCAGGGAATCGGCGCCGTCCTGAACGGCCTCCACCACCTCGGCCTGAACGACAACACGCTGATCATCTGCACCACCGACCACGGCCTCGCGTTCCCGATGGCGAAGGCGACGCTGTTCGACCGCGGCATCGGGGTGACGCTGCTGATGCGCGGCCCCGAGGGCTTCACCGGCGGCAAGGTCTACGACCAGATGGTGAGCCAGCTCGACCTCTACCCGACGCTCTGCGAGCTCGCGGGAGTCGAGACCCCTTCCTTCGCACAGGGCTCGTCCCTGATGCCACTGATCCGCGGCGAGGTCGACCACGTGCACGAGCAGGTGTTCACGGAGTTCACCTACCACGCCGCCTACGAGCCGCAGCGCGCGATCCGCACCGAGCGCTGGAAGTACATCCGGCGCTTCGGCAGCTACCCGTACACCGTCCTCGCCAACTGCGACGACTCGGCCGCGAAGGAGGTCTTCGTCGAGGCGGGGTGGGGCGACCAGCTCGTCGAGCCCGAGCAGCTCTACGACCTCGTCTTCGACCCCCACGAGGAGCGCAACCTCGTCGACGACCCTCGCGCCGCCGAGCCCTTGACCCAGATGCGCCAGCGCCTCGAGCGCTGGATGAAGGAGACCGAGGACCCCCTGCTCGAGGGAACCGTCACGGCCCCCGAAGGCTGCGAGTTCAACCTCCCGAACCAGCTCTCAGCGAGCGATCCCACGATCAAGGGCCCAGCCGACCCCGAAGAGGAGCTGGCGAGGTCTATGCGGGGTCCCACGGCCGCGCCATCCAGGTGACGCAGCGCCACGGCGCGACCGCGTAGCCGGACGCGAGCGCCGCCTCTCCGTGCTCGAACGTGGTGAGGCCGCAGTTGATCGAGCCGAGCTGCCACAGGCGCTGGGCGTGGGAGGGGCGGAAGGCGTCGTCGAGCACGCAGTGCATGAGGAAGAAGCGCAGGAAGATCCCGTGGCTGACGGCGAGGACGTGCTCGTCGCCCCGGGCCTCGATCGCGCGCTGGACGGCGACCACGCGGGCGATCACGTCGTTGAACGACTCGCCGCCGCGGTAGGAGTGGCCGGGGTCGTCGCCGTGCTCGGCCATCCAGACCGACCAGCGGCGCAGGCGCTGCTCCTCGAGCCCGAGCTCGCCGTAGCCGTCCGATTCGCGCAGCTCGTGCAGGGGCTCGAGCACCTCGATCGGAAGCTCGAGCGTCTCGGCCAGCGCCTCGGCCGTCTCTCGCGCGCGCCGCAGCCCGCTCGTCAGGATCCGCGTGGCGCCGAGCCCGCCCAGATGCTTGCCCGCCTCGCGTGCCTGGCGCCAACCCAGCTCGGTCAGCCGGTCGCCCTGCTCGTCGGGCAGCGCCATCGCCCCGGGGGCGGCGTTCGAGGCGGATTCGCCGTGACGGAGGAAGTTGACGCGCACGGGCGCAAGTCTCGCAAGGGCAGTGCCCGGGCGGCCGCGGCGAACGCCGTCCGCGGCGAGAGTTAGGTTCGGTTCTCATGGTGAGCCGGAGGGCGAAGAGCTGAGGCGTCACTGCCGTCGTCGGCCGGCGTGCGCGGGACTGCGCTCCTGCCCGTCGCTGCTCCGCCCGCGCGACGTGCCGCGACGACGGCGCCGCTCGTACCGCCACCCCGTCCGCTAGCCAATACGCTGCCTGGCGATGGCACCTCGGTCAGATCGCGTGCGGATCGACACCGCCGACGGCGTCGCCTCGGTGCGGATGACCCGCGGCGACAAGCACAACGGCCTCGACTGGCCGATGTTCGAGTCGCTCGACGCAGCGCTCGACGAGCTCACCGCGGCCGAGGACGTCCGCGCGGTCGTCCTGTCCGGCGAGGGGCCGAGCTTCTGCGCCGGGCTCGACTTCAAGAGCTTCATGTCGGGCGAGGGCGAGAACGGTGACCTGTTCGGCGACGGCTTCGCCGCCTCGAACGACTCGCCCGCCAACTTCGCCCAGCGCGTCGCCTACGGCTGGCGCGAGCTGCCGATGCCGGTGGTCGCGGCGCTGCAGGGCAACTGCCTCGGCGGCGGCTTGCAGATCGCGCTCGGGGCCGACATCAGGATCGCGGCGCCGGGCACCCGTATGTCGGTGATGGAGATCCGCTACGGCCTGATCCCCGACATGAGCCTGAGCCAGACGCTGCCGCGCCTGGTCCGCGACGACGTCGCCCGCGAGCTGACCTATACGGGGCGAGTCCTCGAGGCCGACGAGGCCCTCTCGCTCGGGCTCGTCACCCGCCTCGCCGACGACCCGCTGGCCGAGGCGAACGCCCTCGCGACCCAGATCGCGGCCGCTTCCCCCTCGGCGATCCGCTCTGCGAAGCGCCTCTGGAACGAGGGCTGGAACGCCGCCCCCGCCGATGGCCTTGCCCTCGAGGCGGAGCTTCAGCAGGCGCTGATCGGCGGCGCCGACCAGCTCGCGGCTCTCGGCGCGGCGAACGCGTCAAAGTAGGTACCGGCGATGACGCCGCTGCCGCTACGCTCTTGGCCAGCTAGCCAGTCCAGGGCGGGCACCAGGGAACCGCACCAGGCAGGGACCGAGTGAGGAGAGGTTTGATGAACAGCAGTCGCCGCAGGATCGTTCTGTCGATCGCGCTCGCCGCCGTGGCCGCGCTGGTCGCCGCCGCGCCCGCCGCCGCCCGCGAGACGCGCGTCACCGTGCCGACCCCGGCCGGCCCGGGCCCGGCGCAGTACAACCAGGTCTTCGTCGACAAGTACGGCTCCGCCAAGGCGAAGCGCGTGCTGGTCCTGATGCCCGGCACCTCGGGCGGCTCGGGCAACTTCACGCTCGCGGCTCGCTACATCGTCAAGCACGTCCCCGACCTCCAGGTCTGGTCGATCGACCGCCGCAGCCAGGCGCTCGAGGAGCGCGGCGTCTTCGAGCAGGCGCTGAAGGGCCAGGTCAGCCTGCAGTTCATGTTCGACTACTACCTCGGCTGGCTCGACGGCGGCGGCCCGACCGATCACTTCGACTTCCTGCGCGGCCCCGAGGACTTCCCGTTCGTGCGCGATTGGGGGATGAAGGTCGCCCTCGACGACGCGCGCGCCGTGGTGCTGCAGGCGCGCGCGAAGGGCAAGCGCAAGGTCGTCCTCGGCGGCCACTCGCTCGGCGCCTCGCTGGCCGCCGCCTACGCCTCATGGGACTTCAACGGCACTCCCGGCTACAAGGACATCGACGGCATGGTCCTGATCGACGGCGGCCTGCTCGGCAGCTTCGACCCGTTCACGCTCGCGGAGGCCCAAGAGGCGGTCGGCACCCTGTCGGCGGCGACGCCGTTCTCGGACCTCCTCGGCATCGGCATCCCCGAGGCCGCCGGGCTCTTCGGAGAGATCGGCGCGATCAACGCGCTCAAGGACCCGACCGGCTCGGCGGCGGGCGTCCAGGCGTTTGCTCTGCTGCCGCCGGCGTTCAACCCGCCCTTCCCCGTCACCAACCGCGCCCTCCTCGGCAACGCGTTCGACCGCGACACCTCGCCGACCGCGCTGTCGCTGCTGCACATCAACAGCGGCAGCGTCGCGACGTCGGGTCCGCTGCGCGATTTCATCCCGGGCGGGATCACGCCGGTCGAGCGCCTCGCGGCCGGGTTCGGCCAGGAACCCGGCAACGGCATCGAGTGGTACTTCCCGCGCAAGCTGACGATCGACACCAACGGCGCCAATGCGCTGGTCCAGAACGACGTCGCCGACTACCTCGGGCTGCGGCTCCTGCACCAGCGCAGGGTTGACGTGCCGCTGTACGCGATCCAGACCGACCTCACGAGCGGCCGCGTGCTGAAGGGCGCCAACGCCTTCATCGACACGGCACGGACCACTCGAAAGGAGTCGAGGCTCGTCAACGCGGATCCCGAGCAGTCCCACCTCGACCCGCTGCTCGCCGCCCCCGGCCAGAACGCGTTCTTCAAGACGGTCACGCCGTTCCTGCGCTACAAGGCCTTCGGCGACCCGAAGCCCTGCAAGGGCTCGAAGCGCTGCCAACGCAACCGCAAGGGCGCGGGGAAGAGCAAGCAGAGAAAGAAGTAGCCGCCGAGGGCCCGATTCCTGCTGCGCGCAAGACGCGTTGCAGCTTTATGTTAAGGAATCATCACATTCGCGGCAACTCTGTAGCCTGACCAGGCTGCCCGACTTGAGATCGGGTCGTTTTCATGCAGCCTCGACCGCCCACATTCGACGTACCCAACTTTCGCGCCCGCCGGCTCGCGCTCGGCTTCGCGCTGCTCGTTCTGGGCGGGGTCAGCGCCCTCGCGGTGAGCGCCGGCGCCCCCGCGCAGGAGGCGACCTCGGAGCTCGAGGGCAAGATGCAGGAACTGGAGTCGAACGTCGACCAGCAGGGCGACCTGCAGTCGACGATCGACGCGCAGAACGCCGAGATCAACTCCGTGATCGCCGCCGAGTCCGAGCTGCGCCGCAAGGCCGACACGGTCCAGGCCGAGCTCGACGAGCGCCAGGCCGAGCTCGACGCCGCGACCGAGGAGCTGAACGCCGAGAAGGCGCACCTGGCCGAGATCCGCGCCCGCCTCGACCGCGCGTTGGTCGCGCTCGAGGAGCTGCTCGTCCAGATGTACAAGTCGAACGACTCCGACACGCTCAGCGTCGTGCTCAACTCCTCGACCTGGGAGGAGGTCCTGAGCGAGACCGAGTACCTCGACCGCATCCAGGCCTATGACGAGGCCGTCGTCGAGCGGGTCAGCGGCCTGCGCGACGAGATCGAGGAGGGTGTCGCCAAGCTCAAGGAGGTCCAGGAGCGGATCAAGGTCACCCGCGACGAGGTCGCAGCGCGCCGTGCCGAGCTCGCGCAGGCCCAGGGCGAGATCGCGGCGCAGCACTCACAGCTCGTCGCCATGCGCTCCGAGCGCCAGGCCTCCCTCGAGGCGCTGCAGGCCCGCGAGTCCACTCTCGAGAAGGACCTCGGCACCTCGATCCCCGGCCCCGGCGAGCGCGCCGCGCTGATCGACGGCGAGGCAGTCGCACCCGCGGGCGCCCCGCTCGTCGTCAAGGCGGTGATCGAAGCCGCCAACCGCATCAACGAGACGCCCTACGTGTGGGGAGGCGGTCACGGATCCTTCGAGGACTCGGGCTATGACTGTTCGGGCGCCGTCAGCTACGCGCTGCACGGCGGCGGGCTGATCTCGAGCCCGCTCGACTCCGGCGGCTTCACCGCCTGGGGCTCGCCCGGCGGCGGCAGCTGGATCACCGTCTACGCCAACTACGGCCACGCCTACATGGTCGTCGCGGGCCTTCGCTTCGACACCTCGATGACCGGCGGCAACGGGCCGCGCTGGTCGACCGAGATGCGCTCCTCGTCGGGCTTCACGGCCCGGCATCCCGACGGCTTCTAGCGCCTAGAGTCATCCCCTGATGGGGACGATCTCCGGGATCCTGATCGCCCTTGCCGGCCTGATCGGCGGCGGCGTCCTCTACTGGCAGGACAGCGAGCTGCTCGGCCTGCTGGTGATCATCGGTTGCGGCGCGCTTGGATTCTGGACGGCCTGGGTGACGCAGTGGCTCGAGCTCGGCAAGGCCGTGTGGGACTGGGTTCAGCTCATGCGCCGCAACCCCGACTCGGTGCACGTCGTGTCTGTGCACCCTCCGAAGGGCTTCATCATCCGCCGCGACGCGGTGGTGACGATGGACGTCGTCCATGAGGGGGCGACGACGCGCAAGGAGCAGGGAATCCCGATCCCCTGGCTGCAGGCGTTCCTGTGGCGCGTGGCCGGCAAGGTCCCGACGCCGATCGGCCGCCTCACCGACAAGCGCGACCTGAACGCGAAGGTCTGGGGCCGGGGCGGCTAGCCGAGCAGCTCGGCGAGCAGGACGGCCGAGCCGAAGACGAACGCGACCGCGGCGACCGCTCCGACGAGCTTCGGGTCGGGGCCTCCGTGGATCCCGGTCTCGTGCACCGCGGTGTGGCCCTTGCCGCGGCCGATCAGCCAGCGGTTGACCGGCACGGCGATCGTGCCGGCGATGACCAGGGCGACCGAGAGGCTCGCCCAGAAGAGGGTGTTGTCGAGCCCCGCCTCCATCGCGCCGGGGATCGCGAGCATGATCACGTTGTCGACGACCTCCATCGTCGCGATGCTGAGCGTGTCTGAGGCGAGGGCGATCGGGATCACGGCCCCGAGCGCGAGGCCCGCCCGCAAGAGCGGCAGGCTGGTCAGCATGTAGCCGAACAGGAAGGCGAGGGCGACGGCGAGCGCGATCGTCCCGAGGTCCGAGAAGCCGAGCGCCTGGCCGATCACCATCCCCAAGATCTCGCCGATCGCGCAGCCGGTGAGGCAGTGGAGGGTGGCGCTGATCGCGACCACGGTCAACGCGCGCCCCTCGGTGGGCATCTCGTGGTGGTCGTGGTTCTCGTGGCTGTGTGCGGAGGCTTCCATTCGCAGGCGATCCTACCAGATACCCCTAGGGGGTATAGAGCGTGACCGGCTCGCTCTTGCCCTTGAGTTCGATGTCGGTGCGCGGCTTCAGGTCGTAGGTGCCGTCGAGCAGCGCCCGGGTCTGTTCGCTCAGCAGGATCGTGTCGCCGGTCTCGCGCGTCGCGGCCTCGATCCGGGCGGCCACGTTGACGGCGTCGCCGATCACGCTGAACTCGAGCCGGCCGGCGCCGCCGATGCTCCCCGCGACGACGGATCCCGAGTTGACCCCGATCCCGATCTCGAGCTCGCCCTCGAACTCCTTGGCCACCGCAGCCGCGATCTCGAGCGCCGCGCCCATCGCCTGCTCGGCGTGGTCGCGGTCGCGCCGCGGAGCGCCGAACACGGCCAGCAGCCCGTCGCCGACGAACTTGTCGACGTGGCCGTGGTGCTCGCGGATGATCGGGACGGCCCGCTCGAACAGCCGGTTCAGGGTCGCGACGACCTCGCGCGCCGGCGCTCGCTCGGCGAAGCCGGTGAAGCCTCGGACGTCGAGGAACATCAGTGTCACCTCGACCTCCTCGCCCTCCATCGCCGTGCCCTCCTCCAGGATGTGCTCTGCCACGTCGCGGTCGACGTAGGTGCCGAAGACCTCGCGGATGCGCTCGCGCTCGCGCAGCCCGCCGACCATCCGGTTGAAGCCGGCCTGGAGCAGGCCGAGCTCCGAGGCGTCGTACACGGAGACCTCGACGTCGAGGTCGCCCTGCTCGACGTCGTTGATCGCCTGGCGCACCGAGGTGATCGGGTCGGCCGACGCGCGCGCGGCGAGGATCACCGCGAACAGTCCGACGACGAGCGCCACCCCGCCGAGGGCGAGCACGGTCTGAGCGAGCTCCTGCGCGTCGATGTCCTCGCCGGTGACCGTGTAGACCGCCACGATCAGCATCCCCACCAGCGGCACCCCGGTGCCGAGGCCCCAGGCGATCACGCTTCGCGAGACCATCCCGGGCACGACGGGGCGCTTCGGCGGGCGCGACATCATCGCCCGCGCCGTGGCGGCGCGCAGCACCCGCTCGGAGAGCAGGTAGGTGATCGCCGTCGTGGTGATCCCGCCGAGCGCGATCGTGATCGCGACCGCGAGGCCGAGCTGCGAGTCATAGACGGCGTTGAGCACCCCGAAGACGATCACGGCGCCGATCCACAGCACGGCGCTCACGTACGCGAGGCGCACCGGGCCGAGCAGCGCCCCTCGTCGCTCGAGCCGCGTGGGTTCGCGCTCCTCGGAGAGGAACGCTCGAATCACGCGCATCCGCTTCGAGCCCCAGAAGTAGCCGACGACGATCGCGACCCCGACGTACGCGCTGAAGCTGACCAGGTTCAGAAGGCGAACCTCGTCCTGGTCGGGCAGCTCGGGCGTCGGGATCACGAAGTTCGCGAACACGAACACGATCACCGCTCCCACCAGGTTCGAGAAGACGATCGCGAGCGTCAGCAGCAGGCGCGTGCGCCGGGCGAGCGCCCTTCCGGTCCGGGCGCCCTCCGGGCCGAACCAGGCCAGGGGCCCCCTGCGTCGCTTGGATTCAGCCGCTGTTATGCGGCGAGACTAATCGGCGCTGGGGGCGCCAAGCGCCGCAAGCGCCTCGTCGAGCCCGGGATAGATCGGCAGCGCTTCGCCGACCCCGGTCATCTCGAGGATGCGGCTGACCTGGGGGACCGCCCCGGCCAGAACGATCTTGCCGCCGGCACCCTCGGAATCGGCGACCGCCCGGCCTCCGACGAGAAGGGCGCGGATCCCGCTCGAGTCGATGAAGTCACATTCCGAGAGCTCGACCACGATCGGGCTGGCCTTGCCCGCGAGCGAGGTCAGCTCCTCGCTCAGGTGCTCGTGCGTCGAGAGGTCGACCTCGCCGTTCACGTGAAGAACGGAGGCGCCGTCGATCGCCTCGACCCTGAGCTCGAATCCGCTCGTCTCCTGTCCCTTCATCTCCATCCCCACTAAGCCTAGGACAGGGGCGAAACAGGATAATTCTTCAGGTAACCCTCAGTGCTGAGACGCGGGCGCCGCCGAGATCGCCTCGACAAGACTCGCGGTCTCGCTTTCGCCGAGGTCGGTCGCGATGTCGGCCTGGCTGACGATCCCGACGAGGTCGTGCCCGTCGATCACAGGCAGGCGGCGGATCTTGTTCTCCGACATGACCGAGAGCACGTCCTCGATCGAGTCGTCGGCGCCGACCGTCACGGGCTTGCCCTGGGCGAGTTCCGAGACCTGGACCTCGGCCGGGTCGCGGCCCTCGGCGACCACGCGAACGACGATGTCGCGGTCGGTCACCATGCCCTTCAGGCGGTCGTCGTCGCCGCAGATCGGCATCGATCCCACCCCGAGCTCGCTCAGTTTCTTCGCCGCGTCGGCGACCGTCTTGCTCTCACCGATGCACTCGCATGGGCTGGTCATCACGTCCTTGGCCTGCTTCGCCATCTCTTCCTCCTTGATTCGTCGAAGTCGGTTGCTAGTGGAGGTCTCCCCGCCACACGACTTCGAAAACGCCCCGACGAGCGATGGCTACCTCTTGCGGCCCTTCTGCGTTCTGGCTCTCCTCCGCAGCGATCCGCCGCGAAGCCCTCGATAAGGACAGAGAGGCTCGGCGGCTGGGGCCACCGAAAAGTGGGCCGCGGTGGGTCCGACTCAGGCGTCGCCCGGCGGGCCTCTTCCGCGATACTGCTCGCCTGATGGCAGCCCCGAACGTCGAAGAGGTCGAACGCCAGTTCAACGCGGCGATGGAAGAGGCCGATCAGGGCTCGACTCTGGAGGCGATCCGCCGCGTCTACGGCGAGTTCGAGAGCGAGGATCCCGATGCCGTCTCGGCGATCGTGCACTCGAAGTTCGAGATCGAGATCCACAGCTTCTTCCTCGACGGCAAGTCCTACAAGGGCGTCAAGGGCTTCGCGACCTGGCGCAAGGAGATGGGGAAGCTCTTCGACGAGGAGCGATTCCAGCCCGTCGGGATCCGCGCCGCCGGCTCAGACCGCTGGGTCGTCCTCGGCCGCATGCACGTGAAGGAAGCCGACGGCGGCGCCGAGCTCGACCTCCCCCTGGCCCACGTGCTCGAGCAGCGCGACCGCAAGGTCGCCCGGATCGTGATCCACTCCGACATCTCCGCGGCGCTCGACTCCGTAGGGCTCTACACCTGAGCATGGTCACCGCAACGCGTGCTCCGCTTCGACATCCGGGGGACGGCGGCTCGGAGCCGTCGCGGGCGCTGCTGGGGACAGCGCTCTGGGAGGCCAGCGGTTTCGCCGGAGCTCCGGGGCGCTGACTGCTGGCCCTGGGGTGAGCTCGGGAGTGCGCCGGGAGGGTGGCGCTGTCGCTGGCTCCAGGGGGCGGCCCGCATCCGGGCCCGCCCGGTCCGCCGAAGGCGCGGGCGCCCTCGGGCAGCTTGTCTTCGCAGGCCTCTAGGGCCTTCTCGATCTTGGCGCGATCGGCCTCGCTCGGCGGCTCGGGCGGACCGTCGCCCTCGAAGCGCTCACCGGGTGCGGGGGGAGCCGGCGCGCCGTTGTCCTCCATGCACTGCTCGAACTCCTCCAGTGCCTGGCGGTCCTCTTCGCTGAGCTTCTCGCGGAACATCTCCGGGCCGCCGGGGCCGCCCGGGGCGGGCGCGGCTCGCAGCACGTCGCCGCGGGACTTGTCCTTGTTCCCGTTGTCGTCCTTCGCCGCGACCGAGACGGCCGCGAAGGCGGTCGCCGTGAGCGCGGCCGCGACGAGGGAGAGACCCACGGGGCCCACCCTGCGCTTCGCCGATCCGAACATCTTGCTGAGCATCTGCTGTTCCTCTCGCTCGTTACCCGGTGTCTCCGGGATCGAGGCCATTCAGCCAGTCGAAGCTGAGAGGACGCTGAGGCCCGGCTAAGAAAGGTCTTGAGGCAGCTCGATCGTGACGACGGCGCCGCCGCCGCCGGCGTTGGCCGCGCTCGCCGAGCCGCCGTGCTCCTCGGCGACGCGCTGGACGATCGCGAGGCCGAGCCCGGAGCCGTGCTTGCCGCGCGCCTCGTCTGAGCGCCAGAAGCGGTCGAAGACCTTGGGCAGCTCGGCGGGGGCGAAGCCGGGCCCGTGGTCGCGGACCGAGACGCGGCCACCCGATGAGGAGACCTCGACGGTGCCGCCATCGGGGCTCCACTTGGCCGCGTTGTCGAGCAGGTTCGAGATCGCGCGGCCGAGTCGCTGGGGGTCGCCGGTGACGAGACCGGGGGAGATGCTCTCCTCGAACGTGAGCTCGCGGAACCGCCGCCGCGCGCGCTCGATGGCGTCGCGGGTGAGCTCGTCCATCGCCACGTCCTGGATGACAATCGCCTCGGCGCCGGGCTCGCGCGCCAGCTCGACGACGTCCGAGACGAGGGCGGTCAGCTCCTCGAGCTCGTCTGTCACATCGGCGATCAGGCGCCCGCGCTCGTCGTCGGTCATGTCGTGCACCCGGTCGAGCGTCTCGATGTTGGTTCGCAGCACGGCGAGCGGGGTGCGCAGCTCGTGCGACGCGTCGGCGACGAGGCGGCGCTGCGACGCCTCCGAGCGCTCCAGTGCGGCCATCATCTCGTTGAACGACGAGCTCAGCCGGCCGAGCTCGTCGTCGCCGCGAACCTCGATCCGCCGCGTCAGGTCGCGGGTCCGCGCGACCTCCTGGGCCGCGTCTGAGACCTCGCCGGCGGGAGCGAGCGCCGTGCGGGCGACCACGGGGCCCAGCGCCGCTGCGAGGGCAATGCCGCCGATCGAGACCAGCACGAGAATCAGGACCAGGGTCGAGAGCGTGTCCTCGGTTTCCTGAAGCGACGCGGCGACCTGGATCGCGACGCCGCCGGCGAGGGGCTGGGTGAGCACGCGCAGCGGGGTGTCGTCGGCCTCGACGTCCTCGAAGCTGGGGTCGCCGCCGTTGGCTGCCAGCTCCCGCGCCTCGCTCGAGACGGGGATCCGGACGGTGGTGCCGGGCGTGGGGGCGACGTCGCCCTCTGCATCGATGAACTGGCCGAGCGCGGCGGCATCGCCGGGGCTCGGGTTGGGGGCGGTGAGAACGTCGGGCGGCGGGCCGACCGGCTGGGACTGTGCGACTCCCGGCGGCTGTCCCTCGCTCCCGCCGAGGATCGCCTCGAGTCCGCCGGGCGGCTCGGCGCCTGCTGGGAGCGCTCGCTCGAACTCCCCGAGCCGGGCCTCGGCCTGCTCGACCTGACCGCGCAGGTCGTCGTCGACGTTGTCGCGCAGGCTGTCACGGACGAGGACGTAGACGAGCGCCGAAGCGAGGACGACCGTGAGCGCGACCGCGGCGGCCGAGAGCAGCGCCAGCCGCCGGCGCAGGGTCACTTCTCGCGCAGGGCGTAGCCGACGCCGCGCACCGTCTGGATCAGGCGCGGCTCGCCGCCCTCCTCGGTCTTGCGGCGCAGGTAGCCGATGTAGACCTCGAGCGAGTTCGACGTCGGCCCGAAGTCATAGCCCCAGACGGCCTCGAAGATCTGCGAGCGGGTGAGCACCTGGCGCGGGTGGCGCATCAGGTGCTCGAGCAGCGCGAACTCGGTCTTGGTCAGCTCGACCGCGCGCTCGCCCCGGTGGACCTCGCGCGTCGACGGGTCGAGCGTCAGATCGTCATAGGTGAGCGGTGTTCCGTTCCCTGTGAGCCCGTCGCGGCGCAGCAGCGCCCGCATCCGCGCCAGCAGCTCCGGCAGCGCGAACGGCTTCACGACGTAGTCGTCGGCGCCGGCGTCGAGCCCGTCGACGCGGTCCGAGACGGCGTCGCGCGCGGTCAGCATCAGGACCGGGGTGTGGTCGTCGCCCGCCCGCAGCGCCCGGCAGACCTCGAGCCCGTCGCGCTTCGGCATCAGCACGTCGAGCACGATCGCGTCGGGGCCCGAAGCGGCCACGGCCGCGAGTGCCTCGTCGCCGTCAGCCGCCAGCTCGACCTCGTAGCCCTCGAGCTTCAGCGCGCGCTCGAGCGCGCGCCGCAGCTGCGGCTCGTCGTCGACGACCAGGATCTTCATGCAGCTTCCCTCGTGGTGGCTTTCCTCATGCGGATCTCAGGATGCCGCGATTTCCTGAGAGCGGCCTAAGACGCGTGTCAGGGCGCCCCGGCTCCGCCGGCGTCGGCGGGCTGCACGTCCGTGCCGTCTGGCGCCGCTGTGAAGACGAGGGTCGGGCCGCCGGGGCCGAGCGCGGTGGTGGTCCAGGCGAGCACGCCGGACGAGGTCTCCAGGGTCATCGTCGTCACCTCCTGCGCGCCCTCGGCCGTGACGCCCGCGATGATCTCGTCGATCGCGCCGGGGTCGAGGTCGGTGAACGGGAAGCCGCCGCCACCCTGCCCTGGTCCGATCACCTGGAACTCCCCCTCGACCAGCTCGCCGCCCGTGTAGGTGAAGAGGCGGGGCTCGGAGCCCCCGATCGTGAAGGTCGCGCCGGTCTCGGCGATCTGCACGCTGACCAGTTCGTCGTCGCTGCCGACCTCCTCGCTGACCGCGTCGTAGGCCGCCTGGAAGCCATCCGTCGTCAGCAGTTCGTCATTGCCCGTGTTCGACGGCGAGTCGCCCGAGTCGTCGTCGCCGCATCCCGCAGCCGATAGTGCGAGCGCCCCGCAGAGGGCGAGCGCGATCGTGGTCAGGCGGACGGTCCCCAAGGCGCGGGGAGCATATATTGGCTGCGTGGCCAGTCCAGTCTGCGTGATCGGCGCGGGGTCCTCTGGGATCGCCGCCTGCCAGGTACTCAACGCCCGCGGCATCGAGTTCGAGTGCTTCGAGAAGGGCTCGGGGGTGGGCGGCAACTGGCGCTACGAGAACGACAACGGGATGTCGTCGGCATACCGCTCGCTGCACATCAACACCTCGCGGGGGCTGATGGCCTACGCGACCTACCCGATGCCCGAGGACTACCCCGACTACCCGAGCCACTGGCAGATCGCGAAGTACTTCGACGACTACGTCGACCACTTCGGCTTCCGCGAGAACATCCGCTTCAACACCGAGGTCACCGACGTCCGCCCGGCCGGCCGCGGCAACGGCGCGGGGGGCGGCTACGACGTCAGCTGGCGCGACTCCGACGGCAACGAGGGCACGACGCAGTACTCCAACGTGCTGGTCGCCAACGGCCACCACTGGGACGCGCGCTGGCCCGAGCCGGCCTTCCCCGGCCAGGACACCTTCACCGGCGAGCAGATGCACGTGCACAACTACCGCGAGCACGACGTGCTGGTCGGCAAGAACGTGCTGGTGCTGGGGATCGGCAACTCGGCCACCGACATCGCGGTCGAGAGCTCGCGGATCGCCGACAAGACGTTCCTCGCGATGCGCCGAAGCGCGTACATCATCCCCAAGTACGTCCGGGGCAGGCCCTCGGACGAGGCCGGCTCGCCGCAGCTGACCCGCCTGCCGCTCTCGCTGCAGCGCATCCTCTTCAAGCAGGCGCTGAAAGCAGCTGCGGGGATGCCGACCGCCTACGGGCTGCCCGAGCCCGACCACAAGCTGCTCGAGGCCCACCCGACGGTCTCGTCCGACCTGCTCCCGCGGATCGGCCACGGCGACATCGCGATCAAGCCGAACATCTCGAGCTTCGACGGGGGCACCGTCCATTTCGCCGACGGGTCCTCGGAGCAGATCGACCTCGTCATCTACTGCACGGGCTACAAGATCACGTTCCCCTTCTTCGACCCCGAGTTCGTCGAGGCGCCCGAGAACAGGCTCGACCTCTATCGCCGCGTGGTCGACCCCGACCATCCCGGCCTCTACTTCATCGGCTTCATCCAGCCGCTCGGGGCGATCATGCCGCTGTCCGAGGCCCAGTCCGAGTGGGTCGCCGACATCCTCGAGGGCGAGGTCACGCTGCCGGGCCCGCACGAGATGCGCCGCGTGATGCGCCGCGAGAACCGCCGAATGGCGAAGCGCTACGTGAGCTCCAAGCGCCACACGATCCAGGTCGACTTCCACCCCTACCTGCGAACCCTCAAGGCCGAGCGCCGCGCCGGCCGCCGCCGCGACCGCTTCGACCGCCTCCGCGCCCGCCGCTCTCACGAGCTGCGCCGGGCCTGAGCCGGGAGACGCCGCGATGGACTTCGTCCTGGTGCACGGCATCGGCGCCAGCAAGGAGACCTGGGACCCGCTGACTCCGCTGCTCGAGCCCCACGGCCGCGTGATCGTCCGCGACCTGCCCGGGTTCGGCGCCGCGCCGCCGCTTCCCGATGGCGACACCCACAGCGTCCCCAACCTCGCGAGCGCGGTCGAGGGCTGGATGGACGACGAGGAGCTCAGGACCGCCCACCTCGTCGGCTTTTCGATGGGCGGAGCGATCGCCCTCGAGCTCGCTCGCCGAGGCCGCGCGATCACGACCACCGCGATCGCGCCTGCGTGCGGAGCCAAGGGGTGGTTCGAGCCGAACGTCTCGAGCCGCCACCTGCGACTGCTTCGCGACGGCGCCCGGCGCATCCGTGGGTCCCAGCTCGAGCGCCTCCTCGACACCAAGCCATTCCGCCCGGTGCTCTACTCGCAATGCGGCCACCCGACGAGGCCCGACACCCAGGCGCTCGTCGCGGCGAGGGAGCGGCTCGCGGACGCCCCGGGCTTCGATGACGCCAACGAGTCGCTCTTCAGCCACTACGGCCGGATCGAGTTCGCGGCGCCGACGCTCGCCGAGATCCGCTCGCCCACCCAGATCCTCTGGGGCACGCGCGACATGGTCCTGCTCCCGCGGCAGGCCCGCCGCGTCGCCGAAGCGATCCCCGGCGCCGAGCTCCACATGCTCCCTGGCCTAGGCCACCTGGCGATGTGGGACGACCCCGAGCTCTGCGCGGAGCTGACCCTCGAGTTCGCCCGGCGCGAGGGCGGCGCGGAGGCGCGCTAGATCAGTCCGGGATCGGCGGAAGCTTGCTCGCCGCCGGGGCGCGGACGCCGTCGAGCCAGATGGCGACGGTGCGCTCCCAGCGCATGCGCGGCTTCTCGGCGGCGGCCATCGCGACGGCTCCGACCGAGCAGACCATCGCGGGGATGTCCTCCATCTCGAAGTCCTTGCGCAGCACGCCGGCGCGCTGGCAGACGTCGATCAGCTCGTTGCACTCATCCACCAGGCCGGAGTCCTCGGCGGCACACGCCATCGTCTCGGAGCGGTCCGCCATCGCCTGCGACAGCGCGCGGTCGTGGGATTGAAGGTCGGCGGACCAGAGGATGTAATCGCGGAAGGCCTTCCATGGGTCGCCCTCGCGGGCCTCGGCGACCGCCTCGGCGGCGCGCTCGGCCAGGGCCGCAAAGCGCTTCTCGATCAGGGCCTGGAGCAGGTCGTCCTTGGTGGGGAAGTGGCGGTAGACGGTGCCGACCCCGACGCCGGCCTTGCGCGCGATGTCGTCCATCTGCGCGTCGTTGCCGTGCTCGGCGAAGAGCTTGCGGGCGGCCTCGAGCACCGCGTCGCGGTTTCGCTGCGCGTCAGCGCGCAGGACGCGAACGCCGGCGGCGCCGGGCTTCGCGATCGGGGTTTTCGTGAATGTGGGGGTCATCACGCAAACGGAGCTCTGAGTTCCGTATAGTCTACAACCGAAACCGGAACTCAGCTTCCGATTATGCCACGAACTTCGGAACGAATGCACAGGAGGATTTTCAGATGACGACCGAGACCGAGTACCGCGAGAAGCGCTGGTGGGCGTTGGCCCTCCTGTGCATGACCCAGTTCATGGTCGTCCTCGACGCGTCCATCGTCAACATCGCGCTGCCGACGATCGGCGAGGAGCTCCAGTTCTCGCAGGAGAACCTCTCCTGGGTGATCAACGGCTACGTCCTCACCTTCGGCGGCTTCCTGCTGCTCGGTGGGCGCATGGCGGACCTGCTCGGGCGCCGCCGCGTGTTCATGGCGGGCCTGATCGTGATCGCGGTCGCCTCGCTCGCCGCCGGCTTCGCCTCGACCGAGGGCCAGCTGATCGCCGCACGCGCGGCCCAGGGCCTCGGCGCCGCGATCATCTCTCCCGCGGCCCTCTCCATCGTCGCCACGCTGTTCACCGACGGCTCCGAGCGCAACAAGGCGCTCGGCGCGTGGGGCGCGGTCGCCGGCTCCGGAGGCGCCGTGGGCGTCCTGCTCGGCGGCTTCCTGACCGATGGGCTCGGTTGGGAGTGGGTCCTGTGGGTCAACGTCCCGGTCGCCCTGTTCGTGTTGGCGCTCACCCCGAGGCTGATCGGCGAGAGCCGCTCCGAGGGCGAGACCCGCACCTTCGACGTGGCCGGCGCGGTCACAGTCACGGCCGCGCTCTCGGTGCTCGTCTACACGCTGGTCGATGCGGCCGAGGCGGGCTGGGGCTCGACCCAGACGATCGCGCTGCTCGGCGTCTCGGCTGCCCTGTTCGCGATCTTCACCGCGATCGAGCTGCGTTCGAAGGCGCCGCTGGTCCCGTTCGGCATCTTCCGCATCCGGACGCTGACCGGCGCCAACGTCGTCGGCCTGCTGGTCGGCGCGGCGCTGTTCTCGATGTTCTTCTTCATCACGCTCTACATGCAGCAGGTGCTGGACTACAGCGCGATCGAGGCCGGGCTCGCATACCTGCCGCTGTCGATCGCGATCATCCTCTCGGCCGGCGTCGCCTCTCAGCTCGTGACCAAGGTGGGCTTCAAGCCGGTGCTGGCCGTCGGGATGGGGTTCATCGCTATCGGCCTGGCGTGGTTCAGCCAGATCAGCGTCGACGGCAGCTTCACCTCCGACATCCTCGGGCCCTCGGTGCTCGCAGCGATCGGCCTCGGCTTCAGCTTCGTGCCGACCACGATCGCGGCGGTCTCGGGGATCCAGGACCGAGAGCAGGGCCTCGCCAGCGGGCTGATCAATACCTCGCAGCAGATCGGCGGCGCCCTCGGACTCGCCGTTCTGGCGACGATCGCCAACTCGACCACCGAGGACGCGATCGCCGATGCCGGCGGCGACCCCGCCGCGCAGGGCCAGGCCCTGGTCGACGGGTTCTCGGCCGCATTCCTCGGCGGCGCCGGCGTTCGCCGTGCTCGGGCTGGTCCTCACCCTGATCCTGATCAAGGGCAAGGACAGCCGCGCCCACGTCGAGCTCAGCGCGAAGGGCGAGGCGCCGGTCGCCGCCTGAGCGAGCGTCAGCGGGAGCCGGCCCAGGCGGGTCGGCTCCCGGCTAGCCTGCACCGCGTGAACATCGACTGGGTCATCCCGGCGCGCCACGCCGAGATCCACGACAACCTCGCGACCATCGTCGGCGGCGGCATCGACCGCCAGGCCGTCCCCGAGTTCCCGAGCGTGGTCGGGATGATGCTCGCCGTCCGCCTCACCGCGACCTCCGAGGAGATCGGCCCCGACCACATGCACTCCTGGCGGAACCTCGTGAAGAACCCGGCCGGCGAGTCGATCGCCGAGGGCGGGGGAGAGTTCGCGATCGGCGCCGAGAACCCCCAGACCGACTGGCTCAACAACTTCCTGATCTCAGCGGCGATCCAGTTCCAGGCCGACGAGCCCGGCACCTACACGATCGAGTTGATCGTCGACGACAAGAGCTCGGCCCTGCCGATCCACGTGGTGCACGAGCCGCTGGAGGAAGTCAAAGAGGAGGAGGACGACGAGGAGCCGGCCTAGCTCTTCTTCGCCTTCTTCTTTTTCTTCTTCTTCGACTTTTTCCGCTTCGACTTCGGCAACCTGACCGCCGCCGGCTTCGCGTCGACCTCGGCACCCGGCACGGTTGCCAGGACTGCCCCGATGAATCCCGAGCGGTACCCGAGCGACTTGACGTTGACCTCGACCTTGCCCTTCGCCTTCAGGCGGTCAAGAGCGTCTTGGACCTGCTCGATCTTCAGGGGCGTGCCGTCCGGAGACTTCTCCGTCCCGACGGTGACCGTCTCCTTGTCGATCGCGATGATCCGGTTCGGCTTGCCCTGGCCCACCGTGTAGAGCGTCCGGCCCTTGAGCGCGAACAGGTATTTGCGTGCGTTCATGCCGAGAATGTAGGCGCCGGGCAGGACGCCGGATGGGTGCCGGCTCTCAGCTCGCGGCGCTGGCGGCCAACTGACCGCACGCCGCGTCGATGTCCCGGCCGCGCGTGAGGCGCACGGTCACGGGGATCCCCTTGCGCTGGAGCATCGCCTGGAAGGCGCCGATCGCCTTCGAGCTCGAGCCCTCGAAGCCCGATCCCGTGGGGTTGAAGGGGATCAGGTTGACCTTGAAGACCTTGGGGTCGAGCAGGTCGGCGAGCTGGCGGGCCTGCTCGACGCGGTCGTTGACGCCGTCGAGCATCACGTACTCGATGAACACGCGGCGGTTGCGGCGCGCGTGGTGGGCGCGGCAGGCGGCGAGCACCTCGGAGAGCGGATAGCGGTCGTTGACCGGCATCAGCTCCGAGCGCAGGGCGTCGTCGGGCGCGTGCAGCGAGAAGGCGAGGCGGATCGGGCGCTCCTGCTCGGTCAGGGCCTTGATCCCCGGGACCCATCCGACCGTCGAGATCGTCGTGCGGCGGTTGGTGATCCCGATGTCTGGGAGCTTGGCGCAGGCCTCGAGCACGGCGTCGAGGTTCATCATCGGCTCGCCCATCCCCATGAAGACGAGATGGTCGACGTCCTCGATGCGGCGGAAGTGGAGCGCCTGGTCGAGGATCTCCGACGCGGTCAGGTTGCGCCCGAACTTCATCTGCCCCGTCGCGCAGAAGCGGCAGTCGAGCGGGCACCCCGACTGGGACGAGACGCAGACCGAGCGCCGCCCGTCGCGAAAGCGCATCAGCACGGCCTCGAGCGGCCGCCCGTCGTGGGTGTCGAAGAGCGCCTTGACGGTGCCGTCGTCGGATTTCGCCTCGTCGCGGAGGGTGAGGGAGGAGAGGGGCACGCCGACCTCGAGCGTCGCCCGCAGGTCCTCGGGCAGGTTGGTCATCTCCTCGTAGGAGCCCACGCCGCGCGCGGTCCACTCCCACACCTGCTTGGCGCGGTAGTCGGGCTCGCCGGCGGCGGCGAGGGTGCGGTCGAGGAGCTCGAGGTCCATCGGGCGAGTGTAGGCGCGGTCTGTGCCTATTCGCCGGTCGGCCAAACCTCGACGTCGAGCTCGGCCATCGGGAAGTGGCTGGGGTTGCCGGTCGCCAACCGTGCACCGACACCGACCGTCGCCGCGGCGATCAGGCAATCGGCTTGACTCAGGGTCGTTCCCCGCTCCGCGAACTCGCGCCTCCAACGCCCAGCCAGCTCGCCCTCGGGCCCACCCAGAGGGGCGACGCGCAGTCCCGTGAGCAGGTTTCTGATCCCGTCGATCTCCGGCGGCCGCGCGCCGCGCCAGACCTCCTCGACGTTGACCGCGCAGACGAACGGCGGCGCACCGGACGCCTGGAGCTCCGCCAGCCTCCGCGTCGCTGACGCTCCTCGCAGCACGTCGATCAGGACCGTGCTGTCGAGCAGGAGAATGCTCAGCCCCTGCGGCGTGGGTCGCTGCGGCGCTGCTCCCTGACCCACGCGGCGGGATCCGGGTCCCACTCGTGGCCCTCGTCGGAGATCGATCCGAACGACGAGAGGATCAGGTCCCAGCGCCGCTTGTCGTCGAGGGTCTGCTCGACGGCGCGGCTGATGAACGCGCTGCGTCCTCGCTTTCCGACCCGCTTGTCGAGCTCGGCCACGAGATCATCATCAAGGCTTATGTGTAAACGCATGTGCGCAGTTTGACACACAAGCGCGTCGGTCCCCACAGGTCCCCCCGGTCAGGCGGCCAGCACGTAGGAGAGGAAGAAGCCGGCGGCCGTCGCGAAGGCGACCCAGGGGTGGGACTTGCCCTCGGGGAAGGCCTGGGGCAGGACCGTGATCGCGACCGAGGCGAGCACCGCTCCTCCAGCGAAGCCGAGCGCGACCGACAGCACCTCGTCCGAGAGGACGCCGCCGAACTCGTTGCCCACGACCACCGCCGCAACCAGGAGTACCGCGCACGCGATCCACAGGACCATCACCTGTTTCGCGCTCGCCCCATGCTTGCCCTCGCGCATCCTCTTCGCCCCCACCAGGGCCTCGGGCAGGTTCGAGAAGAAGATCGCTACCAGCAGGCTGATCGACGCGTCGTCGACCAGCGAGACTCCCAGCGCGAGGTTCTCGGGCACGCCGTCGAGGGTCACCCCGGCAAGGAGCGCCATGCCGACGACGGGACCGCCCGCCGGGGTGCCGGCGCCGGTCGCTGAGGCCCCGCCCGTGTAGCGGTCAAGCAGCGTGTCGGCGACGATGAACGCGCCCGCTCCCGCGAGCAGCGCAAGCCCCGAGCGAGTCGCGCCACCGAGCTTGAAGGCGTCGTCGAAGAGCTCGAACGAGAGCGCCGAGATCAGCGCCCCCGCGGCGAAGGCGAGCAGCACGCTGACCAGCAGCTCGGGCAGGTCCTTGGCGTAGGTTCCGATCGCGGCGCCGATCACGAGCGCGCTCGATGCGGCCAGTCCGTAGAGCACGGCCGTCATCACGCGCGCGTCTCCCCCTCAGTCGTGTGTTCGCCTGCGTGCAGGCCCCGAGCCTCTCAGGCCGCCCGGCGCGGTGTCAACGTCGGTCGTTCGAGTACTCGCGTCGTGTTGTCAGGTAGGTCGGGATGAAGACGATCAGCCCGACCAGCATGATCAGGCCGGCGCGGGCGTAGGTCTCGGCGTCGGGCTGGGTGAGGACGAGCGCGGCACCGAGGGCGCCGATGATCGGGACGAAGGTCGGGACCGAGAAGTGGTCGTGGTCGACGGGGTCCTTCCTCAAGACCAGGACGCTGATGTTGACCACGATGAACACCGCGAGCAACAGCAGGACGGTGGTCGCGGCGAGGTCGGCCAGGTCGCCGGTCGCCGCGAGGCCGATGGCCAGCGCCGTGACGAGGACGATTGCGACGACCGGTGTCTTGCGGGCGGGGTTGACGTATGCGAGCGGCCTCGGCATCACCTTCTCCTCCGCCATGCCGTAGAGCAGGCGCGAGGCCATGATCAGGTTGATGAGCGCGCCGTTTGACAGCGCGAGCAGCCCGATCGCCGAGAAGACCTTGTCGTTGACCGCGAGCGGGCCCTGGTTGACCTCGAGCAGCGGGCCCGAGGAGGCGGCGAGGTCGTCTGTGGGGACGACCATCGAGGCGACGATCGTGACCATGAGGTAGACCGCGCCGGCGATCAAGAGGCCGGCGAAGATCGCGAAGGGGTAGGCGAGGCTCGGGTCCTTGACCTCCTCGGCGACGTTCGCCGAGTCCTCGAAGCCGATCAGGGCGTAGAAGGAGAGCGCGGTGCCGCCCAGAATCGCCCCGACCGCCGTCTTGCCCTCGGCGGTGTCGAGCTCGAAGGCGCGGCCCGTGTCGCCGCCGCCGTCGAACAGCACGCCGAGGCCGATGATCGTGATCAGGATGAGGCCGCCGACCTCGACCGCGGTGAAGCCGAGGTTCAGCCGCACCGACTCCTTGATCCCGATGAAGTTGATCACCCCGATGATCAAGAGCAGGGCGATCGCCCCGACGAGAACCTCGACGTCGATGAAGACGCTCAGGTAGTCGCCGCCGAACGCGCGCGACAGGGTGGCCGCCGAGGTGATCCCCGAGGCCATGACCGCGAACGCGACCAGGAAGCTGAGCAGCGGGTTGCCGAAGGCGCGGTTGACGAACAGCCCGGCGCCGCCCGCGCGCGGGTACTTGGTGGTCAGCTCGACGTAGCTCGCCGCGGTGAACGCCGCCAGGATGAGCGCGGCGGTGAACGCGACCCAGATCGCGCCGCCGACCTCGGCGCCGACCGTCCCGGCCAGCGCGTAGATCCCGCCGCCGAGGATGTCGCCGACGATGAAGACCAGCAGCATCTTCTTGGTGATCGCACGGTTGAGCCCGGTGCCTCCGGGCTCCGCGCGCGGCGCGGCGGGGGTGGGTACTCCTCCGGCTCCTCTCCTAGCCATGATTCGCACATACCCCACGTGAACGACCTCGGAAACCTTCTGTGACCAATCGACCGGCTTATCGCGTGCCTGGCTGGGCACACCTTCAGAGAGACAAAAAACGAATGAAGGAGCCCGAATGTCGAGCACACAGAAGTCAGTCGAAGTCGAAGTCCCGGTCCGCGATGCCTACAACCAGTGGACCCAGTTCGAGCAGTTCCCGAGCTTCATGGAGGGCGTCGAGTCGGTCAAGCAGATCGACGACACCCACATGCACTGGAAGGCCGAGATCGCAGGCGACGACCTCGAATGGGACGCCGAGATCACGGAGCAGATCCCCGATGAGCGCATCGCTTGGAAGTCGACGAGCGGAGACGACCACGCGGGAGTCGTCACCTTCCATCGCCTTGAGGAGGGCAAGACCAAGGTCAACCTGCAGCTCGACTACCAGCCCGAGGGCGTCAAGGAGAAGGTCGGCGACATGCTCGGAATCGTCGAGCGCCGGGTCCAGGGAGACCTCGACCGCTTCAAGGAGATGATCGAGAGCAAGGGCACGGCCGACGGTGCCTACCGCGGCGAGGTCAAGCAGAGCGCGACCGCCTAGGTCCCGTCCTGCGCGGGTTGGAGTGCGGGCCGCTAGGAGGGCCCGCGCTTCAACCGCTCGCGCACCCGCTCCGCGCTGTACTCGAACGGCTCGGTCTCGTCGATGAAGCTTCGTCAGCTCCGAGGTCACGCGCGTGGGGGAGTCCAGCATCGGCCAGTGGCCCGAGCCCTCGAGCTCGACGTAGCGGCTGCCGGCGATGATCTCGTGGGCGTTTCGGCCGTGGGCGACGGGGATGACCGGGTCGTCGGTGCCCCAGATCAGCATCGTCGGGACCTGGTCGGCGAGGTAGAGGCGGTCGAGGGCCGAGACCTTCTGGCCGTCGGGGCCGATCACGCCGCGCATCGTGTCGAGGAAGGCGTCGCGGGCGCCGGCGTCGATCAGCGAGGCGTAGCCGCGGGCGAACTCGGCGAGGTCGGGCCCCGCCTCGAGGCCGAGCTTGGCGGCGACCTTGCGAACCGCGTCGCCGGCGCTGACGGTCCACTCGCGGGCCATCAGCGGCAGGACCCACTCCGAGCCGGGGAGGGTGGAGGCGCGGAGCAGCGGATGGACCTCGCGGCCGAGGCCGCCCGAGCCGACCAGCACCAGGCGCTCGACGTGCTCGGGGAAGAGGTAGGCGAACTGGAGCGCGATGCCGCCGCCGAGCGAATGGCCGACGACGGTGCCGCGGTCGAAGTCGAGCACCGCGAGCAGGTCGCGCAGGCCGGCGGCGTAGGCGCCGAGGGAGTAGTCGCCGCGGGGCTTCGCCGACTGCCCGTGGCCGAGCATGTCGGGGGCGATCACGGTGTGGTTCTCGGCGAGCCGCGGCGCGACCTCGCGCCAGCAGTCGGAGTTCGAGGTGATCCCGTGCAGCAGCACGAGCAGCGGCCCCTCGCCCATCTGGCGGTAGCCGACGGCGTGGCCGTGGAGCTCGACCTCGCAGGTAGGGACCGACGTCCTCCTTGGACGAGGAGTCGTGCTCGGTCTTGCCGAGTGCGTCGGCGCGCTCTTTGAGGGAGGCGTCGCTCATCCCAGGACCATCGCCTACTTGACGTGGACGCCGGAGATCGCGCGGCTGATGACCAGGCGCTGGATCTCCGAGGTGCCCTCGAAGATCGTGTAGATCTTGGCGTCGCGGGCCATGCGCTCGACGGGGAACTCCCGCGAGTAGCCGTTGCCGCCGAGGATCTGGATCGCGCGCTCGGTCGTCCAGACGGCGACCTCGCCGGCCTTCAGCTTCGACATCGAGCCCTCGGCGTTGTCGAAGTCCTTGCCGGTGCGCCCCATCCAGGCCGCGCGCCAGACCAGCAGGCGCGCCGCGTCGATCTCCATCTTCATGTCGGCGAGGGTGAAGGCGATCGACTGGTTCTCGATGATCTTGCGGCCCCACGTCTCGCGCTCCTTGGCGTAGTCGAGCGAGTACTCATACGCCGCGCGGGCGATGCCGATCGCCTGGGCGCCGACCGTCGGGCGCGAGACCTCGAAGGTCTTCATCGCGGCCTGGCCCTTGGAGGCCTTGCCCTCGCGCACCTTGGCGAGGCGCTCGTCGAGCTTCTCCTTGCCGCCGAGCAGGCACGAGCCCGGGATGCGGCAGTCGTCGAGGTGGACGTCGGCCGTATGGGAGGCGCGGATGCCGTGCTTCTTGACCTTGGCGCCCTGCTCGCAGCCCTTGGTCCCCGGGGGGATGACGAAGGCGGCGTGGCCGCGCGAGCCGAGCTCGCGGTCGACCGTGGCGATGACGACGTGGACGTTGGCGATGCCGCCGTTGGTCGCCCAGGCCTTCTGCCCGTTCAGCACCCACTCGTCGGTGGCCTCGTCGTACTTGGCGGTGGTGCGGTAGCCCGACACATCGGAGCCCGCGTCGGGCTCGGACGCGCAGAACGCCGCGACCTTGACGTCGTCCTCGGTCCCGAAGCACTGCGGAATCCACTCCATCATCTGCTCGTTGGTCCCCGACGAGTAGATGCCGGCGACCGCGAGCGTCGTCCCGAAGATCGCCATGCCGATGCCGGCGTCCCCCCAGAAGAGCTCCTCGTTCACCAGCGGCATCGAGAGCCCGGAGGGATCGGCGAAGAACTGAGCGATCGACTCGAACCCGTACATCCCGATCTTGGCGGCCTCCTGCACGACCGGCCACGGAAACTCCTCCTTCTCGTCCCACTCCTCAGCCGCAGGCCGCACGACCTTCTCGGCGAACCCATGAGCCCACTCGACGATGTCCTGCTGGTCCTGGCTCAGGTCGAGGCTAGAACGGGGAGTCGCTGACGTCGAGCCCGAGCGACGCTGGTGACGTCCTCGGTGCTCGCGCCGGTCGTGTGCTCGGATGCCTGGTCGGTGGTCTCGGCTTCGGTGGTGCCCATGGGTGGGGTCGGCCTCCTAAAAGTGGTTGCTCCTACTGAACGGTAGCAAATGCTACTGATGGTAGGAACCGCTCAATCTGAGACCCGACCCGCTTCGGGCTCATAACCCGAAGTTATCGGGCGTAGAGCTCGAGTCGAGAACTCGTTTGGAGCCGCGGGGATGTGGCGATCCCGGGCCAGCGTTAGAGCGGTATTCGCTCCAGCGCACCCAAGCGTTGGCGACTATCCCGCGACGCGAAGGTCTAGTCGGCCCGACGCCTGCGCTCACCCGTCTCTGAGACTCGGCGCGTAGACGAGCATCCAGCTCGACTCTGCGCCGCGTACATGCGAAACGTTCTCCGGTCGTGAATCGTCAGCGGCCCGAGGCATCCTGACGCTGCCGCGCAGGAGCTCGAGGCGACATCCCGCGTCGTCTGCCATGGCGATCTGCTTCGGGGTCGTCTCCGCTAGAACCACCCCGCGGGGGTCCTGGCACCAGTCCTTGAAGGTGGGCTGGTCCCGCCAGTGATCGCCCGAGCCCTTGCGCATCAACCAGTCCTGCGGACCAAGCAGCTCATTGGCCATGCGGTCGGCGGCGACGAGCCAGTTCGGGAACCGCTTTGGGATTTCCGCAAGACGAATATCAGCCAAGTCCTGCATCTTCCTTCACCTTTCCGCAACAAGCGACCCGATGACCGAGAGGAGACCGTTACGTACGCGGCGTCAACATAGAGCCCCCGCTCGACGTAGTGAGCTCACGCTGTAAGGCGGACTCGTTCGACGATCCGTGGGTGGTAGCGAGAGACGAATCGGGCCGCCGCTACCTCACGAAAGGGCCGCAACTGCGGCCCTTTCGTTTTCCAGAAATCTCGGGCCGCCTGGGCTGAGGACCTAAAGCCGCTTCAGTGCCGGTCTGGCTTGCGACCGGAGGCGAGCTTGACGGAGACCGGGAGCTCGAGGACATCTCCCTGTTGGTAGCGGCGGACGAGTCGATCGAAGGCGTCTCGGATGCGCCGCCGGGTCAGCTCCGGCTGCCGCACGATGAGCGCTGAAGTTCGGACCGTTCCTCCAAGTAAGCCGTCCCAGAGCTCGTCGGCGGTCGCGACACGATGGGTGAAGGCGATCCTCCTGACCGCGCGGTCCTGTAAGCCATGCTCGCGCATGAGGGCGTCGAACTCCTCGTCGGCCGAGAAGCGGAAGAAGTCGGGTCCGGTCGGTAGATCCTCGGGGGGCGTTGCGCCCGCCTCCGCCACCGCGTCGAGGAAGACGCCCAGAAAGCGGGCGCGGTCGGGTAGGTCCCATGCCGTCAGCGCGAGCCTGCCGCCCGGACCGAGCGCGCGCACGAATCCTTCCATTGCCTGCTCGGGGCGTCCGAGGTGCAAGATCAGGAAGTTGCCCACGACGGCGTCGAAGGAGCCGTGGTCGAACGGAAGCTCGTGTGCGTCCGCCTGACGGAAGTCGAGCCCCGGATGCAGCCGGCGGGCGAGGGAGACCATCGCCCCGGCAACATCCACCCCGACCACCGACGCTCCTCGCTCGGCCCCTCGGGCTGCCCCATAGCCAGGGCCGGTGGCGAGATCCAGCATCCGCGTCCCTGGCCCCACCGAGGCAGCATCAAGCAGAGGCTCGACCAGTTGGCCGGTAATACCGCCGAAGAAGCGGTCATAGCCGGCCGCCTTCTCTTCCCAACCTCCCGCCTCGAAGGCATTGAAGGCGTCGGGATCGATCGCGGCTTGCCCCACGACCGCAACATACGCCTGCCGCATCACCGAAACAAGGCGGCACGAAAGAGCCCGGTTCGCCGGGCCTTTCGTATGTCCTGGGTCCGTCGCCCGGGAGCGTCAGCAGATCTTTGGGAGACGCACGGACAACCTCCGGATCGATCAATCCCGGTTAGCGCTTCTTTTTCTTTTTCTTGGCGACCCGGATCTTCAACGGGGCCTTTTTGACCTTGTCGGCCACCCCCACGATCGCCGGCTTGGCGGTGAGCGTCGCGGTGGCGGCGAGCTTCCCGCGCTTGCGGAGCAGCTTCCTCCCCCGCTTGGTGAGCGTCACCCTGAGCGTCGTCTTCTGGCCGCCGGGGACGGAGAAGGTGGCGTCGCCGAGATGAACCTTTCGACCTCGCTTGGCCACCGCGGCCGCCGGGTTCTTAGGCGCGACTGCGTCGAGCGCGATTCCACCCGTGCAGAGGCTCCGAGCGCGCAACTGATCGGTACCAACAGCTTCTTGCCTTGGGCGGTCGCCTTGCGTGCGGCGAGACTGAGGTCTCCGGGGACGTAGGCTCTGCCGGCGTTGACAAAGATCCTCGCGAAATCACCGCCAAAAATCCCTGTTCCAGAGTAGTCGCCGAGGTTGGCGTTGATCGCGACCGCACGACCTTTGAAGGCGACCGCTGGGGCGCCGTCGCTCCATTGGGCGAGCTCGGTAGCGCCCACGGTCAGCGCAACCGCGCTGCGGTAGAGCGCGGACAGGTTCGTGACGCCCGCGAGCAGGGGGCTGTTCGAATCATGGGGGCCCAACGAGTCATGACCAGGCTGGTCGAGGGCGCCCAGCTGATACGGGGAGTAGCCGGCATCCATCCAGCGGCCCCCGACGGTCCCCGCGCCCGTACCTTGCCAGCTGAAGACCGCACCGACCACGACGCCACCCTGATCCTGGTAGTCGGCGAGGTTGTTCCCCACCGAAACCCTGTCCGACCAGCCACAGTCGCCCATCGCCAAGACGACGTCATAGGCCCTGAGCAGTGCGACGTCGGGCGTGCCGAGGGCCCCGTTGAAGAAGTCCACGGCGGCTACTCCCGGCTGGGTGATGATCTGGCCTCGCAGCGTCGCCGCAGGCTGAGATGGCTCGCACTGCGCCTCGACGAGCAGGATCCTGAGCGCGCCGGGGGAGGCGGACGCCGGCCCGGCGGCGGCGAATAGAGCAAGCGCCGCGACCAACGACGCAATCGTCGAGAGTGCACAGCGACGAGCCGAGGAGGTTGGTGGTCTGCGAGGACGATCGCTCATCGCTCCGAGAAGGATCTCACGATCATCGGGGTTCGAATGGCTGCGAGGCCTAGCTGGGCTCCCGGTTGACCTCGCGAATCCTAGGGCGGTGGTAGTGAGAGACGAATCGGGCCCCCGCTACCTCTCTCGGTGCCACCACCGAGCCCTCGTTACCGAGACCTAGCGGTCGTAGGTGACGATCGCCCGCAGCGACAGCCCGATCAGCACCACCGTCATCACGACGATCACCGCGACGGCGGCGAGGAGGTCCTCCCAGACCCAGCCTTCGAGGATGAGGGAGCGCAGGCCGACGATCACGTAGCTGACCGGGTTGATGCGGGCGAGGGTCTCCATCACCGGGGTGAGGAGCTCGAAGGGGACGAAGTTCGGGCTCAGGAAGAGGAGCGGGAAGAAGAGCAGGAAGCTGGTGTTGGTCGCCTGGACGTTGCGGGTCTTGAGCGCGACGAGGATGCCGAAGCCCGCGTAGGCGACGCCGAAGGCGGCCGCGAGCAGGACGAGGACGATCGCGCCGAGGATCCCGGCCTCGACGTGGACTCCGAACGCGATGCCGGCGATCAGGACGACGATGCAGGCGGCGATCCCGCGGACGAGGTCGGCGGCGAGGCGGCCGACGATGATCGAGGTGCGGCGGATCGGGGCGACCAGCAGCTTGTCGAAGTAGCCGTTGTCGATCTCGGTCACGAGCGCGAGGCCGGTGGTCGCGGTCGCGACGGCGAACATCAGCGAGACCGGCAGCTGGAAGGCCGCGTAGTCCTGGCCGAAGAGGAAGGGCGTCGTGCTCGGGAAGGTCTCGGAGACCTGGCCGATGTTGACCGCGAGGAAGAAGAGCGGGATGAAGAGCGTCGGGATCGTCGCCTCGGGGTAGCGGATCACCTCGCGGACGGCGCGGCGGCCGAGCAATAGGACCTCGTTCATCGGCGCTCCTCCTCCAACTCTTCGGTCGCCTCGCCGGGGCTGGCGCCCTCGAGCCGGCGGCCGGTGGCCTCGAGGAAGACGTCGTCGAGGGAGGGCTGCGCGACCGAGATCGCGCCGACCGGCGTGGCCGCGGAGTCGAGCTTGCGGACGATCTCGGCGATCGACGAGGCGCCGTCCTCGACGTATAGGTGGAGGGTGCCGTCCTCGGCGACGGTCCGCTCGAGGCCCTCGAGGTCGCCGATCGCCTGCTCGGTCTCCTTGGGGTCGGCGCCGCGCAGTTCGACCGAGACGACGTCGTTGCCGATCTCGGCCTTCAGGTCCTCGGGCGTGCCCTCGGCGACGAGCTTGCCGTCGTCGATGATCGCGAGGCGGTCGCAGAGCTCGTCGGCCTCCTCGAGGTACTGCGTGGTGAGGAAGATCGTGGTGCCGGTGTCGTTGATGCGGCGGACCTCGTCCCAGACGGTCAGCCGCGACGCCGGATCGAGCCCGGTCGTCGGCTCGTCGAGGAAGAGGACCTGCGGGTTGTGGACGAGGGCGCTCGCTAGGTCGAGTCGCCGCTTCATCCCGCCCGAGTAGTTCTTCGTGCGGCGGTCGGCCGCCTCGGTCAGCCCGACCAGCTCCAGCAGCTCGTTCGTGCGCTTGGCGCCGTCGGCGCCGGTGATGCCGTAAAGGCCGCACTGCAGCTCGAGCAGCTCGCGGCCGGTCTGCACCGGGTCGAGCCCGATCTCCTGCAGCGCGACGCCGATCCGCGTGCGGACGGTCTTCGCGTCGGAGACGACATCGGCCCCGGCGACGGTCGCCTCGCCCGCGGTGGGAGGGAGGAGGGTGCAGAGCATCCGCACCGTCGTCGACTTGCCCGCGCCGTTCGGCCCGAGGAACCCGAAGACCTCGCCCTCCGATACCTCGAGGTCGATGTCGCGCACCGCCTCGATCTCATCGTCGAACGTCCGCCGCAACTGCTTCGCGACGATCGCCGCCTCGCGCCCTTCCACCACGACCTCCTGTCGGGATCATCGAAATCGAGTCGCGAGAATAGAGAGGTCGTCAGTCGCGCGAATCGCGCCTCGCTGCCCGCACGGCGTCGACGATCGCCTGGGCGCCGCGGGAGATCCCGGCCTTGGTCCCGCGGAACGGCCGCGGCGCGCCCCGCTCGTACGGGAACGCCGGCTTCTCGCCGCGGGCGAGCGCCATGTCGATGACGCGGCCGGCCGGATCGAGCAGCCACCAGCGGCTCGCTCCTCGGTGGTTCAGCTGCATCGGGCGCAGGCCCGAGTCGCGCCCGCCCGCGAGGTGGAAATACGCCTCGGCCGCTACGTACCCGTAGCCGTCGAAGCGGCCGGGCCCGCCCGCGTAGCGCGGGTTCGAAAGCGTCCCGTCGTCGGCGCGCAGCACGGCCTGGATCTCGCGCTTCAGCTCGTCGGCGGGGGCGAGGCGTGGGCGTTCGGCGCGCGGCATGTTGACGTAAGGCGCGAGTCGGGAAAACTCTCCGCATGGACCCCATCCGCCTCACCCGCCACACGACCTCCTTCACCGGCGAGGCGGGCGACGAGGTGCTCGGCTCGGGTTACCGCCTACCCGAGCGCGAGCCGCCGGACGGCGCCTACCGCGCCAAGGTCGCAGGCGTCAGCCACCGCCGCGACGAGCTCCAGCTCGCGTCATTCGAGCCGGGCTGCGAGCTCAAGCTCGTCCCCGAGCCCGACAACCCGCACGACCCCGACGCGGTCGGAGTCTGGGACGCCGCGGGCGAGCACCAGGCCGGTTACCTGCCCCGCGACCGTGCGCGGCTGATCGGCCGCCGGCTGCGCCGCGGAAACGTCTCCAAGGCGATCAGCCTCTGGGAGTGGAAGCAGGCCGGGAGCGGCGAGCGCGTCGCGCTCGAGATCCTGATCGCGCCCGACGTGCCGATCGAGTTCGAGGACTGACCGACTTTCGTCACGTTGCCGTATACATAAGCGTATACACTCCGGCCACGATGACCAAGATGGTGAGAGCGAGCGACGAGACACTCGATCGCCTGCGACGGCTCCGGGAGGTGACCGGCGAGTCGACCGCCGACCTCCTCGAGCGCGCCGTCGAGCTGCTCGAGCAGGATCGCTTTCTGGACGCAGCCAATGCTGCGTTCGCAGCGCTTCGGGCCGATCCAGTTGCGTGGGAGGCCGAGTTGCAGGAGCGCCGCATCTGGGAGGGCACCCTGGCGGACGGGCTCGAGGACGATGACTAGGGCTCCGCGCCAGGGCGAGGTCTGGCGACTCGATTTCAGTCCGGGACGAGGCCACGAGCAGACCGGCGTCCGGCCCGCGTTGATCCTGTCCGTTGACAAGTTCAACTCCGGGCCGGCAGGCCTGGTGATCGCCGCTCCGCTGACGAGCGTCGACAAGCGCCAGCCCCTCCACGTTCGAATCGACCCGCCCGAGGGAGGGGTGCGCGAGACGAGCTACGCCAAGGCCGAGGACGTGCGCTCGGTGGCCAGCGAACGGCTGGTGGACCGCTGGGGCGCGGTCGAGCGGTCGACCCTCCGCGCGGTGACCCGCCGGATTGGCCTGCTGATCGGTGCCTGACTCAGGCGCCGCGGGCGAGGATCGCGGCGATCACCGGCCAGGAGTCGGCGCCCGCGATAATCGCTCATGCCCGAGTGTTTGCGCCACCCGCGAACGCGAAAAGCTACTTTAGACGGGGAAAATGGCGGACGGATCCCAGACAAAGAAGCGCGCGGCCCATCTCGGGCCCGAACGCCGGCGCCCGCAGGTCCTCGACGCGGCGCTGAGGCTCTTCCTGAAGAGCGGCTACGAAGGGACCTCGATGGACGCGGTCGCGAAGGCCGCCGGCGTCACCAAGCCCGTCGTCTACGCGTGCTTCACGTCGAAGGACGAGCTCTTCCGCTCGCTGCTCGCCCGCGAGGAGAAGCGGATCCTCGCCGAGGTCCAGGGTGCCTTCGAGGGCGCCGACCTCTCCGACCCGGACAAGACGCTGGTCAACGGCTTCACCGGATTCCTCCGCGGCGTCGACAAGGACCCCGCCGTCTACCGTTTGATCTTCTTCGGCGAGGGCGGTGGCAACGCCGCGGTCGCCGAGCGCGTCGCCGCCGGCCGCGAGCAGCAGGTCGAGGCCCTCTCGGAGCTGGCCAAGGGCTGGCTCGAGGCGGAGGCTGGCTCGAAGTCCCGCACGGCCATCAACGCGAACGCGCGGCTGATGGGCCACGTCATGGACGGCCTCGCGGAGTCCGGTGCGCGCCTGCTGCTCTCGGGCGCCGACGGCTGGACCCCGGGCTCGCTCGGCCGCGAGCTCGGGCGCCTCGCGGCGACGGCGTTGCGCTCGATTTAGCTCGCGGCTCAAGTGGTTACGCGTTCTGCTGAACATCCGTTCACGATTCTCGCCACTTGAGCCGCGCGCATTAGTCTCCGGCGCCAGCTTCTCAATCCCCTACTTGGAGGTAGTCCCCTATGTCAGTTGCAGCCTCACTCAATGAGTTCAAGGAGACCGAGGGCGGCGAGTCCTTCACGCTCCAGCACTCGAAGTGCGTGAAGGTCGAGCTCGCCGGCGAGACGATCCAGGCCAAGCTCGGCTCGATGGTCGCCTACCAGGGCGATGTCGACTTCGAGCACGCCGGCTCCGGCGGCCTCACCCGCATGGCGAAGAAGGCGATGACCGGCGAGGGCGCCACGCTGATGAAGGTCTCGGGCACCGGCGAGGTCTTCCTCGCCGACCTCGCGCAGGACATCCAGCTGCTGAAGCTCGCCGACGAGTCGATCACCGTCAACGGCGCCAACCTGCTCGCCTTCGACGCCGACATCGACTGGGACATCAAGAAGGTCGAGGGCGCCTCCGGCATGCTCGGCGGCGGCCTCTACAACACGCACCTCTCGGGGTCCGGCTACGTCGCTGTGGTCTCCGACGGCACCCCGGTACTGCTCGAGGTCGACGGCGAGGACACCTACGCCGACCCCCAGGCCGCGATCACCTGGTCCGAGGGCCTGAAGACCGGCATTAAGACCAACGTCTCGATGAAGAACCTGATCGGGAGAGGCTCCGGCGAGACGTTCACGATGTCGTTCTCGGGCCAGGGATGGGTGCTGGTCCAGCCCTCCGAGGGCCGCGTCGCGGCCCCGTCCCAGGGCGGAGGAGCCGGCGGAGGCGCCGGCGGCGCCCTGGGCAAGATGCTCGGCGGCTAGCGCAGGCGGCGGCGCAGGCCGGGCTGCACGCTCGGCCTGCGCTCGTTCCTATCCTGGGCAGGTCGCAACTTCCACGCGGTTTTCGCGTTCCGGAAGCAGGGGGAATCCTTATGCCGCGCCTACGCTCCACACCAGCCGTACGACGCCTGTGCGCGCTCGCGCTCGGGACGGCGGCGCTCGCCTCGGCGACGGTCCTCTCGATCGCGGCGCCGTTCAGCGCCACCGCGTCGTCGAGCGAGCCGAACGTGGTGCTGATCGTCACCGACGACCAGGCGTTCGACGAGATGGCGGCGCTGCCGCGGACCTCGTCGCTGATCGGCGGGCAGGGCGTCACCTTCAACAAGGCCTACATCTCCTATCCGCTCTGCTGCCCCTCGCGCGCGAGCCTGTTCAGCGGGCAGTACATGCACAACCACAACGTGCGCGGCAACGAGGCGCCGAGCGGCGGGTGGCAGCGCTTCCGCGACAACGGGACCGAGGCGAAGGCGCTGCCCACCTGGCTGCAGACGGCCGGGTACTACAACGTCGAGGTCGGCAAGTACCTGAACGGCTACGGGGGCGACGAGCCCCCGATCCCGCCGGGCTGGGACGAGTGGTACGGCAAGGTCTCCGAGTACGACGAGAACGTCACCGGGGGCTCGATCTACTTCAACTACCGCCTGCGCGAGGACCCGCCCGCGAGCGGCGGCGTCCCCTGCCCGGGCGGCCCGCCTCCCGTCCCGCTGGGCGAGCCCTTCACCTGCTTCTACGGCCAGGACACCGACGACTACCAGACCGATGTCGTGGGGGAGAAGGCCGTCGACGCGATCGAGCGCCTCAGCGGGCCCGGCTCGCCGCCGAAGCCGTTCTTCTTGAGCGTCGACTTCAACGCGCCGCACTCGCCCTACGTCCCGGCCCCGCGCCACGACGGCGCCTTCGCGGGCGCCGCGCTGCCGAAGGTCGGGGCGCTGAACGAGAAGGACGTCTCGGACAAGCCGCGGTTCATTCGCCGCCTGCCGAAGCTCGGCAACGGCAAGCTCAACCAGATCGCCGACCGCCGCCGCGCTCGGCGCGAGATGCTGCTGGCGGTCGACGAGCAGGTCGGGGCGATCGTCCAGGCGCTCGAGGACGAGGGCCAGCTCGCCAACACCTACCTGATGTTCATCTCCGACAACGGCTACTTCGCCGGCGAGCACCGGATCCGCCAGGGCAAGTACCTGCCCTACGAGCCCTCGAGCCACGTGCCGCTGCTGATCCGCGGGCCTGGGATCCCCGCCGGGCAGACCTCGAACGCGCTCGTCTCGAACGTCGACGTCGCGTCGACGATCGCCGACATCGCCGAGGCGACCCCGACGCTGACCCAGGACGGCCGCTCGCTCCTGCCGCTCGCAGCGTCCCCGACCGCTCCGGGCCATCCCGTCCTGCTCGAGGGTGACACCGGCGCCGGGATCGACGACGACGGCGCCGAGACTCCTTCGCCGCCGCCGCTCGACGCGGCCGACCAGAAGCGGCTGAAGAACTTCTACAAGAAGCGCAAGGCGCAGAAGCGCAAGCTGCGCCTGCGCTGCCGCAAGCTGAAGGCCGAGAGCCCCAAGCGCGCGCAGCTCTGTTACCGAAACGGCGTCTCGAACCTCGAGCAGGAGCCCACCGACTCGACCTACAAGCTCCAGGCCCCCGCCTACTCGTCGCTTCGAACCGACCGCTACCTGCTGACGCTCTACTCGACCGGCGAGCTCGAGCTCTACGACATGGCGAAGGACGCCGCCCAGCTCAACTCGGTCCACAAGGACAAGCGCTATGTGGACGTCCGCAAGTGGATGCTCGCCAAGCTCACCGACTACCGGAAGTGTGCGGGTGCGGCGTGCACCGCCGGGGTGGGGATCGAGCCCCGGCCGATCAAGCCGACCAAGAAGAAGAAGCGGTCGAAGGTGCGATGATCGCCGGGTGGAGCTAGACACCCGAGCGCCCGCAGGAGCTTTCGCCGACGCCGCCCGCGCCCTGGCGCCGCGCGCCGCCGAGCTGGCAGACGAGACCGAGAGCGGGCGCAGGCTTCCCGCCGAGCTGGTCGAGGGCATCTCGGCCGCGGGTCTCTTCCGCATGCTCGTCCCCGCCGACGCCGGCGGGGGAGAGGCGGAACCGGCCGAGCTCGTCGCGTCGGTGGCCGAGCTCGCGCGCGGCGACGGCTCCGCCGGCTGGTGCCTCGCGGTCGCCGCGACCAGCGGGATGCTCGGCGCGTACCTGCCGCTCGAGGCCGCACGCGAGATCTACGGGGACGAGGCGAGCGTCGCGGGCGGCGTGTTCGCTCCGATGGGCCGCGCCCGGGCGGAGGACGGCGGCTACACCGTCAGCGGCCGCTGGCGCTTCGGCTCGGGCGTCCAGCACTGCGACTGGCTCATGGGCGGCAGTCTCGTCGAGGAGGGCGAGGGCCTTCGCGAGGCGCCGAGCGGCGCTCCCGACATCCGCTTCATGCTCTTCCCGGCGAGCGAGGTCGAGGTGCACGACACCTGGAACGTCTCGGGCCTCCGGGGAACCGGCAGCCACGACTTCTCGCTCGATTCGCTGCGCGTTCCCGAGGAGCACTCGGCCTCGCTCATCACGGACTCCCCGCGCTCCGACGGCCCGCTCTACGCCTTCCCCGTCTTCGGCCTGCTCGCACTGTCGATCTCGGCCGTCGGGCTCGGCATCGCGCGCGCGGCGATCGAGGACCTGACCGAGCTCGCGACGGCGAAGAAGCCCGCGGGCTCGACGCGCACGCTCGCCGAGCGCGGCGACACCCAGGCTGCGGTCGCCGGCGCCGAGGCGAAGGTGCGATCGGCCCGCGCCCTGATCGACGAGGCGGTCGGCGAGGCGTGGGAGAGCGCGACGGCATCGGGCGAGGTGCCGGCCGAGCAGAAGGCCGCGCTTCGCCTCGCCGCCAGCCACGGGATCCGCTCGGCCCGCGAGGCCGTCGACGCGATGTACGAGCTCGGCGGCGGCACCGCCATCTACGAGACGAGCCCGCTCCAGCGCCGCTTCCGCGACATGCACGTCGCCACGGCCCACATGCTGGTCGGCCCCGCGACCTGGGAGCTCGCCGGCCGCGTCCTGCTGGGCCAGGACACGGACACCAGCCAGCTCTAGCCGGCGCTGTAGGCCGCGGCTCGCTCTGCCCAGCCGTCGAGCTTCGCCTCGGCCGAGGCCGTGTCGGCCGCGTCGGTGGGGCGCATCATGTGGACGGTGCGGGTGACTCCGGCGGCCTCGTAGCGGCGCAGCGAGTCGGGGTCGCGGGGCGGGATCTGGAGCGTGACCGGGATCGGGTCGCGGCCCTCGTCGGAGGCCCGGCGCTGGAGCTCCTCCATGCGGGGGATGTTGTGCTCCTCGGCGCCGATGCGGTTCGGGAACCAGGCGTCGGCGTAGCGCAGCACGCGGTCGAGGACCTTGGGGCCGTTGCCGCCGAGCAGCACCGGCGGGCCGCCGGGCTGGACGGGCTTCGGCCAGCACCAGATGTCGTCGAAGTCGACGTGCTCGCCGTGGTAGCTGGCCTCGTCCTCGGTCCAGATCGTCCGCACCGCCTCGACCCGCTCGCGCAGCAGGCCGAAGCGGCGGTCGGGGTCGGTGCCGTGGTTGGCCATCTCCTCGCGGTTCCAGCCGGCGCCGACGCCGAACAGGAAGCGCCCGCCCGATAGCGCGTCGATGCTCGCCGCCTGCTTCGCGGTCACGATCGGGTCGCGCTCGACGAGCAGGCAGACCGCGGTGCCGAGCTTGATCGTCTCCGTCGCCTGGGCCGCGGTCGCGAGTGCGACAAAGGGGTCGTGGATGCGCGCGTACTCGGGCGGGAGATCGCCACCGGCGGGGTAGGGGGTCTCGCGCGACGCGGGGATGTGGGTGTGGTCGGTGACGAACATCGACTCGAACCCGCGCTGCTCGCAGAGCTGCGCCATCTCGGCCGGCTCGATCGACTCGTCGGTGGGGAAGTAGCTGACTCCGAAGTCCACGCGGCGATCCTTTCACCTCGCGGCGCCCGGTAGCCTCCGCCGGGCGATGGCAGCCGACCCCACCGACCTCGGAGCGCCCGCTTCCTACCTCGTGCTGGAGCCGGGCGCGCCCGTCTACTCGTGCGACGGCGAGGAGCTCGGCCGCGTCGACGCCGTGGTCGCCGACGAGGAGGACGACATCTTCGAGGGGATCGTCCTCGACGGCAAGCGCTGGGTCAGCGGCGAGCAGGTCGAGGAGATCTTCGAGCGCGGCGTGCTGCTGAAGCTCGACGAGGAAGCGGCCGAGAGCTTGCCGCCGCCCCCTCGCTAGGACCGCCTCACTCGCCCTCCAGGCCGAACGCGCGCCGGTGCTTCAGTTCGTCCTCGATGATGGCCCGGGCTGCCCTGTTGATCAGCATGCGCGCCATCGTCGTGGTGCGCACCCCGTTCCAGGTCGCCACGAGCCGCAGCCTCTCCCACTGCTCCGGCCGTAGGCGGACGCCGAGTTGCTTGCTGGCGGCCTCGACGGGTTGCTCCTCTCCCAGTTCGGCGTACATCTCCTCGATCAAACCCGACTCGGTGAGCGCGTAGGTGCGCTCGCTCGTCCGCTTCTCGCGCGCGTCCTGTTCCGCTTTGACCCGCATCAACTCCATGAACGACTCGTTCTTCTCGCGGAGACGATCTGGTGCATCCGGGTCCATGGGATGGGACTGGGGTGCTCCCGTGGAAGTGCGGGAGCGCTCGCTAGCGACTTGGTAGCGCTCGCTCCCGCAGTCTTCAGAGACATCCCCGTCCCTGTCCTCATCCCGGTTGTCGCTCACGGATTTCCGCTGATCACTGTCCATCCGGCGGGAGGGTGCCGAGCCGGGCTGCGTGAATCACGCCCGAAACGCGTCTAATTGCGCGCGCGGGACTCGCGCAGGCGCTGCAGCTTCGCCAGCGGGCCCAGCAGCAGCGGCTGCAGGCGCGGCGGCGGGAAGGCCGGGCCGGTCAGCACCGTCGAGTCGCGGTAGCGGTCGGCGAACTCGGCGGCCTCGAGCAGGGCGCCCGGGCCCTTGGGAATCCCGTGGCGGTTGTACTTGCCCTCGCGGGCGAGGGCGGCGGCGCGGGTGAGGAACTCCTCGAGGTCGGGGTCGGCGGGGTCGGCCTCGGTCATCAGGTGCGCCTCAACCGAGCCGCTGTTTCGGAACTTGTGGCGAACGCCCGGCTTGACGATCACCTGGGGGTCGCCGGGCCGGGCGACGATCTCGTAGCCGTCGGCGGTGAAGGTGACCTCGCCCTCGAGCACCTCGAAGCGCTCCTCGAGCTTCGGGTGGAAGTGAGCGACGCTGACGCCTCCGCCCGGGTCGGTCCAGACCTCGACCAGCGAGATGCCGTCGCGCTCCGCGAAGCGCATCCGCATCCCGAAGACCGGGTCGCTGACGACGTCGCTCCAGTCGGTCACGCCGGCACCGGCTCTGGCTCCTGCCGGCGGCCGCTCGCCAGGTAGAGGATCGCGAGGGGCAGCAGCGCTGCCAGCGAGAGGCCGAAGAGGCTCGCGACGTTGTCGGAGGTCGAGAGGGCCTCGGTCTTCGTGAAGTGGAAGATCGCGTGGGGGAGGGAGCCGACGAAGATCGCGATCGCCGCTGCCTGCACCACTCGGCGCTCCATCCAGACCGCGGCGAGGACCGCGAGCACGGCGAGGCCGAGGCCGGCCGAGCCGAAGTCGCGGATCAGATGCTCGTTGTAGGGGGGAAGCGCCGAGACCCACTCGGATCCCCCCGCGGGGAAGTCGTCGTAGAAGCTGCGTGGGGCGATCAGGATGTAGGCGGCGACCACGCCGAGCTGCAGCGCCAAATAGGCGAGCGCGAAGCGAATGACACCGGCGTGTCGCTCGATCCTCACCCAATAGAGCTTAAGTAGTTCTCCACGACGAGGCTGCGGTTAAGGGCCGATGTGCCTGCATCCCACGTACGAAAGGGTCCGTGCAGTGCCGACCCCGTCGACCATCGCCAGCTCAGACCGCCGCGAGTGCCCCTCGTGCCGCGTCCTACATGAGCGCGGACTCTTCGCGTGCCCGAATTGCGGGCACAACCACGAGCGCGCCGGGGGCAACCAGCGGCGCTTCGCACCGGGCTCGCGACGGCGTCAGGCCGGCGCCCCCGCGGCCTGAACCCGCCCTTCCAAGTGGCGCAGCAGGGGCGCGACCGAGACCGGTCCGCAGCCCGCGCCCTCGAGGACCTCGCCCGGAGACAGCCTGCGGCCGTGGCGGTGGACCTTCTCACGCAGCCAGTCGCCGAGAGGCGCGAGCTCGCCGGAGCCGATCTTGGTGTCGAGCCCGTCGATGTCGCGGCTGGCGGCCTCCCATAGCTGGGCGGCGATCACGTTGCCGAGGGTGTAGGTCGGGAAGTAGCCGAAGGCCCCTCCGGGCCAGTGGACGTCCTGGAGCACGCCGCTCGCGTCGTCGGGGACCTCGACTCCGAGGTAGTCGCGGTAGCGGGCGTTCCAGGCCTCGGGCAGGTCCTCGAGCGCGAGGCGGTCCTCGAAGATCTCGAGCTCGAGCTCGAAGCGGATCAGGATGTGGAGGTTGTAGGTGACCTCGTCGGCCTCGATCCGGACGAGCGAGCGCTCGATTCGGTTGGCGTCGCGGAAGAGGCTGTCGACGTCCATCTCGCCGCCGAAGGACTCGGGGAAGCGCTCGCGCAGCTTCGGCAGGATGTGGCCGAGGTAGGGACGCCCGCGCCCGACCCAGTTCTCCCAGAGGCGGCTCTGCGACTCGTGCAGCCCCAGCGAGCGCGGCTTCGCCAGCGGGGTGCGCGCCAGTTCGGGATCGACTCCCGACTCGAACAGCCCGTGGCCGCCCTCGTGCAGCGCGCTGAACAGCGACATCGCCAGGTTGTCGAGGTCGTAGCGCGTGGTCAGCCGCACGTCGCCGCGGCCGATCGTGATCGCGAAGGGGTGCTCGGTGGGGTCGAGGCGGTAGGAGCCCTCGGGGAAGGGGAGCTCGGCGATCACCTCGGCGACGAGCTCTCGCTGGGCGGCGAGGTCGAACTCGCCGCGGAAGACGTCGGGGCCGTCCGGGTCCCCGGCCTCGGCGACCAGCGGCACCAGGCCGTCGCGCAACTCGGCGAGGAGCACCCGCATCTGCTCGGTGCTCATCTCGGGCTCGAACTCGTCGAGCAGCGGGTCGTACGGATGCTCGAAGCCGGGGAAGCCCTCGTAGCACTCGGCGTAGCGGCGGGTGAGGTCGACGACCGTGTGCAGGTGGGGGAGCAGCATCGCGAAGTCGGCGGCCTCCTTCGCCTCTACCCACGCGTGCTCGGCGACCGACGAGGCCTGGGCCATTTCGGCGCGCAGCGAGCTGGGGACGCGGCGCGCCTTCTCCCAGTCGCGGGCGACGATCCTCACCAGGTCGGCGTCGATCGAGCGCTCGTCGCCGTCGCCATCGCCGTCGAGGGTCGAGCGCAGCTGCTCGACGAGGTTCCCGATCTCGTCGTCGCAGAACATCTCGTGGCGCACCTTGGCGAGCGTGCCGAGCTGCTGGGAGCGCGACCCGGCGCCGGCGGCGGGCATCATCGTGCGCTCGTCCCACGCGAGCAGCGAGGCGGCGCGGCTCAGGTCGTGGATCTCGCCGAGGCGAGACCGGAGCTCGGCGGCGGGGGTCGTCGTCACTCTAAGGGCAGTCCGGAGGCCGAGACGCGGGCGAGCCCCTCGAGCCAGCGCTGGTGGTAGCGGCGCATCAGCCGGCTCAGCACCGGGCTGACCGCGGCCACGCCCCAGCCGCGCTGGGTCTCCTCGGTGTGGACGAAGGTGCCGCCGTCGCGGTCGGAGAGGATCCACGCGTGGTGTCCCTTGGCGCCGATCTCCTTCGCCGACCAGGCGAGACGGCCGTCCAGCGGGTCGCACTCCACGATCTCCGAGCCGACGAAGACGCCGAAGGTGAACCAGCGAAACCGCGTCCCGAGCTCGGCCTGGGGCCAGGGCCCCTCGAGGTGCTTGACGAAGCCGGAGTTGCCGTAGTAGCTCGGCCAGAGCTCGGGGCGGCGCAGCCACTCCCAGACGTGCTCGCGCGGAGCGTCGATCTGTAGCTCGTTGACGACGTGGAAGGTCGCGACCTCGGGTCGCAGGTCTTCGGGCCAGTTGATCACGGCGTCGAACCTAGCCGAAGTCGCTATCGTGCCCGCAGCCTTTTAAGACCCTCTCGGTCAGGAAAGGGCAGAAGGTGGGAATTCGTCCCCCCGCCTTCATCGTCCAAATGGATCCAGCAATCGTCCTATTCGGGTTCGGCGTCGGCTTCCTGGTCGGCCTCACCGGCATGGGCGGAGGCTCGCTGATGACGCCTCTCCTGATCCTCGTGTTCGGAGTCAAGCCGGTGACCGCGATCGGCACCGACATCTTCTACGCCGCCATCACCAAGACGGCGGGTGGCTGGCGCCACCTGAAGCTGAAGACGGTGAACATGCCGCTCGCGTGGTGGATGGCGGCCGGCAGCGTCCCCTCGGCCATCGTCGGCGTCTGGCTGCTCGACGTGCTGAAGCGGAAGCTGGGCGAGGACCTCGACGAGACCGTGTTCGCGATCCTCGCCGCATCCCTGCTGGTCGTCGGCGCGGCGACGCTGCTCCGGGTCTGCTGCTCGCCGACAAGATCGAGGAGCGCGAGTCCTTCGAGATCCACACACGCCACAAGATCGCGGCCGTCGGGATCGGCGCGACCACCGGCCTGGTGATCGGCCTCAGCTCGGCCGGCTCGGGGACCCTGATCGCGATCATGCTGATCGCCGTCTTCCGCCTGACGCCGCAACGCGTGGTCGGCACCGACGTCTTCCACGCCGCCGTCCTGCTCTGGGCGGCGGGCATCGCCCACATCTTCAGCGGCAACGTCGACTTCCTGCTCGCGGGCAACATCGTGATCGGTTCGGTGCCCGGCGTGGTCCTCGGCTCGAACATGTCCGTCAAGTGGCCCCAGGGGATCCTCCGCACGGCGCTCGGCGTCATCCTGATCGCCGCCGGCGTCACGATCATGAGCAAGGCGAACACCGACCTCGTCCCCTATGTGATGGTCGGCGCCTCGCTCGCGATCACGGCGCTGTTCGCGATCCAGATCGCGCTTCGCAAGGAGGTCGAGGGGGACCCCGACGAGCAGCTCGAGCTGGAACGCATCAAGGCCGAGCGCGCGAAGCGCCTCGAGGCCGGGACCTCCGAGACCTAGCGGTCCTTGGAGTCGGCGTCGGGCGTGAGCTCGTCTGCCATGACCTCGTGCCTAGCCGCCTTCGTCGTCTCGCGGTCGGCGGCCTCCTTCTCACGGTCCGCGGCCTTGCGCAACTCCTCTGCCTTGCTCTCGAGCTCCGAGGCTTTCGCCTGCTGTTCCGAGGCCCTCGCCTGCTGGTCCGAGGCCTTCGCCTGGTGGTCGGCGGACATCTCGCGGTGGCCACCGACCTGGGCTTCCAGCTTCTCGGCCTCGCGTGCCTCGCGCTCGCGGCGAACCTGTCGGCCCTTGTTCCCGAGGTACAGGACGTAGGCGACGACCAGAAGCAGGATGAGCAGGAGGATCCAGGTCATGAGCTTCAGGCATCCCCGTGGAGCGCGAACTCGAAACACCGCTTCTGATTCCAAGTTTCCCGACTTTCTGTATCAAGAAAGCCAACTTGCTAGCTTTTCGCGACTATGGCGACTGTCCCCAGAGTTGACACACCTCGAAGCGCAGTGCAGACCGTCGCCGTGATCGGCGGCGGTGCCAGCGGCGCGCTGGTTGCCGCCCAGCTGCTGCGCCGAAGCCATCGCAACGGCCTGCGCGTGGTTGTGATCGAGCCCCGGCCGCGCGTCGGCCTCGGGCTCGCGTATTCGACGACCGACGAGACCCATCGCCTGAACGTCCCCGCGGGGCAGATGGGGGCGCTGCCGCGCGACCCCGGCCACTTCGTGCGCTGGGCGAACGACTGCGGCCACCCGCTCGAGAGCGGCGACTTCGCGCCGCGCGCCCTCTACGGCGAGTACCTGGCTCGCGTGCTCGACGACGCCGAGCGCTCATCGCTCCCGCAGATCACGCTCGAGCGCGTCCGCGACACGGCCGTCGGCGTGCGGATCCTCTCCTCGGCGAAGCCTCCCGTCGCGGTGGTCGAGCTCGCGTCGGGGTCGACGGTGACCGCGGCCCACGTCGTGCTCGCGCTCGGCAACCTGCCGCCCGCCGACCCGGGCGTGGCCGACCCCGAGCTGGTCGCAAGCGACCGCTACGAGCCCGACCCCTGGGACCCCGGCCTTGCCGAGCGCGCGCAGCGCGACGAGAAGGTGCTGCTGCTCGGGACCGGGCTGACGATGGTCGACGTCGCGCTGACGCTGAGCAAGCAGGATTCGCCGGGGTCGATCCTCACGGTCTCGCGCCAGGGACTGCTGCCGCAGAAGCACCGCCGCAACCTCGCGCCACCGAACCGGTGGTTCGAGTTGCCGCCGAGCGAGGTCAACCTCTCCGAGCTGATCTCGCGGATCGAGTCCGAGATCGCGAGCGCCCAGGCGAGAGGAGGCGACTGGCGGGAGGTGATCGACGCGCTTCGCCCCTACACGAACCGAATCTGGCGGCGCCTGAACGACGAGGACCGCGAGGAGTTCGTCCGCCACCTCTCTCGCCGCTGGGACGTGCACCGCCACCGGATGGCGCCCGAGATCGGGCGCACGCTCGAGGTGCTCCGCGCCTCGGGAAGGCTTCGCCTGGCGCGGGGGCGCGTCCAGCGCATGCGCCTGCGCAGCCAGCGTGACGGCGGCGGCGTCGTCGAGGTCACCCTCGATCTCGCCGAAGGGCAGAGCGCCAACTTCCGAGTCGACCGCCTGGTCAACTGCACCGGGCCGGCGCTCGACCTCGAGAGCGGCCGCGAGCCCGTGCTCGGCGGCCTCTTCCGCGACGGCTTCGTCCGCCCGGGCCCGCTCGGGCTCGGGCTCGATCACGACTCTCGCGGCGCCCTGCTCGACTCACACGGGACCCCGTCGACGATGCTCTCGACGATCGGCCCGCTGCGAAAGGGCCGCCTCTGGGAGACGACGGCGATGCCCGAGATCCGCACACAGGCGTTCGAGCTGGCCGACAAGCTGACGGCTCAGCTGGACAGCACCCAGCGCCGGATAGTCGCCGCCTGACACACAGCGCCGGGGCACAGCCCGGGCTACCTGCAGGGTCCGGACCGCGCGGCGGCCCAGGCGTCGCCCCGGCTTACCCACCCTCGACGGGATGGCCCAGGCGCCTCCAGGTTCCCACCCCTCCGTCGGCGACGTGCACCAGGTGCTCGAAGCCCTCGCGCTGCAGGATCGACGCCGCCATGCCGCTGCGCTTGCCGCCCGAGCAGACGGCGGCGATCGTGGCGTCGCGCGAGAGCTCGTCCTGGCGGCCGGTGAGCTCGGCGAAGGGGATGTGGACCGAGCCGGGGATGTGGCCCTTGTCGTACTCGTCGGCGTCGCGGACGTCCAGCACGGTCAGCTCGCCGCCGTCAGAAGAGGAGAGGCGCTCGGCGAGCTCGGTGGGGTCGATCAGCTCGATGCGCTGGATCGGGCGGCCCTCCGTGCGCCAGGCCGTCATCCCGCCGCCGAGGTAGCCGCGCACGTGCAGGCCGACCGAACCGAGAAGCTCGGCGGCCTCGAGCTCATAGCCGTCTGAGGCCGCGACCACGATCAGCTCGACGTCGGGCGGGACGACCTTGGCGACCTTGCTGGCGAACCCGGTGTCGTAGGCCGAGGCGCTGATCGCTCCGGGGATGTGGCCCTCGTCGAACTGCTCGTTGGTCCGGGCGTCGATCAGCAGGGCGCCCTCGGCGATCGCGACCTCGACGCCGCGCGGGGTCAGGGGGGAGGGGGTGCCGAGCTGCTCGAGCAGCGGGCCGCGATTGATCGCGACGATGTGCTCGATGTTCGGCGGCTTCTCGCCCAGGGTGCGTCACGGCCTGCTCGACGAACGCCGCCTGGTCGTCGATCCCGAGCACGTCGTTGTGCTCGCGCTCGAATCCGATCGTCGAGGAGCTCTTGTGGTCGAGCGCGGCCCCGCCGCAGGCCGAGCCGCCGAGGTGGCCGGGCCAGACCTCGACGTCGTCGCCGAGCACGAGCAGCCGCTCGTGCAGCGAGCGGAAGAGGGCGGCCGCACCTTCCCGCGGCTCGACGGCGAGATCGGGGCGGGCGACGTCGCCGACGAACAGGGAGTCGCCGGTCAGCACGGCCCATGGCTCGGGGCCGCGGGAGGTGTCGTAGAGGACGAACGAGGTGTGCTCGGGGCGGTGCCCCTCGGTCTGCAGCGCCTCGATGCGCACGTCGCCGAGCTCGAGCGACCAGCCGTCGGCGATCGCCTCGTGCGGGTACTCGGCGTCGGCGAGCTCGTTGATGTGGATTGTCGCGCCGGTAGCGCGGGCCAGCCGGCCGTGGCCCGAGACGTGGTCGGCGTGGTTGTGGGTCTCGAGCACGTGCTCGATGCGGACGCCGTGCAGGCGGCTCAGCCGCAGGTAGGGGTCGATGTCCCACTGCGGATCGATCACGGCCACCACCCCCGACTCCGAGTCGCCGACGAGGTAGGAGGCGCAGCCGAGGTCCTCGTTCAGGATCTGCCGGAATAGCATTCCGGAAAGGTACTGTTGCCGGGTGACTGAGCAACAGACGAAATTCGTGGAGCCGGGGCTCCTGACGCGGATCTTCAACGGCTTCGTGACGCTGCTCACGAAGGCCGGCCTGAGCATGGCCGGCTCGCGGACGCTGACGGTCGTCGGCCGCAAGTCGGGCGAGCCCCGCACGACCCCGGTCAACCCGCTCGAGATCGCCGGCGTCACCTACCTCGTCGCCCCGCGCGGCACCACCCAGTGGGTTCGCAACCTGCGCGCCGCGGGTGAGGGCGAGTTGAAGCTCGGCCGCAAGACCACCCGCTTTCGCGGCGAGGAGGTCCCCGACGACGAGAAGCTGCCGATCCTGAAGGCCTACCTCGACAAGTGGGCGTGGGAGGTGGGGGCCTTCTTCGAGCTCGAGAAGGACCCCTCGGACGAGAGCATCCGCGGCATCGCGCACCTGCACCCGGTCTTCCGGGTCCACGCCGCCGACGCTTGACGCGCCCGGTCGTCCTCTACGACCGCGACTGCGGCTTCTGCCGCTGGTCGCTCTCGAAGCTGCTCGCCTGGGACCGGCGCGGGCGCCTGCGGCCCGTCGCCTTGCAGAGCGACGAGGCCGACCGCCTGCTCGCCGGAATGCCCGAAGACGAGCGGATGGGCTCGTGGCACTTCGCGACACCCGACGGCGAGGTGCGCTCGGCGGGGGCCGCCTTCGAGCCGATGCTCCGCGAGCTGCCGGGCGGCCGCCCGCTCGCGGCGTTCGCGGCAAGCGCTCCGCAGCTGACCGAGCGCGCCTACCGCCTCGTCTCGGGCAACCGCACGCCCATCGGCCGGCGCATCAGCGACGCCGCGAAGCGCCGGGCCGACGAGCGAATCGCGGCGAGGTCAGGCTCCTATCCTTGATCTGCATATGACCGGGCAGACGAAGGGCTACAGCCCCGACAACTGGCTCGCCGGCGAGGTGGGCCGCACCGATCCCGGCAGCGAAGCGTGGAGCCTGATCCACTGGCTCATGGTCGACAACAAGCCGCGCTTCCTCGCCATCGGCCAGGAGTTCGACCTGGCGCCGCAGCAGACGATCGCCCTGCGCATTCTCGGTGGCGGCCCGCGGCCGATGGGCGAGCTGGCGAAGATCCTCGCCTGCGACAGCTCCAACGTCACGGGGATCACCGACCGCCTCGAACAGCGCGGGCTGGTTCGCCGCACGTCGGCCGACCACGATCGCCGCGTCAAGCTGCTGGTGCTGACGGACGAGGGGGAGAAGATGCGCGAGGAGATCACCAAGCGCCTCGCGGAGCCGCCGCCCGAGATCGCGGCTCTCGACGAAGCCGACCAGGAGACGCTTCGCGAAATACTCCGTCGGGCGATCTATTCTCAGCGCGAATCCGACTAGGCTGGCGCTCTCGGGTTAGGCTCCCGGGCGCGATGCGCGCCCTGCAGGTCAGCGAGGAACGAAAGCTCGTCGAGGCCGATCTGCCGTCCCCGGAGCCTGGGGCCGGCGAGGTGTCGGTCGACGTGGCCTTCTGCGGCATCTGCGGCTCGGATCTGCACATGCTGCCCTCGCCCGCCGTGCCGGTGGGAGCGGTGATGGGCCACGAGTTCTCGGGCCGGGTCGCCGCGCTCGGCGAGGGAGTTGCGGACTGGGAGGCCGGCGAGCGCGTCTGCGTCCTGCCGGTCACCTCTTGCGGCGTGTGCCCCAACTGCAAGGCCGGCCACGAGCACCTCTGCGTCGAGGCGCCGATGCGCGGCCACGGGCTCGGCGCGCGCCAGGGCGCCTACGCCGAGCGCGTCGTCGTCGACGCCGCCACGCTGTTCCGCCTGCCCGACGAGGTCTCCGACGAGCACGGCGCGCTGGTCGAGCCCTTGGCCGTCGGAGTCCACGCCGCGAGCCTCGCCGGGTTGGATCCCTCCGAGCCCGTCTGCGTGCTCGGGGCGGGGCCGATCGGCGTGATGACCTGCCTGGCGCTGCGCGCCGAGGGCCACGAGCGCATCGTGGTCGTCGAGCCGGGCGAGAGCAGGCGTGCGCGGATCGAGGCACTCGGCTTCAAGGCGCTGCCGATGGAGGCGGTGCACGAGGCGGTCGTCACCGAGCTCGGGATGGAGCTGCCGGCCGCGGTATTCGAATGCGCCGGGCACCCGAGCGCGCTCGGCCTCGCCCTGGAACTCGTGCGCGCCCGCGGCACCGTGGTCGCGGCCGGGGTGCTCGAGGAGCCGGTGCCTCTCAACCAGCTCCTGCTGATCCTCAAGGAGGCGCTGATCCGCGGCGCGTTCGCTTACCGCCGCGAGGACTTCGCGCGGGCGATCGAGCTGCTCGCTTCCGGCGATCTCCCTGCCGGCGATCTGGTCACGGAGGTGATCGAGCTCGACGGCGCGCAGGCGATGTTCGACGAGCTGGTGCGCCCGGGCACCGAGCAGCTGAAGGTCCTGCTCCGCCTCTAGACGCCCGCCGGGGGAGGCTGGATCGGCTCGCTCGCCTCGGACAGGCCCTCGCGGCGGTACTCGCGCCACTGCCTGAAGGTGATCTGGAACGCCGCCGCGACCGGGATCGCGAGCACGGCACCGATGACGCCGAACAGCGTCGAGCCGAAGAGCACGGCCACGAGCACGACGAAGGCCTCGATCTCGGTGGCTCGCTTCTGGATCTGGGGCTGGATCAGGTAGTTCTCGATCTGCTGGTAGACGACCGCGAAGACGATCCAGACGATCAGGCCGACGGGGAAGTTGACGAAGGCCATCACGATCCCGACGATGAAGGCGCCGATCGTCGCCCCGATCACCGGGATCAGGTCGAAGAAGAACACGATCAGGGCGAGCGGCCCCGCAAACGGGGCGCCGAGGATCGTGAGCACGATGAAGGCGGTCAGCCCCGCGAGGGTCGCCTGTAACAGAGCTCCGCCGACGTAGTTGCCGACCGCGTTCGCGATCTGGCGCAGGGTTCGCTCCATTCGCTCCGCGTGCTCGGGCCGTTGCGCCTCGATGAAGCTGCTGACCCAGCGCGGGCCCGCCGCCGATCATGAACATCGAGAGGATCAGGATCGTCAACCCGGCGAAGACCGAGTTGACAACTCCGACGCCGATGTCGCTGAGGACGCCGGCCGCGTCGGGGATCTTCTCCGGGAGCTTCGCGGCCTCCTCCTGGAGTTTGCCGGTGATGTCGTAGTCCTCGTTGAGGTTGTTGAGGGTCTTGTTGTCGTTGACGTAGTTCTCGACGTCGGTGACGTATTCGGGGGCGTTGTTGGCCAGGTCCTCGATCTGCCCGACCAGCGGCGGGATCAGCAGGGCGCCGAGGCCGATGGGGATCAGGATCAGGATGAGGTAGACGATCGCTATCGCGAACCCGCGCCGCATCCTGCGCTGCAGGACGTTGACGGGGCCGGCCGCGGCGACGGCGATGAAGGCCGCGATCACGAGCCAGCTGATCGGCTTTCGCAGCAGATAGAGGATGTAGAGGAAGATCACGACCGCGGCCGCGACGAGCACGGCGCGGGCAATCGCCTTGGGAGTTGAATCGATCGCGGGCATGCCCCTGCCCCTGTTCGATGCCCGTTCACTCCTTCCTGTATGAACCCCGTCTCCGATGAAGCACGACGCTCACGGCTACTGGCTCGCTGAGGCCTCCGATACGCAGCCGCTGGACGCGGCGCAGGGGGACGCTCGAATGCGACGTGCTCGTCGTCGGCGGCGGCTACACCGGGCTCTGGACCGCCTGGCAGGTCTCCCAGCTGGAGCCCGAGGCGAAGGTCGTCCTGCTGGAGGCGGGCCGCTGCGGGCACGGGCCGAGCGGGCGCAACGGCGGCTTCGCGAACGAGATGTGGTTCCACATGGGCGGGATGCGCGAGCGCTACGGCGACTCTGCCGCGATCGAGCTCGGCCGCGCCTCGACTGAGGCCGTCGCCGAGATCGGGCGCTTCTGCGAGCAGGAGGGGGTGGACGCCTGGTTTCGGCAGTCCGGCTACCTGCAGGTCTCGGCGTCGCCCGCCCAGGACGGGATCTGGGACTCGGCGGTGAGCGCGTGCCACGAGCTCGGCGAGCCCGGCGCCGCCACCGAGCTGACGCCCGCCGAGGTCGCCGAGCGCTGCCGCTCTCCGCGCTTTCGCGCCGCCGCCTTCTACCCCGGGGCCGCGACCGTCCACCCGGCGCGACTCGTGCTCGGGCTTCGCGACCGCCTCGCCGCGCGCCCCGGCGTCGAGGTGTTTGAGCGCTCGCCGCTTCGCTCGCTGCGCGCCGGGCCGTGGGGCTGCGTGGCCGAGACGCCCTCGGCCCGGGTCCGCGCTCGCGCCTGCGTGCTCGCGATGGGGTCAGCGACCGGTGGCACGGGCTCCCCTTTGCGCGGCCGGCTGACAGTCACGTCCAGCCACATGCTGATCACCGAGCCCGTGCCCGACGTGCTCGAGGAGGTCGGCTGGACGGGCGGCGAGTGCATCACCGACGGGCGCGCGATGCTGCACTACTTCCGCACCACCCCCGACGGGCGGATCGCCTTCGGGTGGGGAGGGGGCCTGATCGCCTGCGGCGCTCGCCTCGGCGGCCGCACCGAGCTCGACGCCGAGGTCATCCGCCAGGTCGAGGCCGACCTGCGCTCGTTCTTCCCCGGCCTCGAGGGCCGGCGCGTCGACCACGCCTGGGGCGGGCCGATCGACGTCTCGCCCTCGCACCTGCCCGTCGCGGCGCGCGTCGGCTCCGACAACGTGTGGGCCGCGTTCGGCTACACCGGCAACGGGGTCGGACCCTCGCACATGATGGGCCGCGTCCTCGCCTCGCTCGCCCTCGACCGCCGCGACGAGCACTCCCGCCTCGCGGTCGTCGAGCCCGCCGGCGACCGCGTCCCCGGCGGCCTCCCGGGCTTCATCGGCGGCAACGCCATCAGGGCGGGCCTCCTCGCCAAGGAGTCCGCCGAGGAGCGGGAGCAGGTCGCCCACCCGATCCACCGCGGCCTCGCCTCGATCCCCGAGCGGATCGGGTTTCACATCGGGAGATAGCGCTATTTCAGGACCACGCCGGCCTGCGCGAAGACGGGAGCGAGGCCCGCCGCGTCTGTCTTCGCCAGGGTGCCGCGGCTCTCGACGCCGCCGCCGACGAACTCGTAGGTCAGCGAGCCATCGGCCGGGGTGATCGTGACGCTGCCCTTCCCCTTGCAGTCGCCTCCGGCGCCGGTCTTGATCGTCTCGCGGAAGAAGTAGCGCGGCACGGCGCTGCCCTCGGCCGCTCGCACCGGCCCCAGCCCCCAGGTTCCACCGCAGTTGATCCCGGTGTAGGCGACCTGTCCCGAGCCCGAGGGGTCGATCCGCACCCCGACCTGGAACGGCTTGAGTCCCTTCTGGGTGAGCTGCCCCGTCCAATCGCCCGCGACCTCGGCGGCGGGCTCGGCAGCAGTCGTGGCGGTGCTCGAAGTCGTGGTCGCCGCCGACCCGAGGTCCGGTTCGTCCTTCTCGCCGCAGCCGGCGAGCGGCAGCACCATCAGCGCAGCGGCTGCCAGGGCGGGGAGGAGGCCGTTGCGAATCACGGCCGGAGCCTAGTATCCGCGGCGATGGCCGGCGAGAGCACCCAGCCCAGGGACCTGGCGGACGGCGTCGAGATCCGCCCGGCGCAGGCCGGCGAGGCCGAGCCGCTGCTGCCGCTGATGCGCGCCTACTGTGACTTCTACGAGGTCTCGCCGGCGGACGAGGGCCTGCTCGAGATGGCGCGCTCGCTGGTCGCCGACCCCGAGCAGGGCTCGCTGTTCGTCGCCGCCGACGATGGCGAGCTGATCGGCTTCGCCGCGCTCGGGTGGAAGTGGGCGAGCACGCGGGGAGCGCGGATCGGGGTGATGGAGGATCTCTACGTGAACGAGTCCGCTCGCGGGAAGGGGGTCGCCGACGCCCTGATTGCAACCTGCGCCGATCGCTGCCGCGAGCGCGGCGCGCCCGTTCTCGAGTGGGTGACCGCGCCTGACAACCACCGCGCCCAGAAGGTCTATGACCGCTTCGGCGCCCACGCCGACAACTGGATCGAGTACGAGCTAGAGCTCTGATCCCTCGCGCGGAGCATCCGCGCGGGCCTCGGGCGCGTACAGAACAGCACAGTGGCACTCGACCTCCACCACGTAAGGCGCGGCAGCGGCGATCCCGTTCTGCTCGTTCCCTCGCTCGGCGGCTCGATCGTCATGTGGGAGCCCGTGCTCGACCGAATCGCGGCCGAGCGCGAGGTGATCGCGGTGGACCTGCCGGGGTTCGGCGGCTCGCCGTCGCTGCCCGACTCGGTGCGCCCGACCGCCGCCAACCTCGCCGCGGCGATCCTCGAGTTCTACGACGAGCTCGGAATCGGCGCCGCGCCCGTCGTCTCCGGCATTTCGCTCGGGGGCTGGGTCGCAATCGAGTGCGGGCGCCAGGGTGGGGCAGCCGGCGTCGTGGGCATCTGCACGGCGGGCTTCTGGCCTGAGCCGCTCGGCGCGAAGCGCAGCGTCGCGCGCCTCGCCGCCAAGCTCGTCCTCCCGTTCGTCGACCGGCTGATGAGCAAGCCCGAAGGCCGCCGCAGGGCTTTCGCGAGCCAGGTGCGCCACACCGAGCGCATGACGCCCGAGCAGGCCGCGACGATCATCCGCGGCTACGCGCAGGCACCGGCCTACGACGCGGCCAACGACGAGATGCGCTCGTCGGTCGTCGGCGACCTGTCCGGCGTCGGGGTCCCTATGACCCTCGCATGGGCCGAGTACGACACCCTCGTGCGTCGTCGCCCGCTGTCCGCCGCTCCTGCCTCGACGCGCCAGGTCGTGCTCCCCGACGCCGGCCACATCCCCACTTGGGACCAGCCCGAGATGGTCGCCGGACTCATCCTGGAGGCCGCGCGCGTCCAGGCGCCTGCCTAGAAAGCACACACCCGGGTAACAGGGAACCCGCCCCGCGGCGAATACGCTGCGCCCCCAACCTTCGAGCGAAAGGCACGGCGATGAGCGAGCGCGATTCCTACAACCCCGGCGAGTTCAACTGGGTCGATGTCTCCGCACCCGACACCGACGCAGCGGCGAAGTTCTACGGGGACTTGATCGGCTGGGAGCACGAGCTCGCCGAGCCCGTTGACGAGGCCGGGGGCTACGGCTTCTTCACCTACAACGGCAAGCAGGTCGCGGGCCTCGCCCCGACCCAGAGCGCCGAGCAGCCTCCAGCCTGGCTCAGCTACGTCGCGGTGGCCGACGCCGACGAGACGGCGAAGAAGGTCGAGACGGCGGGTGGCCAGATGATGATGGGGCCGATGGACCTGCCCAGCGGGGCCGGCAAGGTCGGGGTCGTCGCCGACCCCGAGGGGGCCGTGTTCGCGATCATGCAGCCCGGCGAGAACCAGGGAGCCGAGCTGGTCAACGAGGTCGGGACATGGACCTGGAACCAGCTCGCGACCCGAGACCTTGACGGCGCCAAGAAGTTCTACGGCGACGTGTTCGGCTGGACGGCCGAGGAGGCCGAGGAGGCGCCGCCCGAGTCGCCCTACCTGATGTGGCAGGTCGAGGGCCAGAAGTGGGATGAGGGCCTCGCCGGCGTGATGACGATCGGCGAGGAGCTGTCGGTGGACATGCCCGACGACACGCCCGCCCACTGGATGGTCTACCTCGCGGTTGCCGACGCCGACGCCGCGATCGAAACGGTGAAGTCCGGGGGCGGCCAGGTGCTGACCGGCCCGCTGACGATCCCGGTCGGCAAGCTCGCGGTCTTCACCGACCCGCAGGGCGCTGCCTTTGCCGTGATCGAGCCCGATTACCCCGAGGCGCGCTAGGCGCGCCTCGGGCTAGGCGCAGTCCGCGCAGAGCCCGCTGACGACGACCTCGGCGCTGTCGGGCCTGAAGCCCGCGCGCTTCGCCGAGCGTCGCGCTCCCGCGAGGTCGATCGGCGTCGAGATGTCCTCGATCCTCCCGCAGTGGCGGCAGACGAGGTGGCCGTGCTCGTCGCGCCTCGTGTCCCAGCTCAGGGTGCCCCCGCCGTCGTTGACGCGGCGGACGACGCCGAGGTCCTCGAACAGCTCGAGCGTCGAGTAGACCGTCGGCAGGGAGACGCCGGGCAGCTGGGAGCTCGCCTCGTCGAGCAGCTCTTCGGCTGTGACGTGGCGATCGCGGTCGCGAAGCAGCCGGTGCATGACGAGCCGCTGCGAGGTGGCGCGCAGTTCGCGCTCGCGCAGCAGCGCCGTCAGCGCCTCGTCCTGTCTCTCGGTATCCGTCATTTGATTGAGTCTAGCTGTTGTTAGGGTCACCTTATCTTAAGTAACTTGTATTATCAACGGTCATGACCGAGCTCGTCGCACGCATCTCAGCCGGTTTCCGCACTGAGGACGAGGAGCAGTTCATGCTCCAGCGGGTGCAGCCGGCGTTGATCGGCCTGATCGACGGGACCGTCTCGACGCTGGCGCCGATCTTCGCCACCGCGTTCCTGGCCGGCCCGCGCGCAGCGCTGCTGGTCGGTGTCGCGGCTGCGCTCGGAGCCGCGATCAGCATGGGGCTCTCAGAGGCACTTTCCGACGACGGCAGCGTCACCGGGCGGGGCACGTCACTGTCTCGCGGGTTGATCACCGGAGCTGCCACGTTCGCCGGCGGCGCCTTCCACGCGCTTCCGTTCCTGATCGGCGACCTTCAGACGGCGCTGCTGGTGGCTTATGTCACGGTCGCGATCGAGCTCGTCGCGATCGCCTGGGTCCGCAAGCGCTTCCTGGACGTCTCGCTCTCGGTCTCGCTGATCCAGGTCACCCTCGGCGGGATCATCGTCGCCGTCACCGGCATCGTCATCGGGTCGGCCTGAGCCTCGAATCCGAGCAGCACCGCTCGCCCCCCTCCTCGCCTTCCCCCTGGCGGCGGAACGAGCGGAACCCACCACACCCTTCGGTAGGTCGCCTATGGCGATCGCTACCAGCGCGCGGTGATGACCTTCTTGCGCGTGTAGAACTCAACCGCATCGTTGCCGTTGGCGTGCAGGTCCCCATCCATCGAATCCTTCCAGCCCGAGAATGGGAACCACGCAACGGGTGCGGGGACGCCGATGTTCACTCCAAGCATCCCCGCCTCGACGCCGTAGCGGTATGCCCGGGCGGCCTCGCCCGAGGTGGTGAAGATCGATCCTGCGTTGCCGTATCGCGAGCCGTTGGTGAAGGCGATCGCAGCCTCGAGGTCGGGCGTGGCGACCAGGCCGAGCACCGGGCCGAAGATCTCCTCTCGGGCCAGGTCGGACTCGTGGTCGGTGACCTCGACCATCGTCGGCGCCAGCAGCGCACCGCCGTCGCCGCCCCCGATGCGCCCGTCGAGCAGGACCTCGTCGCCGGCGTCCTCGGCCGCGGCGACCGCGGCCTCGGCGCGCTCGCGCGCGTCGGGGCTGACCATCGGGCAGACGTCGGTGGCGGGATCGGCGCCGGCGCCGGTCGTCAGCGCCTCGGCGGCGCCGCGGAGGGCGTCGCGAACCTCGGCCTGCCGCGCCTCGTCGCCGACGACGACGCAGACCGAGCCGGCGAGGCAGCGCTGGCCTGCGGCGCCGAAGGATGAGCCCATGATCGCGGGGACCGTGACGTCGAGGTCCGCGTCGGGCATCACGATCAGCGAGTTCTTGGCGCCGCCGAGCGCCTGCACGCGCTTGCCGGTCTCGGCGCCGCGGGTTGCGATCAGCCGGGCGGTGGTCGCTTGGCCGACGAACGAGATCGCGTCGATGCCCGGATGCTCGAGGATGCCCTCGACGGCGTCACGGCCGCCGTGGACCAGGTTGACGATTCCGGGCGGGAAGATCTCGTGCTCGTCGATCAGCTCGACGATGCGCTGCGAGGGCCGCGGGTCGCGCTCGGAGGGCTTGAGGATGAAGGCGTTGCCGCAGGCGACCGCGTAGGGAAGGAACCAGAGCGGGATCATCGCCGGGAAGTTGAACGGGGTGATCGCGGCGACCACGCCGACGGGCTGGCGCACCAGCTCGACGTCGAGGCCCTTGGCGACGCCCTCGAGGTTCTCGCCCTTCATCAGGTGGGGGATCGCCGTCGCGGCCTCGACCGACTCGATCCCGCGCCCGACCTCGCCGAGGGCGTCGGGCAGCGTCTTGCCCATGTCGGCCGTGACCAACGCGGCGAGCTCGTCGCGATTCGCGTCGAGCACCTCGCGCAGCGCCATCACGGCGCGGGCGCGCTGCGGGACGGGCGTGTCACGCCATCCCGGCTGCGCCTCGCGCGCAGCGCGAACCGCCTGGTCGACGTCCTCGCGTCCCGACAGCGGCACGTAGGCCGAGAGATCGCCGGTGGCCGGGTCTCGGTCCTCGAGCGTCGAATCGACCGCAGCCTCGCGGAACTCGCCGCCGGCGTAGTTCGGCAGGGTCTTGACGTCAGCCACGGTGCTCACCGTCTGAGCGTACCGCCGGGCGGGCGGTCCCGCAGGGAGCTTTGGACGGGGCGTCCGACTGGGCGCGGTCACCTTCTACGGCTTGGCCGTAGCGCGTGCCCGGCTCCCCACCAGCCGGCGCACAACCGGGACGAGCGTCGACGCCACGTGCTCGGGCTCGTAGCGAACCTGAAAGTGCGAGAACCTCAGCTGGGTGAGGCCCGCGCGGGCATGAGCCTGGTCGCGCTCGCGGTCGCGCGTCTGCGAGATCGCCGTGCGGTGGTAGCGCTGCCCGTCCGTCTCGACCACGAGGCCGAGGTCCGCCCAGAAGAAGTCGACCTCGTAGCCGTTCAGCCGTACGCGCGTCTCGGGCGTCGGCAGCCCGGCGCGCCGGACGATGGGGAGGAAGTAGCGCTCGAGCTTCGATCTGGTGAGACGGAAGGTGTGGCGGTCGAGGAGGTCGCGCAGAGCGCGGACGCCGCGCAGTCCCGGACGCTGCTTCGAGCGCGGCGCGGAGGGTCTCCGGGTCGACGAGATCGTGCTTGTCGGCTGCGTTGACCGCTGCTTCGAGCTTCGGCACCGACAGGAATGTCGCGAGATCGATCAGGGTTTTGATGGGAGACGTGACCGGGATCCCGTCGAAGGTGCCGAGATCCTTGGAAGGCAGGCATGTGGGGCGGTGGACCCTGATGCCGCGGGAACGTGCGGAGCGCCCGCGCGGGACGCTGACCTCGATGCATCCGCGTTCGCGGTCGAGGATGCCCATCAGCGCCGCTGCAGAGGCGTGGCTCAACGCCGCCTGCTCGCCGCAGGCAAGCACGGCCGCCATCCAGCGACCTCGCTGGGTGACGTCGGGCCGTCCGACCGCATAGACGCCGCGAAGCTGCCGGCCGCCGAGCAGGACGGGGTGGAGGCGGCGGGAAGCGAGACGGCGCTCGATGGTTCGCTCGCTGAGCCCCAGCCGGAGGAGCTGACGTCGTGCCACCACACCATGCTGGGTCTTGCAGAGCTCCCAGGCTCCTCCAGCTTGCTTCGGTGCGTTATCCCACCGCATGCGGTGGTCAAGTGCACCGAAGCTTCTATTCGCCCCCCTCTTCGGCCAGCAGCTGCTCGATCGTGCGGCCGGTCAGGACGGATTCGGGCTGGGATGAGGTGGGGCGTCGGCGGGCGTCGGCGCCCTCGCCCTTCTTCTTGATCAGAAGCCATTGCTCGCGGTCGCCCGGCTCCGAGGTGCGGACGAGGGCGTAGGGGCCGCGGACCTTCTCGCCGAGCAGGAAGAGCTTCAAGTCGCCCTTCTCGAGAGCCTCGTCCAGCTCCAGCGGCTCGCCGCGGCGCGTCTTGGAGATGTTCTGGAAGACGCCGCGGTCCCAGACGATCATCGGGCCGCCTCCATATTCGCCTTTGGGGATCACGCCCTCGAACTCCAGGTACTTCAGCGGGTGGTCTTCGGTGCGCATCGCAAGGCGCTTGTCTCGCGGGTCGAGCGAGGGGCCCTTGGGGACCGCCCACGAGGCGAGGGTCCCGCCGATCTCGAGCCGCAGGTCGTAGTGAAGCGAGGTCGCGCTGTGCTTTTGGATCGCGAAGCGCGGGTGGCGACGCCTGCACTTTGCCTCGTCGCCCCGCTTTCGCGTCGCGACGCGGCTCGGCTGTCTTGCCGAAGTCGCGCTTGCGCTCGTACTCGCTCAGAGGTTTAGCCATTCCGGCCCTCGATCATCGTCGTTTTGCGGTCCACCCGCCGGGTAGACGCGTCATACACAACTAAAGGAGTCAACCCTGATGGGTGAGAACATCGATGAGGCCAAGGGGCGCGCCAAGGAAGCTGCCGGCGACCTCACGGACGACCGAGAGCTGAAGAACGAGGGCAAGACCGACCGCGCCGCCTCGGACGTCAAGGAGAAGGTGGACGACGTCGCGGACAAGCTCAAGGAGCGGTTCGGCAAGAAGGACCGCGACTAGGACCTTTCAAGCCGCAGGAAAAAGGGCCGGGCTTAAAGCCCGGCCCTTTCTCGTTCACGCGGCGGTGCTACTCGATGTAGCCCGACTCCTGCAGGTACGCCGTGGCGACCGCGGTCGCCTCCTCGCGGTCGATATCCACTCGGGCGCTCAGCTCCTGCATCACTTCTTCGGTGAGCCCTTCCTGGACGGCCTCGATGGTCGCCTGGTAGTCCGGGCCGGCCTCCTCGACGACCTGCTCGTCGGTGAGGAACGCGGGGTTGCCCGCGGCCGGGAAGACGCCCTGGTCGTCCTCGAGGGTCACGTACTGTGTCCGACTGGGCGAACAGCTGCGGGTCCGTGGTGAACACGATGGACAGGTCGGCCTGACCGTCGTCCAGCACGGGGTAACGCTGCTCGATGTCGACGGGCGTGAACTGCTTGAACTGCAGCCCGTAGCCGTCCTCGAGCCCCACGAGGCAGTCGACGCGCTGACGGCACTCGGGCGAGCCGAACAGCGTCAGGTCCTGTGACTTGCCCTCCAGGTCCGAGATCGTCGTCACGCCGAGCTCGTCGGCCGTGGTCTTCAGCAGTCCGACGGCGTTCTCGCTCTCGAACGGCGCCGGCGCGAACGCGACGAGGCCATCCTTTGCGAACTCCGCGTTCGCATCGTCGGCCGCCTGGGCCGGGTCCGTCGGCACGTCCTCGGGCGCCAGCCCGTAGAACGACGTCAGGGCCGTCGACGTGTACTCCGGGTAGCCGCTGATCTCGCCGGCCTGCAGGGCCTGCAGCGCGACCTGCTCCGAGCCGAGGTTGAGATCGGTCTCGACGGTGTATCCCGCGGCCCCCAGACCCTGTGCGTAGATCTCGCCCAGGATGATCTGCTCCGTGAAGTTCTTGGAGCCGATCGTCAGGTTGACGCCTGAGTTCTCGTCGTTGGCCTCGATCAGCTCACCTGAGCCACCGCCGCCATCGTCTCCGCCATCGTCGTCGTCATCACCGCACGCGGCGACACCGAGGGCGAGGACCAGGGCGGCGAGAAGCGCGAACAGAGCACGAAAAGGTGTCTGGCTGTTCAGCACTTGATAACTCCTCTCTTGGGATTGACGACGGCCCTCCTTTCGGGAGGCCATTCGCCTTGCACGCGAAAGCCTACGCGGCTGCGCGTTCCCGCGCCAACTTGACGCCCCTCGGGGTCATCAGTCGCTGCAGACCAGCGAGACCGAATTCCACCAGCATGGCCAGGACGGCGACCAGGATCGCTCCGGCGATCACTCCCTCGTCGCCGTAGACGTTGCGGTTGATGATGAAGTCCCCGAGCGTCACGACTCCGGCGAGAGGGGCGATTGTCGCGGTCGCGATGATGTTGATCGAGGCCGTCCTGACCCCGCTCATGATCGTGGGCACGGCGAGCGGCATCTCGACGCGGGTGATGATCCCGAAGTCGCTCATCCCCATCCCGCGGGCGGCCTCGACCGCGTCGCGGTCGACCTGCCGGATGCCCACGTAGGCGTTGGTCAGGATCGGCGGGATCCCGAGCACCATCAGAGCGATCGCCACGTTCAGGAAGCCGAAGCCGACGAACGCGACGACGATGGCGATAAGCGCGAGCTCGGGGATCGCCCGAGCCGAGTTGCCGACGCTGATCGCGAACACCTCGCCCTTTCCGTAGTGGCCGAGGATCACCCCGGCGGGCAGCGCGATCGCCAGAGCCACCGCCAGGGCCAGGGCGCTGATCTCGAGGTGGGTCTGGGTGTACTCCCAGACCTGGTCGAGCCCGCCGACCTCGCGCCCGCCTGTGAACCGGTTCGATTGGGGCGTGAAGATGAACTCGAACGCACCGCCGAAGCTGCCGAGGAAGGCGAGTGGCGCGATCACGTGGCGGTCCTCCTGAACATTTGGAAGAACCGGGCCGCCCTGCGCTCCTGCTGCACCTTGGCCGAGCGCCATGGGACGAGCAGCGCTTGCAGGAGCAGCAGGCAGATATCGAAGATGACCGCCATCGTCACGCAGAGAATCGAGGCGATGATCACGTTCGTCTTGAAGTCGATCTGGTTGTAGATCTCGGTGCCGAGCCCTCCGCCGCCGGCGATGAACGCGAGGGTCGCGATCGCGACGGTCGACACCGTCGCGATCCGCAGGCCTGCGACGATCTCGGGCACGGCGAGGGGCAGCTCGACCTTCCAAAACAGCTGGTTCGGCGTCATCCCCATTCCCCGCCCCGCGTCCTTGGCGCCTTCGGGGACGTTGCCCAGGCCCGTGACCATGTTGCGGTAGATGATCTGCAGCGCGTAGGCGGTCAGCGCGATGATCGCCGTGAACTGGCCGCGGCCGGTGATCGGCAGCAGCAGCGCGAAGAAGGCGAGCGAGGGGATCGTGTACAGGATCCCCGTCGTGGCCGTGAACCCCGGCTGCAGGAACTTGCGGCGGTGGGACAGGTAGGCGAGACCGAAGGCGATCAGGAAGCCGGCGACGACCGATGCGCCCACGAGCACGAGGTGCTCGAGGGTCGGGGTGACGTAGCGGTCGTAGTTGTCGGCTGCCCACTGGAAGCAGAAGGTGCCGTTGTCGACCACGCACCCAGCATCCTCCGAGCGGTCGCGAATTTCGACCTGCGCGAGCAGCGGGGCCAGGCCGGCGTCAGGCATATCCGTGCGGCCGTTCGACGGCGGCGTGCTCCTCGACCTTCGCCTCGGGTGAGCTCAGGAACTCCTGAATCACCTCGATCGAGAGCACGCCGGCGATGCGGCGGTCCTTGTCGACGACCGGTGCGTACTGCGACTCGGCCTGCAGCAGGTCGGAGAGCGCGTCGCGCAGGACGTCGTCGGCGTCGAGCACGGGCTCGGGCGAGCTGTCGGGCTTGGCCGGGACCGTCTCCTGGGCCAGGTCGCGGTCGGAGAGCCACCCGAGCGGGCGGCGCTCGGGGTCGACCAGCAGTGGGTGGGGCACCTCGGCGCCGTCGAGCTTCGCGCGGACCTCAGCGGTCGCCTGGCCGACGTGGGCAAGCGGCGCCTCCCAGAGGTCGATGTCGCGGACTCGCATCAGCGCCAGCCGCTTCAGCGCGCGATCAGCGCCGACGAAGTCCTCGACGAAGTCGTCGGCCGGCGCCATCAGCAGCTCGGCCGGGGTCGCGTACTGGGCCAGGTGGCCGCCCTGCTTGAGGATGGCGATGCGGTCGCCCATCTTGATCGCCTCGTCGATGTCGTGGGTGACGAAGAGCACGGTCTTGCGGATCTCGGCCTGGAGGCGAAGGAACTCGTTCTGCAGGCGCTCGCGGCTGATCGGGTCGATCGCGCCGAAGGGCTCGTCCATCAGCATCACCGGCGGGTCCGCGGCGAGCGCCCGCGCGACGCCGACGCGCTGTTGCTGGCCGCCTGAGAGCTGAGCCGGGTAGCGGTCGCGCATCTCGGAGTCGAGGCCGATCAGAACCAGGAGCTCGTCGATGCGTTTCGAGGTGCGCTCGTCGTCCCAGCCGAGCAGACCGGGCACTGTCGCGATGTTCTCGCCGATCGTGCGATGGGGGAAGAGGCCGATCTGCTGGATCACATAGCCCATCTCGCGCCGCAGCTCGGCCGGGTTGCGGTCCCGCACCGAGGTGTCGCCGATCAGGATGTCGCCGTCGGTGATCTCCACGGTGCGGTTAGCCATCCGCATCGCCGTCGTCTTGCCGCACCCCGAGGGGCCGACGAGAACGCAGATCTCGCCGGCGGGGACGTCGAGCGACAGGTCGTGCACCGCGTCGGAGTCCTGGCCCGCGTAGCGCTTGCGGACGTTCCGGTAGGAGACCGCGACCGCCTCGTGAGATCCCGCCTGATGAGAGTCGTCGCCGGGCAAGGTGGCCGATCCTACCCTGGGGCGCCCGCCGCGAACCGTCGTCGCGCCGACAGGGTTTTCTACGCATCCGGGTCGGGGGGTTATCACCGATGCAACCCGTCGCCGGCTGCGCGATTCTTCTCAGGCGCCGCCTGCGCTGAACACAGGACGGGTAGGGACGAAAGGCCGCCACGGAAGGCGGTCTTTTCGTTTCCGGAGACGGCCTCGCCCTAGTCCGCTGCGGGCTTCATGCCGTTCAGGTCCATCAAGGCGAGCGCCAGCAGCACCGTCGCCAGGCCCTGGAAGGGCTCGACCAGCGCGTGCACGCCGAGGTTGAAGACGATCTCGCCCTCGATTCCGTGCAGCGGCGCCTCCAGCACCGCGGTCAACGTGTCGCTGATGATGAGCACGACGACCGCGACGCCGAGCACGCGCCAGAAGCTGCCCCGCACGAGATCGATGCTCTGCCGGATCGCCTCGCGGATGGTCAAGTTGTTGATCTCGATCAACGACGGCGCGATCAGCAGGTAGGTGAAGGCCAACACGCCGGGGATCACCAGCAGCAGCAGGCCGACCCCGGTGGCGAGCACGAGCAGCAGGTCGATTGCGATCAGGCGGCCGTAGGGGATCGTGCGGGCGTGCGCGCGCAGGTCGCCGACCTGCTCGCCCTGTCGCCACTTGACCACGAGCACCGCGATGATGCCCGAGAAGAGCGCCTCGCCTCCGAGGTTGATCGCCAGGGCGGCCGGGATGGTTGCGAGCTGGAGCAGGTCGCTGAGCCTCTCGAGCTTCTCGACGCGGATCTCGCCGACGAAGGCATCGGCGATCGTCTGCGGGAGCAGCACCAGGGCGGCGAGCGGGACCAGCAGCTTCCAGTGCGCCCTGTAGGCGCCCCAGACGTCGCGCAGGATCGGCCAGATCCTCAGCTTCAAGGCGCTCCCCGCAGGTCTGCGATCGGGTTCGTCGGCATGTGGATCCAGCCCTCGCGGATCGCGCGCTCGGTCGCCTCGCCAGGCTCCGGCCCCTGGGTCAGCCCGAGTGCGGCCGCGCGGGCGACCAGCGACGCGACGATGGCGTCGAGCGCGTTGTGGTCGGAGCTCGCCAGCCGTCGCTGCGCGAGACTGAGCCCGAGGCCGCCGATGCCCTCCTCGAGGGCGTCGAGCAGGGCGGGCAGCCGCGTCGCGCCGCCGCGGCTCTTGTAGCCGGCGGCGTTGATCCGCCACCCCGCCATCGCGGGCGCGGGGTAGGCCTCGAACACCCTGCCCGAGCCGGCGCGGTCCACCGGCTCGCCCCTGGCGGCGAGCTCGTCGAGCAGGTTGGCGGCGCGCATCGCGACAACACCGATCAGGTCGGTCGAGACGCTCAGCGGCCGCCGCAGGCCGGACTCGATCAGCCGCCTGTCGGTGAGCCGGAAGCTCAACCGGAACCTGTAGGCGTCCTGATCCTCACCGCGCCCGGGCCACCCGGCCCGGTCGTGGTGAGAGGCGATCGCCGCGACGAACTCGTCCGGCCACCCGAGCGGCGCATCGATCCCCGCCTTGTCGGCCCGGCCGATCAGCTCGAGCAGCCTCGCGTCGTCGGCGCCGACCTCGAGCTCGGCCATCTGCGCCGTCCCGTCCGCCGCCCACTCAATCAGCGACGCCCCCGTCGTCTTAGGCTGCGCCGCGAGGTCGATGCCTAGGGTCAGCACGCCGCGATGCTATGCGACGGTTTCGAGGCGGCGCCTACGCGGCGCGGCGCGCTGAGCCCGGGCGCGCGGTGCTTCGAAGCGTCGCAATCTCCACGACCTCGCCGGGCTCGGCGCGCTCTGAGACGCTCAGCAGCACGTAGCCGTAGCCGCATTCGCAGCTGAGGCCGTCGAGCTCGTCGAGCAGCTCGACGGCGATCTCGACCTCTTCGGTGCACTCGGGGTCCGAGCAGATGATCTTCGCGAGGAGCACCCGAGAATGGTTGCGGGCGCCCCGGATGGATGCCGGGGGGCCGCTCGCGTACCCTTTCGCGCCGTGGCACGGCGAAAGCTGCAGACGAGCGATGCGGAACCGGACATCAGCGCCGCCGGCGGCGTCGTCCTGCGCGGTGACGATGGCCGTACCAGGGTCGCGGTCATCCACCGGCCCAAGTACATGGACTGGTCTCTGCCGAAGGGCAAGCTCGAAGAGGGCGAGGGCTTCGAGGAGGCGGCCCTGCGCGAGGTGCGCGAGGAGACGGGGTTCGAGTGCCAGGTGGTGGAGGAGCTGCCGTCGGTCTCCTACCTCGATCGCAAGGCGCGGAGCAAGCTGGTCCGATACTGGCTGATGATCCCCGGCGAAGGGAAGTTCAGCCCGCACGACGAGGTCGACGAGCTGCGCTGGCTGACCGGGCGAGAGGCCCAGAACCTCCTCACCTACGACCACGACCGCGAGCTGGTGCGTCTGGCGCTGCGCCGAAACCGCCGGCGCTGGTTCAGGCGCGGTTGACGGCGGCGCGATATAGGCTGCCGCCCGCATGGGCTACATCATCAAGGCGGGCGTCGGGCTGGTGCTGTTCTTCGGCGCGATCATCGTCTTCAACCTGAAGCTGATCGAGCTGCTCGAGATCGGGACCTGCGCCTCGGGCAACACGCCGTTTGAGATCTCCAGACCCTGCCCCGAGGGCGTGGGCACGGACATGCTGTTGCTCACCGGGTCGATCTTCGCCGGGCTGATCGGCGCTGCGATCTTCGCCTTCCGCGGCGAGCCGCCGTGGGGCCGCCGCCGCTCGAGCGTCGGCTTCTTTGGCCTCGGGGCGATGGCCTGGGGCATCTTCTTCACCGCCACCGGCGCGACGATGCTCTACACGGCACTGAACAACGACACGATCGGGGAGGACGGGGAGCTGGGCGGCATGATCGTCGGGATCACGTTCCTGGTGATGGGTGCGCCGGTGCTGCTGTTCGCGATCTGGAACTCCATCGAGGGCCTTGCGAGCCCTCGCGACGAGAGCCCGGCCGCGGCCGCCGGCGCGATGAGCGGCCTCGGGTCGATGGGTGGGTCGGTCTTCGGGCGCATGAAGACCGGCCTCGACAACGCCCAGTCGGCCGGTCAGGTCGGTCAGACCATGAAATGGGGCTCGGCGAGCCCCGGAACCGCTGCCGCCACGGGCGGCGGCGATGCGATCGGCAAGATCGAGCGGCTTCAGAAGCTGCGTGAGTCCGGCGCGATCAACGACGCCGAGTTCGAGCGCGAGAAAGCGAAGATCCTGGCGCAGCAGTAGGCCACTGCGGCCTGGCTCGGCTCAGCCCTTCGCCCAGGCCATCAGCGTCGGCAGCGGGTCATACGGCGCGCCGCCGGTGTACCAGCCGGGCGAGGTCCAAAGCTCGAAGTGCAGGTGGCAGCCCTGAGCGTTGCCGGTCGCGCCGACCCTGCCGATCTGCTGGCCGGGGAAGACGCTCGTCCCGACCGTCGCCCACGAGGGCTTCTGCAGGTGCATGAACACGGCGTCCTGGTCCGAGCCCGCGAGCTTGACGACGACGTAGTTGCCCGCCGATGCCTGGAAGTTGCGGGCGACGACCGTGCCGCGCTCGGGCGAGACGAGGGGGACGCCGCACGAGGCGAGCACGTCCTGGCCCTGGTGGCTGTGGCCGCTGCGTCCCGCGCCGAAGCGAGCGCCCGCGCTGCCGAAGCTGTAAGGGCCCTGGACGGGGAACACCGCTCCACGCACGGAGAAGTTGCGCTTGCCTCGCACCCGCTTCATCCGGGTGACCTTGCCCGTGGTGGGGTTTCGGACCTTGAAGGCGTAGGAGCCGGGCTTGGCAGGCTTGCCGTTCACGTTCAGCCCGCTCCAGTCGACCGCCAGGGGGGTGCCGGCGGGTAGGGCGGACGCCGGGATCGACGTCACGACGCCGGCGCCCTTGCGGACGACCTCGACGTTCAGGTCGCGCGCCACGCTCCCGCGGAGCTCGAACTGGAACGCCACGGGGGCACCCGAGAAGATCTGACGCGAGCTGGATTTCGCGTACTCGAACCCGATACCGGCCTTGGCGTCGGACGTCGCGCTGATCAGCGCGAGCACGGCGAGGAAGGCCACGACCGTGACCCGGATCGCCCAGACGAACATCGTCGTTTCCCGCTGGTGCATCTGTGCCCTTTCTGTGTTTCACGCCGGCTCCTCCACCGACACCTGACTTCGCCGCGCTATTCGCGCGGCTCGCGCGTCCGGGGCCGGCTGCGCCTACGGGGTTAGCTGTCGGGCTCGCGACGCACGTGCTTGCGGCGCTACCAGGCGGTCTTTGCCTGAGATTCGCCCCTGGCGCCTGGATTCGGCGCCTCTGGGTCCCCCGTTCCCGCGCGCGTACGCATGGGACTCGGCAGTTCGACACCGAAACCGTAACCAGACGCCAAAGTTGCGCTGGGAGTGAACTTTCAACTGGAGGCGGGCGTAGCCCGCATGCGGCGTTCCCCCGCATGCGGGGGAACGCCGCAATTAACGAGGGGGGCCGAGCGGCCCCCCTCGCCTGGGTATGCGGAGAGAGAATCCGGTGCTACTGAGCCACTTCCTGATCGTCGTCGGCCGCGCGGGGCGGTCGCACCTCGATCAGCTCGCAGTTGCTGACCTGGTCGAGGTTGCCCGGGTCGACGATGACCCGATCGCGGCGGCCCTGGCCGCAGTCGACCTTGTCGGGCTCGCCGTCGCTCACGCGGACGACGTCATTGCCTCGGCCGGCCGAGAGGGTGTCTCCTCCGGGCAGTGCCGCGTCGCTTTGGGCGAGCGCGAACATGAGGTCGCTTCCCGGGCCTCCGAAGGTGGTGTCCACGCCCGGGCCCGCGAAGACGACGTCGGCGCCCTTGCCGCCGCGGACGATGTCATCCCCCGCGCGGCCGCGCACCTCGTCGGCTCCCTGGCGTCCGAGAACCGTGTCGTTGCCCTCCTGGCCGAAGGCCGTGTCGCGGCCCTGGCCGGCATCGACGGTGTCGTCGCCGAGCCCGCCGCTGATCGTGTCGCGACCCTGGCCGCCGAAGACGGTGTCGTTGCCGTCGCCCGCGTCGACCGAGTCGTTGCCGCCCTGTGAGAAAACCGAGTCGTTGCCTGCCTTGGCGAGAACGAGGTCGCTCTGATTGGTCCCGAAGAGCTGGTCGTCGTTGTCGGTTCCCTCGACCACCGCCGCCAGCGCAGACGCTGCCGTCACTGCGGCGAGGCCTCCGACTGCGACCAAGACGAGAGCCCTGCGCTTGATCTTTCGCATCCGATCCCTCCCTGGGATAGGCGTTTGCAATGTTGAGAACAGGTTGATCGCCGCGGAGTTGCGGGCTTCCCGCAATCGGCGATGCCCTCGCTTGGATAGCGTTGGGCCGGTGAGGGGCACCTGATGAGCGACGAGATCGCCTACGCGGGAGCGGCCCGCCAGGCAGAGATGTTGAGGGCCGGCGAGGCCTCCTCGCGCGAGCTGACCGAGCTATACCTCGAGCGCATCGAGCGCGTCGACCCCGCGCTGAACTCCTATCGCGACGTCTGGGGCGAGCGCGCGCTTGCCGAGGCCGACGCGGCTGACAAGCGGCTCGCCTCCAAGGAGGACGCCCATCTGCTCGGGGTCCCGGTTGCGATCAAGGACACCCTCGACGTCGAGGGCGACGTGACCGGGCTCGGCACCGCGGGCTTCGACGAGCCGGCGAGCGCCGATTCCTTCCTCGTCGAGCGGATCCGAGGGGCTGGGGCCGTGATCCTCGGCAAGACGAACCTTCCCGAGCTGGCGATCCACGGCTACACGGAGACCAAGACCAACGGCATCACCCGCAATCCGTGGGACACGAGCCGCACCCCGGGCGGCTCCAGCGGCGGCAGCAGCGCAGCGGTATCCGCCGGGCTCGCCGCGATCGCCCACGCCTCCGACGGCGCGGGATCGATCCGGTACCCGGCAGCCCACACGGGCCTGTTCGGGTTGAAGCCGCAGCGAAACCGCGTGCCGATCGACACCGAGCACTGGAGCGGGATGTCGGTGAACGGCTGCATCAGCCACACGGTCGCGGACACCGCGCTCTTCCTCGACGCGGTCACCGCCGGCCCGGCGTGGTCGTCGAGCTCGCCCCCGTCTCCGGAGCGCTCGTTCAGCCAGGCCGCTTCGTCGGCGCCGGGGAAGCTTCGCATCGCGGTCACCGTGAAGCCGCCGCGCGCAGTCGCCCCGCCGCTGCTCGGCGACGACTCGCGCCGCCTGGTCACCGAGACCGCCGAGCTCCTGGAATCGCTCGGGCACTCGGTGACGTGGCGCGACCCCGATTGGGGGATGGTCGGCAACCAGATCTCGGCCCGTTACGTCGGAGGCATCGCCGAGGACATCGAAGCCGTGCCCCACCGCGAGCGCCTCGAGTCGCTTACCCGCGGCTACAGCCGCATCGCCAAGGTGATCGCCCCCGGTTGGGCGGTTCGGCGCTCGATCCGCCTCGAGGGCGCCGATCGCAACCGAATCAACGGGATCTTCGACGATGCCGACGTGCTGTTGACCCCGATGACGGCCGGGCCCGCGTTCGAGGTCGGCCGCTTCAGCGGGCACGGGGCGCTGCGCACGCTGCTGGGCGAGAGCCGCTTCTATCCCTACGCGGTCGCGTTCAACCACACCGGCCAGCCCGCCGCCAGCGTGCCGGCGGGGCTCAGCTCCGAGGGGCTGCCGCTCGCGGTACAGCTCGTGGCGCCGCCCAACGACGAGGCGACCCTGCTCTCGCTCGCCGCGCAGCTCGAGTCCGAGCGCCCCTGGAATGAGCGGCGCCCCGCGCTCTAGCAAGGAAAACCGCTAGCTGCCGCGATAGCGGCACTCCGCCGCGTAAGCGGCGGCCCTTATGTTGCGGCGAGGGTCGGGGTTGCGGCGCCAAGCTCGATCTCCTGGCGCTCGGCGGCCATCTCGATCGTGCCGGGCTCGCCGCCGAGCTCGACCCAGCGCTCGGCCGCCTCGCCGCTGAAGCGGTCGAGGAACTCGTCGGAGTGCAGGGGGTCGTGGTGGAAGAGCAACAGCCGCTTGACCTCGACGCGGCGCGCGAAGGTCAGGGTGTCGGTCAGCTTCGAGTGGCCCCAGCCGACGTGGTCGGGGTACTCCTCGTCGGTGTACTGGCAGTCGTGGATCAGCAGGTCTGCGCCGCGGGCGAGGTCGTAGCCCGAGATCCACTCGGGCTCGAGCGTGTCGAGCGGTGCGCCGAGGCCCGGCTCGTGGTCCGAGATGTAGGCGAGCGTGGAGTCGCCGTCGGTGATCCGGTAGCCGAGGGTCGGGCCGCGGTGAGTGACTGACTCCGCCCGGATCCTCGCCGGCCCGATCTCCCACTCGGTCGCGGGCGTGTCGACGAACGAGACCTCGCACGGGAGCTCGCGAACCTCGACCGGGGAGAGCGGCGCCGAGATGTAGCGCGCGATCCTCTCCTCGAGCGATGCCTCGGGCGACGAGGGCCCCCAGATCGTGATCGCGGTGTCGGACTGGAAGCAGGGCGCGAAGAACATCAGCCCCTGGATGTGGTCGAGGTGCAGATGGGTGAGCAGGATGTTGATCTTCGGGAGCTTCTTGGCGATGCCGACTCCCAGGCCGCGGATCCCCGTGCCGGCGTCGAGAATCAGGGTCGACCCGTCCGAGAGCTCGAGCTCGACGCAGGAGGTGTTGCCGCCGTAGCGGTTCATCTCCGGGCCGGGAGCGGGCACGGAGCCGCGGGCCCCCCAGACCTTGACCTTCATCGACTGCCCCTCGTCCTCAAGCCTTCGTCCTCTCTGATCGCCACCGCGAGCCTACCCTCCTACACGTCTGCCTTGGGCCAGAACAGGATCATCGCGCCGTCCTGGCCCCCGTCGCCCACGATCGGGAGCGCGCTCGCTTCGATCTCGTGCTCTGCGCCCTGGATCGAATGGATGCAGAAGGAGCCGTGAGCGGGACGGCCCTGGCGCAGCGCCCTCGTTGTCGGCAGCTCCTCGATGGGAATCGGCTCGCCGCCCTCGCCGAAGGGGCCGATCTGGACGCCCCATTCCTCGGCCGGCTTGCGCCCGAACTCCTCGAAGGAGATTCCCAGCATCGCGCCGGCGGCCTCGTTGTAGAAGATGATGGTTCCCTCGGTGTCGACCAGGAAGGCCGAGGTCGAAAGGCTCGTGAGGAAGTTCCGAGCCAAGATCAGGCCGAGCGGCTTCTGGTCCAAGATGCAGGCGATTCTTCCACTCGGGGAGCCGGGATGCGGCGGATCCCGCCCGCTGTGACGGATCGCACTAAGTTGCCGATGGGACCCGATCCTGGTCGCGCTCGCGATCAAGCCGCGACGCGCCGGCCGCGCGTGACGGTGACCTTCCTGCGCCCGGCTGCAGGTGACCTACAGCCGGGCGAGGAGGCCCCAGTGCTGTCAACTCGACTACTCGACGAGATCAGAGATCGCGTCGCGCCTGTCCCGGCTGGGCGCCGGGCACGCGTGGGCGGACACCCTCGCGTGCAGAAGCGACTGGCTAGCTCTCGAGCTTCCCGATCTTGAAGATCTTGGTTCCACAATCGGGACACGTGCCCTGAATAGCCGGGCGTCCGTTCTTCATCGTGACCTGCTGCGGATCCTGGATCTCGACCTTCTTGCGCTCTTTGACGCAGTAGCCCTCAGCCACTGAGGACCTCCTTTCAGAGCCTTATTGGCCTTTTCAGGGTACCCACGCTCCGTGCGTGCGTAATCCCCAGGTAGGCGACGCTAGACGACCCGTCGGACGCATGGGCCAGGCACGGCCACGCACGGCGCCAGGCGTCGCTCGTGCCTAGGGGTTCTTTCCGCCGGCCGCCGGCCCCAGGTCGACGCCCAGCCCGGCGGCCGCCTTGCCGGTGGCCGCGGCGGCCGCCTGGTTGCTCCTGAGCTTGGCGATGTCCTGCGTGTTCTGGGCCTGGGTCTGCTGCAGCGTCGCGATCTGCTGCTCGAGCCCGTCGATACGCCCGCCGAGGGTCTTCAGCTGTTTCTCGGTGCCGGATTTGAGCGAGGCGCCCAGCTCGTTCACCTTCTCGGTGAGCTCGTCGATGTCGTCCTCGGAGGCAGCGTTCTGCTGGTTGATCACGCCGAGAGCGATGGCGCCTCCCGCTGCGAGCACGGCGAGGATCACGGCAGCGCCTCCGAAGCGGGTCATGCGCTCCTGCTTGCGCTCGATCTCGGCCATCCAGCCCTGGAGGCCCTCGATGCGCTCCTCCATGTTGGGCTCGGGCTTAGGCTCGTCCCCGGGCTTGGCCTCCGGCCTTGTTCCGGGCCGGCCTCGGTCTTGGCCTTCGGCTCGCTCTCGCTCGCCTTCGTCCTCTTGCCCAAGGCCATGTAAACAATCCTAATCGGCGCCGCCTCCCTAAGATTCGCCACCGCGGCAACCGTCGCCCACCCCGACTTTCAAGGAGATCCGCAGATGCCCGAAGCAGTGATCGTCGACACTCTCCGCACGCCGATCGGCCGTGCATTCAAGGGCTCCCTCGCCCAGCTCAGGCCCGAGGAGACCGGCGCCTACGTGATCGACCAGCTGCTCGAGCGCAACCCGGACGTCGATCCGACGAGCGTGAACGAGGTCTTCGCCGGCTGCGGCATGCCCCAGGGCCTGCAGGCGTTCAACATCGCCAGGATCATGACCCTGCTGTCGGAGAAGCTGAGCAACGAGACGACTGCGGTGACCATGTCGCGCTACTGCGCGTCGAGCCTCGACTCCATCCGCCACGCGGCCAACGCCGTAACTGCTGGCCAGGGCGACACTTACATCGCCGCCGGCGTCGAGTTCGTCAGCCGCTTCAACGAGCGCACCGAGCCGGCCGGCGCCGCAGACCGCAACGAGAACCTGATCGGCGAGAACGGCCAGCCGAACGCCTACATCGACATGGGCATCACGGCCGTCAACGTCGCCAAGCGCTACGAGGTCAGCCGCTCCGACATGGACAAGTACGCGCAGCGCTCGCAGGAGCTCGCCGTCAAGAGCCAGGAGGACGGCTTCTTCGACCGCGAGATCGTCCCGGTCAAGACGGCCGACGGCACCGAGGTCGCCAAGGACGACGGCCCCCGCGCCAGCTCGACCCTCGAGAAGCTCTCCGAGCTGCCCGAGGCTTTCGAGGGCGGCGGCGGGGTCACCGCCGGCAACTCGTGCCCGCTCAATGACGGCGCCGCAGCGGTGCTCGTCATGTCAGACGAGAAGGCCAAGGCGCTCGGCCTCGAGCCCCGCGCCAAGATCGTCACCGCGGCAACGCACGGCAACGAGCCCGAGTACATGGGCGTCGCCCCGATCGGCGCCATCAAGACCGTGCTCGACCGGGCGAACATGAAGATCGGCGACGTGGACGTCGTCGAGCTGAACGAAGCCTTCGCGGCGCAGGTCATTCCGATCATGGCCGAGTGCGACATCCCGCTCGAGAAGATGAACACCCACGGCGGCGCGATCGCCCTGGGCCACCCGTTCGGCATGACCGGCGCCCGCATCATGGGCACGCTGCTGAACGTCATGGAGACCGACGACCACCAGGTCGGCATCGAGACTATGTGCGTCGCCGGCGGCCAGGGCGAGGCGATGATCGTGGAACGCGTCTAGCCGAGCGTCGATTCGCAAGCTGGAACGAGAAAGGGCCCCGCTTGCGCGGGGCCCTTTCTCTTGGGGTGCTGGGGAACACCTCTCTTACGAGAGGATCGGTCAGGCGGTCGGAGCGGGCTCCGGGGTGTTCGCCTTGGAGGACACGCACTTGCCGAACGCGTTCTTGAGGTTCGAGTTGGTCCCGTAGAACTGGTCGAACGTCTTGTCGTCGTGCGAGGCGGCGAAGGCCGGATCGGCCTGCTCGGCCTTGCAGAGCTTGGCGGAGTTCATGACCTTCTCCGAGCTCTCGTTGACGGCCGCCTTCACCTTCTTGCCCGACTTTTCGCTGACGCACTTGCCCAAGGCGTTCTTCTTGTTCTTGTTCGAGCCGTAATCCTCGTTGAACGCCTCAACGCCGATGTCGGCGCGCTCGGCCTTACAGGCCTTGCTCGCGGCCTTCACGGCCGGGGCGGCGGCCTCGGCCTTGACGCCGATGCAATTGGGGGTCGCCGGAGTGCCGTACAGCTCCACGAATGCGTCGTTGCCGAGCGCCTTGCGCTCGTCGGCGCAGGCCTTGGCGGCGAGCTTGCCGAACTGGTGGCCCTTGCTCTTGCCTGGTGTGGCGGTTGCGACACCAGCGGTGAGCGTGACGGCCAGCAGGCTCGCGCCCACCAGCATGAAGCCCTTGCGGAAGTTCATTCGTCCTCCTGGTCGTCGTGCAGTTGCGCGCTTCAATCCCGTTAGCGCCACCGGCCCTCCGGAAGTTACGGCCGTCAGGCGTCCGGTTTGCGAATAGCGTTCCCCGGCGATGGAGCAGCTGATTCCGACAGTGATCAGCGCCGGGTACGCGGCGGGGCTGAACGCCTACGGCACGATCGTCCTGTTGAACCTGCTTGGCCGCGTCGGGTTCGGCGAAGTGCCCGACGCCCTGATGGGAGACAACATCCTGATCGCCGCGGCTGTGCTGTACGCGATCGAGTTCGTCACCGACAAGGTTCCGTTCCTCGACAGCGCCTGGGACGTCCTGCACACGGTGATCAGGCCGGCGATCGGGAGCCTGATCGGGGTCGAGTTCGCCCAGTTCGACCAAGCGGTCGGGACCGAGGAGGTGCTCGCGGGCGTCGGTGGCGGCGGCACCGCTCTGGTCAGCCACGGCCTCAAGGCGGGGGTGCGCCTCGGCATCAACACTTCGCCGGAGCCGGCCTCGAACATCATCGCCAGCCTGATCGAGGATGGCATCGTCGCCGTGGTGATCGCGCTGGCGCTGAAGGAGCCCCTGATCGCCTTCGCGCTCGTGCTCGTCCTGCTCGCGATCGGGATCGCGATGGTGGTGATCCTCCGCAAGGCGATCAAGCGGGCGATGGGCGAGCGGCGCGAGGCGAAGGCGAAGGGGCCTCCGGGCGACCCCTAGCCCTCGAGCCGGCGGAGCGCTTCGGCGAGAGTCGCGGCCACGGCCTCGGGCTCATATCTCACCTCGGCATGGGTGAAGCGCATAGTCGTCAGCCCGCCCAAAGCATGCGCCCGGTCGCGCCGGGCGTCGCGTGCCTGGGTGGCCGCGGTGCGGTGGTAGCGCAGGCCGTCGGTCTCCACCACGAGGCGTTGACCGGGCCAGTAGAAGTCGACCCTGTAGCCGTTCAGCCGAACCTGCGTTTCGGGCACCGGCAACCTCGCTTGGCCGACGAGCCGCAGGAACATCCTCTCGAGCTCGGAGTCGGTGAGGCGGAAGGTCGCCCGATCCAGCAGCGCACGCAGTTTCGCTGCGCCTGGAAAGGGACCACGTCCATCCACGTCCTCGCGGAGCTGCTCGGGGTCGACCAAGTCGAGCTTGTCCGCGCGGTTGACGGCCGCCTCCAGCTTGCGAGCCGGAAGGCGCCCGGCGATGTCGATGAGGGTGCGGATGGGGACGGTGACCGGGATGTTGTGGCGTCGGGTGAGGTCGGCGGCGTCGAGGGTCACGGGACGGTGGGCCGCGATGCCCGGTTGGCGGGACTTACTGCAGCGGGGTAGGGAGATCTCGATCCGCGGCCCCTCGGGTGAGAGGTTCCAGAGCGCCGCGGCGCTTGCGTGGCTGAGGATCGCGCCTTCCGGAGAGGCGAGCACGGCGGCCATCCAGGCCCCGCGGCGAGTGAGTGCCGGCCGGCCGACCGCGTAGACCCCGCGACGGACGACGTGCAGCCTGCCGCGGTGCCGGCGGCCCGCGATTTCCCTAGATGAGTACCCGAGCTCGAGCAGCTGGCTTCTGCTCACCACCCCGTGTTGGGTGGCCGCGAGATCCCACACCGAACGGGGCGGACTCGCATCGGGAACCCTTTGGTACCGCATACGGTCCCAAGGGTTCCCGCGACGTTGATTCGCCCCCTAGCGCAGGCCCTCCAGGAGTGCGAAGAGCGCTTCCTCGGCTTCGGCTCTCGCTGCGGCCGGGTTCTTCGCGTTGGCGATCACGAAGGCCGCTTCGGCCAAGGCGCCGAGCATCAGGTGGGAGAGGGCGTCGAGCGGTACCTCGCGCAGAGCGCCGGTCTCCATCGCCGCGCCGAGCGCCGCCTTCATCAGGCCGAGGCCGTAGCGCTCGTCGACTTCGCGCCACTCGCGCCAGCCGAGCACCGCGGGAGCGTCGACCAGGGCGATCTGCTTGACCGCGGGGTCGTCGCAGGCGTCGAGGAAGGCGCGGGTGCCGGTGACGAGCACCTCCCAGGGGTCCGAGACGCCGTCCATCTGCCCGGCGATCCCCTCGACGAGCGATTGCTCGACCCGCTCGTGGACGGCGCGGAATAGGTCGCGCTTGTCGGTGAAGTGGTGGTAGAGCGCGCCGCGGGTGACCTTGGCGGCGGCCACGACCTCCTCGGTTCCGACCTCGGCGTAGCCGCGGGCGGTGAAGAGCTTGACCGCGGCTGCGAGCAGCGCCTCGCGGGTCGCGAGCGCATCCTGCTCGCGGCGCCCGGCGGCCTTGGTTCGCGCTGATGACGGCGGTGACATACAGCCTGTAGGTTAAGCCGCCCGGCGGCGGGAGGCGAGGGCTTCGGCTCAGTCCTCGAACAGCGCGTAGCCGTAGGAGCCGCGCTTGTAGGCGAGCTTCGCGATCGAGCTCATGCGCTCGTCGTCGTTGTGCTCGATCTGGTCGAAGTTGGAATCGACTCGCGTGGCGGCGCGGCTGCAGAAGGTGTCGGCGATGTAGCGCTCCTGGCCCGAGGGCTCGACGCCCTGGTCCTCGAAGATCGCGGTGACGCGCGAGAGCACCGAGATCTGGGCGAAGATGTCGGCGACGCCGTCGGCGAGGCGCTTCTGCTGGTACTGGCGCTGCACCACGTCGGAGCCGTGCTCGCGCAGCAGCTTCTCGGTCAGCCCCGCGAGGCGCTTGACCTGCTCGGAGACGGCGTCGGCGTGGGAGTCGAGCTCGTGGTGGGCCATGCCGATGCGGTCGGGGCGGACCTCGCGGCGGGCGCGGTCGGCGACGTAGTCGACGAGCACTCCGATCGAGCCGATCGGGTCACCGAGCCCGATGTCGCCGAGGCCCTCGAGCTTCTCGCCGACGGGCTTGAAGCCGCCGAGAGCGATGAAGGCGCGCAGCACGTCGTTGGCGCCCTCGAAGATCGGGAAGATGCGGATGTCGCGGACGATCTTCTCCCAGGGGCGCGAGCGCATGTAGCCTTCGCCGCCCGCGAGCTGCAGCGAGCGGTTCGCCGCGTACCAGAGGAACTCGGTCCCCGAGACCTTGCAGATCGCGGACTCGAGCGAGTAGTCGGGGACGCCGGCGTCGACGAGCCCGCAGGTCATGTACGTCATCGCCTCCAGCCCGAACAGGTAGGAGACCATCCACCCGATCTTGTCCTGGACGAGCTCGAAATCGGCCAGCGGCTGGCCGAACTGGCGCCGCTCGTTGACGTGATTGATCGTGATGTCGAGCAGCTGCTTGGCGGCGCCGACCGAGCCGGTACCGAGCCCGATGCGGCCGTTATTGAGGATCTGCATCGCGACCCGGAAGCCCTCGCCGGGCTCGCCGAGCACGTTCTCGGCCGGGACGCGGACATCCTTGAAGTAGAGGCGGCGCAGGTCGTTGCCGCGCAGGCCCATCGTGTCGTAGCGCTCGCCGACCTCGAAGCCCTCCATGCCCTTCTCGAGCACGAGCGCGATGTGCTTGTCCTTCCCGTCCACCTCGGCGCGCGCGAAAGTCGTGATCACGTCCGCGCGCGAGCCGTTGCCGATGTAGCGCTTCTCCCCGTTCAGCACCCAGGAGCCGTCGGGCTGGAGCACGGCGCGCGACTGCAGCTCGTAGGCGTCGGACCCCGCCTCGGGCTCGGTCAGCGCGAAGGCGGCGAGCTTGCGGCCCGACGCGAGGTCGGGCAGCCAGCGCTCCTTCTGCTCGTCGGTGCCGAACAGCGAGATCCCCTTGAAGCCGATCGACTGGTGCACGCCGAGCACGATCGCGAGCGTCGCGTCGATCGTCCCGATCGTCTCGAAGACGCGCGCGTAGCCCGTCTGCGAGAGGCCCTGGCCGCCGTAGCGCTCATCGACGTAGAGGCCGAGCACCCCGATCTCGCCGAGGTCGCGCAGGATCTCGTCGGGGACCCAGCGCTCCTCCTCGATCCGCCGCGGGTCGTAGTTCTCGGCGCAGTAGGAGCGCAGCTTCGAGTTGAGGTCGCGGATCTTCTCGCGCTCGTCGGGATTGGGCCGCGGCCAGGGGAAAACGAGCTCCTCGTGGATCTCGCCCATGAACAGCGACTTGGCGAAAGACGAGACCTCCTGCCTGGTCTCGGACTCTGGACTCTTCGGGATCGCTTCCCTGACGGCCATGACTTCACACTAGATGATTGATTCAGCCGCCCTATCGCGTTTACTCTGGTGTGATGGAGAGCGGAGGCGGCAGGAGTGCGGAGGAGCGAAGGGCTGCGGCCGAGGCCAGGGCGCGTGCCCGCGAGGGCGAACCTGCCCCCGGCGACGACGATCTGGTCGCGGGCGGCGGCGAGCCCGCGCGCGCTCCCGATGGCATCAGCCGCTACAACGCGGGCGGCGACATCTACGGCCGCCGCCGCGCGATCGCGATCGGAGCGGCGGTCGTCGTGGTCATCGTGCTGCTGCTCGTGTTCGTCGTCGGCTGCTGAGTCGCACGCAGCCTCCACTGACTAGCCTGCGCTGACGATGCACCGCCCCCCTGCAGCCGCCGCCGTCCTTGCCTGCGCGGCCGTGATCGCCTCGTGCGGCGGGGGAGACGAGGACCGCGACCCTCCGGCCGAGCCGCCCGCCGAGCTGCTCGCGACCGCCGTCGCCAACCCGGCCACCAGCGGCGACGCGGACATCGACCTGAACGTCGTGCTCGAAGGCTCGTCGCCGCTGGCGGGCACCACGACGGTCTCGGCGGAGGGGGAGTTCGCGCTCGACGAGGCGGGCGGGCTGCCGAGCTTCGACTTCACCACTGACGCCGAGGTCGCGGGCTTCGGCCTGGACGTGGACCTGGTCTCGACCGGCGACGACGCCTACGTCGTCTTCTTCGGCGAGAACTATCGCGTCGGCCCCGAGCTGACCGCGGAGATCGAGGACTCCCTGCTTCAGGGCGGCACCGCGGCCGGCGGACTGGGCCTCGACGTCGCGGGGTGGTTCAAGAACCCGCAGTACGCGGGGTCCGAGTCGGTCGGCGGGACCGACACCGAGTTGATCGAGGGCACGCTCGACGCCAAGGCGGCGGGCGAGGACCTCGCGGCGCTGGCGGCCGCGGTCGGCGCGCCGCGGCTGGTCGAGGCGCTGGCCGCGGGTGCCGGCTCGGGCCCGATCGAGGCCTGGGTGGCCTATGACGACAAGACGATCCGGCGCCTGCGCCTGCAGCTCCCGTTCACCGTCCCGCTCGCGCAGCAGCAGGCGGTCGGTCAGATCAGCGGCGGGGCCGTCACCCTCGACGCCGAGATCTCGGACGTCGGCGCGGATGTCACGGTCGAGCCGCCCGAGGGCGGGGGCTTCCAGCCGATCGAGCAGCTGATCGGGCGGCTGCAGGACCTCGCCTCCCTGGGCGGCCTCTAGCCCTTCAGCTCGCCTTTCAGGCCCGTCGCTCGACGTGGTCGGCGATCAGCTTCGCGAGCGCCAGCGACGAGGTCGCCGCGGGGGAGGGAGCGTTGCGGACGTGCAGCGCGCGCTCGGTCTCGTGGACGACGAAGTCGTCGACCAGGGTCCCGTCGCGGTCGACGGCCTGGGCGCGCACGCCCGACGGCCCGCGTTCGAAGTCGGCCGCTTCGAGCTCGGGGACGAGGCGGCGCGCCTCAGCGACGAACGATCGGCGGCTGACCGCGCGGCGGATCTCGGCCGCGCCGCTTCGCCAGTGGCGGCGCATCACCCTCCAGGTCCCCGGCCAGCCGAGGCCGCCGACGAGCAGGGCGGAGGGCCCGAGCAGCACCTCGCCGTCATGGGTCCGGGTCAGGTGCGCTCCGAGGAACGGCAGGTCGGGGTCTGGCACCGGGTAGACGTTGGCCCGGACCAGCCCGGCGCGCTCGGGGCGCAGCCGCAGGTAGCCGCCGCGGAAGGGGACGATGCGCGGATCGGCGGGCGCGCCGGCGGCGACGGCGAGGCGATCCGAGGCGGCGCCCGCGCAGGCGACGACGAACCCGGCTCGACGCGGCTCGCGCCCCGGCCCGCTGACCGAGACGCCGGAGCCGTCCGAGTCGAGGCCCGTCACCGCCCGTCCGGTCTCGATTCTCCCGCCCGCCTCGCGGACCTCGGCGGCGAGCGCGGCCGCGACGGCCCGGAAGTCGACGACGCCCGTGTTCGGGGAGTGCAGCGCTGCGAGCCCGCGGGCGTGAGGCTCGACCTCGGCGATCTCGCCGGCCTCGAGGCGGCGCAGGCCCGGCACGCCGTTCTCGGTCGCCCGGCGCTCGAGCCGGTCGAGAGGGCCGAGCTCTGACTCCTGGTTCGCGACGATCAGCTTCCCCGCCCGCCGCGCCTCGATCCCGCGGGCCTCGCAGAACTCGTACAGCAGCCGCGCGCCCTCGACGCAGAGACGTGCCTTGAGCGAGCCGGGCTCGTAGTAGACGCCGGCGTGGATGACGCCGCTCGAGTGTCCCGTCTGCTGGGTGGCGAGGTCGGGCTCGCGCTCGAGGACCGTCAGGGTTCGCTCCGGCTCGCGCGCGAGCAGCTCCCGCGCGACGGCGAGGCCGACGATCCCGCCGCCGATGACGACGACGTCGCTCTGGTTCGAGGTCGTGCTCATGGCCGCGATCGTAGACTCGCGGGCCATGGCCTTCCCGCTCAAGCCCCCGATCCAGCCCCAGCTCGCGCTTTCCCGCAAGGTCCTGCCCGAGGGTGAGGAGTGGGCCTACGAGCCGAAGTACGACGGCTTCCGAGCGATCGCTTTCGTCGACGGCGACAAGGTCTTCCTGCAGTCCCGCGGCGCGAAGCCTCTGCTGCGCTACTTCCCGGAGCTCGTCCTCCCCGAGGGCCGCTACGTGATCGACGGCGAGCTCGTCATCCTCGACGACGAGGGCCGCGAGGTGTTCGACTCGCTCCAGGCCCGCCTGCACCCAGCCGAATCCCGCGTGAAGATGCTGGCCCAGCAGACCCCGGCGCTCTTTCGCGCCTTCGACGCGCTCGCGATCGACCGCACCAAGCTGATGAAGGCGCCGTTCTCGGAGCGCCGCGAGGCCCTGAAGGAGCTGATCGCGGCGGCGCCGGGCCGCAAGAAGTCGGCGTCGGGCTCCGTCGAGCTGACCCCCCTGACCAAGAGCGTGACGACCGCCGAGCCCTGGCTGTTCTCGGGCGAGGGCGTGATCGCAAAGCAGCTCGACGCTCCCTACATCCCCGGGAAGCGAAAGGGGATGGTGAAGATCAAGCACGTCCGCACGATCGACGTGGTGATCATGGGCTGGCGGCCGGGCAAGGAGGAGGGCACGGTGGGATCGCTCATCCTGGGTTTGTACGACGGCGTGGAGCTGAGGCCGATCGGCCACACGTCGGGGCTGAAGGCGAAGGAGAAGCGCGAGCTGGTCTCCAAGCTGGCGCCTTACGAGACCGGCGACGTCGGAAGCGGCGACCCCAGCCGCTGGGACACCGACCGCGAGCTCGAATGGCGCGAGCTTCGGCCCGAGCTCGTGATCGAGATCACCTACGACCACACCAGCGGAGGCCGCATCCGCCACGGCTCCAAGATCGTGCGCTGGCGCGACGACAAGAAGCCGCGCGAGTGCGGCATGGACCAGCTGACCTGAGAGATGGCCTACCGCCTGTTGAGAGCCGGCGATGCCCACTGGCGTCCCTCGAACCAGATGAGGGTGGAGAACACCGACTTCGCCAAGCAGCTCGGCGCCGAGACGCTGGGTGCCCGCCTCTGGCGCCTCGCGCCGGGCCAGGCCTCGACCAAGCACCGCCACTTCGAGACCGCCGAGCTCTACGTCCTGCTGGAGGGGGCGGGGAAGCTCCGCGTCGACGACGAGCTGCTGGAGCTCGGCGCGCTCGACACCGTGTGGGTCGAGCCCGAGCACGTCCGCCAGCTCTTCAACGACACCGAGGCGGGCCAGCTCTGGCTCGTCGTCGGCGCGCCGCCTGAGGCGGCCAACACGCTCGAGATGACCCCTGAGCAGCTCGAGGCGCTCTACCCGGACGGGCCGCAGGCCCTGCCGCCGGAGCTCTCCTAGGACTTCTTCTTCGGCTTGGCCCTCGCCTTGCTCGGCTGCACGCGCTTCGGCTCGCCCTTCTGCTTTCGGAAGTGCGGGGGCCACGGTGCGTCGCCGAGGCCCTCCTCCTCGTCGCGGCGGGCGAGTTCGAGGAGCTGGTCGAGCGAGCCGGCGTGCTCGTCGATGTCGGCCGCGGGGTCGCCCGACTTCGCGATCCGGTCCGGGACGGTGTCGAGCCGGAGCTCGGCGGGCTCGACGTCCGGGACCTCGTCCCAGGTGATGGGGCAGCAGACGCGGGCGTCGGGGACGGGGCGGACCGAGTACCCGGAGGCGATCGTGCGGTCGCGAGCGTTCTGGTTGTAGTCGACGAAGACGCCGTGGCGCTCCTCCTTCCACCACTTGCTGGTCGCGCGCTTCGGCTCGCGCCGCTCGACCTCGCGCGCCAGGGCGAGGGCGGCGCGCCGGACCTCGACGTAGTCCCAGCGCGGCTCGATGCGGACGTTCACGTGGATGCCCCGCGACCCCGACGTCTTCGGGAACCCGACGAGGCCGTGGTCTGCGAGCACCTCCTTGACGCAAATCGCGACCTTGCGCACCGTGTTCCAGCGGACGCCGGGGGTCGGGTCGAGGTCGACCCGCAGCTCGTCGGGACAGTCGAGGTCGGCCCGCCTGACCGGGTGCGGGTTGAAGTCGATGACGCCGAGGTTGACCGCCCAGGCGAGGTGGGCTCCGTCGTTGGCGACCAGCTCGGTCGCGGTCCGGCCGCTCGGGAAGGTGAACGTCGCGGTCTGGAGCCAGTCCGGCGCGTTCTTCGGCACGCGCTTTTGGAAGAAGAACTCTCCCTCGACGCCGTCGACGAAGCGCTTCATCGTCCCCGGCCGCTCGCGCAGCTGTACCACGGCGGCTTTTTCCACAGCGAGGTAGTACTCGACCAGGTCGAGCTTCGTGATGCCTCTATTTCCAGACCGGCCCTTCGGGAAGTAGACCTTGCTCGGGCTCGAGATTCGCACCTCGCGCCCCGCCGCCTCGATCGTCGTGTGCTCCTTGGCCATCCGACGGGATAATCCCAGGATGGAGAACGGGACAGGGCCTCCTGGATGAGCCCCGGCGCCAGGCGCTACGCGTCGATCGCGATGGTCGTGCTCGGCGCGGCCCTGCTGCTCGTCGGCGGCTTCGCCCTCTATGCGCGGGTCGAGCTCTATGACGCCGATCGCTTCTCGCGCACGGCCGCCGACACCGTGCGCGAGGAGCCCGTCCGCGACGCGCTCGCCGAGCCCATCGTCAACCAGATCGTCGACGTCGGGCCCGACGAGCTGATCAACGCGCAGCCGCTGCTGCAGAGCGCGGTCAGCGGTGCGCTCGAGACGGGCGCGTTCAAGGGGATCTTCAGGCAGGGCGTCGAGAAGGCGCACCGGGCGCTGTTCGCGAAGGACCGCGACGAGCTGGTGCTGACCGTCCAGGACGTGAACGACCTGATCGTCGGAGCGATCGGCGCGGCCTCGCCGGGGGTTGCCAAGAAGATCCCCGACGACGTCGGACGGCGAATCGTCCGGATCACCGACAGCAAGCCCGCGCTTGCCGCCGCCAGGTTCGGGGACGACGTCCGCTTCCTCGGCCTCGTGCTTCCACCGCTGGGAATCCTGCTGCTGGGCGGGGGCGTCCTGCTCGCCGCCGACAGGCGACGGATGGCGATCACCGGGTGCATCGCCGTCGGAACGGCCGCGGCGGTGGGCTTCGTCGCGCTGCTCGTCTCCCGCACGCTGCTGCTTCGCAAGTTCGACGACGAGACGACCCACGACGCCGTCGCCGCGGTCTTCGACGCCTACGCCGCCGGACTCACCCGCTGGCTGTTGCTGGGGGGAGTGGTGGCGATCGCGCTCGGCGCCGCGATGGCCGCCGGGGACCCGAAGCCGCTGCAGCGGCTGCGCAACGCCATCGCCGCAGTCACCCGGACTCCGCAGGGCAAGCTCGCGCGAGCGGGCCGCGCCGTCGCGATCGGCCTCGCTGGAGCGTTCGCCTTCTGGGAGCCGACGCTGGCGCTGCAGATCGTCGCCGTCCTCGCGGGCGCTGTGGCCATCTACTACGCGGTGATCGAGCTGACCGCGACGCTCGCGCCGGAGGCGAGGGAGGGCACCGATCGCGTGACGGCGGCGGGCTCCTCATCGCAGGGGCTCTCGAGCTGGCGGGTCCCCGCGATCGCGGCCGGCATGATCGTCGCCGGCGCGGTTGCGATCGGCTTCCTGATCACAAACGAGAGGCGTCGCGAGGCCAGCCGGCCGGAGGGGCCGGTGAAGGTCTGCAACGGCTATGCCGAGCTCTGCGACCGAGCGCTCGACCAGGTCACCTTCCCCACCACGCACAACGCGATGGGGGCGGCGCAGCTCCCAGGCTGGTTCACGCCCAACCAGCGGCTGCCGATCGAGCGGCAGCTCGAGGACGGGGTGCGCGGGTTCCAGATCGACACCCACCCGGGGATCAAGCGCCCCAGCGGCCCCGTGCTCACCGACTTCGAGGGGGAGGACCGCAGCAAGGTCATCGAGGAGATCGAGGCCCAGATGGGGCCGGAGGCGGTCGCCTCGTTCCAGCGGGTGACCCGGCGGTTCGCGGGGCAGGAGGGCGAGCGGGGCGTCTACCTGTGCCACGTCGTCTGCGAGCTCGGGTCGACGAAGTTCGAGCAGGCCCTCGGCTGGTTCCGCGAGTTCCTCGACACCCACCCCGACGAGGTCATCGTCCTGTTCATCGAGGACGCCGTCTCGCCGGAGGAGACGAGGGAGGTGTTCGAGGCCAGCGGGATCCTCCGCTACGCCTACGTGCGGCGGCCCGGGAGGCCATTCCCCACCATGCGCTCGCTGATCGAGTCCGACAAGCGCCTGTTCGTGATGGCCGAGACCGACAACGGCGGCGGGACGATCACGTGGTACCACGACGGCTTCGCGCTGACCCAGGAGACGCCGTTCACCTTCAACAGCCCGCCCGAGCTGAACCCGCCTGCGAGCTGCGTGCTGAACAGGGGCCTGCCCAGCAGCCCGCTGTTCCAGATCAACCACTGGGTCGAGCAGATCCCTCGCTCGCCGGCCACCGCAGCGAAGGTCAACGCCTTCGGCGTCCTCAACGGCCGTGTCGCGGCCTGCGCCGCCCAGCGCGGGCTGCAGCCGAACATCGTCGCGGTCGACTTCTACGAGCGCGGCGACCTGATCGAGGTGGCGCGGGTGCAGAACGGGCTGGACCGAAACGCCCTACCGAGCTACCGCAGAACCGATGCCGGCTGACCACAAGGAGCTGAAGATGCCCGAGCTGACGACGATGACCTACGAGGCCGACGGCCGGATCGCCCGCATCACCCTCGACCGCCCCGAGCGCGGCAACGGGATCACCCTCGAGATGCCGCGCGAGCTCGCGGCCTGCGTCGAGCGCGCGAACCTCGACCCCCAGGTCCACGTGATCTGCCTGGCGGGCAACGGGACGGGGTTCTGCGGCGGATACGACCTGGTGGCCTCAGCGGAAAAGATGGAGGACGGCCTAGGCGCCGACCGCCAGCCCGAGGGCTCGCCGCTTGATCCGTCCACGATGGCGCGGAACCACGACCCCGACGGCACCTGGGACCCAGTGGTCGACTTCCAGATGATGAGCCGCAACGTGCGGGGGTTCATGAGCCTGTTCCATTCGGAGAAGCCCGTCGTCTGCAAGGTGCACGGGTACTGCGTGGCCGGCGGCACGGACATGGCGCTCTGCTCGGACCTGCTGGTCGCCGAGGACGTGGCGAAGATCGGCTACCCGCCGGCACGGGTGTGGGGCGTGCCGACGACCGCGCTCTGGGCCTACCGGATCGGCCCCTCGCGGGCCAAGCGGCTGCTGCTGACCGGCGACTCGATCGACGGGACCACCGCCGTCGAGTGGGGCCTCGCGACCGAGGCCGCGCCGGCCCCGGAGCTCGACGAGCGCACCGAGGCGCTGCTTGAGCGGATCGCGAGGCTGCCCGTCAACCAGCTCGTCATGCACAAGCTCTTGGTCAACCAGGCGCTCTACGCCCAGGGGCTCGCCGCCACCCAGGCGCTCGGCACCGTCTTCGACGGCATCGCCCGCCACACGCCGGAGGGTTTCGAGTTCCAGCAGCGCGCGGCCGAGAAGGGCTTCAAGGAAGCGGTCCGCGAGCGCGACGAGGAGTTCGGCGACTTCGGGCTCGGCCGCTAGTCGATCAGGCGCTTCGTCATCCGAGACACGGCGATGCGCCAGAGCACGAAGGCGAAGACGACCAGCGAGGCGAAGCGCAGGAAGTCGGCGGCCTCGAAGCCGAACGCGGAGGCGCGAACCAGCTCGACGAGCTGGTAGAGCGGGTTGAAGTTCGCCGCGACCTGGACGCCCTCGGGGAGCTGGTCGATCGGGAAGAACGTGCCGGCGACGAGGAATAGGGGGGTGATCACGAGCGTGGTCACGTAGTTGAACTGGTCGATCTTGGCGACGCTCGCGGCTACGGAGATGCCGAACGCCGCGAAGCCGAGCGCCGTGAAGAACGCGAAGAACGGGACCAGAAGCATCCCCCACGCCGGGCTGAGGCCGAACAGCATCGCGACGATCAGCGGGAAGCAGCCGAAGAACCCGGCGCGGATGCCGATCCACAGCATCTCGGCCGTGACGAGCTCCTCGACGTCGACGGGTGCGGCGAGGATCGCGTCGTAGGTGTTCTGGAAGCGCTCCTTCACGAACGTGCCGAACATCGCCGGTAGCGCGCTCGAGAAGATGACGGCGGTGGCGACCATCCCTGTGCCGACGAACTCGACGTAGCTGAGTCCGTCCACCCCGTCGATCAGCGTCGCTCCGAGGCCGAGCCCGAAGCACAGCAGGTAGACGATCGGCTCGAGGATGCTCGAGAAGGCAGTCCCCTTCCAGTAGGTGCGGAAGTTGGCGGCCTCGCGGCTCATCACGCCGAGGATCGCGGCGCGCTCGAGGCGGCCCATCTTCCTCGGCGGTGGAGCCGGAACGGCTTCGGTGTTCACTCCGCCTCGGCCCCGGTCAACTTCACGAACACGTCCTCGAGCGTCGCGGCGCGGCGGATGGCGTCGTCGGGGACGGCGCCGTTGGACGCCTTCTCCGAGCCGACGATCGCGATCGCGGGCCCGGCGGGCCGCACGTCGAGCCCTTCGCTCTCGGCCAGCACGCGCACCTCGGCTAGGCGGTCGGGCGGGCCGTAGACCTCGGCGGTCTCCACGCCGGCGTGCTCGGCGATCAGCTCGGCGGGGGTCGCGCGGGCGATCACCTTGCCGTGGTCCATGACCGCGACTTCGTCGGCGAGGCGCTCCGCCTCCTCGATGTAGTGCGTCGACATCAGGATCGTCTTGCCCTGGGTGCGAAGGCTGTCGATCAGCGACCAGAGCTCGGTGCGGATCTGCGGGTCGAGGCCGACGGTGGGCTCGTCGAGCAGCAGCAGCTCGGGGTCATGCAGCAGGCCGCGCGCCAGCAGGAGGCGGCGGCGCATGCCGCCCGAGATCTCGTCGACGGCGTCCTTGCGGCGCTCGGTCAGCCGGGCGAGCTCAAGCCCTCCCTGCACCGCCGCTGGCACGTCGGCGACGCGGTAGAGCCGCGAGTAGACGGCGAGGTTGTCCTCGACCGTGACGTCGACGTCGAGGTTGTCTAGCTGGGGGACGACGCCCATCCGCGCCCGCGCCTCCTTCGAGTCGCCGGGAAGCTCGTGCTCGAAGACCCGGATCTCGCCGGCGTCGGCGACGGCCTGGCCGGTCAGCAGCCGCATCGTCGTCGACTTGCCGGCGCCGTTCGGGCCCAGCAGTCCGAGGCAGATTCCCTTCGGCACGTCGAGGTCGAGGCCGTCGACGGCCTGGATCTCGCCGAAGCGCTTGCGCGCGCCCCTGATCTCGATCGCGTTGGCCATCGCAGCTCAGGTTAGAAGGGACCGCCCCGCCGGCTGAGCCGACGGCCTACTTCTTGCGCTTGCGGGCCTTCTTCTTCGCCTTCTTCTTTTTCTTCTTCTTGGCCGCCTTCGGCGGCTCGACCACGACCCGCTCGGTCATCTGCGTCGGGTGCAGCTCGCAGAAGAAGCGGTAGGTGCCGGGCCGGGTGAAGGTCTGGGTGTAGGTGCCTGAGCTCTGGCGGGGGGAGCCGATTCCCATCGGGCCGTTCGCGAGCGTGACGTTGTGCTCCTCGCTGCCGAGGAACTGGTAGTTGAGCGACGCCCCCTGTGGGATCACCACGTTGGGATCGCCGAAGTAGCGGTCGCCGACCTGCACGGTCGAGCCGCTCGCAAGCGTCCGGAACGCGCCCGGCGGACCGTCGATCTCCACGGGCTGTCCGTTCTGGATTCCGATCAGCGGGACCTTGAAGGGTGGGGGATCGCTGCGGCCGGGGAGGTTGGTGCCGGGGCCGTAGGCGATGTCCGACGGGGCGCCTCCGCACTCCGCGGGGTCAGGGAGCCCGGGTGCGTCCGGCGCGACATAGAGGACCTCGATGCCCATGACCCTGCTGTGCGGCTGGTCGTTGTCGTAGACCGAGTTCAGCCGAATCGCCTGCCCGGATCGGATGGGGATCCCCGTCGGGGTCGTGAAGGCGCTCATGCCGATCGGGCCGGGCTCGTGGAGCACCGGCTTGACGTTGTAGAAGGGGTGGTCGGGGTTGCCCCAGGTGGGGTCCGACTGGGCCACCTGCATGTTCCCGCAGCTCGGCTTGGTGATGGTCAGCTTCTCAGCACCGCCGTGGACGTGGCCCCAGCCGCCGATGATCCAGCCGTTCTCCTTGGCCGTCACATCCTTGGTTTGGAAGTGGGTGGCGCCTCGGCTGTTCTGGTCCTCGATTGCGTCGGCCCGCTGCCGGCATTCCCTCGCCTTGCGCTTCGCCTTCTTGGTTCCCTTGCGCTTGGCGGCCTTCCTGAGCTTGGCGCAGCTCGGCACGGGCTGCTCGTCGGCCCCCGGGACGTTGTAGATCGGGTCGGGGTCGCAGTTGCCGACGTCCATCCAGTAAGAGCGGACCGACGTGTTCCCGGCGCCGGCGGGCTCGACCGTGAGCTTGTACTCGATCCAAGCGGTGTCGGTCTGCGCTCGGTGGTTCATGTACATGTAGACGAGGAACCAGGGATCGCTCGGATTCAGCGGGTAGCCGTAGCCGTCGGGGAGGCTGATCTTGGCGCGCTCCTCGCCGGCCCCGTAGAAGCGCTCGGGGCCGCCGCAGGCCGCGTCGGGGCGGGCCGCGTTGAAGAACACGATGTGGTGGAGCATCAGCCGGTCGATGGGAACGGGCTGGGCGGTGACGCTATCGACGACGTCCACCTCCATGTGGGTGATGTGGCCGTTGACGTTCGGCTTCGGGATGGGCCCGGGGGAGGGGTTCTGCTTCACGCCGAAGCCCTCGACGCTGGTCTGCGTCGACAGGCACGTCCACTCCGTCGTCTCGGTGGCCGGGTTGCCCGCGCTCGTCTGCGTGCAGCCCTGGGTGAGCGCCGAAGCGCCCTGCGGCGCCAGCGCGAATGCGCACAGCGCTGCTCCGAAGGCGAGGATGGCGATCCGTCGCCTGCCCCTGGACGGTGTCGTTACCACCCGTCCTTTGTACAGCAATCCCGGGCGGTTAGGGGACCCGGTGCACCTCGAAGAGGTTCGTGCCGAGCTCCTGGCTCGGCAGCCCCGCCGTGACGGCGATCATCTCGCCGGACTTCGCGAAGCCCTCCTCGCGGGCCAGCCTGGCGCAGTCGTCGAGCAGCCTGCGAAGGCTGTCCCAGGGCTGCGCGGGGGCGGCGCTGACGCCGAAAAGGAGGTTCATCCTACGTACCGTCTCGGGACGCACCGAGACGGCGAGCACCGGAACGCGCGGTCGGTAGGCCGAGACGAGACGGGCCGTGCGGCCCGAACTGGTGGGAACGACGATCGCCGCGAGGTCAAGGCGGTAGGTGGCGGCGACCGTGACCTGGGCGACCGTCTCGGCCACGTCGGTCTCGGCGCCCTCGACTCGCTGCCACAGCCACTCGTCGTAGGGGAGGTCCGACTCGGCGACGCGGGCGATCCTGTCCATCACCCGCACCACCTCGACGGGATGCTCGCCGACCGCGGTCTCCTCGGAGAGCATCACCGCGTCGGTGCCGTCGTGGATCGCGTTGGCGACGTCGGTGACCTCGGCGCGGGTGGGGCGCGAGGCCTTGACCATCGTCGCCAGCATCTGCGTGGCTGTGATCGTCGGCTTCGAGGCGCGGCCCGCGAGCTCGATCAGCCTCTTCTGCGTGCCGGGCATCACCTCGAGCGGGAGCTCGACGCCGAGGTCGCCGCGGGCGATCATGATCCCGCCGTCCGCCGCCTCGATGATCTCCTCGGCGCGCTCGGCGGCCTGCGGCTTCTCGATCTTCGCGATCAGCGGGATGTCGGAGCCGTTGGCCGCGACCTTGGCGCTGACGGCTTCGAGGTCGGCCGGGCGGCGCACGAACGAGACGGCGAGTAGGTCGATCCCGTGCTCGCACGCGAAGTCGACCCAGGCGCGGTCTGAGGCGCCGGTCTCGGGCAGGTGGGCGTCCGCCCCCGGCAGGTTGACGCCCTGGTGGGAGCTGACCGCGCCGCCGGCCTCGACTTCGGCGGTGACCTCTCCGGCGTCGACGCCGGCGACCTTGAGTCGAACCCGCCCATCGGCGAGGAAGATGGGGTCGCCCGGTGCGACGGCCCGCGCGAAGCCCTCCCACTGGACCGGCAGCCGCTCGGCGTCGCCCGGGGGGCCGGCGTCGCCGTCGGTGCCGTGCATGACGACGGTCGAGCCCGAGTGCAGCACCGCGACGTCGCCGCCCAGGTTTCCGAGGCGCAGCTTCGGGCCCGGCAGGTCGCCGAGGATCCCGATCTCGACCCCGAGATCGGCCGACGCGGCGCGGATGCGCTGGACGTTCTCGGCGTGGTCGGCCGCGTTGCCGTGCGAGAAGTTCAGGCGGAAGACGTCGACGCCGGCGGTGATCAGCTCGCGCAGCGTCTCGGGCTCGCGGCTGGCCGGGCCGACCGTGGCGACGATCTTCGTGCGGCGGGTCTCGTTGGCGCTCATCTTGTGGCTTTCTCGAGCGCTTGGGGCCGCTCGCGAAGCGCGCCGATCGACTCGAAGACCTCGGCGGCGCCCGCGTTGCGCAGCTCGTCCTCGGAGTATCCGCCCGTCAAGACCCCGACGGTCGCGATGCCCGCGCGCTTCGCGGCCTCGACGTCCCACACCGAGTCGCCGAGCATCACGCCGTCGCCCTCATCAGCGCCGGACTTCTGAAGCGCGACCTCGACCAGGTCGGGCTTGGGCTTGGTCTCGTCGACGTCGTCTGAGGTAGTCCAGGCCGTGACGATCTCGCGCGCCGAGAGCAGGTCGAGGTAGTGCTCGACCTCCTGCGACTTGGCCGACGACGAGAGCACGACGGCGTGGCCGCCCTCGCTCAGCTCCGCCAACAGCTCGCTCGCGCCCTCGAAGGCCTCGACTTCCTCGATCATCCCCATGTACAGCGGCCCCTCGGCGGCGCGGATCTCGTCGCCCTTCTCGGACTCGACGTCGTCGCCGGCCAGCGCGGCGACGAGCTGGTCGCCCCCCATCCCGATCGCGCGGTGGATGCGCCACACGGGCACGGTGACCTCGTTCTGGCGAAAGGCCCGGAACCACGCGATGGCGTGTTGGTAGTTGGTGTCGACGAGGGTGCCGTCGATGTCGCAGATCACGGCCGCGGCCATCAGGGCGCCGCCTCGGGCGGGGGCGGGGGGACCTCGGTCGGGACGGCGCGGCGGCGCGCGCGTTTGCGCGGGGCCTGAACCGGTTCGTCGAGGCGCTCGATGTAGGGCAGCCGCCAGAGGGCGCTCGCCAGGACGAGGCCGCCCGCCGCCGAGAGCAGGGCAACGAAGAGCTGGCCGCCGCCGAGCTGCGTGAGCTCGAAGAAGTTGCGCAGGGGCTCGACGGCGAGGGCGAGCGCGTAGAGGGCGCCGAGGGCTGCGACCAGGGCCAGCATGTAGCTCTGGATCGCGATGTGCTCGCGTCCTGGCCCGCGTTCCAGCAGCAGGATGAAGCTGAGCCCGAGGATGACCAGCGTCGTGGTCGCGGCGGTGCGTCCCTCCTCGAGGGTGCCGCCGAAGACGGTGTCGACGAGGAAGAAGCTGGTCAGCGACCCCGCCGCGATGGCGAGGCCCGCTGGGACGGCGAACGAGCAGAGCGACCTGATCAGGTTCCCTCTGTAGAGAGGGCCGTCGCTCGGCGCGAGCGCCAGCACGAACGAGGGGATCCCGATCGTCAGGAACGCGGCGAGCGTCAGGTGGCGGGGCAGGAACGGGAAGGCGAAGCCCGGGATCGCGACGACGGCGATCAGCGCGGCCGCGTAGACGGTCTTGGTCACGTAGAGGCGGCCGAGGCGGTGGATGTTGCGCGCGATCCGCCGCCCCTCGGCGATCGCCCGCGGCAGCCGCGAGAACTGGTCGGAGAGCAGCACGATGTCCGCGATCCCCTTCGTGATCTGGCTGCCTGAGCCCATGGCCACCGCCATCCTCGCCTGTTTCAGCGCGGGCACGTCGTTGACCCCGTCGCCGATCATCGCCGTGAACCGGCCCGAGGCCGAAAGCGCGCCCACCAGGGCCTTCTTCTGCTCGGGGTGGATTCGGCAGAAGACCGTGTTGCGCTGGGCGGCCGCGGAAAGCGCGGTGCGCTCGGTGGGCAGCTCGTGGCCCTCGATCACGCCGGCGTCCGCCGGGACGCCGATCGAGGCGGCGACCGCGGTCACCGTCTCGCGCGCGTCGCCCGAGATCAGCTTCAGGTCCATCTTCTGCTCGCGCATGAAGGCGATCGTCTCGGCGGCGTCGGGGCGAAGCGATTCCTCGAGCACGATCAGCGCCAAGGGCAAGATCGTCGGAGGCGCCTCGGCCGCGGGGTCGGCGGGCAGCGCGCCCTGGGCACGGCCGAACGCGACCACGCGCCGCCCCGAGCTCGTGTGCTGCGCCAGGGTGCGGGCGAGCTCGGGCGGCAGTTGCAGCGATCCCTGCGAGGCGAGGACGTCTGGTGCACCCAGGACGTAGGTCACGCCGCCGCCCTTGCCGTTCAGCGTCAACCCGCTCCACTTCCACTCCGACGAGAACGGGACCTCGCCCGCCACGCGCTCAGCCGTCCCGGGGTAGTTCTCGGCGATCGCCTCGAGCGTGCGGTTTCGCTCGCCGGAGCTCGCGGCGAACCGCGCCAGGGCCTGGTGGGCCGCGCCGGCGCCGGAGGGGTCGGCGACGTCGACCCCGACCAGCTTCAACTCGCCGCTCGTCAGCGTCCCCGTCTTGTCGATGCAGATCGTGTCGACCGCGGCGAGGGACTCGGTCGCTGCCATCTGCTGCACGAGGGTGTCGAGTTTGGCGAGGCGGACTGCCGCCACGGCGAGCGTGACGCTCATCAGCAGGACCAGGCCCTCGGGGATCAGCGTGATCAGCCCCGCGGTGGCCGTCTGGGCGCCCTCGTCCAGGGGCGTGTTGCGGGCGTACAGCGCGAAGATCAACAGGATCGCCAGCGGCACCATCAGCCATGTGCTGACGACGATTACGCGGTTGACCTCCTCCTGCAGCGGCGAAGGCGGGTGGCGGAACGCGCGGGCCTCGCCCGCGACCTTCTCGGCGTAGGAGTCCTCGCGCACCGCGTCGACCTCGTAGTAGCCCGAGCCCGAGATGACGAACGACCCCGACAGCGCCCGCTTGCCCGGCTGCTTGCGGATCCCGTCGGCCTCGCCGCTCAGCATCGACTCATCGAGTGTCAGCCCGCGGCTCTCGGCCACCTCGCCGTCGGCGACGAGCTGGTCACCGGGCTCCAGCCGGATCATGTCGCCGGGCACGACCTCGTCTGCGGGGACTTCGACGACCCGCCCGTCGCGTATCGCCCTGGCCTTCGGGGCGACCAGCAGGGCCAGGCTCTCGAGAGTCTCCTTCGCCTTCAGCTCCTGGCGGATGCCGATGTAGCTGTTGAGGATCGCGATGAACCCGAACGCCGCATCGGCCCAGAGCTGCAGCGAGAGGATGAGGATGAAAAAGACGCCGATGATGGCGTTGAAGAGCGTGAAGACGTTCCCCGCGACGATGCTCGAGACCGATCGGCTTGTGCGGTCCTCGACGGGGCCGAGCTTGTGCAGCCGCTTGGCGGCTTCGCTGCTGCTTAGGCCGCCCGGATGGCTCGCGTCGCTCACGCCTCCATTGATACCGAAGGGGAAGAGCTAGGGCGCGGACGACGCCGGCCAGAACCAGTCCTCGAACGGCACGGACCGGCCCCTCCGCAACCCTCGCCGCCCGAAGTGGGCCATCTCTTCGCCGCCGGCGGGCGCTCCCGGCGCGGCGCTGCGCGCGGCCACGCCCCGCAGGCCCGCCTCGTGGGCGGCTTCGCCGATCGGGTGGCAGCGCTCGTGCGGGATGACCCGGCCCCGGGTGTCCTTCGGGAAGCTGCGGGGAAGGCCGGCCGCCGCGCAGCCCGCGTCGGTGACGACGTTCAGGAAGCGTCCCTCGCGAACCGAGACGTCGACGAGGACGGGGGCGGCCTCGGGCCTCAGGTCCTCGGGGCCGTAGGGGTGAGGCGCGAGCAGGCGGCGGAGGTTGGCGCGGGCGACGTCCTCGTCGCGGCAGAGGTAGATGACCGGGAAGGACTCGGGTGGATTCCAGCGCCCGCCCTTCCACGCGGCGTGGCTGCCCTCGAGCGGGTCGCTCCAGCTCGGGTCCGCGACGCGGAGGTAGCGGCCTCCACGCTTGATCGTCCTCATGCTGAGTGGCCCCTTACGACCCCGTGGTCCAGTCGAACGACCGCGTGATCAGCCCGCGGAGCTCCTCGTGGCGGTCGGCCTCGATCATCTCCAGCATCGTCAGCCCGCCGTAGGCCCTCGCGGGGCGCCGGGCGACACCGGGGATCCGCTCCGGCTTCAGCTGATGGGCGAGCAGGTCGCAGATGGCCGCGACCGAGGCCGCCTTTTCCTGGCGGGCCGAGGGAAGCCCCCGGGCGCGCCACTGCCCGATCGCCTGGCGCCGCACGCCGAAGAGCGCCCCGAGCTCGGTTTCGGTGAGGCCGAGCGTCGCCGCGATCGGGTCGAGCAAGGAGCGAGTGAGGGTGGCGGGGGTCATCCCGACCCAGGCTAGCGCAAGCTATTCGCAAGCGCAAGGAATACGCAAGCTACGGCGGATCAGGGAGCGGAGCCGTCGGCCCGCTCGCGCCAGTACCGTGCGGCGGCCTCCTGCTCGCGGCAAAGCCGCTGTGCCTCGAGCGCCTGCTCGTAGAGCCCGTCCCGCTCTGCCTCGAGCTCGAACTCGGTGAAGCGCTGCTTCAGTTGTTCCGCGCGCTCGGCGCGATGGATCATCTGCTCGGTGGTCATCCTGGTCCTCTTATCGGCCCCCCGCGTTTACCTCTCCACCTCAGAAACAACTAGAACCGATTAGGGTTGCGGCGTGGCGCTGCAGCTAGGACTCAACCTCGGCTACTGGGGGATCGGCCCCCAGGGCGACGAGGCCGTCGAGATCGTCCAGGCGGCCGAGAAGGCCGGGTTCGACTCGGTCTGGGCGGCTGAGTCCTACGGGTCCGACGCGGTCAGCGTGCTCGCTTATCTCGCCGCGAAGACCGAGACGATCAAGCTCGGCGCCGCGATCCTTCAGGTGCCCGCGCGCCAGCCGGCCGCTGCGGCGATGGCGGGGATCACGATTGACGCCCTCTCGAACGGTCGCTTCATCTTCGGCTTCGGCCCATCGGGGCCGCAGGTCTCCGAGGGCTGGTACGGCGTCCCATACGCGAAGCCGTGGGGCCGCACCCGCGAGTACGTCGAGGTCGTGAAGGAGATCGTCGCCCGCGAGGGCCGCCTCGAGCACTCGGGCGAGCACTACACGCTGCCGCTGACCGAGGGCGAGGGCGTGACCGGCCAGGGCAAGGCCCTGAAGCTGAACGTCCACCCGCTGCGCAACGAGATTCCTATCTACGTCGGCGCGATCGGCCGCAAGTCGGTCGAGTTCGCCGCCGAAGTTTGCGACGGCTGGATCCCGATCTTCTTCTCGGTCGAGGAGTGGGAGTCGGCATGGGGCGAGCACATCGAGGCCGGCCTCGCGAAGGGCGGCCGCAGCCGCGAGGACTTCTCGGTCTCGCCCTCCGTCCAGGTCGCGATCGACGGCGACATCGAGGCCGCGAAGGCCGTCGTCAGGATGGGGCTGCTGCTCTACCTCGGCGGCATGGGCTCGAAGAAGACGAACTTCTACGTCGACCTGACTCACCGCTTCGGCTTCGGCGAGGCCGCCGACGAGGTGCAGTCGCTGTTCCTCGACGGCAAGAAGGAGGAGGCGTTCGCGGCCATCCCGGACGAGCTCGTCTCGGCGACGTCGATGATCGGCACCGAGGAAGAGGTCGCCGCCAAGGTCAGGGCCTTTGAGGAGCAAGGCGTCGACCGGCTGATCGTCTCGCCGGTGCACGGCGACAGGGCCGAGCGGATGCACACGATCGAGCGCCTTGCGCAGATGGTGGGCGCCGCGTCGCCCGCCTAGGGGCTCCGTGTTTCGCGGATAGGTAGCCTGCCCCGCCTGTGAAGATCGGAGTCCCCAAGGAGACGGCCGAGCGGGAGCGGCGCGTCGCCCTCGTCCCCGACGTCGTCAAGACGCTCACCGCCAAGGACGGGATCGACGTCGTCGTCGAGGCCGGAGCGGGAGAGTCCGCGTCCTACACCGACGATGCGTACAGGGAAGCCGGCGCAGAGGTCGGCGGCGACCCTTGGGGCGCGGACGTCGTGCTCCGGGTAGCGCCGCCGACTGAGCAGGAGGTCTCGAAGCTGAGCAAGGGACAGGTCCTGATCGGCTTCCTGCAGCCGCTGACCAATGCGCCGCTCGCGAAAGCGCTTGCCGCTGGCGGCGTCACCAGCTTCGCCGTCGAGGCGATCCCCCGGATCACCCGCGCCCAGTCGATGGACGCGCTGTCCTCCCAGGCGAACCTCGGCGGGTACATGGCGGTGCTGATCGCCGCGCGCGAGTCCGGCCAGCTCTTCCCGATGATGACCACGGCAGCGGGCACAGTCGCCCCAGCGAAGGTCCTGATCCTCGGCGCGGGCGTCGCCGGCCTGCAGGCGATCGCCACGGCGAAGCGCCTCGGCGGCGTGGTCACCGGCTTCGACGTCCGCTCGGTCGTCAAGGAACAGGTCGAGTCCCTCGGCGGCAGGTTTCTCGAGGTCGAGGCGGTCAAGGACGCCGAGGGTGAGGGCGGCTACGCGCGCCCCCTGACCGACGACGAGAACGAGAAGCTTCGATCCGAGCTAGCGACCGCGGCCGCGCGCCAGGACGTGATCATCACCACCGCCCAGATCCCCGGCCGCGATGCGCCCCTGCTGATCACCGAGGAGGCCGTCAAGGGCATGGGCCCAGGCTCGGTGATCGTCGACATGGCCGCCGAGACCGGCGGCAACGCGGCGGGCACGGTCGCCGGCGAGACGGTAGTCACTGACAACGGAGTGAAGATCATCGGCCCGGTCAACCTGGCGAGCGACATGGCGCCCGACGCCTCGGCGCTCTACGCCAAGAACCTGTCGAACCTGCTCGAGCTCCTGACCGACGACGACGGAAAGCTGAGCCTGAACTTCTCCGACGAGGTCGTCAAGGGCGCGGCCCTCACCCACGAGGGCGAGATCGTCAACGAGCGAGCCAAGGAAGCCTCCGACGCCGCCAAAGCCGCCCCCGGACGCGAAGCCGAGGAGGCGGCGCAATAGGTCATGGATCTCATGACGGAAATCACGATCTTCGTCCTCGCCGCGTTTGTCGGCTTCGAGGTCATCTCGAAGGTGCCGACGACCCTGCACACCCCGCTGATGTCGCAGACGAACGCGATCCACGGCATCGTCGTGCTCGGCGGGATCATCGTGCTCGGCTACGCCGACGACTCGCTCGAGAAGACGATCGGCTTCATCGCCGTCGCCTTCGGAATGATCAACGTGGTCGGCGGCTTCATGGTCACCGACCGCATGCTCGGCATGTTCGCTCGGAAGCCGAAGCCGACACCCGACGCGGCCTCCTCAGCTTCGCTTCCGGGGGCCGCTGAGGGCGGGGCGCAGGACGGGGGACCGGAGAAGTGACGACCCTCGCGGCGCTCGCGCCGGACTCGGACTTCGTCCGCGCCGCCTACATCGTCGCCTTCGTCTGCTTCATCATCGGCGTCAAGCAGGGCACCCACCCGACCACCGCCAAGCGCGGGAACCTGATCGCCGCCGGCGGCATGGCGATCGCGATCGCCGTCACCCTGGCGCTCGACGGGATCGGCAACTGGGGCCTTCTCATCGGCGGCCTGCTCGTCGGCACGGCCGTCGGCGCTGTCGCCTCGATCCGCGTGGCGATGACCTCGATGCCGCAGATGGTCGCCCTATACAACGGCGTCGGCGGCGGCGCCGTCGCGCTGATCGCCTGGTCCGAGTTCCGCGACCTGGAAGCCGAGATAGACATCGGCCTGATCAGCGAGGCACCGCTCGAGATCCTCGTTCCCGTCCTGTTCTCGATGGTCGTCGGTTCCGTCTCCTTCTGGGGGTCGAACATCGCCTTCGCCAAGCTCCAGGACCTGATCCCGACGCAGCCCCTGAAGATCCCGGGGCAGCAGGTGGTCAACGCACTGCTGCTCGTGTTCATCGTCGGCGCCTGCATCTACCTCGGGATCAACAACGACGACCCGAACGAGGCGGTCTTCATCGCGGTGCTGCTCGCGGCCGCGCTGCTCGGCAACCTCGTCGTGCTCCCTATCGGCGGCGCCGACATGCCGGTGGTGATCTCGCTGCTGAACGCGTTCACCGGACTCTCGGCTGCGGCCGCCGGGTTCTCGCTCGACAACGTGGCGCTGATCGTCGCGGGCACTCTGGTCGGCTCGTCGGGAACGCTGCTGACGATGGAGATGGCGACGGCGATGAACCGCTCCGTCGCGAACGTGCTCTTCGCGGGCTTCGGCGGCGCCCCCGCGGGCGGGGCGGGCGGATCGGGCGAGGAGCGCCCGCACAAGTCGGTCGGCCCGCAGGACGCGGCCATCGCTCTCGCCTACGCCGACTCCGTCGTCATCGTCCCGGGCTATGGCCTCGCGGTCGCCCAGGCCCAGCACGCCGTCAAGGAGATGGGCGATGAGCTCGAGAAGCGCGGCGTGAACGTCAGCTACGCGATACACCCCGTCGCCGGCCGCATGCCGGGCCACATGAACGTGCTGCTCGCCGAGGCCGACGTGCCCTACGAGAAGCTGCGCGAGATGGACGAGGTCAACCCAGAGATGCCCCGCACCGACGTCGCCGTCGTGATCGGCGCAAACGACGTCACCAACCCCGCGGCCAAGAACGACCCCGACTCGCCGATCGCGGGGATGCCGATCATCAACGTCGACGAGGCCCAGCAGGTGATCGTGATCAAGCGGTCGCTGAGCCCTGGGTTCGCGGGGATCGACAACGATCTCTTTTACGAGGACAACACTTCGATGTTGTTTGCGGATGCCAAGGCTGCGGCTCAGGAGATCGCTGCTGAGGTGGAGAAGCTCTAGGGCTCGGCGCCGCGTCGCCGGCCGCCCCGGAACCTGTCCCGGGAAGCGACTCGCTTCGCTCGCGAAAAAGCAGAACCGATCTTCCCGGGCCAGGTCCCGGCGCACCCGGCGACGCGGCGTCGAGACGTACAGGTGATCACCCCCCGTCACACTGATCCGCCATGGATCTGGATCAGATCGCGGTGTTGTTCGTTGTTGGGCTCGTTGCCGGGGCGGTTAATGCTGCTGCCGGTGGGGGATCGCTGATTGCGTTTCCCGCGTTGTTGGCCGTTGGGCTCGGGCCTTTGAGTGCCAACGTCACCAATGCTGTGGCTCAGGTTCCGGGGTATGTGGGGATCGTTGGGGGGTATCGGCGGGAGTTGGAGGGGCAGCGCGAGAGAGCGGTGCGGCTCGGGCCAGTTGCCCTCGTCGGCAGCGCCCTCGGCATCGCTGCGCTGCTTCTGGGTGGGGAGGGGGCCTTTGAGGCCGTCGTGCCTGCGCTGATCGTCGCTGCCTGCCTGTTGCTCTTGTTCCAGCCTGCGCTGAAGCGCCGGCTCGCCGCTCGGGCTGAGCGTGGGGGAGACCACGCCGGGCTGCTCGACGGCGGGGTGCTGCTCTCGGGGGCGTACGGCGCCTACTTCGGCGCTGCGGTCGGGGTGATGCTCCTCGCCGTCCTCGGCTCGCTGGTCGACGACACCCTTCAGCGCCTGAACGCCCTGAACAGGCTGCTCGTCCTCGTCGTCAACCTGCTCGCCGCCGCCGCGTTCGCGGTCCTCGCGCCGGTGGACTGGGTGGCCGTCGCCGTGCTCGGGCCGGCGACGCTGGTCGGCGGCTTCGGCGGCGCGAACGTCGCGCGGCGGCTCAGCGACCGCGTCCTGCGGGCCGTGGTCGTCTGCTTCGGGCTCGGCGCGGCGATCTACCTGCTTGCGAGCTGAGCGCCGCTAGCCCTCGGCTTCGCCCCTGAAGTCGTCGGGGATGTCGCGCCATTCGACGCGAGGGCTGCAGAGCGCGTGGAAGCCGTCGAGGTCCTAGTCATTGTGCCTGCGGCTGCCGCCGCGGAAGCGCGGCAGGCCGAGGCCGATCACGAAACCGAGCAGGGCCGCGAACAGCAGGGCGAAGATCAGCGGGGTCTCAGAGGTGGAGAAGAAGAATTTGACCTCGACCTCCTGGGAGTTCTGGAGGATGAAGATCGCCGCGAGGATGACCGCGCCGATCGCGATGTAGAGGCGGATTCGGGAGCCGCCCGCTGCCGGTGTCGGTGAGCCATCCACGGGGCGGCGACCCTACCACGGGGTTCGGCTCGGATTCGGGTCTATTCCGTGACCTCCTCGGCGCCACCCGTCGGGCTTCGGAGGGGAGCGTGAACCGAGTGTGACCGAGGACGTCAGAGCGGCCAGGCGACCGTGGAGTGGGTCGCGCTCGTGGCCCTGGTTGCGATGGCGCTCGGCGCTCTGCTCTGGGCGACCGGGTTGGCGGGCACGGCCCTCGCGCTCCCATCGGCCGTCGCGGAGCGCATCGTCTGCGCGGCGCGCCTGAGCGCCGAGTGTCGCTCCGACCCGAAGCTCGCCGAGGCCTACGGCGCCGACGTCTCGCGCCTCCTGGGCGCTCACGCCCCGACCGTCCTCTACGAGGACGGGATGACGGCCCTGCCCGTCGACTACCGCCGCTGTCGCTCCGACGCCTGCGCGGCTGGCGCGGGGGAGGGGCGCGTGTCGCGGTCGGACGCCGGCGAGCCCGTGACCGCGTTCACCCACGCCATCGACTGCCGCGCGGACCGCGCGGCAGCGACGGAGGCGGCGGGCGCGAACTGCTCGGGCGACCGCGCGGGGAACCTCTATCTCCAGTTCTGGTTCTACTACCCGGGCAGCGCCACGGGCGAGGGGAGCACGCCGCTGAAGCGGCCGATCCGGTCGGTGAGCACGGCGCTCGGGAGCCCGAGCTACCACCCCGACGACTGGGAGTCGCTTCAGATCCGCATCGAGCCCGATGGGCGACGCTTCGCTCGCGCAAGCTCGCACCGCGGCTACTCCTACCAGGTCGCGGCCTCGACGCTGGTCCCCGGTTTCCGGCTCCGAACCGCACCGGGTGGGCCGCTGCTCGTCGAGCGCCGGGCGCCAGTCGTCAACGGCTGGGGGCCGGACATGGGGACCCTGTACGTCGCCGGCGGGAGTCATGCCGGAAACGCCCGGGTCGATCGCGATGTTGGCCGCGAGACCCGGGCGCACCGGCTGAGGCTCGTTCCCCTGCGCGCGATCGCGCAACATGACGGGACCGCCTTCGCGGTCACACCCCCATGGCGCAAGCGCGTGTTCACGGACCCGGAGTACGCCGGGACCGATTGAAGCTAGAGAGCTAGATCAGGAACAGAACCAGCACGATGATCAGCAGGATTCCTACGATCGTCCAAACGGTGTTATTACCCATTTCTGGATCTCCTTTCCCTATGGGATGCGGACGCTCCGACTCATACCCGCGCTGCGCTTTGTAAACCAAACACGCGCCGGCGCCTCCTCCGCTTCGCGTCCGGGGGCGGCGGGTTGCGACGCGGGCGCGGGGGCTGCTGAGGCTCCGCCTCCTACTTCGGGGCCATGCGGAGAGCGCCGTCGATGCGGATCGTCTCTCCGTTCATCATCGGGTTCTCGACCACGTGGGCCGCGAGGGCCGCGTACTCCTCGGGAAGGCCGAGCCGGGAGGGGAAGGGGATGGTCGCACCCAGGGCGTTGCGCGCGTCCTCGGGCAGCGCCGCGAGCAGCGGCGTGTCGAACAGGCCGGGGGCGATCGTGTTGACGCGGATGCCGCGGCTCGACATGTCGCGAGCGGCAGGGAGCGTCAGCCCGACGACGCCGCCCTTCGACGCGGCGTAGGCGACCTGGCCGATCTGCCCGTCGTACGCGGCGATCGACGCGGTGTTGACGCAGACGCCGCGCTCGCCGCCGGCGTCGGGTTCGTTCTCGTTCATCGCGGTGCAGGCGAGGCGCAGCACGTTGAAGGTGCCGATCAGGTTCACCTTGATCACGTTGTGGAAGATCTCGAGGTCGTGAGGACCCTGCTTGCCCGCAGTGCGCTGGGCCCAGCCGATGCCCGCGCAGCAGACCGAGATGCGCAGCCCGCCCTCGGCGCCCGCCGCCGCATCGACCGCGGCCTGGACCGGCTCGGGCTCCATCACGTTCATCTCGACGAAGCTCGCGCGGTCGCCGAGCTCGGTGGCGAGCGCCTCGCCCTTCTCGGCGTTCAGGTCGGCGATCGTGACGACCGCCCCGCGCTCGTGCAGCACGCGCGCCGTCGCGGCGCCGAGGCCGGAGGCGCCTCCGGCTACGAGCGCGCTTGATCCCTCGATCTTCACGGCCGCAAACCTAGCTTCTGTAGGGTTTTCGCATCGTCCCCGGCGCGACCGCCACCGATAGGAAGGGACAGATCGCGGCCCGCCTGGGGGAGGCGCGCGAGATGACCTTTCGCCTGATCGAGCCGCTCGGCGACGAGCAGCTGAACCGGGTGTACTCGCCGATCCTGAGCCCGCTGATCTGGGACCTCGGCCACATCGCCAACTTCGAGGAGCAGTGGCTGGTGCGCGAGATCGCCGGCCGCGAGCCGCTTCGCGGCGACCTCGGCGAGCTCTACGACGCGATCGAGCAGCCGCGGAAGATCCGCGGCGAGCTCCCGATCCTCGGCGCCGCCGAGGTCCGCCCCTACATGGACCAGGTCCGCGAGCGCACGCTCGAGGTGCTCGACGACCTCGACCTCGACCCCGACGAGCCGCTGCTCGCCGACGGGTTCGTCTACGAGATGCTGCTCGCCCACGAGCACCAGCACAACGAGACGATGCTGCAGCTGCTGCAGATGATCGAGTCCTACGAGCCGGTCACCGTCGACGAGGGCCCGGCGAGCGAGCCCGTCTCCGAGGGGCCCGACATGGTCGACGTGCCCGCCGGCCGCCACGCGATCGGCGCCACCGCCGACGGCTTCGCCTACGACAACGAGCGGCCCCGCCACGAGGTCGAGCTCGAGGCCTTCCGGATCGACCGCACCCCGGTCACCAACGGCGCCTACATCGAGTTCCTCGATGCCGAGGGCGGCGAGCCGCCGATGTACTGGGAGCGCGACGGCGAGGGGGGTTGGGTGCGCACGGCGATGGGCAGGACCGACCCGGTTGATCCCGCCCTGCCCGTAATTCATGTCTCCTGGAACGAGGCCGACGCGTTCGCGCGCTGGGCGGGCAAGCGCCTGCCGACCGAGTTCGAGTGGGAGGCCGCCGCCGCGGGCGCCGATCCCGCGCGCGCGAACCTCGACCTGCTGGCCTTCGGCCCGGCGCCGGCCGGCGCGTACGGCGATGCCCCCTCCGACCATGGCGCCCTGCAGATGCTCGGAGACGTCTGGGAGTGGACGGCGAGCGACTTCACGGCCTACCCGGGCTTTCAGGCCTTCCCGTACCCGGAGTACTCCGAGGTCTTCTTCGGCGACACCTACAAGGTGCTGCGCGGCGGAGCCTGGTCCGCGCGCCGCGACGTGATCCGGACGAGCTTCCGCAACTGGGACCTCGCCGAGCGCAGACAGATCTTCTCGGGCTTTCGCTGCGTAGAGACCTCTTGATGGACACCACCGCAGCCGACCGCTTCAGCGTCGACGTCCACCTGCCGCCGGGCGGGCCGCTCTCCGGGATGGCGGCGGACGTGCGGGCGGGCCTGACGAAGCCCTTCAAGGAGCTCTCGCCACGCTACTTCTACGACGAGCGCGGGTCGGACCTGTTCGAGCAGATCACCACGCTGCCCGAGTACTACCCGACCCGCTGCGAGCGCGCGATCCTCGAGGGGCATTCGGCCGAGATCGTCGCTTCGGCGCGGCCGAAGGCCCTGATCGAGCTCGGCTCGGGCTCGGCCGCGAAGACGAGGGTGCTGCTCGACGCGATGCAGGACGCGGGCTGCCTCGAGGCCTACGCCCCGGTCGACATCTCCGAGGAGATCACCTGCGAGACGGCCGAGGCGATCGCCGGCGAGTACGACGGGGTCGACGTCCTCGGACACGTCTGCGACTTCGAGCTCGACCTCGAGCGCGTGCCGGTGCCCGGCCCCCGGATCATCGCCTTTCTGGGCGGCACGATCGGCAACTTCCAGCCGGCCCAGCGCGCGAGCTTCCTGCGCCGGATAGCCAACCTTCTCGACTCAGACGACCGCTTCCTGCTCGGCACCGACCTGGTCAAGGACCGCGCCACGCTCGAGGCCGCCTACGACGACTCGCAGGGAGTCACCGCGGCGTTCAACAAGAACGTGCTCGCCGTGCTGAACGAGCGCCTCGACGCCGACTTCGACCTCGACGCCTTCGAGCACGTCGCCCGCTGGGACGCCGACAACCTCTGGATGGACATCCGCCTGCGCTCCACCGAGCAGCAGATCGTCGACGTCGCCGCCCTCGATCTCCGGGTCGGCTTCGCCGCCGGCGAAGAGATGCGCACCGAGATCTCGACCAAGTTCATGCGCCCCGGCCTCGAGGGCATCTACGCCGAGGCCGGCCTCGAGCTGACCGACTGGTGGACGGACCCCGAGGGCCTCTACGCCCTCAGCCTCGCCAGGGCCGTCTAGCCGCTACGCCCGGGCGAACTGTCCGTGGAAGCCGAACGGGATGTGGTGCGGCGCACGTGCTCTCGCGAGCTCGCTCAGGTCAGAGGCGTCGAGCACCAGCAGGAACGAATCGCCTGCGGTGGAGTCGAAGACGACAGAGAGAAGCACTCCCTCGTCCTCGTCTGAAGCTTCCGGCGCCGCGACGAACACGGGCTCGCCCGGGAAGCAGCCCTGCTCGGACCAGACCGAGGTCTCGCGCGATTCGAGGTCGGCGCGGACGATGCTGTCGATCCAGCCGCTGTCGCCGAAACCCGCTCCCCAGACGTAGCGGTAGGGGCGCTCGCTGCAGCGGCCGTAATTGATGCGAGGAAGGTCGAGCGGCTCGTCGACCAGGCGCTCGCTCTCGACGATCCCGCGCTCGGGCAAGATCCGGAAGCGGCGCAGCTCGGGCTTCGCGATCGGCTTGCCCGCGCGCAACCGCTCCATGTAGAGGTCCTCGATGACACCGGCGTCCTCGAAGGTGCAGACGTCGGCCACCACGGTGCCGTCGTCCTCTTCATAGGCATTGACGTGGTGGAACCCGAAGCAGGCGCCCGTCTCGAACGGGCCGGTCGCCTCGCCGGTGGACCGGTCGATCAGGGTGAAGCGGGTTCCCAGCTCGGGCTTCCACTCGTAGTTCTCGATGTAGGGCCGGCCGCTCAGCGGGATCGAGATCGGGTTGACGACGAACGGGAACTCAGCGAGCACGAACCAGCGCTCGGTGAGCCCGAAGGAGTGCATGTAGGCGGGGTGCTTCACCCCGAGCTTGGCGAGCACCTTCGGCCCGGCGCCGGCCTCGGGGCCGAGGCCGAAGAACCGGTATTCGTTCCGGGCGCCGACCTTGGCCGCGTAGTTGAGCAGCCCGCCGTTCGCCCGGTCGAGGTGCGGGTGGGCGGTCGTCAGCAGCCCCGGGACCTCGTACGCAACCCCGGCGGTCTCGAGCGTCTCGCCGTCGAACTCGACCGGGATCGGCGTCTCGGTCATCGAGATGAACCGCTCGCCGAGCTGGACCAGGTTGACGTTCGCGTTGTCGGACATCTTCGGGTCGAACAACGCCGTGACCCGCGAGAAGAGGCTGCGGCAGGGATCGGTCGCGAACTCCGAGTAGACGATCTCGCCCTCGTCCTCGGCGGCCCGGTAGGCCTTGCTCTCGAGGAAGCGGTTGGCGTAGGAGACCTCGCCGCCGGCGATCCCGAAGCGGTGCAGCATCGCGAAGCCGTCGAACCAGTGGTTCATCTGCCGCTCGCCGACCTCCCACCGCGCCGGCCCGGTTCGGATGAGCGACCCCTCGAGCCACGACGGAAGCGCGCCCTCCAGGGGCAGCGAGTCGACCCGCGTCTCGGAGTCGAGGGAGCGAAGTCCCCCTGCATAAGCGGTCTCGGCGGCAATCGGTCCGGCGGGCGTCTCGGTGCGGGTGGCCATGGACTCCTCCTCGATAGGTCGCCCCTCAACCGTAAGGCACAACCGGGCGATCTCGCAGCCGTCTCGCTACTGCCGAGAGCGTTGTCAACACCGCCTCCGGCTCGTAGGCGACCTGAGCGTGCGTGAATCGGAGCGGCGTCAGCCCGGCGGCGGTGTGAGCCTGATCCCGCTCGCGATCGCGATGTTGCTGTGCGGCCGTCCGGTGGTAGCGAAGCCCGTCGGTCTCGACGACCAGCCCGAGCTCGCGCCAGTAGAAGTCCACCTTGAAGCCGTTCAACAGCATGCCCGTCTCGGGCAGCGGCAGTCCAGCGCGTTTTGCGAGCGGCAGAAAGCGACGTTCGAGTTCGGAGTCGGTGAGGACGAAGGTCCTGCGGTCGAGGAGCCCTCGCAATGCCGGCACACCGCGAAGTCCTGGCCGCTCGGCGATAGCTGCGCGCAGGCGTTCGGGGTCGATGAGGTTGTCGCGGTCCGCCACGTTAACGGCGCGCTCGATCCGCGCCCGCGACGCCCTACCCGCGAGGTCGATGAGGGTCCGGGTGGGGGACGTGACCGGGATGCCGCGGTGCTTCCGGAGGTCCTGCGGGCGCAGCTCGACCCGGTGCACCTTCACGTCCTTTCGCCGCAGCTGTCGTGGGCTGGGTATGGAGAGAGTGATGACACGCTCGCGGCTCTCGAGTCCCCACAGGGCCGCCGCGCTCTCGTGGCTCAGAACCGCGCCGTCGCCGCAGCTCAGCACCGCAGCCATCCAGCGCCCCTCGCGCGACAACTCGGGCCGGCCGACCGCGTATACGCCGCGCCCCACGCGATGCAGCCGGCCTTTGCGGGCTCGATGTTTGATGCCGTCACGCGAACGCCGCACTCCAGGAGCTGCGCGCATGAGACGACCCCGTGCTGCCGGCGGGCGAGCGTCCAGACGCTCGAGCTTGGGCGCGAATGTGATCCCAGGGGGTCCATAGACCCCCTAAGTGCACGCTGGCCTTGTTTCGCCCCCTACTTCGGTGCCAAAGACTCGATCAGGGCGGGGAGGCGGTCCGGGGTCGTGATCGGGGTCAGGACCGGGACCGTGATGCCTCCTTCGACGTAGGCCTCGAGGCGGGCGCGCATCTCGTCGGGGGAGCCGAAGATGAACATGTCTTCGATCAGGTCCCAGGGGGCGAGCTCGGCCGCCTTCGGGCGGTCCTTCGCGGCCCAGGCCTCGACCATCGGGTCGATCCTCTCGCCGTGGCCCAGCCAGCGGTAGAAGTGCTCGTACACGGGGACCGTTACGTAGGAGGAGAACATGAAGCGCGCGATCGGCTCAACCTGCTCGCGCTCGCCCTCGAGGCAGAAGAAGCGGCAGAGCAGGTCGAACCCCTCGGGCGCGCCGTCGAGCTGCTCGGTCACCTGCGGCAGGCCCGAGAGCGGCAGGAAGTTGGTGAAGGCGCCGTCTGCCTTCTCGACGGCCAGGCGCAGCATCTTGCCGCGGAGCGCCGCGAGCACGATCGGCACGCGCTCGGCCGGAGACGACTCGAGCTTGAAGCCCTCGACGCGCTCTCCGTCGAGCACGGGCCGCAGGAAGTCGACGGCGTCGGAGATCATCGTCAGCGGCTTCGAGAACTCCATCTTGTTCCAGCCCTCCACGATGCGGTCCGACGAGGCGCCGATCCCGAGCGAGAAGCGGCCGCCCGACGCGTCCGCGAGGGCGGCGGCCTGCATCGCGAGCAGGGCGCGGCCGCGAAGGGGCACGCCGATCACCCCGGTCCCGAGGCGCGCCTTCTCGGTCCACTCGCAGCAGAGCGCCAGCGGCGTGAAGCCGTCAGGTCCGCTCGTCTCGCCGGTCCAGAAGTCGGTGTAGCCGGCGGCCTCGGCGCGCTGCACCAACTCGCGGCTCGCCGAGAGCGGCGTCATCGGCAGGGGGAGGGTCAGGGCCCAGGAGCCGGACATGGAGGCGACCCTATCGACGGCCGCCTGCGCTCGCGTCCAGCCGTATCGAATAGGGTCACGCCGATGGACACCTCGAAGCTCAGCCGGTCGGAACTCGTCGGAGTGATCGCCGGCCTGATCCTCGTCGGCAGCCTGTTCTTGGAGTGGTACTCGCTCGAGACGGGCGGCGTCGATCGCGACGAGGACGCGGACTGGGTCTGCGGCGTCGGCGACAACAGCTGCACCGGGTTCGAGACCTTCCCGATCCTTCGCTGGCTGCTCATCGCGGCGGCCGCCGCACCGCTGATCCTCAGCTACATCGTGGTTCGCGGGCACAAGCTGTCGTGGCCGCGCGGCGAGCTGACCGCGATCGTCGGCCTCACGGCTTTCGTGCTGATCGCGTACAACGGGTTCATCGACAAGCCCTCGCCGAACGACATCGGCGTCAACCTCTCCTACGGCTACTTCCTCGCGATCCTCGCCTCGCTCGGGATCTTCATATCCGGCGGCTTACGCGGCGTCGAAAGCGGCGGCGGGGCGCAGCGCAAGCCGCCAGCGACTTTCTAGGGCTTCATCTAGCCTGGTCTCGGTGGCCGACGCCCCCGACAACTCCGTGATCTCCCAGGACACGCGCTCGGGCGCCAAGCCCGACCGCAACCTCGCGCTCGAGCTCGTTCGCGTGACCGAAGCCGGGGCGCTGGCGGCGGGCCGCTGGATCGGCCGCGGCGAGAAGGAGAGCGCTGACGGCGCCGCTGTGGACGCCATGCGCCTGATGCTCGACACCGTTCCGATGGACGGCGTGGTCGTGATCGGCGAGGGCGAGAAGGACGAGGCCCCGATGCTCTACAACGGCGAGCGCATCGGCGACGGCAGCCCGCCGTCCGTCGACATCGCCGTCGACCCACTCGAGGGCACGACACTGACGGCCCGCGGAATGCCGTCGGCGCTCTCGGTGATCGCACTCTCCGACCAGGGCACGATGTTCGACCCGGGACCCTGCTTCTACATGGAGAAGATCGCGACCGGCCCGCGCGCCGCGGACCTGATCAGCCTCACCGACCCGCTCGAGGACGTGATCGGGAAGATCGCCGAGCGCAAGGGCGGCGAGCCCGGCGACGTGACCGTGATCATGCTCGACCGCCCCCGCCACGACGAGGCCGTCGACGCACTCCGCGAGGTCGGCGCCAGCATCCGCTTCATCTCGGATGGCGACGTAGCCGCGGCCCTGTTCGCAGTGATGCCGAACACCGGGATCGACCTGCTCTGGGGCGTGGGCGGAACCCCCGAAGGAGTGATCTCGGCCGCCGCGATCAAGTGCCTCGGCGGGCGCATCCTCGGGCGCCTCTGGCCGACCGACGACGCCGAGCGCAAGGCCGCAGAGGAGGCGGGCTACGACCTCGCCCGGGTGCTCGAGACCGACGACCTGGTCGGCGGCGACGACGCCTTCTTCGCCGCGACCGGCGTCACCGACGGCGACCTGCTCGACGGCGTCCGCGTCACCGACGACGGCCGCGCGACCACCGAGTCGCTGGTCATGCGCTCGCGCTCGGGCACCGTGCGGAAGGTCCAGGCGACCCACGACCGCTCGAAGCTGCGCGAAGTCACCGGCGGTCTGTACGGCTAGGCCGGCCGGGCGCCCTAGCTAGGGTTTGGCCAGGATGGCCAAGGGCAACGACACGCTGGTCGCCGGCGCGACCGGCTATATCGGGCGCCGGCTTTGCATGCGCCTCGCCGAGAAGGGCGAGCCGCCGCGCGCGCTGGCGCGCAAGCCCGGGAAGGCCAAGGACCTGGCCGCGGCCGGGTGCGAGGTCGTGCCCGGGGACGTGCTTCGCCGCGAGACGCTGGCCGAGCCGCTTGAGGGCATCAAGACGGCCTACTACCTCGTGCACTCGATGGGGCGCGGGGGGCAGGGCGACTTCGCCGAGCGCGACGTCGAGGGCGCCGAGAACTTCGCCGCCGCGGCGGCCGACGCGGGCGTCGAGCAGATCATTTACCTGGGCGGCCTCTCCGACGGGGGTTCCAAGCATCTCGAGAGCCGCCACGCGACGGCCGAGCACCTGGCCTCGACTGGCATCCCCGTCACGTACTTCCGCGCTGCGGCCGTCATCGGCTCGGGCAGCGAGTCGTTCCGCACGCTCTTCTACCTGACCAAGCGCCTGCCGATCATGATCACCCCGAAGTGGGTCCACAACCGCACCCAGCCGATCGCGATCAGCGACCTGATCGAGATCCTCACCCAGGCGCCGAAGGTACGGGAGGCCCGCGGCCGCCAGATCGATATCGGCGGCGACGACATCACGACCTACGGCGGGATGATGGACTCGATGGCGGTGGCGATGGGCAAGCGCAAGCGGATCAAGCTCCCGGTGCCCGTGCTCACACCGCGCCTCTCGTCGCATTGGGTTGGCCTGGTCACCCCCGTCGATGCCGCCGTGGCACGGCCGCTGGTGCAGGGCCTCTCGGTCGAGACGGTCGTCAAGGACCCGAGCGGGATGAACTTCTTCGACCTCGACCTCACGCCGATGGACAGGGCGATGGAGCAGGCGATCGCCGAGGGCGGCGACTCGCTGGACTAGGAGCTTGCCGCTCCGCTCCCCGCGGCCTGATCCTCGTACGCGCGGGCGCGATCGGGCCGCAGCGGCGGCAGGTCGCCGCTCTCGAGTGAGCGCAGGAAGCCCCGAGTGACGAATACGTGCACCCGCAACTGCGTCTGCGCGTAGAGGAAGGTCCCGAGCCGCGCGACCCAGCCCGACCCGCGCAGGAAGGGATAGAAGTTGGCGACGATCGCCTGGATGCGGACCCTCTCCTCGTCGCGCGCGGGGTCCGGCTCGAGGCGGCGGACGTCGATCCGCAGGTACCCGCGGCCACGGCCCGACGGCGCGACGAGCACGCCACGCTCGATCGGCCAGGTGACCCGGCCGAAGCCGGGGCCGACGTCGAAGATCGGCAGCCGGAAGCGCAGCAGCACGACCCGGCGCCAGCCGAACGTGACGAAGCGACCGTCTCGCCCGTAGCCGACCCTGATCAGGCCGAAGGAGATCTTGTGCAGGTACTCCCAGTAGGCGCGTGCGAGGCGCTCGAGCGTCGCCGCGTTCCAGAGCTGCTCGAGGGCGCTGCTCGGCATTGCCAGCTCGGCCTCCTGCACCGAGCGCAGCGGGCCGTCGGGGGTGACGGGGCCGGCCTCGGGGTCGGGCAGGATCCGGACATCGATCGTCTCGATCTGATGGCGGTCGTCCATGGCCGCCCCATCACCCCTCGAGCGGGAGTTGACCCGTGTCGTCGCGCTCGTGGCGCAGGGAGTTGATCACGGCCCCCGAGAGCAGCCCGAGGCTCACCGCGTAGAACCAAAGCAGCGCGACGACGACGAAGCCGATCGCGCCCCCGAGCTTGTCGATGTCGGAGACCGTCGTCAGGTAGAACGGGAAGACGTAGTTGGCGACCGAGACGGCGGAGGAGAAGAAGAGCGCTCCCGGCCAAACCGAGCGCCACGGCATGTGCCCCTTCGGCACCGCCCAGTAGATGAAGCTGACGACGGCGAAGATGATCGCGAAGCCGCCGAGGGCGACGATCGTGGTCCGTATCGCCCCGAGCTCGTCGAGTCCCCACGGCAGGTCATCCGCGCTGGCGAGGGCCGCGCTCTCGATCGTCGGCACGGCGACGCTGGCTGCGAGCAGCAGAACCAGCAGGGCGAGCATGACAAGCGAGAAGCGCTTCTGCGCGACCCAGCTGCGGCACTCGACGTGGTAGATCCGACAGAAGGCGGTGTCCATCGCGCCCCAGAACGAGGCGCCGATCCAAAGGCCGCCGACGATCGCCGCGACGCCGATCGTGGTCGAGTCCGAGCGGATCCGCGCGATCGCGTTCTCGAGCGCGCTCTGGTCGATGTTGGGGAAGAGGCGCTGGATGTCGAGGATCACGCTCTGCTCGACCTCGTTGCAGTCGACGATCTGCCCGAACGCGAACAGGACCAGCAGCGCGAAGGGAAAGATCGCCAGCATCAGGTTGTAGGCGACCATGCCCGCGAGGCCGGTGATGTTCTCCTTGTAGGCGCGGTTCCAGAACCCGACCACCCAGGGGTGCTTCCACGGAGCGCGGCGCGCCGGCTCCTCCTTGCGGCCGAGGCGAAACATCATGCAAACAGCGGCGCTGCTTTGACTTCAAAAAATGTAGTGGCTACTCTGCGAACAGGCGTTGGCCGCGGTAAAGGTTTGTGGCGGGGTGTCGAAATTGGCATTGGAGACCCGAGAAATGGGTACTTCCCACATAGGGCCAGGAAACGCCTGACCAGCAAGGAAGGAAGAGCGTAAGCGGATGCTAGTTGCGGAGCTTCAGGAACTTGAGGAAGTAAAGACGCTCGTCACGAAGGGGCAGCAACTCGGCGTGCTCACCTTCGGCGACGTCGCCTCGGCCGTTTCCGAGGTGGAGCTGGACGAATCTGACGTCGAGGACCTCTACGGGCACCTCGAGAAGTCGGGGATCGAGCTCGTCGAGGATGTCGACCCTGCCCAGAAGGGCGGCGCCGACGCCGAGCGCTCCGACGGCAAGCGTGGTCGCAAGCGCGCGAAGGCGACGCTCGACCTGAAGCCGGACATGACGACCGACTCCTTGCAGCTGTTCCTCAAGGACATCGGCAAGGTCCGCCTGCTGACCGCGGCCGAGGAGGTCGAGCTCGCGAAGCGCATCGAGCGCGGCGACCTCGACGCCAAGCAGAAGATGGTCGAGTCGAACCTGCGCCTCGTCGTCTCGATCGCCAAGAACTACCGCAACCAGGGCCTTCCGTTCCTGGACCTCATCCAGGAGGGCACGCTCGGCCTCGTCCGCGCCGCCGAGAAGTTCGACTACCGCAAGGGCTTCAAGTTCTCGACCTACGCGACCTGGTGGATCCGCCAGGCGATCGCACGCGCGCTCGCCGACAAGGCGCGCACGATCCGCATCCCGGTCCACGTGGTCGAGAAGCTGAACAAGATCGGCCGCGCCGAGCGCAAGCTGGTCACCGAGCTGGGCCGCGAGCCCACCCCGGAGGAGATCGCTGAGGTCACCGGCATCGAGCCCGACGAGGTCGACTCGATCAAGCGCTCCGCGCAGGCTCCGGTCTCCCTGGAGAAGCCGGTCGGCGACGAGGAGGAGTCCGAGTTCGGGCAGTTCATCGCCGACGAGCGGGCCGAGTCCCCCTTCGAGCGAGCCGCCGAGCTGCTCACCAAGGAGGCGCTGAAGGAAGCCCTCGAGAACCTCTCCTATCGCGAGCGCCGCGTGCTCGAGCTCCGCTACGGGCTCGGCGGCGAGCATCCCCGCACCCTGGACGAGGTCGGCCGCACCTTCAACGTCACCCGCGAGCGCATCCGCCAGATCGAGAACCAGAGCCTCAAGAAGCTGCAGAGCCTGGCTGAGGCTCAGAAGCTCCGCGAAGTCGCATAGCGATCGCACCCGAGGCCGACCCTCCCGACAACGAGCTTCGCGACGCGTCCCGCCGCACCCGGCTCGCCAGCGAGCGCACGCAGCTCGCCTGGTGGCGCACCGGCCTGACCGCGCTCGCCGTCGCCCTCGGCGTGGGGCGCGTGGTGCCCGAGCTCGATCCGGATGCCGCCCAGTTGCCCTACAGCGTCATCGGCGTGGGGTTCGCCGTATATGGGGTCGCCCTGATCGTCTACGGGAACCTTCGAGCTCGGGCTGTCGACGACGCGATCGCCCACGGCGAGTACTCGCTGCCGACGGATCGGTTGCTCACGGGCCTGACCGTCACCGGGGCGGTCCTCGGTCTCGCGACTGCCGCCGTGATCGTCTTCGCGTAGCGGCTCAGGCCTAAAGCCTCGGTGCGAGCCGCCGATAGGGCATGCGATGGCCATTGACATCGATAAGGCACTGACCTACATGGTCGAGCGGGACGGGTCCGACCTTCACCTGAAGGCCGACTCGCCACCGGTCGCCCGCGTCCATGGTGACCTCTGGGCTCTTCAGGGCGCCGACGAGCTGAGCGCCGACGACACCGAGTCGGTGCTCGAGCACGTGATGGACGACGCCCGCCTGCGGGAGGAGTTCGCTGACGTGGGGGAGGCCGACTTCTCGTACTCGGTCGAGGGCGTCTCGCGCTTTCGCGTCAACGCCTTCCGCCAGCGCGGGTCGGTCTCGATCGCGTTCCGCGCGATCCCCTTCTCGGTCAGGACCATTGAGGACCTCGGCCTGCCCGACGTCGTGCGACGCCTCGCGGATGAGCCGCGCGGGATCATTCTCCTGACCGGCACCACTGGCTCGGGCAAGTCGACGACGCTCGCGGCCATGATCGACCAGATCAACTCGACGCGGGCCCGTCATATCGTCACCCTCGAGGACCCGATCGAGTACCTGCACCACGACAAGCTTTCGATCGTCAACCAGCGCGAGGTCGGCACCGACACGCAGAGCTTCGGTCGCGCGATGCGCCGAGTGCTGCGCCAGGACCCCGACGTGATCCTGATCGGGGAGATGCGCGACGAGGAGACGGTGCGGACCGCCCTGTCGGCCGCCGAGACCGGGCACCTGGTCCTCTCGACCCTCCACACCCTGGACGCGACCGAGACGATCAACCGCATCATCGACTTCTTCCCGCCGCACCTGCAACAGCAGGCGCGTGTGATGTTGGCGGGGACGTTGAAGGGGGCTGTCTCGCAGCGGCTGGTGCCGCGCATCGACCGGGAGGGCCGCGTCGCGGTCTCGGAGGTGATGGTCGTCACCGGCCGGATCCAGGACCTGATCCTGAACCCGGAGGAGACGGGGAAGATCAGCGAGGTCATCGCGGAGGGCGACTTCTACGGGATGCAGACCTTCGACCAGGCGCTCCTCGGCTATGTGCAGGACGGCATCGTCTCGGAGGAGGTCGCGATGGAGACGGCCTCGAGCCCGCACGACTTCAAGCTCATGCTCGCGGCCAAGGGCCGGCGCGCCAGCGGCATCGAGCAGATGGCCGTCGACGGCGCACGCGGCTGAAGCGGACAAAGGTTCGATTCAGGTAGGCGAGCCTCAAGTGGCTCGGACCCGCGCCGATGCTGTGGTGGGAATCAACGTGCCCGTACTCGAATCCATCTTCGGAAGAATCCGCGAGCTGATCCGCTCGGAGCGTGGGATCGCCGTCCCGACGGCGCTGCTCGTGCTCGTGGTCTCGTTCGGCTTCGCCACCGTCGCGCTCGTCTCCTCGACCAACTCGCAGAGCGGCAGCGTCCGCGACCAGGACACCAAGACGGCGATTTCGTCGGCCGACGCGGGCGCCGAGGAGGCGCTGCTGCGCGAGAACAAGGTCGAGACCCAGTCGGGGACCGCCTGCGTCGTCTCGTCGGCCGGGGTCCTCACGCCCGGCGTACCGGCCGCTGACGGCTGGTGCCCGCAGCACCAGGGCGACGTCGGCACGGCCAGCTTCGCCTACCGGGTCAAGCCTTTCGAGCTCGTCACCATCGCGGGCCAGGAGCGGCGCGCGGTCACCGTCGTCTCCCAGGGCGCCTCCGATCAGGTCAGCCGCCGGATCGCGATCAGCGCCACGGCGCCCACCGGCATCGGCGTGTTCGGAGACAACCGCGCCGTCGGCGTCGACGGGGTCACGATCGGCGGCTCGTCCGATGTCAACACGTCGACGGGGAGCGAGCAAGACGTGATCATCGAGGAGAACGGGACCCTTTGCGGGCATGCCCGCCACGGCCCCGGCGCCGAGGTCGGCCTGGCGAACAACGGCCAGCAATGCGCCGGCTACACCGTCAACGAGGGCAGCCAGCCGACGCCGCCGATCGACATCTCCGAGATCTACGCCAACAACACCAACTACCGGCTCTTGCCCACTGGGGCCGATCAGCGCTCGGGGAGCGTGGCCTTTGATCCGGCCTCCCGCACCCTGAACCTGAGTGGCAACGGCTCGCTCACCCTCGGCGGCACCAACTACCTGCTCTGCCGCCTCGACATGTCCGGCTCGAGCAGCCTGATCATGGCGGCCGGGACGACGGTGAAGATCTACTTCGACAGTCCCGAGAACTGCGGCATGGGCGACGGCGCCGAGCAGATCAAGGTGATCGGGACCTCGCGCATCACGAGCACCGCGTATGACCCCAGCTCCGGCAGCTACGCCCTGCCCGGGCTCTACATGCTGGGCTCCGACGAGCTTGAGACCTACGCCCGGTTCAGCGGCACCGGGGACGTCACCAACGAGTTCGTGCTCTACGCGCCGCGCACCCACGTCGAGATCGGCGGCACCGCGGAGTACGTCGGTGCGACCGCCGGCAAGACGCTGTCGGTCTTCGGCACCGCCCTGCTCACCTCCGACCAGAACCTGCCGGCACCCGACGTCGACGTGATCGTGATCTACAAGCGGGATCGCTACGTCGAGTGCACGGGGGCCACGGGCTCCCCGCCGGACGCGAGCTGCTAGCCCCTTCTTCCACGCTCCTCCGACGCCACCCAACGCTCAAGCTTCGCACCCGTCCTGTCGAAAGTATCTCTACGGCTGATCGATGAGAAACGCTCTGAACAACAACCCCGTAGTGCAGATCGGCTTGATCGGCGCGCTCGTCGTGTTCGGCGGCCTGATATTCGCGATGCCCCTGCTCAAGGGCAGTCCGGACGAGCCGCCCGCGAGCACGGCGCCGGCGCCGGCGTCGTCCGCGGCCGACCTCGGCTCGTCTTCGACCCCCGGGGCCGCGACCGCGAGCCCGGGCATCGCCGCCCCGTCCTCGTCCGCGGCGCTGCCTGCAGCCGGCGCGGTCGATCCCGAGGCGCTCGTCCCCGGCCGGGGGCTCCCCAAGGAACTGATCGTGTCCTGGTCGAAAGGCGACGCGGTCGTCCTCCTGATCGTCAGGGGAGGGGGGATCGACGATCAGCTGGTGCGCCGCTCGGTCCAGGCCCTTTCTGCCGACGGCGAGATCTCAACTTTCGTGGCGCGAGCCAAGAACGTGGCGCGCTACTCGCGCATCACCCAGCCCCTCGGTGTAAGCCGCGTCCCGGCCCTGGTCGTGATCAGGCCGCGCGAATCGGGCGACTCCGTCCCGGAGGCCCAGGCGAGCTACGGCTTCCGCAGCGCCGCCGGCGTCGTGCAGGCGGTCAACGACGCCCTCTACTCGGGCAGCGACAGCCTTCCCTACCACCCGGGCTGAGGCGCGTCTCGTGAACCCCCGGGAGCTGCCGGACTATCTGCGACCGGTCCCCGAGCCGGACGAGGTGCCTCAAGAGCAGCCCGTCCCCCCGGCGGAGCCGCCCCCGCAGCCCCCCGCTGCGCAGCCTCCGCCTCCGCCCGCCGCACCGCCGCTTCCGCCGGCACCGCCGCCCCCGCAGGCACCGCCGCCACCGCGCCCCCCCGCGGCGCAACCTCCGCCTCCGCCGGCCCCGCGCCCCCCCGCGGCGCAACCCCAACCTCCGCCTTCGCCCGCCCCGCCGCGCCCGCCGGCACGCCCGCTTCCGCCGGCGGAGCAGCCCCCCGTCGCGCAACCACCGCGTCCGCCTGCACAACCGCGCCCGGCGGCACCGCCCCTTACCGCGCCGGCACGGCCGTCCCCGCCCGCAGACCCGCCCCCGCGGCCCCCCGCGGCGGAACCCCCTAGCGCCCACCCCTCCCGCCAGGCCGCCGCAGCCTCCCGCGGCAGAGCCGTCGGACATGGGTCCCTCGGCGACTCCGTCCGGTACTCCCCCGGCGGAGTTCCCGTCCGATCCCGGCTCCGAGGTCTCCGGATTGACGCCGCCTCGCCGCGGCGGTCAGTCCGGCAGGTTCATCATCGATGTGATCTCCGAGCTCGGCTACGCCTCCGCCGAGCAGGTCCAGCAGGCGTCCTCGCAGGCCCGGACCGCGGGGCGCTCGCCGGAGGCGCTGCTCGTCGAGCAGGGGGCTATCTCCCCCGAGCAGGTTTCGCGCGCGGTCGCCGAGCGCTACGGGCTCGACTTCGTGGACCTGGCCGTCTACAGGGTCGACATGGCGGCCGCAAACCTGATCTCGGTCAAGTCCGCGCGCCGACAGCTCGCGGTTCCGGTCGGGTTCGTCGACGAGAGCACGCTGCTGCTGGCGACGGCGGATCCGGCGAACGTGACCGCGGTGGACGACGTGCAGATGGCGACCGGGTTCAACTGCGTCGTCGCGGTCGCACCGGCGGCAGACATTGAGGCGCTGATCGGGCGGCTGACCACGCTTCAGAGCACCGTCGCCGAGGCGATCTCCGACTCCGAGGAGGAGGAAGAGGAAGCGGACCTCAGCTCGGTCACCGACATTCGCGCCGCGGCCGAGGACGCGCCGGTGATCAAGCTCATCAACAGCATCCTCGGCCAGGCGGTCACCGAGGGAGCCTCCGACATCCATTTTGAGCCCCAGGAGGGCGAGATGCGGATCCGGTTCAGGGTCGACGGGGTGCTCCAGGAGGTGGCCCGGGTGCCGACCCGGATGGTGGCCGGGGTGGTCTCGCGGATCAAGATCATGAGCGAGCTCGACATCGCCGAGAAGCGGGTGCCGCAGGACGGCCGGGTCGGTGTCTCGATCGAGGACCGCAGGGTGGACCTGCGCGTGACCACGCTCCCCACTCAGCGCGGCGAGGGCGCCACGATCCGGATCCTGGACGGCTCGGCGGCGCTTCGCACCCTGACCGACCTCGGCATGGAAGGCGAGGAGTTGGAGCGCTTTCAGAAGGCGTTCAAGAAGCCGTACGGCGCGATACTGGTCACCGGCCCAACGGGCTCGGGCAAGTCCACGACCCTGTACGCGGCGCTCCAGGAGCTGAACCAAGCCGACCGCAACATCGTCACGATCGAGGATCCAGTCGAGTACCGGTTGGACGGCATCAACCAGATCGGGGTGCACCGCAAAGCCGGGCTCAGCTTCGCGACCGGGTTGCGCTCGATCCTGCGGGCCGATCCCGACGTGATCATGGTCGGCGAGGTCCGAGACGCCGAGACGGCCCGGATCGCGATCGAGTCGGCGTTGACGGGGCACATGCTGCTGACAACGCTGCACACCAACGATTGTCCAGGTGCGATCACCCGTCTGACCGAGATGGGGATCGAGTCGTTCCTGACCTCCTCGGCGGTGGATTGCGTGGTCGCCCAGCGGCTGGCCCGGATCCTCTGCACCCATTGCAAGCGCCGCGTGCTTGTCCCGCAGGCCGCCCTGGCGGAGGCCGGCTTCCGCGTCGGTGCCGACGTCGAGGCCTACGAGCCGGTCGGCTGCCCTCGCTGCCACCGGATCGGCTACAAGGGCCGGGTCGGGATCTACTCGGTGATGGCGGTCAGCGAGCGGATCAAGGCGATGGTGGTGAGCTCCGCCTCCGAGCAGGAGATCGGCGCGGCGGCGCTCGAGGAGGGCATGGTGACGCTGAGGGAGGGGGGCTTGGCCAAGGTTCGCACGGGCGTGACCAGCATCCAAGAGGTGGCCCGGGTCGCGACCTAGGCACGGGGCGGGGGCCAGGAGCGCCCCCGGCTCAAGTCGAGCGCGCCAGCCGACGATCAAAGGGAAGAGATGGAATCAGATACGAAGCCAACCAAGCCCCCCGAGCAGGTGGCGACCTCCGAGCCCACCCTCGCGGCCCCGCCGCCCCCCGCGGTGCAGGTTCCTGACGCCCCGGCCCCTGCGGCTCCACCGCCCGTGACTCAGCCCGCCCCTGCCGCGCCATCGCCGTCGGCCGAGCCGCTCCCCGCCGCGCCGCCGGCCGAACCGCCCGCCACCGCCGCGGCGCCGACCGAGCCGCCTCGGACCCGCGAACCAGCTCAGCCCAAGCAGCCCGAGCAGTCCACACGTCCCTTCGACTTCGCCGAGGTCCTGACGAAGATGACCAACGAGCGGGCGTCGGATGTCCATCTCAGCTCAGGCTTCCCGCCCGCGATCCGGCACAAGGGCCAGATCAACCCGCTGAAGGAGTACGGACCGCTGACGCCGCAGCAGACCCGCGACGTCGTCTACAGCATCCTCAACGACGACCAGCGCAAGCGGTTCGAGTCGAACAAGCAGCTCGACCTCGCTTACGCGATCCCGGGCGTCGCCCGGTTCCGCGTCAACTGCTTCTTCCAGCGAGGCTCGATCAGCGCCGCCTTCCGCCGCATTCCACACGAGATCCCGAAGCTCGCCGAGCTGGCGCTGCCGCCGGTGCTCGAGGAGTTCACGCGGAAGCCCCGCGGGTTCGTGCTGGTCACCGGGCCCACCGGCTCGGGCAAGTCGACCTCGCTGGCGGCGATGGTGGACATCATCAACCGCGAGCGCAAGGAGCACATCCTCACGATCGAGGACCCGATCGAGTTCCTGCACCCCCACCGCAGCTGCATCGTCAACCAGCGCGAGATCGGGGCCGACGCGGATGACTTCGCCCTGGCGCTCAAGTCCGCTCTCCGCGAGGACCCCGACGTGATCCTCGTCGGCGAGATGCGCGACCTGGAGACGATCTCGACGGCGCTGACGGCGGCCGAGACGGGCCACCTGGTGTTCGCGACCCTCCACACCCAGTCGACCGCCCAGACCGTCGACCGGATCATCGACGTCTTTCCCTCCCACCAGCAGCAGCAGGTGCGTATGCAACTCTCGATCGCCCTCCAGGGAATAGTCACCCAGCAGCTCCTACCCACCGCCGACGGCAAAGGCCGTGTCGTCGCCGCCGAGGTGCTGATGCCGACGCCGGCGGTCCGCAACCTGATCCGCGAGGGCAAGACGCACCAGATCTACTCGGCGATTCAGACCTCTGGGTCGATCGGGATGCAGACGATGGACGCGCACCTCGCCCAGCTCGTGCGCGCGGGCAAGATCACGCAGAAGCTGGCCGAGGCCCGCGCCGCCGTGCCAGAGGAGCTTCGACGGCTGCTCGGGCCGGTTCAGCCGACCCAGGGCGGCGAGCAGCATCAGGCGCCTCCGTGGGAGGTCTCCGAGGGAGCTGAGAAGTGAGCGCCTTCGCCTTTCGCGCCGTAGATGTCGCCGGCGTCCCCTCCCGCGGGGAGCTCGAGGCCGACAGCAAGGCTCAGGTGACCGAGCAGCTCCGGGCCAAGGGGCTGATCGTCCTCGACGTCTCCGAGCAGAAGGACGCGTTCAAGATCGAGGCCCTGCTCGATCGCTTCCGCCACATCAGCCTGCGCGAGATGGCGATCTTCGCGCGGCAGTTCGCGACCCTGATCGCCTCGGGGATGCCGATGCTTCGCTCGCTCTATACCCTCGAGGACCAGACCGAGGACGAGCGGCTGACCGAAGCGGTCGGCTCGCTGCGCCAGGACGTCGAGGCCGGCAGCTCGGTGGCAGACTCGATGGAGCGCCAGCCGGAGGTCTTCGACACGCTGTTCCGGTCGATGGTCCGCTCGGGCGAGGGCTCGGGCCGGCTCGAGGAGGCGCTCGAGCGGGTCGCCTTCCACCTCGAGAAGGCGGACGCCCTGCGGCGCCAGGTCCGCGCCGCGATGATGTATCCGGCCTTCGTCTTTGCGCTGGCGGTGTTGGTGATGATCGCCGTCACCGCCTTCATCGTGCCGGTGTTCGTCGGCATCTTCGAGGAGATCGCCGCCGAGACGCCCGGCGAGGACTCATCCCTGCCCTTCCTGACCCAGATCACGGTCGGCGTCTCCGATCTGCTCACCGGCTACTGGTACATCCTGCTGCCGGCGACCGTCGGCGTGATCGTCGGCTTCGTCCAGTGGAAGAAGACCGAGCGAGGGCGCGTGCAGTGGGATCGGGCAAAGCTGAAGATCCCCTTCAAGATCGGCGACGTCGTCCACAAGGTCTCGCTGGCGCGCTGGTCGCGGACCTTCTCGGGCACCGTCGCAGCCGGCGTGCCGATCCTGCAGTCGATCAAGATCACCGGCCAGACCTCGGGCAACGCGATGATCGAGCAGGCGATGGACGACGTCTACGCCTCCGTCAAGTCGGGTGGGACGGTCGCCGGTCCGATCGAGCGCAACCCGATCTTCCCCGCCATGGTCGGCCACATGATCGCGGTCGGGGAAGAGACCGGCCAGCTAGAGCACATGCTGGGCAAGATCGCCGACTTCTACGAGGCCGAGGTCGACGCCAAGGTCAAGGCCCTGACCTCGCTGATCGAGCCGCTGATGATCTGCTTCGTCGGCGGCGTCGTCGGCTTCATCGTGATCTCGATGTACCTGCCGATCTTCTCGCTTTACGACAAGATCCGCTGAGGCGCCTGGACGCAAGTTCTACGGCAGTCGCTTAAGTCCGCCGGGGGCGTGACGATAAAAGCGATGTAAGAGAAATAGCCAGCGCCTCGGTGAAAAAGGCAAACCCACCGCGAGGTGGGGACGCAAAGCCAACGGGGCTCTCGGAGCAAGCGGGAGCCGGCCGGGCCGCCACCGGGGTCAGCACGACACCGACGGCACGGGGCTCTGGCACGGCAAAGGAGTTCCAGATGCTGCAGAAGCTGCGTGAGCGCATGGGGCGCGAAGAGGGTTTCACCCTCGTCGAGCTCCTGGTCGTGATGCTGATCATCGGCATCCTGGCCGCGATCGCGATCCCGTCGTTCTTCAACCAGAGGGACAAGGCCCGCGACGCGGACGCAAAGTCTGATGCCCGTACGGCACAGACGGCAATGGAAACGTATTCGACCGACAACAACGGCTCGTACGCCGGCGCCAGCCTCGGTGCGCTTCAGAACATCGAGAGCGCGTTGGGCGGAATCACCGCGACCGTCACTGGCACGCTTGACACGTACAGCATCGCTGTCACGCAGCCGCAGACGGGCAACGTGTTCACGATCGCTCGCGCCGCGGGCGGTGCGACGACGCTCAGCTGTACCACCCCGGGCGACGGCGGTTGCCCAACCGGTGGCAACTGGGGCAACTAGCCGCTCGTACGATCGTACGATCGGCTTGCGCCCGAGGCCACGGCCTCAGCGGAAAGGGGACGGGCTCGCGCCCGTCCCCTTTCGCGTTGTGCGTGCGGCTACGAACTTCTCGGTAGCCGTCGAGCGCGCAACTGGACCAGGAGTGGACAGCGGCCCCGATGGCTTCAGTTGCGGCTCGCCGCGGCCGATGTAGGGACGGAAATGCCAACGCGTTCAGCAGCATCAGCGAAGGAGCGGAGCATGAAGCCTTCACGGTTCTCAGGTCGGGCGCTGCGCGGCCAGGATGGCTTCACCCTCGTCGAGCTCCTGGTCGTGATGCTGATCATCGGCATCCTCGCGGCGATCGCGATCCCGTCGTTCTTCAACCAGCGCGAGAAGGCACGAGACGCCGACGCCAAGTCGACGGTCAACACCGCGCAGACTGCGATCGAGACCTACGAGACCGAGAACGACGGGTCCTACCTGGGCGCCTCCGTGGCAGTCCTGACCGGCATCGAGCAGACCCTGGACCCGTCGGTGCTGACGGTGAGCCCGACCGCCGACGGCTACGAGGTCACCGCCGTCTCCACGAGCGGCAACACCTTCACGATCGAGCGATTCGACACCGGCGCGGTCGAGTTCCGCTGCACCGGAGCCGGCACCGGCGGCTGCCCCTCCGGCGGGTTCTGGGACTAGGCCGTGGGACTGGAAATGCAACCCGAGCCGACGACATCGACCAGCCGGCGCGAAGCCGGCTTCACCCTGGTCGAGTACATGGTCGCGATCTCGATGCTGATGGCGGTGCTCGCGATCGCGATGCCGACGGTCGTCCAGGGGCTCCGGACCGAGCCCAAGATCAGCCATCGCGCCGCCCAGATCGCCAAGGCGCGCGTCACGGTCGAGCGGGTCGCGCGGGAGCTTCGCCAAGGGGTCAGCATCGACTCCGCGACCACGAGCTCGGTCAGCTTCCGGACCTACACCAGGCACTCGACCTGCGGCGACAACGCCGCGCTCAGCCCCAGCCTGAGGGCGATTCAGTGCCAGGTCACCTACTCGTGCACCGGCGACAGCTGCTACCGCACCGAGGGCAACATAGACGGCACCGCCGGCGGCCCCGCAGTGCTCCTCGTCGAGGGCCTGCTGTCGCCGGATGTCTTCACATACCTGCCCGACCCGGCCGACCCGAGCTACGTCGAGGTCCGGTTCTCGTTCTCCGCGGAGGGCGGCGAGGACGCGATCACCCTCGACGACGGGATCGAGCTGCGAAACGTGGTCCACCCCGAGGGAGCATGAGCCCGCGCGCGCTCAGCGACCGTCTGCGGGTCCTCCGCACGGGGCGGGTCGACCCCGGCGCGGAGGCCGGGCTGACCGTCGTCGAGGTCGTGATCGCGACCTTCATCCTGCTGCTCGGGATCCTCGCCAGCTTCCAGGTCTTCGACGCTGCGACGCGCAACACCTACCGCGCCGAGCAGACCCAGGTCGCCCAGGACCGCGTCCAGCGCGAGCTGGAGGAGCTCCGCGACCTCGACTACGACCAGGTGGCGATGACCGCGGCCCCCGCCGCATCCGGCAGTCCCAACGACCCTCGCGCGCGGATCGCGGGAACGATGTTCGACCTCGAGCGCAACGGCGGCGACGACAGGCAGATGGTCTATAACGGCGGCCCCCTCTATGCCGGCGGACAGGTCTCGGAGGGCGTGATCGACCCCGGGCCCGAGCCGTTCACCAGCGGTGACGTCAGCGGCCAGATCTACCGCTTCGTCGTCTGGCAGAACGAGCCCGGCTGCGTCACCGTCTGCCCCGGCACGCAGGACCTGAAGCGGGTCGTGGTCGCGGTCAAGCTCGACGATGCCGCGGTCTCCTACGCCAACCGGCCCTATACCGAGCAGCAGAGCGACTTCGTCGACCCGAACGACAGCATCATCAGCGACCTGCCCGCCGGCGGCGGCAACGAGATCACCGCGGAGCAGTTCTGGCTCTCCGACACCGCCTGCGAGGCCGACGGGACCACCGCCAGGGTGGTGCCGCTGGCCGATCATCCGCTCCATAACACGCTCGGGGTCTGCGCCGACGGGCTTCAAAACGGGACCACCCCCGGGAGCCCGGACACGCTGCTTTTGAGCTCGCCGCCCGACACGGACCCCGGCGACCCTGGGCTGCCGAACCCGCGCGACTACTCGAACGACCCCTACCTGGAGCCGGTCCCGAACACCGACCGCGGCGTCCAGATGGTCCGCCAGGACACCAACGGCTGCGCCTACACTCCGGCCGGCACAAACCCGGAGTCCAAGATCCACCGCTGGGTCACCGACCCGGTGCCCCAGGCGTTCGAAATGAACGGAAAGGCGGTGCTCGAGTTCGCGACCCGGACGATCAACGACGCCAACCACAAGGGCAGCCTCTGCGTCTACCTGTTCTCGAGGCAGGACAGCGGGCCGACCGCCGTCGACACTCCGATCATCAACAGCGCCACCGGCAACCCCTACTTCCTCTACACGCCGCCCGGCAGCGGCTTCTGGCCGCGAAGCGCCTGGGCCCAGATTCGCTTCCAGATGGACTTCTCGCCGCTCAGCCTCGGCGTGGGCCGGCGGCTCGGTGTCGCGATCAGCGCCACCAACCTGACGGGCGGCGCGGACGCGATCCAGTTCCTCTACGAGCACCACCTCTTCCAGACCCGCCTCGAGGTCGACACGACCACGCCGCTCGGTTGACGATGCCAGGGCCGAGCTCCGAAAGCCGAACGTGTTCCCCGTAGCCTCGCTCGCCTTCGTCGGAGGGATGATCACCGGCAGCTTCATCGGGGTCGTCGCCCACCGCCTGCCCCGCGGTCTCTCGATCGTCGGGCCGCGCTCCGAATGCGACGCCTGCGGGGTACAGATTGCCGCCTACGACAACGTCCCGTTGCTCTCGTGGCTGTGGCTGAGGGGGCAGTGCCGGCATTGCGGCGAGCGCATCCCCGCCCGTTACCCGCTGGTGGAATTCGCCCTCGGCGCTGCGTTCGCCGCCACGGCGATCGCCTTCCGCGCCGACCCGGCCGAGCTCGCGCTCGGGCTCGTCTTCTGCGCGTTGCTGGCCGCCGTCACGTTGACCGATCTCGAGCGGCGGGTGATCCCGAACGCGATCCTCGGCGCCGGTGCCGTCATCGGGCTGGCGATCGTCGTCGCCACCGACCCCTCCAGCCTTGGCCTGCGCGCGCTCGCAGCAGCCGGGGCGGGCGGCTTTCTGCTCCTCGCCGCCCTCGCCTATCCGAGCGGCATGGGTATGGGCGACGTCAAGCTCGCCGCCGTCATGGGCCTGTTCCTGGGCCCCGCGGTGGTGCCGGCCCTGATGGTCGCGATCGCCGCGGGGGCGCTCGTCGGGTGCTGCATGATGCTCGCCTGGGGCGCTGGGGCGCGCAAGCAGGCGCTCCCCTTCGGCCCGTTCCTCGCGCTCGGCGGGGTCGTCGGCCTGCTGGTCGGCGACGAGATGCTCGACTGGTACCTGGATTCCTTCGTCGGCTGAGACCCGCCGGACGGAGGGCTAAAGCCCGGCCGCTCGGCGTCCGATGAAAGCTCAGGACACAGGAAGTGATCGGCAAATGCTGGGTACAAAGAAAACCACATCCATCGTCGGCCTCGACCTCGAAACGGGGAGCATCGCGGCAACCGAGCTGCGCACCAACGGCTCGGTCGAGGTGGCCCGAACCGCGATCGAGCCCCTCCCGCCGGGCGCGGTGAGCGAGGGCGAGGTCCAAGACATCGACGCCCTCTCCGACGCCCTCAAGTCCCTCTTCTCGCGGAACAAGCTGAGCCCGAACGTGCGGCTCGGACTCGCCAACCAGAGGGTCGTCGTCCGGACCATGCGGCTCCCGCACATCGAGGACCCGGACGAGATCGACGCCGCGGTTCGCTTCCAGGCCCAGGACCAGATCCCGATGCCCCTCGACCAGGCCGTGCTCGACCACGAGGTCGTAGCGCGGTCGACCGACGCCGAGGGAAACCGGAGCATGGACGTGATGGCCGTGGCCGCGCGCAAGGACATGGTCGGATCGCTGATGGGGGCGCTTCGCCAGGCGGGCCTGAAGCCCGCCGGCATCGACCTCGCCGCTTTCGGGATCGTCCGTGCCCTGAGCGGAGTCGCCAACCCGCTCGGCGGGGTTGACTCCGACCAGACCACCCTCTACTGCAACCTCGGCGACATCACCAACCTGGCGGTCGCCCGCGAAGGGACCTGCCTGTTCGCCCGCGTCTCGCCGTTCGGGATCGGCGCGATCGCCGAGCGCCTCGCCGATGCCGAGGAGATCCCGGTCGAAGCTGCGCGGGATTGGCTGCCCGAGGTGGGCTTGGAGGCTCCGCTCGACTCGTTCGACTCCGACCAGAGTGCCGCGGCCAACGCCCGTGAGGCGCTCGAGGAGGGCTCCTCGAAGCTGGTGGACGAGATTCGCATGACGCTGGACTACTACGGCACCCAGGACGGCGCGCCGACTATCGAGCGAGTGATCGTCTGCGGGCCCGGAAGCAGGATCGAGGGCCTCCCGGAACGCATCCAGACCGGCCTGGGACGCGCGATCGAGTCGATGAGCCCCCCCGCGCTGTCGCATCTCGCCGACGATGACGCCGCCCGGCTCACCGTCTCCTACGGCCTCGCGATGGAGGCCTAGCCGGTGCGCCCCCTCGACCTCAGACCGCCCGAGGACCAGGGCAGCAGGGGTTCGCGCGTGCCGATGCGAACCGGCAGCGCGCCGTACGTCGTGATCGGCGCCCTGGTGGCGCTGACGCTCGGCGCCGCGGCGTGGGCGCTGACATCGAAGACGATCTCCGACAAGGAGGCCGAGGTCGCGACGCTCGAGCAGGAAGAGGTCGAGGCGTCGGCGCGGGCCGAGGCCCTGAGCCCCTTTGCAAACTTCCGCGCCGTGCAGGAGACCCGCCAGGCGACGATCACCAGCCTCGCCCAAAGCCGCTTCGACTGGGAGCGGGTGATGCGGGAGCTGGCGCTGGTCATCCCCTCGGACGTCTGGCTGGTCAACCTCAGCGGCAGCGTCGCCGCGGGGGTCACGGTGGATGGCGCGGCCGAGATCCCTTCTCGAGACTCCGTCGCCGGCCCTGCGCTCGAGATCGTCGGCTGCGCGCCCTCCCAGGACTCCACCGCCGCTTTCGCCGCGGCGCTGGAGGACATCGACGGCGTCACGCGGGTCGGAGTCGCTCTCTCGGGGCTCGACGACGCCGATCAAGCCGCAGCAGGCGGCGAGGCCAGCGATGACGATTGCCGCACCAGGGACTTCATCGTCCAGTTCGAGCTCGTGGTCGCCTTCGACGCCGTCCCCGTTCCGGCCACCGCCCAGGCAGCGCCAGCGGTCCCGGCCCCGGTCGCGCCGGGTGGCGACGCCGCCGCCCCGGCCCAGCAGGCCGCCTCCTCGTCGGCCACCGACCAGGTCGCAGAAGGCCAGCAGGCCGCCAACCTCGCCCCTGGTGGATGATGAAGGGCGCTGACCGACTGATATTCGGGTTCATGGCGCTGGCCGCGGTCGCCGTCGCGTTCTGGTTCCTCGCCCTTTCCCCGAAGCGCCAGGAGGCCGCCAAGCTCTCCGACGAGGTCACAGAGCTCGAGGACTCCGTCTCCGCACAGGAGCAGGCCGCCGAGTTCGGCGAGCAGGCTCGCAGTGACTATCCCCGCCACTACGGCCGCCTCGTCTCGCTGGGCAAGGCCGTTCCCGATCAGGCCGACACCGCGTCGATGATCGTGCAGGTCAACCGCATCGCCGACCGAGCCGATGTCGAGTTTCGTGAGATCGAGCTCGCGGAGTCAAGCGGCTCGGGTGGAGCGGCGCCGGCGCCGGCATCGACCGCACCCGCCCCAGGGGCGGCCGACGTCGCGCCGTCGGTCAGCGCTCCTCCGGCGGAGGGCGAAACGGCGGCGAGTGCTCCAGCGACCCCGACGGCGGCCCCCGCGCCCGCCACCGAAGCGGCTGCGGCGAGCCTCCCGATCGGCGCCACGGTCGGTGCAGCCGGGCTGCCGATCCTGCCCTACTCGCTCTCCTTCGAGGGCGGCTTCTTCGAGATCGCCGACTTCATCCACGGGATCGATCAGCTCGTCAACATGGGCGAGGGCGACCAGGTCGTCGCCAACGGCAGGCTGCTGACCATCGACGCCTTCGTGCTCAAGGCGGGTGGCCCGGGCTTCCCGACGCTCGACGCCCACTTCGCGACCACGAGCTACGCCACCCCGTCAGGCCAGGGCCTGACCGCGGGAGCAACCCCGACCGGGCCTGCCCTCGATCCCGCCCAGCCCCAGGCGACCCCCGCCAGCGCTGAGGTGACGCCGTGAAGCCGTGGAAGGTCCAGAGGTACTTCGGCGACCTGGTCTACGACCTGCGCAGCCGCAACCTGCTGCCGGTGGCCGTGATCCTGGTAGCCGCGATCGTCGCCGTCCCGATCCTGCTCTCCCGCGGTGGCGAGGACCCCCCGCCGCCTCCTGAGACCGTTGACATCGCCGCCGCCGAGCTGGCGCCGGAGACCCAGGCCGCGGTGCTCGCCTACGACCCGGGGCTGCGGAGCTACCGCAAGCGGCTCGACGAGCTCAACAGCAAGGACCCGTTCAAGCAGCAGTTCGCCGGTAGCCAGGGCGACGGTGCCGCGCTCGGCGATGCGCTCGCGACCACCGTCGGCGCCGCCTCGCTCGGGGCCCCCGTCGACTCGGGCGGCACGGGCGGTGCCGACGTGGAGACGATCGAAGACGCCCCCGTCGACTCGGGCTCAAAGACCAAGGCAAAGGGCAAGTCAAAGGGCAAGTCGGAGGTCCGCTACCAGTATTACGAGGTCGATGTGGCCGTCGGAGACGCGACCGCGCCCCTGGTGCGCCGCAATCGCGTCGCCCCCTTCACCTACCTGCCGAGCAGCGACCTCCCGGTGCTGGTGTACGTCGGGTACAGCCCCGGCGGCGAGAGGGCCTTCTTCGTCGTCTCCTCCGAGGTCCAGCAGGTGCTCGGACCGGCCGTCTGCATGCCGAGCAACACCGACTGCGGGCTGCTGTCGCTGCGCGCGGGCGAGGCCGAGGACCTTGTGCACGCGAACGGCGTCACCTACCGGGTGCACGTCCCGCGGATCAAGCGTGTGGTCAGCTCGAAGCCGCCCGCGGGCGTTTAGCACCTCGCTTCATTAAGTGAAGCTTCGGCTATACTCGCCACGAAGGGGCGGATCACCGCTCCCGGACGAGAGCCAAGCCTATGTTCGATTCAGAGTGCCCGGTCTGCCGAACGGCGGAGGTCATCTCCGGCAAGTGGACCCTTCTCATCATCCGTGACCTCGCCGACTCCCCGTTTCGCTTCTGCGAGCTGGAGCGGTCGCTGAGCGGGATCAGCCCGCGCACGCTCTCGCTTCGCCTGCGCGCGCTCGAGGAGCAGGGCATCGTCGAGCGCCAGACCTTCCCCGAGGTGCCCCCTCGCGTCGAGTACGCGCTCACCGACAAGGGCACCGCACTCGTTCCGCTGATCGAGGACATGCGCTCCTACGGCCGCCGCTGGCTGCCCGCAGCCGAGCGGGAAGCAGAGCCGGCAGCGGTCTAGCGGCCGGCGGCCAGTCCAGCGCCGGCCAACTTTCGCGGGGCCGTCCGAGAACGTTATGAGTGGCCGGCGGACCCCGCCGGAGGCCGGCGGGGCCAGGCGGCAGGGCCTGCAAGCCGCGCTGCAGGGCAGGGAGCGCGCGCGCCTGGGCGAATCCCTCTGGCGTGACCACACTCGAGAGCACCAGCGAGCGACTAGAGGACGCGCTGCGGCGCCTCGCCGTCGAGGCCGCGGACCTGTTCGAGGAGCTGCTCGCCGCCGGGGCGGAGCTTCCATTCGACCTTCAGGTGTCGGAGTCCGACGAGGGCCCGCTCCCGATGTACAGCTACGCACCGTTGACGGCCGAGTTCATTTCGGATCACGCCGGAGAGCTGCGCCGCCTCGAGGCCTACGTCGAGGTCCGCGAGCTCACCTCCGAGGAGGTCGCGACCGGCTTCCTGGTCGGCCTCTGGGACGGGCGCAGCGAGTTCGACATCGCCGGCGACCGGGTGAAGGGCGCCATCGACGGCGTCCTCACCAGCGTCAGCAGCGCCGGAAGCGGCTCTTCGCCCGCCGGCGAGGTGATCGTGCCCCTGGTCGGCTTCCACATGCCGGCCGAGGAGATCGAGCTGGACGGTGTCCGCATCGTTCGAGCCGACGCCGTCGACGACGCGCCACTCGACGCGCTCGCCAAGCCGGGCGGGTTCCTTGCGATCGTCAGCTGCGGCTTCGCTGACGTCGCGCCCGCCGCAGCGGTCGCCGACGACCTGCGCCGCGCGCTCCGCACCCTTCGGCTCTTCCGGCCCGGCGGCGTCGGCATCGCGCCGCACGCCTGGGTCCGCCGCGCAGACGGCTGGGAGCGCTTCGGCACAGGCGCCGGCCGCGCCCGAAACGGCGGCTACCGGCTGACCGGCAGCGAGGTCGGCGACCTCCGCGCCTTCTCGCGCACGCTCACCGAGAGGGGCGCGCGCCTTCCATCGCTCGCCTGGGCCATCTCGCGCTTCGAGCTCGGCAACGAGCGCGCCTCGCTGATCGAGGCGCTCAGCGACTATCTGCTCGCGACGCGCGGCCTGCTCGAGGGCGGAGGGCCCGCGGGCGCCGGGCTGACGGCGCGCGTCGCTGCACTGACCTGCGAGGGCGCGGACGAGCGCGAGCAGGCTCGGGTCTGTGTCGAGCGCGCTCTGCAGATCGAACGCAAGCTGATGAGCGGCGCCCGCTACAGGCCCGCCGCCGGCGCATCGCCTCTGGCGGTGATCGCCGAGCTGGAGGAGCTTCTGCGTCGCCTGCTGAAGGGGCTCGCGACCGGCAAGCTGCAGGGCGACCTGCGCGCCGCCGCCGACGAGATCCTGCTCTCAGAGGGCCTTCAGGGATCCACTTCGGCCACCACGGAGACAGCGGTGGGGGAGACCGCCGAGTGGCGCATCCCCGATCCCGTCGGCGACGAGGAGGCTGCGATCGACCTCACTGCCCTCTCCCAGGGCTATGCGGGCGAGATCGAGGTCCACCGCGGCGCCGACGAGGCCGAGGAGCCCGACGTGTCCCACACGCCCGACATGCCGTCAAACCAGGCGACAGCGGCGCACGAGCCCTCCCAGGAGCACCCGGCAGCGAGGATCGTGGTCACCGACGTCGAACTACCGGAGATCATGGACATCGACGACGACCATCCGACCACCGATCAGGCAGTGCCGGCCCCGCGCCAGGCGTTCGTGCCTGAGCCTGAGGACGCCGAGCACGACACCGAGGCCGATTGGTTCGCCTCGGCCGACGGCGAGCTCGAATGGCCGGCCTTCGCGAGCCCGCGCCGTGGGCGAGGAGACGAGAGCCGGGAGCTCGGCCCCGAGGCCGCAGACCGCGTGCGCTACCTGTTTCCCGTGCCTGACTCGACCGACTGGGACGTCGGCGAGCTGCGCTACGGCGACAAGCAATCTTCGTAGCTGACCGCGGCCCCTTCACCGCTCAGCGTGTGATTTCGGGGCGCTGCGTTTCGTTCAAAGGGGCTATTTACTCGTTCAAGCTGACTCAGCGGGTCATCGCACCGACCTGAACGCTGCCCGGAGCTCCTCCGAGAACAGCTCGGGCTCCTCCCAGGCGGCGAAGTGGCCGCCCTTGTCGACCTCGTTGAAGTACGCGAGGTCGGGGTAGACCGCCTCCACCCAACTCCGGGGCGACGCCCAGATCTCGCCGGGGAACGTGGTGAAGCCCACCGGCACGGTGACCGCGGGAGGAGGCTGGCCGCTCGCAAGCGCCGCGGCCAGCGCTCGTGCGTCCTCCCAGTACGACCGGGCCGCCGACGCTGCGGTGCCGGTCAGCCAGTACAGAGTGATGTTGTCGACGATGGTGTCCCGGGTCAGATTGCCCGCGGGCTCCCCGTCAACGAATGCGCGGGAGATCTTGTAGTAGCTGTCCGTGTCGTGATCGAGCAGCCAAGCCGCCAGGGCGACGGGTGAATCCAGCAGGGCGTAGCCGATCGTCTGCGGCCGCGTTGCCATCTCGAGGAAGTAGCCGAAGCCGTCTTCCCTGAACGTCGCGACCGCCTTGGCCGCTGCGCGTTCCTGTTCGGATTCCTTGGGCAGTTGATCGCCGACTGCGAGCACCGCCGTGAGCAGGTTCAGGTGGTAGCCGACCAAACCCTCGACCGCCTGGCGACCCATCAGGTCCGTAACCAGGGCACCCACGTCGCCGCCCTGGGCGACGTAGCGGGTGTAGCCGAGGCGGCCCATCAGCTCCGCCCACGCCCGTGCGGTGCGGGCGGCGTCCCAGCTGAGCTCGGTCGGCTCGCCCGAGAAGCCATAGCCGGGCAAGGACGGCAGTACCAAATGGAATGCGTCCTCGGGGGTGCCGCCGTGAGCGGTCGGGTCGGTCAGCGGGCCGACGGTCTCGAGCAGCTCGACGACCGAGCCGGGCCAGCCGTGGGTCATGATCAGCGGCATCGCGTCCTCGTGCTCGGAGCGCACGTGGATGAAGTGGATTTCGACCCCGTCGATCTCGGTCATGAACTGCGGCAGCGCGTTCAGTCTCTCCTCGCACGCGCGCCAGTCGTAATCCATCGTCCAGTAGCGGGCGAGCTCCTGCATCGTCGCCAGTTGCACCCCCTGCGAGCGATCGTCGACGAGCTCCTTGGTGGGCCAGCGGGTGGCGGTTATACGTCGGCGGAGCTCGTCGAGATCCTCTCGTGGGACGTCGATGCTGAAAGGTCGGATCACTCCGTCTTGGGCAGCGTCCGAATCGGCGGCGGCCTGGCTGGTCGAGGCTGAGGTTTTCATCTGCGGCTCCTGACTCGCGATTTCGGGGGCCGGTGAAGGCCCTCACCAGATTGCGGGGGCGCAGACGGGGCGAGGCACTCGGCGCCATCGCGCCGGGGCGCACCCTATTCCTCTGGTGGGGAACATGTCAAGTGCCGCAGGGGGCCCCACCCGGTGGTGAAGCTCAGCCGGCGAGACGGTTGCTTCCCAAATGCCGAGCTGTCTGAGGGGTCACACCTCCACCCGGCGAATGGCGATTGCGGCTAGATACGGATGCGCGAAGAGGATTCGCGCTCTAAGGTCGCCCGATGTCCAGCAGGGGACGCCTGACCGCCGCGATCGCCTGCGCGCTCGCGCTCACAGCCGCCGCGCATGCCGGCGCGGCGCGCACCGGGCCCGTCGCGGGCAAGAGCGTCGTCGGCGGCGTCGCTTGCCGCACCGGGCTCGCTGCCGTCGACGGTCACCGTGCAGCTCGCTAAAGGCCTGTGCAGCGGCTCCGTCGTCTCTCCGACGACCGTCGTCACCGCCGGGCACTGCGTCCTCGAAACGCCGGTCTCGAAGATGAAGGTCCGCGCCAACTCCGTCTCGTCCTTCGGCGGAGGAGAGCTGATCCCCGTCGCCGCCGCCGTCGCCCATCCCGGCTTCAAGATCGACTTTCGCACCGGGATCATCAACGACATCGCGGTGCTGAAGCTCGCCTCGCCGACAACCGCACCGCCGATCGCCCTGCCCACCCCGCTCGAGGACGCCGCGCTGAGCGCCTTCGGAGCGCCGATGACCGTCGCCGGCTTCGGGCGCAGCAACCCGAACGCCCTCGCCAGGCCGCGCCTCGGGCGCCTGCGGTCGGCGCCCGTGCTCACCCGCGGCGGGTGCAGCGGCCCCGCCTATAAGGGCTTCTCGACGAGCGTGATGGTCTGCGCCTCCGGCCGCCCGTTCGCGCAGGCCGTCTCCGGCAGGTCAAAGCGCGACGTGCAGCGCGCGACGTGCTTCGGCGACAGCGGCGGCCCGCTCCTAGCGGACACCCCCACGGGCCCGCGCCTGCTCGGCGTCACCTCCTACGGCGGGATCTACCCGAGGCGCTTCGAGTTCGTCGCCTGCGGGCTGAAGGGCTTTCCAGACGTGTACACGCGCGTCTCGGCTTACCTGCCGTTCATCGCGCCGTACCTGTAGCAACTCAGGCCTCGACCCCCGCCGCCATCGCGGTGCGCTCGCTCTCGCTCGCGAACAGGTAGCGGTCGATCTTCAGCAGGCCCTCGAGATCGTGGATGTCCTCGTCCATGTAGGGGACGCGGATCACGCCCTGGGCTGCGAGCTCGCGGGCGAGGTGGGCGACGTTCGCGGCGTCGCGAACGGCGAGCGCCTGGTAGTCGGCGAAGTTGGCCGCGACGCGCTCGGCGAGGTCGTCGCCGAGCGGGCCCCGCAGCTCATCGGTGACCCCGTCGTCGCCGAGGTCGGCCTCGGTCTCGTAGTGGACCTTGTTCACGATCACCCCGCCGACGGGAAGCTTGGCCTCGACGAGCTTACGGTGGAAGTAGACGGCCTCCTCGATCGGCTCGCCCTGGGGCCCGCAGACGATCAGGAACGATGTCGCGGGATCGACCAGCAGCTCGTTGACGCGCTCCGCGCGCTCGCGGAAGCCGTCGACCATCCCGCTCATGGCCTGGAAGAACTCGCTCAGGTCGCTCAGCAGGTCGATGCCCGTGATCCTCTTGAGGACGCTGAACACCATCGAGCTGCCCCGCCCGACGACCTTGGTCGCGAGGCCCGTCGGCTTCATGAAGATCTGCATGCTGCGCCCCTCGATGAACTGCATAAGCCGCTTCGGCGCGTCTAGGAAGTCGAGCGCGTTTCGCGACGGCGGGGTGTCGAGGACGAGGTAGTCGTAGCGCCCCTCCTGATCGATCTCGTAGAGCTTCTCCATCGCCATGTACTCCTGGCTGCCGGCGAGGGCGTTGGAGAGCTGGCGGTAGATCCGGTTCTGAAGGATACGGTCGCGCGTCTCCTCGTCGGCCGCGTGCTTTCGGACGAGCTCGTCGAAGGTCGCCTTGGCGTCGAGCATCATCGCCCAGAGCTCGCCTCGCATCTCGACCCCCGCCTGCTCGAAGAGCTTCGGGTCGACCTGCCGCGGCTCGTTGCCGAGGTCGTCGAGGCCGAGCGAGTCCGCGAGCCGCTTCGCCGGGTCGATTGTCAGCACGGCGACCTTGTTGCCCCGTGCGGCGAGCCCCACAGCCAGCGCGGCGGACGTGGTCGTCTTGCCGACGCCGCCCGAGCCGGCGCAGATCGCGACCCGCTTGCCCTCCAGCATCTCTCCGACGTTCGGCACGACTAGAGGGCCGCCGCGAGGCGCTCGAGCGCGGGCACGTCCAGGCGCGGCCGAAAGATGAACGGGAGGGCCTTGACGGGCGGGCGCACGGTCTCCGTGAGCCGCGTCAGCTGCTCCTCCTGCGACACCCGGCGGCGGTACTGCGACAGCGCCGCGCGGACCGCGGCGTGGGGGACCCCCTCTGTGATCTCGAGCACGCGGCTGAGCTTCGAGGCGTCGTCGGAGTCAAAGCGCGTCGGGTACATGGCGTTCATGTAGACGCGGTCGACCTCGACCCCCACCTCGTCGGTGAGCTGCCGGCTAAGCATCGCCGACTCGTTCACGGGCATCTCCTCGGGCAGGGCCACGATCGCCACGCCCGTGGTCTCGTGGTCGGTGATGAACTGGTCGATCTCGACCGCCTGGGAGTGCACGGGCCCGACCTTCGCGATGTTGGCGAAGGTGCGCGGCGTCTGCAGGAACCCGACGCCGTGGCCCGTTGCGGGCGCGTCGACGATCACGAGGTCGTAGTTGCTGGCCTTCTTGACCTTGCGGTCCGTCTGGGCGAGCTCCCACACTTTCCCCATCGCGACCAGTTCCTTCAGACCCGGGGTCGCCGCGGCGAGGTACGTGAAGATCTTCGAGCGGACCAGCAGATCGCGCATCGCGCGCACCTTGAGCTGGAGCAGCAGGTACTCGCGCATGCTCTCGTCGGGGTCCAGCGAGATCGCCCAGAGGTTGTCCGAGATCTTGACCTCGTTGAAGCCGACCGAGCTCTTCTTGAAGGCGCGCGAGGCGTTCTCCTGGGACGACACCTCGCAGACGATCGTGCGCTTTCCGCGCTTCGCCGCGGCGAGCCCGAGGGCGATCGCGACGGTCGATTTGCCGACCCCTCCCTTGCCCATCACGAAGACGAGCCGCTTGTCGAATAGGTCAGGCACGAGTGATCCGGGCGAATTCTTCCAATACGGAGAAGGAAACCGCCCGCTGCGTGCGAAATAGCCGCTCAGATGTCTCCATTTGGCCTGAACAAGAAAGCTCATAAGACGGCTGAGGACGCCGCTGACAGCGCCCGCCGCACCCCCGAGCAGCTCGTGGGTCCCAAGCGCGAGGACTCGCCCGAGAAGCCCGCTCCGATGAAGGGCGAGCCCGCCCGATGAAGGGCGACGACAAGCCGCCCAAGGGCAAGTCGCCCAAGGGCAAGAAGCTCGAGAAGAAGCAGGCGCCCAAGCCCCGCCGCAGCGGGCCGGCCAAGGTGATCGCCTTCGCCAACCAGAAGGGCGGCGTCGCCAAGACGACGACCGCGCTCAACCTCGCCGTCGCCTTCAAGGAGTCCGGCCACCGGGTGCTCGCCGTGGACATGGACCCCCAGGGCAACCTGACGATGAGCCAGGGCATCGACCCCGATCAGGTCGAGAAGAGCATGTTCGACGTGCTCGTGCACCACATGCCCCTGCGCGAGATCATCGTCGAGCGCGAGATCGACATCGCCGTCGCCTCGATCGACCTCGCCGGCGCCGAGATCGCGATGAGCACCCAGATCGGCCGCGAGCGCTCGTTGAAGAAGGCGATCGACGCCGAGCGCGACAACTACGACTTCGTCTGCATCGACACCCCCCCGAGCCTCGGGTTGCTGACCGTGAACGCGCTCACCGCAGCCGACAAGGTGATCGTCCCCGTGCAGTGCGAGTACCTCTCGATGCGCGGCCTGGTGCAGCTGCAGAACACGCTTCAGATGATCCGCGAGAACCTCAACCCCGACGTCGAGATCGAGGGGATCCTGCCGACGATGCTGGACTCCCGCACGGTCCACGCCAAGGAGGCCGTCGAGATCCTCGAGGAGAACTTCGGAGACCTGGTCTTCCAGTCGCGCATCAAGAAGGCGATCAAGTTCGCCGAGGCGCCGGTGCGCGGAACCTCTGTCCTCAAGTACGACCCGGATGGGAACGCGGCGAAGTACTACCGCGACCTCGCCGAGGAGGTCCTCACCCATGGCGACTAAGAAGAAGAAGCGCGCGAGCATGCGCGAGGGCCCCCTGGCCGACCTGTTCCGCTCGACCGACGAGTCCGTCGCCGAGGAGGACGTGACCGTCACCGCCACGCGCGAGACGACCAAGACCGAGCAGGTCGAGGTCGCTACCGCCGAGCCCGCACCCGAGCCGAAGGTGATCCGCGTCGAGGACCCCGAGCCGGAGACGCGCGGCGATGGGACGCTGGTCGAGGAGGAGCCCGTGGTCGAGGCGCCGCCCCTCGAGGAGCGCCGCATCGTCAAGGGCGGCCCGCTGAGCGACGCGACGCTCGGGTCGGTGCACGACCCGCTCGTCGAAGAGGTCAAGAAGCGCTCGAAGCCCGAGAACCTTCGCGTCAGCGACCCGGCCGTCGAGGAAGAGGAGCCGGCCATTCAGCACGAGGGCCTTGCGCGCCTGATGGGCGGCGACCCCGTCGTGCGCCCCAATTTCGGCCGCGACGATCCGAACAAGGCGAGCCATCCCACCGTCCCCCGCAGCCACCAGGCCGTGCTGCGAGTGATCGGAGTCGGCGGCGCCGGCGTGAACGCCGTCAACCGCATGGTCGAGGCCCAGCTCCCCGGGGTCGAGTTCGTCGCCATCAACACCGACCTCCAGTCGCTGCAGACCTCGAACGCGGACTCGACGCTTCACATCGGATCCGAGCTCACCCGAGGCCTCGGGTCCGGCTCCGATCCGCGCGTCGGCTACCGCGCCGCCTTCGACGAGCAGGACAAGATCAAGGCGCTGCTGACGGGCTCGGACATGGTCTTCATCGCCGCCGGTGCAGGCGGCGGCACCGGAACGGGCGCTGCGCCGGTCGTAGCCAAGCTCGCCCGCGACGTCGGCGCGCTCACAGTGGCCGCCGTCACCAAGCCCTTCATGTTCGAGGGAGCGCGCCGCGCCGCCCAGGCGGAGGAGGGTATCGCCGCGCTCGGCTCGGAGGTCGACACGCTGATCGTCGTCCCGAATGAGCGGCTGCTGCAGATCCTCGACCGGCGCACCGCGATCACCGATGCTTTCCGCGTCGCCGACGACGTGCTGCGCCAGGCCGTGCAGGGGATCAGCGACCTGGTGATGCTGCCCGGTCTGATCAATCTCGACTTCGCCGACGTGCGCACGACCATGATCGACTCCGGGGACGCGATTCTGGGAATCGGCATGGGCATCGGCGAGCATCGCGCGGTGCTGGCGGCCGAGAAGGCGGTCGCTTCGCCGCTGCTCGAGACGAGCGTCGACGGGGCCCAGTCGCTCCTGCTCTCGATCACCGGCGGCCCGGACCTGTCTCTGATCGAGGCGAGCGAGGCGGCTCGGGTGGTCCAGGAAGCCGCGCACCCTGACGCGAACATCATCTTCGGCGCGAGCATCGACGAGGACCTGGACGAGCAGGTCTGGGTCACGGTGATCGCCACTCGCTTCGACTCGCCCTTCACCCACCGCCGGCGCGACCGGGGATCGGAAGCGCGCGAGCCGCGCAACGGCCGCCGCGACCCGCTCGAAGAGCGCCGAAACGACCGTTACGCAGACCCGGCGAGCGACTGGCGCGGGGGAACCGGACCGGCGATGCATGGCTCAACGAACGGCGGGCTCGTCCTCGACGTGCCCGAGTTCACCCCCGGTCACTAGCGGGTTCGCGGGCCAATACGCGTTTGGGGGGCAGGATCGGTCCGCCCTCCTTATCCGTACGCTGAGGGCGTGAGCCGCCCGAAGGGAGTCGTGGCAGCGGGGCATCGTGAGACCGCTGAGGCCGGGGCGCAGGTCCTGCGCGAGGGCGGCAACGCCGTCGACGCCGCGGTCTGCGCCGTGCTCACCTCCTGCATCAGCGAGAGCCCGCTTACGGGGCTCGGGGCCGGGGGATTTATGCTGATCCACCGCCCCGGCAGCCCGCCAACTGACGTGCTCGTCGACTTCTTCGTCGCGGCGGGAGGCGCCGACGGCGCCGAACGGGCCTCCGAACTGGTCCCGGTCGACGTCGACTTCGGCGACACGACGCAGGTCTTCCACGTCGGCGCGGCCTCCTGCGGGGTGCCGGGGATTCCCGCCGGCCTCGAGCACGTGAACGGGAGGTACGGCACCAAGGCCCTCTCTGACCTCATCGGGCCGGGCGTGCGACTCGCCCGCGACGGCGTGGAGCTGACCGAGCAGCAGGCCTATCTTTTCGAGATCCTCGAACCGATCCTCACCGGCAGCCCGGAGGGCGCCGAGATCTACGCGCCGGAGGGGCGGATCCTCCGCGAGAGCGAGTCATTTCGCTGGCCAGAAGCGGCAGATGCCCTCGAGCGTTTCGCGAGTGAGGGCGCAGCGCCCTTCTACACCGGCGAGGTCGGAGCCCGGGTCGCGGACCTGGTCCGCGAGAGAGGGGGGACCCTCGGCCGCGGGGACCTGTCGGCGTACGAGCCGATCGAGCGCGAGCCGGTCGCCACCAGCTTCCGCGGCGCCGATGTCCTGACCAACCCCCCGCCGTCCTCTGGCGGGATCCTGATCGCGCGCGCGATGGAGGTGCTCGAGGCGCGCGGCGGCGAGACCGGGGTGGAGGAGCTGGTCGAGGCCACCGAGGCGGCGAACGCGCTGCGCACCGACGAGTTCGCCGACGCCCTGCACGAGCCGGGCTACCGGCTCGGCTCGACCACCCACATCGCGACCCTCGACGGCGATGGAATGTGCGCGTCGGTCACGTGCTCGAACGGGACGGGGTCGGGGATCATCGTCCCCGGCACCGGAGTCCACGTGAACAACATGCTCGGCGAGCAGGACCTGAACCCCGGCGGCTTTCACCGCATTCCGGCGGGCCGGCGCGTGAGCTCGATGATGGCCCCGACCGTGGCGCTCCGCGAGGGCGAGGTCGTGCTCGGCGTCGGCAGCGCGGGCTCCAACCGGATCCGCTCGGCGATCCTCGACGTCGCGGTCAGGGTGCTCGAGCAGGGGATGGACGCCGCAGAGGCCGTGCGCTCGCCGCGCATCCACTTCGAGGACGGGGTGGTGCAGGCCGAGCCGGGCGTCGACGAGGAAGGCCTCGCCGGGATCGAGCGGCGTGGGATCCCGGTCGTGCGCTGGTCCCGCCAGAACCTCTACTTCGGCGGCGTGCAGGCGGTCGTCCGCGACCCCGCGACAGGCGAGCTCTCGGGCGGGGGCGACCCCCGCCGCGGCGGCGCAGTGGCCTTCGCGTAGGTCCTGACGGGCTAGCGCTCGAACACGACGCGCCCGTTCGAGCGCGCGCGGTCGGCGACGATCTCGCTCTGCTCGAGGGCGCGGTCCACGGCGCGCAGAGCGTCGGTGAGCAGCTCCAGGCGCTCGTCCTCGTCGCGGGTCTCGAGCAGCGTCTGCTTGGTGTCGTCGGGCAGCTCGATGCGCGCGGCGATCGCGTAGGCGGAGGCGCCCTCGAGCTCCTCGGGGTCGGGGCGCTCGCCCGTTGCGCGCTCGGCGAGCTCGGCGAAGGCCTCGCGGGCCTCCTCGGCACCGATATCGTCGCTCGGCGATTCCGAGTCGGGAATGACGTCGACCTCTGCCGTCGGGTATTCCTCGGACTCGTAGCGGTCGAGCACCTGGAAGGGCGCTTCGCCGCTGACCACGACGTTAAGCTTGCCGTCGTCGAAGCGCTCGAGCACCTCCTCGACGCGGGCGGTGCAGCCGATCGAGCGGGCGCCGTCATCGTCGCGAAGCACGATGCCGAAGGGCTCGCCGTCTTCGAGGGCGCGGCCGATCATGCGCTTGTAGCGGTCCTCGAATATGTGCAGCGGGACCCGCTCGCCCGGGAGCAGTACGAGGGGCAGCTCGAAGATCGGGAGCTCGGACTCGGTCATGCCCCAAGAGTGTAGGCGCGCCGGACCGCCGCCCCCGAGCGCTGGACGCGAAGTTGATCCACGCTTTACACCGGGACGCAAGGGTCACTTGATGGCCCTGCTGATGCTGTTCGCGTTCATCGCGGGCGCGGGCACCGCACTCTCCCCCTGCGTCCTGCCGATCCTGCCAGCCGTGCTCTCGGTGGGAGTCACGGGCGGGCGGCGCAGGCCGCTCGGCGTCGTCACCGGCCTCGCGCTCTCCTTCACCTTCGCCACGGTCGCTCTCGTATACGTGATCGACGCGCTGGGGCTGCCCGACGACATCGCCCGCACGATCGCGATCGTCGTGCTCTTCGGCTTCGGAGCCTCGCTGCTGGTGCCGGCGATCGGCGACCGCATCGAGGCCTCCGCCTCGCGCATTGCCCCGGGCCCCGCACGCTTTCGCGGCGAGGGCTTCGCCTCCGGGCTCCTCGTGGGCGCCAGCCTCGGCCTCGTGTACGCGCCCTGCGCCGGGCCGATCCTCGCCAGTGTCATCACGGCCTCGGCCGCCCAGGACTTCGAGGCGGGACGCCTGGCCGTCGCCTTGTCCTACGCGCTCGGCTCCGCGGTCGTTCTCTATGCGCTGCTGATCGGTGGGCGGAGCCTGACCGACCGGCTGAAGCCGATCCGCGGCCAGGTCCAGATGGCGCTCGGCGCCGTGATGATCCTGGTCGCCGTGGCGATGAGCGTCGACCTCGACACGCGCTTCCAGACAGCGATCGCGAACGACCTGCCCTCGATCCTGGTCAACCCGACCGGCGACATCGAGGGGAGCGAAGCCGTCGCGAGCGACCTCGACGCCGTCAGCCCGCACGGGGGCGGCGGGGCCGTCGAGGCGGGCGCAGCGCAACTCGACGAGGGAATGCCGCTCCCTCGCCTCGGCTTCGCACCCGACTTCACGGGCACCCAGTCGTGGTTCAACACCGACGGGGGAGGGGCGCTGACGATGGAGGGCCTGCGCGGCAAGGTCGTCCTGATCGACTTCTGGACCTACACCTGCATCAACTGCATCCGTACCTTCCCCTACCTGAAGGCCTGGCACTCCGAGTACCGCGATGACGGCCTGACCATCGTGGGCGTGCACGCGCCCGAGTTCCCGTTCGAGCGGGACGCCGGCAACGTCGCCGATGCGATCGAGCAGAACGGCCTGGAGTACCCCATCGTCCAGGACAACGACATGGGCACCTGGAACGCCTACGGCAACCAGTACTGGCCCGCCAAGTACCTGATCGACGCCGAGGGCCAGGTCCGCTACGTCCACTTCGGCGAGGGCGACGACGACGAGACCGAGCAGGCGATTCGCACGCTGCTTCGCGAGACGGGCGATGACGAGCTGGGCGCCGGCGCCGCCGGAACCAAGGCCGAGAGCGCTAACCCGGCCACGCGCACGCCCGAGACCTACCTGGGAGCTACGCGCGCCGATGGCTGGGCCAACGGGGCGATCCGCCTGGGCGCCCAGAGCTTCGAGCCCGGCCCGTACTCGCTGCCGCCCAACGGCTTCGCGTTCTCGGGCGACTGGGAGATCACGGGCGAGGGCGCCTCATCCGGTGCGAACGCCGGCATCGAGGCGGAGTTCGGCGCCGAGAAGGTCTTCCTTGTCCTCGGCTCGCCGGGAGGCCCTCGCGAAGTTGAGGTCCTGCTCGACGGGGGGCCGATTCCCGACCGCCTCGCGGGCGACGACGTCTCCGGCGGCGTGGCGACCATCACCAACCAGCGCCTCTACCGACTGGTCGACCTGCGCAAGGCCGGGTCCCACAAGCTTGAGCTTCGCTTCGAGCCGGGGGTCTACGGGTACGCGTTCACCTTCGGCTGATCCTCAGGCCTCGGCCTTGAGCCCGCTCAGCACCAGGTTGTAGAAGACCTGCGGCGGCAGGTAGGGCTCCAGCACCGCGCTGTCGACCCTCTGCAGGGCCAGGTAGCTGCGAAAGGCGAACCGGCGCCAGCCCAAGGGGATCTCGTCCGGCACAGCGGTCGCCTCGAGCGTGCGCATCGTCCACCCGTGCATGTTGGCGAGCAACTCCTCGCCCTTGACGCGGACGTCGCCGAAGCCGGCTGCCGCCACGAAGTCGCGCAGATCGCCGGGGCTGAAGGCGTGGACGTCGACCTCGGTCTCGAGGGCGTGGCCGTTGGTGTCGGCGGCGTCTGCGGAGTAGTCGCGCTCGGAGGCGCCGATCGCGCGGCGCCATAGCGGTGCGGTCAGCAGGGCCGCGCGCTTGGGGCCGGCGGCGATCATGTCGCCGTAGCGCGAGGGCTCGCCGCAGAACGCGACGGCGCCCCCCGGGCGGAGCACGCGGTTGAACTCCGCGAAGGCCTTCCCGAGGTCGGGGATGTGGTGCAGGATCGCGTGGCCGAAGACGAGGTCGAAGCTGGCGTCGTCGAAGGGCAGGCTCTCGGCCTCGGTGGCCACGGTCGTGACCTCGACGTCCAGGCGCTTCGCGTTGGCCTCGAGCGCCTCGAGCATCCCCGGCGAGATATCGGTGGCCGTCGCCCTGTTGATCGCCCCCGCCTGCAGCAGGTTGAGCGTGAAATAGCCGGTTCCCGCCCCGATCTCGAGCGCGTCGGAGAATTGCCCCACATCCGAGCGCCCGAGCGCCTTGCGCAGCTTGTCGAGCACCTGATCCTGGCCGATTCGGCCGAAGTCGATCCCCCACTTGGAGTCGTATGTCTCGGCCGCGACGTCGTGGTAGCGCTCGTTGACGTCCTTGATGCGCTCGGGGGTGGCGGGGGCTGGCATCGCGGGGGAATGGTAGGCGCAGCGGTCCCGCACATGCGCCTATCGTCTTCGGGCCGTGCACTACGTTCAGGACAACCAGCCCGCAGGCGTGCCGCCGCTCGAACTGACCGGCGAGCGCACCCTGCCCGACGTGCCCGAGGAGAACTACTGGTACCGCCGCCACGTCGCGGTATACGAGTGGATCGCCGAGCGCTGCAGCGGGCTGCGGGTCGTCGATCTCGCGTGCGGTGAGGGCTACGGGTCCGAGCTGTTGGCACGCTCAGCCGCGGAGGTGATCGGCGTCGACGCCAACCCCGAGGCCCACGAGCACGCTCGCCTGCGCTACCGGCGACCGAACCTGAGTTTCCGCCGTGGGCTCGTCGAGGAGTTCAACGAGCCCGTCGACGCCGTGGTCTTCCTGCAGACCATCGAGCACATCCACGACCCGGCGAAGCTGCTCGACCAGGTCGCCCGGATCGCGCCCACCGCGTTCATCTCGACCCCGAACCGCCTCACGCTCGCCGGCCCGGACGTCGAGAAGTCCGAGAACCCCTGGCACATCGTCGAGTACGACATCGGCCAGTATCGCGAGCTGCTGGCGCCTCACTTCGACTCGGTCGAGGTGCTCGGCCTCTTCCACGCCCGAAAGCTGATGGTGCACGAGACCGCGATCCGCTTCGGATGGGACCGCTTCCACCGCGCCACCCGGCTGACGAAGCCGTTCTACGACCGCTTCATCCCGGCGATCTCGGCGTCGGACTTCACCCTGCGCCCCGACGGCCTCGAGAAGGCCCTCGACTTCGTCGCCATCTGCCGCTCGTGACGGACACTTCAGGCGACCTCGCTGTCGTTCTGCACAGCCACATGCCCTACGTGGAGGGGTTCGGAACGTACCCCTTCGGCGAAGAGTGGCTCTTCGACGCCGTCGCCCGCTCGCATCTTCCGGTCACGGACGTCGCGGAGCGGCTGACGATGACGGTCACGCCCGTCCTCGCCGACCAGCTCGAGGCCGACGGGGTGGGGGAGCGGATGCTCGAGTTCCTGAAGCGCCATCGCCTGGGGGCGGCCGAGCGCGACGCAGCCGGAGCTGGCGCCGACCTCAAGGCGGCGGCCGAAAGCGAGGCCGAGCAGCACGCCCGCTCGATCGCCGCGCTCGAGGCGCTCGATGGGGTGGCGCTCGGCGCGTTCCAGCGAGCCGGCGCCGACGCAGGGGTCGAGCTGATGGCGTCCGCTGCGACTCACGCCGTGCTCCCGAAGCTCGCGACACTCGCGGGCCGCAGGCTCCAGCTCGACGCCGGGCTTCGCTCGCACGAGCGCCGCTTCGGCCCCGCCCGGGGCGTCTGGCTTCCCGAGTGCGCGTACGCCGCGGGCACCGAGTCGGTGCTCGCCGAGCGCGGCATCGCCTACACGTGCTTAGACCAGAGCCCCTTCGAGGCCGGCCGCCGCGCGTTCACTCCGATGCGCCTGCCCGGTGGCCCCGTCGCCTTCACGATCGACTGGCCCGCGGTCCAGCTGGTTTGGTCGGAGGCCGGCTACCCGTCGGCGCCCGCCTACCTCGAGTACCACCGCCTCTCCGAGAACGGGAGCCGGTTGTGGTCGATCTCGGGCGAACCCTACTCGGCGCAGGCCGCGCGCGAGCAGGCCGAGCGTGACGCGCGAGCCTTCCTGGCCGCAGTTCGCGAGCGACTGGAGCGCTACTCGACCGAGGAGGGAAAGCGGGGCCTCTGCGTGTTCGCGATCGACACCGAGCTGCTCGGGCACTGGTGGGCCGAAGGCCCGGCCTGGCTCGGTTCGCTTCTCGGCGCGGCCGACCCAGCGGGGGTGCGCCTGCTGACGCTCGCCGAGGCCCTCGCCGAGCACGAGGCCGAGGAGCGCCCTGCTCACGAGGGGAGCTGGGGCGAGGGCAAGAGCCTCGAGACCTGGGACTCGCCCGACGTGGCCGACATGGTCTGGGGAGCGAGAAGGCTGGAGCTCCGCCTGCTGCGCGCGCTCAGCGACGGCTCGCTCGCCCCCGGGGCGGCCGAGCGCGCCGCGCGCGAGCTCCTGGCGGTCCAGTCGAGCGACTGGGCGTTCATGGACCACCGCGGCCAGGCCGGCGACTATCCGTACCGGCGAACCCTCACGCACGCCGAAGCCATGCTGGAGGCCATAAACTCGCTCGAGGCGCCCGATCCGGGATTGCGCAACCTCGCCCCCGACCTCAGCCTGGCGCCGCTGCTCGAGCCCTGATGGCCACCAATCGATACCCGACAACCGTGCTCGTACTCAGCTGGGAGTATCCGCCGCTGATCGAGGGAGGGCTGGCGCGCGCCGTGCGCAACCTCTGCGACGCGCTGGTCGAGCAGGGGTCCGAGGTCCACGTGCTCACCCGTGGCGGCGAGGAGTCGCCCGCCGAGGAGGTGATGAACGGGGTCCGCGTGCACCGCGTTCGAGAGCCGACCCGGCCGAAGGACCTGAACGAGTTCGTGACGTGGGTGGAGCGCATGAACTCCGACATGCTCGCCGCCGGGGTCGAGCTCGGCGACAGCTACGACTTCGACATCGTCCACGGGCACGACTGGCTCGTCGCCAACGCCTGCGACCACCTCGCAAACCGCTTCGGCGTGCCGCTCGTCATGACCATCCACGCGACCGAGCACGGCCGCCACCAGGGATGGATCAACAAGCACCCGCAGACCTACATCCACGGCGTCGAGCGCTGGATCACCAACCGCGCCGATCGCGTGCTCTGCTGCTCGACCTTCATGCGCGAGCAGATCGTCGACATCTTCGGCGTCCCCGCCGAGTCCGTCGAGGTGATCCCGAACGGGATCGATCCCGACGAGCTCCAGCCACAATCCGACGAGGAGCTGCTGCGCCTGCGCGGCGAGTTCGCCAAACCCGACGAGAAGCTCGTTCTGCTGATCGGCCGACTCGTTTACGAGAAGGGGTTCCAGGACGCCCTCGACGCGCTTCCCGCGATCATCGAGAAGCTGCCGAACACGCGCTTCATCGTCGCCGGGTCGGGTACCCACGAGGAGGAGCTGAAGAAGCAGGCGGCCGAGCTCGGCCTGATGGAGCACGGCACGTTCGTCGGTTGGATCGGAGACGACGTCCTGCACTCGCTTTATCGGATCGCCGACGTCTGCGTGGTCCCGTCGATCTACGAGCCCTTCGGCCTGGTCGCCCTCGAGGCGATGGTCTCGGGCTGCCCGTGCATCGTCGCCGACACCGGCGGCCTGCGGGAGGTCGTGCCCCACGACGAGGTCGGCCTGCGGTTCCGCGCGCGCGACCCCGAGTCCCTCGCGGAGATGACGATCCGCGTTCTCGAGGACGCCGAGCTCTGCCGCCGGCTGACCGAGGAGGCCTTCAACCACCTACGCCGCTTCGATTGGGGCGACATGGCGGAGCGCACCTCCGTCGTCTACGAGGGGCTCATCGCCAGCGCCGCACCTGCGGCCGGGAAGTGACGCGGCTCCCGCCTGACCGGCGAGAGGTTCGGCCCTCCAAGCGTGCTCTCGGCGACCGTCGGCGCCCGAGCTTCGGGCCGAATTACGGCGTCAGCGTCCCGATCTCGATCGGCCTGCCGCTGCTCGTGATCGGCGGCTTCGTGCTGATCACAGCTGCGACCCGTGGCGGCTCGGTCCTCTTCTGGGCCGTCGGCGCGGTGCTCGTCGCCGCGGGCGGGCTGCTCTTCGCCTCGGGCAAGCGGCTCTAGCCGCGGCTCAGCGCTTCTTCTTCTTGCGCTTCTTCTTCCCGCAGGCCTTGCGCTTCTTCTTCTTTTTCGCCGCCGCGGCATCGGACTTCGGGCCCTTCTTCTTGCGCTTGACCTTCTTCTTCACGCACTTGTTGCCGGCTTTGGCGCCGGCAGCGCCGCCTCCGCAGCCTTCGATCGTGGCGGCGCTCGCGAAGGGCAGCGACGTGCCGCTGTGGGCGGTGAAGTTCCCGGTGAAGTTCGGGGCCGGAGGCTGGCAGAGGTCCTTCGCGGCCTGAAGCAGGCCGTCCGGGGCGCCGCTGAATCGCAGCTCGAAGTGGGCGATCGGGATGTCGGGCAACCCGTCGAAGGTGACGATGTTGCCCGGAGCTAGCGTGCCCATCAGCTTCAGGGCCAGCTCGCCCTGGAGGTCGAGCCCGATGTCCGGGAGGCTCACCGGGTTCGTGATCAGGAACACGGTTCCGGTCAGGGGCTGGGTGAGCAGCGGCGACGTGGCGACCGCTGTTCCAATCACTGTCCCGGGGGCGCAGTTTCCGGTCTGGAAGTCAGCGGGCGCGCACGACTCGTTCAACTGAGGCAGGTTCGGGGTGAAGTCGATCGGAGTCTGGACGACCGCCGTCTTCAGCCCGGCCTCCTCGATGGTCTGGTCGATCGCCGTCGTCACCGGCGGGATTCCGCCGGGCGAGGTCTGCCCGGGGGAGCCGGCCTTCGCGCTGAATTCCGGCGAGAACGGGACCCCGGCGCAGTTGGTCGGCGTGTACGAGGCCTGGCCGGTGACCGTGGTGCCGGGTGACGCGTAGGAGTTCGCGGCGAAGTTCGTCGTCTTCGTCGTGCAGGACGTCGCATTGCGGGAGAACTTCGGCGTATCGCCCTCCAGCGTCACGTCCATCGCCGTGATGTCGATCGGGATCGATCCGGCGGCGGTGTTCGGGATGCCCTCGATCACCGTGTCGAGGCCGAGGTCGCTCTGGCGAAGCTCGACGGCGGACTGGAGCTTGATCTGGCCCAGAGGCAGCAGGGCGCCGGCGGGGTTGAGGATGATCGCGAAGCGCGCGGGCTCGCCGGGCTGGGGAGTGAAGTTGAACAGCGAACCGTTCACGGTCAGCGGCAGCAAGCCGAGCGCGGCGACTGAGGTGCTGACGCTGCCCACCTGCGTGTTGGCCGGGCACGAGCCGGCGTCGAACTGCGTCTGGGTGCACTTCGGTGCGATCTGGGGGTTCCCGATCTGGCCCGGCGGCAGGCCGATCCTGATGTCCTTCACGTCGTCGCCCGCATTGGTGAACCCGACGTGGATCGTGAAGTCGGTGTTGGCGCCGGCCTGCGTGGTGGTGGGAGTGGTGGAGAGGCCCGTGAAGCCCAGCGCGAACGCGGAGGGAGCGAGCGCGAGTGCTCCGATTGCGGCGCCCGCTATGGCGATGGCGGCCGCGAGGCGGCGTCTGCGAGTGATGTTCCCCTTGGGCATTGTCGGCTCCCGGGCCTAGTCATTTTCGAGGAGGCTTCCCGCCTCAAAACTAAGTATATGCACAGGTCGAAGATCGATGCGTCAGTCCGGCTCCACCGGGTTCGGCCACACCATCTCTGCCGGCGCATCGCGCATGCGGATCACTCGCGCCGGCACGCCTCCTGCCACCGAGTTGGCCGGTAGGTCCTTGGTGACGACGCAGTTCGTGCCGACGATCGCGTTGTCGCCCACGCGGACCCCGCGCAGAAAGCAGGCGTTGTAGCCGATCCAGACGTTGGCCCCGATCTCGACCGGCCGCGTGTAGATGCCCTGCTGGCGAATCGGGCGCTCGACCTCGACGACGCCGTGGTCGAAGTCGATGAACATCGCGCGATCGGCGATGACGCACTGTTCGCCGATCTTCACGTGGCGAAACGACGAGATTGTGCACTCCTGGCCGAACACAGTCTTGTCGCCGATCTCGACGACGCCCTCGTGGCTGCGGATCTTGGTCCCGTCGCCGATCCAGCAGAAGCGCCCGAAGCGCACCTCGGCCTTCTTGGAGATCTGGATCTGCAGCCCCCGGCCGAAGAAGACGGGCCCGTCCGTCCTCCATCGCCAGCCAGCGGGAGTCAGGAAACGCCGCCAGAGGTAGCGCCAGTAAAGCCGCGCGTAGCGGTGGTTGAGCATGCCGTGGGCGGCGAAGAATCGGATCGAGCGCAGCACGGCGGGCATCATAGGTTCGCCGGGGCGCGCATCTACACTTGCCCCGATGCCGGCCAAGACAGAGGAATCCCTGGCGACGCGCCTGCTGGCCGGCGACAAGCGAGCGCTGGCGCGGGCAATCACCCTGATCGAGAACGACGACCCCGCCGGCTGGGAGCTCGTTCGCGAGGTCTTCCCCTCGACGGGCAGAGCCAGGATCGTGGGCTTCACCGGCCCGCCCGGCGTCGGCAAGAGCACCCTGATCGGAGCCCTGACGGCCGAGATGCGCAAGGCCGACCGCCAGGTCGCGGTCCTCTCGATCGACCCCTCCAGCCCGTTCACGCGTGGCGCCCTGCTCGGCGACCGCATCCGCCTCTCGGACCACTTCCTCGACTCGGGCGTCTTCATCCGCTCGATGGCGAGCCGCGGGGCACTCGGCGGGCTCTCCGAGGCGACTCTTCAGGCCGCGCTGCTGATGGACGCCTCGGGCAAGGACGACGTCCTGATCGAGACCGTCGGCGTCGGCCAGGCAGAGATCGACATCGTCGACCATGGCGACACCGTCGTCCTTGTGCTGATGCCCGGCAGCGGCGACTCGATCCAGGCGTTGAAAGCGGGCGTGATGGAAATCCCCGACATCATCGTCGTCAACAAGGCCGACCACCCGATGACCGACACGATGATCCGAGAGATCCGCGGCGTGCTGTCGCTCGGCCCGGCCGTCTCGTGGCGGGTGCCGATCCTTCGCACCGAGGCCGCCAAGGCCGAGGGCATCGGCGAGCTCGCCGAGAAGATCGTCGAGCACCGCGCGCACATCGAGGCCGAGGGCACCCTCGCCGAGCGCCGCGCCCGCAACCTGCGCAACGAGGTCCTCGAGCTGGCCGCCGCCCGCCTGCGCCGCCGCCTCGAGGCGACGATAGGCGAGGATCCCGAGGTCGCCGCCCTGCTGGCCAAGGTCGTAGCCCGCGAGCTCGACCCCGCGAGTGCCGCGACCGAGCTGCTGGAACGCGGCGGTGGCTGAGGGGAAGAGGTGCTGCGAAGCCGCTCCGAAAGAGGGCGGCCTGGTGGCCGCTAGCAGCCGAGCTGGCGCGCGATGACCATCTGCTGCACCTCGTCGGTGCCCTCGCCGATGGTGAGGATCTTGGCGTCGCGGTAGAAGCGGCAGACGGGGTACTCCTCGATGTAGCCGTAGCCGCCGTGGATCTGGACTGCCTCCTCGGCGGCGCGCACTGCAAGTCGGCCGGTGATCAGCTTCGCCTGGGCGGCGGTCAGCGTGAACGGCTTCCCCTCGTCCTTCTCGAGGGCGGCGCGGTGGACGAGCAGCCTGCTCGCCTCGATCTGCGACGAGAGGTCGGCGATCTTGGCCTGGATCGCCTGGAACTTCGAGATCGGCTGGCCGAATGCCTTGCGCTCCTTTGCGTATGAGATCGCCTCGTCGAGGGCGCCCTGCGCGAGCCCAACCCCCATCGCGGCGACGCCGATGCGGCCGCCGTCGAGGATCTGCATGAACTGCTTGAAGCCGGCGCCGCGGGGGCCGAGCAGGTTGTCCTCGGGGACGTGGGCGTCGCTGAAGGCGAGCGGGCGCGTGTCCGAGGCGTTCCAGCCCATCTTGCGGTACGGCTCGCCCGGCTCGTAGCCCTCGGTCCCGTTCGGGACGATCAGGTTCGAGATCTCGGGTCGGCCGTTGCCCTTGCCGGTGACGGCCGTGATCGTCACGCAGCCCGAGATGTCGGTCCCGGAGTTGGTGATGAACTGCTTGGCGCCGTTGATGACCCACTCGCCGCCGTCGAGCTTCGCGGTCGTCTTGGTGTTCCCGGCATCAGACCCGGCCTCGGGCTCGGTCAGTCCGAACGCGGCGAGCTTCGAGCCCGCGGTCAAATCAGGCATCCACTCCGCTTTCTGGGCGTCGGTGCCCCAGAGATAGATCGGCATCGTCCCGAGCGAGGTGTGGGCGGCCATCGTGATCGCCACCGAGGAGTCGATCCTGGTCAGCTCCTCGACGGCGAGGGCGTAGGAGAGCGTGTCTGCCCCTCCGCCGCCGAACTCCTCCGGGAAGGGGATGCCCATCAGGCCGAGGTCGCCCATCTTCTCCACCAGCTCGTAGGGGAAGGACTTCGTGCGGTCGAGCTCCTCCGCGACCGGGGCGACCTCCTGGCGCGCGAAGTCGCGCACGGTGTCGCGCAGCAGGCGCTGCTCGTCTGTGAGGTCGAAGTTCATCCGCGCGCCAGTCAACCACAGCGCCCCGGCGGGGAGGGGCCCGAACGCGGCGCGCCCGCCGAGGGCGGGCGCGTAGGTTCCTTTTGGAATCGCTGTCTCGGACAGCGCGGGAGGTTAGGCGCCTCTATCTCTAGGCGGCCGTGCGCTCGGGTCGGCCGGCACGCTCGAGCTCGCGGAGCGCGGGCTTCAGCCCGGGGCCCTCGGTCGCGACGGACTCGCGCACCGTCAGCTTCTTGCCGCACTTCTCGCAGATGCGCCGGTCGTCGATGACGCCGCCGCAGTCGCCCTTGTGGCGCAGGATCATCGGCGCGCCGCCGGGGAGGGGAACGTAGGCGTCGCCCCAGTAGGTGAGGGTGACGATCGTCGGCCACAGGTCGAGGCCCATCTCGGTCAGGTAGTACTGCTCGCGGTGCGGGCGCTCGCTGTAGGGCCGCTTCTCGAGGACGCCGGCGTCGACGAGCCGCTGCAGGCGGCTGGTGAGCACGTTGCGCGCGATCCCCAGGTTCTCCTGCATCTCGCTGAAGCGTCGGCGCCCGAGGAACACCTCACGGATCACCATCAGCGTCCAGCGCTCGCCGATCAACTCGAGCGAGCGCGCAAGCGCGCAGATCTGGCCCTCGTAGTCGTTGCGGAGCATGAATGTGATTGTCGCACACTCGGTTGTTTGAAGCAACCGACTCTGATAGCTTCGCGCCTCGGATGGTTTCTTCAAGCAACCGAGACGAAGGCGAGGGTATAGCGATGAGGATTATCGACCTGAAGTTCGACCCGCCGAAGCTGCAGATCAGCCAGCAGGAGATCATGGACGACCTCCGCTACCCGGTCGCCCGCAAGCGCCCCATACGGGGCCGCGGACACCGCGCGTAGGGGCAGGAGGACATGACCGCGGACGACGCCGCGCTCGGCTTCGCCGAGCGTTCACCCGAGACGACGCGGACGCGCCGGCTCGTCTGGCAGGACCCGGTTCCCACCGCGAGCGCCGGCGCCGAGATGGCGGGGATCGACTACATGCGCGCGCTCGTCGCCGGCTCGCTGCCGCCTCCCCCGATCGCGGTGACGATGCGCTTCGCCCCGATCGAGGTCGAGGCCGGCCACGCCGTCTTCGAGGGGGAGCCGGGCGAGGAGCACTACAACCCGATCGGCGTCGTCCACGGCGGCTACGCCGCCACTCTGCTCGACTCCGCCCTCGGCTGCGCCGTCCACACCACACTCGAGGCGGGGGCGGCCTACACGACCCTCTCGCTCGAGACGAAGTTCGTCCGCCCGATCCTCCGCGACACCGGCCGCGTCCGCGCCACCGCCGAGGTCACCTATCGCGGCCGCCGGCAGGCCACGGCCGAGGCGAAGCTCATCGCCGTCGACACGGGCAAGCTGCTGGGCACGGGGACGAGCACCTGCATGATCATCTAGCTAGCTTTGGAGTCATGCCCGGAAGCGACATGGAAGTCGTGCTCGCGTCGTATCAGGCGGTCAACCGGGGGGACGTCCCCGCCGCGATGGAGGCGCTTGCCGACGACGCCGAATGGCACGAGAGCGGGGCACTGCCCGAGCCCGAGGTCCACAAAGGGAAGGCCGCGATCAGCGCCTTCCTGTCGGACTTTCTCGCGCAGTGGGAGAGCTTCCACCAGGAGGTCGTCGAGAGCCGCGAGGCACCCGGCGACCGCGTCGCGATGTTCATTCACCTGACAGCCGTCGGCCGCGGCTCGCGCGCGGAGGTCGACGCTCGCTACGCGCACATCTGGCAGATGCGCGACGGGCTGGGCGTCGAGGTCAACGCGTACTACGAGCGAGCCGAGGCCCTGGCTGCGATCGAGAGCCCGTAGAGCCCGCTGATCGCGATCACGGCGAGGAACGCGATGTAGATTCCGGTCGCGAGGCCGTCGTCGCCGAGGTCGGAGCTGTGCAGCGCCACCGCCAGCAGCTGGAACGCGCCGAGCGCGGTGTACGCAGCAGCGGTTCCGCGAAAGAGGATCAGCTCCTCGTCGCGAGCGACCAGCAGGGCGACCAGGCCCACGCCGAGCACGAACGCCCCCAGTGCCCGCGAGGTGAGCGGCGACAGTGTCCAGGGCCAGAAGTCCGCCGCGCTTTCGGGCGACAGCAGCATCACCGCGGCGAGGCCCACGAGCACGACGCCCTGGGCCGCGACGCCCACCCGCAGAAATCCCGGCAGCTCGCGGCCGCGAGTGCCCGGGTCCCCGCGCCGGCGCTCGACGACGATCCCCGTGGCAAGCAGCGGCGGCGCGACGATGTAGGCGCAGAGCCAGAAGACCCCGAAGAGGCTGTCCATGTCGAAGCGATCTAGGTGGATGAGCGTCACCACCAGCAGCACCGTTGCGATCACGAGCACGGGGTAGACCACCGGGCGGGCGGCCCTCCAGCTCGGGGCCAGCGCTCCCGCCAGCAGCAGCGCGAATGCCGACCAGTAGAAGGCGCCGAGCGCCGCGGCGGTCAGCGGCGGCTGGATCGTCCACGAGAACCAGTCGGCGGTGTCGTTTGCGCCGACGAAGAGCAGGAAGCCCGCCGTCAGCGCGAGGCCTGCGAAGCCGAGCAGGGTGTTCTTCAGCAGTGGAGAGAGGCCGGCCACTTCGGCCGCATCCTACGATCGCACGATCAACTCGTCCAACGGAAAAGCGGGGCCCCCCGTCCGGCTCGGCCGCATGGTGCCCGACGGCGTCGCGCCGAGCATCTTCGGCCTGATCGAGCGCGGCATCGCGCGCGAGCCCGAGCTCGCGGCCCAGATGCGCGGCCGCGTCGTCTTTCGCTTCGAGGAGAAATTCTCGCCGCTTCGGATCGTCTTCCGCCCGCGCATCGTCGTGATCGAGGACGGGGACCTGCGAAGGCCCGACCTGGTGGTCACCGGCCGACTGCCCGACATCGTCCACTTCGCCGCGGTCCCGATGCTGGGCGGCCGCCTCCAAGGAGTCCCCGACCCGCGCGCACCCCGCGGCCGAGAGGCGATCGCCCGCCTCGCACGCCGCAAGGTGACGCTCGACGGCGATCGGGCCCTCGCGAGAAGGCTGGTGCGGCTGCTGGCGGTCTAGCCAAGCGACCGGGCGAGGTCCACCAGGAGGCGAACGCCGAACCCGGTCGGGCCCTTGCCGACGTACTCGCGGCCCACGTCCCACGCTGTGCCCGCGATGTCCAGGTGGACGAAGGGGTGCTCGTCGACGAACTCCTCGAGGAACGAGCCGGCGTAGATCGTTCCGGCCTTGCGCTTCGATGAGGCGTTCGTGAGGTCGGCGACGCTGCCCTTGGTCAGGTTCTTGTACTCGGCGTGGAGCGGCAGTCGCCAGGCGAGTTCGCCGGTGCGCTCGCCCGCGGCGGCGACCTGCGTGGCGAACTCGTCGTCGTTGGAAATCAGGGCCGCGTAGGTAGATCCGAGCGCTACCAGCACGGCGCCGGTCAGCGTCGAGAGCTCGACGATCCGCTGTGCTCCGAGCTCGACCGAGTAGGCGAGCGCGTCGGCCAGGATGAGCCGGCCCTCGGCGTCGGTGTTGTTGACCTCGACGGTCTTGCCGTTCAGCTGGGTGATGATGTCGCCCGGCTTGACCGCGTGGCCGCTCGGCATGTTCTCGGTCGAGGGGACGACCGCGAGGACGTTCACCGGCAGCTTCAACTCGGCGATCGCTCCCATCGCCTCGATCACGGCGGCGGAGCCGGACATGTCCATCTTCATCTCCTGCATGCCGCCGGAGGGCTTGATCGAGATGCCGCCGGAGTCGAAGGTGACCCCCTTGCCGACGAAGCCGAGAAGCTCGCCCGGCCCTTCGTGGCGCAGCGTGATCAGCTTCGGCGGCTCGTCGGTGCCGGCCGAGACGGCCTCGAGGCCGCCCATGCCGCGTTCGACCATCTCGTCGCGATCCATCACCTCGCAGGTGAGCGAGTCGTGGGTGACCGCGAGCTCGAGCGCCCGCTCGGCCAGGAAGCTCGGAGTCGCGACGTTCGAGGGAAGGTTCTGGAGCTCGCGTGCGCGGTTCGCCGCCTCGCTCGCCACCCGCGCGACCTCGACGGCCTCGCCGACGTCGGCGCCCGCGAGCAGCGTGAGGTCCTCGAGCTTCGGCTTCTCGGCGGGCTTCTCGCCGTCCTCGTCCTCGCCGACGGCCCCGGACTTGAAGCGGTCGAATCGGTAGGAGGCGAGGATCGCGCCCTCGGTCAGTGCCGCGGCGGTGGCCGCATCGTCTTCGCTCTCGGGCACCACCAGCGCCAGCGAGGTCGCCTTCCGCTTCGCCGCGGCGGCGGCTGCGATCGCGGCGGCGACCCTGGCGCGCTCGGGCTCGAAGTCCTCGCGCTTGCCGAGCCCGACGACCGCGACGCGCTCGGGCTTGTCGGGGTGGACCAGGAAGCTCTTGCGGTACCCGCCCTCGACGTCATCGGCGCCACGGGCGTCGGCCAGTTCCAAAGGAAGCTCGTCGCCCTCGAAGAGAAAGGCGGCGACGAGATCAGCTTCGACGTCGGCGAGCGGCGTCTCTGAGAGGGAGACCTTCAAGGTGAGGCGCAGCATATTGCGGAGCCTCAGCATCCCCCGCGTTCGCGTCGCAACCCGGCATCCCCGGAAGCGAAGCTGAGGAGATGCCGCTTATGCCGGCTGCCTACGACGGGGGAGCCGGGACCGGGTTGGCCTCGAGCGCCTTGGCGACGGCGAGGATGTTCGAAGCCGCCGCCTTCCCGGTTGTCTCGGAGTACGGGTGGCCGTGCTTGGTGTCGAGGTAGTCGTCACCGGGGCCCGGGCCCTTGTTCCAGTAGGTGAACGCCTGACCGGGGATCGTGAAGCCGATGTCGCCGAGGTTGCTGCTGAGCTCGGAGATCACGTGGTGGGCGCCGTCCTCGTTACCGGTGACGACGACGCCTGCCACGCGGTTGTAGGCGATCGGACGGCCGTCGTCGTCGGTCTCGGACAGCATCGCGTCCATGCGCTCGCACACCCGCTGCGCGACGCTCGACGGCTTGCCGAGCCAGGTCGGGGTGGCGAGCACGAGGATCTCTGACCCGACGATCTTCTCGTGCACCTGAGGCCACTCGTCGCCGTCACCCATGTCGTCCTCGACGCCGGGCTTGATGTCGTGGTCGACGGCCCGCACCCAGTCGATGTCGACCCCCTCGGCCTCGAGCGCGTCGGCGACGATCTTGCCGAGCGCCTCGGAGTTGGAGATCTCGGGGGAAGGCTTCAGGGTGCAGTTGATGAAGAGCGCCTTCACGCAGACGTCCTTGCCCCGGACCGTTCGTCTCGAAACCGCCCGCGGCTATCTTTCCCGGCCCAGCTTGGCAAATGGCAACCGCCGCGTGCCAGTGAGCCGCGGGCGTTACGAAAGGCGCGAATGTCGAAGACGGTCATCCTCTCCACGGCCCGCACCCCCTTCGGGAAGATGGGCGGCGGACTCGCTCCCCTCGGAGCCCCAGAGCTCGGCGGCACGGCGATCACCGAGGCGCTCGAGCGCGCCGCGGTCAAGCCCGACCAGGTCGAGACCGTGATCTACGGGCAGGTGCTGCAGGCGGGGCAGGGCCAGATTCCCTCGCGCCAGGCACAGATCAAGGGCGGGATCCCCAAGGAGGTCCCGTCGGAGACCGTGAACAAGGTCTGCGCCTCGGGCATGCGCACGGTCGGCCTCGCCGACCAGGCGATCCGCGCCGGTGACCTGAACGTCGGCGTCGCCGGCGGCATGGAGTCCATGAGCCAGGCGCCGTACCTGCTGCCGGGCGCGCGCTTCGGCTTCCGCATGGGCGACGTCACCGCCGTCGACGCGATGACCCACGACGGCCTCACGAACCCCTTCACCGAGAAGCAGATGATCAACGAGGCGAGCGAGGTCTCGAACGAGCTCGAGATCACCCGCGCCGACATGGACCGCTTCGCTGAGCGCTCGCACCGGCTCGCCCAGGCCGCGACAGACGAGGGCCGTCTGGCCGACGAGATCGTCTCGGTCACCGTCAAGGGCCGCAAGGGCGACACCGTGGTCGAGATCGACGAGGCGATCCGCCCCGACACCACGATCGAGACGCTGTCGAAGCTGAGGGCGGTCGGCGGCGATGACGCGACCCACACCGCGGGCAACGCCCCGGGCGTCAACGACGGCGCTGCCGCGATCGTCGTGGCCTCGGACGAATGGGCCTCGGAGAACGGCAAGACTCCGCTCGCAACCGTGGTCTCTTACGGCCAGGTCGCCGACGACTTTCCCTACCTCGCGAAGACCCCCGCGCTGGCCGCGAAGCAGGCGCTCGAGAAGATCGGCCGCTCCCCCGAGGACGTCGATCTATGGGAGATCAACGAGGCCTTCGCCTCGGTTGCCATCAACTCGGTCCGCATGCTCGGCGTCGACGAGGACAAGGTCAACGTGAACGGCGGCGCCATCGCCCTCGGCCACCCGATCGGCGCCTCGGGCGGCCGCATCATCGGCGCCCTCGCCCACGAGCTCGCCCGCCGCGGCGGCGGGCTCGGAGTGGCGGCGATCTGCTCGGGCGGCGGGCAGGGCGACGCGATCGTGCTCGAGGTCAACGGCTCCTAGCGTGCCCGATGACATCCGGGACGAGCCCGGGGTCACAAAGCGCGGGGCTGCCTTCTTCGACCTCGACAAGACGCTGATGGCGGGGTCGTCGGGGATGGTGTTCGCGCGCGTCGCGGGCAACCACGGGCTGGTCTCGCGCAGGCAGCTCGCAAGGTGGGGGGTGGACCACCTGCGGTATCGGCTGCGCGGTTCTACGGACGAGCAGACCGACGCGCTGCTGAAGGTGGCGCGGCAGACCTTCGCCGAGGTGCCGCGGGAGGAGCTGGCGCGCCTCGGCCCCGAGGTCCTCGCCGGCGTCCTGCCTCGCATCTATCCGCAGATGCTCGACGAGGTCCACCACCATCAGGACGAGGGCCGCGCGACCTTCATCGTCAGCGCCGCCGGCAACGACATCGTCCGCAACATCGCCCAGGTGCTCGGGATGTCGGGAGGGATCGGCACGGCCTACGAGATCGGCCCCGACGGCAAGTACACGGGCCGGCTCGACGGTCCCTTCGTCTATGGGGAGGGCAAGGTGGAGGCGATGGAGCAATTCGCCGCCGAGCACTCGATCGACATGGATTCCTCTTTCGCCTACTCCGACTCGGCCAGCGACCTGCCGATGCTCCGCGCGGTCGGCAACCCCGTCGTGGTCAACCCCGACCAGGCGCTACTCGAGGTCGCAAGGGCCGAGGGCTGGCGCGTCATGCACTTCGAGCGGATCGGCCGCAAGCTGACGATCGCGGGCGCGGCGGTGCTCGCGGCGGCCGTCGGCGGGTCGAGTCGGGCGCTGAACGCACGCCGCCGCGAGGGCCGGCGCTTTCGCAGCATGCGGCGCCGCTGATTCTCCGTGCCGATGCGAGCGTTGGGCTTGGGCGACACCTCACCGGGCCGGCGCCACGAAGGGTGATTCGGGCGGCAGCGGTCCGAGCTCGACCAGGCGGTCGACAAGCTTCTCCAGGCCGTTGTTGGCCCCATCGCCGATCAGCTCCTCTGCCGCGCGATCGAGGGCGTCGAGGCTCGCCGCCCTGGCGTCATCGAGCCCGAGGCCGCGCTCCAGAGTCACCTGGAAGCGGAAGTACCGCTGCTCGCGGCCCGGCTCGATCGGGCTCAACATTGCGTCGTCGAGCTCCATGTCGAGCAGCACCCTCGCCCAGTGATCCGCGGCGTCGGACTGGCCGTCGAGGAAGGCGGAGATCAGGGCCGGCTCGCCGCCCCGCGGCAGGATCCATTGCAGCCGCCCCCAACGCCGCACGCGCCGCTGCTCGTATCCGACCTCGTGCTGGCCGGTGCCGAGCGAGACGACGAGCAGGTTCTGGTCCGAGGCTGGACCGCCGCCGGCGCGCAGCTTCAGTGCCTCGATCAACCCGGCCACGGTGGGGTTGGCGGCAAACACGCCCCCATCGATCAGCGCCCGGTCGCCCAAGCCGTAGGAGGGGAAGAAGGTCGGAGCGGAGGACGTGGAGATGCCGACCTCGACGATCGGCAGATCGCGATCGGGGAATTGCTGCACCCGGCGGCGCTTGAAGAAATAAGGCCCCGGCCGGCCCGCCTCCCCGGAACCGTGCATGTCGTAGCTGGTGACTACGACCTCGCGCAGCGCGTCGGCGAGCGACGTCTCCTCCCCGAAGCGTTCCTTGAGCGCGCCCTCGAGGATTCGCGAGGAGTGCCTGGGAGCGATCCAGCCATCGAGCGTCCACAGGCGCCGCAGCCGGTCTCCGAAGATCTTCGGCCCGTCGATCCGGTAGAGCTTGGCGAGATCGGCTCCCGATAGACGGGGCAGCGTTGAGCCGGGGCTCCTCGCAGCCGTGAGCCCGAGCGCGATCAGACCGCCCGTCGAAGTCCCGGCGAACATGTGGAAGTAGTCGACCATCCGGCGCTGCTGGCCGGTCCGCTCGCTGAGGCGGGACTCGAGGTGCTCGATGAGCCGGGCGGGGATCAGTCCGCGTATGCCGCCGCCATCGATCGAGAGGATCCGATAGGAGTCGGTGGTCTTGGACGTGCCGATAACCGGAGTGATTGTCTCACGTGGGCGCCGGCTGCCGGGTGCCGCTAAGGCTTCGGCCCGACATGCCTGTGACGGGGTGCCCACGGTACCCCGTCGCGCCTAGACTCCGGTCATGGCAGTAGAGCCCGAAGCGCGGCGTCGCGCTCACGAGTGGATGGAGGAGGTCTACGAGCGCCTCGAGGAGCGCGAGGCGCTCTTCACGACCATTTCCGACGCCGAGATCAAGCCGCTCTACACCGCCGAGGATCGCGCCGAGGCCGACCCCGAGCGCGACGTCGGCTATCCGGGCGAGTACCCCTTCACCCGCGGCGTCTACCCCTCGATGTACCGGGGGCGCCTATGGACGATGCGCCAGTTCGCCGGCTTCGGCACCGCCGAGGAGACCAACGAGCGCTTCCGCTATTTGCTCGACCACGGCCAGACCGGGCTCTCGACGGCCTTCGACATGCCGACCCTGATGGGCCTCGACTCCGACCACGGCCGAAGCCTCGGCGAGGTCGGGGTCGAGGGGGTGGCGCTCGACACGCTCGACGACATGGAGATGCTCTTCCGGGGCATCCCGCTCGACGAGGTGACGGTGTCGATGACGATCAACGCCCCCGCCGCGATCCTGCTCGCCTTCTACGTCGTCGCCGCCGAGGAGAAGGGCATCAGCCCGGACCGCCTCGGGGGCACGATCCAGACCGACATCCTCAAGGAGTACATCGCCCAGAAGGAGTGGTGCTTCCCGATCGAGCCGGCGATGCGCCTAGTCGGCGACATGATCGAGTGGTCGACGCAGAAGATGCCGCGCTGGCACCCGATCTCGATCTCGGGGTACCACATCCGCGAGGCGGGATCGACGGCCCAGCAGGAGCTCGCCTTCACGCTGAAGGACGGCTTCACCTACGTCGAGCAGGCGATCGAGCGGGGCGCCGACGTCGACGACTTCGCGCCGCGGCTGTCGTTCTTCTTCAACGCGCACATCGACTTCTTTGAGGAGATCGCCAAGTACCGCGCGGCGCGGCGCATCTGGGCTCGCGAGATGCGCGAAACCTTCGGAGCCCGCAACGAGGCGTCGATGCGGATGCGCTTCCACACCCAGACCGCCGGCGTCTCGCTGACCGCGCAGCAGCCGCTCGTCAACATCGTCCGTACCACGATCGAGGCGCTCGCCGGGGTGCTCGGCGGGACCCAATCACTCCACACGAACTCCTACGACGAAGCCCTCGCCCTTCCGACCGAGGAGGCCGTCCAGATCGCCCTGCGAACCCAGCAGGTGATCGCCCACGAGTCTGGGGTCACCAACACGATCGACCCGCTCGGCGGCGGCTACTTCATCGAGACGCTGACCGACGAGATGGAGCGCGCCGCCTACGGCTACTTCGCGAAGATCGACGAGCTCGGCGGGATGGTGCGGGCGATCGAGCAGAGCTACCCCCAGCGCGAGATCGCCGACGCCTCGTTCCGCTATCAGCAGGAAGTCGACTCAAAGCAGCGGATCGTCGTCGGCGTCAACGCGCACATCAACGAGGGCGACGACGAGATCCCGACGCTGAAGATCGACCGCGAGCTCGAGCGCAAGCAGACCGGCCGCCTCGCGTCGACCAAGGCGAAGCGCGACGCGTTGGCCGTGGAAGCCTCGCTCGCCGAGCTGAAGGCTCTCGCCGCGGGCGACGCGAACCTGATGCCGGCGCTGCTCGACTGCGCCCGGGCCCGGGCCTCGGAGGGCGAGATGATCTCGGCCCTGCAGGAGGTCTTCGGCCGCTACACCGAGACGCCGGTCTTCTAGCGCTCGCTGGCCCTCGCCGGGGGCGGGGTGCCGGCGTTGTCGACGCGCGTGAGCAGAGGCTCGACTGTTGCCCAGTCCGATTCCTCGACTTCGAGCGCGCAGCCGCCTGAGCCGCGGGTGCGCGGCCGCAGCTGAACCCTGCGCCTGCCGGCTCGAAAGGGCTCACCGATCTCGATGCGCAGGTTGTCGACGTGGAAGCGGATGCTCTCGGAGCCCGAGGCTCCGAACACCTCGAGCACGCGCCCGTCGAAGACGAGCAGGCTGTCATCGACCCAGATCTCTTCGGCGGACGCCACCCGTCCACCCTAACGGCGCGGCGGTGCTTCTTACGCTGCTGCGTGCCCGGACTCGACGATCAGCACCACGTCGCCGGTCGCACGCGGCTCAGAGCCGGCCAGGAACATCCGGCCTGCGTTGCGCTTGCGTGCCTCGGCCCGCGCGAGCTCGCAGGCCGCGTCCCGATCGAGCCCGCTGGCCACAACCGAGCGGTGCTCCGATCCATCCCTGTAGGCCATGTAGAGAACGTCATACATCGACATCCGCCTCCTCTTGGGAACCCCTTTCACGGAACAGTCTGCTGCATTGGTGTCCTTCGCGGAACCGTAGAAACCACCTGTTCGAATACGGTTAAGCACAGTTCCACACCGAACTATGCCCCAGCCGTCAGACAAGAAAATACGGATCGTGGTCGCCAAGCCCGGCCTCGACGGACACGACCGTGGGGCGAAGATCATCGCACGGGCGCTTCGCGACGCCGGCATGGAGGTGATCTACACGGGCCTGCACCAGACTCCCGAGCAGATCGCCGAGACTGTGATCCAGGAGGACGCCGACGCCGTCGGCCTCTCGATCCTCTCGGGCGCGCACATGACCCTGGTCCCCCGCGTGGTCGCGCTGCTGAAGGAGCAGGGCGCCGACGACGTGATCGTCACGGTCGGAGGCACGATTCCCGCCGACGACATCCCCGAGCTGAAGAAGCTCGGCGTCGCGCAGGTCTTCACCCCGGGCGCTCCGACGGACGAGATCGTCGATTTCGTGACCCGGGCAGCCCGCTAGCTGCTGCTTCAGCCATCCGATCGGCGGGTAGGCGCGTACTCCTCGACGCAACCTACGAAAGGGATTCCCCGATGCCCCACTTCAACGACGACGTGCGGTCGAAGCTGACCAAGACGGAGCTGTTCGACTACATGGCGGACTTCAGCAACGCAGAGGAGTGGGACCCCGGGACGAACACCGCCAAGCGCCTCGACGACGGCGAGATCGGCGTCGGCTCGAAGTTCGAGCTGGTCGTCGAGTTCGCCGGGCGCGAGACCTCCTACATCTACGAGATCACCGAGTTCGATCGGCCGAACGTGGTGGTGGTCGAGGCGGAGAGCGACGCCCTGCACCTGATCGACACGATGACGATGGCCGAGAACGGGACCGGGTCGGTGCTCAACTACGACGCACGGCTCAACCTCAAGGGCTGGCGAAAGGTCTCGACGCCTGTGATGGCGGTGTTGTTCAGCCGGCTGTCCGAGAAGGGAAAGCAGGGGCTCGAGCGGGAGCTGAACTGAGCCCGCGATCCGCACCTGATTGACTGGTCAGTCAGCCAGTTCACTCACTCTGTAATATCCCGCGCCGCCACTCCACAAGGCGCCCCGGACGCGAAGCCGAGGAGCGCCGCAAGAAGGAGGACCGAAACTTGAAGATCTGCGTACTCGTGAAAGAGGTTCCGGATGCGGCCGTCAACAAGCGGATCGACCCGGAGACCAAGCGCCTGGATCGCTCAGGCGAGAAGAACCTGAACCCGTTCGACACGCACGCGATCGAGGCGGCGATGCAGGTGAAGGAAGGCGGTGCTCCCGTCGAGGAGATCGTCGCCGTCACCATGGGCCCCGAGACCGCCGTGCGCGCACTGCACAAGGCCGTCGCCCTGGGCGCCGACCGCTCGGTGCACCTGACCGACGCGGCCCTCGAGGGCTCTGACGTCGCCGCCACGGGCTATGCCCTGGCGAAGGTGCTCGAGGCCGAGAGCCCCGACCTGGTCCTGCTGGGCCAGCAGTCGGATGACGGCGAGTGCTACACGATCGGCGCAGTCGTCGCCGACCACCTGAAGATGCCCTCGCTGACCCAGGTCATCAAGATGGATGCGGCCGACGGCAAGGTGACGTGTGAGCGCCAGGCCGAGTACGGCTACGACACCGTCGAGATCGAGCTGCCCGCCGTGATCAGCGTCGGAGACGCGATCAACGAGCCTCGCTACCCGAGCCTCAAGGCGATCATGGGCGCGAAGAAGAAGCCGCTCGACACCCACGCCAACAGCGACGTCGGCATCGAGGCCGACCGCGTCGGCGAGGGAGGCTCGCGCACCGCGGTGCTCGAGCTGAAGCCGCCTCCCCAGAAGGAGTCCGGCGAGATCATCGAGGACGAGGACACCGCCGAGACGGTCGAGAAGATCGTCGCATGGCTCGACGAAAGGAAGCTGATCTAGATGACCGACTTCCGATCAGCGCACGTCCGGATGATTCGCCCGGCGCTGCGCATCTCTTCGTCCTCGGGCTCGCCTTTGGCGCCGCCAAAGGCTTCGCCGTGCGTCCTTGAGCTGCTTGGCCGGGTGAACCCCCGGTCGCACACTTATCGAAAGGCGGTCATCTGATGGCGGGCATCCTGGTCTACGCCCTGCATGACGACGAGGGCAACTTCAACAAGAACTCACTCGGCGCTCTCTCTGAGGCCTCGAAGCTGGCCGGCGAGCTCGGCACCGAGGCATCCGCCGTGATCGTCGGCGACATCGCCGACGATGCCGCCGCCGCCCTCGGCCGCTACGGCGTCAAGACGGTCTACCGCGCCAAGAACGTCCCCGAGGGGCTGGCTCAGCCGATAGTCGACGTGATGGCGAAGGTGATGAGCGAGAACGACATCTCCTACGCGCTGTTCGGCGGTGGCCTGCTCGGCTTCGAGATCGGCGCCGGCCTCACGGCCCGCCTCGACGCCGGTGTGACGATGGAAGTGACTGCGGTCAGGGTCCAGGACGGCAAGCTCGTCGTCGAGCGCCCGATCCTGCAGGACTCCGAGATCGCCGACGTCGGCTACGTCTCCGAGCCCGGCATCATCATCGGCCGCCTGAACGCGTTCGACGAGAACGAGGGCGACGGGACCGCCGAGGTCTCCGACGTCGAGGTCGAGCTCTCCGAGTGGTCGACGAAGGCCAAGCTCGTGAAGCGCGGTGAGCAGCGCGGCGAGGACGTCAACATCGAGGACGCCGACATCCTGGTGGGTGGCGGCCGAGGCCTCGGCCAGAAGGAGAACTTCGAGATGGCCGAGGAGCTCGCGACCGCGATGGGCGGAGCAGTCGCTGCGACCCGCGCCGTCGTCGACGCCGGCTGGTACCCCTACGCGGCCCAGATCGGCCAGACGGGCAAGACCGTCGCGCCGAAGCTCTACCTGGCCGCGGGCATCTCGGGAGCGATCCAGCACAAGGTCGGCATGCAGAACTCCGAAAACATCCTCGCGATCAACAAGGACCAGAACGCGCCGATCTTCGAGTTCTGCGACCTCGGCGTCGTCGGCGACCTTCACAAGATCGTCCCCCAGCTGACCGAGGCGATCAAGGCCAAGAAGGGCGGCTAGCCGGGTGGGTCACGCACCCGCTGAGTTCCCGCCGCCGGTGAAGCCGGCGGAGGAGTTCATCACAGGCATCACCGATCCCGAAGAGGAACGGATCGAGGTCGGCGTCGCGATCGTCGGCGGAGGCCCCGCCGGCCTCGCCTGCGCGGTCAAGCTCGGGCAGCTCCTCGAGGGCGAGCCCGAGCTCGCAGAGAAGCTGGGCGAGGTCCCGGTCGCCGTGATCGAGAAGGGCAAGACCTCGGGGGCGCACCTGCTCTCTGGGGCGAACATGCGCCCGTCGGCGATGGAGGAGCTCTTCCCCGATCTCGACAAGGCGGACTGGCCCGTCTACCAGGAGGTCACCAAGGACGCGGTCTACCTGCTGACGCCGAAGCACGCGCTTCCGCTGAAGCCCATGCCGCCGAACTTCCGAAACCACGGCAACTACGTGACCTCGGTCGCGAAGCTCGGCCGCTTCCTCCAGGACAAGGCCGAGGAGACTGGGGCCTACGTCCTTTCGGAGACCTCCGCCGACAAGCTGCTCGTCGAGGACCGGATCGTCCGCGGCGTGCGCTCGGGCGACAAGGGCCGCGGCAAGGAGGGCGAGGAGCTCGGCAACTTCGAGCCCGGCTCCGACGTCGTCGCGAAGGCGACCGTCCTAGCCGAGGGAACGCTCGGCCACCTGACCGGCGCGGCGCTCGACTACTTCGACCTGCACGGCTCCAACCCGCGGCGCTGGGAGCTCGGCGTCAAGGAGGTCTGGGAGGTGAAGGAGCCGCTGGACCGCGTCATCCACACGATGGGCTGGCCGCTTCGAAAGCGCGCCAAGTTCAACGAATTCGGCGGAACGTTCATCTACCCGATGGGCGAGGACAAGATCTGCATCGGGCTCGTCTGCGGCCTCGACACCAGCGACGCCACCTTCTCGGTCCACGACGGCCTGCAGCAGGTCAAGACCCATCCCTTCATCAGGAACATCCTCGAGGGCGGCAAGCGGGTCGCCTGGGGCGCGAAGACCATTCCCTCGGGTGGCTACTGGTCGATGCCGCGGCGCCTCTCGACGCCGGGCATGGTCCTCGCCGGCGACGCGGCCTGCATGGTCAACATCCCGACGCTTAAGGGCGTCCACTACGCGATGCACGCCGGGATCTACGCAGCGGAGGCGATCGTCGAGGCGTTGAAGCAGGAATCGGTCAACTTCGAGGCGTACGACCGCAAGGTCAAGAAGTCGCTGATCGAGGACGAGCTCTACGAGTCGCGCAACATGCGCCAGCCCTTCGACAAGGGCTTCTTCGTCGGCGGCGCGATCGCAAGCGCGATGACCGTGAGCAAGGGTCACTTCCCGGGCGGGCACTGGGAGAACGAGGACGACGCCGAGATCGAGGTGGAGATCGGCAAGGCGTCGGACCACTACCCGACGCCCGACAACGAGTACACCTTCGACAAGCTGAACTCGGTCTTCCTCTCGGGCAACGCGACCCGCGACGACGCGCCGAACCACATCCGCATCCAGGAGAAGGTGCCGCGCGAGGTCGCGCAGACGTGGGTCTCGATGTGCCCCGCGGCCGTCTATGAGATCCCCGAGGAGCAGTTCGAGAACGGGGCCGAGACCGTGGACGTGAACGTGACGGCATCGAACTGCGTGCAGTGCGGCGCGATCACCGCCAAGGGCGGCAGGCTGACGCTGCCCGAGGGCGGCGACGGGCCCCTCTACCAGGAGGTCTAGCAGCGATCGTCAGGCCGCAGCACTTCGGACCGGCAGCTTGCCGCCGCGATTGATGGTGGACGGCCGCTACGATCGCGCCGGATGATGCCCATGGCACGTGGGCCTTCGGACGGTGTCGAGGTGGAGCTCAGCGACGGCTCCTGGGCGGCGATCCGCCAGATCCGCCCCGAGGACCGCGACGCGCTGCTGCGGGGGTTCGAGCGGCTGAGCCCGGAGTCGCGGTACCGGCGGTTCCTGACGCCGATGGAGACCCTGACCGCGTCGCAGCTCACCTACCTGACCGACGTCGACCACCGCGACCACGAGGCGGTGATCGCCCTCGACCTCGCGACCCCCGGGAACCTGGTCGGGGTCGGCCGCTACGTGCGCGAGGACGACGAGCACGCCGAAGCGGCGGTCACGGTCGCTGACGACTGGCAGGGCAAGGGCTTGGGCACCGCGCTGACGAGGATCCTCGCCGGGCGCGCCGCCGAGGAGGGCATCCGCACGTTCACGGCGCTGCTGCTCGCCGAGAACGACGAGATGGTGGGCCTGCTCGAGGGCATCGGCGAGGTCCGGGTCTCGGATCGCGCCGGTGAAGCGATCGAGGTCGATGTGCCGCTCTATTCCGAAGTCGCGGAGGACCCTGCGCTTCGCAGCGTTCTGAGAGCCGTGGCGGCGCAGCCGATCGAGCTTGCGCGGGCACCTGGGCCGGACCGCGATGGCCCGAGTCTTCTCGGCGACTAGCTGCCGGGGCCCGAGGCGGCGACGAAGGCGGCGACGGCCTCGGCATCTTCGCCGGTGACCAGGTTCGCGGGCATGTTGCCGCTGCCCTTGCCGCCGTTTGCGATCACCGCGAGCACCTCGGCCTCGTCGACTTGCGCCTCGTTCAGGTTCGGCCCAATGGCTCCCTGAGTGCCGGCAGCGTCCAGGGTGTGGCAGGCGCCGCAGTTGGCGACGAACAGCTCGCGGCCGCGCTCCTCGATCGGATCGAGAGGCTGCTCTTCGACCGCGGCCTGCGGCGTGGTGCGCTCCTCGGCGTTGGTGTTCTCGTCGTCGTCGGAGCCACAGGCTGCGAGCAGCGTGGCGCAGCACAATGCCGCGGCCGTCCGCGAACCGATCCTGCCGAGCTGTCCCGAGCGCTTCACCGACAGCCGCCTACCCGGCCGAGCCCGGCGCTAATCGGCCGCGGCGGTCAGTAGTTGTCCGCAGGGCGAATCCGTGGGTGCTGCTGATGCTGGCGTGCCAGGCGCCAAATAGGCTCGGGAGACGATGGCCAGCCGTGTCGAAGAGCGCGCCGAGACCCGTTGGGAGCGCGAGCTCCGCGACGGCCCGCTGCAAGGCCTCATGGCGGTGCGGCTGCTGCTCGCGTCGGCGATCGATCAGGGCTCGGCGCAGTCGCTGGACCGCGCCGCGATCGAGTCGGTCCGCCAGATCGACGAGGAGATCGCCACCATCCGGGCGATGATGGCCGAGATGCGCGCGCCGAAAGACCCGCCGCGTAGCCGCTAGACGTCGATCAGACCGCGGTCGAGGGCGTAGCGGACGAGCTCCGAGCGGCTCGTCAGTCCCAGCTTCTGCTGGATGTGCGCGCGGTGGGACTCGACCGTGCGGACGCTGAGGAAGAGGCTCTTGGCGATCTCGTTGTTCGTGTGCCCGAGTGCAATCAGCCTCAGCACCTCGAGCTCGCGGTCGCTGAGGTCGTCTGGGGAGGCCACCTCGGGCTCGGCCGCAAGCCGCGCGCCGAGCTCGGGCTGGAGGTAGGTCTTGCCCTCGGCGGCGAGGCGTACGGCCTTGACCAGCTCCTCGCTCGCCGCTTCCTTGAGGATGTAGCCGAGTACGCCGGCCTGAAGGGCCTCGCGCGCCGAGGCAGTCTCCTCCTGCATCGTCAGCATCACGATGCTCGTCTCGGGTGAGGAGCTCCGGATCTCAGGGATCGCAGCCAGGCCCGATCCACCCGGCATGTTGATGTCGAGGATCAGGACGGAGGGCCGGTGGCCCCCGACGTAGCGGATCGCCGAGGCGGCGTTCTCGGCCTCCGCCACCACCTCGATGCCGTCCTCGTTCTCGAGCAGCATCTTGAGAGCTGATCGGACCACCGCGTGATCGTCGGCGAGGACGACCGAGATCTGTCCTCTTTTGGCGGTCATCGTCGGAGACTAGTCCCGGACGAAGAGATCGGGCGCAACTCTTCGCCTACCCAGTTGTTTGGGCTGTCGACATGCGAGCGATGCGAACGGCCGGCGGGGAGAGTGCAAGCGCGCGGCGAGCCTTCGGCGCCGCGGCGATCCTGGGTCTCGCCTGCGCCGCGATCGCCCTGTTCCCCGGCGGTGGCGAGGCCTCGAAGAAGCCCAATAAGAAGCAGAAGCGGCCGAACATCGTCCTGGTGATGACCGACGACCACGCCGCCGAGCAGCAGCGGTTCATGCCGAAGACGAACGCGTTGCTCGACCAGGGAGGCGTCAACTTCGCCAACAGCTTCGCCACGTACCCGCTCTGCTGCCCCTCGCGCTCGACCTGGCTGACCGGTCAGTACCCGCACAACCACGGCGTGCGCACGAATCAGTTCCCCACCGGCGGCTACTCGAAGCTCGACAAGTCGAACACGCTCCCGGTCTGGCTTCAGCGCTCGGGCTACCGCACCGCGCACATCGGCAAGTTCCTGAACGGCTACGGCACGACCTCCCCCGACACGGAGGTCCCCCCGGGCTGGAGCGAGTGGTACGGCTCGCTCGACGACCCCGACGCCTACACCGGCGGGACCTACACGATGTACGGCTACACGCTGAACGAGAACGGCTCGGTCGTTCACTACGGCTCGACGCCCGACGTCGAGGACCCTGCCACTTACCAGACCGATGTCTACTCGGCCAAGGCGGCGGACTTCATCGGCCGCAACGCTCCCAGCACCAAGCCCTTCTTCCTCTCGGTCGCGCCGCTCGCCTCGCACAGCGAGGGCGGCGCTTTCACGACTCCGGACAACAACCCGCGCGCCGCCGTCCGCCACGAGGGCACTCTGGCGAGCGCCACCCCTCCGACCAAGCCGAGCTTCAACGAGGCCGATGTGTCCGACAAGCCGCAATCGATCCAGAACCTCACCGTGATGAACGGAGCACAGCAGCAGGCGACGCGCGACCGCTATCGCGCCCGCGCGGAGTCGCTGCTCGCGGTCGACGACATGATGGGGAACATCGCCGACACCCTGAAGGCGAAGGGCGAGCTCAAGAACACGGTGATCATCTACACCTCCGACAACGGGTTCTTCCACGGCGAGCACCGGGTGCGGCAGGGCAAGGTCCGCCTCTACGAGGAGTCGATCCGCGTCCCCCTGCTGATGCGCGGCCCCGGCCTGCCGAAGGGCAAGAACCGCATGCAGCCCGTCGGCAACATCGACCTCGCGCCGACGATCGCCGACTTCGCGAACGCGAAGCCCGAGCGACGGATCGACGGCCGCACGCTGGTGCCGCTCGCGGCGGACAAGCTCTTCTCACCGGGCCGCCCCATCGGGCTCGAGGCCTTCTTCGCCGGAGATGCCGACGACGACCCCGAGGCGCCCCCGACCAACTACCAGGCGGTGCGCACCGATCGCTACCTCTACGCCGAGTACGGGACCGGCGAGCAGGAGCTCTACGACCTCTTCAGCGACCCGTTCCAGCTAACGAGCCGGCACGCCGACCCGAGCTTGGCCGCGGTCAAGGGTGCCCTCGACAGGCTGCTGGCGCGCTCGGCCAACTGCGCGGGCACGGGATGCGCCGCTCGTCCCGCCCTGAAGCTGAAGCTCTCGTTCGACAACGGCGGCGGCTGCGTCTCGGGAGGCATCGCGGCCCGGCTGACCGGCGGCGACGTCGGCGAGGTCGAGCTCGGCCGCTTCTACGCCGGCGGTCGCAAGGCAGGCACCGACGGCTCCGGGCGGATCGAGCGTAAGGTCGGGTCGAAGAAGCTCTCGGGCGCGCGCAAGAACCGGATCTCGGTCAACGCGACGATGCTCGACGGACGCGTCGCCACGGTCAAGGCCGCGGCGCCGTCGGCCTGCTGACCCCGACGAACGCCGTGATCAGCTCGGCGAGGCGCTCGGGCTGATCGAGCGGGACGAAGGTCTTCGCGTCACCGATTCGCTCGACCCGCGCGTCCGGCATCGACGCGGCGAGCCGCTCGGCGTCGGAGATGCGGAACCAGCGATCCTCGGGAGCCCAGGCGAACAGCGTCGGGGCATCGAAGCGCCCGAGGTCGCTCGCGGCGTTGACGGTCTGGCTCGGCGAGATGCCCTGGATGAACTTGCGTGTGTCGCGGCGAACGCCGGCGTCCTCGAGGCCCGGGCGCACCCAGGAGTCGAGCAGCTCGTCGTCGAGGCGGGACTTGGTCAGCACTCCGAACGCGAGTGGGCTGCGGCGGAGCGGCTTCAGGCGAAGCGTCTGGGAGACCGCGGTCAGCGCGCCGGGTACCTTCGCCGCCAGGACGAGGTAGGTGAAGAGCTTCGGGGGGAAGTTCTCGTAGAGGTCGCAGTTGGTCAGGATCAGCCGGCTGAGCAGCTCGGGCCGGGTGGTGGCGAGGATTTGGCTGACCGCGCCGCCCGAGTCGTTGCCGACCAGGGTGACCGGGCCGAGGTCGAGCTCTTCGATCAGCTCCCCAAGGGTCCGGGCGACCCCAGGGGGCGACAGGTCGGCGCCGGGGTCCATCGGCACGGTGTGCGAGCCGAGCGGGAGCTCGGGGACGATGCAGCGGTAGCTGGTCGCGAGGCGCTCGACGAGCGGGTCCCAGAGGCGGCCGTTCACCAGCAGCCCGTGCGCGAAGACCAGCGGCGCGCCCGAGCCGGTGTCTCGGTAGCGGATGGTTCCCTCTGAGAGCCGTGCGCTGTCCATACAGCGTGTATGTCTACCAGATACAGGGTGTATGTCAAGTGCCACGGCTAGAATCGACGGCATGAAGACAGAGATACATCCCGAGTACGTGCTCTCCCACGTGCACTGCTCCTGCGGCAACGACTTTTACACCCGCTCCACCAAGCCCGAGCTCCACGTCGAGCTCTGCTCCCAGTGCCACCCGTTCTACACGGGCAAGCAGAAGCTGGTCGACACGGGTGGTCGCGTCGAGCGCTTCCGCCGCCGCGCCGCAAAGCGCCAGAAGAGCTAGCTCCCCTGCTCGACTGAGAGCAGCGAGGTCAGCTCCCGCTAGCATCGGAGCCGGGTGCTCGGCGCTCCACGGTTTCGGGTCGCGTCGTCCTGACTTTCTGTTGCATCGCCGCAACAAGGCAGGACAGCTCGCGGTTCGCCCCCTATGTTTGGTCGCGTGATCGACGAGCTTGTTCAACAGGTCGAGGCGCGTCATGCGGAGCTTGAGGCGCTGATGTCCGACCCCGATGTGATCGGGGATCGGGAGCGCTATGCCGAGGTCGGGCGGGAGTACCGCCAGCTGTCGGACGCGCACGAGCTCGCGACCGAGTACCTGACGCTGAAGGACGACCTCGAGAGCGCGAAGGAGCTGCTCGCCGACGCTGACGATGCCGAGCTGAAGCAGGTGGTCGACGATGCGCCGACCCGGCTCGAGGAGCTAGCGGAGGGGATCAGGCTCGCGATGGTCGAGCGGGACCCCAACGACGACAAGAACGTGATCGTCGAGGTGCGCGCGGGGACCGGGGGGGACGAGGCCGCGCTGTTCGCCGGCGACCTCTACAAGATGCTGACGCGCTACGCCGACGCCCGCGGCTTCTCGACCGAGGTGCTCTCGACCTCGCCAGCGGACGTCGGCGGATTCAAGGAGGCGACCTTCGGGATCAAGGGGGACGGCGCCTATTCGGTGTTCAAGTACGAGGGCGGGACCCACCGAGTCCAGCGGGTCCCGAAGACCGAGTCGCAGGGGCGCATTCACACATCGACCGCCACCGTGGCCGTTCTGCCCGAGGCCGAGGAGGTCGATGTCCAGATCGCCCCGAACGACCTCCAGGTCGACACCTACCGCTCATCCGGGCCAGGCGGCCAGTCCGTCAACACCACCGACTCCGCCGTGCGGATCACCCACAAGCCGACGGGGATCGTCGTTTCGATGCAGGACGAGAAGTCGCAGCTGCAGAACCGCGACAAGGGCATGAGGGTTCTGCGCGCACGGCTGCTCGAGCACCAGCTCGCTGAGCAGCAGGCCGAGGTGGCGGCCGAGCGCAAGGCGCAGGTGGGCAGCGGCACGCGCTCCGAGAAGGTGCGCACCTACAACTTCCCGCAGGATCGCATCACCGACCATCGCGTGAAGGTCACCGTGAACAACGTCGAACGCGTCCTCGACGGAGACGTGGGCGAGTTCACCGACGCTCTCGCCGCCGAGGAGAAGCGCCTGCGGCTCGAGGACCAGGCGCGCTCACCGGCCGGCGACGCCGGGAGCTGACGGCGGCCATCGCGGGGGCGAGCGTCCGCGACGCGCTCTCGGGGGCGGTCGACGCGATCGGCGCGGCCGGCTCGGACTCGCCGCGGCTTGACGCCGAGCTGCTGCTCGCCGAGGCGAGCGGGATCGAACGCGCGCGGCTCGCCGCCGAGCCGGACGCGACGCTGCCTCCCGGCGCGGGGCGGGAGTTCGGGGCGATGGTGCGCCGGCGCGTGCGACGCGAGCCAGTTGCCTACATCCTCGGGCGCAAGGGGTTTCGCCACATCGATCTCTCCGTCGGACCAGGCGTGCTCGTGCCCCGGCCCGAGACCGAGCTGCTGGTCGAGGTTGCGCTCGAGCTCTCACCCGCGACCGTGCTGGAAGTGGGCACCGGCTCGGGCGCGGTCGCGATCGCAGTCGCCGACGAGCTCGCCGGAGCGAGCGTGACCGCAACCGACTCCTCGCCCGCCGCCGTCAAGTTCGCGCGGGCGAACGCCGCCGCCCTCGGGTTCGCCAGCCGGGTCGAGGTGATCGCGGCGAGCTATCCAGCCGGCCGCGGCCCGTTCGAGCTCGTGCTCGCCAACCTCCCCTACGTGACCGACGCCGAGTGGGATGGTCTCGCTCCCGAGATCCGCGAGTTCGAACCGCGCGAGGCGCTGGTCGCCGGGCCCGGAGGGCTGGAGGCGATCGAGTCGCTGCTCGCGCAGATCGAGCGGGCGGGGGAGAGGCCCGCGGCGATTGCGCTCGAGCTCGGCGCGGGGCAGGCCGACGACGTCGCCGAGCTCGTCCGCTCGGCCGGGTTCGCTGCAGTGGAGAAGCGCAGCGACCTCGCGGGCATCGAGCGGGTGGTGGTCGGGCGCCCATGACCGAAGTCGTCTCGGTCGAGGCCGACGGGGCGCCGGCCGCGCGCGAAGCCCTCGATCGCACCATCGGCGCGGGCGGCGTCGCCGTCTTCCCCGCCGACACGCTCTACGGCCTCGCATGCGACCCGCTCGACGCCGCCGCCGTCGCGCGCATCCACGCGCTCAAGGGCCGCGACGACGGAAAGCCCTCGGCCGTCCTCTACTTCGCGCCCCTCGCGATGCGCGAGCTCTTCGCGAGCTTGGGCCCCCGCACCCTCGACGCGGTCGACGCCCTGCTGCCCGGGCCCGTCACGCTCGTCGTGGCGAACCCCGAGCGCCGCTATCCGCTCGCGTGCCGCGAGGACCCGGAGCGGCTCGGTGTGCGCCTGATCACCGACCCACCCCTGGGCGGCCTGATGCGCCCTCTGTTCCAGACGAGCGCCAACCGCAGCGGCGAGGCTGCGCCGGTGCGCTTCGATCAGGTGCCGGCCCAGGTCATCGCCGAGACGGACCTCGCGGTCGACGGAGGCGAGCTCGGCGGAGTGCCGTCAACGGTCGTCGATGTCACGGCGATCGAGTCGGGCGGGGAATGGAAGCTGCTGCGCGAAGGGGCGCTGTCAGCGGATGAGGTCGCTCAGGCCTTGGGCTGAGCGCCTGCGGCGAAGGCGACCGAGCGCACGAACAGCTCGCGGGCCTGCTTGAGCTCGGGCCCGGGCTCGCGCTCGACCCTCTCGAGGGCCATCCCCTGGACGCCGGCCATGATCAGCAGCGCCACGGCCGGGACGTCGCGGGGCCTGGGGCCGTCGGAGGCCGCCCCTAGGCGCTCATGGAGCACCCCGCGCCAGACGCCGTTGATCTCCTGGATCGTCTCGCGCACGTCGGGGTCGACGACCGAGACGGCGGCCAGGTCGAAGTAGAGCCGCGGGATGCGCGGGTCTTCGGCAGAGATTTCCTCGATCGCGACCGCGACGCCGCGCGTCAGGTCCTCAACGGTCGCGGCGTCCTGGATCTCGGCGAGGACGCGGCTCGTGATCGTCTCGGCGAGTTGGCGCCCCACGGCTGCGACGAGCCCCTGCTTGGAGCCGAAGTGGTAGCCGATCAGCGCCTTCGACTCGCCCGCGCGCGCCGCGACCTTGGCGACCGTCAGCCCCGCGTAGCCCTCGGCCTTCATCGTCTCGGTCGCGGCAACGAGGATGCGCTCGCGGGCGCCCGTGGAAGGGCGCCCGCGCTTGGCGGGGGCAGCTGGCGGAGGTGCCATTACGCTTCTGCGCCCGTCAGCATCGCCGGGTCGAGGCCCATGGCCGCCAGCTTCTTCGAGAGCGCCTTCAGCGAGTACTCGAAGATCTCCTGCGACTCGTAGAACGGAGTCGAGAAGTTGTAGGGGTCGTCGACCCAAGGCGGCACGAACACGAGGCTCGCAACGGGCAGGGTCTCCTTCAGGGTGTCCTCGATGATCCGCGCGTTCGCGGGGTCGTCCTTGATGGCGTCGGCGAGGAACTTGACGCCGAAGCCGACGTGCCGGGACTCGTCACGGTTGACGGCTGTGAAGCCGGCCGTGAACCCGGGGAACCAGCCGCGCTCCTTGAGGCTTCGGATGATGAACCGCGCGCCGGTGAGGGCGAGCGTGCCCTCGATCACGATCATGTAGACGGTGATCCCCCGCACGAGGGCGGGGAAGTCGCCCGGGTCCTTGCGTAGCCGCTCCGCGCAGTCGTGGAGGATGCCGTCGAAGAGCTCCTCCCACTTCTCGTTTACGTTGTTGCGCTGCTGGCCGAGCATCTCGCCGATGCCGTCGGCCTTCATGCCGAGCACCTCGCGGTAGAAGCGGTCGAAGAAGACCATGTGCTTGGCCTCGTCGGAGATCTGCGTCGTCAGGAACGCCTGGGCCTCGTGGGAGGGGGCGCCCATCGCGAACGGGAGCAGCTCGACGGTGACCCGCTCCTCGCCGAGGAAAAACTGCGAGAAGCCGAAGAGCAGGAACTTGCGCTCCTCCTCGGTCATGGTGTCCGGATTCGCCCACTGCTTCGCGTCCTCGGTGAAGTCGAAGTCCTCGGTGGACCATTGCTGCCGCTGCCAGCGCATGAACAGCTTCTCGTAGGAGGGCGACGCCTCGATGATCCGGTCCATGCTCGACATCACCTTGTCGATGTCGGCGTCCATGAGGACGGAAAGCGCCTCGTCCTCGGTCTTCAGCTCGGTCGCTCCGTTGCCGCTGGATCCGTTGCCTTCGGTCATCTCGGAAGTCCTCCGCATCTCGCCGGTGTGAACAGGAGCGCATTACTTACCATACGTTCAGTAAATAATCAACCGAGCTCTCAGCCGCCGGCATCGAACGCGGCGTCGAGCTCCTCGTCGGAGAAGAAGAACTGGATGCCGCGCAGCAGGCCGTCGTCGACCTCCCAGATCGCGTAGGCCTTCTGGATCGCCTCGATGCCCGTGGCCTGGCCGCGGGCAACGAGATCGAACCGAATCAGGACCTCGTCTCGGCCGCCGGTGATCTCCGTCGGCTCGATCCGGACCTCGTCCATGATCTCGAAGAAGGAGTTGAAGTAGCGCCGGACCCCATCTCGCCCCCGGTAGGTGTCGGGCTCGGCGGCGATCTCGGCCGGGGTGGTCATCTCGAACTCGGGGTGGATGAACTCGAGCATGGCCTCGACGCCGCCCACGTTGTATGCGCGGATCGCGCGCTCGACGATCTCCTTGGGGTCGTTGGCCACCGGACGACAAGCTATCTTCAAACACCTTGACCGACTTGCCCGACGACTTCCAGACGGCTCCCCTCGCCGAGGTCGATCCCGAGATCGCCCAGGTGCTGGACCGCGAGCTCGCCCGCCAGCAGGGGACGCTGGAGATGATCGCCTCGGAGAACTTCGTGCCCCAGGGCGTCCTCGACGCCGCCGGGTCGGTGCTGACCAACAAGTACGCCGAGGGCTACCCGGGCAAGCGCTACTACGGCGGCTGCGAGGAGGTCGACGTCGCCGAGGAGCTCGCGATCGCCCGAGCCAAGGAGCTATTCGGCGCCGAGCACGTCAACGTCCAGCCCCACGCCGGCGCCCAGGCCAACAACGCCGCCTACATGGCGCTGCTCGAGCCTGGCGACACGATCATGGGCCTGGCCCTCGACCACGGCGGCCACCTGAGCCACGGGATGAAGCTGAACGTCTCGGGCAAGCTCTACAACCCAGTCGCCTACCACGTGCGGCGCGAGGACCTGCGCGTCGACATGGACGAGGTCGCGTCGCTCGCGACCGAGCACAAGCCGAAGCTGATCGTCGCCGGCTGGTCCGCCTATCCGCGGCACCTCGACTTCGCCGCCTTCCGCGAGATCGCCGACTCCGTGGGCGCGCGGCTGATGGTCGACATGGCGCACTTCGCCGGCCTCGTCGCCGCCGGGGAGCACCCGAACCCCGTCGAGCACGCCGACATCGTCACCACCACCGTCCACAAGACCCTCTGCGGCCCGCGCAGCGGGATCATCCTCTGCCGCGAGGAGCTCGCCAAGGACGTGAATCGCGCCGTCTTCCCGGGCCAGCAGGGAGGCCCCCTGATGCACATCATCGCCGCCAAGGCCGTGGCGTTCCGGATCGCCGCCTCCGAGGAGTTCAGGGCGCGCCAGCGCCAGACGATCGCCAACGCCCGCGCGCTCGCCGAGGGCCTGGTCGAGGCCGGCGTCGACGTGCTCACCGGCGGCACCGACGTCCACCTCGTGCTGACCGACCTGACGCCGACCGGTGTCTTCGGCAAGGAGGCCGAGCTGCGCCTGGAGGACGTGGGGATCACGGTCAACCGCAACGCGATCCCCTTCGACGAGCGCCCGCCGATGGACCCCTCGGGCCTTCGCATCGGCACCCCGGCGCTGACGACGCGGGGGCTCGTCGAGGACGACATGGGCGAGATCGCCGCTGTGATTGGCGCTTCGCTCGGAGACGACTTCGCCTCGCAGAAGGACGCGCTGCTCGAGCGCACGCGCGCGCTGATGGAGCGCTACCCGCTCTATCCGCAATTGTCCGCCGCAACTGTGTGAGGGTCTGGGTCGACTGCACTGCGGCCGCGCACCCGCTGGTGCTGCGGCCGATCATCGAGCGCCTCGAGGCGGCCGAGCACGAGGTCGAGGTCACGACCCGCAGCTACGGGCAGACCGAGCAGATCCTCGAGCGGCTCGGGATCCCGTACACATCGGTCGGCGAGCACGGCGGCGCCTCGACGATCGGCAAGGCCGGGGCGCTCGCGGGGCGCAGCGCGCGGCTGGCTCGCTGGGCGCGGGGGAGGGGGTTCGACTTGGCGCTTGCGCACGGATCGGTGGACGCCGCCGTGGTCTCCAAGCTGATCCGTGTGCCGTTGGTGCAGATGAACGACTACGAGCACGCGGGCCTGCAGCGGAAGATCAGCTTCCGGGCGGCGCGGCTGGTCGTCGCGCCCGACGCGATCCCGGTCGAGGCGATCGAGGCCGCGGGGGCGAGCCGCGATCGCCTCTTCCGCTACCCGGGCCTCAAGGAGGACTACTACCTCGCCGACTTCGAGCCCGACGCCGCGGTCCTCGAGTCGCTCGGCATCGACCGCGACGCCCTGACGGTGGTGGTGCGCCCGCCTCCGGAGACCTCCGAGTACCACGCGCAGAACCCCTTGTATGAGGGAATGCTGGACCGGCTCGATGCCGAAGCGGGTGTGACCACGGTGGTCATCCCCCGGACCGAGGCACAGCGCGAGCGGCTGCGCGAGCGCGGCTCGCGCCCGGGCGGCGACCAGGGCTCCTCGCTGGTCGTGCCCGAACGGGCGGTGGACGCCCAGAGCCTGATCGCGTTCGCCGACCTCGTGATCGGGGCGGGAGGGACGATGAACCGCGAGGCGGTCGCGCTCGGGACGCCGGTCTACACGATCTTCAGCGGCGCGATGGGCGCGGTCGACGAGCGGCTGATCGCGGCCGGGCGAATGCGCCAGCTCGCCTCGCCCGATGCAATCGAGCTGAGCCGCAGGCAGGCTCCGGCCGGGCCGCTTGAGCCGCGCGACCCGAAGCTGCTCTCCGACGCCGTGCTCACGGCCGTCCCGTGAGTCAGGGACAATCCCGGCGATGAAGTCCCTGGAGACATGGGACGCGATCCTCGCCTTCGTCTTCGCTGCGTCGGTCGCCTGGATGCTCGTGCCGGTCGCGGAGTCGATCGCGCGGCGCCTCGGCGCGATGGACATGCCGAAGGAGCGCAGCCTTCACGAGTTCCCCACGCCCAAGCTGGGAGGCCTGGCGATCCTGGTCGCGGTGCTCGGCGCCGGGGCGATCTGGCTCCCATGGGACGCCGAGACGCGCTCGATCCTCGGCGGCGCCACGGTGATCACGCTGATCGGCGTCATCGACGACATCTGGGATCTGCCCGCGCTGCCGAAGTTGCTCGGGCAGATCGCCGCCGCGCTGATTCCCGTCGTGCTCGGGGACGTGCGGGTCGACGTGACCACCCTGCCGTTCGTCGGCGGCTACGAGCTCGGCTGGGTCAGCTACCCGCTGACCGTGTTCGGGATCGTCGCCGTGATCAACATCATCAACTTCATCGACGGGGTCGATGGCCTCGCGTCGGGGGTCTGCGCGATCGCGGCTGCGGCCTTCGCCGTGATCGCGATCTCACTCGACCGCTTCGAGGCGGGCGTCCTTGCGGCGATCACCGCCGGCGGCGCGCTCGGCTTCCTTCGTCATGGCTTCCCACCCGCGTCGAGCTTCATGGGCGACACTGGGTCCAACCTGCTCGGCTACCTGCTGGCGGTGGTCGCCGTGCAGGGCTCGCTGAAGACCAACGCGGCCCTCGCCCTCGCGCTGCCGCTGCTCGTGCTGGCGATCCCGATCCTCGACACCAGCTTCGTAGTCGCGAAGCGGCTCAAGTACCGCCAGCCGATCTACCAGGCCGACCGCTGGCACTTCCACCACCGCATGGCGAACATCGGCTTCAAGCCGAGGCAGACCCTCCTCTATCTGTACGGCTGGACGCTGGCCCTGGCGCTGCTGGCCCTGGCGCTGCGCTTCATCCCCTACAGCGACGACCGCGGGAACTTCGATCCGTTCTGGACGGCGGTGATGGCCGCGCTCCTTGTCGGGGCCATGGTCGCGAGCGTCTACGTGATCCACACGCTCGAGATCCTGAAGCTCAGGCGGATGCGATTCGCCCAGCGCCTCGGCCTCCGCGGCGCCGGGGTGCCGCAACCTGTCGAGGCTGAGGTGGATGCCGGCGTCAAGCGCGAGCTCGACACCGGCGATTACGCCGCGGTCAACCCGGCGACGGGCGAGATGTCGGCGGTCGACCCCGACACCGGCAGCATGGAGCCGGTTCGCGACGCTGGGCCCGCGCCGGAGCTCAGCGAGGCCCCACCGCCTCGGCCACCTGCTCCCGTCCCCGATAGAGGCGACTCATCACAGTCCCCTCCCGAACCCCGAGGGCCTGAGCGGCCTCCGAATAGCTGAGCCCGGCGACGTCGACCGCGGCGACGGTCTCGCGGTAGGGCTCGGGCAGCGCGGCGACGGCGTCGAGCACCGCTGACGCCTCGAGCGAACCTTGCGGATCGGAGCGGCCCCGGCCCGAGGCGGCGTCCTGCGCGATCTCGTCCACGTCCTCGACGCCGTGCGCAGTCGAATCCCGTACCTTGCGCTCATTGCGCAGGTGGGAATACCACGTGTTGCGAAGCGCCTTGACCAGATAGCCGAGGTCGTCGTCGTGGCGGATGATTCGAGGCTTCGAAAGCACCTTCACGTACGTCTCCTGGACCAGATCCTCGGCGACGGCGCGCGACCCGGACATGGCGCACGCGGCGCGGTAGAGCGCGTCTATGTGGTCACCGGCTGCCTCGGGGTCGAGCTCGTGCTCTCCAGCCACCCAGAGGAAGATCAGAATGGGACGTCCCCCTCTCCCTTCCAGGAGGCCAGCTCGAGCAACTCCTTGTCGCTGACGCCGTCGCCGGCGAGAACGCAGGTCTTGCCCTCCCGCAGCCAGGTGACGATCTGGCGCTCGCCCTCGCTGAGGGAGTCGAGGGCGACGTCGTTGAGGTTGGTCGGCACGGCGTGGTCGGGGGGATCGATCGCGTCGCCCGAGAGGATCGTGTAGCCGATTCGCCTGCCCCCCTTCTCGTAGAAGACGGTCGTCGTCTCGCGCCCGTCGAGCTCGTCGGTGCGCGATCCAGCCTGGCGCCAGCCGAACAGCGCCTCGAAGTTGGGGAAGGGGACCCCGCTCTGGCTCGCCTCGAGGAGCTTCGGGTTAGCCGGGTCGACCGCGACCGCGGGCTGTTCGGCCGGAAGCTCGGACAGGGCTGAGGCCTCGACGACGCTCGGCCCGGCGCCGCCCGAGGGCAGCACGAGCGTGATCACCAGAGCGGCCGCTGCCGCGGCGCCGGCGAGGGCGCCGAACGCCTGCAGCCGGCGCTTGCGGACGGGGCGGGACGGGGAGGCGCGCTCGGCCTCGATCCGCTCGCGCAGCGCGAGCGGGGCCCCCGCGGGCTCGAGGGCTCGCAGCGCGGCGAGACCGGTGCGCTGGCGCTCGAGCGCCGCCGCCAACGCGGGCGATGAGGCGATCCTCGCCTCCAGGGCGTCGCGCTGGGGCTGGTCGAGCCTGCCGTCGGCGAGCGCAGCGAGCTCGCGCTCGGTCCGCTCGTCTATTTCGTTGTGTGAGGGATCTCCGTTCATGCGCCTTCCACGCCTACAGACGCGTCGCCGGACGAACTATTCCACCGATTTTGAGGTTCGTCGGGAATAAAGCCGTCGGGCGCGCGTCTCGGGCGGTGACAGCAACCACTCCGCAGGAGGTAACGAGATGCGCAGAAGCGATGGAATCAAGAAGAAGACCCCCGTGTTCGTCGCGGTAGCCGCGCTGGCGGCTTTCGGTGTCATGGGCTCGGCCTACGCCGCGCTTCAGGGCAACGAGAACGCGAAGAAGGGCCAGGTGCTGATCGGCGCCGACAACGACGACACGGCCGACCAGACGATCCAGCCGCCCGGCGTCGGCCCGAACCAGTCGCTGCGAAAGAGCGACCAGCTGCTCGGAGGCAGCGGACCCGACACGATCCTCGGCCGGCTCGGCTCGGACGTGATCACGGCCGGCGCCGGTGACGACGTCCTGGTCGGCGGCACCGAAGGCGGACAGCCGGCACTCCCGGCTGGACAGCTCCCTGACAACAACGACATCGCCTACGGCGGCACCGGCTCCGACGCCTTCATCTGGGCGCCGGGCGACGGCTCCGATGCCTTCATCGGCGGCAACGCCGCGAAGGTGAAGAAGGTCAAGGTCAAGAAGTCAGCCAAGGGCAAGAAGGTCAAGAAGGTCAAGGTGGTTCCGGAGGTCGACACGCTCGTGATCGGCAACCTGGTCCTGACCTCGGACCTGAGCACCCCGCAGCTGTTCCAGACCAAGTTCGGCCAGCTGCCGAAGGTGTTCTCCTCCGACCGGGGTGTCCCTACCCCCCTCGGCGGGACGCCGCCCCGCAACCCGAACCTGACCGGCAACTGCCAGATCCTGGCGGCCCCGGCCGGCCTGGGCTACGAGTACCTGGTCCGGTTCTTCGGGAACACCCCGTCGCCGGCCACCCAGGCGGTGACGATGAGGATCAAGGGCGTCGAGCAGGTCATCTGCCCGACCCAGGGGACCGATGCAGCGACCCTGACCACGCTGGGCAAGACGGGCACTGGCCCGGTCGTAACCCAGTCGGTCGACTTCAAGCCCGCAGCGAAGTCGAAGCTGGCGGCGTTCGTCTTCTAGTCGAAACGCAGCGCCGCAGCAGCACGCGAGGAGCGGCCGTCGGCGAGACCGGCGGCCGCTTTCGCGTTCTGTGGGCGTGACTTGGCCGGGGCTCGGCATCGGCTAGAGTCTCGCCCCCCGCGGCCCGCATTGGAGGGCTTCCGCCCGGCCGGTGCCCGGGGCCTTTTTTATCCGCAATTTGCGTACTTCTGATCCCTGAATCCGCTTCCATGCCCTCTTCGCTGAACACGCTCGCCATCGCGGGGCCCAGCGGCGTGGCCGAAGGGCGCCGGTCGGCGACCTTCGTCCGCTACCTGGACCTGATCATCCTCGCAGCCGCCCTGCCCGTGTTCATCGTCGCCGGCCTCCCCCTGCTCGGCTACGCCGTGCTCGCGGCGGTCTGGCTCGCCCAGCTCGGGATCGAGGCCTACGCGCAGCGCCGCTCGCTGCGAGAGCTCGCAGCGGGCAACCGCACCGGCGCGATGGGGTGGATCGGCGCGACCACGCTCGGCCGCGTCTGGCTCGTCGCCACTGCCGTGCTGCTCGTCGGGCTGCTCGGCGACCGCGAGGACGGCCTCGCAGCCGCGGTGCTGTCGGTCGTCCTGTTCACCGTGCACTTCGCCGGCCGCTTCGCCGCGCGCTGGATCGACGGGCCCCCTGAGGGCTCGCCGCAAGGCGTGCCCGAAAAGGGATCCGGGGCGAGCGCCTGATGTCCACCAGGGCGAAGTTCCTCCTCGGCTTCGGGATCTACATCGCGATCACGATCGCCGTCTTCCTGATCTTCGGCAACGACGGCAAGAACGACTCCTTCCAGCCCCAGAACGAGTTCAAGCTCGAGACCTGGGTCCAGATCACGATCTTCGGGATCGACATGTCGATCAACAAGGCGGTGCTCTACCTCTTGCTGGCCTCGGGGCTGACGATCGCGACGATGGTCTGGGTCGCCCGCAGGATGCAGCAGAAGCCAAACCGGGTGCAGACCGTGGTCGAGCTCGCCTACGACCTGACCAAGAACAACATCACCGGCGGAAACCTCGACGGCAAGATCGCGCTTCGCTGGTTCCCGTTCCTCGCGACCCTCTTCTTCTGGATCTGGTTCTCGAACATCATCGGATACCTGCCGCTGCCGACCAACACCGAGCACCCGGTCGACATTCTCGGCGTCGAGGTCCCGGCTTTCGCGATCTACGCGGCCACAGCCAACATCTCGATCCCGCTAGCCCTCACGCTGGTCGTCTGGATCAGCTACCACGTCGAGGGGATCCGGGCCAAGGGCCCGATCAAGTACTTCGCGGGCTGGCTGCCGGCCGGGCTGGAGGACATGAACCCGGTCGGCAAGGGAGCGATCTTCCTGATCGAGGTGATCTCGCACTTCGTGCGCTTGATCTCGCTCTCCGTGCGATTGTTCGCCAACATCCTCGCGGGCCACCTGCTCCTGCTGTTCATGGGCGGCGGGCTCGCGGTTCTGCTTGGACTCGCGGCTCTCGGGGCATTGACCTTCCCGATGGCCTTCGTCTTCTTCGTCTTCGAGGTGGGTCTGGTCGCGACGCTGCAGGCGTTCATCTTCTCGACCCTCACCGCGATCTACATCGGCGGCGCTGTCGCCGATACCCACTAGAAAGGAGCTGTAAATGGATGTCCTGCCCCTGATCGCTCAGTCGACCGAAACGGTCACTGACACCGGCGTAACGGATGCCGGCAAGGCGATCGCCCTAGGCATCGGAGCCGGGCTCGGTTCGATCGGCGCCGGCATCGGCGTCGGATTCATCTTCGGTAAGGAGATCGAGTCGGTGGCCCGCCAGCCTGAGATGAAGGACGAGCTGCAGAGCATTCGCTGGCTCGGCTTCGCGCTGACCGAGGCCGTCGCCTTCTACACGTTCATCTTCGGTCTCATCGCGTTCTTCCTCTAGGCCGCTCGCATGGAGTTCGTATCCGACATAGGACAAGTGCTCGTGCTCGCGGCTGAGACCGCCGAGGGCGAGGAGGAGGGCGGCAGCTTCCTCGTATCGCCGGGCCTCGGCCTGATGATCTGGACGCTGCTGCTGTTCGGCTTCACGATGTGGGTGCTAAGCAAGATCGCGTTTCCGAAGATCGCCGAGGCGATCGACAAGCGCGCCCAGCTGATCTCCGACTCGATCGAGTCGGCCGAGCGCAGCAAGCGCGAGTCCGAGGAGCTCACCGCCGAGTACCGGGCCCGCCTAAAGGAGGCTCGCGAGCAGGCCGACGACATCGTCGCCCGCGCCCGCAAGTCGGCCGAGACGGCGAAGTCCGAGGCGGCCGATGAAGGGCGCGAGAAGCGCGAGGAGCTGCTGGCGGCCGCGCGGCGCGACATCGAGGCCGAGACCCGGCGCTCGCTGGAGCGGATCCGCAAGGAGGTCGCCGACCTGACGGTGCTCACGACCGAGAAGGTCGCGCGCAAGTCGCTCGACTCCGAGGACCACAAGCGCCTCGTGGACGAGGCGCTGAAGGAAGTCGACTTCGCGACCCTCGGCGGCGAAACTGAGAGGTCCGCGGTGACTAAGAATCCCCCGCGATCGCGTCGCAACCGCATATCCCCGCAGGGCGAAGCCCGAGGAGATGGGCGTTAGGGATGGAGGAGATCGCTCGCGTATACGCGGAGGCGTTGTTCGACGCCGCCAAGAAGGCCGGCAAGCTCGACACGATCCGCGACCAGCTGGCCCAGTTCGCCGACGCGTTGTCGGAGAACCGCGAGATGCAGCTCTTCTTCTTCAGCCCCTACTTCTCCTCGAACGAGAAGAAGGAGGGGCTCGCCAAGGCGCTCGACGGCGCCGACCCCGAGCTGCAGAACTTCCTGGAGCTGTTGATCGAGAAGCACCGCATGCCGGTCATTTTCCGGGCGCGCAAGATCTTCGACGACCTCTGGGCCGAGGAGAACAAGCGCCTCGCGGTGACCGTGACGAGCGCGGTCGAGCTCGATCCCGAGCTCGTCAAGCGCATCGGCTCCGAGATCGAGAGCCAGACGGGTCAGACCGTCGAGCTGCAAAGCAAGGTGGACGACGACATCCTCGGCGGCCTGGTGCTCCAAGTGGGCAACATGGTCTTGGATGCGAGCGTCCGCAACCGGTTGGACAAACTTCGAAAGAGCGTCGCCTCGTCGGCGTAGATAGGAGGCACCACGCACATGGAAATCAAGCCTGACGAGATCGGCAGCATCCTTCGGCAGCGCATCGAGGGCATGGACGCCGGGTCCGCGGACCTTTCAGAGGTCGGAACCATTCTGGAGATCGGCGACGGAATCGCCCGCATCCACGGGGTCGACAACTGCATGGCGCTCGAGATGCTCGAACTGCCTCATGACGTGGTCGGCCTGGCGCTGAACCTCGAGGCCGACAACGTCGGCGCCGTGCTCTTCGGCGACTGGGAGAAGGTGGTCGAGGGCGACACCGTGAAGCGCACCAACAAGCTGCTCGAGATCCCTGTCGGCGAGGAGCTGCTGGGCCGCCTGGTTGACCCGCTTGGCCGGCCGCTCGACGACAAGGGCGACCTCAACGCGAGCGAGACACGCCCCGCCGAGTTCAAGGCCCCGGGCGTCGTCCATCGCCAGGGAGTGTCCGAGCCGATGCAGACTGGGCTCAAGGCCGTCGACTCGATGATCCCGATCGGCCGCGGCCAGCGCGAGCTCATCATCGGCGACCGCCAGACCGGCAAGACGGCGATCGCGATCGACACGATCATCAACAACAAGGACGCGGACCTGATCTGCATCTACGTCGCGATCGGCCAGCGCATGTCGACGGTCGTGCAGGTGATGGAGACCCTCGAGGAGGCGGGCGCGATGGAGAACACCATCATCGTCGCCGCCGCCGCCGACGAGGCCGCGCCGATCAAGTACATGGCTCCCTACGCCGGTTGCGCGATGGGCGAGCACTTCCTCTACCAGGGCAAGCACGCGCTGGTGATCTACGACGACCTCTCGAAGCACGCGGCCGCGTATCGCGAGATGTCGCTGCTGCTGCGCCGCCCGCCGGGCCGCGAGGCATACCCCGGCGACGTCTTCTACCTGCACTCGCGCCTGCTGGAGCGGGCCGTGAAGCTCTCGGACGACCAGGGAGCGGGTTCGCTGACCGCGCTACCGATCATCGAGACGCAGGCCGGCGACATCTCGGCGTACATCCCGACCAACGTCATCTCGATCACCGACGGCCAGATCTTCCTGGAGTCGAACCTGTTCTATTCGGGCGTGCGCCCGGCGATCAACGTCGGCACCTCGGTCTCGCGAGTCGGCGGCGACGCTCAGACGAAGGCGATGAAGAAGGTCGCCGGCAAGCTGCGCCTCGATCTCTCGCAGTACCGCGAGCTCGAGGCGTTCGCCCAGTTCGGGTCGGAGCTCGACCCCGAGACCCAGAAGCAGCTCGCCCGAGGCGAGCGCATGGTCGCCGCGCTGAATCAGAACGAGCGGAACCCGATGACCGTCTCAGAGCAGGTGGCGTCGATCTTCGCCGGCACCTCCGGGGCCCTCGACCGGATCAAGGTCGAGAGGGTCCGCGAGTTCCTGCAGAGCATGATCGAGCGCCTTCGGTCCGAGGACAAGGAGCTGATGGAGCGCATCGAGGAGTCCGGCCAGCTCGGCGACGACGACGAGGCGGCGCTCGAGAAGGCGATCCGCGAGTTCGTGGACGACTTCGGCCCCGACTTCGACGAGGACGGCCAGCCGCTGGAGGAGGGCGAGTCCGACCGGATCAAGTCCGAGGAGGATCGCTCAGCGCCTCGCCGCACCGGCGACGGCGACGGGGATGGCGATGGGGAGGGCGAAGCCGATGAGGCCGAGGCCTCCACCCAGGCCGACCAGGAAGAGGCCGGCGCGACCGCCTAGCCGGCGGTCGCAGCTCCTGAGAAATGGCCAGCCGCAAGGACGTAAAGGGCCGGATCGCCTCCGTCAAGAACGTGGGCAAGATCACGCGCGCGATGGAGATGGTGGCGGCCGCGAGGCTGCGCCGCGCCGAGCAGCGGATCGCCGCATTGCGTCCGTACGCGAGACAGCTGCGCATCATGACCCGCAACGTCGCCGAGGCGGCCGGCCAGGAAGCTCGCAACCTGCCGATCCTCGCCGAGCGCGAGGAGATCAAGAAGGTCGGCGTCCTGCTGGTCACCGGCGACCGCGGCCTCGCGGGGTCGTTCAACTCGCAGATCGTGCGCGAGGGCCAGCGCCTCGCGAAGCAGCTTCGCTCGGAGGGCAAGGAGGTCATCTTCTCGGCCGTCGGGCGCCGGGGCGTCTCGACGATTCGCTTCCGCGGCGAGGAGCTCGCCGGCGAGTACACGGGCTTCACCGACCGCCCCGCCTTCTCCGACGCGCGCGAAATCGCCGACGCGCTGATCTCCTCATACGTCGACGAGGATCTCGACGAGGTCCAGCTGATCTACAACCGCTACGTCTCGCCCGTGACCCAGTACGTTCGCCGCCAGACGCTGCTTCCGGTGCAGCACGCCGCGGTATTCGGGGAGGGCGTGGAGGAGGCGGAGCGGGAGGCGGAGGCCGAAGCGGGTGAGCTCGACGAGGAGCTCGCCGAGGCCCATCGCAAGGCGCTCTGGGTCTATGAGCCCGATCCGGAGGAGCTGCTCGCCGAGCTGATTCCGGAATACACGCAGCTTTCGATCTACAGGGCGCTCCTGGAGTCGACCGCGTCAGAGCACGGCGCTCGCATGACCGCGATGCGAAACGCCGCCGAGAACGCGAAGGACATGATCAGCGATTTGACGCTGGAGATGAACCGGGTGCGTCAGGCCGAGATCACGCAGGAGATCCTCGAAGTGGTCGGTGGCGCCGAAGCCGCCGGCAGCAGTTGACCGTCAAGAACTTGAAGCAGCGACTTGCAAGGAGCTAAGGAGACCATGGCTGACCAGAACGGCAACGGAAGCGGAAACATCGGGACCGTCGAGCAGGTGACGGGCGTCGTCGTCGACGTCGCCTTCCCCGGCGAGCTGCCCGAGATCTACTCGGCGCTCGAGATCAACATCGAGCCCGAGGAGAGCCGGACGGAGCTGAAGCTCGTCTGCGAGGTGCAGCAGCACCTCGGCGACGACCGCGTGCGCGCGATCGCGATGGACGCCACCGACGGCCTGCAGCGCGGCGACGAGGTGACCGACACGGGCGGCCCGATCACGGTCCCCGTCGGCAAGGAGACGCTCGGCCGCATGTTCAACCTGCTGGGCGAGGTGATCGACGAGGGCGACGAGGTCACGACCGAGGAGCGCTGGCCGATCCACCGCCCGGCGCCCGAGGCCGAGGACCTGAGCCCGACCCAGGAGATCCTCGAGACCGGGATCAAGGTCGTCGACCTGCTCGCTCCCTACGCCAAGGGAGGCAAGGTCGGCCTGTTCGGCGGCGCCGGCGTCGGCAAGACCGTTCTGATCCAGGAGCTGATCCGCAACATCGCCGAGGAGCACGAGGGCCTGTCGGCCTTCTGCGGCGTCGGCGAGCGCTCGCGCGAGGGCAACGACCTCTGGATGGAGATGAAGGAGTCGGGCGTCATCGACAAGACGATGCTCGTCTTCGGCCAGATGAACGAGCCCCCCGGCGCGCGCCTGCGCGTCGCGCTCTCGGGCCTGACGATGGCGGAGTACTTCCGCCAGCAGGGCGGCCAGGACGTGCTGCTCTTCATCGACAACATCTTCCGCTTCGTCCAGGCGGGCTCCGAGGTGTCGGCGCTGCTCGGCCGCATGCCCTCGGCGGTCGGCTACCAGCCGACGCTCGAGACCGAGATGGGCGGCCTGCAGGAGCGAATCACGTCGACCCGCGAGGGATCGGTCACCTCGATCCAGGCCGTCTACGTCCCGGCGGACGACCTCACCGACCCGGCCCCGGCGTCGGTGTTCGCCCACCTGAACGCCACGACCTCGCTCTCGCGAGGCCTGGTGGAGCAGGGGATCTACCCGGCGGTCGACCCGCTCGACTCGACCTCGACGATCCTGAAGCCCGACGTCGTCGGCGAGGACCACTACAACACCGCGACCGAGGTCCAGGAGACGATGCAGCGCTACAAGGAGCTCCAGGACATCATCGCGATCCTCGGCATCGACGAGCTCTCCGAGGAGGACAAGCAGACGGTCTCGCGCGCGCGGAAGATCCAGCGCTTCCTCTCGCAGCCGTTCTTCGTCGCCGAGCAGTTCACCGGCCGCTCCGGCGAGTACGTGCCGGTCGCCGAGACGGTCCGCTCGTTCAAGGAGATCGTGGACGGCGAGCACGACGAGATCCCCGAGCGTGCCTTCTACATGCAGGGCTCGATCGAGCAGGTGATGGAGGAGGCCAAGAAGATGGGCGGCGAGGACCCCTCGGAGTCCGCCGACAACGAGGCCGCCGAGCAGGAGGCGAAGAAGGAAGAGGAAGAGAAGGAGGAGGAGGGCTAGGCCTTGGCCGACCAGCACACACTTCACGCCGAGGTGCTCACCCCCGAGGGCAAGGTCTTCGAGGGCGACGTCGAGCAGCTCTCGACGCGCACCGCGGTTGGCGAGATCGGGATCCAGGCCCGCCATGTGCCGGTGCTGGCGCGGCTGCGCGCGACCGAGCTGCGCCTGATCAACGGCTCCGATGTCACCCGCTTCGCGCAGGCGGAGGGCTGGCTTCAGGTGTTCGCGAACCGCGCGATCGTGCTGGTCGGCGAGTGCGTGCCGCCTGAGGAACTCGACACCTCCACGCTGAACGAGCGCCTCAAGGACGCCGAGCAGCGACGCGACGAGGCCGAAGAGGGCAGCCACGCCCGCGAGCGCGCCGAGCGCGACGTCGAGCGCGCCGAGGCATTCCTCGAAGTCGCCGGCGAGTCCAGCCAGGGCTGACGGCCAAGCAGCCGCTTTGCGCCCCTCTTTCAGGGCGGCCCCTACGATGCCCCGATGGACGAACTCGCCCTGACAGAGAGGCTGATCGCTTTCAACACCGCGTCGCCCGAGGGCGTGCGCCGCGCCGCCGAATTCGTCGGCGGCTGGCTCGAATCGAACGACATCGAGGCGAGGCAGATCACTTCGCGCGGGCTGCCGGTGACGATGGCCGAGGTCGGCCCCGCGGACGCGCCCACGCTGGTCATGCACGGCCACCTCGACGTCGTGCCCGCCGAGCCCGACCAGTTTCACCCTCGCCTCGAGGGCGACCGCCTGATCGGGCGCGGCGCCTACGACATGAAGGGCGCCCTGGCAGTGATGATGCTGGTGCTGCGCGAGGCCCGCGAGCAGGAGGCCGTCCGCCTGCGGCTCGGGATCGTCTGCGACGAGGAATCCGAGGAGGAGGACGATCGCGGCTCCGACGCGCTCATAGCCGACGGCTTCATCGGCGATTTCGCGATCACCGGAGAGCCCACCAACCTTCAGGTTGGAGTTCAGGCTAAGGGTGTGCTCGCCATGCGGCTCGCGATCTCCGGCCGCTCGGCGCACGGGGCGACGCCGTGGCTCGGCGACAACGCGGTCGTCAAGGCCGTTGAGGTATTCCGCGGGATCGAATCGCTACCTTTCGCCCGGCAGAGTTCGCAGCTCTTCGACCGGCCGTCGATCAACCTGGGCCGGATCAAGGGCGGCGACGCGCTGAACCGTGTTCCCGACTACTGCGTGATGGACGTCGACGTGCGCTTTCTTCCAGAACAAGACCCCGAGCAGATCCTGGAGCAGGTGAACAGTCTGCCCGACACGCGCGTGCTGGCGACCTTTCGCCGCCCGCCCGCCGTCGTCGAGGCGGACTCGCCGTTCGTCCTCGGCCTCTGCCAGGCGGCCTCGCCGCACCACCCCGAGCGCGTGATGAGCGTCGGCCGCGACGGCGCCTCCGACGCAGTCTCGTTCCTCGGCGCCGGCGTCCCAGCGGTCGAGTTCGGCCCCGTCGGCGACGGCCATCACGGCCCCGAGGAGTGGGTCTCGGTCAGCTCGCTGAGCAGCTACCGCCAGGCGCTCGAGGGCTTCGTCAAGGAATTCCCCGGGATGGTCCCAGCCTGATGGTCCCGCCTCCGGAGAAGGGCAGCGGGAACGGCGAGGGCGAGCGGGACGAGGAGCCGCGCGACGACACCCAGGAGTTCGCGCTTCCCGAGGACACCGGCGAGGACCTTCCGCCCGAGAGCGTCGCCGAAGACGACGAAGGCGATGACGACACTGACGACGTCGACGATTCCCCGGGCCCCGAGACCGAGCTCGAGGAGATCATCAACGCCGAGACCCAGGAGTGGGACGGCATCGACCCCGACGATGACGCATCCGACGACGAGGACTTCGACGACGAGCCCGCCCACGACGACGCCGACCAGACGCTCGTGCAGTCGGCGCGCTCGACGATCACCTCGGGCTTCGAGGCCGTCGGCGGGCCGAAGGTCACATCCGGCTTCAAGGCGGTCGGCAAGAAGATGCGCTTCCCGATGTGGGCTCGGTTCATGACCGCGTCCCTGCTCATCGTCGCCTCCGTCGCAGCCGCGACCTCAGCGAGTCTGCTCCTCTACCTGTCGGACATAGCGGACGCGCTCGACCCGGATAAGGAGTTCGCGGGGATCACGGACCGGCTCCAGGGCGTCGAGGGCGGAGAGCCTCAGACCATCATGATTCTCGGCTCCGACAAGCGACCCGAGTTGAAGGGCGACGGTTTCCGCGGCCTCTCCGACACGACGATGCTGCTCCGAGTGGACCCCGACGAGAACGCTCTGGCGCTCTTCTCGCTGCCGCGAGACCTGCGCGTCGACATCCCCGGCTACGGCAGCGACAAGCTCAACGCCGCATATGCCTACGGCGGGCCGGAGTTGACGCTGCGGACCGTCCAGCAGCTGACCGAAACGCCGGACACCCCGAACGGGCTCGAGATCAACCACGTCGTCAACATCGACTTCGAGGGCTTTGCCCGAGCGGTGAACGAGATCGACTGCGTGTACGTCGACGTCGACCGCCGCTATTTCAACACCAACGATGACCTCGGCCGCCAGCGACTACGAGGAGATCGACATTCAGCCCGGCTACCAGGCGCTGTGCGGGTTCGACGCGCTCGACTACGCCCGCTATCGCCACACCGACAACGACGTGGTGCGCGCCGCCCGCCAGCAGGACTTCCTGCGCGAGGCGCGCCAGAAGGTGCCGCCCGAGGTGCTGTTCGCCGAGCGCAAGGACCTCATCGACGTCTTCACCAAGCACACGACCTCGGACATCGACAGCGTCGACGACATGCTCGAGGTCCTGAAGCTCTTCATCGAGGCCCGCGACGCGCCCCTTAAACAGGTGAAGTTCGAGGGCACGCTCGGCCCGTCGTTCGTCGAGACGACGCCCGAGGAGAAGCGTCAACGAGATCGACTGCGTGTACGTCGACGTCGACCGCCGCTACTTCAACACAACGACGATTCGGCGAGGACTACGAGGAGATCGACATCCAGCCCGGCTACCAGGCTCTGTGCGGCTTCGACGCGCTCGACTACGCCCGTACCGCCACACCGACAACGACGTGTCGCGCCGCCCGCCAGCAGGACTTCCTGCGCGAGGCGCGGCAGAAGGTCCCACCCGAGGTCTGTTCGCCCAGCGAACGACTTGATCGACATCTTCACCAAGCACACGACTCATCCCAGCCACGACATGCTCAGGTCCTGAAGCTCTTCATCGAGGCTCGCGACGCGCCTCTCAAGCAGGTGAAGTTCGAGGGCACGCTCGGCCCGTCGTTCGTCGAGACGACGCCCGAGGAGATCAACCTCGCCGTCCAGCAGTTCCTCGGCCTCGAGGACAGCCCCGGAGCCCGCGCGTCCTCCTCCACCCCCGAGGATCCTGCACGCGTGGGAGACACGGACGTCGCGCCTGACCAGGCCCCCGTCAAGGAGCTGGAGCCCAAGAAGGACAAGGGGGACGGGGGTGGAGCCGAGGAGGACTCAAACATCGTGGCGACGACCTTCGGCAAGGAGCTCGCCAAGAAGCTGCGCGCCCGCAAGACGAAGCTGCCGATCTACTACCCGACCAAGCTCGAGTCCGGGAGCGACTACGCGCAGAAGCCGCGCCTTTACAAGATCAACGGCACCGGCGAGGGATCGCCTCCGAATGCTGAGCGCGCCGCGTACAAGTGGGTCTTCTCGCGCCCCACGCTCGGTGAGTACTACGGCTTCATGGCGACCCGCTGGACGGACCCGCCGATCCTCAAGAACCCCTCCGACGAGAAGGAGATCGGCGACCGGACCTACAAGCTCTACTACGACGGGGACCGCCTGCGGATGATCGCCTGGCAAACCGACGACGGCTCGTTCTGGGTCTCCAACACCCTCGCCCAGTCGCTCTCGGACCGCGAGATGCTCGAGATCGCCAAGGGCATGACCGAACTGCCGATGCGCCGCAACGGCTGAACGCAGCCTGCACGCCGACTCGCCGCTCCTCCTGAGAAGCTACCCGCCGTGAGCGAACGCGAGCCCATCGGAGTGGTCGGTGCCGGCTGGGTCGGCCTGGTCACCGCTGCCTGCTTCGCAGAGCTGGGGCACCGGGTGGTGGTGCGCGACATAGTCCCCGAGAAGATCGGGGCGCTGGAGCGTGGAGACCTGCCGTTCCATGAGCCCGAGCTCTCCGACCTGATCCGCAAGAACGCCGATCGCCTGACTTTCACGATCGATATGAGTGACGTGCTCGACGCCGCGCGCCTGTTGTTCGTCTGCGTTCAGACGCCGCCGACGCATTCGGGGGACGCAGACCTCTCTGCGGTCATGCACGCTGCGGATGAGATCGGGTCGAGCTCAGACCGGGCGCTCGTCATGAAGAGCACGGTTCCGGTGGGCACGGGCCAGACGATCAAGCGGCGAGCGCCAGGACTCGCTTACGTCTCATGCCCGGAGTTCCTGAGGGAGGGCACCGCGGTTCACGACTTCATGAATCCCGACCGCATCGTCGTCGGAGTTGACAATGACGACGCCTGGGCGGCCGACGCCGTCGCTGCCGTCTACGAGCCGCTGAAAGCTCCGCTCGTTCACACCGATGTGCCGAGCGCGGAGATGATCAAGCTCGCTTCCAACGCATTCCTTGCGACCAAAATCAGCTTCATCAACGAGATCGCAAACGTCAGCGAGGAGGTTGGGGCCGACGTCACCGAGGTCGCCCGGGGTATGGGCCTCGATGATCGGATCGGGCCGAAGTTCCTCCGTGCCGGCGCCGGCTATTCCGGGAGCTGTCTTCCGAAGGACGTCAGCGGCCTCAAGCAGCTCGCCGGGAACTCGGGCTATCACTTCCAGCTCCTGAACTCGGTGATCGAGGTCAACGAGCTGCAGAAGCGACGTTTGATCGGAAAACTCGGCAAGCACCTCGGCTCACTCGTCGGCAAGCGCATCACACTCCTGGGGCTTGCCTTCAAGCCGGACACGGACGACATGCGCGAGGCCGCGAGCCTGGTGCTCGCAGGCCGGCTCGAGAGCGAGGGCGCGGAGGTGGTCGCCTACGACCCTGTCGCCACCGAACGAGCCAGCGCCCTGCTCCCCAACGTCGAAATGGCAGGGTCCGCATTGGAGGCGCTGGCGAACGCTGACGCCGCCGTGCTCGTCACCGAGTGGTCCGAGTTCGCGGGAACTCGATTGGGGTGAAGTTGCGAAGTCGATGAAGAACCCGCTCGTCGTGGATGGACGCAACTTCCTCGACGGTGACGCCATTCACGACGCCGGGATCACATACGAAAGCGTCGGAAGGCCGCCTCGCTTGCGCGGCGACGGATCGAGCTGATGCAGGCGCTGATCCTCGCCGGGGGCCAGGGGACCCGGCTGCGGCCGCTGACCGAGTCGGTGCCGAAGCCGGTGCTGCCGCTGGCGGGCCGTCCTCACATCGCCTACGTGATCGACTGGCTCCAGGGCCACGGCGTCGACGACGTCGTCGTCTCCTGCGGCCATCTCGCCGACGCCGTCCGCGCCGCCCTCGACGGGATCGACGGTGGCCCGAGCGTCAGCTTCGCCGAGGAGCCCGAGGCGCGGGGGACGGCAGGGGCGATCCGCTTCGCGGACGACCAGCTGGGCGACCGCTTCCTCGTTCTGAACGGCGACGTGCTCTGCGACCTCGACCTTTCGGCGATGGTCGCTCAGCACGAGAGCACCGGCGCGGTGGCGACGATCGCCCTCTATCCCGTCGACGACCCGAGTGCCTACGGCCTCGTGCGGCGCACCGAGGACGGCGAGATCACGGACTTCCTCGAGAAGCCCGACCCCGCCGAGATCGACACCGACGAGATCAACGCCGGCGCGTACTTCCTCGAGCGGTCCGTGCTCGACCTGATCCCTCCGGACGAGGCCGTCTCGATCGAGCGCGAGGTCTTCCCGCGCCTCGTCGGAGAGGGCCTGTACGGTCGCCGCCTCGATGGCTACTGGATGGACATCGGCACCCCCGATCGCTTCCTGCAGGCGAGCTGGGACATCCTCGAGGGGCGGGTCGACACCGTGACGGGCCGCCTCGTCGGCGACGACGGGACGCTGGTCACCGACCCCGCCGGCGTCCACGAGGGCGCGAGCGTGACCGGCCCTGCGCTGATCGAGGCCGGCGTCACCGTGGGGGAGGGTGCGAGCGTCGGCCCCCGGGCCGTCATCGGCCCGTCCTGCTCGATCGCCGAGGACGCCGATATCTCTGGCTCGGTGCTGCTCTCGGGATGCACCGTCGGCGCGGGAGCCCGCCTGGACCAGGCGATCGTCTCGGCCGAGGCCGTGATCGCCCCGGGCGCGGCCCCCGAGCCGGGCTCCGTGATCGCCGAGGGCGAGAGGGTCGGGCGGCGCAGGCCCACCGGGCTGATCAGATCGGCCGGTCCCGTCGGGAGGTCTCTCGATGAGCGACCTCTACGCCGACATCCGCGCCCACGACTCCGATGGCCTGCTAGACACGGTCCTCGCGATGCCCGACCACCTTCGCGACGCGCTCTGGCGCATCGAGAGCGCACGCCTGACCCCGATGCCCGACTCCTCGGCGGCGATCGTCTGCGGGATGGGCGGGTCGGCGATCGGGGGCGACCTGGCCGCGGCGGCGCTGGGGGACCTGCTGACCAAGGAGCTGCTGACCGTCCGCGGCTACGAGCTGCCCTCGTGGGCGCCGGCCGGGGCCGCGGTCCTCTGCTCGAGCTACTCGGGCAACACCGAGGAGACGCTCGCCTGTTACGCGGCCGCCGAGGCGCTCGGCGCGGACCGTGTCGTCGCCACCACCGGCGGCGAGCTCGCCGACTCGGCGCGGCGCGACGGCGTCCCGGTCGTCGGGCTGCCCTCTGGGATGCCCCCGCGCGCCGCGGTCGGCTACATGTTCTGCGTCGCCGCGGAGCTCGCCTCGCTGGCCGAGGCGGCACCCGGCGATCCGCACCGAGATCGACGCCGCCGCATCCCACCTGGAGTCCCGCGCCGATGCGATCGGCGCGCGCGCGAAGGAGCTCGCCGACCAGCTCGGCGACGCCGTCCCCGTCGTCTACGGCGCGGGCCTGACCACGCCCGTCGCATATCGCTGGAAGACCCAGGTCAACGAGAACGGCAAGCTGCCCGCTTTCAGCTCGCCGCTGCCCGAGGCGAGCCACAACGAGATCGCCGGCTGGGGCGGGGCCCAGGGCCGCTTCGCCTGCGTCCTTCTCACCGACGTCGACCAGCACCCGCGAGAGCGTCGCCGCTTCGAGGTCACCGCCGAGCTGATCGAGCCGCACGCGGCCGCCGTGGTCGGCGTCGAGGCCGAGGGCGAGACCCGCACCGCTCGCATCCTCGAGCTCGTGATGCTCGGCGACCTGCTCTCGCTCCACCTGGCCGCGCGGCACGGAGTCGACCCGACGCCGATCGAGGCCATCGACGGCCTCAAGCAGAGGCTTGGTGACCCGGGTTGAGCGACGAAGCTGAAATCCGCGACACTGATCGAGCGCTGGGCGAAGGCCGTCCACGAAGGGGACCTGGACACCGTCCTCGCCGATCACTCCGACGACATCGTGATGTTCGACGTGCCCCCGCCCGAGGACGGCGTGCGCGGCATCGACGCCTACCGAGAGACCTGGCCGCCCTTCTTCGAGTGGCAGGCGAAGGGGGCGTCGTTCGAGATCGTCTCGCTCGACGTCACCGTCGGCGAGCACGTCGCCTTCGCGCACGCGCTGCTGCGCTGCGGAACGCGGAGGAGCTGGCCGAGCGACCCCGAGAACCGCCTGCGCCTGACCATCGGCCTGCGCAAGGAAGACGGCCGCTGGGTCGTCACCCACGAGCACCACTCGTTCCCGGACAAGAGCTGACCGGGAGCTAGTCGAGGTCGGGCTTGCGGCGCTCGGCCTTTCGACGCGAGGCTCGCTTCTTCGACTCGAGGCGGCGCTCCTTGGCGCCGCGGCTCGGGCGGGTGGGGCGGCGGCGCTTCGGCCGGTGCAGGGCGGCGGCTAGCGCCCGCCCAGGCGCTCGAGCGCGAGCTCGCGGTTGCGGGCCTGGCTGCGCGTGTCCTGCGCGACGGCGGTGACGGTGTCGCCGATCAGCTCGGTCAGGCGGCGCTTCTGGGAGTCGTCAGCGTCGGTCGATGCCTCGACGTCGAACACGGCCTCGATCCGCGACGCGGTGACGTTCGCGTGCTGGCCTCCGGGGCCCGACGAGCGGCTCGCGCGCAGCTCGACCTCGGACAGCGGGATCGAGACCTCGTCGTTGACTCGGAGCTCGTCGCGGTCGCTCATCTCACTTCGGCGAGACGGCGTAGACCTTGAAGTCCTCCGGGACGCCCTTGGCGTCGAGCAGCGGCCGCGACTTGACCTTGAGGCTCTTCGGGTCGACCGACCCGAGTGCGGCGTCGGAGATCAGCAGCTCGCCGGCGCCCGCTCCATCGGCGACGCGGGCGGCGATGTTGACGTCGATCCCGAAGTAGTCCTTGCCGACCTTGCGCGGGCGACCGACGTGGATGCCGGCGCGGATCTGGGGCTCGTAGCCGTCGGCCTCCACCTCGCCGAGCCGCTCCCGCCCCTCGGCGATCGCCGCGATCGCGCCGGCGGGATCCTTGAACACCGCCATCATCCCGTCGCCGAGGCGCTTGACGACGGTGCCGCCGTTCGACTTGACGGGCGGCTCGATCGCGACGCTGACGTCTCGGAGCAGGTCGAGCGCGGCCTCGTCGCCCGCCGCGAGCGCCCAGTCCGAGAAGTCGACGAGGTCGGTGAAGGCGATCGCGAGGTCGGTCTTGCCGCGGCCGCGGCCCTGGGCCTCAGAGATCGACTGCCAGACCTGGAGGGTCCCGAGCCCGGCCTCGCCGAGCACGCCGGGGCGCTCGGTGCTGATCTCGGAGAGCATGCGGCCGACCGCCTTCGGCTGCCGGTCGGCGCCGAGCTCGAGCGGGTCGGCGATGCGCCCGTCGCCCGGCAGCACCGCGCGCAGCGAGCGCACGATCGTCAGCAGCGTCGGGTCGCGGTTGATCCTTGCCGGCCGCGAGCGTCTCGCCGGCCAGCGTCTCGATCCGTCGCTCGGCCTTCGCGGGAGATCATTCGCCGCCATCGTCGGCATCCTCCTGCATCCGCTCGAGCTCCTGCCCATCGCCTTCTCGACGCGTCGCCCATCGCCAGGCCGAAGATTGCGCCACCGCCTCGCTCGCGAGCGGCCGGATCCGCTCCAGCTTCTCGCGCACCTTCGGCCACTCCTTGGCCAGGTCGGCCCGGCCTTGTCGAAGGGCTCCCAGATCTCCTTCAGGAAGAGCTGCGGCGAACGCCCTCGGCGATCGCGTCGGCGTGCTCGCGGATCACCTTGCCGACCTCGATCGCGGCCTCGGGCGAGATCGCCGAGCTCGAACAGCTCGGCGCGCACGGCCGCGAGCCGCGGGCTCAGATCCTCGAAGCGGTCGTCGCCGAGGGGGTGCAGGAAGCCGATCTCGAGCGCGTTGTCGAGCATGCGCCTGCACCTGCTCGGGCGTCGGCGTCGCCGAACGGCTCGGCGAGCTCCTCGAGCGGTGACCACCCGAGGGCGCTCCTCGGCGAACGGCTCGCGCAGGGCGCGGGTGAAGCGCAGCATCTCCTCGCTCGAGCTCCGGCGCCGCCGAGCAGCTTCGAGATCGCCTCGAGGTTGAAGCCGTCGGCCTGCATCTCCTTGATCAGCTCGAGGCGGGCGACGTGGTCGGGCCCGTAGTAGCCGACGCGGCCGCGGACCTCGGGAGGGGGGAGCAGGCCGCGCGACTGGTGGGCGCGGATGTTGCGCGCGGTCATGCCCGTCTTGCGGGCGAGGCGGTCGATCGTCATGCTCGCTGCCGCCTGATCGTCGGCGCTTCGGGAACGCGGACTTCCTGCGTTTCGCGGCCAGTGACAGCGTCGAGTCTACGTGTAACTATGTGACATCAAATGGTGTAACGTTGAACCATGCAAACAACTTCTGCAGCCACTCCGACTTCATCGCCGCAGCCTCGAAGCCCCTCCGCCGGCGGCGCCGAGATCGCGCCAGGTCGTCCTCGCCACCGTCGCTGATCAGCCGGCGCCGTTCGGCGCCCTCGCCATCGCCGTGCTCCGCCACCGCGCCGGCAAGGGCACCGTCCTCGCGCTGGGCCGCCGATCGCGGCCGAGCGCGCCTCGGGCGCTTCCCGGCTGGGCGGCCCTGCCGATCGGCCTCGCCACCGTCTCCCTGATCGTCGCCCTCATCGGCATGTACTGGGACATCTCGATCCACATCGACGACGGGCGCGACGCCGGGCCCGCTCGCCAACATCGCGCACTACCCGATCCTGCTCGGCCTGATGGGCATCTTCGCCGCCGGCTGGCTCGCGATCTTCCTGCCCACGCGGGGCGACGCGCCCCGGCCCGCGCGCCGATCCACCTCGCGGCGACTGGTACGCGCCCGTCGGCGGCGTCCTCATCTTCCTCTGCGGCGGCTTCTCGCTCGTCGGCTTCCCGCTTGACGACGTCTGGCACCGCATCTTCGGCCAGGACGTGACCCTCTGGGGCCCGACCCACCTGATGCTCCTCGGCGGCGCCGCCATGACCCTGATCGGCCAGGCCATGCTGCTGACCGAGGCGCTTCGCGCGCTCCGCGGAGCGGGGCTGCACGCCGCCGGGGAGCAGGCCGCCGACTCGCCGACGCCGTGGTGGCTGGCAAGGCGCGCCGGATCGGCATCTGCGGCGGCCTGCTGATCGGCGTCTCCATCTACCAGGCCGAGTTCGACTTCGGCGTGCCGCAGTTCCGCATGGTCTTCGAGCCGGCGATGCTGGCGCTCGCCGCCGGCTTCGCGCTGACCACCGCCCGCCTCTGGATCGGCCGCGGCGGCGCGCTCTGCGCGCCGCGCCTTCTTCCTCGTCGTCCGCGGCGTGGTCAGCATCTTGGCCGGCCCGTCATGGGCGAGACGACCCCGATGGTGCCGCTCTACCTCGGCGAGGCGCTGCCTGCGTCGAGGCCGTCGCCTTCGCCCTGATCGCCGCGGCGCGACCGCAGCCCGCTCGCCTTCGGCGCCGATCGCCGGCGCTGGCGTGCGGCACCGTCGGCTTCGCCGCCGCAGTGGGGCTGGTCCCACCTCTTCATGCCGATGCCCTGGACCGCCGACATCCTGCCCGAGGGGCTCGTCATGGCGCTCGTCGCCGGCGTCGCCGGCGGCGTGCTCGGCGGCCTGCTCGCCTCCGGCCTGCGGCCGAGCTGCCGCCTCGCGCCGGTCGCCCGCACCGCCTTCGCGGCTCTCGATGCTCGCGCTCGTCGCCGTGATCGCGAACGGGCTCATGACCGAGAAGCCGCAGCGGCACCAACGCGACCATCTCGACCGTGGACCCGACCTCCGGCGGATCGGCGAGCCCGAGGGCGAGGTCTCGGTCCGCTTCAACCCCGACGAGCTTCGCCGAGGACGCCTCCTGGGCGACGGTCACCTCGTGGCAGGGGGGCGGGCTCGAGGTCACCGAGCTGAAGCCAGTCGACGCCGGCGGCGACGGCGTCTGGCGCAGCGAGGGCCCGCGTGCCGCTCGGCGGCGAGTGGAAGTCGATGCTGCGGGTGCAGAAGGACCGCCAGCTCGCGAGCGTGCCGGTCTTCCTGCCGGCCGACGCGGCGATCCCGGCGCCCGAGGTCCCGGCCCCCGGCCACCGCCGCGAGTGACGCGCGAGGTCGTCACCGACAAGGACGTTCTCCAGCGCGAGGCCAAGACCGACGTCCCGGGCTGGATCTGGGCCGCAGCCACGGGCCTGATCGGCCTCATGTACCTCGCCTTCCTGACCGCCATCGCATGGGGGGTCGGCCGAGTCGGTCGCGCCGGCAGCGGCAAGCCGAGGGGCGAGAGCGTCTCCGAGCCCGCGAGCGACGCGTCGCTCAGCCGGAGCCCGCGCCCGTCGCCGCGCCCGAGAGTCGCCTGAGCCCGACGCGCCGTAAGCTCCGCCTTCGATGAGGGCGATGATCCTTGCGGCGGGACTGGGCACTCGGCTGCGCCCGCTCACCTACCTGCTGCCGAAGCCGATGGCGCCGGTGCTGAACGTGCCGGTGATGGAGCACATCGTGGTGCTGCTGCGCGCCGCCGGCTTTACCGAGGTGATCACCAACGTCTCCTACATGCCCGAGGCGATCCGCGCCCACTTCGGCGACGGCTCCGAGTTCGGCATCGAGCTCTCCTACAGCGAGGAGAGCGAGCCCCTCGGCACCGCCGGCGGCGTCGGCAAGGTCCGCGACTTCCTGGCCGCCGAGGACGACTTCCTCGTGATCTCGGGCGACGCGCTGACCGACATCGACCTCGTCGCGATGCGCGAGGCCCACGAGTCGAGCGACGGGATCGCGACGCTCGCGACCAAGCGGGTCACCGACACGAGCCAGTTCGGAGTCGCGATCACCGGCGCCGACGGGCGGATCCAGGGATTCCAGGAGAAGCCCGACCCCGCCGAGGCGCTCTCCGATCTCGCCAACTGCGGCATCTACATGTTCGGCTCCGAGATCTTCGACTACTTCCCCGGCGAGGGCCACCACAGCCCGGCGGGCGACGACGACCAGCCGGCGGGGTTCGTCGACTGGGCGATGGACGTGTTCCCGGCGCTGCTCGACGGCGACGTCCCCTTCTACTCGCACGAGATCGACGCCTATTGGAACGACATCGGGTCGATCGACGAGTACCTCCAGGGCAACTTCGACGCGCTCGAGGGCAGGCTCGCCGTCGAGGGCCACAGCCAGGTCGCGGACGGCATCTACGCCGACGAGGGCTCCGACCTCGACGGGGTCAAGGTGAAGCCTCCGGTCCTGATCGGCTCCGACTGCGCCATCGGCGCCGGCGCGAACCTCCAGGGCCCGGTCGTGATCGGCGACGGCTGCCGGATCGGGGAGCGCGCGAGGGCGCGAGGCGCAGTCGTGCTCCCCGGCTCCGAGCTGCCGCCCGGAGCGATGGTGGTCGGCGGCGTCTACGGCGTCCTCCCGGACCGCCGCCTCGGCTGAGTTCCGAGGCGATGACGCGACACCCCGCGCGCCTCCGTCCACACCTGTCCGCTCACCCTGGGGCCGGATGCCTCTCGGTTCGCCGCGGTCGCTGCTCGCCCTCGTCGCTCCGCCGCTCTGCGGAGTGTGCGGCGGCGCCTGCGACGCGGCTCGCCCGCTCTGCGCTGTCTGCCGACGGGAGCTGTCCCGCTCGCGGCCGGCGGTCGGCCCGGGCCCGGCTGGGATCGACCTCGCGATCTCGGCGGCCGGCTACGAGGGCGCGGCCCGCGAGCTCGCCCACGCGCTGAAGTACGGCCGGCGGCTCGGGCTCGCGGGCTTCTGCGCGGAGCTGATGGCCGCCGCCTGCCCCGAGGGCGAGCTGCGCGGCGTGCTCGTCCCCGTCCCGCCGTCGGCGGTTCGCTGGCGCTGGCGCGGGTTCGACCCCGCCGAGGAGATCGCGCTCGCCCTCGCTCGCAGGACCGGCCTCCCAGCCGGCCCCTGCCTGCGCCGCCTGCCGGGTCCGCGGCAGGTGGGTCGGCCCCGCGCCGAGCGCCTCGCCGACCCGCCGCGGGTGGAGCTGCGAGCGGCGCCGGCGCCCGGCTCAGCGCTGCTGATCGATGACGTCCACACCACCGGAGCCACGCTCGCGGCCTGCGCCGCGGCGCTTCGGGGCGGCGGCTCGCGCAGGATCGTGGCGCTCACGTTCGCCCGCTCCCGACGAGCGCGATCGCCGACATGAAACGCGATCGCAGCGCCCGCGAGATAAGTCGCGGCAGCAAGCTGCCGCTCGAAAATGGGGCCGGCTTGCGATCGCTATTGACCACAGGCGTACGATTTCTGTTCACCGCGAAAGGAGCCCTCCGTGAGGATCGATGTTCGAGGAGTCAATGTCGAGGTGAACGACGAGCTGCGAGAGGCGGTGACGAGCCGTTTCAAGCGCGTCGGCAAGCAGGTCTCCTCGCTCGCGACGCTCGAAGTGGAGCTGCGCGAGGAGCGCAATCCACGGATCCGCGACTCGATGGTCGCCGAGGCCACCCTCCGCCTCAAGGGCCGCACCCTACGCGCCAAGGAGGCCTCGCCCGAGATGCTTCACTCGATCCACGAGCTGGCCGAGGACATCCGCCGCCAGGTCAAGAAGCACCGCGAGATGCGCCGCAAGCGCCATCAGACGCGCCGGATGGCCGAGCGGATGCGGCGCGACGCATCGACCGCCTGAGCGCCGAGGCCACACCGACGCTGTTCGAGTGGGCGGGGGGACGCGACGCCTTCGAGCGGCTGATCGACGCCTTCTACGATCGCGTGGAGGGCGACGAGCTGCTCGCCCCGGTGTTCGGCGGGTCGGTCAGCCGAGAGCACCGCGAGCACGTGACGGCGTGGTGGTGCGAGGTCTTCGGCGGCCCGGCCGCATACTCCGAGCAGCTCGGGGGCTACGAGGCGATGCTCTCGAAGCACCGCGGGCTCGAGATCACGCCCGAGCGGCGCTTCCGCTTCGCGACGCTGATGAGCCAGGCCGCCGACGACGCCCGGTTGCCCGACGACCCCGAGTTCCGCTCGGCCTTCGTCGCGTACGTCGAGTGGGGCACCCGCCTTGCGATGCACAACGCGGGCTCCGACGAGGTGATCGAGCACGCGCCGCTGCCGCGCTGGGGGTGGGGCGAGGCGCCTCCATACGAGGGCTGAGAGGGGGCGTACCCCGTTGGTACGCTGACGCGCTATGGCGAAAGGACTGATCGATCGCGCCCTCCGAATGGGCGAGTCGAAGCAATTCAAACAGCACGCCGACCGCGTAGAGACGATCAACGCGATCGAGCCCGAGATGGAGTTGCTGGGCGACGACGAGCTGCGCCAGGAGGCCGACGAGCTCCGCGAGCGCGGCAAGGCGGGGGAGTCGCTCGACGACCTGCTCCCCGAGGCTTTCGCGCTCACCCGCGAGGCCGCGCGCCGCTCCCTCGGCCAGCGCCACTATGACGTCCAGCTGATCGGCGGCATGATCCTGCACTCCGGCGCGATCGCCGAGATGAAGACCGGCGAGGGCAAGACCCTGACTGCCACCACCGCCGTCTTCCTCAACACCCTGGCCGGCGACGGCGTCCACCTGGTCACCGTCAACGACTACCTGGCGCGCCGCGACGCCGAATGGATGAAGCCCGTCTACGACGCGCTAGGCGTCAGCGTCGCCGCGATCCAGGAGGGTGACGACCCCGCAACTCGCCGCCAGAAGTACGCCGCCGACGTCACCTACGGCACCAACTCCGAGTTCGGCTTCGACTACCTGCGCGACAACATGGCGGGCTCGCTCGAGGAGTGCGTGCAGCGCGGCCATCACTTCTCGATCGTCGACGAGGTCGACAACATCCTCATCGACGAGGCGCGCACCCCGCTGATCATCTCGGGCAAGCCCGAGCAGGCCGCCGACCTCTACTACACGTTCGCCCGCCTGGCGAAGACGATGGAGGGCGAGGCCGCGAAGACCAAGCTGAAGAGCCTCGGGGAGTCGAAGGACACCTCGGAGGCTGAGTACGACTACGAGTACGACGAGAAGCACAAGACGGTTGCGCCGACCGAGCGCGGGATCGCCAAGGCCGAGGAGTTCCTCGGGGTCGAGAACCTCTACCTCTCCGAGCACGGCTCGCTGGTCAACCACCTGATCCAGTCGCTGAAGGCCGAGGCGCTCTACAACCGCGACACCGAGTACGCCGTCGTCGACGGCCAGGTGATGATCATCGACGAGTTCACCGGCCGCATCCTCGAAGGGCGCCGCTGGTCCGAGGGCCTACACCAGGCCATCGAGGCCAAGGAGGGCGTCTCGATCCGCGAGGAGAACCAGACCCTGGCGACGATCACGCTCCAGAACTACTTCCGCCTCTACGGAAAGCTCTCCGGCATGACCGGAACGGCCATGACCGAGGCCACCGAGTTCATGAAGATCTACGAGGTCCCGACCGTCGATATCCCGACCCACCGCGACATGGTCCGCGCCGACAACAACGACGCGATCTTCAAGACCAAGGGCGGCAAGTGGAACGCGGTCGTCAACGAGGTCGAGGACCGAAACGGCCAGGGCCAGCCGGTCCTGATCGGGACGATCTCGGTCGAGACCTCCGAGATGCTCTCGGACGAGTTCCGCAAGCGCGGCATCGACCACGTCGTGCTGAACGCGAAGCCGGAGTACGCGGAGAAGGAGGGCGAGACGATCTCGCAGGCGGGCCGCCGCGGCGCGGTCACGATCGCCACGAACATGGCGGGCCGCGGCGTCGACATCAAGCTCGGGGGCAGCCCCGAGCAGATGGCGCGGCACGAGCTGATCAACCAGGGCATCAACTCCGGCGACGAGGGCTATGAGGAGAAGCTCGCGGCGCGCGTCGCCGAGCTCGACACCCAGACAGCCGCCGAGGCCGACGCCGTGCGCGAGCTCGGCGGGCTCTACATCATCGGCACCGAGCGCCACGAGTCCCGGCGCATCGACAACCAGCTTCGAGGACGCTCGGGCCGCCAGGGCGACCCCGGCGAGTCCCGCTTCTTCCTCTCGGCCGAGGACGACCTGATCCGACTGTTCGCCGGCGAGCGCATCTACAAGATCCTCGACCGCCTCGGGCCCGTCAACGAGGAGGGCGAGGAGGAGGCCCTCGAGGCCAAGATGCTGACGAAGACCATCGAGGGCGCCCAGAAGAAGGTCGAGCAGCAGAACTTCCTGATCCGCAAGCGCGTCCTCGAGTACGACGACGTGATGAACGAGCAGCGCCGGATCATCTACAAGTACCGCCGCGAGGTGCTCGAGGGCAAGGACATGTCCGGGACGGCCCGCGAGGAGCTCGTCGAGGTCGTCAGCCGCATGGTCGACAACTACACGCCCGGCGACGTGATCGAGGACTGGGACCTGGGCGAGCTCCAGACCCAGGTCCGCCAGCTCTGGCCGTCCGAGGTCGAGATCGCCACGCTCGCTCCCGAGACGACGAACCGCGAGGACCTCCGCGAGCTGCTGGTCGCGGACGCCCTCGCCGCCTACGACGCCCGCGAGCAGCACTTCGGCGACGAGATCATGCGCCAGCTCGAGCGCGCGATCCTGCTCCAGCTGATCGACAACCGCTGGCGCGAGCACCTCTACGAGATGGACTACCTCCGCGAGGGCATCCACTTGCGCGGCTTCGCCCAGATCGACCCGCTGGTCGCCTACAAGAACGAGGGCTTCACGATGTTCCAGGCCCTGATGTACGCGATCTGGGAGGAGTTCGCCCGCCTGATCTTCCACGCCGACGTCCAGATCGAGCCCGGCGAGGGCCCCGGCGCGGCGCCCCCGCTCCCCGAGCACCCGCCGCCACCGACGTCCAGTACTCAGGCGGGACCCCGGAGCAGCCCTCGGCGCTGGGCCAGGCCGCCGTGGCAACCGCATCCGGCGCCGACGCCGCCGCCGAGCAGGCGATCGAGGGCACGGCTCAGCCCGCCGGCAACGGCTCCCCCTCGTTCCAGGAGCAGGAGACGGTGGTCAAGGACGAGCACGAGAAGCTCGGCCGAAACGACCCCTGCTGGTGCGGCTCGGGCAAGAAGTACAAGAAGTGCCACGGAGCCTGAGCTAGGCTGAAATAGCCGCGTCGATCGAAGCGCCGATCGCATCCTCCTCACCATCGACTAGACCGACCCGAGCGCCGCCTCGACCGCCGCCGCCGCCGAGCCACTCCAAGCAACCTGCGTCGGCCGCCCCGACGGCGGCCAGCTCGCGCGGCATCTCGCGCGAGCAGCGGGAGCGTCGCCAGCTGCAGCCAGCCGATGATCGACGCAGGCTCCGTCGAAGACGTGACGTCCCCTAGTCGACGCTCGGCGGTGGCGATCGGCGTAGCGACGCTGCGCGCGGGATCCACGCGAGCTCGTCGACGATGCTGCGGCCTACCAGATCCGCGATCGCCTGCGGACGCTCAACGGCGCGTGAACCTATCGCCCACGGACGGGGCCCGGCCGATACCTATGCGACACTCCGAGCCCAGCGGTCGTCTCGACCTCCTCTATGCCTCTCTACGGCGGGCTCGAGTGCGGCGCAACGGCTTCTGGAGCGCTCTACGTCGTCGACGACCGGCACCCGGCGATCGCCTCTTCCTGGACCGGGGACCGCGTCGACGCCACCACCACGACCACCGCAAGATGTGCAGAAGGCCAAGAGCTGAGAAGGCGACTCCGGCCGTCGCCGAAGTGCAAGAACGAAGAGGAGAAGCGCGAACGGCGCAGCGGCGACCTCGGCTGCGGCTTCGCCCATCCTCGGACGCCAGCTCGTCGCCGCGCGGCGGCTGACGCTGCATCGCGTCAGGCGCGACCGCGAGCGAGCGCAATCGCGATCGACCGAGCCTCTCGTTGACGATGACCTCGGCGCGGTTGCACTTTCGACGCCGACTCCGCCTGGCCGACGACGCCAGGCTTGATCGTGCCGACGCGCTCGGACTCGACGCGTCCTCGTGGCGCCCATCGCGCCAGCGGAGACGAAGCCGGGCAGACGCTGAGCAGCCGCGGCGAATCGCGATCGCTGCGCGGACTGGGTGAGGCCGACGATCGCGTGCTGGCGCGGTAAGGTGCGTTCTAGGCGACGGGATCGCGACCGACAAGCAGCTGTTGAGCACGTCGCCAGCGTCTCGAGGAGCTCGTACGCGCACCGGTCCGCTCGCATCGGTCGAGCACGCTGACCGCGCGCGACCTGCGGCGCGGGCGTCGTGGTTCGTGAAGGCGCCGGCGAACTCGAGCCGCGCGCGCTGCGATCAACGTCGAGCCGGCCGGCCTGCTCCTCGACGCGCAGCAGGCTCGCCGGGCTCGGCCAGGTCGGCCAGTCGACGTCGCGCTCGCCGCGCCGGCACTTCGCGGCGACGACGGCGGCGCCGCGCTCCTCGATCGGCGGCGAGGCTCGCGCGCCCGAGCCTCCCAGCCGCCGTTACGAGCGCGGCGAGCCTCGCAGCTCCATCGAGCCGACCCGCGATTAGGCGAGCACACTGCCCAATAACCTTGTAGGCATGGCCGAGGCGCTCTCAGCGGATCAGGTCCCTGCGCGGCTCGCCGAGATCCGCGAGCAGTTGAAGCTGCTCGCGGACTACCTTTGACCCGGTTTCGCTGGAGTCCGAGGTCATCGCTCGAGGACGAGATGCAGCGCCCGGGCTTCTGGGACGACCAGGAGACGGCAGCCTCGACCTCGGCCAAGCACTCGCGCGCCCAGCGGCGGCTGACCGGCTTCCGCTCGCTCGAGTCCGATGTCGCCGACCTCGACGAGCTCGCGGAGATGGCGACCGAGGACGAGGAGATGGCCACCGAGCTCGGCTCGCAGGTGGCCTCGATCGAGAAGCGGCTCGCCGAGCTCGAGGAGGAGCGTCTGTTCGCGGGCGACTACGACGCGGGCGACGCCGTCGTCACGGTCAACGCCGGGGCGGGGGGGACGGACTCCCAGGACTGGGCCGAGATCCTGCTGCGCATGTACCTGCGCTGGGCCGACCGGCGCGGCTTCAAGGTGGAGATGACGGAGGCGTCACCGGGCGAGGAGGCGGGGCTCAAGTCCGCGACGTTCATCGCGCGCGGCGAGAACGCCTACGGGCTGTTCGCGGCCGAGCGCGGCGTGCACCGGCTGATCCGGATCTCGCCGTTCGACGCTTCGGCGCGCCGCCATACGAGCTTCGCGCAAGTGGACGTTGCGCCGCTGGTCGAAGGGAACGTCGAGGTCGAGCTCGACGAGAGCGACATCCGCGTAGACACCTACCGCGCCTCGGGCGCCGGAGGCCAGCACGTCAACAAGACCGACTCCGCGGTGAGGCTCACCCACGAGCCGACCGGGCTCGTCGTCCAGTGCCAGAACGAGCGCTCCCAGACCCAGAACAAGGCGGTCGCGATGCAGCTGCTGCGCAGCCGGGTGCTCGAGCTCGAGGAGCGAAAGCGCGCCGAGGAGCTTGCGAAGGAGCGCGGCGAGGTCAAGCCGGCCGAGTGGGGTTCGCAGATCCGCAGCTACTTCCTGCACCCCGACCAGCGGGTCAAGGACCACCGCACCAACTTCGAGATGGGCGACGCCCAGCGTGTGCTCGACGGCGACCTCGACGGCTTCATCCGCGAGTACCTGAACCAGGCCGCGTCGCGCTAGGCGGGTCCCCGGGGGAGCTTGTCCCCGACGCCGCACGCAGACGACCTGGTCGCCCGGGTGCAACTCCATGCCGTGTCGTAAGGAAGGAGGCCTCGTCGCGCGCACGGCGATCCGCTGGTCGCCTGCGCGCGGCCCGCCCTCGGCGAGGTGAGCGACCGCGGAATGCTCGATCACATCCAGGCCGGTGCCCGACAACAAGAGGTCGCTTACCACCTCGGCGGCGGCCGGGGAGGCCGCGGCCATCCGCGAGGAGCCGGCCGGCCGAGTCTGCACGAGACGATCACGGTGTCGGAGCCCGACTGCTTGAGCAGGCTCGCGTTCGCCTGCTCTCGGCAGGTGGAGATGATCTTGGCCTCGCGGTGGCTCGCGGGCGCGAAGCACGATCAGGACGTTCGTGTCATCGCGATCGGAGGCGACCAGCACCATCGAGGCGCGGTCCACCCCGGCGGCGAGCAACGTGGTGGCTTCGGTCGCCGAACCGTGGATCGCCGGCAGGTCGTTCTCGACAGCGGTCTCGATCGCGGTCGGGTCCGAATCGATCACGATTGTCGCCGAAGCGGGTGCGGCGTCGGCCGTGCCCTGGAGATAGGAGATTGCGGCTCGCGCCTTCACGCCGTATCCGCAGATGACGACGTGGTCGCGGAGGCGCCGCCGCAGCGTTCGCCACCGAAATGCCTTCCTGGACCTGTGCGCGAGTACCTCCAAGGTGGTTCCCACGAGGAGATCAGGAAAAGGATCCGCATCGGGGTGACGACAAGGGTAGTCAGCAGCCTGGCGGTGTCGCTGACGGGCACGATGTCTCCGTAGCCCGTGGTGCTCGCGCTGACGGTCGCATACGTAGAACGCGTCGAGGAGCCCGTGGGCCGCCCGTCGCGCTGTCGCGGTAGCCATCACGTCGAGTCGGCGGCAGCGGTGACCAATCCGTGATGTCGCGACCGCGAGCAGCATCCTCCCGCGATCGCCGAAGCGGAGGAGGGATGCCCGGTAGCCGCACGTCTTGCGAACCCCCTCCATCCCCAGGAGCGTAGCCGGGCCGTGGCTCTGCGGGCCCCGGAGACCGGGCGCTATGCGTGCGACTCCATCTCCAGCAGCGCCGCGCTTCATCTCGGGCCCTCCGCCGTAGTTGCCCGGCCTGCCTCCGGCCTGGACTACACGATGGCAGGGGACGATCAGCGGTACAGGATTGGCTCCGCACGCCGTGCCGGCGGCGCGGAACGCCCGCGGGTTTCCGGCCTTCTCGGCGACGTCGCCGTAGCTCAGGGTCCTGCCGTAGGGGATACGCGCCACCACGTGCAGCACCTTGTCGGTGAAGCCGCGGGAGAGGCGCCAGTCGACGGGTGTCTCGAAGCGCCTCAGTTCGCCGTTGAAGTAGGCGTCGAGCTCGCGCCGGGCGGGATCGAGCCGGGCGGGGGCCTCGAGCACCCGCGGCGAGATCTCGGCCGCGAGCTGCTCGAGCGCGCCGTCGGTCCCGAGGTTCGGGAGGCCGAGCTTCACCACACCGCGATCGGTCGCCGCGACGAACAGCTCGCCGTACGGGGAGTCGAGGGTCGCGTACGCGACCTCGACCAGGCCCTCGGCCTCAGCGCGGGCCACAAGCCCCGCCCTCGCGCGCTCGAGCGCCTGCTCGTCGGGCGCGGTCTCGGCCAGTGCCGAGCGCAGCGCCCTCTCCGTCTTATCGTTCCGCGCCTTATCGTTCGCCTGCGTTTCGCTCATCTCAGCTCACCTCTCAGTTTCTTCAGTCCCTCGTGCACGTTTCGCCGCGCCGCGTCCGCGGAGCAGTCGAGCACCTCGCCGATCCGCGGATATGCCATGTCGCCCGCGAAGCGCAGCAGCACCGCGCTTCGCTGCTTCGGCGGCAGCACCCCGACGGCCCGCCAGAGCCTCCCGTCAGCGCCCACCACGGCCTCGAGCCCCACATCGATGATGGCGACGCCTCCGCCGACCTCCTCGGGGCTGCCCGAAGGGAGCGCCCGCCGCGATCCCGCTCGCTGGTGATCGATCGCCTTTCGGTGCGCGATGGTCAGCAGCCAGGAGCGCAGGTTGTCGCCGTGCTCCAGGCCGGGGTAGGTGCGCAGCGCCGCGATCAGGGTCTCCTGAAAGCAATCCTCGGCGTCGTGGGGGCCGACGGACGCGACGAGGAAGCCGAGTACGTCGCGACCGTGCTCGTCGAGGAGCCCCTGGAACGGCGGTAGCGTGCGCGTCTCGGTCATCAATGGATAAACGTGCCACAGACGAGCTTCGTGAGATCGTCACCCGCGCCCTCGCCGAGGACCTCGGGCCGGGAGACGTGACCTCCGAGGCCGTCGTGCCGGCCGGCGTTCGCGCGCGGGCGTCGATCGTGCAGAAGCAGGCCGGGGTCCTGTTCGGCCTCGACGCCGCCGCCGAGGCGCTCGCGCAGGCCGGGGCCGAGAGCTTCGAGGCGCTGCTCGTCGAGGGCGCATGGCGTGACGACCTGCCGGCGACCGTGGCCCGCGTCTCGGGCCCCGCCCGCGCGCTGCTGGCGGGTGAGCGCGTGGCGCTCAACCTGCTCGGCCACCTCTCAGGGATCGCGACCCTCACCGCTCAGTTCGTTCGCGCCGTCGAGGGCACGGGTGCGAGGGTCCTCGACACCCGCAAGACGACGCCGGGACTGCGCACGCTCGAGAAGGCCGCGGTGGCGGCGGGCGGCGGCGTCAACCACCGGATCGGCCTCTACGACGCGATCCTGATCAAGGACAACCACGCGGCGATCGCGGGCGGGGTCACCGAGGCGGTTCGCCGCGCCCGCGAGGCGCGCCCCGACCTTGCGATCGAAGTCGAGTGCCGAAGCCTCGAAGAGGTACGCGAGGGCGTGGCCTCGGGTGCGCGGCGGCTGTTGCTCGACAACATGGATCCGGCGATGCTCCGCGAGGCAGTCGCGCTCGCGCGCACGGGGGCGGACGCCCCCGAGCTGGAGGCCTCGGGCGGCATCGGTCTCGACAACGTCCGCGACGTGGCCGCCTCCGGCGTCGATTTCGTCTCGGTAGGCGCGCTCACCCACTCGGCGCCCAACCTCGACATCAGCATGGAGCTCCGGGGATAGAGTCAGCCGCGTGGCGATGAAGGGTGAAGGCGTTCGCGCCAGGCGCGAGCAACTCGTGCGCGACCACGTCGCCGCCGAGAACGCGAACGATCACGTGGCGGCGCTCGCGACCTTCGTGCAAGCGCGCTACGAGTACGTTGCCAGCGACGAGGTCTACGACGGCGCCGAGGAGGTGCTCGTCCACTGGCGCGAGCTCGAGCGGGCCTTCCCGGACCAGGTCGTCGAGATCGTCGCGCTCCGCAGCTCGGACGACGCGGTGCTGATGGAGGCCGTGGCGAGGGGCGCCCACACCGGTCCCTACCGCGGCCTCCCGCCGACCGGCCGCAGGTACGAGCTGCCGTTCCTCGGGATCTTCGTGTTCGAGGGGGAGGGCCTGGTCTGCGAGCGCGTCTATCTCGACACCAATACGCTGATGCGCCAGCTCGGTGTGGCACGTGACCCGCTCAGCCTCGGCGGGCGCCTCGGCATGGTCGCCGCCCACCCCGTGGCGATCGGCCGCGGTGTCGTGCGAAGGGTCACCCGGAGATAGCGGTGGCCCCGAGCGCGAAGACCCGTGAGAAGCGCGAGGCGATCGTCCGTGAGCACATGGACTCCGAGAACCGCCACGAGTTCGACGCCACGCTCGACACCTTTGAACGGCCCAGGTACGAGCTCATGGCCACGGGTGAAGTCCACGACGGCGCCGAGGAGGTCATGGCCTACTTCGTGTCCAGCCGCCGCACCTTCCCGGACCAGCGCAACGAGCTGCTGGCGCTCCACCACTGCGACGACTCCGTCTGCGTCGAGGCGGTCGTCCGGGGCACCCACGACGGCCCGCTTGGCGGCCTGCCTCCGACCGGCCGCGCCTACGAGCTGCCGATCCTCGCGATCTTCGTCTTCGAGGGCGACAAGCTCGTCTGCGAGCGCGTCTACTTCGACTCCAACACCGTGCTGCGCCAGCTGGGCGTCGCGCGCGACCCGCTCAGTCTCGCCGGCCGCCTCGGCACCGTCGTCAGCCACCCCCTGACGATCGGTCGTGGGCTGGTGCGCCAGATCACCCGCCGGTAGGCAGGGGGCGCTCTCAGGCGCCGTCGAGGAGCTCGACGAGGGCGGCCAGGAAGAGCGCGAAGGAGGCCCAGGTGGCTGCCGCGCGTATCCAGTTGAACGTGAAGTAGCGCCGGCGCGAGAGCTCCCAGTCGTCAGGCATCGAATTAGGGTCCCGCGACAGGATCACGTCGTAGTTGGGCTCGGCGAGGAGGTTGGAGGCGAGCAGTGGGCCGGCGACCGTCAGCGCGAGTCCGATCGCCGTGAGTGTGAACGCCGTGCTCCCGGATTCGTCAAGGGCGAACAACGCGACGGCGGGCGAAATCACGAGTCCGAGGACGCACGCGTAGTTGAAAGGCGCCCGGCGCGCGATGGGGAGGAACGCAGCCATGAAGCGGGTGAAGCCGGGGCCGTCCATCGCCCGCAGCATCGGATGCAGGACGGAGGTGAGCATCGCGAACAGCCCCGACCACAGGCCCGCGAAGGCGACGGCTGCTGTCAGTGCCCACTCGTCCAGCGACATGCGTCCTCCTTGAAGCCGGCGCGATCCTATTCCCGCGAGATCACTTCAGCAAGCGCGACAGCCGCCGGTCCTTCAGCACCTTGCCGCCGGTCTGTTCCTCGGGGCAGTAGTTCATCTGGTGCTCGGAGTAGAAGACGGCCTCGATGATCGCGCCGCAGCGGGGGCACGGCTCGCCCTCCCGGCGGTGGACCTTGAGCGGCATCGGCAGCTTGTCCGGGATGGTCTCGCCGACCACCTCCTCGTAGTGGTCGATCGCCGCGCCGAGCACGCCGAGCGCGTCGTTCAGGCGCCCGAGCTCCGAGGGGGCGAGCTCGGAGCTCTTCTTGAACGGCGACAGCTTCGCCTCCCACAGGATCTCGTCGACCCAGGAGCGGCCGATGCCCGCGATCGTCCGCTGCTTTCGCAGGAGGGGGTGGAGGTGGCCGGGCTGCTCAAGCAGCTCGCCGAGGCGCTCCGCTCCTGGAGCGGGCCAGGCGTCGGGGCCGAGGGTCGCGACCATTTCGTCCCCGGCCACAGCCTCGGTCGGCAGCAGCTTCGCCCAGGCGGACTGCCGCGTTCCGAACTCGCGCAGTCGGAGCTCGCGGTCGCCCTCGCCGGCGATCCGGATCAGTACCCGCGAGCGGCGGTCCTTCATCGAGGCGCGCTTGTCGAACAGCTGCATGCGCCCGGCCGACATCAGGTGGACGAGCAGGGTCAGGGCGTCCCCGGGGGTGCTCTCGAAGTCGGTTGCGAGCATCTTGCCGATGCGGCGCACCCCGAGCACGCGGGCTCCCTCGAGCGCGTCGAGCGGGGGATCGAAGGTCTTCAGCGTCGCGACGGCGGGGGCGAGCGCGGACTCGACCTCGGCGCCCTCGAGTGCGCTCGACAGGCGGCGCGCGGCGATCTCGACTTCGGGAAGCTCCGGCATGGATCTCAGGGTAGGCGGCGCTTCGTCAGTAGAATGTCACCAGGCATTCGCTCAGCCTCGAGGCCCGCACCAAGAGAGTGGAGCCGGGCCGGGGAAGCGAACATAAGACACGACGAAGGATGGGCTTCGATGCTCGAGCTTCCGACGGTTCAAGAGCTACCCGCAAAGTTGAGCGAGGATGAGATCCGCGATCTCTCCGCCGAGGTGCGTTCGCTCGCCGCCGAGCGCGACGCCGTCATCCTCGCCCACAACTACCAGCTGGCCGAGCTCCAGGAAGTCGCCGACTTCACGGGCGACTCACTCGGGCTCTCGCGCGAGGCGGCGAAGGTCGACGCATCTGTGATCGAGTTCTGCGGGGTGCACTTCATGGCCGAGACGGCCTCGATCCTCTGCCCCGACAAGCGCGTGCTGATCGCCGACCTCGGCGCCGGCTGCTCGCTCTCGGACTCGATCAACGCTGACCAGCTCCGCGAATGGAAGGCCCAGCACCCCGGCGCCCTCGTCGTCATGTACGTGAACACCTCGGCCGAGGTCAAGGCCGAGACCGACTATTGCTGCACCTCGTCCAACGCGGTCAAGGTCGTCGAGCACATCTGGGCCGAGCAGGGCCCCGAGACCGAGATCCTGTTCGGCCCCGACATGTGGCTCGGCGCCTTCGTCGAGCGCGAGACGGGGCTGACCGAAGACCCCGAGCGCCGCTCACGTTTCCACGTCTGGGACGGCGAGTGCCACGTCCACGCAGGCATCCGCCCCTCCGACATCCGTGACGTGCGGGCCGAAAACCCCGAGGCCGAGTTCCTGATCCACCCCGAGTGCGGCTGTTCGACGCAGGCTATGGAGTACGTCGCCTCCGGCGACATCGATCCCGAGGGCGTCCACATGCTCTCGACGGGCCAGATGCTCGACCACGTCGAGAAGAACCCCGACGGCACATACATCGTCGCCACCGAGAACGGGATGCTCCACCCTCTGCAGAAGGCGGCGCCGCAGGCGAAGCTCGTCGAGGCGAATCGGATGGCCTTCTGCAAGTACATGAAGATGATCACCCTCCCGAAGGTCCGGGACTCGCTGATGCACGACCGCTATGAGGTCAAGGTCCCGCGCGAGATCGCAGAGCGCGCCAAGCTCCCGATCGAGCGCATGGTCGCAATCGGCTGACCGCGGATTTGCCGCAGCGGGCTGCGGCTTCACCGATGCGGACGGCGCGCCGTCGCCTGGAGCTTCCCAGGCGACCGCCGGACAGACACACGGCAAGTGCGTCATGCGGAAGAAGCCGAAGAAGCGCTGGACAGCTGGGATCACGCCCCTTCGTCGGTTACGGTCACCGCATGGGGTTCAAGGGGAAGTTCCGCGCCGCCGCCGGCTTCGCTGCCGCAGCGTTCGCATGCTTGGGTTTCGCGACTGCAGCGAACGCAGCCGAGCCGGGCGACCGCATCGTCGGCGGGACCACCACGACCGGCGCTGCACATCCCTCTCAGGCCGCGATCGTGCTGGCGGACGCCAAGTTCGGCGGCGACGACTTCCAGCGTCAGTTCTGCGCCGGGACGCTGGTCACGCCGGTGATCGCCGTCACGGCAGCGCACTGTCTCGTTGACACTGACCCTGATTGCGGGCCCAGGCGGGTGAGCCCGGCCTTCCCAGAGGACTGCGGTCTGCCGGGAGCGGATCCAGGAGGCGATGGCACGCCGCGGCTGGACGGAAGCGACTTCGACGTCATCGTCGGGCGCACGACGCTCAGCGGCCTCGGCGGTACCGAGAGCACGGGCGATGCCGTGTACGTCGCCACCAACTACACGGGCACCCTGACGAAGCGAAACGACCTCGGCTTCGTCGTCCTGACTGCGGCCTCGACTCAGCCCCGCATGGACATCGTCGATCGCAGCGATGGGCTCGCCTGGGCGGTCGGTGCAGGGACCCGCGTCAGCGGCCACGGCGCGATCTTCGAGAGCGGCCCGGGCAGCGACACGCTGAAGGTCGCGACCGTCCCGGTGATATCCGACGCGAGCTGCGCCTCGGCGGGCGTCTACGGCGCCTTCTTCGACCGCGTCTCGATGATCTGCGCAGGAGTGCTGGCCGGGGGGACCGACTCCTGCCAGGGCGACAGCGGCGGCCCGCTGCAGACCGCGCTGGGCCCCCCCGCCACCCGCCTCGTGGGCATCGTCAGCTTCGGCGCCGGATGCGCCGCGCCGAACAAGCCGGGGGTCTACACCCGCGTGGCCCAGAACCCGCTCTGCGCCCAGGTCGTCACCAGCGTCGCCTCGATCGAGGCCTCCGAGGGCGTCCCCGCGGCGAACCGCGAGGCCGTGGTCGGCCCGGCCGGCTGCTCCGAGAGCCAGTTCGTAGCGAAGGCGAAGTGCAAGAAGAAGAAAAAGAAGAAGAAGAAGAGCCGGGCCTTCTCCTCCAAGTGCAAGAAGAAGAAGAAGAAAAAGAAAAAGAGGCGCTAGCCCGCTGGTAGCTTGCGGGCAGCAGGGATGATGCAGATCGTCGTACGAATCGCACTCGCCGGCGTGCTCGCTGCAGCGGCGCTGGCCAAGCTCGCCGCCCCCCGCACGAGCCGCGCCGCGCTGGCGACGTTCGGGTTCTCAGATGGCCCGCTTCGCACGGCCGCATGGGCCGCGCTCATCGCGACTGAGCTGGCGCTCGCGGCGGGCGTTGCGGCGGGGCTCGACGGTGCGGCGATCGGCGCCGCCGCCCTGATGCTGCTGTTCGCTGCGTTGATGGGCTCGGCGCTGATGCGTGGCCGCGCCGGCGCGCCCTGCGCCTGCTTCGGCGCGCGCTCGACCGTCAGCGCGCTCTCCGTGCTTCGAAACCTCGCGCTCGCCGCGGCCTTCGCCTCGGTCCCGTTCCTTCCCTCAGGCGAGCTCAGCACCGACGCCTGGCTGGGCATCGGCCTCGGCGTCGCGCTGCTCGCCTGCGCGGGCCTCGCCGTCGCGGTTCTGGGGCTCGCGCGCGAGGTCGGCATGCTGAGACTTCAGGTCGGTACCCAGGGCGCGCTCGAGATCGCCGGCGAGGGCCCCTCGGTCGGGACCCGCTCCGCGGCGCTCGCCCGCCGCATCGCCTTTGAGGGGCACGCCGAGCTCGGCCTGGCGGTATTCAGCTCGGAGGGCTGCCACCTCTGCCAGACGCTGGCGCCGGCGATCGAGAACGTCGCGCGCGACCCGCTGGTCGCGGCTGGGGTGTTCGACGAGGCGGCCGATGCCGCGCTGTGGCGCGAGCTCGACGTCCCGGGGAGCCCGTTCGCGATCGCGATCGGCCGCGACGCCACGGTGCTCGCCAAGGGGACCTTCAACAACCTGGCCCAGCTCGAGAGCGTCCTCGCGACGGCCGAGCGCCGGCGGCGCGAGGGCACGGGCGAGCCCGTCCACTCCGGGCTAGGAGGGTTCCCGATCGGTGCCTGAGCCGGTGCGCAAACCCGAGCGGCTTAGCGACGCGCTCGCTCGCGGCACCTCGAGGCGCGGCTTCCTCGCCCGCCTGGGCGGGGCGCTGACCGCGGTCACCGCAGCGCGGACGGTGGGTTCGCTCATCGCGCCGGGGGAGTCCGAGGCCTACCACTTCTGCGGCCACACCTACACGACCGGCTCGTGCCCGCACCCGACCGGCCTGCCGCGGATCGACTCGCGCGGGTTTCCCCTGCGCGCAAGCGACGGACGGGCGATCGACGACGTCGGGCGGCCCGTCAACGACGCCGGCCAGCCGGTCGACTCCGACGGGCAGCTGCTGCGCGACCCGGACGGCCTGCCGCTGCCGCCCGCGCCGCGGACGAGGGTCTGCGACCGGGTGCAAAGCATCTACGGCTTCAACACGAAGGTCGACGGCGCCTGGTACCGCTGCTGCGGCGGCAAGGTCCGCAAGCTGACCGACTGCTGCGCCTACAGCGGGCGGCGGATAAACGGCGACGCGGCGCTGACGGGCTACTGCTACAGCGGGCGCAAGGTCTTCTGCGTCATGTACTACGACACGCGGGTTCCGTGCTAGCGGTCGCCAGCCGCACTCTTTCCGAGCGGCGGCTTGCCGCCGCGAAGGGTGCAGCGCGGCGCCCGCGACCGCGGTTCTTGTGATGGGCCCGCTCGAGCTCAGCCTCGCCGCCGCGGGGCTGCTTATCGGCGCCACCGGGACCTTCTCGCCGTGCGGGCTCTCGGTCGTCGAGACGATCGGCCCGACCGGCCACAACGGCGGGCGGCGGACCACGGTCGCTGCCTGCATCGCCTTCCTCCCGGGCGCGGTCATCGGCGGGCTCGCCACCTTCGGCGCGCTCGCGGCGCTCGGCGGGCTCGTACACGGAGCGGGCGGGCAGGCGGCGTACCTGGGCGCCGCCGCCCTCGCTGCGATCGCTGCGGTGCTCGAGGCCAAGGGAGTGCGCGTGGTGCCCCAGATCCGCCGCCAGGTCCCCGAGCACTGGCGTCGCGTGATGCCGATGCCGCTCGCCTCGGCCCTCTACGGCGTCCTGCTCGGCCTAGGATTCACGACCTTCGTGCTCTCGTTCGGCGTCTGGGCGCTCGCGGGGATCAGCCTCGCGATCGGCGACCCCGCGCTCGGCCTGTGGGTCGGCGCCTGCTTCGGCCTCGGCCGGGCGATCCCGATAGTCGCGCTGGCGCCGCTCGCCGGCAGCCCGCGGGGGACCAGGGCCAACGAGCTGATGTGCGAGCACCCGGGCGTCTACCGCGGGCTGCGACGCGGGGACGCTGCTGTGCTCGCCGCAGCCGCGCTGGCTCTTGTCGTCGTGCCCGGCAGCGCGGGGGCTCGCAGCACCGCCGCGGGGGGAGCCTCCGATCCCGCGGCGACCGTTGACTCCCTCGCGTTCGAACGGCTCGGCGGCGCCGCGGTTCTGCGGCGCGGCGGAACGGACCTTGCGCTTGGCGGCAGCGACCCGACGATCGGGGGCCGCTTCGTCGCGACGCTCGACGGCGACGGGGTCCGCCTGCTCGACCGCATCACGCTCGGCCAAGTCGCGAGGGTCGCCACTCCTGGGGCCGACGCCATCGGGGTCTCGAGCGGCTGGCTCGCCTATCGCGCGCCGCTCAGCGGCGGTGGCGACGGGATCTTCGCCCGCAACATCGCGAACCCGTCCGCCCCGGGCCCCGTGCGGACGCTCGCTACGGTGGGCGGCGGAGGACGCCTCAGTGCTCCCGGGGTCGACGGCACCAGCCTGATCTACGCGGTCGCGCGCGGCGGCGGCAGCCGCATCGTCCAGCGAGTGCTCGGGACCCGCAAGCGGCGCACGCTCGTCCGCTCGGGCCGGCTGCTCCTCTACAGCCCAGCGATCAAGGGTCGCTCCTTCCTCTACACGCGGGCCGACGCCCGCCGCAGCAGGCTGATGATCCGCAGGGTCAACAAGCGCGGGCCCGGCAAGGTCCTCTACTCGCTGAAGCGCTCGCGGGCGACGCTGTGGACGACGTCGCTCTCGGAGCGCTTCGCGTACGTCACCGTAATCAACCCGGGCTCCGGCGGCGCGCAGGCGCGCATCGTGAAGACCCGGCGCAAGAGCGCGAAGCGGGGCAAGCTCGGTGGCCGCCCGCCGCGCGGCGGCGGCAACCACCGCTTCTGAGCCCCACTGGGACCGTCTGCTACCGGGGTGGAGCCAGCGCCCGCAACGGAGGCTCGGGGTAGCCGACCGCTCGGTAGAACGTCGCGCTCGGCTGGGCCAGCAGCCAGCGGCCGCCGGACTCACGCAGGTAGACGACGTCCTCTTCGACCGAGGTGTAATCGCGGTCGGCGAACTCGTGGGTGACGGTGGCGGTTACGCGGGCCTCGCCGTCGCCGACCGAGACCGCGGTGACGTCGATCACCTCGGTTCGCCTCCAAGCCGGGATACCGCCAGGCCGGCGGCGGCCGATCGAGGCGTCCAGCGCGGCGGCGCAGCCGCCGCGCGCGGGGGGCAGCTCCTCCAGGGCGAGCGAGCGGGACGCGAACGCGGCGCAGACGGCGGCGCCGTCCCGGGAATTGAGCGCCCTTATGTAGGACTCGAACGCGGCTCGAACCGCCGCCTCGTCGCCCTCGCCAAGCTCGGACACCTCGCCCTCCCCCTCGGCGGCGGCCTCCGGGCTCGCCTCGCCGGCCGCGGGGTCGCCGACGGGAGAGGGGACGTCGGTCGGAGTCGGCTCAGCCTCGTCGGCGCTGGGCGTAGGGGCCGTCGCGGAAGTGGGCGCATCCGTTGCGGAGTCGTCGTCGCCCCAGTCCCCGCATCCGCCCACGACGATCGCGAGGCAGGCGCACGCCGCGGTCGCCCGCGCTGTGGCTCTCGTGCTCACTTCGCTCACTTCGCTCACTTCGCTCAGGCTAGAGGCCGCGGCCACGTCCGCGGCGCACCACAGGCAGGTTTGCGGAGGGTGTCCGGGTGGCAACATCGATTGGTGGAGTTGCCACGGGCTCGCGGGCCGATCAGCACCGAGTTGATTCGCTTTCTTGCCGATGGCGGGGGGGACCTGTCACTGCCGGAACCCCGGACCGCGAGGGGCGAGACGGCCCTCGCCGACGCCGACCTTCACCTCGCGCTCTACATCACCTACGAGCTTCATTACCGCGGCTTCGAGGGGGTGGCCGACGAGATGGAGTGGGACCCGTGCGTGCTCGCGATGCGCGCGTCCCTGGAGCGATCCTTTCTCGACGCGCTCCACGACGCTGTTCCGATGCGCACAGAGCTCGTGCCCGGTCAGGTCGGCTCGAAGCTGTTCGAGCTCGCCGAAGCAGGCGACGGAGAGCTCGCCCGCTACCTCGGGGGAGCCGGCACCGCCGACCAGTTTCGCGAGTTTGCGATCCACCGCTCGGCCTACCAGCTGAAGGAGGCCGATCCCCACAGCTGGGCGATCCCGCGCCTGGAGGGCGCACCCAAGGCCGCCCTCCTCGAGATCCAGTTCGACGAATACGGCTCGGGCCGCGCCGACCGGATCCACGCGCACCTGTTCGCCCAGGCGATGGAGGCCCTCGGGCTCGACCCCACCTATGGCGTCTACCTCGATCGGTTGCCCGGCGCCACGCTCGCCACCGTCAACGTGATGTCGATGTTCGGCCTGCAGCGCCACTGGCGCGGGGCGATCGTCGGCCACCTCGCCATGTTCGAGATCACCTCGGCGGAGCCGAACCGCCGCTACGCGAACGGCCTTCGCCGTCTTGGGCTCGATTCGGCCACTCCGTTCTTCGATGAGCACGTCGAGGCCGACTCCATACACGAGAACATCGCGGCCCACGACCTCGCGGGCGGTCTTGCCGCGCAACATCCCGAGTTGACCGCCGACATCGTCTTCGGGGCGGAGTGCCTGCTGGAACTCGAGGGGCGCTGGGCTTCGGATGTGGTGCGGCGCTGGGAGCGCGACGAAAGCTCGCTGTGCGAGGGACTGCCGCGGCGGGCGATCACTCCGGCGGCTGCCTAGTCCGGCTGCGGCCGATCGATCGGCCCGATCCGGGCAGGTGAATCCTCGTCGGTCTCAAGCCCGATCTTCTTATGTGTTCCGTCGCACAGAGGATGGATTCGAGAGCGTCCGCAGCGGCAGATCGCGATCGTGCGGCGTCGCAGCTCGATTTCCTCGCCGTCCTCGCCGAACATGCGAACGGGCCCGCGGACCAGAATGGGCCCGTTGGGGTACGGGGTGATCTCGACGTCAGCCACTGCGGGCTCCCACGCCGGTCAAAAACTCTCGCGAGCGCAGCGGACCGCCGGTTCCGGGGTCGAGTGGGGGAGTGGGGAAGCCGGTGCCCTCATGCATGCCCTCGATCAACTCCATGAGTGACTCGCCGGCGGTGTGCTGGGGCTCCCACCCGAGCTCGTTGCGGATCCGGCTCGCGTCCATGATCGGGACTCCAAGCGCCATGTCGAGCCAACCCGGCGGCGAGGGCTGCAGCCGCAGGCGCCAGGTCAGGTCCGCGGCCGAGCGCAGGACCCGCGATGGAATCCGGATGCGGCGCGCGCCGAGGAGATCAGCTAGGTGCTCCGGATCGAGTACCGGCTCGGCGGCGACGTTGTAGGCGCCCGAAGCCTCTCGCAGGGTCGCCAGGCGATACGCCTCGCCCACGTCGGCCGAGTGCACCGCTTGAAATCGCAGGCGTTCCAGGTCGGGGATGAACGGGATCAGCTCCCTCCTCACCAGTGGGCTCGGCAGCAACGGGCCGGCGAAGAGCCGCCTGATCCCCGATGCCGCGTCACGGCTGAAGATCAGACCCGGGCGCAGGCGAACCACCGAGATATCCGGGTGACGGGCCTCGAAGCTGTCGAGTGCGCGCTCGACCTCCGACTTATGGCGCGAGTAGAACGAGGTAGCGATGCCACCCGTGGGATACGACTCGTCGACGCCGCGATCCTTGGGGCCAGGCGAGTAGGCGCCGACCGATGACGCGTAGACGACCTTTGGGACGTCCGCGGCGGCGGCAGCGGCGAACACGCGCGAGCTTCCCATCACGTTCGTCGCCGCCGTCACGCCCTCGTCTCGAGAGGGCTGGATCAGCCACGCCAGGTGGATGACGGCGTCGGCGCCGCGGAAATGAGGTTCCAGCGCCGCCGAGGACACGTCGGCCTCCGCCCATTCGACCTTGGCGGGCGACCATTCGGGGCGGCGCCGAGCGATGCCCAGGATTCCTTCGACGCCGGGATCGGCGACGAGGGAGGCGACGACGCTGGTGCCGACATTGCCTGTTGCTCCGGTGACGACTACGCGCATGAAGCGGTCCTACCCGCGTGCGGGAACGGCAACCGGTCTTGCGGGCCGCACCTTCGCCTTCTCTACCCTGTTCAACAGTCGAGGGCCTCACCAGGGCGCCTCGCTGCATCATCACCTCAGTGGCGAGACATCAGACATCCACGCTTCTTCGCGGCCGCGAGCGCTCAGCTCGGCGGCCCGAGCATCTGACCGAGCGGCGGGCCAAGCCCCCGATCGTCGAGCTGCGCGGCGCGACCAAGATCTACCCGGGCGGGCACGTCGCGCTCGAGCGGGTCAGCCTGCGTGTCGACCGCGGCGAGTTCGTATTCCTCGTCGGGCCGACGGGCTGTGGCAAGTCGACCCTGATCAAGATGCTGATTCGCGAGCTCGAGCCCACCGAGGGCGAGATCATGATCGCCGGCCGCGACATTGCGACGCTGTCGAAGGACAAGATTCCCTACCTCCGCCGCCGCGTGGGCACAGTCTTCCAAGATTTCAAGCTTCTGCCGAGCCGCAGCGTCTACGACAACGTCGCCTATGCGCTGCAGGTGATCGGCGCTTCGCGCTCCGAGATCCGCACCAAGGTTCCCGACGCGCTGCGCCTCGTCGGGCTCGCCGACAAGCTCCGAAGCTATCCCGATCAGCTTTCGGGCGGAGAGCAGCAGCGCCTCGCGGTTGCCCGCGCGTTCGTCAACCACCCGCCGCTGCTGCTGGCCGACGAGCCGACCGGAAACCTCGATCCCGCGACCTCCGTCGGGATCATGCAGCTGCTCTACCGGATCAACCGCACCGGCACCACGGTCTTCGTCGTGACCCACGACCGCGAGATGGTCGACAAGATGCGCCGCCGCGTGATCGGCCTCGACGCCGGCCGCGTCGTGCGCGACCAGTCAGCGGGCATGTACGCCGACGAGGAGTCCACTCGTGAGTTCGCAGCACGCCTGCGCGAGGAGATGGACGTCGAGGGCCCCGCGTACTAGGACCATGGGACGGGTCTTCTTCTTCATCGGCGAAGGATTCCGCGCGCTGCGCCGCAGCGCGGCGCCCAGTCTCGCGGCGATCGTCACCGTCGGCGTCACGATCCTGCTCCTCGGCGTGCTGATCCCCGTGCTTCAGGCGACGAGCGGCAAGACCGAGGAGGTCCGCGACCAAGTCGGCCTCAACGTCTACCTCTACCCCGACGCCACCCAGGCCGAGACCGACGAGCTCCAGTCGGCGATCGGCCAGATCCCGCACGTGCAATCGGTCGAATACGTCTCGAAGGACGAGGCCCTCGCGATCCTGAGCGACCGCTTCGAGTCGAAGAACGAGGACGACCTCACCGAACAGCTTCCGGGCGCGCGCAACCCGCTGCCCGCGTCCTTCAAGATCCAGCCCGACGACCTCGACAACCTCGCGAGCGTCCGCGCCGCCCTGACGCCCCCGGGCGTCAACGGCAAGCCCGAGGCGATCAGCCCGATCATCGAAGAGGTCGGCGAGTCCCGCGACGAGGCGAACACCATCAGCGACGTCACCGGCGCGCTCAAGTGGGGCCTGATCATCGTCGCGCTGCTGCTGACCGTGGCCTCGCTGCTGCTGGTCGCGAACACGATCCGCCTCTCGATCTACGCCCGCCGCCGCGAGGTCGAGGTGATGCAGCTCGTCGGGGCCACCAACTGGTTCATCCGCTGGCCGTTCGTCGTCGAGGGCCTCGTCTGCGGCCTGATCGGCGGCCTCATCGCGGTCGCGATCCTCTTCGTCGGCAAGGAGACAGTGCTTGATCCTCTCGCGGAGAGCTTCGACATCGTCTCCTCCGAGCAGACCATCGCCTTCGCCAAGCTCGTCGTGATCCTCCTGGCTACCGCGATGCTCGTCTCGGCGATCGGCAGCGGCCTGACGCTGCGCCGCTTCCTCCGGGTCTAGATCTAGGTGGAAACCAGCCTCAGGGTCTTCCTGGTGGCGATCATGGTCATCGCCGCGTTCTTCGTTGGGGCGACGGTCGGGCAGCGCTCCGGTGACGGTGGCATCGGCTCGATCTTCGATTCGTCCGGCAGCGCCGAGCTGAGCTCGGAGGCGATCGACGTGATCAACGACAGCTACTTTCGCAACGTCGACGACGAGAAGCTCGAGGACGCCTCGGTCAAGGGGATGGTCGCCGAGCTGCGCGACACGTTCGAGGACCGCTTCTCGCACTACTTCTCGCCGGACGCCTTCTCCAAGTTCCAGGAGCTCACCTCGGGCCGCTTCTCGGGCGTGGGCCTGAGCGTGAACGAGGTCAAGCAGGGGCTGCGCGTGGCGACCGTCTTCAAGGACTCTCCGGCAGCCGAGGCGGGGATCGAGGAGGGCGACATCGTGACGGCGGTCGAGGGGAAGTCGATCGCGGGCGAGAACGCGGACCTCGCCGTGGGCAAGATCAAGGGCGAGGAGGGGACGGAGGTCACGATCACCGTGCTGCGTCCCTCGACCGGCAAGAAGACCGACTACAAGCTCGAGCGCCGTGAGCTCGTCGTCCCCGCGATCGAGAGCAAGATCGAGGAGGCCGGCGGGCAGACCGTCGGCTACATCCGCCTGCTCGGTTTCTCGCGCGGCGCCAGCACCGAGCTGCGCGATGCCGTCGAGCGCGTCGACGAGCGCGGCGCCAAGGGCCTCGTCATCGACCTTCGCGGCAACGGCGGCGGGCTGCTCGACGAGGCCGTCCTGACCTCGAGCGTGTTCGTCGAGGACGGCGTGATCGTCTCGACCAAGGGCCGCACCCAGGCCGACAAGACCTTCGAGGCCGCGGGCGACGCGGTCGAGCCCCGGCCGATCGTGGTCCTGATCAACGGCGACACCGCCTCGGCATCCGAGATCTTCACCGCCGCGCTCAGCGACGCGGGGCTGGCGAAGGTCGCGGGCGAGACCTCGTTCGGCAAGGGTGTCTTCCAGGAGGTGATCGAGCTCGACAACGGCGGCGCGCTCGACCTCACCGTGGGTGAGTACCTGACCCGGGACGGCGTCTCGCTGGCCGGCGACGGGATCGACCCCGAGCTGCCGGCGGTCGACGTGCCCGAGACGAAGCCCGACGAGGGCCTGCAGAAGGCGCTCGCCGCGCTTGGCGCCTCGCTGTCCGAGCAGCCCGAATAGCCTGGAGCTCATGACCCCGCGGCGCGCACGTGCTGCCGAGCGGCGCGTCGCCGTGATCTCGAAGCGGGGGCGCTTCCTGGTCGGCGACCCTCTCTTCGAGCGGGACGGTGACCGCATCACGCTCGGGGGCGGCCGCAAGGCCCGCCCCGGCGCGCTGGCGCTGCTCGAGGTCTCCAACGGCCGCGGCAAGGTGCTCGAGGAGCTCGGGCGAGAAGACCGTGCCGCCGACGTGTTGAGGGCCCTGCTCCGCGACCGGGGGATGGGGAGGGGATTCGGCCGGCGCGTCGAGGAGGAGGCCGAGGCCGCCGCTACGGTCGCCGCCGCTGTGTCCTCCGATCGCCGCGACCTCCGCGACCTGCCCACGTTCACCGTCGACCCGGCCAGCGCGAGGGACTTCGACGACGCAGTATCTGCGTCGCAGAGCGTGGGCGGCGTGAAGCTCTGGATCCACATCGCCGATGTCGCAGCGCACGTCCGCCCGGGCTCGGTGCTCGAGAAGGAGGCGTATAGGCGCGCGACCTCGACCTACGTGCCGGGAAGCGTCGAGCCGATGCTCCCGTTCGCCCTTTCGAGCTCCGCCTGCAGCCTCGCTCCGGGCGTCGAGCGCCTCACGGTCACGGCCGAGATGGAGCTGAGCGAGGGCGGTGAGGTGCGCTCGGCGAGCTTCTACCGCAGCACGATCCGCTCCGACGTCCGGCTCGACTACGAGCAGCTCGACGAGCTCTTCGCCGGCCGCGGGTCGGCGCCCGGGGTCGTCGCCGAGCCGATCGCACTCGCGCGAAAGATCTCATCGGTGCTGGCCGAGAAGCGCGCCGGCTCCTCGCTCGAGGTCAAGAGCTCCGAGCCCGAGTTCGAGTTCGACGCCGAAGGGCACGTTGTCGCCGCGCGCGCGGTCGAGCAGACGGAGTCTCACGGGCTGATCGAGCAGTTGATGGTGCTGACCAACGAGCAGGTCGCCCAGCTGCTCGAGCGCAAGCACGTTCCGACGCTCTACCGCGTCCACGAGCAGCCCGATCCCGAGCGCGTCGCGCGACTGATCGACCAGTTCGCCGCACTCGACATCCCGGCGCCCCCGCTTCCGAAGAACCTCGGCCCGAGTCAGGCGGGCCGCATCGTCGTCGAGGCCAGCAGGACGGCGACCCGCGAGGCCGAACGGCGCGGCCACGGCCGCCAGGCGTATACATCGCTCGTGCTCAGGTCCCTGAAGCAGGCCCACTACACCGACCGCAACCTCGGCCACGCCGGCCTCGGCAGCCAGGCCTACGCCCACTTCACCTCGCCGATCCGCCGCTTTCCCGACCTGATCGCCCACCGCGCCCTGCTCGCCGCGGTCGGCGCGGGCGAGGGAGCTCCGCGAGCCGAGTCCCTGCCCGGGGCCGGCGTGCACTGCTCCGAGCGCGAGCGCGACGCCGGGAAGCTGGAGCACCGAGCCGACGACATCTGCGCCGCGTTCCTGCTGAAGCGCGAGCTGTTCGAGCGCGGCGCCGACGCCCGCTTCGAGGGCGAGGTCAACGGAGTCATCAGCGCCGGAGCGTTCATCAGCTTCGGGGGCGCCCTCGCCGACGTCTACGAGGGCTTTCTGCCCGCGCGCGTGATCGGAGGCCGCGAGCGCTACGAGCTCGACGAGACCGAGACGATGCTCGTCGGGGGCAGGGGAGGGGACTCGATCCGCCTCGGGGACCCGGTGCGCGTCACCGTCTCGCAGGTCGACGCGCCGCGCGGACGCATCGACCTGGCGGAGGGCGACTGATGGCGAGGAAAGGCAAGAAGCGCGCGGCCGCCAGCGGCGACGTCGCCACCAATCGACGCGCGCGTCACAAGTTCAAGCTGCTCGAGACCTACGAGTGCGGGGTCGTCCTGCAGGGCAGCGAGGTGAAGAGCCTGCGCGACGGCAAGGCGTCGCTTAACGAGGCCTACGCGGTCGTAGACGACGGCGAGGTCTGGCTGCGCGGTGCCCATATCCCGCCCTACCTCCCGGCGAGCACCCAGAACCACGACCCGGACCGGCCACGCAAGCTGCTCATGCACAAGGGCGAGATCGAGCGCCTGATCGGCAAGACCGCCGAGAAGGGTCTGACCCTGGTTCCCACCCGGATCTACTTCAAAGGGCCACGCGCGAAGGTCGAGCTGGCGCTCGCCACGGGCAAGGAGGGGCGCGACCGCCGGCGCGAGATCGCCGACCGCGACGTCCGCCGCGAGGTCGAGCGCGATTACAAGCAGCGGCTCAACTAGCCTCCGTCAGGCAAGAACGCATCCAGGGGACGGAAACAGCGTGTGCACGCAGAAAAATCCTTCGTGAGACCATTCGACACGGTGAAGCTCGCTGCCATACAGACAGCCGCGATCCTGGACGACGCCCAGGACTACATCTCGGACAACCCGATCTCGGCCTACGCCGTGGCGGCCGGCTTGATCCTGATCCTCATCCTGCTGCTCGTGCGCTCGCGCCAGCGCCGAGCCGACGGGGGCTCGGTCAGCGACTCCGGCGCTGACGCCACCGGCACTCGAAAGGCCAAGCGCGCCGAGAAGGCGCGCGTGAAGGAAGCCGAGAAGGCGCGCACGGAGCGGGCCAAGCAGGACGCCAAGGCCAAGAAGACGGCGGACAAGGCGGCCAAGAAGGCCGGCAAGAAGGGTGTGCCGGCAGACGGTGAGACCTCGCCTGCAAGCGATGAGACTTCGGTCCAGGAGGCCACGCCAGCCACCACTCCAGGCGAGCCCGACGAGGCTCCCGCTCCCGCCGCCTCCGCGGCGGCCGCCGCTGGGACTGCAGCCGCCGCCGGGACTGCGGCAGCGGCCGGGACGGCGGCAGCGGCCGACGAGCCCGAGAAGAAGCTGAGCCGCGGCGAGCGCCGCAAGCAAAAGAAGGAAGAGAAGCGCGCGAAGCGCGAGAGCAAGGCCGGCGCCAAGCGCGCCGCCGAGGACGATGAGCGCCGTGCCTGGGAAGAGGAGCGCCGCCGTAGGCGAGAGGAGCGCGACAAGCGCAAGGAGGAGCGCAAGAAGCGCCGCGCAGAGCGTCGAGGCAAGCCGACCGAAGAGCGCGGAGCGACCGCGGGTGACGAAGCCGCTGCCGACGACGCTGCAGAAGAGCCGGCCGAGGTGAAGCCCGACGAGGAGCACTCTCAGGAGCAGCAGGAGGAGGAGCGCCAGGACGACGGCATCGACGTCCCCACCGTCGCGCTGGGAGGTGCGGCCGCCGCCGCGGGCCACCGCCGCGGCCGCTGCTGCGTCGGGCGCTTGGAAGCCCGCGGGGGAGCGAGCCGACGAGCAGTCCGAGGACGAGACCGCCCAGCCGCAGGCTCGCGAGACGGGCGAATTCGAAGAGGCCCCCGGGACCGGCGAATTCGAGCAGGTCCCGCTGGAGGAGCCCGCAGCCGCGGCGCCGACGCCCCACGAGGCGACCCCCAGCCCGCCCGCGTCCGAGATTCCGCTGGCGAGCGAGCAGCCCGCCGCTGCCGAGCCGCCCGCTGCCGAGTTGCCCCCTGCGCCCGAGCCTCCGGCCGCTCCCGAGCCTCCGGCTCCCTACGCGCCTCCCGAGCCTCCGACCGACCCCGGCCTGGCATCCGATCCCGTCACCGACGACCAGCCGGCGCTGACGCCCCTCGCCCCCGAGCCCGACGAGGCCCCCGGCGGTTTCGCCCCGACTGCCGACGAGGAGAGCGGCGCGTTCGCTTCGCCGCCGCCTCCGCCCGAGGACGAGCCGATCGGGGAGCGCCCCCCGTACTCCCCCGACGAGACCGGGTCGCTGCAGGATGAGATCAACCGCCTTGCGGCCGCCGAGGCGGCGCCGGCCGAGGCCGCCGCGGCGGGGGGCCCCGATCCCGTTGAGTCGCCGACCGGCGAGGCCCCGGCCGAAGCCCCGGGCTTCGCCCTCCCCGACCTTCCCGCCCGCCCGCCGTATGACGCTGTGCCCGGCGATGCGCCCGACGCCGGCTCCACGACCGATCCCGGCCGCCAGTTCACCCCCCCGCCTCCTCCGCCGCCCCCAACTGATGTCGGGCCCAGCGAGGAGGTCCAGCGCCTCGCCAAGGAGCGCGACGAGCAGATCACCAAGGAGGAGGAGCGCGTCGAGCGCGAGGCTGATGAGCGCATGCGCAAGGCGCAGGAGCTGCAGGCCGAGGCCGAGCAGCGCGTCGCCAACGCCAAGCAGGAGACCGAGGGCCTGATCAAGATGGCGGCCGACCAGGCGCGCCGCCAGGCTGAGGAGGAGGCTCGGGAGGCTGCCGAGCGCCAGTTCCGCGAAGAGGCCGAGAGGCTCCGGGAAGAGAGCGAGACCCGCGCCCGCGAGGAATCGGAGCGCGTCCGCCGCGAGGTCGAGGAGCGCACCCGCAAGGCGATCGAGGACGCCGAGCTCCAGGCTGACGAGCGCATTCGCCAGGCAGCCGACAGCGCCAGCCGCGAGGCCGCCGAGCGCGCCCGCGCAGACGCAGAGAGCCGCTTCAGCGAGGAGATCTCACGTATCCGCGAGGAGACCGAGCGCGCGACACGCGCCAAGCTCGAGCAGGAAATCGGCGCCGAGCGCAACCGCCTCGCGATCGAAGTCGAGGAAGCCCAGCGGAAGCTGGCCGCAGAGCGTGAGCAGCGCGAGAGCGCGATGGAGGAGGCCTACCGCCGGCTCAACGACATCGAGCAGCGCGCCCAGGAGGCTGAGCGACGAGCTGCCGACGCCGAGCGACTCGCTCGGCTGAAGGCCGAGGAGGCCGACCGCGAGCGTCGTCTACGAGAGGTGCTCGAGAAGGTCACCCGCGCCGAGGCCCGCGCCAAGGACGCCGAGCGCCGAGCGCGCGCCGCCGAGGCCGCCGCAGCTTCGACCGTCCGAGCCACCGACGAGTTCATCGCGCGCCCGGCGCCGGAGCCGCCCCCAGCGATGCCGGAGCCGCGCCCGACGATGCCAGAGCCGCCCGACCCGCCCGAGCCGCCTGTGCTGCCCGAGCCGCCTGTGCCGCCGGAGCCGCCCGCCGCGCCCGAGCCGCCCGCCGCGCCCGAGCCGCCGCCTGTGGCGCCCGCGGCGTCCGAGCCGTTCCAGACTCCCGCACCGAGCGCACCCGCGCCCCCGGAGCCGCCGAGCGCTCCCGCCGAGCCGGAGGCGCCCGACACCCCGGTGTGGAGCCCGCCGGAGCAGACCGAGGAAGCGGCGACCGACCAGCCCACCGAGCCGGTGGCATTCAACGCCTCGGGCGAGCCCAAGGAGGAGGACGCCGACGCCTCCGACGCCACCGAGGCCGAGACGAAGGCCGACGAGAAGGGCCGGCCGGGGATCATCGGCCGCATCCTCGGCGTCGACGCCGGCAAGGAAGACCTCGCCGATTCCGACTCAGAGGGCGTGGGCGACACGCACACCGAGCCCGCCGCGGACGAGCAGCCAGAGGGCGCAGGATCCGTATCGGCGTCCTCACCCGACGAGCCGTCAGAGCCCGTCTCCGGCGAGACGATCGACGTCAACCGCGCGACCTTCGAGGACCTGCGCGACCTCGGGTTCTCGGTGACGCAGGCGACCCGCGTGATCACCTATCGCGAACAGCTGAGCGGGTTCAAGACGCTCGACGACCTCGCCGCCGTGCCGGGCATGCCTCGCTCGTTCCTGAGCGAGATCAGCCCCAGGTTGACGGTCTCCTAGCGCCTCAGACGTCGCTGAGGCTGCGCTCGAAGTACGTCTCGGAGACGCCGACGGCGAGCAGAGCAGCGAGCCCGAGGTAGACGATCGCGACCAGCACCCGGGTGCGGGTGGGGATGTCGTGGAAGGCGCGTGACTCCGGCGACTTGCGAGCCTTCCAGCGCCGCCAACTCTCGATCCCGCCGAAGAGGATGACCAGCAGCAGGATCGGGTTCGGGAAGAAGAAGGTGAGCACGATCAGGCCCGCGAACCCGACGAACCAGACCCAGGGCGAGAGCGCCGCCATGGCGCGGCCGCCGTCGAGAGGAAGCACCGGGAGCAGGTTGAAAAGGTTCAGGAAGAAGCCGATGTAGGCGAGCGCGCGCCACAGATCCTCGCCGGTGGCCAGCCAGAGGCCGAGCGGGATCAGCGTCGCGATCGTGCCCAGGATCGGGCCGGCGAGGCCGACGCGGGCCTCGGCCGCGGCGTCGTCGCCGAGCGACTTGGCCGAGATCACGGCACCGAGAAACGGGATGAACATCGGCGCCGAGGACTCGATCCCCTCGCGTCGCAGCTGGAACACATGCCCCATCTCGTGGAGCAGCAGAAGCAGCACGAAGCCGACCGCGAAGGCCCACCCGAAGATCAGCTGGTAGGCGACGATCGAGACCAGCATCGAGGCGGACGTCGTGAAGAGCTTCAGCTTCGGTAGCGCGAACAGCAGAACCTTCGCCTTCGCGCCGAACTTCGCGAGCAGCAACCCGCCGGCGACGGCGATGCCGCCGAACCTCTTCAGCAGGCTCTCATCGCGCCCCGACCCGGGGTGGATCGGGTCAGTCGAAACCGGCTCGACCTCTGTGTGCTGGTGGGCTTCCATCGCCAACAACTGTACGGGCGCGATTCAACGGGCCATCAAGGATGTCTTCGGCACAAAAATCGCTCTGACGCGGGGTTAGTCTCTCTTGATGGAGGGATCCAAGCCGCCGTACATCCCCGACGGCCACGACGAAGCACTCGACCCGGCTGGTGAGCCGCGCCCCGCGTACGTCGACGTGCTCGCGGAGCTCGCCGACGCGGACCTCGGCCGCATAGCCGCCACCGTCCGGCGGAACCTGAGCGACCGCGGCGTCAGCTTCGGCGGCGAGGAGGATCCCCGGCCCTTCCACGTCGACGCCATCCCGCGGGTGCTCGAGGCCTCCGAGTGGAACGGGCTGGCCTTCGGGATGCTCCAGCGCGCCCGCGCTCTCAACCGGTTCATCGCCGACGTCTACGGGGACCAGGAGATCATCAAGGCCGGCCGGGTCCCGAGGCGCGTGGTCGAGACGGCCGACCATTTCGAGCCCGACCTGGTCGGATTGACCGCGCCCGGTGGGCACGCGCCCGTGATCGGCTTCGACCTCGTCCGGGGAGCCGACGGGCGCTTCGGCGTTCTCGAGGAGAACCTGCGGACTCCGTCGGGGCTCTCCTACTCGAGTGCTGCGCGCATCGCTGTGGACGAGGCCATGCCCTTCGACGCTCCCGGCGGGCGGCGCGACGTTGGGCCGAGCTACGAGTCGCTCGGCAGGGCGATTCGCGACGCCGCCCCCGACGGCTCCGGCGACCCGAGCGCCGCGCTCCTCTCCGACGGCCCCTTCAACTCTGCCTGGTTCGAACACCGCCGGCTCTCGGAGCGAATCGGCATACCCATCGTCACCCGCGACGAGCTCACCGTCCGCGGGGGGCGTCTGTACGCGGACGGCTCCGCGGGGCCGCGAGAGATCCAGGTCATCTATCGCCGCACCGACGAGGACCGCTTCGCGGACGAGCGCGGCAACCCGACCTGGATCGCCGATCTACTGCTCGACCCGCTTCGCGCGGGCAACCTGGCCGTCGTGAACGCGCCGGGGGCGGGGGTCGGTGACGACAAGCTCACCCACGCGTACGTCGGCGAGATGATCCGCTTCTACCTGGGCCAGGAGCCGATGGTCCCGGCGGTTCGCACCTATGACCTCGGTGAGCCCGACGCCCTCGAGCAGGTGCTCGGGCGCCTCGACGAGATGGTGGTGAAACCGCGTTCCGGGCTCGGCGGGAGCGGGGTCGTGATCTGCCGCGAGTCCTCCCGAGAGGACCTCGACCGGGTCGAGCGCATGATCCGCGGGCGCCCCGACGACTTCGTCGCGCAGGAGACGATCACGCTCTCGTCGCACCCGACGATCTTCAACGGCGCTCTCGAGCCGCGCCACGTCGACCTGCGGGCCTTCTCGATCGCCGGCGACGTCGCCCCCGGCGCGCTCACGAGGGTGGCGCTCAAGCAGGGCTCGCTGATCGTCAACAGCTCGCGCGAGGGCGGCGGCAAGGACACCTGGGTCCTCGAGTGAGCGCCCCGGCTAGCTGAACTCGTCCGTCAGGACCTCGACGAGCTGGGGCAGATCGCGCACCCGCCTCGCGATCGCGAGCTGGTTGGTGCAGCCGTTGCGGCGGCAGAGGTCGTTGACGTCGCGCAGCTCGCGCTCGCAGCCGAGCGCGGTCGCGTGCGGCAGGCACGCCTCCACGAGCTCGTCGGTCAGCTCGGTGACCGACACGCGGCGATCGAGGTCGGGCTGGATCAGCTTCGCCTCGACACCGTCGCGGCAGGCGAGAAAGCGGTTCTCGTCGAGCGCCTCGGAGGCGTGGATCGCGCGCGGCGAGCTGTGGATCCCCTCGGCCTCGAGCCTGCACAGGCACTGCACCAGCGCGACGAGCGCCCGCGTCTGCCACAGGCTGGTCTGCGCGTCCATGATCCGGATCTCGACCGTCCCGAGCGCGGGCTGAGGGCGCACGTCCCACCACAGGTAGGTCGGGTCGGGGACGGCGTCGGTGCGGATCAGCATGTCGACCGCCTCGACGTAGTCGCTGTAGTCGTGGAACTCCCGCGGGATCCCCACGCGAGGGAACGCCTGGAAGACCGGCGTGCGGGCGGAGGCGAGGCCGCTGTCGCGCCCCTGCCAGAACGGCGAGTTGGCCGAGAGCGCGAGCAGGACCGGCAGCCAGACGCGCATCCCGTTGGTCACCTGGATCGCGGTCTCGGCATCGGGGATCCCGACGTGAACGTGAAGCGCGAAGGTCGGCTCGCGCCGCGCGAGCTCGCGCATCGAGGCGTATACGTCGCGGTAGCGCTCGCCGCGCGAGACGACGACGTCGCGCCAGGTGGCGGTGGGATGGGTCCCCGCGCAGGCCGCGCGCATCCCGAGGTTCTCGAGCGTCTCCGTCAGCTCGGTCCGCATCTGCTCGAGCTCGGACGCCGCGGTGCGCACTCCCGGGTGGACGCCCGTCTGCAGCTCGACCGCCGACCCGTGGGTCTCCGCGTTCAGCTGGCGTTCGAGCTCGGGGCGCGGCCGCGGCCAGCACGTCCTCGATCCGGTAGGCGAGCGCCCACGAGCCGGGCTCGACGAGCATCACCTCCTCCTCGACGCCGAGCGAGTAGGGGCCCGCCTCGTGGCCGCCGGCCCACTCGGCCCAGGCGGCGGCCGTGGGCCCCTCGCGCGGCCTTGGTGTGGGAGGAGTGGGGCTGCTCTTCCATCAGGCCGATGCCTGGACGTGGGCGCGGGCGGCCTCGACGAACGCCTCGAACAGCGCCAGCTGGCCGGGGACGCCCGAAAGGCATTCGGCGTGCCACTGCACGCCGATCATGAACTCGTCGCGGTCGGTCGCCTCGACGGCCTCGATGACGCCGTCGGGCGCCCAAGCGACGGGCCGCAGGCCCTCGCCGAGCTCGTCGATCGCCTGATGGTGGAAGGAGTTGACCTGGATCTCGAGCACCCCGATGATCTGGGCGAGGCGGCTGTCGGGGTCGATCCGCACTGCGTGGGTCTCGATCTCGGCGTTCTCCCGCTGGCGGTGCGCGATCTCGCCCGCGCCGAGGTGCTGGTGCAGGCTGCCGCCGCGCGCCACGTTCAGCGCCTGCATCCCGCGGCAGATCGCGAGCACCGGCATCTCGCGCTTGTCGGCCCCGCGCGCGACCGCGAGCTCGACGAAGTCGAGCTCCGGCCACGTCGGCCCCAGCTCCGGCGCGGCGCGCTTCGCGTAGGTCTTGGGATCGAGGTCGGGCCCGCCCGAGAGGCAGAGGCCGTAGATCTGGTCGAGCAGGGGGTTGATCGCGTCGGGCCCGAGCGGCGGCATCACCACGGGTACCCCGCCCGCGAGCTCGATCGTCCGCATGTAGGTGAGGCCGAGCGCCATCTCGTGGCGAGGCGGCTCGCCCTCCGAGACCTGGCTCACGTCCTTGGCCTCACGTACCTCCGACGTGGTGACGCCGATCAGCGGATGCGCGGGCGCGCGGCGCTCCCGCACCCGCGTTGCGGGCGAACGACGGCTCAGCAAGCTGACCCTCGTAGCGGCCATTCGTGGAATCTAGACCCCAAGGGCGCCATTCTCGTGCTCCCGACGGCCAGATTTCAGGGCAGGGCTATATCCGTGGTGTCGAGTCGGGACGCGCCTGCCGGGCTAGAATGTCTCCACATAGCACGGGCGCGACAGGCTTCGACGTGGTGGATCGTGCGAAAGGTTGCAGGTCGAGGACGCCGGAGGCCTCGTACAAAAACCGGCACCAACCAATACGTGCGGACCATGAGTTCGCTCTCGCCGCTTAGCTAGAACCTAAGTGACGTGTGTCGGCCCTCCGTCGCCCGAGCAGAGGGGCACCGGCATCAGAATCGGGCTCACCTGGATGGCTTGTTCCGACCATCCGGGAACATCAAAGGAACTGGCCTCAGGGAATCTCCCGCCGGCAGCGGAAGCCCAGAGGCGAGACTAAAGCGCCGGCTATACCTGTAGACACCCTCGCTCTACCACCGCGGACGCGAGTTCAATTCTCGCCGCGTCCATCATCAAGCCGAGTCTCCCGCCCCGGGCGGGAGATCGGCCGCGGGCGTGGCGCTTTTGGTCTGCGTACCAGCCCTAAGGTGCCACCTCACCACTCCACATCGCCCGAACCTAGGCGATGGGGCTCCACGGGTACCCTGTCCGCAGACAACCTCGACCAGGAGACGCTCGCCCAAATGACGCCCCCCAGCACCGCCACCGCCACGCAGGACTTCAAGGTCGCCGACACCTCGCTCGCCGAGTACGGCCGCCGCGACATCGCGCTAGCCGAGCACGAGATGCCCGGGCTGATGTCGATCCGCGAGGAGTACGCCGCGAGCCAGCCGCTCGCAGGCGCCCGCATCGTCGGCTCGCTTCATATGACGGTCCAGACCGCGGTGCTGATGGAGACCCTCGTCGCGCTCGGCGCCGAGCTGCGCTGGGCGAGCTGCAACATCTTCTCGACGCAGGACCACGCCGCGGCCGCGATGGCCGAGGCCGGCATCCCCGTTTTCGCCTGGAAGGGCGAGACCCTCGAGGAGTTCTGGTGGTGCATCGACCAGACGCTCCGCTGGGAGGGCGAGGGCCCGAACATGCTCCTCGACGACGGCGGCGACCCGACGCTCCTGATCCACAAGGGCGTCGAGTTCGAGAAGGCTGGAGCGGTCCCCGATCCCTCAAGCGCCGACAACGAGGAGTTCAAGGTCGTGCTCGAGCTGCTGACGCGCTCCCAGGAGGAGGACCCCGAGCGCTTCACCAAGCTCGCCGCCGGCATCAAGGGCGTGACCGAGGAGACGACCACCGGCGTCAACCGCCTCCAGCACATGGTCGCCGACGGCACGCTGTTGTTCCCCGCGATCAACGTCAACGACTCCGTCACCAAGTCGAAGTTCGACAACGTCTACGGCGTTCGCCACTCGCTGGTCGACGGCATCAACCGCGCCACCGACACCCTGATCGGCGGCAAGGTCGCGGTCATCTGCGGCTTCGGCGACGTCGGCAAGGGCTCAGCCGAGTCGCTGCGAGGGCAGGGCGCACGCGTGATCGTCACCGAGATCGACCCGATCTGCGCGCTCCAGGCAGCGATGCAGGGCTATGAGGTCGCGACGCTCGAGGACGTCATCGAGACCGCCGACATCTTCATCACCGCCACCGGCAACAAGGACGTGATCAGCGCCGAGCAGATGTCGCGGATGAAGCATCAGGCGATCGTCGGCAACATCGGCCACTTCGACAACGAGATCGACATGGCCGGGCTCGATGCGCGCGACGACGTCGAGAAGGTCGAGTTCAAGCCGCAGGTCGACGAGTGGCGCTTCTCCGACGGCCACGCGGTCATCGTCCTCTCAGAGGGCCGGCTTCTGAACCTCGGCAACGCGACCGGCCACCCGAGCTTCGTGATGTCGAACAGCTTCTCGAACCAGGTGATCGCGCAGATCGAGCTATTCGGCCGCTCCGATGAATACGAGAAGCAGGTCTACGTGCTGCCGAAGCACCTCGACGAGAAGGTCGCGCGCCTGCACCTCGACGCGCTCGGCGTCCGCCTCACCGAGCTTACGCCCGAGCAGGCCGCATACCTCGGCATCCCCGTCGAGGGCCCGTACAAGCCCGAGCACTACCGCTACTAGGCCCCGGGCACCGACCGGAGGCGTGATGGGGGAGAGGGTCGGATATGAGCTGGCCGACGGCATCGCGACGCTTGCGATGGACGACGGAAAGGTGAACGCGCTCTCCCCTGCGATGCTCGAAGAGATATTCGGCGCGCTCGACCAGGCCGAGTCCGACGAGGCGGTCGTGGTCCTCACCGGCCGCGAGACGACGTTCTCGGCAGGCTTCGACCTGAAGACGATGCAGAGCGGCGACGTCGACGCGGTCCGCTCGATGCTCGCGGGAGGCGCGAAGCTGACCGAGCGCCTCCTCTCGTTCCCGCACCCGGTGGTCGCGGCCTGCAACGGCAATGCGATCGCGATGGGCTCGTTCATGTTGCTCGGCTGCGACGTCCGGGTCGGCGCCGAGGGCGAGTTCCGGTTCGGGCTGAACGAGGTCCAGCTCGGCATGACGATCCCCTGGTACGCAATCGAGGCCGCCCGCCACCGCATGCCGCCCAACTGGTTCGACCGCTGCACCGTCACCGGGATCTTCCTCGGCCCGGTTGACGCCCGCGAGGCGGGGTTCCTCGACCACCTCGTGCCGCTCGACCAGGTCGGGGCCAGGGCGCGAGAGGAGGCGACCTACCTCGCCGGCGTCGTCCGCGCGGCACACCTCTCGAACAAGCTGCGTGTCCGCGAGCATGTGCTCGAGCGCGTGCGCGAGGGCGTCAAGCGGATCGAGAACGAAGAGTTCAGCGAGTGGTAGCCACCTAGATCTCGAGCCTCGACTCCTCGAGGTCGAGCTCTCGCTCGATCCTGCGGATTACGTCAGCCGACGCGAGCCCGTTGTTTCGCACCTCGAGCAGAGCGGCGCGCTGGGCCTCGTAGATGACGTGCATCATCTGCTGGTAGGTGGTCGAGCGGTCAACGATCCCGTCCTCGTCGTCGATCGTCCCGGCGAGGGTCTTGAAGCGCCGGCGCCGGTACTCGTAGAGGGCGCGGGCCCGGTCGACGGAGTCGTCCACAGTCCAGTCGGCGACAGCAAGCTGGTCGATGGTGTCGAGCGCGGACTCGATCGAGATCAGCCTCGCGTAGAGCTCCTCGCTCTCCTCGTCACTCCCGTCGTCGGTGACCCCGAGCTTCCGGATCAGCGGCGGCAGGGTCAGTCCCTGGCCCACGACGGTCACCAGGATGACCCCGTAGGTGATGAAGAGGATCAGGTCACGGTCGGCGAGCTCGGCTCCGGCATCTGTCGTCAGAGGCAGAGCGAGGGCGGCGGCGAGCGAGACGCCGCCCCGCATCCCCGACCAGCCCATCACGACGCGTGGGCGCCAGCCGACCCGGCGCTCGAGCTGCGATGGCCGGCGGTCGAGCCTCCGGATCACGTACGGAATCGTGAAGAGCCAGGCGAAGCGGACGCCGATCACTGTCGCCGCGATCAGGGCCGCATAGCCGCAGGCCTCGACGAAGGGCGTATCGAGCTCGTCGAGGATGACCGGCAGCTGGAGCCCGATCAGCACGAAGAGGGTCGCGTTCAACAGGAAGCCGACGATGCCCCACAGCCCCTCGCCCTGCATCCGGGTCTGGGGCTCGGCGATCTCGGGGGCCTGAAAGCCGACGTAGAGGCCGCAGGTGACTGCCGCCAGCACACCCGAGAGGCCGAGTTCCTCGGCCGGGAGGAACGCGGCATAGCCGGTGAAGAGCGAGATGGTGAGCTCGGTGTTGATGTCGTGCAGGGCCCTGCGCATCCGAGCCGCGAGCCAGCCCACGGCCAGGCCGATGGCCACTCCGCCGGAGACCGCGAGCACGAACTCGAGGCTGGCGTCGAACAGCGAGAAGCTGCCCCCGACCGCCGCCGCTACGGCGACCTTGTAGGCCACAAGAGCGGACGCGTCGTTGACGAGGCTCTCGCCCTCGATCACGTTCACCAGGCGCCTGGGCATCCCCAGGCGCCTCATGATCGAGGTCGCGGCGACGGGATCTGTGGGCGAGACGATGGCGCCGAGCGCGAACGCCAGCGCCCATTCCATCCCGATCACCTCGTGCGCCACCACGGCGACGACGACCGTGGTCGTGAGCACGATGCCGATCGCTGCCAAGGAGAGCGCCCGCGCGTCGCGCCGCAGCGCCTGGAGGTCCGAGAAGAACGCCGCAGAGTAGAGCAGCGGCGGCAGGAAGATCAGGAGGACGAGGTCGGGGTCGAGCTCGACGTCTGGGATCCCGGGTACGGCGGCCAGGGCGATCCCGCCCAACACCAGCAGGATCGGGTAGGGGATCTTCAGCCAGGTCGCGAGCGCGTTGAGACCCGCGACCGAGACGAACAGGGCGATAAGGATGATTTCGAGACTGTCCATCCGGGCATTGTGGCGATGCAGCGCGCGCCGCTCCCTCTAGCCTGGAAGCCGAACATGGCAATCGCGACCGCATCCGGCGTCTCCGTTTATGTCGGGGGCAAGCAGCTGTTCACCGACGTTTCCTTCAAGCTCGAGCCGGGCGACCGGATGACGCTCTCGGGCCGAAACGGCGTGGGCAAGTCCACGCTTCTGCGGGTGCTCGCCGGCGAGCTCGTCCCCGACTCCGGGGGCATCGTGATGCAGAAGGGCGCGCGCGTCGCTCTGCACGACCAGCGTCCGCCCCAGGGCTCGCAGGTCTCGCTCAGCGACTACGTCTTCAGCGGCCGCACCGAGATGATGGAGACCGAGGTTGAGCTCGAGCGCCTCGAGGCGAAGATGGCCGAGGGCTCGCCCGACGACGAGGCGATGCGCGCCTACGCGGCGGCCCAGCAGCGCCTCGATCACGGCGGCGGCTACCGCTGGCGCGACGACGTGCTGGCGGTGCTGCGGGGACTCGGGTTCCCTCCTGAACAGGCCAAACGGCCCCTGGCGACGTTCTCCGGAGGCGAGCTGACCCGCGCCTCGCTCGCGCGGGCGCTCGCCACTCGTCCCGACCTGCTGCTGCTCGATGAGCCGACCAACCACCTCGACATCCCCTCGCTCGAGTGGCTCGAGAGCTACCTCGTCGGGCTTGACGTCGCGGTCGTGCTCGTCGCCCACGACCGCTGGTTCCTCGAGGCCGTCGGTACCTCGGTGCTCGAGCTCGAGGCGGGCAAGGGGCGGTTCTTCTCCGGCCCGTGGCACGCGTGGCGCACCGAGCAGGCCGCGCGCCAGATCGCGCTCGGCAAGGCGATCGAGCGCCAGCAGGCCGAGATCGCGCGGATGGAGCGCTTCGTCGAGCGCTTCCGCTACAAGGCGACCAAGGCGAAGCAGGCCCAGTCGCGCGTCAAGAAGATCGCGAAGGTGAAGTCCGAGGCCGTCAGCTTCGACCCCGGCGACACGCGAAACCTTCGCTTCGCCTTCAAGGCCCCCGAGCGGGCGGGGCGCTACGTCCTGAAGGTCCAGGACGCCCGCATCGAGGTCCCGGGCCGGGTGCTGATCGACGACGCGGCGCTGCGCGTCGAGCGCGACGAGCACATCGTCCTCGTCGGCCCGAACGGCGCCGGCAAGACGACGCTCATCGAGACGCTCGCCGGGATGCGCGAGCCCGACGCCGGCAAGGTCAGCCAGGGCCACAACGTCCACGTCGGGTACCTCTCCCAGCACGCCGAGAGCGCAGCGGGGGAGGGCACGGTTCTCGACGCGGTGGTGCGCGAGACGGGCCTGACCGGCCAGAAGGCCCGGGGCCTGCTCGGCGCGTTTCTCTTCTCGGGCTCAGACGCGATGAAGCAGCTCAGCGACATCTCGGGTGGCGAGCAGCGGCGGCTCTCACTTGCGATCCTCGTCAGCTCGGGCGCCAACGTGCTGATTCTCGACGAGCCGACCAACCACCTCGACATCGAGAGCCGCGAGGCCCTCGAGGACGCCCTGCTCGCTTTCCAGGGCGCTGTCATCCTCGTCTCCCACGACCGGGCCCTGCTCGAGGCCGTCGGGAGCCGCACGCTGGTCGTCGGCGACGGCGAGCTGCGAAGCCATCCCGTCGGCTGGGCCACCTACCAGCGCGAGGCCGACGAGCGCCGCGCGGCCGAGTCCGCGGCGGCCTCCGCCTCCAACGGCGCCGCCAAGAAGAGCGCGAAGGCCGCGAAGAGCAACGGGGCGCCTAAGCCGCCGTCGAAGAACGCGCTGCGCAAGGTCGGCGAGCTCGAGAAGGAGATCGAGGCCGCGGAGGCCTCGTTGCGCGAGCTGGAGGAGGAGCTGGCCGACCCCGAGGCCTGGTCGAGCCCCGGCCGCTCGCAACGAGCCGGCGAGCGCCACAAGGAGGCGAAGGCCGAGCTCGACCGCCTCTACGCGGAGTGGGAGCAGGCCCAGCAGAAGGTCGCGAGGTGAGCGGCGAATTGAAGCCCGCCCACATGGCTCTGGTCGCCACCTTGATCGTCGTCGCGTTCCTGCTGTACACGGTCTCCGACGTCGAGGGGCGCGCAGCGACGAAGCCGGTCGGCTGGGGCCCGCTCTCGAGCAAGAAGGCGGCGACCAAGGTGAAGCGAAACGGCTACGAGCCGCGTCCCGCGAATCGCGCCGCCAACCACCGAGTGCCGAAGCGCAAGCTGCTCAAGACCTGGGTGGCGCGCAGCGAGATGCCGTACGCGCGCTTCGTCAACGGCCGCTTCGAGGGGACGACCGACGAGATCATTCAATGGTCGGCCTACAAGTGGGGCCTCGACGAGGACCTCCTGCGAGCCGTCGCCGTGGTCGAGTCGTGGTGGCGGATGGAGACCGTCGGCGACGCAGGCGACTCCTTCGGCCTCTACCAGGTGCGCCGCCCGTACCACTGCCGGGACGAATGCACGATCGCGCGCCGCTTCACTGCCTTCAACGCCGACTACTACGGCGGCATCATCCGCAGCTACTTCGACGGCAAGATGCCCTGGCTCAACACGGTCGAGCGCGGCCGCGACTACGCGGCCGGCGACATCTGGGGCTCGGTCGGCGCCTGGTTCTCGGGCCGCTGGTACACCCAGCCCTCGCTCGACTACATGGGCGTCGTGCAGCAGCGCCTAGCCGAGCGCACGTGGCGGCGGGACTTCTTTCTCGAGGGCTGACTCCGCCCGAGGGCTAGCGTGTGTGGCTCACCTCGCCTTCGAAGCCAACGGGCCGTCGGCCTGCGCGACGAGGGCTCCAGCAGGAAGGGAACCATGACTGAGCCTGTTCCCACTCCCGAGCCCGCGCCGGCATCCGTGCCGCTGCCCGCAGCATCTCCGATCCCGGCCGCATCCCCGATGCCGCCGGCTAGCCCGATCCCGGACTACCCCAAGCGCTAGTACCTAGCTCGCGTCGAAGAGCTCGGGGTCGTGCGAGCACACGATCCGGACCTCGCCGCCGTGCTCGCGGTGCAGCTCCTGCAGGCGCTCCTGGTTGTGAAAGCGCGCCTTGCGGTCGTGGTTGTTGATGTTCTGGAAGAGGCGCCATCCCGGCGTTGACCGCGGCGGCGTCTCGATCTCGCCGCGGTAGAAGAAGGAGTCGCCGGCGTGCAGCAGCCAGCCGTCACCGGTCTTCACCGCGACCCCGGCATGGCCCGCCGAATGGCCGTAGAGAGGGACGAGGGCGACCTCGTCGCCGAGTCCCGGCAGGGGCGCCACGCTCTCGAACCCGAACCAGCTCTCGCCCGCGACCTCGTGCGGGACCCAGTCGGGGCCGTGTGCCCACTGGTCGTGGCTGTAGCGAATGCGGGCGCGGAGATCGGACGACTGCGCGAAGTCGAGCTCGGGCTTGTGCAGATGGACCTTCGCCTGCGGGAAGTCCGACAGGCCGCCCGCGTGATCGAGGTCGAGGTGGGTGACGATCACGTGACGGACGTCCGCGGGGTCTTGCCCCATCGCGTCAATCTGCGCGAGCGCGGTCTCGGCGATCGTCAGGTTCGGCCTCGCCACGGCGCGAAAGGGTTGGCCCAGGCGGCCCGGGTCCGCGACATCGCCCGTCCCGAAGCCGGTGTCGACGACGATCAGGCCCTCGCCGGACTCCACGACGAGGCAGTGGGCGACGACCCAGCTCGTCTCGGTGAGCCCTCCTCGGCCCTCGAAGACGCGGCGGCCGTGCGGGCACATCGTTCCGCAGTTGATGTGGTGGACCTCGATTCGCGGACCCTAGACAGTGGTCCTAAGCTCTGCGGCGTGCCGAGCTGGGACGACGTGGTCGAGATCGGAAAGCGCTTCCCGGGCGTCGAAGAGGGCACCTGGTTCAGGACGGAGGCGCTGAAGGTAGGCGGCAAGGGCGGCTTCTGCCGACTTCGCACCGATCCAGACGCGCTCGTGATGCGCGTCCCCGACGAGGAGGACAAGGAGGCACACCTGCAGGGCGACGCCGACGTCTTCTTCACGACTCCCCACTACGACGGGTACCCGTTCGTCCTCGTTCGCCTCGACGCGATCGGCTTGGACGAGCTCGCTGAGCTGATCGAAGACGGTTGGCGCAGCGTGGCGTCCAAAAAGCTGATCGCCGAGCACGATGAAGCCGAGAACGCGGAATGAGCGATGCCCGGATGAAGGCCGTCGTCATGCACGAGACCGGCCCGCCGAGCGTGCTCAAGCTGGAGGAGGTCGACCGCCCCGAGCCGATCCCGACGCAGGTGCTGGTCGAGGTCGCCGCAGCCGGCATCAACCCGGTCGACTACAAGACGCGCGAGAAGGGGGGCCTGCTCGGGATCATGGGCGGGCTGCCCGTGATCCTCGGCTGGGACATCGCCGGCACGGTCGTCGAGCTCGGCGGTGGCGGAGTCACCCGCTTCGGCGTCGGGGACCGCGTCTTCGGGATGCCTCGGTTTCCGCGCCAGGCCGGCGGCTACGCGGAGTTCACCGTCTCGCGCGCGCGCCAACTCGCACGGACCCCCGACAAGCTCAGCGACGAGCAGGCCGCGGCGCTCCCGCTCGCGGGCCTGACCGCCTGGCAGGCGCTGGTCGACACCGCCGGGGTGGGCGAGGGCGACCGCGTCCTCGTCCACGCGGCCTCGGGCGGCGTCGGCCACCTCGCCGTGCAGATCGCAAAGGCCCGCGGCGCCTACGTGATCGGGACCGCCCGCACCGAGAAGCACGAGTTCCTCGCAGGCCTCGGCGTCGACGAGCAGATCGACTACACCGAGCGCGCCTTCGAGGACGAGGTCGATGGCGTCGACGTCGTGCTCGACTTGATCGGGGGCGAGGACTACGCGCTGCGCTCGCTGCAGACTCTCGCTCCCGACGGCCTGCTGATCGAGATCCCCTCTGATCTGACCGAGCCGATCGCGACTGCCGCGACGGAGCAGGGCAAGCGCGTCACCGACATGCTCGTCGAGCCCGACGGCGCCGGCCTCGAGGCCCTCGCCGCGCTGGTCGACTCCGACCAGCTGCAGGTCGTGGTCGAGGAGAGCTTCCCGCTCGCCCAGGCCGCCGAGGCCCACGAGCGCCTCGAGTACGGCCGCGCGCGCGGCAAGTACGTGCTGACCAACTGATGGCTGCGACTCGCCCCGAGATCGCGGTCGTCGGGGCCGGCATCGTCGGGCTCGCCACAGCCGACGCGCTGCTCGAGCGCGGCGAGCAGGTGGTAGTCCACGACTTGGGCCTGCCCGGGCACGGCCAGTCAGCGGGCGAGGCGCGCATCTTCCGTCACGCCCACGACGACTCGCGGCTCGTGCGCCTTGCGGTCGAGAGTCGCGAGCTCTGGAGCGCGATGGAGGAGCGCTTCGGCGAGGAGCTCGTCTCGCGCGACGGGGGGGTCTCGATCGGCGAGTCCGCGCTCGAGCGGCTGCAGACGCTCGAGGAACTCGACGTGGCCGCTCACAAGTTGGACCAGGCCGAGTTGCACGAGCGGATGCCGCTGCTCGCCGAGTTCGACGGCGTCGCGGTCCTCGACGAGGGCGCCGGCTCGATCCGCACCCGCGCCGCGATCCGCCTGCTGAGCGAGCGGGTCGGCGACGCGCTGGTCCCCGGTGAGGTGCTCGCGGTCAGGCCGTCCGGCGACGACACCGTCGAGGTGAGGACGGGCGCCGACAGCTCGGAATACTCCCGCGTGATCGTCTGCGCCGGCCGCGGCTCCGCGGCCCTCGCCCGCGGAGCCGGTCTCTCGCCCCCGATAGCCCTGGCCTGCCACATGCGCTGCACGTTCGGGGTCAGCGGCGACCCGCCCGAGCGCATCTCGACCTTTCAGGACGGGGCGGGCGTGTGGGGCGAGACGGGGGTCTACGCGGCGCCGCAGCCCGGCAACGCCCGCTTCGCGGTCGGGCTCGCCGAGACGTTGGACGTGAACGAGGACGGCGCCGTCGTCGATCCCGCTCAGTTCGCCGAACACGAGGCCCGGGTCAGGGCCTATGTCGAGAAGGCGCTGCCGGGTCTCGATCCCGACCCCGTCGAGCTCCTGCATTGCTGGGTCACGGAGCTTCCGTGGAATGCGGACGCTTTCGCGATATGGGAGCACGAGGGCCTGGTGTTCACCGGCGGCCACAACCTCTGGAAGATGGCGCCGGTGCTCGGCGAGGCTCTTGCCGAGGCAGCCGTCGGCGACGGCGTGCGCGAGGAGATGCGCCCGGAGGCGAGGCTCGGCGATGGCGCTTGACGAGCGGCTGATCGGCGCGCTTCACGTGCAGTCGATGGCGGAGCCGGACCTCGGGACCGACCAGCCCGTCGGCATCTTCCAGGCCTCGACGATCACCGCGCTGCTCGACGGCGCCTACGACGGCGACGTCACGTTCGGCGAGCTCGAGGGCCGCGGGGACCTGGGCCTCGGCACGCTGAACGGCGTCGACGGCGAGATGATCGCGGTCGACGGGCTCTTCCTGAAGGCGGACGTCGAGGGGAACCTGCAGGTGATCCCGCCCGAGGCGAAGACCCCGTTCGCCGTCCTCGCCAACTTCGACCCGGGCCACCGCTTCGAGCTGTCGGCGATCGGGTCGCTCGATGAGCTCGGCGCCGCGATCGACGCCGAGGTCGGCCATCCCGAGCAGGTCCACGCGATCCGCATCGACGGCCGCTTCGACCGCGTCCACGCCCGCTCGGTGCCGAAGCAGTCGAAGCCCTACCGGCCGCTCGCCGAGGTGATCGCCTCCCAGCACACCTTCGACTTCACCGACGTCGACGGCACGATGGTCGGATTCCGCTTCCCCGATCGCGAGGAGGGCATGAACGTCCCGGGCTATCACCTCCACTTCGCGACCGACGACCGCTCCCGCGGCGGCCACGTCCTCGACTGCGCGCTCGTGGCCGGCACCGTCCAAGTCGACGACTCGGTCGACATCCACCTCGAACTCCCGGCGGGCATCAGGCTCGGCGTCGATGGCGACGGGGCGGCGCTCCACAGGATCGAACGCGAGGACTGAGCCTCCGCGTCAGGCGCGCTCGGCCGCGAGTCGCTTCGTCCTGCGGAGCAGTGCGGCATGCGTGACGTGCGCGAACATCCCGAAGGCCGGGGGAGGGTCGTCGACGTCGATGTAGTCGGCGATCCAGAACCCTCGCTCTCCTCGCAGGAGCTGCGCGCAGCGGTCGGGATCGAGCGGCGAGAACGCGGCTTCCATCAGTTCGGCAGCACGCTGCGTCGACGAACCGGATGACCGGCCGCAGGCGCTCCTCGCCCCACTCCTTCCAGGCGCCTTCGCCCTTCCCGTAGGAGATTCCGTCGCAATGGGCGACGAACCCGGCTCGAGCCAGCTCCCGGGCCCTGGCCTTCTCGGCCTTCACCGCCGCCTTCGACCCACCGCGAACCGGCTCGAGGTCCTCGTAGAGGTCCGGCCGCAGCCGTTTCGCGAACCGCTTGACGAGCCGAGCCGACTTGTATCCCTCGAGGTGCTGCTCGAAGCGCTCCTCGGGAGTCCGGACGCTCGACCCGACGTATACCCAGGGAATGCGAGGATCCCGCCGCTTGCCCGCCTCGCGCTCGAGCTCGATCACGTAGACGCGGCGTGAGGCCACCGCCGGCTAGTAGGGACGGATGAGCCGAGGCGTCCGGCGCGTCCGGCGGGATGACTCCGGCCACTCGGGCCTCTCCCAGACCAGCTTCGCCTGCGCGACCGCCTCCTGCTCGACTCCCGGATGGCAGCTTCGGCACACTGGCTCGAGGTTGTCGAGCACATCGAGCCCGCCGTAGCGGCGCGGGATCTTGTGGTGCGCGACCAGGTCCTCGGTCGAGTCGCAGTAGGCGCACGTCGCCCCGCCCGTGACAAGCGCGGAAAGGGTCGTCCATGAAAGGTGGTCTGGAGATTGCTTCATCAATCGTCTGATTCGGGCAGCCCCGCGGCCCTGACGAGCCTCGGCCTCTCCGTGCTCGAGGAAGAACTCGATCTTCGTGGCGAGGCCAGTCTCGTCGATCGTCCAGACGGCCCACGAATCGACCTCCATGTCCATTCCGCTCCCGGCTCCTCGGCCGCGAAAGCGCTGGTTCACGAGGACCTTGTCGCCCGAGATCGTGAAATCGACCAACTCGACGTGCTGGTTCTCGAACGCATCGGGCTGCAGCCACGCTCGCACAATGAATCGATCAGGCTGCGCATCGTCTCGCCGATCTCGTCGTCCGTCAGCGCCATCGCGGGCAGGTTAGTCTGCGCCCCGTGCTCGACCACCTCGGAATCAACGTCAGCGACTACGCGCGCAGCCGCGATTTCTACGTGAAGGCGCTCGCGCCGCTCGGGATCGAGGTCCTGATGGAGCCCATCGGCAACAACATCGAGGCCTGCTGCCACCGTCCCGAGTAAGTCCGCGCGACACCCTCTACCCTCGATCGGGTGAGAGACGCCCTCGAACCTTCGCTCCGCGCCGCTGCATGGACCGCCTTCATAGCCGCGATGCTGTTGCTCCTCCTGCGGCCGCCGTCGCTAGGAGGCCTGGAGAACCTGCTCACGATCCTGGCGATCGCAGGCGCGATCATTCTCGTGACCGCCTGGCTGACGACGGTGGCGATCGGGGACGAGATGCCCGAACCCGAGTTCCGGAAGCTCGTTGACCGCAGCGAACTCCTGGCCACCCTTCCTGCTCCAGAGCGGCCACCCAGCGAGTTCGACGAGATGGTCATCGAGGCGATCGACGAGCTCCCCGAGCAGTTCCAGAGTCTGCTCGCGGACACGCCCGTCGTCGTTTCGCAGCTCGGCGCCCAGCACCATGCGTACGGCCACTACATCGGCGGATCCGTCGCCCGCGACCACCTGCCGAACCGGATCGTCATCTACGAGGACACCCTGACCCGCGACTTCGGCCACGACCCGATGCTGCTGAAGGCCCAGGTCGAGCGCGTGGTGCGCCACGAACTGGCCCACCACCTGGGCTGGGGCGAGGCGGGCGTGCGCGGCCTCGGGCTCTAGCCGTAGGGGTCCTTCGGCGAGCGGTCGTCCGAAAGCGACTCGCGCGAGCGCTCGCTCAGGATCTCGATCGCATCGGCCAGGTGGACCTGGTCGATGTTGTAGTCGTCGCGCTCGACTCGAATCCTGTGAGCCTCGAGCAGCACGTCCGCGTGGGTGTGCCCGGCCGGCGGCTGGAACCGGTACGAAGCCAGCTCGATCAGCAGCCCCATCGGATCCTTGAAGTAGATCGAGTCCATGAACCCGCGGTCCTTGACCCCGCTGTGCTCGATCCCACGCTCGTCGAGCCGCTCGACCGCCTGATTGAAGCTCGCAGCCGACACGGCGAATGCGAGGTGGTGCACGCAGCCGGCGTCGGTCGGCGTCCGCTCCGGATCGGCCGTCCGCTCCTCGTTGGTGAAGACGGTGATCAGCCGCCCGTCACCGGGATCGAAGTAGAGATGCCCCTCGCTCTCCCGATCGAGGTTGGGCTGATCGAAGATGAACGGCATCCCGAGCACGCCCTCCCAGAAGTCGATCGACGTCTGGCGATCGGCACCGACGAGGGTGATGTGGTGGACGCCTTGGGATTGGAGCTTGCGCATCGCTGCGGAAGCCTAAGGCTTCAGCTTCCGCCCGCTCGTGAACAGGTACTGCGACCACGCGTAGCAGCGCGAGCGACATCGCGGCCAGCACCCCGAACGAGACGCGCGGCGCCGCGTCCGAGGTGCCGAGGAAGCCGTAGCGCACCGCGTCCACCACGTAGAAGAGCGGGTTCGCGTGGGAGACCTGCTCCCAGGGGCGAGCCGAGGCGGTCGACCGAGTAGAAGACGCCGCCGAGGAAGGTCAGGGGCAGGATCACGATGTTGTTGATGAAGCTGGTGTGGTCGAAGGACTCGGCGAAGATGCCGACGATCGTGCCGAGGGCGCCGAAGCCGATGACCAGCAGCAGGACGGCGACGACGAGCAGGAGCGGGTGCTCGACCGGGGCGCCGGTGATCGGGACGGCGACGCGCGGTGAGCGCGCCGCCGATGAGCAGGGCGCGGAAGGCGCCGCCGACCAGGTAGCCGAAGTTCATCTGCCAGGCGTGCATCGGGGCGGCGAGGACGTCGTCGATGAAGCGGTCGCTGCGGCCCTGGTAGATCGTGCTGGCGTTGTTGGAGTAGGCGGCCTGGGCCATCGCCATCGCGATCAGGCCGGGGACGATGAAGACCTCGTAGTCGAAGCCCTGGACCTCGTTGATGCGGCTGCCGAGCGAGAGGCCGAAGACGACGATGAAGAGCAGGGAGGAGACGACCGGCGCCAGCGTCGTCTGGGTCCAGAGCTTGAGGACGCGGTGGCACTCGCGGCGGCAGAGCCAGTAGAGGCTGCGCCAGGGGCGGATGCGGCGGCGGTCGGTCGACGCGTGCCGACGCTCACGCCGTCGCCTCCTCGCGCAGCCGCGGCCCGGCGACGGTCTTCAGGTAGACCTGCTCGAGGCTGTCGGCGTCGTAGCGGTCCTTCAGGCCCTGCGGCGGTGTCGCGGGCGACGATCCTGCCGCCGCCGATCAGCGCGATCTCCTCGCAGAGCTCCTCGGCCTCCTCGAGGTAGTGGGTGGTGAGCAGGATCGTCGTGCCCTGCTCGTGCAGCCGGCGGATGTAGCGCCAGAGCTCGTGGCGCAGCTCGATGTCGACGCCGGCGGTCGGCTCGTCGAGGATCACCAGGCGCGGCTCGTGGAGCAGCGCGCGGGCGAGCAGCAGGCGGCGGCGCATCCCGCCCGAGAGCTTCGGCGCGCGGGTGTCGCGCTTGGCGCGCAGGTCGAAGACGTCGATCATCTGCGTCGGCGCGCTCCTCGGCCGCCTCCTTGTCCATGCCGTAGTAGCCGCCGTGGTAGACGAGCGTCTCGCGCACGGTCAGGAAGCGGTCGAGGTTGGGCTCCTGCTCGGAGATGCCGATCATGGCGCCGCGCCTCCAGGCAGTCGGAGGGGTGGCCGAAGACGCGCAGCTCGCCGTCGGTGGGCCGGATCAGGTTGCAGACGGCGCTGATCAGCGTCGTCTTGCCGGCGCCGTTGGGGCCGAGCAGGCCGAAGAAGCTGCCCGCGGGCACCTCGAGGTCGAGCGCGTCGAGGGCGAGGGTGCCGTCGTCGTAGCGCTTGGTCAGGCCGCGTAGGGAGAGGGCGGGTTCCACGTCTCCATCGTAGGCTCCGCCGAATGCGCGTCGGGATCGCCACCTGCGAGCGGCCACCGGTGCCCGACCTCGAGGCGGGCCTGGTGGCTGTCGCGCTCGAGCGCGCAGGGCACGAGGGCAGTGCTCGCGCCGTGGAGCGACCCCGGCGTCGACTGGAGCGGCTTCGACGTCGTGTGGATCAGCTCGACCTGGGACTACCACGAGCGACTCGACGAGTTCACTCGATGGCTCGCGCGCACCGGCGTCGTCACCCGGCTCGAGAACCCGCGGGTGCTGGTCGAGTGGAACATCGACAAGCGCTACCTGCGCGAGCTCGGTGGGGCCGAGGTTGCGATCGTGCCCACGGTCTGGGCCCAGCCCGAGCTCGCCGCTGCGGTGCAGGAGACGGTCGGCGACCTCGGGTGGGAGCAGGTGATCGTCAAGCCGACGGTCGACCTCGGCGCCGCGAACCTCGAGCTGGTCGCGCCCGGCGAGGTCGCCGCCGCCGTCGAGCGCGCGGGACGGCCCGCGCTCGTGCAGCCGTATCTGCCCTCGCTCGCCGACGAGGGCGAGCTGAGCCTCGTCTACCTGCGCGGCGCAGCTCTCGCACGTGGTCCGAAAGCGGGCGGCTGAGGGCGACTTCAGGATCCAGGAGCAGTACGGCGGCGTCTACACGCTCGCCGAGGCGACCGAGGACGCGCTCCAGCTCGGGGCCGGCGACCCTCGCCGCGCTCGACGGCATCTCGCCCGCGGTCGGCGCGCCGCTCTACGCCCGCGTCGACCTCGTCCGCGACCTCGAAGGCGAGCTCTGCGTGATCGAGCTCGAGCTGATCGAGCCGAGCCTCTACCTCGACGTCGCCGGGCCCGAGGCCGTGACCGCTTCGCCGGCCTGTTGGCGGCCGCAGCCGACTAGGGTTCGGCCGAGCACCCAGAGCTTCACGAGCAGAGGAGAGCGCGTGATCTACAAGAGCACCAGGCCCGATGTCGAGGTCCCCGAGGTGACCCTGCACGAGTACGTGCTGGCCGATGCCGCCGAGCGCGGCGACGCGCCGGCGATCGTCGTCGGCGAGGACGTCACCACCTACGCGCGAGCTCGCCGCGAGGACATCGCGCGCGTCGCCGCCGGCCTGCAGGGCAAGGGGATCGCCAAGGGCGACGTGGTCGCGCTGATCGGCGGCAACAGCGCCGCCTGGGCCGTCGCCTACCACGCGATCCTGACCGCGGGCGGGGTCGTCACCCCGATCAACCCGCTGCTCACCCCCGACGAGGTCGCCAAGCAGCTCACCGACTCGAAGGCGAAGCTGCTGATCGCGACGGAGCCGCTCGTCGAGCCGCTGACGCCGGCCGCGGAGAAGAGCGGGGTGGAGGAGGTCCTCTCGCTCGAGGACGCGGCGGCGCTCGGCGCCGAGGGAGCGACGCCCGAGCCCGTCGAGATCTCGCCCGACGACCTCGCCGCGCTGCCGTACTCGAGCGGCACCACCGGGGCGATGAAGGGCGTGATGCTCACCCACCGCAACCTCGTCGCCAACCTCGAGCAGAACCAGGGCATGCCGCCCTCGGCCCCGACGACGCGCTCGTCGGCCTGCTTCCCTTCTTCCACATCTACGGCCAGACCGTCGTGCTGAACCACGGGCTCGCCAAGGGGGCGAAGATCGTGGCCATGCCGCGCTTCGACTTCGAGGAGATGCTGCGACATCGTCGAGAACCACGGCATCACCCGGCTTCACGTCGCGCCGCCGGTCGTGCTGGCGCTCGCGAACGCGCCGCAGGTGACGACCGCGACTTCTCGAAGCTCGAGCTGGTCACCTCGGGCGCGGCGCCGCTCGACCAGGACCTGGCCGAGCGCGCCGAGGAGCGGATCGGCACCCCGGTCCGCCAGGGCTACGGCATGACCGAGCTCAGCCCCGTCACCAACTGGACCCCGCAGGAGGAGGCCGAGCGGTCCCGGCCGGCAGCGTCGGCCCGCTGCTGCCGAACACCGAAGCCCGGCTGGTCGACCCCGAGTCCGGCGAGGACGTCGCCGAGGGCGAGCGCGGGCGAGCTGTGGATCCGCGGCCCGCAGATGATGCGCGGCTACCTGGAGAAGCCCGAGGCGACCGCCGAGACCATCACCGAGGACGGCTGGCTTCGCACCGGCGACATCGCCCGCATCGACGCCGACGGCAACGCCTACATCGTCGACAGGCTCAAGGAGCTCATCAAGTACAAGGGCTACCAGGTGCCCCCGGCCGAGCTCGAGGCAGTCCTATCTCTCACCCGAAGATCAAGGATGCCGGCGTGATCGGCGTCCCCGACGGCGACGGCGAGGAGTACCCGAAGGCCTGCATCGTCTGCGAGGGCGACGTCGACACCGACGAGGTCATGGCCTACGTCGCCGAGCGCGTCGCGCCCTACAAGAAGGTGCGCGAGGTGACCGTCATCGACGAGGTCCCGAAGACCGCGTCGGGCAAGATCCTTCGCCGCGTGCTGCGCGACGAGCACGGCGCACACAGCTAGCGCTCGGTCTCGTCCTCCTCGCGCCGGTCGAAGCCGACGTCGACGACCTCGAACCCTTTGTGCCGCTCGCTCTCGGCGTAGGCGGTGTACGCGCGCTTGTCGGCCGAGGTCAGCTCGACGCTGTCGGTGAACGGCGTCAGCAGCGCGCGGGGCCAGAGCCTGCGCTGGTGGACGACGTTCGTCTCGGCCGCGAGGACGACGACGAGGGCCAGCAGATAGATCCAGGCGATCAGGCCAAGCACCAGGCCGAATACCCCGTAGGCCTCGGGGGCTCCCTTCAGGTAGTGAGAGACGAAGTAGGTGCCCAGCACCTGCACCAGCTGCCAGCCGATTCCCGCCACGACCGCCCCGATCCGGAGCTCGCGGGTGGCGACGTCCGAAGCGGTGAGGAGGCGGAAAGCGAGCATGAAGAGGGCGATGTTGGCCAGGGCGGCGAGCAGGACGGCGCCGATGCCGACCCAGGTGCTGATGGTCTCGCCGAAGGAACCCGCGCTCGTGGTGAGCCCGGAGAGCGCCGTGGTCACGACTACTCCGATCCCGAGGACCGCCAGGAGCATCAAGCTGCGGGCACGCAAGGCGAATGGGTTGGGACGCTTGTTTCGCGGCACGGCCCACGCGCGATTGAACGCGTTCTGCGTCGCTCCCGCTAACCCCAGCGTGCCGTAGAGGGTCCCCAGCAACCCGACGGCGAGACCCACGCCGCTCCCCTTCAGCGACTCAACGCTGTTGCGAAGTTGCGCGCCGAGGATCGGCAGTTCGGAGATGGTCGAGTCGACCAGCCTCTCCTGCAACTCGGGATCGCCTTCGAGTACGAAGCCGAGAATCGTCACGAGCAAGAGCATGAACGGGAACAGCGACAGGAACCCGTAGTAGGTGATCAATGCGGTCAGGTAGGGCCCCTGGTCGTCGCCGAACTTGTATATGACTGCGAGAGGAAAGCCCAGCCAGTCGTGGCGGCGTTGGTAGCTGTCTACAGCCTCGATCGCTCGAGTCGCCGTGCTCGTCGACGACGGCGAAGCGGCTGCGTCGTCAGAGCGAGACGACGTGGCCCTCGCGCGGGTCGATCTTGCCGTCAACGAGGTCGGTGTAGGTCTTCTCGATGTCGCCCGCGCCGATCGGCTCGACGCGAAGCCATCCCTGCGACCACTCCGCGAACGGGTGCCAGGCTTCAGCGACCTTGCGCTCGAGCTCCGGGGTGCCCCAGTCGGAGCCGCGCTTGCGGATCCGGTTCGGGGCGAAGAAGAAGGTTGGCTTGACCCCCGGCATCTGATCGGCGTTCGAGGCGAGCTGGTCGTGGTGGGTGACGCCTACCGCCGCATCATGCACGAGCCGGTCGCCGTAGTGCTCGTGCACCGACTTGCGAATGTCGCCGTCCCCCGAGAAGTCGACGTAGACCGCCACCTCCCCCGGTAACTCCTGGATCTCGTCGTAGCCGATGACGGAGTGGTAGATGCCGAGCTCGTCGACGAACTCCTTGTTGCCGGGCGAGGTCAGCCCGATCACCTCGATGCCCTCGCGCTGGGCAAGTAGATAGGCGGCGATGATCGCGGTCTTGCTCGAGGCGCTGGAGCAGACGATGGTCTCGGCGCCGAAGAAGTCCTCGTCGTCGAGGAAGTCGTCGATCAGGAATGACGTGTAGAAGAGCGGCCAGAAGATGATCTGCTCGTTCTCGCGATCGGCGTTGTAGATCGGGTCGGCGGCGGTCGCGCGGTAGCCGTGGTAGGCGGAGGGGAGCTCGGCGCGGTGGGGGGCGCCGTCGGTGAAGCCGTGCTCGTCGACCCGCTTCGGCTGGACGACGAGGTGCGAGGACGACGGCAGGTAGCCGTAGACGCGCATGCCCTCCTCCACGCCCTCCGCCTTCGAGGCCGTGACCGTCGCGTAGCCCCAGACCGGCATCCGTCCCCAGCCGTCGGGCGCGGGGAAGAAGTCCCAGTAATTCATCGCCTCGCCGAGGACCACGTAGGTGATGTTGTTGGTCGTGAGGCCGAAGCTGTCGACTGCGAGCAGCGCCTCACCGTCGTCGATCTCGGGCGCCGAGCCGTCCGCGTCGAAGCGGGTCTCGCGCATGTCCGCGCGGTTCACCAAGAACTCCACGCCGCGAACCCTATTTGAGCGGGTATCGCTGCGGTGCTTGGCGTCGTAGAGCTCCGGTCGCGGCCGAGACAGCTCGGCCGCGCTCTCGCCCTTGCGCATCTGGCGACCCCGAAGCTGAAGGTGGCCGAGCCCCCTCCGGGCAGAGGGGCGTTCTCGCTGACGGGCTCGCGCAGGCGCTCCCCGGCGGCCGCCGCCTGCTCGCGCGTCGTATCGGGAAGCAGCAGGGCGAACTCGTCACCGCCCCAGCGAAAGCAGGCGTCGGGCGCGCGCACGGCGCTACGCATCCCAGATGCGACGCCGCGCAGGGTCTGGTCCCCAACGGGATGGCCGTGGGTGTCGTTGATCTGCTTGAAGCCATCGAGGTCGAGGATCAGCAGGCTGAGCGGCGCGCCCGAGCGGTCGCTGCGGGCGACCTCGCGCTCGAGCGCCTCGTCGAAGGCGAGGCGGTTGCCGAGCCCCGTGAGAGCGTCCTCTCGCGCCAGCCGCTTGGCGGCCTCGCCCTCGCCGATCAGGCCGAGGCGCTGCTCGCGCACGGAGTTGGTGACCGCCATCGTGATCAGGGCGAGCAGCCAGATGAAGAAGGTCTCGACCGCGATCGACGTCGCGTCGTCGCCGTCCCAGCCGTCGTAGGCGAGCGGCAGCGAAGATCGCGATCGTGGTCAGGCCCAGGATCCCGAAGGCACGGCGCGGAGGGTGGATGCTCGGCGGCAGGATCCCCGGCGCGAGATAGAGCTGCTGGTAGGGGGTGCCGAGCCCGCCGGCGAGCCAGGCGAGCAGCGCGATGTAGACGATGCCGAGGCAGGTCTGAGCCGAGCAGCGGCGTTGAAGCCCGCCGTCGATCCGGGCGCAGGAGCCAGAGCGAGCTGGCGACCCCGGCCACGAGGCTCAACGCCTCCAGATGACCCAGCCGCGCGTCGCCGATCGCCTCGTCGGCGGCGAGGCGATCGCGCACACCCCGGCGATCGCCACCACGATCAGCGACATCACCCCGCCGATGCGGCGGGGCTCGTCCATGTACATCCCGGCGTAGGGTCCACGCGCGGCGCCAGCCCTGCGAAGGTGCGCAAGCGAGAATCCCTCGGCGGGCTGGTCGATCCCCCGCCCACGTCATCTAGGCCGAGGTCGGTTTGCCGGCGGCGCTGCGGTCTTCCGCGACGGCCGGGTCGCGAGCGGCCGCGAGCAGCTCCGCGATCGAGGCTTCCACCCGCTCGGCGAGCGAGTCGAGGTCGGGCATCGCGTCGTAGTCGCCGATCAGGCCGACCTTGACCTGGCCCTTGTAGGAGAAGATTGCGACCGCCAGCGCCTGGTTCGGAGCGAGGAAGGCGATCGGGATCATCTCCTTGAGCTCCCTGCCGAGCAGGAACAGGGGGAACTGCGGGCCCGGGACGTTCGTGACGAGCAGGTTGTAGAGGCGCGTCGAGAAGTGCAGGCGCGACGAGCGCGCGAACACGTTCGGCGGCGCGAAGTCCTCGAAGCGCGCGATCGCCTCGGCCCCGAGCGCCTGCTTGGACTCCTTCAGGTTCTGCATCTGCTCGCTGACGATGTGGAGCCGCTCGACCGGGTCGTTCGCGTAGACCGGCAGGCGGCCGATCATGATCGTGATCTTGTTCCCGGCCTGGCCGTGATCCTCGGCCGCCCGAACCGAGACGGGAACCGCGCCGCGCAGCTCGAGGCCCTCGGTGCGCACCCCGCGCGCCTTCAGCCACGAGGCGAGCGCGCCGCTGACGACGGTAAGGAAGACGTCGTTGACGGTCCCGCCGAGCGCGTTCTTGATCTCCTTGAGCTGGCCCAGGTCGGCATCCACCCAAGTGACCCGCCGGTGGGTCCCGATCTCGGTGTTGAGTGGGCAGGAGGGTGCGCTTGAAACGGTGCCCCAGAGGACATCCCCCGCACCCTCCGCCGTGCGGCGGAGGGTGCCCGCCGTCTCGACCGGGGCGGTTGCCGCCTTGAGGGCGCGCGTGGCGACGCCCAGCGGCGCCTTGACCATGTCCTTGACGCCGCGCGCGACGACCTCAGCGTCCGAGGGCTCCGGCCCGGGCGTCCACTGGCGCTCGGGCTGCGGCACGTCGGCCGGGGCGCGGTCGAGGTCGAAGAGCACGGTCGTGATGTCGACGCCCGAGACGCCGTCGACGAGCGCGTGGTGGGTCTTGTTGATCAGCGCGAAGCGGTCGTCCTCGAGGCCCTCGATCAGCCAGATCTCCCAGAGCGGCTTGGTCCGGTCGAGGCGCTGGGAGAAGACGCGGCCGGTCAGCATCCGCAGCTGCTCGATGCCGCCGGGCTTCGGCAGCGCCGTGTAGCGCACGTGATAGTCGATGTTGAAGCTCGGGTCGTCGACCCAGAGCGGCCTGCCCATCTGCATCCGCGGGAACGAGAGCTTCTGCCGATAGCGCGGGACGAGGTGCAGCCGCTGATCGATGTGCTCGGTGAACTCGCGATGCGCGGGCGCCGGCCCCTCGAAGAGCATGACCGCCCCGATGTGCATGTGCGAGCCGTCCTTCTCCTGCGCCAGGAAGGAGGCGTCGATGGAGCTCAACCGGTCCACGCGCGGAGCCTAACGCCGGGGGTGTCATCCGGCCACTCCTGGGCCCTCCGGACACATAGTTCGGTAGCAGATCGTTTGTTCACGGACCTATACGGTTATGATGTTGTTGTGGCAACAGCTACGAAGACACCCGCCAAGACGCTGACCGAGGACAAGCTCGACCGGCTCTCCGACTGTCCGGAGTGCCTGGCAGGCAGCCTCGCCTGGCTCCTCTCGCAGGCGCACTTCGCGATGCTCAGCGAGATGCACCGGGCGTTGCAGCCGCTGGGGATCACCCCTCGCGGCTACCACGTCCTCGTCGCGGCGCAGACCGGCGACCGCACCCAGAGCGAGCTCGCCGAGCTCGTGGGCCTCGACAAGACGACCATGGTCGTGACGGTCGACGAGCTCGAGAAGGCCGGGTTCGCCGACCGCGTCCCCTCCGAGACCGATCGCCGCGCCCGCGTCATCACCGTCACGAAGGACGGGGACCGGCTCGTGCGCGAATGTCGCCGGGTGATGGACGAGATGCAGGGCGAGGTGCTCGCCGCACTTCCCCGCGACCAACGCGGCTCGTTCCTCGAAGGGCTGGCCACCCTCGTCCGCGAGCGCCTCTCCGATGCGCCGGATTGCCCCGGCGTCCGCCGGCGCGAGCCGCGCTGACCCGGCTCTTTCCGCCTCGCTCTGCGATCCCCAGTCCGCTTCGAAGCGGAGTTGCTCGTTGTGTGGTCACGGTTAGGTCACTACAAGATAGTCCCGTACAAAACTATTTGCTACGGTTCCGTCTCGCACACGTGAACAGCAGATCGGAGGAGCGCCGTGACCGAGATCGCCGAACGACTGAGAGCACCCGCAGAGCCGATGGACGAGCGAAAGCGCTGGACGGCGCTGGTGGTCCTATGCGTCGGGATGCTGATGATCGTCCTCGACCAGACGATCGTGAACGTCGCGCTCCCCTCGATCCAGGACGACCTCGGCTTCTCGCAGTCGAATCTCGCCTGGGTCGTGAACGCCTATCTGATCCCGTTTGGGGGCTTGCTGCTGCTCGCCGGCCGATTCGGCGACCTCATCAGCCGCAGAGGGGTCTTCCTGACTGGACTCGCCGTGTTCACGTTCGCCTCGCTTCTGTGCGGGCTCGCCCAGAGCCAGGAGATGCTGATCGGGGCCCGCTTCCTGCAAGGCGCCGGCGGCGCCCTGAGCTCCGCGGTGATCCTCGGGATGATCGTGACCATGTTCCCCAAGCCGGGGGAGCAGGCGAAGGCGATCGGCGTCTACAGCTTCGTCGCATCGGCTGGCGCGTCCGTCGGCCTTCTGCTGGGCGGCGGGCTGACCGAGGCGATCAACTGGCATTGGATCTTCTTCGTCAACATCCCTATCGGGGTTGCGACCGCCGTCTTCGCGCTGAGGCTGATCGACCGCGACCGCGGGATCGGGTTCGGCGAGGGTGCTGACATCGCCGGAGCCGTGCTCGTCACGAGCTCTCTGATGCTGGGCGTGTACACGATCGTCGAGGCGGCGGAGGCCGGCTGGGGCTCGCTCCAGACGCTCGGCCTGGGTGCGATCTCTATCGGCCTGCTCACGGCCTTCTTCGTCCGGCAAGCGCGCGCGGCCAGCCCGCTGATCCCGCTGCGGATCTTCCGGAACCGCAACGTCACGGGCGCCAACGTGATCCAGGCGCTGATGGTCGCCGGCCTGTTCGGGATGTTCTTCCTCGGGAGCCTCTACATGGAGCGGGTGCTGGGCTACGGCCCGATCGAGATCGGCTTGGCGTTCCTGCCGGTGGCGGCCCTGATCGGGATCATGTCGCTCGGGTTCTCGGCGCGGCTGATCACGCGGTTCGGTGCTCGCACGACGCTGATCCCGGGCCTGGCCCTGATCATCCCGGCGCTGCTCTGGTTCTCGCGCACGCCGGTCGACGCGAACTACGCGGTTGACCTGCTGCCCTCGATGATCCTTCTCGGTGTCGGCGCCGGGCTCTCATTCCCCTCGCTGATGACCCTGGCGATGTCGAGCGCCACCGAGAGCGACTCAGGCCTCGCATCGGGCCTGGTCAACACCAGCCTGCAGGTGGGCGGCGCCCTCGGGCTCGCCGTGCTGGCGACCCTGTCGACGACCCGGACCGACAACCTCCTCGCCGACGGGGAATCGGCCGCCTCCGCTCTAACGAGCGGCTACTCGGCGGCATTCCTCATCGGTGCGGGCATGTTGGCCGTGGCCCTTGCGGTCGCGATCGCGGTCCTGCGGCCGGCACCCGTCGCCGAGGAAGCCCGCGTCGAATCTCTCCCCGACGCGGAGCCGGCGTACTCGGAGGCGGCCTAGTACGGCCGCCTCCGATCGTCAGCTGCCAGGCGCATCTCGCGGGCCAGGGCGCCGCTCGAGTAGGGGCCCTCTCCCTCGAGCTCGCTGAGGACCGTGTCGATGATCTCGGGCGGCTTGTTCTGGCTCATCTTGCGCTTAGCGACGACCTTCGTCGGGGTGAGCCGCAGCCCGATGGTTCCCCGGCTGTCGCGCTGCGCGTTCGCGGCATCCGCGGGGCTCCCATCCAACAGGCGCGGGTCCTTCACCCGGGACTCGAAGTGTGCGACGAGGCGGTGAAGGACCGCCAGGTTCTCCTCGGCGCTGAGGATCTCGGGCATCCCGGAGAGGTGGGCGACGATGAAGTTCCACGTCGGTACCTCCACGTGGTCGCCGTACCAGCTCGACGAGATGTAGCCGTGAGGACCTTGAACGATCACGAGCAGCTCGTGCTGGCCGAGCTCGTGGACGCGCTCGTCGGGTCGACCGAGATGGGTCAGCAGGCAGAGCTCCTCCCGGTCGGTGTCGATCAGCACGGGGTAGTGGGACGCCACCAACCCGGTGGAGGTGTCCGACACGAGGGTGGCCCACGGGTTCTCATCGATCACGCGACGGATCTCGGCCGCGTCTTCGAGCTTGTAGTAGGGATTCGTGCGCATCGGGACGATCCTTAGGCGACGGCCCTCTCGCGGAGCCAGGCCTCGACCGCCCGGGCGCAGTGGCGGCCCTCAGCGATTGCGGTGACGATCAGCGAGGCGCCGATGCGCGCGTCGCCGGCCGCGAATACGCCGTCGACCGATGTCTCGAAGCGCTTTGCGTCGAGGTTGCCCCGGTCGTCGAGGTCGATGCCGAGGTCCGACACCAGGCCGTCGGACTCGGGGCAGGTGAAGCCGATCGCGATCAGGACCAGCTCGGCGGGGAGGGTGTACTCGCTGCCGGGAACGGGCTCGAGCGTTCGTGACGAGTCACCGGTCACCTGGCGCGCGTGGACGGTCTGCACCGACCCATTGCCCTCCAGGTGGGTGACCTGGCGGGCGAAGCGCCGCTCGCCCCCCTCGTCGAGGGCGTAGGTAGTGAGCAGGCGGCGCGGCTGGATCGGCCACGGGGTGTTCGGGTAGCGGCCGTCTTGCGGCACGTCGGGGTAGACGTCGAGCAGTAGCGCCTCGTTCGCTCCCTCGCGCAGGGCATTCGAGACGCAGTCCATGCCCGTGTCGCCACCGCCGATCACGACCACGTCCTTGCCCGCGGCGCTGACGACGCGCTCCGGCTCCCGCGAGGGATTGCCGTGCTCGCGGGCGACGAAGCGGTTGCGCTGGTAGAGGTATTCCATCGCGAAGTGGACGCCGTCGAGTTCGCGGCCGGGGATCTCGATGTCTCGCTCGACGCGGGAGCCGATCGCCATCACGACCGCGTCGTGGCGATCGCGAAGCTCGTCTGCGCTGATCGCGCCGGCCTCACCGCCGACCTCGGCATCGAACTCGAATGTGATTCCCTCCTCCGCCAGCAGCTCGATGCGCCTGTCGATCATCCACTTCTCGAGCTTCGCGTCGGGGACGCCGAAGCGCATCAGCCCGCCGGGGGTCTCGTCGCGCTCGTAGACGGTGACCTCGTGGCCCACCTGGTTCAGCTCGGCGGCGACGGCCATGCCTGCGGGGCCGGAGCCGACGACTCCGACGGTCATGCCGGTGCGCTGCTCGGGCGGGTTCGGGACCACCCAGCCCTCCTTCCAGGCGCGCTCGATGATCGCCCACTCGATCTGCTTGATCATCACCGGGTCGTCGTTGATGTCGAGCACGCAGGCCGACTCGCACGGCGCGGGGCAGATCAGGCCCGTGAACTCGGGGAAGTTGTTGGTCGCGTGCAGCTGGTCGATCGCGGCCTTCCACTGGCCGGTGCGAACGAGGTCGTTCCAGTCCGGGATCAGGTTGCCGAGCGGGCAGCCGTTGTTGCAGAAGGGAACGCCGCAGTCCATGCAGCGGGCGGCCTGCTCCTTGAGCGCGACCACAGGGAGCGTCTGGTAGATCTCGTCGTAATCCTTGACGCGCTCGGCGGGGTCACGCTCCGGCGACGCGACCCGGCGGGCCTTCAGGAAGCCGCGTGGATCTGCCATCAGGCCGCCGCTGCCGCTTCTTGCTCTGCCGCCCGCTCCGCGAGGACTTCCTTGTAGCGGCGCGACATCACGCGGGCGAACTTCTCGACCTCGGAGTCCCAGTCCTCGAGGATCTTGCGCGCCGGCGCCGAGCCGGTGCGCTCGAGGTGCTCGGCGATCAGCTCTTGCAGGGCCCCGACGTCGGAGTCGGTGACGCTCACCGGGTCGACGTCCACGAGCTCGTGGTTGGTGTTGCCCGACAGCCGCTCCTGCGGGTCGTACACATAGGCGGCTCCGCCGCTCATGCCGGCGCCGAAGTTGTCGCCGGTGGGGCCGAGCACGACGACGCGGCCGCCCGTCATGTACTCGCAGCCGTGGTCCCCGATGCCCTCGACGACGGCGTCGGCTCCCGAATTGCGAACGGCGAAGCGCTCGCCCGCGAGCCCGCGGAAGAAGGCCTTGCCGGCGGTGGCGCCATACAGGCAGACGTTGCCCGCGATCACGTTGCGCTCGGCGGCGAAGGGAACGCTCTCAGGGGGCCGGATCGCGAGGGTGCCACCGGACAAGCCCTTGCCGGCGTAGTCGTTGACCTGGCCGGCGAGTTCGATCGTGACCCCGGGGGCGAGCCAGGCACCGCAGCTCTGGCCGATCGACCCGCGCAGCACCAGCTCGACGGTGTCCGGCGGCAGGCCCTCGGGGCCGTGCTGGCGGGTCACGAGATTCGAGGTGAGGCCGCCCACCGCGCGGTCGATGTTTCCGACGGTGGCCTCGATGCGGATCGGCTCGCCCGCGACGACCGCGGCGCCGACCTGCGGGAGCACCTCGCGGATCTCGAAGCTCCCCTCGAGCACGTCCGTGACATCGGCCTCGGCGGAGTGGCGGCGCACGGGCAGCGAGAGCTCGGGGATGTCCGGCATGTGCAGAAGAGGGGTCAGGTCGAGCGTGGCGGCCTTGGCGTGGCGCACGTCGGGGTCGGGCTCGAGCAGATCGGCACGGCCGATCAGATCCTCGAAGCGCTCGACACCGAGCGCGGCCATCAGGCGCCGGACCTCCTCTGCGACCTCGGCCAGGTAGGTGATGACGTTCTCGGGGGTGCCGGCGTAGCGCTTGCGCAGCTCCGGGTCCTGGCTGGCGATCCCGACGGGGCAGGTGTTCAGGTGGCAGACGCGCATCATCACGCAGCCCGCCGCGACCAGCGGAGCGGTCGAGAAGCCGAACTCGTCGGCGCCGAGCAATGCCGCGACGACCACGTCGCGCCCTGTGCGCATCTGGCCGTCGGCCTGGATGCGGACTCGCGGCCGCAGCCCGCTTTCGATCAGCGCCTGCTGGGTCTCAGCCAGACCGAGCTCCCAGGGGGAACCGGCGGACTGCAGGCTCGACAGGGGGGAGGCGCCGGTGCCGCCGTCGTGGCCGGCGATGACGATGTGGTCGGCGCCGCACTTGGCGACGCCGGCGGCGACCGTCCCGACGCCCGACTCCGAGGCGAGCTTGACCGAGATAGCGGCCTCGGGGTTGGCCGTGCGCAGGTCGTAGATCAGCTGCTTCAGGTCCTCGATCGAGTAGATGTCGTGGTGGGGCGGCGGCGAGATCAGCTCGACTCCCGGCGTCGCGTAGCGCAGGTGGGCGATGTAGTCGTCGACCTTCTGGCCGGGGAGCTGCCCGCCCTCGCCGGGCTTCGCGCCTTGGGCGATCTTGATCTGGATCTGGTCCGCGTGCGAGAGGTAGTCGATGTCGACGCCGAAGCGCCCAGACGCCACCTGGCGTATGCGGGAGCGGCGCGAGTCGCCGTTCGGGTCGGGCGTGTTGCGCGCCTTGTCCTCGCCGCCCTCGCCGCTGTTCGAATGGCCGCCGATGCGGTTCATCGCGATCGCCAGCGTCTCGTGGGCCTCGCGCGAGAGCGCCCCCAGGCTCATCGCGCCGGTCGAGAAGCGCTGCAGGATGTCGGTTGACGGCTCGACGTCCGCCAGGTCCGCGCCGCTGCGCGGCTCGCGCAGGCGGAGCAGCCCTCGAAGCAGCCCGCGCGAGGCGTTCTCGTCGTTGACTCGTGAGCTGAATTCGGAGTACGGGGCTGCCGGTCCATCGCCGTTTGCGGCCGGTTCGCGCGCGACTCGCTGCAGGCTCGAGACGGTGTCCGGCTCCCACATGTGGAACTCGCCGTCGCGGCGCCACTGGTAGACGCCTCCCTGCGGGAGGAGCTTCTCGTGCGCGGCCGCGAGCGACGCCTCCTCCACGTAGCGCGGCAGCGGCAGGCCGTGCTGCTCGGGATAGGCGCGCGCGTGGCGCTCGAGCGCCTCGCCCCCGAGCTCGTCGAGGCCGATTCCGCCGAACCGCGACGGGGTGCCGGTGAAGTGGCGGTCGACCATCTCGGAGTCGAGGCCGACGGCCTCGAAGATCTGCGCGCCGCGGTAGGAGGCGATCGATGAGATGCCGATCTTCGACATCGTCTTCAGCATGCCCTTCGAGTAGCCGACGATCGCGCGCTCGCGGGCGTCGGCCGCGGTGAGCCCGTCCTCGAGCGCGGCGCGGCCGGTCATGTCGTCGAGCGAGTCGAGCAGCAGGTACGGGTTGATCGCGCTGGCGCCGTAGCCGATCAGGGCAGCGAGGTGGTGGACCTCGCGCGGCTCGCCGGACTCGACCACGAGCGCCGCCTGCAGGCGTGTGCCCTCGCGTGTCAGGTGGTGGTTGACCGCCGAGGTCGCGAGCAGCGACGGCATCGGCACGCGGTCCGGGTTCACGTGGCGGTCGGAGAGCACCAGCAGCGTGGCGCCGCCGGCGATCGCCTCGCTCGCCTCGGCGCAGATGCGGTCGACCGCGTGGGCCATCCCGGCCTCGCCCTCGGTCAGCGGCCAGGTGATGTCGATGGTCTCGGCGCGCAGCACCGGGTGCTCGATTTGGCGCAGCTTCTCGAGCTCGGGGTCGGTGATGATCGGGCGCCCCACCAGCACCTGCTGGGCGTGGTCGGGGTCCTCGTCGAGCAGGTTGCCCTCGGGGCCGATCGCCGTCGTCAGGCTCATCACGATGTGCTCGCGGACGGAGTCGATCGCGGGGTTCGTGACCTGCGCGAAGCGCTGCTTGAAGTAGGAGAAGAGCGACGGCTCCTTGTCGGAGAGCACGGCCAGGGCGAGGTCGTTGCCCATCGAGCCGGTCGGCTCCTTCGCGTCGCGCGCGATCGGCGCCAGCAGCACCCGCAGGTCCTCCTGCGAATAGCCGAAGGCGAGCTGGAGCGCGGTGAGCGACTTCTCCTCGCGCGAGGGCATCTCGGGCTCGGGCAGGTCGTTGAACGAGACGATGCCCTTGCGGAACCACTCGCCGTAGGGAGCCTGGCGGGCGACCTCCATCTCGGCCTCGCGGTCGTCGTAGATCCGGCCCTGCTCGAGGTCGACCAGGAACAGGTGCCCCGCCTGGAGGCGGCCGCGCCGCACGACGTTCGCGGGCTCGGCGCTGAACGTCCCGGCCTCCGAGCTGAGGGCGAGCCAGCCGTCCTCGGTCACGGACCAGCGGCTCGGGCGCAGGCCGTTACGGTCGAGCGTGGCGCCGAGCAGGCGCCCGTCGCTGAACACGATCGAGGCCGGGCCGTCCCACGGCTCGAGCAGCAACGAGTGGAAGGCGTAGAAGTCGCGCAGCTCGTCGGGGAGCTGGCGGTTCTCGTAGGCCATCGGGATCATCATCATCAGCGCGTGCGGCAGGCTGCGGCCGGCCTTGAACAGGAGCTCCAGCGCGCGGTCGAACGCGGCCGAGTCCGAGGCGCCCTCGTTGATCAGGGGAAGGCAGCGCTCCAGGTCGGGGCCGAGCTCGTCCCAGCGAAGCGCGGACTCGCGGGCCCGCATCCAGTTCTCGTTGCCGAGCACGGTGTTGATCTCGCCGTTGTGGGCGATCATCCGCAGCGGCTGGGCGAGCTCCCAGCTGGGCGCGGTGTTGGTCGAGAAGCGGGAGTGGACGATCGCGAAGGTGCTGACCAGCTCGGGGTCGCGAAGGTCGGGATAGAAGCGCGCCAGCTGCGGCGCTGTCAGCAGCCCCTTGTAGACGATCGTGCGCGACGAGAAGCTCGGGAACGTGACCTCGCCGGCGTACTCGATCTCGGCGATCCGGCGGATCAGGTAGAGGCGGTTCTCGAACTCGTCCTGGTTCGGGACTCCGGGGCCGGGCGCGATCAGCAGCTGGCGGATCCGCGGGCTGCTCGGCCGCGAGAGCACCCCCGGCACCTTGGGCTCGACCTCGACCTGGCGCCAGCCGATCGGCCGCTGTCCCTCAGCTTCGACGATCTCGTCGATGCGGGCGGCGACCTCGTCGGCGCGCTTGGCGTCGCGGGGCAGGAAGGTCATCGCGACGCCGGTCAGCCCGGGCTCGGGGAACTCGTCGGCGGTGATCCCGAACTCCTCGGCTCGCGAGCGAAGAAAGGCGTAGGGGAGGGCGACCATGATGCCGGCGCCGTCGCCGCTGTTCTCATCAGACCCGGATGCCCCGCGGTGCTCGAGTCGATCGAGCGCGGTGAGGCCGCGCTCGATCACCTCGTGCAGCGGCTTGCCGTCGAGGCGCGCCACGCACGCCACGCCGCAGGCCGAGCGCTCGTCGGAGGGGCGCACGAGGCCCACCGGAGCGGTGTCGCCACCGGGCGCGTAGCGGGGGTCTGGGGTGGGTGGGTTGGTCATAAGTCGGGGCTGTGGGGTACGGAGGCCTCGGGCCCAGCAGGCGGAGCCTGCGGCGGGCCTTCGACACCAATCTCCCGCGGGGGGCGGCCGCGAGAGCGATGGTTCCTAGAGCGTGTGAATTGTCCCTCAGATCGGCTCTGAGAGGTCGGTAAAGGTTAGACAAAGGCCGCTCTCAGGCACGAAAAGGGGCCGCGCCGCGGCCCCTTCCCTGCCCCGCTTCCCTGCGGCTAACGGATGAACAGCATCTCGGAGTACTTCGGCAGCGGCCAGAGGTCGTCGGGAACGATCTTCTCCAGCTGGTCGGCGACGTCGCGCACTTCGGCCATCTTCACGAGCTGGTTGTCGCGCGCGTAGAGGGCGAGGTCCAGGCCCTCGACGCCGTCGGGGTAGGAGTTCGCCTCCTTCAGCGCAGCCAGCGACGAGATCAGGGAATCGACCAGGCCGCGAGTCTCCGCCTCGACGCCGCTCACGCCCGCCTCGGTGCTCAGAGCCAGGTAGCGCAGAGCGGCCGGCAGGATCATCGTCCGCGCGATCGTGTCGGCGGTCTCGGCCTCGATGTTGGCCCGGGTCGAGTACTGGTCGGCCCAGACCTCGAACCGCGACTCGAGCTCGCTCTTCGAGAGCACGTCGTACTTCCCGAACGCCGCGACCGTCGAGTCGGAGAGGACCTCGGGCAGGGCGTCGGGCGTCGTCTTCAGGTTCTTCAACCCGCGGGACTCGGCCTCGGCGTGCCACTCCTCGGTGTAGTTGTCGCCCATGAAACAGACCTGCTTGTTGGCTGTGTAGGTCGCGGCGACGACCTCCTGGACAGCCTGATTGACGTCCATGCCGCTCTCGAGCTTCTGCTCGAGACCGTCGGCGAGGTCGTCGATCGACTCGGCGACGATCGTGTTCAGGACGGTGTTCGTGAAGCCGAGCGACATGCTCGATCCCAGCGCCCGGAACTCGAACTTGTTGCCGGTGAACGCGAACGGCGAGGTCCGGTTGCGGTCTCCGCCGTGACGGGGGAGGGGCGGCAGGACCTCGGCGCCGAGCTCCATCGTCTCGTTCGGGGTCACGCCGTCGCCTCGTCCTGTGGCGATCGCCTCGAAGGCCTTCTCCAGCTCTGCGCCGAGGAAGATCGAGATGATCGCCGGCGGCGCCTCGTTGGCGCCGAGGCGGTGGTCCTGGCCGATGTTCGCGACCGAGGCGCGAAGCAGCCCCTGGTGGAGGTTCACGGCCTGGATCACGGCGGAGCAGAAGAACATGAAGCTGACGTTGTCCCTCGGCGTATCGCCGGGCTCGAGGACGTTGTGCCCAGTGTCGGTGCCCATCGACCAGTTGTTGTGCTTGCCCGAGCCGTTGACGCCGGCGAAGGGCTTCTCGTGCAGCAGGCAGACGAGGCCGTACTTGCGCGCGACCTTCTGCATGATCTGCATGGTCAGCTGCTGGTGGTCGGAACCGACGTTCGAGTTCTCGAACATCGGCGCCAGCTCGTACTGGCCGGGTGCGACCTCGTTGTGCCGGGTCTTGATCGGCACGCCGAGCTTCGCGAGCTCCATCTCGAAGTCCATGATGCAAGCGAGCACGCGCTCGGGGATCGCCCCGAAGTAGTGGTCGTCCAGCTCATGGCCCTTCGGCGGGTACGCGCCGAACAGCGTGCGGCCCGTCAGCACCAGGTCGGGCCGGGCGTAGAAGTACTCCTCGTCGATCAGGAAGTACTCCTGCTCGGGGCCGACCGTCGTGAACACGCGCTGCGCGTCCTCGTCGCCGAGCAGGCGAAGCGCGCGGACGGCGGTATTCGACAGCGCGTCCATCGAGCGCAGCAGCGGGATCTTCGCGTCGAGCGCCTCGCCCGTCCACGACACGAACGCCGTCGGGATGCATAGAAGCGCGCCGTTCGGGTTGTCGAGGATGAACGCGGGACTCGTCGGATCCCAGGCGGTGTAGCCGCGGGCCTCAAAGGTGTCGCGCACCCCGCCGGTCGGGAACGAGGACGCGTCAGGCTCGCCCTGAATCAGCTCCTTGCCGGAGAAGCCGGCGAGCCAGTTCCCGTCGCGGTCCGGCTCGAAGAACGAGTCGTGCTTCTCGGCAGTGAGGCCGGTGAGCGGCTGGAACACGTGGGTGAAGTGCGTGGCGCCGCGCGAGAGGGCCCACTCCTTCATCGCCTTGGCGACGGCGTCTGCGAGGGACGGGTCGAGTGCCTCGCCGCCGGCGAGCGTCGCCTGCAGCGTGTCGAAGGTGTTGCCGTCGAGGCGCTCCTTCTGGACATCGGTGGAGAACACATCCGTCGCGAACGGGTTGTTGCCCTCCTCCGTGAGGTCGACGGTGCCCATCGCGTCCCCGTTGGGGCTCCACGTGGCGGAAGTCACATTCTTCTGACGAGTCTTGAGCATGTTGCGGGAAGCCTCCTGAAGGTCACGAGTGGGCACACGACGTAAACGAGGTGAGAATTTAGCCGGGATCGGGTGGACAGGCGTTATCCGCGTGTACAGATTCCCCGCCAGGCGGTTCGCCCGGCGGTCGGTTGGCCGAGCGAGCAGGTTTGTGAATATTCGGTTTCTTCGTCAACCGACAACCGGCGCCACGCGCGCGGAGAGGACAAGGCCATGCCCGGATTGGCCTACCTGAGGGCTACGAATGGAGCTTCGGGACGTACGACCCGGCGGCCGACTACTCGTAGGAGAGGGCCTCGAGCGTGTCCAGGCGGGAGGCGCGGCGCGCCGGCGCGATGGCTGCGAGCACTCCCGCGACGGCCGCGAGCACGAGCAGAACGATCAGCGTCACCCAGGGAATCGTCAGCGTGAACCCCTCGTCGGCGAGCGGGCGGCTGATCAGGATGGCGAAGATGACGCCGAGCACGGACCCGAGCACGGCGCCGATCAGGGCGGTGATCACGGCCTCGTAGCGGACGATGCGCCTGACCTGTCGGCGTGAGGTCCCGACCGCCCGAAGCAGCCCGAGCTCGCGGGTGCGCTCGTAGATCGAGAGGGCGAGCGTGTTGACGATGCCGAAGAGCGACACGATCACCGCGAGGAAGAGCAGGCCGTAGACGCCGCCGAGCAGCTGGTTGAGCTGCTCGCCGATCGAGTCCTTCAGCTCCTGCTGGTCCTGGACCTCGATGGTCGGGAAGCCGTCCTCGACCACCTGCTCGATCTCACCCCGGACCGCGTCCCCGTCGGCGCCGTCGGCCACGTCCACGAGCACGTTGGTCGCGTTTCGGTCCTCGTTGTATGCGGCGGCGTTCGCGTCGGAGGCTGCGTAGTCGCCGATGAAGTCGGTCTTGTCCTCGAAGGTGCCCGTGATCGTGTACTCGATGACCTCGCCCGAGGCGCTCAGCGCCGAGAAGTTGTCGCCGACCTCGAGGCCCTGCTCGTCTGCGAACTTCTCGTCGAGCACCGCCTCGTCAGGGCCCATGTCGGTCAGGAGCTCGTCCCCGCCCCCGTCTTTCCAGTCGAGCGTGAGCACGTTTGCGGCGGTAGCGGGGTTGATCAGCGTGAACGAGCCGCCGCCCGACCCGCCGGGCGCCTTGCCGTACTGCGTGTAGCGAAGCGGTGAGGCCGCGTTGACGCCCTCGATCGACGCGATCTGCTCGCCCGAGGTCGCCGGTATGTCGGAGAAGCCATCGGTGTTCGCCAGGAAGAGGTCGGCGCTGATCGACTCCTCGATCGCATCGTCGATCGAGCCCTTCAGGCCCGCGGCGAAGATCGCGACGAAGGAGACGAGCGCCAGGCCGATCATCAGCGCGGCGGCGGTCGAGGCGGTGCGGCCCGGGTTGCGAACGGTGTTTTCGTGCGCGATCCGGCCCGAGACGCCGCGCAGCCGCTCGAGCGGGCGGCCGACCAGCGCTGCGAGGGGCCCGACCAGCTTCGGGCTCAGCAGCGCGACGCCGAGGAAGACGCCGACCGCTCCGATGCCCAGTGCCGTCGCGCCGCCGAGAATCCCGAAGAGGCCGAGCGCCATCAGGCCGATCCCCGCCGCGGCGAGCAGGGCGCCGATCGCAGCGCGGATCCGCCCCTCCTTCGGGGTCGCGAGGACCGCGCCCTCTCGCATCCCCTGCACCGGCGGGACGCGCGTCGCGCGCAGGGCCGGGCCGAGTGCCGAGAGCAGCGTCAGCCCGGTGCCGATCGCGAGCGAGACGATGATCGTGCGCGCGCTGACGACGGTGCCGGACTTCGGCAGGTCGATCTCAAGCGCCTGGAACAGCGCCTCGAGGACCGAGGCGAACCCGATCCCCGCGAGCAGCCCGAGAACAGATGCGATGAACCCGATCAGCAGCGCTTCGCCGATCACCGAGGTGATGATCTGTCGGCGGTTGGCGCCGAGGGTGCGGAGCATTGCGAACTCTCTGGTGCGCTGGGCGACGGTGATCGAGAACGTGTTGAAGATCAGGAAGGACGCGACGAACAGCGAGACGCCGGCGAAGACCAGCAGCGCCGTCTTCAAAAAGCCGATGCCCTCGTTGATGTCCTCCTTCTGGGATTCGGTGTTCTCCTCGCCCGTCTCGGCCTCGACGTTGTCGGGCAGCGCGGCGCTCAGGCTCGAGGCCAGGCGCTCGGGGGTCGTGGAGCTGTCGGCGGCGACCGAGATCTGGTCAATCTGCCCCGGCTTGCCGGTCACGGCCTGGGCGACCGGCAGTGTCATCACCGCGATCGTGGCGCCGCCGAGCGACTCGGAGTTGCCGAGCTTCGCGGTGCCGACGAGCTCCAGCTCCCGCGTCTCGCCGGCTCCCGAAAGCGTGATCTGGTCACCGAGCTCGAATCCCTCGTTCTCGGCCGTGGCCACGTCGATCGCCACCTCGCTGTCGGCCTGGGGCCGCCCACCCTCTTCGTAGGTCAGCGGGTCGAAGCGCTCGTCGACGATCGAGAACCCGAGCCCCGGGGCGCCGTTGCCCCCGACCCGCTCGCCGTCTGAGCCGATGATCGCCGTCTGGGAATCGGTGATCCCGCCCGAGGCGGCCTCGACGCCGTCCACAGCCTTCACCTGGTCGAGGACGGATGCGTCCATCGCGGGCTCGTCCCCGTCGTCGGTCTCCACCGCCGCGTCCGAGGTGACCACAGCGTCGACGCCCTCGTTCGACTCGGTGAAGATCTGGTCGAAGGAGCGCTCGATCGTGTCCGTGAGCACGTAGGTGCCCGCGATCATCATCACGCCGAGGATCACCGCGAAGCCGGTGAGGAAGGTGCGGAGCTTTCGGGCCCAGAGGTTGCGCAGCGCGATGGACGCCACTACGCGACTTGCTTCATCAGGTCGAGGACCGCCTCCGGGCTCTCGGGCTTCGCGTCCTGGACGATCCCCCCGTCAACGAGAACGAGCACCCGGTCGGCGACCGCGGCGGCGCCGGCGTCGTGGGTGACCATCACGATCGTCTGCCCGAACTCGTCGGCGGCGCGGCGCATCAGCGCCAGCACCTCCTCTGATGAGTTGGAGTCGAGGTTTCCGGTGGGCTCGTCGGCGAAGAGCACCGCGGGCGAGGAGACGAGCGCACGGGCGATCGCGACGCGCTGTTGCTGGCCGCCCGAGAGCTCCGAGGGACGGTGCGAGAGCCGGTCGCGGATGCCGACGGCGTCTACGAGCTGGTCGAAGCGCTCCTTGTCGGCGCTACGGCCGGCGAGGTTCAGCGGCAACAGGATGTTCTCCTCGGCGCTCAGCACCGGCAGCAGGTTGAAGAACTGGAAGACGAAGCCGATCTTGTCGCGCCGGAGCTCGGTCAGCTTGGCGTCGTCGAGTGTGCTCAGGTCGACGCCGCCGATAGTGACGCTTCCCGAGGTCGGCCGGTCGAGGCCCGCGAGGCAGTGCATCAGCGTGGACTTGCCCGAGCCCGACGGGCCCATGATCGCCGTGAAGTCGCCCTTCGGGAAGTCGACCGAGACGCCGTCGAGCGCGTTCACCGCGTAGTCACCCTCGCCGAAGGTGCGGTGCACGTCGAGGGCCTTGACGATGGGCTGGTCGGTCACGGGCTGCAGACTAGCCTTAGCCGCAGTTCAGGTCGTGAAGCCAGGGTTGCAGGCGATGAAGCGCTTCCTGGCCGTTGCCGCCCTGACCGCCGTCGCCCTGGCGGGCTTCTCCGCCGAGGCGATGGCCAAGGGCTCGAAGGTCCGCGTCGAGGACAACTCCGAGTACGGCGAGATCCTCGTCAACGGCCGCGGCAAGGCGCTCTACCTGTTCACGAAGGAGAAGGGGCCCCGCGCCGACTGCTATGGCGAATGCGCCGAGGCCTGGCCTCCTTACCTGACCGGCGGCAAGCCGCTCGCCGGCAAGGGCCTCGATCAGACGCGGATCGGGTCGACGGTGCGCACCGACGGCACGCGCCAGGTCACCTATCGCGGCCACCCCCTGTACTTCTACGTGCACGACACGCCGAGCCTCATCCTGTGCCAGGACGTGTTCGAGTTCGGCGGGCGCTGGCTGCTCGTCGACGAGCGCGGCGCAGCTGTCCGCTAGCGGCGCTGAGGCCTGAGGCCGAGCAACTCCGTGTCCGCGTCGTCGGGCTTCCAGCGGGCCAAGACGAACTGGAACGGGATCGCGCCGAACCACAGGATGACGGCGAAGGTCGTGCTCACGAAGGCGACGGGGATCGACAGCAGGAAGAAGGCGACGGGCGAGAGCGACCCCATAACTCCCCACCGGTAGACCTCGGGCGACAGCTTGCGGGTCATCAGGCCATCCAGGTGCGCCCTCCTGAACAGCAGCACCTCCATGCCGCTGACCGTCGCAACCGCGACCGCGTAGACGACCACCGACAGGGGGTTCTCGAACAGGGTGCCGAGCAGTGCCGTCGGGAAGGGCAGGAATGCGACGAACCCGAGATAGATCAGGTTGAGGCCGATCAGTCCCTGGTCCATCGCTCGCAGCAGCGAGAAGAACTGATGATGGGCGAGCCAGTACCGCCCGATCACGGCAAAGCTGATGAAGAAGCTGACGAACGAGGAGGAGAGGTCGTTGAGCGCGTCCGCGAGGTCACCGACGCTGTCGGGGTCCTGCAGGTCCGGCACCTCGATCCCGACGACGAGCAGCGTCATGGCGATCGCGAAGAGCCCGTCGCTGAAGGCGAGCACGCGGCCGAACTCAGGGCTGTCCCGCGGGTAGACCCTGTCTTCGGGGCTAGAGCCCGAGGTCTCTGACGACACCGGGCTTCAGGCCCCGCAGGAGCACGAAGGCTGGGCTGGTGAGGCCCTCGGGTGTAGCCCGGATGCCGACGTGGGCTCCCTCGGGCACGTCGCCCTGGAGCCCTTCGCCGATCTCGACGGCGGCCTCCTCGGTCGGCGCGCCGACCAGCAGGTAGCGGAAGCGCCGCTTGATCGGCAGGCCTCGCTCGATCAGCTCGTCGGAGAGCTCACGGGTGGAGCGCAGGTCGGGCATGTCGATAATGACCTCCCACGGGTGCTCGCCCGCCGCGATCCGATCGTGCTCGACGCGGTCCTCCTCGACCTCGCGCTCGTCATCGTTGCTCGGCAGCGGCTCGTCGGCGGGCTTCCAGGCCTCCTGGGCCGGGTGCCAGCGGCGAAGCTCGACCTCGCCGGCGAGGCCGTCCTCCTTCATCAGGTCTCGCACGACGCGCTCTGCCTCGCGCGCGCTCTCCTCGTGCCATGCGTACAGGAAGATGTGCGGGCCGTCGCGGGTGACGATGACTGAGCCGCCGAGGCGCTTGCGCGCCGCGTCGTCGAGGTCGAGCCCGTGCAGGCGCTCGCCGAAAGAAGTGTGTCCGTCGTCGTCAGGGTCGAGGTCGAGTGCGACCTCGACCCGCCACTCATCGCGCTCGCGCGGCTCTTGCTCGGGTTCAGCCATCGCGGGAACTCTAGGAGAAGTCGACCTCGAACATGACCTCGTCGACGTAGCACCAGCACCAATCCTCGGCGGGCTCCGCCGAGCGGACGATCGGGTGTGAGCTCGCGGCGGCGTGGGCGCTCGCGTGCTTCATCGGCGACGAGTCGCAGCAGCCGACCTTGCCGCAGCTGAGGCAGACCCGCAGATGGAGCCATTGGGTGCCCTCGCGCAGGCAGTCCTCGCAGCCCTCGACGGACTCTGGGGGAGTGACCGAGATCTGATCGAGGTGTGTGCAGGTCGCGGCCACTGGTTTCACGCTACAGCAGCCGCTTGGCCAGAGCGAGGGTCTCGGCGTCGACGTCGACCTCGTCGAGTTCGTGTGCCGCCGCGAGCTCGGCGACGATCGCCTCGATCATCTCGTCGGGGTCGACCTCGCGGCCGAGCTCACCGGACGCGCTTCCCGTCGTCTCGGGGACCCAGTCGAGCTCGAGCGCCTCGTAGACGGGAACGAGCACGCCGCGGATCGCCTCGGCACCCGAGACGACGACGACTCCGCCGACGTGGGCCGACCCCTTGATCATGCGCTGGCCGATGCCGGCCAGCTTCCGCTCGCCCCGCGCGTTGACGCTGTAGGCGCCAGGGCAATACTCGCCGGGGACCTCGCCGACGCGGACGTCGGCGACGCCGATGCGCCCGAGCGCGTCGCGCACCAGCTTCGCCACCTCCTCGAAGCGATCGTAGGTCCGCTTCGAGGCCTGGGGGTCCGCGTAGGCGCGCGTGACGGCGATCGTCCCCTCGTGGAAGACGGCGGCTCGGCCGCCCGCGAGGCGCTCGACCGGCGCGAATCCGTGCTCGATCGCCGCCTCGATCGCGGCCGCATAGCCCGGCGCCGCGACGTCCTGCCTGCCGAACGCGACCTCTCGGCCTGGCCGGTGGATGCGGACGGTCGGCGGAAGCTCGCCCGCGGCGACGCGCAGCATGATCGCGCGCGAGACCGAGGTCCCGAGCTCGGGCTCGTCCGGGAACGAGCGGCGGATCAGGTTCAGGCGGCTGTCGCTCACGCTCTCCAGTCTGACCATCGCCTATCGTCAGCCGCCGCCGTGGCAAGGGATCGGACAAGGCGCCGCCTGCTGCCCATCGCGCTCGTCGGGACCGGCGTCGCGATCATGGGCACCGGAGTCGTGCTCGCGAGCGGCCTGCAGCTCGAACCGGAGCTGAAGGTCGTCGAGTCCAGCGGCCTCGTCGCCTACGCGGCGGGCCTGGAAGAGGCCGAGCGGGCGCGAGCCAGGCGCGAGCTCAACTCCCGCTTCGTGCTCGGCGTCAAGCGCTCGACCCTCGAGTCGATCGCCGACTGCGAGTCGGGAGGCGATCCGGCCGCGCGCGCCTCCGACGGGTCCTACCGCGGCAAGTACCAGTTCGACCGCGGCACCTGGGAGGCGATGGGCGGCAACGGCGACCCGGCGAAGGCGCCCGAGATCGAGCAGGACTACCGCGCAGCCGAGCTCTACAAGGTCGCGGGCTCGAGCCCGTGGCCGGCCTGCGGCTAGGCGGCGGGCATCCACACCTGTCTTCGCCCGCCGCTACGCGGCGGGCTCCCACACCTGTCTTCGCCCGCCGCTACGCGGCGGGCTCCCACACCTGTCTTCGCCCGCCGCTACGCGGCGGGCTCAGGGTCATCCGCCAGGAGCGCCGTCCGCAGCGCGTCCTCCTCGGCGGCGAACAGGTGGCCGAAGGTGCGCTCGCGGTCGAGCAGGATGCGGCGCTTCGTCTCGAGCAGCGGCGTCCGCGGCCCGGCGGCGATCCGGCCGGCCAGCTCGAGCGCTCGCGGCATCAGCTCATCCGCGGTGTGCACCGCGCCGACGACCCCGAGCTTGAGCGCGCCAAAGGCGTCGAGGGTTCGCCCCGTCAGAGTCAGTTCGGCGGCCACCGCTGCCGGGAGCGCGGCCCGCGCGGCGGCGTAGCTTGGCGGAATCCCCCTGGGGCGCTCGGGAAAGCCGAGGCTGGCGTCCTCGGAGGCGAGCCGCAGGTCGCACAGCAGGGCGAGCGCGAACCCACCGGCGAGGGCGGGGCCGTTGACCGCAGCGATCACCGGCCTCGGGCAGCGCCCGACGGCGCTGAAGCAGGCGACGCTCGTCTCGACGAGGCGCTCCTTGTGCGCGAGATCTCCGCCGAACTGCGTCGTGTCGAGGCCGGAGCAGAAGGCCGGCGGTGCGCCGGTGAGCACGATCGCGCCGACCTCGTCGTCGGCCCCGAGGGACCCGAAGCTCTCTGCGAGCTCGACCCGCAGGTCGATCGAGAGCGCGTTCCGTTTCTCGGGACGCTGCAGGGTGACCACGGCGACGTCGTCGCGGCGTTCGAGTGAGAGCAGGCCAGCCATCGGCGGATTATCCCCCGGGAGCGGTCGGTGGCGGATCGGGCCCTCGGGTCAGCGCGCGCTGCTGGCCCGGATGCGGGGCCAGAGGAGCAGCAGGAGCCCGATCAGGATCATCGCGATGCCGAGCCCCGAGTGAACGAGCACGGCGACGATGATCCCTATGACCATCAGCAGAAGCGGTAGTTCCATGTCCGCGGCATACCCTCGTGCTCCCGCCACAAACAACAACGGACGGGCTACCCGATGGGTTCGCCGCACGATGGCTCATTTCTCGCCCGTCCTTACGGAGGAATGCTTGAAGTCACATACGGAGTACATGACGTTCAACACGGATGAGCGGCGCGAGTTCGTCCTCATCACCGACGAGGTGCAGAGCGCGGTCGAAGCCTCGGGCGTAGCCGAGGGCATGGTGCTGGTCTCGGCGATGCACATCACGGCCGGCGTCTGGGTCAACGACGACGAGCCCGGCATCCAGGCCGACACGCTGGAGTGGCTCGACAAGATCGCGCCGCCGAGCTGGAAGGACCCGAGCAATGAGGTCGCCCACGAGCTGCTGCCGGGCGACGGCGACTACCGCCACCACCGCGGCGGCGAGGACAACGGCGACGCGCACCTGAAGAACCTGCTCGTCCATCAGCAGGTCGTGCTGCCGATCACCGAGGGCCAGCTCGACCTCGGCCCGTGGCAGGCGGTCTTCTATTGCGAGTTCGACGGCCGCCGCGCCAAGCGCCTGGTGATCAAGGTCATTGGGGCGTAGCGCTTTACTCGTAGTCGGAGCGGTCCTCTCGGTCCAGCTCGGGGCCGCGGCGGCGACGACTCTCTTCGACGACATCGGCGCCGCCGGGACCGTCTTCTACCGGCTGTTGTTCGCCGCACTGGTGCTGATGGCGATCTGGCGCCCGCGGCGCTCCGACGTCTCGGGGCGCCCGGCCCTGCTGCTCGCTGTCGCGTTCGGTGTCTCGCTCGCCGCGATGAATTACAGCTTCTACGAGTCGATCGACCGCATCCCGCTCGGCATCGCCGTGACGCTCGAGTTCGTCGGGCCGCTCGGCGTCGCGCTTTGGTCCTCGCGCCGTCGCGTCGACGTGCTCTGGGTCGCGCTGGCGGCGGCCGGGGTCGTGCTGCTCGCCGGACCGGGCGGGTCGTCGCCCGAGGCGCTCGGAGTGGTGCTGGCTCTGGTCGCCGGAGCGTTCTGGGGCGCGTACATCCTGATCAGCAGCCGGGTCGGCGCCGCGTTCGAAGGCGGATCGGGCCTGGCCCTGGCGATGGTGGTCGCCGCGGCCCTGATGGTGGCGCCCGGGATCGCTGTCGGGGGAGGGGACCTGCTGGACCCCCGGATCATCGGCGTGGGGTTCGCCGTAGCGATGCTGAGCTCGCTGATCCCCTACTCGCTCGAGCTCGAGGCGCTGAGGCGGCTGCCGGTCGGCGTCTTCGGCGTACTCATGAGCCTCGAGCCCGGCGTCGCGGCTGTGGTCGGCCTGGTCGCTCTCAGCCAGGGACTCGCGCCGGCCGAGGCCGCGGGGATCGCGCTGGTCACCGCCGCGAGCGCCGGGGCGCTCAGGCGGCCCGGTGATCCGCCGACGGAGGTGTGACCGCCGGCGCCTCGCCGATTGGGCGCGGCTTCGCCAGCAGCGACGGCATGTGCTCGCGAAGCTGGGCCTGGAGGCACGGCGTGCACGAGCACTCGGGCATGGCGATGCCGGTGTGCGGACAGGCGCGCAGCGAGCTTCTCCCCGTGGCGGCCACCGCGCGCAAGGTAATCTCGGCGCCGGTCGGAAACCGGGATGATCATCGGCGCATGGCCGACGACCGCAACAAGCCGAAGGGCGACGAGCCCGATGACACCTTCCCCGTCGACGCCGGGCCCGACCCGCGGCGGCGATCGCCCGCCGAGGCGGTCGCCGAGGCCAACGTCCACGCTCCGACCCGCGGCAACCGCAAGCTCGAGAAATTCCTCGAGGCCGTCAACTCCGACAAGCGGGTGGGCGCCTGGTGGTACATGGCCCAGGTCACATCCCAGCGCCTGGAGATGTCGGACCATTCCTGGGTCCACGTCCAAGTGGTGCTCAATATCGCGCTGCGGGTCCTGCGGCTGCTCGCCAAGGGCGGGATCGAGCCCGCGATGGTCGCCGATCACGGGATGAAGCAGCGCGACGCCGAGGTCGTGGTCGCCGGTGGCGCACTGCTTCACGACGTCGGCATGTCGATTCACCGCGCCGACCACGAGGCCTACAGCCTGTTCATGGTCGCCGACCGCCTCGACAAGCTCCTCGACGGCATCTACAAGGAGCCCGAGCGCACCGTCGTGATCTCCGAGATCCTGCACTGCGTCATCGGCCACCGCCGCCGCGGCGAGCCCTACACCGTCGAGGGCGGCGTCGTCCGCGTCGCCGACGCCCTTGACATGGCCCAGGGCCGTTCGCGCATCCCCTTCGAGGCGGGCCAGTTCGGCATCCACGCGCTCTCCGCCGCGGCTATCGACAACGTCGAGATCGAGGCCGGCGACGAACGCCCGGTCAAGATCGAGATCGAGATGAACAACTCCGCCGGCATCTTCCAGGTCGACGACCTCCTGGCCACGAAGATCCGAGGCACCCCACTCGAAGGCCACGTAGAGGTGATCGCCGAAGTCGCTGGCGAAACAGAGAAGCGCCTACTCCCGTCCTTCCGCATCTAGGGGGGCGAATCGTGAGCTTCTGACCACTTACCCGGGCAATGGCACGGGCGAATGGTCGCAAGCCTCCCGATGGACTCTGGAGGCTCATTTCTCGCCAGCAATCTGCTCCGGTTCACTCACCACCAGGTCCGCTACGAGCCGAAGCACGTGGCTGACACCCTGCAGGCGGTCGCGCGGCAGCTCCTGGGCGCCCGGGCCCTGGTCGCCTAGAGTCCCGCGCCCTTCCCTCCGCGCCCCTCGCCCGACGCAAATCGCGCCGCTCCGGCGACTCCCGATGCCGCGGCCTCGCCGCCGATCTTCGCCTCGAGGGCGAGGGCCTCGGGGAGGGGGAGGGCGAAGCCCTCGATCGCCGAGCGGCGGTCGGCGAGCATCGTCTGCTGGGGGAAGGCGGCTAGGCCGTCGGCCATCTCGAGGGCGCGGTCGAGGTGGGCGCCGGATGCGACCTTCTCGGTCAGCAGGCCCATCGCCAGGGCCTCGTCGGCTTCGACGATGCGCCCGCTCAGGATCATGTCGAGCCCGCGGCCCATGCCGACGATGCGGGGGAGGCGCTGGGTGCCGCCGTCGATCAGGGGGACGCCCCAGCGGCGCTCGGGGAAGCCGAGCTTGGCGCTCTCGGTGCCGACGCGCAGGTCGCACCAGAGGGCGAGCTCGAGGCCGCCCGCCAGGCACCACCCGGAGATCGCGGCGATCGTCGGCTTCGAGGCCGTCAGCCGCGTGAAGCCGAGCGGGCCGTCGGGCCGCGCGCGCAGCCATTCGGCGGCGATCTCGGGATCCTCACCCGCTGCGGACATCGACTTCAGGTCGGCGCCGGCGCAGAAGGCCTCGTCGCCGGACCCGGTGAGGACGAGCACGCGCGCGTCGTCGTCGGCCTCGAACGAGCGGTAGCGGTCGAGCAGCTCGTCGGCGGTCTCGGGGTCGACGGCATTGCGTCGCTCGGGGCGCTCGATGGTGAGCACCGCGGCGGCGCCCACGCGCTCGTAGCTGACCTTGGCCATCGACGCCGATCCTATGTCGGTCGAGCCCCTCGCTGTTGGGCCGGCTCGGGCTAGCTCGGCGCGGGGACCTGCGGCCACTGCTTGAGCAGTGGCAGGGGGTCGACGGCCTTCGCCTCGGACGCGAAGGCGGCGCGGCCGTTTCTGACCTCGAAGTGCAGGTGGGGGCCGTCGCACGAGCCCGTACAGCCGACCTGGCCCAGCGGCTGGCCGGCCTTGACCGCGTCGCCCGTCGCGGCGAGGGCTGGCTTCAGCATGTGCAGGTAGACGTAGCTGCGGTCGTCAAGTTGGCTGTAGACGACGATGTAGTTGCCTCGGCCGCCCGAGTGGCGACCGTTCTCGGTCGCGCCGTCGACGACGACGCCGTCGCGCACGGCGACGAGCGGGGTGCCCGGCTTCGAGAAGACGTCCTGGCCCTCGTGCCTGCGCCCGTAGCGGGACGCGCCGAACTTGGCCGCAGCCTCCCCGTAGCCCATCTCGCCCGCGACAGGGTGGTAGGGGCCGCCTGTCAGGCCGGCGGAAGTCCCGCCGTCGAGGAGGGCCAGAGAGGCGGCGTCCGCGGCGCCGAGGCCGGAGCTCGAGCCGGAGCTGCCGTCGAGGGCGGGGACCGGCAGCCCGAGCAGCGAGCCCGCCGCGGCTGCAACCGCGATCACGCCCACGAGCGCGAGCCCGGCCTTCATGGTGGGCACTCCAAGGCCGGCCTCGGGCGGACCGGGGGCCGTGTTCCGTTCTTCCCCTTCGGGCTTCATCACACCGGGTCTCGGCCGGCGAGGCTAGTTCCCGAGCCGGTCGAGATCCTGCTTGCGGCGCTCCTTGCGGCTGTCGAGCCGGTTCTGCAGGAGTGACATGCCGATCACGAAGGCCGCGAAGAACGCCATCACGATGAAGGCGGCGATGGTGATGACCATGTCATCGGTGCGTCCGTAGGTGCCCTCGCCGTCTGCGGCCATCGCCGACGGGGCGAGCGCGAGCAGCGCCGCGAGGCCGAGGCTGAATGAGGTTGCAAGCCGTCGGGACATCGGCTTAGAACTTATCGCACCCCTAGGATCGCCCCCGCATGTCTGTCTGGGAAGCAATCCTGCTCGGGATCGTCCAGGGCTTCACGGAGTTCCTTCCGATCTCCTCGTCGGGGCACCTGATCCTTGTCCCCTGGCTTCAGGACTACACGTTCCTGCAGGAGAACGACGAGTTCAACAAAACCTTCGACGTGGCGCTTCACATCGGGACGCTCGCCGCCGTGGTCTCGTACTTCCGCTCCGACCTCGGACGCATGTTCGTCGGCTGGTTCCGCACGCTCAGCAGGCGCTCGATCGAGACTGTGGACGAGCGCCTCGCTTGGGTGGTGGTCGTGGCGACCATCCCGGCGGTGATTGTCGGCGGAGTGGGTGAGGACTGGATCGACGACAACCTGGGCGAGCCGTGGATGATCGCGATCGCCCTGATCGTGTTCGGCCTGCTGCTCGGAATCGCCGACCGCCGCCCACAGGACGAGGCGGTCGGGGAGATCAGCCTCAAGCAGGGACTGATCCTCGGGGTGGCACAGTCGCTCGCGCTCTCGCCGGGCACCTCGCGCTCGGGGATCACGATCACGACAGCCCGGTTCATGGGCATCGACCGCGACGGCGCGGCACGGATCTCGTTCCTGATGCTCGTCCCGGTGACGGCGGGCGCGGTCGTCGTCAAGGCCTACGGCGCGATCGCCGACGGGCTGCCCGACGACGTCGCGGCGCCCCTGGTTGCCGGAATCATCGCCTCGGCGATCTCGGGGTACGTGGCGATCGCCGGGCTGCTCAAGTTCGTGGCGACGCACAACTACGACGTATTCGTCATCTACCGCGTCGTGATCGGGATCGGGCTGCTGTTGCTGATCGCGACCGGCGTTCGCGAAGCGACGTTCTAGCCGCCGGTCTCCGGCGTCTCGATCCGCAGCAGCTCGTGCTCGTCGAGCTCCTGCTCGACCTGGAGCGTCGAGTGGTCGACGCCGAATCGGTCCTCGAGCAGGCACGCGGCGCGGAAGCGGACCTGCTCGGAATCCTCGCCCCTGGCGACGATCATGTGGGCCGAGACCGCGGGCATGCCCGTCGTCACCTCCCAGACGTGGAGGTCGTGGACCTCGACCACGCCGGGCTCGCCGGCGAGCGCGCGCCCGACGTCGCCGGGGTCGAGCCCGGCCGGCGCGGCCTCCATGAAGACGCGGCCCGAGTCTCGAAGCAGCCCGTAGGACGCCCAGAGCATCGTCGCCGCGACCAGCAGGGAGGCGATCCCGTCGGCGCGCTCGAAGCCGACGGTCAGGATCAGCGCGCCCGCTATGGCCGTCGCGACGAACGCGAACAGGTCGGTGAGGATGTGCTGGTAGGCCCCTTCGACGTTAAGGCTGCGTCGCTCGGCGCTGGCGATCAGCCGCAGCACCAGCAGGTTCACCGGGATGCCGATCAGCGCGACGATCAGGACCAAGGCGCCCTCGACCTCGGGCGGGTCGATCAGGCGGCGCACTCCCTCAACGATGATGAGGCCGCCGAGCAGCAGCAGCGTGACACCGTTGATGGCGGCCGAAAGGATCTCGGCCCGGCGCAGGCCGTAGGTGAAGCTGCCGCTCGCGGGACGTTCGGCAAGGCGCAGCGCGACGAGTGCGAGCGCGATCGCGACGGCGTCGGTGAGCATGTGCGCCGCATCGGAGAGCAGGGCCAGCGAGTCGGCGACGATGCCGGCCGCCACCTCGCCGGTCATGAAGACGAGGATCAGCGCGAGCGCCGCGCCGAGCCGCTTCGCGTCGGCGTCCGCCGATATCGCGTGCGAGTGGCCGGGCCCGTGGTCGTGCGGATGGTCGTGAGCCACGTCTCAAGTATGGCGTGGCACCCCCCGGCCTCAAGGGCCGGAAGGTGCCGCTGCCGGAGAGATGCGCGCGACCCGGGGCAGGGAGGGCCGCGCGCGCTGACGAGAGAGGAATCTCGTGCTCGAGGAGCATGGCCCGGCGCCCGCCGTCCGGTGTGAAGATCCGGATACACCCGCCGGGCCCCAGGCGGCAAAAACCCGCTCTGTGCTTGTGAAAAACCGGTGAACGCAGCGATGCCACCCACTTGCAGCGCCGTCGCCCTCCCTATGATCCGCTGCACGGGAGAACTCCCAAGGGGCAAACGGATGACCAACCAACCCGGAACCATCAGGCTGGCGGTGATCGACACCGACAGTTCCTTCCTCACAGTCCTCTCGAAGCGCCTCGACGGCGCCGGGTGGGAATACCGCGTGCTCTCGAGCAGCGTTCCGGTGGAGGAGCTGGTGGCGATGAAGCTGAACGCGCTCGTCGTCGACATCGCGCTGCTCGGCCCTCCGGGCTGGGAGTTCCTGGAGCGCGTCTGCGGTTCGGTGCCGGGGCTGGGCGTGCTCGTCACCTCGGGCCAGTCGACGGTCGCACAGCGCGTCCGCGGCCTGCGGCTCGGAGCCGACGACTGGATCGGCAAGCCGTGTCACCCCGAGGAAGTCATGGCTCGCGTCGAGGCGGTCGTGCGGCGCCGCCGCCGCGCGACGCGCAGCGATGACGTCGGCCCGATGGTCGCCGGCGAGCTCGAGATCCGCGCCGACCAATACCAGGCTTTCGTCAGCGGCCAGAGCATCGGCCTCACGCGCCGGGAGTTCGAGCTGCTGCAGCTGCTCGCCGACGCCCACGGCCAGGTGATCGAGCGCGAGGACATCTATCAGAAGGTCTGGGGCTACGCGATGGCCCACGGCGACCGCTCGGTCGACGTGTTCGTGCGAAAGCTGCGCCAAAAGCTGCAGCGCCACTCGGCCAACTGGCTCTACATCCACACGCACTTCGGAATCGGCTACCGCTTCGACCCCGAGACGATCGGGGACACCGGCGAGGGCACAGGGGTCCCGGAGGACGTCGTCACCGCCGCAGCGGAGCTCGAGCACCCGGCTGACGCACCCGTCGTCGCCGCTTTGCGCCCCGAGTGACCTGAGTCACGGAACGGGCACCCGGTGCCGGGAGTTCACAACCGGGCAACAGGAATCCGGGTTCGCGCGCCTAATGTCGCGGACATGAGCCCAGAACAGCAGCGATGCCCGGTGTGCGGCGAGCGGATCGGCGGCGAAGCCGACCTCGTTCGTGCCTGGCCCGGCACCTACGCCCACAGCCGCTGTGCGACTTACGAGCGCCGGCCGCGCACGCGGCGGGGGCGCTATTCACATTCCGATTACCGGAAGTTCACTCGAACGTAACGCCTTGCCGCGCCGCAGCCGAGAAGCTGCCGAGCGATGGAAGCTCTCAACGGTTCCGGCCGGACTGAGAACGGAGCGGCCCTGATCGCCGCCGACCTCGCCCCCGTCTACGCGGGGAGGCTCGAGATCCGCCCCGCGGACCACGCGGCCCTGGTCGACGGTCGGCCCTTGACCCTGACCGTGCGGGAGCTGCAGCTCCTGACTGAGCTGGCTCAGAACGCCGAGCGGGTGATGACCCGGGAGGAGCTCTACGACCGGGTCTGGCACCGCTCCTACCAGAAGAGCGACCGCTCGGTGGACGTATATGTAGGGCGCCTCCGTACGAAGTTGGGACGGGCGCTTCCAGGGCGACGCTTCATCCACACCCACACGGGCATCGGGTACCGATTCTCGCCCGAGGCCTGATCCGGCCGAACCCGGCGCGTTTACATCCTTTTCACAACGCGGCCACAGGCGCGTAACAAGATCCTGCCTGTCCGCTGCGAGTGTGCGGCCCTCTCATCAACGAGACAAGGGAGTAACTGAATGTCAAGCAAGTGGTGGCTCGTAGCCGCTGCATCCGGTGTCCTCGCGCTCGGCGTCGCTGCTTGTGGCGACGATGATGACGACGACGGCGGCAGCGGCAGTGGTGGCGGAGAGGTCTCCGGCACGATCAACATCGACGGCTCCAGCACGGTCTTCCCGTTCGCGCAGCGCGCGGCGGAGCTGTTCAACGAGGAGAACCCCGATGTGAGCATCAATGTCGGGCAGTCGGGCACCGGCGGCGGCTTCGAGAAGTTCTGCGCCGGCGAGACCGACATCTCCGACGCCTCGCGTCCCATCGAGGAGGAAGAGATCGCCCTCTGCGAGAAGAACGGCATCACCTACGAGGAGCTGCAGGTCGCCTCTGACGGGATCGCCGTCGTCACCAACCCGGCGCTCGAGGTCACCTGCCTGTCGACCGAGCAGCTCAAGCAGCTTTGGAACAAGGGCTCGACGGTGGCCAACCTCTCAGAGCTCGGCGAGGATGCCGATTCAGGCGAGGCGCTGCCGGACGGCGAGCTGAGCCTGGCCGGTCCCGGCACCGACTCGGGGACGTTCGACTTCTTCACCGAGACTGTGAACGGTGAGGAGGGCGTCAGCCGCGAGGACTACCAGCCGTCAGAGGACGACAACGTGATCGTCCAGACGGTCTCAGGAGACGAAGGCGGCCTCGGCTACTTCGGGTTCTCGTACTACGAGCAGAACGCGGACGCGCTGAACCTGGTCTCGGTCGATGCCGGCGAGGGCTGTGTGGCCCCGAGCGCCGAGACGATCCAGGACGAGTCCTACGTCTTGTCTCGCCCGCTGTTCATGTACCCGAGCGCCGCGGCGGCTGAGAAGCCCGAGGTCCTCGCGTTCCTGCAGTACATCGAGGACAACTACGAGACGATCGCGACCGACGCGCTGATCGTGCCGATGCCCGCCGAGGCGGCTGAGGAGAGCGCGGCCAAGCTGGACGCGGTCTCCGGTGGCGGCTCCGGCGGCACGGAGACGCAGTAGTTGGAATCAGCATCACACCCGGTATCCGGTGCGACGCCGAGGGCCAAGCCCCTCGGCGTCCGCCGGCCCCGCCGGGGCGAAGACGCGATCCGATACGGCCTCTTCGCCGCGGCGGCCATCTCTGTCCTGACGACGATCGGGATCCT
>CAVUAT010000013.1:0-10566 GCA_963739545.1 uncultured Solirubrobacterales bacterium | reverse complement strand
CCCCCGGCAAGACGGTCTTCCGAGGCCGCGACGAAGTGCGGTCGCTGTGGGAGGCCTTCACGTCGACCTGGGAGTCGATGACGATCGAGATCGAGGGAATCGAGGCCGAGGAGCCCACCGAGCGCGGCTCGATCGTGATCCTCCACGTTCGCTTTCGCGGCTTGGGGGAGGGCAGCGGGATCGAGGTCGATCAGGCGCTGTACTACGTGTTCGAGATCGAGGACGACCTGTTGGTCCGCCTGCGCCCGACCGACTCGCTCGATGAGGCCCGCGTCCTGGCCGGGCTCGACTCCTGACCGCGATGTAGCTTGCCTTCAGTCGTGACCGAGATGACCAGCGCACCGGTGCCGCCTGTGGGGCCCGACGACCACATCAGCGGCTCGGGGCCCGAGGCGGTCGTCTACATGGACCTCGCCTGCCCTCGGTGCGCGGCGTCCTGGGCTCGCATGCGGAAGCTGGAGCTGAGCCTGTGCTTTCGCCACTTTCCGATGGCGACGAAGCATCCACGCTCGCCCGCCCTGCACGCAGCGGCCGAGGCCGCAGGCGCACAGGGCCGCTTCTGGGAGATGTGCGACTCGCTGTTCGCCGAGCGGGGGAGGGTGGACGACCCGCACCTGTGGGAGCGCGCGGACCGCTTCGGCATCGACCTCGCGCGATTCAGGGCCGATTCGCGCTCGGACGCGGTCGCCGAGCGCGTGCGCCGGGACTTCGAAAGCGGGGTTCGGGCGGGCGTAGCGGGCACTCCGACCGCCTTCGAGGACGGCCGGCGCATCGGCGGCGAGGTCGAGGCCGAGCTCGCGCGGATCGCCGCCGCCTAGGCGGCTCGCCTGTGCTCAACCGCTACCATCGCTGCCGTTAGAGAACGAGAGTTCTGAACAAGAGAGCCGCCACCGTGGCGGCTAAGTGAAGGGAACACCACATGAGTAGGTTCGAAGTCAGCCGAGTTTCGGTTGAGATCGGCAGCGACGAGATCTCATTCGAGACCGGCAAACTCGCCAAGCAGGCGAGCGGGTCCGTCGTCGTGCGTTCGGGGGACACCATGGTCCTCTCCACGGCAACCAAGGGAAATCTTCGTGACGTCGACTTTCTGCCGCTGACGGTGGATGTCGAGGAGCGTCACTACGCCGCGGGCAAGATCCCCGGCTCGTTCTTCCGCCGTGAGGCTCGCGCCGGCGAGAAGGCCACGCTGACGGCTCGCATGATCGACCGTCCGCTCCGTCCGCTCTTCCCCAAGGGCTGGCACCACGAGACGCAGCTCGTCTCGACCCCGATGTCCGTGGACCACGTCCACCCGTACGACATCCTCGCGATGAACGGCGCGTCCGCCGCCCTCGCCGTGTCCGACATCCCCGTCGCCAAGCACGTCGGCGCGGTGCGGATCGGCAAGCTCGACGGCGACTTCGTCGTCAACCCCGCCGAGGAAGTCCACGAGGACCTGGACCTCGACCTGATCGTCGCCGGCACCGACGAGGCGATCCTGATGGTCGAGGCCGGCGCTTCCGGCGTCTCCGAGCAGGACATCCTCGACGCGCTCGACATCGCGCACGGCGAGATCAAGAAGCTGACCGCCGCCATGGAGGAGCTCCGCGGCAAGGCCGGCAAGGAGAAGGTCGAAGTCGAGGCACCGCAGGTCGACGAGGAGCTCGTCTCCTCGATCAGCGGCTCGCACGGCTCCGACCTCGACTCGGCCACGCAGGTCGAGGCCAAGCTCGAGCGCCAGGACGCGATCGACGCCGTCGAAGAGAAGGTCATCGAGCAGTACGCGCCCGCCGGTGATGACACCGAGGCCGACGAGGATCGACGCTCCGAGGTCAAGGCCGCGTACGCGAAGCTCGAGAAGGACACGATCCGCAAGCGGATCGCCGTCGACAAGAAGCGCCCCGACGGCCGCGAGACGGACGAGATCCGCCCGATCGAGACCGAGGTCGACATCGCCCCGCGCGTTCACGGCTCGGCTCTGTTCACCCGCGGCGAGACGCAGATCTTCTCTGCGGTCGCCCTGGGAACGACTCGGATGGACATGAAGGTCGACAACCTGGGGCTCCAGGAGACGAAGACCTTCTGGCACCACTACAACTTCCCGCCGTACTCGGTGGGCGAGGCCGGCTTCATGCGCGGCCCGAAGCGCCGAGACATCGGCCACGGAGCGCTCGCTGAGCGCGCCCTGTTCCCGATCATCCCGGACCTCGAGGAGTTCCCTTACGTGACGCGAGTCGTCTCCGAGACGCTCGAGTCCAACGGCTCCTCGTCGATGGGCTCCGTGTGCGCGTCCGCGATGGCGCTAGAGGCGGCCGGCGTGCCGATCTCGGCTCCGGTCGCGGGTGTCGCGATGGGGCTGATCAAGGAGGGTGAGGACTACGTCGTGCTCACCGACATCGCCGGCGTCGAGGACCACCTCGGCGACATGGACTTCAAGGTCGCCGGCACCGAGGAGGGCATCACCGCCCTGCAGATGGACATCAAGATCACGGGCGTCACGTTCGACATCCTCACCGACGCCCTCGAGCAGGCCCGCAAGGGCCGCCTGTTCATCCTCGGCAAGATGGCCGAGACAATCGACGGGCCGCGCGAGGAGCTCTCGAAGTACGCGCCGCGGATCACCACGATCCAGATCGACCCCGAGAAGATCGGCGCGCTCATCGGAAAGGGCGGCGAGACCATCCGTTCGATCTCCGAGGAGTTCGAGGCGCAGATCGACGTCGAGGACGACGGCTCAGTGAGGGTCTATGCCCCGACTGGCCAGCTGGTCGAAGCCTGCATCAAGAAGATCGAGTCGATCACCAAGGAAGCCGAGATCGGTGACCGCTACGACGGCGCCAAGGTCGTGAAGACGACCAACTTCGGCGCCTTCGTCGAGCTCACCAAGGGCACCGACGGCCTGCTTCACATCTCCAACGTGAAGCCGGGCGAGCGGGTCGGCACCGTCGAGGACGTCCTCAACTCGGGCGACCAGATCAACGTCACCGTGGTCGAGGTCGACAAGGAGCGCGGCCGCATCGGCCTGCGCCTCAGCGAGGACCCCGACGTCGCCGGCAAGAGCCCCGAGGAGCTCGCCGGCGTCGGCAGTGGAGATCCCGGTCCGCCCCGTCGCCGTGAAGGCGGCGACCGTGGCGGCCGCGGCGGCGGCCGCGGCGGAGACCGGGGCGGTCGCAGAGAGCGTCGATAGTGCCGATCTCCACAGGAGACGCACAGCTGACCGAGCTCGACTCGGGACTCCGGGTCGTGACCGAGCAGGTCCCGTCGGTCAGGTCGGTCGCGCTGGGCCTCTGGGTCCGCACAGGAAGCCGTAACGAGACGCCCGTTCAGGCGGGCGTCTCGCATTTCCTCGAGCATCTGCTGTTCAAGGGCACCAAGCGCCACAGCGCGATCGAGATCGCCGAGATCTTCGACGGCATGGGCGCGTCGATCAACGCCGCCACCGGTAAGGAGTCGACTCACCTGCACGCTCGGTTCCTCGACACCCACACCGAGGAGGCGTTCGACCTGCTCTCCGAGATGCTGCTCGCGCCGACCTACCCCGAGATCGACTCGGAGCGCCAGGTCGTCGTCGAGGAGATCGCGATGTACGAGGACGAGCCCTCCGACCGCGTCCACGACGTGCTCGACGAGGCGATCTTCGGCGACCACCCGCTCGGCCGCAGGGTGCTTGGCCGCGCGGAGGTCATCGAGTCGATCCCCGTTCCCGACATCTCCGATTACCACCACTCGCGCTACACGGCCAGCAACGTGGTGGTCGCGGCGGCCGGCAACGTCGATCACGACGCGATCGTCGAGCTCTCGCGCCGCTTCGTCGAAGCGCCCACCGACGGCATCGCCTCACACGAGCTCGAGCCCCCCACGACCCGAGCCACCGTCGGGTTCCACTGCAAGGACACCGAGCAGTACCACGTCTGCCTCGGCGGCCCCGGCATCCACCGCGGGGACGACCGACGCTACGCGCTCGCGATTCTCGACTCCGTCTTCGGAGGCTCGACCTCGTCGCGCCTCTTCCGCGAGGTCCGCGAGAAGCGCGGGCTCGCCTACGCGGTCGGCTCCTACACGCAGCAGTTCGTCGACGGCGGGCTGATCGGCCTCTACGTCGGCACCCGCGAGGACAACGTCGAAGAGGCCTGCAGTGTGATCGGCGCCGAGCTGAAGAGCCTGCACTCCGACGGCATAAGCCAGGAGGAGCTCGACCGCGCAAAGGAGAGCGTCAAGGGCCGCATGGTCCTCTCGAGCGAGTCCACCGCCGCGCGCATGGCGCGGATCGGCAAGTCGGTCCTGTTCGACACCGACGTCCTCACCCTCGATGAGATGATCGCGAAGGTGGACGGCGTCGACTCCGACGCCGTCATGGAGCTCGCCCGCGAGTTCTACGACCCGGATGGCCTGGCGGCCGCCTGCGTCGCGCCGGACGAGGATCGCTTCCGCAAGGCGCTGGCACCCGTGAGCGAAGAGCTCGCAGCAGCGGCTGCGTAGTCAAGGGATGGCCGACGCGATCCGCGTAGTCGTCTCGGGCGCCGCCGGGCGCATGGGCTCGACGGTCGTCGAAGCGGTCGAGGCCGCAGACGGCATGGAGGTCGTCTCCAAGGCCGATCCCGAGCTCGGCGTGTCGCTGGACGACGCGCTCGAGGGCGCCGACGTGATGGTCGAGTTCTCGACTCCTGAGACCGTCGGGGTCAACGCCGTGAAGGCCATCGAGGCCGGTGTCCACGCCGTCGTTGGCGCGACCGGCTTCGACCTCGACGAGCTCCGGTCGAAGGTCGACGGGGCCGGGGGAGAGGCCAAGTGCTTCGTCGCCCCGAACTTCGCCATCGGCGCCGTCCTGATGATGCAGTTCGCGAAGCAGGCGGCCGAGCACATGCCCGAGTGCGAGATCGTCGAGCTGCACCACGACCGGAAGCTCGACGCGCCCTCGGGCACGGCGAAGCGCACCGCCGAGTTGATCGCCGAGGGCGGCGGCAACGTCCACGAACCGATCCACTCCGTGCGCCTGCCCGGGCTGGTCGCCCACCAGGAAGTGATCTTCGGCGGCGATGGCCAGACGCTCTCGATCCGCCACGACTCGATTGACCGCCACAGCTTCATGCCCGGAGTCGTCCTCGCCGTCCGCAAGGTCGGCGCGATGGACGACCGCTTCGTCGTCGGGCTCGAGAACCTGCTCTAGACCCCCGACCCGAGGGACGCCGCCACCATGAGCCCGACACGATGAATTCACACGATCTGCACGTACACGACGCCACGGCGCAGGCCGAGCTGGTCCGCAGCGGCGAGGTCAGTCCGGTCGAGCTCGTTGAGGCCGCGATCGCCGCCGCCGAGCGGCTGAACCCTGAGCTCAACGCGATCATCCACGAGTTCTACGACCAGGCTCGTGAGGAGGCCGAGGGCGACCTGCCCGACGGGCCGTTCCGCGGCGTGCCGTTCTTGCGCAAGGACCTCGGGGCGCCGATGGCCGGCGAGCCGATGCACCTGGGAATGCAGCTGCTGAAGGACGCCGATTTCCGCTCCCCGGTCGACAGCTACCTTGGCATCCGCTTCCGCGACGCCGGGTTCGTGACGATCGGGAAGACCAACACGCCGGAGCTGGGAATCCAGCCGACGACCGAGCCGAAGGCCTATGGCGCCACGCACAACCCCTGGAACCTCGACCACACGCCGGGCGGCTCCAGCGGCGGGTCGGGCGCAGCGGTCGCAGCGGGCATCGTCCCCGTGGCTCACGCGAACGACGGCGGCGGCTCGATCCGCATCCCCGCGAGCCACAACGGCCTCGTCGGGCTGAAGCCGACCCGCGCCCGCACCTCGCAGGGCCCGCTGATCGGCGACGCGCTTTCCGGCTTGACCGAGGAGCTCGTCGTCGCGCACAGCGTCCGCGATGTCGCCGCGATCCTCGAGGCCGTTCACGGCCCGGCACCCGGCGACCCCTACTTCGCCCCGGCGCCGCTTCGCCCGTTCACGGAGGAGCCCGGGGCGGATCCCGGAACCCTGCGGATCGGTCTCGCGGTCGAGCCGTTCGCCGAGCGGGACGTCGACGCCGTCGTACAGGACGGCGCCAGGAAGGCGGGCGAGCTGCTCGAGGTACTCGGGCACTCGGTCGACACGGACGTTCCCGAAACGCCCCCGGCGATGCCGGGCAGTCCCTTGGACCCCGTCGAATCCTTCATGACCCGCTGGAAGGCGGGGCAGAATGCCTCCATCCTCCAGTTCTCCATGATCCTCGGCCGCGAGCTCGGCCCGGACGACGTCGAGCCACTCACCTGGGCGCTGGCACAGGAGGGCAGCAAGCAGAGCGGCGGCGAGTACTTGAACGCCGTCGGGCTCCACCAGACGATCACCCGCATGATCTCGGGCTGGTTCGCCGCCGGGCACGACATCCTCCTGACGCCGACGATGGGGGAGCCGCCCCCGCCGCTGGGCACCTTCGACGACAGCGGCCCCGATCCGCTCAAGGCGTTCGACCGCGCGGAGAAGTCGGGGATCTTCACCGCGCTGTTCAACGCGACCGGCCACCCAGCGATCTCGCTGCCGCTGCACGAGACCGAGGACGGGCTGCCCGTCGGGGTCCAACTGGTCGCCGACCACGGGCGCGAGGACGTGCTGCTCCGGGTGGCGGCGCAGCTCGAGGAAGCGCACCCCTGGGCGGGCAGGCATCCCGCCGTGTGGGCCGGCGCGGATGTGCCCGCCTGACATCGGTCAAGTCCGCATCCGGGCGTAGACTGGCCACGCATGGCTGATCTCACAGGGATCCTGACCGCGATGGTGACGCCGTTCGGCGAGGACGGCTCGGTGGACGAGCCCGCTGCGCGCTCGCTCGCCAGCCACCTGGTCGAGAACGGCTCCCACGGGATCGTCGTCGCGGGCACCACCGGCGAGTCGCCGACGCTCAGCGACGACGAGGACGCGGCGCTGCTGCGGGCGATCGTCGACGAGGTCGGCGACCGCGCGACTGTGATCTGCGGCACGGGGACCAACGACACCAGGCACTCCGAGCACCTGTCGGCCGCCGCCGCGAAGAACGGCGCCGACGCCGTGCTGGTCGTGACGCCGTACTACAACAAGCCGAACCGGGCCGGGATCCTCGCCCACTACGAGGCGGTCGCCAAGGCGGCCGGCATCCCGGTGATCGCCTACAACATCCCCTCGCGTGTGGTGCTCAACGTCGAGCCGGAGCTGCTCGCCGAGATGGCCCAGATCGAGAACGTCGTCGCCGTCAAGCAGGCGAACAACGACGAGATCGGCCCGATTGAGGGAATGACGGTGCTGGCCGGCAACGACGACATTTTCCTGCGCTGTCTCGAGACCGGCGGCGCCGGCGGGATCCTCGTCGCCTCGCACATCGTCGGCAACGAGATGCGCCAGATCTTCGACGCGACGCGCGCCGGCGACGCCGACCGCGCCCGCGAGGTTCACTCATCGCTGGGCCCAGTCTATGACGCGCTGGGGCTGGACACGAACCCGATCCCCGTCAAGGCTGCGGTCGAGATGCTCGGCCTGATCCCGTCAGCTCGGATGCGGCTTCCGATGGTCGAAGCCGACGAGGCGACCCGCAAGGGCATCCGCAAGGCGCTCGAAACCCACGGACTGCTGACCGCGAGCGCTGCGTAAGTGCCGCGACCAAGTTGAGCAACCGCACGCGGATCCTTCCCCTGGGCGGACTGGGGGAGATCGGGAAGAACATGACCGTGGTCGAGCGCGACGGTCGCATCGTGATCGTCGACGTCGGGCTGATGTTCCCGACGGCCGACCAGCTCGGCATCGATCTCGTCCTTCCGGACTTCTCGATGCTGCGTGAGCGTGCCGAGGACATCGAGGCGATCGTGCTCACGCACGGCCACGAGGATCACGTCGGAGCGCTGCCCTACTTCCTGCGTGAGGTCGGCAATCCGCCCGTGATCTACGGCGGCCTGCTGACGATCAGCATGGTGCGCTCCAAGCTCGACGAGCACAAGCTGCGCGACGTGCCGCTGACCGAGCTCCCGGCGGGCGACAAGGTCCAGGCCGGCCCGTTTGAGATCGAGCTGGTGCACATGTCCCATTCGATCCCCGACATGCGAGCGGTCGCGCTGCGCACCGACGACGGCGTGATCCTGATCACCGGGGACTACAAGTTCGATCAGACCCCCGTCGACGGCAAGCCCGCCGACGTCTCGCGGCTCGCCGAGCTCGGCCGCGAGGGCGTGATCGCCCTGTGCGGGGACTCGACCAACGCCGACCGGCCGGGAGTCGCTCCCTCTGAGTCGAGCGTCGGCCCGGCGCTCCTCGACGTCTTCGGCCACTGCGAGGGCCGCATCATCGTCACCTCCTTCGCCTCGAACATCCACCGCGTGCAGCAGGCGATCGACGCCGCCGTCGCGCTCGATCGCAAGGTCGCGCTCGTCGGCCGTTCCATGCGCAAGAACTTCAACATCGCCTCCAACCTCGAGATGGCGCACATCCCGCAGGGTGTGATGATCCAGCCGAAGGAGATCGAGGACTTCCCCGACGACAAGGTCGTCGTGATCTCGACGGGCAGTCAGGGCGAGCCGCTCTCGGCTCTGCGCCGAATGGCGCACAACGATCACCGCGACGTCTCGCTGCACTCGAAGGACACGGTGATCTTCTCGGCGACGCCGATCCCCGGCAACGAGCGAGCCGTCAACGAGACGGTCGATCACATCTTCCGCATCGGCGCCTCGGTCGTGACCGCGGCCGATGCACCGATCCACGCGTCGGGTCACGGCTGGCAGGAGGAGCTGAAGCTGATGCTGAACCTGACCAAGCCCCGCAACGTGATGCCGTTCCACGGCGACCACAAGCGCCAGCGCCTGCACGCCGGGCTCGCCGAGTCGGTGGGCATCGACCCCGACAACATCTTCATCGGGCGAAACGGCGTGGCGCTGGACGTCGACGGCACGGGGGCGAAGCTCGGCGAGGACTTCCACACGAGCATGATCTTCGTCGACGGCGTCTCGGTCGGCGAGCCCGACGAGTTCGCGATCCGCGACCGCCGCAAGCTCTCCGACGACGGCGTCTTCATCGTGGTGGCGACGATCTCCTCCGACGACGGCTCGCAGGTCGCAGACCCCGAGGTGATCTTCCGCGGGGTCGCCCTCTCAGACGACGAGGACGACCTCGCCGACGACATCGCCGACGTCGTCGACAAGACGCTCGCCGAGGCCGCGGCGGACAAGGTGCGCGAGATCGACCTGATCCAGGAGGACCTCCACGACGACATCGCCGAGTTCGTCTGGAAGAAGCTGAAGCGCCGCCCGCTGGTGCTGCCGGTCGTCGTCGAGGTCTAGAGCTCCGGAACACGATCGAGCCCGAGCACGCCCGCGGCGGCGCGGGCTGCCAGCAGCTCGTCGTGCGGCGCTTGGCCGGCGAGCGCGATCACGGCGCCTTCGAGCGCTCCCCAATACGCCAGCGCAACCGCCCTGGCTGGCGGGCCGGACGGGATCGACCCGTCTTTGCGCCCAGCGTTGATGAGGCGGGCGCACCGCTTCATCAGCGTCTGTGAGATTCGCTTGATCTCGCGGCCAACGGGATGGTCCTGACCGCTGAACTCGACCCTGAGCGCCATCATGACGCCGGCGACGTCTCGCCGGCAGAAGACCGCGTGACCTCGCGCCAGCGCGATCAGCGCAGCCGCCGCATCGGGCTGCTGCTCGGCCAGCCCACCCACTTCGCGGCTCCACGTCTCGTCGACCCAATCGACCACCGCCAGGGCCAGATCCTCCTTGCCCTCGAACTGGTGGTAGAGCGCGCCGCGGGTGTAGCCGGCCTCGCTCGCCACCTGCTCGAGCACGAGGTTGCCGTACCCGTAGCGCGAGAGGCCCCTCGCGCCGGACTCGAGCAACGCGGTGCGCGTGCGGGCGCTGCGTTCGGCCTGAGTCGGGCGAGTGCTTGTGCGAGATACGTGCATGCATGTATATTACACGTTGCTGCTGACGGACAGACCAAACGGCTGATGGAGGCCCACGATGAGACTCCCGAACACCGAGTACACACTTCGGCCCTGGCGGATCCACGAGCTCACCCGCGACTTTCGGCTCGAGGACGTGTGGGAGCTACCGACGCCGGGCGGCCCCAGTGACTTTCCTCGGCTGGTGCAGCAGTTCACCTCGGGCGAGCCGGCTCAAGGCTCCTCCCGTGTCGTAGGTGCGCTCTTCGCGATCCGGTGGAAGATCGGAGAGCTGCTCGGTTGGGACGACCAGGACTCCGGCATCGGCTCCAGGGTGCCGACGCTGCGCGACCGATTGCCGACGGATCTGCGCGAGGCCGCGTCCGGCCCGGACTTCGCCAAGCTTCCGTTCAACTCGGTCTACCTGCTCGACGACGAGTTCGCCGCGGAGATCGCCAACCGGACCGTCCACGGGGTCATGCACCTCGGATGGGTCTCGGACGGGACCGGCGGCTACCGGGGGCAGATGGCCGTCCTGGTGAAGCCGAACGGGCTGCTCGGGACCGCCTACATGGCCGCGATCAAGCCAGTACGGCACCTCATCGTCTACCCGCTCCTGATGCGACAGATTGAGCGGGAGTGGATGGCCGGCGCCGGCGAGCCGACGCCGGCGCACGCGTAGCCCGGATGCCGCGCGGCAGCGTCAGCCA
>CAVUAT010000012.1:0-135570 GCA_963739545.1 uncultured Solirubrobacterales bacterium | reverse complement strand
GTACGCCCTGTTGAGCGAGACGATCCGCTTCTTCAGCGACGTCGGCATCACGAGCTTCGTCACCGACGGTGAGTGGACGCCGACGTTCGCGGACCCGCAGTACGGCATCTGGCCGCTCATCAACGGGACGCTGCTCATCACCGCCCTCGCGATCCTCGTCGCGGTCCCGCTCGGGATCGGGTCGGCGATCTACCTCGCCGAGTACGCGAGCCCAAGACTGCGGAGGATCGTCAAGCCCCTGCTCGAGGTGCTCGTCGGAGTGCCGACGGTCGTCTTCGGGTTCTTCGCGCTGACCTTCGTCACACCGCTGGTCCTCCAGGATTTCCTCGGCGTCGGCGCGGCCACCCAGAACGCGCTCGCCGCCGGGGTCGTGGTCGGGATCATGATCGTCCCCACGATCGCCTCGATCTCCGAGGACTCGATGGCCGCCGTGCCGCAGGGCCTGCGCGAAGGCGCCTACGGCCTCGGTGCCTCGCGGATGCAGGTGGCGACGCGTGTAGTGGTGCCCGCCGCTCTCTCGGGCATCGTCGCCTCGATCGTGCTCGGCGTCTCGCGCGGGATCGGCGAGACGATGATCGTTCTGATCGCCGCCGGCCTGCAGCCGAACTCAGGCCTCAATCCACTCGAGGGCTTCGAGACGATGACGACCTTCATCGCGGCGACCGGGCAGGGCGACATCCCGACCGGGTCGACCGAGTACAAGACGATCTTCGCCGTCGGCATGGTGCTGTTCGTCATGACCCTGTTCATGAACGCGATCGCGATCCGCTTCGTCCGCAAGTACAGGCAGGTGTACGACTGATGAGCGACGTCACCGTCTCACCGCAGGCCGCCGCGGCCAACCCGGAGAACCCGGCGGGCATCCATGCGCCGTCGCGAGACCGCAAGCTGCGGGAGACCATCTTCCGCTACGGGCTGCTCGTCGCCCTCTCGGCCGGCCTCGTGGTCTTGGCCGTGATCCTCTACGACGTCGTGGTCCGCCAGGACGGCTTCTCCACCCTCTTCCAGACCGGCTTCTTCACCAACAACGCCTCGTCTGTCGCCCGCGACTCGGGGATCTACCCGGCGCTGGTCGGGACGCTGTGGCTGATGGCGGTGTGCATCCTGTTCATCGTCCCGATCGGGGTCGCCACCGCCGTCTACCTCGAGGAGTTCGCCGACCGGACCCGGTGGTTCAACCGGTTCATCGAGCTCAACATCCAGAACCTCGCCGGGGTCCCTTCGATCATCTACGGAATCCTCGGTCTCGCCTTCCTCGTCCGCGGCCCCCTCTCGCTCGGCCGCGTGGTGCTCGCCGGCGGGCTCACGCTAGGGCTGCTCGTCCTGCCCGTCGTGATCATCGCCGGGCGTGAGGCCCTTCGCGCGGTGCCGCCCTCGATCCGCGAGGGCTCGATGGCTCTGGGCGCGACGCAGTGGCAGACGATCTGGAAGCAGGTCCTTCCCGCCGCGATCCCCGGCATCGCCACAGGCACGATCCTCGCGCTCTCGCGCGCGATCGGCGAAACCGCGCCCCTGATCCTGATCGGCGCCGCGGCGTTCGCGACCGATCCAGCGACCGGCTTTCTCTCGAACTTCCAGGCGTTGCCCCTCCAGATCTTCCAGTGGATCTCGAACGCCCAGAAGGAGCAGTTCGCTCCTCTCGCGGCCGCCGCGATCATCGTCCTGATGGCGATCCTGCTGGCGATGAACGCGGTCGCGATCTGGCTCCGCAACAAGTATCAGCAGCGCTGGTGACCCGGATGCCCTTCTACAAGGCGGTGGTGGATAGTGTTGGACGAAGTGGCCGATAAAGCGAAAAAGGCCGCGGAAGCGGCCACCGGAAGAGGGGTGGGCGAGAGGCCCGGAGTCGACATGTCCGGCGTCAGGGACCCGGGCGAGCAGGAGCGCTGGTCCAAGAAAGGCAGCAACGTGAAGACCGAGAACATCTTCGAGCTCCAGGACGTGAGCGTCTTCTACGACGAGCAGAAGGCCGTGGACAGCGTCTCCATGGAGATCCAGCGCAACAAGATCACCGCGCTGATCGGCCCCTCGGGCTGCGGCAAAAGCACCCTTATCCGCTGCCTCAACCGGATGAACGACCTGATCCCCTCGGCTCGGGTAGACGGCCAGGTGATCTACCACGGGCAGGATCTCTACGGCGCCGAGATCGATCCGGTCGAGGTGCGAAAGCGCATCGGCATGGTCTTCCAGAAGCCCAACCCGTTCCCGAAGTCGATCTTCGACAACATCGCCTTCGGGCCTCGCATCCTCGGCATGGACAACGTCGACGACCGGGTCAAGACGGCCCTGGAGCGCGCTGCGCTCTGGGACGAGGTGAAGGGACGCATGGACTCCAACGCCTACGGGATGTCGGGCGGCCAGCAGCAGCGTCTCTGCATCGCTCGGGCGATCGCCGTCGACCCGGACGTGATCCTGATGGACGAGCCCTGCTCGGCGCTGGACCCGATCTCGACCGGGAAGATCGAGGACCTGATGATGGAGCTGAAGGAGGAGTACTCGATCGTCATCGTGACCCACAACATGCAGCAGGCGGCGCGGGTCTCGGACAAGACGGCATTCCTGATCGTCGAGCTCTCGGCGTCCGAGAAGGAGCGTTGGGGCCAGCTCGTCGAGTACGACGAGACCAACAGGATCTTCACCAACCCCTCCGACAAGCGAACAGAGGACTACGTCACCGGAAAGGTCGGCTGAGCGTGAAGCGAAGCGGAACGCGAGGGCAGGGATAGTGCCCGACAAGACCCGCCTCCACTACCAGGAGGAGCTCGAGAGCCTCGAAAAGACGGCTCTCGGCGGGCTAGACTTGGTCGTACAGTCGCTCGATCGCGTCATGGAAGCGGTGGAGCACCGCGACGCCGAGCTCGCGGAGCTCGTCGTCGCCGATGACGACCGCATCGACGGCCGCTACCTGGAGGTCCATCAGGCGATCCTCACCCTGCTCGCGACTCAGGCGCCGGTCGCCACGGACCTGCGGCTGATCTCGGCCCTGTTGCACGTCATGAAGTGCATGGAGCGGATGGGCGACCAGTGCGTCAACATCGCGAAGCTGATCCCGCTGACCGGCTACGACGCTCCGCAGCGCTCCGAGATGCTCGACCCGATCCTGCAGATGGGCAAGCAGGTCCGCTCGCAGGTGACGCAGTCGAAAAAGGCCTTCGAGGCTCGCGACGTCGCGCTGGCCCGCGACCTGGTGCGGCAGGACGACGTCGTCGACGACCTCAACAAGCAGTGCTTCCGGATCGCCGTCGACATGGGCGGCGACAAGGACATCCGCGAGTGGGCGCTGACGATGTGCTTCGTCGCCCGCGCCCTCGAGCGCACCGGCGACAATGCCGTCGACGTCGGTGAGCAGGTGGCCTTCGTCGTCACGGGCCTGTTCCGCGAGTTCGAGGACGCCTCGCATCCCGGCGAGGCACCGGCTGCCGCACCGTAGGTCAGGCTCGGGCGGGGACCTGCGCGGCGAGGGCGCCCAGCGCGCCGGCGATCAGTCGCGACGGCGCAGGCCGTGGCGGATGGACCTCGAGCAGCAGCGGCGCAGCCGACGCTCGCCCGAGGAGTGGCGCGACGCGATCCCAGGGGACGCTGCCCCGGCCGATCGGCAGGTGCAGGTCGAGCCGCACCGGGTCGAGCTCGGGGCGGGACTCTCCACCGCGACGCGCGCCCAGGTTGTCGTGCAGATGCAAGACCGCGACACGGTCGAGCACAGGCTCGATCAGCTCGGCGATGTCGGTGCGGCGAAGGGCGGCGACCAGGTGAGCGTGCCCGACGTCGAGGCAGACGCCGATCGCCGGCGAGTCGATCCTCTTCGCCATCGTGCGCAGTACGCGCGGCGTGTGGGAGAGGGCCTCAGGGCCGGGGAAGACCGGCGCAAGGTTCTCGAGGGCGATCGTCACCCCGAGACGCTCGGCGTTCCTGGAGACCGCGGCGAGAGAGCGCGTCTCGGCGAGCAGCGCGTCCTCACTCGCCAGGGCGTCCGGGAAGTTGGCCGCGTGGTAGACGACGAGCGGCGCGCCGGCCTCGGCCGAGTAGGAGACGAGCCCCTCGAGCGCGCGGTCGCTCGACGGAGCGCCAGCCTGCAGCGAGCCGGGAGCGTGCAGGATCAACCGCAGCCCCGAGGTCGCGAGCGCCTCGCGCAGGGCGTTCGCGTGCGTCGCGCACGCGCGAGGGTCGACCAGGACCGACGACGGGGGCGAGGGCACCTGGACCCAACCGAACCCCGCGGCCTCGATCTCCTTCAGGAGCGGGGTGGAGGGCCACCACTCGTACGGGACGCTGAGACCGAGACGCTGACTCAGATCGGAGCGCTCCATCACCTCCAAAGTACGACGGGGCGTGCGGGATCCCGTGAACAGTGTGTGAACGATCCGCCACCTCTGAGAAGATCAGGCTGATGCTTTGCGCGGCGATCGACATCGGCTCCAACACGACCCGCCTGCTCGTCGCCGAGCCTGAGAAGAGCCGCCTGCGGAAGGTGATGGAGCAGCGGGCCTACACGGCGATCGGCAAGGACCTCGCCAAGGGCAAGGGAAAGCTCAGCGACGTGAAGGTCGCCGAGGTCACCGAGGTGGTTCAGACGCAGGTCCGCCTCGCCCAGGAGATGGGCGCCGAGGTGATCAAGACCGTCGCCACGGCCGCGATCAGGGAGGCCAAGAACAGCGAGAAGGTCGCGAGGAGAATCTCGAAGGAGGCCGGCGTCGACGTCGAGGTTCTCGATGAGGAGGAGGAGGGGCGCCTCGCCTTCCTCGGCGCCACCAAGTCGCTCGGCCATGCGGTCGAGGGAAGCATCGCCGTCGTCGACGTCGGCGGAGGCTCCTCCGAGGTGATCTTCGGATCGGTCGCCGAGGGAGTCCAGGAGGTCCGCTCCTGGAAGATCGGCTCCGGATCGCTCACTGGGGCGCACCTGAAGAGCGACCCGCCCTCAGCATCCGAGATTCGCTCGTTGCGCGACGAGATCGGCGACCTGTTCGACGGCGTCGAATTCGACCCGCCCGACCAGGCCGTCGCGGTCGGGGGCAGCGCCACCTCGCTGCGCACGCTGGTCGGGGTGGTGCTCGAGTACGAGACGCTCGAGCGCGCGGTGCGCGTTCTCTCGAGCGATTCCATCGAGGACGTCGCGGTTCGCTTCGAGCTGGACCCGCGGCGCGTCAAGCTTCTGCCGGCCGGAGTGCTGCTGCTCGAGAAGTTCTCGGAGCTGCTCGGCCAGCCGCTGCAGATAGGCAAGGGCGGGCTCCGCGAGGGGATCATCCTCGACCTGCTCCAAGAGGCCAACGGCTCCTCGTCGAAGGCGGTCGCCGCCTAGCCGCGGTGGGCTCGCGGGGCTAGGCTTCCGCCGCGATGGCGAAGGCGAGAGAGATCAACGGCCTCTCGGCCGACCAGAGCTACGGCGAGGTCGCTGCGACGATCGTCGCCACCCGCGGTGAGGAGGTCACCGACCACGCGCGCGGGGTGCTCGACACGGGCGACATCGACCGCGTCCACGACATGCGGGTTGCGACCCGGCGGCTCCGCGCGGCGCTCGAGGTTTTTGAGCCGTGCTTTCCGCCGAAGTCCTACCGCCAGGCTCTGCGCGAGGTCAAGCGCCTCGCCGACGGCCTCGGCGAGCGCCGCGACCGAGATGTCGCGATGGCCGCGCTCCGAAGCTTCAACGACCAGATGCCCGCCCCCGACCAGCGCGGCGTCGAGAGCTTGATCGACCGCCTTCGCGACGAGCAGGCCGAGGCGAACCTCGAGCTTGCCCCCCTCGTCGACACCGCGAACCTGACGGCTCTCGGCGAGAGCCTCGACGAGCTCGTCGCCGCCGCGCGGGAGCAGGGGGCCGCGTGAAGGCCAGGGCCGTGAAGAAGCTCGACCCCGCCGGCCCGCTCGGCGAGAACGCCGCCCGCATCGTGCGGGTCCGCCTCGACGAGATGCTCGCCTTCACCCCGAAGGCGCTCGAGCGCCGCGAGATCACCGCACAGCACGACATGCGCATCGCCGCCAAGCGCCTGCGCTACGTGCTCGAGGCCACGGGTTTCTGCTTCGGCCGCCCCGCAGACGTCGCGCGTCGCCGCGCGCGCGACCTCCAGGACATCCTCGGCGAGATGCACGACTGCGACGTGATGCTCCCGCGCGTGCGCGAGCACATAGCAGCGCTGCAGGCCGAGGACGCCGAAGCGGTTCGCGCCAAGGGCGGGCAGACCCCCGACCTCGACCCGCGCCTCGCCGCCCAGGCGCCGCACCGCACGGCCTACCGCGGCCTCGATGTCCTGGCCGTCTACCTCGCGGCGCGCCGCGAGCTGCTCTTCGACCGTTTCGCCGCCTTCTGCGCGCGCCAAGAGGAGACCGGTACGTGGATGCGCCTCGAGAACGCCGTCGAGGCCTACATCGAGAAGGCGCGGGAGGCCCGGCGCGCGGCCAAGGCCGCCGCGAAAGCCGAGGCCGAGGCCGAGAAGGCGGCGCAAGCGAGCCTCGATGCAGCCGAGCGAGCCGAGGCGGCGCAGGCCGAGAAGGACCGCGCCGCCGCGGAGTTGAGCGGCGGCGGGAGCGAGGAGCCGCCAGCTCCGGCGGCCTCGCCGGATTAGCGCTCAGGCGTCGAGCGAGACGCCGATGATCTTCAGCCGCCGGTTGAGCGCGTCGAGTCCGAACCTCGCCAGGGCACCGTCGTCGACATCGAGGACTTCCAACGCTCCCTCGCCCGGCGGTGACAGGGATTCCGCGACGTAAGGGAGAAGGTCGATAATCCGGCCGCGCACGACCGCGCCCATCGCCGGGTCAGCCTGCACCGCCTCCCGCAGGAACCACGTGCCGTAGGCGATGTGGCGCTGTTCGTCGGAGGCGATGCGGCCGTAGCCATCCGCGAACCCGGCGAGCAGCTCGCGCTCGCGGAGCAAGTCGAGGAGGAAGTGGGACGTGACGATGCCGAGGGTCCCCTCGAGGACCATGTGGTAGATCGTCACGAAGTCGACCTTCGCCTCGCGGTCGGAGGGTTCGAGGCGCAATCGGTCGTGGGCCTCGACCAGCGCCTCGTCGAAGATGTGCTTGAAGGGCTCGCCCAGGACCTCCCGAGCGCGGGCGACATGAGCTCCGATCGCCGCCGGATCCGCGATCACCTCGTTCTGGAAGCGCGCGTAGAACTGCATGTGCCTGACCTCGTCGACGAGCTGGGTCGAGAGGTAGCTGCCCTCCTCCTCGTCGTCCTGGGCGAGAACGAGGCCGCAGAACTGCGTGGAGATCCGTTCCTCGGCGACCATCAGCGAGCTCAGGACGAAGTGAAGGAGCTCGCGCTCGCCCTCCTCCAGAGCCTGCCACTGCTCGGGGTCAGCTGAGAGGTCGATGTCCTGGGCCGCCCAATGGGCGTGCTCCCAATCCAGATAGAGCTGCTGGGGATCTTTGAGATTGACCGCTGCGGTGCTCATGCCGGGATGCGGGCACGCACGATCGCCGAACCGGCGTGCTCGTGCACGCGGTGAGTCTCGGCGATCTCGATCCCCTCGAAGCCCGCCTGGGCGAGTTCGCGCTCGAACTCCTCGCGACTCAGCGCACCCGCGATGCACCCGGTCCACTGCTGCATGTCCCTTCGTGTCTCGTCGTCCATGTCGGGGTCGGCGACGACGTCGCTGACGGCGAACCGCCCGCCCGGCCGAAGGACTCTCGCTGCCTCGCGGAACACGGCTGGCTTGTCGGCCGAGAGGTTGATGACGCAGTTGGAGATGATCACGTCGACCGAGTCGTCGGGGAGGGGGATGTCCTCGATCGTGCCCTTGACGAACTCGACGTTTTCGACGCCGGCATCTCTCTGGTTGCGGCGCGCGAGCCCCAGCATCTCATCGGTCATGTCGAGACCGTACGCCTTGCCGGTCTCGCCGACCCGCCGGGCCGAGAGGAGGACGTCGATGCCGCCGCCCGATCCCAGGTCGAGGACGGTCTCGCCCTCGTGCAGATCGGCGACCGCTGTGGGGTTCCCGCAGCCGAGCGAGGCGAGCCTGGCGGCATCGGGCAGATGGTCGGTGGCGTCGCCCGAGTAGAGCTCCGCCCCGAAGTTCTCGACGCCTTCGTCGGTGCGGGTGATGTCGGTGGGGTCGCAGCACGATGCGTGCTCAACCTCCATCGCCGCCCCCCCGTCGCTGACGACGCTCGCCGCCGCGGCGTAGCGCCCGCGAACGGCCTCTTGGATATCGGGGGTTCCGCCCTCGCCACATCCGCAGCTGCCGTCGGTGGATCCGCAGCATTCGGCCTTCGCTTCGGGCTCACAGCACGACTGCTGTGCTTCGGGGCTGCAGCAATCGTTTGCGGTCACCTCAGCCACGCGCTCACCTCCTCGAGAGCTTCGGGATTGACGTAGTAGTACGCCCACAGGCCCTGCCGCTCCGAGCCGACGATGCCAGCGTCCCGAAGCTTCTTCAGATGATGGGAGACGGTCGGCTGCGAGAGGTCGAATAGGGGGACGAGCTCGCAGACGCACACCTTGCCCGCGTGCTTTCGCAGCACGTCGACGAGCTGCATCCGTACTGGGTCGCCGAGGGCCTTCGCGACAGTCGCGAGCCGCTCGGCCTTCGCGCGCTCGATGTCGGGGTAGACGATGGGCTCGCAGCATCGCTCGCCAGCCGGGCGCTTCTGCTTCGGGGCGAGCTCCAGATCGATCGGCATCAATCTATATATATCTATTGAATAGATAGATGTCAAGGCGTAGACTTTGGGGCGTGGAGGTGGCGAGCTGATGGCCAAGGTTCTCTTCATCTGCCTGCACAACGCCGGCCGGTCGCAGATGAGTCAGGTGCTGTTCGAGCGAGCAGCGGGCGATGAGCACCAGGCGCGCTCGGCTGGGACGGCGCCGGCTGACCGGGTCCATCCCGAGGTACTCGAGGCCATGTTGGAGATCGGAATGGACCTCGCCGGACGCGAGCCGCAGTGCCTCACCGTCGAGCTCGCGCAGTGGGCGGACGTCCTAGTGACCATGGGCTGCGGCGACGAATGCCCCTACCTACCCGGCAAGCGCTACATCGACTGGGAGCTACCCGACCCGAAGGGGAGGCCGCTCGCGGAGGTCCGTGCGACGCGGGACGAGATCGAGCGGCGGGTAACGGAGCTCGCCTCCGAACTCGATTCGGCCTCCGCCGTGAGCTGAGGCTGACGGTCCGTTCCCAGGCGGCCTGACAGCGCGGGGGTAGCATGGGCTGCCGCGTGCGAGCGTGGCCATTGATGACCGACGAAGCCCTCAAGGAAACAGAGCAGCGGACCGAGCCTGAGCCCGACAACGGCGTCGCCGTCTCGGCCGGGACGCCCCCGGTCGAAGACGCTCAGGGCGAGATCGACTTCTCCGACAGCTCCCTCTACTTCAACCGCGAGCTCTCTTGGCTCGACTTCAACGAACGGGTCTTGCAGCTCGCCGAGGACGAGAGCGTCCCGCTGCTGGAGCGCCTGCGTTTCTGCGCGATCTATGAAGACAACCTCGACGAGTTCTACATGGTGCGCGTCGCAGGGCTGCACGACCAGGTCGAGGGGAAGATCGACGCCCGCGGGGCGGACGGCGTCTCGCCGGCAGAGGTCATAACGCGCATCCGCGATCGCGCGATCGAGCTGCGCGAGCGCCTCGGCTCGACGTTCGCCGACGATCTGGGGCCGAAGCTCGCCGAGCACGGCATCAGGGTTCTGACCCTTGGCAAGGCGACGACCTCAGAACGCGAGGAGATCGACAGGATCTTCGACAGCCAGGTCTTCCCGGCGCTGACGCCGCTCGTCATCGGCCGCGGCCGCCCGTTCCCCTACATCTCCAACCTCTCGCTCAGCATCGCGGTCCTGCTCCGGAACCCCGAGAAGGACGAAGAGGTGATCGCGCGGGTCAAGGTGCCGAAGGAGCTGCTCCGCCGCTTCGTCGCGCTCGGCGACAACGGGGCCACGTTTGTCCCGATGGAGGAGGTGATCGCAGGCAACCTCGACGAGCTCTTCCCCGGGATGGAGATCGTCCATCACTCGCTCTTCCGGGTCACCCGGGACACCGACTACGACGTCAACGACGAGGCCGACGACATGCTCCAGGCCGTCGAGGAGGAGGTGCGCCGCCGACGCTTCGGCGAGGTGGTGCGGCTCGAGGTCGCATCGGACATGGAGCCGCGGCTGCGGGAGGTGCTGGTCGACTCGATGAAGCTCGAGGAGCAGCAGGTCTACGACGTCAAGGGGCTGATCGGGATCGACGACACCGTCGACATGGTCGACGTTCGCGGCTTCGGCGAGCTTCGCTACGCGCCCTGGAAGGGCGTAGCCCCTCCGCGGCTGCGGCAGGGCAGGACGGACCGAGAGGTCGACGTCCTGTCGGCGATGCGCGACGGCGACATCCTCGTCCATCACCCCTACGACTCCTTCTCGAACTCAGTGGTGCCGTTCGTGCGCCAGGCCGTGGAGGATCCGAACGTGCTCGCGCTGAAGCAGACCGTCTATCGGACCAGCGCGGACTCTCCACTCGTACCGGCGCTGGTCGAGGCGACCGAGCGCGGTAAGCAGGCCGTGTGCCTCGTGGAGCTGAAGGCGCGCTTCGACGAGAGCGCCAACATCGGCTGGGCGAAATCGCTGGAGGAGGCGGGGGTACACGTCGTCTACGGAATCCCCGGGATGAAGACCCACGTCAAGTGCGTGCTCATCTCGCGCCGCGAGGGGGACGGAGTGCGCAACTACGTCCACATCGGTACCGGCAATTACAACCCGAAGACGGCCCGCATCTACACCGACATCGGGCTGTTCACGGCCGATCCCGACATCGGGGCCGACATCGCCGAGATGTTCAACTACCTGACCGGGTACGCGAGGCCGAACGCATACCGCAAGCTGCTGGTCGCGCCCTTCAACCTCAAGGAGGGGATCATCAGCGAGATCGACCGCACGATCGACGCCCACTCGCCCGAGCGTCCGTCGCGGATCCGCATGAAGATGAACTCCCTGCTCGACGCAACGTGTATCCGCGCGCTCTACCGCGCCTCGCAGGCGGGCGTCCGGGTCGACCTCAATGTGCGCGGGATCTGCGCGCTGCGCCCCGGCGTCCCGGGGGTGTCGGAGAACATCCGCGTCTGCTCGATCGTCGGCCGCTTTCTCGAGCACTCGCGCATCTACTCGTTCGAGCGAGCCGAGGGCGATCACCGCGTTTACATCGGCTCGGCCGACCTGATGCCCCGAAACCTCTACAAACGCGTCGAGCTGCTCGCGCCCGTCGAGGACGGGACGCTTCGCGGCGAGCTCGCCGACGTGCTCGACCGGTCCTTCGCAGACAACACCAACTCCTGGGAGCTCGACCCGCAGGGCGTCTGGAACCGGCTCGCGCCGAAGCCGGGCGAAGGGGGTCGAAACCTCCAGGACGAGATGCTTGAGTTGCATAGCGCCCGCTCGAAGGAAGCGGCCACGGTAACAGGCTGACTGGTAGCTTGACCCCGGGTGTCTCTACGCTCGGCGACAAGCAAGGATTCGGCCTACTTCGAGCTTTTCGCGGAGGCCGGCGTCAACATCGAACGCGCCGGGCGGCTGCTCGAGGAGATGTTCGAGACGTGGCCCGAGGACGCGGGCCTCGCCCGCGAGATCCTCAAGGCCGAGCAGGAGGGCGACCGGATCACCCAGGAGATCGCCCGGCGCCTGAACGTCGAGGCCGCCCGGGTGCTAGACGGCAGCGACGTCTACGCGCTGGCCACCCAGCTCGACGACATAGTGGACGACATCGAGGAGACGGCCGACTTCATGGGGCTCTACAAGATCGAGGCGCCGATGGACCAGGGGTTCGCGCTGGCGCAGATCCTCGCGAGGTCGTGCGAGCAGGTCTCGGGCGCACTCACGAACCTCGGTGGCTTCAAGGACCTCGGGCACTACTGGGTCGAGATACACCGCCTCGAGAACGAGGGCGACCGGGTCTGGCGCGAGGCGCTCGCCTCGCTCTTCTCGAACGGGATCGACCCGATGGTCGTGATCCGCTGGAAGGACATCTTCGGGACACTCGAGCGCGCGATCGACTCGACCGAGACGGCGGCCCACCTGATCGAGGCGATCGCCGTCAAGCACGGCTGAGATTCTCCCGGCGTTTGGAAGTCGTAAACGAGAGGTAGAGAGTCGCCATGGCCGGACAGGCGAAGCAAGCCGCGAAGGGCAGCACTCCGCAACGCCGCCGCGAGAGCGAGGGCGAGCGCGCGGATCGCAACATGGGGGAGCTGCTCCAGGAGCTGCGAGTCGCGCTGCCCGGAGTGCAGGTTCTATTCGCCTTCCTGCTGACGGTGCCGTTCGCCTCCGGGTTCGTCAACCTGACGCCGGAGCAGCGCGACCTCTACTTCGCGATCCTCATGTCGACGGCGATCGCGACCATCCTGCTGATCGCGCCTTCGGCCTACCACCGGCTTCTGTTTCAGCTCAGGGACAAGACGCACCTGGTCAAGATCTCGAACTGGTTCGCGATCGCCGGGCTGTTCGTGCTCGCGGTCTCGATCACGGGCGCCGTGTTGCTGATCTCGGACCTGCTCTTCAACGGCGTCAAGGTCACGATCTTCACCGCCGTGATCGGCGGCCTGTTCCTGCTGCTGTGGGCGATCCTGCCGCTCGCGCGCCGGGGTCAGCTCTACGCGGAAGTCGAGGACTGAAGCGCGCGCAGCTCGATCTCGATCTCGGCCAGGAAGAGCAGGTCTTCGTCGTGCGCCGTCAGCTCGTCGAGGTCCTCCTGCCAGAGCTCCAGGCGCTCGGGGAGGTTCGTGCCGAGGCGCTCCGCGACCAGGTCGCGACGCTCGGCCGGGATGATGACCCAATCGCGCAGGTTGGCGACGCGGTCCGCGGCGTAGATCAGGATCGTGCTGCGGTCGGCGGCGAGCACCTGCGCGCGCAGGGCGCGCTTTCGCGGGCCGTAACCCTCCACCGATGCGTCCTCCGTCAGGGCGTCGACGATGCCGGCGACCTCGTGGCCGAAGCGGGAGTCGATCTCGCCCAGCTCTACCGGGGTCTTCTCGACGACGTCGTGCAGATAGGCGGCGGCGAGGATGGGTCCGTCATGGCCCGCCTCGGCGAGCAGCCGGGCGACCGCGATCGGGTGCTCGACGAACTGCTGGTCGGTCTGCTTGCGGTGCTGGCCAAGGTGGACGCGCCGCGCAAACCTGAGCGCAGACGTGACGAGCTGAGAATCGGTTCTGGGCTCTGCCCGCGTCGTGATCGGTTCCATGGTCGATGTGTGCCCGCACCCCTGTGGTTCCACATGGGGGCGAGGACAACGCTAGTGGCCGCGGAAAGCTTTTACAACCGCGTTATGGCTTCCTCGTCTGCGGCCGCGGCGCCGCGACCGAAATCGGGCGATCGCGGACTTGTTGAAGCGGCCGCCTGCTCGGCTGGCTCGATCGTCGCCCGCGCGTTCTCGGTGAAGGCCTCGAGGCTCCGCGCTTCGCCCGCAGGGACGAAGCGCCTCGAGGTCGGCCACGCGGTTAGCCGTGATCTAGAGCCGCGGGAACCGGCCAACAACGGGATGTAAACACGCCGCCGCGCTGACGCTGCGGCGTAGAATCGCTGCCGTGCAGATGCAGACCTTCCGAAATGTGGCGATCATCCTGGCCCTGGCCCTCGTGGTCGCGGTGGTGCCCGGCGGCGGCGCCGCGGCCGAGGCGATCTTCGTCGCGATCTCGATCGCGTTCCTCTCCGCGATCGCATGGGCGGTCTACCGCCTCTACGTCAGCCAGCAGATGACGCTGACGACGATCCCCGACAGTCGCCGGGCGATCCTGTTCGGCTCGATCGGCGCGATCGCGCTTCTGATTGCGGGCTACGAGCAGTTCCAGGGCTGGACCGGGGGAGTGGCGATCTGGATCATGCTGATGCTGATCGCATTCCTCTCGATCTTCGTGATCTGGCGCCAGGCCAGCATCTACACCTAAGTCACTTTCGGCGCGCCTCGCGTGCATCACCCGCGCCTAGCGTCGGGGCATGAGCGAAGGCGGAACCGGCGACGGGCGGGCGCATCGAGGCCAGGCCTCGGTCGAGCTCGTGGCGATCCTTCCGGCGCTGCTGGTCTGCGTCGTGATCGCGGCTCACGCGCTTCCCACGGGCTGGGCGCTGTGGTCGGCTGCCGACGCCGCTCGCTCGGGGGCGCGAGCCGAGCACGTTGGCGGCGACGCCGAGCGCGCGGCGCGGCGCGCGCTCCCGACCTCGCGAGTCCGCTCCGATGAGGAGGGGGTGGTGGTGCGCGTGGACGTGCCGGGCCTGCTCCCGGGCATCCGCGAGCGCAGCGTCGCAGCCACCACCCGGCTCGAGCCGGACGGGGGCTGACGATGGTCTTCACCTCGCCCTCCCGCGGCCAGGCCTCCGTCGAGCTGCTCGCAGGGCTTCCGGCGCTGCTCGTCGCTGCGTTGATCGGCTTCCAGCTCCTCGCCACCGGCTACTCGCTCACGCTCGCCGACGGCGCCGCTGAGGCGGGTGCGCTCGCGCGCGTGGTCGGCTCCGAGGCGGAGCCCGCCGCCCGGGCAGCGCTGCCGGGTTGGGCTCGCGACCGCGTCGACGTCCACGAGCGCGACGGCGCGGTGGTCGTCGAGTTGCTGCCGCCGGCGCCGCTCTCGGCCCTCGGCGACTCATTGGCGGTCTCGTCTTCCGCCTGGGTGAGGGAGCCCGCCGAGGGCGGGATGTGAGCGAGAGGCGCCGGACGGTGATCGTCTGCGGCGGCGACCGCCGCGGCAGCCTTGCGCTGGCGGCCTCGCTCGCCGTCGAGGTCGCCGCCAGCTCCGAAGCGGGGGTGCTGCTCGCCGAGATCGCCGAGGAGCCGCGGCGGCGCTCGACGACGCTGCTGGCCTCTCCTGCGGCGCGCGAGCTCGAGCGAGCGCTTCGCGACCGCGGCTCGCACGCGTCCGCGCGCGGCCACGTCTGTCACCTCGGCGCTGCGCCCGAGCGCGATGACGCCCCACCCATCGCGGACCTCGCCGACGGCGCCGGCGTCGAGTTGCTGGTCGTGCACGTCGCCCCCGAGCTCTGGGCGAGTGTCCTCGACGGCCGGGGCCTGCGTCCCGGGGCGGGCCTGCTGCTGGCGGATCTGCCCGAGGAACGATCGCTGGCCGCGTTGTGGGTGTCGGAGCTTCGCGCCCGGGGCATGGCCGCGCGAGTTGAGGCCCGTCCCCCGCCGCTGCTTGCGGCGCGGCGTGCCCTGGCGGGGATCAGGCCGGGCGGCGTCGCCTCGGAGCGCGCCCGGCGCCTCGCCCGCGCGTTGGTCCCGGCGCCTCGGGAGGGACGCCTCGGTGGCGGCCAGAGCGGGCAGGCGCTGCCGGTGGTGCTCGCTGCCGCCGCCGCGCTCATCGGCTGCGCGCTTGTCCTCGCCTCGATCGGCGGCGCGGTCACCGGGAAGGCGCGGGTGCAGCGGTCCGCGGACCTGGCGGCGCTTTCGGCGGCGCGCATCATGCGCGATGCCTCGCCGCGGCTGCTGGCGCCCGCCCGCCTGCCCGACGGGTCGCCGAACCCGCGCCACATCTCGCGCGCCGCCTTCCTGGCTGCGGCCAAGGCGGCGGCGCTCGAGGCCGCGGAGCGCAACGGCGTCGACCCGCAACGGGTCGAGTTCGAGGTCCCGGACGCGGCCGAGACTCCGCCGCTGCGCGCGCGCGTCGTCGTGCGGGCAGAGCTGGACCCCTCGCTGCTGCCGGGCGGCGAGCGCCTCGACGCCGAGGCCGCCGCGGCCCGGCGTTCCCCGCCCGCGTCGATCCCGGCCGTATCGGTCGCGGTCGCTGAAGCCGGGCCTCCCGCGCCTTCGAGCTGGAGCGGGGCGGAGGGGATGGCAACCGGGGGCGGCTACTCGGGCCCGCTCGTCTACAGAAACGGCGAGGGCATGCGACCCGACGTGGCCGCGGCATTCGACCGCATGGCAGCGGCCGGGCGCGGCGCGGGCCATTCGCTGCTCGTCAACTCGGGCTTTCGCTCCGACGCCGAGCAGGCGGCGCTGTTCGCGGCTCACCCGGACCCTCGGTGGGTGGCGCCTCCGGGCCGGTCCCTGCACCGTTGCGCGACCGAGCTCGACCTGGGGCCCTCGACGGCCTACGGGTGGCTCGCCGCCAACGCGCAGCGATTCGGCTTCCTGAAGCGCTATTCGTGGGAGCCGTGGCACTTCGGCTTCACCGCCGGCCCGGCGCCGTGCTCGGCCGCTGGCGAGGATGGCGCCGAAGTCTCGGGGCGCGGGGAGGGCCCCGACGGCGGGTCCTCGCGCGACGCGCTGCCCGCGTTCGTCCCCGCGCGGTTCCGCGCCCCGATCATCCGCGCGGCCTCGCGCTGGAACGTGTCGGCGGCGATGCTCGCCGCGCAGTTGATGGCCGAATCCAACTTCAACCCCGCCGCGGTCTCGCCCGCGGGCGCCGCGGGCATCGCGCAGTTCATGCCCGCCACGGCGGCCTCCTATGGCCTGCGGAACCCGTTCGATCCCGAAGCTGCGATCGATGCCCAGGCTCACCTGATGTCGGACCTGCTCCGTCAGCTCAGCTCGATCCCGCTCGCGCTCGCCGCCTATAACGCCGGCCCTGGGGCGGTCGCGCCCTGCATGTGCATCCCCTCCTACCCCGAGACGCAGGCATACGTCGCCCGCATCCTCGCGCTGTTACGCGGGTCGGGGGCGAGCCTGGCCCCGCCGCTCGAGGTCCACTTGGTGCGCTGAATCCGACCCCGGCTTGCTTCAAGTTCGCCGAATGAGGTAGAAGGTCGGGGTGATGGAGGCCGGTCAGCTGACCGACTCCGCTCCGCCGGCTTTGACGGAGCGGATCGAGGAGAGGTTCCGAAACAGCCCAGCCCTGGGGGCTGCGGCCGTGATCGGCGTGATCTTCCTCCTGCTCGTCATCACCCAGGGGCTCCACGACGTCCTGCAGACGGGGCTCAACGGCCTGTCGCTCGGAGCGATCTACGCGCTTGGCGCGGTCGGCCTCACGCTCGTCTACGGGATCCTGAAGCTGACCAACTTCGCGCACGGCGACTTCCTCACCTTCGGCGCCTACATGGCGTATCTGGTCAACGTCACCTGGGGAGCGCCGCTGATCGTCGGCATCTTCTGGGCGATGCTGGCGACGGCGCTGCTCGGCGTCTTCTTCGAGCGCACGATGTGGGGGCCGATGCGCCGCAAGAAGGCGGGCTTCCTGCAGCTGATCCTGATGTCGATCGGCCTCGCTTTCGTGCTGCGCGCGGTCTTCCAGTGGTTCTGGGGGACCGAGATCCGCACGCTGGACGTGGACACCACGAGCACCGTTGAGTTCCTCGGGCTGCGCATCGGTCAGACGGAGCTGATCGTCGTCGTCGTCGGGATCGTTACGCTCTCCGCCGTCGGGTTGATGCTCCGGTACTCGCTGCTCGGCAAGCGCATGCGCGCGCTCTCGGACGACCTCGACCTCGCCGAAACGGCCGGGATCGACACGCGGCGCGTGATCTTCTACACCTGGGTGTTCTCGGGGGCCCTGGCGGGGCTCGCCGGGGTGATGGCCGCCGCGACCACCAACCTCCGTCCTGAGCTCGGCTTCGAGCTGCTGCTGCCGATCTTCGCAGCGGTCATCCTCGGGGGCATCGGCGACGCCTTCGGCGCGCTCGCCGCCGGCATGGTGCTCGGCGTGATGACCGAGTGGTCGACGCTGATTATCGATGCGCGCTGGAAGACGGCGGTCGGTTTCCTCGTGCTGGTGATCGTGCTCGTTATCCGCCCGCAGGGCATCTTCGGCAAGGCGAAGAGCGTATGACCGGCCTCGACCCCGTGCTGGCGGTCACGCTCGAGGCTTTCACCGACCCCGACTTCTGGGTCAGCGTCGGCGTCATCGCCGGCATCTACACGGTCGTCGCCCTCGGCCTCCAGCTCAATGTCGGCTACACCGGGATCGTCAACTTCGGGCAGGCGGCGTTCATGGCGATCGGCGCCTACACGATGGCGATCCTCGTGCTCGAGTTGGGACTCTCGTTCTGGCTCTCGCTGCCTCTCGCGGTGCTGACGGCCATCTTCTTCGGACTGATCATCGGACTACCGGCGCTGCGCCTGCGCGCCGACTACTTCGCGATCGCGACGATCGGACTCGCAGAGGTGGTGCGTCTCGTGGCACAGAATGCCCGCAGTCTCACCGGTGGCAACCAGGGCATCTTCTGCAAGGAGGACGATCCATCCACCTGCTACCCCGAAGCCTGGTCCGACGTCTCGGACTCGATCAACGCCTCGATCGAGAACATCTGGCCGGAGGTGCCGTCGCTGTTCCCGCTCTTCCTCGTGATCTGGGCGACCGTGATAATCGCGACCTTCGGCCTCAGCTACGTGACCAACAGCCCCTGGGGCCGCGTGCTGAGAGCGATCCGCGAGGACGAGGACGCCGCCCGGGCGCTCGGCAAGAACACGCTCGCCTACAAGCTCCAGTCGATCTCGATCGCCGCGGCGCTCGGGGCGATCGCCGGCTTCTTCGTCGCGCTCAACCTGCGAACGGTGCACCCGACCGACTTCGAGCCGTTGGTCACCTTCTTCGCCTACAGCGTGCTGGTGCTCGGCGGGCTCGCGAGCTACCGGGGAGTTGCGTTCGGGGCGATCCTGTTCTGGGCGGTGCTCGAGGGCACGCGCTTCCTCGACCTGCCCGAGGACCCATTCACCGAGACCCGGATCGCAGCACTGCGCCTGGCGATCACCGGGCTGCTGCTGATCGGCCTGATGGCTTTCCGCCCGCAGGGCATCTTCGGCAAGAAGGAGGAGATGGTCCTTGGCGAGTGAACCCAGCGCGGCCTCCTCCGCTTCGCGTCCGGGGGCCGCTTTGCTGAATGTCTCAGACGTCCATCAGCGCTTCGGCGGCATCAAGGCCGTGAACGGCGCCACCTTCGGCGTCGCCCCGCAGTCGATCACAGCGCTGATCGGCCCCAACGGCGCCGGCAAGACGACGCTGTTCAACGTCGTCACCGGCTTCTACAAGGGCGACAGCGGCTCGGTCAGCTTCGACGGCGCCGAGGTGTTCCGCGAGGCTCCCTACACGATCGCCAACCGAGGCATGGTCCGCACGTTCCAGATCACCAAGGCTCTGGCGGCGATGCCAGTGATCGACAACATGATGCTGGCAGCGCCCGAGCAGCCTGGCGAGAGGTTCGTAAACCTCATCGTGCGCCCGGGCGCGGTCAGGGCGCGCGAGCGCGAAGTCCGCGACGAGGCGATGGAACTGCTCGAAGTCTTCAACTTGACGAAGCTATCCGACGCCTATGCCGGCACCCTCTCGGGAGGCCAGCGAAAGCTGCTCGAGCTCGCCCGTGCCCTGATGGCGAAGCCCAAGCTGCTGCTGCTCGACGAGCCCATGGCGGGGATCAACCCGACGCTCGGCAAGCGGCTCCTCGACCACATGAAGCGGCTGCGCAAGGAGGAGGGGGTGACCTTCCTGTTCATCGAGCACGACATGGAGGTCGTCATGAACCACTCCGACGTCGTCGTGGTGATGGCCGAGGGCAAGGTGATCGCAAGCGGCGAGCCCGACAAGGTGCGGAAGGACAAAAAGGTGATCGACGCCTACCTCGGCGGCGCCGCGCGCGACAGTACCGGCGAGGATGAGGGCTGATGGCCCAAGGCGAAGCGAAGGCAAAGGGCCCGATCCTCGCCACCGAGGGCCTGGTCGCCGGCTACGTGCCCGAGGTCGACATCCTCAGCGGAGTCGACGTGACCGTCAACGAAGGCGAGATCGTCACGGTCGTCGGGCCCAACGGCGCCGGCAAGTCGACCCTGATCAAGTCGATCTTCGGGCTGCTGCCGCCGCGCAAGGGAAGCGTGTCGCTGCGCGGCGAGGACCTGGCAGGGATGGCGCCCCACTCGATCACCCGTCGCGGCATGAGCTATGTGCCGCAACTCGACAACGTCTTCCAGACGCTCACAGTCGATGAGAACCTGGAGATGGGCGCGCTGAAGCAGAGCAGCGCCAGGGAGCGCATGTCTGTCATGTACGAGCTCTTCCCGCGGCTGGGCGAGAGGCACACCCAATCGGCCGGGACGATGAGCGGCGGCGAGCGCCAGATGCTCGCGATGGCCCGGGCCCTGATGCCCGACCCCCAGGTCCTGCTTCTCGATGAGCCCTCCGCCGGTCTCGCCCCGGCATTCGTCGAGGCGATCTTCCAGAAGATCGAGGACATCAACGGGGACGGCGTCACGATCGTGATGGTCGAGCAGAACGCCCGCCGCGCGCTCGCGATGTCCGATCGCGGCTACGTGCTCGACCTCGGCAGCAACCGCTTCGAGGGCAAGGGCTCCGAGTTGCTCGACGACCCCAAGGTCGCCGAGCTCTACCTGGGGGGCACCGCGCGTATCGACGAACAAGAGCAATAAGCGCGCCTGCCGGGATTGGAGCCGTCTGTCCAGAACAGAGAACGACCGGGGCCGCGAGGCCCCGGTCGTTTCTCAGCCTTCCGTGTCCCGAATTCGTTCGCTACTCCGGAACCACTACCTCGGCCTCGCCATACACATCAGCGCTACCACCCGCGAACTCATACAGGTCGTAGACCTCTCCGGTGGCATCACCGTCCTCATTGAGGTCGATGGAACCGGCTGCACCTTGGTAGTCGATGTCCTCACCGTTTTGCAGCGCCTCGATTGCCTCGGGGAGCTGCTCCCAGGTGTACTCGGTGCCACCCGGGGCAGTGATGTCGACCAGAACGTCTGCCATCTCCTGCCCATCGGTGGAACCAGCCGCCACCGCGGCCAGGTAGCAGAGGATCACCGCGTCGAACTGCTGGGCGTCGAACGCCAAGCGCTCGACGTCGACCGGGTCCGCCTGCGTGAACAGCGTGTCGAACGCCTTGCTCTGCTGCGCGTCCTCCGGTGCGCCCGGGAACGTGCCGCGGATCCCTTCGCCGGTTGCTCCGACATCCGCGGCGAGATCGCCGGAGTAGATGCCGTCCGTGCCCCACGCCTTCTTCGGATCCCAGTTTCCGGTCCGCTGTAGCGCGGGCGCGACCTTGATGAAGGTCTCAGGGAAATCGATGATCAAGAACACGTCAGGGTTGCCCTCGGTGATCTCAGCAGCCTCCGAGTTGTAGCTCGGCTGCTCGGGGTCATAGAGGACCGACGCTCCGACGGATCCGCCGAGCGCCTCCCACGCCTCGGTGAAGGTCCCGGTGAGACCCTCGCCGTAGGAGTCGTTGCGGGCGCCGATATTGATCGTCTTGCCCTCGGCCCCGCCAAGATCGTCGGCGATGACCTGGGCTAGCGTCGGGCCCTGGAATATGTCCGGCGGTGACGTCCTGTTGAGCAGGCCGTCGTCGTCGATCGGCGTGATCTCGTCGCTGGTCGAAGCGGGCGAGATCTGCAGGATCCCGTCAGGGATCGAGACCGACTGAGCCGTCGGGATCGTGTCCGAGGACGCCCAAGCCCCGGTGAGGCAAGTGGCTCCGTCGGAGTCGACGAGCTTACGTGCGGCCTGCACTGCGGCCTGCGGGTTGGTCTCGTTGTCCTCGTGGATGATTTCAACGGTGTGATCGACGCCCGCCTGCCCGATGGCGTCGTTGATCTCGGCCACCGCGAGGTCGGCCGCCTTCTGCCCTGGAGGGCCGAAGTCCGAAAGATCGCCAGTCAGGGGGATCGAGTCGCCGATCACGAGATCGAGCTGCGCCTCACCGCCACCGTCGCCTCCGCCGGTGTCGTCGTCGTCATCACCGCAGGCGACGACGCCGAGGACGAGCACCAGACTGGACGCTGCGACTAGAAGGCCCTTTGTCTTGAGACCTCGCATTCGTGTGTCTCCTCTCCTAATCCATCAGTCGGGGCCCTTGCTTGGGCCCGCTGTCAACGCGTATCTATAACCGTTGTGGCCGAAAAACAACCTCTCCCTCCCCGGCAGCGGTAGTCTGCGCGCGCAATGACGCTCACCGAAGTCGAGGGAATTGAGGGCCTCAGGGCCATCCAGGGCGAGACGATCGGGCCGAGTGTATGGCGCGAGGTCACCCAGGCTGACATCGACAGCTTCGCCGAGCTTTCGGGTGACGATCAGTGGATTCACGTCGACGTCGAGCGCGCGAAGAAGGAGAGCCCGTTCGGAACGACGATCGCGCACGGCAACCTGACGCTGTCGATGATCGACGGTTTCCGGCTCGACCTGATCTCCTCGACCGGCTTCAAGCTGGGGGTGAACTACGGCTGGAACAAGGTGCGCTTCCCGGCTCCGGTTCCAGCGGGCTCAAGGCTGCGAGCCAGCGCGGAGGTCACGGAGATCGAAGAGGTGGCCGGCGGCTGGTTTCAGATCACGACCCGGTTCACGATCGAGATCGAGGGCGGCGAGAAGCCGGCCTGCGTTGCCGACAGCGTCGGCCGCGCACTGCCCGAGTAGCGCAACGATGGGCCAGACACGCGTCTGGCTGATCGGGCTGGGCACGGTCGGGCGGTGGCTTCTTCGCGCGTTTGGCGATCGGCAAGCGGGCGCCGGCTTCGTCGTCGTCGGCGCGGGGAACGCGCGTGACGGTTTCATCCATGACCCGGAGGGGCTAGACGCGCCGGAGCTGCTCTCGCTGCTGGAGGCCGGGCGGCCGATCGGCGACCTGGGCGCGCGCGACGCGTGGCCGAGCGCGATCGAGGGGATGCGCGCGACCGAGGCCGACGTGCTCGCGGACGTGGCCGACAGCCCCAATGCCGACGGCGCCGCGGGGGCCGAGCGGATGGGGGAGGCGCTGGGCCGCGGCGTGTCCGTCGCCACGTCCAACAAGTGGCCCGTCGCCCAGCACGGCGTCGCCCTGAGCGCGTTGGCGGCCGAAGCGGGAGCATCGCTGCGCGCCGAATCCACCGTGATGTCCGCGACGCCGGTGCTCGGGCCCATCACGGCCGGCCTGGCCGGTGCCGAGCCGCTCGCCGCGCGTGGGGTGCTGAACGCAACCGCGAACGCGATCGTCTCGCGGATGGCCGGCGGCGAGCCGTACTCCGACGCACTCAGCGCTGCGCAGCGCGAGGGCCTGGCCGAGCCCGATCCTTCCTCCGACGTCGACGGCTGGGACTCCGTCGCGAAGCTCATGGTCCTGTCCGCCCTGGTCTTCGGCCGCCAGCTCGCGGTCAACGACGTCTCGCGCGAGGGCATCGCCGAGCTGAGGGCTGACGAGCTTCAGCGCGTGGCGAAAGCCGGCGGCCGCGTCCGGCTCGTGGAGTCGCTGGAGTTCTCGGAGCCGGATGGGGGCGGTGAGCTCGAGGCATCGGTAGCCCCGGTGGCACTCGCTCCCGAGGACCCGCTGACGGGGGTCGACGGGGCCGACTGCGCGCTGGCGTTGACGGCCGAGCCGCTCGGAGAGCTGATGATCAGGGGCCCTGGGGCGGGCCCGCAGATAGCCGGCCTCGGGGTCCTGAACGACCTGATCGCCCTCAGGAAGAGCTGAGGCCCCGCCCGGAGCACCGAGCGAGGCCTCTGGAGCCGAGCGATACCTCGCTAGTTGGCTGTGAGAGTCCCTTCCATGCCGCCTTCGCGGTGTCCGGGGACGCTGCAGTAGAACGTGTAGCTCCCGGGCTGGAGGTCGACGGTGGTCGACGTGGTGCTCTCCGAGATCAGGTCGGTCTCGCCGAGGGTCTCACCGGCGTCGTCCTCGATCACGACGTTGTGCGAGAGCGGCGCCGGGTTGTCGAAGTTCACCGTGACCGTGCCGGCGGCCGTGTCGACCTCGGTCGTGTCGTAGGCGAACGAGCCGTCAGCAGGGGCCGAGAGGTCGATCGTGCCGCCCGCTCCTCCGGCGGCCTCGGTTTCGGTTGCCGGCGCTTCGGTGGTCGCGGCCTCGGTCGTGTCGCTGTCGTCGTCGTCATCCCCGCCGCATGCGGCGAGACCGAAGGCGGCGAGGGCGATGGCCACCAGCAGAACAGAAGCCTTTTTCATCCCTTTCCCCTTTCTTGGGTGTACTGGCACTGCGCGAGTCACTCTATCTAGCGGCGCCGGGGCCTTCCCGGATCATTCGCCGGTGAATTCGACCTTCTCGCCGGCGAAGAACGCCTTGACTCCGCGCTGAAGATCCTGGGTCGCCATGGAGTCCGCGATCCCGTGGCGCTCGAGCTGGAGGTGGTCGGCGAGCGAGTTCTCCATGCTCTGTGCGAGCAGCGACTTCGCGGTGCGAACGTAGTGGGGCGCCTTCGCCGCGAGCTCGGCGGCCTTCTCGTTCGCGGCGGCGAGCAGGTCGTCGGCCGGCACGACCCTGCTGACGATGCCGAGCTCGAGCGCGGCGTTCGCGTCAATCACCGGGTCCTCGAGCGCGAGCTCGAGTGCCTTCGCCGGGCCGACCACACGGGGGAGGAAGTAGGTCATGCCGCCGTCGGGCGAGGCGCCGATGCGCCCGTAGGCGATGACGAAGATGGCATTCTCGGAGGCGATTCGAAGGTCGCACATCAGCGCGAAGGAGAACCCGGCGCCCGCGGCGGCGCCGTTGACAGCGCCGATCACCGGGTACGGGATGCGGCGGAAGTCGATGATCGCCTGGTGCAGGACCTCGGCGCCGCGGCGGACGTCCGAGGGCAGGTCGTGGCCGGGGTCATCGAGGCCCTTCTGGAACCAGTTGATGTCGCCGCCGGCCGAGAAGGCGCCGCCGGCGCCGGTTACGACCAGCGCGCGGAACGGAGCACGGTCGGCGAGCCAGGCGGCGGCCACGGTGAGCTCGTAGATGAGATCGGGGCTCATCGCGTTCATGTCGTCGGGCCGGTTCAGCGTCAGCGTGCCCAACGCGCCGTCCGGCCCGTCGCCCTCGATCTTCAGCGTCTTCAGCTCGGGCGGGTCCATGGGGGCGGAAGCCTACCCTTAGCCTTGTGGCCAAGAAGAGCGAGAAGAGGCTCGCCGACGAGCGGCGCGACCTGCCGGATGCCCCGGGCGTGTACGTCTTCCGCGATCGCGAGGGAGAGGTCCTCTACGTAGGCAAGGCCCGCTCGATCCGCAAGCGTGTCTCGTCGCACTTCTCGGGGCGCGGATCGAACCCCGAGATGATCTCGCGCATCCACGAGATCGAGGTTCTGGTCACCCAGACCGAGGCCGAGGCGCTGCTGACCGAGCAGAGCTTCATCAAGCGGCTGCGGCCGCGCTTCAACATCCGCCTGCGCGACGACAAGTCCTACCCGTACATCGCGATCAGCCTCGACGAGGAGTTCCCCCGCGTCTACTTCACGCGTGAGCGCCACCGCCCCAACCGCGCCTACTTCGGCCCCTTCTCGTCGGCCAAGCGTGTGCGCGAGACGCTTGAGCTCCTCGGCAAGCTGTTCCAGTACCGCACCTGCGAAGGGCCCGAGCCGGGTCGCCGCTCGGGCGTCCCCTGCCTCGACTACTACATCAAGCGCTGCCAGGCCCCATGCGTCGGCTACATCGACCGCGACGAGTACCGCCGCAACATCGACCAGATCATCGGCTTCCTCTCGGGCCGCTACAAGCAGATCGCACGCGACCTCGACGAGAAGATGGAGGAGGCGTCGGGGGCCCAGGACTTCGAGCGCGCGGCATTGTTCCGCGATCGGCTGAACGCGGTCCGCAGCCTGATGGAGCGCCAGCGCGTCGCGGGCGGCTCGCTCGGGAGCGCCGACCTGATCGGGGTAGCCGTCGAGGGCACCGACGCGAATGCCCAGGTCTTCCAGGTCCGCGACGGCGTGCTCGCCGAGCGCCAGGGCTTCTATCTCGCCGGGGGCGAGGAGCGCGACGCCGCCGAGGTCGCCGAAAGCTTCATGCTCCAGTACTACAGCGCGGCGCCCGCCGTGCCCTCGAGGGTGGTGGTTGGTCCCGAGCTGAAGGGGCGCACCCAGGTGCTCGAAGAGGCCCTCTCGACGCACCGCGACTCCAAGGTCGAGGTGCGCGTGGCGGCCCGCGGCGACCTGCGGCGCCTGCGCGAGCTGGCGACGCGGAACGCCGAGCTCGCGCTCGCCCAGGACCGGCTGCGCCGCGAGCACCGCCACCAGCAGCGCGCCGAGGCGCTCGGCGCCCTGCAGGAGGAGCTCGAGCTCGAGCGCGTCCCCGTCCGCATCGAGGCCTTCGACATCTCCAACCTCGGCGAGACGAACCAGGTCGCCTCGATGGTCGTGTTCAGCGGCGGGGCGCCGAAGAAGTCCGACTACCGCAAGTTCAAGATCCGCGGCGACGGGGACGGTAACGGACGTGGTCCGGACGATTTTGCGGCGATGAACGAGGTGCTGTCGCGGCGCGTCGCCCGTTACCTCGAGCAGGCCGACCTCTCGCCGCACGATCCCAACCGCGACGAGAGCTTCGCGGCCCTTCCCGACCTGATCCTCATCGACGGCGGCAAGGGCCAGCTCTCGGCCGGGATGAAGGCGCTTCAGCCGCTGGTCGAGCGCGGCGTGACGGTGATCAGCCTCGCGAAGCGGATCGAGGAGATCTTCGTCCCCGGCCGCAGCGCACCGGTGATGCTCGACGAGCGCTCGGCCGGGCTGCGGCTGCTCCAGCGCGTGCGCGACGAGGCGCACCGCTTTGCGATCACCTTCCACCGCACCCGCCGCGACAAGTCGATGACCGCCTCAGTCCTCGACGGGGTCAAGGGCGTGGGGCCGGCTCGCAAGCAGGCGCTGCTGAAGCACTTCGGGTCGCCCGACCGCCTCGTCGCGGCGACCCGCGAGGAGCTCGAGGCCGTCCCGGGGGTCCCGGGTAAGCTCGCTCGCGAGATACACCACCAGCTGAACAGGGCGAACTGACCCCGCGATGAGCACGAAGAGCGAACCCGAAACGAAGGTCGAGCTGGTGGTGATCACCGGCCATTCCGGAGCCGGCAAGTCCGAGGCGATCGCCGCCTTCGAGGACGGCGGCTACTTCTGCGTCGACAACCTGCCGCCGAAGATGATCGCCGGCCTCGGCGAGCTCTTCCGCCATGAGGGCTCGGGTGTGGAGCGCGCCGCGGTGGTGTCGGACGTGCGCGGGGGCGAGTACTTCGAGGACTTGGTGGCGGTGATCGGCGAGCTCGAGGCCGGTGGACTCGACACCAAGGTGCTCTTCCTCGAGGCCGACGAGGAGACGCTGCTGCACCGATACAAGGAGACCCGCCGCCGCCACCCCCTGGCGCGAAGCGGGCGGATCGTCGACGGGATCCGCGAGGAGCGGAAGCTCCTGGCGCCGCTTCGCGAGCGCGCCGATGTGGTGATCGACACCACCGACCTGACGGGCGGCAGCCTGCGGCGGCGGATCGCGACCGAGCTGATCGGGCGCGAGCGCGGCGACAACCAGCTTGCTCTGACCCTCCTCACCTTCGGCTTCAAGAACGGGCCGCCGCGCGACGCTGACCTGACCCTCGACGTCCGCTTCCTGCCCAACCCGCACTACGTGGACGACCTCCGTCCGCAGACGGGGCTCGACGAGCCGGTCAGGGAGTACGTCGAGGCGGGTACCCAGGCCGGCGAGTTCTACGGGCGGCTGATGCCGCTGCTCGAATTCCTGCTGCCGGCCTACGTCGCCGAGGGGAAGCAGCACCTGACGATCGCCGTCGGCTGCACGGGCGGGCGCCACCGCTCGATCGCCGTCGCGGATCACATCGCCACTCAGCTCCGCAACCGCGACGACGTCAAGCTGCAGGTCGTGCACCGCGACACAGAGATCGAAACTTGATCGAGGTAATGGGGCTGCACAAGTCCTACGGGGACGTGGAGGCCGTGCGCGGGCTCGACATCGAGGTCGGAGCGGGCGAGATCTTTGCCTTCCTCGGGCCCAACGGCGCGGGCAAGACGACCACGGTCGAGATCCTCGAGGGCTATCGAAGCCGCACCTCCGGATCCGTCTCTGTGCTGGGCATCGACCCGAGTGAGGCTGGGCGCGAGTGGCGCGAGCGCGTCGGGATCGTGCTCCAGGAGTGCAAGCTGCAGCGCCAGCTGACGCCGCGGGAGGCCGTCGCCCAGTACGCCGGCTATTACCGCTCGCCTCGCAACGTCGACGAGACTCTCGAGCTGGTCGGGCTCGCCGACAAGGCCGACGCGCGCTCGTCGACGCTCTCGGGCGGCCAGCAGCGCCGCCTCGACGTCGCGATGGCCCTGATCGGCGATCCCGAGCTGCTCTTCCTCGACGAGCCGACCACGGGGTTCGACCCCTCGGCCCGGCGCCAGGCCTGGACGGTGATCTCGAACCTGCGTGAACTCGGCAAGACGGTCTTCTTGACGACCCACTACATGGAGGAGGCGCAGGCGCTCGCCGACCACGTCGCGATCATCGCCTCGGGGCGGATTGTCGCGCAGGGCGCCCCCGACGACATCTCGGGCCCCGACGGCGACGATTCCACGATCAGCTTTCACCTGCCCGCGGGGCTCGGCGGCGAGGACCTGCCCGCCGCCGTGCGCGATGCGGCGAGGATCGACGGCAGGGCGGTCTCGCTGCGGGCCGCGGACCCGGTCCCGGTGTTGCGCGAGCTGACGGCCTGGGCCGACGGCGCTCCCGGGCGGGGGCTGGCGCAGCTCGAGGTCCGCAGGCCGAGCCTCGAGGACCACTACCTCGCGCTAGTCAACGCCGACTCGAACGGGGGTGCCGGCTCATGAGCTCAGTCGCCCTCGTCGCTCACCAGTTCCGCTACGACCAGAAGGTCTTCTGGCGCAACCCGGCGAGCGTCTTCTTCACCGTGATGTTCCCGCTGATCTTCCTGACGATCTTCAACGTCATCTTCGGCAACGACGAGGTCGAGGGAACGGGGGTGAACACCTCCACCTACTACGTCCCGGCGATCTTCACGCTTGCCGTGGTCTCGGCTACGGCACAGAGTCTCGCCATCCGCCTCACCGAGGACCGCGAGACGGGCCTGCTGAAGCGGGTGCGCGGTACGCCGCTCCCGCCCTGGGTCTTCATCGCCGGCAGGGTCGGCAATGCCCTCGTGATCTCCGTGCTGATGATCGTCCTGATCGCGCTGATCGGGAACGTCGTCTGGGGGGTCGAGATCCCGACGAACACCCTGCCGGCCGTCGCCGTGACGCTGCTCGTCGGCGCTTTCGCCTTCAGCTGCATCGGTTTCGCGCTTGCGGCTGTGATCCCGAGCGAGGACGCGGCTCCCGCGATCACGAACGCGGCGATTCTGCCGCTGTACTTCATCTCGGGGATCTTCATTCCCGACAGCGAGATCCCCGCGGGGGTCCTAACCGTCGCCGACGTGTTCCCCGTGCGCCCTTTCTTCGAGGCCTTCTTCACCGCGTGGGACCCCAACACGACCGGAGCCGGATTCGAGATCGGGTACCTGGCAGTGGTCGCCGTGTGGGGCGTCGGCGCCCTGATCGTCGCGGTTCGGTTCTTCCGCTGGGAACCGCGCCGTTGAATGGGGAGCTAGGCTAGCCCGGCGTTGGTCCACCTGGTCACACTCAAAGTCGCGGACATGGAGCGCAGCGCCCGCTTCTATGACTCCATCCTCGCTCCCCTCGGCTGGCGCCGCCAGGAGGAGAGCGAGACCGCGATCAGCTGGGGGCTGATCCGGTCGGTTTTCTTCATCGAGCTTGACGACACCCAGCGGCCTGGCTTCGGCCACGTATCGTTCCCGGCGCGGAGCATCCCCGCCGTCAAGGCCTCTTACGAGTCCGGGATGGCGAACGGCGGCGAGTCGGCTGGCGAGCCCGGCAGCGCGCCGCTGCGCGGCCCCGGCAACTACTCGGCGCGGATGAATGACCCGGACGGCTATCTCGTCCAACTCATCGTCGCGCCGGACTGATCCCGAAACCAAGGAGGAACTTCAAATGGCTGTGAAGGTCGGAATCAACGGGTTCGGTCGAATCGGGCGAAATCTCTTCCGCGCGGCGAAGGCGGCCGACGCCGACATCGACTTCGTGGCTGTCAACGACCTCACCGACGCCGGGACGCTCGCCCATCTGCTCAAGTACGACTCGGTCCTCGGCCGCTACCCGGGTGAGGTGTCGGTCAACGGTGAGGCCATCGTGATCGACGGCGACGAGCTCAAGGTGCTCTCCGAGCGCGACCCCGCTGCCCTGCCGTGGGGCGATCTCGGCGCCGACGTCGTGATCGAGTCGACCGGCCTGTTCACGAAACGCGACGGCGCCGCCAAGCACCTCGACGCCGGCGCCAAAAAGGTGATCATCTCGGCACCCGCGACCGACCCGGACATCACGGTCGCGCTGGGCGTCAACTTCGACGCCTACGACCCCGAGCAGCACAACATCATCTCCAACGCCTCGTGCACGACCAACTGCCTTGCGCCGGCCGCCAAGGTCCTGCACGAGACGGTCGGTATCGACCACGGGCTGATGACGACGATCCATGCCTATACGGCGGACCAGCGGCTGCAGGACATGCCGCACTCCGACCTGCGTCGCGCCCGCGCCGCCGCGATCAACCTGATCCCGACGTCGACCGGCGCCGCCAAGGCCGTCGGCTTGGTGCTGCCCGAGCTGAACGGAAGGCTCAACGGGATGGCTGTGCGCGCGCCCGTCGCCACCGGCTCCGTCGTCGACCTCACGTTCCAGTCCTCGAAGGACACGAGCGTCGAGGAGATCAACGGGGCGATCAAGTCCGCGGCAGACGGCCCGCTGGCCGGGATCCTCTCCTACACCGAGGCTCCGATCGTGTCGACCGACATCGTCGGCGACCCGCACTCGTCGATCTTCGACGCCGGGCAGACGATGGTGCTCGAGGGCAACATGGTCAAGGTCTTCGCCTGGTACGACAACGAGTGGGGCTACTCGAACCGCTGCGTCGAGCTCGCTGGGAAGGTCCTGCAGCCGGCCTCGGTCGGTGTGTAAGAAGCTGAGCGTGCGCGACGCCGCCGTCGAGGGGCGGCGGGTGCTCGTCCGCGTCGACCTGAACGTCCCGCTCGACGAGGGCGCCGTTGCCGACGACACGCGCATCCGTGCGTCGCTGCCGACGATCGAGCTGCTGCGCGAGCGCGGCGCGCGGATCGTGCTCGTCTCGCACCTCGGCCGGCCTGATGGCCCCGATCCCGCGCTCTCGATGAAGCCGGTCGGTGAGCGCCTTGCACAGCTGCTCGGCGCCGAGGTGGCGCTCGCTCCCGCGGTCGTCGGTCCCGAGGTCACCGAGATGGCGGAGGGGCTGGGCGACGGCGAGGTGCTGCTGCTCGAGAACAGCCGCTTCGAGGAGGGCGAAACCGCCAACGACCCGGAGCTGGCGAAGGCCCTGGCCGAGCTGGCTGACCTCTACGTCAACGACGCCTTCGGCACCGCGCACCGCGCCCACGCCACGACCCACGGCGTCGCGCAGCACCTGCCCGGCCACGCCGGGCTGTTGCTCGAGCATGAGCTGGCCGAGCTGGCGAAGGTCAGCGACGACCCCGAGCGCCCGCTGGTATTGATCCTCGGCGGCGCGAAGGTGACCGACAAGATCGGGGTCATCGAGCGCTTCCTCGATTTCGCTGACGAGATCCTCATCGGGGGAGCGATGTGCTTCGGTTTCTTCAAGGCCGAGGGCCGCGACACGGGCAACTCGCTCGTCGACGACGCAAGCGTCGAGGCCGCGGGCCGGCTGCTGCCGCGACTGGAGGACGCGAAGGCGATGGTCCACCTGCCCGAGGACCTGGTCCTGGGGCGCGAATTCGACGCCGGCACCGAGATCCGCGACCTGAACGCGATCGACGTGCCCGAAGGCTGGATGGGGCTCGACATCGGGACCAACACCGCCGCCAAGTACGCAAAGCGGATCTCGCACGGTGCCACGATCTTCTGGAACGGCCCGATGGGCGCCTTCGAGCTGCCGCCGTTCTCCGTCGGCACCCGGGCTGTCGCCGAGGCCGTGGCGAGCGCCGAGGGTCACACCGTCGTCGGCGGAGGAGATTCCGCCGCGGCGATCGTGCAGTTCGGCCTCGCGGACAAGGTGGATTGGCTCTCGACCGGCGGGGGCGCGTCCCTCGAGCTGATCGAGGGGAAGGAGCTACCAGGAGTGGAGGCGCTGGCCGATGCCTAGGACACCCGTTTTTGCGGCGAACTGGAAAATGAACAAGACCGTGGCGGAGGCGACCGACTTCCTCGCCGCGTTCCTCGACAAGCTGCCAGAGGGCGGCTCCGAGGTGATCATCTGCCCGCCGTACACGGCGCTTCGCACCACGGTCGAGGCCTGCGAGCGCAGCCGCGTCAGGGTCGCAGCCCAGAACATGCACGAGGCGCCGAGCGGCGCCTTCACCGGCGAGATCTCGGCTCCGATGCTGCTCGAGCTCGGTGTCGAGGCGGTCGTTCTCGGGCACTCCGAGCGCCGCGAGCACTTCGCCGAGAGCGATGAGGCGCTGTCGGGCAAGGTTCCCGCGGCGCTCGACGCGGGCCTGACACCGATCCTCTGCGTCGGCGAGAACGCCGCGCAGCGCGACGCGGACGAGATGGCGGAGGTGCTCACCGGCCAGATCGAGGCCGACCTCTCCGAGGTGCCCGAGTCGCGCCTGGCCGACATCGTGATCGCCTACGAGCCGATCTGGGCTATCGGGACGGGCCGCACGGCGACCCCCGAGCAGGCCCAGGAGGCCGCCGCGCTGATCAGGGTCCGCCTCTCCGGCCGAAGCACCGAGATGGCCGAGGCCGTGCGGATCCTCTACGGCGGCTCGGTCAAGCCCGGCAACGCGGCCGAACTGATGGCCCAGGCCGACGTCGATGGGGCACTCGTCGGCGGGGCGAGTCTCGAGGCCGCTGACTTCCTGGGCATCATCGAGGCCGCGTCGGCATGACCCATCCCTCCGTCGCGCTGATCGTGCTGGACGGCTTCGGGCTGGCGCCGGAGGGGCCCGGCAACGCCGTCATTCAGGCCGAGACGCCGGTCTTCGACGAGCTCTGGTCCACGTATCCGCACACGACGCTCTCGACCTCGGGCCGCGACGTGGGCCTTCCGCCGGGACAGATGGGCAATTCGGAGGTCGGCCACATGAACCTGGGCGCCGGAGCGGTCGTCAAGCAGGACCTCTCGCGCATCGACGAGTCGATCGCCGACGGGTCGTTCTTCGAGAACCAAGCGCTGCGCGACGCCTGCGGGCGGGCCCGCGAGTCGCGCCGCGGGCGCATGCACGCGATCGGCCTGATCTCCGACGGCGGCGTCCACTCGGGATGGGAGCACATCGAGGCCGTAATCGAGCTCGCCGCCGAGGAGGGCGTCAGCGACCTCGTGGTGCACGCGCTGACCGACGGCCGCGACACCCTGCCGACGAGCGGAGCCGGCTACCTCACCGAGCTCGAGCGCTGGCTCAAGCACGCCGGCCGCGTCGGGACGGTCGGTGGCCGCTACTGGGGCATGGATCGCGACGGCCGCTGGGATCGCATCAAGAAAGCCTACGACGCAATCGTCCGCGCCGAGGGCGAGCGCGCCGACGCCGCGGTGGCAGCGATCCGAGCCTCCTATGAAGCCGAGGTCACCGACGAGTTCATCGAGCCGACCGTGATCGGGGACTACGACGGCGTCGCCGCCGACGAGCCCGTGCTGTTCATCAACTTCCGACCCGATCGCGCCCGCCAGCTTACGCTGGCGCTCGGCGAGCCCACCTTCGACGCCATCGACCGCGAGGGCGCGCCCGTGCTCGAGGTGACGACGATGACCCAGTACAAAGACGGTTGGCCCTATCCGGTCGCGTTCGCGCCGTCGGTGCCCGAAACGACCCTCGCCGAGGTGATCTCCAAGCAGGGGGGGCGCCAGCTGCACGTCGCCGAGACCGAGAAGTACGCGCACGTCACCTACTTCTTCAACGGAGGACGTGAGCAGGAGTGGGGAGGGGAGGAGCGCGCGCTCGCGCCCTCGCCGCGAGACGTCCCGACCTACGACCGCATGCCCGAGATGAACGCGGCCGGGGCCGCGAACGAGTTCACCTCCCGCTGGCGCGAGGAGCCGGCGCCCGGATTCCGGTTCGGCGTCATCAACTTCGCCAACCCCGACATGGTCGGCCACACCGGCGTGATCCCAGCTGCCGTCGCGGCGATCGAGGAGGTCGACGGCCGGCTCGCCGAGGTCGTCGCCGCGGTCCACGATTCCGGCGGCGCCTGCCTGATCACCGCCGACCACGGCAACGCCGAGCAGATGCTGGAGAGCGACGGGGTCTCGCCCAACACGGCGCACTCGACCAATCCGGTTCCGATGATCGTCACCGTTGCGGGCGCCAAGCTGCGCGACGGGGGCATCCTCGCCGACGTCGCCCCGACGGTGCTCGAGCTGCTCGGGATCGAACAGCCCGAGGCGATGACCGGGCGCTCGCTGCTCGGCTAGCCGGGGCCGGGTGGCTCTGCTCGTTGCTCGGCCCGTTTGAGATGAGCAAAACGCTCGTCATGGGGACCGATCAAGCGTTTCAGCTCCTTCTCCACGGCATCTGTGTCGAGGGTGCGCGCTTCGATCATCGACTCGATGTCGGCCCAGTCCCGGGACCGGTCGAGCATGGCTTTGAAGACGGCAAGCTCGACAGGACCGAGCACCGGGATTCTGCTGCCGGCGAACTCGACGACGCGGCGGTTGCGAGCGGCCGCGGCGTGCAGAGGGTCGTAGTCGAAGAAGAGATCGACTGGCGTGCCTTCCCACCACAGCCGGATCTGGCCATCGCGCGCGACCAGCTCCTCGGTTCCCTCAGGCTGGACGACGCCGTCTGGAAGAGCGCGCAGGGCTCGGGCGCTCTCAGCCGCCGGAAGGAAGATGTTCACGTCGATGTCGCGCGTCCCGCGCGGTTCGAGCGTCCAATAGGCGAGTGCGATCGCGCCGCCGAAGGCGTGCGGGATCCGCTGTGCTCCGAGGGCCCGGTGCACCGCCAGCAGCCGTTCGGAAAGATCGCTCATCCACGCCTGCCCGGAGGTGGGTCGTCAAGGCGCGGATACGAGAGCGCGTACGCGCGGCGGAACGGCAGGGCCTCCGCGAGGTCGAGCACATCGAGCAGGATCCTGGCGCGCTCAGCCAGCTCGCGCGCCGACGGTGTGCGAGCTGGCTCCGTGCCTTCGAGCACGGCGAGCCTCGCTCCCGACGAACGAAGGAGACGGGTGAGGGTGTCGAGCGACGGCGTTCGAGCGCCGCTTTCGTAGGCCGAGATCGCCGTCTGAGACGTCCCGGCGAGTTCGGCGAGCTCCATTTGGGTGAAACCTCCGGCTTCGCGAGCCTCGCGGATGACGGCTGCTGCGTTCACTGACGAGAGTATATCGAACAAGATATATCAAGTGAAGACCATCGGCGCCTAGGCTTGCCCGGTGAGGAACGCTCCGGAACGGCTCTCGTTTTCGATCGACGCGCAAGACGACAAGGCGCGGACCGGGACGATCTCGACCATTCACGGCGACATCTCGACGCCGGCGTTCATCCCGCTCGCGACGAAGGCTTCGGTGCGCGGGCTCTCGGCCGAGGAGGTGGCGGGGCTCGGCTACGAGTTGGTGCTCGGCAACACCTTCCACCTGCATCTGTCTCCCGGCGAGGAGCGGATCGCGGCCCTCGGCGGGCTGCACCTGTTCATGGGCTGGGAGCGGGCGATCATCACCGACTCCGGCGGGTTCCAGGTGTTCTCGCTCGCCCACGGCGGTGTCGCGGACGAGATCAAGGGACGCCGCGGCGCGGCGGAGGGGAAGGTGAAGGTCGAGATCTCCGAGCGCGGCGTCGCGTTCCAATCGCTGCTCGACGGCTCCGACCGCTTCCTCGGCCCCGAGGAGTCGATGGAGGTGCAGGCGAAGCTGGGCTCGGACATCGCGCTCGCCTTCGACGAGTGCACGCCGTTCCACGCCGGTCGCGAGTACACCGCGCGCTCCACCGAGCGGACTCACCGCTGGCTCGACCGCTGCCTGGAATGGCACGCTGAGAACGGGCCGGCGCGCCAGGCGGTCTTCGGCATCGTGCAGGGCGGGGTCTACGAGGACCTGCGCCGCGAGTCGGCCGAGGCCGTCTGCGCCGCGGCGATCGACGGTGTCGCGATCGGCGGCACCCTCGGCCGCGACAAGCCCGAGATGCGCGGCGTGCTCGCGGCGGCGATGCCCCACCTGCCCGCCGAGGCACCGAAGCACCTGCTGGGGATCGGCGAGGTGGACGACCTGCTGATGGGGATCGGCCTCGGCATCGACGTCTTCGACTGCGCGGTGCCCACCCGCCTCGCGCGCCACGGCGTCGCGCTCGCTCCCGAGCCCGACGCGCGCTTTCGCGTCGACCTCGCGAAGGCCCGCTACGCGGACGCCGACGAGCCCCTGGTCGAGGGCTGCCCGTGCGAGGCCTGCCGCCGTCACTCCCGCGCCTACCTGCACTACCTCGCCAAGGCGAAGGAGCTGACGGGCGCCCGACTGCTTACCCTGCACAACCTGACCTACATGGAGCGCCTCACGGCCGGAGCAAGAGAGGCGATCGGCGCGGGCAGCTATGGGACCTACGCCGCCGCCGTGATGGGCGGGGCGACACCGTGGGCGGCCCGGTAGCTCTAGCGGGTGTTGTCCTCGATGACGCTGCGCAGCTCGTCGACCTGCTCGTTGACGTTGTCGCGCACGATGTCCTCGAGGCTGTTCTCGTTGCTCGACCCGCTGCTGGTCGTGAGCACGACGACGCCTGCGACGACTGCCGCCAGCAGCAGGATCGCGACCAGCGCCGCGAGGTTGCGGGCGACGCCTCCGGCGCCGCGCTTCTGACGGGGAGGCGGCGCGGGGGCGGGCCGGCGCTGGCGCGGAGCCGCGCGGCGAGGAGCGGCTCGGCGGGTCGCCTCGGTGCGGGGCATGTGGCGGGTGGCCGAGGTGGGATCCTCCCCGGCCATCACACGGGTGGCGCCTGTCTGCGTCGGCGACTGTCCGCCGAGGCCGCGGCGCAGTGCGTCGGCGAGTTCGCCGGCGGCCGCGAAGCGGTGCTCGGGGTCTGAGTCAAGGGCGACCAACACGGCGTCGCCGACCGCCTGAGGGACGTCGTCGCTGTAGGAAGAGGGGTGGAGCGGCTGCTCGGACTGCTGGCGGACGGCGAGCTCGGCCAACGAGGCCCCCTCGTAGGGAAGGCGGCCGCAGAGGAACTGGTAGAGCACCACGCCGAGCGAGTAGACGTCGGAGGCGGGCGTCGCCTCCTCGCCGCGAGCCTGTTCGGGCGCCAGGTAGGCGGCGGTTCCGACGACCGAGCCGACCTGGGTGATGCGGGTCTGCTCGGAGGCGCGCGCGATGCCGAAGTCGGCGAGCTTCGTGGTCATGTCGCCGCCGCGCTCGGCGGGGCCGCCGATGATCATCAGGTTGCCCGGCTTGACGTCGCGGTGGATGATCCCGTGGCGGTGCGCGTAGTCGAGCCCGGCGCAGGCCTGGATGCCGATCTCGACCGCTGTCTCGGGCTCAAGGGTGCCGTGCGCCTGCAGCAGCTGCGCGCCCGACTTCCCCTTCACGTACTCCATCACGATGTAGTACTGGCCGGAATCGTTGCCCGTGTCGTAGACCTGGACGATGTTGGGGTGGACGAGCTTCGCGACGGCGAGGGCCTCGCGGCGGAAGCGGGCGACGAAACGCTCGTCGTCGGAGAGGTGCTCGGCGAGGATCTTGACTGCGACGGTGCGCTCGAGGATCGTGTCGGTGGCGCGAAACACGCTCGACATGCCGCCCGAGCCGAGGCGGTCCTCGATCCGGTAGCGGTCTGAGATCAGTTCTCCCTTGGGTCCGCGCGCCATCTAAAGGCCGTCCCCGGGGGCAACTCCGCCGCCCCCGTTGCCCGGTGTCGTCGGCGTGGTCGGGGTGGTGGGGGTCGTCGTGGTCGTTTCCTCCGTCGTCGTCTCCTCGGTCGTCGTCTCCTCCTCGGTGGTCGTCGTCTCCTCCTCGGTGGTCGTCTCCTCGGTCGTGGTCGTCTCCTCGCGGGCGCACTCGTCGGGGTCCTCGACCAGGTCGCGGAGGCTTACAGCGCCGCGCTCGAGGGCGTCCTTGACCTCCTCGTTGACGTCGGCGGGCAGCTCGTCGAGCTCGGCGATGAACTCGTCCACCTTCTCGGCGGCGACCTGGCAGCTCCCGACCTCGACGTTGTCCTCGATCTCCTGGAGTGTCGCGATCAGCGACAGCGAGCTCTCGCCGGAGATCGACGGCTCGGGCGGATCGTCGCCGCCGCAGCCGGCGAGCAGCGCCGGAACAGCGATTGCGGCGCATAGAACAGCGGTAATGGGCCTCGGACGGGGCATCGTCGCGATACTAGCCATCCCTCATTGACCGACGTACAGGCGGGATGCGAGCAGGTCTGGGAGGCCCGCAGCGCGAATCGCCTCGGCCGCGATATCGATTTCGTACTCGACTCGGTGGTAGGTCGCCTTCCAGGCCAGGGTGTCGAGCTCAAGCCAGGCGGCGCGGTGATCGCCGTCGCGGGGCTGGCCGACGCTGCCTGGATTCAGGAGCCACCGGCCGTTGGATAGGTCGATCTCGTGGCCATCGGGGGCCTGGCCGCCGTTCGCTCCCGTGCCCGCCCCGTCGGAGAAGTAGAGCGCGACGTGGGAGTGCCCGATCAGGCTGACGCGGGCCGACTGCTCCTCCATGCACTCGCGTGCTTGGTCGACGGCCAGCACGTATTCCCAGACCGGGTCCCTGGGCGAGGCGTGGTAGAGGCCCACCTGCTCGTCGCTGTTCTCGGGCTTCAGGCCTTTGAGGAAGTCCATCGTCTCGGCGTCGCAGTTCTCGACCGTCCACTCCACGGCCGCGGCGGCGGAGGCAGAGAAGACCCCGGTGTCGATCTCGCCGGTGACCGCGAGGTCGTGGTTGCCGACCAGGCAGATCTCGCAGCGCTCGGCGGCGAGGCGCGCGCAGGGGTCCGGCTGGGCGCCGTAGCCGACCACGTCGCCCAGGCACCAGCGCTGGTCAACGCCGGCCTCATCGGTCGCGGCGAGTACCGCTTCGAGCGCCGGCAGGTTGGAGTGGATGTCTGTGAGGATCGCTACACGCATGCCGGACGAGCACCGTAGGGCCGTTCTGGGGGCCGGAAGAGGCTGTCTATCGTAGGTGGATGCCGCTCTGGTTGAAGCTCGGCGCGACCGCGGTCGCGGCCGTCGTCGTCGCTGAGGGCGCGGCCTGGCTGCTGAGCCCGAGCGAGATCGTCGAGCCGATCGCGGTGGACTCCAGCGACTTCCTGCCCGCCCAGCAGGTCGCCGACGCGCGCGACTATCGCTCCGGGCAGCGCCTGCTCTACGTCGGCGGCGTCGTCGCCCAGGGGGCGGTGCTCGTGTTGCTGGTCGCCGGGCGCCCTCGGCAGGTCCGCGATCTGCTCGAGCGGGCGGCCGAGCGCCCCGTGCTCGGCGGCGCAGCAGCCGCGGCGGGCCTCGTCGCCGCCCTGTCCGTGGTCACGCTCCCGTTCGACATCGCGGCCCACGAGCGGGCGGTCGACGTGGGCCTCTCGACGCAGTCGCTCGGCGCCTGGGCGGGGGACTGGGTCAAGTCGAACGCGATCGGAGCCGTGTTCGCGGGTGCGATCGGAACGGGCGCCCTGGCGCTGATCCGCCGCTCCCCGCGCAACTGGTGGATCCCGGGGAGCGCCGCGGTCGTGGCCATCGCGGTGGTCTTCACCTGGCTGGCGCCCGTGGTGCTTGCGCCGCTGTTCAACGACTTCGAGCCGCTGCCCGAGGGCGAGGCGCGCTCGGACGTGCTCGAGCTCGGCGACGAGGCCGACGTCGACATCGGCGAGGTCTACCGCGTCGACGCGAGCCGGCGCAGCACGGCGATCAACGCCTACGTCGGCGGAATCGGGCCGACCAAGCGCGTGGTCCTCTACGACACGCTTTTGAACGACCTCGACCAGGGCGAGCGGCGCTCGGTTGTGGCCCACGAGCTCGCACACGTCTCCCAGAGCGACGTCGGGCGCGGGATCCTGTTCGTCGCGCTCGCGGCCCCGCTCGGCGTGCTGTTCATCGCGCGCGCCGCAGAGGCGATGGGCAGGCGCACCGGCGCCGAGCCCGGCCGCCCCGCGTACCTGCCGGCGCTGGCGATCGCGTTCGCCGTCACCTCGTTCGCGATCGGGGTCGCCGGCAACCAGCTCTCGAGGAAGGTCGAGGCCAAGGCGGACACCGAGGCGCTCGTGCTGACCGACGACCCGCGTTCGCTGATCGAGCTGCAGAAGCGGCTCTCGGCGAACAACCTCTCGGACCCCGACCCGCCGGGGATCGTCAGCTTCCTGCTCGGCAGCCACCCGTCGACGACGAAGCGGATCGGGGCGGCCCTCGCCTGGGAGCAGGGTGAGCGGCCTTGAAGCTCTACCTCGTGGTCGTGGGCAAGGTGAAGGCCCCCTTCCTCGACGCCGACGCCCACTACCGCAAGATGCTGCAGCGCCACCAGCCCGTCGAGGTGATCGAGGTACGCGACGAGCTCAACATCGCTGGCCGCATCCCCGACCGCGCCCACGTGGTCGCCCTCGACCGCGGTGGCCGTGCGCTCAGCTCGCGCGCCTGGGCCGCATGGCTTTCGGAGCGCCGGATCGACGCCCAGGACGTCTGCTTTCTGATCGGCGGGCCCAGGGGCCTGCCCGACGAGGTGATGGAGCTGGTCGCCGAGCGCGTCTCGCTCGGGCCGCAGACGATGGCCCACCAACTCGCCCGCGTGGCCCTTCTCGAGCAGCTGTTCCGGGCGACGAAGATCATCGCCCGCGAGCCCTACCACCACTAGAGGGCTGATGGGTAGAGGGCGAAAAGCAGCACTAGGGTGTCCGCGATGAGCGATCCCGTCGCCGATCTGAGGGCCGCGGTCGCGGAGGCCGCGTCGGGCCTTCGCGACGGCGCCGAGCCCGGGCCCACAGCGCCGGGATTGGAGCGCCCGCCGAAGGCCGAGCTCGGGGACTACTCGACCAACGCGGCGATGCTGCTGGCACCCGTGCTCGGCGACAACCCCCGCGCGATCGCCGAACGCCTCGCGGAGCAGCTGTCGTCTGCGCTCGGGGACCGCGTCGACCGCGTCGAGGTCGCGGGCCCCGGCTTCCTTAACCTCTTCCTCGCCGACGGCTGGTACCGCGCCGCCGCGGCCTCGCTCGCAGCAGCGGGGGACCGGCTGGGTGCGTCGCAGCCCGCCGAGCCCGCCAAGGTGCTGATCGAGTTCGTCTCGGCGAACCCGACCGGTCCACTGACCGCAGCCGGCGGGCGCCACGCCGCCTACGGAGACTCGGTGGCCCGCGCGCTCGAGCTCAGCGGCAACGAGGCCAAACGCGAGTACTACGTGAACGACGCCGGAGGCCAGATCGAGCGCTTCGCCGAGTCGGTCGCGGCCCGTATGCGCGGCGACGACCCGCCGGAGGATGGCTACGCCGGCGACTACGTCACGGCCCTCGCCCGCGAGCTCGCCGACGAGGGGACCAGCCCCGACGACCTCGAAGCGCTCGCCGAGCGCGGTGCCGAGCTGATGCGCGCGTCGGCCGAGGCCACGTTGCGCCGCTACGGGGTCGAATTCGACACCTGGTTCTCGGAGCGCTCGCTGCATCAGGGCGACGTGCTCGAGCGGCTGCTCGAGGAGCTGCGCGGGAGCGGCAACGTCTATGAGAGCGAGGGCGCGACCTGGCTGCGGACGACGGACTTCGGCGACGACAAGGACCGCGTGCTGATCCGCGGCGAAGGGGAGCCCACGTACTTCCTGACCGACATCGCCTACCACCGCGACAAGCTGGAGCGCAGCGGCGGGCGCCTGCTCGACGTCCTCGGTGCGGACCACCATGGGTACACGCTGCGCCTGAAAGCCGGGCTCGCTGCGCTCGGCCTCGACCCCGAGCTGCTCGAGTTCTCGATCATGCAGCTCGTCCACATCGTCGAGGGCGGCGAGCGGGCGCAGATGTCGAAGCGCAAGGGCGAGTTCGTCACCCTCGACGAGCTCCTCGACGACATCGGGGTGGATGCCGCGCGCTTCTTCATGCTGCAGCGAAGCCACGACACGACCGTCGACCTGGATCTCGAGCTCGCGCGCAAGCAGTCGAGCGACAACCCCGTCTACTACGTCCAGTACGCGCACGCGCGCATCGCCAGCATCCTGCGCAAGGCCGGCGACGAGGCGGTCGCCTCGGCGCTCGAGACCGGGCCGCCCGCGTCTGCAACCCTCGAGCCGGCCGAGCGCGCGCTCACGCGAAGGCTGCTGGAGCTGCCCGCCGAGGTCGCCGAGGCCGCCGATCGCCGGGCGCCCCACCGGCTCTGCGCCTACGCGATGGCGACCGCCGCCGACTTCCACGGCTTCTATCGCGACTGTCAGGTGGTCGGCGCGGAGGGCGATGGGGTGGAGGCGGAGCGCCTCCGCCTCTGCGTGTTGACAAAGCGGACGATCGCGGTGACCCTGAGCCTGCTGGGGATCAGCGCCCCCGACTCGATGTAGCGCCGCTCAGCGGTCGAACGACGCGAGGTCGGCGTCGAGGCGCTTTCGGTCCTCGTCTGAGATCTCATCGGCGGCGGGGGCGGAGCCGCGCCGGCGGCTGCGGGCGAGGCCAACCCCGATCGCTGCGGCGGCCCCGAGTAGGCCCACGATCGGGAGGACCCAGGCCGAGAGGTCGAAGCCCTCCGTGTCGGGCGTCGAGAGGACGTTCTCGCCGTACTCGGCGACCAGCTCGTCCTTGACCTGCTCCTTCGTCAGGCCCTGGTCGATGAGCCCGCGGATCTGCTCGCGCAGGCGCTCGGCCTGGGGTGCGCCCTCCGCGAGCTCCAGGGTGGTGCCGCAGACCAGGCAGATGACCTCGTCCTCGATGTCGGCCAGGTTCGTCCTCGGCTCTGCCGTCTGGGCCGCGGCGGCGGCCGGAACCAGCAGCGCCAGCGCGGCGAGTGCGCCGAGCGCGCGAGCGGTCACGACGACGAGCCGTCGATCAGGGGCGCGAAGCGGGTCCTCAGGGTGTCGGTGTCGACGGGGCCCCGCTGGATCGCCGCGATCTCGCCCTCGGGGTCGATCAGGAAGTTCTCGGGGCGAGCAACCGAGCCGTAGGACTCGCGCAGGGCGCGGCTGTCGGCGGCGCGGAGCTGGGGATAGGTGAGCCCCAGCTCGCTTACGAACGCTGTCGCGTCGGCTGAGGCGTCCTCGAGGTTGACTCCGACCACCGCCACGTCGGGGCGGGCGTCCTGGAAGGCCTGCAGGTCGGGGGACTCCTCGCGGCAGGGCTCGCACCATGAGGACCAGAAGTTGAGCAGCACCCACTTGCCTCGGTAGTCCTCGAGGCTCGCCTCCGAGCCCGTCGCGAGCTCGGTCAGTTCCGGCTGCGGCGCCGGGTCGCCGACCGCGATCGCCTCGTCGTTCTTGTCGAGCAGCCCGAAAGCGAGCAGCCCGATGACCGCCAGCACGACCAAGAACACCGCGAATGCCTTTGCGCCCATCGCCGGAAAGCCTAGAGAGAGGGGCGATTCGACCTAAGATGTCCCCCTTCGCGGACGTAGCTCACCTGGTAGAGCGCGAGCTTCCCAAGCTCGAGGTAGCGGGTTCGAGTCCCGTCGTCCGCTTTGGGACTGTTCAAGAGCATCGCGATGCGAAGCCGCTGGCTCGCCAAGCGCCTGTGGATGGTCATGGTCGCCGAGGTGGCCCTGACCGGCTACCGGCACTGGAAACGGCTCGACTCCGCCGAACGCTCACGCCTGTTCGCGCTCGCGCGGAAGTCCAACGGGCGCCCGTCGAAGAACCTGAGCGAGAGCGAGCGCCGCGAGGCCACGGACCTGCTCGACAAGCTCGGCCACGTCGAGCTGTTCGGAAGCGTCGCCGGGACAGTCCTCCCGTTCCGTCCCCTGAGCAGACTCGCCACGAACTTCGCAATGAAGCGCCAGGAGAAGAACCGCAACGAGCGCGACGCGCAGCAGCCGCCGGCTCAGTCCCCGCCAAGCGCCGGGTAGCGCTCACCCGGCTCTGGGACCCACTGAAGCCCGAACCAGTCAGAGTTGCGAGACCTCCCCGGGTGTCGAGACCTGGGTCAGCCGAGTCCCGAGTCAGCCGAGGTCGGGGATGACTATCTGCTGCAGCGCCCAGGCGTTGCCGTCGGGATCGCTGAAGTACACGAACTTGCCCCACGCCTGTTCGTCCACCTCGCTGACCTCGACTCCGCGGCCGGCGAGCTCCTCACGAGCCTCGGCGGCGTTCTCGATGACGGCCTGGATGCCCTTGACCGAGCCGGGCTCAGCGTCGGTCAGGCCCTTGCCGAACGCGATCGAGCAGGCGGATCCGGGCGGGGTCAGCTGGACGAAGCGGACCTCCTCGCTGACGGTGTGGTCGTGGTCAGCGTTGAAGCCGACCTTGTCGACGTAGAAGTCCTTCGCGCGGTCCACGTCGGTGACGGGGATGATGAGCAGCTCGAGCTTCATGTTCATGGGCGGCACCCTATCCGCCCTACTCCTGGAGCGTGCTGTTGATCTCGCTGATCGTCGCGTCGACCTCTGAGCTCAGGCTGTTCGCCTCGCCGATGAACCCCGTCGCGACGCCCGCCACCGCAGCGGCTCCGCCGGCGTCGATCTCGTCGGCGGCGTTCGTCGCCTCCGCGCTGAGCGTCTGAATCTGCTCGACGAGCTGATCGTGCAGCTCGGTCACGTCGTCCGGCGGCGAGATGCCCTCGATGTCGGTAGCGGCCGTATCGAGCTGCGCGGCGAAGTCCGTGAAGATCGTCGCGGCCTCCTCGGGCGTGCCGACGGTCGCCGCCTCGGTTGAGATCTGCTGCAGGCCGTTGTTGAGCGTCGAGGTCACGTTGTTGACCTCGTCGACGTAGTCGTTCTTCTCCTCGGTGTCGCCGCCGCAGGCGGCCACGGTCAGCGCCGAGGCGACGGCCAGCGCGAGCACGATCAGGCGAGGTCGAGACATTCGCGCGCATCCTACGCGCGAGCGACGAAGCTACGTCAAGTGCGCCACACCCCGTTTCGCGCTCCGCCGACTACGTCGGCTGCGCGCTCGGCCGTATGAGGATCTCGTTGATGTCGACGCCGTCGGGCTGGCTGATCGCGTACATGACCGCGCGGGCGATGTCGTCGTCGGCGAGCGCGCGGTCGGTTCCCGGCCGGTTGTCGAAGAAGTCGGTGTCGGTCATGCCCGGCTCGATCAGCGTCACCTTGATCGCCGTGTTCTCGTGCATCTGGCGGAGCTCGGAGCGCAGGCTCTCGGCCATCCCGGTGACAGCCCACTTGGTGGACGAGTACAGGGATCCCGGCAGCGCGCGCCTGCCCGCGACGGACCCGGTGATCAGGAAGTGGCCCGTCCCTGCCTCGAGCAGGGTGGGGAGGCTGGCCCTGATCGTCAGGGCGGCGCCGTACACGTTGGTGAGGACCATGGATCGCCAGTGCTCGGGGCTCTCCTCGAGGAAGCCGCGGCTCGCGCCGAATCCGGCGTTCGCGAAGACGACGTCGAGCCGGCCGAACGTGTCGGTCGCGGCCTTCGCCAGGCGCTCCTGCTGCTCCCAGTCGGTGACGTCGGTGGGCACGGCGATCGCCCGCTCCTCGCCGCCGAGCTCGGTGGCGAGCTTGACCAGTTCGTCCTCGCGGCGGGCGCCGAGCACCAGCCGATAGCCCGCCTCGGCTGCGCGCCTCGCGGTCTGGGCGCCGATGCCGCTCGAAGCGCCCGTGATCAGCATCACCGGGTTGGAGTCCATCCCGCATTCATAGCAACCGGCCGAGTCCGCCCTGCCCCTGCCGAGGGGCTGTGATTGCGATAATCGGGACTCCGATGGACACCGCCCGCAAGCGCAAGATCCGCCTCATCGTCGCCCTCTCTGCGGCGGTGCTGCTGGCCACAGGCCTCGTCTACACCTCGTTCTCGGCCTCGACCGATGCGCGCGAGCCCTCCGAGGTGCTCGCCGCGGGCGCGGGCGAGACATACGACGTCACCGGCAAGGTGATTCCGGGAACGATCGAGCGCACCGACGAGGAGATGCGCTTCGAGATCTCGGACCGCGACGGGTCCGAGAGCATGCCGGTCGCCTACACGGGGACCGTGCCGGACCCCTTCCGCGACGGACGCGAGGTGATCGTCACCGGCGAGCTCCAGGACGGGATCTTCGTCGCCGAGCGCGACAGCCTGATCACGAAGTGCCCGTCGAAGTTCCAGGACGAGGCCGAGGCGAACCCGAACCAAGTCATCATCATCGACGAGTGATCGCTTGATCTTCCTGGGATCGGCAGCGCTCGTCGCGGCCCTGCTGGTGGCCCTTTACTCCGGCGGCGCCGCGGTCTATGGGGCGGTCAAGGGCGACCGCCGCTGGGTCGACTCCTCGCGCCGCGGGGTCTACTCGCTTGCCGCTCTACTCACGGTCTGCGTCCTCGTCCTCGAATCGGCCTTCCTGCGCGACGACTTCTCGTTCGAGGTCGTGGCCTCGCACTCGTCGACCACCACGCCGACGATCTACAAGATGGTCGCGCTGTGGTCGAGCCAGGAGGGCTCGCTGCTGCTCTGGGCATGGGTCCTGTCGCTGGCATCGAGCGCGGTCCTCTACCTGACCCACCGCCGCCACCGCGAGATCGTCCCCTGGGCGACCGGCGTGTTGATGGTGCTCGCCTCCTTCTTCACGGCCCTGATGCTGTTCGGCGCCAACCCGTTCGGCGAGCTTTCGCCGGCGCCCGCCGAGGGCGGGGGCCTGACGCCGCTGCTTCGCCACTGGGCGATGGTCGTCCATCCGCCGATGCTCTACACGGGCTACGTGCTGCTCTCGATCCCCTTCGCGTTCGCGATCGGCGCGCTGATCACCAGAAAGGTCGACAGCTCCTGGCTCCGGGCTACGCGCCGCTTCGCGCTCGCCGCCTGGACCTTCCTCGGCATCGGGCTGCTGCTGGGCTCGTTCTGGTCCTACAACGAGCTGGGATGGGGCGGCTACTGGGGCTGGGACCCGGTCGAGAACGCCGCTCTGATGCCGTGGCTGATCACAACCGCCTTCCTGCACTCGGTGATGGTCCAGGAGCGCCGCGGGATGCTCAAGGTCTGGAACGTGAGCCTGATCTGCGGCGCGTTCGTGCTGGCGCTGCTCGGCACCTTCCTCGTTCGCTCGGGGATCCTCGAGTCGATCCACGCCTTCGGCGCGTCGACGGTCGGGACGCCGCTGCTGTTCCTGATCGCCGCCGTCGCGATCGGCTCGACGGCCCTGATCGTCAGCCGCCTGTCTCTGCTCAAGGCCGAGCGCAGGATCGAGTCGCCGCTCTCGCGCGAGTCGATATTCCTCGTCAACAACCTGCTGCTCGTCGGCCTCGCGGTAGTGGTCTTCTACGGCACCTTCTTCCCGCTGATCGCAGAGGCGGTGACGGGCGAGCGCTCATCGCTGGGGTCGCCGTGGTTCGACCGCTACGTGACGCCGATCGGCGTCGCGCTCGTGCTCTTCACCGGCGTAGGCCCGCTGTTCGCCTGGGGGCGGATCAGCGGCAAGGCGCTTCGCCGCGTGCTCGCCTGGCCCGCGGCGGCGGCCGTGATGACGATGGCGGCGCTCGCGATCCTCACCGACGCCCCCGACAGTCCCTGGGCGCTCTTCCTGTTCGGCTTCGCCGCGTTCACCGGCCTGGCATTGACCCAAGAGTTCCTGCGCGCCGGCGCCTCGCGGCGCTCGCTGACCGGCGAGGCGCTGCCCGTGGCCCTGCCGCGGGCTATCGCCCGCAACCGGCGTCGCTACGGCGGCTACATCGCCCACGCCGGGATCGTGATCCTGCTCGTCGGGATCGCGGCGTCCTCCAGCTTCCAGACCAACCGCGACCTGCGCCTCGAGATCGGGGAGTCGGCGACCGTCGGAGACTACGAGGTCACCTACAAGGGCCTCGACGCTGACCCCCAGACCGAGCGCATCGCCTTCGCGGCGACGCTCGACGTGCGCAAGGACGGCGAGCAGTTCGCGCTGCTCGCCCCGGCGCGCAACTACTACCCGACGCAGAATCCCGACGCCGGCCCGATCGGCCGCTACTTCGACGGCGAGGCGACGAGCGAGATCGGGCTCAAGTCCGGCCCCGGCGAGGACTTCTGGGCCGCGTTCCAGCCCGACCTGACCGCGCTCGACCCCGCTATCGAACGCGGCAACGCCCAGCTCGCAGACATTCCCCCGCAGGGGCAGGCACTCGCGATCATCGCGCTGGCCGAGGAGTACGCAGCCGACCCGCCGCCGGCCACGTTCCGAGTCATCGTCAACCCCCTCGTCGCCTGGCTGTGGATCGGTGCGCTGATCGCGCTCTCCGGCGCGGCCTTCGCAATCTGGCCTTCGTCCGAGGCACGCCGGCGCGTCCAAGCCGCCTATGAGGCGAGGCTCGGGCGGGACCTGAAGCGCGCCTAGATGAGTGATTCCACGACGACGCACGCCCGGATGACGTGCGTGGCGCTTCGCATCTCTTCGTCCTCGGGCTCGCCTTTGGCGCCGCCAAAGGCTTCGCCCTGCGTCCTCGACCTGCTCGGCCACGCCCGCCACCGGTCGCACGGCGCCATGGAATCAATCATCTAGATGTCCCGGCCCTAGCCTTCGGGCTCGAATGGAGTTCCTCGTTGCCCTCGCGATCGTCTGCCTGGTCGCCGCCTTCGTAACGGTCCCGCTTCGCTCGCGCGCGAGCGAGGACGGGGTCACCGACCCCGTGGAGGACGAGATCGCCGAGCTCGAGGCGCGCAAGGAGACCCTGTACCGCGAGATCCGCGACGCCGAGGCCGATCGGGACTCGGGCAAGCTCCCCGAGGAGGACTTCGAGCGCCTCGACGGCGAGCTGCGGCGCGAGGCCGTGGACGTGCTGAAGCGCATCGATCGCCTGCAGGCGCGCCGCGGAGACTCCCCCGACGCGACGCCCTAGACTCATCGCCCATGGAAACCATCCTCGGAGTGGTTCAGGTCCTGATCTCGGCCATCATCATCTTCCTCGTGCTGCTGCATTCGGGGAAGGACTCGGGCCTGTCGGGCATGGCGGGAATCGGCGGCGGAGGCAGCTTCGGCGGCGGCTCGCTGGTCGAGCGCAACCTGACCCGCTGGACCATCTTCTTCTCGGTCCTCTGGGCGCTGAACGCGCTCGTCCTGCTGAAGCTCTAGCGATCGCAAGGCCGCTCCACTTTGGAGCGGCGGCGCAGCCGCCGCGAATGGTGCTTGCGGCTGCCAGCGATCGCGCCTGATGTTCGGTGTGCGCCTGAGGGCGCGATCGCTCCTCGCATCTATCGCGCTCGTCGCGGCGCTCTCGCTCGCCTCCTGCGGGTCCGACGAGGAGCCCTCGGCGAGCGGCGACGGCGGGTTGCCGGCCGCGGGGGGAGGGGGAGTGCTCGGCTATGCGGTCACAGCGATGCCGCGAAGCCTCGACCCGCTCGCCGCGAGCTCGCGCGCCGCGCAGATCGTGGCACGACAGGTCCACGAGCCGCTTGTCGCCGCGACGCTCGGGCCCTACGGCGCGCGCCCCGCTCAGCCGGGCCTCGCCGTCGCGATCACTCCCTCGGCGGATCGCAGCACTTGGAGCATCTCGCTGCGGCCGGGCGTCAGCTTCCAGGACGGCGCCCCGTTCGACGTCGGCGCCGTGCTCGCGAACGCGCGCCGCTGGAGCTCGACCTCGCGGGGTCGCCGCCTGCTGCCGGGCCTGTTCGCGGCCGACACCCCGCGCCCCGGCGTCGTGCGCCTGCTCTTCGACCGCCCGCAGCCCGACGCCGCGGCGCTGCTCGCGTCGCCGCGCCTCGGGATCGTCTCGCCGCGCGCGCTCGAGCCGGTCAGCGGCGAGCGCGCGGTCGTGAGCGCCGAGGCTAGCGCCACGGGCACCGGGCCGTTCGAGCTCGGTGCCGCGAGCGAGGAGCGCATCGAAGTCGCGCGCTACGCCGCCTGGTGGGGGAGCCCGCTCGGCCTCGGCCCGGCGCTCGACTCCGTCGTCTTCGTCGGCGCGCCGAACTCTCTCGAGCGCCTACGCCTGCTGCGCGACCGCCAGGTGCAGGCGATCGACCCCGTCGGCGCCGCCGGCGCTCGCCTCGCCGCATCGGACCCCCTTCTCCGCTCCGCTGGCGGTCCCTCGGGAGTCGGATACGTCGCCTCGGTGCGCGGCCTCGCTGAGCCGCCCGAGATCCCGCAGCTCTCGAGCGTCTGGCTGACGACTATCGAATAGGGCGGGCGACGCTTGCGCGGTCGTGCGCCTTGAACCCTGCAGGTAGCCCGCCCGTTGCGTGAGCCCTAGCTAGGCGGGCGAGGGCTCGGGTGGCGGTGCCGGCTCGGGGAGGGCGAAGACGCCAAGCAACGCCTCGAAGGCCTCGCGCGAGCCGGTCAGCTTCAGCTCGCCGGCGGCGATCGCCTCATCCAGCTCGCGGCCCGCGAAGACGATCGCGTTGAGGGTCGCCGGGTCGGTGTCGATCGTCAGCTCGGGTTCAGCCGGCAGCTCGCGGCCGATCTCCATCGCGCCGCCCGAGACGTTCATGTGGAATGGCTGGCCGTCGAGCACCAGCCCGCTGCGCAACTCCATCTCGCCGGCCGCAGAAGGGTCGAACACCGCCTTCAACCCGAGCACCAGCGAGTCGACGCCAATCCCTGCCTCCAGCGGGAACGAGGGCGAGCGCGCGGCCCAGGCGCCCAGCTGCAGGGCCACGGGTTCGAGGTCGTGGCCCCATTCGGTGAGCTCATAGACGCGGGAGCCGGCGGGCGGGGGGAGGGTCCGGCGGCGCACGATCCCCGCCGCCTCGAGCTCGCGCAGGCGCTGGCCGAGCACGTTCGGGCTGACGCGGGGGATTCCCGCACGCAGGTCGGTGAAGCGCTTCGGCCCGAGCAGCAGCTCGCGGACCGCGAGCAGGGCCCAGCGCTCGCCGACGAGCTCGCCGGCGTGCGCCAATCCGCATGCCTCTCCGTAGGTGCGTTTGGTGCTCATAGGTGGAGTTTAGCCACGGGCAGTCCTGGTATAAATACTTCTAGTTGTAATTCAGGAGCAAGGTTAGGACCACAGATGATCGCCCACGTGAGCGGAGTGCCTCTCGAGGAGTTGACGCTGGCCATTGCTCCGCTTGCGGGCATCTGGATCGCGGCGCTACGCGCCCGCCTCGGCCGGCGGGCCTAGCCGCCCGGCGCCGTCTCGCTTAGGGTGGACGCGTGATCCTCGTAATCGGACGCGTCAGTTGCAAGCCGGACCACCGCGCTGCGCTCGTCGCCGCGCTCGAGCGCATGCAGGACGCATCCCGCCGCGAGAAGGGCTGCATCCGCTACGGCTTTTTCGCCGCCGTGGAGGACCCGAGCGCGTTCGTGGCGGTCGAGGAGTGGACCGACCGCGAGGCGCTCGACGCCCACTTCCAGCAGCCCGCGCTGCAGGAGTTCGCCGCTTCGCTTCGCTTGCTCGTCTCGGCCCAGCCCGAGGTTGCGATCCACGAGGTCGCCGAGACCAGCGACTTCCCCGGCTAGTTCCAGCTCACGGCGATCGGGACCTCGGCCAGCTCCGCGCAGCGCTTGGGGTTGAGCCCTGCATGGCGACCCAGCCGAGCACGACGAGCCCCTGGGCCTGACGGAGCTCGCGGCCCCGAAAAGACGCGGCGGGATAGGACTCAGCGGAGATTCAGGGCCGGGAGTCGGCGGGTCGCTGGATCAAATCCAGCCCCGACTGAGCGAAACCCCCGCTAGTTCGGGGGTTTCGCCAGCCATGCTCTGAGGCGATCCGCCACATGGTCGAATCCACTCGCACCAGAGCCGTTCGCACGCGATCGCCACGAACTACAGGGCCGAGACGACCGTCCAGACGGCCATCTGGGCGAGCATCAGCCCGCCGATCACGATGGCCGCGGTGGCCTTGCCCCGGCCGATCTCAGAGCGCTGACGCGCCTGCACGCCGAGGACGATCGCGGCGATCGCGAGCGGTGCGCCCCATACGAACCCTCCGCCGGGCAGTGTGTCCCAGGTCATGAGCGAACCGAGGACCGAGAGCAGGGCCAGGACCAGCGCCAGCCCGGGACGGGCGGTCTGCTTGGCCAGGTCGATGCCTGAACGACTGACTGTCGATTCCATTGCAACTCCTTCGTTGTTGGGGAACGTCATGTGCCCAAGCTAAGAGCGCCGGTGCAGTCCGTCATCGAGGCCAGCACCCGAGTCACCTCGGCGCTCCCACCTGACGTCTCTCAGCGCTGGTACTGAGATCGCGGCCCGCTCAGGTAGGAGAGCACCGCCAGCACCCGGCGATGACCGTCCTCTCCCCCGGGCAGATCCAACTTCGAGAAGACATTGCGCACGTGGCTTTCCACCGTTCGCTCGGTGAGCACGAGGCGGTTGGCGATCCCCGCGTTGGTGAGACCCTCAGCCATCAGCGCGAGAATCTCTCGCTCGCGGGGCGTGAGGCCCCCGGGCCCCCGGTCGGACTCCGAGGACACGAGCGTCGCAACGACCTGCGGATCCAACGCCGAACCACCTCGCTCGACCCGCTCGGCGGCGTCCATGAACTCGCTCACCTCCAGCACCCGGTCTTTGAGCAGGTAGCCGAAGCCGCTCTGCGAGACCAGGTCGACGGCGCCGGCAGCCTCGATGTGCTGCGAGAGGACGAGGACGCCCACTTCGGGGTGAGCGTCCCGGATCCAGTGGGCTGCTCGCAGCCCCTCGTCGGTGAAGGTGGGCGGCATCCGCACGTCGACGACGGCGAGGTCCGGGTCGTGCTCGCTGACGGCGGCGCGCAGCCTGTCAGCGTCACCGACGGAGGCGACGACCTCATGGCTCGCGTCCGCGAACAGGCGAGCGAGGCCCTCTCGCAACAGCGCCTGGTCCTCGGCGATCACGACTCGCATGGGAACTCCGCAACCAAGGAGGTGCCGGCACCGTCGCTCTTCAGGTCAAGCCGGCCGCCGAGAGCGGCCACCCTGTCCGCGAGGCCGGTCAGGCCCGAGCCCGGCGCCGGCGTCGCCCCGCCATGGCCGTCGTCGGAGACCGACAACACCAGAGTGCCGTTGTCGCGATGTGCCCGTAGTAGGACCCGGGAGCCGTCAGCGTGTTTGACGGCGTTGGTCAGGGCTTCGCTGGCGACGAAGTAGGCGGCGGCCTCGATCTCGTGTCCAAAGCGCTCATCGCTCGCCTGGACCTCGGTGCCGATCGGGGCGCGCGAGGCGAGCTCGCGAAGCGCGGGTGCAAGGCCGTCATCGAGGGCGGCCGGGCGCACCCCTCGCGCGAGCTCCCTCAGCTCCTCGATCGCCTCGCTGAGGCCGGTCACGACGGAATCGAGCTCGGCCCGGGTCTCCCCTCCTGCGGCGGGGCCCAGCTCGTGCTGGAGGTGGCGCAGGTCGAGTCCGAGCGAGACAAGGTGCTGCTGGGCCCCATCATGGAGATCTCGCTCAAGCCGTCGTCGTTCCTCGTAGGTAGCGGTGACGATTCGGGCCCGCGACTGCTCGACCTCGGATAGCTGGCGACGCACCTCGACCCGGAGCCTCGCGATCTCGATCGCGAGGCCCGCCCTGAGGATCACAGGGTCGAGCAAGCTCGAGCGGTCGAGCAGCGCTGGGTCGTGGACGAGGGTGGCGAGTTGAAGCTCGCCGCGACGCACCGGCGTGCGGCCGGCGGGCAAGGCAGGCAACTCGGGGACGAGGCGTCCGGCCGCATCGGCGTGGACACCGTCATCGGGCAGCCAGAAGAACAGACGGAGGCTCGGGTCTGAGGCCGCCTCGGCGAGCACCTCGCCGATCCCCTCGGGCTCGGCCGCGCCGGTCCGGAGCTCGCCGAGGAAGTGATCGACCTGCCGGAGGCCCTCGTAGCGCGCCCGGTTGAAGCGGCGATCAACCAGTTGCTGGACCCGGTGACGCAGGGGTCGGAAGGCGAGGGTGACCGCGAGGGTCGCCGCGGCCGTCGACAGGGCCGAGTCGCCACCGATCACGACGCCGCCGACGAGCGTCACCGTGACAAACGCGGCCGCCAGCAGCGCCGTCATTAAGCCGTACACCAGCGTCGCATTGATCAGGCGATCGATCTCGTACAGCCGGTAGCGCAGCACGGCGATCCCGATCGCGGCCGGGATCGCAATCTCGACCGCCATCAGCGCGATCGTGGTGGGCCAACCCGAGTCCGCCCCATCGAGCGTGCCGACCACGATTGAGATTGGGATCAGCGCAGCCGCATAAGCGATCCACTTCATCTGGGACCGCAGCTCGCCCTCGGAGCCTCGGAACCGCGAAACCAGCGCGACCATCGCCGCGATGAAGGTGACGAACATGCCGAGCAGGCCGAGTCCCTGCATCGAGCCGGTGATCGACGCCGGTAGGACCGCCAGGGGTGCCACCTCCTCGAAGGGAGCGTCGAGGGGCTCGTCCCCAAGCAGCCCTCCGACCAACGTCAGCACGAATGAGGCGGCTCCGACGATTGCCAGTGGGCGCCAACGCCGAGACGGCAGCCTTCCGTCCGGGAAGACGAACGCGATCGCGATCACCCCGGCGAATAGAAGGGGCCATCCTGCTGTGTCCCAAATCGCCGCAAGCCGCCCTCCCGGAAGCGAGCCCGGATGCTCGAACGCATAGCCCGCGTAGGTGATCGATAGCCCGGCCCCCGCGAGCACCAACGCGTTCCCGAGCAGGAGCCAGCCGATTGGGTTCGTCGGCCGCTTCAACGCGACCACCAACCCAGTTCCGACGGAGGCGAGAACCGCGACCGGACCGAGGACATTCGAGAGCCCGTCCTCCTGGTACTGACCTGCCCCGGCGTTGAGCAGGATGATCGCCGGCACGGCCGCTAACGCGACCGCCGCGATCGACCAAGCAAGCATCCTCGCGCCTCGCATCGACGGAATCCTCCTGGTTTTCCTGCCTTCCGACAACTGTGCTGGCACTGAAGTATCAGCCTGCAGCGCAGGTTCAGTACTAGCGCTGAGCACAGTCTCGTGCTGGCGCCGATGTGCGGGCTCCTTCCCCCGCGTAGCGTCGTGGCCGTGAACCAAGGAGGAACCATGGCGACGAGAGTCGCGACGGCCGTAGCTAAGCCTGGGGCCCGTGATGAGGGCTCGACGCACGACTCCCGCAGCGCTATCGCGCCCGTGCGGCGCCTCGCTTACACCGCGGCGCACGCAACCGCGAACGTGGTGTGCCGTGCGCTCGCTGACGCTGCGGCGCTGGGCCTTCTCGCGCCACCGCGGGATGACGAGCGGCGATGAGCGTGACGGATACCAGCGCCGGCCTCGAGCGCTGGCTGGCGCCCCTGCTGCAAAGTCTGCCCGCACTGGCCGTGTTCGACGCCCACACCCACCTGGGCGCCGACTGCGACGGCACCGTGTGTGAGCCCGCATTCCTCGCGAGCCGACTCGACCAGCTCGGAGCGCGCGCGGCGACCTTCGCCCTTCATGTCGAGCACGGCGATTACCGGCGAGACAACGACGCTGTGATCGACGCTGCGGCGGCCTCAGGCGGGCGCCTGGTGCCGTTCTGCAGGCTGAACCCGCACGCTGACCCGGTCGGCGAGGGCAGCCGCGCGATCATCGCCGGCGCGCGTGGGATCAAGCTCCACCCGCGCTCTGAGAACTTCACCCTCGACCAACCTGCGGTCGAAGCGATCTTTGCGCTCGCCCACGAGCACGCGCTGCCTGTGCTGATTCACGCCGGGCAGGGGATCGAACCGCTTGGCGCCCATGTGCTCAGGCTCGCAGCGGCATACCCGGGCGCCACCGTGATTCTCGCGCACGCTGCGATTACCGACCTGGCCTGGATCGCCGACGAGCTCGACTCCCACCCCAACCTGGTCTTCGACACCGCTTGGTGGAACCCCGCCGATCTACTCGCCCTATTCGCGCTCGTGCCCCCAGGGCGAATCGTCTTCGGCAGCGACACCCCCTTCGGCGACCCGGCGCTGAACGTCCTCCAGACATTGCGCTGTGCGCGCCAGGTCGGACTCGACGCGCTGCAGATTCGCTCCGTGATGGGTGGCCAGCTGGAACGCATCCTCGCCGGAGAGGCGTTCGCAGACCTCGGCCCAGCGCCGGGACCCGAGACCTTGAAGCGCCACGTGCTCCTCGACCGCGTGCTGATCTACCTCGCGGCTGCGTGGGGGAACGTAATGGCGGGAGGAACGGCGCAGGAGCCGCTCGAGCTGGCGCGAATGGCGCTGGCCGTCCACGGATCGCATCGCGAGGCCGAGATTTGCGCCGCCGCGTATGAAGCGCTGGACATGCCTCCCGACAGTAGTTTGCAGGGCCTCGCGGGCGTCGCCATCGCGGCGACGCTCGTCGCAACTCCGGAGGTCGAGGTTCCGTGAAGCGGATGCCGAGCTTGCGCCAGGTGATCCACGGCCCCACATGACTCGGCTCGGGGTAATGCTATTTGCGCTCTGCCTCTGACGGTTCAGAGATCGCCTCGACGAGCTCACCGGTCCTTTTCTCGTTCTCCGTGCGGGCGATGTCGGCCTGGGCAACGATGCCGACGAGTCTGCCGTTCTCGACAACTGGCAGCCGCCGAACTTGGTGGCGGGCCATGAGTTCGATCGCCTCTTCGTGGTCTTTGTCGGCCTCAACACTGATGACGTCGCGAGAGCAGACGTCCCCGGCCGACGTCGTCTCAGGGTCTGCGGCCTCGGCGACCACTCTCGTGGTGATGTCGCGGTCGGTGATCATCCCGAGCAGCTGCTCGGCGTCGGTTATCGGGAGCGAACCGATGTGCTCCTCTCGCATCAGTCGCGCGGCGTCGACCACTGACGCCGATGCCTCGATCGAGCGAGGGTCCTTGGTCATCGCGTCGCTAACGCTCTTCGCCATCGTGGCTCCTCTCGCTTTGTGTGGGGTCATCGACGGATTATCCTGCAGAGTGGCGCATGGACAAGCCGCGCATCTTCCTCGGGTCGTCGGGCAAGCAGGCCAAGCTGCTCCAGGCGATCACGCGCGGGCTCGAGGACGTCGCCGACGTCGAGCCCTGGACGACCACGTTCAACCCCGGGCGGTCCACTCTCGACCGGCTCGTCGAGCTCTCCCAGGAGGTCGATTTCGCCGCGTTCGTGTTCGCCCGGGACGACTGGACGACGACGGACGCGTCCGAGTCCGGCGAGGCGTCGCCGCGCGACAACGTGGTGTTCGAGGCCGGGCTGTTCGGCGGCGCACTCGGCATCCGGCGCACGTTCATCCTCCACGCGAACGGTTCGAAGCTGCCGAGCGACCTGCTCGGGCTGACCTCCGTCCGCTACGACCCGGCAACCAGTTCAGCGGAGGTTCGAGCGATCAACCAGAAGCTCCGCAAGGCGATCGAGACCGAGGGTCGCCGCGGACCGGTCGTGGGGCTGTGGTGGCAGCTCTCGCTTACCGTGAGGAGCGAGGACGAACCGTCGGCGGTGAGCCTCCTGCGCATTTCGCGGGACCGCGACGGTGGCCTGAACGTGACCGGCCGGGCATGGCAGGAGGACGGCACCCTGTCGGCCCGCTACTGGAGCGAGGCCGTGAAGGAGCGCAGGGATCCGGCGAGCATCCTCTACTTCTGGAAGGGGGAGCGCCCTCGGGCCCCGAATGCCCCGCAGCTCGAGGGCACCGGCGAGATCACGGTCGAGACCGCCGACCGCGCCACCGGGTACTGGACGACAAAGTCGGATCGCGACCCCGACCTGAATGCCAGGACCGCCGGCGTCTACCTTCGAGCCGACCCCTCAGACCTCGAGGTGCTCGACGGCGGGAGCGAGGAGGAGCGGGCCGAGCTCATCGGGCAGCGCCTCCAGGAGTGGAAGTCGGCCTCGAACGCTTTCTGAGCCGATCGCCTGCAAGCCGACGGCCACAAAGTCACCGCCTTGGTTAGGCGAACCGCTTGACGAAGTCAAGTGCCGCCTGGGCGACCTCGCGCCAGCCGCTGTCGATCGTCAGCGAATGCCCCCGGTTCGGGATTTTCTTGATCTCGGTGACGCCCGGATTGCGCTTCTGCCTCTTGTAAGAGGCGTTCGCGATCGCCAACGGGACCGTGTGGTCCTTCTCGCCGTCGATGATCAGGAGCGGGCCGCGGTCGGGATTCTTCGTGTCCACCTTAGCCTCGGTCAACGGGTTCAGGTTGGCGTTCGCCATCTGCATCAAGGCGACCCCCGGCGCGGCGACGTGAAACTCGTCGTAGAGCCGCTTCGCCTCGTCATCTGACTCGATCGCGTTCGTCCAGCCGTATCTGAACTGGTCGAAGCTGAGGGTTATGGCTCGACCGCGGTTGAGCGGATTGATCAGGATCGGCGCCGAAACCCTGAGCGTGGAGATGGGCAGGGGCAGAACGCCGCGGAATGGACCTGGGTCGATCGCCACGGTCGCCGCGGAGTGTCCGCGGCCGGCGACAATCTGGGCCAGCAGCCCGCCGGTGGAATGGCCCATCACGGCGGGCTTCTTCTCCATCGCATCGATCACGTCGATGGTGTGGTCGGCGATTTCCCCGAGCCTCTTTCCGGCGAGTACCTCGGGGTTCGCCCTCGCCTCCTCGACGGTCTCGGGATCGTCGGGCCAGTCGGGCGTCACCGGCGCGTAGCCCGCCTCCCTGAAGAAGTCGGCCCACCGGTCCCAGCTGCTCGGCAAGAGCCAGAGCCCGTGGATGAAGACCGCGGGCGTGCTCCCCGACTTGTTGGCCGCCTCGATCTGTCCCTGCTCCCGCTCGGAGATCGACGCCATGGGAACTCCCCTCAGTCGCGGTGCAAGTCAGTCAACCCTACCGGACAACCTTGGCGCATTCTTGAGTGGCCCGGTAAAGAAAGGCCCCTCCTAGAACGGGGACTTTGCAAACGGATTCGAGGTGCGGCTGAGAGGAGTCGAACCTCCACGGCCCGTTAGGGCCACAAGGCCCTCAACCTTGCGCGTCTACCAGTTCCGCCACAGCCGCGTGCGTGGTCGGTGATGCCGAGGGACGGGTGATTCTAGTCGGGGGTTGAAAGCGTCCGCGGGGCGCGCTACTGTGTCGAACGTGTGTTCGCCCCTTACAGACAAATCCCGGCGCGTTGCCGGCTGATCGAGGAGGACCGGTGGACTTTTCAGTCAAGGACCTGACCAAGCGCCAGCGCGAGATCTTCGAGTTCATCAGCCGCTACCTCAGCAGGCACGGGTACCCGCCGACCGTGCGTGAGATTGGCAAGGCCGTCGGACTGCATTCGTCCTCGACAGTGCACGCGCACCTCGCGAAGCTCGAGACGCTGGGCGTGCTCAAGCGCGACCCGACGAAGCCGCGGGCGATGGAGGTGCTGGTCGACAAGGCCAGAAAGGCCGTGCGCCAGACGGGCCTCCCGCTTGTCGGCCAGGTCGCCGCCGGCGAGCCGATCGTCGCCGAGGAGAACGTCGAGGAGTACGTGCAGGTGCCCGAGATGATCGGCGGCGAGGACGGCGACTACATCCTGCGGGTGCGCGGCGAGTCGATGATCGACGCCGGCATCCTCGAGGACGACTTCGTGGTGGTGCGCCCGGCGGTCGATGCCGCCGACGGCGAGATCGTCGTCGCGGTGATCGAGGAAGAGGCGACGGTCAAGCGTTTCTTCCGGGAGAAGGACCACATCCGGCTTCAGCCCGAGAACAAGTCGATGAAGCCGATTCGCACGCGTGAGGCGGCCGTCTGCGGCCGCGTCGTCGGAGTCTTCAGGAGTGTCTCTTGAGCGCTGTCATGGACGCGACGGAGACCGGAAATGCCGCTTTCGTGCGGCCGGAGACCCCACCGGGGTCCTCGTCAACGCTCGCCGAGCCTGTCGTCAGGTCTCGTCACGAGTCGGCGCGCTCGGCGCAAAGGCTGTTCGAGCCCGCGGGGTCGACGCTCGAGGACACCATCCTCGGCGCCTGGGAGGACCTCGCGGCTCGTGGCCGCGCCGAGTGCCCTGTCTGTCACGAAGAGCTCGGTGCTACGGGTTGTGGAACCTGCGGCGCCGAGCTCTCCTGACTTTCGAACGCCCGCGTTCGCAGCAGGCGCCATCCGGGGGTACCATGACCTTTCGTGAGCTAGGCAGTCGCGGAATGTCTCCGCAAGGAGGTATCTCGAGGAAAGTCCGGACACCGAAGAGCATGGCGGTGGGTAACGCCCACCCGGCGAAAGCCGCGGGAAAGTGCCGCAGAAAAGACACGGCCGATGGCGCGGCCACACGTGAGTCGCGTACAGGCAAAGGTGAAATGGTGCGGTAAGAGCGCACCGGCGCCGCGGTGACGCGGACGCGCAAGGCAAACCCCGCCAGGTGCAAGATCAAGCAGGACCGTCGACCCGGCTCGGCGAGGTCCAGGTGGATCGCATAGATGGATGGCTGTCCAAGACAGGATCCGGCTTACAGGCTCACTAAGGAAGAGGCCCCGCGAGGGGCCTCTTCTATTTTGGGCCCCACCGGGACTACTCGCCCGCGGCGATCCAGGCCGAGCAGATTTCGCCGACGTGGCGGTGGTCGGTGCCGCAGCAGCCGCCGAGCACCGTCAGGTGGGGCAGCTTCGCGCGGAGGGCGCCGTGGCGGGCACCGAGGTCCGCGGGATCGCCCTCGTCGAGCTCAGTCGCCTCGTCGAGCTCGGCGTGGCTTTTCATCGACGAGTTGGCTCGCAGCCCCGCGATGCGCTCGTGCCAGGGAGCGGGCTCGTCGAACAGCGAGTCGAAGTGGGAGGGGTGCGCGCAGTTGACCATGAAGTAGGCGGGGTAGGAGCCGGTCGCCTCGTCGACGGCGGCGATCGCGTCGGCCAGGGGCGTGCCGTCAGGAAGCGCGCCGTCGGTCTCGACGGTGAACGAGACCGCGATCGGCATGCCTTGGCGCTTCGCGGCCTCGGTCACGCCGATCGCCTCGTCGGCGTAGGTCATCGTCAGCGCGCTGATCATGTCGGCGTCGGTCTCGGCGAAGATCGCGGCCTGGGTCGAGTGGTAGTCGGCGGCCTCGGCGGCGGTCAACTTCGATCCCGGGTTGTAGCCGTCGTCGTGGGGCCCGATGCAGCCGCTGACCACGACGGCAGGCGCGCCGGCGGGCCGCTCGTCGCGCAGCGCCGCGACGAGCGCGACGGCGCGGCGGTTGACCTCGGCCAGCTGCTCGGGCTCGTAGCCGAGGCGCTCGCCCCAGCGTGGGCTCGCGCGCCAGGTGGGGCTCTCGAGGATGAAGCCGAGGCCGCGCTCGTCGGCCAGCTCGAGGAAGGGCTCGTAGTAGCTGCGGATCTCGGCGGCTCCCTGCTCGTCCATGACGAGGCCGAACGAGGCGAACTCGGGCAGGTCGATGCCGCGGTGGTAAATGAGCACGGTCTCAAGCCCGCCGTCGGTGAGGAAGAGCTCGTCCTTCAGCTGTGGGAGGTCGTCGCGGTAGGTCATGCGCATCGAAGACGCGGTGACCGCGAGTTTATTCCAGCCGGAAGATCGCCGTCTCGCAGGCCTCGGGCCAGTCGTCCTTGACGCCGGTGAACCGGCGCTCGCGCCAGCCGGCGAGCAGGTCGTAGGCCGCGGCATAGCTCGGGCGATCCGAGTCGTCGAGCAGCATGTAGCCGCCGCGGCGCACCTTGGAGAGCCCCGCGCGGACGGCGTCGACGCGCTCGGCCTCGGGGGATTCGAGGAAGTCGATGACCAGCAGGTCGAGGCTTTCGTCGTCCATCGCCTCGAGCTCGGAGGCGTAGGCGGTGATCGGGAGGTGACGGATCTCGACGTTGTCGAGCCCGCTGGCGGCGACGAGCTCACGGGCCCGCCCGAGCCAGAACTCGTTGTCCTCATAGGCGGTGACGCGGCCCGCGCGGCGCCCGAGCCAGGGGGTCGAGCGGCCCGAGCCGAGCTCGACGACGACCCAGTCGCGGCGGATCCGGCGACCGAGCCAGCCGACGGCCTGCGGGACGATCCAGGGGCGTTCGGGCGTCTCGCCGTAGCGCGCGCGAAGCCGGGCCGCCGGAAGGCGAAGCCAGCCCGCGAGCCCCATCGGCCCGCGCGCCGTGTGGTGCAGCGAGGCTCGGGTGCCCTGGTCGCGCGGTCCCCGCGGGGATGCATCGGGCTCGCTCATCGAGAAATCAGGTGCCGGGACATAGCTTCGTTGATGAGGACTCCGGTGGGGTCTAAGACTGGCGCTCGAGCTTGCGCTTGAAGCGGGCCTGGCGGCGGCGCGCGTCGTTCATAACGAGCGGGACGAGCCGGACCGCGAGACGGGGGAAGGCGTCGAAGACGCGGACGAACGCCCCGCGCCAGCGCGGGATCGTGACCACGGGGCGGGGGTGGTCGAGCAGGCCCTCGACCCGTTCGGCGACCTTGTCGGGGGTGAGCATCGTCCCTGAGAACGAGGCGGCGGCGTCGGGGTCGTCGAGCTTGTCCTCGAGCATCGGGCTCCAGATGCCGTCGGGGCAGATCGCCGAGACGTCGATGCCCTTGATCCCCGCTCGCCGCAGGTCGCTCAGGGTGCCGACGCTGAAGGCGATCGCCGCGTGCTTGCTGGCCGCGTAAGCGACTTCGCCGGGGGCGGCGACCAGGCCCGCGAGCGAGACCACGTTGATCACGTGGCCGCGGCCGGCCGGCCGCATCACCGCGAGCGCGGCGAGGGTCCCGTTGAAGGTGCCAAGCGCGTTGACATCCAGCATTGCTCGGTGGGCGGAGGGGTCCTGCTCGTGGACGAGGCCCGGCAGCAGGATGCCGGCGTTGTTGACCCAGACGTCCAGCGCGCCGCTACGCTCCGCGACCAGTCTCGCGGCCGCGCCGCACGCGTCCGCGTCGGTGACGTCGAGCGCCAGCCCCCAGGCGCCGGTGCCGATCGCGCCCGCGGCGTGCTCGGCGGCCGGTCTGTCGATGTCGGTGACCGCGACCTCGTACCCGCGCTGGGCGAGCATCCGCGAGATCGCGAGGCCGAGGCCGCCTCCGGCTCCGGTGACGAGGGCTGAAGGCATCGCGGCAGCATAGTTCGGAGGCGAGCGTTGACAACCGGAGCGTGCCCCTCCGGGTCTGTTAGGGTCTCGCAAGCTTTCGCCGAGTCCCCGCTGCCCGGAAGGGCATCACATAACAGCGGGGATCGGGGGACCCAGTCAGTGGGGCGAATCGCGGTCAGCTTTCCGCGTAGCGCGATCTTTCAGCGCGAGCCCGTCAGCTAACCCCGTAGGCAACGAAGGAAAAGCTCCTGAAGACCCAACGGAAAAAGCACGCTGCTGCCGCATTCGCCTGCGCCCTCGCGCTGGCCTCGACCGGCGCCTCCCTCGCCCACGCGCAGGGCGGCGGCACGGTGGCGCCCTCGATCGACCCCGCTCCGGCAGCGGCACCCGCTGCGACCGCCGGGAGCTGGACGGTCTACAAGAAGGCCACCTGGTACGGCCCCGGCTTCTGGGGCAACGAGACGGCCTGCGGCATGGTGCTGGAGCCGACGGTGATCGGCACCGCCCACAAGAAGCTTCCCTGCGGCACCCAGGTCACGTTCAGCCACGCCGGCCGCTCGGTCACCGCCACGGTGATCGACCGGGGCCCCTATCGCAAGGGCTATGCCTGGGACCTGACCAAGAAGACGGCCAAGCGCCTCGGCTTCATCGACGTCGGCGAAGGCCCCCTCGCCGCCACGGTCTCCCCGCCCGCCGGCTAGGCCGCCGAGTGGAGCACTGCGGGATCGGAGCTCTCGAGCGGCAGCTCGGCTGCCGCTGAGAACAGGCTCTGGAGCTGAGCGAGCGCCATCTCGGCGACCGCTTCGATGATCTGCGAATCGTTCCAACCCGCTTCGCGGGCCTCTTCGACCATGTAGGTCGGAACGGGCTCGTCGTAGGCGAGCGTCGCCTTCAGCAGCGTCAACAGCGCCTGCTCCTTCTCGTCGGAGGAGGTGAACTCACGGGCACGCGCGACCTCGTCGAGCGTCAGCCCCGCGGCCCTGGCGGTGCGGGCGTACTGATTCAGGGTGTAGGCGTCATTGCGGCGCTCGGCGACTGCGAGCCCGATCCGCTCGCGGGTCGCCTGCGAGAGCTCTCCCTTGTGCAGCTCGGAGCGCAGTCGCGTGTAGGCACGCAGCGTCGCGGGGGACTCGGCCATGACTCCGAGGAACTTCGAAACCGCGCCGCCGGCGGTCTGGATGCTCTTGATCAGAGCGGCCGAGCCCTTGGGGGCGGTCAGCTCGTCGTGGATGTGGAAGCGACTGACTTCTGTCTTGATTGTCACTGGCTCACGTTCCTGTTCACGCGGTTTACTTCACTTTTGGCCTGTTACTTACTCGCCGTAAGTATATGCGGGCGAGTTCTTTCGTCATTGCATACGCAGGGGGAGCCTGCCCGGATGCTTACTGAACCAATCGCGTCGTGGCTGGAGCAGCCTCGCAGGTAAGTTGTGCGCCTGCGATGCCCGACCAGCCGACCACAGCCGCCGAAGTCGTCGCCTACTGCCGCGACCAGGACGTGCGCTTCGTGCGCCTCTGGTTCACCGACCTGCTCGGCCAGCTGAAGAGCTTCTCGATCAACGAGTCCGAGCTCGAGGACGCCTTCGAGGGCGGCATGGGGTTCGACGGATCGTCGATCACGGGGTTCAACCCGATCGAGGAGTCGGACATGATCGCGATGCCCGACCCGACCACCTTCAGCATGATCCCGTGGCGCCCCGAGCCCGAGAAGAAGGTGGCCCGGATGTTCTGCGACGTCCGGATACCCGGCGGAGAGGCCTACGAGGGCGACCCGCGCTGGATCCTGCAGCGTGCGCTGGAGCGCGCGGAGGAGATGGGCTTCGAGGCCTTCAACGTCGGTCCCGAGCTCGAGTTCTTCTACTTCCGCTCTGCGAAACCCGAGAACGGCATCCCCGAGGTCCTCGACGAGGGCGGCTACTTCGACCTGACGACCCTCGACGCCGGCTCCGACGTGCGGCGCGAGACGGTGCTCGCCCTCGAGGAGCAGGGCATCCACGTCGAGTACACCCACCACGAGGTCGGCCCCTCGCAGCACGAGGTCGACATGCGCTACAAGGACGCGCTCGCGATGGCCGACGACTGCATGACCTACCGGATCACGGTCAAGGAATACGCGATGAAGTATGGGTGGCACGCGACCTTCATGCCGAAGCCGCTGCAGGGCGAGAACGGGTCGGGGATGCACACTCATCAGTCGCTGATGCGCGACGGGCGAAACGCCTTCTTCGACGAGAGCGACCAGTACTTCCTCTCAGACACGGCGAAGGCGTTCATCGCCGGCCAGCTCAAGCACGCGCGCGAGATCGCTCCCCTGTTCGCGCAGTGGGTCAACTCCTACAAGCGGCTCGTCCCCGGCTACGAGGCCCCCACCTATCTGGCCTGGTCGCGCCGCAACCGCTCGGCATTGATCCGCGTGCCGCTCTACCACCCCGGCAAGGAGCAGGCCACGCGCGCCGAGCTTCGCTGCCCCGACCCCGCCTGCAACCCCTACCTCTGCTTCGCGGGGATGCTCCACGCCGGGCTCGAGGGGATCGAGAAGGGTTACGAGCTGCCCGAGCCGATGGAGCAGAACCTCTACCACCTGACCCCCGAGGAGCGCCACCGCCGGGGCATCGAGCAGCTTCCCGAGACCCTCGGCGAGGCGATCGAGATCGCGGCCGAGTCCGAGCTCGTGCTCCGGGTGCTCGGCGAGCACGCCTTCAACCGCTTCATCGAGATCAAGCGCGGCGAGTGGGAGGACTACCGGGTCCAGGTCACGCCGTTTGAGATCGAGCAGTTCCTGCCCGTCCTGTAGGGCGCTTTCAGCCGGCGCGGCGCTTCGCGAGCTCGCCCTTGGCGCGCGTCACCAGGTTCAGCGCCCCGAGCATCGCCCGGTCCGGCAGCGAGCCCTCGGGCGGCAGCGCGCCGAGCTGGCGCGCGAGGTCCGCGCCGTTGAAGTACGCCTGGTTGCCGGTGATGCGCCCGTCCGCGACCGTGAGCATGTCCAAGCCCTCGAGCGTCACCGAGGAGCCGTTCGGCTCCAGCCCGACGAACGGCCGCGTCCCGTCGAACGTCCCCGTGGCGAGCCAGCGGACCGCTGACTTGTGGCCCTCGGTCGCGATCTCGAGCACCTCCATGGAGAAGTCGGGGATCGCGGCGAACAGGTCGCCGAACCAGTCGAGGATCCCCTCGGGAGCGCGAAGCTCCGTGAGACCGACGAAGCGGTCGATCCCCCCGGGCTCCCACAGGGCGACCATGGCGGCGGGGTCGCGGTCGCCGATCGCCTCAAAGTAGGCGCGTGCCACCTGTTCTGTCGAGTCGGGCATCGCCGCGACTCTATTCGAGTGTGGACAGGAGGTAGGCGAGCGCGAACCCCAGCACCGTGAGCAGCCCCACGGCGCCGCGGGCCGTCCTGGTCTGGCCGCTCTGGAAGTTGTAGGCGTCGGGGATCATCGTCACCGAAAGCATCGTCAGCACTGCGCCTCCGGCGAAAGCGTCGACGAGCCCCACGATGTCGTCCGAGGCGCCCTTAAAAGCGCCGTAGCCGACCGCGGCCGCGATCGCCGATGCCGCGCATACGAGTGCCTATGTGCGGAGGATCTTCGAAGTCGCGTGACCCGCCCGGCGCATCTCCTCTGAGGTGGAGATCCCCTCCGGCAGGTTCGAGATGAAGACCGCGGCGAGCACCGGGACCCCGACTCCGCCACCGGCGATCAGGCTGATCCCGATCACGATTGACTCGGGGATGCCGTCGAGGACGGCCCCAAGTAGGAGCGCCGGGCCCTCCCCGCCGCCGTCACCGATCAGCAGGGTCCCGGCGAAGTACGTGAGAGCGCCGATAGCGAGGCCGATCGCGAGACATCGGCACCGCCGAGCCGGAAGGCTTCGTCCGTCAGCTCGAACGCGACCGCGCTGAAGAGTGTGCCGGCGCCGAAGGCGAGGATGTACCCGACCGTGTGGCGGGGAAGGCCGAGGCGCGCACCCAACATCGCCCCGATGAACAGGGACGATGCCCCGGCGAGCCCCCAGAGCGCAGCTTCCCCCACGGCCGGATCTAGCCCTGGCCGGCGGGCGCGCGCAGGAGCGCCTCGAGCTCGGCGGGCGCGGTCACCGGCGCCTTGCAGGCGAAGTGCTCGCAGACGTAGGCTGCCGCGTCGCCCTCGACGGCGGGACGGTCGCGCAGCAGCTCGGGGCGCTCCGAGCCGGCGGCGCCGCCGGCGAGCACGACGTGTGGGCGGTGGGTGGAGTGCACGACGCGGCCGAGGTCGGCGAGAGCGGCGGTCGCCTCGCCGTCGGCCGGGGCGACGAGCGCCACCTCCATGGTCGGCATGAGGTGGAAGTCGAGCGCCTGGAGCAGGTGGCCGAAGGCGTCGGGGTGGCGGCTGGCGGCCGGGGCGAGGAGGCGAAGGGTCCCGACGGCGCGCTCCTCGTATTCGGCGTCCCCGGTCAACGCGGCCAGGCGGAGCAGGCCGTAGGCGGCGGAGGCGTTGCCGGAGGGGATCGGGTGGTCGCCCAGATCCTTGCGGCGGGCGATCAATTGCTCGTGGTCGTGCGAGGTGGTGAAGAAGCCGCCGCGCTCGTCGTCGGCGAAGCGCGCGATCATCGCGTCGGCAGTCTCCCGCGCGGTGTCGAACCAGCGCACGTCGAGGGTCGCCTCGTAGAGCCGCAGCAGCGCCTCGAGCAGAAAGGCGTGATCCTCGAGGTAGCCGTTCAGCCTGCCGCGGCCGTCCTTCCAGGTGCGGAGCAGGTTCCCCTCGTCGTCGCGCAGCTCGTCCCAGATGAACCGGGCGGCTCCGGCGGCCGCGTCGAGGTAGTCGGGGCGCCCGAGCGCCGCGCCCGCGTCGGCGAGCGCCGAGATCATCAGCGCGTTCCAGGAAGTGAGGCGCTTGTCGTCGAGCCCGGGGCGCACACGCTGCTCGCGCGCTGCAAGCAGCACGCGGCGGGCCTCGGCGAGGTGGGGCGGGGGCTTGGCCGAGGCGCCAAGCGGAACGTGCAGGATGTTGCGGCCCTCGAAGTTGCCGGCCGCGCTGACGCCCCAGTAGCCGAGGACCCGCTCGATCTCCTCGGTCGCGATCCCCTCGCCCTCCATCGCTTCGCGGGCCTGTTCCTCGTCCCAGACGTAGAAGCGGCCCTCCTCGCCCTCGGAGTCGGCGTCGAGCGCGGAGTGGAAGCCGCCCTCCGGTCCGTGCATCTCGCGCAGAGCCCAGTCGAGCGTGTCGCGCGCGACCCGCATCCAGCGCTCGGTCCCGGTGAGTTGCCACCCGTGCAGGTAGGCCCGCGCGAGCAGCGCGTTGTCATAGAGCATCTTCTCGAAGTGGGGGACCAGCCAGGACTCGTCGACGGAGTAGCGCGCGAAGCCGCCGCCGACCTGGTCGTAGATCCCGCCGTGCATCATCGCGTCGAGGGTGCGCCCTACGTGCTCGCGCTCGCCGCGCGCCATCAGGAACTCGAGGGTGCTGGCCGGGGGGAACTTCGGTGCGCCGCCGAAGCCGCCCTTGCGCTTGTCGGCGTTTGCGAGCAGGCCGCGGACCGAGGCGTCGAGCAGCTGGGTCGTCAGCGGGTCCTTCGTCTGTTCGATCCGGCTGATCGCCGACAGCCCCTCGCGGACCCTGTCGGAGGCCGCGCGCAGCTCCTCGCGCTGCCCGCGGAAGCCCTCGGCCGTCGCCTCCAGAACCTGGCGGAAGCTCGGCAACCCGTGCCGCGGCTCGGGCGGGAAGTAGGTCCCTCCGTAGAACGGCACCCCCTCGGGGTCCAGGACGACGGTCAGCGGCCAGCCGCCCTGCCCGGTCATGCCCTGGACCGCCTCCATGTAGATGTCGTCGACGTCCGGGCGCTCCTCGCGGTCGACCTTGACGGGGATGAAGTTCTCGTTCATGTAGGCGGCGGTGTCCGCGTCCTCGAAGGACTCGCGCTCCATCACGTGGCACCAATGGCACGCGGAGTAGCCGACCGAAAGCAGGATCGGCTTGTCGCCGGCCTCCGCCTCGGCCAGGGCCTCGGGGCCCCAGGGCCGCCAGTCCACCGGGTTGTCCTTGTGCTGGAGCAGGTAGGGACTGGTCTCTTCGGCTAGGCGGTTGGCCATGTGCTGAGGCTACTCGCGCGACCTGGAGCCTGGGGGACTCGCCGATGCGCGGGGAGTCCCCAGCGCACAAACGGCGGCTACGCAGACACGTCGCTCGCGAACGCCTCGAAGGCGGCCACGTAGCGGTCCACATGCTCCTCTTCGTGGGCGATCGAGAGGGTCCATTCCTCCTCGACGCCCGGGGTCATGAAGATGCCGTGGTTCATGTGGTAGAGCCAGGCGAGGGTGGCGAGGTCTCCGTCGACCTTGGTCAGGTAGTCGCGGTAGCCGTAGATGCGCTCAGGGGCGAAGATCACGCAGCCCTTGGCGCCCATGCCCTCCGTGTAGGCGGGGAGGCCGTACTTGTCGATGACCTCCTGGCAGCGAGCCTTCAGCGACTCGTTGGTCGACTCCAGCTTCGTGTAGGCGTCGTCGGTCAGGACCTTGGTCAGGGTCGCCTCGGCGGCCGCCATGACGAGCGGGTTGCCGTTGAAGGTCCCGATCTGGTGGACCTTGTCGGAGGCGACGACCTCGCCGAGCTCCTCGGTCATGCCGATCGCGCCGCCCGGGTATCCGCCGCAGATCGCCTTCGCCAGGCAGACCATGTCGGGCTTGACGCCGAAGCGCTTCGTGGCGCCGCCCGATGAGATCGTGGCGCCCGTCTTCACCTCGTCGAAGATCAGCTTCGCGCCGTGCTCGTTGCAGAGCTCGCGGACGCGCTCGAGGTAGCCCTCCTTCGGCGGGATGATGTTGATGTTCATCATCGCCGGCTCGATGATCATTCCGGCGATCTTGCCCTCGTAGGCCTTGAAGATCCCCTCGAGGATCTCGGGCTCGTTGAAGGGCACGGGGCGCGTCAGCTCGACCAGCGCCTCCGGGTAGCCCGATCCGAACGCCACCGGGTGCGGGCTCTCGAGCGGCCCCAGCTCCTCGAGGTCGGGGTAGCAGGAGACCATCACGGCGTCGTGGTGGCCGTCATAGGACCCCTCGACCTTGATGATGTAGTCGCGATCGGTGGCCCCGCGGGCGAGGTGGATCGCGGACATGGTCGACTCGGTTCCCGAGTTCGAGAAGCGCCACTGCGGCAGGCCGAAGCGCTGGGCGAGGTTCTCGGCGACCACGATTGAGCCGTTGGTGGGCGCGGCGAAGTGAGTTCCCTCGTCGTGGCGGGCCTTGACGGCCTCGCCGATCACCGGGTTGGCGTGCCCGGCGCACATGACGCCGAAGCCGTTGTGGAAGTCGACGTACTCGCCGCCGTCGACGTCCCAGACGGCAGCGCCCCTGCCGTGGTCGATGTAAACGGGCCACGGGTCGTTCAGCTGGAACGAGGACGGGACGCCGCCCGGCATGACCTTCTTGGCGCGCGTGAAGTACTCAGCGGAGGCGGGCGTGTGCTCGCGGAAGCGCGCCATCTGAGTCTCAGTCAGCTTGTTGAGCAGCTTGCGGTCGATCGCGGAGTCCGCGGCGGTCGATGTCTGGGCCATCGGGTTCAGATCTCCTCAGTCGGTGAACGGCTTGCAGGCAGCGTATCGGGGCCTTCGCGCCCGCATCGGGCCGCGAGCAGGCGTTTTGTTCCGAACGGGGTACGCAGGCGCTGCCCGTGCGCCGCCCTGTACCGCACCCGTCGCCTCAGGCCGGTTGCACCGCCGGGGCGCGAATGAAGCGTGCCGTCAGCGCCGCGCAGGCGAGCGCGGCCCCGGCCGCCACGTAGAAGGCGGCCTCGTAGCCGCCGGCGGCCGCTGCAGCGCCCACCACCGCGGAGCCCACCAGCATTCCGAGGTCGAAGCTGGCGGTGAAGGTGCCCATCGCTGCCCCGCGGCGCTCGGGTGCGACCCGGTTCACTGCGAGCAGCGAGAGGGCGGGGAAGAGCAGGGAGAACGCGGCGCCCATCGCCATCGCCCCGGCGATCGCAACCGGCAGGCTCTGGGCGAGGCCGAGCAGAAGGAGGCCGACCGACTCGACGAGGGCGGCCCCGAGGGCGCAACGCGCGGCGCCGATGCGGTCGGGAAGGCCGCCGCCGACGATCCGCGTCGCGACGACCGTCGCGGCGAACACGCTGAAGACTTCGGCGCCGTGGCCGATCCCGCGCTCGTCGAGGGAGAGAACGATGAACGCCGAGACCGCCGCGAAGCCCCATACGCCGAGCGAGAAGGTGGCACCCGGGCCCGCCGCCTCGCGCGAGATGAGCGGGCCGCGGGACTCGCCTCCGCCGGGGGTGACGGCCTCAGGCAGGCGGGAGGCGATCAGCGCCGCCGCGGCAGGGGCGGCAACGGCGAAGGCCCACACGAGGTTGTAGCCGCCGGCGCGCAGGAGGACCTCGCCCACGGGCGGACCGAGCGCCAGGCCCGTCCAGATCGCGAGGCCGTAGAAGCCGATCATCCGCCCACGGCGCTCCTTGGGCGCCATGTCGACGACCCAGGCCGAGCCCGCCGTGAACACGGTTCCCTCGCCCGTCCCGAGGACCAGCCGCGAGAGGATCAGGCCGGGGATGCTCGCCGGAAGGAAGAGCAGCCCACCCGCGAGCACCGCGAGCAGTGCGCCGGCGATCACCGTCACCCGCCGCCCACGGCGATCGGCGGCGGCGCCGGCGAGCGGACGGCAGACGATGCCCGTCAGCGCGAATGCGCCGGTGACGATCGCGACCTCGAGGTCGGTGCCGCCGAGCTCCTCGCTCACGAAGCGCGGAATCACCGGGAGGGTCGCGCCGACGGCGAGCAGGCCGAGGTTGGTGACCAGGAAGATCCCCGCGAACGACTGCCACCCCGGGCCGAGCAGGTCGTACAGGCGCCTGCGGATCAGCCCTCGTTCTGGGTTCTCAGGCTCGCTCGGCATCCGGCGAGCCTAGCCGCCGTTCGGGCGCCCTCGGTCAGGCGGTGAGGTGTGCGCGGTGGGTGCGGACGAAGGGGCGCGACTGGCTTGCTCAAGTAGCCCGGCGCAGCTCCGCGCGCCTGATCTTGCCGCTCGAGGTCTTGGGCAGCTCGGCGGCGAAATCGATGACGCGCGGGTACTTGTAGGGAGCCGTCACTGACTTGACGTGCTCCTGCAGCTCGGCGGCGAGGGCCTCGGAGCCCTCGCCGTCGCGCAGGACGACGATCGCCCGCACGACCGAGCCGCGCTCGGTATCGGGGTGGGCGACCGCTGCTGCCTCGGCGACCGCCGGGTGGCTGAGCAGGGCTGACTCGACCTCGAAGGGACCGACCCGGTAGCCGGCGGTGACGATGATGTCGTCGTCGCGGCCCTCGAACCAGAGGTAGCCGTCGTCGTCCTCGCGGACCTGATCGCCGGTCGGCCACCATTCGCCGTCGAATGGAGACTCGCCCAGGTAGTGGTCGAAGAAGGTGGGCGAGCTCTCGGGTCGCACCTGCAACTCGCCGACACGTTGCGCAGCGTCCTCTGCTTCGCGTCCGGGGGTCGCTTGGACCCGGGTCTCGATGCCTGGAAGCGGCCTTCCCATCGAACCGTCCTTCGCCGGGTCGTCCTCACCCGGTCGGCCGCCTGCGATCGCCCCGGTCTCGGTCTGACCGTAGCCGTCGTGGATCGGCAGGCCCAACTTGTCGCGGAACAGCCGGATCGCCTCGGGATTGAGCGGCTCGCCCGCCGAGACCAGGCGGCGCAGCGACGGAATCGGCCGCAGCTCGGCGCGCTTGGCGAGCATCCGGTACTCAGTGGGGGCCTGGCAGAGGACGTTCACGCCCTCGCGCTCGATCAGCTCGAAGCGCTCGGAGGGGTCGAAGCGGCCGTCGTGCAGCATCGCGGCGGCTCCGCAGAGCCAGGGTGCGATGAAGATGTTTCGAGCCGACTTCGACCATCCCGGCGCGGCGGTGCACCAGGCGAGCTCGCCTTCGCGGGCGCCGAACCAGTGCTCGGCCTGCAGGCTCTGGCCGGCCAGGTAGCGCTGCGGGTAGAGAACTCCGCGGGGATCACCGCTCGTGCCCGACGTGAAGATGATCAACGCCGGGTCGGCAGGGTCGAGGGCGGCGGCCTCGGCAGGCGGCTCCTGCTGGAGATCCTCGTTGAGGATGCCGGCGAGCTCCTCCATGCCCAGGGTCGGCACCTCCGGCGGGAGCTCCGAGAGGTAGCGCTCCTCTCCGATGCAGAGCACCGGCTTCGCGACCGCGACGCGGAGCTCGAGGTCCTTCCGCCGCAGCTGCGGATTGCATGGCATCGCGACGGCGCCCATCCGGAAGCAGGCCAGCATCGATAGCACCCACTCGACGCGGCTGCCGACGAGCGTCATGACGACGTCCTCGCGGTGCACCCCGCGTACGGCCAGCGCACCCGAGAGGCCGGCGCTCATCGCGAACATCTCGCTGAAGTGCCAGACGCGCCGCTCGCCGGCGGCATCGATGGTGAGCAGGGCGGGCTTGCCGAAGGGGAACCGCTGGATCACGTCGTCGACGAAGTTCACGGCTCGCCAGTCTGCCGCAACAAACCGGCCGCAGCGGGCGGCGAGGAGCCTCTAGCTTCGTCGGGGATGCCGTCTGCTCCCAGACACGTGCTGGCGCTCGCGGTCCTCGCTGCGCTGGCGGCTCCCGCAGCCGCGTCTGCCGACACCTTCACCGTCTCGACCCTCGCGGACTCCGGGAAGGGGAGCCTGCGGGCCGCGGTGGCCGAGGCGAACGACCAGGTGGGGTCCGATCGCATCCTCTTCAAGACCGAGCTCGCCGGCTCGATCCCGCTCGCGTCCGAGTTAGACGTTTCCGACGAGACGCACTTCGAGGGTCGAGGGGCCGAGCGGCTCGCCATCAGCGGATCTGGCGCCTCGCGCATCTTCGACCTGGACGTGACGACGCCAGGCCAACCGGTCACGATCGTCGGCCTGACGCTCCGCGACGGAAGCGCGGCCGGCGGCGGCGCGATCCGAAACGCGGATGCGCGTCTGACGATCGAGGAGTCCGCCCTGACGGGCAACCGGGCTCCAGCAGGCGGCGGCGGCGCGGTCGCGCAGTTGGCGTCCGCTCCGCTTCTGGTCGTCCGGCGCTCGACCTTCAGTGCCAATGCGGCCGCCGGCGACGGCGGCGCGATCGTCGCGCAGCAGGGCGGAGTCAGCATCGAGACTTCGACGCTCTCGGGCAACGCGGCCGCGGGGGACGGCGGCGGGTTGAGCTGGAGCGCTTCGGCCCCGCGGTCGCTGTCAATCGACGCTTCGACGATCGCGGGCAATGCGGCAGGTGGCGCCGGCGGCGGTGTCCGGGCCGCGGGCGCGGGCGAGCGGTTCCTGGACAGCTCGATCGTGGCGACGAACACCGCGGCCGGCGGGGGCGCCGACATCTCCTCCGATCCCAGCGGGCCGGCGGTCGCGGCCGGCTTCAGCCTGATCGGCGACTTCACAGGTGTGCCGCTGGCGCCGACCGCGGTTAACGTCCTGGGCCAGGGACCGAAGCTCGGGGCTCTCGCCGACAACGGCGGGCCGACCCAGACGCGCGCCCTGCTCGCTGGGAGCCCCGCGCTCGACGCGGGACGCTCGGGAGGCCCCGATCAGCGCGGCGCGGGCCGTCCATTCGACTTGCGCTCGGTGCCGCTCGCGACGGGCGGCAACGACGCCGACATCGGCGCCTACGAGCGGGCGCTGTGCGGCAAGGCCGTGATCAACGTGATCGGCACCGGCGGCCCGGACCGGCTCTCGGGCGGCAAGGGCCCCGACGGGATCCTCGGGATGGGTGGCAACGACACTCTCAAGGGGCTCGCCGGCGGCGACGGGCTCTGCGGGGGAGACGGCAAGGACACGCTCAGCGGCGGTCGCGGCAACGACATCCTCCGTGGCCAGGACAGCGCCGACCGCCTCCTCGGGGGCCGCGGTCGCGACAAGCTCGTGGGAGGCGGGGGCAAGGACTCCCGCAAGCAGTAGTCGGCGGTCGCGGCCGAGCTAACCGCGGCGAATGAAGATCTGAGGCAGGCTCAGCGGCCGCGTTCGCGCGGCGTGCGCGATCTGGCTTCCGATCGCGCCGTAGGTGCCGGGCCGCGGGACGGACGCGAACAGGTCCTTGATCCAGTCGCGTGGAAGCCCGAAGCTGATCAGGCCGTTCGAGATCTCGCAGAGGTCGCCTCGGCGAATCAGCTCGACCTCGTCGCCGTGGTTCCACTGCGGGCGGAGCTCGTGATGGCGCTCGATCGCGTCGGCGCAGAGGCGAATTCGTTCCTCGCCCCAGCCCTGCTCCCGCAGCAGCGGCGCAGCGAACTCAGCGCCCTCCGCCACGTAGACGCCCCCGTGGGTGACACCGTCGTAGAGCCCGATGTCGTGCAGCAGCCCCGCGACCAGCAGCAGCTCGCGATCCACGGCGAGCTCCTTCGCCGAAGCGAGGCGGTCCGCGATCAAAAAGACGCGCAGGCTGTGTCTCTCCATCGGGCCGCCGGGCTCGCCTGTGGCGTTGCGCAGAGCCTCCAGCGCGGCGAGCTCGGCCGGGGTGGTTGCGAGCGAGGCGGCGTCGGTCACGCGCGCAGTCTCGCGGATCAGCTAGCCGACGGTCTTGACGCCCGAGCTGTCCTCGAGGCAGCGCAGGCCCTTCGCGACGCTCGACTTGACGGTCGCCTGGAAGGTCGTGGCGCCGTCGAGCTGTTCACTCAGCTGCCACTTGCCCTTGGCGTTGGTCGCGTCAGACCCGAACCTGTAGCGCCCCGATGAGCCGTAGGCGTACAGCACGACCTTGCGGTCGGCGCGGCAGAAGCGGTCGGGGCTGGTGACGTTGCCTCGGAAGGTCGGTGCCTTGGAGACGTTCAGCGTGACGACACTGACTTCGCTCAGCCCCGCGCCGGCCGGCGTCACAGCGCCGAGCGCCATGAGAGTGGTCGCGATCGCGGCGAAAGACGCTGCCCTGGTCCTCATGGGTACTCCCTTCGGTCACGCGGCGCCTGCCTGCGAGCATGGTCGCCGTGTCCGGCGCCGGCGTCAAGCCGCGTTTGTCAGCGCCTCAGCTCGGTGCCGTCGTAGAGCTTCTTGACGACGACCGAGCCGTCGGGGGCAGCGTCGAGGCAGAGCTCGCAGAGCACGCACTCGTCGAGGTTCTCCTGCACCACCTCGACCTTGCCGTTCGCCGAGGTGAAGATGTCGACGGGGCAGACCTCCTCGAGCTTGCGGGCCAGCTCCGCGTCGGCGGCGACCTCAGGTGAGACCTCGACATCGATGAAGGTCCCACTCATGCGTTCACCCCTCCGCCAAGCTTGTCCTTGACGGCATCCGGTATCTCGTCGATCCGCTCAACGACGGGGATTCCGGCCTCTTGGAGCCGCGCGATCTTCTGCGTGGCGGAGTCCTCTTCGCCTTCGACGATCGTGCCGGCGTGGCCGAAGCTCATTCCCTGCATCTCCTCGTCGTCCATGAACTTGCCGGCCATGAAGGCGACGATGGGGAGCCTCGATCCCGCCTCGCGCTGCCAGTCGACCAGCTCGGCCTCCATGCGGCCGCCGGGCTCGGTGTAGATCACGATCCCCTCCGTCTCGGGGTCCTCCTCGAAGAAGGGCATCAGCTCGGCATAGGTGGAGCCGATGATCGCGTCGCCTCCGATCGAGACCGCGGTCGAGACGCCCAGGCCGGCGGCGGTGAGCGTGGACGAGATCTCTGTGGTCATTCCGCCGGATCGGGACATGACGCCGATCTTGCCCGGGTTGTAGGCCTTGGCGGCGTCCTTCGCGGGGCCGCCGATCCCGCCCATCTTGCAGACGCCGGGGACGATCAGGCCGAGGCAGTTCGGGCCGATGATCCGTGCGCCGCGCTCGTTGGCGAGCTCGACGGCCTCGGCGACGTCCCGGCGCGGGATGCGCTCGGTGACCACGACGATCAGCTTTATGCCGTTCTCGATCGCCTCGATCATGGCGTCCTTCGTGAAGGCGGGGGGGACCGTTACGACCGAGCCGTCGATCGGCGAGCCGTGATTCTCCACCGCCTGTTGCACGGTGTCGAAGACGGGGACGCCGTGCACCTCGCGGCCCTTTCGGCCGGGGGTGACTCCGCCGACGACCTTTGAGCCATAGTCGAGGCACTCGCGCGTCAGGTTCACAGCCTCGCGGCCTGTGATGCCCTGGACGATGAAGGTGAAGTCGCTATTGAGGAGGATGGACATGTCAGACCTTGGCGACGGCTTCGCCCGCCGCTTCCCACATCGACGTATTGCGGTCGCGGAACTCGATCCCGTACTTGCCGAGCACCTTCGCGCCCTCGTCCTCCCAGGCGCCCGGGATCCGGAACACAGCGATCGTCTCAGCGGGGTCCTTTCCGAGCGCGAGGCAGGCCGCAATGACGCCGCGGGCGACGATGTCGACGCGGGTGTTGGAGACGATCGACATCATCACCGCGATCTTCTCGACGCCGTCCTTCTTCAGGACCTCCATCGCGAGGCCCTTGGACTTGGCGACCGACGGGTTGCCGCCGATCTCGGCGTAGTTGGCCGGCTTGCCGCCCTGGCTGCGGACGGCGTCGGTAAGGGTCAGTGAGCCGCCGCCGGCCCCGATCACGAGGCCGATGTTCCCCTCGAAACCGTGGTCCTTGCCCTGGATGACGCCGCGATGGTCGGCCTCGTCGATCGCCTTGACGTTGCGCTCGAACTCGGAGGGCTCGTAGAGCTCGCGCGGCTCGTCGAGCTCGACGCCGATCTCGGTGAGCATCTTCTTGTGTCGCCCGACGGCCTCGTCCTCCATCTCCATGTGGGCGTCCAAGGCAACGAACGAGCCATCGGTGAGCCGTGCGACGGGGTTGATCTCGGCCAGGGTCATGTCGCAGTCACGCTGCAGCTGGGCCAGGCGAGCCAGGATCGGCGTAGCGCGCGTCAGCTCGCGGCCGGTCAGGCCGCCTGCCGCGGCGGCCACCTCCTTGGCGCGGAAGTCGGGGATCGGATGGAGGTTCGAGAGGTGCCCGCGGCCGACGTGGTCGGGGTGCTCCTCGGCGACCTGCTCGATGTCGATGCCTCCCATGTCGCTGAACAGCATCATCGGGCGCTTCGCGCGGCCGTCCCATAGGACCGCCGCGTAGTACTCCTGCTCGACCTTGGCCTTGGGGTCGACGAGCACGCCGACCGGCATGTGGCCGCCGATCTCGAGTTCGAGGATCTCGGCCGCGTGCGCCTCGGCCTCCTCAGGGGAGTCGGCGAACTTGACGCCTCCAGCCTTCATGCGGCCGCCCGTCAGCACCTGTGACTTGATCACGGTCGAGCCGCCGATCCGCTCCGCGGCCTCGCGCGCCTCGGCCGCCGTCTTCGCGAACCCGTACGCAGTGACCGGGATCCCGGCCATCTCGACGATGCGGCGGCTCTCGAATTCGTAGAAGCGCACGAGCGGCGGCGAACCCTACAAGCCGCGCTCCGGTGTGACGTTGTGGCAACATCCCTCGCCCTGGGAGGGGAGCCCTATCCATCGAATCTGCCGATCAAGGAGCTGACTGACCACGTGAGCGAGACCGCCGCCGCCGCACAGACGCTGACCGACAACGCCAAGCTGACCGAGTGGGTCCAGGAGATCGCCGAGCTGACAAAGCCCGACTCCATCCACTGGTGCGACGGCTCGGCTGAGGAGTACGACCGCCTCGCTCAGGAGCTAATCGACGCAGGCACGTTCGAGCGCCTCTCAGAGGCCAAGCGGCCCAACTCCTACCTCGCGCGCTCCTCGCCCAAGGACGTCGCACGCGTCGAGGACCGCACCTTCATCTGCTCCGAGCGTGAGGAGGACGCCGGCCCGACGAACAACTGGCGCGCGCCCGACGAGATGCGCGCCGAGCTCAAGCCGCTGTTCAAGGGCTCGATGGTGGGACGAACCATGTACGTGGTGCCCTTCTCGATGGGCCCGCTCGGCTCCCCGATCTCCCATGTGGGCGTGCAGCTGACCGACTCGGCCTACGTCGCCGTCTCGATGCGGATCATGACCCGCGTCGGGGCCAAGGCCCTCGACGCGCTCGGCTCCGACGGCGAGTTCGTCCCATGCGTCCACACGGTTGGCGCGCCGCTGGCCGATGGCGGGCAGGACGTGCCGTGGCCCTGCAACGAGGAGAAGTACATCGTCCACTACCCCGAGACGCGCGAGATCTGGTCGTACGGCTCGGGTTACGGCGGCAACGCGTTGCTCGGCAAGAAGTGCTTCGCCCTGCGCATCGCCTCCGTCATGGCGCACGACGAGGGCTGGCTCGCCGAGCACATGCTGATCTTGAAGCTGACCTCGCCCGAGGACGAGGTCAAGTACGTCGCGGGCGCTTTCCCGTCGGCGTGCGGTAAGACCAACCTCGCGATGCTCATCCCGACCCTCCCCGACTGGAAGGTCGAAACCGTCGGCGACGACATCGCCTGGATGAAGTTCGGCGACGACGGCAAGCTCTACGCCGTCAACCCCGAGGCAGGGTTCTTCGGCGTCGCGCCGGGCACCGGCCACAAGACGAACCCGAACGCGATGGCGACCATCGAGCGCAACACGATCTTCACCAACACCGCCGAGACCGAGGGCGACGTCTGGTGGGAGGGCATGACCGGCCAGCCGCCGGACCGCGCGATCGACTGGAAGGGCGACGAGTGGACTCAGGACTCCGATGAGCCCGCCGCCCATCCGAACGCCCGCTTCACGACCCCGGCGTCGCAGTGCCCGTCGATCGCCGCCGAGTGGGAGGACCCCGCCGGCGTCCCGATCGACGCCTTCCTGTTCGGGGGTCGCCGCTCCACCGTGGTGCCGCTCGTCTTCGAGTGCCGCGACTGGCAGCACGGCGTCTTCACCGGCGCGGTCATGTCGTCCGAGACGACGGCCGCCCAGGCCGGCGAGGTGGGCAAGCTCCGCTTCGACCCGATGGCGATGCTCCCGTTCTGCGGCTACAACATGGCCGACTACTTCGAGCACTGGCTCACGGTCGGCAATCGCGAGGGCGCCGACCTGCCGAAGGTCTTCCACGTCAACTGGTTCCGCAAGGACGATGACGGCAAGTTCCTCTGGCCCGGGTTCGGCGAGAACAGCCGCGTGCTCGAGTGGGTCTTCCGCCGTTGCGACGACGAGGGAGAGACCGTCGACTCGGCGCTCGGCCTGCTCCCCGCCGACGGCGAGATCAACACCGACGGGCTCGAGATCTCCCCGGATGCGATGAGCGAGCTGCTCACCGTCGACGAGGAGCCGCTGCGGGCGCAGCTGCCGCAGATCGAGCAGCACCTGGCCCAGTTCGGCGACGACCTCCCCGCCGAGATTCGCGGGCAGCTCGAGGCGCTGAAGCAGCGCCTCTCCTAGCCTCCGCTGGAGGCCGTAAGATCGCGAGGCGAATGCCCTGAACGAAGACCTGACCTCCCAGCTTCCAGCCGACCCCGACGCCCACCAGCCGTTCCATCTGGCCGCTGTGAGCGTCCTGGTTCGACGGTGCTTCTGAGGTCGCGAGGTCGGTTTGCGCCATGCTTCCTAGAAACGAAGCCGGTGCGCACCGTCTTCCGTCTACGGTGGCCCTAAGGGCGCTCTTGCATCAGGGCGATCGCCTCCGCGCGATCCCGCACCCCAAGCTTGCGCACGGCTTCGGCTCTGTGGCGCCGGACCGTGACGGGGGAGAGCATGAGGCGCTCGGCGATGCTGGGCCCGCTGAGGCCGGTGCACATCAGCTCGAGGATCTCCCACTCGCGGGTGGTCAGCTCGACGCGGCCGTGCTTGCCTGCGACTACGCGGTGCCGGCCGAGCGTCTGCAGGTCCCGGACCAGCTCGGTTACCAGGACGCGCGGGATAGCGGCCTCGCCGGCGAGCTCGCCGCGGAGGGCGTGCGCGATCCGGTTCGGGTCCATGCTCTTGACCAGATAGCCGGAGGCGCCCGCTCGGATCGCGTCCATCAGATCACGGGAATTCGGGGACGCAGCCAGCACGACCACCCGCGCCTCCGGAACCTGCTGGGAGACCTCGCGCACGACGCGGAGCCCCCTCCCGGCGATGTCGAGGTCCACCAGACAAAGCCGGGGGCGCTCGCGCACACATACCTCGATTGCGGTCTCGGCGTCCCCGGCTTCAGCCCTCACGTCGAAGCCGGCGCCTTCGAGCAGTCGGCGCAAGAAAGTGCGCGTCAATGGCTCGTTATCGACCAGCACAATGGCAGGTCCGGGTCCACTCACTTCCCCCGAACCCAGTGTCGCCTCCGTCTCTGAGTCCACCCCTAGTGACATTTGTCTCAGTCTCGCCGAGGGCGGCAGGAATGTCAATCCGTACCTCTCACCGAGGGCGACGCTCGAACTCTGAGGCAGCGCTTCGGCCAGCTGCGAATAGAATCGCCCTTCGATGGGTGAGACGCTGAAATTCCTGCTCGGCGAGGAGGAGATCCCGGCCAGTTGGCTGAACCTGATCGCCGACCTTCCCGGTGACCCGCCACCTCCGCCGCTCAGCCCGCAGACCGGCGAGCCGGCCGGCCCTGACGACCTCAGGCCGATCTTCGCGATGGGGCTGATCGAGCAGGAGGTCTCGACCGAGCCCGAGATCGAGATCCCCGACGAGGTCCGCGACATTTACCGGCTCTGGCGGCCGACGCCGCTGCTCCGGGCGCGCCGGCTCGAGCGAGAGCTCGATACCCCGGCGCACATCTATTACAAGTACGAGGGGGTCTCGCCGGCGGGCTCGCACAAGCCGAACTCGGCCGTACCTCAGGCCTACTACAACAAGCAGGAGGGCATACGCAAGCTCGTCACCGAGACCGGTGCGGGGCAGTGGGGCTCGGCCCTGGCGCTCGCCTGCCAGATGTTCGGACTCGAATGCGAGGTGTTCATGGTCGGCGTCAGCTACGACCAGAAGCCCTACCGGCGGGCGATGATCGAGGCCTGGGGCGGGACCGTGCACCGCAGCCCCTCCGATCTGACCGAAGCCGGGCGCTCACAGGCGGAGCACGGCTCGGGCAGCCTCGGTATCGCGATCTCGGAGGCCGTCGAGGTCGCCGCGGGTGCCGAGGACACCAACTACACGCTGGGCTCGGTGCTGAACCACGTCTGCCTGCATCAGACCGTCGTCGGCCAGGAGGCGATCAAGCAGATGGAGCTGGCCGGAGAGGCTCCCGACGTGGTCGTCGGCTGTGTGGGGGGCGGCTCGAACTTCGCCGGGATCGCGTTCCCGTTCCTGCGCCAGAACCTGCGCGACGGGGCCAAGACCCGCTTTGTGGCCGCCGAGCCGGCCGCCTGCCCGACCCTGACCCGCGGCCGCTACGCCTACGACTACGGCGACACCGTCGGCATGACGCCGCTGATGCCGATGTACACGCTGGGCCACGACTTCGTCCCGCCTCCGGTCCACGCGGGTGGCCTTCGCTATCACGGCGATGCCCCGAGCGTCAGCGCGCTGGTCAAGGAGGGGCTCGTGGACGCCGTCGCCGTGAAGCAGACCGACGCCTTCGAGGCCGCTCTGCGCTTCGCGCGCTGCGAGGGGGTCATTCCCGCGCCCGAGCCCGCCCATGCGCTGAGAGCCGTCTTCGACGAAGCCGAGGCCGCGAAGCAGGCCGGCGAGGAGCGGGTGATCCTCGTCAATGTCTGCGGTCACGGTCATTTCGACATGTCCGCCTACGCGGCCTACCTCGCGGGCGAGCTCACCGACCTCGACATGCCGGAGGCAGAGCTCGCGGCCGCGCTGGAGCGCCTCCCGGAGGCGCCGGCGCTCAGCTAGCTGCGAAGGCGCCGAGAGCAGAGCGGACGTTGGGCGGGATCGGCGCCTTGGCGCCCTCGCGGGCGGTCACGAAGACGTGCCGCATCTCGCCCTCGGTGGTGGCCTCGCCGGCCCGCTCGATCACGAAGCTCGAGCCCATCGAGGTCTCGCCCAGCCGGATGATCTCGATCGCGACATCGAACTCGTCGTCGAACGCGAGCGGGGCCAGGTAGCGGACGCGGGCCTCAGCGACGACCATGTCGGTCCCGTCGCCGATCATCTCGTCATAGCCCCCGGCCTCGCGCCAGAGCTCGGTCAGGGCGACGTCGAAGTAGGCGAGGTAGTGGGAGTTGAAGACGACGCCCTGCGGGTCGCATTCGTGGTAGCGGACTCGCTGGCGATAGCGAAAGGGCGCGCTCAACAGCCGGGCCTCAGCCCTTCATCTCGTAGGCCTCGGCGAGCTCGGGATCCTTCTTCGCGAGCATCTCGGCCAGGTCGACCATCACCTTGCACTGCTTCCAGGTGGCGTCGTCCTGCATCTTGCCGTCGATCATGTGGACGCCCTTGCCGTCGGGGATCGCTTCGAGCACCTTCTTGGCGAACAACACCTCGTCCGGCGGCGGGCTGAACACCTTCTTGGCGATCTCGATCTGAACGGGGTGCAGCGACCACGCGCCGACGCAGCCGAGCAGGAAGGCAGAGCGGAACTGGGTCTCGCAGCCCTCGACGTCCTTGATGTCGCCGAACGGGCCGTAGAACGGCAGGATCCCGGCGCCGGTGCAGGCGTCGACCATGCGGGCGATCGAGTAGTGCCAGGGGTCCTGCTGGGCGCTGACGCGGGGGGCCTCGGCGTCGTCGGGGTCGGGGTCCTCAATCGAGCGGTAGCCCGGGTGGCCTCCCCCGACGCGGGTGGTCTTCATCCGCCGTGACGCGGCGAGGTCCGCGGGCCCGAAGCTCATTCCCTGCATCCGGGGGCTGGCGGTCGCGATGTCCTCCAGGTTCGTGACGCCCTGCGCTGTCTCGAGGATCGCGTGGACGAGCAACGGCTTCGTCAGGCCGGCCTTGGCCTCGAGCTGGGCGAGCAGCCGGTCGACGTAGTGGATGTCCCACGGGCCCTCGACCTTCGGGACCATGATCACGTCGAGCTTGTCGCCGATCTCGGTCACGAGCTGGGTCAGGTCGTCGAGCACCCAGGGGCTCTCGAGCGAGTTGACCCGGGTCCAGAGGCCCGTGTCGCCGAAGTCGGTCTCCTTGGCGACCTTGATCAGTCCCTCGCGGGCCGGGACCTTCTTCTCGACGGGAACTGCGTCCTCGAGGTTGCCGAGCAGGATGTCAGCCTGCTTCGCCATGTCCGGGACCTTCGCCGCCATCTTCTCGTTCGAGGCGTCGAAGAAGTGGATCATCCGGGAGGGGCCGAAGGGAATCTCGCGCAGAGGCTCGGGCGCGTCGAGGGCCATCGGCTTGAAGAAGTCGCGGGGGTTTCTCACTTAGGCTCCTGGTCGGGTTGCGGGGGAGCCGAACGGTATAGGGACCGCCGTCCCTGGCACCAACGACGCGCCATCAGGGTCGTGAAACCGTACGATTCGTCCCGCATGGCGAGCTACGAGGTCAACGCTTACGGCGCCGAGGCGAAGGTGCGCGAGCCCGGCCTCGTTGTGCTGTTCTTCCTCCTCACGCTCGGCTTCCTCGTCTATCCCCAGGTCTGGTACTACCGGATCAACCGCGAGCTGCGCGACTACGGCGTGGTCTACAAGAACGAGTACCTGGCGAAGACCAAGCCCTGGCTCTCGGTGCTCGCGACGACGCTGGGCTTCCTGCTGATCGTCCCGCCGTTCGTGTCGTGGTGGCGCACGACCGCGCGCATCCGCCGGGCCCAGGAGATCGCCCAGGAGCCGCTGATAAGCGGCTGGCTGATCGCAGGACTCTACGTCGCCATGCTGTTCATCGGATTCGCGGGGCTCGCGATCCCCGCCTACGTGCAGAGCCAGCTCAACGGGATCTGGAAGAAGTACCCGGCGCTCGATCCGGCGTCCGCCCCCGCTCACCTCCAGGCGGCGGAGGGGGCCCAGGCTCGCGCGTCCACGCCTGCCCCTGCAGACATCCAGACCGAGACCCAGAACTGAGAGATCGGGTCGGGACGGCCGAGCGCCCGCACGCCGCGGGCGACCTCCAGTTCGCGACCTGTTACGATATATCGCGTTACATGGAGATATTGCGAATGGAGAACAGATGCACAACGCACAACGAGGCCGCCGCCATCCTGGCCGCGGCCGCTGCGGGAGCGGCGAGATGACTCGTGGCCACGGGCCGCGCGGCCACCGGCGCAAGCGCGGCGACGTCCGCAGCGCGATCCTGACGCTGCTCGACGAACGAAGCATGCACGGCTACGAGATGATCACCGAGCTCGAGGAGCGCACCGGCGGACGCTGGCGCCCGAGCGCCGGCTCGATCTACCCGACGCTCCAGCTGCTCGAGGACGAGGGGCTGGTCGCCGCGGAAGAGGTCGAAGGAAAGAAGGTCTTCTCCCTGACCGAGGCGGGCGGCAAGGCGGTCGCCGAACGAGGCGAGCGCAAGCAGCCTTGGGAGAACGGGGATCAGGACTCGCCCCACCATCAGCTCCGCACGGAGGCGTTTCGCCTGCGAGGCGCGCTGATGCAGATCGCCAAGACGGGCGACGAGGCCCAGGCCGCCAAGGCCCTGGAGATCCTCGCCGACACCCGCCGCAAGCTGTACGGGATCCTCGCCGAGGACTAGCTCCCCGTATCCTTGATGGCTCCGCGTCGCCCGCCCAATGCGGGCGGCGCACCGTCTTTCAACCGCGGCAAACGACCGAGAAGGAGCCATGGCCGTAGCTACCCCCCAGCAGACCGAGACCAAGGGATTCGACGAGCTCACCGACGACCAGAAGGCGATCGTCGAGATGGTTCGCCAGTTCGTCGATGAGCAGATCCTCCCGAACGCAGAGGAGTACGACGCCGAGGACAAGTTCCCCGAGGCGATCGTCGAGCAGATGAAGGAGCTAGGGCTATTCGGAGTCACGATCCCCGAGGAGTACGGCGGCATGGGCCTCGACCTGTCCACCTACACGCTGATCGTCGAGGAGCTCTCGCGCGGCTGGATCTCGATCTCGGGAGTCGTCAACACCCACTTCATCGGCTCGTACCTGCTGATGAAGTTCGGCACCGACGAGCAGAAGGACTACTTCCTGCCGAAGATGGCGACCGGCGAGATCCGCGCTGCCTTCTCGCTGTCGGAGCCCGAGGTGGGTTCGGACGTCCAGGGCATCAAGGGCAGCGCCAAGAAGGACGGCGAGCATTGGGTCCTCGATGGCCAGAAGATGTGGGTCACCAACGGCCTCGGCTCGGGAGTCGTGTTTGTGCTGATGAAGAACGACCCGAAGGCCGATCCTCCCTACAAGGGCATGACCTGCTTCATCACCGAGAAGGAGCCCTGGGCCGACAAGAACGAGGGCGACTTCGCGGGCCTCGAGGTGCCTCCGAAGATCAAGAAGATGGGCTACAAGGGCGTCGAGTCCACCGAGCTCGTCTACGACGGCTACCGCTGCCCGGAGACTCGCGTCCTCGGCGGTCCCGACGGCGTCGGCAAGGGCTTCGGCCAGATGATGGACGCGCTCGAGGTCGGGCGCGTCAACGTCGCCGCTCGCGGCGTCGGCATCGCGCAGAGGGCTCTCGAGCTCGCCCTGCGCTACTCGCAGGAGCGCAAGACGTTCGGCAAGCCGATCGCCCAGCATCAGGCGATTCAGTTCAAGCTCGCGGACATGGCGACGAAGATCGAGGCAGCCCGCTTGGTCACGCGCAAGGCGGCCCGCATGAAGGACGCGGGCGTGCGCTCCGACCTCGAGGCGGGGATGGCGAAGCTGCTGGCCTCCGAGACGGGCAAGGAGGTCGTCGAGGAGTCGTTCCGGATCCACGGCGGCTACGGCTACTCGAAGGAGTACGAGATCGAGCGCCTCTACCGCGATGCGCCGCTGCTGCTGATCGGGGAGGGAACCTCCGAGATCCAGCGCATGGTCATCGGCAAGAAGCTCCTTGAGCGCAACAAAATCTAGGCGCACCTCCGTTGGCTGATCCTCAGCGCGTTGCCCTGGTCAGCGGCGCGAGCCGGGGGATCGGTGCCGAGATCGCGCGGCAGCTCGCCGTCGATCACGGCTTCCTGGTGCTCGCGGGCGCCCGCGACCCTGATGACGTCGCTGAGGCAGAAGGAGTCGATCCCGTGCAGCTCGACGTCACCGACCAGGCGAGCGTGGGCGCGCTGCGCGGGCGGATCGAGTCCGACCCGGGGCGCCTCGACGTCCTCGTCAACAACGCCGGCGTCTACGGCCCGCACGACCCGATCGCCGAGTTCGATCTCGACGAGGCCCACCGGGTGGTGGAGACGAACACCTTCGGCGCGCTTCGGCTCGCTCAGGCCATGCTCCCCCTGCTGCGCAGCAGCGACGACGCCCGCATCGTCAACGTCTCGAGCGGCGCCGGGCAGCTCGACGACATGAACGGCGGCTCGATCGGCTACCGGATGTCGAAGACCGCGCTCAACGCGATCACCCGGGTGCTAGCGGCTGAGGAGGAGGGGATACGCACGAACTCGATGTGCCCGGGCTGGGTCGCGACCGACATGGGCGGCTCTAGCGCCCCCCGCTCGGTGGCCGAGGGCGCCGATACCGCCGTCTGGCTGGTGACCGATGCGGACGCCGGCAGCGGCGGCTTCTACCGGGACCGCAACCCGATTCCCTGGTAGCAGGCGGGCGCGGTAATAATCAGGCCATGGCCGCGTCCACCCAAGAGCTGATCAAGACCGCGGTCGAGCGCTTTCAGGCGGACGTGCCGGCGCTCGCCAAGCTCAAGCTGGTGTTCGAGCTCGAGCTGCGGGGCCGGGGCGACGTGCAGCAGTTCCGGGTCGAGCTGCCGGGGCCGGAGGTCTCGAAGGAGCTCGCCGATGACGCGCGACTCACGGTCGAGATTCCGCGATCGCACTTCAACGAGCTCGCCACCGAGGGCGTGGCCAAGGACTACAGCGAGGCCTACGAGCAGGGTCAAATCAAAGTCACCGGCGACCCCGGTATCCAGAAGCTCATCGCCCAGGTTCTCCAGCGCCACGAGGAACGGGCGAGGACCAAGAAGGTCCACTGACGCCCGCGGAGTCGCCGGATGGGCGTGGTGGGTACGATCCCGCGCCCTCTTCACTAAGGAGAAGACTCAACCGATGAGCGACGAGAAGCACGAGCTGACGACTGACCAGGCCGAGCGCGAGGCATCGGGCGCACATGCCTACGGCCGCTACCTCGAGGAGTTCGACGTCGGAGCCGTCTACAAGCACTGGCCGGCGAAGACGGTGACCGAGTCCGACGACCACCTCTTCTGCCTGATCACGATGAATCACCATCCGCTGCACCTGAACGACGTCTACGCGTCGGCCTCCCAGCAGGGGCAGAACGTGGTGGTCGGGCCGCTGGTGTACGCCCTCGCCCTCGGAATGTCGGTATCCGACGTCTCGGGCAAGGCGATCGCCAACCTCGCGACCGAGGACCTGAGCCACCCGGCTCCGGTGTTCCACGGTGACACGCTCTTCTGCGAGTCGGAGGTCCTCGAGGTGCGACCCTCACAGTCGAAGCCTGACCGAGGGGTTGTCAAGGTGCACACGCGTGTCTACAAGCAGGACGGGACCCTCGTGGCGGAGTTCAAGCGGGCCGTCCTGATACCCAAGAAGAACCCCGGCTAGGAGGAACCCAGATGGTCAACTTTCGAAGCATGAAGAAGATCGCCGACAAGGCGAAGGAGCAGGTCGACAAGCGGGGCGGCACCGATTCGCTGAAGGAGGACATGGCGGAGCTAAAGGACATCGCGAAGAGCAAGGGTTCTGTCTCCGACAAGGCCAAGGCCGCCGGCAAGGCGATCTCCGAGCCGGGCGCCGAGGGGCCGCAGAAGCCCGCGGAGTAGCTTGCGTCGCGTCGCACTGGCACTCGCTGTGGCGGCCCTCGCGAGCGCGCAAGGGGGAGACAGAGCTCGGGCGGCGACGTTCACCGTCAACAACGTCGCCGACCAGGCCGCTCTCGGCAGCACGAGCGACGGCGACTGCGACGCGAACGACCTCGATCCCGACACCGACACCTGCACCCTCCGCGCGGCGGTCCAGGAGGCGAACGGCAGCGCCGGCGGCGACACAATCGCTCTGCCCGACCTCGGAGCCGAGTACCTGCTGGCGCTTGGGTCCGCCGGCGAGGACCTCGCGGCGGGCGGCGACCTCGACGTCCGCGGTGACCTGACGCTTCAGGGCACGGGCCAGCCCGTGATCCGCAGCGACGGCGATGACCGGGTGCTGCACCTCGGGCCGGCTTCGACGACGCCGTCGGTCACCGTGAACGGGATCGAGGTCCACGGCGGCGCCGGGGTCGCACGCGGCGCCGGCGTGTACGCCGACGGTGGCACCCTGGCGCTGTCGAGCTCGACCATCGCGGGCAACACCGCCTCGGCGCCGGCCGCCGGGGCGCAGGGCGCGGGCGCCTGGCTCGATCCCGGCGGCTCACACCGGATCTCGCAGTCGACGATCTCCGGCAACACGGCCAGCGGTCAGACGGGCGCCGTCGGGGGAGGGGTGGCCCTCGCCTCCGGCGCGCTGCTGACGATCTTGAGCTCCACCGTGAGCGACAACGTCGCTATCTCGGCGGCCGGCGCGGCAGTCGGCGGGGGCGCCTACGTGCAGGGCGCCGCGGCGGTCCTCCAGTCGACCATGGCGGTCAACGCCGCCCTGGGCGCGGTTGCCTCCAGCGGCGGCTCGATCCAGGCGACGGGCGGCAGCGTCACGCTGCGGGGCACGATCGTCTCGGGCGGCATCGCCGACGCGGGCGTGGAGAACTGCGGAATCGCCTCGGCCAGCATCGCCACGCAGGGCGCCAACCTCGAGGCGCCGAGCGCCGCCGGTGCGTCGCAGTGCAACCTCCTGAGCGCGTTCGGCGACCGCTTCGCCTTCGGGGCCGGGCTAGCCTCGCTCGCCGACCGCGGCGGGCCGACGCAGACCCACGCGCTGCTGAACGGCTCGGCAGCTCTCGACGCGATTCCAAGCTGCTTCCCGTTCGTAGCCGATCAGCGCGGCCTGCCGCGGCCGGGCGGGGCCGCCTGTGACGTGGGCGCCTTCGAGCGCCAGGTCCTGGCCCCGCCGGGAGCCGGCTGCTTCGGCAAGCAGCCGACGATCGTCGGAACCGCGCAGGGCGAGACGATCCTCGGCACGCCGGGCCCTGACGTGATCCTGGGCCAGGCGGGCAAGGACGTGATCAAGGGCCGAGGCGGCAAGGACCGGATCTGTGCGGGCAAGGGCAACGACAGGGCCTTCGGCGCCGCGAGCGGGGACCGGCTCGCCGGCGACGACGGCGACGACAGGCTCTTCGGGCAGGGCGGCAAGGACACGCTGCTCGGCAACGCCGGCCGCGACTTCCTGAACGGCGGCAAGTCCCGCGACGTGCTTAACGGCGGTGGCCGGAACGACTCCTGCCGCGACGCAGGCGACAAGCTCCAGGACTGCTGAGCGTTCTAGAGGAGCTTCTCGGCGACTGCCTTGAGGAGCCGTCGAAGATGGGCAGAACCCCCGTGCCGAGCCGGATCCGCTCGCTGTGCGCCGCGAAGGCCATCAGCACCGAGAGCGAGTCGCGCCCCGCGATGTGGGTCGTGTAGGCGGGTCAAAGCTGAGCTCGTCGGCGCGCTTGACGCGGGCGAGGGAGCGGTCGAGGTCGCGACCGGGCGAGATGAAGCAGCCGACTGGCATCCGGCGTCTAGTGCGCCTCGTCCTGGGAGGCGTGGGCCGGCGGGCGTGACTCCTCGGCCAGCGAGGTGATCTCGAGCGTCCCGCGGGACGCGCCCTCGAGCACCTCGCTCGCCTCTTCCGAGGACCGGGCGTAGAGCTCGACCAGCATGTGGACGATGATCCGCTCCTCGTCGTGCTTGTGAAACCGCACGTGCGTGAAGAACTCGCGGACTCCCTGCTCGCCGAACGATCCATAGGTCAGCGACTCGGTCGCGCCCTCGCCGGAGCAGCTCTCGACCTGGTCCTGGTCGACCGTGACGGTGCAGGAGGCGACCCACGGCGTGCCCGCGACCATCCGCTCCCAGCGGTCGGATACCGGGACGACCTTCGGCTTCTCAGAGACCTCGTCGCCGGCGATGGTGAGGTGGGGCTGGTCGTGCAGGCAGCGCAGGCACTGGACGACGGCCTCCTGGACCTCCTCGATCCGCTCGGTCGGCTCGCCCGTCTCGGAGTCGACCTTGAGGATCGCGTCGTAGTGGAGCTGCACCTCCAGGTCGCGCGCCCAGCAGCGATAGCAGCGAAGCCAGGCGCTCTGGTCGCCGTTCATCTCCGCGTCGCCTTCGGCCATCATCGCTAGGCGGGTTGCGGCGCGGAGTCGGCGGTCTGGCCGTTGCGTTCGGCGACCAGGTCCGCGATCTCGCCCATGATTCGGTTGATTTCGAAATCCTTGGGGGTGTAAACGCGCTCGATCCCGGCCTTCTTCAGGGCCTCGACGTGCCCCGGGGGGATGATCCCGCCGACGATCACGGGGATGTCAGCGCCCTCGGCCCGGATCAGCTCGACAACGCGCGGGACCAGCTCGAGGTGCGAGCCCGAGAGGATCGAGAGGCCGACGACGTCGACGTCCTCCTGGACGGCCGAGGCCGCGATCTCGTCCGGCGTGAGGCGGATGCCCTGATAGACGACCTCCATGCCGACGTCGCGCGCGCGGACGGCGATCTGCTCGGCGCCGTTGGAGTGGCCGTCGAGGCCCGGCTTGGCGACGAGGATGCGGATCGGGTGCCCGAGCGCGTCCGACACCTTCTTGACGTGAGCGCGGGCGGCGTCGAGGAGCTCCCCGTTCGAGCCCTGGGGCGCGCCGGTGACGCCGGTCGGGCCGCGGTAGTCGCCGAAGGCCTCGCGCAGGGTGGCCGACCACTCGCCCGTGGTCGCCCCCGCCTTGGCGGCGGCGATCGTCGCGGGCATCACGTTGGCGCTTTCGTCGGCGGCGGCTGCGGCGAGGTCGGCGAGCGCCTCGTCGACGGCGGGCTGGTCTCGCTCGCTCTTCCACTGCTCGAGCGCCTCGACGCGCTCGCGCTCCACTTCGGGGTCGGGAGTGAGGATGCCACCGTCCTCGCCGGTGGTCAGGGGGGAGTCCTCGGACTCGACGAACTTGTTCTGGCCGACGACGGTGATCTCGCCGCGCTCGATCTTCGCCAGCCGCTTGCGGTTGGACTCGACGAGCTGGGCCTTCATGTAGGGGACCGCGTCGACGGCGCCGCCCTGTTCCTCGACGGTCTTCATCTCGGCTGTGGCGCCGTCTGCGAGCTCGTCGGTCAGGCCGTCCATGACGACGGAGCCCTCGAAGATGTCGGGGTATTCCAGAAGGTCGGTCTCGTTGGCGAGAATCTGCTGGATCCGAAGGCTCCACTGCTGGTCCCAGGGGCGGGGGAGGCCGAGCGCTTCGTTCCAGGCGGGTAGCTGGATGGCGCGGGCCCGCGCGTCACGGCCCATGGTCACCGCCAGCGCCTCGAGCACGATGCGGGGCACGTTGTTCTCGGGCTGTGACTCGGTAAGGCCGAGGCTGTTGACCTGCACGCCGTACCTCATGCGGAGCAGCTTCGGCTCGGCGACGCCGTAGCGCTCGCGGCCGATCTGCTCCCACAGGCGCGTCATCGCGCGGAGCTTCGCGTGCTCCTCGATGAAGCGGACGCCCGCGTTGACGAAGAAGGAGATGCGGCCGAAGACCTTGGGGAAGTCGGAGTTGGCGACCTGCCCGCGCGCCTTGACCTCGTCGAGCACGGCGATCGCGGTCGAGAGGGCGTAGGCGACCTCCTGGACCGGGGTCGCCCCCGCCTCCTGCAGGTGGTAGGAGCAGACGTTGATCGGGTTCCACCTCGGGATCTCGTTGACCGTGAACGCGACCATGTCGGCGATCAGCCGCATCGAGGGGCCGGGCGGGAACGCGTAGGTGCCGCGGGCCAGGAACTCCTTGATGATGTCGTTCTGAGTGGTGCCGGCGAGGGCGGCACGGTCGACGCCGTTCTCCTCGGCGACCGTGACGTAGAGGCCTAGCAGCCAGGCGGCCGTGGCGTTGATCGTCATCGAGGTATTCATCTCGCCGAGGGGGATCTGGTCGAGCAGGGCGTGCATGTCGCCCTTGGTGACGATCGAGACGCCAACCTTGCCGACCTCCCCGCTCGCGAGCACGTGGTCGGGGTCGTAGCCGGTCTGGGTGGGAAGGTCGAAGGCGATCGAGAGCCCCGTCTGCCCCTTAGCGAGGTTGCCGCGGTAGAGCTCGTTGGAGCGCCGAGCGTCGGAATGGCCTGCGTAGGTGCGCATCACCCACGGGCGGTCGCGCTCGGGCAGGCGGTGCTCGCTGCTCATGTCGAAATCCCTCGGTAGTTCATACCTCGATGATGAGGACCCGGTGGGGTCTCATGGTTCTAATGGTATTGCCGTGACCGCACAGTCTCGGCGTATGGGTTGCGCGAGCGCCGCGACAGCGCATCATTAGGGTGCGGAGGGTGTTATTGCAGGCTCGCGCCGGTTCTCCGGCTAGCCTCAATTCAACTCGTGCGCACCAAGCTGACAGCCCTCATCGCCGCCTGCGGAGCCACCGCAGCGCTAGCCGCCGCCGCCTTCGGCGCGCCGATCCCGGTCGCTCTGTACGCGTTCGCGACCCAGGGCGATGTCGACGCCTTCAGCAAGGGCCTCGGCGCCAAGTGCGTCAAGAAGTGGAGCCAGAACAAGCAGATGGGGATCACGGTCGGCCCCGGGACGAACACTTGCCAGTTTCGCAGCTCCGTCGTCGGCGACTCGACCGACCCAGGCTCCGACACGGAGGTCACAGCGACCGCGGTACTCGGCGCCAACACTCCGCGCACGCTCCAGAAGAAGGGCTTCGTCGGGATCGGCACGCGGGTAAGCGAAAGCGCCGGCTGGGAGCTTCGCGTCCGCCCGGTGGCCAAGAGCTGGCAGCTCTTCCGCGACGCCAAGGGCGTCGGCACGGGCCCGGAGCTCTACCGCTCGGGCAAGGGGAAGTTCATCCGCGGCATCGGCAAGCAGAACGTGATCCTGCTTCGCACCTTCGACTTCGGCGGCAACAACACCCAGATCCTGGTCGGCGTCAACGGCAAGACCGTGGTCACGGCCTCCGACGCGACGGCGACGCAGCCCGACGGGCGCCGCAGCGTCGTCACCACGGGCGCGAAGGGCACGGGGCCCGCCTCAGGCGTCACCGGCATCTTCGACAACGTCGCAATCAAGGTCCCAAACCCCTTCGAGTAGGCGTCTAAGGTGCCTTCGATGGCACCCGCGACAATCGAGAAGCCGGGCGTCGCGGGCCCGGGATCGGGCCTCGGCGGCAACTGGCTCGTGATCGTCCTGAACGACGACCACAACACGTTCGACCACGTCGCCCAGACCCTCTCGCGCGTGGTCCCAGGCGTCAGCCTCGACAAGGGCTACGCGATCGCCGACCAGATCCACTCCAGCGGCCAAGCCGCCGTCTGGACGGGCCCCAAGGAGACGGCCGAGCTCTACTGGGAACAGCTCTCCGACGCGGGCCTGACGATGGCCCCGCTCGAACAGCACTAGCGGCCACCGGTGTGGCACCGACTGGACACTTAGTGCCCCTATAGGGGCCTTAACCGTCCAATATCGCCTCGAGCCGGCGAAACCGACCCAAGACCAGCTACTTCGGATCCTTCTCGATCTCGGCGTCCTTGCCGGCTCCGCCGCTGAGGTTGTCGCGGCCCGGCCCGCCGATTAGGCGGTCCTGGCCCGGTCCACCGCGAAGGCGGTCGCGGCCCGGCCCGCCGCCGAGCACGTCGGAGCCTGGGCCGCCGAGCGCGAGGTCGTCGCCGGCCCCGCCGCTCAGGAGGTCGCCCGCGTTGCCGCCGAGCAGGCGGTCGTCGCCTCCCTCGCCGAGGACGCTGTCGCGCCCTCCGGCTCCGTTCAGGGTGTCGTCGCCGGAGCCGCCCGAGAGGACGTCGCGTGCTGGGCCCCCGGTGGCCCGGTCGTTGCCGAGCTCGCCGTAGAAGAGGTTGAAGGCGGCGGGGGAGGGGATGTAGCGGTCGTTGCCGCGGCCGCCGATGGCCGCGGTGCCCGTCGCGACTCCGAACCCGGGGAAGCGAGCGTCGCCGAAGGCGCCGCTGATGCCCGAGAAGTCGATCGTGTCGTCGCCGCCGCCCATCGCGGCGTCGACCTCGACGATGCCGGCGCACCCCTGCACTCCGCCCTTCGGGTTGGCGCCGTTGACCTTGATCTCGCCCGCTTCGTTGCAGATGACCGTGGCGCGCTCGGAGCGGTCCGACCCTTGGATCTGAAGCACCTTGCCGACGACGGCGGTCTTTACCTTCGCCTCGGCCGGCACGGCGAGCAGCGCCGTCGCCGTCAGGGCGCAGGTGGCAGCGGCGATCGTGTTGCGGGCTCTGCTCATCGGGTCAGGAACACCGCCGCGGCGGCGAAGTAGCGTCCGCGCACACGCGATGCCGAAGGCCGGCTACTCGCCGGCGATCAGCTTGTGCCAGACGGGGAGGACCGGCTTGGCGTAGTAGTTCAGCGCCTGCTCGCGGATCGCGATGACCTCGTCCGAGCCCCAGTAGCGGTCGAAATCCGCCTTGTCCTCCCACAGCGAGGACTGCCGGAAGAGCTGGGGGTCCTCGATAGACCGCGACAGCGACCAGCCCTTGGCGCCGAAGGCGAGGGCTCGCGCCGCGCCCGGCTCCCAGATCTCGTACCAGCGGTCGGCGCGAAACGGGATGACGTGCCAGTCGATGTAGCAGAGGTTCATCACGATGCCCCCGGGCGGGACGAGCGTCCGTTGATGAAGACCCGGTCGGGCCTCACGCCCCTACCTCCGCCCGGATGGCGCCCGGCCCATCCTCCTCCTTGCCGTCGTCCTCGCTCGAGGCGCCGACGAGGATGGAGATCTTGCCCAGATGCTTGTTCTCGTGCAGCAGCTGATGCGCCTCGCCGACTCCGTCGAAGCCCATCACCTTCCAGAGGACGGGCTGGATCTTGCCCTCGGCCATCAACTCGTTGGCGCGCATGCACTCGTAGGCGTTGGCGAAGTGGGAGCCGATGATCTGCTTCTGGCGCATCCACAGGTAGCGGACATCGAAGTCGAGCGTGTACCCGGACGTGGCGCCGCAGATCACGACCTTGCCGAAGGGCTTGACCACGAACACGGAGGTGGGGAAGGTCGCCATGCCGACGTGCTCGAAAACGATGTCGGGGGAGTCGCCCAGGATCTCCTTGACCTTCTTGGCGAACCCGCGCGACTCCTTGAAGCGGGCCTTCTCCTCGTCGGGGGTCTCGCCGCCCTTGCGCATCATCCCCGCGAACTCGTTTCGGTCGATGTAGTCGACCGCGCCGAGGCGCTTGACCAGCTCGCCCTTGTCGGACGAGCTGACGACTCCGACGGCGTTGGCGCCGGCGGCCTTGCAGAGCTGCACCGCGAACACGCCGAGCCCGCCGGCGGCGCCCCAGATCAGGACGTTGTGGCCCGCTTGGAGCTTGCACTGGTCCATCAGCATCCGGTAGGCGGTGAAGTAGGTGAGGCCGTAGGCGCTCGACTCGGCCCAGCTCAGGTTCTTGGGCTTCGGCAGCAGCTGCTGCGCCTGGACCTTCGTGAACTGGGCGAACGACCCCCAGGTCGTCTCGTACCCCCAGATCTGCTGGCTCGGGGCGGCGAGCGGGTCGAGGCCGTGCACCTCGACGTCCTCGTAGGAGGCCTGGTTGCAGTGGAGCACGACCTCGTCACCCGGTTTCCACTTGGTCACGCCCTCGCCGACCTTCCAGACGATCCCCGAGGCATCCGACCCGCCGATGTGGTGGCCGAACTCCTCGTGGTCGCCGTAGCCGAACACCGAGACGGGCTTGCCGAGCGCGGCCCATACGTTGTTGAAGTTGACGCCCGCGGCCATCACCCTGACGATCACCTCGAAGGCGCCGGGCTCGGGCACGTCGATCTCCTCGACCTGGAACGCGTCCTTCGGCTCGCCCTCGCGCTCCTGCCGTATCACCCAGGCGGCCATCTTCTGCGGAAGCTCCCCGGGCTCCACGTCGAGCTTCGTCACGTCAGCGATTTCTACGGCCAAGGTTCTGTTCCCTCCAGGATGTGGTTCGCGGGTGTGATGGTCGCGGGCGAATGCGGCCGGGGCATCGTATTCAACCGCGCTCGGGAGGGACCGGAGGGCGCCGCAGACGGGCAGCGTTCGTTGCGCCGACCGTTTGTCAGGTCGCGTCCGGTCGCGCGACTACCTTCGTGAGTCCGTCATGGAAGCCTCTGAAAAGCCACAACTCGCATTCGACCCCGAGGCCGCCGAGGGCGTCGTGCGCGCAATCGACGACCGCCTCGTGATCGAGAACCTCACGGTCAATGACGAGCGAGCCGCAGCCCTTGTCAGGGAGCGCCTCGAGGCTGGTCAAAGCGCGGCGAAGACGGTCGCGGACGCGATCGAAATCGGCGCCCGGGTGCTCGACCGCGAGGACACGGCGGCCGAGGTCGACTACGTCCGGGCCGAGCTCGAGCGGGCCCAGTCGGGCTTTGAGCGCCGAGGCGCAGAGCTCAGCGAGCGGCTGGCGGCCGGCATCGAGAAGGGGAACGAGACGCTGACCGCCCAGATCACCGACGCCTTCGGCGCCGAGCGCTCGGACTCTGTGCAGTCCCAGATCCGGGCGATCGTCTCCGAGGCGAGCGAGGCACAGAAGCTCGAGCTGACGAGGATGCTGAGCGCCGAGGACGGGAGCAACCCCCTCTCGGCCGTGCAGGCCCGTCTCGGCAAGGCGATCTTGGAGTCCGAAGAGCGGCACCGCCAGGAGATGGCGCGGCTGCGCGAGGGCCATACCTCCGAATCACGAGCGATGCAGGCCCAGGTCTCATCGCTGAAGGAGAACCTTGCGCGCCTGCTCGACAAGCAGGACGCCGACGAGGTTCTTGCCGAAGCCGAGGAGGCCGGCACGCGCAAGGGCCGCAGCTTCGAGGACCGCGTCCACGCCGCGATCGAGCGGATCGCAGCTTCCCGTGGCGACTGCGCCCACGCTGTCGGCGACACTCCCGGCGCAGGTGGCTCGAAGAAGGGCGACTCGCTCGTCGAGATCGGCGCGGGCGAGGGCTCGACCCTGGGCCGCGTGGTATTCGAGATCAAGGACAGCAGGCTGACCAGACCCAAGGCATGGGCCGAGATGAATGGCGCCCTCGACGCTCGCAACGCCGACTACGCGATGCTCGTGGTTGCCGGCACTGATGCCGTGCCGAGCGGCGAGGTCGAGGAGATGCACGAGTACCAGGGGAACAAGCTCGTCGTTGCGGTCGATCCCGAGCAGCCCGACGGCCGCGCCCTCGAGCTCGCGTACCGCTACGCGAGCCTGCGCGTACGCGCCGCGCGCGAGTCCGCCGCCGGCGTCGACGCCGTCGCCGTCCGGACTGCGGCATCGGAGGCGCGCGATGCGATCGCCGGCTTCAAGACCGTCAAGTCTGCGCTGACCAGCGCCACCAGCAACGTCGAGCGAGCCAGGACGGGCGTCGAGGCGATCGAACGCGACCTGATCGACCGGCTTGACCGGATCGAGGGCGCGATCGAGGACGCGGGCGAGCTCGGAGCCGACCCAGAGCGCGAGGACTAGGGGAGCAGCAGCTCGTTCTGAGCGCTCTCGCGCTCGGGACCGACCTCGAACGCAAACGGCGGCGCGTCTAGTCCCTCGGCCAGTGCCTCGTACTCGCCGGTGACCACCTCGGCGTTCATCTCCGTGCTGGTGCCGGGAGCGATCTCGACGCTCTCCGCGGTGGTGGGGCCGTCGATCGAGAAGACCGACGGGGAGTCGCCCAAGTTGACGATGGTGAAGCGGGCGGTGCCCGCGCCGAACGTGGCCGGCGAGACGACGATCGAGTCGTCCCCGATCGACGCGCTGACAGGCAGGACCACAGGAGGCCGCGGGTCGTTCTCGAAGTCCTCGTCGCCGCATCCGGCCACGCCGGCGGCCGCCAGCGCGACGGCGACGGCAAGCAGCGCGGTACCCCTCCTCCTCCTAGCCATGCGGCAAGACCCTAACCCATGCGGAAGCGGCAGGGCGCACTCTCAGCCGAGCCAGACGGACTCGCGCTCGTCGAGCATCTGCTCGAGTTCGGCGGCGATGCGGGCCCGGATCCGCTCGCTGATCATCTGGATCTCGGCGGCGTCATCCATCACCTCGAGCGGATAGGCCGACATGTCGATCGGCTCTCCGAAGCGGATCTTGAACTTCGCCGGCAGGTACATCCCGCCCGCGAGCGGGCCGAACCAGGGGAAGGCGTGGTTGAGCGGCGCGTAGACGAGGCCGGTCAGCCGCTGCACGCTGCGCATGTGGGCGAAGATCGGCATCGCCTCCTCGGCGCCGACGACTGCGATCGGCACGATCGGGACACGGGCGCGGATCGCGGTGCGCACGAACCCGCCGCGCCCGAAGCGCCGCAGCTTGTAGCGCTGCCAGAGCACCTTGCGGGTGCCCTTCTGGCCCTCGGGGAAGACGATCGCGAGCTTGCCCTCGTCGCGCAGCAGGCGCTGCGCGTTCTCCCGGTGCGCGGGGACCGCGCCCATCTTGTTGGCCAGCATCCCGACGCCGGGGTAGCCCTTGAACCAGTGCTCGGCGAGCATGTAGAGCGGCCTCGGGTGCGGATGGTCGTTGCGGATCGCGGTCATGATCATCGGCGCGTCCGGCGGGAGCGCACCCGAGTGGTTGGCGACGAGCAGGGCGCCGCCCTCCGACGGCACGTTCTCGAGGCCCTCGTGCTCGACCCGGAACCAGTAGCGGTAGTAGAAGTCGAGCACGGGCTCGAATGCCGAGACGAGGCGCTCGGAGCGGCCCCAGTCGTCGATCTCGCGCTCGGGGTCGGGAGGGGGGATGAGGTCGAGCCCGGCCGCCTCGTCGTCGCCCGGCTCCCCGCCCGAGGGCGCCGGCAGTGCCGGGCGCGCGTAGGCGTCGTCGCGCGCGTCGTAGGGGCGCTCGGTGCCGGCCTCAGCCATCGGCAAACGGCAGCTCGACGACCTCGGCGCTCGCGCCGCCGTCGAGCTCGACGGTGTCGCCGGGCTCGGCCTCGCGCCGGATCACCGCGAGGGCGATCGGGCCGAGAGCGGGGGAGACGACGGTCGTGCCGAGGGTTCCCAGGTCGCGCTCGTCGTTTCGGATGCCGGCTCCGAACTCGGCGGGGCCCGTGAGGCGCAGGCCGCGCAGCACCCGATTCGGGCGCCCGCGGTAGTGAAGGCGAGCGACCGGCTCTTGGCCGATGTAGCACCCCTTCTCGAAGTTGACGGCGCGCCCGACGATCCCGGCCTCGGCCGGCATCGTCTCGGGCCCAAGCTCGCGTCCGTAGCGGGGGCGACCGGCCTCGACTCGCAGGATCTCGGCGGCGTCGTCGCTGACCGCTTCGGCTCCCGCCTCCAGCAGGGTCTCGAGGACCGCGGGTGCGTCGCCGGGCGCGGTGAACAGGTCCACGCCCAGGTCGGTGGCGACGGCCAGGCAGCGCGCGCCCCCGAGCTCGACCCCCGAATGCTCGTGCTCGTCGCCGAGCACCTCCGCGCCGGCGAGCTCGCGCGAGCGAGGCCCGATCAGCGATATCAGCGAGTGCTCGGCGGATCGGTCGGTGACCTCGACGTCGCGGCCGATCTTGTACATCGAGAGGTGCTTGAGAAGTGCGGCTCCTGGGGCCGCCTCGGACTCGAGCCGAAACTCGCCGTCGCCGATACGCAGCACGCGCATGTCCGACTGGATGCGGCCCTTGCGGTCGAGCAGCGCGGCGTATCGCCCGTGCCCGGCCTCGAGCTCCTCGGTCTCGTTGGTCACCTGGCCCTGCAGGAACTCGCCGCCCTCGGGACCGGTTACTGCGATCAGGCTGCGCTCGGGGCGCTCGAGCACCCCAGCCTGCTCGCGCATCGCTCTGTACTGGGCGTCGAGCTCGAGCTGCTGGGCGGCTTCGGCCATCCCGTCGATTGTAGGAGGGCCAGCAGCACCGCAGTACTGGACCGCGAGGCAGGACGGGAAAGTTAGTTGTGCCTAACTTCAGGTTTCGGTTGTGCTTGAATATGGCTCGATGGAGAAGCTCAACCGACGAAAGCTCCTGATCGGGGCCGGCGCGGGGGCCGCGATCCCGGTCGTGCACTCGCTGGTTCCCCACGGCGGGGTCCACGATGCGCTCGACGCAAGCGCCGCTGAGCAGGGCGTGGGGCCCGCCGCCCACGGCGGCGGTGCGGCGGTTCACGGCGGCGGGAACGCCGGCCCGACGTTCAAGCAGGGCGAGGTCGTCGACCACGCCGCCAACGGCTTCAACCCGACCGACATGCTCCGCGACTTCGACTACGGCAAGACGACGAAGCTGCCGAACGGGAAGGTCCTGCGCGAGTGGACGCTGGTCGCGGGCGACCAGGAGATCGAGGTCGCGCCGGGCGTCAACTACCCCGCGTGGACCTACAACGGGCGCGTCCCGGGCCCGACGCTGCGCGCGACCGAGGGCGACCTGCTGCGGATCCGCCTCGTGAACGGCTCCGCACATCCCCACACCATCCACTTCCACGGCCTGCACCCGGCCGAGATGGACGGCGTGCCTGGCCTCGGCGCCGGGCTGATCCAGCCGGGAGGCCAGACGACCTATGAGTTCAACGCCGAGCCCTTCGGCCTGCACCTCTACCACTGCCACGCCGGGCCGCTCGCCGAGCACATCGCGCGCGGCCTCTACGGAGCCTTCATCATCGATCCCAAGCGGGGGCGCCCGGAGGCCGACGAGCAGGTCATGGTGATGAACGGCTTCAACACCAACTTCGACGCCGAGGGCAACCAGATCTACGCGGTCAACACGGTCGCTTTCCATTACGTCAACGAGCCGATCGCGGTGGAGCGCGACAGGCCCGTCCGGATCTACCTCGTGAACATCCTCGAGTACGACCCGATCAACTCGTTCCACGTCCATGGGAACTTCTTCAACCACTTCCCGACCGGCACGTCGCTGACGCCGGTCGAGTTCACCGACACGATCATCCAGGGCCAGGCCCAGCGGGCGGTGCTCGAGATGTGCTTCCCGTACGCGGGCGACTTCATGTTCCACGCCCACAAGAGCGAGTTCGCCGAGCTCGGCTGGATGGGCTTCTTCCGCGTGGGAGGCGGCAGCAAGGCTCAGGCCGCCGCGCCCGCCTCGTTCTGCGCCCTTCCCGACGCCAACCAGGTCCGCAGCTGATGGAAGCCTCGACGCAGGCCCGCCCGCAGCGTCGAGCGCCCGAGCCGCCGGCTCCCAGCTCCGGGGGCCTCTCGAACGCCCCCGTTTGGGTGCTGGCGGTCGTCCCGCTCGCGCTGATCGCGGGCGCGATCGCGGCCTTCGCCCTTCTCGGCGGACCTGGCCTCGACGAGCGCCGCGGCCCGCCCGTCGAAGAGCTCGCGGTCGAGCGAACGGTCCTGCGGCCCGGTGAGATCGAGCTGACCCTGCGCAACACGGGCCCCGACCCCGTCTCGGTCGCGCAGGTCGCCGTGGCCGACGCCTACGTCACCTTCTCCGAGGATCCCGCAGGCGAGGTGGGGCGCCTCGAGTCCCAGAAGGTGACCCTCACGTACCCGTGGCAGGAGGGCTCGCCGTACTCGATCTTCATGGTCACCTCGACGGGGGCCACCATCGACCACACGATCGACGCGGCCGTCGAGACTCCCGAGACGGGCGCGAGCTTCTACGGGCTGATGACGGTGCTCGGCACCTACGTCGGCGTGATCCCGGTGCTGCTCGGGATGCTGTTCATGCCGCTCCTTCGCCGCGTCACGAAGAGCTGGCTGACCGCCTTCATGGCGTTCACGATCGGGCTGCTCGGGTTCCTCGCGATCGACGGCTACCTGGAGGGGACCGAGATCGGCGGCGCCGCCGGGGGTGCCTTCGGCGGGGTCGAGCTGCTCTTCCTCGGCGCCGGGATCTCGTTCCTGGTGCTGACCGGGATCGACCGGAAGCTGAAGGCAGGGATCCGCGAGCGCAAAGCCGCGGGCGAGGGCGGCTTCCGCCTCTCGCTGATGATCGCGATCGGGATCGGACTGCACAACATGGGGGAGGGGCTCGCGATCGGGTCCTCATACGCGCTCGGCGCGCTCGCCCTCGGGGCCTTCCTGGTGATCGGGTTCGCGATCCACAACACGACCGAGGGCCTGGCCATCGTGGCTCCGCTCGCGCAGGACAAGGAGACTCCGAAGCGCCGCCTGCTCCTGCTCGGCCTCATCGCGGGCGCCCCGGCGATCCTCGGCGCGGTGATCGGCGCCTCGATCTACAACCAGGAGCTCGCGACCTTCCTGCTCGGCATCGGCGTCGGCGCGATCGTCCAGGTGATCGTGCAGCTGACGCCCGCGATCCGCGACTCCGAGGGGCGCGCGCTGCACCCGCTCAGCGTCGCCGGCATCCTCGCCGGGGTCGTGGTCATGTACACGACCGGATTGCTGGTCTCGATCTAGGCTCGCGATGACGGCTGCCACCGCTCACAACGCCCATCGCCAGCGGCGCAACGCCGAGGGCGCGGAGAACTACGCGAAGGCCGTCTACGAGCTGCAGGCTCGAAGCGAGGGCAGGCCGGTAGGCACGGGTGCCGTAGCCGAGCGCCTCGGGGTCACCCCGGCGTCGGCCTCGGCGATGCTGAAGCGCCTGGCCGACGAGGGACTTGTCGAGCACACGCCCTACCACGGCGTCCGACTCACACCCGCGGGTGACCAGCTCGCCCTCGAGATGATTCGCCATCACCGGCTGATCGAGCTGTTCCTCGCCGAGGTGCTCGGGATGCCCTGGGACCGCGTCCACGCCGAGGCCGAGGTGCTCGAGCACCACATCTCCGAGGAGCTCGAGGAGCTGATCGCCGCCAAGCTCGGCCAGCCCGTCCGCGACCCCCACGGCGACCCGATCCCGAACCGCGAGCTCGACATCGCCGCCGACGAGACGACTCCGTTGAGCGAGCTCGCCATCGGCTCGGCCGGCACCTTCGAGCGCATCTCAGACAGCGATCCCGAGATGCTGCGCTACCTCGACTCCCGAGGCATCCGGCCCGGCGCGGAGCTGCGCGTGAGCGCGCGCGAGCCCTTCGAGGGGCCGGTCACGATCGCCGTCGCGGGCGACGAGCACGCCCTCGGCGCGCCACTAGCCGCGCGTATGCGCGTACGCTCCACCTAGATCGCCTGATGCCACTCGCCGAGGACTTCACCGAGATCGTCTCGTCGCTCCCCGACGACTGGACCGACCTCGAGCTCGATCTGCGGATCGCCGACGAGAACCGCTACGTCGACGCCGCCGTGATGCTTGCGCAGGTCAACGCCCAGCCCTACTCGCGCGCGGACTGGCACTGGCGAATCAACGTCGCCCACCAATTCGGGCACGCCGCGGCGGCCGAGACGGTGCGCGGCATCCTCACCAAGCTCGACCTCGAGAGCATCGCCGGCGAGCTGCGGATCCGCGACGCGCGCCAGGGCCGGGCCGAGGTCGTGCAGATGTGGGGCCGGCCCGAGAGCGTGCGCCGCGAGTTTCGCCAGCGCCGCAGCCTCTAGATGGCCGACTCAGTCAGCGAGTAGCTGTGGCCCACGTCGTCGCGATCGTCTCGGACTTGATGCTCGCGAGCCGGGTGGCGACGTCTCTCACGGGCGCCGGCCACGAGGTCGAGCAGGCCTCCTCGATCCCCGCCGAGCTCGATGGCGTCGACCTGGTGGTGGCCGACCTCGACGCTGCGGAGCCCGAGGCACTCGGCCACCTCGGGGTGCCGGTGATCGGCTTCTACCAGCACACCGATACCGCGACCAAGGCCCGCGCGGATGCCGCCGGGCTCGCGTTCGCGGTGCCGCGCTCGCGCATGGTCCGCGAGCTGCCCGAGCTCGTCGAGCGCGCGCTGGACCAGGGCTAGCGGGCTGATGCTGGTTATCCACGCCGCACGCGCCTAACCCCCATCAACCCTCTAGGGCTCGGGCGGGGCCTCGGTTGTGGGAGCCGCCTGGCACAGCGGGATGAGGTCGTCGCGGAAGCCGGCGATCACCTCGGCGGCGCCCTTCGGGTCCTCGGATCGCGGGAGCACCCCGTTCGCTTCGGCCCACCCGAGCCAGTCGAGCACGGCCTTCCCGTCGATCGCCGCGGTCGCACCGTCGGACCCCCTGGCCGAGAAGGCGTCGGCCGTGACGAGCTCCGCGAGCTGCGCGCCCTGGGAGCTGCGGTCGGACTCGGGGGTCGCGGCCGCCAGGTCCTCTCCCGCGCCACTCGGGTCTTCCGCGATCACGTCGTAGCCCGCCTCGAGTCCTCGCAGCAGCCCGCAGATGTCGGACCCCGGGTCGGCTGGCCCGTCGCCGACCGCCTCCGCCGGGGCGGCCAGCACGAGCTCGGGGTAGCGAGGCGCGCCGAACGCGTCGACGCGGAACTCGCGGGTCAGGATGCCCTGCTGCCGGAGCTCGACCCCCTCGGCGTTCCAGAACGCGGTCGCAGCGCCGAGCTGGCCCGAGGCGAGCAGGGCGACCGCCTGGAAGCCGACCGTCTGCCGCTCCACGTCCGCCGGTCCGAGCCGGCCCTGCGCGAGCACGGTGTCGAGCACCGCGTCATCTGAGGGCACCCCTGTGACGCCGACGGTCTTCCCAGCGAGGTCAGCCGGCGTTCGCACCGCTTCGCGGTCGATCGCGATCACCGAGGCCAGCGGGCGCTGCACGATCGCGGCGACGGCGACGATTTGGGCGCCGCGGCGCCTGGCGATGCCGAAGTCGTTGATGTCGAGCACGGCGTAGTCGGCGCGGCCCGCGGTGAGCAGCTTGGCGCCATCGGCGGTGTTCGAGGGCTCCTCGATCTCGAGGCCGATTCCCTCGTCCGCGAACAGGCCGCGCTCGCTCGCGGCGTAGATGCCCGCGTGGACCGCATTCGGCTGAAAGTCCAGCACGAGGGTCGCGCCCGAGGTGGGCGCGCCCGGTTCAGCGCCGTCTCCGCCGCAGCCCGCCCCCGCGAGCCCGCAGAGAGCGGCCGCCAGCAGCGCGACAGCGACTCTCATCCGCAGCGAGGCTATCGATCCGCAGCCAGCCTATGGCTTGGTTAGACTGGCGCCGCTCCGCAGCAGGTTCAGGAAATCAAGCCAGGAGGAGGTCCTTTCAACGTGCAAGACAAAGGTCTCGCCGCATATATCGGAGAGCTGATCGGGACCTTGCTCCTGACCTTCTTCGTGTGCACCATCGTCATTCTCTTCATCGCGTCAGGGCAGAACGCAACCTTCGGATCTGACTACGCCGTCGTCGGCCTCACGCACGCCTTCGTGCTGTTCGTTTTGATCGCGAGCGTCGGCATCGCAAGCGGCGGTCATTTCAACCCTGTCGTGACGAGCGCCTTCATGATTCTGCGCCGGATCGACCCGATCGACGGTCTCGTCTACATCCTCGCCCAGCTCTCGGGAGGCGTGCTCGGCGCGCTGCTCGCCAAGGGGCTGCTCGAGGACGAGGGCCGGGCCTCCAACTACGGCACACCGGCGGTCTCGGACCTGCTCGGCGGCGCGACGCAGGGCGCGATCGTCGAGGGCCTCGGAGCGTTCGTGCTGGTGCTGTGCATCCTGGCCGTCGCGCTCAACCCGAGCGCTCGCCAGCATCTGGCCCCGCTGTCGATCGGCGCCGCTCTCGGCTTCCTGGTTATGGCCCTCGGCCCGTTGACCGGTGGTTCGTTCAACCCCGCGCGCTGGTTCGGCCCCGCGCTCGTCGGCAGCGAATTCACCGACGCCTGGGTGTACATCGTCGGCCCGCTGGTCGGTTCGACCCTGGCGGCGCTCGTCTACAGGTTCGTGATCGAGCCCGCGAGCGGCCCCGCCCAGGAGCTCGCTGACGAGGTCGCGCCTCGCGGCCCCGCCCCGCCCGCCGGCGAGTCCCCGCCGCTTCGCCAGGAGCACGGCGGCTCGGAGGGCCCGCCTCCCTCGAACCCGCCTGGCGGCATCCTCGGCGGCTAGCGAGACAGCGCGCATACCGTTTGACGAAGCGCCCGCCTCAGGCGGGCGCTTCGCGTTGGTGGGCGGAGATCACCGCAGCAGCAGGCGGCGGGGTCCCGCCCCATTTGGACGACCGACCCAGCTGGAAGGATTGCCTGGTTCACGCAGCTAGGTGAGCGCCAGGATGAGGGCCGCACCGTTATCAATGTCCACCGCACGCATCCGATGAAAGGGATTCATATGAGAGGTGCAGGTCGAGTTGTATTTGCCGCAATCCTGCTGTTGATAGCCGGCGTTCTCAACATCGTCTACGGCTTCGGTGCCCTCGACGATGCGAACTACTTCGTCAACGACACGAGGTTCGTGCTCACGAACCTGAACACGCTGGGTTGGGTGCTGATCATTGTGGGCGTCATCCAGCTCACCGGGGGTTTCTCGCTGATGGCCGGAAACGCCTACGGACGAGTGATCGGGATCATCGCCGGAAGCCTGGGCGCGATCACCGCTCTGTTCTCGATCGGCGGCGCCAACCCGTGGTGGTCGCTCGCCCTGTTCGCGTTGTGCATCTTCGTCGTCTACGGCATCGTGGTCTACGGAGACGACGAGCGGGCAGCAACTCGCTGAGATTTCGGGCCCCGGGGCCCCGAGTCGGAGGGCCCCGGGGGTATGCGATGCTTGCTGTGATGACTCGTTTCGCATCCCTCGCTCTCGCGCTGGCGCCGGCGCTGGTGATCGCCACCGCCGCTTCGGCCTCGCCAGGCAAGAAGATCAACACGGCGGACGGCAGCGGCACGAACCCCGTCGTCCGGGTGAGCGCGACCGCGAAGAAACCCAGTCAGCTTCGGATAGGCGTCGAGAACGACCCGGCCGGCGTGAAGGTCGCTTACACGATCACCTGCGTGAAGTCGGGCAAGGTCAAGTCCAAGACCGGGAACTACCAGACGACGACGACGACGGACATCCGGAAGCTGGGATTGCCGATGAAGACGGCGGCCTCCTGCCAGCTGGCCGCGACCGTTCGTTTTGCCAAGCCGCCCTCGCCGGCGACGGGCTCGTTCGTGGTCACGCTGTACGCGACCAAGCAGAAATAGCGTCAGCCCTCGCGGTGGGGGCGCAGCTCCTGGCCGCACTCGGCAAGCCAACCGCGCAGCGCGTCGTGCATCGCCCTGACGCCGACGATCGGCCCAGTCGGCTCGCTCCACTCGCTGGGCACCAGCGCGAACGGATGGCTCTGCCAGCCGCCGAGCCCGCCGTGTGATCCCATGAACTCCTCGAAGGGGGCGCACTGGTTGGCCTCGTGGTCGAACATGCAGTTGACGAGCAGGTCGGGGCAATGCGGGAAGCCGTCGGTCCGGCGCAGATGGTCGGCCGCGTTGGGCCCGAAGACGGCAAGCGGGTCCTCTCCCTCGACCGCGTCGTCGCGCAGGCGCCGGCTGCCGGACCTGCCCAGCACCGTCGCGCCCTGCTCGTCGTCGGCGACCATGACGAAGCCGATCCCCTCGTGGCGGGTGAGGGCAGCGATCAGCTCGGGGTGCGACGCGTCGATCTCCTGACGGCTCATCCGGTGGTCGAGCTCGGGCAGCGAGACCAGCCCGAGCCCGCCCGAGGCGAGCACGATCGCCGTGTGCTGATCGCCGGCCGCGTCGGCCTCCTCGGCCGCCTTGCGATCGTCGCCGAGCATCACCTGCCCGTCCACTAGTTGGCCCTTCGTCGCCCTGGCGAGCACCCGGGCCCCGGCGTTGTCCTCGTTGCGGGCGTCCGTCAGCGCGCTGCCGACCGTGCCAAGACCCTCGTCGGGGGAGGCGGGAGCGTAGACCTCGCCGGGTCCCAGCGCAGCCGCTACGACGTCCTCGAGCGCTTGGCCGTAGCGCTGGCGAAACGGCCGCCCCTGCGTCTGGCCGTGATCTGAGAGCACGACGAGGTGGTAGGGGCGAGGCGCGAGCTCGACGGCCTTCTCGAGGCGCTCGAGTTGGGCGTCGTGCTGCTTGAGCGCCGCGAAGGCATCCGGCTCGGTGATGCCGGAATGGTGCGCGACCTCGTCGTAGCCCACGAACGTCGAGTAGACGACGGGCACGCCCTCGACGATGTCGCCCATCAGAACGGCGACGTTCAGGTCTCGCATGATCACGGTGATGAAACCGCGCATCCAGGGGTAGGCGCCGCCGCGCGCGACGTGCTCCGCGCCGGCTCGGCGCTGGCGGCGCGCAGCGCGCATCTCTGCACCGACGTCCCAGAAGTAAAGAGAGAGGGTCCGCGTGAACCCGTAGGGATCCGCGAAGTAGGCGAAGAAGTCCGACGCCCTCGATCTGCGCCGATCGCGGATCACGCTCATCGTCGCGGTGCAGCGCGGGGCGTCGCCGGAGAACATGTTTCCCCTGCTGGCGCCGTTCATCGCGAGCAGGCCGCCGCCGTCGGAGCGCCGCTGCTCGATCTCCGTCGCGTCCTTGCCGTGGTTGGAGACCATCGTGCGCCCGCTCTCCTTCTCGTACCACCGGAAGGCGGGCATGTCGTGGTTGCTGCCGAGCAGCAGCCCGGCCTGGCTCGCGCCCGTCTGCGAGGAGAGGTCGCACTCCCACGGCACCACCCGATGCGATCCGCTGTCCAACCAGCGCGCGATGTTCGGCGCGTGCCCCTCGGCGAGGGCCCGGCGCAGGACGGGCTCAGCGAGGCCATCTATCTCGAACATGATCACTCCGGGGACGTCAGTCCGATTGGACTCCGCGACGTTTCGCGCTCGGCGTCGGACGACGCGGAGCTGGCGGGCGTCGTGGTCGAAGCTCAGCGCGGGGGTGAGCACCATCAGCGCGACCGACAGGACGAAGGCCGCGACGAGCGCCGCCCAGAACGACGGGGGATCGCCGTCTACGAGATTGACCGCGACCATCACCACCACGGCGTTCAGGGCGAGCGATCCGAGCCCGAAGGTGAACACAGTGAGGGGCAACACGAGGCGTATCAGCAGCGGCCAGATCGCGATGTTGATCAGCGCGATCAGGCCGGTTGTCAGCACCGCCGCACCGAAACTCGGCAGGTCGAAGCCGGGGATGATCGCGACGGCCGCGTAGAAGACGAGCGCCACGAGCGCCCAGAGGATCAGTCCCCGCACGAGGATCCCCAGCCAGCGGCGGATGTCACCGGTGCCCGTCATCGCAAGGAATCAGACACGATCGGGACTCCGGACGCTTCCTCCCTATCGGCTGATCCTGCCCGGGCCTCGGGCAGCAGAAGCAGCGAGCCGATCAGGAAGCAGAGCCCGCCGAGCGCGGTCGAGGCATTCGCGGCCGCGAGGTCCGCGACCCCGCCGGTGTCGGGTAAGACACGGGAGGCGACGGCCGAGACGCCGAACAGTATGCAGCCGAGGAGGTTCACGATCGCGATGCGCCACTCACGGGATCGCTGCCCGATCCGCAGGCCGCCGGCCCTGACCTCATAGAAGGCCAGCAGGCCCGAGATCAGGAAGAGCGCGGACCCGATCGCGTCCGGGCGCCAGATCAGGCGGTCCACCGCCGAATCGTCGATCGCCGACTGCAGCGCGCGGTAGGTGTTGATGTTGAAGAAGACGGTGCCGATGAGCTGGGACACGGTGATCCACCAGTCGACGCGGCGGGGCTCGAAGGTGAGGAGGCGCAATCGACGGCGGGGTTTGCCCTCATCCCCGGCGTTCGCCGCCTCCAGGTACTGCAGCAGGGCCGCGGAGGTGAAGAAGATCGATCCGACGAAGAAGACGACGCCGTCGGCCTCCGAGCCGACGAGCTGGACGAGCCCGGGGAACGGCCCGACGAGGAAGCACGCGGAGCCGATAGCAAACAGAACCCCGATCCACCACCCGGTTCCGCGCAGCCGCGACGAGTGCTTGCGCCGGTAGCGCGAGGACCAGTCTGCGGTTGTGCCGTCCGGCCTGCGATACGTGACGTGCGTGGTGAAGGGACCAACGGTCCTGCGGGTCACGACCGTCCAGCCTGCAGGTGTGCGCGGATATTCCTCGGCAAGCCGTGGTCGCCGCATGGCCGGGACTATGACCGTTCGCCGCCTGGATCATCCATCGGGGCGATGCAGCCGCGTCGGCTCGCGAATAAGGTGCGGCTGATGCCGATGATCCGTGGACGCCTGCGCCGTCGCCGAGGGTACGGCGATGACACCGCCGAGAACGCCGGTGAGGAGTTCGTCGAGATCGATCCGGCCGAGCTCTCTGGTGTGTTCTCGGCCCCGGGTTGGCTCCGCGACGCTGGACTGACCGCCTGGCTCCTGGTCGGCGTGGCGCTGCTCCTGGTAGCTGTGGTTGCGCTGCTGTCGCTGACCAGCGTGATCGTGCTCCCCGTGATCGTGGCGGGCATCATCGCCGCGGTCGCCTCGCCGCTGGTCGGCTGGCTGAATGACCACCACATCCCGCGCGGGCTCGGGGCAGCGCTCGTCCTGCTAGCGATCGTCGCCCTCGGTGCGTTCGCCGGATACCTCGTGCTGACCGGTATCGCCAGCGAAACCGACAACATCAGCGGTGCGCTCAAGGACGCCGCCAACGAGGTCGAGGGATGGCTGAAGGATCTTGGCGTCAGCGATGGGAAGGCCGCGAATGCGAACAGCGACGCCAGCGCCGGCGCCAGCGACTCGTTCGACGCGCTTATCGGAGGGGTGGTGGGCGCGGTGGTGGAGCTCTCGTCGATCGTGTTCTTTCTCGCAATGACGGTGCTCAGCCTCTTCTTCCTGCTCAAGGACGGCCCCACGATCCGCGCCTGGGTCGAGCGGCACATGGGCGTGCCGACCCAGGTCGCATCCACCGTCAGCAAGCGCGCGCTCCAGTCACTCCGCGGTTACTTCTTCGGCGTCACGATCGTTGCCGTCTTCAATGGGGTTCTTGTGGGAGGCGGCGCTCTGTTGCTGGGAGTGCCGCTCGCCGGGACGATTGCGATCGTCACGTTCCTCGGTGCGTACATCCCCTACATCGGCGCCTGGACGGCGGGCGCGTTCGCGGTTCTGCTTGCGCTTGGCGGGTCCGGCCCCGAGGCGGCGGGCGCGATGGTCGTGATCCAGCTTCTCTCCAACGGCCCCTTACAGCAGATCGTGCAGCCGATCGCCTACGGCGCGGCCCTGGGCCTGCATCCGCTGGCGGTGCTGATTGTGACGATCGCCGGCGGCGCGCTGTTCGGGGCGATCGGCCTCGTGCTCGCGGCGCCGGTGACCTCTGCCGTCGTGCGCATCTCCGGAGACCTTGCGAAGGCCGAGGCATCGGCCGCGGGCTCCTCGCCCGAGGCTGCGACGTGACCGCGCTCGCCGACAGGCGCGCTCGCGGCAAGGCGGCACGCTCGCGGGCGGCGCGCTCCGCGCACGCCGGCTGGAGCAGGGACCCCTCGGGCCCCGATCCCGTGGCCGTGCTCGAGGCCCAGGCTCCGAGCCGCGACCCCGACCTGGTCCCGATTCGCTACGGACGGATGCTGGCGTCCCCGTTCGCCTTCTACCGCGGCGCCGCCGCGATCATGGCGGCGGACCTCGCAGGGACGCCTGACAGCGGCTTGCCTGCGCAGCTCTGCGGTGACGCGCACCTCTCGAACTTCGGCGGGTTTGCGTCGCCCGATCGTGACCTCGTCTTCGACATCAACGACTTCGACGAGACGCTGGCCGGCCCGTGGGAGTGGGATTTGAAGCGCCTCACCGCGAGCATCGAGATCGCGGGCCGCAGCGCGGGCTTCGCGCCCAAGACCGTGCGATCGCTGGTGCTCGCGACGACGCGCGATTACCGCGCTGCGATGCGCGAGTTCGCCGCGCTCGGCAACCTCGAGCTCTGGGCCACCCGAATGGACCTCGAGACGGCAGCTGCGCGCTGGGGCGGCTCGTTCAGCCCCAAGGGAAAGGCGCGGGCCGAGCGGCGAGCGGCCAAGGCCCGCTCCAAGGACCACATGAAGGCTCTCGCGCGCCTAACGCACCGTGACGACGGCGCCCTGCGGATCAACAGCGACCCGCCGCTGATCGTCCCCGTCTCGGAATGGCCGCAACTGCGCGGCCGGCTCGATGAAGCCGAGGGTCGTGTCAAGAAGCTGATCGCCGACTACGCTCGCACCCTGACCGGCTCCGCCCGCGCGCTGCTCGACGAGTACCGCTTCGTCGACATGGCACGCAAAGTCGTGGGCGTGGGCAGTGTCGGAACCCGGGCGTTGATCGCTCTGTTCGTGGGACGCGACGACGGCGACCCTCTCTTTCTCCAGATCAAGGAGGCCCAGCCGTCAGTCCTCGAGGCCCACCTGCGGAAGAGCCGCTTCCGCTCCCACGGGCGCAGGGTGGTGGAGGGCCAGTGGCTGATGCAGGCCTCCAGCGACATCTTCCTCGGCTGGCTCACCGCAGACGGGGTCGACGGCGTCAAGCGCGACTTCTACGTGCGCCAGCTCTGGGACTGGAAGATGTCGGCGATGGTCGAGCGGATGATCTCAGCCGACCTCGCGGCCTACGGAGGCATGTGCGGCTGGACGCTCGCCCGGGCCCACGCCCGAAGCGGAGACCGGGTCGCAATCGCGGCCTATGTGGGGCGCGGCGACGCACTCGACAAGTCGATCGCGGACTTCGCGCGCGCCTATGCCGACCAGAACGAGCGCGACTACGAGCAGTTCGCCGCTGCCGCCGATAGCGGGAAGATCAAAGCTGAAATGGGCGTCTGACGTGACACGACAAGGAGAACGATGAACGAAATCGACAGGGCAAAGGCCATCGCAGAAGACACCCGCGACAGGTTCCTGACCGAGGTCGCTCCCGACCACGCGATCCCCGAGGTCGGCATGAGCCCTGTCGACGCGATGCGGCTCGTCTCCGAGGACCTCGTGCTCGACGGGATCCCGTTTCGCAACCTCGCGACGTTCGTCACCACCTGGATGGAGCCGGAGGCGCAGCGGATCATCGCCGAGAACCTGCACCGGAACTTCATCGATCACGCCGAGTACCCGCAGACCGCCGAGATCGAGCAGCGCTGCATCCGCATGCTGGCCGAGCTCTTCCACGCGCCGGGCGAGACGACGGGGGCCCGCACGCAGGGATCGTCTGAGGCGATCATGCTCGGCGCGCTGTCGCTGAAGTGGAAGTGGCGCGAGCGCCAGGAGGCAGCGGGCAGGCCTACCGACAAGCCGAACCTCGTCTTCGGCGGCGACGTGCACGTCGTCTGGGAGAAGTTCTGCCGCTACTTCGACGTAGAGCCGCGAATCGTCCCGCTGCAGCCCGACAAGTACACGATCGGCCCCGAGGACGTGGAGCCTCACGTCGACGAGAACACGATCGGCGTCGCCGCGGTGGTGGGCACGACCTTCACCGGTCACGCCGACGACGTCGTCGGGATCAACAAGCTGCTGCTCGACCTGAAGGGGGAGAAGGGCCTCGACGTGCCGCTGCACATCGACGGCGCCAGCGGCGGCTTCGTCTGGCCCTTTCTGTACCCGGACTCGAAGTGGGACTTTCGCCTCGAGCAAGTCCGCTCGATCAACGTCTCGGGCCACAAGTTCGGGCTCGTGTACCCGGGGATCGGCTGGCTCATCTTCCGCGAGAAATCCGACCTCTCCGATGACCTCGTGTTCATGGAGAATTACCTGGGCAAGACCGACGCGACGTTCACTCTCAACTTCTCGACGGGCTCGGCGATGGTGCTGGCCCAGTACTACAACTTCGTGCGCCTCGGCAAGCACGGGTATGGAACCGTGATGGAGGTGATGCAGAAGAACGCCGGCACCCTGTCCGAGCGGATCAAGGACATGGGGCCCTTCCAGATCATCGGCGAGGGCGAGGAGACGCTGCCGCTGGTCGCCTTCAACCTGGCCGAGAAGCGCGACTGGGACGAGTTCGACATCGCGTTCCAGCTCTCGGCCGAGCGCGGCTGGATGCTCCCCGCGTACACCATGCCGCCCGACGCTCAGGACGTGAAGATGCTCCGGGCCCTCGTCAAGGAGACGCTGAGCCGCGCTCTCGTCGACACTCTCGGCGACGACATCGAGGAGGCGGTCGCGACACTGGAGCGCAAGGGCGCCGTCCACGAATCCGAGCGCAAAAAGGTAAAGACCGGCACCGGCTACTGAGGCGCCGACGAGGAGAGGTCAACCATGGATTTCGCGAAGATTCTGCCCCTTGCCGTGGTGATGGTCGCCGGGCCCCAGATCCTGAGCGCGATCTTTCTCGCCACGAGTGAGCGCTGGCGCGCAAACTCGTTCGCCTTCGTGGCCGGGGCCGCGATATCGATCAGCGTGGTCGTCACGGCGGCGTACTTCGTCAGCGGTGGGGGTTCTGACCGCGAATCGTCGAGCGACACGCTGGACATCGTCGTCCTGGTGCTACTGCTGTTGGCGGCGGCCCACGTCTATTGGACGCGAGCCGAATCAACGCCCCCGAAATGGATGGGCAAGCTCCAGGCCGCCACCCCCGGGACCGCATTCAAGCTCGGCCTGCTGCTCCTCGGACTGTTTCCCACCGACATCCTCACCTCGTTCGCGGTCGGCGGCTACCTCGCCAACCACAGCGACGAGCTTTGGCAGGCCCTTCCCTTCATCGGCTTGACGCTGCTCATCCTGGCGATTCCGTCGCTCATCGTCATCTTGCTGGGAGAGCGGGGGCAGACCCTGCTCCCCAAGCTGCGCGACTGGATGAACGAGAATTCCTGGATCGTCAGCGAGTTCGTGATCGTCCTGTTCATCGGCCTCGTGGCGAACGATATTTGGGGGTGAAGGTCCGGGCGCTCTACCCCGTTGCTAGCGTGGCGACGTGCGCCGCGTAACGTTCTCCCGGAACTACACGCTGTCGCTGTCGAGGACGTGCCAGTGCTACTGCAAGTACTGCTCGTTCGCGACACGCCAGGCGCACATCCACGATCCCGATGAGGTCGAGCGCCGGCTCGACGAGGCGGTGCGCCGGAACTCCAAGGAGCTGCTCGTGCTGACCGGCGAGATGCCCGAGGTCAATCCGGTGGTCGCCGCGAAGCTGGCCTCGTGGGGGCACGAGACGTTCACGTCCTACGTGCGCTGGGCGTGCGAGCGCGCGCTGGAGCGGGGCATGCTGCCCCACACCAACGTCGGCGTGCTCGGCCGCGAGGAGTTGCTGAGCCTGCGCGAGGTGACCGCCTCGCAGGGCCTGATGCTGGAGTCCGTCTCGGAGCGGCTGATGGAGACCGTCCACGCGGGCTCGCCGACGAAGCACCCCGCGCGGCGGCTCGAGACGCTGAACGCCGCCGGCGAGCTCCGGATCCCGTTCACCACGGGGATCCTCGTCGGCATCGGCGAGGACGAGGACGAGCGGGTCGCATCCCTCGAGGCCTTGGCCGAAGTGCAGGCCCGCCACGGCCACATCCAGGAAGTGATCCTGCAGAACTATGTGCCCCACCCCCGCTACTACGGCGAGGAGGTGGCGGACATCGCCGACGACGCGGCTCGCAGGCGGTGGGAATCGGGTCTCACGAACGGACAACCGCAACCCCGTCCCGAGTGGGCCTCCGACGTCACCATCGATGACATGAAGCGGCTGATCGCCGAGTGCAAGCGGCTGATGCCCGACGTGGGCGTGCAGATCCCGCCCAACCTGGCGGACTGGTGGGGGGAGCTGGTTGAGGCAGGCGCCACCGACCTCGGCGGGCTCTCGGCAAATGGCGACCACATCTCGCCCGAGCATCCCTTCCCGTCTCCGAAACAGGTGCGCGTGGACCTGAGCCCGCGCGGCTTCGCTCTGACCGAGCGGCTCTGCGCCTATCCCCAGTACCTCGATCCCGAGTGGATGGAGCAGGGCGTGCTCGACGTGGTCAAGCTCAAGTACTGGAGCTTCATCCCGCGCCGCGGCTCGGGCCGTGGACGTGGGACTCCGCCCGACGCAGCGATCGCCCCGCGCGCGATCGAGCGCGGCAGAGCGGGCGAGGAGCTGACCGAGCCAGAGCTCACGGCCCTGTTCGCCGAGACGCGCCCCGAGGTGATCGAGGAGATGCGCCTGGCCGCGGACGAGCTCCGCGCGGAGCTCGCCGGCGACGTGGCCACCTTCGTCGTCAACCGGAACATCAACTTCACCAACATCTGCATCGTCGGCTGCGCGTTCTGTGGCTTCGGTCAGGGCAAGCGTTCGCCCGACGCGTACATGGTCAGCGAGGAGGACTTCGAGGCCCGGATCGGCGAGGCCGTCGACTTCGGGGCGACCGAGATCTGCATGCAGGGCGGGATCCATCCCGAGTACGAGCTCTCCGACTACGGCCGGTGGCTGCGGCTGATCAGGGACACGGCCCCCGAGCTCCACATCCACGCTTACTCTCCGATGGAGATCCACTTCATGTGCGAGCGTTCGGGCAAGAGCCCCGAGGCCGTCTTCGACTACCTGCGCGAGTGCGGCCTGGGTTCGACGCCGGGAACGGCCGCCGAGGTCCTCCACGACGGGGTCCGCCAGCGGATCTCGCCGAACAAGCTCCCCGTGGCCCGCTGGGTCGAGATCATCGAGGCCTCGCACCGCTCCGGGCTGCGATCAACATCGACGGTGATGTTCGGCCACATCGAGGAGCCGTCCGAGCTCGCCGTCCATATGCGCGTGATCCGCGAGCTGCAGGAGCGCACGGGCGGGATCACCGAGTTCGTCCCCCTCAGCTTCATCCCATTCAACACGCTGCTCGGGCGCACCCACGGGGTCGAGGAGATCTCGGCCCCCGACAACCTCAAGCACACTGCCGCCTTCCGCCTCGCGCTCGGCCGCTCGATCACCAACCTCCAGGCGAGCTGGGTGAAGATGGGCCTCGACGCCGCCACCGAGAGCCTGCGCTGGGGGGTCAACGACCTCGGCGGCACCCTGATGGAGGAGAACATCTCCCGCATGGCCGGCTCCCAGCACGGAGTCCGCCTCGACCCCGACCAGCTGATCGACGCAGCCCGAGCCGCCGGGCGCACCCCGGCCCAGCGCTCGACGCTCTACGAGATCCTCGAGACTTACTAGCGGCGGATCTTCGGTGCACTTGGCCCCCCTATAAGGGGGTCAAGTGCACCCAACCGTCGCTTGCCGCGCAAAGCGTGAGGCGACTCACGCACGCGCGGCGCGGTGCGAATGTAGGGTTCGTTACGAGGAGCATGAGAGAGGAAGGGCGTCTAAATGGCTGACGTGACCGTGAAGCGGCTCGAGGAGTTCGAGGCGATCTTCGGCGGCGGCTTCCGCAGGGTTCGCGCGGGGCTCGGCGTGACCTCGTTCGGGGTCGCCGTGATGGACATACCGCCGAACTTCAACATCTATCCCGAACACGACCAGCTCCACGACGGGCAGGAAGAGGTCTATACGGCGCTGGAGGGCAAGGGGACGCTGGTGGCCGCTGGCGAGGAGCATCCGCTCGAGCCCGGCGTCTGGATCCGAGTCGGGCCGGACGTGAAGCGCAAGGTGGTGACGGGCGAGGAGGGCGTTCGCGTCCTGGCGCTCGGCGGCACGCCGGGCCAGGTCTACGAGCCTCCCGAGTTCAGCGTCGAGGGCGGCTCGCCCCCGCCATTGCTGGACAAGAACGAAGTCGGTTAGCGGAACAGGTCGTCGCCGGGAGGGCGCTGCTGCGCGCTGGCGCCGGGGCCGTCGTCGTCGGTGACCAGATGCGCGAGGCCCGAGATCACGGCCCCGGGCACGGCCGAGTCCTTGTCGCGCACGAGGTCGGCGGCGGCCGCGAGCTGATCGGCCACCGCGATCGCGGTCGCGGAGAGCGCGCGCCCGTGTTCGTCAGCTCGGCCGCGCCAGTCATCTAGCGCCCCGATGCCCGCGCAGCCGATCGCGACGTCAGCCTGGCCGAGGCGCCACGGTCGCCCGAAGCTGTCGGCGACGACCACCGCGGGGGAGTGGCCCGAGACCTCGCGCAGCTGGGCGCGGATGCGCCGAGCCGACGCGTCGCCGTCGACGGGCAGCAGGGCAACCCAGCCCTCGCCGCCCGGCAGGTTGGATGCGTCGATGCCGGCGTTGGCGCAGATCCAGCCATCGCGGGTCTCGGTGATCAGCACGCCCGGGACCGCGCGGATCACGGCTCGGCTCTCGGCCAGGATCAGCTCCACGAGCTCGGGCTCCTTGCCGGTCTCGGCCGCGAGCTCGCGGGCGCGGGGGGTCGGGCTCACATCGGTGAGCCGGCGCAGCCTGCCCTCGGCCTTCGAGACGATCTTCTGCGAGACGACGACGATCTCACCGGAGCGTGGGTCGGCCGCATCGGCGATGAGCGATCCGACGTTCGCGCCCTCGGCCACCTCGGCCAGGCCCTCGAGCGGGCGCACCCGCAGCTCCCTCGCGCTCAGCGGGTTCAGGCGGCGGCCGGCTCGGCGCGGGCGCCGAGATCCCACAGCACCTTCGCGGTGCGCTTCGCCGGCTCTGGATCGAGCAGCAGCGCGTCGCGAAGCGTCGCCATGTCGGCGGGGGTGTCGAGGTCGGTCGCGAGGGACTCGATTCGCTCCAGCGAGAAGCCGATGCCGGCGCCGCGCGCACGCGCGACGTGCCGAGCGCAGCTGTCGGGACCGAACGCGGGCGCGATGGCGTCGGGTGGATCCAAGATCAGGGCATTGGTGCCGCTGCCCTCGGCGTCGGGGACGATCAGGTTGCGGGGGCTGCGCCCGAGGTGGGTGTCGAGCTCAACCGGGTCGAGCAGCGGGCAGTCGACCGGCAGCATCGCCACGCGATCGGCTCCCCGCTCCATCGCGACGCGGGCTCCCCGCTCTGCTGCGTGCGAATGGCCGGAGTCACGATCCTGGCGCAGCACTGCGTGGCCGAGCCACTTCGCGTGCCGTGCGACTGCGGCATCCGCGGTGACGATGATCACGGAGTCGATCGTCTTCGCCCGCCGCAGCTTGTGCAGCGTGTCGAGGAACATCGCCTCCGCGAGCGTGGTGCGTTCGGCGGCGTCGAGCGCGTCCGCGAGCCTGCCGTGGGCCGAGCCGAGGCGCTTCACGGGAAGTATCGCTGTGGTCTTCATGTTCTTGGTCGCCCCCATGCGTGTATGCAGGCTAAAGATCTATTGCTGCCCGGTCAACGAGGCCGCAAACTCGAGGGTTTTCTGAGCCACGGCTCGGCGCCCGGCGGGGCCGTCCATCAGCGTCGGACACCGCAGTACTTCGATCCCGTCCGGGGGAGGGTCCGGGTCGCCCTCGTCGCAGACCATCCCGCCGATCAGACCCGCGTACAGGGAGGCGACGCCCGCAGCGGTCGAGGGCCGCCCGATCGCGGCCATGAACGAATCGGTGGGCCCCTTGACCACACGCCCCTCCACGTAGGGGCTGACCGCGGCGATCGGGGCCCCCGAGGCCGCGAGCGCCTCGCGCATCCCCGCCACGGCGAGGATCGGGCCGATCGATATGACCGGGTTCGACGGGCCGATCACTATCGCGTCGGCAGCGGCGATCGCCGCCAGTACCTCGGGCGTCGGCGCCACTTCGGCGATGCCCGCGATCTCGACGCCCTCGATCTCGGGCTCGCCGCGGTCCGCCACGAGGAACTCCTGCAGGCCGCGCCAGCCCCTCGCCGTCCGGACCCGGGTGCGGACGGGCTGCTCGGTCATGGGCAGCACGGCGGCACTGACCCCGAGCGCTCGTGCGATCTGGCTCTGCGCGCCGGTTCGCGTCCCGCCCTCCTCGACGAATGCGCGGCGGTAGAGGCAGGTAGCGAAGTCGCGGTCGGCGAGGTGGAACCAATCGGGCGCGCCGAGCTGAACCATCCGATCCATCACCGTCGTCGTGTCCCCTTTCAGCCCCCAGCCCCGCGCCTCGTCGATCTCGCCCGAGAGCCAATAGGTGATCAGGTCAGGGTCGGGTGAGACGTCGGCGCCGAGGATCTCGACGTCGTCGGCGGTGTTCGCGATCACCGACAGGCCCTCGCCGAGTAGCTGCTGCATTCCCTCGGCCAGCTTGGCGCCGCCTGTGCCGCCGGCGAGCACGACCGCCCGCTCGATCACGCGCTCACTCCCAGTGGTCGCCTTCGGGGAGGCCCGTGATCTTGATCCCGGCGTGGGACTTGTGCCGCACGTTGACCGAGATCAGCATCGGGGTCAGCGTCTCGACGATCCGCGCCATCTCCAGCGGGCCTGCGTTGACGGGCCGCAGGCCGTCGATCAGCTCGATCAGCCGAGCGACCTTCGCCTTTGGGGCCTTCTTGTCGCCGCAGACGAGCACGTCCTCATCGAGCGTCTCGCCTCCGGCGAGCGACGGGGCGCCGACCGTATGCAGAGCCGAGATCACGGTGACCCCCTCGGGGACCATCTCCTGCGCCTGCTGGGCGGCGGAGCCCTGCCAGACCCCGAGGGTGCGGGTCGCCTTGCCGCCGACCGCGGCCGCCAGTGGCACCGTGCAGTCGACCAGAATCTGCCCTTCGGCGAGGTGCTCGCGAAGGTTGTTCAGGGTCTCTGACTGCGCGCGGAAGGGAACGCTGAGGAAGACGATCGGCCCGCGCTTGACCGCGTCGCCGTTCTCGAGTCCCTCGACCTTTGCCCCGGGAACGGCGTCGGAGAGCTTACGGGCCGACTCCTCCGCGCGATCGGCGTCGCGGGAGCCGATCGCGATCTCCTGGCCGGCCTGCGCCCAACGCAGCGCCAGGCCGTAGCCGAGGGCGCCGGTGCCGCCGAGAATCGGGATGGCGTCGGGCATGCGGGCCACCCTAGCGTTAGGGTCTCGCGCGTGAGACTGGAGGGGAAGAAGGCGTTGGTGACCGGCGGCGCCAGCGGGATCGGCGCCGCTATCTCGCGGCGGCTCGCCGCCGAGGGGGCGAAGGTGACGATTGGCGACGTCAACGTCGACGGGGCCGAACAGGTCGCCGGTGAGATCTCCGGTGAGGTGGTGCGCCTGGACGTCACCGACCTCGAGTCGGCGCGCGGCGCACTCGAGGCGACGGGAACCATCGACATCCTCGTCAACAACGCGGGCACAGACGAATTCGGCTTCTTCACGCAGACGACCCCCGAGCAGTGGGAGAAGGTCCTCGCCGTCAACCTCCACGGGGTTCTCAACTGCACCTACGCCGCCCTTCCCGGGATGCAGGAGGCGGGCTACGGGCGGCTCGTGAACATCGCATCCGAGGCCGGCCGCGTCGGATCGAAGGGCTCGGCCGTCTACTCGGCGGCCAAGGGCGGCGTAATCGCCTTCACCAAGGTGATGGCGCGCGAGGGCGCGCGTTTCGGGATCAACGCCAACGGCATCGCGCCGGGGCCGATCGAGACTCCTCTGCTGATGCAGGCGACCGAGTTCGGCGAGATCGGCGCCAAGATCATCGAGAACATGAAGGCCGGCACCCAGCTCCGCCGCATGGGCCAGCCCGACGAGGTCGCCGCAGCCGTCGCCTTCCTCGCCTCCGACGACGCCTCATACGTGACGGGCGAGATCATCGGCGTCTCGGGCGGCATGGGGATGGTCGGTTGAGGCGCCCCCGGACGCGAAGCAGAGGAGGCGCCGAGTAGTGCTCGAGCCGGGGATCGAGCGCTCGGACGAGTTCGTAGTTGAGGACCGCCTGGTCACCGACGTCGGCGGCACGATCGGGGTCAGCGTCCTCTCGACCCCGGGGATGATCGGGATGATGGAGCGGACGTCGGCGATGCTCGCCATCGAGAACCTGCCCGAGGGGAAGGCCACCGTCGGCTTCGAGGTCTGCATCAAGCACGTCGCCGGGTCGATGGAGGGCGCGACCTGCGTCGTCCACTCGAAGCTTCGAGAGATCGCCGACGAGCGCAAGCTGCGCTTCGACGTGGAGGTGACCGAGGGAGATCGCACGATCGGCGTCGGCACCCACGAGCGCCGCGTGATTCAGGTCGGGGAAGTCAAGGCGGACTGACGCCGGACCGGTCGGATCCCTTGAAGCACCAGGTAAGTCCGCCGTTGCATGTCTCTAGCCTTTCCCGCGTGACGCCTTCGGCAGTGAAGATCCGCGAAGTCGGCCCCAGGGACGGCTTCCAGAACGAGCCCGAGGTGATCGAAACGGCCGAGAAGCTGCGGCTGATCGGGATGCTCGCCGACTCGGGGCTGCGGCGGATCGAGGTGACCTCGTTCGTTCGCCCCGACGTGATTCCCCAGCTCGCCGACGCCGCCGAGGTGCTCAGCGGGCTCGAGCCGCGCGACGGCGTCGCCTACTCGGTGTTGATCCCGAACCGCAAGGGCCTCGACAACGCGCTCGAGCAGCGCGACCGCTTCCAGGAGGCGAACTTCTTCCTCTCCGCCTCGGAGACGCACAACCGCAAGAACGTCAAGCGCACGATCGCCGAGTCGCTGGACGGTCTCGAGGACACGATCGGCGCGGGGCGCGAGGCGGGACTGCGTTGCGAGGGCGTGATCTCGACCAGCTTCGGCTGCCCGTACGAAGGCGAGGTCCCAGTCGACAGGGTGTTCGAGATCGCCTCGAAGCTCGTCGCGTTCGGCTGCGAGGAGGTCGGGTTCGGCGACACCACCGGGATGGCCAACCCGCGCCAGGTCCGAGAGTTCTTCGACCGGGCGCCCGGTGAGCTCCCCGGCGTCGAGCTCACCGCTCACTTCCACAACACCCGCGGCCAGGGGCTCGCCAACGTGCTGGCGGCGGTCGACGCGGGCGTCACCTCGTTCGAGAGCTCGTTCGGCGAGCTCGGCGGCTGCCCGGTCCCGCCGGGGGCTACCGGCAACATCTCGAGCGAGGACCTGATCTCGATGCTGCACGAGATGGATGTCGCCACGGGTGTCGACCTGCCGAAGCTGATCGAGGCGTCGCGCGCGGCGCAGGATGTGCTCGGCCGCCCGCTGGGCGCCCACGTCCTCACCGCGGGACCGGTCGATTGGCGGCGCGGGGGATAGGCTCCCGCCATGCTGAGCGACACGTTCCGCGCCGCGGCCGAGGCCAAGGACTTCTCGGCGATCGACGATCTCTTCGCCGAGGACGTCACCTTCTCCAGCCCGGTCGTGTTCAAGCCTTACCAGGGCCGCGAGGCGGTTGCGACGCTGCTCACCGCCGTGCTTCAGGTGTTCGAGGACTTCCGCTACACCGACCACACCGAGACCGGCAAGACGGCCACGCTCGCCTTCAGCGCCCACGTCGGAGATCGCGACCTTCAGGGCATAGACCTGCTTCGCTTCGACGACAACGGCAAGATCACCGAGATGGCGGTCTACGTGAGGCCGATGAGCGGAGTGAACGCGCTCGCCGCCGGGATGAGAGCGAAGCTCGACGAGCTGTCGGCAGCATGAGGCCGGGTCGCTAGGGGGGCGGGTCCAGCGCACGCCCTCGGGGGCTGATTCGCCGAGCTGCCGCAGCGCCGTCCCTGATGCCTTCGCGGCGGCTGCATACGCCCCCTGCGGACGCGCGCGGGACCCGCACCACAGCCGCGCCGGGCTCAGGTGCTGCCGAAAGGGCCGCGCCGGGCTCAGGTGCTGCCGAAGGACGTCGCGTGTGGTGGCGTCGGTGTCGTCCGTTCGTGAGCGAGCACATGCAGCCGCCGCGCGACGCTCGGACCGGCAGCTGCGTGTCCTCGGCGAATCAGCGAGGGAACGAATGGGCGGCGCCGGCGCCCCGCCACCCTCTACGCCCTACGGACAGCTGAGCCCCACGCAGTTCCGATACGCGTTCAGCCGCGCCCTGAGCTGGTTGCGTATGGAGACGTGCTGGGGTAGGCCGCTGGCGTGCAGGCTCTGGAGCTGGAACGGGTCCGTCGTGAGGTTGTAGAGCTCGGCCGTGTCGTCGGGGCCGTTGTCGATGTAGACCCAGGGGCCGCTGCGCACGCCGACTGAGCCCCCGTTGACCTCGCTCTCGAAGAGGACGTCGCGGGCGGTGGCGGCGACCGGGTTCTGCGCGGCGGGCAGCAGGGAGCGGCCGTCCATGACGAGACCGGGGGTGGTGCCCGTCAGGGCGGTGATCGTCGGCGCCAGGTCGACGTTGCTGACGTTCTGGTCGCGCACGACGCCTGCGGGGAAGCCGGGTCCTCGCACGATCAGGGGCACGCGGGTCGACTCCTCGTAGATGTAGTTCTTGAACAGCAGCCGGTGCGCGCCGAGCAGCAGGCCGTTGTCGGAGGTGAAGAAGATGTAGGTCCTGCGCAGGTCGTTGGCCTTGCGCAGCCTGCCGACGATCCGCTTCACCGCTTCGTCGACGGCGAGCAGGCTCTCGAGGCGGCCGCGGTAGCGGCGGTCGATGTCGGCGATCTCCTCCTCGTTCAGCGGCGGCGTGGCCGCGATCCCGGACGGCTTGTCCGAGACGTCGGCCTCGTCGAAGTTCGGCGTGCGGGGCGCCTTCGCCAACTCGTACCGGCCGAGGTGGCGCTTCGCGGGCTCCGGGTCGCGCGTGGCTCCGAAGGCGCTGCCGGCCTCGCCGTGGGGCGCGGTCGGGTTGAACCAGAGGAAGAACGGCTTCGGGAATTTCGCCTGGCGCTTGACGAAATCGACGGCCTTGCTCGAGAGGACGTCGGTGACGTAGTTGCGGTCCCCGGTCTTGTAGTAGCGGATCCTGCCCTGCTCGTTCAGCTTGTAGCGGTAGCGCCGCTGTTCGAGGCCGCCGGTCAGCCCGTACCACTCGGTCCAGCCCGGGGGGATCTCGCGTGCGTCGGAGACCGCCTCGGGGATGAAGTCGTTGATCCCGTACCCGTTCAGGTACTTGCCGACCATCGCGGTCCGGTAGCCCGACGTGCGCAGCCAGACGGGCAGCGTGTTCGTGTGATTGAGGCCGTTGTAGCCGTTCGGCAGCTCGGTCGTGAAGACGCCGTGGTTGTGTGAGTACTGCCCGGTGAGGAAGGTCGCGCGCGAGGGGCAGCAGAGGGGAAAGGAGACGTAGCTGTTGCGGAACGTCGTGCCGGCGCCTCCGAGCAGGCGCTGGGTCAGGTCCATGCCGAGCATCGATTCGTTCTGGTCGTCGGTCATCACCACGACCACATTCGGGCGCTTCTGCTTCGCGTTCTTCTTGCGAAGCGCCTGCGCGCGCTCGCGCTTGTTCGGCCCGTCCTTGGCCGGCGCGGTAGGCGCTCCCGCGAGCGCGATCAGCAGCGCGAGGGCGCATAGTCCCGCGCCCAGCCGCAGCCGCTGTCTGTCGCATCCGCGCATCGGTCTCACAACACGTCCCTGGCACCGCGGTAGCGCCCCCGCCTAGGACGTCGCGGTGATTGCGGTCACGATAGCGACGGCACCAGCGACCGTCGCCCGTCAAACCTGAACGGCCTGCGGCATCAAACCTGAACGGCCTGCGGCCGTTAGGCTGCGCGACCGTCCGTTCCCTTTCAAGGAGGAGTGTCACAAGCATGGAGATCAACAAAGTCGGCGTCCTGGGCTGCGGCCTGATGGGCCACGGAATCGCCCAGATCTGCGCCCAGAACGGCTGGGACGTCGTCGTCCGCGAGGTCGACCAGGGCAAGCTCGACAAGGGCGTGGGCAAGATCGAGAAGCAGCTCGGCAAGGCGGTCTCGAAGGGCAAGATGGAGCAGGCCGACGCTGACGCCGTGCTCGGCCGCATCACGGGCACCCTCGACTACGCGGACCTCGCCGAGTGCGACCTCGTGATCGAGGCGATCACCGAGGACCTCGACGCGAAGCTCGAGATGTGGAAGGAGGTCGACGGAATCGTCAAGGACGACGCCTACTTCGCCACCAACACCTCGTCCTTGGCCGTCGCCGACCAGGCGAGCGCTACCGGTCGCGGCGAGCGCTTCCTCGGTTTGCACTTCTTCAATCCAGCCCAGGTGATGCCGCTGCTCGAGGTCGTCAAGGCCGAGGGCACGAGCGACGACGCCTACGACCTCGGGTTCAAGATCGGCGAGGAGCTCGGCAAGACGACGGTCGCCGCAGGCGACAACCGCGGGTTCATCGTCAACCGCCTCCTCGTCCCCTACATGCTTGACGCTATGCGCGCGCACGAGCAGGGAGTCGGCTCGATCGCCGACATCGACGCCGGGATGATGGCCGGTGCCAGCCACCCGATGGGCCCGCTTACGCTCGCTGACTTCGTCGGGCTCGACACGCTGGTCTCGATCTCGAACGTGATGGTCGACGCATACGGCGAGGACCGGTTCGCCGCGCCCGCCATCCTGCAGAAGATGGTGGATGCAGGAGAATTTGGGAGAAAGTCCGGCAAGGGGTTCTACGATTACTCGGGTGACAAGCCTGTCCCCGTTGATCAGGAGTAAGCCGCATGGGCGTTGACCAGACGAGCCTCGACCGCATTCGCAACGCGACTTTCCCGTCGTCGAAGCGGGGCTACGACAAGCAGGAGGTCGAGAAGTTCCTCTCGCGGCTGGCCGACTGGCTCGAGACCGGCGGAGGGGACGAGTCACGATCCGAGACCGTCAAGCGCGAGCTCGAGCGCGTCGGCGAGCGCACAGGTGCGATCCTCTCGCAGGCCGAGGACAGCGCCCAGGAGATCATCTCCGAGGCGCGCACGGAGTCCGAGCGCGTCCGGAGCGACGCCGACGCCTACGCGGAGGAGCGCTCAGCCGAGGCGGACGCCTACGCCGACTCCACCCGAAAGAGCGCGGACGCCGACGCCGCCAAGATCCGCGAGGACGCGGCGGCCGACGCCGACGCCGCCATCGCGGACGCCGAGGCGCAGTCCCACCGGATCGTCGACGAGGGCACCCGCCGCCGGGAGGACGTCGAATCGGTGATCGCGGACCTCGTCAGCAGGCGCGATGAGGTGATCGGCGACATCGAGTCCCTAAAGGGCAAGCTCTCGGAGGCCGCAATCGAGCACAGCCCGGCCGACGAGGGCGACCGTTTCGCCGTTCCCGAGCAGCTCGACCCCGCCGCGCGCGAGGCCGAGGCCGAGCCGGAGCCCGAAACCGAGCCCTTCGACCAGGAGGACGCCGACCTGCTGCCGACGGGCGAGGAGCCCGAGGCCGACGCCTCCGATGGGCGCCAGCTCAAGGCCTGAGCGGCGCGATGAGCGACATCTCTTCGGCCCTTGCCGCCGCGCTCGAGGGCGGCCCCGAGCGCCACCGCCGCAAGGTCGCAGAGCAGGAGAAGCTCCCTGTGCGCGAGCGTGTCGAGCTGCTGCTCGACCCCGGCAGCTTCTCGGAGGACGCGCTGCTCGCCAATTGGGAGCAGGAGGGCCTCGGAGCCGACGGCGTCGTCACCGGGCAGGGAACGATCGCCGGGCGGCCCGTGGCGCTGATGGCGAACGATCCGGCGGTGAAGGCGGGCTCGTGGGGCCCGAAGACCGTCGAGAAGATTCTGCGGGTGCAGGAGCGGGCGCTGGCGAACCAGGTCCCGATGGTCTACCTCGTCGACTCCGCCGGAGCCCGGATCACCGACCAGGTCCGGATGTTCCCGGGCCGCCGCGGCGCCGGCCACATCTTCCACAACCAGGTCCGCCTCTCGGGCCAGGTGCCGCAGATATGCCTGCTGTTCGGCCCGAGCGCGGCCGGCGGCGCGTACATCCCGGCCTTCTGCGACGTCGTGATCATGCGCGACGGCAATGCCTCGATGTACCTGGGCTCGCCGCGGATGGCGCAGATGGTGATCGGCGAGGAGGTGACGCTCGAGGAGATGGGTGGCGCGAGGATGCACACGAGCCGCTCGGGCTGCGGCCACTTCCTGGCCGCCAGCGACGAGGAGGCCATCGACATCGCCAAGCGCTACCTGTCGTACATGCCCACAAACTGGCGTGAGGCGGCCCCGACCGCCCCGCCGGCCGAGCCCGGGGGGGAGGCGAAGACATCCGAGATCGTGCCGGCCGACCCCAAGCCCGCTTTCGACATCACCGACCTGATCGATGCCCTCGTCGACGAAGGCTCGTTCCTCGAGGTATCCGCGCGCTGGGCGAAGGAGATCGTCACCGGCTTCGCGCGCCTCGAAGGCCGCGCGATCGGGATAGTCGCCAACCAGCCCAAGGTCAAGGGCGGCGTGCTGTTCGTCGACTCCGCCGACAAGGCCGCTCGCTTCATCTGGGCGTGCAATGCCTTCAACGTGCCTCTGCTCTTCCTCGCCGACGTACCCGGCTTCATGATCGGCAAGGACGTCGAGCGGCAGGGGATCATCCGCCACGGCGCGAAGATGATCAGCGCGGTCTCGGAGGCGACGGTTCCGAAGATCTCGGTCATCGTCCGCAAGGCCTACGGCGCCGGCCTCTACGCGATGGCCGGCCCGGCCTTCGAGCCCGACGCGTGCATCGCCCTGCCGCAGGCGCAGATCGCGGTGATGGGGGCCGAGGCCGCCATCAACGCCGTCTTCTTCAACCAGATCCAGGAGATCTCCGACGAGGCCGAGCGGGAGGCGTTCGTCAAGGCGAAACGCGAGGAGTACTCGGAGGACATAGACATCCTCCACCTCGCCTCCGAGCTCGTCGTAGACGCGGTCATCGAGCCCGACGAGCTTCGGGGCGAGCTGGTTCGCCGCTACCGGCTGGCGGAGCGTAAGGACCGTTCCTTCGCGGAGCGGCGCAACCCCGTGACGCCGGTCTAAGACCGCAGCTGTCGCCCTACGACTCCTCGATGGAGTCGCCCGACGAGGCGAGCTCGACGAAGTAATCGAGTGCCGCCGGATTGGCGAGCGAGTCGCGGCTCGCCGCGCGCTCGGGTGCCTCGCCCATCAGGATCCGCTTGACCGGCACCTCGAGGACCTTGCCGCTGAGCGTGCGGGGCACCTCCGCGATCGCGTACATCTCATTCGGCACGTGTCTCGGCGAGCAGGCCTCGCGTATTCGGCGCGCCACCTCCTTCTTGAGCTTGTCGCTCAGCTCGGCGCCCTCGCGCAGGACGACGAACAGCGGCATCCATCCCTCGGTCCCCTCGCGGGGGATGTCGACGACGAGCGCGTCGAGGATCTCGGGCACGCCCTGGACCGCGCGGTAGATCTCGCTGGTGCCCATACGGACGCCGGAGCGGTTGATGGTCGAATCCGAGCGTCCGTAGATGATCGCCGTGCCGCGCGAGGTGATCTCGATCCAGTCGCCGTGTCGCCAGATGCCCGGGTACACGTCGAAGTAGCTCTCGCGATAGCGGGATCCGTCCTCGTCCCCCCAGAAGAACACGGGCATCGAGGGCATCGGCTCGGTGATCACGAGCTCGCCGACCTCGTCGATCACCGAGTTGCCGTCCTCGTCGAAGGCCTCGACCTTGGCTCCGAGCGCTCGGCCCTGCAGCTCGCCGCGATAGACGGGAAGGATCGGGACGCCTCCGACGAACGCGGTGCAGACGTCGGTGCCGCCGCTGGTCGAGAAGAGCCAGGTGTCGCGGCCGACGTGCTCGTAGACCCACTCGAAGCCCTCGGGCGAGAGGGGGGAGCCCGTCGAGCCGACCGAGCGCAGCCGCGAGAGGTCGCGCCCGCTGCCGGGTTCCACCCCATCCTTCATGCAGGTCGAGATGTAGCTGGCGCTCGTCCCGAAGCAGGTGACGCCGGTGACCTCGGCGAGCTCCCAGAGCACTCCCATATCGGGATGGCCGGGATTGCCGTCGTAGAGGACGATCGACGCCGGGGTCAGCAGCACGCCGACCAGGAAGTTCCACATCATCCAGCCGGTGGTCGTGAACCAGAAGACGCGGTCGCCGGGCTGCGCGTCGAGGTGGAGGTTGAGCTTCTTCAGCTGCTCGAGGAGGATCCCGCCGTGGCCCTGGACGATCGCCTTCGGCAGCCCGGTCGTGCCGGAGGAGTAGAGGACCCAGAGGGGGTGGTCGAAGGGGACGCGCTCGAAGCGAAGCGGCGCGCCGGCGCCGAGCTCTGCGAGCTGGCCCATGGTCATCGGGGTCGCGCCGCCCGCCGCCTCGAGGGGGGTCAGGTCGGGCGAGGCGCTCAGGTAGGGGGCGATGACCACGCGCTCGAGGCTCGGGATCTCGCCCGCGATGTCGAGCGACCGTCGCCATCCGGTCGAAGTCCTTGCCGCCGTAGCGGTATCCGTCGACCGCGAACATCACCTTGGGCTCGATCTGCGCGAAGCGGTCGACGACGCTCGACGGGCCGAAGTCCGGCGAGCAGCTCGACCAGGTCGCGCCGAGGCTGGCTGTGGCGAGGAAGGCCACTAGCGCCTCGGGGGAGTTCGGCAGGTAGGCGACGACGCGGTCGCCGCGCTCGAGGCCGAGCGAGCGGAGCCCCTCAGCCGCGGCGGCCACCTGCTGCTTCAACTCTCCCCACGTCAGCTCGCCGGGCTCGCGCGTCTCGGAGGCGTGGGCGACCGCGAGCTCGTCGTCGCCCTTGCCGCGGAAGATGTGCTCGGCGTAGTTGAGCTCGGTGCCGGGGAACCAGCTCGCCCCGGGCATCTCGCGCGAGGCGAGGACGTCCTTACCCGCTGGGTCCCGAGGCGGCCCCGGACGCGAAGCGGAGGAGCCGACGATTGATGCCTGGACATCGAAGTAGGCCCAGATCGACGCCCAGAAGTCCTCGAGGTTGTCCACCGACCACTGCCAGAGCCCTTCGTAGTCACGCACCCTGACGCCGCGGTGCTCGGCGAGCCAGCGCATGTAGGCCGTCATCCGCGATCGCTCGATCGCCTCGGGGGATGGCTCCCACAGCTTCTCGGGGATGGTGCCGCCCTCGTTCATGCGCTCACCCTACGGGCGGCGTCGCGGTCAAGCAGCTCCGCCAGCGCGACCACGAACTCGGTGGCCTCTGCCAACGCCGCGGGGTCAACGCGCGCCGGGACGTCCTCATGGGTGTGGTACCAGGGCGCCGGCAGGCCGTCCTCGACGCCGGTGATCGTGATCGCGCGGAGGCGGCGGACGGCGGCCGGCAATGCGTCGGTGCCCAAGGGCGAGCGCAGGGGCCGCGCGGCCCGCCCGCCGCCCTCGGCTGCCGCGAGCGCCTCGCAGAGCTCGACCAGCTCGCCGTCCATCGAGGTGCTGATCACCGGCCCCTCGCTGGTCACGTAGTGGACCCCGCCGTAGGAGACCGAGTCGACGTTGACGATCACGGTGCGCTCCCGGTCGAGGTCGGGCCGGTGGGCGCGGACGAAGGCGCGCATCCCCTCGCCGAGCGCCTCTTCGGCGCCGGTCAGCACGACCCAGACGTCGAGGTTCGAAGGCGCCTCGTCGCTGCGCAGCTGCTCGGCGGCCGACATGACCGCGGCGACGCCCGATGCGTTGTCGTAGGCGCCGGGAACGATCTTGGAGAGCGCGATGTCGGTGAGCAAGAACGCGGCGACGATCAGCAGCACGGTCGGGAACAGCTGCAGGATCGCTACCCACTGGTCGTCGATGCCCGCCATTCGCAGGCCGATGACCGGCAGCAGCGGAGCGATGCCCGCCCAGAACACGATCCGGAACGGCCCGAGCAGCACCCGGGCGCGCTCCGATAGCCGGCGAGCAAACCGCAGCGAGCGCTCGCCGAAGATGAAGCCCGTCCGTGCAGCGTCGTAGTGGGCGACCAGGATCAGGCGCACCGGCGCCTGAGGGGTTGACCCGGGCGAGACGACGTTCTGCGATGCACGGCGGAAGAACAGCCTGCGCACGAGGTAGAAGCGCGTGTTCAGGTCCAGGTACATCGAGGTGGCCGCGAACAGCACGATCGCGAAGCCCACGGGAGGCACGGAGATCGCGACGATGCTCCCGGCGATGGCGAGCGCGACGTGGATCAGCTCCACCAGCGCGTACTGCGGGCGCACGTAGGTCGGCTCCACGTCGGCGCGCCGTCCCATCCCGCGCAGCCTCCCGGCGAGCATGTTCGCCGCCCGCCTCTCGGCGTCGGTCCCCGGCCCGCGCTCCTCGAAGGAGCAGAGCTCGTCGATCAGCTGCTGGCGCCCCGCATCGTCCACGCCGCGGGATTATCGCCGGATGCTGCGGTTATCGTTTCCCCCGCTGCCGGAGTGCATGGAACTGGTAGACAGCATCGGCTCAAAACCGATGGTCCTTCGGGGCGTGTGGGTTCGAATCCCACCTCCGGCATCGCTCCTCAGAGCGCAGCTGGTCGCTATCCGCCGCTTCGGCGCACTTCGGCACCGCCTGAGGTCTCAACTGCCCACTGCGCCGAGCATACGCAGGGAGGGACGTTCGGGCAGGTGGCTCCTCCAGTTGTCACACTTTCGTGACCTTGTGCGGCCGCTACACCCTCACCGACCCTGACCCCCGGATGCTGCAGTTCCGCTTCGGCGTCAGCGAGACGGCCGAGGTCGAGCAGGAGGCGCGCTACAACGTCGCGCCGACCGACACGGTGCTCGCGGTGCGGACGGACAAGGAGGGCAAGCGCGAGGCCGGGCGGCTGCGCTGGGGGTTGATCCCGCACTACGCCGATCCCGACTCCTGGGACCGGCTGTTGATCAACGCTCGGGCTGAGACGGTGGCGGAGGCGCCGGCGTTTCGCGACGCGTTCGAAGGCTTTCGCTGCCTGATCGTCGCCGACGGCTTCTACGAGTGGCGCGCGAGCGAGACCGGGAAGCAGCCGCTTTGGATCACGCGGCCCGACCACGCGCCGTTCGCGTTCGCCGGGCTCTGGGCCCGCGCGAAGCGTGGGGACGGAAGCGAGCTCCACTCCTGCACGATCGTCACCTGCGAGCCGAGCGAGTTGGTTGCGCCGATCCACGACCGGATGCCGGTGATCCTCGACGAGGCGGTGGAGGCGGAGTGGCTCGATCCCGGGCTCGACGCCGGCGAGGCTCTGTCGCTGTTGCGGCCGACCGACGAGCTGATCGCGACCGAGGTCTCGGAGGCGGTGAACAGCGTCCGAGAGGACGGCCCGCACCTGCTCGACCCGCCCCTGAAGCTGTTCTAGGCGCTAGATCTCGTCGCCGATCGGGCGCTCTTCCTCGACGTGCCAGTTCTGGTTGAAGGCGACCATCGCGACTGCGATGAGAATCACCTGAATCGGGACGAGGAGGAGCGTGAGCAGCCCGAGGAGCTCTTCGGGCAGAAGCGGGCTCGAGAGGCCGTCCTTGGCCCGGTCGAACCAGTTCGGCGCGGCGATGCCGGCGAAGATGGCGAGGATGATCGCCAGCGCGGCCGCGACCGGCAGGACGCCGCGGTTCCAGCGGGCCACGAAGAAGGCGAACAGCAGGTAGAGCACCACGTAGAGGACCGCGAAGATCTTGCCGCCCTCGAGGCGCTCCCAGCCGCCGATCGTGATCACGGCGGCGATTCCGGCCGAGACCAGCAACAGGAACACCACGAGGGCCTTGGCGCTCTTCGCCTCGGCCTTCTGCCTGTTCGGCCGCCAGAGCTCGTATCCCGGACGGATGGCTCCCGCTTCCATAACGCGGGCAAGTCTATGTTCTCCAGGGGACGAGCGCCATACCCAAACCGTGGGATGCGGGCGGAGGGACTCGAACCCCCAAGCGCTTTCGCGCACGGGCACCTAAAGCCCGCGTGTCTTCCAGTTTCACCACGCCCGCGGGGACGGCTGATCTTACGGACCCTCCGCTCGTCCGCCCGAAACGAAGACGAGCCGCGCGGAGGCGGCTCGTCTGAGAGGCGGGGCACCCAGGATTCGAACCTGGAATCCCCGGCTTTGGAGGCCGGTGCCTTAGCCAGTTTGGCCAGTGCCCCGCGAGGCGCAAATCGTAGCCTGGCGTCAGTCGCCGGGCTACCTCCCGGACCCGCCGCCCGCCTCTGTCTCGGCGGGCCGTTTCTTCACCTTCGGCAGCGGCCTCGGCTCGGGGCCCGTCTCGAAGCGACATGAAGGACCGGCGCACGTGCCGAACGCGACCAGGTGGGTGAAGAGCCACTTGCGGACCGGCCTGAAGCGTCTGTCCTTGTGCAGAGAGTTCTGCTGCGCGGGGTCGCGCTTCATGTCGTAGAGCTCGGACTGGCCGTTCCCGTAGAGGACGTAGAGGTAGCGGTCCGTGCGGATCGCGCGGTATGCCGGAGCGAAGTTGCCGTTGGCGACGGACTTCGACGCCATCTTTTCCTGGTCGAGGTCCTTGACGCCTCGGCGGCCGGCCACGCGCGCCTCCTGCGCCTTGACAGCGCCGGATGCGCTCGCCGACTCGGGATCGAAGCCGGGGCTCCCGTTGCCCGGGCCCGTGTCGGCCTCGATCAGCAGCGGGCGGGTCGAGCGCAGCGAATTGTTCTGCGCATATGGGATCAGCGAGCGGCCGTCGAGCGCGGGGTCGGTCGAGCCCGTCGCGATCTCGACGATCGTCTGGGTGATGTCGAGGGTGGAGACGAGCTCGTCGCTGACCGAGCCGGCTGGGATCCCCGGGCCGCGGATCATCAGTGGCACCTTGGACGAGGGGTCGTAGGCCAGGTACTTGCCGCCGGCGATCCGGTGCTCGCCGCGGAAGAAGCCGTTGTCGGAGGCGAAGACGATGTAGGTGTCGTCGAGCACCCCCTCGCTTTCGAGCTCGGCGACCAGCTCGCCGACCGCCTCGTCGACCGATCGCAGCATCTCGAGGCGGCGGCGGCGCTCGAAGGTGATGGTCTTCTTGAGTCCCTTCGAAAGGCGCTTCTTCGACTGCTTGCGCAGCCACTTCGGCTTGTCCGAGACGTCCTTCTCGTTGAATGCCTGGAGCGCCGGCAGCGGGGCGGTCGAGAGCGAGCCGATGTGACGGGGCGCCGGGTCGTAGGGGCTGTGGGGGGCGTTGAACCACAGGTTCATCAGGAACGGGGACTGCGCGCCAGACAGCCCGTCGACGAACCCGACCGCCTTGTCTCCCAGCACATCGGTCTGGTACTCGCCCGCCTGGTCGCCGTAGAACTCGAGCTCGGGCGTGTCGGCGGGCGCGGTCTTCTCGATCAGCTGGTAGTTGAAGTAGAGGGGGCCCTCGGAGATCTTCCCGTACCACTCGTCCCACGCGGTCGGGACCGGTAACGGCGTCGCCAGGACCCCGGCGTAGCCGTTCAAGTACTTGCCGATGTGGAGGTTGTAGTAGCCCGCGTCCTTGGTCCAGACCGGAAGCGCGTTCGCCTCCTGCGGCCGGAACGTGTCCCATCCGCCGAACGGCGGGACGTTGCCTCGGACCAGATGGTTGTGCATGTATTCGCCGGTCAGCAGGCTCGCCCGCGACGGGCAGCAGAGGGGATAGGGGACGTACCCCCGCCGGAACGTCGCCCCCTTCGCCCCGATCAGCGACTGCACGTTCGGCATCGCCGAGAGCTCGTTCGCGGACTGGTCGTCGGTGAGGATGAAGACGATGTTGTCGCCTGTGGCGGACTCGGCGTCGTTGGCGTTGACGCTGAGCGCTATCGCGCCTGCGGTGAGCGCGGCGACGACAGCGAGGGCCACCGCTTCGGGACGAACGGCTAGCCGCGTGGGGCTGTTGTCGATGAGCGATCGCATTGAGTCGGCGGGCCAGCGTAACGAGCGGGGAAGCCGGTTCCATCCGGTCGGGATGCGAACATACGTTCGCTATGTCGGAGAATTACGTCGCTGCAATCGGTGTGGGAAGGTCAAGCTCATCGGTGCATTTGCGTGGCATCGCAAGGAGCGCGGAAAGCGCCAGCATCACTGCCGGGACTGTCAGAACATCTACGGCAGAGCGCACTACCTTGCGAACAAGCAGCAGTACATCGAGGCCGAAGCTCGCCGGAAACGGGCTCGAAACGAAAAACGCATGAGATTCCTGGTCGAGTACTTCAGGTTGCACCCATGTGTCGATTGTGCGGAGCGATCCGCTCGTCCTCGAGTTCGACCACCTGGCGGACAAGAAATTCACTATCAGCCACCAGTTCGCGGGTAGGAGTTGGAAGAGCATCCTTGACGAGATCGAGAAGTGCGAGGTGGTGTGCGCGAACTGCCATAGACGACGAACGGCACGGCGCGCTGACCACGTGCGAGCGTTGCTCCTCGACCAGGAACCTGCTTAGGCCACAGCTAGAATCCGCCGTCACGCGGGCGAGGTGTCAACGGTTGCACGCGAGCCTTCCAAGCTCGAGGAACGAGTTCGATTCTCGTCGCCCGCTTAGGCCCTAAGATCGGCCGGCACGTCATCGGGGCGTGGCGCAGTCTGGTAGCGCATTCGGCTGGGGGCCGAAAGGTCGCTGGTTCAAATCCAGTCGCCCCGATTTAGAGATGTGTCCTCTCGTGTA
>CAVUAT010000011.1:340000-957370 GCA_963739545.1 uncultured Solirubrobacterales bacterium | reverse complement strand
TTGGTGCGCTCCTCCTTGGGGTTGTCGAGCACGTCGCCGGGCTTGCCCTTCTCGACGACGACGCCATTGTCAATGAAGACGACGGTCGACGCCGCCTCGCGAGCGAAGCCGATCTCGTGAGTCACGACGACCATCGTCATGCCCTCGGAGGCGAGCTCGCGCATGACGTCGAGGACCTCCTTGACGAGCTCGGGGTCGAGGGCGCTGGTGACCTCGTCGAAGAGCATCACGTGCGGGTCCATCGCGAGGGCGCGGGCGATGGCCACGCGCTGCTGCTGGCCGCCCGAGAGGCGGTCGGGGTATTCGTTCAGCTTGTCGCCGAGCCCGACCCGCTCGAGCAGGGCGACGGCTTTCTCGGTCGCCTCCCCCTTGCTGCGGCCGAGGACCGTCTGCTGCGCGATCGTGACGTTCTCGATCGCCGACTTGTGCGGGAACAGGTTGAACTGCTGGAAGACCATGCCGACGCGCTGTCGCACGAAGTCGAGCTCCCAGTCCTTTCCCTCGCCCTTGCAGATGTTGGTCCCCTCCAGGAAGATGTCGCCCTCGTCGGGCGGCTCGAGCAGGTTGACGCAGCGAAGCAGCGTGCTCTTGCCGGAGCCGCTCGGCCCGAGGACGCAGACGACCTCGCCCTGCGCGATCTCGAGGTCGACGCCTTGGAGGACCTTCAGGTCGCCGAAGCTCTTCGTGACTCCGTCGAGCTTGAGCATGGACTCGTCAGCCATCAAGACGCCGCACCTCCTTGACCCCTTCCACCTGCACCGGGCGGGATCGAGACAATCGGGGTGGGGGTCTCGCCACCGCTATCTCCGGGGCCGCTCCGCGATGTTCGCGCCTGCTGGCGCGCGATCAGGACGTCGACGACCCGTGCAAGCGGGATCGTGACGACGAGGAACATCAGAGCCCCGAGCACGAGTGCCGACCCGTTGAAGAACTCGGTCTGGACGTCCTGGCCGGCCTTGACGACCTCGACGGCGCCGAGGACGCCGACCAGCGAGGTGTCCTTCATCAGGGCGATGAAGTCGTTCAGCAGGGGAGGGATGACCTTGCGGATCGCCTGCGGGACGACGATCTGTCGCATGGACTCGCCGTGGCTCATCCCGAGGGATCGAGCAGCCTCCATCTGACCCGATGGGACGGCCTCGATTCCCGCCCGGTAGACCTCGGCCATGTAGGCGCCGTAGGTGATCGTCAGCGAGATCACGCCGTACCAGAAGACCGACGTCTGCCCGAACCAGGTCGGGATCCCGAGCTCGCGCGGGATCGAGCCGTCGGCTTGCGCCGCGCTCAGGAAGCCCGAGACGAGAAAGAGGACCAGCAGCAGCGGGATGCCGCGGAAGGCGTCGATGTACGCGATCGTCAGCCAGCGGACCGGCGCCAACCCGCGTCCCGGCAGCTGGCGAAGGACGGCGAGGACGAGCCCCCAGGCCAGCGACAGGATCCCCGACAGGATCGAGAGCTTCAGGGTGATGAAAAAACCGTCGAGGACGCGGCCGAACTCGTCCCCCATCAGGTTGAAGTCGAAGTAGTACTCGAAGATGAAGTCCATCTGGCCGCAGGCTAATCGACGCGGGCGAAAAAAGAGAGGGACGCCACGAAGGACGCCCCTCTCGGGTGCTCGATGTCTTTCGTGGTCAGCCGGCCGGAGTGGTCGTCCCCTCCAGAACCGACGCAGGCGGATCCGCCTGGAAGTACTGCTGGTAGAGCTCGGTCAGCCTCCCGTCGTCCTTGATCTTGGCGAGGGCCTGGTTCATCGCGTCGAGCAGTGCCGTGTTGTCCTTCGCAACCGCGAAGCCGAACAGCTCCGGGGAGGGCAGCGGGATCTCTTCGACGATCTTGACCCCACCCTGTTTCTCGACTGCGTCGGCCGCCACCGGCTGGTCCACGATCACCGCTTCCACTTGACCGGTTGCCAGCGCCGTGATCGCGTCGGTGCCCTCCGGGAAACCTCGAACCTCGGAGGCGTCGGTCTCGTCGTTTGCGAGCGCTTCACCCGTGGTTCCGTCCTGGGCGCCGACGATCTTGCCGCCGAGGTCCGCGGTCGTCACGATTTCGTCATCGTCTTCGGCGACCACGAGCGCCTGCTGGGCCTCGTAGTAGGGGTCGGTGAAGTTGACCTTCTGCTGGCGTTCGGGCGTGATCGTCGAGGCCGCCGCCGCCGTGTCGAACTGGCCGTTGGCGGTATCGCGGAAGATCGTGTCGAAACCGGTGTCCTGGTAGGTCGCCTCCACCCCGATGTCCTCGGCGATCGCATCCATGACCTCGATGTCGAAGCCCGAGATGTCAGGAGGCTGGCCGATCTCGAAGGGGGGATACGGCGTGTCGGTACCGACGAGCAACTCGCCCTCGGTGATCGTGCCGAGGTCGCTGCTGGTGGCGCTCGTGGTGCTGTCGCCACCGTCGTCGTCATCGTCGCCGCATCCGACGGCGAAGCCCGCCGAAAGGACGAGCGCGAAGACTGCCATGAGGGCCATAAGGCGCTTGGTCATCTTGGAGTCACTTCCTCTTCATCATTTTGATTAGATCGATGCACCGTGGGGCACGATATAGCGCCCGCATCCCACGGAGAAGGCCGCCGCTCACTACACTTTCTGAAGCGATGCTCGACGAGCCTCTCCTCAATCGTCCCTGCGGGGGCCGTTTTCAAAACGTCATCGAGTCGATCGGCAACACGCCCCTGGTCGAATTGCCGCGTCTGGCGCCCGGCCCCGACGTCCGCCTGTGGGCGAAGCTCGAGGGCCACAACCCGACGGGCTCGGTCAAGGACCGGGTCGCGAAGGCGATGATCGAGGACGCCGAGGCGCGCGGGGCGATCGAGCCCGGCCAGACGATCCTTGAGCCGACCTCGGGCAACACCGGGATCTCGCTGGCGATGATCTGCCGCCGCAAGGGCTACCCGCTGAAGGTCGTGATGCCCGACAACGTGACCGAGGAGCGCACCCAACTGCTGCTCATGTACGGCGCCGAGATCGTCTATTCCGAGGGCCCGAAGGGCTCCAACGGCGCGGTCGAGGTCGCGCTCGATATGGCCGAGGGCGACTCCTCCTACTACATGCCCTACCAGTACGGGAACGAGGCCAACCCGAACGCGCACTACTACGGCACGGCGCCCGAGATCCTCGAGGAGCTCGACGAGATCTCAGCCTTCGTCGGCGGGCTCGGCACCGGCGGCACGCTGATGGGCAACGGCCGGCGCTTCAAGGAGGCCGACCCCGAGACCAAGATCGTCGCCGCGGAGCCGATGCAGGGCGAGCTCGTTTCGGGCCTGCGGTCGCTCGACGATGGCTTCATCCCGCCGATCATCGATCTCTCGGTACTCGACCGGAAGATCATGGTCTCGAACCGCGACGCGATCATCTGGACCAAGAAGCTGCTCGAGGAGGAGGGCCTCTTCGCCGGCGTCTCGGCGGGAGCCATCGCCTATGTCGCCGACCGGATCGGCTCCGAGCTCGACTCCGGAAACGTCGTCTTCCTCGTGCCCGACGACGGCTGGAAGTACCTGTCCTCCGGCGTCTACACGAAGCCGGTCGAAGAGCTCGAGGGGATCGATTCCACCGTCTGGTGGTAGTCGTTCTGGTGGTGATCGCCGCGCCGCGCTCGAGCGCGTAGCGGTTCGCGTCCGGCAACTGGCTCCCGGCTACGAGCGCCCGACTTCGCCGAGGTCCGGACCCCCGACGCCGCGCTGTTCCTGGCCGCGATTGACCACTCGAGCGGCTACGACGAGCCGCATATGGCGGAGGGCGAGGGGCCCTTCCGCGGCAGCGCTCTTCTCTGGGCCCAGGGTCTCGCGTTCGAGCGTCGCCGCCCGGGCTTGCTCTCGGCCTCCTCGCTGGGCGAGATCGGCGAGCGAGAGCTCGCGGCGATCTTCACCGTGGAGGGCGATCGCCCCTCGCGCCTCGAGGAGCGGGCGCACCTGTGGCGCGACGCCGCCGACCTGCTGATCGAGGACTACGAGGGTGAGGCAGCGAACCTGATCGCTTCGTGCGAGGGCCTCCTCGGCGGCGCTTCTGGGCTGCTCGCCCGCCTCGCCGCGTTCGAGGCCTTCGCCGACCCGCTCCAGAAGAAGAGCTTCCTGATCGCGAAGATCTGGGAGCGCCGCGGCTGGCTCGCGGTCGCCGACCCGGCGCTCTGGGAGGTCAGCGCCGACAGCGTGTTGATGCGCCTGGCGCTTCGCTCCGGGATCGTCGCGCCCGCCGAAGATGTCGAGACGGTGCGCGAGGCGACCCGGGACGCCTTCCGTGAGGTCTCCGAGCTGACCGAGATCCCGCCGCCCCTGCTCGACGACCTGCTCTGGGAGAGAGGGCGGGACGACCCCGACCTGATCGGCACAGATGCCGGCGACCTGAGGGAGCCCCCGCGCCGGGAAGGCGTCCACTTCTATTGACCCGCTGACGAACGAAACCGCCGCTTTGCATTGAATTCGATCGTTCCGGGATACTGCGCAGGCGGTGTCTCAGGAGAACGTCGAGATCGTGCGGGAGGCCTTCGAGGCGTCCCAGGGAGGGGACGCGGAGAAGACAGCGCGGCTGCTCGACCCCGAGGTCGAGTTCCACGGGACCGTCGGCGGGCTTCAAGAGGGCGAGATAGCCCACGGTCAGTCCGAGATCGACGAGAAGTTCGAGGCTCATGACCTAGAGGCGTGGGAAGAGCGCCGCTTGGAGGCAGAGGAGTTCATTGACGCAGGCGACAACGTCGTTGTGCTGCTGCACGAATACCGGCGTGGGAAAGGCAGCGGAATCGAGCTGGAAACCGAGACGGCGGTCGTCGTCGCGGTGAGTGGAGGACGGGTGGTTCGCCTCCAGGGCTACATGGACCGGGCTGCCGCACTCGAAGCCGCGGGGCTGTCGGAGTAGCCGCTTTGGTCGGCCGAGCCGCTCGGTCGGGCTCGCTAGATTCAACCTCAATGCGGATCCCGAAGGAGATCTACGACGAGCTGCTCGCGCACGCGCGAGAGGACGTGCCCAATGAGTGCTGCGGGCTGGTCGGCGGGCGCGACGGCGAGGCGACGACCTACTACCGGGGGGCGAACGCCGAGGCCAGCCCGCTTCGCTACAACCTCGACCCGCAGGACCAGTTCAGGATCATGATGGAGATCGAGGAGCAGGGCGAGGAGCTCGCCGCGATCTACCATTCGCACACGAAGAGCCCCGCCTATCCCTCGCAAACCGACATCAACCTCGCTTCGTATCCGGGCGTGATCTACCTGATCGCCTCGCTCGCCGAGGGCGAGGAGCCGCTTCGCGGCTTCGAGATCACCGACGGCCAGGTGGCCGAGGCCGAGCTCACCTTCGAGTGAGCCTCACCTGCCCGCGCTGCGCGCTCGAGCACACCGACCTCGATGAGCGGTTCTGCCGGGACTGCGGGATGCCGCTCGTCTATACCGGCGAGCGCGAGCAGGGGCCGATCACCGACGCGCACGAGAAGGCGCGGAAGGTTCGCCCCCAGTTCGCCCGGGGCGAGCTGGTCAAGGTGACGGGCGGACGCAACCAGGCCGACGCCGAGTTCGTGCAGAACATCCTGCTCGAGCACGGGATCCCCTCGATCCTGCGCCGCACCCGCGGCTTTGACGTCCCCGACATGCTCGCGGCGGGCCCGCGCGACGTGATGGTGCCCGAGGCGGGCTACGAGGAGGCGCGGAAGCTGCTCAGCGAGGCCGAGATGCTGCTGCCGGAGCCCGAGCCGGGCTCACTGCCCGGGATCGGATCGCCGGCTCGCCTGGCGCTCTGGATCCTCGGGGCCGTCGCCGTCGCCTTCCTCATCGTCGCCCTGCTCGACCTCGCGGCCGGCTGAGCCCTCGAAGCCGAACTCCGGCGCCGGGCCGAAGTCGAGGTCGGGGGCGGGGGGAAGTTCCTCGCGGCTCGGCGAGCGCAGCCCGGCGCCGCGGCGGATGCGCGGCTCGCCGGCGAACGGGTCCTCGAACTCCGGGTCGAAGTCCGAGCTCGGCTCGGCCGAGTCCTCGAGCTCGAGGTCGTGCAGGTCGACCTCCCGCTCGGGCTCGACGCGCTTTCGGAGCGGGCTTTGCTTCGGCGTGAGGGGCGAGGGGCGCTCGCCGGTGTCGAGCAGCGGGTCCGCGCCGGGCTCGGCGCCGGCCGGATAGAGGATGTCGTCGAGGTGTATGCGCCACGCCTTCTCGATCTCGCGCCCCTGCGCGTCGAAGGCGAGCTCGAGGCCGGCGGTCGGCCCCTCCCTGCGCAGGCGGCCGGCGAGCAGCGCGCAGGCCTGCGGGCCCGCGTGGCGGTCGAGCAGGTCGAAGAGGGTCCCTCCGAGCAGGATCGCGTCGCGCCTGCTGGGCGGGAACTTGGGCTTGTCGCCGTCGCGCAGGCGCGTGATCACGGCGGGGCGGTAGAGCGAGACCTGGCCCGAGAAGTACTGGGACGCGCCCTCGACCATCCACGCCCAGCGCAGGTAGGTGAGGAAGTGGCGCGGGGTCCACATCGGAGGCAGGCGGTCGTTGTTGGTGGCGAGGACCAGCTGGGTGTACATCCGGTCGGCGGTCCCGAGCAGGGCGTTGAGCGAGTCTTCGCCTCCCGCGCGGCGCTCCATCCACTCGTCGCTGAGCACGTGGATCTCGCCCGCCATCGGCCACCCGGCGACGTAGCGGCGGGCGGCCGGCGCAGCGGCCCAGCGCACGGGCGGGAGCAGCGGATGGGCGGCCGATAGGTAGGCCGGGTTGTCGTGGATGACGACGGTGACGTCGCCCGGCGCCTCGTCGAAGCGCTCCTCGAGGCGCAGGCGAAGTTCCTCGAGGCTGTCGAGGATCCGCTGCGCGCAACTCGTGTCGGCGTCGTCGTGGCGAGCCGTGAAGCTGAGTGACTCTGTCTCTACCCAGGCGATGGTTCCAGGCTACTCGCGTGCCTGGGAACCGCTGGGAGTTGGGGTGCGAGCTCGTGGCTTCACGGTTTCGCCATCAGAACGCGGCTGGAGGTGAGCCCGCGATTTATGTCAGGCCGGTACCGGCTCGCCGCGGCAGATGTCGCGGATCGAGCCGCCGGCTCGATCGAACTCGCCGTCGGCCATGACCGGGGTGCCCTCGAAGCTGAGATCGCGGTCGATCTCGACCCAAGAGCGGCAGCCGTGGTACTCGTCCTTGACGCGGACCGTGACCGGGCGCGGGATGCGATGCACCCTCAGCAGCAGCACGTGCAGCGGATGGGTTCGCTTCCACCGCAGGCGCTTCTGGGCGTAGTCCGAGGTCCAGACGTGGAACGGGGACAGCGCCTCGACGAGCCTGGGGTCGTCGGTCTCGAAGTGGTCGGAGACCTCGGCCCAGGCGCGGATGCGGACGCGCTCGGGCTGCGGAATGCCGCCGTCCTGGAGCAGAGCGCGCGGGGGCGGCTCCTCGTCGGGCCAGACACCCTCCTCGAGGGCGCGGCGGAGCTCCGGGTGGTGCGAGGGACGCACGAGGTCGTTGCGCTGGTGGTCGAAGGTCGGGTAGAGGAAGAACTGCTCGTGGTCGAGCTCGAAGTGCTTGTCATCCTCGCGGATGCCCCCCTTGCGCAGGGCGACGAGCTGCTCACCTTCGGCGAGGGCTCGCACGTTGACGGCCCACTCTTTCAAAGCGATCGGCATTTAGAGGCTTTCCTGAGGTCGTTTCTGGTGGACGGGGGGCGGGGCGCTGTGTCGGGCCGCCAAGGCCCCCTCGGAGATGGGCATCTTAGTGAACCGTTTGGGCGACCGCAACCCTTGTGACGGTCAGTCACAAGGGAAACTACTTACCGGTAAGGGCCGAAAACCCCATTCCCATGCGGAATCCAGGCTGGCTGATCAGCCAGTTTGATCAATTTGCAGGAACTCGAGGAGAAGCGCCGAAACGGCGGCCCCGAGCTCGACGTTGCACCAGTGCGATCCGCCCTCGACGATGCCCGAGCGCCCGAGCGGCGCGGCCGCCGCGATCTCGGCCGCGGCCGACGGCGGCGTCACCGTGTCCTCGGACCCGGCCAGGGCGAGCACCGGGCAGCTGAGCTCGCCCGGGGTCACCATCCTGCCTCGGGCGGTCGCGAGGGCCGCCTCGGCGTAGCCGTCGACGTCGTTCGCCGCGAAGGCCTCGATGAAGTCAGCGACCAGCTGGGGCCGCTCGGCGCGCGCGCGATCGGTCAGGCCCTTCGCCGCGACCCCCTCGGCCACCTCGCGCATGCCGCCGTCCCGGGCGAGTGCGGCGCGCCCGATTAGTACCTCAGCGAAGCCGGGCCCCCACTCGAGCGCTCCGCCGAGGACGGCGAGTCCCCTGGTGCGCTCCCCGAGGGCGACGGCCGCGTGCTCGGCCACCATGCAGCCGACCGAGTGCCCGGCGAGCGCGGTGCGCTCGACGCCGAGCGCGTCGATCAGGCCGACGACGTCGGAGGCCCACCCCTCGACCGAGTAGGGGCCCGGCGGTTTCTCGCTGGCGCCGGCGCCGCGGCAGTCGAGTGCGATCACGTCGAAGCCGGCTGCGGCAGCGGCCGCTCTCTGCTCCCGCCAGGAATCGATCGAGCCTCCGAGCCCGTGCACGAAGGTGAGCGTCGGGCCGTCACGCTCGCCCTCGCGCACGAAGGCGATCTCGGCTCCGTTGACGACGACCCGCTCCACGGCTCGGACCCTAGCCGCCGTTCTCGCCGGCCTCGCCGTAGCCGCCGCCGCCCGGGGTCTCGATGCGCAGGCGGTCGCCTGGGCGCAGCTCGCCCTCGGCCTTGCCGCCGATCGGCTCGCCGTTCAGGAAGTCGCGCCCCGCGGCGCCCGCTCCGCCGCCCTCGCGCCCTCGCGGCCCGGCGGCTCGGCGCTCGGCGATCAGCGTGAACCGGGTGGGCTCGAGCGCCTCGATCTCGCGCACGATCCCCTCTCCTCCTCGGTGGCGGCCCTCGCCGCCGCTGCCGCGCCGCACGGAGAGCTCGCGCACGCGCAGCGGGAACTCCGTCTCGAGCGCCTCGACCGGGGTGTTGAGCGTGTTGGACATCGCCACGTGCACCGCGCTCGGCCCGTCGGCATCAGGGCAGGCGCCCTGGCCCCCGCCGATCGTCTCGTAGTAGGTCCATTCGGTGTCTCCACGACCTCCGGCGAGCGTCAGGTTGTTCATCGTCCCCTGGCCGTTGGCCGGCACAGGGGCGAAGGCCGCGAGCGCGTCGAAGACGAGGTCGGCGACGCGGCTGGAGGTCTCGACGTTGCCGGCGGCCACCGCGGCGGGGGCCCGCGCGTTCAGCAGCGAGCCCTTGGGCGCGAGCACCTCGACCGGGCGCCAGGCGCCGGCCGAAGGGGGCGCGTCGGGGTCGCAGACGACGCGCACCGCGTAGAAGCAGGCGGATCGGGTGACCGAAAGCGGGCAGTTGAGGTTGCCGTCCACCTGGCTCGCGGTGCCCTCGAAGTCGAGCGTCAGCGATTCGCCGCTCAGCGTGGCGCGCACGCGCAGCGCAATCGGCCCGCCGAGGCCCTCGAGCTCGTCGGTGACGGTGCTTTCACCGTCGGGCAGGGCCGCCAGGGCGGCGCGCGTGCGGCGCTCGGCGTAGTCGAGGATCTCGCCCATCCCGGCCTTCAGGCGCTCCACGCCGTCGCGCGCCGCGAGCTCGCGCAGCCGCTCGATCCCGGTCAGGTTCGCCGCGCGCTGGGCTCGCAGGTCGGCGAGGCGCTGCGCGGGGTTACGCATCCGCCCGGCGAGGCCCGCCAGGTCCTCGTCGCTCACGAGCGTCGGGGGAATGACGACCCCCTCCTGTTCGAGGCGAGTCGAGGAGACCGGCATCCCGGCGGGCGTCTCGCCCCCGACGTCGGCGTGGTGCGCGCGGCTGGCGGCGAACCCGATCAGCTCGCCGCTCTCGCCCGGAGCGAACACGGGCGAGACGAGCGTGATGTCGGGAAGGTGGGTGCCGCCGCGGTAGGGGTCGTTGAGGATCCACAGCGCACCCTCGGCCTGGGGCTCGCCGGTGACGGCTGCGACCGCATCGGGCATCGAGCCGAGGTGGACGGGGATGTGCTCGGCCTGCATCACCAGCTCGCCGCTCGCGTCGAACAGCGCCGTCGAGCAATCGCGGCGTTCCTTGATGTTGGCCGAGTGCGCCGAGCGGATGAGGACGGCCCCCATCTCCTCGCACGCCGAGCGCAGCGCCCCCGCCGTCACCTGGAGGGTCACGGGGTCGACCGCCGGGCCTCCGCCGCGGCTCACGATCCCTCCGCCTCGCGCTCCGCGACGATCGTTCCCGCCTCGTCGACCCGGGCGCGCCAGCCGGGGCCGAGGACGAGCGTCGCCTCGGGCAGCTCGAAGACGCAGGGCCCAGCGGCCTCGAAGCCGGCCGCCGGCTCGCCGCGCAGCACGGTCGTCTCGAGCTCGGTTCCGCCGAATACCGCCGGGCGGGCCGCCTGCTCGAAGCCCTCGCCGCCCGCCGCCACCGGGCGGGGCTCCGGTCCCGGGACCGCTGCTGCGACGCGGATGTTGACGAGCTCGAGCTCCGCCCCGGCGTCGCGATAGCCGTAGCGCGCCTCGTGCTCGCGCTCGAAGTCGCGGCGCAGCTCGGCGGGGTCGGGCTCGGGCGGGCCCGGGATCGGCAGCTCGAAGGCCTGGCCCGCGTAGCGCAGCTCGTAAACCACCTCGAGCTCGGCGCCCTCGAGGCCCTCGGCGGCCCGCTCGGCGAGCTCGCGGACCTCGGCGGCGACGCGCTCGGCGCTGATCTGCTCGCCCGCGAGCAGCACGGTGCGCGCCGTGTCGCGGCGCCGGCCCGCCGCGATCAGCCCGAGAGCCGAGAGCACCCCCGAGGCCCTGGGGCACACGATTCGCGGAATGCCCAGCTCGTCGGCGAGCGCGGCGGCGTGCATCGGGCCGGCGCCGCCGAACGGCAGCAGCGAGAAGCGGCGAGGGTCGATTCCCCGCTCGACGGTCATCACCCGCATCGCGCGCACCATCTCCTGGTTGGCGACCCGGACCATGCCCTCGGCGGTCTCACGTTCTCCCAGCCCGAGATCGGCGCCGAGGGCGGCGACCGCTCGCCGCGCCGCCTCGGCGTCGAGCTCGACGCCGCCGGCGAGGGCCGAATCGGGGGCCAGGTAGCCGAGCAGCAGGTCGGCGTCGGTGACCGTCGGCTCGGTGCCGCCGCGCCCGTAGCACGCGGGTCCCGGCTCGGCGCCTGCCGAGCGCGGGCCGACGCGAAGGGCGCCGCCGGGGTCGCGCCAGCCGACCGAGCCGCCGCCCGCTCCGACGGTGTGGACGTCGACCATCGGCAGCTGGATCGGGCGTCCGGCGATCTCGCGCGAGTCGGTGCGCCGCACCTCGCCGGCCTCGACCACGCAGACGTCGCAGGAGGTGCCGCCCATATCGAGCCCGATCGCGTCGGCCCCAGGCGCGCCCGAGCGGGCCAGGGCGGCCGCTCCGACCGCGCCGCCCGCCGGGCCGGACAGCACGCTCCAGGCCCCGGCGCGCGAGGCCTCGGCGACGTCCGCTGTGCCGCCCGAGGAGCGCATCACCGCCGGCTCAGGCACACCGCGCTCGCTGCAGGCGTCGGCGAGCCGGCCGAGGTAGGCGCCGAGCAGGGGGGAGAGGTAGGCGTCGATCGCGGTGGTCGAGCAGCGCTCGTACTCGCGGAAGGCTGGCAGCACCTCCGAGGAGGCAGACACGTGGACCTCGGGAAGCCCCTCGCGCAGGGCCTCGGCGATGCGGCGCTCGTGACCGGGGTCGCGGAAGGCGAACAGCAGGCAGACGGCCACCGACTCGGCTCCGCTGGAGCGCACGGCTTCGACAAGGCGCTCGACCTCGGCCGACTCGAGCTCGGAGATGCGGCCGTCGGGGCCGATGCGCTCGGCGGCCTCGAACCGCAGGCCGCGCTCGACCAGCGGCTCGGGCCGCGACCGGCACGGCCGGTAGAGGCTTGGGCGGTTCTGGCGGCCGATCTCGAGCAGGTCGGCGAAGCCCCGGGTCGCGATCAGCGCGGTGCGCGCGCCGCGCTCTTCGAGGAGCGCATTGGTGCCGACCGTCATGCCGTGTGTGAAGGCGCGCAGGTCGCCGCTGTTCGCCCCGGCGCGGTCGAGCACCTCTGTGATCGCGGCCACGACCCCGCGTGACTGGTCGCCGGCGGTCGTGGGGACCTTCGCCGTGTGCAGGCGCTCGCCGGCGAGCAGCGCGGCGTCGGTGAACGTCCCGCCGACGTCGACTCCGAGCAGCATCGGCCGAAACTACAGGGAGGCGGGCGGTTCGCCCGCCTCCCTGTTCGTGGCCTATGCGGCCGCGGCCACCTCGTCGGTCGCCTCCTCTAGCTCCTCGAGGTGCTTGTGGGACGGGCAGTAATCCCGCCCCGGCAGCGGCTCGCGCTGGCACGGGGTGCCCTTGCGCGTGCTCGCCAGGCAGCTCCGCGGCCGGCCGTCGAGGCCGGTCTGCGCGGGGAGCTGCTCGAGGTGCTCGAGCGCAAGGTTGAGGTTGCGCTCGATCACCATGTACACCTGAACCTGATCCGAGAGCGCGAAGTGCTCACGGATCTCGTTGAACAGCGTTCGCGCTGGACGCGCGAAATGGCGCCTGTCGAAGGCCATGCGCCGCATCGTCGCTTCACATGCCTCCAGAACCTGATGACTCGACGCCGATCGGCTGGCAACGTCATCCGCTGAGCCGATCCGTGGCGCCAATTCCCGGTAGATAGACCGGCTGAATCGGTACATACCCATCCTCCTTGACGAACCCCTGTTACGCGTTTGAGATGGCGGCGCCCGGACGACGCCTTGGACTACCTAATAATGTCCATCTACCCACTATTCAAACACGTGCCGATGGGCACGGAGGCCGTTCTGATTAAGGAAGTGTTAAGCCCACGCCTCCCAGGCGGGGTCGCCGCCGTCGGTGCTGACGAGGTGGCGTAGGTCGAGCGCGGGATCGGGGGCCGGGTACTCGACCCGGAAGTGCGAGCCACGCGACTCCTCGCGGGCGAGAGCGAAGCGGGCGATCATGCGGGCGAGCGGGTATGGGTCGTCCAGCAGGGACTCGAGATCGCCTGCGCTGCGCCGCGGCCCCGCGAGGCGCCAGACCGCCTCGCGCGTCGAGGGCGGGGGCGGCTCGAAGCGCCAGGCGGGCGGCTCGGGGGGCGGCGGCGCGTCGGGCTCGCCGAGCGCGGCCGCGGCGGCGCGCGCCCCGAGCACGAAACACTCGCTGAGGCTGTTGGACGCCAGGCGGTTGGCGCCGTGCAGACCGGTGCAGGCCGCTTCGCCGACGGTGTACAGGCCGGGCAGCGACGATCGCCCGTTGAGGTCGGTGGCGACGCCGCCCATCACGTAGTGCGATGCGGGCGCCACGGGGATCGGCTCGGCGGCGGGATCGAAGCCGGCGTCGCGAAGCGCCTCGAACACATTCGGGAATCGCTCCTCGGAGAGCTCGCGCAGGTCGATTCGCACGTGGTCGGTGCCCTCCTCGTCGAGCTTCGCGAGGATCGCGAGCGTCACGGCGTCGCGGGGGGCCAGCTCGTCGGTGAAGCGCTCGCCCGAAGCGTCGAGGAGCGTCGCTCCCTCGCCGCGAACCGCCTCGGTCACCAGCAGGCCGTCGGCGCTCGCGCCCGGGGCGGCGAGCGCGGTGGGGTGGAACTGGCAGAGCTCGAGGTCGGCGAGCGCGGCCCCGGCGGCGTCGGCCATCACCGAGCCGGCGCCGATCGCGCCCCGGGGATTGGTGGTGCGCTGCCACAGGGCCGCGGCGCCGCCGGTGGCGAGCACCGTGGCGCGGGCGTTGACGCGCTCGACGTCGGTGATCACGCCGTGGCAGCGAGAGCCGTCGCTCCACAGCGCCACGGCCGAGGTGCCCTCGGCGACGTGGACCCTCGGTTCGGCGGCGACCAGCTCCGCGAGCCGCTCGGTGATGCGCCGGCCCGTGCCGGCGCCTCCCGCGTGCACGATCCTCCGCCTGGAGTGGCCGCCCTCCAGGGCCAGCTCGAGCTCGCCGTCGGGCCCGCGGTCGAACTCGACGCCGCGGCGCTCGAGCTCGAACACGATTGCCGGCGCTTCGTCCGCGAGCACCTCGGCGGCCGCGGTCCGGCACGACCCGCGCCCGGCGGCGACGGTGTCCGCGACGTGCTGGGGGACCGAGTCGTCGGGGCCGATCGCAGCGGCGAGCCCGCCCTGGGCCCAGAAGCTCGAGGTCTCGCTCAGGGGCTTGCGCGAGATGACTATTACCTCGCCCCCCCGCTCGGCGGCGATCAGCGCCGAATAGAGGCCGGCAGCTCCGCCGCCGATCACGGCGAGGTCGTAGTTCGTGGACGATGGCAAGCCGTCGCACCCTACGGGGTACTAGCGTTGGGCGAAGTGGGCCTTTACATCCGCCACCCGAGCTGCTTCACCCATGAAACCGGGGCGCACCCCGAGAACGCGCGCCGCCTGGTCGCGATCGAGGAGGCGATGTCGAGCCGCGACTGGTTGGGCCTGGAGCTGGTCGAGGCCCCGGCGGCGGATCGCGAACAGCTCTTGCGCGTACACGAGGCGAGTCACATCGACGCGATCGAGGCATTAGTCGAGGCCGGCGGGGGCAACATCGACATGGACACGCTTGTGAGCCCGGGGTCGTGGGACGCCGCGCTGCACGCGGCCGGCGGTGCGGCCCACGCCGCCGAGCGGCTGCTCGACGAAGGGGGCGGCGTCGCCTTCTGCGGAACCCGCCCGCCCGGGCACCACGCCGAGCGCGGGCAGGCGATGGGCTTCTGCCTGTTCAACAACGTCGCGATTGCAGCCAGGCACGCGATCGCGACCGGCCGCGCCGAGCGCGCGCTGATCTACGACTTCGACGTGCACCACGGCAACGGAACCGAGGCGATCTTCTACGAGGACCCGTCGGTGCTCTACTCGAGCGTGCATCAGAGCCCCCTCTACCCCGGCACCGGCGCGGCCGGCGACGTCGGGCGCGGCGCGGGGGAGGGCTACACGGTCAACCTGCCCGTGCCCCCGGGCTCCGGTTCGGCCGAGTTCCTGTCGCTCACCCAGCACGTGGTCGCGCCCGTCGCCCGCGCCTTCGACCCGCAGATCCTCTTCCTCTCGGCCGGGTACGACGCCCACCGCGACGACCCGCTGGCGCAGTGCGACGTCGACGAGCGGGGCTTCGCGCAGATCGCGGCGTGCTTTCGCGAGCTCGGCGCCGAGCTCGGGGTGCCCATCGTCGTCTGCCTCGAGGGCGGGTACAACGTGACGGCGCTGGCCGCTTCGGTCGTGGCCACTATCGACGGCCTCGGCGGCTCGGAGCCGCCGGAGCCCGCCGCCGAGGGGCCGGCGGCGCCGTATCGGCGCGCGCTGGCGAAGCACTGGCCGCTCTAGGCTCGGGCGGTGCGCGACAGGATTGCGATCGCTCTTTCGGCTGTGGTCATCGCCGCCGTCCCGGTCGCGATGATCGGCAACGCCCTCTGCCTGCTGCTCGGCCCGTGGCTGGTCGACGTGGAGTATGCGCTGCCCGGGTTCCCCGACGACCCCGGGGGCCTGACCGAGGGCGAGCGCGAGGATCTCGCTCGCGAGGGGCTCGACTCGATCAGGCCCTTCGGCGGCGGCGAGACGGTGCTGCGCGAGGCTCGGTTGCCCGACGGCCAGGCAGCCTTCGTCGATCGCGAGGTCACCCACATGGAGGACGTCCGCGCGCTCGTTGCCGCCGTGCTCGTCGGCTGGGCGCTCGCGCTGGCGGCAGCGATCGCGGCCGGGGTGGCGCTTCGGCGCCGGGCCGGCTCGGCGAAGGTCGCGGCGGCGCTCGTCTCCGGGGCGAAGCTGACGCTGGCCACGATGGCGCTGATCGGCGTCGTGATGCTGATCGACTTCGAGTTCTTCTTCGATGGCTTCCACGGCGTCTTCTTCGAGGGCGACACGTGGCGGTTCAACGAGACCTACACGTTGCGCCGCATCTATCCCGACTTCTTCTGGGGCGCGGCCGGCGGGGCGATGGCCGTGCTCGTCGCCACGCAGGCCGGCGCCGTCATCCTCGGGTTGCGCGACAGGCGCTGATCAGGCGGAGAGCTGCTGCTTGAGCTTTTCGAGGAAGGGCTTGGGGAAGCCCGGGACCGAGTCGAGGTCGTCGATCGAGTCGAACCCGTCCTGGCGCTCGCGGTACGCGATCACACGGGTCGCCTGGATCACCGACATGTCCATCGCGCGCAGCTGCTCGAAGGTCGCCTCGTTGAGGTTGACCAGGTGGTGCACGCGCGTCTCGGCGTCCGAGCCCGGTGTTTTCTCGGGAACGACCTTCTTCGTCGCCGTGGTCGGCTGCGGCTCGGCGAGGTCGCTCCGCAGGGCGTCGATCTCGGCGCGGTAGCTCTTCTCGGTCTCGGCGCGAACGCTTTCGGCCGTAGCGTGGACGCGCCCGTCGGCCTCGGCCTTCAGCTCGGCAGCCTGAGCCTCGAGGCGGGCCTCGGCTTCGGATCGCATGCGCGCCTCGGTATCGGCTCGGACGCGCTCGACCGCGGCGGCGGTAGCCGCGTCGGCCTGTTCGCGGATCCTCGTGACCTGGGCGTCGAGGCGCTGCTTCGAGTCGGCGGCCAGGCGGGCGGCCTCGTCCCCGAGCCGCGTCTCGGCGCCCTCGATGCGGGCGCTCGCCGCTTCGATCTGAGCCACGATTTTGTCGAAGGAGACCTGGGCGTCGTCGGCGGCGCGCCGTGCGGCCTCGCGCTCACGGGTCAGCTCCTGCTCGCGCAGCGAGAGCTCGGGGGATAAGCGACGCTCGGTGGGGCCAGGCGCGACCTCGACCTCGTCGCGGACCCCGGCGTCGACGTCCCTGCGCGCCTCGGCGGGGAGCTCGCGATCGGTGAGCATGCGCTCGGCGGCGTCCACGCGGGTGTCGCTGACGGTCGCGGTCCCGGCGGCGCGCTCAAGGCGGCGCTGGACCTGCGCGAGCGACCTGGCGGCGCGTCGGCGTTCGCGCTCGAGGCTCTTTTCGAGAGCGAGGATCTGTGCTGTGGCGCGTTCCTCGGCGGCGCGGCGGACGGCCTCGACCGCACTCATCTTCCGCTTGTCGCGATCTGCGTGCGCGGGCCGCCGGCGCCGTTGCCCGCGGAGCGGTCCCGGTCGGGTGGTTCGTCGAGGACGCGATCGGCCGCGCGTGAGCGCGAGCCGCCCGCACCATCCGTGGGCCGGTGCTCGGGCATGCGATTTCACTCTAGGCAACCGAACGGTCGCTGGGCATCTCGGGAGCGCGGACGGCACGAGCAGGCTTCGTCACCCCGACGTTGCCGAATCGCCACATCCGCGGCTGGTTTCGCGCGCCGGCGACCTCGACGATCGATGGCGCAAACCGAGCTCGAGGAGGTAGTCAGATGCACTCAATCCCCGCCCGCGCGCAGCTCGCGGCTCACCGCAGCGCTGCCCGTTTGGCATCCCGGCCCCCGCAGCGGGGCCAGGGGACAGTCGAGTACGTCGGCCTGATCCTGCTTGTCGCCCTGCTGATGGTGGGGATGGTCGCCGCGATGAAGGGCTTCCAAGGCGCCCAGGGCCTGGAGCTGGCCGAGACGATCGTCGACAAGATCCGCGGCGCCGTCAACAAGGTCACGTTCAAGTAGGCCGCTGGGCGGGAGGCGCAGCGCGCCCAAAGCGACCGCCAGCCCACCTCGCTGTCGGAGCGGCGGCTTGCCGACGCGAATGATGGTGGGGTGGGCGCCAGCGGTCGCGTTTGATGTACTGGCGCCGATGGGCCTCTCCCGAAGCTACGACCGCGCCGCCTCAGACGTCCGTCCCGTGACGATCGAGCCCGGCTACGTGCGAACCGCCGACGGGTCGGCGCTCTATTCCCAGGGCGAGACCCGGGTGATCTGCACGGCGTCCGTGAACGAGTCGGTCCCGCGGTGGATGGAGGGCAGGGGGAGGGGCTGGGTCACAGCCGAATACTCGATGCTCCCCGCCTCGACCGGGTCGCGCAAGGCGCGCGACATCTCGCGGGGCAAGCAGGACGGCCGCGGGGTCGAGATCCAGCGGCTGATCGGCCGCTCCCTCCGCGGGGTCGTCGACTTCAAGGCGCTCGGTGAGCGCTCTGTCTACGTGGACTGCGACGTGCTCCAGGCCGACGGCGGCACCCGCTGCGCCTCGATCACGGGTGGCTTCGTCGCCCTCCAGCTCGCCCTCCAGGGCCTGGTCGAGAAGGAGGTCATATCGGAGCTTCCGCTCAACCAGTCGATCGCGGCGGTCAGCGTCGGCATGGTGGACGGGAACGCTCTCTGCGACCTCGACTACTCCGAGGACTCGACTGCCGAGGTCGACGCGAACGTCGTCATGAGCGGCGACGGCGGGCTCGTCGAGGTGCAGGCGACGGCCGAGCGCACGCCCCTCTCCCGCGCCTCGCTGGACGATTTGCTCTCGCTCGCCGAGAGCGGCATCGAGAGCCTGCGCTCCCACCAGGGCGAGGCCGTCGGCGCGCTGCCGGCCGCCTGAGCAATCCTTAGCCGCATGGCCGCGCTGATCGTCGCGACGCGCAACGAGCACAAGCTCCGCGAGCTCCGCGAGGCGCTGCCCGGGATCGATCTGGAGCCGCTTCCGGATGAAGTCGAGCTGCCGCCCGAGGACGGCGACACCTTCGAGGCGAACGCGCTCGGCAAGGCGCGCGCCGCGCGCGAGGCGACCGCGGCCCCGACCCTCGCCGACGACTCCGGGATCGAGGCGGCCGGACTCGGCGGCCGCCCCGGCGTTCACTCCGCCCGCTATGCAGGAGAGAACGCCAGCGACGAGCAGAACCTCGCGAAGCTGCTCGACGAGGTAGGCCTCGCGGGCAACCGCCACGTCGCCTACGTCTGCGCCCTGGCCTTCATCGACGCGGCGGGAACCGAGCACGTCTTCGAGGGCCGCTGCGAGGGAGAGCTCGCGGCCGAGCCCCGCGGCGAAGGCGGGTTCGGGTACGACCCGGCCTTCCTTCCCGCGGACACCGGCCCCGGCGACGGGCGCACCATGGCCGAGCTGGGGCCCGACGAGAAGCACGCGATCAGCCACCGCGGACGAGCGGCGCGGATGCTCGCCCGCCACCTCGGGGTCGGCATTTGACCGAAGCGAAGGGAATCTCGAAGTCGGGCGCCGCCGGCGTCTCGATCGCCTACAACGCGACGCTGATCGTGATCAAGCTGGCCGCCGCGATCATCACCGGGTCGATCGCGATCCTGTCCGAGGCCCTCAACTCGTCCATCGACCTTGTGGCGTCCGTGATCGCGTTCATCGCGGTGCGGCGCGCCGATCGGCCCGCCGACGTCGAGCATCCATACGGCCACGAGAAGATCGAGAGCGTCGCCGCCTCGATCGAGGGCCTGCTCATAATCGGCGGCGCGACCTACATCATCGTGGAGTCGGTCGGGCGGCTGACCGAGGGTGACAGCCAGGTCGAGTCGCTCGGCATCGGCATCGCGGTCATCGCGGTCTCGACCGTGAGCGCCGGTGTCGTCTCATGGTTCCTCCGGAGGCAGGCGACCAAGCATCAGTCGCCGGCCCTGGCGGGTGACGCCGTCCACCTCGGCGCCGACGCGATCACTTCCTTCGGCGTGCTGGTGGCGCTCGCCCTCGTCGAGTTGACGGGTGCGGAGTGGCTCGACGCCGCAATCGCCATCGCGCTGTCGGGCTTCATCATCTTCACCGGGGTGAACATCATCCGCAAGGCGGCGGGGATCCTGGTCGACGAGTCGCCCCCGGCCGAGGAGATGGACCGGATCGAGGAGGCGATCGCCAGGGCGAGGCCGCCCGAGATGGCGGGGTACCACAAGCTCCGGGCCCGAATCTCGGGCCGCCATCGCTACATCGACATGCACGTCCAATTCGTCTCCGGCACCACGCTCGAGCGCGCCCACGATCTGGCTCACGCCCTGCGCGACGCGATCGAGTCCGAGATCCCCGACGCCGAAATCCTGATCCACGCCGAGCCGGAGACCAGCCACCAAGATCCGTCGGCCTCCCCCGAGCAGTACCGCGCGGGTTAGCTCGTCACGTCAGGTTGATCGCCGCCGCGATTCCCACGGCCCCGACGACGATGCTGTAGCCCGTGTACCCGCCGACCGCGAGGAGCACGACGGCGATCAAGCAGATGACGACGACGGTGAGCCATGAGCCTTGGGCGAGTGTCACGACGGGTATTTTGAGCACATGTCCCCGACGGCCAAGGCTCCGGTGCTGAAGGACTCCGCGCAGGCGGTCGCCTATCTCGAAGAGATCTCGCCCGAGATGCGCGGCTGCGCGATCCTCGATTCGAACGGCAGCGTGCTCGCCGCGACCGGCGACGAGCCCGACGCGTGGGTCGACCCGGCGCGCGAGCTGATCGACGCGGCGGACGCGGCGGGAAGCGAGCCGGCGGCGCACGTCCACGTCGCGACGGGCGACGGCGAGGTGTTCGCTGTGCGCTACGGCAAGCTGACCGCGGTCGCGGTCGCCGAGCGGTTCGTGCTCTCGTCACTGATGGCGTTCGACCTGCGCGCCGTGCTGCGGGAGCTCGAGGACTAGGTGCCGCCGAAGCCACACCGCGTTTTGCTCGACCGCGTCTCGGGCTACGCCGACGAGGCGGCCGCGTACATGCGCCGGCGCAGGCACATGCGCAAGCCCTTCGCCCGGGTCTACTACCCCGAGGGCCGCTCGTCCGACTTCTCCTCCGAGACCGACGCCGGCAAGGCGCTGTTCACGGCGGCCGCGCGCGTGATCGAGGTCGCCGGGCCGCCGCGGCGCGCGGCGCGCCAGGCCCGCACCGGGACTCCCTCCGAGCGGGTCGAGCGCTAGGCGCTCGTCGCGCTTGTGGCACGGGCGCACTAACGCCCGTTTTGGCTTCCAGGGCCGCTGTTAGGCTGCCGCCCGATTCCGAGAACCGAGGAGGAACAGACGTGACGAAGGCTGAGTTCCTGGATCACCTGGCGAGCGACAAGCGAATCGGTAGCAAGAAGGAAGCCGCGGCCGCTGTCGACGCGGTGCTCGATGCCATCACCGACGTCCTCTCCAACGGGCGCGACGTGAGCTTCACCGGCTTCGGCAAGTTCGCCGTCGCAGAGCGCGGTCCGCGGCAGGGGGTCAACCCCCGCACCGGGGAGCGCATCTTCATCCCCGGGGGCAAGGTGCCCCGCTTCTCCGCGGGCTCCGGGCTGAAGAAGAAGGTCAAGGGCGGTTGAGACCCAACTGAGCCGCGCTCCGTTTGCGGACAGGCTCGCTGCGCTCGTCGACGAGCGCCGCAGCCAGGTCTGCCTCGGGCTCGATCCCGACCCGGCGACGCTGCCGGGCGGGGGTGGGGCGGCCGATCCCTCCGAGGCGGCGGCAGACGCCGTCGTGGCCCATTGCCGCGAGTTGATCGCCGCCGCCGGCCCGGCCTGCGTTGCGGTGAAGCCCCAGCTCGCCTGCTTCGAGCGCCTCGGGGCTGCCGGGTGGCGGGCGCTCGGCGAGGCGTGTCAGGCGGGGCGCGAGGCCGGCCTGCTCGTGGTGGCCGACGGCAAGCGCGGCGACGTGCCGACGACAACCCGCGCCTACGGCCAGGCCCTGGTCGGCTCGGTCGAGACGCCGTGGGGCGAGGTGGACGGATTGGGCGCGGACGCGTTCACCGCCAACCCGCTGATGGGCGGCGACGCGATGGAGCCCTTGCTCGAAGCGGCCGAGGCGGCCTCTGCCGGCGTGTTCTGCCTCGTGCGAACCTCGAACCCCGGCGCCGCCGACTTCGAGGACCTCGACGCGGGCGGCCGCCCGCTTCATGAGCACCTCGCGGCGTTCGTCGCCGAGCGGGCCACGCGACTCGCGGGCGAAGACGGGCTCAGCGGGATGGGCGCTGTGGTCGGCGCCACGGCGCCCGAGCACCTCGGGCGGTTGCGCGAGCTGATGCCCGATGCCATCTTCCTGATCCCCGGCGTCGGCGCTCAAGGAGGGCGTCCCGAGGACCTCGGCCCCGCCCTCGCGAAGGGCCGGCCGGCGTCGATCCTGGTCGCGGCCGCGCGCAGCATCGCGGGCGCCGGCGACCCGGCCCGGGCGGCTGAGGAGTTGCGCGAAGCCCTTTGGACCGGGATGTCACGCTGACCCACCTGGGTACTCTTCCCGCGCGCGATGCCTGAGAGGAAGCCGAACCAATTCGCCCGGGTATTCGCCGTGCTCACCCTCATCCTCGCCGCGGCTGTCGTGGTCTTCACGATCGCGACCACCGACAACAGCTCGGACTCCGATGGCGACGGTGATGAGGTGAACGGCGATAGGAACGCGGGTGAGCCGACCGCCAAGGGCGAGCGGGCGATCGAGGAGGGCGTCTGGATCGTCCGAGAGGGCGACACCCTCGTCTCGATCTCCGAGGCCACCGCGATCGACCTCGACCTGCTCGTCGAGCTGAACCCCGACCTGGACCCGCAGACCCTGAGCACCGGGCAGAGAATCGCGCTGCGAGAGGGCCTGACCGAGGGCGGTTCCACGAGCCCCAGCAGCGACGGCGACGGCGACACGATCACCGAGGGATCGGGGATCGGGGACGGAGTCGGCGGCGACGATCTGTCCGACACCGACAACGCCGGCGAGTCCGACGGCATCCCGGGGAATTGATGTCGGCCACGCTCAGCTCCGCGCGCCGGTTCACCGCCGCCCTGGCGGCGGCCGCGGCGATCGCAGCTCCGGGCGTCGCGTTCTCGCAGGGAACCGCCGCCGAGCCGAAGGCGAAGCCGGGAGCCGCCAAGGCGCCCGCGCCGGCGAAGCCGGCCGCCCCCGCGGCTCCAGCGACACCTGCAGCACCCGCCGCCCCCGCTGAGGAGACCGGTGCGCCGCAGCTCGCGGCTCGAGCGTGGATCCTGATCGATCCCCGCGACGGCACCGTGCTGGCGAGCAAGGCGTCGGACATCCCGCGGCCGATCGCCAGCGCGACGAAGCTGATGACGGCCTACGTGGCCCTGAGGAAGCTGAGGCCGAAGAAGGTGCTGACCGCCCCTCCGTACAGGGCGCTCGCCGCTGAGTCCCTGCTCGGCTTGCAGGCCGGCGAGCGGTTGACCGTCAGAGACCTTCTCTACGGACTGATCCTCGAGAGCGGCAACGACGCCGCCGTCACGCTCGCGACCGGAGTCTCGGGCAGCGTCCCCGAGTTCGTCGAGCAGATGAATCGCCAGGCCGAGAAGCTCGGGCTGTCCAACACCTCCTACGCGAACCCCGTCGGGCTCGACGCGCCGCAGAACTATTCGAGCGCGACCGACCTCGCCGAGCTCGCGACCGAGCTCCTGGCGAACCCGCTGTTCGCGAAGGTCGCGGACTCCGGCACGGCGACCATCCGGAGCGGCAACGTCCCCCGCCAGCTGACGAGCCGCAACACGCTGCTCGCCAGCGACCCCACGGTCGACGGCGTCAAGACCGGCCACACGATCGGAGCCGGCTACGTGCTCATCGGTTCGGCGACCCGCGATGGCACCCAGCTCATATCCGTCGTGCTCGGCGCGCGCAGCGAGGCGGCCCGCGATGCCGAGACCGCGAAGCTCCTCGACTACGGCTTCTCTCTGTACAAGTCCTCGCAGCCCGTCGAGCCGGGCGAGGAGCTCGCCGACCCCGGGCTTGACTATCGCGACGAGAGCCTCGCGCTGGTCGCGAAGCGCGGCGTCGAGGTCTCGGCCCGCGAGGGCCAGCCCGTCGAGACCGAGGTCGAGGCGCCGGACGAGGTCAGCGGCGCGGTGGACGAGGGCGAGGCACTCGGCAGCGTCACGGTCACCGTCGACGGCCGGGTCGCCGACAAGGTGCCGTTGGTCGCGGCCGAATCGGTAGAGGCGGCGACGCTGACCGACAAGGTCATCTCGACGCTCGCCGACCCGGTGATCTTGATCCCGCTCGGCCTGTTCGTGATAGTTGTAGGACTGCTGCTGGCCTCCCGCAGGAGGCGCCGCTCAGACGACGAGGGAGTGCTCGCGGTGGGCGGCAACGGCAGCGACCCGGGCCCGTCGTCCGAGCCCGCGTCTCGGAAGGCGCGGCGCCGGAAGCGGGACCGGAGCACCCCAGAGAGGACACCCGAGGAGAGGCGCGAGATGCACGAGGAGCGAATGCGCAGACGCCAGGAGCGCTCCACCCGGGGAGGGGACGAGCGATGATCCTCACCGTCACGCTGAACGCGGCGATCGACCGCACCGTCGCGGTCCCGAGCTTCCGCCAGGGCAACCGCCACCGCGCCGTCGAAGCGACCACGGTCGCCGGCGGCAAGGGCGTCAACATCGCCCGCGCCGTGAAGCTGCTCGACCGCCCGGTGATCGCCACCGGCCTCGCCGGCGGGCCGACCGGCGCGCGTTTGATGGAGCGCCTGGCCGAGGAGTCCATCCTCACCGACTTCACCTGGATCGCCGGCGAGTCCCGGACCAACCTCGCTGTGATCGACCCGACCACCGGCGAGCAGACGGAGATCAACGAGCGCGGCCCCGACGTCAGCGCCGAGGAGCTCGACCGCTTCCTCGAGAAGCTGCTTTACCTCGCCCGTGGCGCGCGCATCTGCGTGATCGCCGGGAGCCTGCCGCCATCGGTCCCGGCTGCGTTCGCGGCACGCGTGGTCTCTGAGCTGAAGCAACTCGGCACCGAGACGATCCTCGACACCGAGGGCGAGCCGCTGATCGCCGCGCTTCGCGCCGGCGTCGGCGTCGTCACCCCGAACGAGAGCGAGGCCGAGGGCGCCGTGGGCCACGAGTTCAACGAGCGCGAAGACCTGCTCGCCGGCCTGCAGAGCCTGGTCGAGCTGGGGGCGGGGGAGGCGGCGATCACCAGCGAGAGCGGTTGCGTCGCCTCGCTGCTCGAGCACGAACAGCGCCGCACCTTCGAGGTCACCGCGCCGGCGCTGGAGCCGGTCGCGACCGTCGGGTCCGGCGACGCCTTCCTGGCCGGGTTCGCGGCCGCTCGTTTCGACCGCCGTCCGCCTGAGGAGTGCCTGCGTTTCGCCGTCGCCTGCGGAGCGGAATCCACCCAGCACTTCGGGGCCGGGACGATCGACCCAGCCGAGGTCGCCCGCGTCGCCTCGCGGGTCGAGGTCAAAACGCTCGAAACGCCCGTCGCCGTCCGCTGAGAAGCGGCTATCTTCTTCAGGACGTTGGAGCGAGCCCTCAACAACGTCGCAAAGAGCGATTTTCGGTCCGTTCCGCCCCGGCATGCCGGGGTTTTTTCGTCCGCGAACGATCGTAGGGTGGTCAGGTGACCTCCCTCACACCGCCGCACACCCGGATGACGCCCGTGGCGCGTCGCATCTCTGCGTCCTCGGACTTGCCTTTGGCTCCACCAAAGGCTTCGCGAGCGAGCGAAGCGAGCGTTGCGAGCGCGAAGCGCGAGATCCTTGATCTGCTCGGCCACGCCCGCCACCGGGTGCACGCCGGCATGAGGGAGGTCACCTAAATGGAAGTAGAGATCGGCCGAGGCAAGAAGGGTCGCAGGGCCTACGGGTTCGACGACATCGCGATCGTGCCGTCGCGTCGCACCCGCGACCCCGACGACATCGACATCACCTGGACGCTCGGCCCCTACCGCTTCGAGCTCCCGCTGCTCGCCTCAGCGATGGACGGCGTCGTCAGCCCCCAGACGGCCGCGATCATCGGCAAGCTCGGCGGCCTCGCGGTGCTGAACCTCGAGGGCATCTGGTCGCGCTACGAGGACGCCGACGCGAAGCTCGAGGAGATTTCCAAGGCCCCGGTGGACGTGGCCACGCGGATCATGCAGGAGATCTACGCGGAGCCCGTCAAGCCCGACCTGATCGCCAAGCGCATCGAGGAGATCAAGTCGCACGGCGTCGTCGCTTGCGGGTCGCTCACCCCGCAGAAGGTGACCGACTACCACGAGGTTGCGCTCGAGGCCGGCCTCGACATCCTCGTGATCCAGGGCACCGTGATCTCGGCCGAGCACGTCTCGACCACCAGCGAGCCGCTGAACCTGAAGGAGTTCATCGCCGACCTTCCCGTCCCGTGCGTCGTCGGCGGCTGTGCCTCCTACAACACCGGCCTCCACCTGATGCGCACCGGCGCCGTCGGCGTTCTCGTCGGCGTGGGCCCCGGCGCGGCGTGCACGACCCGCGGCGTGCTCGGGCTCGGCGTCCCGCAGGCGACGGCGATCGCCGACGTCGCGGCGGCGCGCGGCCAGCACATGATGGAGACGGGCACCTACTGCAACGTGATCGCCGACGGCGGAATGCGCACCGGCGGCGACGTATCCAAGGCCATCGCGATGGGAGCCGACGCCGTGATGATCGGCTCGCCGCTCGCTCGCGGCAAGGAGGCCCCCGGCCGCGGCTACCACTGGGGCATGGCGACCTTCCATCCCTCGCTTCCGCGGGGCGCTCGCGTGACCACGCGGCAGGACGGCTCCCTCGAGGAGATCCTGCTCGGCCCAGCGCAGGAGAACGACGGCACCTTCAACCTGATGGGCGCGCTGCGGACCTCGATGGCCACCTGCGGCTACGCGGACATCCCCGAGTTCCACCGGGCCGAGGTGATGGTCGCCCCCGCCCTGCAGTCCGAGGGCAAGCAGCTCCAGAACGAGCAGTCGGTCGGGATGGGCTCGAACGGCAAGGCAGCGGTCTCGAACGGAGTCGCAGTCAGCGATGACTGACCCGCCTCAGCCGACCCGGACGCGTCTGCGACGGCGCTCCGGCGGCTGCGGCTCGGCGCCTGGCTTCGTCCTCAGTCGTCGCAATGGCGCTGCCATTCCGACTCCTTGCGTCCTCGCCACGCTTGACCCTCGCACGCCGGACCACCGGCGCAGCCACGCCCGTGTCGACTGAGGCGGCGGCGTCGGCCTCGGCGGACGACGTCGTGGACGAGGTCGCGGCCCACGCTGCTCCCGGCCTCAGGGTCGTAAGTGACGAGGCTGCCGAGCTCGAACCGGCTCCCGTTCGCGAGGAGGTGCTGGTCCTCGATTTCGGCGGCCAGTACTCGCAGCTGATCGCCCGTCGCATCCGCGAGCGCGGTGTGTTCAGCGAGCTGCTTCCGCACGACGTCCCGCTCGAGAAGATCACCGAGCGCAACCCCCGAGGCCTCGTCCTCTCGGGAGGCCCCGCGTCCGTCTACGCCGACGGCGCCCCGCCGCTTCGGACCGAGCTGCTCGAGCTCGGGATCCCGGTGCTCGGCATCTGTTACGGGATGCAGCTGATGGTCCACGAGCTCGGCGGAAAGGTCGAGCAGGCGCCGGCCGGCGAGTTCGGGCGCTCGGAGCTGACGCTCACCGGCGAGGGCGGCAAGCTCCTCTCGGGCCTCCCCGCGACCCAGCAATGCTGGATGAGCCACCGCGACACCGTCTACGAGGCGCCGCCCGGCTTCGAGGCGCTCGCCTCCAGCACCGAGTCGCCGGTCGCCGCCGTCGAGGACATAGAGCGCGGGCTCTATGGGATCCAGTTTCACCCCGAGGTGGTCCACACGCCCTACGGCTCCGAGGTCCTCGACCGCTTCCTGCGCGACATCGCTGGTTGCAGGGATCGCTGGTCGCCGGCCTCGGTGATCGACGAGCAGGTCGAGAGGATTCGCGAGCAGATCGGGGGGGCGCGGGCGATCTGCGGCCTCTCCGGCGGAGTCGACTCCGCCACGGCGGCGCTCCTTGTTCACAAGGCGATCGGCGACCGCCTCACCTGCGTCTTCGTCGACCACGGGATGATGCGCAAGGACGAGGCGACCCAGGTCGTCGAGGCTTTTCGCGACCACATCGGCGTGAACCTGATCCACGTCGACGCCGGTGAGCAGTTCCTCGCCGAGCTCAAGGGCGTGGACGACCCCGAGACGAAACGCAAGATCATCGGCCGCGAGTTCATCCGCGTCTTCGACGACGAGGCCTCGAAGATCGAGGACGCCCGGTTCCTCGTCCAGGGCACGCTCTACTCCGACGTGATCGAGTCGGGGGGCGACGGGCGCACCGCCGCGACCATAAAGTCGCACCACAACGTCGGTGGCCTGCCCGACGACATGGAGATGGAGCTGGTCGAGCCCCTGCGCACTCTCTTCAAGGACGAGGTCCGCGCCGTGGCCGCCGAGCTCGGCCTGCCCGAGCGCTTCGTCTGGCGCCAGCCCTTCCCGGGCCCCGGCCTCGCGATCCGCGTCGTCGGCGGCGAGGTCACCCGCGAGCGCCTCGAGATCCTGCGCGACGCCGACGCGATCCTGCAGGAGGAGATCCGCGCGGTCGAGCTCTACCGCGAGCTGTGGCAGTCCTTCTGCGTGCTGCCGGTCGTCCGGTCGGTCGGCGTCCAGGGCGACGAGCGCTCCTACGCCTACCCCATCGTGATCCGCGCGGTCACCTCCGACGATGCGATGACGGCCGACTGGGCACGCCTGCCCTACGACCTGCTCGAGCGAGCGTCGAACCGAATCATCAACGAATGCAAGGGCGTCAACCGCGTCACGCTCGACATCACGTCGAAGCCCCCGGGCACTATCGAGTGGGAGTAGGCATTTCCGCCCATCTCTTCGGCTTCGCCTTCGGGATATGCGGTTGCGACGCCGGCGTGAGGGCTGCTGAGGCTCCGCGCGGCGGCTCAGGCGGGAGGTCGCTGGAGCTCGATCATCAGCGCCTTCGCGACCGCGAGCACCTCGCCTTCGGCTGACAGGACCGCGGCGCCCGCGTGCCGCTTGCGGCCGTCGGCGTCGATCGGCCACGCCATCACGACGTGCTCGGCCCCGGCGGTGACGGGCGCTTCGATCCGGGCGGTCAGCCGGGCGAGCACGCTCAGTGGCAGCTCCTCGTCGATGTAGGTGGCGAAGTAGGTCGGGCAGTCGAGCACGGACCAGACGAACTCGGGGCGCACCGCTCCGGAGTCGTCGGCTGTGGAAGCGGGCGGCGTCCACGGCGAGGCGACGACCTTGCGGCCTTCGACGGCACCCGCGAACACCCCGAAAGCGTCCTCGCGGTTCTTGCCGCAGACGAAACAGCTGCTGAAGAGGCCGTCGGTCAGGCCCCGGTAGCCCCTTGACGCCTCGCGAGCGTCCTCGACGCTCACGGGGTCTGGCACCTCGATGTCGAGCTCGACCGAGCGCCCCTCGGCCACGAGCTCCTCGCCGGCGAGGAGCCGGATCGAGCCGTCCTCGTCGCGAATGACGTCGAGCGCGGTGTCCAAGGGAACGGGGCTCCTGAGGCTGACCTCGGCGGTGCCCTCGAGGAAGCCGGCGACTTTGCCGGCTGAGTAGCCACCGTTGCCGCTGTCGAGCGGCCCGTTGAATCGGCTCGGAACTGAGACCGTGTCGGGCACGGCCTCGACTATGTCACCTTCGTCAGGGAAGCGGGGTGGAGACCGCGGCGCCGATGAACTCCACGGCGCTCGCGTCGAAAGTCTTGCCGTAGACGACCGGCGCGAAGGGAAGCCCGCAGAGGCGCGGGCCGAAGGAGACGACGCCGAGCAGGCGGGACGAGCCGATCAGCGGGCCGCCGCTGTCGCCGGCGCAGGGCGAGGTCCGAAGCGACTTCTTGCGGCCGGGGTTCAGCTTCGTGCCCTGGGCGCAGACCATGCTGGTGCCGCGGAAGACCTTGCCATAGCGCTTCGCGCAGAGCTTGCCGGTGATCGAGGCGACGCTCGTCGTCTTCAGGAAGCCGGGCAGCTTCGTCTGGAAGGGGGTGGTGGCGCCCCAGCCGGCGACCGACAGCGAGTTGCCCGGCGCGACGGCCGCGGCGCCCTCGGCGGGCGTGGCAACCTGGATGGCCGGGGAGGGGGTGGCCGTCGCGAGGCCGAAGACGGCGACGTCGTGGCGCGCGGTTCGCCTGTAATCCGGGTGAACGAACTTGGCCGCGACGGCCGAGACCTGCCCCTTGCTCGTGTCGCGGAGGTCGTAGCGCCCGGTCACGACCTGAAGCTCGGCCAGCTTCGGGATGGAGCAGTGAGCGGCCGTGACCACATGCCGCGGGCCGACGACCGAGCCCGAGCAGATGAACCGGCTTTTGGCGAGGATCGCCGCGGCGAAGGGAAACGTCGCGGGATCCGCAGCGCCGCCGCCGATGATGCGCGGCTGGGGGGTAGCGTCTCCCGGCGAAGCGGAGCTGGGCCCGGCGGCGGCGAGAGAGGCCGCGCAAAGGGCGGCGGCGACGCCGAGGCGCCCACCCCTGCCGGTGAGAGTCAGTGCCGCCATGCCTCTCGAAGCTAGCAGCCGGAAACGGTCGGTCGCGCCGGCTCCGCTATGGCTATCATCGAGCGGCTGCCGCGCTCCCGGCGCGGCGCTTTTTTTATGACCACTGCGACCACGAACAAGACCTACCAGGCGAATGCCTCCGACCGCGAGCGCGGCTGGTGGGTGGTGGACGCCGACGGCAAGACTCTCGGCCGCCTCGCCTCGCAGATCGCAAACGTCCTGCGCGGCAAGAACAAGCCCACCTACACGCCGCACGTCGACGTTGGCGACTTCGTCGTCGTCATCAACGCCGAGAAGATCGCCGTCACCGGGAAGAAGCGCACCGACAAGCGCTACTACCGGCACAGCGGCTACCCCGGCGGCATCCGCTCGCGTACGCTCGGCGAGATGCTCGACCGCCGCCCCGAGGAGGTAATCCGCAAAGCCGTAAAGGGCATGCTCCCCCGCAACAAGCTGGCGCGCGCGCAGCTGCGCAAGCTCAAGGTGTACGCGGGCAGCGAGCACCCTCATGAGGCGCAGAAGCCCAAGGACCTGGAGATAGAGACGAGATGAGGCCCTACCGGGTCCGCATCTACACACCTTCGACTGCACCGAGGTACTGAGATGAGCGACGAAGACCAGCGCAGCGACGAGCAGACGCCGGAGGAGACCCCGGCCCCGGAGGAGACCCCCGCGGCTGCGGAAACCCCCGCGGCCGAGGAAACCCCCGCGGCCGAGGAGACCCCCGCGGCCGAGGAGACTCCGCCCGCCGAGGACGCTCCGGAGTCCGACGAGGCGCCCGCCGCTGAAGAGGCCCCCGCAGGCTGAGGAGCCCGCCGCGGAAGAGGCCCCCGAGCCTGAGGCCAAGCCAGAGCCCGCCGGCGACAAGAAGGAGAAGAAGGCCGACGTCGTCCCCGGAGCCGAGCTCGACCCGATCGCGCTCGAGCCCGAGCGCGAGCTGAGCGCAGAGGAGAAGGCCCGCGCCGATGCCGAGGCCGAGGAGCGCGCCCGCCGCGAGGCCGAGCTCACCTCGGACCCCGACGACGCTCCGCTCGTCGCCAAGCCCACCAAGCTCTCCGGCGACGCCCGCTTCCTCGCGACCGGCAAGCGCAAGTCCTCGGTCGCCCGCGTGACGCTGATGCCCGGCAAGGGCAAGATCGCGATCAACGAGCGCACGCTCGAGGAGTACTTCCCCCGGGCCTACCTGCAGACGATCGCCAAGCAGGCGCTCGTCCAGGCCGGCTACGAGAGCAACGTCGACGTCCGCGTGCGCGTCCACGGCGGCGGCATCTCGGGCCAGGCGTCCGCCGTCCGGCACGGGATCGCAAAGGCACTCTGCGAAGTCGACCCGGCCCTTCGCCCCGAGCTGAAGCGCCGGGGCATGCTGACCCGCGACGCCCGGGTGAAGGAGCGCTACAAGGCCGGGCTGAAGAAGGCCAGGAAGCGCCCGCAGTTCAGCAAGCGCTGAGGCTGCCTCGCATCTTCGCCATGCGGCGTCCTCGGTTGGGCGGCTCGCTCACGCCGCAGCTTCGTCTGATCTTTCAAACAAGACATGTCTCCTGAGAGAAAGCTCTTCGGTACCGATGGCGTCAGAGGCGCCGTTGGCGATGTGATCACCGCCGATCTGGCCCTGCGCCTCGGTCGCGCGGCGACGCTGCACCTGGCGACCCGGCCGTCGCGGAACGCCGAGCGCCCCCAGGTCCTCGTCATCCGCGACACCCGCGAGTCGGGCCCGATGCTCGAGGCCGCCCTCGCCGCCGGAATCGCCTCGGCCGGAGGGGACGCCATGCTCGGGGGCGTGCTGCCCTCGCCGGCCGCCTCGATTCTCGCCCGGCGGCTCGACTTCGACCTCGCGGCGGTCGTCTCGGCCTCGCACAACCCGTTCGCCGACAACGGCATCAAGTTCTTCCAGCGCTCGGGGATGAAGCTCGACGACGATGTCGAGGCGGCGATAGAGGCGCGCCTCGATGACCCAGGCGTCGCCCAGATCGGGCGGGTGCGCGAGCTCGAGGGCGCCCGCGACGACTACCTGCGCGAGCTGCGCACGGTGTTCCAGCCGAACCTCGGCGGCCGCAAGGTGATCCTCGATTGCGCGAACGGCGCGACCTACCGAGTCGCGCCGATGATCTTCGAACTGCTCGGCGCCGAGGTCGAGGCCTTCTCGACCGAGCCCGACGGGCGCAACATCAACGAGGGCTGCGGAGCTACCCATCCCGAGGCGCTGGCGGAGCGCGTCGCCGCCTCCGACGCAACGATCGGGTTCGCCTTCGACGGTGATGGCGACCGCGTGATTGCCGTTGACGGCGAGGGCCGCGTCCGAGACGGCGACGAGCTGATCGCCCTCGCCGCCGGGCACCTGCGCGAAACGGGCGAGCTTCGCGGCGGCGTCGTCGTCACCGTGATGACCAACTTCGGCTTCCACACCAAGCTCGAGGCCGAGGGCATCGAGATCGACCAGACCAAGGTCGGCGACCGCTACGTGATCGAGTCCCTCGTCGAGCGCGATTGGAATTTCGGCGGCGAGCAGTCAGGCCACATCATCTGGACCGACTTCACGCCCAGCGGCGACGGCATCGCCGCCGCCCTGCTCACCATGCGGGCGCTCGGCGATCGCTCCTTCTCCGACGTCGAGCCCTTCGAGCGCCTTCCCCAGCGCCTCGAGAACGTCCGCATCACAGACCGCAGCGCCGTAGCCGGCGCCGAGGCGCTGTGGTCAGCGGTGGAGGAGGAGGACGGCAAGCTCGAGGGCCGCGGCCGCGTCCTCGTGCGTGCCTCGGGTACCGAGCCGCTGCTTCGGGTGATGGTCGAGGCGCCGACCACTGAGGAGTGCGACGCGGTCTGCAAGCGCCTTGTCGCGGTCGTCGAGGCCGAGCTGACCTAACGCCCGGGCGCTACGCTTGTCCGTCTTATGTGCGGCATCGTCGGATATGTAGGTGACCGACCGTGCCGGGACCTGCTGATCGCGGGGCTCGAGAAACTCGAGTATCGCGGCTACGACTCAGCGGGGGTCTCGGTGATTTCGGACGGTGAGATCGACAGCGTGCGCGCTGTCGGTAATTTGGCGAACCTTCGCGCGGCCGTCGAAGAGCACTCTCGCAACGGCGGCGCGGTCGCCGTCGCCACGCCCCCCGCGACGACGGGAGTCGGCCACACGCGCTGGGCGACGCACGGCCGGGTCACTGAGGAGAACGCCCACCCCCACGGCGACTGCTCGGACAAGATTCACATCGTCCTCAACGGGATCGTCGAGAACCACGCAGAGCTGCGCAAGGAGCTCTCGGCGGAGGGGCACGTCTTCAGCTCCGAGACCGACGCTGAGATCGTCTCGCACCTGATCGAACGCCACTACGACGGGGACCTCGTTGCCGCGGTCCGCGGCGCCTTCGGCGAGCTGCGCGGCCACTACGCCTTCGTCGCGATGCACCTGGACCACGGCGACCTGCTGGTCGCCGCGCGCAAGGAGTGCCCGCTGATCGTCGGCATCGGCGACGACGAGAACTTCGTCGCCTCCGCGATCCCCGCCTTCCTCGCCGAGACGCGCCGCGTGAAGATGGTCGAGAACGGCGAGATCGTCACCGTCACCCCTGATGGCGTCGAGATCTTCGACGCGGAGGGCAACCCGATCGAGCGCGACGAGGACCAGGTCACCTGGGACGAGGACGCCGCCGAGAAGGGCGGCTACCCCACCTTCATGAAGAAGGAGATCCACGAGCAGCCCGACGCCGTCGCCGAAACGATCACGGACCGCCTCCCGGGCCTCGACAGCGTCAACCTCTCCGAGATCGAGCTCGACGACGAGCTGCTGCGCACGGTCGACCGGATCGTGATCGTCGCCTGCGGCACCAGCTACCACGCGGGCATGATCGGCCGCTACGCGATCGAGAAGTGGGCCCGCGTCCCGGTCGAGATGGACGTCGCCTCCGAGTTCCGCTACCGCGACCCCGTCATCCGCGACACCGACCTCGTCATCGGCATCACCCAGTCCGGCGAGACGGCCGACACTCTCGCCGCCATGCGCCTCGCGCGCGAGGCCGGCGCCACGGTGCTCGCGATCACCAACATCATGGGCAGCCAGGCGACCCGCGACGCCGACGCCGTCCTGTTCACGCGCGCCGGGCTCGAGATCGGTGTCGCCGCGACTAAGACTTTCGTCAGCCAGGTGGCGGCCATGTATCTGCTCGGCCTGCGCCTCGGCGAGCTGCGCGGGACGCTCGCGCCGGACGAGCTGCGCGAGCTGATCGCCGGGCTGAAGCGCATCCCCTCGAAGATCGAGGAGACCATCAACTCGGTCGACGACCGTTGCAAGGCGATCGCGCGAACCCACTTCGAGCGCCGGTTCTTCCTCTACATCGGCCGCCACATCGGGCTCCCGGTCGCGCTCGAGGGCGCCCTGAAGCTGAAGGAGATCTCCTACATCCCGACCGACGCGTACGCCGCCGGCGAGATGAAGCACGGGCCGATCGCGCTGCTCGACGAGTTCACCCCGATCGTCGCCGTCGCCACCGACAGCCCGGTGCTCGAGAAGATGCTCTCCAACGTCGAGGAGGCTCGCGCCCGAGGGGCCGACGTCGTCGCGATCGCCACCGAGGGATCCGACAAGGTCTCTGACGTCGCCGACCAGACGCTGTTCGTCCCCAAGACCGACTGGATGCTGCAGCCGATCCTCGCCGTGCTCCCCCTGCAGCTGCTGGCGTACTACATCGCCTGGGAAAACGGGCTGAACGTCGACCAACCGAGAAACCTGGCGAAGACGGTCACCGTCGAATAGGTGTACGCCAGGTTTCGAAGCAGGTGTGTCGGCCTGGCCAAGACCGTGACGGTGGTAGTTCCGTCGTAGTGATCGGTATGGTGCCGCGCTCGATGCAGGGACGACTGACGATTCTTCTCGCCGCGGGGATCGCCCTCGCGGTGCTCGCCGGCTGCGGCGGCGACGGCGACGGGTCCGACGGGCCCGCCACGCTCGTCCCGGCCGACGCGCCCGCCTACTTCGAGGCCGTCGTGCGCCCCGAGGGCGAGGCCGCCGAGTCGGCCGAAGCGGCCCTCGGCAAGATCATCGACAGCGACGACCCCGGCCAGGAGATCATCACCCAGATCGAGGAGTCCGCGGCCGAGGACGGCACGGACTTCGACTACGAGGCCGACATCGAGCCCTGGCTCGGCGAGCGCCTCGGCATCTACCCCTCGAGCCTCGAGGGCGAGAGCGAGGTCGTGCTCGTCCTCGAGACCACCGATCCCGACAAGGCGCTCGAGTTCATCAGCTCGCAGGAGGACGCGACGGGCGAGAAGCTCGAGTACAACGGCACCGACTACGAGCTCGACGCAGACGGCGACGCCTTTGGGATCGTCGACGACTTCCTCGTCTTCGGCGACGAGGCCGGTTTCAAGAAGACCGTCGACACCTCAGACGGCGACGACGTCCTCGCCGACTCCGACGAGTTCAACGACTCCGTCGACGATCTCCCCTCCGAGCGCCTCGCGACCCTCTACGCCGTACCCAAGACCTTCATCGAGGCGATCCCCGAGGACGAGATCGACCCGCAGGGCCGCGACATCATCCTCGAGGCCCTCGACGAGTCCGGCGACGAGCCGATCCTCGGCGACATGACCGCCTCCGACACGGCGCTCACCTTCGAGCTCTCGTCAGGCGGAGGCGCCGACGTCTCGACCGAGGAGAGCACACTCGTCTCCGAGCTGCCCGCCGAGGCTTGGCTCGGGCTCGGCTTCGCGGACATCGGCGCCGCGGTCGAGAACGGCCTCTCGAGCATCGAGAACGCCGGGATCCCCGGCGTCGACGCGGCAACGATCCGCGAGCAGCTTCGGGCCCAGGTCGGGATCAACCTCGACGCAGTGATCAACGCGCTCGGCGACGGCGCGCTGTTCGTTCAGGGCACCACCATGAAGAACGTCGGCGGCGCGCTCGTGATCGAGTCCACCGACCCGGCGGCCTCGGCGCAGCTCCTCACCAAGCTCCAGGGCTTCATCTCCCGGCAGGCCGATCCCAAGGAGCTCAAGGTGCAGCCGCTCGCCTCGACCGGTGGCGACACCGGCTTCCAGCTCGTCGACCCGACCGGTGAGCTGCCCCAGCCGATTCAGGTCGTCCAGCGGGGCGACCGCATCGTCGCCGGGTACGGCGCCGGCTCGGTCGAGCAGGCGCTGAGCCCGCAGAGCGGCGCGGCCGCTCTGTCGGGCAGCCCCGGGTTCACCGGCGCGCAGGAGGCGATCGGCGATCTCGGCATCGACGCGTTCCTCTCGTTCGCCCCGGCCTTCCAGCTCGCCGAGGCGAGCGGAGGGGCGTCGGACCCCGACTACCAGCGAGCTAAGCCGTATCTCGACGCACTTGACTTCCTCGCCGTGGGCTCCGGCTCCGAGGATGATCGGGCGATCGCCCGCTTCATCGTCGGCCTCAAGTAGGAATCGCTTGGCCCCCGTCGGACTCGGCGTCGACGTGATCGAGATCGAGCGGATCGAGCACGCTCTCGAGCGCCGACCGCGACTCCGCGAACGCCTCTTCACGGAGGACGAGCTCGCATACGCCGACGCGAAGGCCCGGCCAGGGCGCCATCTCGCGGCCCGCTTCGCCGCCAAGGAGGCCGTGATCAAGGCTCTCGCGGGAGCCCGCATGGCGCCGTCAGAGATAGAGATCGTCGCCGGGGCGCCGCCGAGCGTGCGACTCCATGGTCGCGCCGCAGACGCCCTCGGCTCGCGCGAGCTCTCGATCTCGCTGACGCACTCGCGGGAGACCGCGGCCGCGGTAGCGCTCGCATCGGGCTGACCGGAACGGCGGGGGGCGCGCGGCTCGATGGTTGATTCCACGGCCACGCACGCCTGGATGGTGCCCGTGGCACTTCGCATCTAGGCTCCGCGCCATGGAGGACTGGCTCACACCGTGCCTGGACGCCGAGCAGATGCGGGGCACCGACGCCTGGGCGATCGAGAAGCAGGGGATCCCCGGCCTCGAGTTGATGGAGACCGCGGGCCAGGCCGTCGCGCGCGCCGCAGCCGAGCGCGCCGGATCGGGGCGCATCGCCGTCGTCTGCGGCAAGGGCAACAACGGCGGCGACGGCCTCGTCACAGCGAGGGCCCTGGCCGACACGGGTTTCGATGTCGACGCGCTTCTGCTGTGGCCCGCCGGCGATCTATCGGGCGACGCGAAGGCGAACCTCGAGCGGTTCCCGGTGGCGCGCGAGGTGGATGAAACTGGGCTCCGCGAGGCGCTCGACGGGGCGGCGGTGATCGTCGACGCGGTCTTCGGCACCGGCTTCGCCGGCGCGCCGCGCGACCCCGCCGCCGCGGCGATCGCGGCGATCAACGACGCCGCCGGCGAGGTGGTGGCGACCGACATCGCATCGGGCGTCAACGCGTCGAACGGCGAGATCGAGGGTGCTGCGGTCCGGGCCGATGCGACCGTGAGCTTTCACGCTCCCAAGGTCGGCCACTGGGTCTCGCCGGGCAAGCCGCACACGGGCGAGCTCCAGGTCGCGCCGATCGGGATCCCCGGCGGCGCCCCGGTCGAGGCGTCGCTGGGCCTGATCGACGATGGCGTCCTGCGGCTCGCACCGCTTCGCTCGGCACCCTCGACCAAGTTCAGCTCGGGTCAGGTCCTGATAGCCGGCGGCTCGCGCGGGCTCACCGGCGCCGTCTGCATGGCCGCCGGGGGCGCGATCCGCGCCGGCGCCGGCTACGCGACCGCCGCCGTCCCCGCCGACGTCGAGGCGATCGTCGAGGCCAAGCTCACCGAGGTGATGACGATCGGATGCGCCAGCCGCGAGGGCCGCCTTCGCCGGGCTGCCTCCGAGCAGATCATGGAGGCCGCCGAGTCGGCCGCTGCCGTCGTGCTCGGCCCGGGGATGGGCCGTGAGGACGGGACGAAGGACCTCGCCCGCCAGCTCGCGAAGCGGATCCGCGCGCCGCTCGTGCTCGACGCCGATGGCCTGAACGCCCATGCGGGCAAGCTCGCTCTGCTGGCCGAGCGCGAGGGGCCGGTAGTGCTGACCCCGCACGAGGGCGAGCTCGGGCGGCTGCTCGAAGAGGAGTCCGACGCGATCAAGGCGAGGCGGCTCCTGCACGCCAGCGAGGCTGCAAGGCGGAGCGCCGGGATCGTGGTGCTCAAGGGCGACGACACGATCGTCACCGACGGTGAGCGGGTCGCCGTCAACCGCGGGGGCACGCCCGCGCTCGCGACCGCGGGGACCGGAGACGTGCTCTCGGGCATGATCGCGGCCTTGATCGCTCGTGGCCTTGAACCTTTCACCGGCGCCTGCGCTGCCGTGCTCGCGCACTCCCGGGCCGGGCGGATCGCCGCAGAGCGCATCGGCGCCCCGGAGTCGGTGATCGCGACCGACGTGATCGACGCGATCCCCGCGGGGCTCAAGCCTTGAGCGCCTACCGGGTCTGCATCATCAACGGCCCTTACCGCCGGGAGGTCCCGTGATGCCCAGGGCCCCTGAAAGCGGCCGCGCCTCCGCGGTGATCGACGCCGGCGCGATCGAGCGAAACTGCGCCACGCTCGCGGGCGGCCTCACCGGCGGCGCCGAGCTCTGCGCGGTCGTCAAGGCCGACGGCTACGGTCACGGCGCCGCGATCTCGGCCGGCGCGGCGATGCGCGGCGGCGCCACCCGCCTGGCCGTCGCGGCCGCGATCGAGGCCGAAGAGCTCCGCTTTCACTTCGCCGAGGCCCCGGTCCTGGTGATGGGCGCGATGACAGGGGGCGAGCTGCGCACCGCCCTGGCCGCTGACGCAGACGTCACCGTCTGGTGCGAGAGCTTCATGGCGCTCTGCTCACGGCTCGCCGGCGAGTCCGGGCCGCCGGTACGGGTCCACATCAAGCACGACAGCGGCATGGGGCGCCTCGGGGAGCGCGACCCCGACACCGTTGTCGAACTGGCGCGGGCGTGCGCCGACGACCCCCACCTCGAGCTGGCTGGGGTCTGGACCCACTTCGCGACCGCCGACGAGGACGATGGCGCCTATCTGGCGCGCCAGCTCGCATCCTTTGCCGCCGTGGCCGAGCGAGTGCGCGCGATCGAGCCCGGTGTCGTCGTGCACGCGGCCAACAGCGCCGCGACTCTCCGTGAGCCGGCGAGCCACTTCGACATGGTCCGCTGCGGGGTCGCGATCTACGGGCTCGACCCGTTCCAGTGCGACCCCTCCGACCAGGGTCTCGAGCCCGCCCTCGAGCTGCGCTCCTACGTCTGCGACGTGAAGCGCTTCGAGGCAGGGGCGAGCGCCGGCTACAGCCGGACCTGGAGCGCGCCCGAGGACACCTGGGTGGGAGTGCTGCCGCTCGGGTACGGCGACGGCGTCAGCCGCGCACTCTCCAACAACGCCGAGGTGCTCGTCCGCGGCCGCCGCTTCCCGGTGGTCGGCAACGTCTCGATGGACAACCTGACGATCGACCTCGGCCCCGAGACGGAGGTCGAGCCGGGCGACGAGGCCGTGCTGATCGGCTCGCAGGGCGGGGAGTCGATCGGAGCCGAGCAGGTCGCCGCTCGCCTCGAGACGATCAACTACGAGGTGACGACGTCGATCTCGCGTCGTGTGCCGCGGGTCGTCGCGTGACCGTGGGGGACGGGCTCGCTGCCTCGCTCGACGCTGCGGAGTCCGTCGCGGTCACGCGCGAGGCGCTGGCCGGCGAGCGCGCTTGGATCGTCGGCGGGGCTATCAGGGACGCAGCGCTCGGCGAAGTGGTCCGCCACCTCGACGTCGCAGTCGAGCCGGGCCGCGAGCGCGAGCTCGCGAGCGCTGTCGCTCGATTCGCCGGCGGCTACTCGTTCCCGCTCAGCGAGGAGCATGGGAGCTGGCGTGCAGTCGGCGCCGGCGACTCCTGGCACGCGGACGTCTCCGCCCTGCGCGGTGAGACGATCTTCAACGACCTCGCCGCCCGGGACTTCGCGATCAACGCCGTCGCGGTGCCGCTCGCGGGCGGGGAGCCGATAGACCCCCTCGGCGGACTCGGCGACGCCGAAAGCCGCACCCTGCGCGCGACCTCCGAGCGCTCGTTCACCGAGGACCCGCTGCGGCTGCTGCGCGCGGCGCGCATCGCGGCGCGCCACGAGCTCTCGATCGAGCCCGACACGGTGAGGCTCGCGCAGGCCAGCGCCCAGCGCGCGGTCGATCCCGCTCCCGAGCGTCAGTTCGCCGAGCTCCGCGGAATGCTGACAGGGCCCGATCCGATCCGGGCGATCGCCTTGATGGACGAGCTCGAGGTGACGGCTGCGGTGCTCCCCGAATTCGACGGCCTGCGCGGCGTCGTGCAGACCCCGAACCACCACCTCGACGTGCACGGCCACACGCTCGCCGTTCTCGAGCGCCTGCTCGAGGTCGAGGCCGACGTGCCCCGCTTCGCGGGGGACGCCGCCAGCGAGATGACGGAGCTGTTGGCAGAGCCCCTCGCCGACGAGCTCACGCGCGGAGGAGCGCTTCGCTTCGGGGCGCTGCTCCACGACATCGGCAAGCCCGACACGCGCGCGATGCGCGGGCGCCACGTCACCTTCATCGGCCACGACCGGGTCGGCGCCGAGGTGATCGCCTCGATCTGCGCACGGCTGCGGACGAGCACCAAGCTCAGCACCCACCTCCAGGGTCTGGCGCTCCACCACCTGCGCCTCGGCTTCCTGGTGCACGAGCGACCGCTGCCGCGCCGCACCGTCTATGCCTATCTGAAGGCGACCGAACCAGTCGGCCCCGACGTGACCCTGCTGACCGCGGCGGACCGGATGGCCGCCCGCGGCGAGGGCCCGATCGCGAGCGACGAGATGATCGAGGCCCACCTCGAGCTGGTTCGCGAGGTCCTCCCCGATGCCCTCGCCTGGCAGCGCCAGGCCCCGCGGCCGCCGCTCGACGGCAACGAGCTCGCCGCCGAGATCGGGCTCACGCCGGGCCCGAGGATGGGCGAGATCCTCGAGGAGCTGCGGGCGGCCAGCTTCGCCGGCGAGCTGACGGGCCGCGAAGCCGCGGTCCAGCGGGCCCGAGAGCTCGCCGCCGGATAGCCTCCGGCCCGTGGCCGACGACTGTCTTTTCTGCGGGATCGTCAATGGCATCGTCCCGAGCGAGACGATCGCCTCCGACGAACGCACCGTCTCCTTCATGGACATCAACCCGGCGACCGCCGGCCACGCGCTCGTCGTGCCGCGCGTGCACTCCGCCGACCTGCTCGAGATCGGCGCCGAGGACCTAGAGGCTGTCAGCCTCGCCGCCCAGCGCCTGGCCAAGCGCACGAAGGACGTGCTCGGAGCGGACGGGGTCAACCTGATCAACTCCTGCGGCCGCGCGGCCTGGCAGACGGTCTTCCACTTCCACATGCACGTCGTGCCGCGCTACGACGACGACCCGCTCGAGCTGCCCTGGGTCCCGGCACCCGGCGATTCGGATGAGATCGCCGCGGTCGCGGCCAGGCTGAGGAGCGAGGATGGCTGAGAACCCCGTCAGGCTCATCCGCGACGGCAACGTCGCCGTCGTGCTGCTCTCGAACCCGCCGCTCAACCTGTTCACCGCCGACGCCTGGACCGGGCTCGTCGAGAGCGTCGCGGAGATCAAGGCATCGGACGCCCGCGCGATGGTCTGGCGGGCCGAGGGCGACATCTTCACCGGCGGCGTCGACGTCGAGGTCTTCAAGCACGCCCAGCAGGAGGGGATCGCGGCAGAGGCCTTCGGCTCGCTGATCGAGACGGCGCGCCAGATCGAGACGCTCGAGATCCCAACGATCTCGCTCGTGCACGGGCTCTGCCTGACGGCGGGGCTCGAGGTGGCGCTCGCCACCGACATACTCTGGGCTGCCGATTCCGCCCAGTTCGGCCTGGTAGAGGCCGTTGTCGGCCTCACGCCGGGCGCCGGCGGCACGCAGCGGATGGCCGAGCGCGCAGGCCCCGCACGCGCGGCGGAGTTCGTGATGAGCGGCGGCCTGTACGACGCGGCCACGCTCGAGCGCTGGAACGTCGTCAACCGGGTGCTGCCTGACGCCGAGCTGCTCGAGAAGGGCATGCGCTTCGCCCATCGCCTCGCCGACGGCCCGACGGTCGCCCACGCCGCGACCAAGCGAATCATCCGCGCCTACCGCGAGGGCGGCGTCGATGCGGCCGATGCGATCACCAAGGACCAGTTCGCGGGCCTATTCGAGTCCGAGGACCTGAAGAACGCCGTGCAGAGCTTCCTCGCCGACGGACCAGGAAAAGCGTCGTTCGAGGGGAAGTAACCTCTTCACAAATGGGAAAAGAAGAGAAGATTGAGATGGAGGGCGAGATCACCGAAGCCCTCCCCAACACCATGTTCCGCGTCAAGCTCGACAACGACCATGAGGTGCTGGGCCACATCTCTGGCAAGATGCGCCGCCACTACATCCGGATCCTCCCTGGGGACCGGGTGAAGATCGAGCTTTCGCCGTACGACCTCGATCGCGGCCGGATCACTTACCGCTACAAGTAGGCCAATTGCAGCATTCCACCGGAGGGAGAAACATGAAGGTAGGCAGAAGGTTCGCGATAGTCGGCGCCGGTGCTTTGGTGCTCGCCGTCGCGTTCGCAAGTCCCGGCATCGCCGGAAAAGGGCTTCAGAAGGTCGGCGCCAGCGTCCAGGTGACCGAGTCCGTGCTCCAGAAGGGGTTCAAGAAGGTAGAGGCCGACGGCGTCATCCAGTCGTCGCTGCCGCGCTGCGAGCGCCAGCGCAGCGTCTCGCTGTATTTCGCGTCGCCGTCGGGCCAGGAGTCCGGCCCCGCGATCGGCCAGACGACCAGCGCCGGCAGCACCCAGAAGGGGCAGTTCTCGATAGCGGGAACGAGCGCGACCAAGATCAAGCCGAACGACGAGCTGCTGTTCGTCGTCGCGAAGCGCAAGGTCAAGGTCAAGGGCGTGCAGAAGATCTGCAAGCGCGCCGTCTCTGTCGCGTTCCCGGCCCAGTTCAAGGGCTGAGAGCCATGAATCGCCGAACCAAGTCCGCCCTCGCCATCGGCAGCGCACTGGTGCTCAGCCTCTCGCTGTTCGCCGTCGGTTCCGTGGCTAAGAGCAAGATCCAGCGCCTCGGGACCTCGACGCAGGTCGAGACCTCGACCAAGGGCAACAAGCGCACCCTGACAGTGACGGGCGTGCTGCAGTCCTCGGCGCCGCGCTGCGAGCGCCAGCGCTCGGTGCTGCTGTACGAGGCCGGCCCGACCGGCGAGCTCGCCGGCGGCGCGATCGGTCACGGCGTCAGCCAGGGCGGCGCTCAGCGCGGCCAGTTCACGATCGAGGGCAGCGCGGTCAAGAAGGTCACCCCGACCCGTCGCTTCATCCTCGAGTCGGTCGGCCGCAAGGTCAAGATCAAGGGCAAGGAAGTGATCTGCAAGCGCGGCGTCTCGGTCAGCTTCCTGGCCGACACGAACTAGCCGCGGTCAGCGCGCAGCGCTCAGCGCGCAGCGCTCAGCGGCATCAAGTCGGATCGAGGTGGGACCCCGCTGCGGCGGGGTCCCACTCGGCGAGCTCGGCGATCAGCGCCGACCAGCCGAACTCCCTCGCGCCCAGCCCCTCGCCGGTGAACGGCTCGTAGAACTCGCGTGAGCCCTCGCGCGCGTACGTCTCGCAGAGCGCGTCCTCCATCTGGGTCGCCTGCTCGTCGTAGCCGAGGCGCTTCAGCCCGAGCCAGATCAGCCAGGCAGAGTTGATCCAGGTCGGCCCGCGCCAGTAGCGGCGCACGAGCCAGTTCTGCCAATCGCGCGGCTCGAAGCTCGGCTCGGCGATCGACACAGAGGGGGCGGGGACCGGGGTCCAGTACTTCCTGGGGTCCAGCACGTGCTCCTCGACCAGTCGGCGGCCGATCTCCTCGGGAAGGTCGGGCAGCGCCAGCGGCGCGAGCGCCGACCACGTCGAGGTCCGCACGCGGTGGTCGCCGGCGACGGGGTCGGTCTCGCCGACCCGCGCGATGTCGCCGCGGGCGACGTCGAGGAAGAGGCCCCGGCCCTCGTCCCAGAACCGCTCGATCAGCGCCGGGGTGATCGAGGGCTCGCCCATCGCCATCCGCGAGAGGCCCCAGAGCACGTTGACCACGACCTCGCAGAGCAGCGGGCCACCGTCGCGGAGGATCCGCTGCGCGTCCCACTCGCGGCGGCGGTTGCGCTGGATCAGCGCCACGAAGCCGAGGCGGGCGTGGGCCCTGCGGCCCCAGACGGCGTCGAACTTGGGCGACGAGTCGAGCCCCGACTCGTCGGGCTGGACGATCCACAGCAGGCCGTCCCCGTCGAGGTCGCGGTTCTCGGTCAGCCAGCGGTGGTGCGCCGCGATGCGCGGCTCGTCCTTGGGGTCGCCGACAGCGATCCGCCACGCCCACGCCAGCAGGGGCGGTTGGATGGTGGCGGTGGAGGGCGCGTCCCGCGAGGCGATGTTGTACGTCCAGCGCCGGCGCAGGTCCACGGGGCGGTCCCAGAAGATCGTGTGGCCGATGAAGCCGTCCTCGCGCCCACCGTTCAGCAGCGAGGTGAGCTCGAGCCGCGAGCGCTCGGGCGCGAAACGACGCCAGACGATCGCGTGGAACGCCGAGTCCCAGTACCACTGCCAGTAGTAGTGGCTCGGGCTGGGGCGGGAGTAGGCGTACGGCACGCCGTCGCGGTCGCCTTCGATCCAGCTCGCCCGCAGCGTTGCCTCCGCGATCTCGGTGGCCTTGTCCCTACTCACTGGCTCACGTCAAACCGCCCGTTGGGATGGGCGTCTGTGGGTGAGGACCCCGGTGGGGTCTCATGTGGTCGTCATCCGGTTCATCCCGCGCAGGGCGAAGAACGTGAGGATCGCGGCGAGGCCGATCAGTGCGACGAACCCCGGCCACGTCTCGGCCCAGGTGACGTCCCCGACGAAGCCCTGACGCGCTGCCTCGACGACCTGTGTGACGGGGTTGATCCGTGCCACCTCCTGAAGCCAGCCCGTCAGCAGGTCGAGCGGGGCGTAGGCGGTCGTCAGCAGGACCGCCAGGAACATTCCCGCCTGCATCAGCGGCGCCGCCGACTGGGTCTTGAAGCGCAGCGCCAGCGAGGTTCCCCAGGTGGCGGCGACGATCGCCATCCCCATGACGACGATCAGCGCGATCGCCAGCCCGAGGAAGCCGGGCCAATTCGCGCCGGTCGCGAAGGCGACCGCCAGCAGGAACGTGGCGGGGATCAGCGCCCGGAAGCTGGCCGAGAGAACGAGCCCGGCGAGCAGCGCGGGGCGCGGGGCGGGGGAGGAGAGCAGGCGGTCGAACCAGCCCTGTTCGATGTCGCGCGCGAGGTTGACCCCGGTCGCCGCGCCGGTGAACGCGGCGCCCTGCATCAGCGAGACCGGGACGATGAAGCTCTGGTAGCTCTCGGAGTCGAACCCGGGCAGCAGCGTCAGGTTGCCGAACGTGCTGGTCAGGCCGAGGAAGAAGATCGTCGGCGCGAGGATGCCGGGGATCGCGGCCCCGGGGACCCTGAAGATCTCGTTCAGCGCCCGGCGCATCAGCGCCCGCACTGTCTCGAAACTCGCCCGCCAGCCCACCGTCAGCCGCCCTTCCTCACCCTGGAGCGCATCCCCCAGGCGCTGAGCCCGAGCCCGATGGCGCCGACGCCGAGCACCGCGGCGACCGCCTTCAGTTGGTCGCCGAGCTCGAAGCTGCCGATGATCGGCTCGCGGATCCCCTCGACGATGAAGCTGAGCGGGTTGTACTCCGCGACCGAAGCCGCGGGCTCGAGCATCAGGTTGGCCGGAAAGAACGCGGTCGAGAGGAAGAGGACGACGAAGACGAGCGGGAACAGCCCCTGGACAACGCTCGCCTTGCCGCTGTAGAGCGCGATCGAAGCGGCGATGCCGCCGAAGGCGAGCGCCGAGCCCGCGGTCAGCACGATGATCCACAGGACCCCGAGCACGCCCTCCTCGATCCTGACGCCGAAGACGAGCCCGATCGCCAGGAACCAGACCGCGGTCAGCGCGCCGAGCAGGGCGGTGCCGCCGAGCCGCCCGAGCACGACGCCGAAGCGCGAGATCGGAGCCGAGAACAGGCGGTCGGTGAAGCCCATCTCGATATCGAGCGCGAGGGCGATCGCTCCCGAGTTGCCCGCGAGCAGGGTCGACTGCACCATCGCGCCGGCCAGCATGAACGCGAGGAAGCTTTCGACCTCGGGGAAGCCGGGAAGGTCCACCGCCCGCCCCGCGCCGCCGGTCTGGATCGCAAGTAGAAGGGTGGGGAAGACGACCAGCGGCGCGGCGAGCTGGGGGCGCCGGGCGGTCTGCCGCACCGAGCGGGCACCGAGCGCGGCGACGACCCGGGCGTTCGCCGCAAGCCTCGAGATCACGCCCGAATTGATTCTGGTGCCTCTGCGGGCTCGGGCGAGTCGTCGTCGTCACCTTCGAGGTGGCGCCCGGTCTCGGCGACGAAGACGTCGTCGAGGGTGGGCTGCACGAGGTCGAGCGACTCGACCGCCAGGCCCGCGTCGTCGAGCGCGCGGACGATCGGGCCGACGTCAGATGCGCCGTGCTCCAATTCGACCATCGCGAGGCCGTCGCGCTCGGGCAGCACCTTGCCGAAGCGCGCCAGGATCTCGGTGCACTCCACGGGAGCGCCGTCGGTGTCCGCGAGCGAGAGCTCGAGGTGGGGCTTGCCGACCTCCGCCTTGAGCGCGGCCGGGGTGCCCTCGGCGACCAGCTTGCCGTCCGTGATGATCCCGACCCGGTTGCAGAGCTGGTCGGCCTCCTCGAGGTACTGCGTCGTCAGGAAGACGGTGGTGCCCTCGTCGTTCAGCTTGCTGACCTCCTGCCAGATCGCCTGGCGGCTGACGGGGTCGAGGCCGGTCGTCGGCTCGTCGAGGAAGAGGACCGAGGGCTCGGGGACCAGCGCGGCCGCGAGGTCGAGGCGGCGGCGCATGCCGCCCGAGTAGGTGCCGACGCGGCGGTCGGCGGCGTCCGTCAGGCCCACGCGGTCGAGCAGCGCGTCGCCGAGCTCGCGGCCCCGGGCTCTGGGCATGGCGTGCAGGGTCGCCTGAAGGTGGATCATCTCGCGGCCCGTCATCAGGGGGTCGAGCGCGGCCTCCTGGAGCGCGACACCGATCTTTCGCCGCACGGCGCTCGGGTCGGCGGCGACGTCGTGCCCTGCGACGATGGCCTTTCCACCCGTGGGGGCGAGCAGCGTGGTCAGCATCCGCACCGTTGTCGTCTTCCCGGCGCCGTTGGGGCCGAGGAAGCCGTAGATCTCGCCGTCTTCGACCTCGAGATCGACCCCGTCTACGGCCACGATGCCGCCGTCGAACTCACGAGCGAGCTGCTGCGTGAAGATCGCGGCCACGGGCGCACGATAGCCGTGTGCAGGCACGGGCTCCGGGGCAGGAGCAGGTAGGAAAGCCGCAACCATCATCGAACTGGAGTGTTGAATGGGACTCATGGGCCAAGACGGTCACCTATCCGCACGCCTGCATCGCCTCGGCGTGGTTTTCGCCGCGGTCGTGTTCGCGGTCGTCGTCGCGATCGCACTCGGCACCGGGACCGCCAAGGCGGCGCCCCAGGTCGCCGTGCTCGGAGCTGCCGCCCCCGCTGCCCCGGCATGCCCGACGAACTGCCAGGCCCTCGCCAGGACGACGGGTTTCCAGATCTCGATCGGCGCCGTCAAGAGCCCCTTCGTCGTCCCCTACACGGGCAAGATCGTCGCGTGGTCGATCAAGCTCGGCGTCCCCGCGAGCAAACCCGCCGAAGGCGAAAGCGAGAGCCAGCTCTCCTTCTTCAACAGCAAGTTCGGAGCCCCCTCCGCCCGCCTCTCGGTGCTGAAGCCCGTGATGAAGAAGGTCAAGCAGGGCAAGCCGATCTACAAGCTCAAGGCGCAGGCGCCCGTCGAGCCCCTCGAGCAGTACTTCGGAACGACCACCACCTTCACGCTGCAGGCCCCGATCAAGGTCAAGCAGAACCAGATCCTCGCCCTTACGATTCCGACCTGGGCCCCGGCCCTCGCGGTGGGACAGGGCGGCCAGTCGATCTGGCAGGCCAGCCGCAAGAAGTCGCGCTGCGGAAACACCCCGAAGAGCGCTCTCGCCGACACCCTCGCCGGGCGTCCGCAGGAGACCGTCGGAGGCGACCGGGCGTACGGCTGCGTCTACAAGACCGCACGAATCCTCTATTCGGCGACGATCGTCAAGAGCCCGAACGCTGCGGCTCCTGAGCCCTCGCCAGGAAAGAAGAAGCCGAACTCATGAAGAGAGCACTGCTGATAGCCGCCACCGTCCTAGTGCTGACCCCCGCCGCCGCGAGCGCGCAGGCCGTCGTCCTCGGCGCCGCCGCGCCGGCCGACGCGAGCTGCCCGACGAACTGCCTCGTCGAGGCCCGAGTGACCGGGTTCCAGACCTCGATCGGCAAGACCAACAACCCCTTCGTCGCGCCGGCCGACGGCCAGATCGTCTCCTGGTCGATCAAGCTCGGCAAGCCGAAGAAGGCCGACGTGAAGGCCTTCAACAAGGAGTTCGGCCCGCCGCAGGCCCGCCTCTCGATCCTGAAGCCGGTGGCCGGGACCTCCAACCCGACGCGATACAAGCTGCTTCGCCAGAGCCCGGCACAGCCGCTCGGCAAGATCCTCGGCCGGATCTCGACCTTCAACCTCACGACCCCGCTGGCCGTCAAGGCCGACCAGGTCGTAGCGCTGACGATCCCGACGTGGGCACCCGCGTTCGCGGTCGGCCAGAGCAGCTCGACCCGTTGGATGGCGAGCCGCCGCGCGACCCGCAAGCGCGGAGGCTGCACCGACGACGAGGGCCGCGCCAACGTCGACGCCGGCGCTCCTCAGGTCAAGAAGGGCAAGCAGCAGCCTTACGGCTGCACCTACAACAGCGCCCGCCTGCTTTATACCGCCACGTTCGTGGCGGACGGCCTCTAGGGCTGATACCCCCGCGGGCTCAAGCTAGCTCGTGGTTCGACGGCTTCGCCTAGCGGCCACCAGGCGGCACTCCTTTGGAGCGGCGGCGAAGCCGCCGCGAATTGTTCTGGCCGCCGCTCGTGGCCGCGATCTGATGTAGCTAGCCGCACGCGGCCGGGTTCGCCTCGCAAGCCTTCTCGAAAGCCTCCTCGGGGCTGCCCGGCTCGGGCGGGCGGTCGTTCGTGGCCGAGTCCTCCTGGGAGGGATCGGGTGCGCCGGTGCCGCCGCTGCCGGATCCGCCCCCGGGGCTGACGCCACCGGAGTCAGGGGCGGTCGTCGTCGCGGGCGTGCTCTCGGCCGCGTCGGTCGGGGCCTCGATCGTCGGCACCGTGACGTCGTCGGATGGGCTCTCGTCGTCGGCGCAGGCCGCGATGCCGAACCCGCCGAAGGCCACAGCGGCGGTTGCGAGGATGACGGTTGTGCGCCGGGGGCCCAGCGTCACGAATCCCCGTCCAGCGCCGGCTGTCGCAGGCCGCAGTACGGGCAGTCGCTCACGTCGAGGCCGATCAGCTGGTCGCAGCGCCGGCAGATCCTGAGGTTCTCGGGGGTGCGCAGCAGCGAGGACTCGGAGGAGGCCAGGGGCAGCGTCGCGGCCACCACCTCCATCTCCTCGCCGGACTCGCGGTCGACGTAGACGCCGTCCCCGCTGGCCTCGGCGATGGCCTCTCGCCCCGATGCCGGAGCCCTGAGGCGGTATGTCTGACGGTCGCTGGGCACGGCGAGCACGATATCCGATGCGGCGGGGGCGTCGACGTTCTGCCCGAGTGCCGCCATCAATAGAATGCCGCCCGATGCGGGACGTACCTGTTCTAAAGCTCTTGGCCGTGATGCTCGTCCTCACCGTCATCACCTCGGTGATCATGTTGATCCCCGACTGGAATGGCGTTCAGGGATCGACCGCGGCCGACGACATCGACCGTCTGCTCGACGTGGCGATCGTGCTGTCCGCGTTCGTCTTCTCGGTCGTGATGGTCCTGCTGGGCTACGCGATCTGGCGCTGGCGCGCGAAGCCGGGCGACGAGTCCGACGGCGAGCCGATCCACGGCAACACGCGCCTCGAGATCGCATGGACCGCGCTGCCGACGCTGATCGTCGCCTTCCTAGGCGCGATCTCCTGGATCGTGCTCGACGACATCGAGGCCAAGGAGCCCGACCGCATGCCGCTGACGGTGACCGGGCAGCAGTTCGCGTGGGAGTTCGAGTACCCCGAGGCCGGCAAGACCACGCGCGAGTTCCACGTCCCGGTCGACCGCCAGCTCGAGCTGTCGCTTCGCGCCCTCGACGTCCTTCACTCGTTCTGGGTCCCCGAGTGGCGCATCAAGCGCGACCTCGTCCCCGGCGCACCGGGCGCCTCGATCGACGACGACGTTGTGGTCGAGCCCGACCGCGAAGGCACCTTCACGCTCATCTGCACCGAGCTCTGCGGTCTGGGTCATTCCACGATGCGCGTCCAGGTCGTGGTCGAGTCCGAGGCCGAGTTCGACGCCTGGCTCGCGAAGCAGCCCGACACCCCGCCCGAGGACGACGACGCCACTGGCGGCGAACCCACGGGGTCACCTCCGTCATGAGGTCGATGAGCCGGGTGTCGACGCCTGAAATACTGACCGCGATGGCAGGAGGAAACGCATGATCGCCGCAGTCCGCGGGCCAGGCTGGTGGCGAGGCCTGTTCGCCGGCACCGTCGGCGCCGCATTCGGCTTCGGCCTCGTCGTCGCGCTGCGCGCGATCTCGGGCCTAGAGATCTGGCAGACCGAGCAGACCGGCTACCCGCACATCATCGTGCCGGCGATCACCGCTCCGCTCGGCTTCCTCTACGGCATGGGCAGCTTCGACTACTGGCTGCGCTGGGCCAAGGGCGCTCCGACGGTCCCCGACGACCACGCCGACCACGGGGCCACGAGCTGGAAGGACTACTTCAAGGTCAACACCGATCACAAGGTGATCGGGATCCAGTACATCGTCACCACGTTCTTCTTCTTCTTCGTAGGCGGTGCGATCGCGATGCTGATCCGCGCCGAGCTCGCGCAGCCGGGCACGCAGATCGTCGACCCGCAGACCTACAACGGCCTCTTCTCGACGCACGCCGCGTTGATGATCTTCGTCTTCGTGATCCCGATGTTCGCCGGGATCGCCAACTACGTGCTGCCGCTGATGATCGGGGCGCCGGACATGGCGTTCCCGCGCCTGAACGCGCTCAGCTTCTGGCTGCTGCCGATCGCCGGCGTCCTCTTCATGGGCAGCTTCCTGGTCCCCGGCGGCGCATTCGACGCGGGCTGGACGGGCTACGCGCCCTTATCCACCGGAGCCCCACTGGGCCAATCGTTCTTCAACCTCGGCGTGCAGTTCGCCGGGGCCTCGTCGATCGCCACGGCGCTCAACTTCCTGGTCACGATCATCACCATGCGTGCGCCCGGAATGACGTTCTGGCGCATGCCGCTGCTCGTATGGGCGAACCTCTCGACCTCGCTGCTGGTCGTGGCCGCGACCCCGTTCATCGCCGGCGTGCAGTTCATGGTCCTGTTCGACCGCGCGCTGAGCACGAACTTCTTCCAGGCGGCCTTCGGCGGCGACGTCGTCAGCTACCAGCACATCTTCTGGTTCTACTCCCACCCGGCCGTCTACATCATGATGCTGCCGGGCTTCGGGATCATCAGCGAGGTCATCTCGACGCACGCCCGAAAGCCGATCTTCGGCTACAGGCTGATGGCCCTGGCGCTGATCGGGATCGTCGTCCTCAGCTACTCCGTCTGGGCGCACCACATGTTCGTCGCCGGGATGTTCGAGTGGCTGCGGGTGCCGATGATGATCACGACCCTTCTGATTGCGGTCCCGACCGGCATCAAGATCTTCAGCTGGATAGGCACGATGTTCAACTCCGTGCTGCATCTGAAATCGACCTCGATGCTGTTCGCGATCGGGTTCATCGTCACTTTCACGATCGGCGGGATCTCGGGCGTGATGCTCGGGATGATCCCGATCGACATCCACGTCTCCGACACCTACTTCGTCGTCGCCCACATCCACTTCGTGCTGTTCGGTGGCTCGGTGTTCACGATCTTCGCCGGGATCTACCACTGGTTCCCGAAGATCACGGGGCGCATGTACGACGAGAAGCTCGGCCGGGTCCACTTCTGGCTCACCCTCGCCGGCATGCTCGGCACCTTCGTGCCGATGCACTGGATCGGGATGGAGGGGATGCCGCGCCGCGTCGCCGACTACGCCGCCGAGTTCGGCGAGTGGAACCTGATGATCACCGTCGCGTCGTTCCTGCTCGGGGCCGCCCAGCTCGTCTTCCTCTACAACATGATCGTCAGCTGGCGATACGGCCCGAAGGCCGGTCCCAATCCGTGGCGCGCGAAGACGATCGAGTGGCAGGTCAGCTCGCCGCCTCCGATCTTCAACTTCGACGAGATCCCGCGCGTGGTCGGCGGGCCCTACGAGTTCGGCGTGCCCGGCGCCCGCCACGCGATCATGGCCGGCGAGAAGGCGGAAGTGAAGAACCCCGAGCGCTCTGAAGTCGGGGCTCCGACGTGAGGCCCTACCGGGCCCTCATCCGACCACGTTTGGCCTGCTGCGAGGTGACTCGATGAGCCAGCCGGACGAGCACCGTCCAGACGACGAGGGCATGAAGCCCGGCGAGGACCCGAGCGAGGAGCAGGTCGTCGAGGAGAAGGCCCCCGCCCCGGCGCCCGAAGGGGGCGCAGGCGCCAGCAAGGAGCAGAGCGCCGAGGGCAAGACCGACCGCGCCGAGAGTGACTCCGCGGCGACCGCCAGCGACCTCGAGGAGGAGTTGGTCGAGGACTCCCCGTCCGACATCGGCACGCCATCCGAGCATGCATCCGAGGTCGTCGCCCCTCCCGAGCCGAGCGGCCAGGGCGACCCCGACCCGCGCCCCTCGCGAGAGGGCGTCGAGCGCGTGATGATCTTCCTCAACGAGGTCGCGGGCGGCCGCAAGCTGCTGCAGGCCTGCCGCGAGCTGCAGGAGGGCGGAGCAGAGTACTTCGCGGTGGTTGCGCCGCAGAACCAGCCGATCGTCGGCCAGATCGTCGACGCGGACGAGCTTCGCGACGCGGCCCAGAGCCGCATCGACGTCACGATCTCGATCCTTGCCGAGTTCGGGATCGAGGCCGAGGGCGCCGTCATGGACCGCGATCCGGCTCTCGCCCTCGACGACGCGTTCCGCGCGACCAAGCCCGACTACGTCCTGCTTTCTGCGCTTTACCAGACGCGCTTCGGCCTCACCCGCAAGGACCTGGTCGAGTGGGCCAAGGCCAACCTCGACGCGCGGGTGGAGCACATCCCCGTCCGCGTCGACGACGACGCGGTGCGCTGGGACGTCGTCCACACGCTCGTCGTCGCAACCAGGACGGTCAACAGCCCCGACCTGCTCGCCGAGCTGAAGCGGGGTGCCGAGGACAAGCCCCACCGCTACACCTTCATCAGCCCGCGCTCTGGCGACGTCAGCCGCGAGGAGATCTGCCGCAACCTGGCGGCCACGCTCGCCGAGCTCTACCGCGATGACGTGGACGCGACGGGCCAGCCGATGAGCCCCGATCCCTACCACGCGATCCAGAACGCGATCGAGCACTACCGCCTCGACGAGATCCTGATCTCGACTCTCAAGGGCACGGACTCCGCCTGGCTCTCCGAGGGCCTGATCGACCGCGTCAAGGCGAGCACGGACGTGCCCGTCGAGCACGTCGAGACAGGCGATGGCACCAGCGCGTCCACACCCCAGCCCGTCGGAGCCGCGCCCGGAGGAGGGTCCTGATGGAGAGCGCCTCAGTACGCCTCGGCGACGGCCGGCCCGCGGACGACCACGGTCACGAAGCGCATCACCACGGCCCGCCCGAGGCCAATCAGAGCTCGCGCATCGACCGCCAGACGCTCGGGATCCTGCTTTTCATCGTCTCCGAGATCATGCTGTTCGGCGCCTTCTTCGCCTCCTACTTCTTCCTCCGGGTCGTCGCCAACGAGGGCCCGTGGCCGCCGGAGCCGTTCGAGCTCCCGGTCGCCGTCGCCGGCGTGAACACCGCGATCCTCGTCTCGTCGAGCTTCACGATGCACTGGGCGCTCGAGTCGATTCGCGCCGGCAACCGCCGCGGCATGCAGATGGGCCTCGTCACGACCCTGCTGCTCGGCATGACCTTCCTCTTCATCCAGATCAACGAGTACGTCCACATCGGCTTCAGCGCCCGCGACGACGCCTTCGGCTCGATCTTCTACGGCCTCACGGGCCTGCACGGCGCCCACGTCTTCGTCGGCCTCTGCCTGCTCGGGGTCGCCACGACGCGGGCCTTCAGGGGCCACTTCGGCCCGAAGGCCGACGACCACCTCGGCGTCGAGATACCGGGCATCTACTGGCACTTCGTCGACGTCATGTGGATCATCGTCTTCACCGCCGTCTACATCATCTAGAACCCCTGCTAGTCGGGGGGTTTCGGCCTCACCGTGCGCCGGCGATCTGGTCATCTCCCTGGCCCCTGTTGCTCCTCTGTTAACACCGGCGTGGCGCGGTGTTTGAAAACGGGGATCGGAGTCAAGAATGACGGGGATCGGGGTCAAGAATGATGCGACCGCTGCGCCCGTCCATCCATCGAAAGCGACCATTGTTCGTAAACGACAACAGCCCAACGGAGAAGCTTCGAGCCTGTCTCGCAGCCTGTCGAGATCGCGGTGAGGAATTCCCTTCGGCCTGGTCCCAGGCGCTCTCAGCGGCTCTCAGGGACGCAGACTCGAAGGAGCGGGAAACTTGGGAAGCGGCCTTCGACGCAACCAGAGCCGAGTGGTCCTCGGCCTACGAGTTCGAGCAAGCTTCGAGAGGCGAGACCTCCGCCCCAGTCATCGGGAGCGACCCCAAGCGCACCGTTTCGGTACGCGGCCGTCGAGTAGCTGCTTGATCGGGTCCATCGACTGCTGTTGATCAGGTCCCGTAGGCGTGCGTGCGATCATGTGGATCATCGTCTTCACCGCCGTCCACATCATCTAGCTGTCAGTCGGTCTCCTTCGAGCGGCTGCGCAGCAGGCGCATAGAGTGTCCCCGGCGCTCGTGACAGCGATCTGATGGCTCCCACCCTCGGCCGCAATGGCTGACCCCGACGAGGCGAATGACCAGCGGGCGCCGCGCAACCCCCTGCGCAGCGAGGCTGACGCCTTCCGCCTGCTGATGATGGTCGTTGCCGCAGGCGCGATCGTCGTGGCCGCGACGCTGCTGACGACTCCCGCCGCCGGCTTCGCCCTCGCCCTGGTCTTCATCGCGATCGCGATCTGGCGCTCGATCGGGCTCTTCCGGCAATGGAGCCGCGAGGGGTCGCTGCCCGAGCGCGACCGAGACCCCGAGCGCTAGGCGCGGGTACCGTCGGCTTCGAGCAGCGCCTTGAGACGCTGAAGGTCTTTCTTGAGGCCCGATCGAACCATCGAGCCGAGTACCGGACGTAGCAGGCGCATGGCCCCCTTCGGCTCGAGCTCGATCGAATAGGTGAAGGTCGCGTCGCGTCCACCGGGACCGGGCTCGACCCTTCGCCCTCCGCCGACGTTCCCGATCGTCCCGGCGCCGGCGAACCGATACGACCTACCGGGGATGACGTCGCTGACGACGGTGTCGGCGACGTAGTCCTTTCCTGAGTTCCTGACGACCTCGTGCACCTTGATTCCGTCCGCGGGAGGCCCGGGCGGGTCGGGCGTCATCTCCTTGAGGCCCTCGCGCCACTGGACGTCGAACGAGTAGTCGGCGATCGCGTCCCACACCTCCTCGGGCGAGCGGGCGATCTGCACCGACTCCTCCACGCTGATGGTCGAGCCCATGATGCTCCTTCCTCGAATGCCCCCGAAGGCGCGGAGCCTAGTCGAGCTGGCGGTGCTAGTTGCCCTTGCTGGGCGTGCCCGAGCCGGGGGCTCCGGCTCCTGCGGGCTGGCCGCCGATTGACTGGAGCAGGTAGTCCGTGAGCGCTGCCAGCTGATCGGGCTGGAGGGTGTCGGCGTAGCTCGGCATGACGCCCGCGGGGAACCCCGGCGAGATATCTTCCTGCGGATTCGCGATCGAGTTGGAAATCTGCGCCGCGCTTTGACCGGGAAGCACGTCGTCGAGGACCGGACCGATATTGCCTGTCGTCCCGGCGGCGCTGAGCTGGTGGCAGCCGCCGCAGTTGGTCGCGAAGAACTCGGAGGCGATGAACTCGGGAGCTTGGATGCCCGGAACGCCGGCGACGCTCGCGACGTAGGCGGCGACGTCCTCGGCGTCCTGCCCTTCGACGAGGTTCGCCGGCATGTAGACGCTCACGTCCTCGGGGTCTGCGGGGCGCGGGTTCGCGATCTGCCCCTGGACGACGCCCTCGATGGTGTCGTTGTCGCTGCCGGCGGCGCGGGAGCCCGCGAAGGCCTGGTCGAGGTCGGGCCCGATGTCGGCGTTGGTGCCCGCGGCGGTAAGCGCGTGGCAGCTGCCGCACTTCTGCACGAACAGCGCCTCGCCGCGGTCGGTGTCAGCGTTCTCTTGCAGGTCGCACCCGGTCATCGCCGCCAGTGCGGCCACGGTGAAAGCTCCTCCGAGGAGGAGCTTCACCCTGCCGGTCGCCTTCCCGCCTGACGCGCTCATTCGAAGGCGAATCCTATATGGCCGAGACCGTCGGCCTCAGGCACGGTTCGCCTTCCGCGCAGGCGTCGGATAGGCTTTGAGCCGAACGGCACTAGCGACCCGGGCGAAAGGCGGAAAGGAGCGAGATGGAGGTTCGCGAGGGGATGTCGAGCGTGGTCCTGGCAGTCGGTCCTGCGCACACTCTGCGCCAGGCCGCAGCCAAGATGAGCGAGAAGGGAACAGGAGCCGCCCTCGTCTTCGACGAGGAGTCGCCTGCTCCGAGGATCATCACCGAGCGCGATGTGCTGCTCGCCGTCGGGAGCGGCGAGGATCCCGACACGGCAAAGGTCGCCGATCACATGAGCGGCAGCGTGATCTCGGCGCCGCCCGACTGGAGCCTCGAGCGCGCGGCTGAGGAGATGGTGAAGCTCGGCATCCGCCACCTGGTGGTCGTCGACAACGGCGAGTTGGCCGGAGTGCTCTCGATGCGCGACATCGTCCGGGTCTGGACGCGCGTCGGCGCGACCAGTTCGATCACCCCGCCGTAATAGCGAAGTCTCGGGCGCCGGCCCTCCTGCCCTCGCGATTGCGCTGCAGCCCGGCATCCCCGCAGGCGGAGCCGAGTAGATGCCGGCTGGTGGTCTTGCCGGGTTATTCCCGGCCAGACAAGGGGATTGGGGCGGTGTCTGTGTGCTGCTCGATCGGCATCCGGGCGATGTCCGCCTTGTTGCTTCGCAGCCACCCGACGATTCCGAACAGCATGACCGCTAGGCCGACGATCGAGTAAGGCCACCAGGCGTAGAGGCCGATCACCGTGACCGTGAGCCCGACGCCCGTCAGCACGGGCGCCCAGGTTGGGCCGCTGAGGTAGACGCGCTCGGTGGCCTGCTCAGGCTGGGTCATTGCGTCGTCATGCGATGTAGAGCACGGTGACGTAGAAGGCGAGGCCGAACACGAGCAGCGCGACGGACGCGACCTTGAGGCCGGAGGCGATGTTCGAGCGGGCTCGGGTCCGATCCATGAGGCGGAAGCCTATCCAACGGGCGAGTCCTAGCTTCCCCTCATCTTCTGCTGTCATCTTCCCCAGGGTGAGCGGTCCCTTCGACAGGCAGATGAGCAGGCGCAAAGCCCTGGCCGGGGCCGGTTCGGTCGGCCTCGGGGCCCTGCTCGCCGCGTGCGGAGCCGGCGGCGACAACACGACCGCGAGCGTCGAGACGACGACGGGAACCACCGCGACGGTGCAGCCGCAGACCGGCAAGGACCTGACGGCGCTGTTCGGTGAGGACTCGGCCTGCACTCTGACACCCGAGGAGACCGAGGGCCCGTACTACTTCGACGCGAACTCGATCCGCAGCGACATCACCGAGGACCGCGACGGCGTTCGGCTGCGCCTGGCCCTGCGGGTCCGCGGCGCGGAGGCCTGCGCGCCGATCTCGAACGCCGTCGTCGACATCTGGCACTGCGATGCCGGGGGCGTGTACTCGGGCTTCGAGTCAGAATCCCAGGCCGCGGGTGGGTCGCCCACCGGGGGCGGGGGCACCGGCGACAACAGGTACCTGCGCGGCGCCCAGGTCACCGACGCCGACGGCATTGTCCAGTTCGAGACGATCTACCCCGGCTGGTACCAGGGCCGCACGGTCCACATTCACGCCAAGGTTCACGTCGACAACGCCACCGTGCTGACCACGCAGCTCTACTTCGACGATGCCATCTCGGAGAAGGTCTTCGAGCGCGATCCGTACGCCTCCCGTACGGGCCGCGAGACGTTCAACCGCAACGACTTCATCTATGAAGAGGCACTCGTCGTCCCGGTCAGCGCCGACGGCCAAGGCTACGCAGGTGCGATCTCATTCGACGTCGCCTAGCGTGGCCACAGGACGAATACCCTGTCGGCGGTCCCCGACTCCCTAACGAAAGGATGCCCATGAGCAACGGCTCCGCCCCCGACAGCATCGTCCTCGTCCACGGCTTCTGGGTGACCCCTCGGAGCTGGGAAAACTGGATCGCTCACTACGAGGCGAAGGGGTACACGGTGATCGCGCCCCCCTATCCCGGCTTCGAGGTGGAGGTGGAGGCGTTGAACGAAGACGACACGCCCATCGTGGAAGCTCGCGTGCCGGCGATCGTCGAGAACTTCGAGAACGCGATCCAGGAGCTGGACTCCGACCCGATCATCATCGGCCACTCGGCGGGCGGCGCATTCACCCAGGTGCTGCTGGACCACGGCTACGGTGCTGCAGGCGTGGCACTGAACTCGGCTCCGACGGAGGGGGTGCGGATCGTGCCACCGTCGCAGGCGAAGTCCACGTGGCCCGTGTTGAAGAACCCGGCGAACCATCACAAGGCGGTCGGATTCACGTTTGAGCAGTGGAACTACGCGTTCACCAACGGCATGCCGGAGGACCAGGCACATGAGCTCTACGAGCGGTACGCCATCCCCGCCTCGGGCCGGATCCTGTTCGACAGCGTCACGGCCAACTTCATCCCCGGGCCCCAGGACACTGCGGTGAACTACAAGAACGACGACCGTGCCCCGCTGCTGTTCGTGTCCGGCAGCGAGGACCACATCATGCCGCCGTCGATCCAGCAGTCAAACCACAAGCACTACAAGTCAGACACCGTTACGGAGATCACCGAGTACGAGGGCCCGCACCTGATGATCGCTGCGGACGGCTGGGAGAAGATCGCCGACGAGGTGCTGGAGTGGGCGGTCGAGCACGCCAGGGGCAAGAGCGCGGCCGGTCCGAGAACCGCCGGCGACGGGGCCGGCTGAGCGCCCGCGCAGTTCCAGCCCCCGAATGCGTACGGCGAGGGGCTAGGCGGCGCGGTCGATCGCCATCGCGATGAAGAGGAGCGCGAGGTAGGCGAGCGAGCTCAGGTACAGGCGGCGGGCCGCGGGGCGCGAGGGATTTCGCAGCAGGACGGCCGCGAGGGCGATGAAGCCGGCGCCGAGCAGGAGTGCCGAGACGAGGTAGAACGTGCCGAGCAGGCCGGTGGCGACGGGGCCGAGGCTGACCAGCAGCAGCAGGCCGGAGTAGCCCAGGATCTGGCGGCGGGTCGCGTTCTCGCCGCGGACCACCGGCAGCATCGGGACGCCGGTCTTGGCGTAGTCGTCGGCGATCAGCAGCGAGAGGGCCCAGAAGTGCGGCGGGGTCCAGAAGAAGACGATCGCGAACGGCCACAGTGCCTGGGCCGAGAGCTCGCCGGTCGCGGCGGCCCAGCCGACGAGCGGAGGGATAGCCCCGGCGGCGCCGCCGAGCACGATGTTATGCGGCGTGCGGGGCTTGAGCCAGAGCGTATAGACGAAGACGTAGCCGAGCAGGCCTGCGGCGGACAGGGCCGCGGCGAGGACGTTCACGGTGAGAGCGAGCTGGGCCGTGGCGAGCACGCCGAGGGTGATGCCGAAGATGAGCCCCCGCGCCGGGCTGATGCGGCCGCTTGCTATCGGCCGCTTGCTCGTGCGCTCCATGCGGGCATCCCGCTCGCGCTCGATGTAGTGGTTGATCGCGCCGGCCCCGCCCGCGGCGAGGTAGCCGCCGAGCATCGTCCAGAGGATCGTCGACAGCGCCGGGCCCGCTGGGTCGGCGACGAACATCGTCGCCACGGTGGTCAGGAGCAGCAGCGAGATGATCCGCGGCTTGGTCAGGCTGACGTAGTCGTTGGCGGTCGCGATTGCGTCGCGCATCACCCGCTCGCGCGTGCCGACCTGGGCGGCGCCGTTGGCGGAGCCGTGCGCTGAGCCGTTGCCGTTGGGAGCGGCGGGCTTCGTCGCGGGGCGAAGGACCGGGTCGCGTTTCGCCTGGACGCTCATCGACGGGCACCCATCAGGCGGCCGCCGTCGCGCTCTGCGGCCTGGGCGACTTGGCGCCGGCCGGCGCCCCGGCCGGCGAAGGGGCGAGGGCGAAGCGATAGCCGATCAGCACCAGGCTGCTCCAGAGCAGGGTCGCGGTTACGAGGTGGGCCACGATCAGGGTCGCGTGCTCGCCGAGCCAGACGTTGAGCGCGCCGAGCAGGATCTGGCTGAAGAGCAGCAGCGCCGCCACGGCGAGCAGGCGGGAGCGCACCCCCCGGCGGAAGGCGACGATCAGAAGCAGCACGATCGCGAGTGTCGCGGCGTACACGAAGACGCGGTGGGTGAGCTGGATGTCGGCGAGCCGGCTCTCGCCGAAGGGAAGGATGCGGTCGTCGAGGCAGGTCGGGAAGGCCTCGCCGCATGCCGTGTGGGCGCCCGCGACGTTGACCCCCTGGCCGCGCAGGCCCTCCTCCTCGGTGCCGGCGACGTAGCCGCCCGCGACGATCGCGCAGAGCAGCAGGCCGGCGGCGACGGCCGCGAGGGGCTTGAGGCCGCGGACAGGGCCGCCGGGCGGGGTCAGGGAGCGCGATTCGGCGGGCTCGGAGCCGTTGGTGCCGGCCGCGGCTGAGATCTCGATGCGGGCGCGAAGTGCGATCCAGAGCAGCAGTCCGATCAGGATCATGGCCAGGCCGAGGTGGGCGGCGACGAGCTCCTCGGCGAGGCTCTTCTCGACCGTCAGGCCTCCGAGTCCCGCCTGCACGAGGACGAGGAGCCCGGCCGCGACCGTGGCCCTGAGCGGCCAGTTCAGGTCTGCCGCGCCACCCGGGGTGCGGAGGTGGCGATAGGCGACCCAGGCGAGGCCGACGATCAGCGCCGTCACGATCGCGGCCAGCGCGCGATGGGAGAACTCGATGATCACCTCGGTGTTGTTGAAGAAGGGGACCGCGGAGCCGTTGCAAAGCGGCCAGCCCTCGGTGCCGCTGCCGCCGGGCCCACAGCCGAGGCCGGACTCGCTGACACGGACGATCCCGCCCAGCGTGATGAGGGCGAACGTCGCGAGAACCGTTAGGTCTGCAAGCCGGCGAAACCGACGGAGCTGGTCAGCGCCGCCGCCGGCACGGGGGCCGTCCATCCGAGTCAGGCTACCGGCTCGCCGCTTTCGGCTGTCTCGGCCTCGCTAGGCGCGGGAGCATGCGCCTTGCGGTTCCGCACCGCGTCGCGAATGTCGCGCATCGGCTCGGCGCTGCGCACGTCCGGGATCACGTCGAAGTTGTGGGCCGGAGGCGGCGACGGGGTCAGCCACTCGAGGCTCTCGCCGTGCCACGGGTCGTGCCCGGCGCGGGCGCCGCCGCGCACGCTCACGTATAGGTTGGCGGTCGCGGCGACGATGCCCGCGATCAGGATCACGGCGCCGATCGTCGAGATCAGGTTCAGCGTCGCGAGGTTGCCGGTGTCGAAGAACTCGTAGACGTCCACCGGCTGGCCCTCGAGGCCCGCGAGGAACATCGGCAGCAGGGTCAGGTGCGCGCCGATCAGGATCGCCGCGAACGCGCCCCTGGCGAGGCTCTCGCCCACGGTCCGTCCGGTCATCTTCGGGAACCAGTAGTAGAGCGCGGCGAATCCGCCCAGGATCGGCCCCCCTACGAAGACGTAGCCGGTCGCAGCCGTCGCGTCGGCTGTGTCGGCCAGCAGCCAGTTGACGGGGATGACGGCGTGGAGGAGCTCGGCGGCGAGGCCGATCGAAAGCGTCGAGATCGCGCCGAGCGCGAAAAGCATCGGCGCCCGCAGCTCGATCGACCCGAAGGCCAGCGTCGCGAGCCAGTTGACGAAGAGGACGCCGAACGGGACCAGGAGCAGCAGCGCCGCCGCCATCGCCGCGTAGAGGAGGCCGATTGGGATCGAGGCCGTGAACATGTTCTGCATCCAGGCGAGCATCCCGAGGACGGCGATCGCAATCATGGAGGCGGCGACGGCGCCGCGCGAGGGGAGCGGCTTGCGCGACAAGGCGGGCAGGATCTCGGAGATCGCGCCGGCCGCCGGGAGCACGAACAGCAGATAGCAGCCGGTGAAGAAGAGCCATGTCAGGTGCTGGTAGTAGGTCGGTGCGCCGCTCTCGCCCGGGTCGAAGAAGACGCCGTCGAACTGGCGGTCGATCAGCAGCATCACCATCGCGGCCAGCATCGCCGGGCCGGCGACGACCATCACCCAGCTCGAGACGGTGGCCGCGAAGGTGAAGGGGGGCAGGCGGCGCCAGGCGAGGCCGGGCGCGCGCATCCTCGAGATGGTCACGATCAGGTTGATCGACTGAAGTGTGAAGCCGAGGGCGCTGAGGCCTACCGCTGTGAGCCAGACGTTGGGGCCGTTGTTGTCGATGAACGGCGCGTCGGCGAGCGGCGGCAGCGAGTTGAAGCCGGCCTCGGGCGGGGTGTAGACGAAGCTGGCGTAGAGAGTCGCCCCGCCGAGGATGAAGATCCAGACCGAGAACAAAGCGAGCTTCGGGAAGGCGAGCGAGCGGGCGCCGATCTGCAGCGGCACGATGTAGGTGAAGAGCCCGATCGCGAGCGGCACCGCGAACAGGACCACGGCGCTGGCGCTGAAGACCGAGAGCAGGCGGTTGAAGGTGACGGGCTCGATCAGCGTGTTCTCGGGGATCGCGAGCTGCAGGCGCATCAGCATGAACTCGAGCAGCGCGATGGCGAGGAAGGACAGCGCGGCGGCGATGAACATGCGCCCGACGTCCTTGTGGTCGGTGCTGGTCGCCGTCTCGATCCACGCCGGTCGGCGCTGGGGAAGCGAGTTAGTTACGAGCTCGGGCCGCTGCGCCGGGAACGCTCGGCCGTTGCCGACGCCGGTCACTGCGCGCCCGCCGGGTCGGACTCGTCGGGGTCGGCGAGCTCGGTGTCGGCCTCGACCTCGGCCTGGACGAAGTCCTGCGCCTCCTGGATCCCGTCGGCCTGATCGGCGAGCCAGGCCTCGTAGTCTGAGACGCTGAGCGCCTGCACGCGGGTGCGCATGGCCGCGTAGGAGGCGCCGGAGAACTGGTAGGAGGCGCCGTCGAAGCTGCCCTCCTCGTCGGCCTTGAACCACGTCTGGTGGGACTGGTCGGGGACGGCATCGAACTTGCCGCCGAGCCCCGGCACCCACCAGCGGTGCACGACGTCGGTGGAGCCCAGCTTGACGACGATCGCGGTGTCGACCGGGACCACGAGGTCGTAGTAGGAGTAGGTCCCGTCCGGGTACTCGTATCGCCAGATCCACTGCTGGGCCGTGGCCTCGATCACGAGTGGCTCGACGTCGGCGGGGACCGAGACGTCGCGCTGCACGGTGCGGCCCGCCGAAGCCTGCAGGCCGTCGGGGCCGGAGCCCTCGACCTCGGATGCGTTCTCGGTGACGATCACCCCGGCGACGAAGACGATCACGGCCAGCGTCCCGAAGAGGGCGCCGACTCCGAACATCGCGCGCGGGCGGCTGTGAAGGCGCCGGGGCTGCACGCCGCGCTTGGCGCGGAATCGCACGGCGAGGGCGATCAGCGCGCCGTTGACGACCAGGAACAGGGCGCCGGCGATCAGCAGCATCACCCAGTAGAGGGCGTTCATGTCGTCGGCGTTCGGCGAGTGTCCTGTCTCGGGGCCAAGCAAGGCGGCGCCAGTCTATTACGCGGCTACCGCGGGCGTCCCCGGCCGAGGGTCTGGCTGGCCAGCCAAACGCCGTCGCTTCTGACAGAATCGCGCGCAGGCCACACCGGGCCATTGCGGTGAGCGGAGGAGGAGAGGATGCCCAGCAACGGAGACGTCCCCGACGGGTCGGGCGGCACCGCCACCCAGGCGCTGCAACGGATGTCAAAGCAGGACCCCGAGCTCGCGGCGCGCCTGATCCTCCACTCGTTGCCCGCCGCCGGGGCGACGCTTCCGACCGGGCTCACCTACCGGCTGGAGCTTGCGGGCCTCGGGGCCTGGCGCGTGAGGGCGCTCGACGACCGCGCCGAGGTGACCGAGACCCCCGCCGGGGGCGAGCTCAACGGTGACGCCTTCGCGATCCTCACCGACGCCAAGACGCTGGCGCGTGTGGCCGGGGGCGCCAACCCGCTGCCCGCGATGGTCACCGGCAAGCTGCAGCTGCACGGCAAGCGCCGCAAGGCGCTGGCCCTTCGCCGCCTCTCCCAGGACGCCGGCCCTCGCGAGCTCGCGAAGATGGGGCTGCCGGTCGATCCCGACCTCCTGTTCCGGTCGCTGGCCTACGCGATCGAGCCGGAGTGGACTCGCGGGCACACCTTCAAGGTCGGCTACGAGCTCGTCGGCGCCGGTGGCGGCGCCTGGACGATCGCCGTCGACGACGGCGCGATCTCCTGCGAGCGCGGCCTCGCCGAGGGGGTGGACGGCATCGTCAGGGTGCGCCTCTCGGACTGGCTGAAGCTCCTCTCGGGCGAGCTGGAGCCAACCGACGCGGTGCGGCTCGGCCTGACGGAGATCGAGGGCAGCGTCCCTCCCGTGACACTGCTCGGCCGCTGGATCGACCGCGCCGAGGGAGTCGACGGCCCCGAGCTCGAGCGCGAGGTGCGCCAGCGCAAGCTGCAGGCCGAGCGCGCCGGCTCCTGGGGCTCCGCCAAGCAGAGCGGCGGCGGGCTGATGGACTACGGCCAGCTATACGGGCTCTGGGAGCGCCAGAACTGGCGCGCCTCCGAGCTCGATTTCTCGATTGACAAGGAGCACTGGCTCGCCAACACCAGTGAGGCCCAGAAGGACACGATCCACAGCTTCGGCAGCTTCTACGTCGGCGAGGAGCGCGTCACAGCCGACCTCGCTCCGTTCCTGCTCGCGGCGCCGAGCGGCGAGGTCGAGGCCTTCCTCGCGACCCAGCTCGTCGACGAGATGCGCCACGCCGTCTTCTTCGACCGCTTCATGTCCGAGGTGATGGGCCTCGAGTCGGAGACGATCCGCGAGCGACTGCGCGAGATCGAGGAAACCATGCTGAACCCATGGCGCTTCCTCTTCGACGACTCGCTGCGCGACATCGCCGACCGGATCAAGGCGGACCCCGACAACCTCGAGCTCTTCGTCGAGGGCATCGTCACTTATCACATGGTTACCGAGGGAGTGCTGGCGATGCCCGGGCAGCGGATGCTCATCCAATACACCGAAGAGCACAACGTCTATCCCGGGTTCAACAAGGGCTTCCACCTGGTCGAGCAGGACGAGCACCGCCACATCGCCTTCGGGGTGCGCTTCCTCAAGGACGTGTGCGCCGATCGACCCGAGATGAAGGAGGTGATCGTCCGCCGCCTGTGCGAGCTGCTGCCGAAATCGGCGGAGGTCTTCTGCCCGCCCGAGGCCGATGATCCCTCGGACTTCGTCTCCTACGGTCACACCTCCGCGCAGATCTACGGCTTCGCCTACCTGGCGCTGCAGCGCCGGATGAAGATGATCGGCGTCGACATTCCGGGGCCCGAGGTACTGATGCCGGGCCCGGTCGAGTTCACCGGGCTGGACGAGCGCCGGGTCCTCGCCGGCGTCGGCTACGGGCCCTAGCGCGGCTTCGACATCGACCTCCGGGGCCGACTGGCGAGCCTGCGCTCGATCGCCGCGTGGCTGAGCCCGAGATCGATCAGGTCACGGTGGCCTGAGCGCGTGCCGTCGGAGCGCCAGGGCGCAGATCGCGCGCTCGAGTTGAGCGGGGCCGAGTTCGGGTCGCACAGCGGACTTAAGTCGGCCCGGGCCGGTGGTCGCCCCCAGGCCTTAGGGTCTCGGGCGTGACCACCGTCCGCGAGGCGTCCTTCGAGCTCTTTCGCGAGCACGGGATGACGACGATCTTCGGCAACCCCGGCTCGACCGAGCTGCCGATGCTGGCGGAGTTCCCCGACGACTTTCGCTACGTGCTCGGGCTCCAGGAGGCCGTTGTGGTCGGAATGGCCGACGGGTACGCCCAGGCCTCGGGCAGGGTCACCCACGTCAACCTGCACACCGCGCCCGGGGTGGGCAACGCGATGGGGGCGCTCTTCAACGCGCAGGCGAACAAGGCCCCGCTGCTCGTCACCGCGGGCCAGCAGGTGCGCGCCCAGGTGACGATGAACGCCAACCTGACCAACCGCGACGCGACCCGCGTCGTGCACCCCTTCGTGAAATGGAGCTACGAGCCCGCGCGAGCCGAGGACGTTCCGCTGGCGCTGGGTCACGGGATCCACGCGGCGTCGATCGCGCCGCGCGGCCCGGCCTTCGTCTCGCTTCCGATGGACGACTGGAAGGCCGAGGTGGACGAGGCCGAGGCCCGCCACGCGATCGAGCGGTCGGTCGGCTCGCGCGCGAGCGCCGACCCCGCGGCGGTGAAGGCGCTGGCGAAGCGGATAGCCGAGGCCGAGAACCCGGTGCTGGTGGTCGGTCCCGACGTCGACGCGAGCGGAGGCTGGGACGACGCTGTCGCGCTGGCCGAGCGCCAGAAGCTGCCCGTCTACGCATCGCCCGCTCCGGGTGGCGGGCGCATCGGCTTCCCCGAGTCCCACCCTCTCTTCCAGGGCGTGCTGCCACCGGCGATCGGCCCGGTGGCTGAGACGCTCCGCGGCCGCGACCTGATCGTCGTGATCGGCTCTTCGGTCTTTCCGTACTACCCCTACATACCGGGGCCGCTGCTGCCCGAGGGCGCTTCGCTCGTCGCGATCACGTCGGACCCCGACGAGGCCGCGCGCGCCCCGATGGGCGACGCGATCGTCGCCGACGTCGGCCTGACCCTCGCTGCGCTCCTCGCCGAGGTCAGGGAGGGCGACCGGGCCGAGCCCGACCCGCTGCCCGATCCCGTCGCGGGCGAGGAGTCCGACCCGATCACCCCGACGATGGCCAACCACACGCTCGCCCAGGTCATCCCGGAGGACGCGATCGTCGTGCTCGAGGCTCCCTCGGCCACGCTCTCGGTGCGAAACCAGCTGCGGATATCGAAGCCGGGGAGCTACTTCTTCGGCGCGGGCGGCGGGCTCGGCTTCGGGCTCTCGGCCGCGATCGGGGTCCAGCTGGCTCAGCCCGATCGTCCCGTCGTCTGCGTGCTCGGCGAGGGATCGGCGCAGTACGCGATCACCGGCCTCTGGACCGCGGCGGCCTACGGCGTGCCGGTCACATTCCTCGTCCTGCGAAACGAGGAGTACGCGATTCTCAAGTGGTTCGCCGGGCTCGAGGAGGTCCAGGGTGCTCCCGGGCTCGACCTGCCCGCGGTCAACACCAGCGAGGTCGCGAAGGGCTACGGGGTGGAGGCCTTCCGCGTCTCCGGCCGCGACGAGCTCGAGGCCGCCCTGAAGTCGGCCTTCGCCTCGGACGGACCCTCGCTGGTCGAGGTCCCGGTGGCGCCGGGGATGGCTCTCTTCTAAGGCATGCCCGGACGCGAAGCAGCTCCCGATCGCGCACCCGACGAGCTCGCGGCCGGGACGCCGGAGCCGCTTCGCTCGGAGCTGATCGGCCTGCTCGGCGCCGAGCAGGTGCTGACCCGGGCGATCGACATCGTCAGCTACGCCTCCGACGCGAGCCCCTACCGGCTGTTCCCGAAGGCGGTGGTGATGGCCCGCGACGCCGACGACGTATCGGCCGTGTTCGCCTTCGGGCGCCGCGCGGGAGTCCCGGTCACGCTCAGGGCGGGGGGGACGAGCCTGAACGGCCAGAGCCAGGGCGACGGGATCATCGTCGACGTGCGCCGCAACTGGAGCGGCCTCCATATAGAGGGCGACGGGGCTCGCGCCAGGCTGCGGCCCGGGACGCTGCTCGGCCACGCCAACCGCCTGCTCGCGCCGCTGGGCCGAAAGCTCGGTCCCGACCCCGCCAGCACTGACATCGCCTGCGTCGGCGGGGTGATCGCCAACAACTCGGGCGGGATGCGCTGCGGCGTCCTCCATGACGCCTACTCCACGGTCCGCGAGCTGACCTTCGTGCTCCCCTCGGGGACCGCCATCGACACGGGCGCTCCCGGCGCCGAGGCCAGCTTCGCCGCCGCGGAGCCCGCCCTGGCTGCGGGCCTGGCGGAGATGCGCGACGAGATCCGCGCCGACGCTGAGCTCAGCGCCCGGATCGCACGCAAGTTCGAGATCAAGAACACCACCGGGTATCGCCTCTGCGCGTTTCTCGACGCCGACACCCCGCTCGAGATCTTCCGCCGGCTGCTCGTCGGCTCGGAGGGGACGCTGGCCTTCACCGCCGAGGCGGTGATCGAGACCGTGCCGCTGCGGCCCCATACGACGACGAGCTGGATCCACTTCGAGAGCATCGAGACCGCGTGCGAGCCGGTGCCCGACCTCGTGGCCGCGGGCGCCAGCGCTGTTGAGCTGATGGTGGCGCCGGCACTGATGGTGGCGGCGAACTCGATCCCCGGCACACCCGAGTACTGGAAGGAGCTGCCTCCGACTTCGGCCGCCCTGCTGCTCGAGTTCCGCTCCGACGACGCCGCTGACCTCGACGCGCTGGAGCGCGAGGGCGCCGGTGTGCTGGCGAGCCGGACCACGATCCGGGGCCCGGAGTTCACCCGCGAGGCCGAGGCCGTCGAGCTCAACTGGAGGGTGCGCGAGGGGCTCCACGGGCTGATCGGCCGGCTGCGCCCAGAGGGAACCGCGCTGATCATCGAGGACGTCTGCGTGCCGCCGGCCCGGATCGCGGAGTCGGCGGCCGACATCCAGGCGCTGCTCGGCGAGCACGGCTTCCTCACCGGGGTCGCCGGGCACACCTCGGCCGGGAACCTCCACTTCATGCTGACGCCGGACTTCTCCAAGCAGGAGGACCTCGACCGCTACGAGGCCTTCATGGGCAAGCTCGTCGAGCTGATCTGCGACAAGTACGATGGCTCGCTCAAGGCGGAGCACGGGACGGGGCTCAACATGGCGCCCTACGTCGAGCGCGAGTGGGGCGCCAAGGCGACCGGCCTCATGTGGCGGATCAAGGCGCTGGCCGACCCCGACGGCGTGCTCGCCCCGGGGGTGCTGCTGAACCGGGACCCGGGCGCCCACCTCGCCAACCTGAAGACGACGCCGCCGATCGAGGAGGTCGCGACCAACTGCGTCGAGTGCGGCTTCTGCGAGCCGGTGTGCCCGAGCCGCCACCTGACCCTGACCCCGCGCCAGCGCATCGTCGTCCGCCGCGAGATGGCGCGCCAGGCCGAGGGCTCGCCGGTGCAGGCGGCGCTGCTCGAGCAGTACGAATACGAGGGGATCGAGACCTGCGCCGCCGACGGGACCTGCGCGCTGACCTGCCCGCTCAGCATCGACACGGGCGCGATGGTGAAGCAGTTCCGCCGCGCCGCGCACAGCGACGCGGCCGAGCGGCGTGGCGAGCGGGTCGCGCGGCCGATGGGCCGCCGTCGAAGGCGCGGCCCGGACGAGCCTGCGGGTCGGCGGACCGCTTCGCGGCGGGCCGTTCCGCGCCGGCGCCGCTCTGCTTCGAACCGCGCTCAACGACGAGCTGGTCCCGAGTTGGCCGGCGAACATGCCGCGCGCGGCGGGGGCGCTTCCCGAGACCGCGCGCGATGGCGCGGCAGCCGTCTACATGCCGGCGTGCGTCAATCGCATCTTCGGCAAGGCGCGCGGTGCCGACCGGGACGGGCTCGAGCTCCCCGAGGCGATGGTCGCCGTCTCGGCGCGCGCGGGCCAGCCGGTCTGGATCCCCGACGACGTCGCCGGGTCTTGCTGCGCGGTGCCGTGGAGCTCGAAGGGCCTCGCCAGGGGCCACGAGGCGATGGCGAACGCGACCATCGAGCGGATGTGGCGCTGGAGCGGGGAGGGGACGCTGCCCGTCGTCATCGACGCGAGCTCGTGCGCCCTCGGGCTCGGCGACGAGGTCGTCGGAGCGCTGAGCGAGGCGAACCGCGAGCGCCACGCGAAGCTCGAGGTCCTCGACTCGGTGGCGTGGGCGCACGATCGGCTGCTGCCGCACCTCGACCTCAACCACAGGTTCAGGTCCGTGGCGCTCCACCCGACCTGCTCGACCAGGCACCTCGGCCTGACCCGCGAGCTCCAGGCGCTCGGTGCGGCGCTGGCGGACGAAGCGGTGACCCCGGCCGCCGCGACGTGCTGCGGGTTCGCGGGCGACCGAGGCATGCTGCACCCCGAGCTGACGGCGGCGGCGACGGCGGACGAGGCGGCCGAGCTCGCCGCCGGCCCGGATCGCGACGCCTACCTCTCCAGCAACCGCACCTGCGAGATCGGCCTGCAGCAGGGGACCGGGGAGGCCTACGAGTCCTTCCTGATCGCGCTGGAGCGGGCCACCCGCCCGGGCTGACCCCGTGTGGCTCAGGCGCCCTCGGCGCTCAGCCACTCGGCGCTTCGCCGCAGCCCCTCCTCGAGGCCGACCCGGGGCTCCCAGTCGAGCTCCTCGCGGGCGCGGCGATTCGAGGCGGTGCCCCGGCGGTCGGTGAAGGTGATGCCGTGGCGGCCGAAGGCCGGGGAACGGCCGCGCAGGCGCGCGACGCCCTCCGTCGCTGCGGCGAGCGTGTGCAGCACCGGCTTCGGCAGGGTCCGCGGCGGCTTCGCGCCAGTCATCTCGGCGAGACGGGTGAAGTAGCGCTCGAAGCTGACGGGCTCGCCGTCCCAGACCGTGTAGGCCTGGCCCGGCTCGCCGCGGCGCATCGCGGCCTCTATCCCCGCGACGAGGTCGTCGATGTAGGCCGGCAGCATCGTCCCGTCGCCCTGCCCGGGAAGCGCCATCTGGCCGCCGCGCAGCAGCTCGGCGGGGCGGGCGGTCCATGGCATCGAGCCCGGCCCGTAGACGTCGCCGGGGCGGACGATCACCGCGCCGCGGCGCGCGGCTATGCGATCCGAGGCGCTCTTTGTGTCGAGGTAGGGGATGCCGACCGAGCGGTGAAACGCTGATTCGTCCTGCTCGCCGGGGGCCTGGTAGCCGTAGACGACCACCGAGCTCAGGTGCACGACGCGCTCGGCTCCCGCGGCCTCAGCGCCGTCGAGGACGTTGACCGTGCCCCCGACGTTGACGTTGATGAAGTCCCGCATCGAGCCCCACTCGCGCACGTAGGCCGCGGTGTGCACGACCAGCTCGGCGCCCTCGAGCGCCGCGACGGTCGAGTCGTGGTCGCTGATGTCGGCGACGCGCGGCTCGGCACCCGCGGCGCGGACGCGCTCGTCGAGCGCCTTCGAGACCTCGATCCCGATCACCTCGCTCGCTCCGGCCTCGAGGAGCGCACGGGAGACCGCCGACCCGATGAACCCCCCGGCGCCGGTCACGGCAGCGCGCCGTCCGCGAATCTCAACCTGGGTGCTCATGTTGCTCGCGTCATTGGCCCCCGACTTATACTCGCGCGCCCTCCCTCCGGTCCGCCGGTGCGGTGGTCGACATGAGCCGGCGATCACGATCTCCAAGCGCCTGGCGCCCCGTGGTCCGGGGCGTCGCAGCAGCCGCCCTGGCCGCGGCCTTCGCCGTGCCGCTCGTACGCAAGAAGCTGAAGATCCCTCCGGCCGTGACGACCGGCGCTCTCGTCGCCGGCCCGCCCGCGCTCGCCGTCCTCCAGCCCCGAACGCGGGTCAGGGACGCCGGGCTGTACGCGCTGCAGATGTGGGGGTTCCTGAACGCGAAGGACATGCCACACGACAACCCCGAGGCGCTCCGCGAGCGCCTGCTGGTCGACTACACCGTCCGAGCCGACACGGCGATCGGCTTCGGCGAGCTGCCGAACGTGCGCGTTCAGCGCGCGCTCTCGGGGCTGCCCAAGGGCAACCCGCTCGACAGCACCCTCTCGTGGGTGCACTGGCTGTGGTTCTTCGAGCCCCACAGCTCGCTCGTCTGGATCCTCGCCCGCCATCCCGATCGGTTCCCGCGCTCGGCGCGCCAGATGGCGGCGGTCTTCGACCTGGGCTGTGCGGCCTACGCCGCGTTTCCGACCGCACCCCCCTGGTGGGCGTCCGAACAGGGGCGCACCGATCAGAAGGTGCGCCGGATCATGGTCGAGGTCGGCGAGGAGCGCTGGGGCAAGGCTTGGGAGCCGATGTACGCGTTCCTCGGCTCCAACCCGTGGGCGGCGATGCCCTCGCTGCACTTCGCGGCGTCGCTGATGGCGGCGATCCTGCTGACCGAGGCGGGGCCGGTCGAAGGGGCGCTCGGGTGGGCCTACTGCGGGGTCCTCGGGTTCTCGCTCGTCTACCTCGGAGAGCACTACGTGATCGACCTGATCGCCGGCGCTGCGCTCGTCCTGGTGGTGCGAAAGGGCGAGCGGATCGTCGAGCCCGTCGCCCAGGCGCTGAGCCGGGGTTTGCAGCAACTGGAGCGGATCGCAAACCCGTAGGTGGGTTTGTCACGATGGGGGGGTGAGGCAGGAGCGCACTGAGAGCGCTTCGGCGGCCCAGGAAGCGCTTCGCGACGAGCGCGAGATGCCGCCGGACAAGGCTGCCGCCACGGAGGCCCCTCTCTCCGCGGAGGAGATGCGGGCCGAGACAGAGCCCAGCTTCTTCTCAAACCCGAAGCGGCTGGCCCAGACACTGATCGCCGTCGTCCTGCTGACCGTCGCGATCTACGTGCTGTTCCCGAAGATCATCGGGCTCGAGGGCGCGCTCGACAAGATTGGCGACGGGGACCCGCTCTGGATCGGGATCGCCCTCGCGTTCAACGTCCTCGCCTTCGCCGCCTACGTGGCGCTGTTTCGCGGCGTGGTCGGGGAGAAGGTGATCCACCTCACCGTCAGCGAGAGCTACCAGATCACGATGGCGGGGCTGGCGGCCACGCGCCTGTTCTCGGCCGGCGGCGCCGGTGGCATCGTGCTGACCTACTGGGCGCTGCGCAAGGCGGGGATGGAGCGCGGCCAGTCGGTATGCCGGATGATCGCCTTCCTCGTCGTCCTTTACTCGTTCTACCTGCTGGCGCTGGTGATTTTCGGCGTCCTGCTTCGCACCGGAGTGCTGCCGGGCGAGGCGCCAGTCAGCGTCACGATCGTCCCCGCGGCGATCGCGGGGGTCGCGATCATCCTTGTGTTGGCGCTGGCAGCGCTGCCCCAGGACTTCGAGCGCCGCATCGCCAGGATGACGTCGGGCCGCTTCTCGAGGATCGCCCACTGGCTCGCGACCGCGCCCGCGACGTTCGCGCGGGGGGCGCGGACCGCGATCGACTTCATGCGTCACCCCTCGCAGGGCGGCTTGGCCGTCGCCGGGGCGATCGGGTTCTGGGGCGCCAACATCGGGATCCTGTGGGCGAGCTTCCAGGCGTTCGACGTCGCGGTGCCCTTCGGGGTGATCGTGATGGGCTTCTTCGTAGGCATGGTCGCGAACCTGTTCCCCTTCGCCCCGGGCGGCGTCGGTGCCGTCGACGCCGGCATGATCGGCGCCTTCGTCGTCTTCGGCCTGCCAGAGTCAGACGTCTTCGTGGCGGTACTCACCTATCGCGTGATCGCATTCTGGGTGCCGATCCCGCCGGGAATCGTCGCGTTCTTCCAGCTGCGCAAGACCGTCAAGCGCTGGGAGTCGGAGGGCCGCGAGCGCAACGAGCCCCAGCCGGCTCTCGAGACCGGCGAGCTCCCGATCGAGGACCACGTCACGCCTGCGGCAGGCGCGGCGGCGGGGCCCTCGAGCGAGGACCCGAAGGCTCCCGCAGGTTGACCGAAGCGTTACTATAAAAAGTGAAGTAAGACCCCAGCTCCACAGGAGACGAAAGGCGAAATGAGCGACGAGCAGACCGAAACCCTCATCATCATCGGCGGCGGACCCGCCGGCTATACGGCTGCGCTGTACGCCGCGCGCGCCGAACTCAAGCCGCTCGTGATCGAGGGCTTCCAGTGGGGCGGCCAGCTTCAAAACACGACCGACGTAGAGAACTACCCCGGCTACCCCGAGGGGATCATGGGTCCGGAGATGATGCAGCAGTTCCGCGCCCAGGCCGAGCGCTTCGGCACCCGCTTCATCACCGACGACGTCACCGAGTTCAAGCTCACCGACGGCGGCGAGCACGAGGTGATCGTCGGCAAGGACACCTACCGCGCCAAGGCGGTCGTCCTCTCGATGGGCGCCGAGCCCAAGCGCCTCGGCATCCCCGGCGAGATGGACCTCCAGGGGCGCGGTGTCTCGACCTGCGGCGTCTGCGACGGGGCCTTCTTCAAGGGCGAGGAGGTCGCGGTCATCGGCGGCGGCGACTCCGCGATGGAGGACGCGATCTTCATCTCCAAGTTCGCGAGCAAGCTCTACTTGGTCCATCGCCGCGACGAGTTCCGCGCGTCCAAGATCATGGAGCAGCGCGCTCGCGACAAGGACAACATCGAGTTCCTCACCCCGTACGTCCCCGAGGAGTTCGTCATGGGCGATGACGGCAAGATCGGGCATGTTCGCCTGAAGCACGCCGAGACCGGCGAGACGAAGGACCTCGCGGTCGGCGGCGCCTTCGTGGCGATCGGTCACCGGCCTCGTTCCGAGCTCGTCAAGGGCCAGGTCGAGACCAACGAGGACGGTTACGTGATCACCGACGAGCCCTCCACGCGAACCAACCTCGCGGGTGTCTTCGCGGTCGGCGATCTCGTCGACCACACCTACCGGCAAGCGGTCACCGCCGCCGGCAGCGGCACCAAGGGCGCCCTCGACGCCGAGTGGCACCTGCGCGACATGGGCCCCTCGCCCGAGGAGCACTGGGGCACGAACACCGGCGCGATCGTCGAAGCGGTCGAAGCAGCCGGCTCCTAGGCCTGCCTCCAGCACTACTTCTTCTTCGGCCCCTTCTCCTTGGCCTTCGTGGCGGGGCGATCGACCTGCTCGCAGTCGCTGTTGATGCGGTCGCGCGCGTCGGCGCTGACGCGATCGACGCCCGATCCGCACGAGACCGCGTCGCGGAATCTGTCCGCTGTCGCCAGGGAGTCATCCCCCGAGCCGCCCTTGACGTTGTCGGTACCGCCGCCCGCCTTGAGGAGGTCGCCGCCCGCGCCGCCGTTCAGGCAGTCGTCGCCGCCCTCCGCGAATACGCGGTCGGCGCCGCCCTTCGCGACGAGGTCGTCGGGGAAGGCCGAGCCCTGGAGGCGCTCGCCGGCGTTGGATCCGACACGCGGGATCGAGCAGCGCAGCTCGGTCCCGCGGCCGCGGTGGCCGAGGATCTCGAGCGCCTGCTGGAAGGTCGGCCGGTTGATCCAGTGGATCTCCCTGATCCCGATGCCGCCGAGCCTCGCAAAGCGAACGGCGTCGTTGCAGATCTGGTCGTCACCCGTGAAGCAGTTGTCTCCTCGTGGGTAGAGCTCGGAGCGCGGCACGGCGATCGCGGCCGTCAGGGTCTTGACCAGCCGCTTCTTGCAGGAGGCGATGCGCTCGGCCTGGGTCTTCCCGTTGGCGCAGTAGTCGCGCGAATAGGGGCTCGCTACCTTGCGCCCGAGCAGCGCACGCAGGTCCTTCTCCACGTACGTGTACCAGCCGGCGATGTAGGCGCTGCCGCCCGGGCCGGGTGTGTCGTCGTAGGCGAGCTTCGATCGAAGCTTCTCGAACAGGGTGTTGCCGAGCTCGGGCTTGAAGATGCCCTCGAGCAGTTTCGGCCACCACGCGTCCATCAGCTGGACGGCCGCGGCCTCGTCGTAGGTGCGGCTGCGATCGGCGTCGCGGCGGTGTGCGCCGTTGCGCACCCACGTCGAGAGGATCGCGACCTCGTCCCGGAGCCCCGCCGGGACCTTGCCCTTCTTCAGCACCGCGAGCAGCCACGGCAGCACCTGGCTGCCGCGCAGGTCGACGGTGCCGGCGTCCTCCATCGATCGAATCAGCCCGACCAGGTTCGTCTTCTTCGCACCGCCGATGCTGGCCTCGATGCGCTCGTCGAGTGATTGCGAGCGGTGGATCGAGCCGAACGAGAACGTGTCCTCGGCCGCCGCGAAGCCGGGGGCCTGCTTGTTGTTCCAGCTCGTGACGTAGGGCTGGTTGATGACCTGCGGGTGGGCGTCGAAGGAAGTCCGCTGCGAGACGTTGGTCGAGGGGTTCCAGCCCTTCCAGTCGTAGCGGCCCGTGCCCCAGTTCGGGAACTCCGGGTCGGTTCCCTTCCCTCTGACCGGGTTGAAGCCGGAGTTGTAATACGCGATGTCGCGGTCGTCGGCGTAGAACCAGTTGAAGCTGAAGCCGATCTTGTCGGCCTGCTCCTGGAACTCTCGGGCGTTGCGCATCTTCGAGGGGTTGTTGAAGGCCGAGAAGCCGAGCGCCGAGTCGGCCTCGTGCATGTAGGTGGAGCGCTGGCGCGAGAAGGCGACAGGCTTGCCGTTGACCTTGCCTCGGGCGTTGACGATGCCGTGGATCGTCCGCTGGGCCTCGAGCTCGAAGGTCTCGGCCGGGCTCGGGTCGCCCGCGTTGGGGGTGATGTTGTTGACGCGGCTCAGTACCTCGATCGGGCGGCACTGGCCCTTCCATACGTAGTGCATGGAATTGATGGTCGGCTTGCCGCCGCCCGGCTCGCAGAGGCGCTCGGCGAAGGTATCGATGATGTCCTGCCCCGCCGATGTCGCCGACCAGGCGTAGTCCTGGCCGCGGCCCAGCAGCACGAACAGGTTGACGCCGACGAACGCAGTCCCCCGGGCATCGATGCCGGGGCCGTGCAGGTCCTCCTCCATCAGGATCTGCGGCGAGTAGTAGCTCACCTGGGGGCCGAAGACGGCGAGCGGGCGGCCGGACTGTGACTCGCGCCCCGAGACGAGGAGCGCGTTCGAGGCACCGCCCTGGTCCATCAGGTCGTCGAACATGCCGGCCTGGGCGGGGTCGGCGGAGGCGTCGCGGTCGGCTGATTCCGGGTCGGCGGGCAGCGAGTAGCCCTGCGCCGTCGCGTCGTCGGGGCTGCCGGGGACCACCGACCCGTTGTCGGGGATCGCTACGGCCTTCGGATCGATCCGCTTCGGCTTGCGCAGCTGGTAGGGGAAGCTGCGATCGGCGACCGTGGTCGGTGCCTCGGCGTCGTCGGCGCGGCGGAAGTCGCGCCAGACCTTCACGCCCTTCACCTTGCCGAATCGCGCCTTGGCGGCCGTGTATATCTCGGCGTTGGAGACCTCGCCGCCCCCGCCCTTGCCGAAGATCCCGCCCACGAGCGCTGCCGTCGCGATCACGTCGGTCACCTTCCACGGGGTCTCGTCCCACGGCTCCTGGGTCTGGCCGATCAGCGCGTACTCGCCCGGGCGCAGCGCGGGATTGACCGCGAGCTCGTCCAGGTAGGCGTTGATGCCCGCCACGTAGTCGGTCACGTCCTGCTGGAGTGCGGCGCCCTCGGCGCCGTAGAGGTCGTCCATCTGTTCGTACTGGCGCTCGAGGTCGGCCTCCGTGTACGGAGCGTTCTCCCAGACCTCGGCGTCCATGCGCTTGTTGGAGCCCCCCGCGAAGCCCGAGAGCTTGCTGCGGCCCGAGTTGCGCAGGGCGTCCATGAAGAAGAGGCGGTCCTGTGCGCCCACGTAGCCGGCGCCGAACAGGGTGTCGCCGCGGGTGGTGCCGTAGACGTGCGGCACGCCGAAGGGGGCGTCGCGGACGATCGACACGCCAGGCCGCGGGGAGTAGGGGGACCCCGGCGCGACGTCGCCCGGCTTGACCCCGAAGCTGCCGTCCTTGAAGTACTGGTCGATGTTCGAGGCCGACAGAGACGGCAGGTCGTAGACGAGATTCTCGTACATCGGGCTCTGGTTCGCGAAGTTCGGCGGCAGGGCCCCGACGGCCTGGTTCTGGATGATCTCGGGGAGCGTCGCGTTGCGTCCTTGGCCCGGCGGCAGCACGTTTCGGAAGCCGCCGAAGTCGTTCGTGCCGTAGGGCTGGACCTGAGCGGCGGCCGGGGCGACGCTAACGGTCAGCGCAGCGGCTGCCAACGCGAGCACGACCGTCCCTCTGAGTCCTCTCATCCCTCTCTCTCCTGCCAATTCCCTCCGGCCGCGCGCGACTTTAGTGGATCGGCCGCCGTTACGGTGGATGGGTGGACCGCCGCTCGTGGACATGGCTGCTGATCCTGGGCGCGATCTGGGGCGCGTCGTACATGTTCATCGAGATCGGGCTGCGCGACATGGGCCCCGCCGTCATCGCGTGCGCGCGCGTCGCGCTCGCCGCCGCATTGCTGTTGCCCGTCGCCGCGATGCATGGCGCCTTCGCCGGAGTCCGGTCCCGAATGGGCTGGCTCATCGTCGTCGGGACCGTCCAGGTGGCGGCCCCGTTCGTGCTGATCGGCCAGGGCCAGGAGGAGATCACCTCTTCGCTCGCCGGCATCCTCGTCGCCTCGGCGCCGCTTTTCACCGCGCTCCTCGCGGTGCGTCTCGACCAGGAGGAGCGCTCGCGCGGTCTGCGGCTGGTCGGCGTCATCGTGGGCTTTCTCGGCGTCGCGGTGCTGCTCGGCTTGGATCTCGGCGGCGACGGCGCGGCCCTGCTCGGCGGCCTGATGGTGGTGCTCGCAAGCCTCGGGTACGCGATCGGCGGCTTGATCGTCAAGACCCGGCTCACCGGGATCGCTCCCCTCGGTATGTCCGCGACGGTGATGGCCGTCAGCACGGTTGTCCTGCTGCCGCTTGCGTTGCTGACGGCACCCGATTCAGTGCCGGGGATCGGCCCGGTTGCCGCCATCCTGACTCTTGGCGTGATCGGGACCGGGGCAGCCTTCGTGATCCTGTTCTGGCTGATCTCGACTGCCGGCCCCGCGCGGGCCTGGATCGTCACCTACATCGCGCCCGCCTTCGCAGTCGTCTACGGGGCGACGCTCCTCGACGAGAGCATCGAGCCGGCGACCGTCGCCGGGCTGGTGCTGATCCTCTCCGGCTCGTGGCTCTCGGCCGAGGGCCGCCTTCCAGGCCCCGCGCCGTCGGGATAGGATCCGCCCATGAAGATGCGCGCCGCGGTGCTCGAGGATTTCGGCAAGCCTCTGGAGGTCCAGGAAGTCGAGCTCGCTGAGCCGAGGGCCGGCGAGGTTCTGGTGCGGCTGGTCGCGTGTGGTGTCTGCCACACGGACCTCTACTCGGCCTCGGGTGCCGACCCCTCCGGATATGCGCCCACCGTGCTCGGCCACGAGGGCGCCGGCGTAGTCGAGGCGGTGGGGCCCGACGTCAGCCTGCTGGCGCCCGGCGACCACGTGGTGACGCTCTTCGCGCCGCGGTGCGGCGAGTGCGTGCACTGCGTCGACGAGCGCACCAACCTCTGCATGGCGATCCGCGAGCAGCAGAACAAGGGCTACCTGCCCGACGGCACGGCGAGGCTCTCGCGCGACGGCGAGGAGCTGCGGCACTTCATGGGCTGCTCAACCTTCGCCGAGTACACCGTGATGCCAGAGATCTCTCTCGCCAAGGTCAACCCCGAAGCGCCGCTCGAACACGCGTGCCTGTTCGCCTGCGGGCTATCGACGGGGCTGGGCGCCGCGATCAACACGGCGAAGGTCGAACCCGGGACCACGTGCGTCGTGTTCGGCGCGGGCATGGTCGGCCTCGGGGCGGTCGCGGGCTGCCGCCTGCAGGGAGCCGAGCGCGTGGTCTGCGTCGACCTCTCCGATGACCGCCTCGAGCTCGCCAAGGGCCAGGGAGCCACACACCTGATCAAGGCCGGCGATGACACCGTCGAGCGCATCCTCGAGATGACCGACGGCTTCGGCGCCGACTACACCTTCGAGGCCACCGGCATCGTCGGCGTCATGGCCCAAGCCGTCGAGGCGGCCCGCATGGCCTGGGGCCTTTGCACCGTGGCGGGGGTCGCCGGCCAGGGCGAGACGCTCGACATCATCCCGCGCTGGTTGATCACGGGCCGCCGCGTCGCCGGGTCCTCGTTCGGAGGGGTCAAGGGTCGCGAAGAGGTCCCGGGGCTGGTCGACCGCTACCTCGCCGGCGAGATCGACGTCGAGCCCTTCATCTCCCACGAGCTGAAGCTCGACGAGGTGAACCGCGGCTTCGAGCTGATGGAGGCCCAAGACGGCATCCGCAGCGTGATTCGCTTCGACGCATGATCCTGCAGCGAGTCGAGCAGGCCGACTGGCTCTCAAACTCCTATCTCATCGTCGACGAGCCCGGTGGCAAGGGCGTGCTCGTCGACTCGAACGGCGTCACCGATCCGCTGCTCGAGCGGGTCGATCGCGAGGGCACCGAGATCACGCACGTCCTGCTCACCCACCACCACTGGGACCACGTCGTCGACGTCGACAAGCTGGCCGAGCGCTTCGGCGTCCCGCTCCTCGCCCACGAGCTATGCGCCGCCGAGCTCGACGGGAAGGTGACCGAGACGTGGGGCGACGGCGACAGCATCTCCTCAGGCGATCTTCGGATCGAGGCGATCCACACACCCGGGCACTGCGCCGACCACCTAGCTCTGCTCGTCGACGACACCGACTGCGTCACCGCGGACGTCCTCTTCAAGGGCACCGTCGGCGGCACGATGGCGCCCGGCGCGACCGGGTTCGCCGACCTCAAGAACTCCGTAATGGAGCGGCTGATGACGCTCCCGCCGGAGACCCGCATCCATCCCGGTCACCGTCAGCCCTCGACGATCGGCGACGAATGGGAGTCGAACGCCTTCATCCGCGTCTGGCGCGGGCTCGACGACGAGGGCGCCGAGCACTGCTCGATCGGCCCGGCCGACGCCGAGGAGCGACGCGACGCGACGCTGGTGCTCTGGGCGCCCGACTACGACGGCGGCAACAAGGCCTGGGTCCGCTTCGCCGACAGCGGCGAGGATGCCATCGTCGGCGGTTCGCAGGTCAAGCGCGGCGCTTAGGCCTGGCCGGCGCGGCGGGCTTTCTCTCGCAGCAGCGGCGCCGGCCGGTAGGCCTCGCCGTGGAGCTCGCGCAGGGCCTCGAGCGTCTCGAGCGCGCGGGTCCATCCGTGCCTCTCGCCCCACTCGAGCGGGCCGAGCGGCCAGTTGAACCCGAGGCGCATTGCGGTGTTGATGTCCTCCTCGGAGGCGACCCCCTCGGCGAGGGCGAAGCAGCCCTCGTTGGCGATCGTCGCGGCGATCCGGTTCATCACGGCAGCCTCCAGCGTCCCAACCTCCCACTGGGCCGAGTTGAGCCCGCTGAGCGAGTTCAACTCGGCCCGCGTGCGTTTCGGCGCCGGGTAGGAGTAGAAGCCGCGCCCCGTCTTGCGGCCCAGGCGGCCGGAGTCGACCATGCGTTGCTGGATCGGGTGCGGCCGCCAGCGGGGCTCGCCGAAGGACTGCTCGAAGAAGGAGCGAGCCACGGCGAGGTTGACGTCGATCCCGATCAGGTCCATCAGCTCGAACGCCCCCATTCGAAACCCGCCGGCGCTGCGCAGGATCTCGTCGATCTCCTCGTGTGTGGCGACCCCCTCGCCCAGCATCCGCAGCGACTCGAGCGTGAACGGCCGCGCGCAGCGGTTCGCGACGAAGCCGACCGAGTCGCGGGCGCGAATCGGGGTGCGGCCCATCGCCTCGGCCATGGCCGTGGTCGCGTCGAGTGCCTGGTCCGAGCTCTCGTCGCCGGCCACGACCTCGACCAGCTTCATGCGCGCCGGAGGGTTGAAGAAGTGCATCCCCACGATGCGCTCGGGATGGTCGGCTCCGGCCGCGATCGCGGTCACCGACAGCGACGAGGTATTGGTGGCGAGTACCGCGTCGCCGCCGCAGATCCCCTCGAGGCGCGCGAACAGCTCGCGCTTCAGCTCGAGGCGCTCGGGCGCGGCCTCGACGACCATCGTGCAGCCGCGCAGGTCCTGCATATCCGTGGAGCCGCCGACCGATTCGTCCGGGTCGTACACCTGGACCTCGATCCCCGCCTCCGCCGCGAGCCCCGCGATCCCGGCGCCCATCGTCCCGCCGCCGACGACCCCGAGTCGCTCGCCCCTCACTGCCCGCGAAAGTCGGGGCGGCGCTTTTCGAGGAATGCCTGCATCGCCTCGACGCGGTCCTCGGTCGCCATCGCCACCCCGAACAGCCGGCGCTCGGCTTCGACTCCTGCGGTCAGCCCAGTCTCCTCCGCGGCGAGGACGGCCTGCTTCGCCAGCCGAGCTGCGAGCGGCGGGCGACGCGCGATCACGGCCGCGAGCTCCATCGCGTCCGTGAGCCACTCGTCGCGCTTCGAGATTTTGTTGACGATCCCCAGCCGCTTGGCCTCCTCGGCGTTGAAGCGCCGCCCCGTCAGGACGAGCTCCATCGCGCGCTGCTTGCCGATCACGCGCGCCAGGCGCTGGGTGCCCCCGCCGCCCGGGATGATCGCGAGCGTGATCTCGGGCTGGCCGAACTCGGCCGACTCGGAGGCCACGATCATGTCGCAGGTCAGGGCGAGCTCGCAGCCGCCGCCGAGCGCCCAGCCCGAGACGGCGGCGATCATCGGCTTTCGCACCGCGGCCATGCGGCGCCAGAAGGACTCGCTCGGGCTGAGCTCGTCGTTGATGGAGCGCTCGCTGAGCGCCTTCACGTCCGCGCCGGCCGCGAAGGCCTCGTCGTTGCCGGCGATCACGATGCAGTTGACCTGGTCATCGGCGTCGTAGCGCTCGACCGACTCGGCGAGCTCCTGGCGCAGACCGGGGGAGAGGGCGTTGCGAGCCTCGGGTCGGTTCAGCGTGCAGAGGGCCACCTGGCCTTCGACGCGAGTCTCGACGAGCGCTGGCATCAGACCGGCATCTCCTCAGCTTCGCTTCCGGGGATGCCGGGTGATCTGACCACAGTTGTGGTCACCCTGGGGGCGCGGGTGGCAGCAACGCGTTGATGCCGGTGGCGTCGCGCCCGATGATCAGCTTCTGGATCTGCGACGTGCCCTCATACAGGGTGGTGACCCGCGCGTCGCGCAGGTAGCGCTCGACGGGGTAGTCGTCGACGTAGCCCGAGCCGCCGTGGACCTGGATAGCTGCGTTCGCGCATTCGACCGCAGACTCGGTCGCGTAGAGCTTCGCTATCGACGTCTCGATCGTGCTCGGCTTGCCGGCGTCCTTCAGCGCGCCTGCGCGGAAGACGAGCATCCGGGCCGCGTCGCGCTTGACGATCATGTCGGCGATGAGCTCCTGCACCAGCTGGAAGCTCGCGATCGGCACGTCGAACTGCTTGCGCTCGGTCGAGTAGGCAACTGAGGCCTCGATGGAGCCGTCGCAGATCCCGACGCACCCCGCCGCGACGCTGTAGCGGCCCTTGTCGAGCGCGCTCATCGCCACCTTGAAGCCGTCCCCGATCTCTCCGAGCATCGCAGAGTCGGGCACCTCGATCTCGTCGAGGGCGATCTCGGCGGTGTCCGACGCCCGAAGCCCGAGCTTGCCGTGGACCTCCTGCGGCTTGTATCCCTTCTCGCCGGCGGTGGGGACGAGGAAGCAGGCGAGGCCCTTGTGCTTCTTGGCAGGGTCGGTCTGAGCGAAAACCATCGCGACGTCGGCGACGTTGCCGAGTGAGATCCACATTTTGTTGCCCGAGATCGACCAGCCGGAATCGGTCTTGGTGGCGCGGGTGCGGAGGTTGGCGGCGTCGGACCCGGTGTCGGGCTCGGTCAGGGCGAAGCAGCCGAGCGCCTCGCCGGAGCACAGGCGGGGGAGCCATTCCTGCTTCTGCTCCTCGGTGCCCCAGGCCTCGATCGACCCGCAGACGAGCGACGTCTGCACCGAGACGACGGTGCGCGACGAGGAGTCGCCCCGGCCGACCTGCTCCACGATCAGGGCGTAGCCGATGTAGTCGAGCCCGCGGCCGCCGTACTCCTCGCTCACCGGAGCGCCGAGGTAGCCCACCTCGCCCAGCTTCCTGGCGAGCTCGCGGTCGAAGCGCATCGCGCGGTCGCTTTCGCGAGCGCGGGGAATGATCTCCTTGTCGGCGAACTCGCGCGCGCTCTCGGCGATCAGCTTCTGCTCGTCGGTCAGCGCGAAGTCCACGCGTCAGCCTTTCGCCGGTGTCGTCAGGGGCAGCTCGCGTTCCAGTACGGCCCGGAAGGCGGCGAGCGCCTTCTCGGTCATGGGGCCGGGCGCGGCGGGCAGGTCGATTCCGTCGATCGACGAGATCGGCTGCACCTCGCGCACGGTCGAGGCGAGGAAGGCCTCGTCGGCGCCGAGCACGTCTTCGAGCGTGTACTCGCCCTCGGTGACTTCGAGCTCGCGCGCAATGCGATCGCGCGTGATCGAAACGAGGATCCCGCTCGCGATCGACGGCGTGTGGAGCGTCCCGCCGCTCGCCCAGAAGATGGTCGAGGTCGGGGCCTCGAGCACGATTCCGTCCGGGCGCACCAGCAGCGCCTCGTCGGCGCCCTTGCCCTTCGCGAGGCGGGTCGCCTGCATGTTGGCGGCATAGGAGAGCGACTTGACCCCGGTGAGGATGATCGTCGGCGAATACTCGACGGACGCGAGCGAGACGCTCTCGCCGTGGGCGGGAAGGTTCTCGGTGAAGGCAAGGCGGCGCCCGCCGCGGGTGACGACGAGCCGCAGCTGCGCGTCGTGGTCCCCGAAGCGCTCCAGGAGAGCCTCGATCTCGCTCTCGAGCTCGGCGCGCGGAAGCTCGAGGTCGATTAAGGCGGCCGAGCGCCCGAGGCGGTCGAGGTGCTCGCCGAGTGCGAACGGGCGGCCCTCGTAGAGGCGGATCACCTCGAAGACGCCGTCGCCGCGCAGCAGGCCGTCGTCGTTCGCGGGCACCAGGGCCTCCGCGGTCTCGGTGATCGTCCCATCGACGCTCGTCAGTTCAGGTGCACTCATCCGCAGCGCAAGCTACTAGAGGGCCTTCTAGGCGGCGGGGTTCTCGATCACCGTCGCGAGGCCCTGCCCGACTCCGACGCAGAGGCTGACCACGCCGTATCGCCCGCCCCGGCGGCGCAGCTCGCGGGCCATCGTCGTCATCAGGCGAGCTCCCGAGCAGCCGAGGGGGTGGCCGAGGGCGATCGCGCCGCCGTTGACGTTCAGCTTCTCCTCGTCGATTCCGAGCTCGCGGGAGCAGGCGAGCACCTGCGCCGCGAAGGCCTCGTTGATCTCGATCAGGTCGATGTCGCTCATTCTCAGCCCCGCCGCGTCGAGGGCCCGGCCGATGGCCGGGATCGGGCCGATGCCCATCACGGCGGGATCGACGCCGGCGACGCCGGTGGCGAGGATCCGCGCGAGCGGATCGCGGCCGAGCTCCGCAGCCCTCTCGGCGCTCGTCATCACCAGGCAGGCGGCGCCGTCGTTGAGCGTCGAGGCGTTGCCGGCGGTGACGCTGCCGCCCTCGCGGAAGACCGGCTTCAGCGCGGCGAGCTTCTCGAGCGTGGCGTCGGGGCGCGGGCCCTCGTCGTCGGCGACGGTGACGGGCGGGGCTTTTCGCCCTTCGCCGGGTGCCTCGATCGGCGCGATCTCCTCGGCGAAGCACCCGTCCTCGCGCGCGGCGATCGCCCGCTTGTGGCTGCGGAGCGCGAAGGCGTCCTGGTCGGCGCGCGAGACGCCGTAGCGCTCGGCCACGTTCTCGGCCGTCTCGCCCATCGCCTCGGTCGAGTAGCGCTCCGCCATCCGCGGGTTGATCATGCGCCACCCGAGCGTCGTGTCGTAGAGCGTCTGCTCCCCGCGGGCGAGGCGGGACTCGGGCTTCGGCAGCACCCATGGCGCCCGGCTCATCGACTCCACGCCGCCGGCCAGGTACACGTCGCCCTCGCCGAGGCGCAAGGAGCGTGAGGCCTGGTTGACGGCCTCGAGGCCCGACGCGCAGAGGCGGTTGACCGTCGCGCCGGGGACCTCGACTGGGAGGCCGGCGAGCAGGACCGCCATGCGGGCGACGTCGCGGTTGTCCTCGCCGGACTGGTTGGCGGCGCCCATATACAAGTCGGTCACCTCGGCGGGGTCGATGCCCGAGCGCTCCACCGCCGCCGCGACGACATGGGCGGCGAGGTCGTCCGGGCGGATCGACGAAAGGGCGCCCCGGTAGCCGCCCATCGGGGTCCGCACCGCCTCGATGATCACGGCTTCCGGCACGGCGCGGAATCTAGTGACGTCCCGCCCGCCTCGCGGGGCGGCCCTCGCCGGTAGCCTCGTCGCAGATGGACATCATCGCCATCACCATCGTGCTGCTGATCGTGTTGGTCGCGATCATGGCCGGCCTCGCGCGGGCCTTCCAGGCCCACAGCGTCAGGGACCTGCTCGACTGGAAGCCGACCCGCTCGCCCGAGGTCGAGGCCCAGAACGAGATCGACGACGTGCAGCAGATGATCGACGCCCAGAACGAGTACAGGCGCCGCCGCGGCGCCGAGGAGATCACCGAGGCCGACGTCATGCGCCAGGCCGCCGAGGACCAGGCCGTGCGCGCGAGGGGCACCGGCCCCTTCGAGCAGAAGCCCGAGCCCGAGGCCATCGACGAGCTCGATGGCGGCCTGAAGAAGCTGCGGCCGCCGAAGAACCCGCGCCCGGCGCCGCGGATCAGGTCGAGCTCGAAGCCCGAGGCCGAGCCCAAGCCGAAGCGCAAGCGCCCCTAGCGGTGGCGAGGGCGCTGCTCGTCGGGTGCGGCTGCCACGGCCGCCGGCTCGCCGCCGAGCTGGTCTCGCGCGGATGGCAGGCTCGGGGCACGAGCAGGTCGGCTGACGGGCTCGCGCCGATCGAGGCCGCCGGCATCGAGGCGGCCGAGGCCGACCCGGATCGCCCCGGGACCGTGCTCGAGCTCGTCGGCGACGTCACCCTCGTGGTCTGGCTCCTCGGCTCCGCCTCGGGCGAGGATCACGAACTGGAGGCCATCCACGGCAGCCGCCTGGAGCGGCTGCTCGAGAAGCTGGTCGACACCCCCGTGCGCGGCTTCGCCTACGAGACCGCCGGGGACGCGGGGGAGGGCCACCTTGCGCAGGGCAGGGCGATCGTCGAGCGGGCGGCAGAGACATGGCGTATCCCTGTGGCGATGCTCGAAGGAGATCGTTCGGCGGAAGGCTGGGCGGGCGACGCGGCGGACGCCCTCGAGCGGACGCTAGGGACCCCCTGAAGCGCCGAGCGGCTCGCCTGCGCGTGCGCTGTCGGGCTCGGAAGTGATCCCCGCGATGGGCTTGCACCGCGAGTCGGGCGCGGCGGTGTAGGGATCGCCGGGCTCCCCGCAGGGGTTGGACGGGTTCAGCGCAGGGGCCCGCTGCGCATCGGCATCGGACCACGGGGCCTTGTCCGGGTAGGAGTCCGCCGGCTGGTCGAACGCGGCCACGGCCGCAAAGAAGCCTCCGATCACGGCGATGGCGACCCCGGCGACCGCCGCGAAGAACAGGAACTGACTCTTGCGGGAGGGACCGTAGCCGTGGCTCATGACCTCTCGGCGCTCGTCCTGGCCCATCGCGTTGCCCCGCGAGGCGCCGCTGTCCAGACCCGAGCTCTCAGCCATAGCCTCACCATAACCAGGTAGACGCCGGATAGCCACCGACAACCGTCGGCCCATAGAGTCCGGCCGCATGGACGGCCCCATCTCCTCTCATGCCACGTTCCGCGGCGCGGAGGGGGTCGAGATCTTCTGGCAACAGTGGCTGCCGGCCGTTCCCCAGCCGGCCGCCACCGTCGTCATCGCCCACGGCGTCTCCGAGCATTCGGGCCGCTACGCCCACGTCGCGGCGCGCCTGAACGCCGCCGGCTACGCGGTGGCAGCTCTCGACCATCGCGGGCACGGCCGCTCCGGCGGCGATCGCTGCGTGGTCGACCGCACGGAAAACGCCGTAGCCGACCTCGGCACGGCGATCGCCCTCGCCCGCGACGCCGTCGGCGCTCCAAAGCTCTTCCTTCTCGGCCACAGCATGGGCGGCGCGATCGCGCTGGAGTACGCGCTGCACGACCAGGGCAAGCTCGACGGCCTGATCCTCTCCGCCCCCGCCGCAGCGCTCGAGGCCGCGAGCCGCTTCGAGCTCGTCGCCGGCCGGGTCCTTTCCCGCGTCGCGCCGAGCCTCGGCGTGTTCGCGATCGACTCATCGACCGTCAGTCGCGATCCCCAGGTGGTGATCGACTACGACGCGGACCCGCTCGGCTTCCACGGCAAGCTGCCCGCCCGCACGGTCGCCGAGCTCGCGGGCGTCATCGAAACCTTCCCCGACCGCGTCGGCTCCCTCCGCCTGCCGTTGCTGGTCATGCTCGGCACGGGTGACAAGCTCGTACCGCCCGACGCCGGCCGCATGGTCCACGCGGGCGCGTCATCCGCCGACAAGAAACTCATCGAGTACGACGGCCTCTACCACGAGATCCTGAACGAGCCCGAGCAGGACCGGGTGATGGACGACCTGGTCGCCTGGCTGGACGCCCACTAGCCCCGCCGACCCGGGAGTGCCGCTTCCAATGCAAGGCAGCCGTTCTCGATCGGCTATCGCAGGCCCAGGCGCTCGAGAAAGATCGTGAGGATGCGGGCGGTCGCGCCCCAGATCAGGGCGTCGCCGACCGTGTAGGTCTCGGTGCGGAACGGGACCCCGCGGCGGACCAGGCGCTGCATCTCGAAGCCCGCGACCAGGTCGTCTAGGGAGGCGACGATCACGCTCTCGACCTCGTCGGGGTTGGGGGTGAAGCTGAGGCCGGGATCGATCAGGCCGACGAACGGGTGGACCTTGTAGCCGGTTACGAAGGTGCCGATCGGCTCCAGCGCTCCGGCGAGCTGGACCTTGTCGCGGCTCAGCCCGATTTCCTCCTCGGCCTCGCGCAGCGCCGTCTCGACCAGCTCCTCACCCTGGTCGCGGCGACCGCCGGGAAACGAGATCTCGCCGGCGTGGCGGCGCAGGTCGCCGCGGCGCTCCGTGAAGACGAGGCCCGGAGCGTCGGGCCATCCGTGCATCGGCACGAGCACCGCGGCCTCTGTGCGGCCGTGGGCCTGCATCGCGCCCGCCTCGTCAGCGCTCAGCAGCAGCTCGCTCAGCTCCCTCAGATGATCACCTGGACGGTGCCGCCGTCGACGCTCCAGGCGGCCCCCGACACATAGGAGGCCTGCTCGGAGCAGAGAAACGCGATCGCGCCGGCGATCTCCTCGACTTCGGCGAGGCGGCCGATCGGGCGCTTGGCCCCGGCCGCCTCGAGCGCCTCGTCCCGGCTGTCGTGTCCGCCAAGCTGCTGTGACTGGTCGAGGAGGCCGCCTTCGTTCATCCAGAGCTCGGACTTGACGGGGCCCGGGCAGATCGCGTTGACGAGGACTCCGTCGGCCGCGCAGCGGTCGGCGTAGAGGCGCGAGAGCGAGAGCTCGGCCGCCTTCGCTACGGAGTACTCGGGCATGTTGGCGCTAGGGCGCTTGCCCGCGGTGCTCGAGACGTTGACGACGCGGCCCCAGCCGCGCTCGCGCATCGCCGGGGTCGCGGCTCGCATCAGCCGCATAGGCGCCATCACGTTCAGCTCCCATGCCTCCTGCCAGTCCGCGTCGGGCACCTCGTCGAGGTCGCGCCACTTCGCCGAGCCGGCGTTGTTGACGATCACCTCGGCGGGCCCGAAGCGCTCGGCCGCGGCGGCGAGGACGCGGTCGGCGGCGTCGGGGTCGGTCACGTCGCATGCGAGCGACTCGGCCTCTCCGCCGGCCTCCGATCCCGCCTCGATGCAGGAGTCGGCTGCCTCGACGACGTCGCGCTCGCTGCGCGCGACCAGCAGGACCCGCGCGCCCTCGGCGCATAGGACGCGCGCGGTGGCAAGGCCGATCCCCTTGCTGGCGCCGGTGACGATGCAGGCGCGGCCGGCGATCCCGAGGTCCAAGGTGCTCAGGCCTCGATCAGCTTGAGCTCGTCGTTCACCTGCACGTCCTGCGCCAGCAGCGTCTTGTGCACGGGGCACTTGGCCGCCACGACGAGCAGGCGCATGCGCTGCTCGTGGTCGAGTGCGGCGGGAACGGTGATCAGGGTGTTGAACGAAGCCGGGTCGTCCGCAGTCGCCCCGTCGTACTCCACCTCGACCTCGACGGCCCCGATGTCCCACCCCTTGCGGTCCGCGTACATGACGAGCGTGATGGTCGTGCACGAGGCGAGCGAGGCCGCCAGCAGCTCTGTGGGCCGCGGTCCGGAGTCCGCGCCGCCGTCCTCGACCGTTTCGTCAACGATCAGCCTGTGGTTGCGGATCTCGACCTCGGTCTCGTAGCCGTTTCGGCGGCGAGCCGTGGCGCTACGAGTCGCCATCGGCGCCGTCCCTGCCGGGGCCCTCGGCGCGGCGACCCTCGAAGAGCTGCGGGTTCGCCTCGTCGGCGAAGCGGGCCATCGCGAACAGCAGGTCCGACGCGCGGTTGAGGTAGGCGAGCACGACCTGGGAGCCAAGGCCCTCGTCGTCGCGGAGTTGAACGACGCGGCGCTCGGCGCGGCGGAGCATCGCGCGGGCGACGTCGAGGGCGCCCGAGAGCTGGGTCCCGCCGGGGACCACGAACTGGGGGGGAAGGTCGACCTGGCGCATGTACCGGTCGATGTCGACCTCGAGCGCGTCGACCATTCCTTCGGTCACGCGGCTGACACCGTCCTCGAGACGATCCGAGGCCTCGGGGGCCGTCGCGAGCTCGGCGCCGCAGACGAACAGCTCCTGCTGGAGCTGGAGGATGTCGGCGGCCAGTCCGGCCCGGTTGCTCTCGTCGCTGAGGGCCCGTGCGACACCGAGCTGCGAGTTGGCCTCGTCGATCGAGCCGTAGGCGTCGGTGCGGGCGTCGTGCTTGGGGACGCGCCCGCCGTACCAGAGCGAGGTGGTGCCGTCGTCGCCCTTGCGCGTGTAGATCTTGACCATCAGGGTCGAACTCTAGGTCAGCGGGTTGAAGACGATGCCCGTGAGCAGCTTCGGGAAGAAGTAGGTCGACTTCGGCGGCATCGTCTCGTTCGCGGCCGCGACCTCGCGCACCTGCTCGACCGGGGTGGGGCGCAGGAAGAAGGCCGCGTCGTAGGTCTTGCTCGTCAGCCACTCCATGCCCGTCTCGGTGCTCGGCGTGTAGCCGAGGCTCTTCTTGGCCGCGATGTCGTCGGCGCTGAGGCCGACGGCCCGCTTCAGGAAGAGCTCTTCCAGCGCCGCGGCGTCGAGGCGGCGGTAGGCCTCGGAGCGGCCCGCGAGGATCTCGTCCAGTTGCGCGGCGCCATCGTCGTTCAGCCGCAGCCGCCAGGGCTTCATGTGGTGGGAGTCCATGTATCCGAAGCTGACCGCGGGCTCCTCGGGGTCGGGGACGAGCTCGTCCTCGGGGACCTCGACGAGGTCGAAGCTCGCCGTCGCTGCGTCGCGGATAGCTTCCTGCTGGTCGCTGTCCAGGCCCTTAAGGAGCCGGTGCGTCGCGAAGACGGTCAGGCCCGGGTCCTCGAGCGAGACGAGCGCCATCAGCACGTAGTTTTGTGGGCCTTCGTCGCCGACCTCCCGCGCGTAGGTGAGTGCGGTCTCGTAGCGGTGGTGGCCGTCGGCGATCAGCAGCTCGCCGTCGGCGAGCTCGGCCGCGATCGCCTCGTGTACGGCCAGGTCGCCGACGCGCCAGACGCGGTGGACGGTGCCGTCGGTGTCGGTCGTCTCGCCCCACGGCTCGCCGCCGAGAGCGGGCTCGATGTGCCGCCACGCGTCCCCGGGGTGCAGCGAGAAGATCGGCGACATGTTGTGCTTCGTCGCCCGCGTCAGCCGCAGCCGGTCCTCCTTCGGCCCGGGCTGCGTGCGCTCGTGGGGCCGCACGCCCTCTCCGTACTCGGCGAGCCGCACCCGCGCGAGGAACCCGCGCCGCGTCATCGTCGACCCATCGGGCGCGGTGTAGTCCTGGCTCAGAGCCCAGATCGCCGGCTCGTCGTCGCCGACCAGCGCACCGTCGGCCTTCCACTCGTCGAGCAGCATCGCCGCGTGCTGGTAGGGATCGCCGCCGCTGGGGTCGCGCGGCAGGTCGAGCTCGACGACGTTGTAGGGCGAGCGCGACGCGAGCTCCGCGCGCATCGCGTCGTCGATCACGTCATATGGGGGAGCGGTGACGTCGCCGAATGCCCCCGCCTTCGCGAGGTCGTAGTGCAGAGCCTTGATCGGTTCAACCCCGGCCATCGAAGGCGACACCCTAGCCGCCGCGAACGGCCCTTACACTCGCGGTATCGGGGCGTGGCGCAGCCTGGTAGCGCGCTGCCTTTGGGTGGCAGAGGTCCGCGGTTCGAATCCGCGCGCCCCGATGTAGGACAGCAACGTTCGTCGGTTCGACACTCTGCGACTAGCTGCGGTCCTCGAGCTTGTGCTTCGCGTAGGGGATGCCGAGCAGGGCGCCGATCTTCCAGACGCCCCACCCGACCCCCGCGTAAATCGTCTTCAAGGACTACGCCTCTGCGTAGGGGTCTTCGTCGCCGGCGAGGGTCAGCGAGGCTTCCTGCACGTCGCTGAAATGACGCTGCTGGATCGGCAGCGCCCAGTCGACCAACTCGCGGACCTCGTCCTCGCCTGCCTTCTCGTTCAGCTTGCCGAGGATCGCCCAGTGACCGACCTCGCCGGCCTCGGCCATCGTCAGGAACTCGAAGCCATCGAGACCGTCTGCGTCGGAGCCGAGGTAGGTCTGCATCATCTCGGTCGCCTCGGTCTTCGTTTCCTGGGCCTTGTCGAGGATCGCCGTCTTCTTGCCGTCCCGGTTGTCCGCAAGGTCGGTACACCGCTTCTCGGTCTCCTGGGCCTCGGCGCGCATTGTCTGTAGCTCGTCCGCGAACTTCTCGGCGTCCTCCAGACCCTCGACCTTTTCGGTTGCGCCCTGCGCGGCTTGCGCCAGCCCGAGCACCTCCGCCAGCTTCGCTTCCAAAGTCGTCAGCTCTGCCATCTCAGCTCCTCCGGGCGCTCGAAGCGCCTCTCGTCGTCATTGCCAGAACGGACTTACCCGGTGAGTCGATCTGCGAACCGCGACCGGGATGAGAGAGCGGCACGCGGTGCCGAGCGGGCCTCAGACGGCGGGTTCGGGCGACGGCTCGGGGGCCACCGGTGCCTGGTCTTCGAGCAACCCGAGGCGCCCCGCCAGCCAGCCGGCTGGAAGGGCCTGCAGGAACAGCGTGACGATCACCGCCAGGGCGACGACCGCGGCGTAGAGCTCGATGTCGGGCACGCCGAGCCCGGCGAGCACCCCGACAAGCGCTGCCGGCACCACGCCCGTCTCTCGGGTCCAGCAGAGGAAGGTGATCTCAGAGCGCGTCCAGGCGCCGCGACGGTCGGGAAGGATGCATGCGAACACAGCCAGCGGGCGCGCCAGCAGCAGCAGCGCCGCGATCACCGCGAACGCGGGGAGCAGGTTCTCCCCGAGGACCCCGAACGGAATGTTGGCCCCGAGCACCAGGAAGACGAACAGCGTCACGAGATCGGCGAGGCTCTCGGCGAACATGCGCATCTCGCGCTCGTGGGAGCTGTGCATCGCGAGCCCGAGGCGCTCCATGTTGCCGACGATCAGCCCGGCGAGGAAGGCGCCGAGGTAGCCGCTGCCGCCGGCCGAATCGAGTGAGAAGTAGCTGATCGAGACCACGGTCAGTACCGCCGCGGCCGACGACTCGCGCCAGATCCCCGTGCGCCGGCTGGAGATCGTCGCTGCCAACAGCACTCCCGCGAGGATGCCGATCAGCGTGCTGATCCCGAGGTCGACGACGAACTCCTCGGCCGGCTTCGCGATCGAATTGTCGCCGGTCAGCAGCATGCCGGCGAAGGCCAGCGCCAAGACGGCGCCGATCGGGTCGTTGAACGCCGATTCCGCGACCACGGTCTGGGCCACCTTGGGGCGCAGGCGAGAGCGGATGAACAGCGGGATCAGGATCGCCGGGTCGGTCGGCGAGAGCACGGCGCCCATCAACAGAGCCGCCGTCCAGGGCAGGTCGAAGGCGAAGTGCGCCACGACACCCACCACGCCGGTGGTGAGGATCACCCCCGGGACCACCAGCAACCCGAGCCCGACCCAGACCTTGCTGAGCACGTCGAGCGAGAGGTTGAGGCCGCCGTAGAACAGGATCAGCGAGACGCCGAGGGTGAACAGCAGCTGAGCGCCCAGGGAGTCGAGCGGCACGTCGACGACGTCGAGCAGCTCGGGGCCGAACAGCGCTCCGAACGCGACCAGCACGATGATCTCGGGCACGCGGATCAGGCTCGCGATGAAGCGTGCCGCCAGCGCCGCGCCGAGCAGCAGGCTCAGCGTCAGGAGCACGTCCTGGGTCATCAAGCGCTGCCGGGCTCCTCGTCGGAGGGCCCTTCGCGGCCCTTGCGCTCGCCCTCGAGGGCGAGGCGCGCCACGTCCTGGGCGGTGACGAGCAGCAGCAGGATCACGATCCCGGCACCGAGCGCGACGGCGATCAGCCGTCGCCGAGCGTCGTCGCGCTCCTGGTCGAAATCGGCAGCGGCCTGCGCCGCGACCTGCTCCTCGTAGCGGGCGAGGCGCTCGGCCGTGGCGGCCATCGCCTCGAAGCGGAGCAGCTCAGGACCCAGCAGGATCTGTCGCGTGCGCTGTCCGTCGCCGGCCAGCAGGGCAGCATAGGCGGTCTCATCGAGCGTGCTGAAGCGGTCGAACTGCTGCTCGAGCTGGTTCAGCAGCCCGCGCTCGCGGGGGTCGGTGAACGCCCCCTCCGCGGCCGCCAGCTCCTCCTCCAGGTCCGCCGCCGACGCCTCGTATCGCTCCCGCGAGGTTCCTCCGTCGCCGCCCTCGTAGCCGTAGGCGGTCTGCCACCCGTTGACGTCGGTGACCAGGAACTTGACCTGGCGTGCGATCGCCTCGTCGCGGGCGCGCACGCCGACCTCGTCGAAGCGGTCGCCCAACTGCGCCATCCCGTGCAGCGCCACCGCGGTCGTAGCCAGCGGGCCCAGGATCGTCAGCACGATCGCTGCATACAGCTTCGCCCTGATCGTCATCCGCGGGTCACCTCCCGATCGGCACGCCGGCGCGAGCCGCGTATACGATGCCGCCGGCCATGATCCTCTTCATCCTCACTGGGGCGGCGCCCCCGTTCCTCGTGGTGACGCTCCTGATCATGTGCTACCTGGCCGGATACGAGCTCCGCAAGGAGACCGAGCTGCAGTTCCTCTGGAAGGCCTGGTGGGTGCTGTTCGTGTTTCTCCTCAACGTCGTGGGGCTCGGCATCTTCTGGGCCTGGCTCCTCTTCTACAGGCACCGCACCCGCCACGCCAAGAGCCACGCCGCCTAATCCTGTTCCGCTCGCACCCGGTGTAGCCGCACGAGCTTCAGCGCCAGCTCCAGCGACAGAAGATCCTCCTTGGCGAGGTCCAATCCCGCAACCCGCTCGACCCGCTCGAGGCGCTGGCGAACCGTATTGGGATGGATGTAGAGCGCACGGGCGCTGGCCGCGATGCTGCCACGGTCCGCGAGGTAGCGCTCGAGCGTCTCGATCAGGCGGGCCCCCCGCCGCCGGTCGTACTCCGCGAGCTTCTCTACCGACTGCCGGTAGCGGTCGCGGGGCGCGTCGTCCAACTCGAGATGGACGAGGTAGCGGTAGGCGCCGAGTTGCTCATAGGAGACGGCGCCGCCCTCGGCGACCAGCGATCTGCCGATGCGCGCGGCGTCCGCAGCCTCTCGGATCCGGCGGCGGGCGCTGAGCGCGCCGCTGTCCACCTCGCTGAGCCCGATCACCACGCCTCCGCTGCGGCCAATCGGCTCGCAGGCGGCCCGCAGGCGCTCGATGGGCTGGGCCTGGCCGCTCGGCAGCGGAGCCAGCGCCCTGATCCGGTCGGGGCGAGAGTCGCACACCGCCCGTGAGCCGATCCGGCGCAGCTCGGCCTCGAGCGTGGTCGCGAGGTCCGACCAGGCGGCCCCCTCCTGGCCGACATCGTGGTGTCGCTCGACGTGGAGGAACAGGTGGGCCTGATCCAGGTTGCAGCTCGCTGCCGCCGCCTTCTCCTCAGCGTCCTCGACCGCGCCGGACGCCATCGCGTCGAACATGTCCTTCACGGTGTTCTCCGCGGTCAACCGCTCGATCAACTCGGCCTTCTTGAGGCCGACGGCAGTCTGGTTCGCGACCGCCCCGAGCAGCTCCTCGTCCTCCTCGGTGAACTGCCCGTCGTTGGCGAGGCAGCAGAGGACACCGAGCTGCTCCTCGCCCGCCACCAGCGGCGCCACCAGCAGGGCGTTCTCGTCGATGTCCGGCCAAAGGGTGCGAACGGCCTTGCGCCGGCTGCGGCGGCCGCCTCCGTTTGAGCGCCGCATCAGATCCAACGCCAAGCCCGTCCCCCCCGGACGGGGGCTGGGGGCGGGCGCGCCCGTGGGGTCCGACCCGGCGAGCACGAGCTCGTTGGCCTCGGCGTCGAAGCGGTAGATCTGGCACGCGTCCGCGGCCAAGAGCTCACGGGCGCCGTGGGTGACCGCGTCGTACAGGTCCTCGCGGAGCGTGACGGCTGCCAGCGCCTGGCTCAGCTCCGTCAACGTGGTCAGCGCCTGTACCCGTCTGCGGGTCTCTTGGTAGAGCTGGGCGTTCTCGATCGCGCCCGCCACCAGCGACGCCGTATGGACGAGGAAGTTGAGCACGTCGTCCTCGAACTCCCGCGGCGCGGCGGTGTGCAGGACGGCAACCCCGATCACGTCGCCGGACTTGGCGAGGATCGGGACGGCGACCATGGACTGAAACTGCTCCTCGTCCAGCTCGCGCACATACTTCATGCGCGGGTCGGCCAAGGCATTCTCAGGTATGAACTCGGGGGTCTTAGTCCGCGCCACCCAGCCGGCCAGCCCTTCATCCACGCCCAGCTCGAGCTCGCCGACCAGGTTCGAGTAGCTCGGCGACGCCGCTCGCAGAACCAGGCGGTCGGCTTCCAGGAAGTAGATGAAGCAGGCGTGGCAGCCGGTCGCGTCGGTGGCGATCTCGACGATGCCGCCGAGCACGCGGTCCAGGTCGAGCGAGGAGGAGACCGTCTTGATGACCGCATAGAGCGTCTCGTTCTCGCGCCGCGCGCTCAGCAGCGCGCCATCACCTTCGATCTCGGCGAGCGATTGCGAAGCCAACCCAGCCCTCCTCTCCGTAGCAGGCGGCCATCCTATTCTGAGCCGCCAGCTAACCCTATGTGCGGACCCTACTCTCACCTGGCCTGGAATATGTGCCTATTGACCATTGAACGGGCGCTGCCAGTGGGGATATGTTCCGCCTGCTTGTAGAGCTTCCCGGCCCGGACGGTCAGGGACCTAGGGAGAGAAGGTGCACGCATGATCGATGCGCTGTTTGCCCAGGTTGAGAGTTTGGAGGAAGCGGCTCCCGTCGAGAGCCTCGGCCTCGACAGCCTGATCCTCGGCGAACAGTTCTACTTCTTCACGGTCGTGCTGATGTGGCTGATCCACGTCGGCTTCATGACGTACGAGACAGGTGTCGCGCGCCGCAAGAATGCGCTCGCCACAGCGATGAAGAACATCCTCACCATCGCCGTCGTCACGCCGAGCTTCTACTACTTCGGCTGGTGGATCTACAACTGCAACCAGCCCGGCCTGCCGATCGGCCCCAACAGCTCGGATTTCACGAGCGTCGCCTGTCAAGGCGGAATTCCGTGGTCGGACACGTTCGGCCCGAACTTCGAGAACAACATCAACCTCGTCTTCTTCCTCGCCTTCCTGCTGTTCTCGTGGACCACTGCGTCGATCATGTCCGGCGCGTTGCTCGAGCGCGTCAGGCTGTCCGCCTACCTCGTGCTGGCCGTCCTGCTGGGCTCGGCCGTCTGGATCCTGGACGCCGCCTGGGGCTGGAGCGCAGGCGGTTGGCTCACGCTCCGGTTCGGCTTCCACGACTCGATCGCCTCGGCCGTGGTGCACGGAGTCTCGGGCGCCTTCACGCTCGGCGTGCTCTTCAACTTAGGGCCGCGAATAGGGAAGTACACGAAGGAGGGCTTGGCCCGGACCTTCAGACCTCACAACATCCACATGACGTTGATGGGGTTGATGCTGATCTTCACCGGGTTCTATGCCTTCTACGCAGCCTGCCTGGTGATCGTCTCGACGACCGTCCCGGGGTGGGCGAACATCTACCTCAGCCCGACAACCCTCGGCTCGATCGCGATGATCATCACGATGGGCTTCGCCGGCGGCTTCACTGGGGCCTACTTCACCAGCCGGGGTGACCCGTTCTGGACGGTTTCGGGAGGCCTGGCGGGCGTGATCAGCGTCTCGGCGGGCGCCGATGTCTACGCGCCCACGCTCGGCTATCTGCTGGCGATGTTCAGTGGCGGAGTCGTTGTCTACGTCGGTGCCTGGCTCGAGGAGAAGATGCGCATCGACGACGCCGTCGGCGCGGTCGCGGTCCACGGATTCTCCGGCTTCCTCGGGATCATCTGGGTCGGCATCTTCGCCGCCGGCTACCCGACCGGCCTCAACAACGTCGACAGCTCCATATGGGGCCAGTTGATCGGCTTGGCGACCTTCGTACCGCTCGGCTTCCTCTCCGGGTACATCGCGGCGAAGATTCTCAAGATGCTGAATCTGCTGCGCGTCCCGCCGGAGGTCGAGTTGGACGGCCTGGATGCTGCCGAGTACCGCCCGGACATCCACGTGCCCGAGTTCGCTATTGGCGAGGATCTGGTGATCGAGCCCGACGGCTCGCGCACGCCCGCCTCCCTGGTGCAAGCCGAGGCGTTCAAGGACGTGATCAAGGCGTGAACCCGATTACGAGGCGAAAGGAGGCGGTATGCCGGCAATAATCGACAGCGCACCCGATTGTGTGGTCAGCAAGGAAGTCGACCGCACCGATGAGGCGAGTGTGACCGCCGCGGGGGAGGACTCCCTCGACTTCGTGATCGGCGACAACTATTTCAGTGAGGAGACGCCGTGCGCGGGATTCATGACCTTCGGCCCTGGCTCGACCTACGGTGACGAGGGCGTAGGCGCTGGCGACGCCTACATGGCCATGACCGGGATCGGGATCGCCGTGATGGTGATCGTGCTGATCATGTGGATGTTCCTCGAGAACAGGCGGCTGGTTCACTACGCCAAGGGCGAGCCCGACCTCGGAATCAAGGAGAAGACCTGATGGCTTACGGAAAGCAGATCGAGTTCCCGCCCGAGCAGACTCACAAGAAGTCGTTTGAGTGGGGGATGCTGGTCTTCTCGATCGTCTGCGTGATCATCGTGCTTTTCGTCGTGCTCGGAACCGACATCGGTAACGAGTTCCGGCCCACCGTCTGAGCTGCGTGGGCGACACGCCCTCGTGACGCCCTCCTGGGGCGACTCCGGCTTCTCGCTGGAGCCGAGAACGAGGGCGGAGCGAAAGCCGACCTGGCCTCGGATCGCCGTTCTCGCCGGGATCTTGGTGCTCGCCCTCGTCGTCGCCAAGGGCTGTCAGGACAACCAGGTCCGCTTCGACGAGGATGAGGCGGTGGCGATCGCCAGGCAGCAGGTCGATTTCACGCCGACCTACACGCAGGTGCGCCTGCTGCGTCAGGGGATCAACCGGAAGGCCTACTGGTTCGTCTCGCTCTCGATCCCGATCGGCTTCCAGGGCGATCGCCCTGACCTGTTCGCCGCGCTGTCGGTGATCAAGATCGACGCCAAGACCGGCCAGGTCGTCGAGAACAAGCAACAGGACGCCGAGGAGACGAGGAAAGCCAAGCAGGAGGCGGCGCAGCGGGACGACGCCGAGGCCGTCGAGCAGAAGCTGCGGGAAGTCGGCGGTCAGTAAGCGGTTGCGGGTTCTGGTCCTCCAGCACATCGCCTGCGAGCACCCGGGTGTTTTCTCGGAGGTGATGAGCGAGCGCGGGGTGGAGGCGGTCGTGGTCGAGCTCGACGCGGGCGAGCCGCTGCCCGACTGGCGCGAGTTCGATGCCGTGCTGGCGATGGGCGGCCCGATGGGCGCCGGGGACGAAGCCGAGCACGGTTGGCTGGCGGCGGAAAAGCGGCTGGTGCGGGAGGCGGTCGACGACGGCCGGCCCTTCCTCGGGGTCTGCCTCGGCGTGCAGCTTCTCGCCGCGGCGCTCGAGGCGCCGGTATATGCACTGGATCGCCCGGAGGTGGGGCTGCTCCCGGTCGAGCTCACTCCCGAGGGACGCGAGCACCCGCTCTTCGCCGGCGTCGACGAGCCGCTCATCTCGCTGCAGTGGCACGGCGACACTTTCGGGCTCCCGGCGGGAGCCGTGCTGCTGGCGAGCTCGCAGGCCGCGCCGAACCAGGCGTTTGAAGCTGGACAGGGGCCGGCCTTCGGGATCCAGTTCCACCTCGAGGTGACGCCGGCGATGGCCCGCGAATGGGCCGAGGTCCCGGCGTATCGCGCCTCGCTCGCAGACACGTTGGGCGAGGAAAGGGGGGACGCGTTCCTGGCCGAAGTCGAGAGCCGGGCCGAAGAGCTGCACCCGGCGGCCCGGCGGCTCTTCTCGAACTGGCTGGACCTATTTGTCTAGTGTTCACCTCAGGCCGATGTCGCACCCTCCGATTCCCACCGAAAGCGACTCCGCTCCACTGCATCGCCTCCTCGTCTCGTGTCCGGACGGGCCGGGAATAGTGGCTGCGCTGACCGCCTTCTTGCGCGACGAGGGAGCGAACATCGTCAACTCCGATCAGCACAGCACCGATCCCAGGGGCGGGACGTTCTTCATGCGCATCGAGTTCGACCTCGACCTGCCTGAGGGCGACCGAACCGCGTTCGAAGACCGCTTCGGCGAGGTGGCGGAGCGGTTCGAGATGAGGTGGCGCGTCTCTCACAGGGACAGGCCGAAGAGGATCGCCGTGCTCGTATCGCGCGAGGAGCACTGCCTCCTCGGCCTGCTTCTGCGCGGGCGCCGCGGCGAAATCGAGGGAAACGTCCAGTTCGTCGCCTCAAACCATGCTGATTTGCGGGACGACGTGGTGAGCTTCGGGCTCCCCTACCACCACATTCCAGTTCCCAAGGGAGAGAAGCGGGCCGCCGAGCAGCAGCTGCTCGAGCTGCTGGCCGGGCGGGTCGACCTGGTCGTTCTCGCGAGGTACATGCAGATCCTCTCCGGCGAGTTCCTGAACGAGGTGGGGGTTCCATTGATCAACATCCACCATTCCTTCCTCCCGGCCTTCCCGGGATCCGGGCCCTACCAGCGAGCCAAGGACCGTGGGGTGAAGTTGATCGGGGCTACGGCCCACTACGTCACCGAAGAGCTCGACGCCGGCCCGATCATCGAGCAGGACGTGATCCGCGTCAGCCACAGCGACGACGTGCCTTCCCTCGTGCGCCTCGGCGCCGACATCGAGCGCTCGGTGCTGGATCGCGCCGTGCAGCGTCACTGCGAGGACCGAGTGCTGGTCCACGAGAACACGACGGTGGTCTTCTGACGCCCCGCGGGCGGCGGGGCCGGGATACGATCGCGGCCGATGGCCAGCGGTACCGGTAGGCGAGCGCAGGCTGCAGCGCCCCAGGCCCACAAGCCGTCGCTCGTCGACGCCGCCGAGGACGCGCTTCGATCCTGGCTCGCCGCCGGCCAGCACCGTGCAGGCGACCGGCTCCCCGCCGAGCCGGAACTGTCGGTGCGCCTCGGCGTGTCGCGCGGGACGCTGCGTACGGCCGTGGACCGCCTCGCCGAGTCCGGCGAGTTGGTCCGGCGCCAGGGCAGCGGCACATACATCGGAGAGGGGCACACGACCAGCCTCGATGAGGGTCTCGAGAAACTCGTCTCCTATACGGCGCTCGCCGAGCGCCATGGCGTCCGGCTTGAGCTGTCCGAGCTGGAGATCGAGGAAGCCCGCCTGGGCGTCGAGCTGGGCGAGGTCTTCGAGCTTGCTCCCGAGACGCCGGCGACGACGATCACGAGGGTCCTGCTGCTGGACGGCCAGCCGGCCGCCCACATGCGCGACGTGGTGCGGCCCGGGCTCGAGTTGCCCCCGCCGGCCCGCCTGAGCCGCGAACTGAAGCGGGGGCAGATGGTCCTCGATGTGCTGCTCGCTCACGAGCTCCCGGTCGCCTACGCGCGCACCCAGATCAAGCCGCGCCTGCTGACCGGCCGCGACCGAATCGGCGCGGCCCTCGGCGTGCGGCGGACCACCGCGGCGCTCGAGATCGGGCACGTGATCTGCTCGGGCGACCGGCTGCCGCTGCAGCACTCCACTGACGTGTTCCTGCCGCAGACCCTGGACCTGCACGTCATGCGCTGGCTCGGCGATCCGCCGCCGGTTCGCAGCGTCGCGGGCGAGGGGGCCGCACGAAACCCGGCTGACTTGAACAAATAGACCAATTCGTATATTCCTGTACGGGTCGCGACGACGAACGGAGAGAGCTCAGTGTCTAATCGGGGAGATTTCGCAGAGATGGGGGGCACCATCGAGACGGTGCTCGAGAGCCCGCGCGTCGAGATGGCGCCGGGGACGCTGGAGGAGGCCCGCAACCAGCCCGGCCGCGCCGAGAAGATCGAGCAGATCACCAAGCGGATCGAGGACGAGGGGATCAAGTACGTCTTCTTTCAGCAGGTTTCGATCACGGGGCGCGTGATGGGGAAGGGAGTCGTTGCGTCGTTCTTCCCACAGGTCGCCGAGAAGGGCTATCAGCTCGTCTATGGCGCCACCGCCAACCTGTTCACGGACATGCAGGGCGACTACATCGGCTTCGGGCCCGAGGAGTCGGAGCTGGCTGCGATCGCCGATCTCGACACCTTCCAGGTGTTGCCCTGGGACGAGCGCGTCGCACGGGTCTTCTGTGACTGCTACGACACCGAGACGGGTGAGCTGCTCGATGCCGATCCGCGCCAGAACCTGAAGCGCGTCGTCGCGGAGTTCGAGCGCGAGCTCGATCTCAACTTCGTGATCGGGATCGAGCCCGAGATGATGTGGATGCGCCGCGACGAAGAGGGCAACGCCGAGGGCGTCACCAAGCCCTACTGCTACCACATCCACATGTTCGAGGAGCTGCGTCCGGTGCTGCTCGACGTCGTCGACTACGGCCAGCGGCTGGGCCTCGACATGAGCTACGGCGACCACGAGGACGCCCCGGGGCAGCTCGAGCTCAACTTCCGCTTCGACCGGCCGGTTCGCACCGCGGACAACATCACCACCTACCGCCAGATCTGCGCTGCGGTCGCACGCAAGCACGGCCTGCTGGCCTCGTTCATGCCGAAGCCGTTCACCGGCGTCTCAGCCAACGGCCACCACCACCACTTCACGCTGATCGACAAGGACGGCAACAACGTCTTCCACGACCCCGAGGGCGTCGCGCAGCTCTCCGACAGAGGACGCCACTTCCTGGGTGGGATGCTCGACCACTTCGGGGCGCTGATGTGCGTCGGGAACCCGAGCGTCAACTCCTATTGCCGCATGTGGGACTTCGGCTTCTGGGCCCCCGTCTACAAGAACTGGGGGTGGCAGAACCGCACCTGTACGGTCCGAGTGGCCTCGGGCGGGCGCTTCGAGTACCGGGGCGTGGACTCCTCCTGCAACCCGTACCTGACCATCGCGGCCCTGCTCGAGGCCGGCCTCGATGGGCTCAAGCGCGAGGTCGATCCCGGTCCGCCGCAGGAGGGCAACACGTACGACCTGCTGCAGGAGGGCGTGGAGCTGGAGCGGGTGCCCGAGAGCCTGGGGGCGGCGCTGGAGGCGCTCGAGGCCGACGAGCTCATTCGCGGCGCGATGCCCGGGCGCCTCTACGACGTCTTTCGCCACTACAAGCGCGACGAGTGGGAGCGCTACCTGGCCGCGGTCACCGACTGGGAGCGCGACGAGTACCTGGAGGTGCTTCCCTGATATGTGCGGGATCGCTGGGATCATCTACCGCAACGGCGGCGGCGAGCGCCAGGTCGGCCGCGACATGACCGCGATGCTGCAGGCGATGAAGCACCGCGGCCCCGACTCGACCGGCTTCGCGCTCTACCGCGGCGCCGCCGACACGTACGTGATGCACGTGAAGCTCAGCGAGGCGGTCGACGAGGACGCCGACCTGGCCCAGCGCGTGGTGCGCCAGCGCGACCAGATCGAGGCGCGGGTGCGCGCGGCTGGCGCCGAGATCGAGGAGATCAAGGGCACGCACCGAACGATGACGATCATCTTCGGCTTCGACGGCGACCCCAAGTCGCTCGCCGACGCCGTCGAGCGGGTCCGCCACACCGAGGTGCTGTCGCTCGGGCGCAGTCTCGAGATCGTCAAGGACCTCGGCGACGCCAACACGGTCTCGGAGGAGTACGGGCTCGGTTCCTACGTCGGCACGCACGCGATCGGCCATGCCCGCATGGCGACCGAGTCCGACGTCGACATCGCCAACGCCCACCCCTACTGGGCCTATCCGTTCCCCGACGTCGCCGTCGTCCACAACGGCCAGCTCACTAACTTCCATGATTGGCGGCGGCGGCTGACCAGGGCGGGCCATCGCTTCCAGTCGGAGTGCGACTCCGAGATCATCGCCGTGTACCTCGCCCAGCAGATGAGCGAGGGCCGGTCACTGGAGGAGGCGATGCGTCAGAGCCTCGAGGACCTCGACGGGGTGTTCACCTACATATGCGTGACCGAGGACGCGCTCGGGGTGGCCAAGGACGAGCTCGGCGCGAAGCCGTTGGTGCTCTACGAGGACGATGACCTCGTGGCGCTGGCCTCCGAGGAGATCGCGATCCGCCAGGTGCTCGACCGCGAGATCGAGACCCACGACCCCTACGAGAGCGTGGTCAAGGTGTGGTCCAGGTGAGCCGGGACCAGGTGGGCGAGGACCCGGTGGCCCGCATGGACGAGCGAGGCCTGGTCGAGCTCGACGACTCGATCCCCAAGACGGCGAAGATCGACGGCGCGCGCGCCGAGATCGACGCCAAGGAGATGACCACGCGCAAGATCAACGCCGAGTTGCGCTGGCTGATCTACGAGCAGGGGATCACCGAGGTGACCGTGCTCAACCCGAGCGCGCGGCACTCTCTGGGCACCGCGATCCTGGCGCGCTGCCGGATCCGGTTCGAGGGCAGCCTCGGCTACTTCGGCTGCGGCCTGATCGACGGCCCCGAGATCGAGATCACGGGGCGCGTCGGCTGGTCGGTCGCCGAGAACATGATGTCGGGCGTCGTCGTGATTGAGGGCAACGCCGGCTCGCTTGCGGGCGCCGCGCTGCGCGGCGGAGACCTCGTGGTCAAGGGAGACGTCGGCGCTCGCACCGGGATCGACCAGAAGGGAGGCACGATCATCAGCCTCGGCAACGCCGCCTCGATGACCGGATTCATGATGCAGCGCGGCCGCCAGATCATCTGCGGTGACGTCGGGCCCGGACTCGGCGACTCGATGTATGACGGCACGATCTATGTCGGCGGCAAGATCGCCGCGCTCGGCATCGACTGCGTCGAGGGCGAATGGACGGATGCGGACACCGAGTTGGTCGAGCGCAAGTTCGCCAACTACGAACTCGGCGCCCCTCCGAAGCTGCGCAAGTTCGTCTGCGGGAAGAAGCTCTACAACTACGACAGCCTCGAGCCCAGCGAACGCAAGCTGGTGCTCTAGGTGGGCTCCTAGGAAGGATCGCCATGCCAGAACAAGCCCCCGACGACCGCGAGGTACTGGGCTCGAGCCCGATCTTCACCCCGAAGGTCATCAACGACATCCACATGAAGGCCGAGCTCGGCCGCTACAGGATGCGCGGATTCTCGATGTTCAAGAAGATCCCGCACTGGGACGAGCTGATCTTCCTGCCGGGCACGTTGACGCGGTTCGTGATCGAGGGCTACCGGGAGAAGTGCGAGACGAAGACGGTGCTCGGCAGCCGTTTCGCCAAGAAGCCGATCGAGCTCGACATCCCCGTCTACATCACCGGCATGAGCTTCGGCGCCCTGTCGCTGGAGGCCAAAATGGCCCTGGCGAAGGGTGCTTCGATGGCAGGAACCGCGACCTGCTCGGGCGAAGGGGGCATGATCCCGCCCGAGCGCGACCTCTCGACCAAGTGGTACTACCAGGTGATCCAGAGCCGCTACGGCTTCAACCCCCACCATCTGATGCTGGCGGACGCGATCGAGTTCTTCATCGGGCAGGGATGCAAGGTCGGCCTCGGCGGTCACCTGATGGGCCAGAAGGTGACCGAGCAGGTGGCGGAGATGCGCTCGCTACCGGCCGGGATCGACCAGAGATCTCCGGCGCGGCACCCGGACTGGCTCGGCCCCGATGACCTCTCCCTGAAGGTCCAGGAGACCCGCGAGGCGACCAACTACGAGGTCCCGATCCAGCTCAAGCTGGGAGCGGCGCGCGTCTACGACGACGTCCGCATGGCGGCCAAGTGCGGCCCCGACATCATCTACCTGGATGGCGCCGAGGGCGGCACCGGCGCCGGCCCTCACGTCGCGGCCGAGGAAACCGGCATCCCCCTGATGGCCGCGATTCCCGAGGCCCGCCGCGCGCTCGAGGACGTCGGCCTCGCCGACGAGGTCGACCTGGTGGTCGCGGGCGGCATCCGCAACGGCGGCGACATCGCCAAGTGCCTGGCGCTCGGCGCCGACGCGATCGCAATCGGTCATTCCGCGCTGATGGCGCTCAACTGCAACAAGGAGATCCCAGGCGTCACGGACTACGAGGGCACGGTCGGCGTCCCCGCGGGTCAGTGCTACCACTGCCACACGGGCCGCTGCCCGGTCGGGATCACCACTCAGGACCCGGAGTTGCGGAAGCGTCTTGACGTCGATGAGGCCGCGCAGCGCGTGTTTAACTTCCTGCACACGCTGACCCTCGAGGTGCAGATGCTCGCCAGGGCCTGCGGCAAGACCAGCGTCCATAACCTCGAGCCGGAGGACTTGGCGGCGCTGACGACAGAGGCCTCCGCGATGGCCCGAGTGCCACTTGCGGGAACGGAGTACATCCCCGGGGTCAGCGAGGAGCGCGCCCTGGGCGAGATCCGCACCCTGCTCGACCAGTACCTCGAGAACCCGGTGGACTTCCTGCCGACGCCCGCCGCGACGAGCGCGGAGGATCAGAAATGAGCCCGGCCGGCGATGTGCGCGAGCCCGACAAGGTGACCTCGATTGACGCCGAATATCTCTCCGGCGAGCGCTTCCCCTACCAGGAGGACATCTCCCTGGTCGAGGACATCGACCTTCGATGCGGTGACCCCCGGCAAGGACCTGAACTGGCTCGAGGACGTCGAGTTGTTGCAGGAGGAGGGGACCCCCGCCGTCTTCGACCGCTACTCGAACTCGTTCCTGCGCATCTACTTCGAGATCCCGGAGGGGCGCGAGCACGAGATCGCCCGCAAGGTCCTGATCGCCCATCTCACCGCGGGCAACTCCTACGGGACCCGCCTCAAGCAGGCCCACGCCAAGTTCCCCCAGCCCGAGCTCGGGCCCTGGGTCGAGGGCTCGAAGATGGTGGGCACGGATTGGAAGCCTCCCGTGCTCGAGGGCTGGGAGCCGCCGGAGCACTGACGCCCATGCCGGCCCTCCCCGCCTCGGTCAAGCACCTCGTCGTAGGCGCCGGCGTCCATGGGCTTTCGACCGCGTGGCACCTCGCACAGGCAGGTGACGAGGTGTTGGTGGTGGACAAGGAGCGCGTCGCCGCCGGGGCGTCGGGCATCGCCTGCGGGGTGATCCGCAACAACTATTTTCAGCCCGCGATGCAGGAGCTGATGGCCGCCTGCGTCGAGATCTGGGAGTCGGATCCCGAGGTCCTCCACTACCACGGGTCGGGCTACGTCGCGCTCGGTCCCGCCGCGCAGGAGAACGAGCTCGCGGAGGTCTTCGAGCGCCAGCAGCGGATCGGCTACCCCTCCGAGCTGTATACCGGAGAGCCCGCGGTGCGCCAGCACATGCGGGGCATGTTCGGAGACTGGCGCGCGGAGGGCCTCCACGTCTGCCTGCACGAGCACGTCGGCGGCTTCGCCTTCAACCGGGAGTCGATGCGGGGGCTCGCCGACAAGGCCCTCGCTGCGGGGGCGAGGATCGAAGCCGGCGTCGAGGTGACCGGCTTCGATTCGGACGGCTCCGGCGCGGTCACGCGGGTCGAGACCAGCGCAGGGGCGATCGAGGTCGAGCAGGTCGTGATTGCGGTCGGCCCCTGGATCGCGAGCCTCTGGGAGATGCTCGGACTGCCCGACCGCATCGACGTCCATCACCCCGACGGCGACGTTGACGCTCAGGTGCCCATGTGGACCTACTGGTACCTGCAGGAGGGAGAGGTGGATCTTCCGCCGCAGACGCTGAGCACCGATGCCGGCTTTGAGTCGCCGGTGCTCCACATCGACTCCGACCTGACGCTCAGCGACGACGGCGGCAAGGTCGTCAGCGAGGACCCGTGGGGGATCTACGTGAAGCCCGACCGCTCCTCGGTCCAGGGCGGCGCCGCCCCGCTCACGGTCGGTCCCAGCTTCGAGGTCGATCCCTATCCGACCGGCTCGGTCGAGGAGAGCTTTCCCGATCTCTGGTGTGCCGCGCTCTCCCACTGCATGGAGCGCTTCGATGGCTGCCGCGATAAATACGTGGAGGTCCGCTCGGGCGGCGCGGGCGCCTTCACCGCCGACAACTTCCCGGTCTTCGACTACATGCGGCCCAACGTCTACGTCGCTGCCGACTCCAACCACGGCTACAAGATGATCGCCGTCGGCCGCGAGATCGCAAGCGTCCTCCGAGGTGAGCACTCGTCCCTGCTGCACCCGTTCCGTTTCGAGCGCTTCGCCAGCGGCGACCTGCATCCGGTGTCGCAGAGCCCCTACCCCTGGAGCTAGAGCCGATCGATCCCTAGCCGGCTGCGATCATCGCCACGCCCGCCAGCGCGATGGCGACACCGGCGGCCTGGATCGCGACCAGCTTCTCGTCAAGCAGGGTCCGGGCCAGGACCACCGTCGCCACCGGATACAGCGAGGCGAGCACCGAGACGACGCTGAGCAGGCCGGTCTCGGTGCCGATCGCGAAAAAGGCGTTGGCACCGACGTCGAGCAGGCCGATCAGGGCGAGCGAGGGCAGGGCGGCGCGGTCGTATCGGAGCCGCGGGCGCAGGGCGAGCAGCGCGGCCGCGAGGACCGCGCCGGCAGTCAGGCGCGCCACCAACAGCGACCAGTAAGGACCGGAGTCCTCGACCGCGGCGTCCATGCCGATGAAAAAGCCCCCGAACCCGATCGCGGCGATCGCGGCCAGCGCCAGCGCCTCGCGGGACGAGGACTGGTTGGCGGGCGCCTCGGGCGCGCGGGTGGCGAGAACGACGCCAGCGAAGGCCGCCGCCATGCCCGCGAACTGAAGCGCCTCGGGGCGCTCGCCGGTGGCAACGCCGACGATCAGCGGCAGCACCGCCGCGCCACTCGCTGAGATCGGCGATATCACGCTCATCGTCCCGATCGCCAGCGCCCTGTAGAGGGCCGCGATCCCGACCAGCTGCGCGATACCGGCGCCGATCGCGGGGGAAACCTCCCCGAAGGCCGGCGCCTCCAGTGGCGCCACTGCGACTACGGTCGCTATCGCCGCCAGCCCGGTGAGTTGGCTGACCAGCAGCACCAGCGCCAGGGTCAGGGCCTTGGTGCGGATGCCTCCGAGGAAGTCGGCGAACCCCCAGCAGATCGCGGCGCCGATGCCGAGTGCTGCGGCTGCCATCGCCGGGCCTCAGCTCGCCGGGATGGGCTCGCCCTGAGTGGCCATCGCCCGAATCAGGTGCAGGTCGATCGAGCCGGGGGCGAAGACGTTGATCGAGTATTGGACGGCCTGGCCGCCGGGCGCGTGCAGGAGCTCGGCCAGCTCCAGGGCCGCGGTGATCCTTGTCGCTCCGAGCGCCTGGCCGACGCGGCTGTCGGGCTCGATCAGCCGCGGCCTGACCTGGGTGCGCGCAAACGCGATCGGGTCACCGCGCTCGACCAGGACGTCGAGCACCATCTTGCCCGCGTCGAGCGCCTCCCGAAGCTCGTCGAGCGGAGGCAGCTCGTGCTCGGGATGGACGACGTCGCGCATGTGGGCGGCTACGGTGCCGTCGGCGAGCAGCGTGCGCTGGATCTGAGGAGCCCGCGTGCCGCGGCGCAGGCCCAGCTCCTCGGCCACGTACCCGGGCACGCGGACCTGCTCGATCTCGAGGTCGCGCGTGCTCAGCCGCTTGCCCTGGCGCCGCGCCAGCGACGCGTAGGACTCGAGCACCTCGAGGCCGGCGCTGAACGCGGCGGGCTGCGCCACCCGCCCGACGAAGGTGCCGCTGCCCTGGCGCCGGACGATCTCGCCGTTCGACTCCAAGCGCTCCAGCGCCAGTCGCAGCGTGCCGCGCGAAACGCTGAGCTCCTCGGCCAGCTCCTGCTCGGGGGGCAGGCGGTCGCCGGGGCGGGCACGGCCGGGGGCGAGGCGGTCACGCAGCGCGGTCTCGGTCACGTCGACGAGCGATGAGCGTGACACCGGGCGACCCTAGCTCTCCGCGCTACCCGTCGCGCGCGCGGCGCGGCCGGCCGCCTCCCGGGCGCGTGTCACTCTCGCGTCTTGCGAGCCGGCGCCGAGGTTTGTTACGACCAGCGCGGCAGCCCCTCGCGCCGCCGCGGCGGCGAGCTCGCCTGCGACCACGGCGTCGGCGCCAAATGCCCATGCGCCAGCCTTCCCGGCTGTCTCCGCTGCGGCCTCGGCGACCTCGGCCGCGTACTCCGCGACCGCCAACGGCGGGTCGGCAGCGCGGGCGAGGGCGGCGTCGCGGGCGGACGCGTCGGCCTTCAGTACCTCGGCGTAGGTGTCGATGTCCTCGTCCGCGGCTTCGAGCAGGCGCTCTCGAAGCTCGGCGGCGCGCCCGGCGAGGGCCCGCATCCGGGCCGCACCCTCGGGGTCGGGGTGCTCGGCGTCCTCGGCCAGCCGCTTGGCCGAGAGCCCCGCCGAGAGCTCGAGCAAGGACCCGGCGACGGCGCAGCTGAGGGCCGCGGCGACGCCCGCGGCTGGCGGCTCGGCCGGTGAGGCCAGCGCGGCGAGGGCGTGGTTGATCTGGCGCTCGGCGACCCCGGACACGCGGTCCATCGTCTAGAACAGCCCTATGGTTCGTCCCTCGGCGTCGATGTCGACATCGAAGGCGGCGGGTGTCTTTCCTAGCCCGGGCATCTGCATCACCGCGCCACACAGGGGCACCAGCCAGCCCGCCCCCGTATAAGCGCGAACGTCGCGCACAGGCAGCTGGAACCCGCTCGGGGCCCCCAGCAGCAACGGGTCCGAGGAGAGCGAGAGCGGCGTCTTGGCCATGCAGACCGGGAGGCCCCCGAGCCCCTGTTCGCTGAACTGCTCGATCTTCTTCTCGGCTTCCAGGTAGTAGACGACCTCTGAGGCACCGTACACCCGCTTGGCGACTGTCTCGATCTTGTCGTTGATCGAGGCCGAGTCCTCGTAGAGCAGATGGAAGTCGTTGGGCTGCTCACAGGCGGAGACGACGGCTTCGGCCAGCTCCGCCACGCCCTCTCCGCCCTTGGCGAAGCCCTCGCTGACCGCCGACGCGTGCGCGCCGCCCTCGGCCGCGAGGCGCTTCACCAGCTCCACCTCCTCGTCGCTGTCCTCGGGCCGGCGGTTGATGGCCACTACGGCCGGCACGCCGAACTCGCCGACTATCGCCAGGTGGCGCTCCAGGTTCGCCATGCCCGCTTCGACGGCGTGCGTCCCCTGTTGCTCGGAAGCCGACTCGGGGTCCTCGAGGCCGCCGTGGTGTTTCAGCGCTCTCACCGTCGCCACCAGCACCACGGCGGCGGGGCGGATGCCCCCGGCGCGGCAGACGATGTCGAAGAACTTCTCCATCCCCATGTCGGAGCCGAAGCCCGACTCGGTGACCACGTAGTCGCCCAGCTTCAGCCCCATCAGGTCAGCGATCAGCGAGGAGTTGCCGTGGGCGATGTTGGCGAAGGGACCGGCGTGCATCAGGCACGGCTGACCCTCGAGCGTCTGGATCAGGTTGGGCTTGATCGCATCCTTGAGCAGCACGGCCATCGCGCCGGCCGCCTGCAGGTCGTCGGCGGTGACCGGCTCTCCCTCGTGCGAGTAGGCCACGGTCACAGCGCCGAGTCTCTTGCGCAGGTCCTGAAGGTCGCGGGCGACGGCGACGACGGCCATCACCTCTGAGGCCGCGGTGATGTCGAAGCCGCTCTCGCGCGGGTAGCCGTTCGTGGGTCCGCCGAGCCCGATCGCGATCTGGCGCAGGGCGCGATCGTTCATATCAACGGCTCGCTTCCAGGTGACCCGAAGAGCGTCGATTCCGTGCGGGTTGCCGTGCAGGATCGAGGCATCGAGCATCGCCGCGAGCAGGTTGTTGGCGGCGCCGATCGCGTGGATGTCGCCCGTGAAGTGCAGGTTGAGGTCCTCCATCGGCACCACCTGCGCCAAGCCGCCGCCTGCGGCGCCCCCCTTCATCCCGAAAACAGGGCCCAACGAGGCCTCGCGCAGGCAGAGCACGGGGCTCTTGCCGATGTGGCCGAGCCCCTGCGTCAGAGCCACCGACGTCGTGGTCTTGCCCTCTCCGGCCTTTGTCGGGGTCATGCCGGTGACGCACACGAGCTTCGCATCAGGCCTGTCGGAGAGCCGGTCAATGGCCTCGAGCGAGACCTTGGCCTTGTAGCGCCCGTACGGCTCGATCTCCTCGGGCTCGAGGCCGAGCGGCAGGCCGATCTCGTCGATCGGCTTCAGCTCCGCCTGCTGGGCGATTTCCAGGCTGCTCTTCATCAGTGCGAAACCGCCGCGGCCCCCAGCTCCGAGACCAAGCGGTCACGGTAGAACCGATCGAGCGCGAACGGCTCGATCAGCGCGGGTGGCCTATCGGTTGCGACCTGCTCGGCGAGGGTCTTTCCCACGATCGGTGCGGCCTTGAAGCCGTAGGTGCCCCAGCCGGCGCTGACCAAGAAGTCGTCTACCTCGGTCGCGCCGAGGATCGGGCTGAAGTCGGGGCTGATGTCGCAGAGACCGGCCCAGCTGCGCAGAATCCGCGCGCGCTCGAGCTGTGGGAACAGCTCGAGCGTGTGGCGCGAGGCCTCTTGGATGAAGTTGAGCGTGCCCTGCTGGCGGTAGGTGGTCCAGGGCTCGATCTCGGCGCCGACCAGGAACTCGCCGCGATCGGTTTGCGAGATGTAGACGTGCATCTGCGAGGAGACGATTACCACGTCGAGCAGCGGCTTCAGCGGCTCGGTCACGAAGGCCTGCAGGATGTGGGTGGTGATCGGCAGCTCGATACCGGCCATCGCGGCGATCGTGGAGCTCCAGCCGGCGGTCGCGCTGACGACCTTGCCGGCCGAGATCGTCCGGCCGTTTGCGAGCTTCACCCCGGTCGCTTTGCCGTTCGAACGCTCGACCCCGGTCACCTCGGTGTATGGATGGATCTCGGCCCCGCCCCGGTCGGCTCCGCGCGCCAGCCCCCAGACCACGGCGTCGTGGCGGATGATTCCGCCGGGAGCGTGATAGAGGGCGCCCTGCACCGGGTGCACGGCGTCGTCGCCGAGCGCCATCGCCGGCGCCATCTTCTGGATCTCGGGTGGGAGCACGACGCGCGAGTCGATCCCGTGGAGACGGTTGACCTCGGCGCGTTCGGTCATCACGAACATCGCCCGGTCGGTGTGGGCCAGGGTCAGGTGCCCGTTCTGGGAGAACAGCAGGTTGAAGTCGAGCTCGGCGCCCAGCCGCTCGTAGAGCTTCAGGGAGGCGTCGTAGAAGGCGGCCCCCTCGGGCGTCTTGTAGTTGGAGCGCAGGATCGTCGTGTTGCGCCCCGCGGCGCCGGAGCCGATGTAGCCCATGTCGAGCACGCAGACGTCGGTGATGCCGTGGTCGCGCGCAAGGTAGTAGGCCGTCGCGAGCCCGTGCGAGCCGGCGCCGATGATCGCTACGTCGTAGCTGTCGCGTAGCTCGCCGGGCCGGCGCCACATGCGCCGCTTTCGGAAGATCTCACGCACCGGCGAACACCTCGCCCCCCTCGGGCGCGGCGAGCGCCTGCAGCCCGACGGCCCGCCCGCCGAGGTTCTCGGCCGCGTCCACGAAGACGGTCCAGTTGTACTGGGCGTAGCCGGCGCCGAAGATGTGCAGGTAGCGGTCCTGGCGGGAGCGCAGCACCATGCCGGGCGTGCGCGCGACCGAAACCGGTGCGAAGGCCGCCTCGGGGAAGTGATCCGTGCGCAGGTCGAGCGCGGTCGTTCGCGCCAGCGCTTCGCGGGCCAGGGGCCCGGCGATCAGGTTGGAGCCGAGCGCGGCCGTCAGTTCGGTGACCGAGGCGAACGGCGTCTCGGCGGCGGCGACTTCCAGGTTCTCCCGCACGTACGCGGTCCGCTCGGGCCGCGTCAGCGCCAGCACCTTCCCGGCCGTCACGGGGCACCACCAGGTGCGCTCGTGCTCGACCGCGCGGCCAGGCTCGAGCCTGGCGCCGCCGGCGAGCCGGGCGACGACCGTCGCGATCGACTCCGCGTCGCCCTGCAGCTCGAGCTTGCCGACCGCGCAGAGGTCCGCTACGCCGACGGCATCGCGGATCGCAGCGGCCTCGCGCTCAGGCGCGCCGTAGTCGAAGACCACGTTCCAGCCGGCCAGGCCGCCGAGCTGCGCGCCTGCCTCGACGTGTGCCCATTCGATCGGGCTGCGGGCGGTTGCCTCGAGCCCGTCGTGCTCGCGGGCCTGGTCCGGGGCGAGGAACTCGAAGCTCATCCCCGCAGCAGCTCCTGGTCGGGGTCGTAGAAGGGGGCCTTGTGCACCTGCGCGGTGATCTTGCGGCCGTCATCGGCGATGGTCAGCTCGGTGCCGTCCTCGGCGAGCGACGCCGGCACCCAGGCCATGCCGATCGTGCGCTGAAGCTTCGGGGAGAAGCGCGAGGAGGTGATCAGGCCGATCGGCCTGTCGTCGGCGACCACGGCAGCTCCCTCGGTCGGCACCGCGCCGTTGGCGACCGTGAAGCCGACCAGGTTCTTCTCGTCGCCTCGCTCGGCGACGGCCTCCAGCGCCCAGCGCCCGATGAAGTCCTCCTCCTTGTCGAACTTGACGATCCACGGCATCGCGGCCTCGAGCGGGTTCGACTCGGCGTCGGTGTCTTGACCGACCAGGATGTGGAGCTTCTGCAGGCGCAGCACCCGCTGGGGCTCGAGGCCGAACGGCCTGATCCCGTGCTCCTCGCCGGCCGCGAGCAGCGAGTCCCAGAGGTGCTGGGCCAGCGCGCCCGGGCAGTGCAGCTCATAGCCGAGCTCGCCGACGAAGCCGATTCGGAGCATCAGGCAGGGCACGCCGGCGACGTGGGCGCGCTTGCCGTCGAGATAGGCGAAGCCCTCGTTCGAGCAGTCGAAGTCGGTCAGCGACGAGATGATCTCGCGGGCGCGCGGCCCGGCGAGGTTGAAGGCCGAGAGGCCCTGGCTCAGGTCTGTCAGGTGGACGTCGAGCTGCCAGTCGGCGAGCCACCAGGCGAACCAGGCCTCGACTGCGTCGGCGCCGCTCGAGGTAGTCGTGACGTAATAGGAATCGTCGTCGAGGCGGCAGATCGTGCCGTCGTCGGTGATCCTCCCGGCGTCATCGCCCAACACTCCGTAGCGGATGCGCCCCGGCTTCAGGTTGTCGAAGCGGTTCGGGTAGAGGCGGTTGAGGAAGGCGCCCGCGTCGGGCCCTCGCACCAGCAGCTTGCCGAGTGTCGAGACGTCGATCAGGCCGGCGCCGTCGTGAACGGCCATCGTCTCGGCTTCGGGGTCGCCGTAGTCGTACGCGCGGCGCCAGTCCCCGGCCCACATGATGTTGCCGCCGAGCTCGAGATGGCGGCCGTGGATCGCCGAGCGCTTCGCGGGCTCGAACGGGCGGCCGGCCATCGCGCCCATCGGCACAGTGGACCAGGGCGGCCGTGCGGTGGTCAAGCCGACGTCCCCGATCTCGATTCCCGTGTGCTTCGCGGTCTGGCGGATCGAGGCGAGTTGGCACATCCGCCCCTGGCAGGGCCCCATGGTAAGCGTCGTGTAGCGCTTCAGCAGCTCCAGCGAGTCGTAGCCCTCGTCGATCGCATAGCTGATGTCCTTGGCGGTGACGTCCTCGCAGATGCAGGCGAAGCACTTCTTGTGGCCGTCGGCAGGGGGCGGGGCGGGGGCGGCGGGAGAGGAGCCGTTCAAGCCGGCGTCTAGCATCGTGCGGTCGGCCTCCAGCCGCTCGCGGTCGGCGGCGTCCCCCAGCTCGAGCGCCAGCGCAGCCTCGGCGCCCGCGACAGCGCCCGAGGCTGCGGCGCGGCCCGTCGAAGAGTGGCCGGCGACGGCACCGGCGGGGTGGATGTCGTCGGGAACGTCCTGGGGGAGGTACGCGCCCGAAGCGTCGTCCCAGGCGGCCTTGGCGCCGGCCTGGAGCAGCAGCGAGGTGGCCGGCACGGTGCCGCCCGAGACCGCGATCAGGTCGCAGTCGACGCCGCGCCTGGTGTCGAGGTCGGGGCGCCTCGCGGCGTCGAGGTCCGCGACCACGGCTCCCTTTACGTGCTTCCGCCCGATCGCCTCGACGACCGTGGCGCCCTCGAGCATCCGGATTCCTGCGGCGTCGATCCGGGCCCTGAGCTCAGCGTCGGCGCTGCCCTCGGGACGCGCGTCCGCGATCGCGGCGATCTCGACCCCCGCGTCTTGAAGTGCCAGCGCCGAGGCGAGTCCGCGGTCGGCTGTGGTGGCGACCAGAGCGGTATCGCCGGGGACAACGCCGTAAAGATGGGCGAGCCGCTCGGCGCCCGAGCAGAGCATCACGCCGGGCAGGTCGTTGCCCTCGAACAGCAGCGGCTGCTCGATCGAGCCTGTCGCGGCGACGTGGTGGTCGGCACGAACCTGGTGCAGGGTGCTGCCCTGCCAGACAGGGACGATGCCGTCGAAGAACCCCAGGGCCGCTGCCGGCGCCAGCACCTCGACCCCCGCGGCGCGGACGCGCTCGGCCGCCTCGCGCGCGTCGGCCGCGCCCTCGCCCGCCAGCAGGGATCCCCCCAGCTCGGGACCGTCGTCGACGAGCACCACGTCGGCGCCCATCTCGGCGGCTCGCAGCGCGGCCGCCATGCCGGCGGCGCCGCCGCCGATCACCAGGATGTCGGCCCGGCGGCGGCGGTATTCGGTGCGCCACTCGCGTTCGGCCTGGCTCTTGCGGAGCTTGCCCAACCCCGCCGCGCCCCGCAGAACCTTCTCGTAGAGCGGCCACAGCCCGCGCGGGCGGATGAAGGTCTTGTAGTAGAACCCCGGCGGCGTCAACCTGGTGCCGAAGATGTCGGTCGCCCGCATCGCGTCGAATTCCAGGGAGGGGGTCGCGTTCATGTGGGCAACCTTCATCCCCGGCCTCACGGGTTCAGTGCACGCCCGCACCCCCGGCCATCCGTCGACGTCCACCAGGCAGTTGGGGCACTGGCCGGCGCAGCACATCAGCCCGCGGGGCCGGTGATACTTGAAGCTGCGCGAGAGCACCTTGCGACCTGAGGCGTGCAGCGCGGAGCCGATCGTGTCGCCCTCCAGCGCCTCGACCCTCTTGCCGTCGAACTCGAACTCGATCGCGCGCCCACGGCTGATCCGCTCGCCGGGCTGGGGCGGCAGCCTGGTCATCGCCCGGCGACATCCCCCGCCGTCGGCGGGTCGGCGCCGGGCAGCCCGACCCAGCTGACCACGTTCGTCGTGGTGTCGCGCTCGGCCAGGAACCACTCCCTGCAGCCCGAGCGGTGATACCACCACTCGCGCTGGACGCCGGCGACGTTGCGGCGGAAGTAGTTGTAGGTGTTCAGCTCGCGCTCGGTGGGCTTGGCGGTCGGCCGTGGTACGACCTCGCCCCCAAACGAGAAGTCGGTGACCTCGCGCTCCCCGCAATGCGGGCAGGTGAGGAGAAAGGACATTTTCCGCACACTAGACAAATTGGTACAAATGCGCAAGCCGAAGCCCTCGGGCGAGGGGCGCCACATCACATTCGGTACGGGAGCCTGCCGGACCCTGATCGAGAAGAACCCCGAATACGAGGCGCTGGTGCATGAGGTCTTCGACACCTACCGCGGCAACGTGGTCGGCTTGGGCGAATACCAGAGGCGGTCCCCGGCCTCGACCTCCAGAAGTACCAGGATCAGAAGGTCCGCCACTATCGCAACCGGTGCCGTGAGATGGGGATCACGCCGGACGACGAGCTGATCGAGCAGATCCTCGACCCGGAGATCGACCTCGTGGTCGGTATCGAGGCCGGGTAGCTGCGTATGTGTTGTCTCACATAGGCGAGGGATGAATGCTGGCGTGGGCGACCATTGTCGGGACGTCGGCTATGTGACATACATCCAGCCATGAGCGCAGACACCCGACCCACGCCCGACGACGTCCGCAAGCAGGTCTCCGACGACGAGATCGAGTTCCTGTTCGCGAACTTCGTCGACATGCACGCGAGGCCGAGCGCCAAGCTGATCCCCGCCGAGAGGCTTGACGACCTTCTCACCGACGGCGCCGGATTCGCCGGCTTCGCCGCCGGCGACATCGGCCAGCAGCCCAACGACCCGGACATGATCGCGATGCCCGACCCGGCGTCGTTCACGCCGCTGCCCTGGAAGCCACACGTGGGCTGGTTCGCCTCGGACGTCGTCGTCGAGGGTGAGCCGTGGCCGTATTGCCCGCGAACGATCCTGCGAAACCAGATGAAGCGCTGCGAGGACATGGGCTACCAGTTCAAGATCGGCTACGAGCTCGAGTACCTGCTCGTGCGAAAGACCGAGGACGGCGGCATCGAGGTGGCCGACAAGCTCGACGACCTCGAGCAGCCCTGTTACGACATTCGCGCGTTGACCAGGAGCTTCGATTTCGTCTCCGAGGTCGCCGACAACGTCAACTCGCTGGGCTGGGGGCTCTACGCCACCGATCATGAGGACGCCAACGGCCAGTTCGAGCAGAACTGGGGCCCCGCTGATCCCCTCACGAGCTCCGATCGAGCGGTCTTCTATCGCTACATGGTCGAGGCGATGGCGCAGGAGCGGGGGCTGATCGCGACCTTCATGCCGAAGCCCTTCGCGCACCTGACCGGCAACGGTTGCCACATGCACATGAGCCTCTGGGACGGCGACACCAACGTCCTCCTCGAGGACCCGAAGGCGGACCCTCGCGGCCTCGGCATCAGCGAGAAGGGCTATCAGTTCATCGGCGGGCTCAAGAAGCACGCCAAGGCCTACATCGCGCTGACCGCTCCGACGGTCGGCTCCTACAAGCGCCTGGTGATCGGGGCGCCGACCAGTGGCGCGACCTGGGCGCCCGCTTACGTCACCTATGGCTGGAACAACCGCACCGTGATGCTCCGCATCCCCGATCACGGGCGAATCGAGGACCGCACCGTCGACGGGGCCTGCAACCCATACCTGGCGGCGACCGCCGTGCTGGCCGCGGGCTTGGACGGGATCGAGAACGGGATCGATCCGGGTGAGCCGAGCAGCGGCAGCATGTACGAGACGAGCGTCGAGGACCGCAAGAAGATGGGCATCGAGACGCTGCCCGCGAACCTGCTGGACGCGACCCGGGAGCTCGAGGGAAGCGAAGTGATGCGCACGGCCTTCGGCTCGGTCGGGGACGAGGACTACGTCGACTACTTCATCCGCTGCAAGCGGCGCGAATGGCAGCAGGCGCACGAGCAGATCACCAAGTGGGAGATCGATCGGTATCTCCAGCTCTCGTGAGAGAGAGGTTCACCCATGTGCGGCATCGCCGGCCTATTCAGTAAGTCAAGCGGGATCGAGGAGGACCTCGGCTCCCATCTGGGAGCCATGCTCTCCCAGCTCGCGACGCGTGGGCCCGACAGCGCCGGGGTCGCCTTTTACCGCGATCCCGCGCCCGCCGGGGCCCGCAAGGTCTCGCTCTACTCGCCCGACGAGGACTATTCGTGGGAGACGCTCGCCGGGGAGCTGGGAGAGGAGTTCGGGGTGCTCGGCGAGCCCGAGCTGCGAGCCTCGCACGCGCTGTTCGTGGTCGAGGGAGACGCGGCCACGGTCGGGGCCTGGCTGACCCACCATCACCCCGAGATCAGGGTGATGAGCGTCGGTGAGCGAATCGAGATCTACAAGGAAGCGGGTGACCCGCGCGAGTTCGTCGAGCGCTTCGACCTCGCCGGGATCTCGGCGACGCACGCGCTCGGCCACACGCGGATGGCGACGGAGAGCAGGGTCACCACCGAGCACTCGCACCCGTTCTCGACCGGCCTCGACCTCTGCCTGGTTCACAACGGCTCCCTCTCCAACCACAACCGCCTGCGGGCACAGCTGCGCCGCGAGGGGATCGAGTTCCAGACCGACAACGACTCCGAGGTTGCCGCCGGCTATCTGACCTGGCGCCTGGCCCGCGGTGCCAGCCTCGAGCAGGCCCTCGAGGGCTGCCTTGAGGACCTCGATGGCTTCTACACCTTCGCAGTCGGGACCGCCGACGGCTTCGCTGTGCTGCGCGACCCGATCGCGTGCAAGCCGGCCGTCATGGCCGAGACCGACGATTGGGTGGCGATGGCCTCGGAGTACAGGGCGATCGCGGAGCTGCCGGGGGCCGACCGGGCGCGGCTCTGGGAGCCCGAACCGGCTCAGGTCTACTCGTGGCAGCGGGCAAGGGTCTCGTGAGCGCGACCCTCGCCGCCGAGTCGGTGGACCTCGCCCAGACAACCGTCAGGGAGCTGAACCAGCGCCTTCACGACGCCGGCGCTGACCCTCCCGGGCGCTGGCGGATCACCAACCCCGACGGCGCCCACGCCGTCGCGGTCGGCCTGGATGCTCCGATCGAGGTCGAGATCGAGGGCCACGTCGGCTATTACTGCGCCGGCATGAACAAGCTCTCGACGGTGCGGGTCAAGGGCAACTGCGGGGTCGGGGTGGCCGAGAACATGATGTCCGGCACGGTTGTGATCGAGGGCGACGCCAGTCAAGCCGCCGGCGCGACCGGGCGGGGCGGGACCCTCGTGATCGAGGGGAGCGCCTCGGCCCGCTGCGGGATCTCGATGAAGGGCGTCGACATCGTCGTTCACGGATCGATAGGCCACGTCGGCGCCTTCATGGCGCAGAAGGGCTCCCTCGTCGTCTGCGGCGACGCCGGCGAGGACCTCGGTGACTCGATCTACGAGGCGCACCTCTACGTGCGCGGCGGGGTGAGGAGCCTCGGCGCGGATTGCGTCGAGAAGGAGATGCGCGACGAGCACACGGCCGAGCTGGCTGGGCTGCTGGAACGGGGAGGAGCGGATGCCGATCCGGCCGAGTTCCGCCGCTACGGCTCCGCACGGAAGCTTTACAACTTCGATATCGACAGCGCCGGGGCCTACTGATGGCCGAGTTCGACGCGCTCGCCAAGCAGGAGGGCTTCAAGCCGGGCCTCGAGGGCCGCTGGCGCCCCGGGTTGCGGGAATCGGCGCTGTTCGACCGCGACACGATCCACGAGATCCACCGCATGGCCCGCGAGGGGATCTACGACATCCGCGGCTTCGGCGCCAAGCGCCGCGTGCCTCATTTCGACGACCTGCTCTTTCTCGGCGCCAGCGTCTCGCGCTACCCGCTCGAGGGCTACCGCGAGCGCTGCGCCACTGACGTCACTCTCGGGACGCGCTTCGCGAAGCGGCCGGTTGAGCTGGACATCCCGATCACGATCGCCGGCATGAGCTTCGGGGCGCTGTCGGCGCCGGCCAAGGAGGCGCTTGGCCGAGGCGCAAGCGCCGTCGGCACCTCAACCACCACCGGCGACGGGGGGATGCTGCCCGAGGAGCGCGATCACTCCTCCAAGCTCGTGTACCAGATCCTGCCCTCGCGCTACGGCATGAATCCCGATGACCTGCGGCGGGCCGACGCGGTCGAGGTCGTGGTCGGCCAGGGCGCGAAGCCCGGCGGCGGGGGCATGTTGCTCGGCCAGAAGATCTCGGACCGGGTCGCCGAGATGCGGGACCTGCCGAAGGGGATCGACCAGCGCAGCGCCTGCCGGCACCCCGACTGGACCGGCCCCGACGACCTGGAGATCAAGATCGAGGAGCTGCGCGAGATAACCGACTGGCAGAAGCCCATCTACGTCAAGGTCGGCGCGACACGCACTTACTTCGACGTCGCGCTCGCGGTCAAGGCGGGTGCCGACGTGATCGTGCTCGACGGGATGGAGGGGGGGACCGCGGCGAGCCAGGACGTGTTCATCGAGCACGTCGGCATCCCGATCCTCGCCGCGATCCCACTCGCCGTGGCATCGCTCCAGGAGCTGGGCATGCACCGCGAAGTTCAGTTGGTCGTCTCGGGCGGGATCCGCTCCGGCGCCGACGTAGCCAAGGCGATGGCCCTGGGCGCCGACGCCGTCTCGATCGGTGTCGCGGCGGTGGTCGCACTGGGCGACAACGCCCCCGAGTTCGAGGAGCAGTACGAGCGGATCGGCACCTCGGCGGGGTACTACGACGACTGGCACGAAGGGCGCGACCCGGTCGGGATCTCGACCCAGGACGAAGAGCTGGCGAGCCGATTCGACCCCGAGCTGGGTGGCCGCCGGATCGCCAACTACCTCCGGGCGATGGTGCTCGAGGCCCAGACCCTCGCCCGCGCCTGCGGCAAGTCCCACCTGCACAATCTCGAGCCCGAGGATATGGTCGCGCTCACGCTTGAGGCCTCGGCGATGTCAAAGGTCCCCCTGGCAGGGACCAGCTGGGTCCCCGGGCAGGACTCGAATCCGTGAACCCCATGCTGATCCCCAAGACGATGGAGGCCTAGACCGATGGCGAAGATCCTCTGCGTTCTCTACGACGACCCGGTGGACGGCTACCCGCCCGCTTACCCGCGCGACGAGATCCCCGCGCTCGAGAGCTATCCCGACGGGCAGACCACGCCGACCCCTGGCGCGATCGACTTCACCCCCGGCGAGCTGCTGGGCTGTGTCTCCGGTGCGCTCGGGCTGCGCAAGTTCCTCGAGGACGCCGGCCACGAGCTTGTCGTCACCTCGGACAAGGATGGCCCCGACTCGGAGTTCGAGAAGCACCTGCCGGATGCCGAGGTCGTGATCTCCCAGCCCTTCTGGCCGGCCTACCTGACCGCAGAGCGGATCGCCAACGCGCCGAACCTGAGGATGGCGATCACCGCCGGCATCGGATCCGACCACGTCGATCTGCAGGCCGCGATCGACAGCGGGATCACGGTCGCCGAGGTGACCTACTGCAACTCGATCAGCGTCTCCGAGCACGTCGTGATGATGATCCTGGGACTGGTGCGCAACTACATCCCCTCCTACAAGACCGTGGTCGACGGCGGCTGGAACATCGCCGACTGCGCGTCACGCGAGTACGACCTCGAGGGCATGCAGGTCGGCACCGTCGCCGCCGGGCGCATCGGTCACGCGGTACTGAAGCGCCTGGCGCCCTTCGACGTCGGCCTGCACTACACCGACCGCCACCGCCTTCCGACCGAGGTCGAGGAGGAGCTCGGCGCGACCTTCCACGCGAGCGCCGAGGAGATGGTCCCGCATTGCGACGTGGTCACGATCAACGCCCCGCTCCACCCCGAGACCGAGCACCTCTTCGACGACGAGATGCTCGCCAAGATGAAGCGCGGCTCCTACATCGTCAACACCGCACGCGGCAAGATCTGCGACCGCGACGCGATCGTGCGCGCGCTCGAGTCCGGGCAGCTCGCCGGCTACGCGGGCGATGTCTGGTTCCCTCAGCCGGCGCCGCAGGACCACCCGTGGCGGGCAATGCCCCACCACGGCATGACCCCCCACACCTCGGGCACGAGCCTCTCGGCGCAGGCGCGCTATGCGGCAGGCACCCGTGAGATCCTCGAGTGCCACTTCGAGCGCAAGCCGATCCGCGACGAGTACCTGATCGTCCAGGGCGGGAAGCTCGCTGGAACCGGCGCGCACTCCTACAGCGAGGGCGACGCCACCGGCGGCTCGGAGGAAGCCGAGAGATTCGGCTCCTGACGCTCTGAGCGCGCAGGTACCCTGCGCCGGCCCGCCCCCGTAGCTCAGCTGGATAGAGCGCCGGCCTTCTAAGCCGGATGTCGCAAGTTCGAATCTTGCCGGGGGCGCTCACCCGCCAAGCGAGCCAGGAGGACGATATGAGCGGCGAGATCAGCTTCTTCGAGATCGGCACCGGCGACGCCGAGAAGGCGCGCGCCTTCTACTCCGGTCTGTTCGACGGATGGCGCCTCGAGACCGGTCCCTCGGGCGACGGCTTCGTCGTCGAGACCGGTGGCGTGCCGGGCGGGGTCCACACGGGCGATGCCGGCGCGGCGATGTACGCCTTCTTCGCGGTCTCCGACCTGGACGCCGCAATGACCAAGGTCCAGGAGCTCGGCGGAAGCGCCAAGTCCCTGGACGACTCGGACGAGAACGTCGCGAAGTTCGGACGCTTTGCCCTCTGCGAAGACGATCAGGGCTCCAGCTTCGGGCTGCATCAGCGGCCTCCCGGCTGAGGTTTCCGCAAAGGGGTGTCGCGGCGCTAGATTCTGAGCACTCGCGGTGGGCGTAGCTCAGTTGGTAGAGCTCCTGGTTGTGGTCCAGGTGGTCGCGGGTTCGAGTCCCGTCGCTCACCCTCAGCGAAAGCCCCGCTACGGCGCGGCTTTCTGCGGTGAGACAGTTGGCCGTCAGACAGCCGAGGGCCTAAACAGGGCCTATTCCCACGGGCAACAACAACCCTGCCGACCTTGTGCGCGCACCAGGTACAGACTCCCGGGTGGTTGACGACCCAGGTGGCGGGGCATACCCTTGACAGCCCGGCCAACCGGTCGCAGGAGTCGCGAACTAGCACGAGGATGGTGATCGAGGATGGAAGCAGGACCAGAGAACCGTGAGCGCGTAGCAGCGACAGGTGCGGGAGGTGCGGGAGTAGCACCAGAGACCCGTGGACTGGTCATGTTCCTGCACGTACTCATGGTGATCATGCTTGTGGGGCTCGTAGTGGCCTACGCCATCATCGACGTCTAGCGGGCGACGCAACCATCGACTGAGCCCTCGCACCGGCGTACAGTGCCGTACAGGCGGCGTTCGAGCATTCGAACGTGAACCCGGCCGGGCCGGTTTTTAGAGGTCGCTCCCTGGTCACCGTTCCGGCGACGGCTCGGTCGATTCCAGCGAGGCGGGCGACCGCGAAGGGTTCCTGCGCCATTTCGTCTGCGGCCTCCGGCGCGACGGTCAGTTCCTCACCCACGAGGACGGGGCTGAGTGGCTGCGGTTGCTTCCGGTCCACCTTCGAGGAACGTACATGTGGGCGCAGGAAGCTGCCAGCACCGCGTCCTCGCCCGCGACCTAAGCCCGACCTCAGCAACTCGCGAATGCACGCGCGCGCACCGAAGGTGCCGCCGACGCGCGCCTTATATTTTCTCTAACAGAACCTCGGCCGTACCACGAAGCGGCAGGACCCAAGCCTCCAAGGAGGACGCTTCCGTGGTAATCCGAGAAGTTTCGAACGAACGCAGGATCGTCAGCGCCTACGTCCCGCTCGCGCTCGCGCTTGAAATCCAAGCCCGAGCTCGGCGCGAAGATCAGTCGGTTTCGTCCACGATCCGACGCGCCCTCGACGAACACCTCCTGCAGCGCGACCAGGGCGACCGCGAGGCCGCGTCGTCGTGACCGGATTCGCTGACATCGACACCGACATCTTCCACAAGCTTCGCCGCTGTTTGACCTTTCCGGCGGCGAGGGCAGGCGGGTCGGGGAATCTCCTCCTGGGCCCAGGACGCAGAGGCCAGGTGCCCGCGTCCCGGCCTCGGTTCGCCGAACGCACCGGCGAGGACGCTGCGCGGAGCCCGGCCGGACTCCGTGCGCCCTCGCCGGCGCGAACTTCTGCATCGCCCGACTAGACCCATCGACGAAGGAGGAATATGAACCCCGCTACCAAGACCAGGCCGAAGGCCAAGGCCGACGTACTCGCCCAAGTCACCAAGCTCGAGAAGGCGGCGCAGGACGCCGAGGCCGAGGCCGATGCCAGGGGCACCGAGAGCGCCGTCGCAGAAGCGCGGTTCACGGAGTTGGAGCAGGCCGTCGCCGCCCTGTACCGGCGCGATCCAAATCCGTTCACTCCGCAGGGCAGGCCGTTGAAGGCCACGTCCGAGGCCGGCAAGCTCGTCAAGGAGCTCGACGGGGCCGATCCCGGCGAGGCGCAGGCCGCCTACCGGCACGCCCGTGAGATTGAGCGCGTCGCCAAGGAATCCTTAGGAGCCTTCATCTCCGCGCACTTCCGCGACCTGGTCGAGGCGGTCGCGCCCGAAGGAGAGGCGGCGTCTGCCGAGCTTCAGCGGCGCGGTCAGGCGCTCCTCCGTTCAGCCCTCGAATACCACGGTCTCGGCCAACGCATCAACGGCTGGCGGGCCGCAGCCGCGATGCGAGCCGTCGGCCCGCCGCAGCGCGAGCTTCAGGGGATGCGAATCGTCGGCGTCGATCACGGTGCCGAGTTGGTTCGCAGCGCCGAGCAGTTCAGCGCCCCGATTCCCTGGCCGACGGACATTCGATGACCGACGAGGTCGAACTGACACCCGAGAACGCCGGACAGCTTCTATTCGGTCGCCCGGCGCGTGCGCCCGCCGCGGGCGCGGGCGGGCCGACGGACGTTGCGGAGACACGCGCGGAGGCGAGTCTGCAACAGGAACCGGAACCGGTCGAAGCCACCGCCGGCGACATGGCCTCCGCGCTACGCGGGCAGTCAGCGCGCGACAGGCGCGAGGCCGACCGCGCCCTGGTCGCCAAGCTGCACCCGCAGCTGGAACCGACCGACACCGGCGGCGATGGCGCAGCCGAACCTCCGAACGCGAACACCGGCGAGGTCGCGGCGATGACCGCGCGTCAGGCCAGCGACGCCGCACTCGTCGCGTCGATACATCCCGGCGTCCCGAGCGGCGGCGCTACCGATGGCTTCGACGGCGGTGCGATGCGAGGCGAGCCGTGGTTGCCCTTCATGCCCGCCTACCTCACCGAACCGCAACCCGTATCGCCACGCCAGGGCGACGGTTGGGGCCCCGGAGTTCGAGGTCGAGGGCGGCGCCGGGATGATGCTCCCCCACCTGGATTTGGGTGAGGGCTGATGGCGCTCGTACCTAGCCCGACACCGTCAGCGGCCGGCGCCGCGGCGCGGGCTGCTAGAGCTCATGCACCGCATCCCGTAATGCATACACCCGTGTACGCCAACCCATCTGAAAGGCCTCGAAGCCGCCGGGCTGTCGGAGTAGGACGACTCAGAAGCGGAGGCCGAGGGCGGCGTCTCCGTCACGGCGCAGGGCGTTCGAGCGCAGCTATCGCGGCAAGTAGGAACGGCAGGTCAACTGCATCCCGCTGCTCAAATTGAGGAGTATGGTTCCTCGCGCTATGAACGCGCAGTTCTATAAACGCCGCGTTCAGCCAGCGAAGGGAATCGCGAAGGATGTTCAAGTGCCGTAGTTCGGCGTTCGCCGTGCTTGCAGTGGCCGTAGCCGCGGTCTTTGCTCTGCCCGCAAGCTCGGCCAGCGCCGGCAGCGCAACGGTGCCCAACGCCTGTGCGAACAGCGCCACATCGAACTTCAGCCAGATGGGCGTCACCACATCCGGTGACGACGGGCTGACGACGGTGGCGCCTGGTGGGACCACCGCGACGAGCGGCCTCAGCCAGAGCGCAGCGATCCCGGGGGATACGATCTTCGTAGCCGGATACAACCTCGGTCTCCTGCAGCAGGGGACGAACAACATCCCCGCCAACGTCAGGAGCACGATCGAGGCCACGAACACGGTCGAGGGTGTCCAGAACACCAACACGGTGGGGGGCTCACCGCCGGACGGCTCAATGACCGTCCCGACGACGATCACCGATCCTGACGGGGTCCGGGGCACCGGCGATGAGACCTCCACTGATCCCGCGTTTAGCGTGGCCTACGACGACATGAATTGGACCGTCGGTGCCGGCGGGACGATCAACTACCGGCAGGACTCGATCGCGGCGGCGCCACCCACTGCCGCTAACAACACCCTGCTGATCAACACCCTCATCGACGGGTTCCTAAACGTGGCCTTCCGCTGCGCCCCGGGCACGGTGACGCCGCCGAATCCGGGGACGATCACTCTGATCGATCCGGCGCCGTCGTTCGATAGCACGCAGATCCTGGGGCACCCGACGGCGAACGCCGGGCCCGACCAGACGGTCACCGAAGGGACTCTGGTGGCGCTCGACGGAACGGCATCCTCCGGTCCGGCGGGCGAGGCTCTGACCTTTGTGTGGACCCAGACCGGCGTACCGGCAGTCACGTTGAGTGATCCGACCTCTCCGACGCCGACGTTCACGGCGCCGGAGGTACCGGCGGACACGCCGCTGACGTTCACGCTGGAGGTCTGTGACGAGCCCAACCCGGTGGTGCTGTGCGACACCGACACCGTGGTGGTCACTGTGCAGGATCGCGAGCCGTTCGAACACCCGCCGGTCGCGAACGCCGGACCCGACCAGACGGTCTTGCCCGGGACGACGGTGAACCTGGACGGCACAGCATCCTTCGATCCGGCGGGTCAGCCGCTCACCTATATGTGGACCGCGGCGGCGGGCATCACGTTGATTGATCCGACTTCACCGACGCCGACGTTCACGGCGCCGGATGTAGCGACGACGACGCCGTTTGCGTTCACGCTGGCGGTCTGTGACGTCGTGTCGCTGTGTAACACGGACACCGTGGTGGTCACTGTGGTGGGCCGGGCAATACTCGACGCCGCTGGCATCGTGTTCGTCAACGGTCCGGTCTCATCGACGAAGACGAGCAAGTCGTTCGTCTTCAAGGTGACCAATGTCGGCACGTCGCCGATCACGATCAATGAGAGCGACATCACCAGTAGCGTCGATGTCAACGGGACGCCGACCGGCTCGGTCACGGTGAGCCCGTTCACGAAGACGCTCAACCCAGGTGCTTCGACGCGGGTGAAGCTCGTCTGGAGCTACGCCGCCGGAGCCCTGGCGACGGGCGACTCAGTCGTGTTCCAAGCGTGTGTGAACGTGGCCTTTGACATCGACACATTCAACGATTGCGACAGCGCCAGCGCTACCGCCAAATAGCGACGCCGGGCTGCGGGAGTAGCGGCTCGGTATCGCTTTGGACGAGAAGCGGCGGTCTTATGCTCGCTTCGTTGAGACGCGCCTTTGATTCCTGAAATCTCAGACAGCGGCGTATAGCCATTGCAATCGGTCAGGTGAGAGACTGCACAGGTCACAGGAAAAGGAAAGAGGTCTAGATGGCGAGGAATCCAATGCGCAAGAAGTCGTTGCTCGCGGTTGCGGTCTGTACCGCCGCGCTTGCGGGTGCAAGTGCAAGTGCCGCTTTGGCGGGTGAGGTTAAGGGCCCTCCGGGGACACCAAGTAGTCCCACGAACCCGATCCCGACCCCGCCTGGGGGTGGACCGAATGGTGTGCGCGACCATGCGAACTCGATCTGCGCCTTCTCCGGGCTGAATGACATGATCGTGGGCCAGGGGCCAACCGACACCATCGTCCAGACTCCCGGTCACTTCATGCTCGCGGGGCTTACGCCTCCCGGCGTTCCCGGTCACGGAACCGACATTCCCGGATTCGAGAACGGCTGTAAGGGCGGCAGCAACTGAGACACGACGGTTGGCCCCGGCACCAGCGTCGGGGCCAACCTTCATCCGCCTAAATCCCGAGATACTGCGTGGGCAATGTCGGAGGAGAACGTCAAAGCCGTCCGCGACGCGGCTGCCGCCTTCAACCGTGGTGACCTGGATACCTGGTCCGAGTTCTGGACGGACGACATCGACTACCGGGCGATCGAGGGCGCGATCGATGACCGTGGCTCGATGCACGGCAAGGCTGCAGTGCGCGCTTACGTGCAGGACTGGCTCGACAATTTCGACAACTTCAGGTCTGAGGCGGTCGAGCTCCTCGACGCAGGGGAAGACACCGTCATCGCCGTTGTGAGGATCAGCGGGCTCGCAAAGCTGAGCGGAATTGAGACCGATCTGACTTACGCCGCTCTCTACACGATCCGGGACGGGAAGATTGCGCGAGGCCGCGAGTACTGGACACGAGACGAAGCCCTCGAAGCCGCCGGGCTGTCGGAGTAGGCGGCACCCGCGTTGGCGTGCTGGCGCGGAGATTCTGAAGTCGGGGCGAACGGTTCAATTTGGCCGCATGAGCAGGATTGCGGGCCAGCAACTACCACCTTGCTACCGATTCGGGGCGTGTGGTCTTGAGCGGCACCGCTGCCCTGGGGTTGTGGTCCAGGTGGTCGCGGGTTCGAGTCCCGTCGCTCACCCTCAGCGAAAGCCCCGCTACGGCGGGGTTTTCTGCGGTAAGGCACGCTGGCGGCCCGGACAGGCACCTGCATGTGGGCGCAGGCAGCAGCCAGCACCGCACCTCGTCGACGACGACCCCACCGGGTCGCTACGCGCGCGATACTGCGCGGGCGATGTCGGAGGAGAACGTGGAGATCGTGCGAGCGCAGTACGCCTCGTTTGGTCAGATCACCGAGGGCGGCGAGGTCCACTCGTGGGTTCTCGGATACTTCGACCCGAACTGCGAGTACCGGCCGGTCGAGGAGGTCGACGCGATTCGCGGTCAAGAGGCGCTGATCGAATGGACCGAGCGCTGGCTCGAGGCGTGGAGCAGCTATAGCGACCAGGTCGAGGAGATCATCGACGGGGGCGAGATTGTTGTCGCTGCGGTCAGCACCAGCGGTCGTGGGCGCACCAGCGGCGTCGAGATACGCCAGCGGTTCTTTCACGTCTTCGAGATGCGCGAGGGCAGGATCGTTCGACTGCGCGAGTACCTGGACCGGGACGCGGCCCTCGAAGCCGCCGGGCTGGAGGAGTAGGCGATGTCGGAGGCGAACGTGGAGATCGTGCGCGACGCCTGGAGGGCGTTTATAGAGCGAGGCCTCGATGGCTCTGCTGGGTACTACGCCGAGGACTGTGTCATCGAAGCCATCCCCGAAGCGCCCGACCGTGCCACCCGCCAAGGAAGGGAGGGGATACGTCATAGGTATGAGGAGTGGGCGGAAGCTTGGGCGGAGTTGACCTGGGAGCCTTTGGAGTTCATCGACGCGGGCGAGGACGTCGTGGTCGCCGTAGTCGCGATGCGGGGCCGGAGTCAAGTCGGCGACGCTCCGGTCGATATCCCTGTCAGCTTCGTCTACGAACTCCGTGACAGTCTGGTCGTCCGGGATCGCCCCTTTGGCTCGAAGGATCAGGCTCTCGAAGCCGCCGGGCTGTCGGAGTAGGCGATGTCGGAGGAGAACGTGGAGGCCTACAAACGCGCGGTCGAGGCCGCTAACCGCCGCGATCTCGAAGCGCTGCTGAAGGAGTTTGACCCCGAGGTCGAGTGGTACCCGGCGGTGGTCGGGTTGGGAAGCGAGGTGTACCGGGGGGCCGAAGGCATCCGCGAGTTGTTCGCGGACATGGGCGAGACGATCCCCGATGTCTTCTTCGAGGTATCTGAAATCCGCGACCTCGGCGACCGTCTCCTTTCCTTTGGCCGCATCCGCGCCCACGGCAGTGAGAGCGGCGCTCCGACCGAGGCCCCGTTCAACCAGCTGATCCACTTCAGGGACGGCAAGGCGACCGTTCTTCGCACCTTCCTCGACTCCGCAGAAGCCCTCGACGCCGCCGGGCTGTCGGAGTAGACGATGTCGGAGGAGAACGTGGAGACCGTTCGAGCGATCAACGATGCCTTTAACCGCGGTGATTTCGACGCGGTGCGCGAAACAGCCGAGCCGGAGTTCGTGCTCATTCCGGCCGGGGGTCAGCCACCCATAAAAGGCGCAGACAAAGTTCGCGAGTGGATGGAGCCAGACGCCTTCGAGTCCCAGGTAGTCGAACTTCTGGAGCTTCGAGACGCCGGAAACAAGGTTCTTGCTCGGGCACGCTCCAAGATCCGAGGAGCGGGCAGCGGCATCGAGATTGAGGTCCTGGCCTGGGTCGTCTGGACATTCAACGATGCGGGGCGCACGATCAGGCTCGAGGTTTACCTCGACCATGAGAAAGCGGAAGCCCTCGAAGCCGCCGGGCTGTCGGAGTAGGCGATGTTGGAGGAGATGGTGCAGATCACCCTGCAACAGGTCGCGGCCGTCAACCAACGGGACGCAGACGCGTTCGTCGCCACCGTCAGCCCGGACGTTGAATGGCACGACTCCGCCTTCTGGTCGGAGGCTTCCCGGACCTATCGGGGGAGAGCGGAGGTCCGAGAGTGGTTCAACGGGGTCGTCGTGGAACCCTGGGAGAGCCTCCATTGTGAGATCGAGGAGATCACCGAAGCTGCGGATGATCGGTTGTTCTTTGGGGGACTTCTCACTGCCCGCGGCAAGGGCAGCGGGGTGGATACAGAGCTTCACTTCTGGACGGTCAACTGGGTCGCTGATGGCCAGGTGACTCGGCGCAAGGTGTTCCTCGATAGAGCCGACGCCCTCGAAGCCGCCGGGCTGTCGGAGTAGGCGATGTCGCAGGAGAACGTGGAGAATGTTCGGGCCGGTTACGAGCGGTTCGCGGCCACAGGTGATTTCGCCCCGGTCGTCACGGCCGACTTCGTGTGGGACGTGTCGAACCTCCACTGGCCCGAGCAGCAGGTGTACGAAGGCGCTGACGGGGCGCGAACCTTCCTCAGAGAGTGGGAGGGTGTGTGGGATGACTGGGAATTGGAGGTAGATGCTCTGCACGACGCGGGCGACAGGGTGGTTGTTCTCGTGCGCCAGCGCGGCCGCTCGAAAACGGCCGGGATGCCCGTTGAGATGTCCTTCGCCCAGGTCTGGACGCTCCGGGATGGCAAGGCGGCACGGATGGAAATGTATTCCGACCCGGCTGAGGCCCTCGAAGCCGCCGGGCTGTCGGAGTAGGTGATGTCGCAGGAGAAGGTCAAGGTCGTGTCGCAGGCCAACGACGCCGTTTGAGAGGTAACTCGCCTCCGCGCTACACAGGAATAGGGTGAGAGCTGCGAAGGAGACCCAAGCGAACAGGAGGAAAACATGCATGCTCGCGTGACTCGCTATGAGGGTGCGACGCCCGATGCCGTCGACGACGCCCTGGAAACCAAGAAGCGAGTCTTGCCGACCGAGTTCGGGCAGACCGAGGGCATGAAGGGCACCGCCTTCCTCGTCGACCGCCAGAGCGGAACGATCGTCGCCATCTCCCTGTGGCGGGATGAGCAGGCGATGCGGGCGAGCGAGGACGAGGCGACGCGGGTTCGGGAGGAAGTCACGAATCCCGGCGAGACGGCGTCGGTAGAGCACTACGAGGTGGCACTCCTGAGCGTCGAGCAGGCCGGACAGGTCGGCTGAGCCGACGCACGGCGCCGGGGGCCAACGCCGCGGCCGTGCCAGAGCGTGCTGGTCGTTACACAAAACGCAGCCGTTTGGAAGGAAGCCCTCGAAGCCGCCGGGCTGTCGGAGTAGGGCGATGTCGGAGGAGAACGTTGAGGCCTACAAACGCGCGGTCGAGGCCGCTAATCGCCGCGATGTCGAAGCGTTGCTGGAGGACGCTGACCCCGAGGTCGCGTGGTATCCGGCGGTGCTCGGGATGGGAAGCGAGGTCTACCGAGGGGCCGACGGCATCCGCGAGTTGTTCGCGGACAGAGACGAGACGATCCCGGATGCCTTCCTCGAGGTCTTTGAAATCCGCGACCTCGGCGACCGCCTCCTTTCCTTTGGCCGCCTCCGCGCCCATGGCAGCGAGAGCGGCGCTCCGACCGAAGTCCCGTTCAGCCAGCTGATCCACTTCAAGGACGGCAAGGTGACCGTCGTTCGCACCTTCCTCGACCCCAAAGCGGCCCTCGAAGCCGCCGGGGCTGCGGGAGTAGGCCGGCTACTGCTCCCCGGCCTTGCCGCGTGCCTAGGCGCGGAGTAGGGTCGGGGAGACCACACAGCTGATCAAAGGAGCGACGAAATGGCTGATGCCGCACTGTTCATCGGGTGGGGTCAGGTGGTGCGCGGACGCGAGAAGCGCGCCGTCCAGGTATTCAACGAGAGTGTCGAGTACTGGGGAGGGCTCCAGGGCGACGGCAAGATCGAGGACTTCGAGGTCGCCCTCTTGACGCCCCACGGCGGCGACCTGCAGGGCTTTGCCCTGCTGCGCGGCAGCGAGGAGCAGATCGCAGCGCTGCAGACCGACGAGGAGTTCCAGCGCCAAGTCATCCGGGCCGACCAGATCATCGAGTCCCAGGGTGTCGTCACTGCCGCGGTCGGTGAGGGCATCGCCCGCGGCATGGCCCAGTACCAGGGCGAGGTCGACGACCTGGACTAGCCCCGATCGTCCGGGGATGATCCAGTGATCGGCCTCGCCCAACCTGCAGAACGCGCTGAAGCTGTTCGATTCCAACGCGGTCTGCTACGAGCAGGCGGGAAACCCGCTGGACACTGAAGCGGTACTCCAGGGCCTCGATCAGATCCGCGATTCGGTCTCGTCCTACCTCGCGGAGTTCCCCGACTTCCGATCTGAGATGACGAAGGAGCGACGAGCCATTCGATCGCCCGGTGCGCTCATCGGGCCTGGGTTTCGCATCGTCCCTTACCCCCGTACTTGGCGTTCGTGATACTGTTAGCTAAATGGTTAATGATCCATTCAAGGCGCTCTCGCATCCAATCCGCCGTGGCATCGTCGAGCGGCTCGCAGTAGGTCCTGCGACGGTCGGCGAGGCCACCGGCGGCTTCGGGGTGTCGAAGCCCGCGATCTCCAAGCACCTGAAGGTGCTGGAGGAGACGGGCGTCGTGACGCGCGTGATCGTGGGCCGGACGCACCGGCTCTCGCTCGACACCGACGCCCTCGGCGAGGCCGCCGAATGGATGGACCGCCAGCGCGCCCTCTGGGGGCGCTTGTTCGATGTCGTCGATGAATATCTGAATGAGAAGGAGCCGAAATGAATATGCCGCCGATCGTGTCGCCACAGGAGTGGGAGGCCGCGCGCGATGAACTGCTGGTGAAGGAGAAGGAGCTGACCCGCGCCCGAGATGCGCTGGCCGCGGAGCGCCGCCGCATGCCGAGGATGGCCGTCGAAAAGGAGTACTCCTTCGATGGCCCGAACGGCCCGGCGAGCCTGCTCGACCTGTTCGAGGGGCGCCGTCAGCTGCTCGTCTACCGCTTCTTCTACGAGCCCGGCGTGGCCGGCTGGCCGGACGCGGGCTGTCGCGGCTGCTCCATGGTCGCCGATCAGGTCGCCGACCTCGCCCATCTGAACGCCCGCGACACGACGCTCGCGTTCGTGTCGCGCGCGCCGCAGCCGGACATCGAGCGCTGGAAGGCGCGGATGGGCTGGGAGATCCCCTGGTACACGATCACCGATGATTTCGACGCCGACTTCGGTGTGGATGAGTGGCACGCCACCAACGCCTTCTTTCGCGACGATGACGATCAGATCTTTCGCACATACGTCGTCGACAAGCGCGGCGACGAGCTGATGGGCGGTACCTGGAGCTACCTCGACATCACTGCGCTCGGACGCCAGGAGGAGTGGGAGGATTCGCCGGAGGGCTATCCGCAGACCCCGGCCTACCAGTGGTGGAACCTCCACGACGAGTACGGTGAGTCGACCGACTGGGAGGAGGCCACTTCGAGCGCCTCCGCCTCGCAGCGCGGCTCGAGGAGCTCAGGCTCGTGATCGCCCATATAGCGGGAATGCCGCTGGAGGAGATCCTGCCGTCGGTCACCGGCGTCGGCGCCAGCTTGCTGGTCGCGCGCGGCTGGCTGGCGCTGCACCTGCGACGCCGACGGGACTCCGGAGCATGAACGACACCAAGACGCTGCGAATGGAGCGCACTTTCCGGGCGCCCGCTGAAGCCGTGTTCGAAGCGTGGACCAGCGAGGAGGTCCTCCGGCGCTGGTTCCACGCCGAGCACGACTGGGAGACGACCGAGGCCGAGGTCGACCTGCGCGTCGGCGGCACCCTGCGTGTCGTCATGCGCAACCCTCACGACGACGTCGAACACGGCGGCGGGGGCAGCTACACCGAGGTCGACCCGCCGACCCGCCTCGCGTTCACCTGGATCTGGGACGACTACCCGGAGCGGAGAACGCTGATCGAGCTCGACTTCGACGAGCGCGACGGCACCACCACCGTCAGCTTCGCCCACAGCGGCCTGTGGGACGAGGAGGCCGTCCGCTCGCACACGGGCGGATGGACCAACTGCTTCGACAACCTCGAGCGCACGCTGGAAGCCGCCCGCGGATAGGCGTGCCGCTAGGAACCGCCGAGCGCGTGCCGCATCGAGCGCCGCGCGCGGTCGAACACCTCCGGGTCGCGGGAGAGCTTGAACCCGTAGCTCGCCGCGGCGGCGAGGGCGTTGAGCTGGAAGGCCACGTCGGCCGGCTCGGTGCCAGTCGGCAGGTCGCCCGCGTCGACGGCGGCTGAGACTTCGCTCTCGAGGACCCCGAACCAGCGCTTCATGATCGCGGCGACCGCGTCGCGGAGCGGGCCCAGCCTGGCATCGAACTCGACCGTGGCAGTGGTCAAAAAGCAGCCGCCGGGCATCACCTCTCGCTCGTGGTAGTCGAGCCAGCTGTCGCACAGCGCAAGCAGGCGGGGGAGGCCGGCCTGCCGATCGGCCACCGGCGCCCAGACCTCCTCGGTGAACTGTTCGACCGCGGCATCTAGCGTCGCCAGCTGCAGCTCCTCCTTGCTGCCGAAGAGGCTGAAGACGCTGCTCTTTCGCATCGCGACCTCTCCCGCGAGGCCGCCGATGGTCAGCCCCTCGAGACCGTCGACCGACGCGCGATCGACCGCAGCCTGCGTGACGGCTGCTCGGGTCTCGGCTACGGCAGCTATGGAGCGACGGGGCATGTGCTCCGATGATACCGTACGGTCGTCCGATAAACAGGAGGAGGAGCAGATGAGGGTTCGTTGGCTGGGCTGGGCGGGAGTCGAGATCGAGGCGGACGGGGCCGCGGTCGTGATCGACCCGCTGGCTGACCCGAGCGCGACGTTCGCCCCCTTCGGAGAAGCGGGGGCCCGCACAAAGCTGCCTTCCGTCGTGTCACCAGAAGCTCGCGGCACCGCGCTCGCCGGCATGGTCAGCCACCTGCACCGCGACCACGCCGACGCGGCTGCTCTCGAACACGCCCTGGCCGCCGACGCCTTCGTCCTCGAGCCTGCCTGGCCCGGAGGCACCGACATCGAGAACCTCGCGCTGGCGCAGGCCAACGCGGAGCTCGACCGGGCGGGGCTGACACGGAAAACGGTCGACGCGTGGGAGCGGGTCGAGGCCGGCCCGTTCATCCTCACCGCGCTGCCGGCCGTCGACGGCCTCGGCGACCCCCAGGTCGCGTGGCTGGTCGAGGCGGATGGCCGGCGCGTCCTGCACCTCGGCGACACCGTGTTCCACGGCTACTGGTGGCGGATGGCCAAGCGCCACGGGCCGTTCGACGTCGTCTTCGCTCCGATCAACGGGGCGGTGGTCGACTTCCCGCACCTGCAGCCGCCGAGCTCGATGCCGGCGGCGCTGGAGCCGGAGCAGGCCGCCCTCGCCGGAGATCTGCTCGGCGCCGGGACGGTCGTGCCGATGCATTACGACGGCTACGAGATCGACCCGTGGTATCTGCCGGTCGCCGGCGAAGCAGACCGTTTCAGTGCGGCCGCCGCGGGACGCAGCTTCGAGGCTCGAAAGCTCGAGCCCGGTGAGAGCCTCGAGGTGGCCGCCGCGGGTTCGGCTAGTCCTGAGGCTGCGGCACGATCCTGATGTAGGGCTTCGGCGAGTCCCAGCCGTCGGGGTATTTCTCCTTCGCCTCGTCGTCGGACACGGAGCCGGCGATGATCACGTCGTCGCCCTGCTTCCAGTTGACCGGCGTCGCGACCTTGTGCTTCGCGGTCAGCTGCAGCGAGTCGATCACCCGCAGCACCTCGTCGAAGTTGCGACCGGTCGTCATCGGGTAAGCGAGGATCAGCTTGATCTTCTTGTCGGGCCCGACCACGACGACGTTGCGGACGGTCTGGTTGTCGGCGGGGGTGCGGTCGGCGGCGTCGCCTGACACGTCGTCCGGCAGCATCTCGTAGAGCTTCGCGACCTTGAAGTCGGAGTCGCCGATCATCGGGTAGTTGGGGGCGGTCCCCTGCGTCTCCTCGATGTCCTTGGCCCAATCCTCGTGCTTGTCGATCGGGTCGACCGAGAGGCCGATGATCTTGACGCCGCGGCGGTCGAACTCGGGCTTGGCGTTCGCCATGTAGCCCAGCTCGGTGGTGCAGACGGGGGTGAAGTCCTTGGGGTGCGAGAAGAGGACGGCCCAGCCGTCGCCGATCCAATCGTGAAAGCTGATCTTGCCCTCAGTCGTGTCAGCCTCGAAGTCGGGCGCCTCATCACCGATTCGCAGAGTCATGTTTCTCCTTCGCGTCGCGAGCTTGCGTTTCGAAATCTTGAGTGGAAAGGTAGTAAAGGTTGGCGGTCAGTCGCCCGCCGGCCCTGGTTCGGAAGCGTCCCGATGGGGGAACGATCGAAGCTATGACCTACGAGCAGGCTCGCGAGCAGCACGAGTGGCGGGTGCCCAAGCGCTACAACATCGCCGCGGACGTCCGCGACAAGCATCCCCGCGAGAAGCCGGCGATGGTCTGGGAGAGCTACATTCCATATTGAGTTTCCTCATAAGGAAAGTTAAGAAAGGACGGCAATGGGAATTACAGACGAGGTCATCGCCAACAACGAGCGGTACGCGAAGGACTTCGACAAGGGCGACCTTCCGATTCCGCCGGCTAAGGGCCTGGCCGTGGTGGCATGCATGGACGCCCGGCTCGATCCCCACCAGATTCTCGGCCTCGAGAGGGGGGACGCGCACGTCATCCGCAACGCAGGCGGTGTCGTCACGGACGACGAGATCCGCTCGCTCGCGATCAGCCAGCACCTGCTCGGCACGACGGAGATCGTGCTGATCCACCACACCGATTGCGGAATGCTCACCTTCACCGACGACGAGTTCGCCGACAAGCTGGAGGAGGCTGCGGGAGAGCGGCCCACATGGAGCCCCGAGTCGTTCTCCGACCTCGAGCAGGACGTCCGCGACTCCATCAAGCGCATCACCGACAGCCCCTTCATCCCGAACAAGGAAAGCGTTCGCGGCTTCGTCTACGAGGTCGAGAGCGGCAAGCTGCGCGAGGTGACCTGAGCCGGGCTAGGAAGCCTTCGACGCCGCCGGCGCGTCGTGTCCGTCGGCGGGCATGACGAGGATCGCGCCTTCGCCCGTGGGGTAGGCCTCCTCGCCGTGGTAGACGACGTCGAGGCCCTGTGCCTCCTCGGGTTCCGTGGCGCGCAGCGGCATCAGCGCGCCGATGATCTTCAGGAGCGCGAAGGTCATCGCGAAGGCGTACGCCGGTGCTGCCGCGGCCGCCAGGACCTGGTCCAGCAGCTGGTCGGCGTTCCCGTAGAAGAGCCCGTCGGAGATGCCGTTCCACGAGGCCTGCGCGACGAAGCCGATCGCCAGGATCCCCGTGAGGCCCGCGAGCCCGTGCGCGGCCAGGACGTCGAGCGTCTCGTCCACGCGGGTCCTCGGGCGATAGGCGACCAGTGCCCAGCAGGGGATCGCCCCGACCGCGCCGAGGGCGAGCGCCCAGCCGGGGCTGACGTACCCGCCCGCCGGGGTGATCAGAACGCAGCCGACGATGATCGCCGTGGCGGCGCCGACAGCGGTCACCTTGCGGCCGCGGACCGCATCGAGCGCGAACCAGACCAGCAGGGCTGCCGCCGGGCACAGCAGCGTGTTGACGAAGGCGAGCACCCCGGCATCGTTGGCGCCGATGCCGCTGCCGCCGTTGAACCCGAACCATCCGAACCACAGCAGCCCGGCCCCAACGAGCACGTAGACGGAGTTGTGCGGCAGCAGGGCCTGGCGCCCGTAGTCCTTGCGCGCGCCGACAACGAGGGCGGCCGCGAGCGCCGAGAAGCCCGATGCCATCTCGACCGGAACCCCGCCGGCGAAGTCGAGCGTCCCGCGCTCGAAGAGCCAGCCGCCGCCGAAGGCCCAGTGCGCCATCACGGCGTAGACGAGGACCGACCACAGCGCCGCGAAGATGAGAAACGCGCTGAATCGCATCCGCTCGACGACGGCGCCCGAGATCAACGCGACGGTGATGATGCAGAACGTCGCCTGGAAGGCCATGAACAGCAGGTGGGGGATCGTCTGCGGGTCGGCGCCGCCGATGATCGCGCGGGGCTCGAGCGTGACGTCGTTGAGGAAGGCGTATCCGAGCCCCCCGACCAGGTCGCCGGTGCCGTCGAACGCGAGCGAGTAGCCGATCGTGGCCCAGGTGACCGTTGCGACGGCGATCGCCGAGATGCACATCATGAAGGTGTTGAGCGGGTTCTTGGCCCGCACCAGGCCCGCGTAGAAGAGGCCGAGCGCGGGGGTCATCATCAGGACGAGGGCGGTGCACGCCAGCATCCATGCGGTGTCGCCCGTGTCGATCTCGGGGACCTGGGCGAGAATCCCTGTGTCCATCAGGCGCTCACCGGCGTTACGGCGGTCTCGTCGGATTCGCCGGTGCGGATGCGAACCGCGCGCTCGAGCGGGACGACGAAGATCTTGCCGTCGCCGACCTCGCCGGTGCGCGCGCCCGCGCTGATCGCGTCGATCGCCGGCTGCACGAACTCCTCGCTGACCGCGATCTCGAAGCGGACCTTGTCGGCGAGACCCACCTGGACTGTGGTGCCGCGGTAGGTCTCGACGCGGTCGAGCTCGCCGCCGTGACCCTGGACCCGGCTCATCGAGACCCCCCGCACCTCGGCGCGGTAGAGCGCCTCCAAGACGTCGTTCGCCTTCTCAGGCCGGACGATTCCGATCACGAGCTTCACGCGTTTATCCCTCTTTCACTGGACGGGCCGACTCCCGGCGGCCGAGCGCGCGCGAGCCTAACGCCCGGCGCCGGAGAGGGTCAACCGAGAAGCCGCTAGTAGCGAAGGTTTCTCGCGCCTGAAGGCGAACCAGGGAGGGTTGTGATCGTCGACTGCGCCCAATACAAGGACGGCCAGCGCCAGCAGGACGGGCCTCTCTCTCTTGAGGAGGCGGCGGCGTGCTCGAAGGCGCGCAGCGGCGACGGCGAGTTCGTCTGGATCGGGATGCACGACCCCGAGTCCGGCGATCTCGTGACGCTTCAGGAACAGTTCGGCCTGCACGAGCTGGCGATCGAGGACGCGGAGCGCATGCATCAGCGGCCGAAGATCGAGGACTACGATGAGTCCTGGTTCATCGTCTTGCGCACAGCCCACTACCACGAGGACACGGAGATCGTCCACTTCGGCGAGGTCCACGTCTTCGCCGGTCCCGGTTACGTGATCACGATCCGCCACGGGCCGGGCAGCCCGCTGAACGTGGCGCGCAAGCGCCTCGAGGCGCGGCCCGAGCTGCTGAAGCTGGGCGCCGCCTCGGCCGTATGGGCGATCATCGACAAGGTCGTCGACGACTACCTGCCGGTGGTCGACGGGATCGAGGACGACATCGAGGAGGTCGAGGCCGACGTCTTCGACGACGAGCACCCGGCGCCGACGCAGCGCATCTATGCGCTGAAGCGCGAGGTGATCGAGTTTCACCGCGCCGTCTGGCCTCTGCTGAGCCCGCTGACCGCGCTCGAGCGCGGTGCTTTCACGAGGGTCCCCGAGGAGCTGCGCCGCTACTTCCGCGACATCGCCGATCACGCTCGCCGCGTAGACGAGCAGGTCACCTCGCAGCGCGAGCTCTTGACCAGCGTGCTCGAGGCGAACCTGGCCCTCGTCAGCGTCAACCAGGCCGAGATCGTGAAGAAGATCTCTTCGGTCGCCGGCATCATCGCCGTGCCGACCTTCATCGCCAGCGTCTACGGGATGAACTTCGAGTACATGCCCGAGCTCGACCAGCGGCTGGGCTACCCCTTGGCCCTGCTGGTGATGGGGATCGCGGTACTGGGGCTCACCTACTTCTTCAAGCGCATCAACTGGCTATAGGCCGCGCGGCGCCTGGACCCTGCTTGCGAATGGAGCCCGGCAGGTAGCGCGGCCGTGTTGTGGGGACCCGACCCACCGTGCGGCGTCGTTACGCTCAATGTGATGGATCCGATTCTTGGGCACGTCGGTGGCGGCAGCTTCGATCCGCTCCAGCTCGCCGGCCTCACGCTCGCCGCCACCGCCTACGCACTTCGCAGCCGCACCCTCGCTGAAGAGGGCCGCGCCGTGCCCGCCTGGCGGGTCGCCTGCTTCGCCGCGGGAGTGATCGCGATCGGCCTCGGCCTGGTCTCGCCTCTCGCCCACATGGGTGGCGAGCTGCAGTGGGCCCACATGGCCCAGCACCTGGTGATCGGCGACATCGCCGCCGGGCTGATCGTGCTCGGGCTGACCGGGCCGCTGCTGCAGCCCCTGCTGGCGATCAAGGCGATCGACGGCCTCCGTGTGCTCACCCATCCGCTCGTGGCGCTGCCCCTGTGGGCGGCGAGCCTCTACATCTGGCACATCCCCGCGCTCTACCAGGCGACCCTGACCAGCGAAGTCGCCCACGCCCTCCAGCACTCCTGCTTCATCGGCTTCGGGATCCTGATGTGGATGCCGGTCTTCGGCCCGCTGCCGAAGCCCGCCTGGTTCGGGCTGGGGGCGAAGCTCGGCTACGTGGTCGCGGTCCGCTTCGTGGGCACGGTCCTCGGGAACGTCTTCATGTGGTCGAACACGGCCTTCTATCCCGACTACGCCCCCACGCAGGCCGACTTCGGTATCGACCCGATCGCCGACCAGAGCACGGCGGGCGTCCTGATGACGGTCGAGGGTGGCCTCGTCACCCTCGGCGTGCTCGCTTGGCTGTTCCTGAAGTGGGCGCAGCAGGACACCGAGCGCCAGGCGCTGATCGAGCTCGCCGAGGAGCGGGGCGTCCCGCTCAGCGAGGGCCGCGCCGAGCGCGCGGTGGCGGCCGGCCAGGGCAGCCGGCTCGCCGAGCGCATCCGGGACGCCTAGACCCGACATGCAGACCGGCAACCGCTTCCTCTACGCGCTCGTGTTCGTGGTCGGGATGGCGAGCCTCGGCGCCGAGATCTCAGCGGCGCGCCTGATGGCGCCCTACTTCGGCGCCTCGACGATCGTCTGGGCCAACACGATCGGCGTGGTGCTGGTCGCGCTCTCGATCGGCTATTGGCTGGGCGGCCGCCTCGGCGACCGCTATCCGCGGCCGCGCGAGCTCTGCCTCGTCGTCGGTGGGGCGGCCCTGCTGCTCGCCGTCGTCCCGTTCGCCGCACGCCCCTTCTTCGACATCTCGGTCGACGCGCTCGAGGAGATCTCAGCCGGCGCCTTCGTCGGTTCCCTGGTCGGGGTGCTCTTCCTGGTCGCGATCCCGGTGGTGATGCTCGGGACCGCCTCGCCCTGGGCGATCCGCCTCGCGGTGACCGACGTCGAGCACGCCGGCGCCGTCGCGGGCCGCCTGTACGCGATCTCGACCGCGGGCTCGCTGCTGGGGACGATGCTCGCGGCGCTCGTCCTCATCCCGCTGCTCGGCACCCAGCGGACCTTCCTCGTGTTCGCGGTCGCTCTCGGATTGGTGGCGGCGGCCGGGCTCGGCTGGCGCTACCTCGTCGTTCCGATCGCGCTCGCGGCGGTGATCGCCGTCCCGGTGGGGTCGGTCGGTGCGGCCGAGGGCGAGCGCGTGCTTTGGGAGGGCGAGACCGAGGAGCAGTACATCCGGGTGATCGAGGAGGAGGACGGCGATCGCGCCCTGGAGCTGAACGAGGGCGTGGCCGTCCACTCCTTCTACCGGCCCGACAGCGTGCTGACCGACAACGTCTGGGACGGCTACCTGGTGCTGCCATTCGCAGGGCGGGCCGAGGCGCCGCGGAAGATCGCGATCCTCGGCAACGCGGCGGGGACGACGGCGCGCGCCTACGGCGAGTTCTTCCCCGAGACCGAGATCGACGGCGTCGAGATCGACGCCAAGCTCACCGAGCTCGGCGAGCGCTACTTCGGCCTCGACAACCCGAACCTCGAGACCTTCCACGAGGACGCCCGCCCGTGGCTCGAGTCCTCGGACGGGGGCTACGACGTGATCATGGTCGACGCCTATCGCCAGCCGTACATCCCGTTCTACCTGGCAACGAGGGAGTTCTTCGAGCTAGCGCGCGATCGGCTCGCCCCAGGCGGTGTCGTGATCGTCAACGCCGGCCACCCCGAGGGCAACGACGACCTGGAGAAGGTCCTCGGCCGCACCATGGCCGAGGCCTTCCCGACCGTCCTCCGCGACCCGATCGAGGACTCGAACACCCTGCTGCTCGGGCGGGAGGGCCCCGCGAGCGGCCAGCGGCTCGCGGCGGCGCTCGCGAGCATCCCGGAGGACCTGCGAGTCATCGCCGCCGAGGAGTCCCAGCGGCTGGAGCCCAGGCTCCCCGGCGGCGAGGTCTACACGGACGACAGGGCCCCGGTCGAGTGGCTGATCGACCGCGCGATCCTCGGATACGCAGCCGAGTAGCGGCTCAATCGAGCAATCGCACGGGGGGACACGCGCTTCCGGATGATGACCCCGGTCGGGTCTAAAGGCGCTTGCGAACCCGGCCAGCCGCTCGCGCGCCCCAATACCGGGCCAGCATCGGCCCGGCCGAGGCGACATCGAGGCCGAACGACCAGACCCGCCCCGCGGGGCCGGTGAGCAGCCACGCCTCGACTCGCTCGGCGCGCGAGAGCTCGATGCCGCGCGCGCGAGCGTCCCGATTCTTCTTGGCTAGGCTCCGCTGGGCCATGAAGACGAACGTAACCGAGCTTCCCGATTCGCGCGTGCGCGTCGACGTCGAGGTCGACGCCGCAGAGGTCGACGCCAAGGTCAAGCAGACGGCCGAGCGGCTCGGCGGCGAGATGAAGCTCGACGGCTTCCGCAAGGGCAAGGTCCCCGCCGCCATGGTGCTCCAGCGTGTCGGGCGCCCGACGGTCCTGAACGAGGCGCTCGAGAGCTCGCTCGGCGGCTGGTACGAGAGCGCGATGCTCGACGCCGAGGTCAGCGCAGTCGGCGACCCCAAGCTGGAGATGAGCGAGATGCCCGCCGAGGGCCAGCCGCTCAAGTTCTCCGTCGAGGTCGCGGTTCGCCCGGGCGCCGAGCTCGGCGAGTACAAGGGCCTCGAGGTCGGCCGAGCCGAGACAGAGGTCCCCGCCGACGCGGTGAACGAGGAGCTCGAGCGGCTGCGCGAGGGCTTCGCCCGACTGAACCCCGTCGAGCGCGCCGCCGGTGACGGCGACGTGGTCCTGATGGATTACGTCGGCGAGATCGATGGCGAGGCCTTCGACGGCGGCTCCGCCAAGGACTACCTGCTGGAGCTGGGGTCTGGCCGCGTGCTGCCCGAGCTCGAGGAGGCGGTCGTGGGCTCGAACCCGGGTGAGGAGAAGGTCGCCACCGTCAACTTCCCCGACGACTACCACGGCGAGGACGTCGCTGGAAAGCAGGCCGAGTTCAAGGTCAACGTGCGCGAGGTCCGCGAGAAGGAGCTCCCGGACCTCGACGATGACTTCGCGGCCGAGGCCTCGGAGTTCGAGACGCTCGACGAGCTGCGCGAGCAGATCTCCGTTCGCATCAAGGACTTCCTCGAGGAGCAGACCTCGGAGCGCTTCCGCGAGGCGGCCCTCGACGCCGCCGTCGCGAACGCCACCGTCGAGATCCCGGACGAGATCGTCCTCGCCCGCGCGGCTGAGATGTGGGAGCGAGTCGAGCGCCGCCTCCGCGAGCAGGGCATGGACCCCGACGCCTACCTCCAGATGCAGGGCAAGACCCGCGACGAGCTGATCGCCGAGGCGAAGCCCGACGCCAGCCGCGCCCTGAAGCGCGAGGCCGTGCTCGAAGCGGTCGCCGAGGCCGAGCAGATCGAGATCTCAGAGGACGAGAAGCTCGATGCGCTGCAGATCCCGCCGGGCCACGAGGACCACGGGCACCCCGAGCCCGCCGACGCGCTCGCCGAACTGCGCAGCTCAGGCCGCGAGGGCCTGCTCGAGGCCGACCTTCGGATGCGCCGCGCCCTCGAGACGATCAGCGAGAACGCGAAGCCGATCCCTCTCGACCAGGCCGAAGCACGCGAGCAGATCTGGACGCCCGAGAAGGAGCGCGAGCAGAAGGGCGGCCTCTGGAAGCCCGAGTCGGGGGAGCCGCCGCCCGAGCCCGAGGAGATGCGGCGTAGAGCTTAGACGTCGAGCGAGGTCTGGGGCTCGGGGTATGTGATCGAGCCGTCGTCGCCCACGAGCGCCGAGTCGTTCAGCTCGTGCAGGACCAGCGACCCGTCGGGGCCGAGGTGAAGGACGCGGTCGCCCCCGACCACCAGCGCGTCCGAGATCAGCTTGCGGTGGCAGACCGTCCAGTCCGCCTCGGCGCACATCATCGCCGTGCGCCGCGCGGCTGCGAGCTCGCGCAGCCGCGCGAGGCCCTCGGCGAACTCGGGCGTCGCCATGTGGTCGGCGTAGCCGCGGAACGCATCGTCCTCCCACGCATCGTTCGGCGAGTCGGGGCCGGGCTCGCGCCGGCCGCCGAGCTGGGCGCCGAGGTGCTCGTAGCCGATGCCGCTGGCGGCCATCGCACCGGCGAGGGGAGAGCGGTTGAAGTGCTCGTAGCGCGAGCGCGGGTTGACGCGCACGTCGACCAGCAGCTCAACCCCTGCACCCCTGAGCAACGCGATGAAGGGCCGCAGCTCGTGGTTCGAGTGGCCGACCGTCAGGATCTCCGTTCCCGCTGCGATGGCGCATTCTCGCGGTGGCGCGCTCCGAGGTCAATCGCCGCTGGGACCCATGGCTAGACTCACCGTCGCATGAGTCCCCTTGTCCCAATGGTCGTCGAGCAGACCTCTCGCGGAGAGCGCGCGTTCGACATCTACTCGCGGCTGCTGAACGAGCGCATCATCTTCCTCGGCACCCCGGTGACCGAGGACATTGCGAACCTTCTGGTCGCCCAGCTGATCCATCTCGAGTCCGAGGATCCCGAGAAGGACGTCTCGATCTACATCAACTCGCCCGGCGGCTCCGTCTACGCAGGCCTCGCGATCTATGACGCGATGCAGTTCATCAAGCCGGACGTCCAGACCATCTGCGTCGGCATCGCGATGAGCATGGGCGCGCTGTTGCTCGCCGGCGGCAAGGAGGGCAAGCGCATGGCGCTGCCGAACTCCAAGGTCCTGATCCATCAGGTCTCGGGCGGCTTCTCGGGCCAGGCGACCGACATCGAGATCCATGCGAAGGAGATCATCGACGTGCGCCAGCGCCTGGACGAGATCATCGCCAAGCACACGAACCAGCCGCTGGAGAAGGTCGCCAAGGACACCGAGCGCGACTATTTCATGAGCGCGGAAGAGGCGAAGGAGTACCACATCGTCGACCGCGTCATCGAGCATCGCTAGCGACCGTAAGGCCGCAGCATTTTGGAGCGGAGGGCGAAGCCCGTAGCGAATGATGTTGGGCGGCCGCTACGGTCGCGCTTGATGGCGAAGCCGTCCATCCCCGTCCTCTTCCTGGCCCTGGCCCTGGTGGCACCCGCCTCGGCGCAGGCCTTCACGCTCCAGCGCGCCGAGGTCACCCCCCCAAAGGCCTTCTTCGACGGCCGTGAGCCGATCGAGACTTCGTTTCGGTTCGCGGATCCCTCGCCGACGGACGTCACCGTCCAGGTCGAGCGAAGGGGACGGGTCGTCCGGCGGATCGAGCTGAAGCAGCTCGCTCCCGGCACGGATCAGGTCGTGGCCTGGGACGGCCTCGACGCCTCCGGCCGAGCGGCCCCGGACGGCAAGTACGCGATTCGGGTGGGGCCCGCCGGTGGCGAGCTCGGTCTCGCAGGGAAGCTTGTGCTCCGCGGGCACATCTATCCGGTCAGGGCGCCCCACGGGTCCCGCGGCGCAGTCGGGCTCTTCGGCGCCTCCCGCAACGGCGGCCGTACACACCAGGGTTTCGACGTCGTCGCCCGGTGCGGGGCTCCACTGGTCGCCGCTCGCGGCGGAACGGTAATCCTCAACGACTTCAACGGAGCGCTCGACGGGCACTTCGTGATCATCCGCGGCCGCAAGGAGAACCGGATCTACCGCTACTCGCACCTGCCGCGCAGCTCTCCCCTGGATGTCGACGACCGCGTGCGGACCGGGGACCCCGTCGGCGTCGTCGGCAAGTCCGGGAACGCTGCCGGCGTCGGCTGCCACCTCCACTTCGAGATCAAGCAGGGCCGTCGCTTCATCGACCCGCTGCCCGACCTGCGCGCGTGGGACGGCTTCAGCTGACCTCCGCTCGCCGGGCTGCCACCAGCAGCTCGGAGATCCTCGCGACGGCCGCCCCGAACGCGAGGTAGAGGCCGGGCAGCCAGAAGCCGACGCCGAGCAGGGCGTCGTTGGCGTCGGTGTATTCCGAGAGCTCGAGGGTCACGATCGCCGCCTCCGTGAGGGGGCCGATCACGCAGGCCAGCAGAGCGCACACCACACCCGGCCGGTCAGCGATCAGGGTGACCACCAATACCCCGAGCGCGGTCACCAGCGTCACCGAGGGCAGCGAGTCGTCGCCGACGATCGACGTCAGGGCGTAGATCCCGATCACGGCCGCAAAGGCCGCGACGCCGATCCGGGGGTCGGACCCGGGCCTCGTCGGGCCGAGCCGCAAGCGGATCTCGGCGATCGAGACCGCCGCGAACCCGACGAGGACCGCGAACCAGAGCGGGCTCTCCCAGATGAACGGCACTGAGTCGTCGAGGTAGCGCGTCGCGCCGGACTGGACGTTGCCCGCGTCGCCGAGCAATCCACCGGCGGCGCCCAGCGCAAACAAAAACAGCGCTTCCCCGGCCCGGAGCCTCATCGGCCCGGCCATCCCTCCATTTCGTTCAGCGCGGGCCCGATCGCCTTCTCCTCGTAGTCGAGGTGCTCCAGCAGGTGGCCCGCAAGGTGATCCAGCGCCGACGCGAGCAGCTCGCGAATTTCGTCTTCGTGATCGAGCGAACCGCGCGCCTGGGCCTCCACTTCGTCGAGCAGGTCTGAGACAACGCGGTGGTCGGCCTCGAGCCGGTCGATGACCGGGGCCAGGGCCTGATCTCGATCGCGCAGCGCGGGGAAGAGCGCGGCGTCCTCGAGGTTGTGGTGGGAGTGGACGAAGCGGCAGTAGTTGAGGCAGTTGAAGCGCAGCTGCCAGAGCGGCCCGTTCGTCTGAAGCTCGGCGATGCCGTCCCGGATCGCGTCCGCCTCCTCGCCCTCGGTGACGCGGCGCGAGAGCTCGCTGACAGTGGCCAGGTCACGGCGGATGTGGGAATGGACCCACTTCAGCTCGCGCAGCAGCGGCCCGTCGTCGCTCATCGGGCGATTCTGGCAAGGGGCGGGCGGTCTGTAGTTTTCGCGCAGGCGACCAAGGAGGAGCGGGATGTCCGAGGAGAAGATGGAGCACGCGGTCCAGGAGGCGCTGGCCGCTCGCGGGATCGATGACGAGGTCTTGGCGGCGGGCCAGTTCAACCCGCGCGGGCACTCCGGCGGGATGTTCGTCGGCGGCCTGGCGGGGGACAGCGCAGGTGGCATCGCGGGTGGCGTAGGGGAGGCGGTCGGGACCGTCGCCGGGATCGGTGCGGGAGGAGCCGCGGCGGGCGAGGCGACCGGCCTCCCCCAGTGGATGCTCGTCGGGGTCACAGCGAACGCGGTCTACGGGTACGACACCCATTCGCGCAGCAAGACCCCGACCCGGCTCATCTTCGAGGTCGACCGCTCCGACCTCGAGGTCAAGGTCCACCAACGCACCAACGTGCGCGTGCTCGAGCTGATCCACCGCAGCGACGGCTCGGCGATCGAGCTCGAGGGCAATCGGCTACCCCTGACCCACAGCAAGGACGTGATCTTGGAGCTGGAAGCGGGCTGAAGCGCCCAGCGGTGTAAATCCGGCAGGACACGGGCGCCCGTTGGCGTAACAAGTACGCGTCAGGCCGGTGACTGGCGTCGCGTAAGCTTTCTGCGCGGGCCCAGCCGGAGAACGTCGATATAGGGAGTGAATTCCGCTGGCACGTCCGACCGAATCGAATGAGCAGCTTCTCTGCAGCTTCTGCGGGAAGTCGCAGCGCCAAGTCAAGAAGCTGATCGCCGGGCCCGGCGTCTACATCTGCGACGAGTGCATCGATCTCTGCAACGAGATCATCGACGAGGAGCTGACCGCGCCGCCCACCTTCGAGCTCGAGAACCTTCCGAAGCCGGTCGAGATCAACGACGTCCTGAACGAGTACGTGGTGGGGCAGGAGGGGGCCAAGCGGGCGCTCTCGGTTGCCGTCTACAACCACTACAAGCGCGTGCAGATGATGGGCGCAGCTCCCGAAACCGGCGACGAGGACCCGGTCGAGCTTCAGAAGTCCAACATCCTGCTGCTCGGGCCGACCGGCTGCGGCAAGACGCTGCTCGCCCAGACGCTCGCCCGCATCCTCAACGTCCCCTTCGCGATCGCCGACGCGACCGCTCTCACCGAGGCCGGCTACGTCGGCGAGGACGTCGAGAACATCCTGTTGAAGCTGATCCAGGCGGCCGACTTCGATGTGAAGAAGGCCGAGACGGGGATCATCTACATCGACGAGATCGACAAGATCGCGCGCAAGGCCGACAACCCTTCGATCACCCGCGACGTGTCCGGCGAGGGCGTGCAGCAGGCGCTGCTGAAGATCCTCGAGGGGACCACCGCGTCGGTGCCGCCGCAGGGCGGGCGCAAGCACCCCCACCAGGAGTTCCTGACGATCGACACGTCGAACATCCTCTTCGTCTGCGGAGGCTCGTTCGCAAACCTCGACGAGGTGATCGAGCGACGCATCGGGAACCACGGTGTCGGCTTCGGCGCCGAGGTCACCTCCAACGCGCACAAGGACACTGGCCAGGACTTCGAGCAGGTGCTGCCCGAGGACTTCATGGAGTACGGCCTGATTCCGGAGTTCATCGGCCGCCTGCCCGTCGTCGCCGCGATCCACCAGCTGAGCCGCGACGACCTGATCACGATCCTGACCGAGCCCCGCAACGCGCTCGCTCGCCAGTTCCGTCGCTCGTTCGAGTTCGACGACATCGACCTGGTGTTCGCACCGGACTCGCTCGGCGCCATCGCCGACAAGGCGATAGCGCGCGAGACCGGCGCCCGGGGCCTGCGCTCGATCCTCGAGGAGACGCTGCTCGACGTGCAGTTCGAGCTGCCCTCGCGCGGCGACGTCTCGAAGTGCGTCGTCACCAAGGAGACGATCGAGCGAGGCATCAAGCCGATGCTCGTGACCGACGCGACGGGCGAGACCGACGAGATCGACTCGGCGCTCGGCGAGCAGGCCTCCTAGTTCATCTCGCAGGGCGACCGCGGCCTCACCACGTCCCGGACACGCGAGTGTGAATAATCGGCGCCCGACCTTGGACGCCGAGCGCAGACAGAAGCTGGAGCAGACGACCCGCTGGGATCCCGGCGAGGTCGAGCAGCGGGTCTTCGACGGCTGGATGGAGGGCGGCTGGTTTCACCCTCCCGCGGAGGGCAGCCCCGAGGAGAACTTCTCGATCGCGATCCCGCCGCCGAACATCACCGGCGCCCTGCACATGGGCCACGCGCTCAACGGCACGATCCAGGACGCCCTGATCCGCATCAACCGGATGCGCGGCAAGCGAGCGATGTGGATTCTCGGCACCGACCACGCGGGAATCGGCGCCCAGGCTGTGGTCGAGAAGGAGCTCGCGAAGGAGGGCACATCCCGCCACGATCTTGGCCGCGAGGCGTTCATCGAGCGGGTGTGGGAGTGGAAGGCGCAGTACGGCTCGACGATCATCGAACAGTTCAAGCGTCTCGGGGCCTCGTGCGACTACGAGCACGAGCGCTTCACGCTCGACGAGCCCTACGTCCGCGCCGTCTACAGGGTCTTCACCGAGCTGTACGAGAAGGGCTCGATCTACCGAGACAGCTACATGGTCAACTGGGACCCGGGGCTGCAGTCGGCGATCTCGGACCTCGAGATCGAGAACCGCGAGGTGACCGACACCCTCTACGAGATCGCCTACCCGCTGGAGGGCGGCGGGGAGCTCGTCGTCGCCACCGTGCGGCCGGAGACGATGCTGGCCGACACGGCGGTCGCGGTGAACCCTGGCGACGAGCGCTACCGCGACGCCGTCGGAAAGCACGCGATCCTGCCGCTTGTAGGGCGCAAGCTGCCCGTGATCGCCGATGAGCACGTCGACGTCGCATTCGGTACCGGCGCGCTGAAGATCACCCCCGGGCACGACCCCAACGACTTCGAGATCGGCCGCGAGCACGGCCTCGAGGAGATCTCGGCGATCGGCGAGGACGGTTGCATGACCGACGCCGTCCCCGAGGGGTTCCGGGGGCTCACCGTGGATGATGCGCGCGGGGCGGTGGTAGCCGCCCTCAGGGAGGTTGGCGCCGTGCGCGGCGAGGAGCCCTACACCCACTCGGTCCCCTTCTCCCACCGCTCCGGCGAGCGCATCGAGCCGCTGATCTCACTGCAGTGGTTCTGCGCGATGGAGGGAATGGCGAAGCCGGCGATCGAGGTCGTCCGCGATGGGCGCGTCCGCTTCATTCCCGAAGCGCAGGGCGAGGTCTACCTGGCATGGCTCGAGCGCATCCGGCCCTGGTGCATCTCGCGCCAGCTCTGGTGGGGCCACCGGCTCCCGGTCTGGTACCGCGGAGACCCCGACGAGCCGGAGATATACGTCGGCGAGCAGGCCCCGGAGGGCGACGGCTGGGAGCAGGAGACCGATGTGCTCGACACCTGGTTCAGCTCGGCGCTGTGGCCGTTCGCGACGCTCGGGTGGCCGGACACCGAGGCTCCGGAGTTCCAGGCGTTCTTCCCGACCGACGTGCTCTCGACGGCCCGCGACATCATCTTCCTCTGGGTCGCACGCATGATCATGACCTCGCTCGAGTTCACCGGCAAGGTCCCGTTCAGCGACGTCTACATCCATTCGGTGATCCAGGCCCCCGACGGCCGCCGGATGTCGAAGAGCCTCGGCACCGGCATCGACCCCCTCGACGAGATCTCGGTCCACGGCGCCGATGCTCTTCGCTTCGGGCTCCTCGCGATGTCCTCGACCCAGGACGTCCGCTACTCCGAGGCCCGCGTCAAGCAGGGCCGAGACCTCGCGAACAAGATGTGGAACGCCTCTCGCCTGATCCTGATGAACGCCGCCGACGGTGTGGAGGCCGCCCCGGGAAGGGACCGGGCCGAGGACCGCTGGATTGCGTCCCGCCTGCAGGCCGCCATCGCCTCGGTGACCGAGTCCGTCGAGGTCTACGACTTCGCGCACGCCGCGCTTGACCTCTACGAGTTCTTTTGGTCGGAGCTCTGCGACTGGTACCTCGAGATCGTCAAGGGGCGGCTCTACGACGGCGATCCCGACGCGAGCGCGACGCTGCTGTGGGCGCTCGAGCAGGTGCTCGCGCTCGCGCACCCGTTCATGCCGTTCGTGACGGAGGAGGTCTACTCCTACCTGCCCTCGCCGTCCGCGCAGGCGCTGGTCGTCCATCCTTTCCCTGAAGCCGACCCTGGTCTGCTGGATGCATCGGCGGAGGCTGAGGTCGGCGCCGCGATCGAGCTCACACGCGGCCTGCGCCGCTGGCGCGACCTCGCCGGGGTCCCCGCAGGCCAGGTGCTCGCCGCGCGCGCGACCGCGGAGCAGCCCCACGAGCTGGTCGGACGGCTCGCTCGCATGGGCTTCGAGGACGCCGACGGCGAGGCCATCGCGAAAGTGGGAGGCATCGAGCTCCTCGAGACCGACGGCCTCGACGCCGACGCGGTCCGTGCCCGGATCGACGAGCGCCGCGAGAAGCTTCGCTCCGAGGTCGCCCGCGGCGAGGGCAAGCTCTCGAACGAGAAGTTCACAGCCAACGCCCCCGCCGAGGTCGTCGACGAGGAGCGAACGAAGCTCGAGAGCTATCGCGCCGAACTCGAAGAGCTGGGATAGCACCGGCCGCCGAACAGATCCTCCGCGCGCGTGAGCCCCTCGGCTGGCGCCTCGGGCTCGAGCGTATGCACCGCCTCACCGCGGTTCTCGGCATGCCGCAGCGCCGGTTTGCCTCGATCCACGTGGTCGGCACCAACGGCAAGACCTCTGTCGCCCGCATGACCGCCGCCCTGCTCGACGCCCACGGCGTCAGCGCGGGGGCCTACGTCTCGCCCCACCTGATCTCGTGGGGCGAGCGCATCGTGATCGGCGGCCAGCCGATCGCCGAGGCGGCGTTCGACCAGGCCGTGGAGCGAGCCGAGGAGGCGGCGAGGGTTGCCGACCGCGCGGCGGGCGAAGACGGGCCGGTGACCCAGTTCGAGTTGCTGACCGCGGCGGCCTTCGTGGCGTTCGCCGCGGCCAAGGTCGAGGTCGGCGTGATCGAGGCGGGGCTCGGAGGAAGGCTGGACGCCACCAACGTGATCGGCTCGCGCGCGACCGTGCTGACTTCAATCGGGCTCGACCACACCGAGTACCTCGGTGAGACGATCGAGGAGATCGCCGCCGAGAAGCTGGCCGTCCTGCGCGACCGCAGCGTGCTCATCCACGGCGAGCTGCCGGCAGAGGCAGACGCCGTCGCCGAACGCGAGGCCGCCGCTCACCACGCGACGACCCTCGTCGCGGGCGAGGCGCCCGGAGCCTTCGCAGAGGGGATGCCGTCCTACCAGCGCCGCAACCTCGGGCTCGCGCTCGCCGCGGCGCAGGTGATCGCGGGGGACCTGCGCGCGCCGGCGGTCGAGGCCGCGGTCGCCTCGCTGCCCGTTCCCGGGCGGGCGCAGCTGCTACCGGGCGATCCGCCGGCGATCCTCGACGCGGCCCACAACGCCGATGGAGCCCGCGCCCTGGCCGAGGCCCTGCCCGAGCTCCTGGCCCCGGCCGACCGCGCCGTCTGCGTCCTCGCCGTGCTAGAGGGCAAGGATGCGGAGGCGATCGCCGCAGCGCTCGCCCCCCACTGCGCGCGGGTCGTCTGCACCGAGGTTCTCGAGTCGGCGATCGCCGCCGGCGGCAGGCCCGGCGGGCGCTCGCAGCCCGCGTCGCGGCTGACCTCTCTGTTCGCCGAGCGCGGGGTGGGGGCCGAGCCCGAGCCCTCCCTCGAGGCTGCGGTCGGACGGGCGAGCGCGCTGGCGGGCGAGCTGGGTCTGCCGCTGCTCGTCACCGGCTCGCACTTCCTGATCGGCTCCGCGCTTGAGGTGCTCGGCGGCCGAGGCGGCTAGGGGCCGGACGGCTCGTTCACCCAACGCCACCGAGCCTGGAGCGCGGTCGCGGGTGTGCGTGGGATGAGACGGCGGTGATGTACCTTCTTATCCGGCAGATGGATCGAGAAGCCCGCGGAGAGTTGCTGACGATGATGGGACTGGTGGCGCTCGTCGTCGCCGTCGTCATCCTGGTGTTCTTTGGAATCGGCTACGTGTTCGGATTGATGTTCCTCTGAGCCGGCCCTCGCTGCCGGGCCGACCACTCGTCCGGCAGGGTTCCCTGCAAACCCGACGAAAGTAGACTCGGCCGCCCTGATCCCCATGCTCACTGCGATATTCGGCATAGACGGCGGGGCCCTGAGCCTCGTGATCAACCTCCTCGTCCTGTTCCTGGTCGTGGTCTACGTGGCGCTGATCTACTGGACCTACCTGGACGCCAAGCGGCGCATCGACGACCCCGTTTTGATCGCTTGCGCGACCGCGGCGTCGGTCTTCCCCTTCATCGGCACAGTCGTATATACGATCCTTCGCCCGCCGGAGTTCCTCGAGGACCGTGAGGAGCGCGGCCTCGAGCTGCGGGCGGCCGAGCTCCGCCTGCGCCAGCTGATCGAGCAGTCGTGCCCGCACTGCGAGTACCCGATCGAGCGCAACTACCTTCGCTGTCCTAACTGCGAGCGCCGGCTGCGGAACCCGTGCCGGAAGTGCAGCAAGCCGCTAGACCCGAAGTGGGGGAGGTGTCCCTACTGCGAGACCGAGGTGCGCCGCACGCGCGAGCGCTCCGGCTCCAGCGAGGAATCCGGCACGCGGGACAAGACGCGGGCCGAGCGCAGCAAGCGACGCGAGCGCGCGGCGGCGCGGAGCTCACGATCGGGCTCCGCCTCGTCTTCGTCGCGCAGCGAGCGCCCCGATCGCGAGTCGCCGCGTACCGAGCGCCCCGCCCGCTCCGACGGCGGCGAGAGCCGCACCCAGCGATCGTTCGACCCCGACGCCTCCAGTCGGCCCGAGCGCCCAAGCAGCTCGCGCTCCACGCGCTGACCGCGCCCTGTAGCTTCTTCGCCTCGTGGCCGCTGAACGCACACTGATCCTCGTGAAGCCCGATGCCTTCGAGCGCCGGCTCACCGGCGAGGTGATCGCCCGCTTCGAGCGCAAGGGGATGTCCCTCGTCGCGCTGAAGCAGCTCGTGGCCGACGAGGCGATCGCGAACGAGCACTACGCCGAGCACTCCGACAAGCCCTTCTTCGGCGAGCTCGTCTCGTTCATCACGGGCGGCCCCCTCGTCGCGATGGTGCTCGAGGGCCCGAACGCGATCAAGGCCGCGCGGCAGGTGATCGGAGCGACCGACCCGGTCGAGGCGGACGCCGGCTCGATCCGAGGCGCCTACGGCACCGAGGTCACGTTCAACCTCGTGCACGGCTCGGACTCGCCTGAGTCCGCCGAGCGCGAAACGGGGATCTGGTTCCCGGAAATCTGAGCTTCCGGACGATCCTCGCGTCGCGCTCGCCGCAGCGCCGCGCACTGCTCGAGGCGCTCGACGTGGAGTTCGAGGTCGCGGAGCCGAAGGTCGAGGAGCTCGCAGAGGGGGAGCCGAGCGAGCTCGTGCTGGTCAACGCGCGCTGGAAGGCCGCGTCGATCGCCGCCACGGCGCGCCCGGGGACGCTGGTGATCGGGGGCGACACCGAGGTCGCGCTCGACGGTGAGGTGCTCGGCCAGCCCGACGACGAGTCCCAGGCGCGCGAGCACCTGCGCCGCCTCTCGGGCCGCGAGCACGAGGTGTTCGGCGCGATCGCGCTGATGGGCCCCGGGGTCGACGACGAGGGCGTGTTCGAGGGCCGCGAGGGGATCGAGCGCACGACCGTCCGCTTCCGCGAGCTCGACGGCCCGCTGCTGGACGCGTACCTCGGCGTCGGGGGAGTGGGAGGGGCGCGCGGGGTCCTACGCGATCCAGGGCCTCGGTTCGGCACTCGTCGAAGGGGTCTCAGGCGACGTCTCGAACGTGATCGGGCTGCCGATTCCCCTGCTCCTGTCGCTGGAGCCAGCATTTCAGCCAGCTTGAGGGCCTCCGCTACATTCGTTCGGTAGGTCAGGGGACAAGACTTCTTATGGACTCGAGGTTCGACACATGTATCGCAAGCAGGTCCGGCGCCGCAGAGCGGTGCTCTTGCTGCTCGTCGCCGCATCGCTGACGCTGCTCAGCCTGTACTTCCGCGAGGGAGCGGACGGTCCGTTCCATCGCGTGCAGCGGGGTGTCGCAGGCGCCCTCGGCCCCGTCTCAGAGGGAGCCGACCGCGCCCTGAAGCCAGCGCGCGACTTCGTCAACTGGTTCGACGAGACATTCGAGGCGCGCGGCGATAACGAGCAGCTGAAGGAAGACCTCTCCGAGGCCCGCGACCAGCTCGCGCAGGCGCAGGCGGCGACCGCGCAAGGCGAGGAGCTCGCTGCGCTCCAGGGGACCGTCGGCGGCCTGATTCCGCCGGGGTTCGAGGGCGTCACCGCGCGGGTCATCGGCCGCTCTCCGACCGTCTGGTACTCGACCGTGACGATCGACAAGGGCTCGAGCGCGGGCGTGCGGGTTGACGACCCTGTCGTCGCAGCCGACGGCCTCGCGGGGCGCGTCACCGCGACCACGAGCGGCACCGCCCAGGTGACGCTGATCACCGACGCCAACAGCTCGGTCACCGGGCGGGTGCTGCCGGAGGGCGCCACGGGCGTGATCGAGCCCACCGTGGGCGACGAGGGCAAGCTGCAGCTGAACTTCGTCCAGCGCGGCGAGGAGATCAACGAGAACCAGATGGTCGTGACGGCTGGATTCGCGAGCGAGGCGCTCGATTCGCTGTTCCCGCCGGGGATCCCGATCGGCAACGTCACGGATTCATCGCTCGAGGAGCAGCAGGCCTACCAGCGCGTCGACGTCAGCCCCTACGCCGACCTCCGCGACATGGAGTTCGTCCAGGCGTTGGTCCAGTCTGAAGGCAACAAGTGATCCTCACCCCGAAGATCTGGGTGCGCCTCGCGGCTCTGGTGCTGGTCACGGCGCTGCTGCAGGTCGTCTTCTTCTCGAAGATCGAGCTGTTCGGCTCGAGCCCCGACGGCGCGGTGCTCGTGGTGATGACGCTGGGGCTGCTCGGCGGCAGCCTTTCGGGCGCGGTCGGAGGCTTCTCGATCGGGCTGCTCATCGACTGCCTGCTGATGCAGACCCTCGGCGCCTTCGCCGCCGCCCTGATGGCCGTGGGCTACGTCTCCGGGCGATACCGCGAAAGCATCGGAAAGCCGACGACCGGGGTCGTGCCGCTGCTCGGCGCGGGCATGACATTTCTCGGGGCGGTCGCCTTCGCGGCGGTGCAGGTCGGCACCGGCGTCGACGCCGACGTGAGCGTGATCGTCGTCCGCGACGCCCTGGTCAAGACCCTGCTGGGCGCCGGGCTGGCCCTTCCCGTCTTCCTACTCGTCAGACTGGTGCTGCGGCCGGCGCTGGTCGAGGACCGGCCCGCGGCGAGGCGCCGACCGGCGGCGCCGGGCCCGGCCGCGGAAAGCAGGAGTTAGTGCCCCGATGATGTACCGACACAGGCCAGACGAGCCGCCCCGCACCTCGGCGCTCTCGCGCCGCGCGACGGTCCTGACAGGGATCGCCGTCGCAGTGTTCGCCGTCATCTTCCTGCGCCTCTGGTTCCTCCAGGTGCTCTCGGGCGACGACTTCCGCGAACAGGCGAACGACAACCGCGTGCGCGAGGTGCGAGTGCAGGCGCCGCGCGGGAACATCGTCGACCGCGACGGCAAGGTGCTGGTCGCCAACCGCACCGACCTCGCCCTCTACGTGCAGCCGCGCGACCTGCCGAAGCCCGGCAGCGACGAGCGCCGCTCGCTGATGCGGGGCCTCGAGACGGTGACGGGCGAAACCCCGCAGGAGATGGAGCGGGAGATCGCCGATGTGCGCAAGGAGTCCACGAGCAGCCCCGTGATCCTCGAGCGGGGGCTCGGCGTCGGGAAGGTCTTCTTCCTGCGCGAGAACCAGAGCCGCTTCCGCGGCGTCACGGTCGAGCGCGTCTTCGCGCGCGAGTACAGGCAGGGCAGCATCGCGGCGCACCTGTTCGGCAACGTCGGCGAGGTGACCGCAGAGCAGCTCGAGCTGCCGCGCTACGCCGGCCTCGAGCAGACCGACACGGTCGGCCAGTCGGGAATCGAGTACGAGTACGACCGCTTCTTGCGCGGTAGGCCCGGCGCCAGCCGGTTCCAGGTCGACGCCCTGGGCCGCCCGACAGGGCAGCTCGGCAGCGAGCGCGCCGAGGCCGGCGACAACGTCCGGCTGACGATCGACTCCGATCTGCAGGCCGAGGGCGACGGAGCGCTCGGCTCGTTCGGGCTGCCGGGCGCCTACGTGGCGATGAGCGTCGACACCGGCGAGATCCTGGCGATGGGCTCGGCCCCCACCTTCGACCCCGAGATCTTCACGAGACCGATCACGGAGCGCCAATACAGGGCGCTCGTCTCGCGAGAGAACGACGCGCCACTTGCGAACCGGGCGACGCAGGGGCTGTATCCGACGGGATCGATCTTCAAGCCGATCACGGCCGTCGCCGCACTGAGGGAGAAGCTGATCGCGCCGGGCGACGTCGTCAACGACGATGGGGTCTATACGGCGCCCGGAGACTCGGTGACGAAGTTCAAGAACGCAGGCGACCAGGTCTTCGGTCCCGTCGACATGAGCGACGCGTTCAAGGTCTCATCTGACGTGTACTTCTACGGGCTCGGCTACGAGCTCAACAAGAACACGGGCCGCGGCGGCGCGTTGCAGGAGGTCGCCGGCGAGCTCGGGCTGGGCGAGCAGACCGGAATCGATCTTCCCGCTGAAGGCGAGGGCCTCGTGCCGTATCCGGCCTGGCGCAACCGGCTCTTCCGCGACAAGCAGACCGACCGCCCCTGGACGGGCGGCGACAACATCAACCTCGCGGTCGGACAGGGAGACCTGCAGGCCGACCCGCTGCAGATGGCGACCGCCTACGCGGCGATCGGCAACGGCGGCCGCATCGTCACTCCCCACCTCGGGAGGAGCGTCGAGACGGTCACCGGTGAGGTCCTCGAGGAGATCAGGCCCGCCGAAAAGCGGACTGTCGACATCCCCGAGGAGGCTCGCCAAACGATCCTCACCGGGTTAACCCGTGCCGCGATGGAACAGGGCGGGACGTCCTATCCCGTCTTCGGCAACTTCCCGGTGGACGTCGCCGGCAAGACCGGTACCGCCGAGCGTGGCTTCTATGACAGCGGCATGCCGGTGCCAGACCAGGCGTGGTACGCGGCCCTCGCGCCCGCCAACGACCCCGAGATCGTTGTGGTTGTCACAATTGAGCGCGGCGGCTTCGGCGCCGACTCGGCTGCGCCGGTCGCGGCGAGGATCCTGGAGAAGTACTTCGAGGCTCCGATCACCCCGACCGCGTCCACCAACCAGGAGACGCCGGTCGAATGAGACCCCACCGGGTCCTTATTAACGTAGGTACGTCCCGCCGAGAGCAGCCGGAATGAGGAAAGCAGCGGATGGGCAGACACTGATGGAAGCAGCAAGACCCGCGATCACGATGGACGCCCGCCGCGGCGTGGGGTCGATCGTGGACCGCATGAACCTTGCGTACTTCGACGGCTGGATGATGGTCGCCGCCATCGGGCTGATCTCGTTCTCGTGCTTCACGCTCGCCGAGGCCACGGCCGACGACGTCGCCGGCAACCCCCTGTACTTCCTGCTGCGCCAGATGTCCTATGGCCTGATCGGCCTCGTCCTCATGTTCGCCGTCGCCCGCATCGACTACTCCCGCTTCCGCGAGCTCCGCGTCGGCATCTACAGCGCGATGATCGCCGCGATCTCGCTGGTGCTCGTGTTCGGCGCCGCGGCGCGCGGATCCCGCCGCTGGATCGAGCTCCCCTTCTTCCGCTTCCAGCCCTCGGAGCTGGCAAAGGTGCTCCTCGTGGTCTCGCTGGCCGCATTCGTGATCGAGCGAACGCGGCGCGGCCACGACCCCAAACAGACCGCCCGGCTCGTCCTCATCGGACTGGCGCCGGCGGCACTCGTCTTCCTGCAACCCGACCTCGGCACCGCTTTGGTGCTCGGGGTCATCACCATCGCGGTCCTGTTTTTGTCCGGGGTGCCCTGGAGGCACTTCGCGGTGATGGGGGGAGTCGCGGCGATCGCCGCGACCTTCGTTCTCGTCATCGCCCCGGCGGCTGGGGTGACGATCCTGCAGAGCTATCAGCAGGAGCGACTCACAAGCTTTCTCAACCCCAGTGACGACCCTGGCGATTCGAGCTACCAGCTGCGCCAGTCCCAGATCGCCGTCGGCGCCGGTGAACGCACCGGCCGCGGCGATGCGGCCTCGCAGACGGAGCTCGATTTCCTCCCCGAGCACCACACGGACTTCATCTTCGCCGTGATCGGGGAGCGCTACGGATTCGTCGGGGCCGCATTCGTCCTATCCCTGTACGCCCTGCTCGTATGGCGGGCGCTGCGTCTGTTGACGCTCTCGAAGAACTTGTACGGGACCCTGATCGCCGGCGGCATCGCCGCCATGCTGACGTTCCAGATACTGGTCAACGTCGGCATGAACATGGGGATCATGCCCGTCACCGGGATCACACTTCCTCTGATGAGTTACGGAGGATCCTCGGTGCTCGTGACCTTCATGGCGATCGGGCTCCTACAGAGCATTCACGTCCAGGCGCAGCTCAAATCCCGCGACACCAGGGCGCAAACCCCACTGTTGCGCTGAGCTACCAAGAGACACAAATACAACTGACCAGCATCGCCGTCACGCGCCCGCCTCACGGGCTGATCGCCGATGCATTGTCTCCGCTCACGCGGAAAGGAAACAAATGAAGAAGACAATCCTCGTCAGCGTCGATCGCGGAGAGACCCGCGTCGCCGTGCTCGAGGCCAAAGGTGCTGCATCCCGAAAGACAAACGGGAAGAAGGCCGAGAAGGCCACCCCCGGCGGCGACTGGAAGGTCGCCGAGCTCTACGTCGAGCGGCGCGGCAAGCGCTCGATCGTGGGCAACATCTACAAGGGCCGCGTCGACAACGTGCTGCCCGGCATGGAGGCGGCGTTCGTCGACTTCGGCCTGGAGCGAAACGGTTTCCTGCACGTCGACGAGATCGTCACAGCCGACGGCAAAGCCGCGCCGAGGCGCGGCCGCGGCCGCGGCCGGAGCATCGCCGAGCTGATCAAGCCCGGCCAGGAGATCGTCGTCCAGGTCGTCAAGGACCCCCTCAAGACAAAGGGCGCTCGCCTTTCGATGCAGCTCTCGATCGCGGGCCGCTACCTCGTCTACATGCCGCAGGGCGGAGGCATCGGCGTCTCCAAGCGGCTGACCGACTCGGAGCGCACACGCCTGCGCAAGCTGATCGAGGGGGTCGAGATCGGCGGTGGCGGGCTGATCGTCCGAACCGCCGCTCAGGGCGCGAAGAAGGAGGACTTCAAGCGCGAGATCCAGTACCTGCATCGCCTCAACGAGGTCGTCGAGACGCGCGCCGCCAAGGCCGAGGTGGGGGAGATGATCTTCCAAGAGGCCGATCTCTCGATCCGCGTCGTTCGCGACGTGCTCGTCGAGGAGTTCGAGGCCGCGGTCATCGACGACGACAAGCAGTACGAGCGGGTCAGCAAGTTCCTGCAGCGCACGGCGCCTGAGCTCGCCGACTCGGTCGAGCTCTACAAGGACAAGAAGCCGCTGCTCGAGAAGTGGGACGTGATCAAGGCGTTCGACTCCGTGCTTTCCCGCCGCGTCGACCTGCCCTCGGGCGGCTACCTGATGATCGACTACGCGGAAGCGCTGACCGTTATCGACATCAACACCGGTTCTTTCACCGGGCGCGGCACAGGCCGGCTCGAGGACACGATCACCAAGGTCAACGTCGAGGCGGCCGAGGAGGTGGTGCGCCAGCTTCGCATGCGCGACATCGGCGGCATCATCGTCATCGACTTCATCGACATGGCCCGCTCGAAGAACCGCGAACAGGTCCTGAAGACGCTTCGCACCGCGCTCGACGCGGACCGGACCAAGACCTACGTGGTCGAGGTCTCGCCGCTCGGCCTGGTCGAGATGACGCGGCAGAACGTGACCGACGGCGTGCGCGAGATCCTGACCAAGCGCTGCCCGGTGTGCGACGGCGAGGGGGTCGTCTCCTCTGAGGAGACGGTCGCGATCACAGTCGTGCGCCAGCTGGGCGAGCTGGTCGACGAGGACTCCGAGGCCGCGGCGTATCTGGTGCGGGTCAACCCGCTGGTCGCCGCCCAGCTGATGAAGCCCGAGTCGGGCCTCTCGGAACTCGAGGAGGAGACGGGCAAGCGCTTCCACTTCGAGGGCGGCGACGCGCTGCCGCTCGACACGTTCGTGGTCGTCGAGACCGGCGAACGCGAGGAGATCGAGCAGCGGGCGCTGCCGTTCAGCGTCGGCGACGAGGTGCTGGTCACGATCGAGGAGCCGCACATGTACAACGTCGACGACGCGGTTGCGCGAGTCGACGCGTACATCGTCAGCGTCACCGCGGCCGGCCCTCACGTGGGCGAGCGCCGCATGGTGCGGATCGAGAGCGTCGGCCGATCCGCGGCGACGGCGGCGCTGCTCGACGGCGACGGCGAGGTCGTCGTCGCTGGAACGAACGGGGAAGGGCTAGAATCCGCCTCCTCCGGAGGGCGCGGACGCCGTGGAAGCAGAGGCGGCCGCAGGCGCACTCGAGCCTCGAGCTGAAAGCGAATCAGCGATCATGTACGCAGTCGTAGAGACAGGTGGAAAGCAGTACCGCGTCGAAAAGGGGACGACCCTGCTCGTGGACCGCCTGAAGGCGGACGAGGGCTCGAAGGTCGACCTGCGCGCTGTCGCGTTCCGCGACAAGGAGATGGTCCTCGGCTCCGACCTCGAGAAGGTCAAGGTCGAGGCCAAGGTCGTCGGCCACGAGCGCGGCGAGAAGATCCGCGTCTTCAAGTACCGGGCCAAGAAGACCTACCGCAAGCGCCAGGGCCACCGCTCCGAGCTCACCCGCCTGGAGATCGCCGACATCAAGATGCTGTCGCGAAAGCCGGCCGCAAAGAAGGACGACACAGCGGCGAAGCCGGCGGCCAAGAAGGAGGGAGCGACCGATGGCTCATAAGAAGGGACTCGGATCGAGCCGAAACGGCCGCGACTCCAACCCCAAGTTCCTCGGGGTCAAGGTCTTCTCGGGCCAGAACGTGAGTGGCGGCGAGATCATCGTCCGCCAGCGCGGCACGCGCTTCCGCCCCGGCGACGGCGTCGGCATCGGCCGCGACCACACCATTTTCGCGACGCGTCCCGGCGTCGTGCAGTTCTCGTCCGGCCGCCGCGGCCGGACGATCAGCGTTGTCGACGGCGAGTAGCGGACGACGAAACCGGGCTTGTGGGCGCGGCCGCACGGCATCCGTCTCAAGTAGCCAAGCCGCGCCAGGCCCTACTTTCGACGGACGCCGCACGGCCGCCGACGGCACGCGCGGTTAGCCTCGTCCGATGCTGTACGACAAGGCGAGGATCTACGTCGAAGGCGGTCGTGGCGGGGACGGCGTCGTGTCCTTCAGGAGAGAGGCGCATGTGCCGCGCGGTGGTCCCGACGGCGGCGACGGCGGCTCCGGTGGGGACGTCGTGCTCGTCTGCGACGCGCAGCGGCGCGACCTGAGCGCGCTCGGGCGCTCGAAGCACTTCCGCGCCCAGCGCGGCGCCCACGGCCAGGGCTCGCGCAAGCACGGCGAGCGAGGGGAGGACCGCGTCGTGACGGTCGCGCCAGGCACCGTGGTCCACGCGCTCGACGGCACGGTCAGCGAGCTGCTCGCCGACGGCCAGCAGATCGTCGTCGCCCGCGGCGGGGCCGGCGGCCACGGCAACAAGCGCTTCGCGACCTCGACGCGGCAGGCCCCGCGCTTCGCCGAGCACGGCCTCGGCGGGGAATCGGGCTGGATCGAGCTGCGGCTGAAGCTGCTGGCCGACGTCGGCCTGGTCGGCTTGCCGAACGCGGGCAAGTCGTCGCTGCTCGCGACGCTGACCCGCGCGGCTCCCAAGGTCGCCGACTACCCCTTCACGACGCTCGAGCCCGCGCTCGGCACCCTCGACCTCAACGAGCGCCAGGTGGTCATCGCCGACATCCCTGGGCTGATCGAGGGAGCCGCCGAGGGCGTCGGCCTCGGCCACGAGTTCCTCGCGCACGTCGAGCGCTGCCGGCTGCTGGTCCACCTAGTCGACATCTCCGGGGCAGGGGAGGGCGAGGAGGGCTCGGAGGCCGACCTCGCCCACGCGACGATCCGCTCCGAGCTCGCCTCCTATGGAGCCGGCCTCAACCTGCTCGACGAGGTGGTCGCGCTCTCGAAGACCGACCTGTTGCCCGCCGACGACGCTGAGCGCATCGTCTCGGCCTGGCGCGAGCGGCTCGGCGACTCGGTGGCCGCGGTGGTCGGCATCTCGTCGGCGACCGGGTCGGGCCTCGCTGAGCTGGGCCGAGCGATCTCGGATCGACTTCCGGATGTGCCGCTGCCCGCTGCCGCGGGCCCCGGCGAGTTCGAGGCCGAGCACCGCGTCTACCGCCCGGGCGAGGACGAGGGCTTCGACGTCGTCGCCGAGGGCGAGCGTCGCTGGCGCGTCACGGGCCGCGGCATCGAACTGCTGGTCGAGCGCCACGACCTCTCCAACGAGGAGGCCCTGGACTATCTCGAGGCGCGCCTGCGCGAGATCGGCGTCATCGCCGCGCTTCAGCGCGCCGGATTCGAGCGCGGCGACGAGGTGGTCGTCGGCGAGGTCGAGTTCGAGCTGGACCCATAGGGGCGCGACGCCCTGGCGGTCGAGCGGTTCGAGCTCTGCAGGTAGCGCCCCCGTTCAGCGCGGGCGGAGCAGCACGTCCTCGCGGCTGTAGTGGCCGGCCACGTCGAACCAGCGCTTGGCGTGTAGGGCTGCGTCGAGGTCGCAGTCGGCCGTGACGATCCCCTCCTTGTCGTAGAGGGGCCCCGCGAGCAGCTCGCCCCCGACGGGTTCGGCGATCGCGGCTCCGCCGCGCCCGAACACTTCCTTGTCCCCGAGCTCCGCGGGGAAGTCCGGGGGGAAGGCGGAGCGAGGGATGTACTGGGGAACCGAGACGACGTAGGCGCCGGACTCGATCGCGATGTGCCTGATCGTCGCGAGCCAGCCGTCGCTGTCGTCGGCGGTGGGGGCCAGCCAGATCTGCGGTCCGGAGCGGTAGACGCCGTAGCGCGCCAGCGGCATCCGGTTCTCCCAGCAGATCAGCCCGCCGACGCGCCCGAAGCCGGTCTCGACTGCGTCGAGGTCGTCCCCGGAGCCGATCCCGTGGAAGAGGCGCTCGTGATGGGTCGGCATCAGCTTCCGGTGCCTCGACAGGAGTCCGTCGGGACCAAGCACGAGGAGGGTGTTGTAGAGGCTCCCCGGGCGCTGCGCCTCGCGTTCGTTGACTCCGATCGCGCAGACGATCCCGTGCTCGGCGCAGGCAGCGGCCAGGCGATCGGTCAGAGGGCCGGGCACGTCGACCGAGTTCTGCCAGAGGCGCTCCCAGAGCTCGTCGAAGCCGTCGAAGCGCGCCGCGGCGCCCGCCCAGGCGCCCGAGGGGTAGAGCGGCACGAAGGTCTCGGGCAGGACGGCGAGCTGGGCTCCCTGCCCCGCTGCGTCGGCGAGCAGGCCGATCGCCTTGTCGACCGTCGCCTCTGCGTCGAGGATCACCGGTGTCGCCTGGATCGCGGCGACTCGCACGGTCCCGAACTCGGCCATCGCGCTGAGCATACGCCGACCTAGACTCAGGCTCGCAATGACCGTTGTCGCGAAACTTGGGTCCTCGATCGTCGCCGCAGAGGACGGCAGCCTGCGCTCCGAGGTGCTGGACGCTGTCTGCGCGCAGGTCGCAGAGCTGCACGCCGGCGGCGAGGACGTCGTCATGGTCACGTCGGGCGCGATCGCACGGGGACGGCGGATCATGGCGCTGCCGAGCCGCCCCAAGGCGATCGACGAGCTCCAGGCCGCCTCGGCCGTGGGCCAGGGGAGCCTCTTCCGCGCATACGAGCAGCGCCTCGACGCGAGCGGGGGAGTCCACGCCGCCCAGGTCCTGCTGACGGCGTCCGACCTGCAGATGCGCACGCACTATCTGAACGCGCGCCAGACGCTGGCGCGTCTGCTCGCCTGGCGCGTCGTGCCCGTCGTCAACGAGAACGACACGACCGCGACCGACGAGATCACCTTCGGCGACAACGACTTCCTCGCGGCACAGGTCGCGATCATGCTGGAGGCCCGGCTGCTCGTGCTGCTCACCGACACCGCGGGCCTGCACACGGCCGACCCGCGCGCGAACGACGACGCCGAGCTGATCGCCGAGGTCAACGACCCCGCCGAGCTCGCGGGCTATGAGATCGGCGAGCACACATCTCCCTTCGGCCTGGGCGGCATGCGCAGCAAGTCGCGCGCCGCCGAGATGGCGGGCGCCGCCGGGATCCCGGCGGTGATCTGCGACGGCACCGCGCCGGGCACGCTCGCCGCGGCCGCGGCCGGCGAGCCGGTCGGGACCCGCTTCAAGCCGCACCGCGAGCGGATCTCGTCGTTCAAGCTCTGGCTGCGCTACGCGAAGCCGAGCCACGGGACGGTCGCCGTCGACGACGGTGCCGCACGTGTGCTTCGTGAGTCCGGGACCAGCCTGCTGCCCGTCGGGATCACCGCGGTCGACGGCGAGTTCGATGCGGGGGACGCAGTCGAGGTCGCCGGCGCGAGCGGCGAGGTGATCGGCAAGGGAATCGTCAACTACTCCGCCGGCGAGCTGCGCCGGATCAAGGGCATGCGCACGGACGAGCTGCGCGAGCTGCTCCCGCACGCTTCCGAGGAAGCCGTGCACCGGGATTACTTCGTCCTTTCATAACAACGCGGTCGCTGGCGCCGCACCCGACATCCTGCGCGGCGCTGACGCGCCGCTTGGAAGGAGGGTGCGGCTTGCGACCGCTCAAAACGCGGTCGCTGGCGCCGCACCCGACATCCTGCGCGGCGCTGACGCGCCGCTTGGAAGGAGGGTGCGGCTTGCGACCGCTCTAGGCGGTGCGCGGGTCCACCGGCGACGACTTGGCCGGGTGGCCAGTTGCGGCTAGAGTCCCGGGCCGTGGCCGAGGGTGAGGATGCGGCGGTGGTGCTGAGCGACGCTGAGCGCGCGACGCTGGCGGCGATCTGCGACACGATCGTGCCTTCGATCGAGCGCGACCGGGATCCCGACGGGCTCTGGGCGCGCAAGGCGACGGACCTCGGAGTGGACGCCGCCGCGGCAGACCTGATCGCACAGATCCCGGACCCGGCGCTGGTCGACGGGCTGCGTCAGCTGATCGCCGCGATCGGCGCGCAGGGGATCGACCGGGCGTCGCAGCCCTCGCGCGAGCAGATCCTGCGCAATATCGGCCTCTCGGGCCCCGAGGCCGCCGCCGGCGTGAACGCGCTGACCGCGATGACGCTCTTCCTCACCTACGGCGCGCCGGACCCCGAGACCGGCCAGAACCCGAACTGGCGGACGTTCGGCTTCCCGGGCCCGATCTCGGCGCCCCCGGACATCCCGAAGACGCTCGAGATCCACGAGCCGGAGCCCGGCAGCGACGAGACGATCGAGGCCGACATCTGCATCGTCGGCTCCGGGGCGGGCGGCTCGGTCGTCGCCGCGACCCTCGCGGCCCGCGGGCTCGACGTCGTCGTCCTCGAGGCCGCCGGGTACTTCAACGAATCCGACTTCACCCAGCTGGAGCTTCCCGCCTACCAGCAGATGTTCTGGCGCGGCGGGCCGACGCCGACGGCCGAGGGCAACGTGACGCTCCAGGCGGGGACGACTCTTGGCGGCGGCACCACGATCAACTGGACCAACTGCCTGCGCACCAAGCCGTGGGTCCGCGAGCAGTGGGCGCAGGAGTTCGGCCTCGACGGCCTCGACGGCCCCGAGTTCGACGCCCACCTCGACGCGGTGTGGGCGCGGCTCGGCGTCAACTCGGACTCGAGCGACCTGAACGGGCCCCAGCTGCGGATGCAGGAGGGGTGCGAGGCGCTGGGCTGGAGCTTCTCGGCTATCACGCGCAACACCGACACCTCGAGGTACGCGCCCGAGAGCGCCGCCTACATGGGCTTCGGCGACCAGTCCGGGAGCAAGCAGAGCGCCGACAGGACCTGGCTCGCCGACGCGCAGAGCCACGGAGCGAAGCTGCTCACCCACGCGCGGGTCTCTCGCGTGCTCGTCGAGGACGGGCGCGCCGCCGGCGTCGAGGCCGAATGGCTCACGCCGGATGGCCGCGGCGCCTCCGTCACGGTGCGCGCGCCGCGCGTCGTGGTCGCCGCCGGCTCGATGGAGTCGCCGGCCCTGCTGATGCGCTCCGAGATCGGCGGCCCCGCCGTGGGCGACCACCTGCGGCTCCATCCCTGCACCGCGGTCCTCGGCGTCTACGGCGCCGACCAGCAGGCGTGGTGGGGCGCGCCGCAGGCCGGCCTCTGCGACGAGTTCGTCGACACCGGCGACGGCTACGGAATGCTGATCGAGACCGGGCAGTACGCGCCTGGCCTGGTCGGCTCCGCGACGCCGTGGACGTCGGCCGCCGACCACAAGGAGCGGATGGAGAACTTCCGCTTCGGCGCGACCTTCATCTCGCTCACGCGCGACCACGGCCACGGCAGCGTCGCCGCCGACGCGAACGGGGAGGCGGTGCCGATGTATTCGGTCAACGACGAGCGCGACGTCGAGAACCTGCGCAGGGGGATCGACGTGCAGGCGCGCCTGCACGAGGCCGCCGGCGCCCACACCATCGTGGCGCTGGCAGCCGGCGCGCCGACGTGGCGCCGCGGCGACGACTTCGAGGGATTCGTGGCCGGCGCGCAGCGGATCCCCTTCCGCGCGGGCGGCTACAGGCTCTTCAGCGCCCACCAGATGGGCACGTGCCGGATGGGCCCCGATCCCAAGAGCTCGGTCGCCGACCCCCGTGGCGAGCTGCACGACACCAAGGGAGTCTGGATCGGCGACGCGAGCGCGTTCCCGACCCCCTCCGGCACCAACCCGATGATCACGATCATGGCCCTTGCCCGCCGCACTGCGGACGCGATCGCCGCCGATGCCGGCGCAGTCGCCGCCGAAGGCGCCCAACGTGGCGCCGCATCCGACCCCCAGGAGGTCCCCGTTGGCAACTGAGGCACGCGCACCCGCCGCGCCCGCACATCCCACCGAGCCGATCGACCGCGACAAGCTCTACATAGGCGGCGAGTGGGTCGCGTCAACCGGGACCGGGACGATCGAGGTGATCGACTCGACCACCGAGCGGGTGATCGGGGTCGTTCCCGAGGGCACTGCCGCTGACGTCGACGCCGCCGTCATGGCGGCCCGCCCTGGGTTCGAGGCCTGGTCGGCGGTGCCGCTCGAGCACCGGCTCGACGCGCTGCATGCGATCGCCGCCGCTCTCGCCGCGCGCGGCGACGAGCTGGCTGCGCTGATCGCGGCCGAGGTCGGCATGCCGCTCGGGCAGTCGCGCGCGATCCAGGCCGGGCTGCCCGCGATGGACTTCGGAGGCACGGCCCAGGTGGCCGGCGAGGTGGTCTGGGAGGAGCAGGTCGGGAACTCGACGGTAGTCCGCGAGCCCATCGGCGTCGTCGGCGCGATCACGCCTTGGAACTACCCGCTGCACCAGCTCTGCGCCAAGGTCGCGCCGGCGCTCGCCGCAGGCTGCTCGGTGGTCGCGAAGCCGAGTGAGGTCACGCCGCTGAGCGCCTTCGTCCTGGCCGAGATCATCGACGAGGCCGGGCTGCCTGCGGGCGTCTTCAACCTCGTCACCGGGTTCGGCCCCGTCGTTGGCGAGGCGATCGCTGCCCACGACGGCGTCGACATGGTCTCGTTCACGGGCTCCACTCGGGCCGGGAAGATGGTCAGCGAGGCTGCGTCCGGCAACGTCAAGCGGGTCTCGCTCGAGCTAGGCGGCAAGTCGGCGAACGTGATCCTCGACGACGCCGACCTGAAGCGCGCGGTGTCGCACGGCGTCGCCAACTGCCTTCTCAACTCGGGCCAGACCTGCAGCGCGCACACGCGGATGCTGGTGCCGCGCTCGAAGCTCGAAGAGGCCGAGGGGATCGCCGCGGCGACCGCCGAGAAGATGGCGCCGGGCGACCCGTTCGAGCCCACGGCGCGCATCGGCCCGCTCGTCTCCGACGCCCAGCGAACGCGAGTGCGCGAGTACATCGCCAAGGGCGAGGCCGAGGGCGCGAAGCTCGTGGCCGGCGGCGCCGAGCCGCCCGAAGGGCTCGAGACCGGCTACTTCGTGCGGCCGACCGTGTTCTCCGACGTCACGCCCGAGATGACGATCGCTCAGGAAGAGATCTTCGGCCCGGTGCTGTCGATCATGCCCTACGACGACGAGGACGAGGCGGCTGAGATCGCCAACGGAACCGTGTACGGGCTCGACGGGGGCGTTTGGTCCGCCGATCCCGAGCGCGCGAAGGCCTTCGCCCGTCGCATGCGCACCGGGCAGGTGCAGGTCAACGGCGCGACCTTCAACCCCCTGGCCCCGTTCGGGGGCTACAAGCAGTCCGGGCACGGGCGCGAGCTGGGCAAGTTCGGCCTCGAGGAGTTCCTCGAGACCAAGTCCATCCAGTCCTAGCGACCGTCGGCCGTTTCGCGGCCGGCCCCGACAGGCACCTAGTTTTAGGTATGCACAGACGGGTAACAACCCTCTCGTGCGGGCATGCGTCCACGGGAGGGCGCAGTCCGCACAAAAATCTTCCACGCATCGAAAGGAGCCGGGATGGCTGAGGAACTGAAGGGCAAGAGGATCGCTTTCCTCGTCGCCAACGAGGGCATCGAGCAGGTCGAGTTGACCGAGCCGCGCAAGGCGGTCGAGGCGGCGGGGGCCGAGACAGAACTGGTCGCGCCAGAGTCCGGCGAAGTCCAGGCGTTCAACCACCTCGACAAGGGCGACACGTTCGAGGTCGACGTCACCGCGGCCGACGCCGACGCAGGCGACTACGACGGCCTCGTGCTGCCGGGAGGGGTCGCGAACCCCGACATCCTGCGCACCGAGCCCGAGGCGGTCGCGTTCGCGCGCGCGTTCTTCGAGGCGGGCAAGCCGGTCGGCGTGATCTGCCACGGCCCCTGGACCCTGATCGAGGCCGGCGTCGTCGAGGGGCGCACGATGACCTCGTGGCCGAGCCTGCGGACGGACCTCCGCAACGCGGGCGCCGAGTGGGTCGACGAGGAGGTCGTCGTCGACTCCGGGCTTGTCAGCAGCCGCAACCCCGACGACATCCCGGCCTTCAACGCAAAGATCGTCGAGGAGTTCGCCGAGGGCGAGCACGCGGAGCAGGCCGCGAAGACCGCCGCGTAGCAACGGCGTAGCCTTACGGGCGGGCTTCGCCCCATTCGGTTTCGTGTTCCAGACTGAGCAAATAACAAGGGGAGCCGTGCTCGCCGGCCGCTACCGGGTGGTTCGCCGCCTGGGAGCCGGCGGCATGGCGACGGTGTTCCTCGCGACCGACGAGCGCCTCGGCCGCGAGGTCGCGGTGAAGCGGCTGCACACCGATGCGCCCGAGGCGAGCCTGACTCGCTTCAAGCGCGAGGCGCGGCTGGGGGCGGCGCTCAACCATCCGAACCTCGTCGCCGTCTACGACACTGTCGTGGCCGACGAGGGCGCGCTGATCGTCATGGAGTACGTGCCGGGGCATTCGCTCGCGGACCTGACCGCTCGCGGCGCCGTCTCGCCCGAGCGGGCTGTGCCGATCCTTCGCAGCGTCGCGGCGGCGCTCGACCACGCCCACTCCCAGGACGTCGTCCACCGCGACGTCAAGCCGGCCAACGTGCTCGTCCGCGACGACGGCGTCGTCAAGCTCGCAGACCTCGGGATCGCGAGGGCCGTCGGCGCGACGCAGATCACCAGCGAGGGCAGCGTGATCGGGACGCTTCCCTACATGGCTCCCGAGCGGATGCGCGGGCCGGGCGCCGGCGGGCCGGAGTCGGACGTCTACGCGCTCGCCGCCGTCGCCTACGAGGTTCTCTCGGGCAACCCGCCGCTCGAGACCACCTCGACCGAGGAGCTCGCAGGAGGAGCGCCCGACCTGGCTGCCGGCTGGGTGGGCGCGCCGCGGCGCGCGACCGCGGTGCTCGAGCGCGGCCTCGATCCCGACCCGGGCAGGCGGCAGCCGACCGCATCCCGCCTCGTCGACGAGCTCGACTCCTCGCTCACCGGTGAGGCGACGGCGCAGACGGTCGCGGTCGCGCCATTCGAGCCGCCGCCGAGCGAGCCGCCGCCCCCCACCCTGGTCAGGGGGCAGCGCAGTTCGGGCTCGGGCCGCGGCGGCCGCGCCCTCGCGATCGGCGCGATCTGCCTGGCGCTGCTCGCCGTCGCCGGGATCGCACTCGCGCTCGGCGGCGGCGGGGACGACGGCTCGAAGGAGCAAGGCGGCCGCGAAGGGCGAGAAACCGGCGAAGGACGCCGAGCAGCAGGCCGAGCCCGATGTGGCCGCCGCGCCGGACCCCGCCCCCGCCGAGCCGGACGGCGTCGCGCTCAACGACGAGGGCTTCGACCTGATCGGCGCGGGCGACTACGAGGCCGCCGTGGCGGTGCTCGAGCAGGCGGTTGCGGCGCTCGAGGGCTCCGGCGACGAGACCACCTACAGCTACGCGCTGTTCAACCTCGGCAACGCGCTGCGCCTCGCCGGGCGGCCCGAGGAGGCGATTCCCATCCTCCAGGAGCGGCTCGGGGTCGGCAGCAACCTCGAGACGGTCCAACGAGAGCTCGAGGCGGCCTTGGCCGACGCGGGCTTCGAATTCGGCGAGGGGGACGCGCCCGGAAACGGCAACGGCAACGCTTTCGGCCGCGACAAGAGCGAGGACGACGACTAGGCCCGGCAGGGTCGGGTTCGCCTGCGGGCCGGGGTACCCTGTGCGCAATGGCGACCGCCACCGAGTCCGTTCACGACGTCTGCGTAGCGGCGAAGGCCGCAGAGCGGGTGCTGGCGCGCACCGATCGCGCGGCCAAGGACGCGGTCCTGCGTGACCTGGCCGAGCGCATCGAGTCGCGAACCGCGGATTTGCTTGAGGCCAACTCCGCCGACCTGGACACCGGCCGCGAAGAGGGCCTGAACGAGGCGCTCATCGACCGCCTGGCGCTGACCGAGGCGCGCGTCGCCGAGATGGCGAAGGGCGTGCGGGAGATCGCGGAGCTCGACGACCCGGTGGGTGAGATCACCGAGAGCTGGACGCTCGAGAACGGGCTTGACGTGCGCAAGCAGCGCGCGCCCCTGGGCGTGATCGGGATCGTCTACGAGGCGCGGCCGAACGTGACTATCGATGCCGCGGCGCTGTGCCTGAAGAGCGGGAACGCTGTCGTGCTGCGCGGCTCGAGCGCCGCGGAGAGCTCGAACGTGATGCTCGCGAGCCTCGTGACCGAGTCGCTGGTCGCGGGCGGGCTGCCCGAAGCTTCGGTATCGCTGCTCTCGGGCGGCGGACGCGAGCAGCTAGGCGAGCTCGCCACCCAGGAGGGGCTGGTCGACCTGATCATCCCGAGAGGCGGCGAGGGGCTGAAGAACGCGCTGAAGGCCGTCGCCAAGGTCCCCGTCATGTACGCGGCTGCCGGTAACTGCCACGTCTACGTCCACGAGGACGCCGAGCTCGAGATGGCGCGCCGGATCGCCTACAACGCGAAGGTGCAGCGCCCCGGGGTCTGCAACGCAGCCGAGACCCTGCTCGTGCACGAGAGCGTCGCGCCCTCCCTGCTGCCCGCTCTGCTCGGCGAGCTCGCCGGCGCGGGGGTCGAGCTGGTCGGCGACGAGCGCGCCCGGGCCAACGCCGGGGGCGCCGAGGTCGGCGAGGCCACCGCCGAGGATTGGGACACCGAGTACCACGGCTTGAAGATGGCGGTTGGCGTCGTCGACTCCCTCGACGACGCGGTCGATCACATCAACCGGCACGGGACCGGGCATTCGGACGCGATCGTGACCGCTTCGCCCGCTGCCGGCGATGAGTTCACCGACGGCGTGGATTCGGCCGCCGTCTACGTCAACGCGTCCACGCGCTTCACCGACGGTTACGAGTTCGGCATGGGCGCCGAGATCGGCAACTCGACCCAGAAGCTGCACGCGCGCGGGCCGATCGGCCTGCGCGAGCTGACGACCACCAGGTACGTCGTCCACGGCAGCGGCCAGATCAGGGAGTAAGGGCGATCGGAGGAGCACTGGGCGTGCTCGGCGGCGCCTTCAACCCGCCGCACACAGGTCATCTGCTGCTCGCCCAGGAGGCACGCTGGGCGCTCGAGCTGTCCGAGATGGTGTTGATGGCGACTGGGGAGGCGCCTCACAAGGAGATCGAGGACGACCCCGGTGCCGAGGTGCGCCTGGAGATGACGCGGCTCGCCGCGGCGACATCCGATGGGGTCGAGGCCTCGGACCTCGAGGTCGAGCGCGACGGGCCGTCGTACACGCACGAGACGCTCGAGGTGCTCGCAGAGCAGAACCCGGGGAGGGAGATCTGGTTCGTGCTCGGCGCCGACATGGCGGCCGGGCTGGGGAGCTGGAAGAACCCCGAGCGGGTGGTCGAGCTCGCGCGGCTTGCGGTCGTGCCGCGGCCGGGAGTGGGGATGGGCGCGGTCACCTCGTCGCTGGAGCGCCTCGGCGCCGCCGAGCGGGCTGAGGTGCTCGACATGCCGCTCTGCGGGGTGTCCTCGACCTTGATCAGGGAACGGGCGGCGGCGGGGCGGCCGCTTCGGCATCTCGTGCCGGACCCGGTGGTTGAGTTGATCTCTGAGCGGGGGCTCTACCGGTGACGCGCTCGGACCGGGACGGATCCGAGGCGGTGGCGAGGCGCGTCGCCGAGATCGCCGATGGCAAGGGCGCGACGGACCTGGTGGCGCTCGACGTGCGCGGGCTCGTCGGCTACACGGACTTCCTCGTGATCTGCACTGCGCGGAACGAGCGCCAGGCGAAGGCGGTCTACGACGAGGTTCACGACCGGATGAAGGCGGAGGGCCGCGCGCCGGCGCGGACCGAGGGGGAGCGCGAGGCCGAGTGGGTGCTGCTCGACTACCTCGACTGCGTGCTGCACGTGTTCACGCCTGCCGCGCGCGAGCGCTACCGGCTGGAGACGCTGTGGGGTGAGGCCGAGCAGCTCGAATTGGAGCTGGACGAAGGCGCTGCTTAGCTTTTTCGCCGTTTTTCGCCCTTTTTCGACCCTTTTCGCGGCGCGCAAGTTCTCCGTCCGAGGGCCGACTTAGGTTTCGCGTTGTGCCGAGGGAACGATTCCGGAGGATGCTCGTCGGCGGATACGATCCTGCCCAGGTGAGGGCGGCGATCGACGAGCGCGACGAGCGCCTCGCACTGCTCGAGCGCGAAGCGCAGCAGCTGGCGCGCCGGGTGATCGACAGCGAGAAGAGGCTGCAGGGGACGCTTCCCGGCGGTGCCGACGCCACGACCGGCGCGATCGGTGCGCTCGGGCGGCGGATCGAGGAGATCCACGAACAGGCGCGCCGCCAGGCGACGCGAATCCGCATGGCGGCACTCGAGGACGCAGTCCAGATCTCCGAGCGGGTGTCCGAGCTGAGCAGGATGCGTGACGAGCTCGGCGCGAAGGTCGGCGAGCTCGCCGGGATGGCGGGCATCAAGGTCGCTGGGCCGGGGGAGGGGCGTCCCGCGGTCGGGACCGAGCCGGCGCGAGTTTCCGCCGACGGCGTGTTCACGGGGCCGATCGAGGTCGAGGTGGGGCCGCTACGGGACTTTGCTCAGCTCAGCAGCTTCGAGGATGCCGCTGCCGGGATCGACGCCGCCGAGGACGTCACGGTGCAGCGCTTCGCGGACGGCCGCGCGACCTTCTCGATGAACTTCGGCCAGCCCGTCGAGCTCCTGCGCGAGCTCGAGGAGCGAGCCCCCTTCGAGTTCAAGGTGCGCGACACGCGCAACGACGGCGTGGTGCTCGACGTCGATTCAGACGACGGCGAGACCCCCCGCGCGGCTTAGCTCCGCGGCGGCCGCCGCTCGACTCGTCACCCCACCGGCACACCTCGCGCGGCCCGCGTCACAGGATGCGAGGGAACATGTGTTCGTGTTCAATTCCAACCACACCGGGGCGGTCGCTGAGGCCGCGATCGTGCTCGCGGCTGTTCATGCCGGCCTCGAAGTCTTCAAGCCGCTGTCGGAGCACTCCCGGGCCGATCTTGTATTCGAAATCGGTCCAAGGCTCTACAGGGTCCAATGTAAGTCGGCGTGCAAGATGGGTGAGGTCCTGGGGATCAGACTCGTCGGCTGTCGACACACCCCCGGCGCCGGGTATGTGCGAACCGGCTACACGCTCGACGAAATCGACCTCGTGGCTGCGTACTGCGCGGAGCTTGGCAGCGCCTACCTGATTCCTTTCGGCCGGATCGCCCCGGCGCGCTCCATTCAGCTGAGACTCTCGCCGGCTCTTAACAACCAGAGAGCAGCGATACACTTCGCCGCTGATTACGAGTTCGCTGGGGCTGTAGCTCAGCTGGCCAGAGCACCTGAGTGGCACTCAGGGGGTCGTGGGTTCGAGTCCCACCAGCTCCACTCGCCGGACCGCGACCAGAGACCCGGCGAAACAGCTGTCGGCGCAAATGACTTCCGCAACCGCTTCGGCTACTGGATGCAGTGCGCCTCACGAGGCGCAGAGATACTGATCACCCGCCGCGGCCGTCCCTTCGCCCGTCTCAGCCCCCCAGCAGCTCGCGCCTCTCGTCCGCGAACTCCCCGTCCGTGAGGGGGCGCCGCGGTCGCGTACGTCGCAGCGCGTAGGCTCTTCCTATTCGGTCCGGCGCATCACCCGTTCCGGGAGGCGGCCGAGCCCCGCTTTCGCGGAGGGGTGCGTTTCAAGATCGAGATAGCGATCGATGGTCGCCTCCAGGCCGCGCAGCCGGGCAAGCGCCGCGAGCGGCGGGAAGAGAAGCCGCTGGACGGCGTCCGGCGGCTGCCGGTAGCGGAGCTCCGGGCGATAGCGCGTGCCGACCAGGGCTCCGAGCAACGGGGATGGGCGCCCTTCGGCGCTTGTGTGCCCGTCGGCGCAGAGGCCCCAGAGCACCAGGATCCCCTCCTCGAAGCGCATCGCCGGCTCGATGCGGGCGCGTATCCGCACTTCGCCCTCGCCGGCGTTCCACCACCGGTGCCAGGTTCCCGGCGCGACGGTCACCTGCTCTCCCGCCTCGAGGGCGCGTTCCTCTCCGTCGAGGACGAAGGTGATCTGCCCCGCCCGGACCTCGAAGTGCTCGACGCAGTGATCATGCACATGCTCGCCACCGGGGACGAAGCCGCCCGCCTCGACGGCGAAGTCGGTGACTATGCGGGCGCCGCCGCTCTCTTCGGCGGACTCCACGAGCATGGCCTTTTCGCCGGTCAGCGGGTTCCAGATGACGTCGCCGGCAAGCACGGGGCAAGGCTACCTTCGACCCGCGATGAACCGACTGCCCCTTAAGCACGAACGACTACAGGAGGGAACGCGGACCGCTTGTGCGGTTCGCGACAACTTCAACCTAGGAGGCAGTCTCAATGGGAAGCAAGACTCGTGTGGGTCTCCTCGTCGGGCTCGCGCTCGCCGTCGCAGTCGCGGTTCCCGCGGCTTCGCAGGCGCGCACGCTCTACGGGACGACCAGTGGCGGCAAGCTCGTCACTTTCGCCGACAAGCAGACCAAGGTGAAGATCAAGGCCAAGAAGGGCGCCAAGCCCAAGAAGGCCCCGAAGGCGGTCCAGATCACAGCGACGCGCACCGTCTCCGGCCTCCCGGCCGGCGCGCGGCTCGTCGGCATCGACGTCCGCCCGCTGACCGGTGAGCTCTACGGCGTCGGCAGCGACAGCGTCATGTACAAGCTGATCCTGACCGGCGACACCTCCGCGCGGGCGCTGCCCGCCGGACCCGTCGCGCCGCCGAGCCTCAACGGCACCTTCTTCGGTGTCGACTTCAACCCGGTCCCCGACCGGCTGAGGATCGTCAGCAACACCGGCCAGAACCTGCGAGCCGACCCGAACGGCACCACGGCTCCCAGCACCGGTGTCGCTCCCGGCGCCACCCAGGCACCGACCGCGAACGACGGCGCGCTCAACCCGGGCACGCCGCAGGTTGTCGCGGCCGCGTACCTGAACTCCGCCTACAGCTCGGTCAAGCCGGCAGCGACCACGCTGTTCGTGGTCGACACCAGCACCGACACGCTGTTTGTCCAGAACCCGCCGAACGCGGGCACCCTGACGACGCCGGTGAAGCTCAGCGTCCCGGTCGGCAATGACGTCGGCTTCGACATCGCGGGCACGGCCAACCAGCCGTACCTGACCAACGATTCGACGCTGTACAGGCTGAACACCGCCACCGGCGCAGCCGCGAAGGTCGGCGACGTCGCCACCGTGACCAAGAAGGGCAAGGTCAACAAGACCGTCCTGACCGGACTCGCGGCGGTGCAGGACTAGCGCGAGCACCGCGCGCCAAGCTCCCGTCCGCTTGCGCGGGCGGGTACGTGGACAGGCAGACGGGCCGGCGCAAGCCGGCCCGTCGCCTTTCCGGGCCCCTCCCGATGAACCACTCAGAGCTTGTCCCGCAGGAGAGCGAATGCCACCGACAACGCCCCAGCGGCCGCGGTGCCGGCACCCCCGCCACCCACGCGGACCCTCGACGTCACATGGACCGCGCGATCTCCTGCGCCTCAGCGAGCGCGGGCCGTGAGCGCGGGGGCATGCGTACCCGCACCCGCGCAGGGAGTCCCGAGAAGTTGAAATTCGCGACGGTGGCGAACCCTTCCTCGTCCTCTCGGAGCGCCAGCAGCAGGTGCGCGACCCTGTCGCCGGCCGGCAGGTCCCCGGCCTCGCCGACGCGGACGCACCAGCAGTCCACCCGCCGGCCTCCTGGGCGCACCATCAGCGCGCCCTCCTCGCCGACCAGCCAGACCCCGAGGCGCCCGCGCTGGAGCGCGAGGCCGGTGCGGGCCAGCAGGTCGCGCTCGTCGTGGCCGACGAGGTCGCCCAGCAGCCCGAGCGCAACCGACTCGGGGCCCTCGGCCGCCCGCGCGCGCCGCGCCGCGCTCCGCTCGCTCCCGATCGGGACGACGGCGCGCGCACCGCGCCCCGCCTGGATGTGAAGCACCGCGCCGCCGTGGGCGGCGAACACGGCCACGATCGGGGCTGTGAGCGGCTCGAGCGCCAGCAGAGCGGCCGCCGGCAACCCGAAGCTCGCGATCACGGCGGCGGTCCAGAGGGTCCACCGCCGTCCGTCGCGGCGCAGCGTGAGCTCGCCGGCGCGCTCACGCCAGGGGATCGACGCGGCCTCGGCGAGACCCGCACCGGCCTCCATGTCTAGCCGCCTGAGATCGGGCGGCGCAGCACGACCAGCTCCGCGTCGAGCGGAAGCTCGCGCACGACCTCGGCGGTGCCGTCGGCTCTGCTCACGCTGGCGAGCATCCCCTCGTCGAGCTCGCGGCGAAAGGCCGAGATCGCGGCCTGCTGCGAAGCGGCGTCGCCGGCGCTCCAGCTCGCCAACTCGGTGTGGCCCGTGCGGTCCATCCTGATCAGACGCGACATCTGCTTCTCCTTTCGCCTCTCCTCTGCACGAAATATACGCCTGCGGTATCGCGGGCCCCGCGCCTAGACTGGGCGCCATGGCCTCCACCGACACGACCGGCAGCGCCGGACCCGGCGACGCGCCCGCGGAGCGCTACGAGCCGCTCGAAATCGAGCGGCGCTGGCAGCTCGTCTGGGACGCCGAGAGCACCTGGGTGGTGCCGAACCCCGGGGCCCCTGAGTTCGACGCCTCGAAGCCCAAGGCGTACGTGCTCGAGATGCTGCCCTACCCCTCGGGTGAGCCCCACGTCGGCCACCTCAAGTGCTATTCGGTCGGCGACGCGATCGCCCACTTCCGCCGCCGGCAGGGCTTCAACGTGGTCCACCCGATGGGCTACGACGCCTTCGGCTTGCCGGCCGAGAACAACGCCATCGAGACAGGCGAGGCGCCGAAGGTCGCGACCGAGCGCTCGATCGAGTCCTTCCGCGAGCAGTTCAGGCAGTGGGGCATCTCGCTGGACTGGACGCGCGAGGTGTCCACCCACGAGCCGGCCTACTACCGCTGGACGCAGTGGATCTTCCTGAAGCTCTTCGAGCAGGGGCTCGCCTACCGCGACGAGGCGCCGGTGCAGTGGTGTCCCAAGGACAAGACGGTCCTCGCCAACGAGCAGGTCATCGACGGCCACTGCGAGCGGTGCGGGACGCTCGTCGTGCAGCGGCGCCTGTCGCAGTGGTTCTTCAAGATCACCGACTACGCCCAGCGCCTGCTCGACGACTTCGAGCTGCTGGACTCCTGGCCCGAGCACGTCGTGACGATGCAGCGCAACTGGATCGGCCGCTCCGAGGGCGCCGAGGTCGTCTTCCGCTGCGAGGAGCTCGACCTCGACTTCCCGGTCTTCACGACCCGTCCCGACACCCTCTTCGGCGCGACCTTCTTCGTGATCGCGCCCGAGCACCCGGCCGTCGAGCGCCTCGTCGCCGGCACGGAGTACGAGCAGGCGGTTCGCGACTACGTCAACGAGGCGGCACGCGCCTCGCCCGAGGACCGCGGGGACGAGGACCGGCCGAAGACGGGCGTCCCCACCGGGCGTGAGGTGACCAACCCCGTCAACGGCGAGAAGATCCCGGTCTTCGTCGCCGACTACGTCCTCATGGACTATGGGACCGGCGCCCTGATGGCGGTCCCCGCCCACGACCAGCGCGACTGGGATTTCGCGAAGGCGTTCGACCTGCCGATCCGAGCCGTCATCGAGCCCGAAGCCGGCCCCGGACGCGCGAGCAGCGCCGAAGGCCCTGCGAAGTCAGGCGCGGCGGAGGAGCCGGCGAGAGATGGGGCGTACACCGAGTCAGGCGACGCCGGCCGCATCGTCAACTCCGACGGATTCGACGGCCTCACCCCCGCCGAGGCGATCGAGCAAATCACGGCCTGGCTAGCCGATGAGGGCAAGGGGAAGCCCACCGTCAACTACCGACTGCGCGACTGGCTGATCAGCCGCCAGCGCTACTGGGGCGCGCCGATACCGATCGTCCACTGTGACGCGTGCGGCCTGGTCCCGGTCCCCGAGGACGAGCTGCCCGTCCTGCTCCCCGACATCGAGGAGTACTCGCCCGAGGGCGAGAGCCCACTGGCCGCGGCCACGGACTGGGTCAACACCGAGTGCCCCCGCTGCGGCGCCGCAGCGAAGCGCGACACCGACACGATGGACACCTTCGTCGACTCATCCTGGTACTTCATCCGCTACCTCGACGCCCGCAACGAGGACGAGCCGTGGGGCCGCGAGGTCGCCGACCACTGGATGCCGGTCGACCAGTACATCGGCGGAGTCGAGCACGCGATCCTGCACCTGATGTACGCGCGCTTCTTCACCAAGGCGCTCGCGGACATGGGGCTGCTCGGGGTCCAGGAGCCGTTCCAGAACCTCTTCACCCAGGGGATGATCACCCGCGACGGGGCGAAGATGTCGAAGTCGAAGGGCAACACCGTCAGCCCCCGCGAGTACGTCGAGCGCTACGGCGCCGACGCGACCCGGACCTACATCTGCTTCATGGGCCCCCCGGTCAAGGGAGGCGACTGGACCGACGAGGGCGTCGAGGGAGTCTTCCGATTCCTTTCGCGCCTTTGGCGGCTCTCCAGAGAGGTCGACGAGAAGACACAGGCCGGCGCTCCGGACGCGGGTGCGGGAGGGCCGGCGAAGCAACTTCTGATGAAGGCCCACTGGGCGATCGACAAGGTCACCCGCGACATCGACCCGCGCTTCCAGTTCAACACCGCGATAGCCGCGGTGATGGAGCTGGTCAACGAGGTCTACCGACTGAAGGACGCCGCCTACGAGGACGCGGCGGGGGCCACGGCAGTCCGCTTCGCTACCTCGACCGCGGCCTCACTGCTGTTCCCGTTCGCGCCGCATCTCGGGAGCGACATTTACGAGCTGCTCGAACGGAAGCGGGTCTGGGAGCAGCCCTGGCCCGAGGCCGACCCGGCGCTGCTCCTGAGCGACACATTCGTCCTCGCCGTCCAGGTGAACGGCAAGCTCCGCGACCGGATCGAGGCCGATGCCGAATCCCCCGAGCAGGAGCTGCTCGAGCTCGCGAAAGCCAGCAAGAAGGTCCAGGTGCATCTCGACGGCAAGGACGTCGTGAAGGAGATCGTGGTGCCTGGCAAGCTCGTGAATCTCGTTGTGAAGTAGCGATCTGGTACAACCCTCGCGTGCTTGTCAGGCGGCTCGCAGAGGCTCCCGTTGAGGAGTGGCACAAGCTCCGGATCAAGTTCCTGATGGACGCAGGGGAGCTCGGTGCCCGGAACATGTCCGTGACGTGGATCGAGGTCCCGCCCGGCGTCGACCAGGAGCTGCACTCCCATGAGGAGGCTGAGCAGGTCTACGTGGTCACCCAGGGCTCGGGCGCGCTCACCGTGGCGGGCGACACCCAGCAAGTCTCAGCCGGCGACCTGGTGATGGTCCCGCCCGCCACCGACCACTCGATCGCGAACGACGGCGGCGAGGACCTCTGCTGCCTCTCGGTTCAGTCGCCGCCGATCACCGTCTCCGAGGTCTACGGCAGCGCCGTGACCACCGGCGCGGTCGCCTCGGAGTACGACGACGAGGAGTATCAGCGCTGAGTTGACCAGGACTCGGTTCGTGGCGCGGGGCCGTGTGCAGGGCGTCTTCTTTCGCGACTCGCTGGCGCGCGCCGCGCGCGGGGCGGGTGTCGCCGGCTGGGTGCGAAACCGCGAGGACGGGGCCGTCGAGGGAGTCCTCGAGGGCGAGCCCGGCGCTGTGGAGGGCGTCGTCGCCCTGCTGCGAAGCGGCCCCGGCGACGCCGATGTCTCCGAGCTCGAGCTGAACGACGAGCAGCCCCGGGGCGGCCTGGAGGGTTTCGAGATACGACCCTGAGCGGGCACGCTGCGCGCGCCTCTCGTGGCAGCCTTCCGGCAAGGCTCGGCCGGTGCCAGAGCTCAGCCGCTCCCAACTCCTCGTCTACGGCGCCGTCGCGGTCGCGGTGCTGCTGCTGGGCGCCCGCTGGATCCGCTCGGCCGAGGCGACGGGTCCGCAGGCGCCCGCCACCGCGTTCGAGGCCGACGGCTTCGAGCCCTCGGGCGATGCGACCCGCGACGTCGTCGTCCACGTAGCCGGCGCCGTCGGCAGGCCCGGCGTCTACCGGCTCCCGGTGGGAGCCAGGGTCGCCGACGCTGTGAAGCGCGCCGGCGGACTGGCTCCCGGCGCGGCGCAGGACGGGATCAACCTCGCGGCGAGGCTGGCCGACGGCCAGCAGGTCGTGGTCCCCGGCCGCGGGGCCGCGCTCACCGGGGAGGAGGGGCCGATATCGCTCGGCACCGCGACGGCCGACCAGCTCGACGAGGTCGAGGGCATCGGCCCGGTCACCGCCGAGAACATCATCGAGTTCCGCGACCAGCGCGGGGGACTGTCCTCGATCGACCAGCTCGACGAGATCAGCGGAATAGGCCCCTCGACGATGGAGGCGCTGCGCTCGGGCCTTCAGCCCTGAGACATGCGCGTGCCCTCATCGCCCTGGGGCCATGCCCCTGTCAGCTCAGCTCAGTTGCCCAGCACCCGGGCGTAGTCCTCGCGGACGAGCCTGACGCGGCCCTCGTCGGTGGGCGGATTGTCCCTCGGGGTGGTGGGGGAGTCGGTCAGCACCTGACCGCGCCTCGCAGGCGCGGTGCCCTGCTTATCGCGGCTCTCGGCGGTCCTGGGGTGATCCGTCTTCTGGTTCATCCTCGTTCCTCCGTGAGTCGTGGTCGGAGGCGGCATGTCGCCGCGCCCTCCCTTCCCGCGTACCACCGCTTCAACGTGTGAAACCACCGTGGCGCCACCTGGCGCTGGGCGGCCTCGCCTCTGGGCTGGCCGCTGGCCCGGTGATGACGGCGAACGGCCGGCAGGCGCTAGGCGCCCTTCTCGTCGGCGGCGTGGTCGCGTTGGGACTGCTCGGCCGGCGTCCATCGCACGCCCCGGCGTTGGCGCCATGGGTCGTCTGCCTGACGCTGGCAGCGGCCCTGACGGGAGCCGGGGCGGGAGCAATGCGCGTCGAGGCGATCGACGGGGATGCGCTGCGCGGGCCGGCCGGCGCCCGCGTCGAGCTCGACGGACGCCTGGCGAGCGTGCCGCGCCGCGACTCGGAGGGCGTCTCGGCGGAGCTCGTGGCCGAGTCCGGGAAGGTGCTGGTTCGCGCCGCCGAGCTCGACGGCCGGCGCGTCGGCGAGGGCGTAAGGGTGCGGGGCCGCCTCGCCGAGGTCCCCGGGTATCGCGCTTCGGCGATGGCGCGCCGGGGGATCGCGATGGTGCTCGAGGCGGAGCGGGTCGAGCCGACAGGGGAGCGCCGCGGCGGGCTGTGGGGCCGGATCGACCTCGTCCGCGAGAGGGCGGAGTCGGCACTCGGCCGTGGGATGCCCGAGCGCGAGGCGGCGCTCGCGCGCGGCTTCGTGCTCGGGCAGGACGACGCGATCGACCCCCGCACGCGAGAGGACTTCCGGCGCTCCGGGCTGGCGCACTTGCTGGCGGTCAGCGGGCAGAACGTGATCCTGCTCTGCCTGCTCGCGTGGCCACTGCTCGCACTCGCGGGGCTGACCCTGCGCGCCAGGCTGCTCATGCTGCTCGCGCTGATAGCGGTCTACGTGCCGGTGACGGGGGCGGGCGCCTCGATCCAGCGGGCGGGGGTGATGGGCGCAGCCGGCCTCGTCGCCGCCCTGGCCGGACGGCCTAGCTCGCGCTGGTATGCGCTGCTGTTGGCGGCGGCCCTGACGCTTGGGCTCAACCCTCGTGCCTCGGGCGACGTCGGCTGGCAGCTCAGCTTCGCCGCGGTGATCGGCATCTTCCTGTGGACGGCCCGGCTGGCCTCGCTGCTCGACGGCGGCCGACCCCAGGGGTCACCTCGCAGAGCCTTGGCGGAGGGAGCCGCGATGACGGTGGCGGCGACGATCGCGACCGCGCCGCTGATGGCGCACCACTTCGGCTCGCTCTCGCCCGCCGCGCTGCCCGCGAACCTACTCGCGCTGCCTGCCGTGGCGCCCGCGATGTGGCTCGGGATGCTCGCCGGGATGCTCGGGCAGTTGCCGGCGGTCCCGGTCGAGCCGCTGAACTGGCTCGACTCGCTCTGCCTCGCCTACATCGCGCAGGTGGCGAGATGGTTCGGGACCCCCGGTTGGGCGCTGCTGGACATCGAGCTCGACGGTCCCGCCGGCTTGATCGGGGCCTACGCGGCGCTGATCGCCGCCATCGAGATCTGTCTCGCGGTTGCGCGCAGGCGCGCCGGGCTCGGCCGACCTGGCTCCGCGAAGCTGACGGCGCTCGTCGGGGCGGGCGCGCTCCTGCTCGCGCTCGTGGCCGCATTCTCCGGCGGCGGCCCCGGCCCGCCGCGCGAGAGCACGCTTCGCATCACCGCCCTCGACGTCGGGCAGGGCGACGCGATCCTGCTCCAGCCGCCGGGCGGCGACCCGGTGCTGGTCGACGCCGGCCCCCCGGGATCGGGCGCGGCGGCGGACCTGCGTGAGCTCGGCGTCGAGCGACTCGGCGCCCTGATCGTCACGCACGACGACTCCGACCACTCCGGCGGCGCCGCGGAGGTCCTGGCGTCGCTCCCCGTCGACCGGCTCGGGCTCGGCAGCCTGGCGCCGGCTCTTGCCGCGGCGGCCGAGGCCAACGGTGCGGCCCCGCTGGCCCTCGCCGAGGGAGGGGATCTGCGCTTCGGCGAGCTCCGCCTCTCGGTTCTGTGGCCCCCGCGCGAGGCGGCCGCGCGGCCGGCATCGCCCGACGAGGCGAACACCCTCTCGGTCGTGCTGCTCGCGGAGTGGCACCACTTCTCGATGCTGCTGACCGGCGACGCCGAGTCCGAAGCGGTCCCTCTCGAGCCGGGTCCGGTCGATGTGCTCAAGGTCGCACACCACGGCAGCGAGGACGAAGGCCTGGCGCGCCTGCTCGAGACGACGGTCCCGAAGCTCGCGGTGATCTCGGTCGGCGAGAACCCTTACGGCCATCCCACTGCCGAGACGCTCTCGGAGCTGGGCGAGGCGGGGGTGCGCGTCGAGCGCACAGACGACGGCGAGGTCACGATCGAGGCCGACGCCACTCGGTGGTGGCTCAGGAATGTCTCGGGCCGCGAATAGAGTGAGACCGATGGCAGCCGAGATCAAGTCCGCATACCTGATCGCCGGCACCGACGAGGCGAAGATCGCGCGGACCCGCAGCCGGCTGCGGGCTCGGGCGGAGCGCGAGGGCGGGCCCGGGGCGCTCGAGCTGTTCGAGGCCGGCGACGGCCGCCGTTCACCCGACGCCGATGCCCTGATCGGGTCGATCGCCGCGATCTCGCTGATCTCATCGCACCGCTACCTGCTCGCGGATGGCGTCGAGGGCTGGAGCAAGGCCGACACCGCGCGCGTGGCGGAGGCGCTCGGGCACATCCCGCCCGACACGACGATCGCGCTGGTCGCCCACGGCAAGGTGCCGGCCCCGCTGAAGGAGGCCGTCGAGGCGGCAGGGGGAGAGCTGCTCGCCTTCGAGGCGCCGAAGGAGCGCGAGATGCCGAAGCGCCTCGTCGCGGAGGCGCGCGAGCTCGGCTTCAACCTCGAGCTCGACGCCGCCCGGATGCTCGTCGAGCGCATGGGCCCGCGCCCGGTCCGCCTCCGCACCGAGATCGAGCGGTTGTCGCTCTGGGCCGGTGAGGGAGGGACCGTGGGTTTGGCTGAGCTCGACGCGATGATCTCCGACACCTCCGAGGAGGCGATCTGGACGCTCGCCGACGCGATCACCGAGGGCGACGAGGCGAAGACGCTCAGGGTCGCCGAGCAACTCGTCTCCCAGGGCGAGGCGCTGCCTCGGATCATCTACTCGGTCGCGCCGCGGCTGCGCCAGGCGCTTGCCGCCGCCCGTGAGATCGACGCGGGCAAGGCCCCGCGCGAGGTCGCGTCGGGCCTTTCGATGCACCCCTACGCGGCCAAGATGCTGGTCGGTCGCGTCAAGGGCCGCACCCCTGCCGACATCGACGAGTCGATCCGCGCCCTGGCGGACCTCGAGCTGTGGTCGCGCGGGGGCTCTGACTACACGGAGGCCGTAGCCCTCACGCTGGCGCTCCGCAGGGCCGTGGGAGCCGCCGGAGAGGACGCGCTCGCCGCCGCCTGACCGGTTGGCCACCCGACGCTCGGCGTTTCGCGGCCTAGGAGGCGGAGCCGGCGCGCAGGCGCGAGGCGCGGGACTTCTTGCGGGCGCCGGTGTTGCGATGCATGGCTCCGCGCTGCACGGCCTTGTCGATGCGCGAGACGAGGGCCTTGTGCTCGGTTTCGGCGGTGGCGTCATCCCCCGCGGAGACAGCCGTCTCGAGGCGCTTGAAGTAGGTCTTGACCGACGAGGCGATGCGCAGGTTCTCCTGACGCTCGCGCTCGGTCCGGGCGATCCTCTTCTTCTGTGAGGCGATGTTTGCCATAAGAAAGACCCGTGGGACGGGCGACGAATGAGAATAGCCGAACCCGTATGACTGAAAACCGAGACAACGACGAGCTGGGCGGGCCGCCGCCCGCGCCCCGCGAGCCCTTCGATCCCTCGACGAGGGAGTTCGAGGCCGTTCCTTTCGAGCCTCCCGAGGCTCCGCGACGCCCCGCCGAGCGCGCGATGCCGCCCACGGCGGGGATCTCGCTGGACACCGAGACCTTCATGGCCATCCCGGCGCCCTCCCCGCGGACGACGTTCGAGCCGCCGGAGTTCGACCAGAAGGAGGGCCGCCTGGGGCTCTCGACCGCGTTCTTCTCGATCGCGACGGCGTTCTCGCGCGTCGCGGGCCTGGTGCGCGAGATCGTCGCCGCGAGCTATTTCGGTATCTCGGGTGCCATGTCGGCGTTCACGATCGCCTTCCAGGTCCCGAACCTCGTCCGCAGCCTGTTCGCAGACGCCGCGATCCAGGCGGCCTTTGTGCCGGTGTTCCTCGAAAAGCTCGAGCAGGGCAAGCGCAAGGAGGCGTTTCAGCTCGCCTCGCAGATGATCGTGATCGTCACCGCTGTCCTGGGCGTGATCACGGCGCTCTTCGTGCTCGCAGCGCCGGTGCTCGTGCCGCTATTCGCGCCCGGGTTCGAGGGCGAGCTGCTGGACCTCACGGTGACGCTCGCGCAGATCCTGTTCCCGATCCTGATCCTGCTTGGGCTTACGGGGATGGTCGTCGGCATCCTCAACAGCGACGACCGCTTTGCCGCGTTCGCGATCTCGCCGTTCTTCTGGAACGTCGCGATCATCGTCGTGCTGGTCGCCCTTGCGCCTAGGTTCTCCGAGGACGACGAGATCTACGCGTATGCCATCGGCGTGCTCGTCGGCACGGTGATCCAGCTCGCGATCCCGATGTGGGACCTGCGCAACACCAGCTTCAACTTCAAAATGATCTGGGAGCTGCCGCGAAGGATCTCGCCGGACGTCCGGCAGGTGCTGCTGCTGATGCTGCCGGTGACGATCAGCCTCGGGCTGATCAACTTCAACCTGCTGATCAACAGCTTCTTCGCCACGTTCGTCTCCGAGCAGGCGCCGGCCGGCATCGACAAGGCGTTCCGCATCTACATGCTCCCGCAGGGCATCTTCTCGGTCGCGATCGCCACCGTCCTCTTCCCGACCCTGGCCCGCTTCGCGGCGCGCGAGGAGTACGCCGACCTTCGCTCCACGATGGCGAACGGCATGCGCCAGATCCTGCTGATGCTGATCCCAGCCGCGGCCGCGATTCTGGTCCTCTCCGAGCCGATGACCAGGCTGATCTATGAGCGCGGCGAGTTCGACGCGGCGCAGACGGAGCTCGTGGCCGAGGCCCTCTTCTGGTTCGCCTTCTCACTGCCGCTGAACGGCCTCTTCCTGATCCTCACCCGCACCTTCTTCAGCCTGCAGCGGCCCTGGGTCCCCACCTGGATCTCGGGCGTCAACCTCGCGATCACCGCGCTCGCCTCGGGCCTGCTCTACAAGCCGTTCGGCGTCGCCGGCATCGTCGCCGCGACGACGATCGCGACCGGCGTCAGCGTCGCCGCAGAGGCCGTGCTCATGCGGCGCGAGCTCGGCGGCCTCGAGCTGCGCCGCCTGGTTTGGAGCACGACGCGGATCCTCGGCGCCTCCGCGCTGCTCGCCGCGGTCAGCTACCTGGTCTGGCTCGGGCTCGACGAGGCGCTCGGGCAGGGCCTGATCGCCCAGATCGTCTCGCTGGGCGCGGCCCTCGCGCTCGGCGCCGCCGCATTCTTCGCAGCGGTCGTCGCACTGCGCGTCCCCGAGGCCGACCAGGTCCGCCGCCTGCTGCGCCGCGCCGTGCCCGGGCTGTAGCCGCGATACTCACGCCATGCCAGAAGACATGGATGAAGCCGTCCGGAAGGTGCTCGCCGGCTACGAGGCGTTCAACCGGAGTGACTTCGACGCGGCCGCCCAGAGCATCCATCCCGACATGACCTGGCACCGGGTCGCCGAGTTCGAGTCGCCCCTCGAGGGCCGCGACGCCATCCGCGCCAACATGGAGCCCGAGATCTTCGCCTCGCAGCGCAGCGAGGTCCTCGCGACGGACGTAGTCGGCGATTGCGTGCTCTGCCGCGTCGCTTTCCACGCGAAGGGCGCCGGCAGCGGGATCGAGATGACCGACGAGGCCTGGAACCTGTGGCGGATTCGCGACGGCTTGGCGATCGAGTTCCGGCACTTCGTGACTCACGAGGAGGCCGCGACCGCCGCCCGGGACCAGCCTCAGCCGCGCGCCTAACATCATCGCTCCCATGGAGCGCATCAGGAACTTCTCGATCATCGCCCACATCGACCACGGGAAATCGACCCTGGCCGACCGCATCCTCGAGCTCACCGGGGCCGTCGACGCGCGCACCCACGTGCCGCAGATGCTGGACTCGATGGACCTCGAGCGCGAGCGGGGTATCACGATCAAGGCGCAGGCGGTCCGCGTCGCGTTCACCGCGGCCGACGGCGAGACCTACAACCTGCAGCTGATCGACACCCCCGGCCACGTCGACTTCTCATACGAGGTCTCGCGCAGCCTCGCGGCCTGCGAGGGCGCGGTCCTGGTTGTCGACGCCGCCCAGGGCGTCGAGGCGCAGACCGTCGCCAACGCCTACGCCGCGATCGACGCGGGCCTCGAGATCATCCCGGTGCTGAACAAGGTGGACCTTCCGGGAGCCGACCCCGACGGTGCGGCCGCGCAGGTGGCGGACCTTCTGGGTGGCGATCCTTCGGACGCCCTGCGCATCTCGGCGAAGACCGGGGAGGGCGTGACCGACGTGCTCGAGGCGATCGTGCAGCAGATCCCGCCTCCGGTCGGCGAGCCGGAGGCGCCGCCGCGCGCGCTCATCTTCGACTCCGAGTTCGATCCCTACCGCGGCGTCGTCGCGTACCTGCGGATGGTCGACGGGTCCTTCCGCAAGGGCGAGCCGATCGCGGCGATGCAGGCCGGGACGCTCGCCGAGATCGACGACATCGGGTTCTTCGCCCCCGAGATGACGCCCGTGCCCGGGATGTCCGCGGGCGAGGTCGGCTACGTCATCACCGGGATCAAGGACGTGACGAAGCTTCGCGTCGGCGACACCCTGACGAGCCGCGAGTCCGGAGCGGCCGAGGCGCTGCCCGGATACCGCGAGGTGCGCCCGATGGTCTTCTCGGGGCTGTTCCCGCTCGACACCGACCGCTACGAGGACCTGCGCGACGCGCTCGACAAGCTCTCGCTGAACGACGCGGCCCTGACCTGGGAGCCCGAGACCTCCGACGCGCTCGGCTTCGGCTTTCGCGTCGGCTTCCTCGGACTGCTCCATATGGACATCGTGCGCGAGCGCCTCGAGCGCGAGTACGACCTCGAGCTGCTGGCCACGGCGCCGAACGTCCGCTACGAGGTCCACCTGATCGGCGGCGAGACCGTCGAGGTCCGCAGCCCGACCGACATGCCCGACCCCGCCTCGATCGAGTCGATCTCGGAGCCGTTCATCCGTGCCACGATCATCGCCCCCAATGATTTCGTCGGCCAGGTCATGGAGCTCTGCCAGAAGCGCCGGGGAGATCACGTCGGCATGCACTACCTGTCGCCGACCCGGGTCCAGATCCAGTACGACCTGCCGCTGGCCGAGATCGTGCTCGACTTCTTCGACCAGCTGAAGTCGAGGACCCAGGGCTACGCCTCGCTCGACTACGAGCCGATCGACAACCGGACCTCGAACCTCGTCAAGCTCGACGTCCTGCTCGCGGGCGACAAGGTCGACGCCCTTTCGCTCGTGGTGCACAAGGACAACTCCTACGAGCAGGGCAAGGTGCTCGTCGAGCGCCTGCGCAAGACAATCCCCCGCCAGCAGTTCGACGTCCCCGTCCAGGCGGCGATCGGCTCCAACATCATCGCCCGCGAGACCGTGAAGGCGGTCCGCAAGGACGTGACGGCGAAGCTCTACGGTGGCGACGTCACCCGGAAGAAGAAGCTGCTCGAGAAGCAGAAGAAGGGCAAGAAGCGGATGAAGCAGGTCGGCGCCGTCGAGGTGCCGCAGGAGGCGTTCCTGACGGTGCTCCAGGTCGATGGCGAATAGCGGCGAGCACACGCCCGAGCAGGAGGCCAACCTCGAGCTCGCCCACGGCGGGCTGGCGGACTGGATCGCCGGGAACCAGGAGGCCACGATCGCCACGTTCACCGAGGACGTCGAAGTCTTCGTCCCGGCCGAGCTGGGGAACGCCGGCACCTACACGGGCATCGAGCAGTTCCGGCGCTGGTTCGCCGCCTGGGACGAGGCCTGGTCCGAGTTCGAGATGAAGATCGAGGACATAGAGCCGGTCGGCGAGCGCCACGTCGTCGCGATGATCCAGACCCGCGGCGTCGGCGCCGGAAGCGGCATCGAGGTCGGCAACCTGCTGGCCTGGGTGCTCGGGATTCGCGACGGGCGGATGGAGTACCTCTCGCTGCAGCCCGACCGCGAGGCTGCGCAAGCCCTCGTTCACGAGAGGGAAGCGGCCTAGCCCGTCTCCCCCTGGGCGCGGACGCGCTCGAGGGGCAGGCCCAGTCTCGCTGCGGCCTGGGGCGGGATCTCGGGCCCGCCGTCTCCGGTGACGATCACGACGCGGTCCGCCGGGAATCCCGCCAGCTCGTCCTCGAGCGCCTGAGCGAGGTCGCCGTCCCCGAGCGCGCCGCTGACGGGGAGACCGGCCGCGACAAGGGCGCCGGCCGAGCGGGCGAGCCCGTCCTGGGCCGCCTCGCGCGCGCCGTCGGTGGCGGAGGTCCAGCGGTCGATCTGGCGGCCGCCCACCGGCACCACCACACGCACGTCGTCGGCTTGCCCTGCGATCGCGGCGACCTCGGTCGCGGCGCCGGCGCTGATCTCGGCAGCGGCCATAACGAGCACGCGGTGATCGGCGTCCCGCCGGGGAGCCACTTCGATCGGTCCGTCGGGCCTCGCCCGCGCCGCGGCCACCACCAGTGCCAGGACGACGCCCGCCCCGACCGCGAGGCCGATGCCCATCCCGAGGTTCGTGAGCGTTCCGAGCGCCAGCGCGCCGATCACGGGGAGGGCCAGCGCGGCGATGATCACGGGGATCCCCGCCGGCCGCAGGTGGACGGTCCCGCTCTCGTCTCGCTCGGTCAGACGCAGGCCCATGCGGGAGGCATAGCCGATCCACGCGATCCGCGCGACGAAACTGGCTGGGCGGCCAGCCCCGCTGTAGACTGCCGCGCCGATGGCGGTCAAGACAGAGGCGATCGGCAAGGAGTGGCCCGCGACGACCTACGAGGTCGGGCTCGAGAAGGTGCGCGAGTTCGCGAACGCGATCGGCGCCGAGAACAAGGTCCACCACGATCGAGAGGCCGCCAAGGGCGCCGGCTACCGCGACGTTGTCGCGCCCCCGATGTTCACCGTCGTCTACAGCGCGCCCGCGATGGCACCGGCGATCCTCGATCCCGCGGTCGGGATCAACCTCGCGGCTCTGCTGCACGGCGGCCAGGAGTTTCAGTGGAGCGAGCCGGTCTGCGTCGGCGACGTGATCACGACCAACTCCAAGTGCACCGACATCTACGAGAAGGACGGCAAGGGCTTCTACGTGTTCGAGTCCGTCTCGACCAACCAGGACGGCGCCGAAGTGGTGCGTGGGACCTGGACCAACATCGTGAGGGGGGTGTAGGCATGCCCGGACGCGAAGCAGAGGACATGCCGCAGTCATGAGTTCTGACCTGAAACCGGGCGACGCGGTCCCGGCCATGACGACCACGCCTGACAAGTACCTGCCGCACCGGTACGCGGGGGCGTCCGGCGACTTCAATCCGATCCATATCGACAAGGAGTTCGCGACCGCGGTCGGGCTGCCGAGCAACATCCTGCACGGGCTCTGGATGATGGCCCAGGTCGCCCGCGCCAACGCCGCGCTCGCCGACGGCGACCCGAAGGCCCTGAAGCGCCTCTCGGTCCAGTTCCGCGGGATGGGCTTCCCCGAGCAGGAGCTCACCGTCACCGGGACGGTCAAAGCGGCCGAGGGCGACCGCCTCGTGATCGACACCGTCGCCGAGCAGGGCGGCAACCAGGTCATACGCAACGCCGTAGCTGAACTAGACCTCTCCTAGCCGCCCCAGGGCGACCCTAGAATCGCTTCATGCTTTCCGTGCGGCAGCAGGCGATCCTCAGTTACGTGGTCGAGGGCTACGTGGCCGACGCGCGCCCCGTGGGGTCGAAGGCAATCGCCGAGCGGCCCGAGATCGAGTGGAGCGCCTCGACGGTGCGCGCCGAGCTCTCGAGCCTCGAGACCGAGGGTTTCCTGAGCCACCCCCACACCTCCGCCGGCCGAGTACCCACCGACTCCGGCTACCGCTTCTATGTCGAGGAGCTGCTGCGATCCGACGACCGCCTGCCCGTGCTCCCCGAGAGCGATCTGCGGCTCTCGCGGATGCGGCGCGAGGTCGACGAGGCGATCCGCGAGACGACTAGCGCGCTGTCGCGCATCACCGACCTCGTGGCGCTCGTCACCGCCCCGCCGCTGCACACGGCGACGATCCATCGCGTCGAGGTGCTTCGCCTGCAGCCCCGCACCGTGATGGTCGTGGTCATCACCTCCAACGGGGGAGTCTCGAAGCGCGTATTCAGCTTCCCTGCCGAGGTCGACCGCGGGGTGGTCGAATGGGCGAGCAGCTACCTGAACGAGCGACTCTCGGGCCTCGGCCTGGGAGCGCGGATGGTCGGCGACCGCCTGCACGACCCCGACCTCGGGGCGAGCGAGCTCGCCTTCCTCGACGAGATCGAGAGCGCGTTCATCGGGCTCGAGGAGTCCGCCGAGGAGACGCTCTATGTCGACGGCGCCGCCCGGTTGCTCTCGGAGGAGCACGCCGCCGACCTCCCGCACGCCGATGAGCTGATGCGGGCGCTCGAGCACCGCGTCGACATGCTGCAGACGCTCCGCTCAGCGCTCGAGAAGCGCTCTGTCTTCGTCTGGATCGGAGCCGAGAACCCGCAGCCCGAGCTGCACTCCGTCAGCGTCGTCGGCGCAAACTACGGGCTCGGCTATCGCAACCTCGGCGCGGTCGGCGTGATCGGACCGCTTCGCATGGACTACGGCACGGCGATCGCCTCGGTGCGCGAGGCGGCCGGCGAGCTCTCCCGTTTCTTCGAAACCGTCTACGACGAGTAGCGAGCGAACGCACCTGATGGCAAAACGCGACTACTACGAGGTCCTCGGCGTCTCGCGCAGCGCAGGCGACGGCGAGATCAAGAAGGCCTTCAGGGTGCTCGCCCGCGAGCTGCACCCGGACGTCAATGACCACGACCCCGAGGCCGAGGAGAAGTTCAAGCAGGCCGCCGAGGCATACGAGGTCCTCTCCGACGCTGGGCGCCGCCGCACCTACGACCAGTTCGGCCACGACGGCCTGCGCCAGGGCGGCTTCGAGGCGGGGGGAGCGGGCTTCGGCGGCTTCTCGGACATCTTCGAGACGATCTTCGGAGGCGACCCCTTCGGCCGCGGGCCAGCCGCCGGCATCGACATCGGCACCGCCGTCGAGATCGAGCTCGAGGAGGTGCTTGACGGCGCCGAGCGCGACGTGTCCTTCGAGGCCGTCAGTGCCTGCGAGCACTGCCGGGGGAACGGCGCCGAGCCCGGCACCCCGATCAACACCTGCGAGACCTGCGACGGCGCCGGGCAGGTGCGCCAAGTCAGCCGCAGCGTCTTCGGGCAGGTGGTGCGCGCGGCGCCCTGCGACCGCTGCGGCGGCGATGGGCGAGTCCCGGAGCAGCCCTGCAAGGACTGCAACGGCGCGGGCCGTGTCTCGGAGATGCGCACATGGGAGGTCGACGTCCCAGCCGGGATCGAGGACGGCCAGCGGATTCGCATTGCGGGGGCCGGCCACGCCGGCGATAATGGCGCCAGGGCGGGTGACCTCTACGTAGAGGTCCGCGTGCGCGCCGATGAGCGCTTCGCCCGCCAGGGCACAGAGCTCGTCAGCCGGCTCGAGCTTCCTGTGACCACCGCGATGCTCGGCGGTGAGCTCCCCGTCCCCACCCTCGACGGCGGCGAGGAATCGATCGCGATCGAGCCGGGCGCGCAGCACGGGGACATCTCCGTGCTCAAGGGCCTCGGCCTGCCGCCGCTTCGCGGTGGCAAGCGCGGGGACCAGCACGTGGTCTTCGAGCTGGTCGTCCCGACGGAGCTCAGCGACGAGCAGCGCGAGATGATTGCGAAGCTCGACGCCGAGCTCGGGCGCAAGCCGCGCGCCCGCAAGCCCGCGGGCTAGTCGCCGGATGATCAGGCTCGCCGTCCGCTGCGAACTCGCCAGCGCCGAGGAGGTGCTCGCGAGCCTGCTGGAGCTGGCGCCCAACGGCGTCGAGGAGGAGCGCGGCCCGGGCTTCGTCGAGTACGCGATCTATGGGGCGCCCGGAGAGGTTCCCGAGCTCGGCGAGCTGAAGGCGGCGGCGGGCGAGACGCTGGTCGAAGTGACCACGACCTCCGTCCCAGACGATTGGGCCGATCGCTGGTCCGACTTCCACAAGCCCATCGTCGTCGGCAACCGCATCAGGGTTCGGCCCTCGTGGTGGGATGCCGAAAGGGAAACCATCGACGTCGTCGTCGATCCCGGCCGCGCGTTCGGCACCGGCGCGCATCCGACCACCCGCCTGTGCCTGGCGCTGCTCCTCGAGCTCGACTGCGCAGGCGAGGCGTCGGGCGCGATAGCCGACTGGGGCACCGGCTCCGGCGTGCTCGCCATCGCTGCCGCGAAACTCGGCTTCTCGCCGGTGCTCGCCTGCGACCGCGAGCTTGCATCGCTCGACGCCGCCCAGGCGAACGCCGAGGCGAACGGCGTCACGCTCTCGATCGAGCGCGTCGACGTCCGCGAGGGCCCGCCGCCGCTGGCCCCAACCGTGGTCGCGAACCTGACGGCGCCGCTGCTGACCGAGTGCGCTCGCCACCTCGCCGCCGCCGAGACGGCCCCTGGGACACTGGTCTGCTCGGGGATGCTCGAGGCCGAGACCGAAGGCGTCGCAGCGGAGCTCGCGGCCTGCGGGCTGAGGCAGGTCGACCGCCGCGTCGAGGGCGAGTGGGCGTCCCTGCTGCTCCGCGCCGGCGCGGGTGCCTAGGTGGCTACTGAGCTAACCCCCGATCTGCCGATCGCCATGTTCGACTCCGGCGTCGGCGGCCTCACCGTGCTCCACGAGTGCCTCGTCTCGCTGCCCGAGGAGGATTTCGTCTACCTCGGCGACGATGCCCGCTTTCCCTATGGGGCCCGCAGCGGCGACGAGCTCCGCTCCCACGTCGAGCAGGTGTCGCGCTTCCTGCTGGGCCGCGGCGCCAAGCTGCTGGTGATCGCCTGCAACTCCGCGACCTCCGCCGGCCTCGAGACCGCGCGCGAGGTGGCCGCCGAGCATGGGGTGCAGGTTGTCGCCGTGATCGAGCCCGAGGCCGAGATCGCCGCCGCTGTAACCGACAACGGCAAGGTCGGGGTGCTCGCGACGCCCGCGACGGTGCGAAGCGGCGCCTACGTCCGGGCGCTTGCCGGCTCGCACCGGCAGGTGACGGTGACCGAGGTCGAGGCGCCGGCGCTCGCGGCCGTGATCCAGCGCGGCTTTCCCTTCGACCAGAGCGTCGTCGAAATGGTGCGGACCTATTGCGCGCCCCTGCGCCACGCCGACGTCGACACCGTCGTGCTCGGCTGCACCCACTACCCGTTGGTGGCACCGATGCTGCAGCGCACGCTTGGGCGCGACGTGCGGCTCGTCAGCGCCGGCCACGCGATCGCCGGCACGGCGCAGCGGGTCCTCGATGAGCGGGGCCTCAGCTCGAAGCGCGAAGGAGAGGGCACCTACAGCTTCATCTGCACCGAGGACCCCGAGGCCTTCCGCGAGCTCGGCACCCGATTCCTGCAGATGCCTCTGAGCGAGGTCGAGCTGGTCGAGCTGCCAGAGGCTCGGTAATGGCCGCCGATCCCTCAGGCGTCAGCATCGACCTGGTCCCCTGGGGCCTGCTGCTGCTCGGCCTCGGCGCCTACCTGGTGATTGCGGCGGCACTGATCGCGGCTGGCAGGCGGGACGACGCCCGGGCGATCGCCGGGTTCATCCCCGACTGCGTCGTAATGGTCTCCCGCCTGGCTCGCGACCCGGCCATCTCGCGAACGCGGCGCGCGCTGCTGTTTGTCGTGCTCGCCTACCTGGCGCTTCCGATCGACCTGATCCCCGACTTCCTCCCGGTCGCGGGGCAGCTCGACGACGCCGTGGTGCTCGCGCTGGGCCTGCGGGTGCTCGCGCACGGCGCTGACGCCGCACGGCTTCGCGCGGCATGGCCCGGCCCCGAGTCGTCGCTGCGGTTGGTCCTGTTCGCCGCCGGCCGCGACGTGAACGGGCCCGGGTTCCGACGCGCGGGCTAGGCTCTAATCAATGTCGATACTCGAGCAGGTCCAGGGCGACGTGAAGACCGCGATGAAGGCCGGCGAGAAGGAGAAGGTCGGCCGGCTGCGCATGATCGTCGCCGCCCTCCAAGCCGAGCAGAAGGAGGGCAAGGGCGACGAGGTGGCCGCGCTCCAGCGCGAGCGCAAGCGCCGGCTGGACGCCGCCGAGGCCCTGCGCGAGGGCGGCCGGGGCGACGCGGCCGACGCCGAGGACGCCGAAGCGAAGCTGATCGAGGGCTACCTGCCCGAGCAGCTCTCCGACGGCGAGCTCGACGAGCTCGTCACCGCCGCCGTCTCCGAAGCGGGCGCGAGCGAGCCCAAAGATATGGGGAACGTCATGAAGGCACTGATGCCGAAGCTCGGCGGGCGCGCCGACGGCAAGCGCGTCAGCCAGGCGGTTCGCGAGAAGCTTTCGTAGTGGCCCGTAGGCAGCTGACGATCGACAACTCGGTCGCCGCCGAGCTCGCCGGCTCCGAGGACGCCGTTCTTCGCACGCTGGAGGGGCATCTCGGCTGCGACGTGTTCCTGCGCGGGAACGTCCTCACGCTCGACGGCGACGCCGGCGACGTCCGCACCGCCGAGACGGTGGTCGGCGAGATCGTCGACCTGATCGAGCAGGGCCACGAGATCGCTCCCGGCACGATCGAGGCCGTCACCGGCGCCCTCGACAAGAACGAGAGCCCCGCCGAGATCCTCGAGGACGTCGTCTGGCAGCACCGCAACACGCGGGTTGCGCCGAAAACGGTCAACCAGAAGCGCTACGTCGACTCGATCCGAAACCACACGATCACCTTCGGGATTGGCCCAGCGGGCACCGGCAAGACCTTCCTCGCGGTGGCGATGGCCGCGGCCGCGCTCTCACGCGGCGAGGTCCAGCGGGTGATCCTCACCCGTCCGGCGGTCGAGGCCGGCGAGCGACTCGGTTTTTTGCCCGGCGACATTCAGGCCAAGGTCGATCCCTACCTGCGCCCGCTCTTCGACGCGCTCTTCGACATGCTCGACCCGGAGCGCGTCAACGCCTACTTCGAGCGCGGGACGATCGAGGTGGCGCCGCTTGCGTATATGCGCGGTAGAAGCCTTAACGATTCCTTCGTGATCCTCGACGAGGCCCAGAACACGAGCCCGGAGCAGATGAAGATGTTCCTTACGCGGCTCGGTTTCGGCTCGGCGATGGTCGTCACCGGCGACATCACGCAGATCGACCTAGACAAGGGAGCCAAGTCTGGGTTGATCGAAGTAGGCGACGTTCTCGAGGAGGTTCCCGACATCAGCTTCGTTCGCTTTGGTGCTGAGGACGTGGTTCGCCATAAGCTCGTGCAGCGCATCGTCGCCGCCTACGGCGAGCACTCCGAACGGCAGCGCGACTAGATGCCCAGATGAACCCGGACCTCTCAGACGTCGAGGGTGACCTGCGGGCTGCGGTAGCGGCGACGCTGGAGGCGGCCGGGGTTGAGGACGGGCACATCGGCCTCGAGCTGGTGGGCGAGGGCAGGATGCGCACGCTCAACTTCGCCCATCGAGGCGTGGACGAGGCGACCGACGTGCTCGCCTTCCCGATCGACACCGAAGCATCCGGGCTCGGCCCGCGCGAGCTCGGCGACGTGTTCATCTGCCCGGAGCACGCGACGAACGTGATCGAGGCCGCCGTCCACGGCACCCTCCACCTCTGCGGCTACGACCACGAGGAAGACGAGGGAGAGATGCTCGCGCTCCAGCAGCAGGTGATGACCAAGTTGCAGGGAAGGTCGTGAGGTCCGGCTTCATCGGCCTGGCCGGCCGTCCCAACGCAGGCAAGTCCACTCTCGTCAACGCGATCGTCGGCGCGCACGTCGCGATCGTGTCCGACCGCCCCCAGACGACGCGGCGGGCGATCCGCGGCGTCGCGACCGACTCCGAGGCGGGCTGGCAGCTCGTGCTCACCGACCTGCCGGGCGTCCAGCGGCCGCGCGACGTCCTCACCGAGCGCATGCAGCGGCGCGTCGAGCGCGAGCTCGCCGACTCCGACGTCGTGCTGTTCGTCGTCAACGCTCAGGAGGGGGTCGGTCCCGGCGACCGCTTCATCTCCAAGGCGCTGCTTGGGGCGAACCTCGACACGCCGGTCCTGTGCGCCGTCAACAAGGTCGACCGGCTGAACAACGCCCAGCTCGCCGCCGTGCTGAGCGAGGCCGCCGAGCTCGGCGGCGTTAACGAGGTCTTCCCGATCAGCGCCCGCAACGGCACCGGGCTGGATCCCCTGATCGAGCGGCTGACCGAGCTGATCCCCGAGGGCCGGTTCATGTACCCGCCCGAGCAGAGCTCCGACCAGGCGAGCGAGGTGCTGCTCGCAGAGCTCGTTCGCGAGCAGGTGCTGCGCCGGACCCGCGACGAGCTCCCGCACGCCGTCGAGGTCGAGGTCACGGACGTCGAACGCCGGGAGGATGGCCTGACCGAGATCCACGCCCAGGTCTGGGCCGAGACCGAGTCCCAGAAGGGAATCCTGATCGGCAAGGGCGGCTCGAAGATCAAGGAGATCGGCCGGGGCGCCCGCGCCGAGCTCGAGGCCGAGCTCGCCGGCAAGGTGTTCCTGGACCTCAAGGTCCGCGTGCGAGGCAAGTGGCGCCGCGACGAGGGCCTGCTCGATCGCATCGGCATCGAGTAGTTCCGCGGGTTTACCACCGGTTCACAGCTGGATGACCGCGTGCGAGGAACATGCACGCGTCAGGCCCCTACCCGAGGAGGATGCGATGAGCGCAGAGAACGAGTACGAGCGCGAAGGTGCGGGAGCGATGCCGATCCAGGCGGCCGACGTCGGCGCGCTGGGCGGAATTCGACGAGACCAGGGAGGCTGACGAGGTCGAGGAAGCCGCGGAGAAGCCGGGTGACGACGATGCGGTTTCGGATTCCGCCGAGGGCGAGCCCCCCGCGGAACCGGCCGACGATTTCGAATCGGAGGACGACGACGCCTGAAACTCGGGCGCGATGAGCAGCCTGGCCTGAACTGCGGCCGTCAGGCCGCTCAGAACCGGCCTCGTACAATCGCCGCGTGGTCGGAACGGCGGACAGAATCGCTGCAAAGGTGCGCTTCGACGAGCGCGGCCTCGTCCCCTGCGTCATGCAGGACGCTCGCACGGGCGAGGTGCTGACGCTCGCCTACATGAACACGGAGTCGCTGAAGCTGACCCTCGAGACGCGCGAGATCCACCTCTACAGCCGCAGCCGCGACGGGATCTGGCACAAGGGGGAGACCTCGGGGAACGTCCAGAGGCTGGAGCAGATCCGCTATGACTGCGACGCCGACGCGCTCGTTGCGTTGGTCGAGCCCGCCGGCCCCGCCTGCCACACGGGCGAGCGCTCCTGCTTCTATCGCGACCTCGAGGGCGACGCCGACCCCGAGCCCGACGCCCCCGGCGTCCCGGGTGAGCCCGTACCCGTGACCGGCGAGGCGCTCGCCGCGCTCGAGCGCACCCTGCTGGAGCGCCGGCGCGAACGTCCCGACGGCAGCTACACCGTCGAGCTGCTCGACGACCCGAACCTCGCGGCCGCCAAGGTGAAGGAGGAGGCCGCCGAGGTGATCAAGGCCGCGAGGTCGGAGTCGGAGGAGCGGGTCGCCGAGGAGGGAGCCGACGTCATCTACCACCTCGCCGTGCTGCTGCTCTCGCGCGGCGTGTCGATGGCCGAGGTTCTCGAGGTTCTGAACGGGCGGCGGGCATGACCCCCGCCGGCGCCGCGACGTCCCCGTTGCCAGGGCTCCAGCCCGACCTCGAGCGCGCCCGAGAGCTCGCGGGCGAGTTCAACGTGGTCCCCGTGCGGCATACCTTCATCGACGACATCGAGACTCCCGTCAGCGCTTTTCTCAAGCTGCGCGGCGAAGGCCCCTCATTCCTCCTCGAGTCCGCGGAGCAGGGCCGGCTCGGCCGTTGGTCGTTCCTCGGCTTTCGGCCGCGCGCGATCCTGCGCTGGAGCGAGGGCGTATTGAGCGAATGGGACGGCGGCGCCGGGTCCGGCGGCGAGCCCACCCGCACCAGTGAGGTCTCGGATCCCTACGGCGCGGTGGCCGACTACCTGGGCCGCTACCGGATCGCCGAGCCCGAGTCGCTACCGCCGTTCGCCGGCGGTGCCGTAGGAATCTTCGGCTACGACCTCGTCCGCACCGTCGAGACCACGCTCGGAGAGCCGAACCCCGATCCGCTCGGGTTGCCAGACCTCGCGCTGATGATCACCGATGTCCTCGTCGCATTCGACCACCAGCGCCACGAGGTGACCCTCATCGTCAACGCCTTCGCGGACGACGAGGGAGGCATCGACGCCGCATACGCCAAGGCGGAGGAAACGATCGCCTGGATGAAGGACCGGATGAGTCAGCCCGTGCCTCGTGTAGAGGCTTCGGCCCACCCTGGGGCAGTGGACTGGCAATCGAACGTGACGCGCGGCGAGTTCGAGGAAACCGTCGCCAAGATCGTCGAGTACATCCACGCCGGCGACGCCTTCCAGGTCGTTCCGTCGCAGCGGTTCACCGCCGACCAGCCGGCCCATGCGTTCTCGATCTACCGCGGTCTGCGCACCGTCAATCCATCCCCTTACATGTATTTCCTCGACTTCGGGGACTTCGAGATCGCCGGCGCCTCTCCGGAGCCGCTGGTGAAGCTGACCGGCGACCGGGTCGAGACGCGGCCGATCGCGGGCACCTATCCGCGCTCGGGCGAGGACGAGGAGGATCGTCGCCGCGCCGAGCGACTGCTCGCGGACCCCAAGGAGCGCGCCGAGCACGTGATGCTCGTCGACCTCGGCCGCAACGACCTGGGCCGGGTCAGCGAGTACGGCACGGTCAAGGTCGACGAGCTGATGGTCGTCGAGACCTACTCGCATGTCCTTCACATCGTCAGCAACGTCTCGGGCAAGCTGCGTCCAGAGCTCGGCGCGATGGACGTCCTTCGCTCGACGCTGCCCGCAGGGACGCTCTCGGGCGCCCCGAAGGTCCGTGCGATGGAGATCATCGACGAGCTCGAGCCGCACAAGCGCTGCTCGTACGGCGGCGCCATCGGCTACCTCTCCTACACCGGCGACCTCGACACCGCGATCCACATCCGCACCGCGGTGATCAAGGACGGCAGGGTCCACGTGCAGGCGGGCGGCGGGACGGTGGCAGACGCCGAGCCCGCCTACGAGTACAACGAGTCCGTGAACAAGGCGAAGGCGATGTTCCGCGCGATCGAGCTCGCCGCCGAACAACCCGAGTGGCCATGAGCGCGCAGCGCGAACACAGTGAGGTTTGTCGAGTGCTCGTCTTGGACAACTATGACTCGTTCACCTACAACCTCGTCCAGTATCTGGGCGAGCTCGGGGCCGAGGTCGACGTTGTGCGAAACGACGTCGAGACCGTCGACGAGCTGCTGGCCCGAAAGCCCGACCGGGTGGTCGTCTCGCCCGGCCCGTGCACGCCCGCCGAGGCCGGTGTCTCGATCGAGGCGATCAAGCGCTTCGCGGAGTCTGGCACTCCGGTGCTCGGCGTCTGCCTCGGCCACCAGTCCCTGGTCGAGGCGTTCGGTGGCCAGGTCATCGTCGGCGACCCGATTCACGGCAAGGACGCAGAAGTCGCCCACGACGGCCGCACGATCTTCGAGGGCCTGTCGAGCCCGATCGTCGCCGGGCGCTACCACTCGCTGATCGCCGATCCCGACCTTCCGCCCGAGCTCGAGGTCACCTCCACATACGGCGACGTCGTGATGGGCGTGCGCCACCGCGAGCTGCCCGCCGAGGGCGTGCAGTTCCACCCCGAGTCCGTGCTGACCCCGCAGGGACAGCAGTTGCTCGCGAACTTCCTCCGCGAATAGATGACCGACCCCACGACCACGCACGCCTGGTGACGCCCATGGCGCTTCGCATCTCTTCGTCCTCGGGCTCGCCTTTGGCGCCGCCAAAGGCTTCGCCCTGCGTCCTCGACCTGCTCGGCCACGCGCGCCACCAGACGCACGTCGTCGCGCGGTCTGTCATCTAGGCTCACCCCGGATGCCGAACGACATCCTCACCAGGGCGATCGACGAGCTCTGCGCGGGCTCTCACCTGACCGCCGACCACACCTCCGCAGCGCTCGCAGAGATCATGGAGGGACGGGCGAGCGAGGTCCAGATCTCCGCCTTCCTGATCGCGCTGCGCGCGAAGGGGGAGACGGTGCCCGAGCTGATCGGGCTGGCGCGGACGATGCGGAGCCTCGCCGCCGAGGTCGAGCCCGAGGTCGAAGGCCTGGTCGACACGGCGGGCACGGGCGGCGGTCCCACCACCTTCAACGTCTCGACCACGGCCGCGCTGATCGCCGCTGGGGCCGGCTGCAGGGTGGCAAAGCACGGGAACCGCTCGGCGACCAGCCGCTCGGGCTCGGCGGACGTGCTCGAGGCACTCGGCGTCGCGATCGAGCTCACGCCCGAGCAGGTCGCGACCTGCATCGACGAGGTCGGGTTCGGCTTCATGTTCGCGCCGAAGCACCACAAGGCGACTGCACACGTCGTGCCGGTTCGCAAGGAGCTCGCGGTGCGCACGATCTTCAACTTCCTGGGGCCGCTCACCAACCCCGCGCGTGCCGAGCGCCAGCTGCTCGGGGTATCCGACCGCACCTTCCAGGAGACGATCGCCGAGGCTTTGATCGGTCTCGGTTGCGAGCACGCGATGGTCGTCTCAGCCGACAACGGGATGGACGAGCTCGCACTCGGCCGCACGCGCGTCGTCGAGGTCGCGGCCGGCGGCACCGACGAGTGGTTCGTCGAGCCCGAGGACTTCGGCCTCGCTCCCGCGCCGATCGACGCTGTCGCCGGCGGCGAGCCGGCCGAGAACGCTGATGTGATCAGGCGCGTCTTCGGTGGCGAGAAGGGCCCCGCGCACGACATCTCCGTGCTGAACGGCGGAGCGGCGATTTTCGTCGCAGGGGGAGCGGACGACCTCGGCGGCGGTGTCGAGGCCGCGAGGCTCGCCGTCTCCTCGGGCGCCGCGAAGGACGTGCTCGAGCGACTCGTCGCGAGGACGACCGAGCTCAGCAGGAAGCCCTAGGCTCGAAGCGTGGGGATGATCGAACAGCTGGTCGACGGTGCCCACGAGGGCGTCCTCCGGCGCTCCGCCGAGCACCCTGTCGCCGAGCTCGAGGCGCAGATCGGCGCGCGCCACGAGCAGCGCCCGTTCAGCGAGGCCCTTACCCGGCCCGGGCTTTCGCTGATCGCGGAGTTCAAACGGCGCTCCCCGAGCGCGGGCGAGATTCGCCCTGGCGCCACGGTCGCCGAGATGGTCGGCGGCTACGAACAGGGCGGCGCAGCCGCGCTCTCGGTGCTGACCGACGAGCCCCACTTCGGCGGCAGCTACGAGGACCTGCGCGCCGCGCGAGCCGCCTCGGATCTGCCGATCATCCAGAAGGACTTCGTCGTGGACCGCTATCAGCTGCTCGAGGCGGCGGTCAACGGCGCCGACGCGATCCTGCTGATCGTCGCCGCGCTGCCGGACCGCGAGCTCGCACAGCTGCACGAGACGGCTCGGTCTCTCGACCTCGACTGCGTCGTCGAGGTCCACGACGAGGCCGAGCTCGAGCGCGCACTGAGGGTCGGCGCCGAGGTGCTCGGCATCAACAACCGCAACCTCGATGACTTCAGCGTCGACGTCGGCACCACGATCGACCTGCTCGCCGACGTGCCCGCCGGCAAGACCGTCGTCTCCGAGAGCGGAATCTCCGACCGCGCGACGCTCGAGGAGCTCGAGGAGCGCGGGGTGGACGCCGTGCTGATCGGCGAGGCGCTGATGCGGGCTCCCGATCCCGAGGCCAAGGTCCGCGAGCTCACCGCCGACGACGAGAAGACGCGGGAGCACGTCCTCTAGCGCCCAAGCTAGGTCTTACCTGGGGCTTAGGGGCTTCTTACGGCGGGTTGAGGGGGCGGTCCCACACTGCCCGCTTCGATGCAGCGCTTCAAGAACACTCTCTCCTCTCCCTTCGGGTCGGCCGTCGCCGGCGGCCTGGTCGTCGCAGCGATCGGCCTCGGGGCCATCGAGGCCGGCTGGGTCGGCGACGACGCCGGCTCGAACCCATCTTCGGCGGCACCCTCGCCCCAGGCCCAGCTCGTCAGCAACGACGGAGGCTCCGATGGCAAGGGCCTCACGGTCGGCGAGATCTACGAGCGCGACGCCGGTGGGGTCGCCTTCATCCAGGCGGGCCAGGCGACCGGCTCGGGCTTCGTCTTCGACGACGAGGGCCACATCCTCACCAACGCACACGTTGTCGAGGGCGCCGAGGACATCACCGTCGAGATCGGCGACGACGGCGAGCAGCGCAAGGCCACACTGGTCGGCACGGACCCCTCTTCGGACGTCGCGGTCCTCGATGTCGAGGAGAACGACGACCTCACCTCGCTCGAGCTCGGCGACTCATCCGGCGTCGAAGTCGGCGATCCCGTCGTCGCGATCGGCAATCCCTTCGGCCTGGACCGCACCGTCACCAGCGGCATCGTCTCGGCCAAGCAGCGCCAGATTCAGGCCCCCAACGGCTTCTCGATCTCGGACGTCATCCAGACCGACGCCGCGGTCAACCCCGGCAACTCCGGCGGCCCACTGCTCGACTCGGCCGGCCGCGTGATCGGGATCAACTCCCAGATCGCCAGCACCAGCGGAGCCAACGACGGCGTCGCCTTCGCGGTGCCGATCGCAACGGCTCAGGACGTCGTCACGCAGCTTCTCGATAACGGCTCGGTCGAGCGCGCGTACCTCGGTCTCACCGGCGGCGACGTCAATCCCGACATCGCCCAGGCGCTGGAGCTCGAAGCGGACACCGGCGCGATCATCGAGCAGGTCTTTGACGGCGGCCCCGCGGCCGAGAGCGGCCTCAGGGGCTCCGACGGCCAGACGACGGTCGGCGGCCAGGCGTTTCCGTCCGGCGGCGATGTGATCACCGAGCTCGACGGTCAGCCGATCGAGGGCATGGAGGACGTCATCACCGCCGTCAACTCGGGCCAGCCCGGCGACGAGCTTGTCCTGACGATCCTCCGTGACGGCTCCCAGCAGGAGCTGACCGTTACCCTCGGCGAGCGGCCCGCTCAGATCGAGGACGCGGCGGCGCCGACCCTGCCGTAGCGCTGCGCGAGCTCGGGTTTTGACTCGGGCTTCGCGAACAGGACCTGCATGTCGCGCAGGCGCCGCTCCCTGAAGCCCGCCTCGCTCATCGCCAGCCACATCGTCCACGCTCGCTGGAACGGCTCGTCGTAGCCGAGCTCGGCGGCGAGGTCCGAGTTCTGAAGGAAGCGCTCCCGCCAGATCTCGAGCGTGCGCGCGTAGTGGGCGCTGATGTCGTCGAGCCAGACGGTCGACATGTCGGTCTCGGCGGCGATGCTGCGCTGGATTACCTCCGTCGAGGGGAGGCAGCCCCCCGGGAAGATGATCGTGTTCGCGAAGCTCTTCGCCGCCTTCTCGACGTCGTAGGCGCGGTCGTCGATCGTGATCGCCTGCAGGAACATCAGCCCATCGGGCTTCAGGAGGTCCGAGCACTTTCGGAAGAAGGTGTCGAAGTACTGCCATCCGACGGCCTCGATCATCTCGACCGATACGAGCTTGTCGTAGGTCCCCGTAAGGTCTCGGTAGTCGTCGAGCAGAACGGTGACGCGGTCGGAGACGTCGGCGTCGGCGACGCGGCGCAGGGCGCCGTCGCGCTGCTCGGCAGAGATCGTGGTCGTCGTCACCCTGCAGCCGAAACGCGTGGCGGCGTGGACGGCGAGCCCGCCCCAGCCGGTCCCGATCTCGAGGAGGTGGTCCTCTGGGGTCAGCTCGAGCGCGCGGCAGACCCGGTCGAGCCGAGCCTCCTGGGCCTCCGCCAAGCCCAGGTCAGGTCGTGTGAAGTAGGCCGACGAGTACATCATCGAGCCGTCGAGGAACAGGGCGAAGAGGTCGTTGCCGAGGTCGTAATGCGCGGAGATGTGCTTGCGGCTGGCCTTGCGGCTGTTGCGAGGCACCCGGCGGATGGCGCGATTGAAGGGGGAGAGGACCGGGTTGAAGCGCTTGCGGATGGCATCGAGGCCCGGCAGGCTGCGGCACGCGATGCGGCAGAGAGCGACAGGGTCGTCCGTGTCCCAAACACCGTCGCGATAGGCCTCCCCGAGGCCGACGCTTCCGCGAAGGAATGAAGTGTGGAAAGCCCAGGAATGCAGCCGGATCTCGGCGCGAAGGTCCGTGGCAGGGTCCCCGAAGCTGAATCGGCGCCCGTCGGGCTCGACCATCTCGATACGCCCGCCCTTGATCCGCGAAAGGACGCGGAAGACGACTCGGCGCGAGGCTCTCTCGGATTGCTTCATGTCATTTGGAATCTACGCCAGCGACGTCGTATCGGATGCTTTGTGGGCGCCGCGGGCCGTTCCTGGCGCGCGCCTTCTGCCACCCTAGGCGGGTGAGCACGAAGGTCAAGATCTGCGGCATGACGAACCTCGAGGACGCCGAGCACGCGGCGTCCCTGGGCGCCTGGGCGATCGGGCTGATCCATCATGCTCCCAGCCCCAGGTTCGTCGACCCCGCCGTCGCCGAGCAGATCGGCGCCGCGCTGCGCCGGCGCGTCGAGATCGCCGGCGTGTTCGTGAACGCCCCGCTCGACGAGGTGATCGACGCCGCCGAGCGTGCGCACCTCAGCATCCTGCAGCTGCACGGCGACGAGGGGCCGTCCTTCTGCGTCGAGGCCGCCCGGCGCACGGGCGCCAAAGTGATGAAGGCCTTCCGCGTTCGCACCCCCGCCGACGTGCACGGCGCCGAGGCATTCCGCACCGACTTCCACCTCTTCGACGCCCACCGTCGCGGCACGCCGGGCGGCACCGGCGAGCGCTTCGACTGGGAGCTCCTGGCTGGCCGGCGCTCGAAGATCCCCATGGTCCTGGCCGGGGGCCTGACCCCCGAGAACGTCGCCGAGGCGATCGCGACGACGAAGCCGTTCGCCGTGGATGTCGTCAGCGGGATCGAGGCCGAGCCCGGCCGCAAGGACCCGGCGCTGGTTGAAGCGTTCTTCGATGCCGCGGGCGTCGAGCGGCCCTCCGAGAAGGTGCACCAGTGAGACCCCACCGGATCCTCCTCCGCTTCGGCATGGCCCTCGTCGAGGCCTCTCGATGAGCACTCCTGCCGTCGAGGAGCGCTTCGGGCCGTACGGGGGACGCTTCGTGCCTGAGACGCTGATCGGCGCGCTCGACGAGCTCAGCGCCGCGTGGAGCGAGGCGCGCGCCGACGAGGCCTTCCAGTCCGAGCTCGCCCGCCTGCTCCGCGACTTCGTCGGGCGCCCGACGCCGCTCTACCTCGCCGAGAGGCTCTCGGAGCGGACCGGGCGGCGGACGTACCTGAAGCGCGAGGACCTGGCTCACACCGGCGCGCACAAGATCAACAACGCGGTCGGCCAGGCGCTGCTCGCCAAGCGCATGGGCAAGACGCGGATCATCGCCGAGACGGGTGCCGGCCAGCACGGCGTCGCGACGGCGACCGCGTGCGCCCTGCTCGGGCTCGAGTGCGTCGTCTACATGGGCTCCGAGGACATCCGCCGCCAGGCTCCCAATGTGGCCCGGATGAACCTGCTCGGCGCCACGGTCGAGCCGGTCGACGCCGGGGCGGGCACGCTGAAGGAAGCCGTGAGCGCCGCGATCCGCGACTGGGTCGCGACGGCCGCCGACACCCACTACGTGATCGGCTCGGTCGTCGGTCCCGCTCCCTTCCCGGCGCTCGTTCGAGACCTCCAGCGCGTGATCGGCGACGAGGCGCGCTGGCAGTGCATCGCCGCCGAGGGCGAGGTGCCCACGCGCGTGATCGCCTGCGTCGGGGGCGGGTCCAACTCGATCGGGGCCTTCTACGCCTTCCTCGACGACCCGACCGAGCTGATCGGCGTCGAGGCCGCCGGCGAGGGGATCGAGAGTGGGCGCCACGGTGCGTCGCTCTCGGCCGGGTCGAGCGGGGTGCTGCACGGGGCCTTCTCGGCCGTGCTCGCCGACGATCAGGGCCAGATACTCGAGGCGCACTCCGTCTCGGCCGGGCTCGACTACCCCGGGGTGGGTCCCGAGCACGCCCACCTCCGAGACACGGGCCGGGCCCGCTACGTCGCGGTCGAGGACGAGCCCGCGGTCCTCGCCTTCCGCGAGCTGGCGCAACTGGAGGGCATCATCCCGGCGTTGGAGCCCGCCCACGCCATCGCCTGGATGCTGTCGGACGACTCGGCGACTGACGACCGCGGCTACGACCTTCTCTGCCTCTCGGGGAGAGGGGACAAGGACCTCGACGAGGTGATCGCGAAGCTGGCGGACATCGATGGCTGAGTCGATGGCGACCGTGGCCGGAGCCGAGCGCATTGGCGACGCGTTTGCCTCCGCTCGCGAGCAGGGCCGCGCCGCGCTGATGCCGTACCTGATGGGCGCCTACCCGGACGCTGCAGGCGGGGTCGCCGTCGCGGAGGCCTACGCCGACGCGGGCGCCGACCTGATCGAGCTCGGGATCCCGTTCTCGGACCCACTCGCGGACGGTCCGGTCATCCACGCCGCCGCGACCGCGGCGCTCGACGCCGGAGCCAGCGTCGAGTCCGCTCTGGAGGCCTGCGCGGCGGTCTCGGACCGGGTCCCGGTGGTGACGATGGTCTACTCGAACATGATCTTCGCCGGGGGTGGCCCGCACGCGTTCGCCGAGCGCATCGCGGCGGCGGGCGCCGCCGGTGCGATCGTCCCCGACCTGCCCATCGAGGAGGCAGGCGACATCCACGCGGCGCTCTCGCGCGCCGGCCTCGCGCTGGTCCCCCTGATCGCGCCGACGACGCCGGCCGCGCGGCGGCACGAGATCTGCGAGGCGGCCGAAGGCTTCGTCTACCTCGTCTCGACGGTGGGGGTGACGGGCGAGCGCGCCGAGCTGCCGCCCGAGCTCACCGGGTTGATCGAGGACGCTCGCTCGGACGCCGAGGTCCCGGTCGCGGTCGGGTTCGGGATCGCCACGCCCGAACAGGCCGCGAGCGTCGGTGGACTCGCCGACGGGGTCATCATCGGCAGCCGCCTCGTGCGCGAGGTAGCGGACGCCCCGGATATCTCGACCGCCACGGACGGCATCAGGGACCTGCTCGGCGAGATCCGGGCTGCCCTGGGGGCCGCGAGCTGAGCGATGGCTCACCGGGGGAGCGAGGTCGGGCTTGAGGAGATCGTCGCCGCTCACTCCGCAGTCTCGGACCAGTACGCGCATACACCGGCGCTGAAGCTCCCCGCCGTCGACGAGATGCTCGGCGGCCGCATCAGGCTCAAGGCCGAGAACCTGCAGCCCTCGGGCTCCTTCAAGCTGCGAGGCGCGAGCACGAAGCTGGCGGCCCTCGGCACCGATTGCGAGCGCGGTGTGGTCGCCGGCACGGCAGGCAATCACGGCCGCGCGCTCGCCTACGCGGCGCAGCGCCGTGGGATTCCGTGCGAGCTCTTCGTACCGCTAGACGCACCGATCTCGAAGACGGAGCCGGCCGCGGCGCTCGGCGCGAAGCTGACCCGCTGCGAGGGGACGGTCGACGACTGCGTCGAGCGCGCGCGCGAGCGCGCCGCCGACGGCCTCGCCTTCGTGCACCCGTTTGATGACCTGGACGTGGTCGCGGGGCAGGGGAGCTGCGGGCTTGAGCTGTTCGAGGACGTGAGCGACCTGAGCCGGGTGCTGGTTCCCCTGGGCGGCGGCGGACTCGCTGCGGGAATCGCGATCGCGATCCGCTCCCAGCGTCCCGAGGTCGAGGTGATCGGGATCCAGGTCGAGAGCTGTCCCTCCTACCCGGAGTCGCTCGCCGAGGGGCGGCCCGTGACCGTGAAGCCCCGCAGCACGGTCGCCGACGGGATCGCCGTCAAGCGTCCCGGCGAGATCACGATGCCGCTCATCGAGCGTTGGCTCGCCGACGTCGTGGTCGTCAGCGAGGACGCCGTCGGCGACGCGATGGCGGCGCTGCTGACCGACGCGAAGCTTGTCGTCGAGGGCGCGGGAGCCGTCGGAGTCGCGGCGATCGCGTCCGGCCGGGTCAGCCCCGCCGAGGAGGGAACGACGGCGATCGTCCTCTCGGGCGGCAACGTCGACGAGAGCCAGCTCGCGGCGATCGCTCGCCGCAGCGGCGCGCGCTCGGGCCGCGGGGCCGTGCTCTTCACGAAGATCTCAGACCGCCCGGGCTCGCTGGCGCAGCTGCTCGAGGCCGTGGGCGCCACCGGCGCCAGCGTCGTCGACGTGCAGCACGTGCGCGAGGCGGTAGACCTCCACGTCTCGGAGACCGGTGTCGAGCTGATCCTCGAGACGCGGGACCGCGAGCACACCACGGCGATCGTGTCCCAGCTGCGCGAGCGCGAGTACGACGTCCAGCTTCAACACAAGGTGAGAGAGGATTGACATGAGCGAGGACCGACTGACCATCGACGCCGAACGGGCTCCCGCCGCCATCGGGCCCTACAGCCATGCCGTGGTCGCCCAGGGGCTTCTGTTCTGCTCGGGGCAGATCCCGCTCGACCCTGAGTCGGGCGAGCTCGTCGGCGAGAGCGCGGCTGAGCAGGCGACTCAGTGCCTGCGCAACCTGGAGGCCGTCTGCTCTGCCGCTGGGACGAGCCTCGACCGCGCGGTGCGATTGACGATCTACACGACCGAGCTCGATCGCTTCACCGAGATCAACGAGGCCTACGGCGAGTTCTTTCCCTCCGACCCGCCGGCTCGCGCCGCCGTCGGCGTCGCGGCGCTGCCGAAGGGGGCGACCGTGGAGATGGACGCCGTCGTAGCCCTGTAGATTTCCCGCAATGCAGCTGCTCCTCTTCACGGTGCTCGGGGTCTGCGCGATGGTGACGGGCTACGCCCTGGGCCTCGCCGGCCCGGTCTGCGGGATCCTGTTCCTCGGCGGCGTGTTCACCGGCGCGTTCCTGCACTACGCGCAGCCGGTCATCGACTGGGTCAAGCGCCCCTGAGGCGCCGGCCTCCCGAGCCGGATTTGGGGCGATGCGGATAGGCGTGCTCACAGGGGGCGGCGACTGCCCGGGGCTGAACGCCGTGATCCGGGCGGTGGTCCGCAAGGGCGTCAGCGTCTACGGCCACGAGTTCGTCGGCTTCCGCGACGGCTGGCGCGGCCCGCTCGAGGGCGACAGCCGCCCACTCGGGATCCCCGAGGTGCGAGGGATCCTTCCGCGGGGCGGCACGATCCTCGGCTCCTCGCGCACCAACCCGTTGAAGCAGGATGGCGGCGCGCAGACGGTGATCTCCAACCTGGAGGCGGCCGGGGTCGAGGGGCTGATCGTCATCGGCGGCGAGGACACGCTCGGGGTGGCGACCGCTGTCAAGGCGGAGGGCGTCCGGGTGATCGGCGTCCCGAAGACGATCGACAACGACCTCGGCGCGACCGACTACACGTTCGGCTTCGACACGGCGGTGAACATCGCCATGGAGGCGATCGACCGCTTGCACACCACCGCCGAGAGCCACCACCGCGTGCTGATCGTCGAGGTGATGGGCCGCCACGCCGGATGGATCGCCCTGCACGCAGGCCTCGCGGGCGGGGCGAACGTGATCCTGATCCCCGAGGAGCACTTCTCGGTCGAGCGCGTCTGCGAGTACATCGAGCAGCGCTTCGAGGACCAGTACGCGCCGATCCTCGTTGTCGCGGAGGGCGCCGAACCCGAGGGCGGCATCCCGACCGCCGCGGATGCGCCGACGGACGACTTCGGCCACGCGCGCCTCGGCGGGGTGGCCAACTGGCTCGAGGGCGAGATCGAGCGCCGCACCGGCCGCGAGGCTCGCGCGACGGTCCTCGGCTACGTCCAGCGCGGCGGCACGCCCACGGCCTTCGACCGCGTGCTCGCAACCCGCTTCGGGCTCTCCGCGATCGACGCGGTCGAGGCCGGTGACTGGGGAAAGATGACCGCGCTTCGGGGGACGGAGATCGAGCTCGTCGCACTCGAGGAGGCGACGGCCGAGCTCAAGACCGTTCCCGCGCACTTCTATCGCGGCGCCGAGGTCTTCTTCGGTTGAAGCTTGCCGTGCGGGCCCTGGCCCTGGCCGCGCTCCTCACCGCCGGGTGCTCCGGCGGTGACGGCGAGACCGTGGAGGGCCCGGTCACCGTCTACGTCAGCCTGCCGCTGACCGGACCTGCGGCGGACGGCGGCAAGGACGCGGCCGACGGCGCGCGGCTGGCCCTCGAGGAGGCCGGGGGCGCTGCGGGCGACCTCGAGGTCAGAGCCGAGTTCCTCGACGGCGCGGGCGGCCGACGCTGGGACCCGATCCTGGTCGGCCAGAACGCGCGCGCGGCCGCGGCCGACTCGAGCACGGCCGCCTACATCGGCGAGCTCGAGTCCGAGCCGACGAGGGCGTCGGCGCCGATCACGAATGAGGCCGGGATCGTGCAGGTCTCGCCGGGCGCGGGGGCCGTGGACTTGACCCAACCCGCCGAAGGCTACCCCGACTCCCCCGACCGCTACCGCCCTGCGGGGGACGCGAGCTTCGCGCGCAACGTCCCGGCCGATTCAGAGGTCCTCGCCGCGGTTGCCGACCGCGCGATCGAGCTCGGGCTCCGCACCGTCAGCGTCGAGCTCGACGACTCCCCGTTCGGCGAGCTCTCGGCCCAGGAGTTCGAGCGCAGCGCCGAGCAGGTGGGCGTCGAGGTGGTCGCGGGAGGCGCCGGCGGGGCGACGCTTTCAGCCGACGACCGCGGCTTCGTGCTGCGGGGCGACGGCGTGACCGTGTTCGCGGCGCCGCTGGCGTCGCAGCGGCTCCCGTCCGCATCGTTCGCCTCGCAGTTCTCGGAGAGGTTCGGGCGCGAGCCCGGGCCATACGCGGCCTATGGCTACGACGCGATGCAGGTGGCGCTCGACGCGATCGACGAGGCGCAGGGCTCCGCAGAGTTCCGCCCCTCCGTCGTCGACGCCGTGCTCGACTCAGAGCATCCCGACTCCGTGCTCGGGCGCTACTCGATCAGCGACGAGGGCGACACGACGCTGTGCGCCGTCCAGCCCTATGACGTCGGGCCCGGCGGCCTGGCCGCGGGGGCGCCGATCTGCCCCTCGGGCTAGTCCCCGCGCGGTCACGCCCGAGACCCATCGCACCATCTCGGGCATGAGCTCGGGGTCGATCGAGTGAGGGATGGGGGTCTCGCGGTAGGTGAGCTCGAGCGGACCCTCCTCGGTGAGGACGTCCTTGGTTCGGCGGCCGAAGTCGACGGGGATGATGTTGTCGAAGGTCCCGTGCGCGACGTAGGCCGGCATGCCGCGCTTGGCGTGGATGTCGAGCTCCCAGCCGTGCACCATGGGCAGGAAACAGCTCATCGCGAGCACGCCCGCGGCGCGGGGCCGCCCGGCGCCGAGCGCGAGCGCCAGGCCGACGGCGCCGCCCTGGCTGAAGCCTCCGATCACGGTCCTCTCCCAGGGGATTCCGCGGTCGCGCAGGAAGCCGTCGACGAACCCGGTCGCAAGGACCATGGTGGCGAGAAAGGTCTCCTCGTCCGGGTAGCCGACCTCGCGGATCACGTACCAGTGACGCCCGCCGGGCGGGACGTTGGTGAGCGGCGCCCCCGGCGTCAGGCCGACCAGGCGGCGCTCTGGGTCGAGCGCGTCGAGCAGCGGGTGGAGGTCGTTCTCGTCGACGCCGCGCCCGTGGAGCAGGACCAGGGCGCCCTCGGGCTCGCCCGCTGGCTCACGGACCCTGTGGACCAGCTCCGCCGGTGCGCCGCCGCCGTTCACGCGGCGAACGCTATTGCGACTCGGGCTGCGCCGCCGCGCGGGGGTTGACGATCGGCGTCACCTGCGCCTCGATCTGATCGCGCAGGCGCTCGTAGTCGGGCGGAAGCGAGAGCTTCTCGCCGAGGCTCTCGAGCGGCTCGTCGGCGGTGAAGCCCGGGCCGAGCGTCGCGATCTCGAACAGGACGCCGCTCGGCTCGCGGAAGTAGACCGAGCGAAAGTAGAAGCGGTCGATCACGGGAGTGGGGTGGGCTCCCGCGTTGATCACGCGCTGGCGCCAGCGCTCGTGCTCGTCCATCCGCGATGCCCAGGCGACGTGGTGGACGCTGCCCGCTCCCTGCAGCCCCCGCTCCTCGGGCGGCGGGTCGTAGGCGTAGAGCGCCGCCGCGGCGCTCGCCGCGCGTCTCCCAGCCGTCACCGTTCGTCTCGAAGCCGAGCTCGGTCAGCAGGGCCTCGCTCGCCTCGGGTGCGCTCGAGTACGCGCGGACCCCGTCGAAGCCCTGTAGCGCGACCTCCCGCGGGATCTCGGGGTGGTCGGCGATCAGCGGCTCGTCGGCAACCGAGGAGACGCGCAGCTCGTGAGCGAGCCCCTCGAAGTCGGCGAACCGCAGGGTCCGGTCGCCGTCGCGCTGGGACTCGTATCCCGCGTTCTCGAGGCGCTCCGCCCAGAAGCCGAGCGCCTCGGGCGAGTCGACGCGCCAGCCGACCGTGTGAACCATGCCGTCGCCGGCGCGACCCGGGGGAGAGCCCGGGTACTCGAAGAACGTGATGTCCGAGCCGGCGTCACCCTGTTCGTCGGCGTAGAAGAGGTGGTAGACGCTCGGGTCGTCCTGGTTCACGGTCTTCTTGACCATCCGCAGGCCGAGGAGACCCGCGTAGAAGTCGACGTTGCGCTGGGCCTCGGCGGTGATCGCGGTGACGTGGTGGACGCCTTCGAGCTTCATGGGATGAAAGGTAGTGATTGGAAGCGCGCCCGAGCGTCAGCCGCTGACGGTGTCCCTGAGTGCTTCCTCCACGTCGGGGTGATGGAACTCGTAGCCGAGGTCGAGGGCGCGGCGTGGCATCACCCGAGCGCTTCCGGTGGCGAGGTCCGCGAGCTCGCCGCCGCGCAGCAGCGCGATCGCGAACTTGGGCGCCGGCACGAACGACGGGCGGCCGAGGGCCTTGCCGAGCGCCTTTGAGAACATGCGGTTCGTGACCGGGTTCGGCGCGGTGGCGTTGACGATCCCTGAGACGTCTTCGTTGTCGAGGGCCCAGAGGATGAGGCCGATCTCGTCGTCGAGGTGGATCCAGGACATGTACTGCTCGCCTCCGGCGAGCGGGCCCCCGACTCCGAGCTTGAACGGAAGCAGCAGCTCCTCGAGCAGGCCGTGGTCGGCGTCCAGCACGAGCCCCGTGCGCAGGATCACGACGCGGTCCACGACGCCCTCGGCCTGGTGTTGCGCGGCCTCCCACTCGACCGGGAGCTCGGCGCCGAAGCCCTCGCCGGGCTGGGACTCCTCGTCGAGGATCTTGGCGCCGCGGTCCCCGTAGTAGCCGATCGCGGACTGGCCGACGAAGGTCGCCGGAGGGCGCTCGAGCGCTGAGATCGCTTGGATCAGGTTGTGTGCGGCGGTGACGCGGCTTGCGCGGATACGGGCCTTTGTGTCGTCGTTCAGGCGTTGGTTTATCTCCTCGCCGATCAGGTTGACGACGGCGTCGACCTCTGCGAAAGCCTCGGGCGGCGGGCGCTCGGTCGTCGCCTGCCAGGCGTGCCAGGTGACGGTCGGGTTGCTCGGCTTGGCCTTGGCGGGGTCGCGCGTGAGGCCGACGACCTCGTCGCCGCGCGCCAGCAGCGCGTCGGAGAGGGCCGAGCCGATGCTTCCTGTTGCGCCTGTGACGAGGACTCTCACGGGCGCGGGACTCTACTGAGGCGCCTCGGCGGGCTCGACGACGTGGAAGGTCCCGGTCTCCTCGGACATGCGCGCCAGGCCCTCGGCTTTCGCCTCCTCGACCACGGCCCGCGCCACGGTTGGGGCGACCTCGCGGTTGAATACCGAAGGGATCACATAGTCCTCTGAGAGGTCTTCCTCGGAGACGACCTCCGCGATCCCGCGGGCGGCGGCGAGCTTCATCGCCTCCGTGATTCTCGGGGCGCCGGCGTCGAGGGCGCCCCGGAAGACGCCCGGGAAGCAGAGCACGTTGTTGATCTGGTTCGGGTAGTCCGAGCGGCCGGTCGCCATGATCCGCACGTAGGGCTCGGCGTCCTCGGGCATCACCTCGGGCGTCGGGTTGGCCATCGCGAACACCATCGCGTCCTTGTTCATCTTCTCGAGGCTCTTGGCCTCGATAAGGCCAGGGCCCGAGACGCCGATGAACAGGTCGCAGCCCTCGATGACGTCGTTCGGGCCGCCGCTTGCGCGCCCGGGATTCGTGTTCTCAGCGAACCAGCGCTTGATGCCCGACATCTCGTCCTTGACGTAGTCCTCGCGGTCGACCGAGATCGCCCCCTGGCGGTCGCAGCCGATGATGTCGGTGATAGCCGACTCCTGCATCATCTTCGTGCAGGCGACGCCGGCGGCGCCGGTGCCGAGGACCAGGACGCGCAGGCTCTCGATCGGCTTGCCGATGATCTTCAGCGAGTTGAACAGGGCTGCCATGACGACGACGGCGGTGCCGTGCTGGTCGTCGTGGAAGACGGGGATGTCGAGTTCGGCCTTGAGGCGCTCCTCGATCTCGAAGCAGCGGGGCGCCGAGATGTCCTCGAGGTTGATGCCGCCGAAGGTGGGCGCCATCAGTTTCACGGTGTGAATGATCTCCTCGGTGTCGTTGGTCGCGAGGCAGATCGGGAAGGCGTCGACGTCGGCGAACTCCTTGAACAGCATCGCCTTGCCCTCCATCACGGGCATCGCGGCCTCGGGGCCGATGTCGCCGAGGCCGAGGACCGCGGACCCGTCGGAGACGACGGCGACCGTGTTCGCCTTGATCGTGTAGTCGAAGGCCTTCGAGCGGTCGGCGGCGATGTATTCGCAGACACGTGCGACGCCGGGGGTGTAAGCCATCGAAAGGTCGTCGCGGGTCTTCAGCGGGTACTTGTTGTGCTGCTCGATCTTGCCGTTGCGGTGCATCGCGAAGGTGCGGTCGGTGAAGCCGAGCACCTTGGCCCCTCGTGTGCCCCCGATCGAGCGCAGGATCTTCTCCCAGTGCTCGGGGCTGTTCGCGTCGATCGTGAACTCGCGCACCCGCTTGCCCTCGCCGCCGGCTCCCGGCACGAGGTCGACCGACACCAGCGCCCCGCCGGCCTCGGCGATCTGCCCGGTGAGCTTGCCCAGGGGCTCCTGGCGCGCATCGAGCTCTACGCGGACTGTGACGCTGTATTGAGCGCTGGCGGCCATGGCAGCTGATCATAGGCACGCATGACCCCCAGGCCCGGTTCCGCTAGCGTCGGCGCATGAGCCGTTTCGCCCGCACCGGCGCACGAACCGCGGCCGCCCTGATCGCGGCTGCCTCGCTCGCTCTCGCCCCCGGCTCGGCCTCTGCGGCGGGCAAGAAGAAGAAAGCCGTCCCGCCCATCACGATGACCGGGACCGTCTACACCTTCGACAACCAAGTCCCGATCGCGGGCGCGACGGTCAGGGTGGCGGAGCTTCCGGGTCTCTCAGCGGTGTCGGACGCCAACGGCGTCTACCGGCTGACGATTCCCGGCGGGACGAGGTTCACGCCGTACGCGGACGCCGCCGGCCACCACCGGATCTACCTCCAGACCTGGGTGAGCCACGGCCGGGACATCCGCGGCGTCAACTTTCAGATGCCGACGAACGACGTCTACGTGCTGCTTGCGGGCATCACCGGCGCCCCGCGCGGCCCCGACGGCGAGCTCGTCAACTGCGCGGTCGTGTCGACCTTCGTCAACGAGGCGGTGCGCGACCTGACCTTCGACCAGTTCGTCGCCTTCGGCGCGCACGGCGTGGCCGGCGCGACTGCGACGGCGTTCCCGTCGCTCCCCAAGCCGATTTACTTCAACGAGTACGTGATCCCCGATCGCAACCAGACGAACTCTTCGGTCGATGGGGGCGTCGTCTGGCCGATCGTGCCGACGGGCGTCTACTGGTTCCTCGGCGACCACCCGACCAAGCGCTTCGCCCCGTTTCGGGCGACCTGCGAGCCCGGGCGCGTCGTCAACGCGAACCCGGTCCAGGGGCTCTATGAGCTGCGGCCAGGTGAGCTGCTGGACGAGGAGGTGGACGCCTCGACCTCGGTGACCCTGCCGGGGCCCGGCGCGAGGAGGTCGCGCGTGAAGGTCCAGGTTCGGGCGCAGGAGTACGTGAAGGTGACGGCGAGCTTCTACCTCGGCAAGCGATTGATCCGAAAGCGCGCGACCCGGGGCTGGGCGCCGGGCCGGCGCAAGCTCCCGACGAACGTCCCCCGGAAGTTCTTGACGGCGGCACACAGGATCGAGGTCCGCGTGGAGGACCCCGAGGGCAACGCCTCGACTTCAGACTTCGGCTCGTCCAAGGTCGCCTCTGGCTGACCCCGGCGCTGCCTCGTAGGATCGAGGGGTGCCCGCCGCCAAGGCCAAGAAGAAAGCCGCCAAGAACGACGGCGAGCTGTTTCTGATCGACGGCAACTCGCTCGCGTACCGCGCGTTCTTCGCGCTGCCCGAGTCGATCGCGACGCACGACGGGCGTCCGACGAACGCGATCTACGGGCTCGCGTCGATGTTCGCGAAGATGCTGATCGACCATGACCCGGCCGCGGTGGTGGTCGCGTGGGACGCCGGCATGTCCGGCCGCGACAAGACCTACGAGCCCTACAAGGCGCAGCGCAAGTCCCGCCCGGACCTGCTCAAGGAGCAGTGGCCGCACTTCATTCCCCTGGCCGAAGCCTTCGGCTTCTCGAACGTCAGGGTCGAGGGCTTCGAGGCCGATGACGTGATCGCCTCGCTCGTCAAGCGCGCCCGGGAGGACGGGACTGACGTGATGGTGGTTTCGGGCGACCGCGACGTCTACCAGCTGGTCGAGGACGGGGTGCGGGTGATGACCACCTCGCGCGGTGTCACCGACACGAAGATCTACGACACCGAAGGCGTGATCGAGCGCTACGGCGTCCCGCCCGAGCTGGTCACCGACCTGATCGGGCTAAAGGGGGACACCTCGGACAACATCCCCGGGGTCCCCGGGATCGGCGACAAGACTGCAGCCCAGCTGCTGCAGGAGTACGGCTCGCTGGAGGAGGTGCTCGCCAACGTCGAGAACATCTCGGGCGCGAAGCGGAAGGAGAACCTGGTCAACCACGCCGAGGATGCGCGAATCTCGAAGCAGCTAGCGACGATGGTCTTCGACATCGACTTCGAGCTCGATCTCGACGAGGTGATGGCGCGTCGCATGGACCGCAGCCGGCTGCGCGAGTTCGCGCGCGAGTTCGAGCTGCGCCAGATCATCGCTCGCCTCGAGGAGGAGCTCGGCGCCGATTACGTCCCCGACGCCGAGGTCGAGGAGGAGATCGAGGTCGCGGCGGTTGAGGGGACACCCGGGGACCTGGCACCGGGGCCGGCGGCGATCGCGATCGCCGGTGACCGCTGGGCCGGGGCCGACGCCGACAAGGTCGTCACCGGTGACTATGGCGAGGCCTCCGAGCTCGCGGAGCAGCTTCGCGGGCGCCCGATCCTCGGCCACGACATCAAGTCGCTCGGGGGCGGCGCCCGGCACGGCCTGCTCGCGGGCGCCGGCGACGAGGGCCTGGACCTCCACCACGACACGATGGTCGGCGCCTACCTGCTGGACCCGGCCCGCCGCACATACGACCTCCCCGAGATCGCGGCACAGCGCGGCCTCGCCGCGGCGAGCGAGGTCGCCGAAGCCGCCGCGAAGGCGGAGAGCGACGGCGACGGCCAGATGGAGCTCGGGGCCGAGTCCGAGGAGGAGGAGATCGCCGACGCGGCCGCCGAGGCGCGGCTGGTCTGGGAGCTGGCGGCCCTGCAGCGCAGGTCGATGAAGGAGAACGGGCTCGAGCGCCTCATGGACGAGGTCGAGATGCCGCTCGTCGAGGTGCTGGCCGAGGTCGAGCGCACCGGCGTCAAGCTCGACGCGAAGCGCCTGGCCGAGATCGGGGAGGGATTCGAGAAGCGGATCGCGCAGCTCGAGGCCGACATCTTCAAGCTCGCAGGGAGGGAGTTCACGATCGGGTCCCCACAGCAGCTCGCCGAGGTCCTGTTCGTCGACCTCGAGCTGACCAAGAAGCGCCGCGGCAAGACGGGCTTCTCGACCGACGCCAGGGTGCTCGGCCAGATCCGCGATGAGCACGAGATCGTTCCCAAGATCGAAACCTGGCGCGAGCTGACCAAGCTGAAGAGCACCTACCTCGACGCGCTCCCCGAGCTGATCGATCCCGACACGGGGCGCATCCACACCACCTTCAACCAGACGGCGACGGCGACGGGGCGCCTCTCGAGCACCAACCCGAACCTCCAGAACATCCCGATCCGAAGCGAGGAGGGGCGCCCGATCCGCTCGTGCTTCGTCGCCCCGCGCGGGGAGCGGCTGCTGTCGGCGGACTACAACCAGATCGAGCTGCGGATCCTGGCCCACATCGCCGGCGAGGACGCGCTGCGCGAGATTTTCGCTCGCGGCGACGACATCCACACCGCGACCGCCGCTGAGGTCCTCGGCGCCGACCCCGAGAAGGTCAGCCCGTCGGATCGCTCCAAGGCGAAGATGGTCAACTACGGCATCGCGTACGGGCTCTCGGCGTACGGGCTCTCGGAGCGGCTTAACATCGGCCAGGACGAGGCCGGGGCCTACATCGACCGCTACTTCGAGCGCTTCCCAGCGGTGAAGCGCTACATCACCGAGACGGTCGTGAAGGCGCGCGAGGACGGCTACGTGACGACGCTCCTCGGCCGTCGGCGCCCGATCCCCGAGCTGAAGTCCGGGCGTCCCCAGACCCGCAGCCAGGGCGAGCGGCTCGCGGTGAACATGCCGATCCAGGGGACCTCGGCGGACATCATCAAGATCGCGATGGTCAACGCGCACCGGGCGCTGGCCGAGTCCGACCTGACGACGCGGCTCGTCCTCCAGATCCACGACGAGCTCCTGTTCGAGGGGCCCGCCGCGGAAATGGAAACGGCGGGCGAGCTCGTGGAGCGCGAGATGCGCACCGCGTTCGAGCTCGACCCCCCGCTTGCGGCCGACGTGGGCGTCGGCCCCGACTGGCTCGCGGCCAAGTAGCTGTTTCGGCTTCGTGCTGGGCGGGGAGACACGCGGCATGGAGAAGATCATGTTCACGCCCATCGGCATCGCCGCTGGCCTTGCTGCGGGGTTCGCCGGCAAGGTCGCCTTCGACCAGATCTGGAAGCTGATCGACGACGAGGAGCCGCCCGAGCCCGAGCACCGCGAGATCTCGTGGGTCAAGCTCGTCCTCGCCATGGCGATCCAGGGCGCGATCTTCCGAGCCGTTCGCGGGATCGCCGAGCACGGCGCCCGCCGCGGGTTCCAGCGCTGGAGCGGCCGCTGGCCCGGCGAGGCCCGGCCCGAGCCGAAGTAGCGAAGTAGCCTCCGGCAGGTGGACAAGGGGTTAGCCGTCTTTCTGATGGCCGTCGTCGGCGGCCTGATCGCGCTTCAGGCGCCGATCAACGCCAACCTGGGAAAGGCGACCGGTAGCTTCGCGGCCGCCTTCATCTCGTTCGCGGCCGGCGCGATCCTGCTGGCCGCCATCCTCATCCTCAGCGGGAAGGCCGGCGGTGTCGGTGAGGCGGCCGGCGTCCCCTGGTACTACCTGATCGGCGGACTGCTCGGGGCCGCATATGTGTTTACGGCGCTCGTCCTCGTGGACGAGATCGGGGCTGGCGGTGTCGCAGCGGCTACGGTCACCGGCCAACTCACCCTCTCGGTAGTGCTCGATCGCTTCGGCGTGCTCGGGCTCGAGGAAACCCCTCTCAGCTGGGAACGCGTGCTCGGAGTCGCGCTGCTGCTCGCGGGCACGTACCTGGTTGTGCGCTGAGTTTCATCGTTACCCGATTCGCAGCTCTGCGTCCGCCTCGAAGTAACGCCCGATGTCAGCGACCTCGCGCTCGAGACCCTGCCTGGCGCCGCGAGGAAGGCGGTCGAAGGGCTCGACCTCGACGAGCAGCGAGTCCCGCTTGCCTGTGAGCTTCCAGGTTGCGAACGCGAGGCCATCCAGGAAGGCCGTCGCCTTGATGTAGCCCGCGCCTGGATAGACGGCCGACTGGTGCGCCCGTGGGACCGTCAGCTCGCGGCCGCGGTTCCAGCCGAGGAGGTAGTGATCGTAGGCGGGAAGGAGCCGGATCACGGGGTCGTCGCCGACTGGATCGCTCAGGGTCCGCGCAAGCGCGGTCATGGGACCAGCCGACGTGTGCACCTCCACGGTGCGTCCGGCGCGCTCCCAGCCGGCGCGAGCATCGGCCTTCGGCATCTTGAAGAAGTAGGCGAAGTCCTCGACCGTCGCCGGCCCGTAGGCGTCGAGGTAGCGGCGGACGAGCCTGCCGAGCGCCTGATCGCGGTCAGGGAGGTCATCGCTCGGCGGCGCCGCGGCGAACCCTGCCTTCTGATCGAGCGCGGGGCTCACCACGAGGACCCCCCTCAGCGCGGCGGCCTGGCCCGCCCAGTAGAAGCACTGGGGCTCCGTGTGGCCCCGCTCGGCGAGCATCTCTCGCAGCTCGTCACGGGGCACAGGCCCGCGCGCGAGGCGCTTCGACAGCGAGTCCATGGTCCGTTCGATGTCGGCCTTCATGCCGAGCTCGCCGAAGCGCTTGTCGGCCTGCGCCAGCGGTCGCTCGGCGAGCAGGGGACGCATCCACGCGAGGTCGGAGCTCGCAAAGAGGAAGATGGTGTTGCGCATCAACCACGAACGGCACGAGCTCGCCGACTCCGCCTGGCGCCTCGCCTTGGCCTCGGTGAGGCCGGCCGTGCGCACGCGGACTCCGAGGGTCGCCGCCGGCACGTCCTGGGCCTGGATCGTCAGGGCCGCTTTCGCAGCAGCCGCCACCGACTTGGCGCCCTGACCGGGAAACAGCCGCTGGGAGCCCGTGCGCAGCAGGCGCAGCTCGCGGTCGGAGAGCTCCAGCGCGGAGGCCACCGGCGTCGTCAGGCAGCGGCGGTGAGGCGCTCGGCCGCGCCCTCGCGCGGCGCGGGGGCCGGGCCGGCGAACTCGGGCGGTGCGATCTTCAGGTAGTGGTTGAAGGACCAGTGGACGAACCGGCGGCGGCCGACCGCCCAGATCACGACCCGCTGCAGGCGTGCGGGGAGCTTCGGGACCAGCTTCTGGGCGCGCAGCATCCAGCGGAACTTCCACTCGTGGTCGTCGGTGAACTCGCCGTAGTTGCGCAGTGCCGCGGCGCGGTCCTGCCTGCCCTCGACGACGGCGCGCAGCTCGTCGCCGAGCTTGATCCCGAAGTAGAAGGCCGTCCTGATGCCCTCGGCGGTCAGGGGCAGGCAGTGGCCGGCCGAGTCGCCGACGAAGAAGATCTCGCCCTCGGTGCCGGGGCGGAGCTTGTGCGGGATCCAGTTGCCCTGGTAGCGGACGGGGGGCCGCTCGAGGTCGTCGGAGAGCAGGACGGTCGTGTCCTTGACGTGGAACTTCGGGTCGAAGGAGCCCACTCCGATCCGCTCCTCGCCGCCTGCGGGGAAGCGCCAGCCGTAGCCGGCGGGCACATAGCGGCGGTCGATCCAGAGCTCAAGGTCGTCGGCGCCGCCGTCGGGATGAACCTCGAGCCCGCGCGAGAGCGGAGCGTCGGGCGGCTGGTAGCCGCCGTCAGAGGCCAGGATCCGGCGCCAGCCGAGCGCGTCGACGATCAGCGGCGCCGAGACGTCGCCGCGGTCGGTGTGGACGGTGTCTCCGGTGCGGCCATTGACCTTGGCCGTCTCGAACTCAGCGTCGTTCTGGTCGTCGAGGATCTTGCAGAGCTGGCGGTAGTCGAAGGTCGAGAAGGTCCAGGGCAGCTCGTAGCGCGAGGTGCCGTGCGGGGTGTGGACGACCAAAGCGGGGAACTCCTGCTTGGCGGAGCCCTCGAGGCCCATGTTCACCAGCCACTCGGTGGGAACGCCGCAGGCCGAGGTCTGGCGCTCGCCGATCTCGTAGCGGTCGAGCATCAGCACCCGCGCCCCGCTGCCGGTCAGCTGCCGCGCGACGGTCAGCCCTGCGAAGCTCGCGCCGCAGACGATCACGTCGTATTCGCCCGACAGGGGCGTCCTCTCGGAGCCCCTTTTTGTGGCGCGCTTGGGCATGGGCCGAGGGTACCCGAAGGCCGGCTTCCGCCGATCGCGAGCGGGCCCATTACCTCTACGAGGAGTTCAAGCGCGACGAGTACGCCCCACCCCCGCTCGTGAAGCGGATGGTGATCTCCGGTCACATCGGCCGCAAGACGGGCCGCGGCTTCTACAGCTATGACGAGGCGGGCACGTCCTAGCTTCCGTTCTTTGCCAAACTGTCCCGCTCGTGTCCCCGACCGAAGCAACCACCGACGCCCAGACCGAGGCACCCGAGGTCTCCGAGCAGGCTCCAGTCGCCACCGAGGCTCCCGCCGCGGCTGAAAACGGCGCTGCCTCGCAGGATCTCCTGATCGAGGTCGACGGCAAGCTGGTCCCGAACTACGACGCGACGATCCACCCCTTCGAGGAGGGGGACGTCGTGAACGGCAAGGTGGTTCGTATCGATCAGGACGAGGTCCTCGTCGACATCGGCTACAAGTCCGAGGGCGTCATTCCTTCGAACGAGCTCTCGATCCGCAAGACGGTCAAGCCCGAGGAGGAGGTTGAGCTCGGCGAGGAGGTCGACGCGCTGGTCCTGACCAAGGAGGACCAGGAGGGTCGCCTGATCCTCTCCAAGAAGCGCGCCCGCTTCGAGAAGGCCTGGCGTCGCATCGAGGCCGCCGCTGAGTCCGGCACCCCCGTCGAGGGCACGGTCATCGAGGTCGTCAAGGGCGGCCTGATCCTGGACCTCGGCGTACGCGGCTTCCTGCCGGCCTCGCTGGTCGACATCCGCCGCGTCCAGAACCTCGACGAGTTCATGGGCACGAAGCTCGAATGCAAGGTCATCGAGCTGAATCGCTCGCGCAACAACGTGGTGCTCTCGCGCCGCGCCGTGCTCGAGGAGGAGCGCAAGGAGGTCCGCGAGCAGATCCTGGGCAAGCTCGAGCCCGGCCAGGAGGTCGAGGGCAAGATCTCGAACATCGTCGACTTCGGCGCGTTCGTCGACCTCGAGGGCATCGACGGCCTCATCCACATCTCCGAGCTCAGCTGGAGCCACGTCAACCATCCTTCAGAGGTCCTGTCGATCGGCGACACCGTCAACGTCAAGGTGCTCGACATCGACCGCGACCGCCAGCGGATCTCGCTCGGACTCAAGCAGACGCAGGAGGACCCGTGGCAGAAGGTCCTCAACGAGTACAAGGAGGGCGACACGGTCGACGGCAAGGTGACCAAGATCGTCGCCTTCGGCGCCTTCGTGCAGATCCTTCCGGGCGTCGAGGGCCTCGTCCACATCTCCGAGCTCGCCCAGCACCACGTCGAGAGCCCCGCCGAGGTCGTTCGGCCCGGCGACGAGGTCCAGGTGAAGGTCCTCGAGGTCGACGACACCCGCCGCCGCCTCTCGCTGAGCGTCAAGCGCGTCGAGGGCCAGGTGCTCGAGGGCTACCCGCCCGAGGAGGCGGCCTCGATAGAGGTCGCCGACGTAGCAGAGGAGGAGGCGGCCGCCGTCGAGGTCGAGGAGCTCCCCGAGGGCGAGGTGGCAGCGCCGCCTGCCGACGCCGACGCCGCGCCAAGCCGAGGAGCCGGCCGCCGAAGAGACCGCTGCCGAGACTGATGCGGAGGAGCTGAGCGCCGAAGTACCGGGCGAGACCCCGGTCGAGGCGCCGCCCGCGGACCCGCCCGCAGAGGCGCCGCCGGTCGATCCTCCCGCAGAGGCTCCCGCCTCGGACCCGCCTCCGGCCGAGGTCCCCGCGGACGAGCCCACAGATGTGCCGCCGCCGGCTGAGACGCCGACGGAGGAGCCCGCCGAGGAGCCGGCACCCGAAGAAGCGTAAGCCAGGGCTCTTGACTCGCTTCATCGGGCTCACCGGTGGGATAGGTGCGGGTAAGTCCGAGGCGCTCGCCGCGGCGTCGAGGCTCGGAGCCGCGACGATCTCAACCGACCAGGTCGCTCACGAGGTCCTAGAGCGCGAGGACGTGCGCGCGCTGCTGGCGGCCCGCTGGGGCGAGGAGGTGGCCCCCGAGGGTGCGCCGGTCGACAGGGCGCGCGTCGCCGAGGTCGTCTTCAACAACCCGGCGCAGCTCGCCTGGCTCGAGTCCGAGACCCATCCGCGCGTCGGGCAGACCGTCGCCGACTGGCGCGCGGGTCTGGGGCCCGAGGTCGAGGTGGCGGTGCTCGAGGTGCCGCTGCTCTTCGAGGCGGGGATGGAGGCCGGCTTCGACGAGACGCTCGCCGTCATCGCCGACGACGAGCTCCGCGAGCGCCGCCTCGCCGAGCGCGGGCAGCCGGGGCTCGAGGGGCGCGAGGCGAGGCAGCTGAGCCAGGACGAGAAGGCCGAGCGCGCCGACCACGTGATCCGCAACGACGGCAGCCTCGAGGACCTCGAACGCGCGGTGGCCGAGGTGTTGGAGCTCTCGCGATGAGGCCCTACCGGGTCCTCATCAGCAGACGCTTGTCCCGGCGAGAGGCTCCTCGATGAGCCCTGGCGCAAGCACCCGCCGTGCGCGCTCTCACTCGAGCTCCTCGCAGGAGCGCAGCCGCACCCGCCGCGCCGCCGCCGTCCAGTCCAGGCACGAGGAGAGGCGCAGGCGCCGTCGCCGCTGGGTCTCGATCGGGCTCGCGCTGGTCGCCGTGCTGGCGGGCGGCTACGTGGTCGTCAACGGCGATGAGCTCAGCGATCGCATCCTCGAGGTGACGCTGCCGTTGCGCCACGAGGACATCATCCGCCAGCAGGCGCGCGATAAGGACCTGCCGCCCGACCTCGTCGCCGCGGTTATCTACACGGAGTCGCGCTTCCGCGACCAGGAGTCCAACGCCGGCGCCCGCGGGCTGATGCAGGTCACGCCCCAGACCGCGGAGCTGATCGAAGGCCTCAGCGGCGGGTCGACGTTCGAGACCGACGACCTCTCGGACCCCGACATCAACATCCGCTACGGGACCTATTACCTGCGTCACCTGCTCGACAAGTTCGACCAGAACATGGTCGCCGCGCTCGCCGCGTACAACGGCGGCGAGACGAACGTGGCGGCGTGGGGCGGCTCGGAGCTGACCGAGGACGACATCGAGTTCGCCGAGACGCGCGAGTACGTCCGCGGCGTGTTGGAGAAGCGCGACGAGTACCGCGAGAACTACGCCGACGAGCTGGGGCTGCGACCTCGGTGAGCTATGCGAGCCGGCGCTCGAGGGAGGTGTCGAGCGTCGGCGGGTCGCCAGGTGTTGCCTTCTCGAGCCTGAGGCTCGCGTGCCTGCCGTCGAAGGTGAGGGTCCCGATCTGGTTGTCGAAGGTCGGCTCTTCCACCAGGCGCCAGCGCACACCTGAGTCGGGCACCCTCGCCGCTCGAGCGAGTGCCTTCGCGACGTAGCCCGCCGCCTTGGTGCCGCCGATCCGGGCGGCGCGGCGCTCGCGCTTGTCGAGGGGGTTGCGGTAGGGCGAGCAGACTGCCTGCCAGACGGGGCTGGTGACGCCGCGCTCGCGGCGGAAGGCGACCTCGGCCAGGTAGGCGTGGTGGATGTCGCCGCCGAGCGTGACGATCGTCGCCGGGGGAGCGCCGCGCTCGCCGGCTCCGACCTCGGCGAACAGCCCGGTGATCTGGCGGAAGGAGTGCTGGAAGGCGCCCCAATGCTCGAGGTCGAGGCCTTGGCGCACCTTCTCTCCGACGCGGGCGGCCAGCCCGCCCCAAGCCCCGTCGCAGACGGCCTCGTTCCAGGCCTCGACGTCCTGCATCGGCGGCGGCAGCATCACCGGCAGGGTGTCGGCGACGACGAGGTGGTCGACGTTGCCGGTGACGCGCTCGTTGATCCAGTCCCATTCGTCCTCGTCGAACATGCGCCTCGGGTTCTCGCCGAGGACCCGTCCTTCGCGCGAATCCATGAACACGAAGCGCTTGCGCCCGATCGTCCGCGAGTAGCTCCATCGCCTGCCCTGGCTGCCGCGATCGGCCTCCTCCGCCCAGTCGCGGAGCAGCGGCCACCCGTCGTCGCGGGCCTTGACCTCGCGCAATAGGTCGGTTTCGGCGAGGTGGCGCGGCGAGAGGTTCCCGAGATGCTGGTAGGTCCAGTAGGCGACGAGGGCCCCCGTGATGCGGTCGTGCCACCAGGGCTGCGCGCGCATCTCTTCGAGCCATTCGAGCGAGATGTTCCAGTCGTCGTGGACGTCGTGGTCGTCGAACAGCATCGCCGTGCCCACCGTGGAGAGCAGCCAGCGCACCGTCGGCTCAGACCATGCCTCGCGGTAAAGGCGCGTGTACTCCTCGAAGTCGGCGATCTGCTCCCAGGGGGGCTCGGTGACGTCGCGGCGGGCGCGGATGAACTCCTTCGTCGCGGGCGAGACCTCGTCGGCGTAGACCTGGTCCCCGAGCATGAACAGCATCTGGGGCCACTCCTCGCTGGGCTGCCCGATCATCCGAAGCGCGTAGTTGCGCAGCGCGTCCCCTCCGCGGCCCCGGTCGTCCTCGCTCTTGCTGAGGTCGAACGGGGGCTCGTGCGGGACCGTCACCCGGCAGGACCCGAAGGCCACGCGCAATTCCTCCTCGGGCTCGATGGTCCGGATCAGGCTGGGTGGAAACCCACTCCCGGGCTCGGGCCAATGCAGATCGCCGTCGAGCTTGACGTCGTAGGCCTGCGAGCTGCCTGGCTCAAGGTCCTCGATCAGCACCAGGCCGTAGTGATGGCCCTGGATGCAGAAGGTGTCGACCTTCCGGCCGAGCACCTCGACCTCGCACGCCTCGTCCGTTTCGACCCAGACGCTCGCCTGCTCCTCGTCGATGTATCGGAGCATCGGCCCCAGCAGTAGTCCCGGCATCCATTGGACGCTATCCGTCGTGAGCCCCGGCCAAACGAAGCGGGCATTAAGCGCGCTCAACGTCGGCCCCCCCGGCCGCCGATACTGTGGGCGAGGATGAGACGGGGAAGAATGCGCAGGGGTTGGAGGCTCGCTCCGCTCGCGCTGGTGGCGGCGCTCGTCGTCGCGGCGCCCGCTCAGGGCGGCCAGGGCTCGGGCGCTCCGCTGGCCCAGAGCTCGGTGGTGGGCGGCAAGCTCGCCGACCCGGCGGCGTGGCCGTTCACGGTGGCCGTGCTGCGCAGGGGCAGGCTCCACTGCGGAGGCACGGTGATTGCGCCGACCAAGATCCTGACCGCGGCGCACTGCGTCGAGGGCTTCCCGGCCGGCACGCTCGAGGTCGTGGCCAACAGGCCCGTCCTCACCGCCAAAGCGGTCGGCGAGACCATCGACGTGGCGACGGCGGTCCCGCATCCCGACTTCGTCTTCAACCAGGCCCACGACATCGGGGTGGTAACACTCGCGCAGCCCACCACGGCTCCGCCGATCGCGCTCGCGACGGCCGAGCAGGACCTCGCGCTGACCGCCCCGGGCACCCAGCTTCGCGTCGCCGGCTGGGGCGCCCAGAATCCGCTCGGCATCGACATCTCGGCCGTGCTCAAGCGGACCAGCGAGCGCGTCCGCGCCAACAAGCGCTGCAAGCGCGCATACGGCCGCGTCTTCAAGGGCGGCTCGATGATCTGCGCGCTCGGCAAGCGCCTGCGCCGCTTCGGCCGCGCGCCGATCCACGCCGCAGCCTGCTCGGGTGACAGCGGCGGCCCGCTCGTCGCCGACACGCCGATCGGGCCCGTCGAGCTCGGCACCGTCTCCTACGGCGGCGCCTTCTGCGGCCTCTCCGCGGCGCCGACCGTCTACTCGCGGGTCTCGGACTCGCGCGATTTCATCGAAGACCAGCTCGCGCCGGGTCCGTAGGGACCGGGCCTACTTCTTGGTGTTCGCCCTCTTCTTTTTCTTCTTGGGCTCGACGACTACCCGCTGGGTCATCTGGACGGGGTGCAGCCCACAGAAGAAGCTGTACGTGCCCGGGCGGCCGAACTTGCGGCTGAAGACGCGGTTCTGGTCGAGGTTGTCGGTCCCGATCCCAACTGGGCCGTTGGCGAGCGTCAGGTTGTGGAGCTCGTTGCCCGAGAACTGCCAGTTGAGCGTCGCCCCGCTCCTGACCTTGATGTTGCGCCGGCCGAAGAGGCGGTCGGTCACCCGCGTCGTCGTGCCCGAAGGCACCTTCTTCAGCCGGCCTCCCGGCTTCGTGATCGGAATCGCGTTGCCCTGAGCGTCGAGCCCCGTCAGCGGGATCTTGTACGGGATCGGTCCGGATCTGCCCGGCTGGTCGCCTCCGTAGTTGACGAGGTCCGGCGGCGCGCCCCCGCAGAAGCCCGTGGTCGGCGTGGCGGGCGGCGCGATGTAGATCTGGTATATGCCCATCACCCGGGTGTGGGGCAGGGAGTTGTCGTACTTCGAGTTGAGCCTGATGCGCTCGCCGGCTGCGACCGGGATGCCGGTCGGCGACTGGAAGGCTGTCATGTTGATCGGCCCCGGCTCGTGCAGGATCGGCCGCACGGTGTAGAAGGGGTGGTTCGCCAGGCCCCAGGTCGGGAGCGACTCCGCGATCTGAGCGTTGCCGCAGTCAGGCTTGGTGATCTCGAGCTCCCGGGCGCCGCCATGGACGTGGCCACCGCCGGCGATGATGCGGCCGGCCTCCGGGATGACGTAGTCGCGGGTGGCGTTTGCCGTCGAGCCCTTCTTCTTGGTCCCCGGCACGTTGTAGACGGGGTCTGCGCGGCAGTCGTTGGCGTCGAGCCAGTAGGGCTTGACCGGGATCGTCGCCGGGTCGGTCTCGACCGTGACCTTGTACTGGATCAACGCGTTGTCGGGCACCGCGCGATGGTTCATCAGCATGTAGGTCATGCCCCAGAAGTCGCCGCCGCCCATCGGCAGGCCGTAGCCCGGGGGCATCGCGAGCTTGGCGCGCTCCTCGCCGGCGGCGTAGAAGCGCTGCGGCGCGCGGCCGAAGGTCGTGCGGGTGTCGAAGCTCAGGAAGTCGCTGCAGGTGTTGTCGGGCTTCAACAGGTTGAGGAAGACGATGTGGTGCAGCATCAGCCTCGAGATCGGGACGGGCTCGCCGGTGGTCGCGTCGACGATGTCGGTCTCCATCTTCGTGACGAAGCCGCCCCCGGGCGGCTTGGGGATGCCGATCTTGATGTCCTGCTTGACCTCGTAGCCGCCGATCGTCCCGGTCGGCACGGTGTGCGTGTAGACGGTCTCGGCCGCGGAGGCCGCCGAGGGCGCCGCCAGCGCGGCCAGGCCCAGCGCTCCGAGCGCCGCCAGCAGGGGCAGCTTCTTCTGACTTGCAGTCAACATCTCTCCGGGGCGCACGTTAGCCCTCGCTCACCGCTGCTTCAATCGTCGAAATCGGGTGTTGACTCGAAGTCAATCCACGCGGACAATCACTCGCGTGACCCCGCCCCCGTTGACGACCGAGCGAGCGGCTCAGCGCCGCGAGCAGCTCCTCGAAGCCGCGCTCGAGGTCTTCGGCGACCGCGACTACGACGACGTCTCGGTCGACGAGATCGCCGAGGCGGCCGGCGTCTCGCACGGTCTCGTGTTCCAGTACTTCGGCACCAAGAAGGACCTCTACGTCGCAGCGGTTGAGCCGCTGATCGAGCGCTTCAGGGCTCGGATCGCGCCCGACCCCGACCTGCCGCCCCCGGAGCGCCTGCGCGAATCGATCCGCGCGTACGCCGAGGCGATCTCCGAGCACCCCGAGGGCTATCGCTTCCTGATGACGCGGGGGGTCGGCTTCAGGGAGGTGCGCGAGCAGCTGGAGCGGGCGCGCGGCTCCGCGGTCGGGCGGATAGCGCCGCAGATGGGCCTCGACCCCGCCAGCCCCGAGGTGCGGGTCGGGATCCGTGCCTGGATCGGCTACATGGACTCGGCGATGCTGAGCTGGCTCGAGAGCGGCGGTCCCGACGTCGAGGTCCTGGTCGAGATGGTCGCTGCGGCCCTGCGCGGGACCGCGGAGGCGATCGCGGCCTCCCAGCGCCCCTAATACGGACGTCCGGCGCGTCGACAGTTGTGGCGAGTTGTGAGGCCGCGCGCGAGTAGCTTCAGCCGATCGCCGACAAGCTCCCACTCGGTCCTTCTAGCCATCGTGCAGGACATCCGACTACTCGTCGTGCCCTACGAGCTTGCGCGACCGCGGATCGGTGTTGGCCGCGGGCCCGAGCGGCTCCTCGAGCTCGGCGCCGAGAAGGCGCTGGCCGGGTCAGGGGCGCGCGTCGAGTCGGAGGTGATCGAGCTCGACGGCGACTTCAGCGTGCTCAGCGGCGGCAACGAGGTCGACGCCAGCTTCGACCTGGTCCGATTGGTCGCCGGGCGGGTGCGGGAGGCCCTCGACGATGGAGCCTTCCCCGTGGTCCTCTCCGGGAGCTGCTTCCTGGCCGCGGTCGGATCCGTCGCCGGCGTCAGCGAGGGCCCGCTCGGTGTCGTCTGGCTCGACGCTCACGCCGACTTCAACTCGCCCGAGACGACGATCGAGGGCTACCTCGACGGCATGGGCCTGCGATGCTCACGGCGGGCGTGGCAGGGCATGCTGGGGGCCGTCCAGGGCTTCCGCCCGCTTCCAGAGACAGCGGCCGTGCTCGTGGGGGCGCGCGACTTCGACGAGCCGGAGAAGGCGCGCCTCGACGGCTCCGCCGTCAACTGGCTGCCTCCGGCGGAGCCCGCTCCGCTGACGCGGTCTGGGACGCGGTCAGCACGATGCGGCCTGAGCCGACCGGCGTTTACCTGCACGTCGACCTCGACGTGCTCGACGCGGCGAGGCGCCGTCAACATCTACAGCGCGCCCGACGGCCTCGACGCCTCTCAGCTCGGCGCGGTCGTCGGCTCGCTCATGGAGCCTCGCCCGTCAAGGCGCTGTCGCTGACCGCGTATGACCCGGAGTGCGACCCCGAGGCCCTGGTCCCGCCGATCGCACTCGGGTTGCTCGAGCTGGCCGCCGAAGCGATCGCGGCCGCGACTGACGCCCGCAGCTTCACCCGCGTCCGCTTCGCCTTCTGCACCTGCTTGGGCGTGAACGGCAGCTTTACCCACTTCTTCTCCGAGAAGAGGCGGGTCATGTTCGCGAACCAGGGGAGGTCGGATCCGTGGCCTGCGAGAAGGTGAGATGCCGCGCGCGATCGGGCTGCGCTTGCGCAGCTCTGTCGCCAGCACCATCGAGAGCCCTGAATGACCTCGCCGTAGGGCGTTCGCGCTCGCCGATCCGTTCGAGGAGTTGATGTTCTGGAAGCAGTTGCCGCAGCCGTGGATCGAGATGCGGCGACTCCCACGGGTCGACCTGTACCCCGCGCATTCCGCTGCCGAGCGCCACGCCGTTGTCGCGCAGCTCCTGAACCGCAGCGCCTAGAGCTCGCAGCTGGTCGGGGTTGGCGACGTTCAGCTGGTTCGGCGTGGTCAAGGGTTGGCCGGGTCGAAGCTGTCGGACCAGAAGGCGGCGCCTCCGGGAGCGCGCCGCTGGTAGGCGGCGAACAGCCACGCGCCTGAGCTGTCGAGGTTGCCGGTGTTGTCGAAGCTGCGAGGATCGGACACGCCTCGCTGATATCGACCGTTCGCCCATCCGCGATTGTGACCACGGGTTCGCGGTGCAGAGATCGGCGAGCGGGTCAGAGACCAGCTCGGCGAGGTGGTTGCGGTCGTTTTGGAACAGGCTCTGAAGCGCACCGAGCGTGAAGCGCCGCGCTCCAGAACCTCGCGAACCATCAGTTCCCGCCCTGGTCCGGTTCCCTGTGCCGTCCTCTCAGGCCGATGAGCGGCGTGATTCCGTGATCGGGCTTGCGGTCGCAAGCCAGTAGAGTCGTTGGAGTTGAGGACGTAGTCGTTGCGCGCTATCGCGGCATCTCGCTCGCCAAGCAGCCGCAGTGCATCCGATCGCGTGCCGTCGATGACACCTCGCCTGCTGGAACGTGATGGTTGCGAGCCCAGCGGAGGCAGGCTCGATCAGGCTCTTCGGACGTTCGAGTATCTGCCCACGTCTGCGTAGAGCGCAACCCCCTTCGATCGGCTGCGATCGTGTTAAAAGAACCCGCGCAGCGCTCCTCGACTCGGAGCAGTCGGCCCACGCTGCGCGCCCTGCCCATCGCGATGTACTCGTGACGACGCTGCCGTTGACCAATTCGAGTCGGTCAGCGCGTACGCCGTCGTCGTTCACCATGCAGTAGCTGACGGCACAATCGTTGACGAAGGCCGTAGCGCGTCCCGTACGGTGAGGCTTCTGCCCGTTGACGTCGACGACAGTCGCGTCACGGGACCGACGGCCGTCGACGATGTAGCTGGTGACCCAGACGAGCCGCAGCTGGCGCACGACGAAACACAGCCCTGGACACCAAGGATCCAGGACATACTCAGTTGAACAATCCCGATCAGCGGAACCGCGAGCGTGCGCCCATCGCGTCATATCCGCGCTTGCCTTCACCGTCGGACCTCCAGAAGCAGCCCCGCCAGAGGCAGTCGACAGCAGCATCCCATGCCGCGCTGTCGCGTCGCCCCGACGCGAGCCGGAGCGAGCGGACTCGCCGCCAGCACGATCTGCTCCCAGCCGAATGGTCGACACCAACCCCGTCGCAGCCAACGTCGACGTGCCGTCAAGGCTGCGCGTCATAGATCCCGAGATCAGTCCCCGCACCACGTTGATCAGAACATACGCCGCGCAAACCATGTCGCGACAGTGACCTCCAGACCCACGCCCGCCACGGCACGCGAGTCGCAGAGCTAACGGAGCGCACAAGTGGAAGCCCGACCCACCCCGTCACGCTCGCCGGTGAAGCCCCCACATCGCCCCCTCGCCTCGACCACCCAAAAGTCGACTTGAGCGTCGCCGTGATACCGCCACCTCGACGCCAACCCTCCTTCGCCCGACCGTCCGACGTGTCGAGAAGAGACACGTTGCCGGCTAAAATCCGTACCACGAACCACCCCCGACCACCCCACCCCCTTCACCACCACCGCGCTCTCGCCTCCCCCCGTCCCGCAGCACAATCAACAAACGCGCCAGCAGCGCGACCATGGCCGCGCTCTCAAGCTCATCCTCACACCCTCTCCAAGAGCACCATCAAGCCGAACCCTAACCCCCCCCGTTCGGCCGCGTCGCTAGGCTGGATTCGTGGCCAAGTTCAAGCTCAATTCGGCCTACACGCCGACCGCAGACCAGCCGAAGGCGATCGACAGCATCGCCGCCGGCCTTGGATCCGACCAGCGGATCCAGACCCTGCTCGGCGCGACGGGCACCGGCAAGACGTTCACGATGGCGGCGACGATCGAGCGGGTGCAGCGGCCGGCGCTCGTCATCGCCCACAACAAGACCCTGGCGGCGCAGCTCTGCAACGAGTTCCGTGAGTTCTTCCCGAACAACGCGGTCGAGTACTTCGTCAGCTACTACGACTACTACCAGCCCGAGGCCTACGTGCCGGCGCAGGACCTCTACATCGAGAAGGACTCATCGATCAACGACGAGATCGACCGGCTGCGCCACTCGGCGACCGCGGCGCTGTTCGCCCGCAAGGACGTGATCATCGTCGCCTCGGTCTCGTGCATCTACGGGATCGGCTCCCCGAAGCTCTACCGCGACCAGATGCAGCTGTTCAAGGTCGGCGACTGGGTCGACCGCCAGGAGGTCTTCCGCAAGCTCGTCGCAATGCAGTACCGCCGCAACGACACCAACCTCGGCCGTGGCACGTTCAGCGCCAGGGGTGAGGTGCTCGAGATCATGCCCGCGTACGCCGAGTCCGCCTATCGGATCCAGCTGTTCGGCGACGAGATCGAGGCGATCCAGCACTTCGACCCGCTCACCGGCGAGGTCCTCGACGCGCTCGACCACGTCTCGATCTGGCCCGCCAGCCATTACGTGACCGAGGAGGAGACGCTCGAGCGCTCCGTCGAGGAGATCGAGCGCGAGCTTCGCAACCGCATCGCAACCTTCGAGGCCGAGGGCAAGCAGCTCGAGGCCCACCGGCTCGCGCAGCGGACCAAGTACGACATCGAGATGCTGCGCGAGGTCGGCTTCTGCTCGGGGATCGAGAACTACTCCCGAATCCTCGACGGGCGCCCGCCGGGCAGCCCGCCGTACACGCTGATCGACTACTTCCCCGACGACTTCGTCACGTTCATCGACGAGTCCCACCAGACGATCCCGCAGATCGGGGGCATGTACGAGGGCGACTTCTCGCGCAAGACGACGCTCGTCGACCACGGCTTTCGGCTGCCCTCGGCGATCGACAACCGTCCGCTCAAGTTCGATGAGTTCCTCGGCCGCGTCGGCCAGATGGTGCTGCTCTCGGCGACGCCCGGGCCAGTGGGAGCGCGCGCAGTCGTCGAACATCGTCGAGCAGATCGTGCGCCCGACCGGGATCGTCGACCCCGAGGTCGAGGTCCGCGAGACCAAGAACCAGATCGACGACCTGATGAACGAGGTCCGCATCCGCGCCGAGCGCAACGAGCGCGTGCTGGTCACGACGCTGACCAAGAAGATGTCCGAGGACCTGACCGAGTACCTGCTCGAGCACGGCTTCCGCGTGCGCTACCTCCACTCCGAGGTCGACACTCTCGAGCGCATCCAGATCATCCGCGAGCTGCGCCTCGGCGAGTACGACGTGCTCGTCGGCGTCAACCTCCTACGCGAGGGCCTCGACCTGCCCGAGGTCTCGCTCGTCGGCATCCTCGACGCCGACAAGGAGGGCTTCCTGCGCGGCGAGACCTCCCTGATCCAGACGATAGGACGCGCCGCGCGGAACGTCGAGGGCAAGGTGTTGATGTACGCGGACAAGGAGACGGCCGCGATGCGGGTGGCGATCGCCGAGACCGATCGTCGCCGCGAGATCCAGCTCGCCTACAACGAGGAGCACGGGATCACTCCTGCCACCGTGAAGAAGGGCATCTCCGACATGGCCGAATTCCTGGCGATGGAGTCGAACGCACCCCAGCGCAGGCGCAAGCGCCGCGACTCGACGTCGACCAAGACCCCCGAGGAGCTCGAGAAGATCGTCGTCGAGCTCGAGGAGGAGATGGACCTCGCCGCGCAGGAGCTCCGCTTCGAGGAGGCCGCGCGAATCCGCGACGAGCTGAAGGAGCTCCGCGCCGACCTGGACGCGATCCGCGCCTAGCCCCCCAGCTAGGTCTCGAGGAACGCGAGGACCGCCAGCACGCGGCGATGATCCTCAGGGGCGGCACCGAGGTCGAGCTTGGAGAAGATGCTGGTCACGTGCTTCTCGACCGCTCGGTCGGTGACGACCAGCTCAGAGGCGATGGCACTGTTTGAGCGACCCTCGGCCATCAGGCCCAGTACCTCGCGCTCGCGCGGGGTAAGCGCGTCCAGCGGGTCGTCGTTGCGGCTACGGCCGAGCATCCCCGAGACGACTTCGGGATCCAGCGCCGAGCCTCCCGCGCCGACGCGCCGAACGGCGTCGGTCAGCGTGTCGATGTCGGCGACCCGGTCCTTCAGCAGATAGCCGATGCCCGCCGCGTCGTCGGCGAGAAGCTCGCGGGCGTAGGCCTCCTCGACGTATTGCGAGAGGACCAGCACGCCGGTACCGGGCAGCTCGGCCCGGATCCGCTGGGCTGCGCGGATCCCCTCGTCGGTGTGGGTCGGCGGCATGCGGACGTCGACGATCGCCGCGTCGGGTTTATGCGCCATCACCTTCCGCAGGAGGTCCTCAGCGTCACCGGCCTGGCCGACCACCTCGAAGCCTGCGTCCTCGAGCAGGCGAACCAGGCCCTCGCGAAGTAGGACGGAGTCGTCGGCGACGACGAGCCTCATGGCGTCACGCTAACCGAGGGGGATGGTGGCGCGCACGACGGTCCCGCCGGACTCGCGGTCGGCCACGACGAATCGCCCGTCGAGCGCCGCGACCCGGTCCGCCAGTCCTCGCAGGCCGGACCCATCCGGGTCGGCGCCGCCGGCGCCGTCGTCGGCGACCTCGACAAGCAGGATTCCGTCGTCCCTGAGCACCTTCACCGAGGCCTGCTCGGCGCCCGCGTGCTTGGCGACGTTCGCCAGCGCTTCGGAGACAACGAAGTAAGCGGCGGCCTCGACGCCGGTCGCCGGTCGTTGCGCAACCTCGGCGCTGAGCTCGACCGGGACCGGCGCACGCAACGCGAGTGCCTCGACGGCGGGGACCAGCCCGCGGTCGGTGAGCAGGCCGGGGTGGATGCCGCGGGCGAGCTCGCGCAGTTCTGCGGTCGCCTGCTCCAGCTCGACTGAGGCCTCGTCGAGCAGCGACGCGGCTTCGCTGTCACCCCCAAGCTTCGACCTCGCGAGCCTGAGGTTGAGGGCGAGCGAGATCAGACGCTGCTGGGCGCCGTCGTGGAGGTCGCGTTCGACGCGCCGTCGCTCGGCGTAGCCCGCCTCGACGATGCGGGCGCGCGACGCGCGAAGCTCCTCGACGCGGGCGCGGAGCTCGGCGTCGAGCCGCTCGTTCTCCATCCGGAGCGCGGCGGCCGACGCGATCGTTCCGACGAGATCTTCCGAATCGTCCAGACGACCGCCGTGCACGATCGCCCCGACCCGCCGCCCGTCGTGGGTCACCTCGGCCCACCGGCGCGGGCCTTCACCGGCAGGGAGCTCCACCCGGGCGCCTGCGGCGTCGACATAGCTCTCGGTCTCTGGGACCCAGTACGCGAGCTCGACCGAGGGGTCCGACAGGGCTTCGGCCAGTGCGTCGCGGAGCCCCGAGCGCGATCTCCGGCGGCACCCAGTCCTGCCACGAGGTCGCTGACGGCTTCGGCGCGCGAGATGCGGCTGCGGAGCAACCCGGCGAGAAATGCGAAGGGGATGAGCGCGAACGGGATCAGCGAAACGAGGAACAGCGTCTGGCGCAGGCCGTCGTCGATCCCGAACACGGACGCGGCGAGCTGAATCGAGATCAAGGTCAGGCTCATGCCGCCCGCCCAGAGCACCGGGGCGAATTGCATGCGCCGGGTCGCAGGCCACGTCCGCCATCGCCTCACCAGGGCCACCACCAGGCCAGTCAGGACTGCGACCGCGAACAGCGACTGGATCGAGCTGAAGACGTTGAAGTAATCCTGGTTGTCCGTGATCAGGATCGGGTTCTCGGGGCACCCGTCGCACCCGTCCAGTTCGGGGTCGATGAGAAACGCGCCCAGGAACTGGAGGACGATGACCGCGAAGTACCCGCCGGCCGCGACCGCCCGCTCGAGCCTAGTCTCGAGGCGCCCGTCGGGGAAGACCAGCAGCAGGTGGATCAGGAACCCGTAGCCGAGGGAGGACACGATGTAACCGAACGCAAGATCGCCTGGGTGTCCGAGAGCGTGTAGACGTTGAAGAACCAGAAGAAACCGGTGAGGAACATCAAGGGTCCGACGAGGTTCTCCGGGCGGCGCCACCACGCGAACAGCCCGGTGCCCGCGAACGAGCAGCCGATCATCAAGACGGCGACCAGGTCCACCGCGACGTCGTGCTCCTGGTCGGTCGTCAGCGTGAGCAGACCGCCAGCGCGCTCTGGCGGCCGTCAGCGCGGCCAGCCCGACGAGCAACCTGTGAAGGTTCTTCGTCGGAAGTTGTCTCTCTGGCCGAGCGGGTCATCGCGCTGACCGTGGTCCCCGTGCCGGCAGGGCCTCGACGTCGAGCCTCCCGCCGAGTGCCGCCACCCGGTCCGCGAGGCCTCTGAGGCCGCTGCCATCCCGCGGATCGGCGCCGCCGATGCCGTCGTCGCTGACCTGGACCACCAGCTCGCCGTCCACCTCCGAAAGCTCCACGGAGGCGCTCTTCGCGTTTGCGTATTTGGCGACGTTCGTGAGCGCTTCGGCTACGACGAAGTAGGCGGCCGACTCGATCGCCTGCGGCAGTCGGGTTCCCGATCCCAGACCGAGCTCCACCGGGAGCGGCGCACGCCCCGCCAGCGATTCGAGCGCCGCGCCCAGCCCGCGGTCGGTGAGGACGCCCGGATGGATCCCCCGGGCGAGCTCGCGCAGTTCTCCGAGCGCTCCGTCGAGCTCCTCGCCGACGCCGTCGAGCAGGCGCTCGGCCTCGTCCGGGTCGGCTCGGATCTCGGACCGCACCATCCGCATGTTCAGGCGAGCGACACGAGGCGCTGCTGGGCTCCGTCGTGGAGGTCACGCTCGACACGCCTTCGCTCCGCGTATCCCGCTTCGACGATTCGGGTTCGCGACGCTCGCAGTTCCTCGACGCGAGCCCGGAGCTCGGCGTCAAGACGCTCGTTCTCCAGCGCCAGCGCCGCCGCGTTCCCGACGGTCTGCAGCAGAGCCCCGTCCTCGCTCAGCACCGGGTCGTGGATCATCGCCGCGACGGGGCGGCCGTCGAGCTCGATGGCCGTGTGCCGGCGTCCCGAGCCCGCCTCGGGCAGCTGGATGGGGCGGCCGCGCGCGTCGGCGTATCCGCCGGAGTCGGGAAGCCAGTAGGCGAGCTCCAGGGAGCGGTCGCCAAGCGCGTTCGACAGGGCCTGCCGGATGTCGAGTTGCCTTGTGTCGCCGCCCAGTCGGCCGACCAGCTCGCTTACGGCGTCGGCGCGCGCGAGCCGGCCGCGAGCCTGCGTCACCAAGAAGACGTAGGGGAGGGGGAGGATCGCGGCCTGCGTCGCGTAGTAGGAGGCTTTCGCGAACTCGGTGTCGCCGACGATCTCCCCGATTACGCCGAGGCAGAGGATGACGAGGATGACGGCTCCCGTGAGGAAGACCGGGCGCATCGAGCGTCGTTCCGGCGCGTTCGCCTCGCGCCAGTGGCGGCCGAGCAGGACGAGGGCGATGCCGAAGAAGACCAGGACCAGAAGGTTGATCGCGAGGTCGATGTCGCTCGCGAGGTCGGCGTTGCCTCCCGGGCGACGATGTTGCTGGGGCATCCGTCGCATGAGGCGTCGTCGAACAGGAGGAACGCTCGTGACGGAACGCTGAAGAAGACATAGGTGGCGAGAACGAAGCTGCGCTCGAAACGCGAGCGCAGGCGGCCGGACGGCATCGCCAGCAGCATGTGGATGACGACGGCCAGGAACAGGTTGCCCAGCAGGCCCGCGACCGCGAAGACGACCTCGTTGTCGGACGCGGCCAGCTCCGATACGAAGAAGAGGAAGCCGGTCGCCGTCATCAGTGGGCCGAAGTTGTTCTCCGGCCTGCGCCACCAGGCGACCAGGCCGCCCGATGAACCCCCAGCCGATGACGAGGGCGAGGACGGTCTCGCCCGCGGTACTCGACGTGGCTGCTCGACCCGATGACCAGGGCGACGACGATCCCCGCGATCAGCCCACCGCCCCCCAGCGCGAGCAGCGCCCGCCGCAGGCCGCTCACCGCAGCAGCGCCTCCAGCGTAGCACCCGACAGCTCGGCCTTCGAGACGAAGCCCTCGGCGCCGCTGGTGTCGATCAGCGACCCGAAGTCGGAGCGCTCGTGGCTCGAAATGAGGACGATCTGGGCCGTTCCCCCGCGTCGCGCATACGCTTCGTGACCTCGAAGCCGTCGAAGTCCGGCAGCTGGACGTCCACGAGGGCGACATCGGGATTGGCTTCGGCGGCGGCCGTCACGCCGGCACTGCCGTCCGCGGCCTCGGCGATCACCGAGTAGCCCTCGGATTCGAGCACGCGGCGGGCGCTCGCCCGGAACCCGGCGTGGTCGTCAACGATCAGGACGGTCCGCTTCATGGCGGGATTGTCATCGATCGGCGCTTCGATTCCCATACGGCTACCCGTACCAACGGCCGGGCCTGGCCGCACCGCGAGACGCCAGGCAGCCCCATGGGAACCGCTCCTCCGCGGAGGGAAGCTGCCGGCGTGAAATCCATTCGACTCACAGGAGGAGCGGACATGCAAGGCAAGGCCAACATCACGGAGCGCGCCGCACGCTGGAGCGCGACCCATCGCAAGACAGCCATCTGGGGATGGCTCGGCATCGTTTTCACCCTGATGGTCCTGATCATGGGGGGCGGGTCGTCGAGCAGAAGGACATCTCGGCGGTCGACTCGTTCTCACGCGAGTCACAGCAGGCCGAGCGCGCCCTCACGGACGCCGGCCTTCGTCCGAACGAGGAGGTGGTGATGATCCAGAGCGACGAGTCGGTCGCCACCGACCCTGAGTTCGAATCGATGGTCGGGCGCACCGCGGCCGAGCTCGAGCAGACGAAGTACGTCACCAACGTCGCCACCCCCGCCAACGGCGGAGGAGCGGTCTCCGAGGACGGCCATTCGATGCTGGTCGACTTCGAGATCAAGGGTGACGATATCGCTGCGCGGGACAATGTGGTTCCGAGCGAGGACGCGGTCGACGCGCTGCAGAGTGAGAACCCGGAGTTCAAGGTGGAGCAGTTCGGGTCGGCATCGACCGACAAGGAGCTCGAGGCGATCTTCGGGGCGGATCTCGGCAAGGCGGGAATGCTGTCCCTCCCGCTGACCCTGCTCATCCTGGCGGTTGCACTGGGCGGCCTGGTCGCGGCCGGAGTGCCGCTGCTGCTCGCCCTGACGGGCGTGCTGGCGACGATGGCGCTCGTCGCCATTCCCAGCCAGCTGTTCCCGCTCGACGGGAACGTCAGCGCGCTGATCCTCCTCATCGGCCTGGCCGTCGGGGTGGACTACTCGCTCTTCTACATGCGCCGCGAGCGCGAGGAGCGAGCCTCGGGCAAGAGCCCTCACGACTCGCTGATGGCCGCCGCACGGACCTCGGGTCGCGCGGTGATGATCTCCGGGATCACGGTGATGATCGCCATGGCCGGCATGTTCATCACCGGCGAGGCGACGTTCGAGTCGTTCGCGGTGGCGACGGTGGCCGTCGTGGCCGTTGAGATGTTCGTGTCCCTGCTGGTCCTGCCGGCGGTGCTGGCCTGGCTGGGCGACCGCGTCGAGAAGGGCCACATCCCCTTCACGAAGCGCGCCCGTCGTCCCGCCGGCGAGTCCCGCCTGTGGAACGGCATCGTCAGCCGCGTCATGCGGCGCCCCGTCCTGTCGGCCGTCCTTTCGGCCGGGCTCCTGGTCGCCTTGGCGATCCCGGCGCTCGGGATGACGACCACGCAGAGCGGCCCGGATGACCTGCCGAGCGATCTGCCGATCATCCAGACCTACGACCGCTACACGGAGGCGTTCCCCGACAAGACGAACGTCAACGAGGTGGTCGTGAAGGCCGACGACGTCCGCGACGGCGAGGTCGCCGCGGCGATCGACGACCTGGTCGCCGATGCCGATGCGTCCGACACGTTCATCGGGCCCGCCGACATCACCTACAGCGACGACGGCACGGTCGCCCAGATCGGGCTGCCGAGCCGCGGCAACGGAACCGATCAGGCATCGATGGACGCGCTCGCCGAGGTCCGCGAGGACCTGGTGCCCGCGACGGTCGGCGCTGTGGACGGCGCCGAGGCGAACGTCACCGGAGGCGCCGCGAGCACCGAGGACTTCAATCAGGTCCTCAACGATCGCATGCCGCTGGTGTTCATCTTCGTCCTGGGGCTGGCGTTCCTGCTGCTGCTGTTCACGTTCCGCTCGATCGTCATCCCGATCAAGGCGATCGTCCTGAACCTGCTCTCCGTGGGCGCCGCCTACGGCGTGCTGGTGATCGTGTTCCAGAACGGGGCCGGTGAGTCTCTGCTGGGCTTCGAGTCCAACGGCGGCGTCACCAACTGGCTCCCGGTGTTCCTGTTCGTGATTCTGTTCGGCCTCTCGATGGACTACCACGTGTTCATCCTGTCGAGGGTCCGGGAGCTCTACGACAGGGGCATGAGCACCGACGACGCGGTTCGCGAGGGGATTTCGCGGACGGCCGGCACCGTGACGAGCGCGGCCGTCGTGATGGTCGGCGTGTTCAGCGTGTTCGCCACTCTCTCCTTCATCGACTTCAAGGAGATGGGAGTCGGCCTGGCGTTCGCGATCCTGATCGACGCGACCATCATCCGGGGGGTTCTGCTCCCCGCGACGATGAAGCTGCTCGGTGATTGGAACTGGTACCTCCCCGCATGGCTGGACCGGCTGCTGCCGGGCTCCGGCCGCCGGGGCGGCATCGAGCACCACGGGACCGAGTCACGGCCTGAGCCGCAGCGCGAGCCGATCAGCGTCTAGGCACGGACCGATCGCAGCGAGAGCGCGGCACCCGAGTCCCGGGCGCCGCGCTTTTGCATGGCCAAGAGGGGGCCGCGTGGCCCCGCCGGCCCCCCTGGGCCTGCTGGAGCGGCGCCGGGCGCCGTCGGCGCTAATGGGTTCACGGGGCGGGTCGAGGTCAATGGCAGCGCGCCGTACAACTCGACCAGCCCGAAGCACGCGGAGGCGACCTGCCCCGCGGGCAAGGTCCTGATCGGGGGCGGCGCGATCCAGACGAGCGACACGCTCAACACCCCGGTGGCGCTGAAGAACAACGGCCCAGTCTCCACCGGCAGCACCACGTGGTATGCCGACGGGTACGAGACCACCGCCACAGCGGAGAACTGGAACATCCAGCTCACCATCTGGTGCGCTAACCCCACGCCGTAGCGAGCCAAGAGCATCGATGGCCCGGCGGCTCTGCAGAGCCGCCGGGCCGGACGACGTGGGCACTTCAGCCGCTAATCTCGGCAGGGAGATGAGCACTGCAGACGAGATGGCGAAGCAGGCCGCCGACCGCGTCCGCGAGGTCGTCGCCGAGGCCGAGCGCCGCGCCGAGGAGATCGTCGCGCAGGCGGAGTCGGACGCCGACGGCATCAGGCAACGAGCCGAGGCCGACGCCAAGGAGCGCATCGAGCGCGCCCAGGCCGCGCTGCGCGGGCTGGCCGGCGAGACGCCGGCACCTCCCTCGCCGACCCCCGACCCGATCCCCGGTCCGCCCTCGCCTGACCCCGAGCCCCCCGCGCCGACGCCCGATCCCGGCCCGCCAGGGCCGCCGTCGCCAGGCCCCCAGATGAGCGCGTCCGAGCCCGCCGCCGACCCGCCCAGCGACGTCGACGGCGCAGCCGAGGTGCCCGCGTCCTCGGGCAACGGCGACGACGCCGCGGCGCGCCTGACCGCGATGAAGCTCGCGCTCGACGGCGTGGGCCGCGACGAGATCGCCTCCGAGCTCGACTCGAAGTTCGGCTCCGCAGACCGCGGCGCCCTGCTCGACGACGTGCTCGCCCGCGCCGGCAAGTAGCGACCTCCCGCACGTTGCGAGAACCGGGTTCGGCGATCAGCCGAGGCCGAAAAGGGAACGTCCGTTCGCCTCCTAGACTTAGGGCGATGGCGGCCTCCGAGCGAATGGTGATCTCCGGTGCCCGAGAGCACAACCTCAAGGACATCGACCTCGAGCTGCCGCGGAACTCGTTGATCGTGATGACCGGGCTCTCGGGCTCGGGCAAGTCGAGCCTCGCGTTCGACACGATCTATGCCGAGGGCCAGCGGCGGTACGTCGAGTCGCTTTCCTCCTATGCGCGCCAGTTCCTGGGCCTGATGGAGAAGCCGGACGTCGACTCGATCGAGGGCCTGTCGCCGGCGATCTCGATCGACCAGAAGACCACGTCGCGGAACCCGCGCTCGACCGTGGGGACCGTGACCGAGATCTACGACTACCTGCGCCTGCTCTGGGCCCGGGTCGGGCGACCCCACTGCCCCGAGTGCGGCGAGCCGATCGAGGGCCAGTCGGTCGAGCAGATCACCGACCGCGTCATGACGCTGCCCGAGGGCACGCGCTTCATCGTCAGCGCGCCGGTCGTGCGCGGGCGCAAGGGCGAGTTCGAGAAGCTGTTCGAGCAGTTCCGCCTCGAGGGCTACAGCCGGGCCCGCGTCGACGGCGAGATTCGCCGGCTCGACGAGAGGATCGAGCTCGACAAGAAGTACATGCACGACATCTCGGTCGTCGTCGACCGCCTGGTGATGAAGCCGGACCTGCGCCGCCGCCTCTCGGAGTCGGTGGAGGCAGCCGCCGGCCTGGCCGGGGGGATCGTCGAGATCGATGTGATCGAGGAGGGCGCGGACGCGGCCGAGCGCGGCGCTATCTCGATGGGAGCGAAGGCGGCCGGCAAGCTGCCGAGCGACGTCGCGGAGCGGCTCACCTTCTCCGAGCGCTTCGCCTGCCTCAACTGCGGGACGTCGATCCCGGAGCTCGAGCCCCGGATCTTCTCGTTCAACTCGCCCCACGGGGCCTGCGAGCGCTGCCACGGCCTCGGCTTCCAGCGGGTCGTGGACCCCGAGCTGGTCGTGCCGGATCCGACGCTGTCGCTGGCGGAGGGCGCGCTGCAGCCCTGGCGCACCGGGCACTCGCGCTACTGGCGCCGGCTGATCGAAGCAGTCGCGAAGTCGAAGAAGGTCGATATCGACAAGCCCTGGCAGGACCTGACCGAGGGCGAGCGCGAGGTATTCCTCTTCGGCACCGGCTCCGAGCGCCACAAGGTCAGCTACACGAACCGCTTCGGCCGGCGCCGCTCCTACAGCGTGCGCTTCGAGGGGATCGTCAACAACCTCGGCCGCCGCTACGACGAGACCGACTCCGATGCCGTTCGCGAGCGCGTCGAGGGCTACATGGCCGAACAGCCGTGCCCCGACTGCGGCGGCGCGCGCCTGCGACCCGAGAGCCTTGCGGTCCAGGTCGGCGGCATCTCGATCTCGGACTACTGCGAGAAGTCCGCGAGCGCGGCCTTGACGTGGATCGAGGAGCTGGAGATGACCGACACCGAGCGCCAGATCGCGAACCTGCTGGTGCGCGAGATCACCGAGCGGCTCGCCTTCCTCGACAACGTCGGCGTCGGCTACCTCAACCTCGCACGCTCGGCGCGGACGCTGTCGGGCGGCGAGGCGCAGCGAATTCGCCTCGCGACCCAGATCGGTTCCAGCCTGGTCGGGGTGCTCTACATCCTCGACGAGCCCTCGATCGGCCTGCACCAGCGCGACAACGAGAAGCTGATCGGGACCCTCGAGCGCCTGCGCGACCTCGGCAACACCGTGATCGTGGTCGAGCACGATGAGGGCACGATGCTCGCCGCGGACCACCTCGTGGACCTCGGCCCGGGCGCGGGCGAGCACGGCGGCCACGTCATCTCCGAGGGGACCCCGGCTCAGGTGAAGGCCGACCCCGCCTCGCTCACCGGCCAGTACCTCGCCGGCAAGCGCTCGATACCGCTGCCCGAGGAGCGGCGCGAGCCGAGCGGCGAGCTCGTGATCCACGGCGCCCGCCAGCACAACCTCAAGAAAATCGACGTTGCGGTCCCGCTGGGCGTCTTCTGCTGCGTCACCGGCGTCTCGGGCTCGGGCAAGTCGACGCTGATCAACGAGACCCTGTACCCGGCCGTCGCAAACCGGCTCCACCACGCGAAGCTGCGGCCCGGGACGCACGACCGCATCGACGGCATCAAGGCGGTCGACAAGATCATCAACATCGACCAGTCGCCGATCGGGCGCACCCCGCGCTCGAACCCGGCGACCTACACCGGTGTCTTCGACCACATCCGCCAGCTCTACTCGCAGACCCGCGAGGCGCGGGCGCGCGGCTACAAGCCCGGGCGCTTCAGCTTCAACGTAAAAGGAGGTCGGTGTGAAGTGTGTCGTGGCGACGGCCAGATCAAGATCGAGATGCACTTCCTGCCCGACGTCTACGTCCCGTGCGAGCAGTGCCACGGCAAGCGCTACAACCGCGAGACGCTCGAGGTCCGCTTCAAGGGCAAGTCGATCTCCGACGTGCTCGAGATGCCGGTGTCCGAGGGCGCCGAGTTCTTCTCGGAGATCCCGAAGATCGCGCGGCGACTTCGCACGCTGAACGACGTGGGGCTCGACTACATCCGACTCGGCCAGCCCGCGACCCAACTCTCGGGCGGCGAGGCCCAGCGCGTGAAGCTCGCGACCGAGCTGTCGAAGGTCGCGACCGGAGACACGCTCTACATCCTCGACGAGCCGACCACTGGCCTTCACTTCGCCGACGTCCAGCGCCTGCTCGAGGTGCTCGACCGCCTGGTCGACGCCGGCAACACGGTGGTCGTGATCGAGCACAACCTCGACGTGATCAAGACCGCCGACCACATCATCGACCTCGGTCCCGAGGGCGGGGAGGGCGGGGGGCGAGTGCTGGCCACCGGCACGCCCGAGCAGGTCGCGGCGGTCCCCGAGTCCTACACCGGGGAGTTCCTCACCGAGCTCGTCGGCCCCGAGGTAAAGGTCAGCCGCGCGCGCAAGCGCAAGGCCGACCCGGTCGCCGCGTAGTCGGCTGGGGTCGGCCCATGTGCATGACCGATCTCGACGTGATCGCCGCACGCGCTCGCGAGCGCGCGCGGCGCTTGATCCGCGCGCGTCCTCGCGCGGCGCGCCGGAGGAAGCGAGCGCCCGTCACATAGGCTGGCGCCGTGCTTCCGCTCGGCGACGTCACCATCGATCTGGGCGACGGCCAGTTCCTGGAGCGCGAGAGCCAGCGCGCCGGCCTGATCCTGCTGGCGTCGATGCTGCTCTCCTTCGGCTTCATCCGCTTCAGCACGAGGATGATCCGCGCCGAGGTGTCGTGGTGGCCGGGCAACGTCACCCCGGGCGGCCTGCATATCCACCATCTCGTGTTCGGGATCGTCCTGCTCCTGCTCTCGGGCTTCCTGGGCTTCGCCCTTCAGCCCGAGAGCCCCTGGATCGAGGTGCTCGCTGCGCTGTTCGGGATCGGCGCCGGCCTGACGCTCGACGAGTTCGCCCTCTGGCTACACCTCGAGGACGTCTACTGGTCCGAGGAGGGCCGCCAGTCGGTTGACGCGGTGATCTTCGCCGCGATCATCGGCGGCTGTCTCGTGCTCGGCCTCGTCCCGCTGAGCAGCGAGGAGACGGGCTCCCTCGGCACCATCCTCATCTCGATCGCCATCGTGATCGGCTTCTGCGTGATCGCAGCGCTCAAGGGCAAGGTGTGGTCGACGGTCGGCGGGATGTTCATCCCGCTCATCGGCATCGTCGCCGCGATCCGGCTCGCGCGGCCCGCCTCCTACTGGGCGCAGCGTCGCTACGCACCGGGTAGCAAGAAGATGGCCAAGGCCGAGCAGCGCGAGGCTCGCCACGTTCGACGCCGCACAGCCATGCTCGACGCGATCGGCGGCACGCCGGACAAGCCGAGCCCCCGATCGAAGGGCTGAGCGTGGCGCTCAGCTCAGGAGCCGGCGAGCGCTGAGCACGCAGCGCGCCGGACGATGCGGCGCAGCGAGCGGAAGACGTCCTGCGGACCCGTGCTCGGCGGAGCAAGCTGCATGTTGGCCGAGACGACCGTCGAGTTGCGGCCGTCGGGCGTCGCCGCGATCCACTGCGTGAATCCCGGGAAGTTGCCGCTGTGCCCGAACACGACCCCGCAGGAGGTGCGGTAGCGATACAGCGTCAGCCCGCCGCGGTTCTGCCCGGGGCCGGGCGGCTCGCCGCCGCTGAACGGACGGAGGAAGCGGGTCTGCGCCCTCCGCACGGCCGGCTTCTCGAGCAGGCTGCCGCCGCCCCAGGCCCGGGCGAACACGTTGAGGTCGCGCGGGGTCGAGACGATTCCCCCCGCCGCCCAGACGCCTGACGGGCTGATCGCCTGAGACACGTTCTCCTGAGGCTGACCGGGCCCGGCGAACACGTAGCCGCGGATGAACGGCTTCGGGAGGGCTGGGGAGGTGAAGGGGAGGGTGGTCTCGTTCATCCCGAGCGGCTTCAGCACGAGGTCGCGGAGGTTCTTGGCGTAGGAGCGACCGGTCACCGTCTCGATCATCAGTCCGAGCACGAACGTGCCGGTGTTCGAGTACTCGTACCTCGTGCCGGGAGGGAACTCGAGCGGCTCGCTCGCCGCGAAGCCGATCACCTGTGCGGGCGAGATGTAATCCGTGAGGTGGTCGACGAAGTAGGTCTGGAAGGCCGCGGTGGCGGTGTAGTTCGGGAGGCCGCTGGTGTGGTACATCAACTGCCGAACCGTGATCGCGTGCCAGGACGGCGGCATCTCGGGACGGAGCTCGCCGATCGTGTCGCTCAGGGAGAGCTTGCCGCGCTCCACGAGCTTGAGCGTGACGGCGCCGGTGAACGCCTTGGTTACGCTCGCGATCCGCATGTGGTCGTCGAGGCGGAAGGGCTTCGGCGAGTCGAGCCTCGCGCGGCCGGCGGTGTGAAAGCGCAGCTGTCCGCCGCGCTGGACGACCACGCCGACGCCGGGTGGCCCGTCCGGCATCGCGACGAGCTTGTTCAGCGACTTCTCGAGGCGCTGGTCCGCCTGCTCGGAACCCGCGTCAGCGAACGCCGGCAGGGTCAGAGCCAGCCCCAGGGCAATCAGCGCCGCCGAGCGGCGCACCTCAGCCGCGTCCGCGCCGCAGCGACCGGGTCCCTGAGCGCAACCGCTCCGATGCCTTCTCCCAGGTCTCGTCCGGGAATTCCCGAATGGCTTGTCGCCGCAGCACCTCGAACGCGGCGACGAAGGCGATGATGATAAGGATCGAGATCGGCAGCCGCTTGAAGCCCTCGGTCGGCGCCCACCAGAAGAGAATCAGCAGTATCGCCGCCATCAGGCCGTAGGCGACGGCGCGGTTCTCCATAACCGGGGCGAGGAAGCGGCGCACCGAGCGGGCGATCCCGGTGGGCCCCGCGAGCCAAGCGGCCAGGACGATGAAGATGCCGTAGAAGATCATCGCGCCTGCACCGTCGGAGAGCAGGCCGGTTCCGATGTCGTAGGTGTCCTGCACGGCCGGCTCGACGGCGGCCGTCGAAGCGAGCGAGTCGACGACCACTCCTCCGCCGAGAGTGCGCACAAACCCGACGGCGAGGCCGATGACGATGAAGGCGAATCCGACGGCGCGCAGGGCCTCGCGACGCCAGCCCCTCGCGAGGTAGACCGCCAGGGCGAAAAGCCCGAGCGCCAGCAGCGTCAGCCACAGCGCCAGGCTCTCAACCAGGTTCACCGCCTTCTGGGCGGTCGTGAGCTCGTCAGGCGGCAGGATCTCGATCTGCCCGGCGTCGGGCGGCAGCCTGTCGGCGATGTTGATTCCTGCGTTCCCGCCCACCTCGCTGAGGATGTCGCCCAGGTCGAGCACCACCGGCTCGTCGGAGTCGTCCTCGACGACCGCGATCAGCTTCTCGTGGGTAACGCGGTTGATGTTCTCCCAAAGGGCTTGGACTCGCGGGCGCTGTAGCGCCTCGTTCGCGAGCCGGTCGGTCAGCTGGCGAAGGCCGGCGGCCGCGGGGCCCGCAAGCGGTTGCAGGCGGGGAGGAAGGGCGGCGGCGAGCTCCGCCTGGACGTCGACCTCGGTGTAGAGCTCGTCGACCATGAAGTTCGCCAGCTGGGTGCGGATCTCCTCGTCCTCGAGCAGCTCGGAGCTGGTCTCGACCCAGTTGTCGGTCTCCAGCAGCTGCCGGTTGGCCCAAATGGAAAAGACGCTGACGAACCCGATCACCGAAGCGAGCACGATCAGCGCCATCACGAGCAAGCGACGCTGCCGTCCGGCGGACTTCTCGCTCGCTGCTTCCATCGAAACCTCCCTTAGGTGGACTCGCGGACCCTATTCCAGATGGCGGTCATTGTGCGAGGCTCTCGGGCGTGAGCAGCCGGGAGCAGCTCCGGGTATGGAGGCAGAAGCGGCGCTGGTACGAGCGCAACAGCGGCCTGCGCCGCCGCCGCAGGATCGACCGCCACGCGATCGAGGGCGGCTTCTATATCCGCCGCCCGATCGAGGGTGAGGTGCTCGAGGCCCTCGACTCGGGCCGGCTCAGGATCGGCAAGGACACGCTGCTCGAGCCCGGGTGCTGGCTCACGCTCGGCCCCGAGGCGCGCATCACGATCGGCGAGGGCTGCTTCCTGAACCGCGAGACGATGCTCGCCGCCGTCGAGTCAATCGAGATCGGCGACCACGTGATGTTCGCCAACCACTGCTTCATCGGCGACTCAGACCACCGCTACGACGATCCCAACGTGCCGATCACGTGGCAGGGATTCACGCCGCGCGGGCCCGTCCGGATCGGGTCCAACTGCTGGTTCGGAGTCAACTGCGTCGTCACCGGAGGGGTCGAGATCGGTGAGCGAACGGTGATCGGGTCGAATTCGGTCGTGACCAAGGACGTGCCGGCGGGGGTGATCGCGGCGGGAGCACCGGCCGAGGTGATCCGGGAGATTCAATTCAAGCCAGCGGACTGATCCTGCCCTCCAATCGCGCCCCAACCCCGCATCCCCGGAGGGCGAAGCCCGAGGAGATCCGGGCTTATGCCTTCACGAGCAGCGCGGCCCCGATCGCTCCCCCGAGATCTCCCAGGGCGGCGACCTTGAAGTCCGGAGGGCGGTCGTCGACGAACAGGTGCTTGTGCATCTCATTCTGGATCTTCGGGCCGAGGCGCTCTCCGAAGCGGCTTCCGAGCCCGCCTCCGAGGATCACCGCCTCGGGGTCGATCAGGTTGACGGCCGAGCCGACACCGGCTCCGAGGGCGACGATCGCCCGATGGATCAGGTGCTCGGTGAGCTCGTCCCCGTGATCGAGCGCCCGCTCCCAGACGCCGCTGGTGAGCCGGTCGCGGCCGCGCTCCTCCATGATCTTGAAGAGCTTCGTCTTCTTCCCATGCTCGTGCTCCTTGCGGGCCTTGTCTTCCATCGCAGCTCGCCCTGCGTAGGCCTCCATGCACCCACGGCGCCCGCAGGGGCAGTGGGCACCGCCCTCGTTGACCACCATGTGGCCGATCTCGGCGGCGGCGCCGCGGCCGATCCAGGGCCTGCCGTCGAGCACGAGGCCGCCGCCGACGCCCGTGCCCCACCAGACACCGAGGATGCTCTCGTACTCCTTGGCGGCGCCGAGGTGGAACTCGCCCTCGACTGCGACCTGGACGTCGTTGCCGACCTTGACCGGGGCGCCGAGGTCCTTCGACAGGGTCTCGCCGAGGGGAAAGGCGCCGTCCCAGCCGGGCAGGTTCTTCGCGTCGGAGACGATGCCCGTCTTCTCGTCGGCGTCACCCGGCGAGCCGACCCCGATACCGGTCAGCTTCGCGATGTCGACGCCGCCCTGCTCGGCGGCCTCGCGCAGGCACGCCGCGATCTCGGACGCCACGTCCTGGGGGCCTCCCTCGGTCGGCGTCGGGCGGCGGGCCTCGCCGAGGACCTGGTTGCGCGAGTTGACGACAACCGTCTGGATCTTGGTGCCGCCGAGGTCGACGCCACCGCGCGGGGAAGTCTTGGCCGGGGCGCTCATCCGCAGAGCCTCAGGAGTCTCATGGCGTGATCCTAAAGACCGCGCCGTCACCTGCGGAGGCCACCCAGACCGAGCCCTCGCCGACGCTAAGCGACTGGGGCTCGCGGCCGACCGGTATCGGGTCGCCGACGGGGGCGCCCGTGCCTGGGTCGTAGCGGGTCAGCTTGCCGCCCACGTCGGTGATCCAGACGAAGCCGAGGCCGGCTGCGACGTCGACGGCGCGCAGCACTCCGATCGGGTCGCCCGCCACCGCGCCGTCGGGGTCGATCCGGGTCAGCGTGCCACCGGAGCCCCCGCCGTCGCCCGCCCCGAGCGCCCAGACGGCGGACTCGCCCACGGTCACGTTGAACGCGCCCGGGACTTCCACCGTGGCGGACCGATCGCCGCTCGCGGGGTCGAGCTTCAGCACCTCGTCGTTTGCGCGCACCACCCAGACGCCGCCCTCGCCCGCGGCGATCGCCGCGACCTCGCCGCCGAGCTCGACCGGCTTGCCGGCCTCCTCGGTGGAGGGGTCGACGCGCTCGACCGACGTTTGGGACATCGCCCAGACCGACCCCTCGCCGGCGGCGATCTGGAAGGGGAAGCCGGCCACGTCGACGGGCGGGCCGGGGCCCTCGTCGCCGGTCACGCGCTGCACGGCGCCGCGGTCGGCCAGCGCGAGCCAAGCGGCGCCCTCGCCGGCGCTCACGTCGGTCGGGAACCCCGCGACGTCGACGGCGATCGGCCGTTTCGAGGCTGGGTTGATCCGCTGCAGGGTTCCGTCGAGGGAGTCGGACGCCCAGACGTACCCCGCGCCGGCGCTGATCGTGTCGGGGCGCCCGCCGACCTCGTAACGCTGCACCCGCGGCTGGGGTGGGGGAGGGCTGGCCTCCGGGGTGGTGATCGAGCCGAACTTCTCGTCAACGGTCGCCCCGCCGTCGTCGGAGCCCGAGAAAACGCCTGCGACCGCGAGGATGGCCCCGAGGACCACCAGGGCGCCGATCGCCGCGGCGATGATCCAGATGCGCTCGCCCGCGATCACCACATCACCTGCACGATCACCGCGCGCTGGCGGGGGCGGTCGTCGAAGTCGATCAACACGAGCTGCTGCCACGTGCCGAGCGCCAACCGGCCGCCGATCACCGGAACCTGGTCTGATGAGCCGACCAGCGAGGCGCGCTGGTGCGCGTGCGAGTTGGAGTCGTGGTTGAGCCGGTTGTGCTCGTAGTCCCCCTGCGCGGGGACGAGGCGATCGAGCAGCGCCTTCAGGTCCGCGACGCCCCCGGGCTCGTACTCCATCGTCGTTACCGCCGCGGTCGAGCCGCGTACGAATGCCGTCGCGAGGCCCTCGTCGGCCCCCGACTCCTGGACCACCTGAAGCACGTCGGCCGTGATGTCGATCACGTCGGCGTCGCCGCGCGTCGAGTAGCTCAGTTCCCGGCTGTGCGTCGGCACAGGCGGGAACCTAGCTGGCTTAGTCTGGGCGCATGCCGGCGAGCCCCACCCGGGTCACCTACGTCGGCCACGCGACCGCCCTGATCGAGCTCGGCGGGGTGCGGATCCTCACCGACCCGGTGCTGCGCGGCCGCGTTCTCTTCCTGCGCCGCGAGCCGCCGCCGCCCGATTACCCGCAGCTCGCGGGTCTCGACGTGATCGCCGTCTCACACGCGCACTACGACCACCTCGACCTCCATTCCCTGCGCCAGGTCTCCGACGGCGCCGAGGTGATGGGCCCGAAGGGCAGCTCACGTCTCCTGAGGCGGGCGGGGATCGAGAGGGTGACCGAGCTCGAACCGGGCGGCGAGGCCGAGGCCGCGGGCATGCGCGTGGAGGCGACCCCGGCGGCCCACCGCGGCGCCAGGCACCCGCTCGCTAGAAGGATGCCGGCGCTCGGATACCTGTTCACGAGCGGCCCCGTCGGTGTCTACTTCGCCGGTGACACCGACCTGTTCGACGGCATGCGGGGGCTGCGCGGCAAGGTGGACGTCGCCCTGATCCCTGTCGCCGGTTGGGGGCCGAAGGTGGGCAGCGGCCACCTTGACGCCGAGCGCGCGGCCCGCGCCGTCGAGATGATCAGGCCGAGGCTCGCCATCCCGATCCATTGGGGCACCTACGCGGCCCCGATCTACCGGATAGAGGACCTGTCGGCGCCACCCCGCGAGTTCGCCGAGCTGGTGGCGGCCCGCACACCCGAGGTCGATGTGACGATCCTCAAGCCTGGTGACTCAACCGAGCTGGTCTAGCTCCCGTTACCAGTCCCAGGGTGTGTTGGTGCCGGCGAGGCTCTCTTCCTCCAGGTAGCGCTTGAACTTCGCGAGCTCCTCGGGCGAGATCGAGTAGGAGTGCTCCTCGTCGGGGAACGCGCGGGCGCGCACGTCAGCCGTGTAGGCGTTGACGCCCCTCAGCATCTCCTCGCGGACCTCGGCGTAGCGGCGCACGAACCGGGGCTGGTGGCCCTGGTACATCCCGAGCATGTCGTGGACGACGAGCACTTGGCCGTCGGTCGAGGGGCCGGCTCCGATGCCGATGATCGGCACCTCGACGCGCTCCATCAGCGCATCGGTCACGGCGGCGGGAATCGCCTCGAAGACGACGGCGAAGCAGCCGACCGACTGCAGGGCCAGCGTGTCCTCTGCGAGCTTCGCGGCCGTCTCCGCCGTTCGGCCCTGGGCCTTGAACCCACCGAGGGCAGTGGCGGTTTGCGGCGTCAGCCCGACGTGGCCCATGACGGGTATGCCGGCCCGGACGATCGCGCGGGCGCGGTCGACCGAGGGGCCTCCGCGCTCGAGCTTGACCGCGTCGACGCCGGCTTCCTTGACGAAGCGCTGGGCGTTGGCGATCGCCTGCTCGTTCGATGACTCGTACGAGCCGAACGGCATGTCGCCGACGAGCAGGGGGGTCGAGAGCCCCCGACGAACGGCCTGGGTGAGCATGATCATCTCGTCCATTCCGACCGGCGTGGTCGCGTCGTGGCCGAGCACAGCCATTGCCGCCGAGTCGCCGACCAGCACGATGTCGACCCCTGCCTCCTCGACGACCTGTGCCGTCGGGAAGTCGTAGGCCGTGATCATCACGATGGGCTCGCCGTTTCGCTTCATCTCGGCGACCCGCGGGATCGTCATCGGCCCGCGCTCGGCCGTCGGGTCCTGCGGGTTCTCAGCGGGAACGTTCTTGCGGGGCGGGGTGCTCAAGACGATGCCTCCGTTTCGGGTGTGTCGATGACGACGTTGTCGATCAAGCGTGCCCGGCCGACCCGGGCCGCTACGGCCAGCAGGATGGGCCGGCCGTTCAGCTCGGCGACGGGAGCCAGGTCCTCCGCGCCGCGTGCCTCGACGTACTCCGGCTCGACGCCTGCGTTACCGAGCTCCGCGGTCACGGCGGCGATCAGCGCCCGCGTCGAGCGCTCGCCGGCTGCGGCGGCGCGCTCGGCTGCCTCCAGGCCGCGTGCGATCGCCAGTGCGCTGAGGCGCTCTTCCTCGCTCAGGTAGCTGTTGCGCGAGCTCATCGCCAGGCCGTCGGCGTCGCGCACGGTCGGCATCACGGCGATCTCGACGGGGAAGTCGAGGTCACGGGCCATGCGCTCGATCACCAGTGCCTGCTGCGCGTCCTTGCGCCCGAAGTAGGCGACGTCCGGTCCGACGCAATTGAACAGTTTCGCGACGACCGTCGCGACGCCGTGGAAGTGGGAGGCCCCGCGCCGGGCGGGGTCGCCGTCGAGGACGCCGGTCAGGGACTCGCCGACCTCGATCGAGGTCGCGAAGCCCTCGGGATAGACCTCCTCGTGCGACGGGGCCCAGAGCACATCGACCTGTTCGCGCTCGGCGAGCTCGAGGTCGCGCTTCTCGTCGCGCGGGTAGGCCTCGAGGTCCTCGCCCGGCCCGAACTGCGTCGCGTTGACGAAGAGGCTGACCACGACGACGTCGCACGCCTCGCGCGCGGCGCGCATCAACGACAGGTGGCCGTCGTGGAAGAAGCCCATGGTCGGGACGAGCCCGATCCGCTTTCCCTCGCGGCGCGCCGGCGCCAGCGCGGCGCGCAGCTCGTCCTTGGTCCTGACGAGCTTCACGGTGCCGCCACCTGCTCGGAGGCCAGCGCCTCGGTTCGCTCGGCAAGCGCCTCGTAGAGCGGGATCAGCTCGGGGGCAGACTCGGCGAGTGCCGCGCGGTGGCGCTCGATCGTCGCGGCGTCACCGCGTGCGATCGGGCCCGTTAGGGCTTCGCCGCCCTGCTCGGCCCAGTTGAAGGCCGTGCGCACCACGAGAGGCGCGAGCAGCTCGCGCGCGTCCTCGACCCCCGTGGCGTCAAGCAGGCCGGCAGCCGATTCCTCGAGCGCGACTAGGAAGTTAGAGGCGATGCACGCTGCGGCGTGGTAGGCGGCCCGGCGCTCCTCGGGCACCGCGAACGGCCGCATGTCGAGCGCCTCTGCGAGGGCCGCGGCGAACCGCTCGGCGCCCTCGTCGCTGCCCGCGATGGCCGCCGGCACTCCGGCGACCGAGGTGGCGCCGTGCGGGAAGGTCTGAAGCGGATGCAGCGAGAAGAGCAGCGACCCGTTCGCGCGCGCGGCGCCGAGTGCGTCGAGCGTGGTCGCGCCGCTGACGTGTGCGACCAGCTCGGGTGCGGGGTCGGCTGCGGCGACCGCCTCGCAGGCCTCGCCAATCGCGTCGTCTGGGACGCACAGCAGGACCGCGCTCGCGCCGGCCGCGGCCTCGGTCGCGTCGGCGGTCGCGGCGAGCCGCACGGGCAGCCCGGCTGCCTGCGCGGCGGCGGCGAGGCTTCCGCCCACGCGTCCGCGCCCGATGACAACGATCGGCGCCAGGGTGGTCGGAGTGGGGACGAGTTCCCGTTCCAGTTCCCGCATCGGAGATACCAGACGGCTGTGTGTGGGAGTGTGGTCTGCCAGGTCCGCGCTCCTCGAGGAGTCGCGGCCTTGGCCGGAATTATAGGCGCGGCCCGGCGCGGACTACGATCAGGGCGTGCCGCTGTACGAGTTCTCATGCCGGAGCTGCGGCCACCGCTTCGAGGAGCTGGTGGGCCCGCACGTCGGCCTCGCCGAAGGCGATGTGGCCTGCCCGGAGTGCGGCGCCGCGGACCCCGAGCGCCTGATGTCGAACAGCTACGCGCCGACCAGCCGGCAGCTCACGACCAGCCAGAAGCGCCGCTTGGAGGACAAGCGGGGGACCGACCGCGGCGGGGCGATGGAGCGCTTCTCGAAGCAGCGCGCGAAGGAGAAGCGCGCACGGAACGGCCCAGGTGGCTGACGCCGCCGCGCGCCGCCAGCGCCTGGTCGAGGTCTACAAGAAGGCCTCGGTCTGCGTGAAGTGCCCGCTCTCGGATTCGCGGACCAAGGTCGTGTTCGGCGCGGGCAACTCCGACGCGGACCTGATGTTCGTCGGCGAGGCCCCGGGCGCCGAGGAGGACCGGACGGGCCTGCCGTTCGTCGGGAGGGCGGGCAAGTTCCTTGGAGAGCTGCTCGCGAGCATCGACATGTCCCGTGACGACGTCTTCATCAACAACGTTCTCCTCTGCCGGCCGCCGGGGAACCGCGACCCCGAACCCGAGGAGATCGAAGCTTGCCGGCCGTGGCTAGACCAGAAGATCGACCTGATCGAGCCGAAGGTGATCGCGACCCTCGGCAACTTCGCGACGAAGCTGCTGACCGCGAACCCGACCGGGATCACCAAGGTCCGCGGCACGCCGCAGGAGCACGTGATCGGCGGCCGCTCGCTCTATGTGCTGCCGCTCTTCCACCCGGCCGCCGGCCTGCGGGCGACCGGCACGGCGGATCAGCTTCGCGAGGACTTCCGCCTGATCCCGGAGCTGATGGCGCGCCCCCAGCCCGAGCGGCCGCCCGGGATCGCGGACGAGCCCGCCGATGCCGCCGCGCCCGAGCCGAGCGCCGACCAGCTCGACATCTTCGGAGGCTGAGGCGGTGGGTCCGGCTGGCCACGCGGCGGACCTGCTGCGCTCGCGGCTCAACCGCGCCGGCGAGGAGCGCGACGCAGCCCAGACGCTGCGCGAGATCGAGACCACTGACCTCGGGCTGCCCGCCGGGCTCGAGGTCGAGTGGCTCGGCGTCTCGGGCTATCGGCTGAGCTACGAGGGGACCTCGATCTACATCGATCCCTATGTCTCGCGGGTGCCGCTCAGCAGCGTGCTCCGCAGGCGCACGGCCCTGCCGGACCCCGCTGCGAACGAGCGCTTCCTGCCGGCACCGGGCGGCGATGTCGCTGCGGTGCTCGTCGGCCACACGCACTTCGACCACGCCGTCGACGCACCGGCGGTGGTGAAGCGCTTCGGCTGCGCGGCCTACGGGTCGGACTCGCTGGTGCGCCTGATGGCGCTGCACGGGCTGGAGGCCCAGGCGGTCGAGGTCCAGCCGTACCGCGTTTACGAGCTCGGCCCCTTCGAGGTCAGCTTCATCCCGAGCCTGCACTCGAAGCTGCTGCTCGGGCTCGCGGTGCCCTACGCGGGCGCGCTGACCTGCGAGCACCTCGACGGGCTGTCGCCGGCGGCGTACCGCTGCGGCCGGGTCTGGGGTATCCACATCGCCGTCGGCGGAACGACCCTCTACCACCAGGGCAGCGCCAACCTGATCGACGACGCCGTCCGCCACCGCGGGGTCGACGTCTTCCTCGCGGGGGTCGCCGGGCGGAACTTCACCGACGACTACTGGAAGCGGATCCTGCCGCGCCTCGATCCCGCGGTCGTGGTTCCGACCCACTACGACAACTTCTTCGAGCCCCTCGGCGAGGGGATGGAGATGATCGGCTCCGTCAGGCTGGGCGAGGTCCCGGCCGAGGTCGGGTCGGTCAGCGGCGCCGCGCGCGTGGCGGCGCTGTCGCGGAGCGATCGGTAGGCGTTCCTGGCCGACGCCTAGCATCCGCGCGATCATGGAACACACGCGCAGCCCTGAGGAGACCGAGGCCATCGGCGAGCGCATCGGCGCCGAGCTCGGGCCGGGCGACGTGGTCCTCGTCAGCGGCGAGGTCGGCGCTGGCAAGACCACGCTCGTCCGCGGGGCCTGCCGGGCGCTCGGCGTCACAAACCGGGTCACCTCGCCCACATTCACGATCGGCCAGCGCTACGCGGGACGCATCCCCGTCTCGCACCTCGACCTCTACCGGCTGGAGGACGTCGGCGCCGAGGACCCTGCGCTGCTCGACGACTACATCGACGCGGCCACCGTCGCGTTCGTCGAGTGGCCTGCGGCGGGTGAGCCCGCGATCGAACGGGTCACCCGCCGCATCGAGATCCGCCACGCGGGCGGCGACAACCGTGACGTGACCCTCACGTAGCCCGCGAGGGCGGGCGACGCTCGCGCATTCGCGCCATCCGCGGGACCAGGTAGCCCGTCCGATTGATGCGGTAGCCCGCCCGATTTGTGTCTCTAGTTGCCGTTTTGCTGCTGGAGCTCCTCGAGCTGCTTCTGTGCCTCCTCGGCCTGCTGCTGCAGCTCCTCGGTGTCGACGTCGCTGAGCGCTGACTCGATCTCCTCCTGGGCGTCCTCGGCCTGCTGCTTGAGCTCCTCGGTGTCGACTTCGTCGAGCGCGGTGCCGAGCTGCTCCTGGGCCTCGTCGATCTGGTCGTTGATGTTGTTCTCCTCATCGTCGCCGCAGGCGCTGAAGCCGACGCCGATGGCACCGATCGCCAGCACGACGGCCGTCGAGCGGGCGCGGCGAGTGAAGAGCGCGAACCTGCTGGACTCCGGATCCATGTTCTTTCTCCCTTATTCGAGCTTTGTGGAGGCCGCAGCCTAGTGCGGGCGGAGGCCGGATGACCGGGGTGCTCGGGATCGACAGCTCGACACCGTTCGTCGCCGTCGCGTCGAGCGCCGGCGGCGAAGTCGCGGCCGAGGTGAGCCACAGGCCGGATGCGCAGAGCGGCCGGCCTCGCCATTCCGAGCTGCTCCTGGCCGAGGCCGAGGCCGCGGTCGATGCGCTCGGGGGTTGGCCCCACGTCGGCCTCATCGCGGTCGGGGTCGGGCCCGGCTCCTATACCGGGCTGAGGATCGGGATCTCGACCGCGCGCGCCCTGGCACAAGCTCGCAGCCTGCCGATCGCCGGCGTTGTCTCGCTGGCCGCGCTGGCAGCAGGCATCCGCGAAGCGGACCCGGAGGCTTCCCGAGCCTCGCTCCCTGTCCTCGACGCCCGCCGCGGGCAGGCGTTCGCCGCTCTCTACGGACCAGATGGGGCCGAGATCTGGGAGCCGTTCGTCGCATCGCCCCAGGAGCTCGCAGCGCGTATCGCCAACCGCGGCGAAAGCCTCTCGTCGGCGGGGGACGGCTCGCTACGATTCCGGGAGCAGCTCGAGGCCGCTGGAGCCATGGTGGCGGCCCCCGACGGCGAGGTACATCGCGTCGCGGCGCGCCACGTCTGTGCGCTGGGTGAGGGGGCCGAGCCGAAGGCACCCGAGGAAATCGAGCCGGTGTACCTGAGGGCCCCCGACGCGGAGCGATGGCTTGAGCGAGACAACTGAGACAGCGGTAGCGGGAGCCGAGGGGCTGACGATCCGCAGGCTCGCCTACGGCGACCTGCCGTCGGTGATCTCGATCGAGCGCCGGTCATTTCCGACGCCGTGGTCGCTTGCGATGTTCGTGCTCGAGCTCTCGAAGCCCGACGGCATCTGCCTCGCCGCCGAGGATGAGAACGGACTCGTGGGATACCTCGTCTGCGCGCGCTACGACCGCGTCTGGCACCTGATGAACGTCGCGATCGCCCCGGAGCACCGGCGCCGCGGGGTTGCCACCGACCTGATCGAGCGCCTGTTCGGCGAGGCGGGCTCCGGCGCGCGATACACCCTCGAGGTGCGGATCTCGAACATGGCGGCGATCGCGATGTACGAGGGCTTCGGCTTCCGCTCGGCCGGCCGCCGCCGCCGCTACTACCACGACAACGGTGAGGACGCCCTGATCATGTGGCTGGCGGGCGCGCGCGACCGCGAGCGCCAGCGCGTTGCCTAGTCCTAAGTCGTGAGCGCGCCCACGCGGCTGCTCGCCATCGAGACCTCCTGCGACGACACCTGCGCCGCTGTCACCGACGGGGCAAGGGTCCTTTCGAGCGTCGTCTCCTCGCAGGCCGCGTTTCACGAGCGCTACGGCGGCGTGGTGCCCGAGGTCGCCTCGCGCCACCACCTGGAGCTCGTCAACTCGGTGGTGGACGGCGCCCTGCGGGGGGCCGGGGTGGACCTCGCCGACCTGGACGCCGTCGCGGTTACCCAGGGACCGGGCCTCATCGGCGCGCTGCTCGTCGGCGTCAGCACGGCGAAGGCGCTGGCCGCGGCCCGGCGGCTGCCGCTGATCGCGGTCGACCACCTTCACGGTCACGTCGCCGCCAACTTCCTGGAGCCCGACCCGATCGAGCCGCCATTCATGTGCCTGATCGCCAGCGGTGGCCACACGCTGCTGGCCGGGGTGCGCGAGCCCGAGCGCTTCGAGGTGCTCGGCAGCACGCTCGACGATGCCGCCGGCGAGGCCTTCGACAAGGGCGCCCGCCTGCTCGGCCTCGGCTACCCGGGCGGGCCGGCGATCCAGCGCGAGGCCGAGTCGGGGAACCCGGATGCGTTCTCGTTCCCAGTGGCGATGACGCGCGACCCGGGCCTGGACTTCTCCTTCAGCGGGCTGAAGACCGCGCTCGTCTACAAGGTGCGCGAACTCGGCGAGGGGCGGACGCGCGAGGCTCGTGCGGACCTCGCCGCCTCCTACCAGGCCGCGATCGTGGGCCAGCTGGCGGCAAAGCTCGAGCGCGCGCTCAAGGGCGGGGAGTGGAAGGCGCTCGCGCTCGGGGGCGGCGTCGCGGCCAACGCGGCGCTGCGCGAGCGCGCGGGAGAGCTATGCGACCAGCGCGGGGTGGAGCTGAAGCTCGTCCCGATCGAGCTCTGCACCGACAACGCGGCGATGATCGCCTCCGCGGCGCGCTTCACCGACCCGATTCCCTATCCCGACTATCTGGGCTTCGATGCGAGCGCGAAGTCGGCGCGCCTGGCCTGATAGTGATGGGGCGCGCCGACGAAAGCGCGATCAGGAGTGTTGGACTTCCAACCGTACGGCTCTACGCGCGTCCTGACTGCCACCTCTGCGACGAGGCTCGCTCCGGATTGGAGGCGCTTCGCCGCGAGGGCTCGCTGTTCGTCCTCGAGGAGATCGACATCGACTCCGACGACGAGCTCCTGCGCCGCCACCTCGAGCGGATCCCGGTGATCGAGGTCGAGGGGGTCGAGGTCTGCGAGCTGGGTCTGGACACAGGCGCGGTGGCGGCCAAGCTCGCTACCTTTGCCTGATGGCCGACGACTCAGCTACCGGCATCGCCGCGCAGGCAGCCGATCCTGATGGCGTCGCGCTTGCCGCTGAGGGCGAGCGCCTTTCGCTCGGGGTCGCGGCGCGCCTCTCGCGCTACCTCCAGGTGCTGACGCAGGCGCGCAAGATGGGCAAGGACACGATCTCCTCGCAGGAGCTCTCGGACTACACGCACATCAACTCAACCCAGATCCGCCGCGACCTCTCGGGCTTCGGCAAGTTCGGCAAGCGTGGCGTCGGCTACAACGTCGATTCGCTGGTGCGAGAGATACGCAAGATCCTGCGCACGGCGGGCCAGCACAACATCGCCCTGTTCGGTGCCGGCAACCTCGGGCAGGCGATCGCGAGCTCCGAGATCTTCGCCGACCACGGCTTCCGCATCGTCGCCATGTTCGACGTCGACGAGTCACTCGTGGGCCGCAGCGTCGGCGGCCTCTCGGTTCGCCACTTCGACCAGCTCGAGCGCACCGTCACGGACGAGGACGTCGTCGTCGGCGTGCTCGCGGTCCCGGCCGAGAACGCTCAGGAGGTCGCCGACCGCCTGGTGCAGTCCGGCGTCAAGATCATCTTCAACTACTCCGAGCAGCTGCTTCAGGTGCCGCCGGAGGTCACGGTCCACACCTCGAGCCCCGCCGTGGACCTGCTCTACGCGCTCTACTTCTACCTCGCATAGGCAGATCCCATGACCACTGATCCCGAGGCGCCCGACGCGGGACTCGACCTTGAGCGCGTCCGAGATACCTTCGAGTCCTCGACCGACTTCACCGTCGGGATCGAGGAGGAGTTCGCGATCGTCGACCCCGAGACGCTCGAGCTCCAGCACCGCTTCGTCGAGCTGAACGAGGCGGCGCAGTCAGACCCCGAGCTCGCGGCCGCGGTGCGCGGCGAGCTGATCGACACCGAGATCGAGATCCGGTCGGGCCGCGGCGAGACCTTCGCCGACGCGGCGGCCCGCCAGCTCGAGCGCCGGCGCCGCCTCTTCGCCTTGGCGGGCTCGAAGGGCGCCGGGCTCGCCTCGACCGGCACACATCCCTGGGCGAACTACCTCGACCAGCGGATCATCGACACCGAGCACTACAACCGGCTGCGAGAGGAGCTGCGCTGGGTCGTGCAGCGCAACAACACCTGGAGCCTGCACGTGCATGTCGGGGTCCAGGGCGCCGACCGCGCCGTCGCGGTGTGCGACCGCCTGCGCGAGGTGCTGCCCATCCTGCTCGCGATTTCGGCCAACTCGCCGTTCCTCGACGGCCGCGAGACCGGCCTGCACTCGGTGCGCACCGAGATCTTCACCCGCACGTTCCCGCGCTGCGGGGTGCACCACCCGTTCGGCGGCTGGTCCGAGTACGCGGATTTCGTCGAGTTGCTCGCGTCCACGGACGCGATAGTCGAGGCGACGCAGCTGTGGTGGAGCGTTCGCCCGCATCACGCGTTCGGAACCGTCGAGGTTCGGATCTGCGACGCGCAGACCCGCGGCGACGAGTCGCTCGAGCTGGCGGCGCTGATCGCCTCGTGCGTCGGGCAGTGCGCGCTCGACCACGACGAGGGTATGCGCACCGAGCTGCTCGGCGACCGCGAGATCGAGGAGAACCTGTGGCGCGCGATCCGCCACGGGCTCGGCGGCGAGATGATCGACTTCGCGAAGCGCGCGACGGTGCCCACTCGGCAGGTTGCCGACGAACTGGTCGCCTGGACGGCCCCCGCGCGGGCCGCGTTGGGGCTCGGCGAACCTTCGCTGCCCGAGCTGAACGGGGCGCAGCGATCGCTCAGCGCCCTCGCCGACGGCGCGACGATCCCCGAGATCTACGCCGCGGCGGTCGCCGAGACGAGCGCCACCTTCGCGCCACAGCAGGTCCCGGCCGTTGATGATTGACTGCTCGGATGCCCGACTCACCCGACGCCGATAACGAGGTCGATACGGAAGGCGGCGCCGAAGGGGCCGCGGATCCGTCGGCTGGCGAAAGCCAGCCGACGGAGGAGGAGTTGCGTGCTCAGCTCGAGGAGGAGATCCGCCAGGTGCGTATCGAGGACCTCGTGCTGCAGAGCGCCGTCAGCATCCTCAACCTCGCGGCGCGACGCATCGCGAAGGAGGATGAGCGCGACCTTGCGCAGGCCAAGATCGGCATCGACGCGGCCGACGCGCTCGTCGAGCACGTTCCCGAGGCAGCCCAGGCGCAGCTTCGCCAGGCCGTCTCGGAGCTGAAGATGCTGTTCGCCCAGCAATCGGGCAGCGGCGAAGCAACCGAAACCGAGGCACCGGTGGCTCCGAAAAAGCCCGACGGCCCCGGCCTGTGGACACCCGGCGGCTCAGGCGAATAGACTGCCGCGCCGCTTTTCACGACCTACCGGGAGTTGACTGAACTTGACTGATTTCTTCACCGATTACGGAGTTGCCTTCGCGCTCGGCTGTGCCGGCGCCGCAGTGGTCTACGGACTGCTGATCACCCAGCGCCTGCTCGCCAAGTCGGCCGGAAACGACCGGATGCAGGAGATCTCGGGTGCGATCCAGGAGGGCGCGAGCGCCTACCTGAAGCGCCAGTACATGATCATCGCGGCCGTCGGCGTGGTCGTCGGCCTGCTGCTGATCCCCCTGCAGAACATCGAGACCGCGATCGGCTTCCTGATCGGCGGCGTGCTCTCAGGGGCCGCAGGCTTCATCGGCATGAACGTCTCCGTTCGCGCCAACGCACGCGTCGCCGAAGCGGCTCGCGGCGGAATTCCGCCCGCGCTGGACGTCGCCTTCAAGGGCGGATCGGTCACCGGTTTGCTCGTCGTGGGCCTCGCGTTGCTCGGCGTCGCCGGCTACTTCGGCGCGCTGGTCTCGATCGGCGACTTCTCCGACAAGGAGGCTGTCGACGCGCTCATCGGGCTCGGCTTCGGCGGCTCGCTGATCTCGGTCTTCGCCCGCCTCGGAGGCGGCATCTTCACCAAGGCCGCTGACGTCGGCGCCGACCTCGTCGGAAAGGTCGAGGCCGGGATCCCGGAGGACGACCCGCGCAACCCGGCCGTGATCGCTGACAACGTCGGCGACAACGTCGGCGACTGCGCCGGCATGGCGGCCGACCTCTTCGAGACGTACGCGGTCACCGCCGTCGCGGTGATGCTGCTCGGCGTGCTCACCTTCACGGACGAGTTCTCTCGTGAGGTCGCGATCTACCCGCTCGCACTCGGCGGCGTGGCGATCATCGCCTCGATCGTGGGAGCGCTGGCCGTCCGGACCAAGACGGGCAACGTCGAAGGCGCGCTCTACAAGGGCCTGATCGTCTCCGGCGTGCTCTCCGCCGCCGCGTTCTACCCGATCACCGACTGGATGATGAGCGAGCCGCTCGCGCAGGGAGTCGCCGACGCCGAGACGTTCATCAGCGGCGGAGCGCTCGCGAGCGCCTCGGTCACCGACCTCTGGTTCTGCGCGCTGATCGGGATCGCCGTCACGGCGTTCCTGTTCGTGATCACCGACTACTACACGTCGACTCGCTTCCGTCCCGTGCGGACGATCGCCGCAGCGTCCGAGACAGGGCACGCGACCAACATCATCCAGGGGCTCGCCCAGGGCTTCCAGTCCACGGCCCTCCCGGTGCTCGTGCTGGTTCTCGCGATCCTCGGTGCCAACGAGCTCGCCGGCATCTACGGCATCGCGATCGCGGTCATGGCTCAGCTGTCGCTGACCGGCCTGATCGTGGCGCTCGACGCATTCGGCCCGATCACCGACAACGCCGGCGGCATCGCCGAGATGGCGGAGCTGCCGCAGGACGTGCGCGATATCACCGACCCGCTCGACGCCGTCGGCAACACGACCAAGGCCGTGACCAAGGGTTACGCGATCGGCTCGGCCGCTCTCGCTGCGCTGGTGCTGTTCAACGCGTTCCTGTTCGAGTTGCAGGACGAGGCTGGAGAGGACAAGGTGTTCGACTTCAGCATCGCGTCGCCGGACGTCCTGATCGGCCTGCTGATCGGCGGGATCATGGTCTACCTGTTCTCCGCGCTCTCGATCGAGGCTGTGGGACGGGCGGGAGGCCAGGTCGTCGAAGAGGTGCGCCGCCAGTTCCGCGAGCACCCCGGGATCATGCAGGGGACGGAGAAGCCCGACTACGCCGGCTCGGTCGCGATCGTGACCGCCTCGGCGCAGAAGGAGATGATCCTTCCCTCGCTGATCCCGATCGTCGTGCCCGTGATCGTCGGACTGCTCAGCTACCAGGCCCTGGGCGGCCTGCTGATCGGAGTCATCGTCGTCGGCATCTTCGCCGCGATCTCGATGACCGCCGGCGGCGGCGCCTGGGACAACGCCAAGAAGCTGATCGAGGACGGCGCCCACGGCGGCAAGGGCTCGGACGCCCACGCCGCGTCGGTGACCGGCGACACGGTCGGCGATCCCTACAAGGACACCGCCGGCCCCGCGATCAACCCGATGATCAAGGTCGCCAACATCGTCGCGATCCTGATCATCCCGATAGTCGCGCTCTAGGAGTACCACGGGCGACAAGCGTGAACTGCGAGCGGCCGGGGCTACGCCTCGGCCGCTCGTATCTTTGATGGGCCTTGGCTAGAAGGATCCCTAGGGACGAGTCGCTGGCGCGGGTGCACGGCACCGGCGCGCTGTTCTCGGCCGCCTACGGGAACGTCGGCTCGTCGATCTACTACGCGCTCGGCGTCGTGGCGCTCTATGCGCTCGGGCTGACCCCGGTCACGTTCATGATCGCCGGCGTCATCTTCATCTTCACCGCCGCCTCCTACACCGAGGCGACGGTGATGTACCCGGAGGCCGGTGGCTCCTCGAGCTTCGCGCGTCACGCATTCAACGAGCTGCTCAGCTTCATCGCGGCTTGGGGCCAGATGCTCACCTACATCGTCACGATTGCGATCTCGGCCTTCTTCGTGCCGCACTACCTCGCGGTCTTCTGGGAGCCACTGGGTGAGGGTCCCGCGGACGTGGTCGGCGCGATCGTCCTGATCTGCCTGCTGGCGGCGCTCAACATCAAGGGCACCGAGGAGTCGACGAGGCTGAACCTCGTGCTCGCGGTCGCGGACCTCTTCACGCAGGTCCTGCTGGTGCTGATCGGGATCGTGCTCGTGCTCAACCCCGAGCTGCTCGTCAACCAGGTCGAGCTCGGGACGGCGCCGACCTGGGGGGACTTCCTGCTCGGCATCGCGGTCGGGATGGTCGCCTACACCGGGATCGAGACGATCTCGAACATGGCCGAGGAGGCGCGCGACGCCTCGAAGACGATCCCGCGCGGGGTCGGGCTCGTCGTGCTCGCGGTGATCGGCCTCTACGCGCTGCTGCCGGTCATCGCGCTCTCGGCGATGCCGGTCGACCGAGGGGGCGAACGGCGAGTTCACGACCGAGCTCGGGACGACGTTCGCCGACGACCCGGTCCTTGGAATCGTCGAGAACATCGGCCTCGGGGTCGGGCTGACGGACGTTCTCCGGGTCTACGTGGGGATCCTCGCCGCCGTGATCCTGCTGATCGCCACCAATGCCGCACTGATCGGACTCTCTCGGCTCACGTACTCGATGGGGCAGCACCGCCAGCTTCCCGAGCGGCTGCGAACCATCCATCCGAAGTTCCGTACTCCCTACGTCGCGATTCTGGTGTTCTCGGCAGTCGCGATCCTGGTCGTGCTTCCAGGCGAGACGGCGTTCCTGGCGACCATCTACTCGTTCGGCGCGATGCTCTCGTTCACGATCGCTCACCTCTCGGTCATCCGGCTGCGCCAGAAGGATCCGGACTCGGAGCGGCGGACGTGGGTGCCGCCGCTCGGCAACGTCAAGATTCGCGGAGTCAGCATCCCGCTGACGGCGGTGCTCGGCGGCCTCGGGACCTTCGGGGCCTTCGTCGTCGTCGGCGCGCTCGACCCGGTCACGCTCGCGGCCGGCGGCGGGTGGATGGTCCTCGGCCTCACCGTCTACCTGCTCTACCGCCGCTTCCAGGGGCTGCCGGCGACGAAGACGGTGAAGGTGGTCCTGCCCGAGGCGCTCGGGGTGGAGGAGGTCGAGTACCAGAGCATCCTGGTTCCCTTCGAGGACGATTCGCCGTTCTCCGAGGAGACGCTCGGTACGGCGGTGCGGCTCGCGTCGAAGCGCCGGCGCGGGATCCACGTCGTATCGGTGCTGACGGTGCCGACCCACCTGCCGCTCGACGCTCCGCTTCCAGAGCAGGAGCGCGAGGCGCAGTCCAAGATCGAGCAGGCGAAGCTGATCGGAGGGCTGCGCGTCAGCGGCCACGTGCACCGAGTGCGGCCCAACCAGGCCGGGCACTCGGTCGCGGAGGAGGCCGAGGAGATGAAGGCGAGCGCGATCGTGATCGGGCTTCGCTACCGCGGGGGCGTCCCGCTCTACGGGAAGACCCTCCAGACCGTGCTGGCCGAGCGCCCCTGCCGCGTGATCGTGGTCGGCGAGCCGGGCCAGGCCCGCGCCGCCGCCGGCACCGACGGGGACGGCGGCCCGCCGGTCGGGGTTCCGTCCCGATGAGGCCCTACCGGGTCCTCATCTACGAGCGTCTGTCCCACCGGGAGGTTGCGTGATGAGCCGTCCGGGGCGGGGGACCGGGCCGAGTGAGGGCTACAAGATCGCGACCCGGGCCTTCGCGGTCATGATCATCGGCTTCGGGATCGCGATCGTTGTCATCACGCTCGCGGAGGGCGGAGGGCCGCTTTCGACGGGCCTTTTGCTCGGCCTCATGTTCACCGCGCTCGGTGCCGGGCGCCTCTATCTGAGCCTGCGGGACTGAAGCCGTGAGACCCCACCGGGTCCCCATCAACACACCCTCGTCCCGGCGGGAGTTGCCGGGATGAGGCCGAAGATTCTCCTCGGAGTGCCGTTCCTGTTCGCGATCGCTTCCTCGGCGGTCGGGTTCTCGATCTACTTCTCGATCGGGGTGGTGGCCGATCGCGGCCTCGGCCTGACGCCGCTGATCTTCCTCGGCGCCGGGTTGCTGTTCGCGCTGACGACGATCACGTACGTCGAGGGCGGGGCGATGTTCCGCGAGCGCGGGGGCTCGTCGACGTTCGCGCGTCACGCGTTCAACGAGCTGATCAGCTTCATCGCCGGCTGGGCGATCCTGATCGATTACGTGATCGTGATCGCGGCGGCCGCGATCACCGTGCCGCACTACTTGACCCCGGTGTGGGGAGAGTTCGCCGGGGGCAGGGAGGAGCTCGTCGTTGCGGCCGCGGTGATCGCGCTGGCTGCGCTGCTGAACGCGCTCGGGGTGACCGGGGGGTCGCGGCAGACGCGGCTGCTGGTGATCGCGTTCGCGGACCTCGCGCTGCAGGCGGCAGTGATCGTGGTCGGCGCGATCGTCGTGTTCGAGCCCGACCTGCTGACCGCCCAGCTCGACCTCTTCGCCTCGCCGTCGGTCGAGGACATCATCTACGCGGCGGTCGTGGCGACGATCGCGTATACGGGGATTGAGGCGGCGTCGGACCTGGCGCCCGACCTCGACTTCGAGCCCGAGGACCTGCGCCGCGTGCTCTCGGCGGGAGCGGTGATCGTTCCCCTGATGTACGCGGGTATCGCCGCGATCGCGCTGATGGCGGTGCCTGTGCAGCAGACCCCGGACGGTCCCCAGACCGAGCTCGCCGAGTCGTTCGTGGAGGCGCCGGTCCTGGGGGTGGTGCAGGCGTTCGACCCCCCGTGGATCGCCGACGTCATGCAGTGGGCCGTGGTGCTGGTGGCGGTGCCGGTGCTGATCTGGGCCGCGAACACCGCGATGCTCGGGGTCTCGCGCCACGTCTACGTGCTCGCGACCAACCGCCAGATCCCGAGCTGGGCCGGGCGGCTCGAGCGCACTCACGCGACGCCCTACGTCGCGATCGTCATCGCCGCGCTGATGGCCCTGGCTCTTGCGGTCCCGGCCGACATCGAGTTCCTGGCGGGGGTGTACGCGTTCGGTGCGCTGCTCGCGGCAACGATCGCGCATATGTCGGTGATCCGGCTGCGGTTCACCGACCCCGACCGCGAGCGGCCGTTCGCCGTGCCGCTCAACGTGACGCTTCGGGGGCGGGATCTGCCGCTGCCCGCGGTGTTCGCGGCGGTGGTGAGCGCGTTCGCGTGGCTGAGCGTGATCGCGTTCCACGGCGCGGCGCTCGCGGTGGGCGGCGGCTGGATGGCGTTCGGGCTGGTCTTCTACGTCGTGTACCGCAAGCTCGTGGAGCGGACCTCGCTGACCAATCGCGTGACCGTGCCCGAGCTGTCGCTGAAGAAGCGGCAGATCGAGGCCGCGGAGTTCTCGACGATCCTGGTGCCGGTGTTCGGAACCGCCCTCGACGACGACATCATCGCCACCGCCGGAAGGCTCGCCGACACGCAGGTGGAAGAGCACGAGCACAAGCCGCGCCTCGACGTCATCTATGTCGCGGAGCTGCCGCTGACGGTGCCGATCGAGGCGCCGCTGCCCGAGGCCGTCCGGGAGAAGGCGGATCGAGCGCTCGCGCGGGCAAACGAGATCGGGGACGAGTACGAGAACGTCGAGGTAGGCACGGCGTTCGTGAGGGCCCGCTCGATCGGCGCCGGGATCGTCAGCGAGGCGCGCCAGAGGAATGCGGAGGTCATCGTGATGGGCGCCGAGCCGCCGACCCGGGTGCGGGGCGGCGCGATCCTCGGGGGCATCGGCGCGGCGCGGCCGAACGAGGTCGGGAAGGTCACGGAATACGTGCTCAGGAAGGCTCCGTGCCGTGTACTTCTCACCGCACCGCCTGAAGACCCGACGCCGATCGAAGACGAAACGTAGAATCCGGCCGGTGTTCATTCTGATCGTCGGATGCGGGAGAGTCGGTTCCACCGTTGCGCGCTCGATGCTGCGCGAGGGGAACGAGGTGTCGTGCCTCGACGAGGACCCCGAGGCCCACGCGCGGCTCGAGGTCAGCCTCGATGTCTCGTGGGAGGACTCCGGCGGGCAGTTCACCGTCGGCACCGGGCTCGAGATCGACGCGCTGCTGGCTGCGGGAATCGAGCGGGCGGACTCGTTCATCGCCGCGACCGACGGCGACAACACGAATATCGTGATCTCTCAGATCGCGAAGCGGCGCTTCAACGTGCCGACGGTGATCGCGCGGATCCTGGATCCGCTGCGCGCCGAGTGGTACGAGAAGCAGGGCGTGAACACGATCTGCCCGACGAGGGTCGCGATCGACATGCTCGAGGCCCAGATCCGTGAGGCCGCCGGCAACGGCGGCGCGCCCGCCGGTGAGACGGCGGAAGCGAGCTGATGGGGGAAGGGATGTACATCATCATCGTCGGCGCCGGCAAGGTCGGCTGGAACCTCGCGCGCGAGCTGATCGAGAAGGGCAACGAGGTGAGCCTGATCGAGAACAACCGCGAGCGGTACCTGACGGTCGAGCAGGAGCTCGAGCACAGCGTCCAGTACGGGGATGCGTCCGAGCTCTGGGTGCTGGAGCGCGCGGGCATCTCGCGCGCCGACATGGTGATCGCGGTGACCGGCGATGACGAGGACAACATGCTGATCTGCCAGGTCGCGAAGGAGAAGTACCTGGTCGACCGCATCATCGCGCGGGTCAACAACCCGCGGAACCGCCAGCACTTCGAGCTGCTCGGGGTGAAGCCGTATGTGTCGGCGACCGATCTGATCCTGCGGCTGTTGGAGCACGAGGTGCCCGAGTACGGGCTCGTGCATCTGCTCGACCTGCCCGAGGAGCGCCTGGAGATCATCGAGATGCTGCTGGCCAAGGACTCCGGTGTGGCGGGGCGGCGCGTCGGCGACCTCGACATGCCCGAGGGGTCGTTGCTGATCTCGGTGCTGCGCGATGGCAAGGGGTTCGTGCCGGGCCCCGATACGGTGCTCGAGTCCGGCGATGAGGTGCTCGCCGTGCTCGACCCCGGCGTCGAGGAGGACCTGAAGACGTTCTTCGGGCCTGCCAACGGCGACGGCTCCGGCAGCTAGCCGCGTGGCCGAGCTGCGCACCGAGTTTCTTCTGATCGGCGGCGGGATGGCCTCGGCCAACTGCGCGGCCGAGCTGCGGCAGCGTGGGGCGGAGGGCGACATCATGCTGGTCGGGCGCGAGCCCGAGCCGCCGTACGAGCGGCCGCCGCTCTCGAAGGAGTACCTGCGCGGCGAGGCGGAGCGCTCGGATGCGTATGTGAACGCGCCCGAGTGGTACGAGGAGAACGGGGTCGATCTGCGGACGAAGACGAACGTGATGTCGCTCGACACCGAGGCGCGAACCGCGAAGCTCCAGGGTGGCGATGTCGTTGCTTACGACAAGGCGCTGATCGCCACCGGGGCCAACGTCAACCTCCTGCGCGTCGAGGGCGCGGAGCTGGAGGGGATCCACTACCTGCGCGCGTTCGGGAACTCCGACGCGATACGCGCCGATGCCGAGAAGGCGAAGAAGGTCGTGCTGATCGGCGGGAGCTACATCGGCTGCGAGGTGGCTGCGTCGCTGACGGCGAAGGGGACCGACTGCGCGATCGTGATGATGGAGGACAGCCCCTTGTCGAGAGTGTTCGGGGACGAGGTGGGGGAGTGGTTCGGCGCGTTGCTGGCCGAGAAGGGGGTCGAGGTCCACGCCGGTGAGACCCTGGCGGCGTTCGAGGGGGACGCGGGGGTGTCCGCCGTGGTGACCGAGAGCGGGGCGACGATCGAGGGCGATTTCGTGGTGGTGGGGGCGGGGGTGAAGCCGGATGTGATGCTCGCGCAGCGCGCCGGGCTCGAGGTGGACGACGGGATCGTCTGCGACTCCTCGCTTCAGACCTCGGTGGAGGGGATCTACGCCGCCGGCGACGTGTGCTCCTACGACAGCGTCGTGCACGGGCGGCGGCTGCGGGTCGAGCACTGGGACGTGGCGATGCAGCAGGGCCAGTACGTGGCGAAGGCGATGACCGGCTCCACCGACCCCTACGACGTGGTGCCGTACTTCTTCAGCGACCTCGCCGACTGGGCCAGCCTCGAATACGTCGGCCCCGCCTACGAGTGGGACGAGACGATCTGGCGCGGCGACCCCGACGCAGGCGAGTTCACGGTCTTCTACCTAGCCGCCGGTAAGGTCGCCGGCTGCCTCGCCGTCGGCCGCTCCGAGGACCTGGGTTACGCCCGCGAGCTGCTGGCGAAGGCGGTCGATGTGTCGGGGAGCAAGGGCGTACTCGCCGACGCCGATTCTGATCTCGAGTCGCTGCTCAACGGCTAGGATTCGCCGCGTGGCGATGCCGAAAAGGGCTTTGGTCCACTAAATTAGTGGGGATTGGTGTAGAGGAAGCACGCGAGATTCTGGTTCTCGAAGCCTAGGTTCGATCCCTAGATCCCCAGTGCTACGGGTTAGTTCCGCTGTGCGAACTGCCACAGCCAGACCGATACCTACGGAGCCAAGAACCGTCTCCGGCCTCGGCATCTCAGGCTCGTCGAGCCCGTCCCGGACGACGACTCAGGCAGCGAAACCGGCTGAGTCGTGCCTGTGACGCCTGGGCGGGCTCGGGAGTAACAGTCCAGTGACCTTGCTACCTTCGGGCCTCGATGAGCCGGGTCCGACTCATTCCCGCGCTTGCGCTGATTCTCGGCGCGGCGCTGCTTCTTTCAGCCTGTGGCGGCGACGACTCGCCGGAGGTGGAGATCAACGTTCCCACGGAGAGCAGCACCACGACCGGCTCGCTCTCCAAGGACGACTACATCGAGGAGGCCGACGCGCTCTGCGAGGAGGCCAACGCCTCGATCGGCGAGTTCGTCGCAAACGGCGAGGGCTTCACGGCGTCCGGTGAGATCGCCGACATCCGCGCTGGGCTGCTCGACGATCTCAACGAGCTCGGGCCCCCTGAAGAGGAGCGCGCCACGCTCGACGAATTCCTCGCCGGCCTCGAGGCCCAGGTCGACGCGGGCGAGAAGATCGGCCTCGCCAACGAGCGCGGCGAGGACACCGCCGAATTCGAGGCCGAGCTCGACGCAGCCAAGACCGAGGCGGCCACCGCCGCCGAGACCTACGGCTTCAGCGAGTGCGGCGGCGAGGTCAGCGCCGTCGATCCCACCACGGCCGACGGTTCGACAAGCGACTCAGCGGTCGCCCCGGCCCCCGTCACGCCCGCGCCCGTCGCCCCCGACACCAGCGGCGGCGTCGGCGACACCGGCGGCTCCACCGACTCGGGCGACACAGGCGGTTCCGGCGGCGGCGTCAGCCCCGGCGGCGGCGTCAGTCCGTAGCTTCGTTCGCGCTCCTGCGCGGACCGATCCTGCCCTCCGAACGCGCTGCAACCCTGTATCCCCGCAGGGCGAAGCCCGAGGGGATGCAGGGGATTCAGGCCGCGGCCGCGAGTTCCGACCAACTTCCGTAAAGCGCCGCGTAGCGGCCCTCCGCGGCGATCAGCTCGTCGTGCGTCCCGATCTCGGCGATGCGCCCGTTCTCGAGGACCGCTATGCGGTCGGCGTTGCGGATCGTCGAGAGGCGGTGCGCGATCACGATCGCGGTCCGGCCCGAGAGCAGCGTCTCCAGCCCCTCCTCGATCGTCCGCTCCGTGCGCACATCCACATTCGAGGTCGCCTCGTCCAGGATCAGGATCCGCGGCTCGGCCAGCAGCGCGCGCGCGAACGCGATCAGCTGCCGCTGGCCCGCTGAAAGCGCGACCCCTCGCTCCCCGACCTCGGTGTCAAAGCCCTGCGGCAGCCGCCTGACGAACTCGCCGGCGCCGATGACCTCGGCGGCCTGCTCGATCTCCTGCGGGGAAGCGTCGGGCCGCCCGAACGAGATGTTCTCCCGCACCGAGCCCGAGAACAGGAACCCCTCCTGAGGCACGATCCCGAGCTGGCTGCGCAGGCACTGCGCGCGCAGGTCCCTCAGATCGTGCCCGTCAACCAGCACCCGCCCCTGCTGCGGATCGTAGAAACGAGCCACCAGCTTCGCCAGCGTGGACTTCCCCGCGCCGGTTTCGCCGACCAGCGCGAGCGTCTCACCCGCGGGGATCTCGATCGACACGTCCTTCATGGCCCAGCGGTCGTCATCGGTATCCGTGATCCCCGCATAGGAGAACCAGACGTGGTCGAGCTCGATCTCGCCGCGCAGCGGCCGCGGGTCGAGCGCCCCCGGCTTGTCCACCAGATCGGGCTCGGTGTCGAGCAGGTCGAAGATCTTGTCGAGCGCCGCCATTCCCTGCTGGTAGGTCGTGTACAGGTTCGACAGCTGCTGGATCGGGTCGAAGAAGAGGCTGAGATAGGTGACGAACGCGACGACGACGCCGATCTGCGCGTTGCGCGCCGCGTCGCCACTCAGATCGAGCGCCTGGTAGCCGCCGTAGAGAAGGATCGCGGCGGTGCCGAGGGCAGACAGCAGTTCGACCGCGGGGAAGTAGGAAGCGTTGAGGTAGACGGTCTTCATGTTGGCCTGGCGGTTCAGCTGGTTCAGCTCGCCCATGCGCGTCACGTGCCGCGTCTCCTGCGCGAAGCTGCGCACCACGCGGACGCCGCTCAGGCTCTCCTGCAGATATGCGGTCACCTCGGCGATCCGCTCGCGCGTGATCCGATACGCGCTGGCGGCGACGATCCGGAAGACGATGCTCGCGATGGCAAGCAGCGGGAACGTGATGAATACGACGAGCGCTAGGCCGACATCCAGCAGCAGCATGATCACGATCACGCCGATCAACGTCAGGACGCTCGAGAAGAGCGTCGTCACTCCGGTCGAGACGAGCTGGTCGAGGGCGTCCACGTCGTTGGTGATCCGCGAGATCAGCACGCCGGGTCGGTTGCGGGTGAAGAAGCCGATCGACATCCCTTGCAGGTGAGTGAAGATCCGGAGCCGCAGGTCCTGCAGCGCCCGCTGCCCGACCCAGCCAACGAGATACGTCTGGATGTAGCTCGCGCCCCAGTTCAAGAGCGAGGCGACGATGAACGCCCCGACCACGAGGTTGAGGGTCCCGAGGTCCCCGTCGAGCACCCCTTTGGTCCCCTCGCCGATCAAGTACGGCGGTGCCAGGGCCGCGGCAGTCGCCGCGACCAGGGCGCCGAGCATCAGCCCGACCTGCAAGCGGTAGGGGCGCAGCAGGCCGAACAGCCAGCGCACCTTGCGGCCACGCCCGTCCTCGCCGCGGATCAGCCGCCAGAGCGAGCCGAACAGCAGCACGATGGCGCGCAGCCGGTTCTCGCCGTGCTGGTAGGTCGCCTCCTCGCGCTCCTCGGCCTCGAGCGCCTGACGCTCGGCGTCGCGCTCCTCGTCGCGTCGCTTCCTCTCGCTCTCCCGCGACGCCGTCATGACCAACCGCCAGGCGGGACCGGCGCTCGTAGATGTTGACCCCGGTGGGGTCTCAAAGCCGGGCCAGCTCCTCGCGCTCCTCGAGGTCACGCTGCAGGTAGACCGAGTCCTCGAGCCCCTTCTCGGCGATCTCGCTGTACAGCGTGCACCGCTCGAGCAGCTCCTCGTGCGTTCCGCGGTCGACGATCCCGCCGTGGTCCAGCACGACGATCTCGTCCGCCAGCGAGATCGTCGAGAGACGGTGCGCGACGATGAACGTCGTCCGGCCCTCCATCGCCTCGCGCAGCCCGCGCTTGATCTCGGTCTCGGTGCGCGCGTCGACCGACGAGGTGGCATCGTCGAGGATCAGGATCCGCGGCGCTGCAAGCAGTGCCCGCGCGATCGCCACCCGCTGCCGCTGACCGCCGGAGAGCGTCAGGCCCCGCTCGCCGACCACGGTCTCGTAGCCGTCGGGGAGGTCCTGGATGAACCCGTCCGCCTGCGCCCTGCGTGCGGCGAGTTCGATCTGCGCCCGCGTGGCGTCGGGGTGGGCGTACGCGATGTTGCCGGCGACGGTGTCGGAGAACAGGAAGCTGTCGTCGGCCACGAACGCGATCTCGGAGCGCAGCGAGGCGAGGTCGACGTCGCGGATGTCGGCCCCGTCGATCACGATGCTCCCCTCGCTGGGGTCATACAGCCGCGCAAGCAGTCCTACCAGGCTCGTCTTACCCGACGCAGTCGGCCCGACCAGAGCGACCGTGCGGCCGGGCTCGACGTCGAGGTTGATGCCGGTCAGCGACGCCTCCCCGCCGTCATAGCGAAGCGAGACCCCTCGCATCTCCACGCGACCGCCGCCCTCGGGCAGCGCCGGCGCACCCGGTGGACTCTGCATCGTCGGCTCGCGGTCGAGGATCTCGAATAGGCGGTTGCCGGATGCGACGGCCCGCTGGGCCATGCTCAGCGACATGCCGAGCCAGCGAACCGGGCCGGACAGCAGGATCACGTACGCGATCATCGCCGTGAGCTCGCCGACGTTGATGGTCCCGTCGATCACTTGGCGCCCGCCGACGTAGAGGACGGCGGCGAGCCCCAGCGTGGGCAGGAAGCCCATCAACGGCGTGTAGAAGGACTGGAGGCGCGTCGTGATCATGCTCTGCTCGAACACCCGGTCGACAGCGGTGTTGAATCGGCCGAGCATGAAGCCCTCGCGGGCGAACGCCTTGACGATGCGGATGCCCGAGATGCTCTCCTCGGCGTTCGCGGTAACCTCGCCGACCCGCTGCTGGACCTCCTGCTCGGCCGGGCGGTTGCGCCGGCTGTAGCGGGTGGCGGTCGCGATCAGGAACGGCACCGGAACCAGCGCGATCGCGGCCAGTACGGGGTTGATCACGAACATCGCGACCGCGGCGAACGCGATCGTGAGGAAGCTCTGAGAGACCCAGATCAGCCCGTAGCCGAGGAAGAAGCGGATCGACTGCAGGTCGACCGTCGCGCGCGACATCAGCTGACCGGTCTGCTGGGTGTCGAAGAAACCGAGCTCGAGACGCTGGAGGTGCTCGTAGAAGGTCTGGCGCAGGTCGTACTCGACGTCGAGGGAGACCTTTCCGGCGATCAGCCGCCGTGAGACGGTCAGCGCGAGGCGCAGGATGCCCGCGCCGAGCAGCGCGAGCACGTATGGCAGGATGTCGTCACGCCGCTCGTCCTCGATCGCGTTCACCGATTCGCCGAGCAGCCACGGGATCGCGACCGTCATTCCCATCGCGGCCCACGCGAGCACCAGCGAGAAGCTCAGACTGCGCCTGTAGGGGCGAAGAAAGCCGAGCAACCGCCGAAAAGTCCGCATCGGGTCACTATACGAAGTGAAGTGATAGTCCCAGTCCGGCTCAGCTCAGGGTCTACGCTTGATGGCCGTGTTCCGCGAGATCGTCACCAAGCCGGTCGGGGCGGTCATCGCCCTGATCGAACTGCCCGGCACCGTCACCACGAGCCTCAAGCAGGCGAACGATCTGATGGAGACCTCGCGCCAGCAGATGGAGGCGATGCAGGCGCAGACCGACAGCGCCCTGGCCCAGGCCGAGCGGATGAACGAGCTCCTCTCGAAGGTCGTCAAGCTCACCGAGCCGATCGACCGCGCGGCGCGCGGCGGGGAGTACGTCGCCGGCGGCCTCAAGCGAGCCATCTTCGGCCTCGAGAAGGCCGTCCAGGAGGTCGAGGCCGCCGAGGCCGCCGTCGTCGACGCCGAGATCGAAGGCGAGGGCGTCGAGGTCACCGACTCCGACAGCGTCCGCGTCACCGGCGATCCAAAGCCGCCGGAGGGCCCTGGCCCCAAGGCCTGAACGTGGCCGGCGCCGGCCTCTGCGACCGCTGCGCGCACCAGAAGCTGATCCACAACACGCGTGGCTCGACCTTCTCGATGTGCCTGCGCTCGCGCGAGGACCCGGCCTATCCCAAGTACCCCCGTCTCCCCGTCATGGCCTGTGCCGGGTTCGACCAGCGCAAGTCGGGGCAAGAGACGGGGGATGCCCCGCCTTCGCAGAAGTGACGTCTCCGAACCCGGCCTGACGCGCGTGCGTCGCGGCAGCGGCTTCTCTTACAAGCGCGAGGACGGCAGCGCGGTCCGAGCCAAGGGCGAGCTCGAACGGATCTCCGGACTGGGCATCCCGCCCGCATGGAAGGACGTCTGGATCTCGAAGGACCCCCTCGGCCACATCCAGGCGACGGGCGTGGACGACGCCGGGCGCAAGCAGTACCTCTACCACCCGGATTGGCGCACCCGCCGCGACCAGCAGAAGTTCGATGAGATGACGGACTTCGGCGCCGCCCTGCCGAAGCTCCGCCGGCGACTGGCCCGCGACCTGCACAGCGACGAGCCGAGCCGCGAGCGCGTCCTCGCCGGAGCCGTCCGGCTGCTCGATCTCGGCTTCTTCAGGGTCGGAGGCGAGCGCTACGCGAAGGAGAACAAGACCTTCGGCCTCGCGACCGTGCGCAAGTCCCACGTCACCTGCGAGCGCGAATCCGTGCTGTTCGACTACAAGGCGAAGGGCTCAAAGCGCCACCGCCGCGAGGTCGCCGAGCCGGAGGTCCAGCGCCTGGTCCGGCAGCTGAAGCGCCGGCGCGGGGGAGGGACGGAGCTGCTCGCCTACAAGGACGGCCGTCGCTGGCGCGACATCACCTCGTCGGACATCAACGCCTACATCAAAGAGGTGACCGGGGGAGAGTTCTCGGCCAAGGACTTCCGCACCTGGAACGCGACGGTGCTCGCGGCCGCCGCGATAGCCGAGCTGGATGACGGCGCGAATACCAAGGCCGCGCGCAAGCGGGTCATCAACAAGGCCGTCAAGCGGGTCGCCACCTACCTCGACAACACCCCCGCCGTCTGCCGCAACTCCTACATCGACCCAAAGGTGATCGACGCATACGCGGGCGGCACCACGATCGGCCCGGCACTCAAGCGGGCCGCGGCCGATGCCGAGCCGGGGGAGTTCGCCGACCGGGAGAAGATCGAGAAGGCCGTGCTCGTCCTGATCTCCTAGGCGGGCGGCTCAGCAGCCCCTGACCGTCCCCATCTTCGACGCCGGCAGCCGCACACGGGTCGAGCCCTCGTTGTTGGACTCGTCGTTCTCATAGAGGTGGTTTCGCGGGTCGGCGATCATCACGAAGTCGAAGCAGCCGCGCAGCCCCTTGACGCTGATCCAGTTCTGGTAGTAGCTCGAGGGGTAGACGTCGGACCATCCGACCGAGGTGCCGAGGATGCGCTTGTTGATCCCGCCGCGCTGGCTGCACGCGGGATACACGCGCTTGCGCGGGCTGCGAGGCCCCGGGTCTGTGCGCTCGAGGTCGCGGAAGCAGTAGCTCACCTTCGGCCCCCTGCGAAGCAACTCTGAGCGGTTGCCCGAGGCGTCGAGGCTCCAGATCTGGAACAGGGCCGCGAACTGGAACTTCCAGTAGGGACCCTGGCCGGGGATGTTGTAGAAGACCAGCTGCGCGGGGGTGTCGTAGAGCTTGAACTTCCCGGCGGTGGTCTTTATCGCCTGGCGGACCGACATGTAGCGCTTCGAGGTCCGGTTGCCGCGGATCTCGAGCGGCCCCTCGCCGCGGCTGCGGATGTCGTTGGCCGCGTGCAGCAGCACCTTGCCGCCGCCGGATGAGGTGAAGAGCTCGGATGGCGGGGCCATCGACAGGTCCGGGCAGAGGAGCAGCGCGGCCTGGGCTCCGACGCACGGGTTGGGCGCGGCGGGCGTCGGCTCCGGGTACTGGGCGCCCGCGGCGGGCGCGCCCACAAGAAGCGCGAAAGCGGCGAGCGCCCCCGCGCCCGCCGCCCGCTTCCAAGCTCCGTTCGTCCCCGCCATCACGAGTGGTCTAACAAACCGCGGCGGTGGGGCTTGCGCTAGGCGCCGGCGGGGGGCGCTTCGGGCGCCTCGAGCGAGCGTTCCTTCGGCTGAGGCAGCACCCGCGCGAGAAGCAGGCTTCCCTCGAACAGCACCACCAGGGGAGCCATCGAGATCAGCATCGTGATCGGGTCGGTCCCCGGCAGCAGCATCGCCATCACGGCGATCAGCAGGATCGCGTAGCGGCGGTTGGCCGCGATCTGGTCCGCAGTCACGATCCCGAGCCTGGTCACGGCCAGGATCCCGGTCGGGATCTGGAACAGCACCCCGACGGAGATAAGCGCCATCGCGAAGAAGCTGTAGTACTCGCGAGCCCGGATCTCGATGTTGAACTGGTCCTCGTTGAAGTTCAGGAGGAAGTCCGTGGCGGCCGGGACCACCACGAAGTAGGCGAAGATGACGCCGCCGATGAAAAGGAACGGCGCCATCAGCAAGAACGGCATCACGACCTTCTTCTCGGTCGGCTTCAGCGCCGGCAGCACGAAGGCGTAGGCCTGGTAGAGCAGGATCGGCAGCGACAGCAATATCGCCGCGTACGCCGAGACCGTCAGGGTCGTGGTGAACGGCTCGGCGACGCCGAAGGTGATCGGCTCCCTGCCCTCGGGCAGGGGCCCGTTGGCGATGTCCAGCAGCAGATGGTTCTGCCAGAAGCACAGCGCCAGCGCCACGCCGAATACGAACAGCGACGTGATGATTCGCGTGCGCAGCTCGTCGAGGTGATCGACCAGCGATACCTCTTCCTCGTGCGCAACGGGCTTGACCTTGACCTTCGGCATGCGGGTGCTACGCCTTGCTGTCGGTGACGACTTCAGCGTCGACCGGCTGCGGGCGCGAAACGGCAGCGACCTTCTTGGCTTCCTTCTCGTCGTCGTTGTCTCCGGTGATTCCGGCGACGGATCCCTTGAACTCCTTCAGACCGCGACCCATCGAGCGTCCGAGCTCGGGCAGGCGCTTGGGGCCGAAGATGATCAGGGCGATGATCAGGACGATCGCTATCTCGGGTACTCCGATGTTCGGCATTCGGGACTCCCTACGTGGTGGGGTTGGCGCCTGGCGGATGGCCGGCGCCGTTGGTCAGCAATCGTAGGTACTTCGCGGCTGCGAATGCGGCGGATCACTTTCGGGCGTGCTGGGCCGGACGTCCTGCCGTTTCTTCCGGTTCCTTTGATCCAACTTTCCAGTAGGCGCGCAAAGGCAAGGGAAGGGTGGGTGTGAACGATGCACTCGCCGGAACACGAAGAAGGAGTGACTATGAGCAAGGCTGAGTCCCAGACCGAGGAGGTCGAGAGCTCCGCAGCGCGTCGTGTTCTCGACGACCCGGTCTCACGGCGTAAGTTCATGGCCCTCACGGGCGGTACCGCCAGCCTCTCCGTCCTCATCGCCGCTTGTGGCGATGACGACGACGAGACCAGCAGCGGCAGCAGCACGACCGAGACGGCCGCTTCTGACGACGCACTCGCGCAGTTCGGCGAGGGCGACATCGGGATCGTCAACTACGCGTTGACCCTCGAGTACCTCGAGGCCGCCTTCTACGCGGAGGTCGCGACCAGCGGTCTCTTCAAGGGAGCGGACCAGGCGCTGATCAAGGAGTTCCAGAAGAACGAGGACGAGCACGTCGTCGCCCTCACCTCGACGGTGAAGGAGCTCGGCGGCACGCCGGCCCCCGCGCCGAAGACGCAGTTCGATGTGACCGATGCAGCCGTCGTACTTCAGACGGCCGCCGACGTTGAGAACCTCGGCGCTGCCGCGTACCTCGGGCAGGCCGCGGCGATCGAGAGCCCGGCTGTGCTTGCCGCGGCGCTGTCGATCCATTCGGTCGAGGCTCGCCATGCGGCGGCCCTCAACACGCTGACGGACCAGATCATCACCCCGGATGGCGCGTTCGCCAAGCCGGCCGATGCTCAGACCGTCCTGGATTCTGTCCAGCCGTTCATCGTCAGCTGACCACGACCAGCGAAAGGAGAAAGCAATGAGTGATCACATCGCAAATCCGGCGCTGGCCGAGGTTCACGTCGAAGACATGAACCGCAGCGCCTTCATCGCGAAGGGCGCCCTGGCTGTCGGCGCCGTCTATGGCATGACCATGGTCGGCCCGTTCATCCGCAAGGCGTTCGCTCAGGGTGAGATGGGTGACATCGACATCCTGAACTTCGCCCTGACCCTCGAGTACCTCGAGGCGGCGTTCTACGACCAGGCCAAGGCCGAGGGCAAGTACGACGCGGAGACCACCGAGCTGGTGGATCTGATCGGCAAGGACGAGGCCGAGCACGTCAGCGCCCTCAAGGCGACCGTGTCGGACCTCGGCGGTACCCCCGTCGAGGCCCCGGGCGTCGACTTCGGTCAGGCGTTCGCGAACCAGGGTTCGTTCCTGGAGCTCGCGCAGACGTTCGAGGACACCGGTGTCAGCGCCTACAACGGCGCCGGCCCGGCCCTCAAGTCCAAGGAGCTGCTGGCCACGGCCGGCACGATCGTCCAGGTCGAGGCTCGCCACGCAGCGGCCATCAGGCTGCTGAACGGCGAGACCCCGGCGCCGGACTCGTTCGATCCGACCCTCGACATGCAGCAAGTGCTCGAGGCGGTCGATCCGTTCGTCGTGTAACGACGCAGGGTTATGTGTCGGGCCTCTTGGGGGGTCCGCTGTCAGACGGGGGGCCGGGCGAGAGCCCGGCCCTCTTTCACCCGCCGCCAGGGACCGCTCCGAAGGCCATTTGGGCGTGTTTCTGGGCATTCGAGGCGAGCGTGAAGCGCAGCGGAACGCGAACGAGGGCGTTATGAGCGAAGGTTGACAAACTCAACTATTCGTGTACACTTATCAATCGTTAGCGCTCTGGGTGGGTTGAAAGCCAAGGGAAACCGGGCCTGACAACAGCCTCTGCTGTACGACGATGTGCCCACAGGGCTCCGTCGCCACGCGAGCCCACGGCCACTGAACAGGTCGAGCCGAACGTCGGCCCGAGTGGCCAAGGACGAGCGAGAAAGGAAGCCGAAGATGAGAGAAAACAGAACTTCAAACAAGAGCCGCACGCGCAGCCGCACGCGCGGTGATCATTCCAACCACAGCGGTGCAGCCGCTGCGGCCGAGCGCCGCAGCACGGAGCACACCGCGGACGTCGAGACCACTGACGGCCTCAGGATCTTCCTGAACCAGGCCGGCAAGTTCCCGCTGCTCACAGCCGCCGAGGAGATCGAGCTCTCCAAGCGGATCGAGCGCGGTGACCTCGCGGCGAAGGAGAAGCTGGTCAACAGCAACCTGCGCCTGGTCGTCTCGATCGCGCGGCGCTACCGCGGCCTGGGCCTGTCCTTCATGGACCTGATCCAGGAGGCGATGCCGGGCCTGATCCGCGCCACCGAGAAGTTCGACTGGCGCAAGGGATTCAAGTTCTCCACGTACGCGACGCTCTGGATCCAGCAGTCGATCCAGCGCGGACTCGATAACACGGGCCGCGAGATCCGCGTGCCGGCGAACGTGGCCCAGCAGCTCCGGACCCTGAACCGCGTCGAGAACGAGCTCACGGCCGAGCTCGATCGCAGCCCCACCGAAGAGGAGATCGCGGCGAACTCCAAGTTCTCCGCGGTCGAGGTGGCGATGCTCCGAGACCTGACCCAGGTCACGGCGAGCCTCGACCAGACGGTCAGCGGCGAGAGCGACACCACGCTCGGCGAGCTGCGGACCGACGAGTCGCCGGCTCCCGAGGACGAGGTCGTCGAGAACCACCGCGAGGAGGCGGTCACCTCGGCGCTCGACCAGCTCTCGGAGCTGGAGCGTCAGGTCGTCGAGCTTCGGTTCGGCACCGGCGGGCGCAGCGAGACCTCGGTCCGCGGCACCGCGCGCACCCTCGGCATCAAGGAGGAGCACGCGCGTGAGCTCGAGGCGAAGGCGCTGAAGCAGCTGGCCGGCAACGGCACGCTGGACGCCTGGCGCGACGCCGCCTAACTCGACTGGCAACAAGCATTGAGCACCGCGGGGCGCCCCTCACCGGGCGCCCCGCGGTGCGTTCGGGTGTCGTGGCGGGCTTCGGCTCGGAGTAGGGTGACGGCGTGGCGGAGCGAGACCTCGATGTAGTCGTCTTCGGAGCTACCGGCGTCACCGGCCGGCGCGTGTCGGCCTACCTCGACGAGCGCTCGAAGGAGACCGGCGCCCGCTGGGCTGCGGCCGCCCGCGACGCCTCGAAGCTCGAGCGAATCCTTGGCGAGGACGGGGTGGAGGGCGCCGAGACGATCGCGGCCGAGCTCGGCGACGCCGGCTCGCTCTCGTCGATGGCATCGCGCGCGAAGGTCGTGCTCAACCTCGTCGGTCCTTACACGATCTACGCGCGGCCGGTGATCGAGGCGTGTGTGTCGAACGGGGCGAGCTACATGGACCTCACGGGCGAGATCCCGTTCGCGCGCGAGGTGATCCGTGACTTCGACGCCCGCGCCGACGCGGCCGGCGTCAAGGTCGTCCAGGTCTCGGGGTTCGAGGCCCTGCCGCCAGACCTGTCCGTCCTGCTCGCGGCCGAGGCCGCGCGGGAGCGATGGGACGAGCCGCTGGCAGAAGTCGACCTCGAGGTCACGACGGGGCCCCCGCCGGGGATCCCGAGGCCCTCCGACATCATCTCCGGCGGGACGCTGCAGTCGATGGCCGCGGTCGTCGGCGGCCCCGACTCCGAGGTCGCAGCCGATCCCGCCGCCCTGGTCGGCGACCCCGACTTCGCCGAGGTCGTGCGCTCCCGCAGCCCGATCGGGGTCATCCCGCGTCGCAACGCTCGGGGCGCCGTGATCGCTCCGATGACGCCCGCAGCCTTCATCAACCCCGCCGTGATCCACCGCACGGCGGAGCTCTCGGGCGCAGGCCGGGCTTTTCGCTACCGGGAGGGGATCGCAATCGGAGGGCCCACCGTAACCCTGCCCCTGCGCTTCGCGGCCGCCGGCGCGCTCTCGGCGACGCAGGCCGGATTCGGCTTGCTCGCCCGCTCGCAGCGGGCCGGGCTGAAGCGCCGGCTCTCGGGCGCGATGAGCGCGGTCTTCCCCGACTCGGGCTTCGGTCCCGCCGCCGACCGCCTCGAGGACTGGACGTGGCGGATGCGGATCGACGCGCGCAGCGCCTCGGGCAACGAGCTTCGGGTGGACGTCGACGCCGACGGCCACCCCGGTTACCTGACGACCGCGCGCATGCTCGGCGAGGCCGGTCTGCTGCTCTCGGAGGAGGGGGCGACGCCCGAGCGGATGGGTGTGATCACGCCGGCGATCGCGCTCGGCGCCGCGTCCGCACCGCGCTTCGAGCGGGCCAAGCTGCGGTTCTCGGTGTCGGCTTGAGGCTCGCGCTACCCGGTCGAGAGCACCTGCTCGGCTGCGCGCCTTCCGCTGCGAAGCGCGCCCTCCATGAGCCCGTGCCAGTCGCCGGCGGTGTGTTCCCCGGCGAAGTGGAGCGGCCCGATCGGCCTCGCGAGGTCGGCGTCGCGCAGGGGCGAGGCCAGGCTGCGCGCCGAGTAGGAGCCGCGCACCCAAGGGTCGTCGTGCCAGGTCGATACGAAGGCTCCCTCCGGGTTCAGGTCGAGGTCTGGCCGCAGGGCGGAGACGGCCTCGATCCAGGGACCGGATCCATCTGACGCAGCCAGCGCCTCGACGGCGGGCATGGTGCCGGCGTATCCCGTTACGACCGGGGTCGGCTCGCCTTCCGAGTCGAGCTGGGTGTAGGTCCAGAACCGCTCCCTGACCGACATGATCGCGCTCGGCGGGCTAGGCCTCCGCAGCGCGACGAACAGCTTCGCGTTCTGCCCGTAGCGAACCGACGCGAGCGCCTCGGCCGTCGCCCCCTCGAGCGGCGGATCGAAATCAATTTCGCCGAGGACTGAGGCAGGCGCTGCGACCACCGCAGCGTCCGCGCTTCGCTCGCCCTCGTCGGTGTGGGCCGTCACCCCTTCAGGCGACCAGCTCACTCGCCTGACCGGCGAGCTCAGGTGGACCGCGTCGCCGATCTCGGCGGCGAGCGCCCGCGCGATCATCGCGTTTCCGCCCGCGACCGTGTAGCTGTCGAAGTCGCCGAAGGTCGCGGCCCCCTCGCCGAGCACTTCGGCGAGCAGGTCGTCGGCCGGATGCCCCATCGAGACCTCGATCCGAGCGCGAATCAGCGCGGCGAGGGGCTGGGGCAGATCCAGCTCGTCGATCGCCTGGGCCACTGTGCCCGCGGACTGGTCGACACCTTCTGCGATCCGGTCGAACGCCGCTTCGAGCTCGGCCTGCGGCACCGCCTCGTCGCCGGTCGGCTCGCGGCGCCCATAGGGCGTGCCCTTGCGAACCAGGGGCAGGCCGAAGCGTTCAGCCATGCCTTCGATCGCCGTGTTCCCTGGCAGGATGAACTCGGCTCCGCGCTCGACCACGGCCTTCTCGCCGAACGGCACCGACCAGACCCGGCCGCCGACCCGGTCGCGCGCCTCGAACACGGTGACCTCGACGCCCGCAGACCGCAGGGCATCGGCCGCGGAGAGCCCCGCGAAGCCCGCTCCGATCACCACGGCGCTCCTCATCGTGCAACCGTATCCGCCGAACCTACGACCCGACCAGCGATCAAGGAGACCGATGACCACCTCCACCATCAACATCACCGGCGTCGACTTCGTAACGGTGCCGACGCAGGACTACGACAAGGCCGCGGAGTTCTACGGCGAGGTCCTCGGCCTCCCGTTCGTGAAGCGCTGGGGCGAGATGCCCGCCGGCGAGTTCCAGGCCGGCAACCTGACCATCGCCGTGATGCAGTCCGACGCGTTCGGGCAGGAGTTCGCTCCTCACGGCGCTCCGCTGGCCTTCCAGGTCGAGGATGTCGCGGCCGCCCGAGCCGAGCTCGAGTCCAAGGGCGTCGAGTTCGTCGGCGACGTGATCGACAGTGGGGTGTGCCACCAGGCGATCTTCAAGGACCCCGACGGCAACACCCTCGACGTTCACCACCGCTACGCCTGAGGCTCCACACCGTCCCCTCGGGTTGCGTACAGTCGCGGGGCGATGGCCCCGGATCGTTTCACGGCACTTCTGCAGGCTGCGCGAGAGGGCGACGAATCCGCGTGGGCGGAGATCTACGGGGATCTCGCGCCGGCGGTTCTCGGCTATCTGCGCGGAAGCAACGCTCCCGACCCCGAGAATGTCCTCGGTGACGCGTTCCTGCAGGTCGCCCGCGACGTCGGGCGCTTCGACGGCGACTACCAGCGGTTTCGAGCCTGGGTCTTCACGATCACACATCATCGGCTCGTCGACGCGCGGCGCCATTCGGGGCGCAGGCCGCTGGACTTCGTCGCCGAGCCGCCGGAGCCCGCGAACGCGCCGCCGGACGACGTAGCCGAGCAGGCGCTGGCGCGGATCAGCTCGGATGAGGTCAATCGGGTGCTGGCAAAGCTCTCGCCCGACCAGCGCACGGTGCTGCTGCTGCGGATCATCGGCGACCTCTCCCTCGAGCAGGTCGCCAAGGCGCTCGGCAAGCGCACGGGCGCGATCAAACAGTTGCAGCGGCGGGGCCTGGCCGCCGTCAAGCGCGAGCTCGCACAAAAGGGGGTAACCCGATGAGCGGGGACGACGCTTACGAGGACGAGATGGCTTTTCTGAACCGACCGGACCCCGAGTGGGGCGAGTTGACGGCGTTCGCGCGGTCGCTGCGTGCCACGTTCGTCAGCTCCGGGCCCCCTGCGGGCCAGGCGGCGATGGCGGTTCGCTTGGCCGACGAGGCCAGGATCGCGCGCGCCGAGCAGCCGACCGTTCCGCTCACGGCCTCTCGCCGACGCCGCAGGCTCAGGCTGGCAGCCGAGGCTGCCCTCGCGGTCGTGCTGGTGCCGCTGGCCGGGGCTGGCCTCGCGGTCGCGGGCGTGAACCTGCCCGGCCCCGCGCAGTCCGCGTTCGAGAAGCTTGGGATCGAGTTGCCGAACCAAGCCGACCCCGCCGACGACGAGCCTGCGATCGAGCCCGCCGGGCAGCCTGGCGGCGAAGCCCCTGGCGGCAGCGACGCAGCGCCGACCAGTCCGCCCTCGAAGGGGAACGGCGGCGCCAACGGACAGGGCAAGGCCAAGGGCAAGGGCCAAGGCAAGCCCTCCAACCCCGGGGGTCAGCCGGGTACGGTCAACGGCAACGGCAAGGGCAAGAGCCAGGGCAAGAGCGGCCAGGCGCCGGGGCAGAGCACCCCCCCGGGCAATGCGGGCGGCAACGGCAAGGGGAAGGCGGTCGGCAAGACCGGCGCGACGCCGCCCGGCCGGGTAAACATACCCGCGGCTCCGGGCAAGTCGGACAAGGCCACGGACAAGGCCACGGACAAGTTGAAGTAGCTGGCCCGTAACTTTCTTGCCCTCAATGGCGCTCACAGCAGTACGAACGTCAACAGGGACTCACAGCACTACGAACGTCAACAGGGAGCTAGGGAAAGGAACCCATGCGAAAGCTCGTCAGCACCATTGCGATCGCAGCGCTGGCCGTAGGCATCGCCGCCGCGCCTGCAGCGATCGCCAAGAAGGGCCCGAAGCAGGTCTCGGGGACCGTGAGCGTCGTAGCGACGCCGACCACGATCACCCCGGCGATCACGACGGTGACCGTCAGCGGCAACGTTGCGTCGAACAGCAGCTGCCGCAAGGATCGCACCGTGCGCTTCTCCTATGTGAACGGCACCACGGTCACGCCTCTGGCCGAGACCGCGGTGACGCGTTCGAACGGCGACTACCTCGTCGTCCTGCCGAAGCCGGCCGACGTCGCGCCCGCGAGCGTCACGGTTCGCGCGACCGTCGACCCCGCGATCCGCAAGGTCGGCAGCAAGAAGAAGGGCAAGAAGGCCAAGAAGGGCCGCGCGTTCAACTGCCTCGAGACCACCGGGGACAGCGCGCCGCTCACAGTAAGCCTCTAGACGAGCGATCGGGAGGGGAATGCCGAGCGGCCCGCCTGGTGCGGGCCGCTCGTCGTTCGGGTTGCCGTGAACCCTCCGCTCAGGTGCTTGCGGTCTCGCGCACCTGGGTCAGCCGGAAGTGGTTGCCCGAGGGGTCGCGGAACGAGGCATCGATACCGTAGGGGCGCTCCTCGGGTTCGTCGACGAACTCGACGCCGCGGCCCTTGAGCTCCTCGTATGAGGCCTGGCAATCGTCGGTGGTGAGGAAGACCGTTCCGGCGAAGCCCTTGCCCATCAGTTCCCTTACCTGGTCGGAGGTCGCGTCATCCATCACCGGCTGGCCGGGGATGGCCATCAGCACGATGCCCATCTGATCCTGCCCGGCCGAGCCCACCTCGAGCCAGCGAAAGTCGCCCATCTCGGCGACGGTGACGTCGGAGCGCACCTCCATGCCGAGCTTGTCGGTGTAGAAGGCGAGCGCTTCGTCCTGGTCGTGCACCCACAGTTGTGCACTGCCCACGTTGATCATCGTTTTTCTCCTTGATTTCGCGTCGATTGAACTGTCGAGGGCCACGCTAACTTCGCGCGACCCCGCTGTCTTCTCGAAACGTGCGCTTCTGCGGCCGCGCGTGCGCGTGCACGATGCAGGCGGGCACGCGAGCGCGGAGCGCAGCCGGAGGGAACTCCGCGCGGTAGGCCGTGGGCGAGCGGCCGAAGTTGCGGGTGAAGCTCGTCGTGAACGAGCCGACGCTGCTGAGGCCGACCGAGAAGCAGATGTCGGCGACCGAGCCGTCGGTGGTTCGCAGCAGCGCGGCTGCTCTCTCCAGCCGCCTCGTCAGCAGATAGGAGTGGGGTGACTCGCCGAAGGTCCGTCGGAACTCCCGGCTGAAGTGCGCGCGCGAAAGCCCAGCCGCCGCAGCGAGGTCGTCGACGCTCAGCGGCTCGAAGTAGCGGGAGTCCGCGAGGTCCCGGGCACGGAGCAGATGACGGGCCGGCGGCACGAAGGCCATGCGCGCAGTATGGCTGGACGTATCTGAGCGGGGAACTACCCGACGACCTGCGTCCCAGCGGCATCGCTCTCGAGCAAACGGTGAAGCTGCTCGACCACGACGGAGCCCTCCCCCACGGCCGACGCGACGCGCTTGGTGGAGCCTTGACGGACGTCGCCGACCGCGAACACCCGCGGCATGCTCGTCTCGAGGATCAGGGGAGGCCGGTCCAACCCCCACGTGTCGGGGAGGGCGCCGTCGCGCAGCAGGTCAGAGCCGGTAAGCACGTACCCCCATCTGTCCCTGTCGATCTCGGCCGGCAGCCAATCGGTGTGGGGATCGGCGCCGATCAGGACGAAGAGGCCGCCCGCGATATGGCTCTCGCGCGCGCCCGAGACGACGTCTTGCAGTACCAGCGCCTCGAGCCATCCGTCCTCGTCGGGAACCGCGTCGACGACCTCGGCTCGGTAGCGCACCTCGACGTTCTCGGTGGCCTCGAGCGCGTCCCGCAGGTAGCGCGACATGCTGTCGCCGAGGCTCTCGCCGCGGATTACCAGGGTGACCCTTCCCGCGTAGCGCGAGAGGTGCATCGCCGCCTGGCCGGCTGAGTTCCCGCCGCCGACCACGTAGAGCGCCTCCCCGCTCAGCGCCTGGCCCTGCGTGCTGGCGGAGTAGAAGACACCGGCGTCAGTCATCTTCTCGAGTGCGGGCACGTCGAGCCCCCTGTAGGAGGCGCCCGTCGCGAGGACGACGGCCGAGGCGCTCACGTCTTGACCGGACACCTGCAGCCGCAGGCGCGACCCCTCCGTGCGCAGCGAGGTCGCTTCGCGCATCAGCAGGAACGTGGTGCCGAAAACCCAGGCCTGCTGGTAGGCACGCTGCGCGAGTTCGCCGCCGCTGATGCCGCGTGAGAAGCCGAGGTAGTTTCGGATCAGGGAGCTGGACCCGGCCTGCCCACCGATGGTCCCGCGGTCGACGACCAGGGTGTGCAATCCCTCCGACGCCGCGTACACCGCTGTCGTGAGGCCGGCGGGCCCCGCTCCCACCACGACCACGTCGAAGTCGCGGCGATCGCCGAGCTCGGTGTCGACGCCGAACGCTCTGGCGAGGTCGACGTTGCTCGGGTTGACCAGGGTGGGACCGTCCCGCACGATTGCGATCGGGCCTTCGGCGGAGGTGTGACCGACCTCGTCGAGCAGACTGCGCCCCCGCTCGCAGTCGTCCTCCACGAACGCGTGCGGCACGCCGTTGCGCGCGAGGAAGCTTCGAAGCTCGTGCGTGCGCGGGGCCCACTTGCCACCGATCAGGGTGATCTCGCTCTCCGTGGGCGAGCGCGAGTGTGCCCACTCGTGCAGGAACTCGGAGATGATCCGGTGGAACTGCTCCTCTCCCGGCCGCGCGGGCTTGAGCACGTAGTAATCGAACTGTGATGCGGCCATCCCGCTCACCATCCCGCGCGCTCGTTCGGGGTGCCCCCAATCCCCCCAATGCACCAGCAGGCCGCGCTTGGCGTGGGGGTGCAGGCGACGGACCCTCTCGAGCAATTCGGCCCCAGCGAGCTCCGGCATCTCCTGGTCGGCGAGCACCAAGGCCACCTCGAGTTCGCTGTCCCGCGCCTCTTCCAGGGTCTTAAGCGCTCGACGCGGCAAACGCTCGCAGACGACTTCGTAGTCGGCGTCGTATCGCTGCTTCAGCTCGCGCGTGAGCATGCGAAGCGTCTCGATGTCGTCGTCCACCGCCAGTATCAGAGGCTGCCGGTCGCTTTGCTCAGAGCTCTTTGCCATGGCGTCCCTCCGGCCGATGGTATTGGCGATGGGACGACATGGCGAACCCCGGCTAGAGTCAATGGGCAACCGAGAAGGAGCGCCACGATGACCGACAACACCGAGACCGCCATCCTCGCCGGAGGTTGTTTCTGGGGTGTGCAGGAGCTACTGCGGGAGCGCGACGGAGTCATCTCGACTCGAGCCGGCTACGCCGGCGGCGACGTCCCGAACGCGACCTACCAAAACCACGGGAACCACGCCGAGGCTGTGGAGATCGTGTTCGACCCAGAGAAGATCTCCTACCGGGACCTCCTCGAGTTCTTCTTCCAGATCCACGATCCGACGACCATGGACCGCCAGGGCAACGACGTCGGGTCGAGCTACCGCTCCGAGATCCTCTACACGACCGACGAGCAGCGCCGGGTCGCCGAGGACACGATCGCGGACGTCGACGCGTCGGGCATCTGGCCCGGCAAGGTCATCACCCTCGTAAACGAGGCCGGTGACTTCTGGGAGGCCGAGCCCGAGCACCAGGACTACCTGCAGCGCTACCCGAACGGCTACACCTGCCACTTCGTGCGGCCGGACTGGAAGCTGCCGCACCGCGAGGCTGCCGCCTAGCGTTCGACCGCAGCGCGAATTAGTGTTACGAGCGCTGAGGCGAGGAGGGGCGGTTCGCCCGGTCGGTGCCTGAGGAGCCCCGGTGGCCCGAAAGAGCCACGGATCCAAGGAGGCTCAAATGAGGAGACCGAGATGGCGAACTGTCGTGGTTGCGCTCGGCCTGATCGCGGCGCTGGCAATCGCGTCGCCGGTGTTCGGCGTCAGCATCAAGAAGCTGGTGAAGAAGGAAGTCGCGAAGCAGATCAGCAAGGCGCGGGGGCCCGCCGGAGCGCCCGGCCAGCCTGGTCTTGATGGCACCGCCCGCGCCGGCGCGAGGATTGTCGGCAGCGACGCCTCGATCTCGCCCGGGACCGCATTCGGCGGACTCGAGGCCACGAAGTCGGCCGCCGGCGGCTACTGCATCAGGGTGCCGTTCACTCCGAGGAACATCGTGGCCAGCGTTGAGAGTGACGATCACAACGCCCGGGTCCGGCTCGTCGCATTCGGCGGCGGATTCGGAACCTGTGCGGGCACCCTGCCCGGCCACCAGGCCTGGATATCGACTCACCTCATCACGACGAACGCATTCAGCGACAGCGATTTCTACGTGTTGGTCAACTGAGCGGGCGGCACGGTAAGGCGGTGCTCAGCACCGCCTTACCTCCCCGCCCCCGCTAGAGGGGGTCAGATATGGGCGCCTGTGGCACGATCTCGCAGGTGACCAGCAGACCCGCCGCAGCGCAGCACCTACGTGACCTCGCCCTGCTGCGCCGCGTCCGCGACCGGATCGACCGGGAGTACGCGCAGCCGCTGGACGTCGAGGCGCTCGCCCGCGGCGCGCACATGTCGGCCGGGCACCTCAGCCGACAGTTCCGGCTCGCCTACGGGGAGTCGCCGTACAGCTACCTGATGACGCGGCGCATCGAGCGCGCGATGGCGCTGCTGCGCCGCGGCGACCTCAGCGTCACCGAGGTCTGCTTCGAAGTCGGCTGCTCGTCGCTGGGGACCTTCAGCACGCGCTTCACGGAGCTGGTCGGCATGCCGCCCAGCGCCTACCGGCGCGACGCGGCGGGCGCGACGGAGGGGATGCCTTCGTGCGTGGCCAAGCAGGTCACCAAACCGGTCAGGAATCAAGAAGCGCCGGTCCCGGGCCGCAGCTAGCGTGCCCGGCATGGAAATCACGATTCTCAGCTCGTTCCTCCCGCACGACGACCCGGATGAGTCCCTGGCCTTTTATCGGGACACCCTTGGCTTCGAGGTCCGAAACGACGTCGGCTTCAAGGGGATGCGCTGGATCACGGTCGGGCCTCCCGACCAACCCGGTGTCTCCATCGTCCTTTATCCGCCGACCGCAACCCCCGGCATCACGGACGACGAGACCCGAACCATCGCCGAGATGATGGCCAAGGGAAGCTACGCCTCGATCCTGCTCGCGACCAAGGACCTCGACGGGGCGTTCGAGCGCCTGCAGGCCGGCGACGCCGAGATCATCCAGGAGCCGGTCGACCAGCCGTACGGGGTTCGCGACTGCGCCCTGCGCGATCCCGCGGGCAACCTGATCCGCATCCAGGAGCTGCGCTGAGCACGAAGGCGAAAAGGAAGCGTGCTGCGCTGCACGCAGCCGACGGCCACGACCTGATCCGCGTTCACGGCGCGCGCGTGAACAACCTCAAGGACGTGAGCATCGAGATCCCGAAGCGTCGGCTGACGGCGTTCACCGGCGTCTCCGGATCGGGCAAGAGCTCGCTGGTGTTCAGCACGATCGCCGCGGAGTCGCAGCGGCTGATCAACGAGACCTACAGCGCCTTCCTGCAGGGGTTGATGCCGACGCTGGCGCGGCCGGAAGTCGATGTGCTCGACGGGCTGACGACCGCGATCATCGTCGACCAGGAGCGGATGGGCGCCGACCCCCGGTCCACGGTCGGCACCGCCACCGACGCCAACGCGATGCTGCGCATCCTCTTCAGCCGGCTCGGAAGGCCGCACATCGGCTCGCCCCAGGCGTTCTCCTTCAACGTCGCCTCCGTCAAGGCGAGCGGTGCGATCACGGTTGACCGCGGCGGCAAGAGCAGAACCGAGAAGGCGACCTTCACCCGCACCGGTGGAATGTGCACGCGCTGCGAGGGGCGAGGTTCCGTCACCGACTTCGACCTATCGGCCCTGTACGACGACTCGAAGTCCATCAACGAGGGTGCGATCACGGTCCCCGGCTACAGCATGGACGGCTGGTACGGCCGCATCTACCGCGGCTGCGGCTACTTCGACCCGGACAAGCCGATCCGCAATTACAACAAGAGGGAGCTCCACGACCTGCTCCACAAGGAGCCGACCAAGATCAAGGTCGAGGGCATCAACCTGACTTACGCGGGGCTGATCCCGCAGATGCAGAAGTCGTTCCTGTCCAAGGACCCGGACGCGATGCAGCCGCACATCCGGAGGTTCGTCGACCGGGCGGTGACTTTCACCACCTGCCCCGAATGCGACGGCACCCGGCTCAGCGAGGCAGCTCGGTCGTCGAAGATCAAGAAGATCAACATCGCCGAGGCCGGCGCGATGCAGATCAGCGACCTGGCCGAATGGGTCAGCGGCCTCAAGGAGCCTTCGGTTGCGCCGCTGCTCGAGGGACTGCGGCACACGCTCGACTCGTTCGCCGAGATCGGCCTCGGCTACCTCAGCCTCGACCGCCCCTCGGGCACGCTCTCGGGCGGCGAAGCGCAGCGCACCAAGATGATCCGCCATCTCGGGTCGTCGCTCACCGACGTCACCTACGTGTTCGACGAGCCGACGATCGGTCTCCACCCCCACGACATCCAGCGGATGAACGACCTGCTGCTGCGGTTGCGCGACAAGGGCAACACGGTGCTCGTCGTCGAGCACAAGCCTGAGGCGATCACGATCGCCGACCACGTCGTCGACCTCGGCCCCGGTGCCGGTGCCGGCGGCGGTGAGGTGGTGTTCGAGGGCACCGTCAATGGGTTGCGGCGCGGCGGAACACTCACCGGGAAGCACCTTGACGACCGGGCATCCCTGAAGCCGTCGGTGCGGACGTCATCGGACGCACTCGAGGTGCGCGGCGCCGACACCCACAACCTCCAGGACGTGGACGTCGACATCCCGCTCGGAGTGCTGACGGTCCTGACCGGCGTGGCCGGTTCGGGGAAGAGCTCGTTGATCAACGGCTCCGTGGCCGGCCGGGAGGGAGTCGTGTCGATCGACCAGAGCGGGATCCGCGGCTCGCGGCGGAGCAACCCGGCCACGTACACCAAGCTCCTCGACCCGATCCGCAAGGCGTTCGCGAAGGCCAACGGCGTGAAGCCCGGACTGTTCAGCGCCAACTCAGACGGCGCCTGCCCCAACTGCAACGGCGCCGGTGTCATCTACACCGACCTGGGGATGATGGCGGGCGTCGCCACCACCTGCGAGGAGTGCGAGGGGAAGCGGTTCGAGGCATCGGTGCTGGAGCACCACCTCGGCGGCCGAGACATCAGCGAGGTGCTCGCGATGTCAGTGGACGAGGCCGAGGGGTTCTTCGGGGACGGCGAGGCGGAGATCCCGGCGGCTCACAAGATCCTGCAGCGGCTCTCCGACGTCGGGCTCGGCTACCTCACCATCGGCCAGCCGCTCACCACGCTTTCCGGCGGCGAGCGGCAGCGGCTGAAGCTGGCCACCCACATGACCGAGAAGGGCGGGGTCTATGTCCTCGACGAACCGACCAGCGGCCTGCACCTCGCCGACGTCGAGCAGCTGCTCGGCCTGCTCGACGGGCTCGTCAACTCCGGCAAGTCGGTCATCGTCGTAGAGCACCACCAGGCGGTCATGGCGCACGCCGACTGGATCATCGACCTCGGCCCCGGCGCCGGCCACGACGGCGGCCGGATCGTCTTCGAGGGCACACCGGCCGACCTCGTCGCCGCCCGCTCCACCCTGACGGGCGAGCACCTCGCGGACTACGTCAAGGCCTGACCGGAGTCTCCGGGTCAGCGGCTGACCCAGAAGGTCACGCGCGCTTCACCTTCACGACGGCTCCGCCCTTGCGGCCGCTGAGGGCTCCGTCGCCCACGGTACTCAGCTCAGCGTCTAGTTGCCGATGTCGGCCCCCTGGTCTCTTGCGATCAGGTGATGAGCGCCGGGCAGATATGAAGAGCGAGGACGAGCTGGCCTAGCGAACAGACACCCGCAGGGGAACCAGGGAGGGGGATAGCCGGGATGTTCCGCACTCGATGTGATCGAGGAAGACGGCGGCCTCGCTGGAATTGCAGCGCATCTCGCGTTTCGTTGAATTTTGCGGGGGTAAGGTCATGTGAGTACCAAACTTGGAGAGAGAGCCCTGAGGGCCAAAGGAGACACGGATGTCCGACACGAAGACCAGGGACGCGAAGCTTGTGCAGCTGCTCAACGAGGCTTACGGCAAGGAACGCCAGCTCGAGGTCTCACTCGAGTCGCACCTGGCGATGACGACGCGGGCCGACTACGAAAAGCGCCTGCGGCAGCATCTGAAGGAGACGAAGTCCCACGCATCGACCGTCGCCAAGCGCATCAAGCAACTCGGTGGGACCGCCGAGACGGTTTCCCTTCCCGGTCCCGATGGAGCAAGCAAGGCTGCCCAGAGCCTGCAGGGCGCGGTGGGCAAGGCGAAAGCCGCGGCGCAGGGCCCGCTCCACCTAGCCAAGGGTTCAGGCGAGCAGGGGAAGATGCTTCATAACGCTCGCGCCGAATACCGCGAGGAGGCCGAGGAGATCGCCACGTACACGGTGATCGACGCACTCGCAACGTCGGTGGGGGACAAGCAGACGGCGAAGCTCGCTCGGGACATCCTCGGTGAGGAGCAGCGGATGGCCGATTACCTAGGCGAGCTCCTTCCGCAATTGGCCACCGATGTCGCTCACGACGAGATCCCGGTGTCGGAGATCAATGGGGACGCTGACCGGCGGAGGTCGATCTCTTCCGGAGCCACCAGCCGTACCCCAAAGAAGAAGGCATCCGGCAACTCGAAGAAGAGCAAGTCAAGGAAGAAGACAAGCAGCGCGAAGCGCAGCTGACCGCAACAGACCTAAGGAGAGACGATGGCACAAGCCACTAGGACAAAGAGCTCGAAGAGCTCGAAGAGCAGCTCAAACAGTCGCAGCGGCACGCGGCGAAAGGCCTCAGGCTCGAGTCGGAGCACCAGTGCGAAACGGTCGAGTTCGAGTCGCAGCAGCTCGAACGGAAGTCGGGCGAAGGGCGCAAGCGCCTCCCGGTCGAAGCCGCGCGCACAGAGCCGGAGCGCACAGAGCACCAATGGTGCCGGCTCGATCACCGACACGGCTATCGACAAGGCGACGACTTCAGGTCGTGCGGTCGCCGATGCGGCATCCAAGGCAAAGACCCCGCTCATCGCTGGTGGCACTGCACTCGTCGGAGCCGCCGCGGGCGCGGTGATCAAGTCTCGTCTGGGGGCCGGCAGCGGGAAAAAGGGCCCGCTCAAGCGGCTGGGTGCCTCGAAGCCGATGGCGAACTTCGCCAAGCCGATGGCGAAGCTCCCGGGCAAACTCGACCTCGACACCGTGAAGTCGTTCGCTAGTCAGATGAAGGCCTACAGCCAGCAAGCTTCCGACATCGCGGACGCGGTCGAGAAGACGCGCAAAAAGAACTGAATTGCGGGTAAGCCGCGTTCCGAGAACTATTTCGCAAGGATGCGAGAGGAGGGCTGAAGAATGGCCCAGACCAGCACACGAAGGAAGTCCTCAAGGGGCAGCCGAACGCAACGGGCGAATGGCTCCACTCCATCGTCGTCTTCGAGGGGTAGACGCGCGAGCAGACCGAGGAGCGCAAGCAGTTCGAGGAGCCGAAGCCAGCGTTCCTCTGCGGGTCCGAGCGGACCCACCGAAACTGTCAAGGAAGTCGCATCGAAGGGCAAGGACGCCGCGAGCAAGCTGAAGGGACCTGCGCTGGCCGGGGGCGCAGCGCTCCTCGGCTTGGCCGGAGGCGTCGCCCTGGGATCAAGCCGCTCCGGCCGCAAGATGATGGGTATGCGGGTAGGTAACGGGGTTGGGAACGCCAGCAAGAACCTCGCGGACGCCAGCAAGAACGTGGGCCGATTCGGCGATAACCTCGGCCAGTTCGCCGCCGAGATGCAAGCGATTCGAGAGGCGATCGAAAACGGGTCGAAGGGTCGCTCCCCAATCGAGGTAACCCTGCGCGCCTTGACAGCGCGACGCTGATTCTCAGCCCGCTCGCTAGCTCTGGCTCCGTGCTCGTTCAGCCCTGATGTATGGGTCCAGAACCGACCCGGATAGTGACGTTGTGGTGCCTGCCGCATTCCCGGCAGTCGCAACTGAGCTCGTGCTTCCCCGGCTCGGGCGGGGGCGGGCCCATGTCGATCATCAACGGGAACTCGTTCCCGCACTTGCATGTCACATCAACGGCAAGGGTTCCCGGGTTTTTTCTATTCAGATCAGCCATCGAACCAAGCGGGCTCAATCTGCGAACACAAGGAACGAGTCCATTCCCGTCAAAGCCAGCACCCGCTCCACGTGGCCCGTAGGGCGCTGAAAGCTGAGTCGGCCCTGTTCGCGCGAGCGGGATTGAGCGTCGCGGAAGGTCCTGAGCCCGACCGAATCGATGAAGCTCAGCGCTGAGAGATCGACCACGATCTTTCGAGCACCTAACGATTCGACTCGAAGGATCTCGTCCTCGAGTGATCCCGCCGAGCTGAGATCGAGCTCTCCGGATAGCTCTATCACGTAAACCACTGCCGATTCGCGCTCGGACTTGATCCTCAGCGCGCCTTGTTCAATCCGTTCTCGAATCATCTGTCATCACCTACTACGCCGCCGAACGCAAGTCGGTTGGACGCCGATCAGGCTCGTGCATCAAGGTGCGCACTTGCTCGCCTTGCGTAGGCGAGCAGCGCTGGCAATGCGAACGGGGAGTGCGGCCGCGAGACGCGATGCGGACGCCGCATTTCGAACAGTTGGAATAGATCATGGGGGTCCTCCAGAGTTGACTTGCGAGGGGTTCCCTACTGGTCCTTCTGCCTCTATGTGACCCGACGAGCATGCCGAGTCGGGGCGCAGCTTACAAATTTTTCGCTGTTCGTCAAGGGCTGTTGGAGCGCTTCAACGAGTGCGCAAAAGAGCGCCAATGCCCAGCGGGTTTGCCAGCCCAATCCACGAACTCCGGTACAGGGCGACGCCGGTTGTGGTTGCGCCGGCACCGCCCAGGACTTAGGGTCGGACCATGCGACGGTTATTCCGAACCACCTTGGTGACGGTAGGTGCAACGAGCCTGCTTGCGACGGTGGCCTTGGGTGCAGGTAGCAAGCTCGGTGAGCGGCTGGACTCCGATGGGACCGGCGGAGGACCGAAGACCACCACGAAGGTTTACGGCAAGCTCGCCAGCCCCGAGCGCTTCGTCCTTGAGGTCCGCGGCGAACTGGAGCAGACGGTTCGCCTGAAAGTCTCGATCACGTGCTTCCGGAACCGAGGGTTCAGGACTCGCTTTCGTGCCTTCTCGGTGTCCTCGCCGGTCAACTACCCATTCAAGCCGACCGTCGCACGCGCGGATGACTGCACCTTGACCGCTCGGGTCGTGCATTCCGAGGGAGGCTTGGTGAGGACGACGCTGTACGGCAAGGAGCGTTAGCCCGACGACAGAATGCGCTAGAACAGCGGGGACCTATCGCACCTGGCGGGGGAGAGGGTTCCTCAGCTCCCGGGTACGCGGAGGCCTACACAGGTGAGGTTCAGCAGGCCGCGTATGAGGGGTGCTTCGAGGGGATCACGAAGGCCGCCGGGCTCGGCTAGCTACGCGCAGCCCGGGCTACCGGAAGTCGGGCAGTCGCCACGTGTCCATGCGACAATTCCCCTCCTGGTACTCGACCTGGTAAAGGGGAGACAAATGTACGCATCGGTGAGACGGTACGAGGGCGTCACGGATCCAACCGAGGCGGGGCGTCGCACCGCCGAGGGCTTCGTGCCGCTGATCAAGGACGTCCCGGGGTTCGTTGCCTACCACTTCGCGGACGCGGGTGGCGGCGTGATGACCTCGATGAGCGTGTTCGAGGACCAGTCCGGCGCCGAGGAGTCGAACAAGCGAGAGGGCGAATGGGATGCCGAGAACCTCGCCGAGCTGATGCCGAACCCGCCCGAGATCACGGCAGGTGAGGTCGTCGCCCACGGGTAGAGACGCGAAACCGCGCTAGATCAAGTACATGGCGAGCCGCGCGCTCAGCGGCCCGAACCCCGGATGGACTCGGTACTGCGTTTGCAGCCCGGAGTGTCCAGGTCCGCGTAGTCGTCGGCCACGCGCCGACCCTATCCGCTCGGCTCCCGCGCGACAACGGAGACAGGCAGGCGCGGTCCCCGTTCTCACTTTGCTCTCACTCCGCCCGGGTCGGGGCTCCGGAACGCCGACCCGAGAAAGCGAAAACCCCGCCGTAGCGGGGCTTTCTCGGATGCCGGAGGCAGGACTCGAACCTGCGACACGCGGATTATGATTCCGCTGCTCTAACCGACTGAGCTACTCCGGCGGGGCGGCCACAGGGTAGCGACGGCTACTGCGCCAGGGCGTAGCGGAGCTCGAACATCCCGTTGTCGAATTGGCGGGTGCCGAGCAGGCGCATGGCCTTGTCCATCGGAGCGTTGAAGAGGCGCTTGCCCGCTCCTAAGACGACCGGCACGATCGTGACGTGAAGCTCGTCGAGTAGGCCGGCCGCGAGCAACTCGTCCGCGACCGGGGCGCCGCCGACCAACCAGAGATTTCGGTCGCCCGCGGCCTCCAGCATCTCGGGATGGATGTCGGCGACGGGGCCGTTGTGGAAGCGGATGTTGCCGCCCTCGATGAGGGGGAGCTTGCGGCTGGTGAGGACCCAGGTCGGGCGGTCGCCGTAGGCCCAGCTGTGGGGGAGGATGAACTCGTAGGTGGATGAGCCCATGACGAGGGCGCCGGTCTGCTCGATGTGCTCGTCGATCGCCTCGAGCACCTTGTCGCCGGGTCCTTCGTAGGTCGGCTCGAACGCCGTCAGCCAATCGATTCCGTCGTCCTCGTCGGCGATGAAGCCGTCGAGGGTCGCCGCCGCGAAGTACTGCGTCACCGGCACGGTGGGGAGTGTGTCAGCCCGCATAAGCTGGCGGGGTGACCAGCGGAGAGCTCGACAAGGCCGTCAAGGCCGTCGTGCGGGATTGCCTCGCCGTTCGCGAGGGCGAGGAGGTACTGGTGATCTGCAACCCGGCTACCGAGTCGCTAGGCGAGCCTATGCGCGCCGAGGCGCAGGCCGCCGGCGCCGAGGCCGTGCTCGCGGTGATGGCCGAGCGGGCCTCGCACGCGGGCGAGCCGCCGGCGTCGCTGGCCGAGGCGATGGCGGCTGTCGACGTGGTGCTCGCGCCGACGGTCCAGTCGCTCTCGCACACAGCGGCTCGGAAGCGCGCCAGCGAGGCCGGGGCGCGTATCGCCACTCTTCCGGGAGCGACCGAGGAGATGCTCGCCCGGGTGATGAGCGCGGACATGGAGGGTCTGAGGCGCAAGGGCGGAGAGATCGCAAGACGCCTCGATGCAGCCTCGGAGGCCGTGGTCACATGCCCGAACGGCAGCGACCTCCACCTCGACCTCGAGGGCCGCACAGCGATCCCCGACGCCGGGGTGCTGACCGAGCGCGGCGCGTTCGGGAACCTGCCGTGCGGCGAGGGCTTCATCCCGCCGGCGAACGGCTGGGGGACCCTGGTCATCGACGGCTCGCTCGCCGGCGTCGGCCTTGCAGCGGATCCCGTCGTGCTCGTCGTCGAGGCGGGACACCTGACCTCGGCGCGCGGGGGGCAGGGGATGGCCTTCATGGACCTGCTCACGGCCCACGGGGAGGACGGCACCAACCTCGCCGAGCTCGGGATCGGCACCAACGAGAAGGCGATCGCTGACCGGGAACATCCTCGAGGACGAGAAGATCCTCGGCACCGCCCACGTCGCCTTCGGCGCGTCGGCGGCGATCGGCGGGAACGTCCAGGTGCCGGTCCATCTCGACTGCGTCGTGATGCGCCCGACGGTCGAGCTCGACGGCGAGGCGCTCGTACGGGACGGCGAGCTCCTGGTGGACTGACGTGCTGCTCTGCGTCCCCAACTTCTCCGAGGGCCGCAGCGAGCGCATCGTCGACGTCCTCGGGATCACCCTCGGCTCCCACGCCCGGCTGCTGAACACGCACTTCGACGGAGCTCACAACCGCAGCGTGTTCACGCTCAGCGGCGAGGCGCCCGACCTGATCGCGGCGGCGCTGGCGGGGGCGAAGCACGCGATGGAGTTGATCGATCTGCGCGGCTACAGCGGCCTGCACCCCCACATCGGAGTGCTCGACGTGTGCCCCATGGTCTGGATCGGTGAGGAAGCCCGCGAGGCGGCGGACGCCGCCGCCCTGCAGGTCGCCGACGGCATCGGCGAGCTCGGCATCCCTGTCTTCCTTTACGGAGAGCTGGCGAGCACCGACGAGCGCCGCGAGCGCTCGTGGTTTCGCCGCGGCGGTCCGGCGGGGCTGGCGGGCCGGATGGCCAGCGGCGAGCTGGTTCCGGACCGCGGCCCCGCGGAGCCGCACCCGAGCGCCGGCGCCACACTGGTCGGATCGCGGCGCCCGCTCGTCGCCTTCAACCTCGAGCTCGACACCCCGAACCCCGAAATCGCGCGCGCCGTCGCCGAGAGCCTGCGCGAGTCCGGCGGCGGGCCGAAGGGGGTGCGGGCGATCGGGCTGCCCTGGCACGAGGGCCGCTCGCAGGTCTCGGTCAATGTCCACGACCCGATCGCAGTGCCGCTGGCTGAGGTCGTCGAGCGCGCCACCCGCCTCGCCGCCGAGCACGGGGCGCGACCGCTCGAGGCGGAGCTAGTCGGCCTTGCGCCCGAGGCTGCGCTCGACGGGTACCCCGACGATCCGCCCATCCGCGACTTCGACCCGGCCCAGCACGTGATCGAGCGGATCACGGGCTCCAGCGGCCGCTAGATTTCCTGGCCATGGCCCCGACGAAGAAGAAGCGCCGCCGCAAGCACCGCGGCACCCAGGGCGGCAAGGTCGACACCCGCCCCCGGGGCAGGCCGCGCAACCGAGCCGAGGCCAAGCAGCGCGCCGCGTCACGCCGCACCGGTGAATCGGGCAAGCGCGCAGCCGCGGGCACCGGCCGCGCCGCGACGGGACCGCCGACGTGGGCAAGCGCCGCCAGGAAGGGCCTCGTCGCCGCTCTCATCTTCTTCGTCCTGCTCTCGCTCGCGTTCAGCCGCCCGATCGGCGCGTCGCTCGGGATCGCCCTCTTCATGCTCGTCTTCTACGTCCCGATGGCGTACTTCACCGATCGCTTCTTCTACAACCGCCAGCTCGCCAAGGTCGAGCGGGATCGTCAGGCGAAGGCCCAGGGCGGGGAGTAGCTCGGGCGCATGGACGTCCGGATGCTCACCGTCGGCCCAGTGGCTGAGAACACCTTCGTCTTCCGCGGCGAGGGCTCTGAGAAGTCGCTGATCGTCGATCCCGGCGACGAGGCCGAGAGGATCCTCGCCGTCGTCGACGAGCTCGGGGGAGAGGTGGAGGGGATCCTGCTCACCCACACGCACTTCGACCACGTCGGGGCGCTGGCTCCGGTGGCGAAGGCGACCGGCGCGCCGGTGTGGTGCCCCGAGATCGAAGCCCAGGTCATCACCGACATCAACTCCTACGTCCCCTGGCCCGGCTTCGGCCCGTTCGAGGACTACGAGGCCGACCACCTCCTGTCCGGCGGCGAGGTGCTCGAGCTCGGCGGCTTCGAGATCGACGTCATCCACACGCCCGGCCACAGCCCCGGCCACGTCACGTACTCGATCCCCGCCGAGACCGCGATCTTCTCGGGAGACGTCCTCTTCCAGGGGTCGGTCGGCCGCGTCGACCTGCCGGGCGGCGACCCCACCGGCCGCACGCTGATGCAGAGCATCCGTACGCTGCTCGACACGCTCCCCGACGAGACCGCGGTCCATCCCGGGCACATGGGCCAGACCACGCTCGGCGCCGAGCGCGCGACGAACCCGTTCCTCGCCGAGCTCGCCCGCTAGCCGCGGCGGCTCCGACGCCTCTGCCGGGCGAAGTAAGGTCGCTCCCGTGAGCGAGAAGATCAACGCGCCGCGAGGCACCCTCGACGTGCTGCCCGCCGACCAGCCGGTCCGCCGGCGCATCGAGGAGACCGCCCGCGCCACGCTCGAGCGCGCGGGCTACGGGCGCATCGAGACGCCGGTCTTCGAGCAGACCGACCTGTTCTCGCGCGGCGTGGGTACGTCCACGGAAGTCGTCCAGAAGCAGATGTTCACCTTCTCCGACCAGGGCGGGCGCAGCCTCACGCTGCGGCCAGAGGCCACCGCGGCGATCTGTCGCGCCTACATCGAGCACGGGATGCAGACGCTGCCGCAGCCGGTGAAGCTCTGGTGCTCGGGTCCGTTCTTCCGCCACGAGCGCCCGCAGGCAGGCCGCTACCGCCAGTTCACGCAGTTCGACGTGGAGGCGATCGGGTCGGACTCGCCGATGGTGGACGCCGAGCTGATCGTCGCCGCGTGGGACCTGATCGCGGAGCTGGAGGTGCCCGGGGTGGAGTTCCGGCTCGGTAGCCTGGGCTCGATCGGCGCCCGCGCCTCCTATCTCGGCGAGCTCAGCTCTTTCCTGCACAACCGCGAAAGCGAGCTCTCGGACGCGGTGCGGACGCGGATCGACATCAATCCCCTGCGGGCCTTCGACGCCGCCGACGAGGGGACGAAGAAGGTCATGGAGGACGCGCCCCGGCTGCTCGACCGCATCGAGGGCCCCGACGCCGAGCACTTCGAGGCGGTGCGGTCCGCGCTCGACTCGGCCGGCGTCTCCTATGAAGTGGACCCCACGATGGTGCGCGGCCTCGACTACTACACGCGCACCGTCTTCGAGATCCACTGCGCCGAGCTCGGCGCCCAGTCGCAGATCGGCGGAGGAGGCCGCTACGACGGGTTGATCGAGGAGCTGGGCGGGCCGCCCACGCCCGCGATGGGATGGGCGCTCGGAATCGAGCGGATCGCGCTGGCGCTCGGCGAAGCCGACGAAGCGCCGCGCGAAGGCGTCTTCATCGTCGCGGTCGAGCCCTCCGAGCGTGAGCGAGCGAGCGCGCTGGCTATTGAGCTTCGACGCGCGGGGATCCGCGCCGACCTCGACCTCGCGGGCCGCTCGCAGAAGGGCCAGGCCAAGCAGGCAGACCGCTTCGCAGCCCGTTACGCGCTCCTCCTCGAGGGCGAAGCGGCGACGCTGCGCGACCTCGAGTCAGGCGAGCAGCGCGAGGTGGACGCCGACGGTCTGGCGGGTGAGCTTCGCGGCGAGGCCGATGGCGGCGGCGCGGGCGCCTGAGCGTCCATACTGCGCTCCCGCATGTCCGACGAGAGCAGCGATTTCCCGGCCCTGAGGCCGAACGGCTACCGAGACGCCTGGTGCGGCCAGGTGCTGGCCGATCGCGTGGGCGATGACGTGCGCGTCGCGGGCTGGGTGCATCGCCGGCGCGACCACGGCGGCCTCGTGTTCATCGACCTGCGCGACCGCACCGGGCTGGTCCAGCTCGTCTTCAACCCCGACGAGGCGGGGGAGGCATTCGAGCTCGGGCACAGGCTCCGCGCCGAGGACGTCCTGAGCGTCGCCGGCACGGTGGTCGAGCGCGCGCCCGAGACAGTGAACGAGAACATGCCGACGGGTGCCGTTGAGGTGAAGGTGAGTGGCGCGGAGCTGCTCTCGGACGCCGACACGCCTCCGTTCGAGGTCGAGTCCTTCTCAGGCGAGGTCACCGAGGACACCCGGCTGCGCCACCGCTACCTCGACCTCCGCCGCGACCGTATGCGCGAGGCGATCGAGCTGCGCCACCGCCTGCAGCGAGCGATGCGCGAGTTCCTCTCGGCCGAGGGGTTCCTCGAGATCGAGACGCCGATCCTGACCCGCTCGACGCCCGAGGGCGCGCGCGACTTCCTCGTCCCGGCGCGCCTGCAGAAGGGCTCTTTTTACGCGCTGCCCCAGTCGCCCCAGCTCTTCAAGCAGCTGCTGATGATCGGCGGCTTCGAGCGGTACTTCCAGATCGCGCGCTGCTTTCGCGACGAGGACCTGCGCGCCGACCGCCAGCCCGACTTCACCCAGCTCGACATCGAGATGTCCTTCGTCGACGCCGAGGACGTCATTGACGTCAACGAGCGCATGCTCGCGGCGGTGCTCGGCGAGTGCGGGGTGGAGGTGTCGCTGCCGATCCCCCGCCTCTCCTACGACGACGCGATCGCGCGCTACGGGACCGACAAGCCGGACCTGCGCTTCGAGCTCGAGATGGTCGAGATCACCGACGCCTTCCGCGACAGCGAGTTCAAAGCGTTCAAGTCGGCGATCGATGGCGGGGCATTGGTGCGCGCGCTCAACTCCGGCGCCCGCGAGGCGTCGCGCTCGGAACTGGACGGGCTCGTCTCCGAAGCCCAGGAGCTGGGCGCGAAGGGCCTGGTGTGGGCGGTCGTAGAGAAGGACGGCTGGCGCTCGCCCGTCGCCAAGTTCCTCTCGGCGGAGGAGATCGCCGCCGCCAACGAGGCGCTCGGCGCGAGCGAGGGGGACGTGCTGCTCGTCGTCGCCGACTCGCCCGCGATGTCCGCGTCCGTCCTCGGCGAGCTGCGCCGCCGCCTCGGCGAGCGGCTCGGCCTGATCGACGAGAACGCCAACGTCCTCACCTGGATCGTCGACTGGCCGCTGGTCGAGTGGAACGAGACCGAGGGGCGGTGGGATCCCCTGAACCACCCGTTCACCTCGCCGGACGGCGATTTTGACCCCGAAAACCCAGGGGACGCCCGGGCGAAGGCATACGATGTCGTGTGGAACGGTTGGGAAATCGGCGGTGGATCGATCCGTATCAATGACCCGGGCCTTCAACGCCGCGTATTCGGCGCGCTTGGCATCGACGACGCCCTCGCGGAGGAGCGCTTCGGCTTCCTGCTCGACGCGCTCCGCTACGGCGCGCCCCCGCACGGCGGCATCGCCTACGGCGTCGACCGCATCGCCGCACTGCTGCACGGCGCGGAGTCGATCCGCGACGTGATCGCCTTCCCCAAGACCGCGTCGGGGTCGGACCCCCTCACCGGCGCCCCGGCACCCGTGGACGAGGCGCAGCTGCGCGAGCTCGGCATCAGCGTGAAGGCGCCGCCGCGGTCATCCGCAGGCGGCGAGCCGAAGGCCCCTGGGGGCGAGGAAAGCTGACCTGATGGAGGGCCGCCCCCCGTTCGACGACCCCGACGACCTCGATTTCGACTTCGGGGCGAGCCGCCAGCGGGACACCAAGCGGGAAGGGACCGGTGAGCGTGCGGCCGTCGATCCGCCCGACGAGGAGCCGCCGAGCTCCGAGGGGCCGGCGTACGACGACGATTCATCCGACGAGCTCGCTCCGATCCCCGACGACGAGATCCTCGACCCCGACACCGTCGAGCGCAGGGCGATCGCCCGGCGCGAGCGCGAGCGCCCGAGCAGCGGAAGCCTGCGGCTGCCCAAGCTGGGATTCGGCCGCAAGCGGTCCTCGTCCTCCGACGAGGAGAGCGGCACAGGCGAGCGTCGCCTCCTGCGCGACGACCCCCACACTCCGGCCGTGGTGCCCGTTCCCGGCACCCGGCGCGAGCGCCACCGCGACCTGCCGGCCAAGGTCAGGCGCCGGCAGGCGATAGCGCTCGGGGTGATCGTGCTGCTCGTGGTCGGGGGCGTTGTCGCGCTGGCGTCGGCGCTGATCGGCGGAGACGACAAGGGCGACGAGCCTACGCCGCTGAAGAAGCTGATCGGGCAGTCGATCATCGGCGAGCTGGGCGAGGACGGCCCGGACCAGAAGGTGCTGAAGCGCGTGCGCAAGGGACAGGTGGGCGGCTTCATCATCAACCCCCGCGACGAGGCGAGCCTGGCCGAGCAGCTCGCCCAGCTCAACGAGGCCGCCGAGGCTGGCGACAACCCGCCCCTGCTGATCATGGTCGACCAGGAGGGTGGCGAGGTATCCCGGCTTCCGGGTCCGCCCGACGTCTCGCCCGCGGACCTGGGCGAGGGCGGTGATCCAGAAGCGGCGCGAAGCGAGGGCGAGAAGACCGGCACCTACCTCGCGGGGCTCGGGGTCAACGCCGACCTCGCGCCGGTGCTCGACGTCACGCTCCCGATCACCGCCGACACGATCGCCGACCGCACGTTCGGCGAGGACCCTCAGCTGGTCGCGGACCTGGGCGTCGCCTTCATCGAGGGCCTGCAGTCCCAGGGCGTCGCGGCCACCGCCAAGCACTTCCCGGGCCTCGGGACCGCGACCGTCAACACAGACTTCAGCCCGGTCACAGTCGCCGCACGCCAAGAGGACCTCGACGCGGCGATCCTCCCCTTCCAAGCCGCGATCGAGGCCGGCGTCGACATGGTCATGGTCTCTTCCGCCTCCTATCCGCCGGTGCTCGGCCCCGACAAGCCGGCGGTCTTCGCGAAGCCGATAGTCACCACCCGATTGCGCGAGCAACTCGGCTTCGAAGGTGTCGTCATCACCGACGACATGGAGGCCATCGCGATCTCCGGGCTCAACCGGGCGCCGGGAACCGAGGCGGTCGCCGCCATCGGCGCCGGCTGCGACCTCGTGCTCTACGCGCGCTCGGACCGCGGGGCGGTGGCGGGCTTCAACGCCACGGTCCAGGCAGCCAAGGCCGAGAAGCTGACGAGAGACGAGCTTCAGGCTTCATACAACCGCGTCACGGCGCTGAAGTCCGACCTTTCGTCGAACTAGATTCCCGTCGGGGAGTTCCACGCACCACGACATAAGGGAGACCATGAAAGACCTGCTCGCCCCCGACGACACGCGCGACGCGCTGCGCAAATACGGAGGCCTGCTGCTCGGGCTGGGCATCCTGATGCTGCTGATCCGCAAGGGCGACGACATGGGGGACTTCGTCGTCTTTTTGCTGCTGGCGGCCCCGGCGGTGTTGCTCTACGGGGGCGGCATATTCACCGACGGCTTCACGGGCGCGACGCGGCCATGGCAGGCGGTGTTCAGCGTTTTCGGACTCATCTTCGTCGTGTTGGCCTTGAACCAGTTCATCGAAGTGGTGGACGGCAACCCCGACTCGTCGCTCAACACGTTCTGGATCTTCGGGGTGAGCGCCGCGCTCGCGTTCTTCGCAGGAGCGATCAAGGGGATCCGCTTCCATCTCCTGGTCGGCTCGATACTGCTGATCGTCTCGTGGTCGGCCCTCTGGAACGAGCTGCTCGGGGACGAAGGGATCATCGGCCACTTCAACGTGTACCGAGGCCTGCTCGGGATCCTCTCGATCCTGCTGCTCGCGGGCGCGCTGTACCTGTGGCGCGGGAACCGCGACGTCCGCGTGACGGGGACAGCCGTCAACGACGGCGGCGACCAGGGCCTGTGGAAGGCCAGCGAGCTGATCACGGGAGCCGGCATTGCGGCGGTGCTGGCGTGCGGGGTACTGACGGCCGGTTCCGCTGTCCTCAACGAACTCGTTTCGTCGATCTTCGGCGGCCTCGGGGCCGGCGAGAGCGAGGTCATCGAAACAGGGCTGATCTGGGACGTCCTGCTGCTGGTCATCTCGCTCGGCCTGATCGGCCTCGGGTCGACGATCGGAACGCGAGGGCCCGCCTACGTAGGGGCGATCGGCCTCGTGTTGTTCCTGTTCGTCGTCGGACAGGACCTGAACGAGGGCGCCGACGCCGACCCGAGCAACCTCGGCCTGTGGCCGATCGTCCTGCTCGTGGGCGGCGCGCTGGCGCTCGCGCTCAGCGCCGTAAAGGAAGCGAGCCTGGGCGACCAGCCGAAGAAAATCGCCAACACGTTGCGAAGCAAGTAGCTGACCGGTCTCGCGGATGAAGGCGAGCTCGTTCGCCGCTTCCTGGCAGCCCTCTCGGAGGGCGACCAGGCGGCCGTGGGCGAGCTCGTCCATCCCGAGGTCGAGATCCGCACCGAGCGCACGACGCACCGGGGGCGCGACGCAGCCGTCGCGTGGTCGGCCAGGGGCTTCGACCACCTGACCCGCCGCTACGAGCCGCTCGAGATCGAGCGCGCCGAGCACGGCGTGCTCGTTCGCGCCGAGCTCCAGTACGTGTGGAGCGAGACCGGAGAGGTCGGCGACCGCACCAGGGTCGCCATCGCTCTCGGAGTGCGCGACGGCCTGATCTCCTCGTGGGAGCTGCTGGAGGAAATCGGCTAGCGGGGCCCGTTGCCGGTGGTAGGGTCTGAAACAGGCTCGAGCCTGTACGCCAACCGTCTCTTAGAGTGACCCTAATCAGATTGGCTTGGGGGTCGATTTCCGGCGGCGCCCACCGTGGTTTCGCCGGGTAGACACCCACCTGTGCAACACGGGTTTCCAGGCCGGGGCGGCAACGGCAGGCTGGAGTCCATAAAAGAAGCCGGCGCCGGAGGCGCCGGCAAATATGGCGGGCGCTTCGCGCCCACCATTGAGGTCCAGGCGACCTTGTGGCGACTAGCATCGGGGCGATGGACCGTGCCTTAGTCGAACATCACCTGAGCGATGCGTCGAGGCGTGGGCCCGCTGCCGATGACGCCTTCACGGGATCCGCAGGCGGTGCTCCCTGTGGCGACCTGCTGAGGGTCTCGCTCGAAATTCGCGACGGGGTGGTTGGTCGCGTCACCCAGGACGCTGAGGGGTGCGCTCCAAGCTGCGCGGCTGCCGCTGCCGTGGCCGAGCTCGTGGACGGGGCCACCGTCCTCGAAGCTGCCCTCGTCGGGCCCGACGATGTCGCGGCAGAGCTCGGCGGGCTCGCCGACACCCACCGCCATTCGGCCGAGCTCGCGGCCGACGCCCTTCATCGCGCGCTTTCCGCGGCGGCGAGCTCTGGCGAGGTGCTCGCCAGCCAGTCACCCGGCCGGGTGCTCGTCGCGCTCAGCGGGGGCGTCGACTCCGCCGTCGCGGCTCTGTTGGAGCGAGAGCGCGGGGAGGAGGTGGTCGCGGTCACGCTCAAGCTCTGGGCCGACGAGGCGACCGACGGGGAGCGGAGCTGCTGTTCGCCCGAGGCCGTGCTGCGCGCGCGCCGGCTCGCGCACTCGCTGGACATCCCCCACCTGACGCTCGACCTGCGCCCGCAGTTCCGCGCCGGAGTCGTCCAGCCCTTCATCGACGGCTACGCCGCCGGGCGCACGCCGAACCCCTGCGTGTTGTGCAACGGGGAGCTCCGCATCGACGCGATGATCGAGCTCGCCCACCGTCTTGGAGCCGAGCGCCTGGTGACGGGCCACTACGCGCGCCTGCACGATGACGGCGAGGGGCCTCTGCTCGCGCGCGCCGCCGACGAGGACAAGGACCAGACCTACATGCTCGCGGGCCTCGCTCCGTCCTCGCTGCGGCACCTCGGCTTCCCGCTCGGGTCGATGACGAAGCCCGAGGTGCGGGAGATCGCTGCGGGGTGCGGCCTGACAAGCGTCGCCGGCCGCGCCGAGAGCCAGGATCTCTGCTTCCTGTCGGGCCAGGGCAAGAGCGCCTTCCTGCGTCGCCACGGCGGGCTCGGCGAGCGCCCCGGCGAGGTCGTTGACGCTTCCGGCGCGGTGCTCGGCGAACACCACGGCCACCACGAGTTCACAGTCGGGCAGCGCCGAGGCCTGGGCGTGGGCTCGAGCGAGGCGCTGTTCGTGCTCGGCACCGACGCGGCCTCGAATCGCGTCACGGTCGGGCCCCGCGCCTCGCTCGAGACATCGAGCGTCCGCATCCGCGGCGCACGCCTTCACCGGGGAGCCGATCGGGTGAACGCAGTCAGGCTCCGCTACCACTCGCCGAAGCGGCGCTGCACGCTTCAGCTCGCGCCCGATGGCGAGGAGGGGGACGCCTTGATTGCGCTCGACGTGCCCGCCGACGGAGCTGCGCCCGGCCAGCTGGCGTGCCTGCTCGCCGGCGATGTGGTCGTCGGGCACGGCACGATCGCCTGAGCGCCACTTGCGCATTGCTGCCACTTGCTACCGGCCGCCTCGTCGTTTCGAGACGGTACGCGAAGCACGCTCCCCTGCCCGTTCCTAGACTGGACGGCCATGGAGGCCGACGAGATCCGCAGCACATACCTCTCCTTCTTCGAGGAGCGCGACCACCTGATCGTGCCCTCGACCTCGCTCGTCCCCTCATCCGACGACCCCTCGGTGCTGCTGACGACGGCTGGGATGCAGCCCTTCAAGCCGTACTTCCTCGGCCAGGGCGAGCCGCCGGCGCCGCGCGTGGCCGACTACCAGCGCTGCTTTCGCACCACGGACATCGCCCAGATCGGCAACACGGCTCGGCACCTGACTTTCTTCGAGATGCTCGGCAACTGGAGCTTCGGCGACTACTTCAAGGAGCAGTCGATTCCCTGGGGCTGGGAGCTCTCGACCGAGGGCTTCGGCTTCGACCGCGAGCTGATCTGGGTGACCGTGTTCGAAGGCGACGACGAGCTCGGCCTCGGGCCCGACGAGGAAGCCGTCGAGATCTGGCGGAAGGTCGGAGTGCCCGACGAGCGCATCATCCGGCTGCCCCGCTCGGAGAACTTCTGGCAGGGCGGTCCGACGGGCCCGTGCGGACCGTCCTCTGAGCTCTACTTCGACCGAGGCGAGGAGTTCGGCGAGCCGGGCGAGAAGCCCGGAGACGATACGGACCGCTTCGTCGAGTTCTGGAACCACGTCTTCATGACCTACGACCTGCACGAGGATGGCTCGCTGACCGAGCTGCCGATGAAGAACATCGACACCGGGATGGGCCTCGAGCGGATGGCGGCGATCCTCCAGGACGTCCCCTCGGTCTTCGACACGGACGCCATCCGGCCGCTCGTTGATCTTGCGGAGGAGCTCTCGGGCCGCGGCTATGACGACGACCAGCCGACGACCCGCGCGATGCGCATCCTCGCCGACCACTCGCGCGGGATGTCGGCGATGATCGCCGACGGGGTCGTCCCCTCCAACGAGGACCGCGGCTACGTGCTGCGGCGGATCATGCGCCGCGCGATCCAGCAGGGCCGCACCATCGGGCTCGAGCGCCCCGTACATCGGCCGCTTCGCCGAGCGAGCGCTCGAGCTGCTCGCGCCCGCCTACCCAGAGCTCGCCGCCGAGCGCGACAGCGTGCTGCGCTGGGTCAATGACGAGGAGGAGAGCTTCGGCCGCACCCTCGACCGCGGCACCGAGATGCTGGCCGAGCTGGTCGAGCAGGCGAAGGCGAGCGAGACCTCGTGGGTGGACGCCGCCGACGCGTTCAAGCTCCACGACACGTACGGCTTTCCATACGACCTGACCAAGGAGCTGCTCGCCGAGCAGGGGCTCTCGGTCGACGACCAGGGGTTCGAGGAGCTGATGGACGAGCAGCGCACGCGGGCCCGCATGGGCACGGCGACGGCGCACGGCTCCGAGGACCGCCATGGCGCCGTCTTGGAGTTTGCGGCCGAGGCACCGCCGTCGCGGTTCGTCGGCTACGAGAAGCTGCGCGCCGAGACGAGCCTGCTCGCCGCGGCAGGAAACGACGGCCGCGTCCTCGCAAAGCTCGAGGAGAGCCCCTTCTATGCCGAGGGCGGCGGCCAGGTCGCCGACTCTGGGCAGCTGCGGTGGGAAGGCGGCTCGGCCCGGGTCACCGACGTCTACCGGCTCGGGGACGACCAGGCGCTGGCGCTAGCCGACCCCGAAGGCGAGCTCCCTGAGGCCGGCGCGCGCGTCGAGGCCGAGGTCGAGCACGCGACGCGGCACGCGACGATGCGAAACCACACCGCGACCCACCTGCTTCACGCCGCGCTTCGCGAACGCCTCGGCAACCACGTGCGCCAGGCCGGCTCGGCGGTGCGCCCCGACAAGCTGCGATTCGACTTCACCCACGGCGCGTCGCTCAGCGCGGGTGAGGCGCGCGACGTCGAGGACCGCGTGAACGAGTGGATCAAGTTCAGCCGCCCTGTGCGCGCGATGCAGATGTCGCGCAGCGAGGCCGAGAAGCTGGGAGCGATGGCCCTGTTCGGCGAGAAGTACGGGGAGTGGGTCCGGGTGGTCGAGGTCGAGGAGGTCTCGCGCGAGCTCTGCGGAGGCACCCACGTCGCGAACACGGCAGAGGTCGGCATCTTCAAGATCACCTCCGAGGGCTCGAGCGCCGCCAACGTGCGCCGGATCGAGGCGATCACCGGGCCCGAGGCGATCGACTTCTTTCGCGAGCGCTCGGATCAGCTTCAGGAGGCCGGCGAGGCTCTCGGCTCGGCTCAGGACCCCGTCGCGGCCGCGAAGAAGGCGGGCGAGCGCCTGCGCGCCCTCGCCAAGGAGAAGAGGAAGGCCGGCGCGGCCGATGTCTCCCAGCAGGCCGACGAGATCGCCGCGGCCGGCCAGCGGATCGGCGAGATCACCGTCTTCGTCGGCGGAGGCCACGATGCCGACCAGCGCTCGCTGCTGCAGCTCGCCGACCAGATCAAGCAGCGGGCGGGCGACGCTGCGGTCGTGCTCGGAGGGACCGAGGGCGGCAAGGTCGCGCTGGCCGCGAGCTTCAGCGAGGCCGCAGTGGCAAAGGGCCTCTCGGCGGCCGAGGTGATCAAGGTCGCAGCCGAGCTCGTCGGCGGCGGAGGCGGAGGCCGCGAGAACGTCGCCCAGGCCGGCGGCAAGGACCCCGACAAGCTCGACGACGCGCTCGCGGCCGCCCGCGACGCGATCGAGGCGAAGCTCGGCGATTAGATGACTGGGCGCGGGAATGTGATTGCCTGATGCGCGTGTTGGCGCTGGACTACGGAACCGTCAGATGCGGTTGCGCGATCTCTGACCCGACCGGGACCCTCGCGACACCGCTGTCGGCCATCTCGCCGCCCGAGCCGGGAGCGATTGCGAGCCTCGCCGCAGAGCACGGAGCGGAGCTCGTCGTGGTCGGTTTGCCGATCACGCTCAGCGGGGATGAGGGCGAGCAGGCTCGCCTGACGCGTGCCTTCGCGCACGATCTGGGGGAGCTCCTACAGGTGCCTGTTGAGACGTACGACGAGCGATTGACTACGAGCATGGCCGCCCGCAGCGCCCGCGAAGGCGCGCGCGCCGACGAGGACTCGCTCGCGGCCGCCCATCTGCTCGAGTCCTATCTCGCTTCAGGGGCCCGGACGCGAAGCAGAGGAGGCCCCGCAGCAAGCGCCCCCGGACGCGAAGCGGAGGAGGCCCCGCAGCAAGGGCCCCCGGACGCGAAGCAGAGGAGGCCCGCAGGGTGACTTCTGAACGCGGGGGCGGCGACAGCGGGGAGTGGTTCGCCGACAGCGAGGGCAACCTGACCTCGCCCGACGGGCTGACGCCCGACACCGACGAGTTCGGCCGCGACGACCCCGCGGCGCTCGAGCGCGAGCGCCGGCGCCGCGAGCGCGAGCAGCAGCGCAAGGGTGGCCGCATGAAGGCTGAGCGCAAGCAGCGCAGGCGCCGCGCCAAGGAAGCCGATCCCGTCGAGGAGCCCGTCGCCGTCGCGGCAGCGCCGCCCACGCGGGAGCGCCCCGCCGCTGCCGCGCCGCCGAGGGCGCCGCGCGAGTCGATGCGCGAGCGCATGGCCCGCCGCCGCGACGGCAGACCACCGTCGCCGCCCGGAACCTACCGTCGCCGCCGCGTCGCCGCGCTCGCTCTGGCGCTCGCCGGCATCCTCGTCGTCTGGTTCCTGGTCGCCCTGTTTCAGCCCTTCGCGGGCGACGGGGCCGGCGAGGGCACGGTCACGGTCGATATCCCCGAGGGCTCGGATTCCGGGCAGATCGCGGACATCCTCGACGAGCAGGGGGTGATCGCGTCCGCGAGCCTGTTCGAGCTTCGCCTGCGCCTCTCGGGCAAGAGCAGCGACATCCAGGCCGACAGCTACACGCTCGCCGAGAACATGAGCTACAGCACCGTCATCGACCGGCTCACGGGGGAGGCCCCGGCCTCCAGCGGGGCGACCACGGTCACGATCCCAGAGGGGCTGTCACGCGACCAGATCGCCTCCGACGTCCTGCCAGAAGGCGTGTCAAGCGATGAGTACCTGCAGCTGACGGAGTCGGCGCCGAAGGGGTTCAATCCAGCCCAGTACGGGGCGAAGTCCGACAGCCTCGAGGGTTTCCTGTTTCCGGCGACCTACGAGCTGCCGGCGAACAACAACGTCAAGTCGCTCGTCGATCAGCAGCTGCAGGCGTTCAAGGACAACCTCGCCCGGGTGGACTTGAAAGCGGCCGCGAAGAAGAACCTGACCGCCTACGACGTTCTGATCATCGCCTCCATGATCGACAAGGAGGTGCAGGTGCCGAAGGAGCGCGAGCTCGTCGCGTCGGTCATCTACAACCGCCTCAGCCAGGGGATCCCGCTCGGCATCGACGCCACCACCCGCTACGAGACTGAGAACTACACCGAGCCGATAACTCAGGCGACGCTGGACGCCGACACCCCCTACAACACCCGACTCAACGCCGGCTTGCCGCCGACGCCGATCGGCAACCCGGGCCTGGCGGCGATCAAGGCCGCTGCCGACCCCGCGACCACCAAGTTCATCTACTTCGTCGTCAAGCCCGGTACCTGTGGCGAGCACACCTTCACCGCGAGCGAAGGCGAGTTCGAGCGGCTCTCGGACGAATACCAGGCCGCCCTCGAGGCCGAGGGCGGCTCGCCCACAGAGTGCTGATCGCGGTCTCGCGATGAGCACGCGCCTCGCCGTGCTGGGCCAGCCCGTGTCGCACTCGCGCTCCCCCGCCATGCAGACCGCAGCGCTCGAGGCGCTTGGGCTCGGCGACGAGTGGAGCTACGAGGCGATCGAGGTCTCGCCCGCTGACTTCGCCGGGCTGGTCCGCTCGCTGCCCGGCCGCGGCTTCGCCGGGGTCAACGTCACGATCCCCCACAAGGAGGCCGCGCTCGCCGTCGCGGGCGAGGCCTCCGACGCGGCTCGCGAGATCGGCGCAGCGAACACCCTCAGCTTCACGAGCGGCTCGATCCGGGCCGACAACACCGACGGCCACGGCATCCTGGCCGCTCTGCCGAAGGCCCCGGCTGGGCGCAGCGCGCTCGTCCTCGGGGCCGGTGGCTCGGCGCGTGCGGTCGCCTGGGCCCTGTCTGGAGCTGGAGCCACAGTCGACGTCTGGAACCGCACCCAGGCCCGCGCGGATCAGCTCGTACGCGACCTCGCAGGCGCCGCGGCGGAGGCATCGGAGGACGCTCCGATGCTCGCCCCGATCAGCTCCGAGCAGGTGCGGACCTCCGACTACGAGCTGATCGTCAACTGCACCGCCGTCGGGCTCGCCGGCGACGAATCCGATCCCTTCGAGGCGCTGCCCCTCGATCCCGCGCGGCTTCACGGCGTCGCGCTGGTGGACCTGGTGTACGGGCACAACGACACCGAGCTGGTCAGGCGCGCCCGCGAGCTCGGTGCCGACGTGATCGACGGGGTCGAGGTGCTGATTCGCCAGGGCGCCGAGAGCCTCCGGATCTGGACCGGGAAGGAAGCGCCGCTGGACGTGATGCGCGAAGCTGCGCGGCGGAGCCACCCGTGAGCGAAACGCTGAAACTGACGCCGAGCGAGTCCGTGATCATTCGCCGCTCGGAGCCCTCCGTGCTCGAGGTCGAGGGCGTCTACGGGCCGGGCGGTAGTCCGCCGCCGAAGCACCTCCATCCCGAGCAGGACGAGCGCTTCCGCGTCATCTCCGGGACGCTGATGACACGCGTGGACGGCTCCGAGCGCGAGCTCACACCCGGCGAGCTGCTCGAGATCCCGCGCGGCGCCGTCCACCAGATGTGGAACCCGGGCGCCGAGGAGGCGCGCGTCTCGTGGGAGACGCGGCCGGCGGGGCGCACCGAGCAGTGGTTCCGCGCCGTTGACGCCCTGCAGCGCGAGGCCGGTGAGGAGAGCCCGAGCCCGCTCGCCTTCGGCGTCTTGCTGCGCGAGTACGACGACACCTTCCGCCTCGCCGTCGGCCCGCAGATCCTGATGGGCCCGGTGACGACTGCGCTCGGCGCCCTCGGGCGCCTGCGCGGGCACCGCGTTCCCGCCGCCTGATTCCGCGACGGGGTCGGGCCGTTGCTAACTTTGCGTAAGTGGCCGTCCTCAAGCTGATCTCCGATTCCGTCGGCTCCGCGCTGCCCGACGGAGTGAGCGAGCGACTGCCCGACGGTGAAGCCTTCGACGCCTACTCGCGCACCGTCTCGGGAGTCGCCGAGCGACTCAGCCCGTCGGTCGCCCACCTGGCCGTGGCGCATCGCGGCCGGCGGGGTCGCCGGGAGGGCGGTGGCAGCGCGGTCACGATCAGCTCGGACGGCTTCATGCTCACCTCGGCGCACGTCGTCGCCGCGGGCAACGACGGAGTGCGGGCGGCCCTCGCAGATGGCCGCGAGCTGAGCGCCGAGGTCGTCGGCCAGGACGCGCTCTCGGACCTCGCCGTCGTCCGCGCCGATGCGGGCGACCTCGCTCCCGCCGAGCTCGGGGACGCGGACTCTCTCCGCGTCGGCCAGCTCGTGGTCGCGATCGGCAGCCCGATGGGCCTCGCCGGGACGCTGACCGCGGGCGTCGTATCGGCGCTCGGGCGCTCGCTGCCGACCCGCTCGGGTTCGGCCGGTCGACTGGTCGAGAACGTGATCCAGACCGACGCGGCGCTCAATCCGGGTAACTCCGGCGGGGCGCTGGCCGACAGCCTCGGGCGCGTCGTCGGCGTCAACACCGCCGTCGCCGGCGTCGGGCTGGGCCTCGCGGTTCCGATCAACGATGCGACCCGCAAGATCATCTCCGCCCTGATCAACGACGGGCGCGTGCGCCGTGCGTACATCGGCATCGTCGGCGGCTCGAGGCCGCTTCCCCCGCGCGTCGCGACGATGGTCGGCCGCCATCGCGGGATCGAGGTGGTCGAGGTGGTCGACGGCAGCCCCGCCGCCCAGGCAGGGCTTCGCGCCGAGGACCTGATCGTCGCCGTGGACGGCGTCGCGATGGAGGACGTCGGCGACCTTCAGCGGCTGATGGTGGCCGAGCGGATCGGCCGCGGCGCGACGGTCGAGCTCGTCAGGGAAGGTCGTTCGATTTCCCTGGAGCTCGTTCCTCGCGAGCTCGCTGCCTGACCTCGACTCGCCCGATCAGGCGGTCGCCCTCGACCAGCCTGACGCCGTAGTCGCCCGCGCGGTCGGCGAACAGGTCGAAGATCGCCGGCTTGTCCGGGGTCACCGAGTCGATCAGCCCGAGCGCCGGGATCTCGACCAGATCCGTCTTGCGGGGAGACTTGACCAAGAGCGTGAGCTGCTGGCCCTGGGTGACCGGGACCACCGCGGTCAGCTTGGGGTCGATCTCGATCGTCGCGCACTGGTCCTCGCCGCAGAGGATGTCGACCGGCTGCTTCCCGGCCGCGACGGGGTCGGCCGCGGGCGGTGGCGGGACCGCGTTGGCCTTCTCGGGCGGAGCCGAGGCGGTGCTCTCGGTCGTCGTCGTGCTCTCGGTCCCCGAGCGCGTCTCGCGGGTTTGCTGAGGCAGCTGCACCGCGAGCAGGGCCGAGAGGCCGAGCAGCACCAGCATGATGATGATCAGGCGGCGGGCGGCCATTAGCTTGGCGGGGGAGAGGGCGGGTCGGTCACGGCTATCAACGATATGGCTGCCGCGTTGCTTGGAGCCTCGCTCGCCTCGATGCTGGCCGTCGTCACGGCCACCGACCTGCGCTCGAGGCTGATCGGTGACCGCACGCTGGCCGCCGGGGGGCTGGCGGCGCTCACGATCTCGCTGCTCGCGGCGGCGCAAACCCTGCCCGAGCGCCTCGCCGCGGCGGCGGGCGCCGGGGGCTTCCTGCTCGCCGCGGCGATCGCGCGGCCCGACGGCATGGGCCTCGGCGACGTCAAGCTCGCTGCCGTGCTCGGCCTCTTCCTCGGGCGCGCGGTCGTGCCCGCGCTGCTGGTCGCCCTGGTGGCCGGGGCGCTCGCGGGCCTGGCGCTCGTCGCCAGACACGGGCCCTCGGCGCGCTCGCGCACGATCCCGTTCGCGCCGTTCCTCGCAATCGGCGCTGCGGTCGCGATCGTGGCCGCCGATAACGTAGCTCCGTGGAACTGACCTTCACAACCGCCGGCGAATCGCACGGCCCGGGCCTCGTCGCGATCGTCGAGGGCCTGCCCGCGGGCCTCGAGCTCGACCGCGAGGCGCTCGACCGCGACATGGCCCGCCGCCAACTCGGCCACGGCCGCGGAGGGCGCATGAAGATCGAGTCAGACTCGGTCGAGATCCGCTCGGGCGTGCGCCACGGCAAGACGCTCGGCAGCCCGGTCGCGGTGCTGGTCGCAAACCGCGACTACCCGAACTGGGAGGAGCGGATGAACCCCTGGCCGGTCGACGCCGAGGTCGAGGAGTCCCACCTGCCTCGCCCCGGCCACGCTGACCTCGCAGGGGCGCAGAAGTACGGCTTCTCGGACGTCCGCAACGTGCTCGAGCGCGCCAGCGCCCGCGAGACGGCGGCGCGCGTCGCCGCGGGCTCCATCGCGAAGGGCTTCCTGACCGCGCTCGGCGTCAGCGTCCACAGCCACGTCATCCAGATTGCCTCGGTGAGCGCGAACCAGCCGCACGACCTCGGGCCCGAGGACTTCGCCGGCGTCGACTCCTCGCCGGTGCGCTGCCTCGACGCCGATGCCTCCGAAGCGATGGTCGAGGAGATCGACCGGCTGCGAAAGGCGAACGAGTCCCTAGGGGGCAAGTTCGAGGTGCGAGCGTTCGGCCTCGTGCCGGGCCTCGGCTCCCACGTTTCCTGGGACAGAAAGCTCGACGGCCGCCTGGCGCAGGCGGTCTGCTCGATCCAGTCGGTCAAGGGCGTCGCGGTCGGCGAGGCCTGGGACGTGGCCGGGCGCCCGGGCTCCGAGGCCCACGACGAGATCTTCTATTCGGAGGAGCAGGGCTGGTTTCGCGAGTCCAACCACGCCGGCGGCCTCGAGGGCGGCATGAGCAACGGCGAGCCGCTGGTGGTCCAGGCCGCGATCAAGCCGATATCGACAATGACCCAGCCCCTGCGATCGGTCGACACCGAGACCAAGGAGCCGGCGCAGGCGATGCGAGAGCGCACCGACTCCACCGTCGTCCCGGCCGCGGGGGTCGTGGCCGAGGCGATGGTCGCGCTGGTGCTGGCAGGCGCGTACCGCGAGAAGTTCGGAGGCGACCACATCGACGACGTCCGCCTTGCGATCGAGGCCTACGTGGAGCGGATCGGATGGCGGAGGTAGCCAGACGAAGCTCCGGCCGCGAGCCCGCAATCGTCTTCATCGGGTTCATGGCCGCGGGCAAGAGCGCCGCGGCGAAGGCGGCGGCCGAGCGCCTCGGCACCGAGGCGCGCGACTCAGACGCCCTCGTCGAGGCCGACGCGGGGATGTCCATCGCCGAGATCTTCGAGCGCGAGGGCGAACCCGCCTTTCGCGAGCGAGAGGAGCGGGTCGTGCTCGAGCTGCTCGAGGACGACGCGCAGATCGTCGCCCTCGGCGGCGGGGCGATCGAGAGCGAGAGGGTGCGCGAGGCGCTGGCGGGCCACCTGCCGGTGTGGTGCCGGGTGGACGAGCAGACCGCGTGGGACCGGGCATCGAGCGACGACGAGCGCCCGCTCGCGGCCGACCGCGGCGCCTTCGCCGCCCGACTCGAGGCCCGCGAGCCGCTCTACGAGGCCGCTGCACGCGCGATCCTTCCGTCCGGTGCTCGCGAGGCAGCGGCGCAGGCCGCGCCGTGGCTCGCGGCGATGCGGACCCACCCGGCCCTGCGGATGATCTGGGCGCAGTCGGCCTCGGGCTCCTACCCGGCGGTGGTGGGCGAGGGCGCGATCGCACTGCTCGAGGACGCCCGCGCCGCGGACCCCGGCGGCTTCCCCGTACGCACATTCTCCGTGGTCGATCGCGCTGCCGCCTCGCATCACCGCGCGCTGCTGCCCGCGAGCGAAGCTGAGATCGTGGTCGATGGCGCCGAGTCCTCGAAGACGATCGGCGAGGCCGAGCGCGTGCTCGGCGAGCTCGCGCGCGCCGGGGCGCGTCGCGACGACCTGGTGCTGGCCTTCGGCGGCGGGGTGGTCGGCGACCTCGCCGGCTTCTGCGCCGCCACCTACCAGCGCGGGGTACCCGTCGTGCAGGCCCCGACGACGCTCGTCTCGCAGGTGGACTCCGCCTACGGCGGGAAGACCGGGGTGGACCTGCCGGAGGCCAAGAACTACGTCGGCGCCTACCACCAGCCGCTCGCGGTGCTGGCTGACCCGGCGACCCTCGCGACCCTTCCCCCCGAGGAGCTCGCCGCCGGGTTCGTCGAGGTCGTGAAGACGGCGCTGATTGCCGGCGGCCCGCTGTGGGAGCGCGTCCGCTCGCTCGAGAGCCTCGACCCGGCGAGCCTCCAGGACGTGATCTTCGCCTGCGCGCGCACCAAGATCGAGGTCGTCGCCTCGGACGAGCGCGACGACGGCCGCCGTGCCGTGCTCAACCTCGGGCACACCGTCGGCCACGCGATCGAGACGGTGACGGGCTACGGCCACTACCGCCACGGCGAGGCCGTCGGCCTGGGCCTGCTCGCCGCGCTGCGGCTCTCGGGCGCCGACGAGCTGCGAGCCGAGGTGGCGGCACTGCTCGACGCGCATGGGCTGCCGACCGAGCTCGACGCCTCCGCCGACCCCGAGGAGGTGGTCGCCGCGATCTCACGCGACAAGAAGGCCAGCGCCGCCGGCGTCGGATTCGTGCTGCTGGCCGAGCCCGGCGAGCCCCGCTGGGGAGAGCGAGTGGAGGGGGATAGGGTCCTGGCCAGCGTGATCGAGCTGAGCACCGGCAACTGATGGCGAGCTACCGCGTCGAGATCCTGCACGGGGTCAACTTCGACATGCTCGGCGCGCGCGACCCCCACCACTACGGCGGCAACACGCTCCCCGAGCTCGAGCTGAAGATCAAGCGCTTCGCGAACGACCTCGGGCTCGAGGCGACCTTCTTTCAGACCAACCACGAGGGCGAGTACGTCGAGCGGCTGCACCGCCTGCCCGAGAAGGCCGACGCTGCGATCGTGAACCCCGGAGCCTGGACGCATTACTCCTACGCGATCCGCGACGCGCTCGAGTTCTCGGGCGTGCCGGCGGTCGAGATCCACCTCTCGGACATCTCGAAGCGCGAGGAGTTCCGAAAGGTCTCGGTCTTCGAGGGCCTGGACTCGGTGATCGGGCGCATCTACGGCAAGCAGGCTGATGGCTACCGGGAGGCCCTGGAGCTGCTCGCGACCCACCTCAGCTCCGGCTCGCGCTGATGGCCGACCCGACGGCCGCCGACGGTCGCGGCGAGCGGCTCGCCGAGCTGGCTGCGGCGAAGGAGCTCGACCAGTTGTTCGTCTCTGACCTGGTGAACGTCCGCTACCTGACGGGTTTCACCGGCACCAACGGCGCCTGCCTCGTCGGCGCCTCCGAGCGCACCTTCTTCACCGACTTCCGCTACACCGAGCGCGCCGAGCAAGAGGTGGGGGAGGGCTGGGACCGGCCCGTCGCCGAGCGCGAGATGGTGCCTCAGATCGCGCGGGCGATGAAGGGCCGGGTCGGTTTCGAGGACTCGAAGGTGAGCGTGCGCCAGCGCGCCAAGCTGGGAGACGCGGTCGGAGCCGACGTCGAGCTGGTGCCCGCGGGAGACCTGGTCGAGGAGCTGCGGGCGGTCAAGGACGCGGGCGAGCTCGACCGCATCGCCGCCGCGGCAGAGCTGGCCGACGACGTCTACCGCTGGGCGATCGAGCAGGGCATGGCGGGGCGCAGCGAGCGTGACGTCGCCCGCGCAACCGTGGCGCGCATCCGTGAGCTGGGGGCGGAGCCTTCGTTCCCCCCGATCGTCGCCGCCGGGCCGGGCGGCGCGCTTCCGCACGCCGAGCCCGGCGAGCGCGAGATCGGCCGCGGCGAGCTCGTCGTCTTCGACATGGGAGCCGAGCTCGACGGCTACTGCTCGGATTGCACCCGCACCTTCGCGACCGGCGATCCCGGAGACGAGGCGCGCGAGGTCTACGAGCTGGTGCTGGCGGCCCAGCTCTCGGCGCTCGACGCCGTCCGCCCCGGTGCCGGCGGCAAGCAGGTCGACGAGGTCTCTCGCGCTCCGATTTCCGCGGCCGGCCACGGCGAGCACTACGGCCACGGGCTCGGGCACGGGGTCGGGATGGAGGTCCACGAGGGCCCGCGCCTGTCGCCGAGCTCGACCGACGAGCTGCGCGAGGGCAACGTCGTCACGGTCGAGCCAGGGGTCTACGTGCCGGGGAAGCTGGGCGTTCGCATCGAGGACCTCGTCGTCGTGGAGGCCGAGGGCCCCAAGATCCTCAGCGGGCTGCCGAAGGAGTTGACGCTTCTGCAGTAGCGACGCGGTCGTAGTTGAGGCGGATCATCGCGATCACGTCCTCGATGTCGGCCTCGCTTTCGATGCTCCGCGCTCCGAAGCCGGGCTTGCCGGGGAAGACCGGGTGGTAGGTGATTCGGTCCGCGTCGAAGAGCTCCTGCCAGAGCGACTTCGGAAAGCCGAAGTGCGCGACCCGGTCGCCGTGCAGGTGCCCGATCTCCTTGCGACCGACGGTGAAGGCCCACTCGCCTCGCTTGCCCGTGCCGGCCTCGACGCCGGGCCAGCTCGTGACCTCCGCGGTGATCCTTGCGTTCGCTCCTTGGTCCTCAGTCATCTCATCTCCAAGTTGTCTTGGTGTGGGGCCAACACTACAAGCTCAAGTGAACTTGAAGTCAAGGGCGAGATCTGCTTGGCTTCCGGCGTGGACGAGCTCCTGACGATCGGCGAGGTCTCGCGGCGCAGCGGCGTCGCGGCCTCGGCGCTGCGCTACTACGAGGACCGCGGATTGATCGCCTCCGAGCGCGCGGGCTCCGGTCACCGCCGCTACCCACGGGCGGTCCTGCGGCGGATCGCGTTCATCGTCTTCGCCCAGAGGATCGGGCTCACGCTCGAGGAGATCGGCGACGAGCTCGCGAAGCTGCCCCCGGGCCGCGCGCCAGGCCGCCGCGACTGGTCCCGCCTCTCGAGCGGCTGGACGTCGCGCATCGACGAGCGCATCGCCGAGCTCGAGCGCCTCAAGGCCGGGCTGACGGAGTGCATCGGGTGCGGCTGCCTGTCTTTGGACCGGTGCGCGCTCGCGAACCCCGGCGACCGCGCGAGCCGACTCGGGCCCGGGCCGCGGTATTGGGTCGGCGATCAGCCTGCGGGCTGAGGCTGCGTCCCGGTCGGCTTGCTGACCTCCTCGGGCTCGCTCTCGCGCCGGATGCGAAGTGCGACCAGCGGGAACACCAGCGTCGAGATGATCGCGGCTCCCACCAGGCCCGCGGCGGTCGAGCTCAGCATCTTGTCCTGTTCGACCGCGATCGTGGTGATCGCGACCACCAGGGGCAGCTGCGTCCCGAAGTAGAAGGCGAGGGCGACCCGGTCCCGGAGCGCGGGGATCGCATCGCGGTAGAGCACAAGCGCGGGCACGCCGCGGACGACCAGGAAGAGGGCGATGAACATGAGCATCTTCAGCACAGCCGAGGCGGAGCTGGTGAGCGCGTCCAGGTCGAAGTTCATGCCGCTCGTGATGAAGAAGAACGGGATCAGCAGCCCGTACCCGACCGCCGTCAGCTTCGAGTCGAGGACCGTGACCTCGCGGTCGCGCACCGCCAAGCGGGTGATCATGCCGGCGACGAATCCGCCGAGCAGCAGGTCCAGGCCCAGGTCGGCGGCCAGCGCCGCCAGGCCGAAGACCAACACGACGGCGAGCCGGACGGCGAGTTGGCTCGAGGTCTCGAGGGTGCGCTCGAGCAGCGGCCAGCCCTTCCACGCCGAGCGCACCGCGAGCAGTGCCGTGATCACCGCGACGACGACGAACGCGATCAGGATCAGCGCTTCGTGGAGCGGATTCGAACCGGAGAGGATCAGCGTGATCAGCAGGATCGGCCCGAACTCGCCCATCGCGCCCCCCGCGAGCAGGAAGGTGCCGAAGCGGGTCTTCAACTCGCCGGCGTCCTTGAGAATCGGGATCAGCGTCCCGATCGCGGTCGTCGCCATAGCCGAACCCGTGTAGAGGTAGGAGAGCACCACCCCGCCGGCGGCGAGGACTCCACCGAGGCCGTAGGCGATGACCAGGGAGAACAGCCAGGCGATCGCCCCGAGCTTCAGCGGCCTGCCCCTGATCCGCTCGAAGTCGATCTCGTAGCCCGCGAAGAAGAAGAGCATCCCGAGGCCGAGGTCGCCGAGGAACTCCGTGGTCGGGTCGATCTCCGCGATGTCGAGTGCCTGCGGCCCGATCGCGATCCCCAGCAGCAGCTCGACCACCACCACCGGCAGCACCAGCTTCGGCGAGATCGCCATCACCAGCAGCCCGGCCAAGGCCGCGGTGCCGACCATCACCATCACCGATGTCGTGTCGACGGCGTCCATCTGGCGGGCGCAGCCTACCCGCGGGGGTCGCTGTCGTCGGAACCGGTTCCGAGCGGGATCGGCCGGCGACTGCCCAGGCTCGGCACGATCCCAGTATGAGTCGGCTCACCACCTTGCTTGGGCGCAGCTTGAGCAGATGTGAGAGCTTGCGGTTATGAACAGTCCGTGCGTGCGAATGCGGTCACGACGCCCGTGGCTTGAATGACCACGATGTCAGGTGCTCTCGAGGCCGACTACTTGGTGGTCGGTGCCGGGGCGTCGGGCATGGCTTTCGCCGACGCCCTGATCCAGCATGCGGACGTGCAGGTCGCCCTGGTCGATCGCCGGCAGGGACCAGGCGGCCATTGGCTCGACGCGTACCCGTTCGTGCGGCTGCACCAGGCGTCCGCGTTCTATGGAGTGGCCTCGACGGTGCTGGGCTCCGAATCCATCCAGCGCGACGGCCCCGAGGCCGGCCTGCACGAACGGGCGAGCGCTGCGGAGATCTGCGCCTACTACCAGCGGGTGCTGAATGAGAAACTGGTGGCCTCGGGCCGGGTGGATTTTCACGGGAACTGCGAGTACCTGGGTGACGGCTCGTTCGTCTCGCGCATCTCCGGGAAGCGTTACCAAGCCGCCCCGAATTGCCGAATCGTCGACGCCCGCTACCTCGCACCGGAGATACCCGCGACCACCGAGCCGCCTTTCGGCGTCGCGAACGGCGTCCGGGCGCTGCCGGTCAACGAGCTACCGAGGCTGGAAGTTGCACCCCGGGAGTTCGTGATCGTCGGTTCGGGGAAGACGGCAACCGACACCTGCGTGTGGCTCCTCGAAAGCGGCGTCGACCCGGACTCGATCTGCTGGGTTCGGCCCCGCGAGCCATGGATGTTCAACCGCGCGGTCCTCCAGCCCGATCCTGCCGTGTTCATCGGGATGGCTGCCGACGTCATGGAGGCGGCAAGCGCGGCCTCCTCCCCAGATGACCTCTTCCTGCGAATGGAAGCCGCGGGGGTGATGCTCCGCATCGATCCCTCTTTGACGCCTACGATGGCGAAGACTCCGACGCTTGCCCAGTGGGAGCTCGACCTGTTGCGCAGCATCGAGCGGGTGGTCCGGCTCGGGCGGGTCCGTGGGATCAACCCCGGCCGGATCGAACTGGACGAGGGCGATGCCGCGATCGGCAGGGACGCAGTGGTGGTCCACTGCGCCGCGTCCGGGCTGCAGTACCCGCCGCTGATTCCGATCTGGGCCGACGAGGCGATCACGATTCAGCCGGTCAGGGCGGGTTTTCCTTGCCTGGCCGCGGCACTGATCGGGTACGTGGAGGCAACCCGCGAAGATGACGCTGAGAGGAACCGGGTGTGCCCCCCGTCGCCGCTCTCGGACACCCCCACCGATTGGGCCCTGATGCAGGTTCTGGGCGGCCGTGCCTCACTCGCGTTTAGCGCCGAGCCCGACGTCAAGCAGTGGGCCGACAGCCTGGCACTGAACCCGGCGCGCCTCCTCCCGGGACAGGCCGTTGACGACGATGTGGCGGCCGCCGCAGGGCGCTTTCGCGCCGCCGTCGGCCCCGGGATCGCGGCGATGGCGGACCTCGCGTCGTCGCCGCTCCGACCCGGACGCTCGCCCGGCGGCTAGCCTTCCCGGTTCGTGATCTCCACCAATCAGTTCAAGAACGGCACCCACATCGAGGTCGACGGAAAGGTCTTCAAGGTCGTCGAGTTCCAGCACGTGAAGCCCGGCAAGGGCGGCGCCTTCGTGCGCTCGAAGCTGCGGCGCGTCGATGACGGCGCTGTGATCGACAAGACCTTCAAGGCCGGAGAGAAGTTCCGCCCGGTCCGCACCGAGACCAAGAAGATGCAGTTCCTCTACGAGTCCGGCGACGACGTCGTGCTGATGGACAACGAGAGCTACGAGCAGGTCGAGATCCCGAAGTCGGTCGCTGCCGAGGCGCTCAAGTGGGTTCCGCCGAACTCCGACGTGGAGCTGCTGATGGTCGACGAGCGCCCGAGCGACGTCCAGGTGCCGAGCGCCGTCGAGCTCGCGGTGGCCCAGACTGACCCCGGCCTCAAGGGCGACACCGCCTCGGGCGGCGGCAACAAGCCGGCGACGCTCGAGACCGGCACCGTCGTGCAGGTACCGCTGTTCATCGAGCAGGGCGAGAAGGTCCGCGTCGACACCCGCAGCGGCGAGTACGTCTCTCGCGCCTGACGGGGTGCGGCGGCGCCGCTGGCCGGCTTCGAGGGCGCCCGCCCGCATTTCCGGTCAGATCGGAGCTCCCGGCGGCCGACTGACGCCGCCTTGAACGTCCCCGCCGCCTCATCTAGGGTGCATCGTGATGGGAGGAAGGACGCGGGGCATCGGTTGCATCGCGCTCGGCGCGGCACTGTTCGCGGTGCTCGCCGCACCGATTGCCGTGGCCAAGCCGGGCGACGTTCTCATCGCCGACAGGGCCGGAGCGATCTTCCGCGTCGATCCCGTGAGCGGAGCCGTGAGGACACTTGCCTCGGGCCCACCGCTCTCCAGCCCGTCAGGCGTCGCGTTCGCCCGGGACGGCACGATCATCGTCGCCGACGGATCCGCCGGTGGTGGCTCGGTCTTCCGCCTCGATCCGGCCACCGGGGCACCTACGACGATCGCCTCGGGCGCGCCGTTCGGGGAGCCGTACGGCGTCGCCCTTGCCCCCGACGGGCGGATCCTCGTCGCTGACCGGACCGCCTTCGATCCTGAGGAGTACGGGGCGCTGTTTCGCATCGATCCGGCGAGCGGGACGAAGACCACGCTCGCCTCAGGTGCGCCGTTCGAGGAACCCTCCGGTGTTGCCGTCAGCTCCGGCGAAGAGATCCTCGTGCCCGACCCCGACGCCCTCAGCCCTGGTTTCCTCGGCGCCGTGTTCAGGGTCGATCCCACGAGCGGCGGGCGGACCACGCTCGCCTCGGGGGCGCCGTTCGCGGCCCCGTCGGGCATCGCCCTCGCTCCTGACGGGCAGATCCTGGTCGCGGACACCAGCGCCTTCCCACCGGGCGGGCTCGGTGCGCTGTTCAGGGTCGATCCCGCGACCGGCGCGCGGACGACGATCGCCTCGGGGGCTCCGTTCAACAACCCCAACGGAGTCGCGCTCGAGTCGAGCGGCCAGATCCTCGTCGTGGATTTCGACGTCGTGCCTGCGTCCGCCCTCGATGCGGTCTTCAGGGTGAACCCGACGACCGGCGCCCGGACGACGCTCGCGGCCGGACCGCCGTTCATCCTGCCCACCGCCATCGCGGTGGAGCCGCCGCTCTGCAAGGGGAAGCCGGCGACGATCGTGGGCGACCCGGCCAGGAACGTGCTCGTCGGCTCGGACTTCGATGATGTCATCGTCGGTATCGGAGGCAGAGACCGGATCAACGGCGGCAAGGGCAACGACCGCATCTGCGGCGGCAAGGGCAGGGACAGGCTCAACGGCGGTAAGGGCAGGGACCGACTGTTCGGCGAGGCCGGCGATGACAGGCTGAAAGCCGGCAAGGGCGCGGACCGGTGCGTCGGCGGGAAGGGCGACGACACCGGCAAGGGCTGCGAGAAGGGGAAGCTCTGAGCTCGGGCGCGGCTGATCGGACCGCGTCCGGCCGAGCGTCGAGTCGGCTCGCAGCCGGCCTAGCGGCCTTCGCCCCGCGCGAACTCCGCGCGGAGCGCCTTGCGGCTCTCGCCGTAGCTGCGCGTCTCCCAGGCGATCATCGCCCACAGGACCGCGGCAGCCGCGGCCAGCGCGGCGAGGGCCGGGACCTCGGTCGCGAGCGGGACGGACGCGACGAGAAGGATTGCGATCGCAAGGCGCTGCCTGTTGAGCCCCCTGCGATGGCGCAGGCGGAACATCACATGGCCGACGAGGTAGATCGCGACTCCGCCGAACAGCGCGAACGCCGGGAGCGTCTTCAACTCCGCGTCGACGTCGCCGATCGTCTTCTTCAGGCCCAGCGCGGCGAGGATGATGCCGGCGACCATCACGAAGTGGATGTAGGAGTACGAGTCGCGGGCCATCGTGTTCTGTTCCTTGCCGGCCGGGGCGTTGACGAGCCGCCGGCCAGCGACGATCGAGACGACGTCGAAGTAGATCCACCACATCGCCGCGGTGAGCACGATGCCCGCCGCGGCCGCGGCGACGATGCCCCAGTCCAGGGTCACCTCCGCGCCGACCCCGACGGCGACGATCGACTCGCCGAGCGCGATGAGGAGGATCAGCCCGTGACGCTCCGCGAAGTGCGCCGGCTCGAGCTGCCACCCGCCCGCGCCGAACACGAAGGTCTCGCCGACGTCGAGCACCAGGGCGAAGAACCAGATGCCCCACTGCGCCCAGCCGTCGAAGGCGGTGCCGAGCGCCAGGAGCCCGATGCCGACGGTGGTGCCGGCTGCGATGCCGATCACCGAGCGGCGCAGGTCGGGTTCGTCGCGGCTTGCGATCACGAACAGGCCTATGTGCGCGAAGCGCACCACCCCGTACCCGAGGACGAACCAGAGGCCGAGGTCGTCGAAGGCTCCCGGGACGCATATCGAGCAGACGAGGAAGGCGCTCATCGCCGCGAAGATCACGCCGCGCACCAGTCCCGAATCGGGGTCCAGCACGCTCGTCAGCCACGCGTACGCGGCCCAGGCCCACCAGAGCAGCGCGAGCACCAGGATGCCCTGGGCGAGGCCTTCCCAGGTCGGGTTGTCGGCCATCAACTGCGTGCACTGGGTCAGCGCGAGCACGAAGACCAGGTCGAAGAAGAGCTCGAGCGGGCTGACCTGCTCACCCTGGCGCCTGCCGGGGTTGATGCGGTGCGTGCGGGTGGTCGCCGCTGCGGCCTCCATTCCCGCGCAGCCTAGGACCTGTGTGGCGCAGGCTTTGGCAGGATGGGCGCATGCGCAGATCCGACCAGCGGCGGGATGCCGTCTTCGCCCTCTACCAGCACGAGGTCACGGGCCGTGCCTACGACGAGCTGTTGGCTGGCGCCAAGCCGTTCAGCCGGGTGATCGCGGAGGGCGTCGAGTTCCACCGGCCCGAGCTCGACCAGCTGATCTCGCGGCACTCGAAGGGCTGGACCCTCGAGCGGATCGCGCCGCTCGAGCGTTCGATCATGCGCGCCGCGCTGTTCGAGGCGCTCTACGACGACGAGGTCCCTGTCGAGGTCGCGATCGACGAGGCCGTCGAGCTGGCCAAGGAGTACTGCGGTGTGGACGCGCCGGGCTTCGTCAACGGCGTGCTCGGCGCGGCAGTGGCCCCACCGGGGCCCTCATCTACGGACGTCGGTCCTACGGGGAGAGTTCGCGATGAGCCGGAGCCTGCGACGTAGATGAGACCCCACCGGGTCCTCATCAACGTTCGCCGGTCCCGTCGGGAGGTTTCGGGATGAGCGCCGAGCTCGATCAGATCACCGAGCGCCTCGCGTCGCTTGCCCGCGAGCTCGACTCAGAGCCTGACGAGCAGCGCGCGGCCGAGCTCGTCCGCGAGGCCTCCGAGCTCGCCGCCGCGGCCGGCCGAGAGGTCGAGCGGGCCGTTCGCGCCGCCGCCGAGACTCGCGAGAGCTAGAGCCACCGAGGTGAGCGCCGGCGACGGGTACCCGGAGGACCTGCGCGAGCTGGTCGACGCCTACCTCGCCGAGCTGCGCTTCTCGCCGAACCCGGTCACCGATGGGCTCGAGGAGGCGATGCGCTACTCGCTGCTCGCCGGCGGCAAGCGGATCCGCCCCGTGCTGGCGCTCGCGACCGCGCGGGCGATCGGCGTCGAGCCCGAGCACGTGCTGCCGGCCGCGGCCGCGATCGAGTTGATCCACACGTACTCGCTGATCCACGACGACCTCCCGGCGATGGACGACGACGACCTTCGGCGCGGGATGCCGACCTCGCACGTCCGCTACGGCGAGAACGTCGCGATCCTCGCCGGCGACGGGCTCTTCGCCGAGGCGATGCGGCTGCTCTGCGAGCGCCAGCAGGGCGAGCCGCGCTGCGTCGTCGCCGCGCTGGCTGAGCTCACCACCGCGACCGGGGTCAGCGGCATGGTCGGCGGCCAGTACGTGGATGTGACCACCTTCGACACCGACAACGGCTCGGCCGCGAGCGCGGATCCCGACGCCCTCCGCGAGATGCACGAATTGAAGACTGGGCGATTGATCGCAGCTAGCGTGGGAGTCGTACTCCTGTTGGGAGAACTCAACGAAAATGCGACAATTCCCTACCGCCGCTTTGCCGATGAGCTCGGTGTGCTGTTTCAGATCGTCGACGACATCCTCGACGTCACGGGCAGCGACGAGGAGCTCGGGAAGCCGAGCGGAAGCGACGAAAGGCAAGGAAAGCTGACGTACGTGAGCGCATTCGGCCTCGAGCGGGCGAGGGAGCTCGCCTCCGAGTCGCACTCCAACGCGTGCGAGGCCCTCGCGGAAGCCGAAGCCCAGACCGACGACCTGGCCCGGATCACGGACTTCATCCACACGAGGCACACCTAGAGCAAATGAGCGACGAGAAGACCAGACCAGTCACACCCGTAAGCGAGGACGCGAAGCGCCTGCTGATGGACGTCGATGGCCCGGGTGATCTCTCCGGGCTCTCCGACGAGCAGCTGCAGCAGCTCGCGCAGGAGGTGCGCGAGCTGATCATCAACACGATCGGCGAGATCGGCGGCCACTTCGGCGCCAACCTCGGCACCTGCGAGCTCGCGGTCGCCCTGCACAGCCTGCTCGACTCCCCGCGCGACAAGATCCTCTGGGACGTCGGTCACCAGGCCTACCCGCACAAGGTCCTGACGGGCCGCCGCGACCAGCTCTCGACGATCCGCCAGTACGAGGGCCTGGCGCCCTTCTGCTCCGTGTTCGAGTCCGAGCACGACATCATGGGCGCGGGCCACGCCTCGACGTCGATCGGGTACGGCGTCGGCCTGAAAGAAGCGATGCGCGTGGGGATCGGCGCCGACGGCAAGGTCGTCTCGGTGATCGGCGACGGCGCGCTCACCGGCGGCGTCGCCTACGAGGCGCTGCACCATGCAGGCGGCCTGCAGACCCCGATGGTGATCGTCCTCAACGACAACGGCATGTCGATCTCGCCGAACGTCGGCGCCCTGTCCCGCTACTTCAACCGCGTCCGCCTGAACCCGCGCTGGTATGACGCCCGATCCAAGACCGAGGAGCGCCTCACCCATCTGCCGCTCGGCCTCGGCCGCCGCATGGAGCGCCTGGGCCCTGAGATCAAGGCCGCGATCAAGGCCTACTGGGCGCCCGGCTTGTTCTTCGAGGAGCTCGACTTGGCCTACGTCGGCGTCATCGACGGCCACGACGTCGGGGCTCTGCGCAGCGCGCTGACCGAGGCCTTCGAGGCCAACCGCCCGGTCGTCGTGCACATCCACACGGTCAAGGGCAAGGGCTTCCAGCCCGCTGAGGAGGGTGGGCTCGAGGGGATGGAGAAGTGGCACGCCGCGAAGCCGGGCTCGATCATCGACGGCGCGGAGGCGCCCAAGACCGTGCCCGTCAGCGAGTCAGACTCGCCGGAGAAGATCGAGAAGCTCGAGAAGCCGCCGCCCCCCGCGCCGCCGCAGTACACGGCGGTGTTCGCCGAGGCGCTGGTGGCCGAGGCGAAGCGCGACAAGCGCGTCATCGGGATCACCGCGGCGATGGCCGGCGGGACCGGCATCGACAAGCTGATGAAGGAGGTGCCGGAGCAGGCCTACGACGTCGGCATCGCCGAGCAGGACGCCGTGCTCTTCGCCTCGGGCCTCGCCCTGCAGGGCGCGAAGCCGGTCTGCGCGATCTACTCGACGTTCCTGCAGCGCGCGTTCGACCAGATCGTGCACGACGTCTGCCTACAGAAGCTGAACGTCGTCTTCGCGATGGACCGTGCAGGGCTGGTCGGCGACGACGGCCCCACGCACCACGGCGCCTTCGATGTCTCCTACTTCCGCCAGCTCCCAAACGTGGTCGTGATGGCGCCCCGCGACGAGGCGCAGCTGGTCCACATGTTGCGCACCGCGCTGGCCTACGACGACGGGCCGATCGTCTTCCGCTACCCGCGCGGGGCCGCCGAGGGCGCGCCGATGCCCGACGCGCCCGGCGAGATCGAGATCGGCCGCGGCGAGCTGCTGCTACCGGGCGACGGGCGGGTGGCGCTGCTCGGCTACGGCTACGGCACGCAGGTTGCGCTGCGCGCTGCCGAGATCCTTCGCGAGAAGGGGCTCGAGCCGACGGTGGCCGACGCGCGCTTCGCGAAGCCGCTCGACGCCGAGCTGACCGAGAAGCTCGCGGCCGACAACGAGCTCTTGGTCACGATCGAGGAGAACGTGCTGGCCGGCGGCTTCGGCTCGGGCGTGCTGGAGCACCTCGAGGACGCCTACGCCGATCGCGTCGCCGAGCGGGCGCGGGTGCTGCGCATCGGTCTTCCCGACCGCTACGTCACCCACGGCAAGCCGGCGCTGCTGCGCGAGGAGGTCGGCTTCACTGGCGAGGGCGTCGCCGACCGGGTGCTCGCGGCGCTCGGCTCCCGCGAGACAGTCGCTCGCTGAGCCCGTGAGGGGCCCCGCTGCGATCGCCGCGCTGAGCCTGGGCCTGCTCGCATCGGCCTGCGGCGAGAAGAAGGAGAACCTGGAGGTCCCGGAGACCGTTCCCGGCCTCGAGACCGGCTCCATCGAGCCCGGGCCCTCGATACTGCGGGTCGAGGGCGGCGCGGCGAAGGACCTCGCCCGCGCTTCGGCCAGCGCTGCCGTAGCGCCCACGTTCGTCGTTGACCCCGCCGCCTGGACCGTCAACTGCAAGTACGGGCAGACCGACCTGGTCAGCTGTTCGGTCGCCACCGGCCTCTGCCGAGGCTCCGTGCTGATCACCCCGACCAAGGTTCCCGCCGGCGAGTCGGCCGACGACTACTCGCCGAAGGCGGACGCATCCCGCGTGCGCTGCAGGACCAAGCGATGAGCTGGGCAGCTAGCTGCCCGCGGGCACCCGCCGCCGCGCCTCTGAGTGGCGCAGGCCCTTCGGGGGTCCGCTCGGTTCCTCGACGATCGGGTGCGAGCAGAGCATCTGGTAGACGCCGGTGAGCCCGGTCTCGAAGCCGTTTCGCGCGGCGCGCAGGTAGAGCCGCCAGACGCGCAGGCGCTCCTCACCGGCGACCTGCCGGGCCTCTTCGAGGTTGTCGTCGAGGCGCATCGCCCAATGGCGCAGGGTCTCGGCATAGTCGGAGTGCAGATTCTCGATGTGGAGGGTCTCGAGGCCGGCTTTCTCGAGCGACAGCTGCATCCGCGATAGGTTCTGGACCTCCGCGTCTGGGAAGACGTAGCGGAGCGAGAAGTCCGCGCCGAGGTGGCCGCCGGTGGGCTCGTGCGGGATCCAGGCGATGCCGTGGTTCAGCACCCTGCCGCCGGGCTTCAGCACCCGCGCGATCTGGCTCGCGTATTCGTCACCCTGCGAGACGCCGACGTGCTCGACCATGCCGATGCTGGCGACGGCGTCGAAGTCGTCTTCGGCGAGGTCGCGGTAGTCAGCGACGCGGAACTCGGCGAGGTCGGAGAGCCCCATCTCGCGGGCGCGCTGGTTAGCCAGTTCGGCCTGGGGAGGGGAGAGGGTGATTCCGAGCACGCGGACGTTGTACTCGCGCGCCGCGTGCAGGCCGAGGCTGCCCCAGCCGCAGCCGATGTCGAGCATGCGCTGATCCGGCTCGAGCTCGAGCTTGCGGCAGATCAGGTCGAGCTTCGCTCGTTGCGCGTCCTCGAGCGTCTCGACGCCCTCCTCCCACAGCGCGCACGAGTAGGTCATCGACTCATCGAGGAACAGTGCGAAGAACTCGTTCGAGACGTCGTAATGGTGGCGCACGGCCTCGGCGTCGCGCTCCACCGAGTGCGTGCGGGAACTCGGCTGCAGCTCGGCCGCGGGTGGGTCCGGCCGCTCGCCGCCGCCCAGACGCCGGGCCGCAAGCGCGAGCCCAACCTTGGTGCGAAGCGGGAGCTTCGGTGCGTGCCAGCGCCCGAACAGCGCGAGCGCCGCGTCGAGGTCGTCGACGTCGATCTCGCCGGTCACGTAGGCGCGGCCGACGCCGAGCTCGCCGGGAGCTCGGACGATGTGCCCGAGTGCCCGCGGCGAGTTGAGGGTCAGAGTCGGCCCCTCGCGCGTGGCGGAAACCTCGCCTCCGTCCCAGAAGCGAAGCGTGAAGGGCCGATCCGTGAGGGCGTCCTCGATGCGGCCCCGAAGCTGTTCAGAGGAGCGATCCGACATGCGCCCGTCAGCCTAGCGAGCGCGCGGCAGCCCCCGCATTCCCCCGCGGCGTCCAATAGCGTCAACGCCGCGATGGAGGCTTCCGACGAGAAGATTGATCGCGGAACCTGGCTCGCGCTGGTAGCGATGGGCATCGCGGTCTTCGTGATCGCGAACGACTTCTCGGCCATCAACGTCGTCATCCCCTCGATCGAGCAGGACTTCGACGCGACGATCGATACGACGCAGTGGGTCGTCAACGCATACGCGCTCACGTTCGGCGTGCTGATCGTGACGGGTGGCCGCCTCGCCGACCTGTTCGGGCGAAAACGCGCCTTCTTCATCGGCTCAGCCATCTTCGCGTCGATGTCGCTCGCCGGAGCGGTCGCGCAGAGCGAGACCTGGCTGATCGCGGCGCGGGTCCTGATGGGGGTCGGCGGAGCGCTGATGTGGCCGGCGATCCTGGGAATGACCTTCGCGGCCCTTCCCGCCTCGAAGGCCGGGCTCGCCGGCGGTCTGATCCTCGGCGCGGCCGGCGTCGGCAACGCCGCCGGCCCGCTGATCGGCGGCGCCCTCGACGACCTGACGAGCTGGCGGGCGATCTTCTACCTCAACCTTCCGGTGACGGCCTTCGCGGTGTTCGTGACCGCGCGCTACATCCACGAGGAGCGCGAGGCGGTCGAGGACACGACGATCGACTACCGCGGGGTGATCACCGTCTCGGTCGGGCTCGTGGCGCTGCTGCTCGCCTTCGACCAGGTACTCGACTGGGGCGGATGGGGGGATCCGCGGATACTCGGGCTGCTCGCGCTGTCGGTGCTCGGCCTTGCCACCTTCGCCTTCGTCGAGCGCGCGGCCGGCCGCAGCGCGCTCGTCCCCGGGGACGTGATGAGCGACCGCAACTTCACCTACTCCTGCGCGGCGATCCTGTTCATGTCCGCGGTCTTCTTCGCGATGATGCTCTACGCACCGCAGTACATGCTCAAGGTCCTCGACTTCTCACCGATCCAGACGGGTCTGGGAATGCTCCCGATGATGGGGGTGTTCGCCGTCGTCTCGTTCGTCGCGGGCCCGCTGTACAACCGCGTCGGAGCGAAGGTCCTGGCCGTGGCCGGATCGGGTTGCATCGCCGCCGGTCCGCTGCTCGTCGCCATCGTCGCCTCCGAACAGAGTTACGCGGCGATCGTCCCCGGCCTGGTGGTGACGGGCCTCGGTGTCGGGCTCTTCTACCCGACGGTGACGACCGCCGGCGTCACCTCGGTCGACGACTCACGGACGAGCCTCGCCGGGGCGATCATCTACATGTTCCAGATCGCAGGCGGCTCGGTGGGCCTGGGCCTGACGACGACGGTTTTCAGCGAGGCCGGCGACGGCGCCTCGGGCGCCGAGGCCTTCATCGACGGCATCGAGGCAGCCTTCAAGCTCGACGCGGGCCTGGCCGTGATCGGCTTCCTGATCTGCCTGTTCCTGGTCGGCGGACGCCCGCACCTGCCGTTCTCGCGCCACCACGCGGGACACACGCCCCGCGGACACGGGCCGTAGAGAGCCCCTCGGCTCTCTTCGAACCGGCGCTCGCTTCTTGAGCATCTCCCGCCGCGACGGAGGCCGGTCGAGCCCCCGTCACGGCGAGAGTTCGGAGCGATCAGCCCGACCCGAGCACGGCGGCCGTGATCTGCGGGTTCTCGAACTCGATGTCGGCGTCGACCTCGTTGCACTGGAGACCGAACGAATGCGGCCCGGCGCTGACCGGGTCGGTCACAACCGTCGTCGAGAAGCCGCGCGCGTATCCGCGGTTGGCCGCACCGACGACGCCGGGGGATGCGTCTGTCTGGTTGCCGAGCCCGACAAATGACCCACCCAACGCGGCGCCGTCGATCGTCAGCCGGCAGTTGCCCTGCGTGACTCCGGCGTTGAACGCGTACTGGGCGCCCGTGCCGAGCAGCAGCACGCGGCCCTCGTGCGGCAGGTTGACGTCCACCGACGCGCAGGCCACGAACGTCGTGCTGGTGGGATCGCACTGGCCGCCCGTGGTCGGGTCGGAGCGCGCGGTCGCGATGTTCGCCAGCGACTGTCCGCCGACGGCATCAGCGTCGGCAGCCTTGGCGACCGAGAGACCTGGCGCCAGCTTGTTGATCTGGTTCTTGGCGATCTTCTTGACCTGGCTCTTTTCCTGTTTGTTGAGCACGCTCTTGATCGCCAGGGGAGCCGCGATCGCCGTTCCCGCCAAAGCGACAACCAGCGCCGCCCCAGCGACGGCCATCGACGGCGAGGGACGGCCTAGCTTCAGCTTGACTCTGCCCATCATCAAACCTCCTGTTCGTCGGTCAATGGGTCTGCGCGCACCTGTGCCCACGATTCCTGCGCAATGCGCTCGCGGGCGAGTCTATGACCTACCGAACTGACTGCGCCAAAAAAACGACCCGCCGAGGCGGGCCGTTTCTTGGGTACTACTAGGGAGGAGAGATATGTCCCGTAGGCGGACGAACCGGCGCTCAGGTACGAAATCGGCCCGTTAAACTCCGCTGAAGCCCGTCTGACTGGCGCACGACTACGGCCCACTCGACGGCGCTGACCAACCGTCGTCGTCAGGTGCGCCGGACTTCGACGGCGGTGCTCGGATCGACTACAACGCGCAGCGTCCGAGCAGTCGGATCGAACTCGCGCAGCAAGGCGTGTTCGTGCACCCGCGCGACGAGGCCGGTTGGGGCGGGCGCAATCGAGTTCGAGGACGCCGCAGCGCTGATGTTCCCCCACCTGGATCTGGGTGAGGACTGATGGCCGGCCTACTGCGACAGCCCGGCGGCTTCAAAAGCCTCGGCCGGTTCGTGAAACCAGGCATACCGCACGACCTTGCCGTCGCGGACAGTCCACAAGGCCGATTCTCGGCCCTCTACTTCGACTCCGCTCCCGCGCCCGCGTGCCCGGTACTTCACGACCACCGCCACCTGATCTCCCACCGCCCTGAACTGTTCCGGCTCCATGTGCCAGGTCTCCCATCCTTCGAAGACCTTTGCAACCGCCCGGCTGAACGCAGCGAGGCCGCGCCGGGTTCCGGGTTCCACCGCCCGGCCGGGATTGACGTACTCGATCTCAGGGTCCAGCAGTTCGGTTGGTCCAGGAAACCCGTCACGGGACCAGGCGGCATAGAGGCGCCGCACCAGCTCCACGTTCTCCTCCGACATCGCCTACTCCTCAAGCCCGGCGGCTTCGAGGGCTTCCTTCCGTGTCAGAAAGACCTGCCACTGCAGGATCTTTCCGGCGCGCAGCTTGAAGACGTGGAACGGATGAAGCTCGACCGGGATGCCGGTATGTCGTGCCCGTCCCCCAAAGGTGATCCCGATGATGAAACAGTCTTGATCAACACCGATGAAGTCGTCAAGGCGAATCCACATCTCCTTGAGCGCCTCCATCTGATTGGCGACGAAATCAACAACCCCCTTCTGGCCGCGCCACTGTCCCTCCGTGAAGGCATCGGCGCCGGCCTCGAGTACAACCTGGGGGTCAACGAACTTCTCGACGTGTTGTTGCCAAGGCGAGATGTCGTCTTTGGCGTAGGCCTCGTTGATGACCGCCAGACCTTGTTTTGCGATCTCTACGTTCTCCTCCGACATCGCCTACTCCGACAGCCCGGCGGCTTCGAGGGCTGGATCCCTGTCCATAAAGACCTGACGCCTTGCAATCTTGCCCTGCGCGACCGAGAACAGCTGCCAGTAGCGGAGTTCCATCGGCACGCCGCTGCTCTTGCCACGCCCCGTGAGCAGCGTATCGGCGAGGACCCGGCCATCGCTCAGATCGGTGATCTCCTCGAGCTGAACCTGGCTGCTGCTGTCCCCTACTTCGAGGAGGTCCCTGACCAGGTCACGCACTTCCGCTCGCCCGCGATAGACCTCTCGAAGTCCGGGAAGCTCGGGGTTCACCTCCCACACGACATCGGGGCTAAGGAGAGCGACGAAGGCGTCCAGGTCGCGTCGGTTAGCAGCCTCGTTCAACTCGCGTACCAAACCGACGTCCTCCTCCGACATCGCCTACTCCGACAGACCGGCGGCTTCGAGGGCGTCGGCGCGGCTGGAGAACCATGCGACCCGGACGATCTTCCCGTCCCGGAACGTCCAAACCGCATACAGAGTCGCCCCGACCTCGACCCCGCTCGTCCGTCCGCGGCCCCTCATGTCCGACTTCGAGATGACGTGGTCATCAGTCGCGATCAGTTCATCCGCGTCGTATTCGATGTGCTCCAGCCCCTCGCTCCACTCTCGGAACCAGCCACGCAAGCGCTCGCGGCCACGGAAGAGCCCGCCCTGTCCGAAGAGGCCAGGGACGCGGGTCCAATCCCACTCGACTTCCGCGTCGTAAAGCGCCAGAACCGTCTCGGTGTCGCGGCGGGCTACGGCGTCGTAGACCCGGCGAACGATCTCGACGTTCTCCTCCGACATCGCCTACTCCGACAGCCCGGCGGCTTCGAGAGCCTCTTTGGGATCGAGGAAGGTCCAAACCCGAATCGCCTTCCCGTCCTTGAAGTCGACCACGGAACCGACCGGCGACTCGATTTCCGCTCCGCTCTCCCTGCCGCGGGCACGGGCGCTACCGATTGCGAGAACCCGATCCCCCAGGTCGCGGATGTCCGTGTAGTCGAGTTCGAGTTCTGCGAACACCTCGTCCACGTCTCGGCGCAACTGGCGGATGCCCTCGCGCTCCCGATACACACTCGCATCACCTTCCAGTGGCGACAGCAGTGCCGAATGCCACTCCACCTCGGGGTGGGCCTCGTCCAGCAGCGCCTCCACGTCTCGGCGGTTCAGCGCATCGGTCGCTCGTCTGAAAGCCTCCACGTTCTCCTCCGACATCGCCTACTCCCGGAGCCCGGCGGCTTCGAGGGCCTCGGCTTCGCTTCCGTAGACTTGCGCCCAGACGCCCCTGCCGTGGCGCCACTCCGTGGCGGTCCAGGCCGTGTCCTGCGTCAGCGCGTCGCTTCCCGTGCCGCGGCCGCGAAGACGCTGCCTCGCGACGGTCACGCTCCCAAGATCTCGCACTTCCTGGATCTCGATGCCGAAGTCCGGGAAGACCTCGAGGATGTCAGTACACCAGCTGCGAACGCCGTTATGGCCGCGGTAGGAGCCGCCGCCCTCCAGCTCGGTGGCTCGCGTGGTGAACTCGATGTCGGGGTCGCAGAGCGCGACGACGGCGTCGATGTCGCGCCGGTTAAAGGCGTCAGCCGCTCGGTAGGCCAGCTCCACGTTCTCCTCCGACATCGCACACGCAGTATCCCGCGTACGAGGTTCGGGAGCGGATGGACTCCTATCTAGAACGGACGACCGTCGAGGCCGCGTCGTAGCAGTCGCGTTCCCCTCGCTACCCCTTGCATGGAAAGCGGCTATTCCGCCTACGGCGCGATACTGCGCGGGCGATGTCGAAGGAGAACATCGATGTGTACTTCGAGGCCAAGGACCGGCTTGCCGCCCGGGATCACGACGGCTTTTCGAGGCTGCTCCACCCTGACGTGACGGCAACGGTGGCGGACTTCCCCGAGCCGGGGCCGTTCGTGGGCCGCGATGCCGTGGTCGCGCAGCTTGAGCGCCTCGGGATCGAGTTCGACGAGCAGCGCTACACCGAGGTCCAGGTAGTGGCGGAACGCGACGACTGGACCGTGCTCACGTACCGGTGGTGGGTCCGAGGCTCTGAGAGCGGGGTCGAAACGCACGCTGACGTTGCAGTTGCCTTCCGGGTCAAGGACGACCAACTCCTCGAGGTTCACTGGCAAGCGACGCGCGAGGAGGCCCTTGAAGCCGCCGGGCTGTCGGAGTAGTGGTTAGGGACGCAGGCCGAGGGCGCGCTCAGCCTCAGCGGCGTCTCCGTCACGACGCAGCCGTTCGAGCGCAGCTATCGCGGCAAGTAGGAACGGCGGGTCAACTGCATCCCGCTGCTCAAATTGAGGAGTATGGTTCCTCGCGCTATGAACGCGCAGTTCTATGAATGCCGCGTTCAGCCAGCGAAGGGAATCGCGAAGGATGTTCAAGTGCCGTAGTTCGGCGTTCGCCGTGCTTGTATCGGCCGCAGCCGCGGTCTTTGTCTTGCCCGCAAGCCAGGCCAGCGCCGTAGCGGTCGACAATGCCTGTCGAAACAGCGTCACCGCGAACAACAGTCAGATCTCGGTTGATACGAGCGGTACCGACGCGCCAGACCCGGTGCCACCGGGTGGGACAGTCACGCTGAGCAACCTCAGCCAGACGGCCAACGTTCCCGGCGCCATCTTCGTGGCCGGCTACAACCTCGGCCAGCTGGTGGTTGGCCAGAACACGATTCCGGCCACCGTGTCGACGTTCATCGAGGGCACCAACACCGTTGAGGGCGTCCAGCAGACGAACTTCGCGGCCACCTCGATCTCGACGACGATCAGCGATCCCGACGGGACGCCGAGCACGGGCGATGAGACGGCCAGCGACGGCTCGTTCACGGTGACCTACAACAATCAGACCTGGACCGCCAGTGGTCCTGACGGCAGCCAGCTCATGTTCCGTGAGGACACGCGCACGCCGCTCAGTGTCGCGACGGGCGCCGAGGTGGGCGGCATCATCATCAGGGCCGTGATCGGCGGGTTCCTGAGCGTGCGCTTCGCCTGCAGCCCCGGCACGGTGACCCCGCCGGATCCCGGGACGGTCACGTTCATCGATCCGGCGCCGTCGTTCGCGACGACGGGAACGTGTCTGTCGGTCCCGGGGATCTCGATCGATGATCAGACCGTGACCGAGGGCTTCGCGGCGACCTTTCTGGTCTCGCTCTTCGGCTGTGGAGCCGGCTCCGAGCTCGTCACGGTCGACTTCGCCACCGCGGACGGCACCGCCCTCGCGCCCGGCGACTACACGCCGACCTCCGGGACGCTCACCTTCGCCCCCGGCGTCACCTCGCAGACGGTGACTGTGCAGACGATCGCCGACGACTTGCTCGTTGAGGCAAACGAGACGTTCTTCGTGAACCTCTCGAACGCCACTCGCCCCGTAGAGATCTTTGACAGCCAGGGCGCGGGGACGATCGTAACCAACCAAGCGGAACAACCGCCGACCGCGAACGCTGGACCCGACCAGACGGTCAGCGAAGGGGCCCTGGCGACGCTCGACGGGACGGGATCGTCCGATCCCGAGGGCGAGGCTCTGACCTATGCGTGGACCGCCCCGGCCGAGATCACGTTGAGTGATCCGACCTCAGCGACGCCGACATTCACTGCGCCGGATGTGGATGTGCCGACGCAGTGGACGTTCACGCTGGAGGTCTGTGACGAAGCGAACCCTGCGTCGCTGTGTGCCACGGACACCGTGGTGGTCACTGTGCAGGGCGAGCCGATCGAACACCCGCCGGTCGCGAACGCCGGGCCCGACCAGACGGTCTTGCCCGGGACGACGGTGAACCTGGACGGCACAGCATCCTTCGATCCGGCGGGTCAGCCGCTCACCTATATGTGGACCGCGGCGGCGGGCATCACGTTGAGTGATCCGACTTCACCGACGCCGACGTTCACGGCGCCGGATGTAGCGACGACGACGCCGTTTGCGCTCACGCTGGAGGTCTGTGACGTCGTGTCCCTGTGTAACACGGACACCGTGGTGGTCACTGTGGTGGGCCGGGCGATACTCGACGCCGCTGGCATCGTGTTCGTCAACGGTCCGGTCTCATCGACGAAGACGAGCAAGTCGTTCGTCTTCAAGGTGACCAATGTCGGCACGTCGCCGATCACGATCAATGAGAGCGACATCACCAGTAGCGTCGATGTCAACGGGACGCCGACCGGCTCGGTCACGGTGAGCCCGTTCACGAAGACGCTCAACCCAGGTGCTTCGACGCGGGTGAAGCTCGTCTGGAGCTACGCGGCCGGAGCCTTGGCGACGGGCGATGCAGTCGTGTTCCACGCGTGTGCGAATGTGGCTGGTGACGTAGACACGACCAACGATTGCGACAGCGCCAGCGCTACCGCCAAATAGCGACGCCGGGCTGCGGGAGTAGCGCATTGGACGAAAAGCGCAACTCTTGGTTGGTCCATCACCCGCTCCGGGGTCGGGCTAGCAGCCCAAGAACGTCGGCTGTAGCCAACCAAATCTGGCTCAAGCGGCCTCTCCGTCGAGGTTCGCCATAGTCGTTGTCTGGGGGTTCAGCTCCAGGCGGCCGCCCAAACGTCCTGGTCGACCGTGTTCTCGAACCGGACCACCTTGCCGTCGCGCATGGTGTTGCGGTGCTCGAACGGTGCATCGAGCACGGCGCCGCCCTTGTTCTTGCCCTTGAAGCGTCCTTTGACGACGACGGTGTCGCCCTGGTCCTCGACCTCATCGATGTCCACCGAGAACTCATCGAAGTTCTCGGGCACCTTCGCGAACACGTCCTGGGCGACGCTGTCGGGCCCCGTGAACCTCCCGGAAGGAGCGCTGCCGCCGCCGGGCTCGATCCACTCGATCTGATCGTCATAAGTGGCCAACACGGCTGGGATGTCGCCCTGGTTGAAGCTCTCGTAGGCGGCTTTAACCGTGGCCACGTCTTGCTCTGACATATCTCCTCCTCAAACGGGAAGCGGGTCAGCCGACCCTATACGACTGGCGCACAGACTGGCGCACAGCGGCTCTCTGGCCGCCCCCGGCCCGCTCGCGTTCAGGACGAAACTCCTGCTAATCGGGCAAAAGAAACGACCCGCCGAGGCGGGCCGTTTCTTGGGTACTACTAGGGAGGAGAGATATGTGTGCTGCTTTTTTCTGTGGGAGTAAGTCTTAGGCCCTCAGGGGGCGGGTGTAGCGGGTGGAGGCGATGAGGCCCAGGTGCGCCGAGCCGAAGGCGAGGAGGAAGAGGCCCGCAACCGGGTCGCCGCCCGCGAAGCCGACGAGCAGGCCGAGGGCGATCGTGGTGCCGGCGAGCAGGTAGTCGAAGCCGGCGTGCGCGCTCAGCGGGAGGGTCCCGCGCTCGCCGCTGTCTCCGTAGATGGAGATCGCCAGGCCGATCAGGACCGCGCCGATCGCGAACGAGACGAGGCCGGCGGCGGCGCTGAAGCCGAGCGCGAAGGGCGCGAGCAGCAGCAGCGGCGCGGCGAGCACCTCTAGGGCGCCGTGCACTTGGATCGGGATCGCTCTCGAGGCGGTCATCGTCGTTCCAGAGTACGAACGTATGTGCGATCTGTCTGTGAGTGACCGCACACATTTGCTCCAACGCTGGCACGGCGTGGCCCGGCCGCGCGGGTCGCCTCGGCTACCGTTGCCGCGATGCCGAACCCGCGCCGCCGTGCGGACACTCTGCTCGCCGAGCGCGGCCTCGCCGCCTCGCGCGCCGCCGCCGCCGCCAGCGTGCGCGCCGGGCGCGTGCGCCTGGGCGACGACGGCCCGTCGGTCTCGAAGCCCGGCCAGCTGCTGCCGGAGGACGCCGAGCTCGTGGTCAAGGGCGGCCCCGAGTACGTCTCGCGCGGGGGAACCAAGCTCGCCAACGCGCTCGACGCGCTCGGGCTCGATCCAGCCGGAGCCGACTGCCTCGACGTCGGGGCCTCGACGGGCGGTTTCACCGACTGCCTGCTGAGCCGCGGCGCCGCACGGGTGATCGCGGTCGACGTCGGCTACGGCCAGCTGGACTGGAAGCTTCGGCAAGACGGGCGCGTGACCGTGATGGAGCGCGTAAACGCGCGCGGCCTCGACCAGGCCGTGCTCGCCTTCGAGCCGACCTTCGTGACCATGGACGTCTCGTTCATCTCGCTGGCGAAGCTGCTGGGCCCCGTCGCGCGCAGCGCGGGCGAGCGGCTCGACCTGCTGGCGATGGTCAAGCCGCAGTTCGAGCTCGGGCCCGAGCGCGTCGGGCGCGGCGGGGTGGTCCGCGAGCCCGCCGACCGCCGCGACGCGATCCGCTCGGTCGCCGCCGCCGGAGAGCACGAGGGGCTGGTTGTCCGCGGGCTCGCCTCGTCGGGGCTGCCCGGGCCGAAGGGCAACCGCGAGACCTTCGTCTGGTTCGACCGCGGCGGCCCCGCGGGCGACCTCGACGCCGAGCTCGAGAGTGTGGAGCCCGAGGGAGAAACGGCATGAGCGCCGCCGTCCTCGTCACCCACACCCATCCCGACATTTCCTCCGAAGGGGTCGCGGCGGCCATCGCCGTTGCTGCCGAGCTCGGCGTCGAGCTGGTCGCTCCCGCCGACGAGCACGCCAAGCACGGCGAGGCCGCGACGGGGCTGGGCCGCGTCGACGAGCTACCCGACGAGCCTTCGGTCTGCATCGTTCTCGGAGGCGACGGCAGCATCCTCTACGCGCTCCGCCGGTACGCGGGCACCGGGGTGCCGGTGTTCGGGATCAACTTCGGCACCGTCGGCTTCCTGGCCGCGGCCGAACGGGACGAGCTCGACTCCGGGCTGCGGCGGGCGCTCAGCGGCGAGTTCGAGGTGATGTCGCTTCCGGGGCTGGAGTTGGGGATGGACGTGCCGGAGCCGATCGCGCTCAACGACGTCGCCTTCAGCCGCCAGCCGCACGGCCGCGTCGCGGAGCTCTCGTACCGGATCGCCGGCGAGGAGGTCGGGCACGTTCGCTGCGACGGGCTCGTCGCAGCGACACCCGCGGGATCCACCGGATACAACCTCGCGAACGCGGGGCCGATCCTCGCCTGGGGCGTGGAGGGCTTCGTCGTCAGCTTCGTAGCGCCGCACACGCTGACCGCGCGGGCTCTGGTGGTCGCCCCGAGCGACACGCTGGTGGTCGCCAACGTCGCCGGCCGCGACCCGGTCGAGATCGCGCTGGACGGCGACCACTGCGGCCAGCTCGCCCCGGGTGAGGAGGTCGAGGTCGGATTCCGCGACGGTGTCGGCCGCCTGGCCCAGGTGCCCGGCTCGAACTTCTACAGCCGGATCCGCGAGAAGTTCGGCCGGCTCGCCAAGTGATCGGCGGCTGATGGAACGGAAGTGGTGGACCCTGCTCGCGACGTGCGTGGCGATGTTCATGCTGCTCTTGGACATCACGATCGTCAACGTCGCGTTGCCCGAGATCCAACGCGACCTCGGCGCCAGCTTCAGCGACCTGCAGTGGGTCGTTGACGCCTACTCACTCACCCTCGCCGCCTTTCTGCTCACCGCCGGCAGCCTCGGCGACCGCCTCGGCCGGCGCCGCGTGTTCGCCGCCGGGTTCGCGGTCTTCACGGTGGCCTCGCTCGCGTGCGGGCTCGCGAGCAGCCCGACGAGCCTGAACGTCGCCCGCGCCGTGCAGGGAGTCGGCGGCGCCGCCATGTTCGCGACGACGCTGGCGCTGATCGCGCAAGAGTTCGTGGGCCGCGAGCGGGCCACGGCCTTCGGCATCTGGGGCGCGACCGTGGGCGGGGCGGTTGCGATCGGGCCCCTGGTGGGCGGTGCGCTCACCGACGCCCTCGGCTGGGAGTGGATCTTCTTCGTCAACGTCCCGATCGGGCTCGCGGCGATCGCGCTCACCCTGCTGCGCGTCGCCGAGTCCCGCGGGAGCGACGCCCAGCGCATCGACTGGGCGGGTGTCATCACCTTCTCGTCGGCGCTTTTCCTGCTGATCTTCGGGCTCGTGCGAGGAAACGCGGAGGGTTGGGGCAGCACGACGATCGAGGCTTCGCTGATCGGGTCGGCCTTGCTGCTGGCCGCGTTCGTCGCGATCGAGCTGCGCTCGAGTCATCCGATGTTCGACCTCTCCCTGTTTCGCGTGCCCGCGTTCATCGGGGTCTCGGCGGTGGCTTTCGCGCTCTCGGCGGGGATGTTCTCGATGTTCCTCTACATCACCATCTACATGCAGGACATCCTCGGCTTCGGGCCGCTCGAGGCCGGCGTCCGATTCCTGCCGATCACCGTGCTCTCGTTCTTCGTCGCTCCGATCGCGGGGCGCCTCCTGACCCGCGTCCCGGCGCGGGTCTTCTTCGGGCTCGGACTGGGCCTGGTCGGGACGGGCCTGCTGCTGATGCGGGGGCTCACCGTCGACAGTGAGTGGACCGCGCTGCTGGCGGGCTTCATGGTCGCCGGGGTGGGCATCGGGATGACCAATCCCGCGATCGCCTCGACGGCCGTCGGCGTCGTCTCGGCTGCCAAGGCCGGGATGGGGTCCGGGATCAACAACACCTTCCGCCAGGTCGGCATCGCCACCGGCATCGCGGGGCTGGGGGCCGTCTTCCAGAGCGGGATCGCGGATCGCCTGCCGGCGGACGCCCCGAGTGAGGCCGCCGAGGGCATCGCCGCGAGCGGCACCCGCGTTGTCGCCGAGCAGGGCGGCCCGCAGGCCGTCGACGCCGCGCGCGAGGCGTTCGTCGGGTCGCTCAACGAGATCTTCCTGATCGCCGGCCTGATCGCACTGGCGGGCGCAGTTCTCGGAGCCCTGCTGACCCGCGACCAGGACGTGCTCGGACCCGCCGAGGGGGGCGACGCGTCTTCTTAGCAGCCCCCGCGACGGCGTCGCAACCCGCCGTCCCCGGAAGCGAAGCTGAGGAGACGGCGATTGTGCGGGTCCGTCTGCCTTTCGCGTTAGAACGGGAGGAATGCTGCTTGAGCTTCGGATTGAGAACCTGCTGCTGATCGAGCGCGCCGAGCTCCGGCTCGGGGCCGGGCTGAACGCGATCACCGGCGAGACCGGCGCTGGCAAGACGATCCTCGCGCACTCGCTCGACCTGATCATGGGCGGGAAGGCCAGGCCGCAGATCGTGCGCCCAGGGGCGAGCGAGGCCTACGTCGAGGGCGTGTTCGAGCTACCCGATGGAATGCTTGACGAGCCCGAGCTCGCTGAGATCGCCGAGCGGCTGCCCGAGGGCGAGACCGAGATCGTGCTGGGGCGCCGCGTCTCGGCGTCCGGGCGGACGAGCGCCTTCCTCGGTGGCCGCGCCGCGACCGCGCCCGAGCTGAGGGCGCTCGGCTCGAGGCTGCTCGCCTTCTACGGCCAGCACGAGCACCGCAAGCTGACCCTCGCATCCGCGCAGCTCGAGACGCTCGACGGGTTCGCCGGAGCAGCCCAGATCGATCGCCGCGGCGCATACCGCGCGGCCCACCACGAAGTCACCGCGATCGAGGACGAGCTCGCGACCCTGCGCGACCGCCAGGGAGCGCGAGAGCGCGACCTCGACCTCCTGCGCTTCGAGCTCTCCGAGATCGAGGCCGCGCGCCCCGACCCCGCCGAGGAGGCCGAGCTGGCGCCCGAGCGCGAGCGCCTGCGCCATGCGGAGGCGCTCCGCGGCGCCGCGTCGGCCGCGATCGGGGCTGTGGAGGGCGAAGGCGAGGGTGGAGCATCGGAGGCGATGGCGATGGCCGACAGCGCCCTCGGCGCGCAGGCCGGCGTTGACCCGGCGCTCGACGACCTGGCGGGCCGCGCCCAGACGCTGACTGTCGAGTTGCGCGAGCTCGGGGCCGAGCTCCGCTCCTACGCTGAGGGGATCGAGGCCGCGCCGGGCCGCCTGCAGCAGCTCGAAGAGCGACTCGACGTGCTCGACCGGCTGAAGCGCAAGCACGGCGGCACGATCGAGGCCGTGCTCGAGCACGCCGACTCCTGCCGCTCGCGGATCGAGCAGATCGACGGGGCGGAGGAGCAGACGGAGGCGCTGGAGAGGCGGCTCACTGAGGCGAACAAGCTTCGCGTCGGCCTCGCAGCCGAGCTCAGCGAGGCGCGGGCGAAGGCCGCTCGAAAGCTCCAGAAGCGCGTCGCAGCCGAGCTCGGCCAGCTCGCGATGAGCGGCGCCACGCTCGAGGTTGTCCTCGAGCCCCACCCCGACGGTTTTGGTCCCAGCGGGCGGGAAACGGCCGAGTTCCGCGTGGCCACCAATCCGGGGATGCCGGTCTCGCCGCTTCGCGAATCGGCATCCGGCGGTGAGCTCTCGCGGGTGATGCTCGCGCTCGCCGGGCAGGGCGCCCGGGGCGGGGCGGCGACCTTCGTCTTCGACGAGATCGACGCCGGGATCGGCGGCAATACCGCACGCGCGGTCGGCGAGCGCCTGCGCGCGCTCGGCTCCGAGCGCCAGGTCCTCTGCATCACGCACCTGCCGCAGGTCGCCTCGATGGCCGACACCCACTTCAGGATCGAGAAGGACACCGAGGGCGACCAGGCCACCGCAGACGTGCGCCTGGTGGACGGCGACGAGCTGGTTGCGGAGATCGTGCGCATGATGGGCGCGGACCGCGGCGACAAGACCGCGGGCAAGCACGCGCGCGAGCTACTCCGAGCCGCGTAATGCCTTAGAAACCGCGTAACTTTGCGGAATGGCGACCACCAGCCGCCGCTCCTTTCCGCGCTCGCTCCGGTCTGCCCGTAACGGCCGCGGCGCCTCCTCGGCGATCGAGGGCACGGCCCGACTCGGCAAGCGCACCAAGGACCTGGTCAAGAAGCTCGACTCGCGCGACATCGCCGTGATCGACCATCGCAACCTCGACCGCATCGCAGCGGAGGACCTCGTCAACTGCGGCGTGCGCGCGGTGGTGAACGTCTCGCCCTCCTCGGACGGCAGCTATCCGAATGCCGGCCCGCTGACCCTCGTGCGCGCCGGCGTGCCTCTGATCGACGCGCCCGGCTCGGCCCTGTTCGACCGCCTGAACGACGGTGATCAGATCTCGATCGAGGGCGGCAAGGTGATGGCCGGGGGAGAGGTCGTCGCCGACGGGAGCCTGCTCGCCGTCGACCAGCTCGCTGAGGAGCTGGACGACCAGCGCCGGCGGATCGACTCCGCGCTTCACAACTTCGCCGATAACACCATGAGCCACATCCGCGACGAGGGGGAGTTGCTCTCGGGCACAATTGAGTTTCCCGAGACGCGGACGGTGTTCCGCGACCAGCACTGCCTGATCGTCGTCCGGGGCACCGACCACGCGAAAGACCTGCGCGCGCTGCGCGCGTACATTCGCGACGTGCGCCCCGTGCTGATCGGCGTCGACGGCGGCGCCGACGCGATCGTCAAGGAGGGCTACAAGCCCGACCTCATCCTCGGCGACATGGACTCCGCCCGCGAGGAGACGCTGAAATGCGGCGCCGAGCTGATCGTCCATGCCTACAAGGACGGCAGCGCGCCCGGCTCGGGGCGCCTCTCGGCGCTCGGCCTCGACTACCTCGTCGTGCCCGCGCCGGGAACGAGCCAGGACGTCGCGATGCTGCTCGCCTCCGAGAAGGGGGCGTCGCTGATCGTCAGCGTGGGGGCGCACTTCAATCTGCTCGAGTTCCTCGACAAGCAACGAAGCGGCATGTCGTCGACCTTCCTCACCCGCCTGCGTATCGGCGAGATCCTGGTGGACGCCAAGGGCGTCAGCCGGCTCTACAACCCGGGGCTCGGCCTCTCGCACCTGGCGCTGTTCTTCGCCGCTTTCGCGATCCTGCTGACGATCGTGGTCCTGACCACGCCCGCGCTCGAGAACCTGGTCGAGCTGCTGTGGCTGAAGATCAAGGTGGTCCTTGGGCTATAGCGCCCGCTACCACGCGGCGTCCCTCGCCGCGGTATTCCTCGCACTCGCCGTCGGCATCGTGATCGGAGCGGGGCTGGGCGACGACGTCCTCTCCGGCACCGAGGACAACCTGCGCCAGTCGCTCGAGGGCGACATCGAGGACGCTCGGGGCGAGGCGGACGAGCTCCAATCCGAGCTCGACCGCGAGCGGGCCTTCGGCTCGCGGGCCTACCCGGCGCTCGTCGGCAAGACGCTCGCTGGGCGCCGAATCGGTGTGCTGGCCTTCGGCGACCTGCCGAGCGACGTCTCGACCGACATCGAAGAGACGCTCGAGCCCACCGGAGCGGAGCTCGCGGAGGTGGCGGTGGTCCGAACGCCGCCCGAGACCGAGGAGCTCTACCGCGAGCTTGGGCCCGGCTTCGCCGCTGCCGGCGCCGACGCCGCGGTTCTCGCGATGCTCGGCCGCCGCCTCGGCTCGCAGTTCGTCGCGGGCGGAGGCAAACAGCTCGAAAAGGTCCAGGACGTGCTCTTCACCAGGTCGAGCGGCGAGGGCGGCCCCCTTGACGGGGTGATCCTCGTGCGCGCCGGATCGGGACAGGCGGAGCCGGACCCCGAAGAGGCGACCGAGGACGACGCGAACACTGCGGCGCTCGAGACCGGGATGACCACGGGCGTCGCTGACTCAGGCGAGCCGACCGTCGCGGTCGAGCGCAGCGGCGTCGCGGATTCCTCGATCCCCTTCTTCGCACCGCTCGACGTCGCCACCGTCGACAGCGTCGACCTGACCTCGGGCCAGGTCGCGCTCGTCTTCACGCTGCTCGGCGCCGAGGGCAGCTTCGGCATCAAGGACACGGCGAACAGCCTGCTGCCCGAGCTGCTCGAGCCCTCGCCCGGCGGCTGAGTCGAGGAGCTCGGCGTGGAGTGGGTGGCGCTACCGGTCTCGTTCGCGGTCGCGCTGGTCGTCGTACCCGCCGGGGTGCGCGCGCTCGAGGCCGCCGGGCTCGTCCGCGAGAACTACGCCGGGCGCACGCTCGCCTTCCCGCTCGGCGCGGTGCTTGTCGCGGCCTCGCTCGTCGCGCTGGCGCCGCTCGCCCCGCTCGATGACCGCGCCGACATCGACCTGCTCGACCCCGAGCTGCGCCGCTGGTTCGCGTACATCGTCGGCGTCGCCTTCCTAGGATTGTTCGACGACGCGCTCGGGCGCGGCGAGGCCGTCGACAGCGCCAGGGGGTGGAGGGGCCACGCGCGCGCCTTGGCCTCGGGCGACCTCTCGACGGGAGCGGTCAAGGCGGTCGGGGCGCTGGCCCTGGCGGCCTACGCGACGTCGGGCCTCGGGCGCGAGTCGCTCGACTACGTCGTCGACCTTGCGCTGCTGCTGCTCGCGACCAACTTCGCGAACCTGCTCGACCTGCGCCCCGGCCGCGCCGAGAAGGCGCTGGGACTCGTCGCCGCCGGGCTCTGCCTCGGCTACTGGACGGTCGAGCCGATCGAGCTGCTCGGGCTGTTCCTCGGTCCGGTTGCGGTCGGCGCGTGGTTCACGCTTCGCGAGCGAGCGATGCTCGGAGACACCGGGTCCAACGTCGTCGGTGCGCTGATCGGCATCTGGCTGGTGACGACCCTCCCGGACCACGCGCGCCTGATCGCGCTCGTAGTCCTGATCGCGTTGACGGTATATGGGGAGTTTCGCTCGCTCTCGTCGGCGATCGAAAAGATTCCGCTGATCAAGCAACTAGACTCGCTCGGCAGAGTCAATTGAGCGATCGAAGCCCATCCGACACGCGTTTCCTCTTCGTCACCGGCGGGGTGGTTTCGGCTCTCGGCAAGGGCATCGCGTCGGCCTCGATAGGCCGCCTCCTCGTCTCTCGCGGATTCACGGTTCAGCTCCAGAAGTTCGACCCATACATCAACGTGGACCCCGGGACGATGAGCCCGTTCCAGCACGGCGAGGTCTTCGTCACCGAGGACGGCGCCGAGACCGACCTCGATCTCGGCCACTACGAGCGCTTCACCGACCACAACACCTCGCGCGCCTCGAACGTGACGGCGGGCGCGGTCTACAACTCCGTGATCCGCCGCGAGCGGCGCGGCGACTACCTCGGCGGGACGGTCCAGGTGATCCCGCACATCACAGACGAGATCAAGAACCGCATCCTGATCGTCGCCGAGTCGCAGTCCGTCGACTTCGTGATCACCGAGATCGGGGGCACCGTCGGCGACATCGAGTCGCTGCCGTTCCTCGAGGCGATCCGCCAGCTCTACACCGACCTCGGCCCGAAGCGCGCGATGTTCATCCACCTGACGCTTGTCCCCTACATCGGGCACGCCGGGGAGATGAAGACCAAGCCGACCCAGCACTCGGTCAACGAGCTGCGCCGCATCGGCGTCCAGCCCCACGCGCTGGTCTGCCGCTCCGAGCGGGGCCTCGACCGCGACATCCGGCGCAAGATCGCCCTCTTCGCGAGCCTTCCCGAGGAGGCGGTGATCAGCGCCCGTGACGTCGACAACACCTACAAGGTGCCGCTCGTTTTCCGCGCGGAGGGAATGGACGACCTGATTCTCGATCACTTCGGGGTCGAGGCTCCAGCGCCGGACCTCGCTGACTGGGACGAGATGATCAAGCGTGCCGACGCCTCACGTGAGAAGAAGGTCAGGATCGCGCTCGTCGGCAAGTACGTCGAGTTGGCCGACGCCTACAAGTCGGTGATCGAGGCGCTCACCCACAGTGGGTGGCACCACGGCGTCGACGCCGACATCGAGCTCGTCTCGTCCGAGAACTTCGATCCCTCCGAGCTCGACGACGTCGACGGGGTCCTGATCCCCGGCGGCTTCGGTGAGCGCGGCATCGAGGGCAAGATCGAGGCGGCGAGGATCGCCCGCGAGCACGAGATCCCGTTCCTCGGGATCTGTCTCGGGATGCAGATCGCGGTCGTCGAGTTCGCCCGCCACGTCTGCGGCATGGAGGGGGCCAACTCCGCGGAGTTCGACCCCGAGACCCCGTACCCGGTCGTCGACCTGCTCCCCGAGCAGAAGGAGGTCTCGGACCTCGGTGGCACGATGCGCCTCGGGGCGGACCCCGTGAAATTGCATGACGGAACTCGAGCGAGAGAGATCTTCGGCGAGGCCGTCATCTACAAGCGCCACCGCCACCGCTATGAGGTCAACAACCAGCTCCGCCGCCGCCTCGAACAGGAGGGCCTCGTCTGCGGAGGTACCTCGCCCGACGAGCGCCTGGTCGAGATCATCGAACTGCCCGACCACCCGTTCTACGTCGCCTCGCAGTTCCACCCCGAGTTCAACTCGCGCCCGACGCGGCCAGAGCCGCTGTTCCGCGATTTCGTTGGCGCGGCGGCGAGGCGCGCCTCCGAGCGGCCCGAGGTCGAGCGCTCAGGCACATCCAAGTCGGCCGCGGCCGACTCGGATGTCAGCGTCTCCTAGTCGCGCCGATCTGGGCTGCGTCTAGAGCTTGACCCGGCTGGGCGACCACTGCGAAGGCGGCGAAGCCGAGCGCGATTTCCGAGGCCTGCGCGCATCCGTCTGTCCGAGCTCAAGTTCATCGGTAGCTCTCCCTGGGTCGTTGGCGAGCCGAACCTACCCCAGCGAAGCTCGCGTGAGCAAGGACCTGGACGCAGGTTCACCGACTCTTCGCGGCCCGCGCACTCCGCCCCGCATTAGCCTTGCGGCGATGGCCTCCCCGGATGAACGGCGCATGCTCGACCGCTTCGTGCGCCTGTGCGAGACCCCGAGTCCCACGGGGTCAGAGCGCGCGGTCGCCGACGCGGTGCTGGCCGAGTTCCGCGAGCTCGGCGTTGAGGTCGCTGAGGACGGTTCGGCCGAGGCGGCCCGCGCGGGCGCCGGCAACCTGGTCGCCCGCGTCCCCGGCCGCGAGGACCGCTGGCTGATGCTCTGCGGCCACCTCGACACAGTCCCGCACGAAGGCGCGGTCGAGGTCGTCGAGCAGAACGGAACTTTTCGCAGCGCCGGCGACACGATCCTCGGAGCAGACAACAAGGCAGCCGTCGCGGTGCTGATGGAGCTGGCGGCGCGCCACGCGTCCGATCCCGCTGCGGTCGGTCTCGAGATCGTGCTCACCGTCGCCGAGGAGGACGGCCTGCGCGGAGCGGAGGCCCTCGACACCTCGGCGCTGCGAGCTCCCTACGGCTACGTCATCGACCACGCGACGCCGATCGGCGAGGTGATCGTCGCGGCACCGACCTATAAACGGCTGATCGCCGAGTTCGAGGGCTCCGAGGCGCATTCGGGCATCAACCCCGAGGACGGCCACAGCGCCATCGCCGCGGCCGCCGCTGCGATTTCCGGCATGTCGCTCGGCCGCCTCGACGATGAGACCACGGCGAACGTCGGGGTGATCGAGGGCGGGACGGCGTCGAACGTCGTCGCGGGCCGCTGCCGCGTCCTTGGAGAGGCCCGAAGCATCGATGGGCCCCGAGCGGCAGCGGTGGTCGGCGAGATGGTCGACGCCTGCACCTGGGCCGCCGGCGAGCACGGCTGCGACGTCGACCTCGAAGTGATCGAGATGTTCCGCGGCTACCGCTCCGATCCCGATTCGGAGCCGGTGGCAGTGGCGAACCGCGCACTGAAGCGCGCCGGGGTCGAGCCCACCCACGTGGCGACGGGCGGCGGCAGCGACGCGAACGCGCTGATCGCGGGGGGCTACGAGTGCGTGCTGCTCGCCAACGGGACCGAGGCGAACCACACGCCGCAGGAGTCGGTCAGCGCCGAGGCCCTGACCCGGATGCTCGCCGTTCTCGAGGCCGCGATCGAGGAGGCCGCGCGTGCTGAAGCTGCGTAGGGGGACGGTCGTCTCTGCCGATCCGCTCACCGTCAGCGTCGACGGCGCCGAGCGCCGCGCCTGGGCCGACGAGTCGATGGTCGGCAAGGTGGGCGTCGGCGACGAGGTGATCGTCAACGTCGAGGCGCTCGACCTCGCGCTCGGCTCGGGAGGATTCGACATCGTGCACGCCAACCTCACACGCGGGCTCGACTCCGAGGGGAGCCGAGGGCTGGACGTGATGAAGCTCAACTACAGCTCGCTCCAGCATCCCGTCGAGCCGGTTGAGCCCGGCGAGCGCGCGACCGCCTCGGGACCTGCGATTCCGGTCCTCGTCCTCTCTCTCCACGGCCAGCTCGCGCCGGCGGCCTGGGCCGCGGCTCGCGCGGCGCCGGGGCTGAAGCTCGGCTACGTGCAGACGCCGGGCGGCGCGCTTCCCGGCTCCCTCTCGCGGGACGTCGCCGAGCTGCGCGAGCGCGAACTTCTCTGCGGCCACCTGACGGCGGGCGCCGCCTACGGTGGCGAAGGCGAGGCGATCAGCGTCGCCGGCGCCCTCGACGCATCCGTCTCGCTCGGGTGGGACGCAGTGGCCGCGGGCCCCGGCCCCGGCATCATCGGCTCGGCTTCCGCCCTCGGTCACGGCGGGATGGCTGCCCTCGACACGGCCCACGCCGCGCTCGCGCTGGGGCTGGAGGCGATGGTGGCGCCCCGGCTCTCGTCTGGCGACGAGCGCCCGCGCCACCGCGGCGTCAGCCACCACACGGCGACGGTGCTCGAGCTGCTGCTGGCGCCGGTCACCGTCGCGGTGCCCGGCGACGAAGCCGAGTGGCCCGAGGGCTCGCGGGAGGAGCTCGAGGCGCTCTGCGCCGCCGGCGATCACGAGGTCTCGGTCCGCGAGGCAGCGCTCTCCGACTACGCGGCGAGCGGGCTGCCGACGACGACGATGGGGCGCGATCTGGACTCAGACGGGCTCTTCTTCGCCGCCGCGCTCGCGGCCGGCGACGCCCTGGGGGCCGCGGCACGCCGGGCCCGACCGGGGCCCTCACCCACGGCGCCCGACCTGTAAGTGTGCCTTGTCGTGAGCGATCAAGAGCACAGCGAAGGTGACAAGCTGGAGCGCGAGGGTGGGAAGCTGATCCATAAGGGTCCGATTGTTTCGGTGCGGATGGACCGCTTCCGCTACCCCGACGGCGGCACCGATGTGCGCCAGGTGGTGATCCATCCCGGGTCGGTGGCGATCGTCGCCTACGACGCGCGCGTCTTCTACATGGTGCGCCAGCCGCGCGAGCCGGTCGAGGAGTCCGCGCTGCTCGAGCTCCCCGCTGGAAGGCTCGACAAAGAGGGGGAGTCCCCGCTCGAGGCCGCCCAGCGCGAGCTCGGCGAGGAGATCGGCAAGTCCGCCGGCGACTGGCGCGAGCTGCGGCGCTTCTACACGTCCCCCGGCTTCGCGAACGAGCGCGTCCACCTGTTCATGGCGACCGAGCTCTACGACGTGCCCGCTGAGCCCGAGGACGACGAGCGCATCGAGGTCGTGCGCGTACCGTTCGAGGAGCTGGATTCGACGATCGACGTCTGCGCCGACGCGAAGTCCATCATCGGGCTGATCATGCTGCGCGACCACCTCGCCAGCCGCGCTTGACCTGCCGCCCGCATCGCCGGGAAGGGACGAGCGTCCGCCGCGTCGAACACAGCAGGCATGGCCACCATGGCGCCTCCTGTCGATCCCGCGAAGCCGCGGCCCTCGCCTCGCTTCGAGGCCCTCGTGCTCGACTTCCTCGCCCACCTCGAGTTTGAGCGCGGGCTGTCTCGCAACACCCTCACGGCGTATCGCACCGACCTGCTCCAACTCGGGTCCTTCCTGGCCGAGCGCGACCGCGAGGCCCAGACGGCGACCGGGCAGGACCTCTCGGACTTCCTCGCGGCGCTCGCGAGCGGCGACGGCGACGAGACCCCGCCGTGCTCGCCCGCGACGATCCACCGCAAGGCGGCATGCCTGCGCTCGTTCTACCGCCACCTGCGCCGCGAGGATCTGATCAACGACGACCCGGCGGCGAAGCTGCCGACGCCGCGGCGGGGCAAGAAGCTGCCGGAGGTACTGAGCTACAGCGAAGTGCAGAAGCTCCTGGCACAGCCCCGAGGGGACGACAAGACGGTGACCCGCGACCGCGCGCTGCTCGAGCTGATGTACGCGTCGGGCCTGCGGGCGTCGGAGACCATCGGGCTCGAGGTCGGCGACATCGACGTCGAGAACGGGGTGCTCCGCGCCCGGGGCAAGGGCTCGAAGGAGCGGCTCGTGCCGGTCGGCGACAAGGCGCTGGCCGCCGTCCGCATCTACCTGCGCTCGGGCCGCCCGGCGCTGGTGCGCACGGGGGATGAGAAAAAGCTCTTCCTCAACTTCCGCGGGGGGCCTCTGACCCGGCAAGGGCTCTACAAGATCGTCTCGCGGCACGCCGAGAGCGCCGGCCTCAAGGGCCGGATGAGCCCGCACACCCTGCGCCACTCGTTCGCAACGCACCTGCTCTCGGGCGGCTGCGACCTGCGCTCGGTCCAGGAGATGCTCGGCCACGCCGACCTCTCGACCACCCAGCTTTACACCCACCTCTCGGGCGAGGAGCTGAAGGAGGCGTACTTCAAGGCGCACCCACGCGCGCTCGCTTCAACCGGCGCCTAGTCTTCGCTTCATGCCGGAGCTGCCCGAGGTCGAGACGATCCGGCGCCAGCTTGCGCCAGCAGTGACCGGGCTCAGGATCGCATCGGCCGAGATCCTCGACGAGCGCCTGACGAGACCGTTGCCGCCGGGCCCAGTCGCCCGCGGGCTCGAGGGGCGTGAGATCGAAGGCGTCGATCGCCGGGGCAAGTACCTGCTGATCCGCCTCGAGGGGGACGGCGTCCTCGCCCTGCACCTGCGGATGACAGGCAACGTGCTGCTGCGCTCTCTCGGAGGCGACGGGGAGCTCGCCGACCTGATGGAGACCGACTCGCGCCTCGGCGGGCCCCGCCTGTACGAGTCGCCCACCGAGCCGCGCTTCCTGCGGATGCGGATCGGTCTCGACGACGGCACCGAGATGCTGTTCACAGACGTGCGGCGATTCGGCACGGCCGTGCTTCTGGAGGGATCCGACGCGCTCGAGGACTACCTGACGACGAGGGTCGGGATCGAGCCCTTGTCGACCGACCTCACGCCCGAGACACTAGGACGGATCGCAGCGGGACGGTCGGCGCCGCTGAAGTCTTTCCTGCTGACGCAGACCGGCGTCGCCGGCATCGGCAACATCTATGCCGACGAGGCACTGCACCGCGCCGAGCTCCATCCGCTCTCGCCCGCCGGATCGATGCGCCACGAGCATCTCGAAGCGCTGGTCGAGGGGATCGTCGACGCGCTCGAGACGGGGCTCGCCGAGGGCGGCGCCAGCATCGACGACTACCGCGACGCTCGCGGCGAGCGGGGCTCGATGCAGGAGGAGTTCCTCGTCCACACCCGCGAGGGCCTGCCGTGCCCGCGCTGTGCGAGCGCTCAGGACGAGCGCGAGGAAGGTGTGCCGACCATCGAGCGAATCGTCGTCGGCGGGCGCTCGACCTACTTCTGCCCCGACTGCCAGGTGAAGCTGCGAAAGCGCCCGAAGCGGCGAAAGCGAAAGCGCGCCGCCGCGGGGACCGGGCGGTGAGCGAGCCGCAGGTGCCGCTGCCCGAGGGCTTCTCGGTCGGCCACTGGAGCGATCCCGAGGGCCTGACCGGCTGCACCGTCGTCATCCCGCCGCCCGACGAGGGGAGCGCGGGTGTGTTCGTCGCGGGTGGCGGACCCGGCACGCGCGAGACCGACATCCTCAGCCCTCTCTCACGCGCCGACGGCGCCTCGGCAATCCTGCTGACCGGCGGCAGCGCGTTCGGCCTGGCCGCCGCCGACGGAGTGGCGCGCTGGCTCGAGGAGCGCGAGCGAGGCCACCCGACGCCGGCCGGACTGGTGCCGATCGTCCCGGCTGCGGTCGTCTACGACCTGGCCAGCGGGGACCCCGAGGCCCGGCCGGGCTCCGAGCAGGGCTACGCGGCCTGTGAGGCGGCGGCGCCCGGCGTTCCCGAAGCCGGGCACGTCGGCGCGGGCACCGGCGCCACGGTCGCGAAGATGCTGGGCCGCGACCGCGCCTCGCGCGGAGGGCTCGGTTACGCCGCGCTCCACACCGGCGCGGGCGAGACGGTCTCCGCGATCGCGGTCGTGAACGCGGCCGGCGACGTGCTCGCCGCCGACGGCTCGGTGATCGCCGGCCCGCGGGGCGACGACGGCGAGATGAAGCGCGGCGCGGACCTGCTGGTGGCGATGGAGCAGGGCCCCGACCTGCGCGTCCCCGAGGGCAACACGACCCTGGTCTGCATCTGCACCGACGCCGCCCTCGACAAGCGCGAGACTGGCATGGTCGCCCGCGCGGCCACGGCGGGGATCGCCCGCGCCGTCGATCCCACGTTCACCCCGGTCGACGGCGACGTCGCGTTCTGCATGGCCTCTGGAACAGCCGGCGAGCACCGCGAGTTCATCTCGATGCAGATCGGGGCGGCGGCCGCGACGGCGACCGCCGCGGCGATCCGCGACGCGGTCCGCTCGGGCCGTCCGGACCGTGGGGCAAGTTGAGGGGATGCCGGGCTCGATCAAGACGGAGGCGGTGGTGCTGCGGAGCATTCGCTACGGCGAGGCCGACCGGATCGTGCACCTGTACTCGGCGACGCGGGGGAGGATCGGTGCGATCGCGAAGGGCTCGCGGCGGCCGAAGTCGCGCTTCGGCGGGCGGCTGGAGCCGTTCTTCAGGCTCGACATGGTCCTCTACGAGGGGCGCAGCGACCTGCTGACCGTGACCGGGGCCTCCACGGTCGAAGGCCACGGGAGGCTGCGAAGCGACGGGGCGGCGCTGCAGGCCGCGGGCCGAGCGTGCGACACGCTGCTGCGCCTGTTCGACTCCGGCGAGGCGAACAAGCCCGCCTACAACCTGCTCGTCAACTACCTGGGCCTGCTCGACGCCGATCCGAAGGCCTCGAGCGCGCCGGGGGCGGCGCTTGCCTACCGGATGAAGCTGGCGCTCGCCGCGGGGTTCTCGCCCGAGCTGGCGAGCTGCGCGCGCTGCGGCGAGGCCGAGCACATCACCTCGTTCTCGGGCTCGGCCGGAGGAGTCGTCTGCGCGGGCTGCGAGGGCGAGGGCTTCGCGATCGACGAGGAAACCCACCGCTTCATGGTCGACGCCCTGGCGCGACCCCTCGCGGAGGCTCCGCCAGCCGACGCCCGGATCGCAGCGCAGGCCGACCGAGCGATCGTCGAGACCCTCGAGCATCACGCGAACGTGCAGCTCCGCGCCGCGGCCTAGTCGGAGCTCAACCGCTCGGCCGCGGCCGAGAGCGTTCGCACGACCGCCTCCGGGTCGTGAGCCACCTGCGCGTAGGTGAACCGCAGCGGGAAGAGCCCCGCCTCGACGTACGAGTGGTCCCTGACCCTGTCTCGGGCCTGTTGGGCCTGCGTGCGGTGGTAGCGAAGCCCGTCGGTCTCGACGACCAAGCCGAGCTCCGGCCAGTGGAAGTCCACCCTGAAGCCGTTCACCGTGACCTCGGTCTGCGGCAAGGGGAGCCCGGCTCGCCGGATCAATGGCAGCATCATGCGCTCGAGCTCAGAGTCGGTGAGCACGAACGTCCTCTTGTCCAAGACTCGGCGTAGGTGGGGCACGCCGCGCTGCCCCGACCGCCTCTCGATGGCGGCGCGAAGAGCATCGGGATCGACCAGATTGCGCTTGTCCGCAGCGTTGATCGCAGCCTCGAGGCTGGATGACGAGAGGCGAGTCGAAAGGTCGATGAGGGTGCGGATGGGGGAAGTGACGGGGATGCCGTCGTGGGTGGTGACATCCTCCGGAAGATGAGTCGCGGATCGGTGAACACTGATTCCCCGGCGCCTCAGGTGGCGATCGCCGGTTACCGTGACCTCGACGGTCGCCCACTCCCTGCCTAGCCTCCAGAGGGCCGCTGCGCTCGAATGGCTGAGCAAGGCATCGTCTCCACAAGCGAGAGTCGCCGCCATCCAGCGGCCGAGGAGACTCAGCTCGGCAGGACCAGTCGTGAAAACGGCTGGGTAGAGGCGGCGCAATCGGCCTCTCGTGACGCGATGGGCGATCGCGTGGTCCGAGAAGCCCAAGCCCCGAAGCTGGTCACGGTGCACCACGCCGTGCTGAGCGGACGCAAGCCTCCAGGCGTGGAGCGAGCGCTCCCGGGCGTTGGTGACGGCCATAGCCGTCATGAGCGCCCGGAAGCGCTCAGTTCGCCCCCTACCCAGCCTGTTTCTGTGGGGTTCGCCTACTTCGGGCGGTACAGGCGCTCGCCGACCGCCAGGCGGACGGCGCGGGGACTTGCGTTATTGATGCGCATGAAGTTGCGGAAGAAGCGGCCGGGGACGATCGACCGCTTGCCGCGGTCGTAGGCGGCCATCGCCTCGCGGACGACCTGGTCGGCTTCGATCGCGCCCGGCATCATCTCGCCGCCGGCCTCCTCGTAGCCGGCGACCTGCTGCCATTCGGTCGGCACCGGGCCGGGGTTGACCGACAGCGCCTTGACCCCAGTTCCCTTCAGCTCGGCGTGGAGCGCGTCGGTCAGATTCAGGGCGAAGGCCTTCGATGCGCCGTACGTCGCCTCGTAGGGGAGGGGCTGCATCCCGGCCGTCGACGCGACGGTGATGACGCCGCCGCGGCCGCGCTCGATCATCGCGGGAAGGAAGGCGCCCGTGAGCACGACCACCGCCTCGCAGTTGACGCGCACCATCTCGGCCTGGCGCTCCACCGGCAGCTCGGAGAACCGGCCGCGCAGGCCGAATCCGGCGTTGTTCACGAGCAGGTCGACATCGACCCCGAACTCCGCCACGTCGCCGGGGAGCTTCGCGGCTTCGGAGGCCAGGTCGCAGGTGACGATCTGCGCCCTGCCCGGCAGGGACTGAGCCAGGGCCTCGAGGCGGTCCCGCCGCCGAGCGACGAGTACGAGCTCGTAGCCCCGGGCGGACAGGGCCTTGGCGAACTCCTCGCCGATGCCCGAGGAGGCCCCCGTGATCAGTGCGGTCTGGGCCATCGGCGAGACCCTATCCACCTATGATCGCCACGGTGACGCAGTTCGTCTACGGGTTCGCCGAGGGCTCGCGCGAGATGCGCGACCTACTCGGCGGCAAGGGGGCCAACCTGGCCGAGATGACGCGCGTGCTCGGGCCCGAGCGCGTGCCGCCGGGGTTCACGATCACGACCGAGGCCTGTGTCGAGTTCATGCAGCGGGGGGAGATGCCGCCCGGGCTCGACGCTCAGGTCGATGCGGCCCTGGAGGCGCTCGAGTCCGGCGCCGGCAAACGGCTCGGCGACGCGGAGGACCCGCTGCTCCTCTCGGTGCGCTCGGGGGCTCGCGTCTCGATGCCCGGCATGCTCGACACGATCCTCAACCTCGGCCTCGGCGACGAATCGGTCGAGGGCCTCGCCGAGCGCACCGGCAACGAGCGCTTCGCCCGCGATTCCCATCGCCGGCTCGTCCAGATGTTCGGAAACGTCGTGCGCGGCATCCCCGGCGAGCGCTACGAGAAGGCGATCGCGGAGGCAAAGAGCGAGCATGGCGTCAAGCTCGACACCGAGCTCGGCCCCGATGAGCTGCGCGGTCTGATCGAGCGCTTCCGCGAGATCTACCGCGACGAGACGGGCGAAGAGTTCCCCGACGATCCGCGTGAACAGCTTGATGCGGCGATCCGCGCAGTGTTCGAGTCCTGGAACGGCAAGCGGGCGATCGAGTACCGGCGGCTGAACGCGATCCCGGACGACTGGGGCACCGCGGTCAACGTGCAGCAGATGGTCTTCGGGAACAAGGGCGAGAGCTCGGGATCGGGCGTCGCCTTCAGCCGCGACGAGATCACCGGCGCGCCCGAGCCCTCGGGCGACTTCTTGATCGACGCCCAGGGCGAGGACGTCGTCTCGGGCGTGCGCAACACGCAGGGCCTCACCGAGATGGCGCGTGTCCTGCCCGACGCCCACCGCGAGCTGCTCGAGGCGCTGACGACGCTCGAGCGCCACAACCTCGACATGCAGGACACCGAGTTCACCGTCGAGGAGGGCCGCCTCTACCTGCTGCAGACCCGCGACGCGAAACGGCCCGCTCAGGCCGCCGTGCGCTTCGCGGTCGACGCGGTCGGCGAGGGCCTGCTCGACAAGGGCGGCGCTCTGGCCACCATCGAGGCCGACAGGCTCGACGCGCTCCTGCATCCGACCTTCGATCCCGACAGCGAGTACGAGGTGCTGACGCGCGGGATCGCCGCCTCGCCGGGAGCGGCGAAGGGCGCGATCGTGCTGACCGCCGGCGAGGCGGTCGAGCGCGGGGAGGCTGGCGAGGACGTGATCCTGGTCAGGCCATTCACCGAGGCCGAGGACGTCGCCGGGTTCGCGGCGGCGCGGGGGATCCTCACATCCGAGGGCGGCAAGGCCTCGCACGCCGCGCTGGTCGCTCGCGGAATGGGGCGCCCCTGCATCTGCGGCGCGTCGGAGCTCGTCGTCGACCTCGCGGCGAAGACCGTCAGCGTCGACGGCCGCAGCCTCGCTGCGGGCGATCTGATCGCTATCGACGGCTCGACCGGCGCGATCACCCTCGACGACGTCCCCCTGATCGAGCCCGAGATCTCGGAGGAGTTCCAGACCGTGCTGGGCTGGGCCGACGAGCTTCGGCGCCTTCAGGTGCGCGCCAACGCCGACAACCCCAAGGACGCCGCCAAGGCGCGGTCGTTCGGCGCCGAGGGCATCGGGCTCTGCCGCACCGAGCACATGTTCTTCGGGGCCGACCGCGACAGCCTGGTCAAGGACATGTTCCTGGCCGCCGAGCAGTGGCGCCGGGCGCACCTGAGCCCCGACGAGGGCGAGACGAACGTCGAGGAGGTCGACGAGCGCTTCCGCGGCAGCCTCGCCGCCCTGCGCGAGCTTCAGCGCTCGGACTTCGAGGGGATCTTCCGCGCGATGGCGGGGCTGGAGGTGACGATCAGGCTGCTCGACCCGCCGCTGCACGAGTTCCTCCCCGTGGCGCACTTCGAGGACGGTCCCGCCGACGTGCTCGCGATGGTGCGGGACCTGCAGGAGGCGAACCCGATGCTCGGGACGCGCGGGGTGCGATTGGCGATCCTCTATCCCCCCATTTACGAGATGCAGGTGCGGGCGATCATCGAGGCCGCGGCTGCGGCCGCCGAGCACGGCGACGACCCGCAGGTCGAGATCATGCTTCCGCTGATCGCCTACGAGACCGAGCTCGAGCGCGTGCGCTCGATGGTCGAGGGGGCCGCGGCCGAGGCCCAGAAGGGGGTCGGCCGCGAGGTCTCGCATTCGATCGGGACGATGCTCGAGTTGCCGCGCGCGTGCCTGGTCGCGGGGCGCATCGCGCGGCACGCCGACTTCTTCAGCTTCGGGACCAACGACCTCACCCAGACGGCCATCGGGCTCTCGCGCGACGACGTCGAGGGGAAGTTCCTGAACCGCTACATCGAGCACGGGATCATCGACCGCAGCCCGTTCGAGACGATCGACGAGCCGGGGGTTGGGGAGCTGGTGCGGGTCGGCACCGAGCGCGGGCGCGAGGCGAACCCCGGGCTCAAGGTCGGTGTCTGCGGAGAGCACGGCGGGGATCCCGACAGTGTCGGCTTCTTCCACCGCGCCGGGCTCGATTACGTCAGCTGCTCGCCCTACCGGGTGCCGATCGCGCGGGTCGCTGCAGCTCAGGCGGCGGTGACCGACCCGGTCAAGGAGGCGGTCGCCGACGAGGCTGCCACCATCGAATCGTGAGCACCAGCACCGAAACGCTCGAGGAGCGCGTGCGCTCCTGGGAGTCGCGCTACATGTGGGAGCGCGGGACGCCGTCATATCCGGCGGTGCGCGACCACCCCGAGGCCGACAGCCCGATCCGGACGCCGTTCCAGCGCGACCGCGACCGCATCGTCCACTCGAAGGCCTTTCGCCGGCTCAAGCACAAGACGCAGGTGTTCGTCGCCCCCGAGGGCGACCACTACCGCACGCGGCTCACCCACACGCTGGAGGCCTGCTTCATTTCGCGCACCGTCTCGCGGGCGCTCGGGCTGAACGAGGACCTGACCGAGGCGATCGGCCTGGGGCACGACCTCGGCCATCCGCCCTTCGGCCACATCGGCGAGGAGGTGCTGGCCGAACGACTGGCCGAGCACGGGCGGAACTTCAAGCACAACGAGCACTCGCTGCGGGTCGTCGAGGTGCTCGAAAGCGATCGGCGGGGGCTGAACCTGACCGTGCCGGTGCGCGATGGGATCCTGCGACACACCGGCTCCCAGAAGCCGGGGACGCTCGAGGGGCGAGTGGTGCGGATCGTCGACCGCGTCGCCTACATCAACCACGACATCGACGATGCGGTGCGGGCGGGAATCCTCTCTGAGGGGGACCTGCCGAGTGACGAGATCGAGCTGCTGGGGTCGAGCGGCGCCGAGCGGATCGACACGCTGGTGCGCGACATGGTCGAGCGCTCGCGCGCTGAGGGCGACATCGCACAGAGCGAGGAGATCGGCGGGGCGATGTTGCGGCTGCGGAAGTTCATGTTCGAGCGGGTCTACCTCGGCGCCGAGGCGCGCTCCGAGCAGGAGCGGGCGCGGGAGGCGCTCGGGTTCCTGTTCACGCACTACCTGGCGAACATCGATGAGGTGCCGGCGAGTGACCCCGAGGCCGACGCGGTTCAGCTCGTGACCGACTATCTCGCCGGAATGACCGACCGTTTCTGCCTCACGCAGTACGCGGAGCTCTCGGGCGCGGCGCCGAGCGGGGAGAATCCCTAGATGGCGAGGTTCTCTGACGAGACGGTGAATCGGGTGAAGGACGCGGCGGACATCGTCGAGGTCGTCTCGGCCTACACCGACCTGCGCCGGGCCGGTGCGCGGTTCCAGGGCCTTTGCCCCTTCCACGACGAGCGGACGCCGTCGTTCTCGGTCGACCCGGTGCAGAAGGTCTACTACTGCTTTGGGTGCGAGGCCGGGGGTGACATCTTCAGCTTCGTGCAGGAGAAGCAGGGGCTGGACTTCCCCGAGGCGATCGAGTCGCTGGCCGAGCGCTACGGGATCGAGCTCGAGCGCGAGAGCGAGGACCCGAGGCTAGAGGCGGCGCGGCGCAAGCGGGCGCGCTCCTACGAGCTGCTCGCGCGCACGGCGGAGTTCTACGTCCGCTACCTGTGGGAGTCGCCGAAGGCCGCGAAGGCGCGCGAGTACCTGCTCGGGCGCGGGCTGAGCGAGGAGACGCTACGCGAGTTCAGCGTCGGGATGGCGCCGAGCGCGTGGGACTCCGTTCTCGTCGGGAGCCAGCGCGCCAGGTTCTCGATCCCCGAGCTGGTCGGCGCGGGGTTGATCCAGAAGGGGCGCCAGGGCGGCCACTACGACCGCTTCCGCTCGCGCATCACGTTCCCGATCCGCGACGGGCGGGGGAGGGTCCTGGGGTTCGGAGCTCGGGCGATGAGCGCCGACTCGAAGCCGAAGTACCTGAACTCGCCCGAGGGCATCTTCAAGAAGAGCGAGAACCTCTATGGGATCGAGCGCGCGCGTCAGGCGATCGCGAGGGCGCGGCGGGCCATCGTCGTCGAGGGCTACACCGACGTGCTGGCGCTGCACCAGGCCGGGGTGCACGAGGCGGTGGCGATCATGGGGACCGCGATCACCCCGGAGCAGCTGCAGGCGCTCTCGGCGCTCGGGCCCGAGTCGGTGGTGCTGGCGCTCGATGCCGACAAGGCGGGCGCCAACGCCATGATCCGCGCGCAGCGGGTGGCGGCAGACCGCACGCTCGATTTGAAGGTTGCGGCGATGCCCGAGGGCGAGGATCCCGCAGACATGCTCGCCGCTGGGCACATCGACCGCTTCCGCGGGATCGTCGACGAGGCGATCGACCTGCCGAGCTTCAGGGTGCGGACGGTGCTGGGGCGGGCCGACGTGGGAACGCCGGCCGGCCGGGAGCGCGCGTTGACGGAGTTGGCCCCGCTGCTGCAGGCGATGGGGCAGACCGTGGGCCGGGACGAGCTGATGCGCGAGGTCGCCGACGGGCTCGACACCGACCCGAGCATGGTCAGCGAGAGGGTCCGGACCGCGAACCAGGTGGAGTTGATCGAGGCGCCGCCTTCCGCGGGAGATGAGGGCGAGCGGCGCAGGGTGGTGCCGAGCGCGCCGCTGACGCCGCGCGAGGCGCGCGAGCGGGCGCTGCTGGCGATGTGCATCTCGGACCCGAAGCTGGGGCGGGGGTTCATCGAGCGGTTGCGCCCCGAGCACATGTCGGCTTCGGGCGCGCCCGCGCTCGAGTGGCTGCGCGATCACCTCGATGCGCCGTTGGAGGGGTTGCCGCGCCACGACGAGGCGCTCGTCGCACTCGTCACCGAGCTGACGATGCGCGCCTCCCGCGAGCCGCACTCGCCCGCTGCGATGGAGCTCAACTTCATGCTGCTCGAACAGCAGCGCCTCGACGACGACATCTCGGCCGCGCGCGAGGCCGGCAACATGGAAGAGGTCTCGCGCCTCAGCCAGGAGGGCTCGAAGCTGACGGCCCGCATCTCACACTCCGATTCACCGGCCCCCTAGCCGGCTTTTCGCGCTCTCGCTGAATCATGCCCCCCATGTGGGGCACGAGTCAGCGGAACTGCATTCGGCGACCGATAATCTCAGGGGCGATCCGGGGTAGCTCAATTGGTAGATGCGCTCGACTGTTAATCGAGAGGTTGTGGGTTCGAGTCCCACCCCCGGAGCTCCTTCGACGCGATGACCTTCTCCACCTCGTCCGCGGCGTTCGCCGCCCCGTCGTTCTCTGCGTGCCAGCGCTGCATCTCCTCCGCCTTGGCGCGGTAGCCGTCGTCGCTGAGGATTCGCGCGGAGGCGAGCCGCACTCCGCGCGGTGAGAGCAACCGCTTCGGCAGGGCAAGGCCCGCGCCCGACCAGCCCACCCGCGCGCCGTTCTCGCCCATGTCGCCGACCGTTGGACAGGCGAGGACCGGCACTCCCTCCGAGAAGGAGCGAACCAGCGTCCCGTGCCCGCCGTGGCAGATCACCAGGTCGGCCTGCGACATCACCTGCGAGTAGGAGAGCCAGGGGGTCAGCACGGCGTTGTCGGGAACGTCGATCGGGTCGTCCGGGCGGTGGTTGTTGAACGTCGCCACCACCCGCACCGGCTCGTCCGCGAGCCCCTCGAGCGCCGCCCGCACCAACTCGCGCTCGGGGTCCTGCGACGTGCTGGGGGCGACGACCACCAGGGGCTCGTCGCCGGGCGGGATCTCGATCTCGTCGGCCGGGACCTCGAAGAAGAGCGGCCCGGTGACCTTCACGTGCTCGGGCCAGGGCCGCGGATACTCGAGCTGGGGGAAGGTGGCGACGAGCGCGAGCAGCTCGCTGATCCCGCCGTGGAAGCGGTCCAGCGGCGCCAGCCCCAGCCGCGCCCGCGTGTCGTTCATCTCCTCGCGCCCGCGGCGCAGCCCGGTCTCGAGGATCGGCATCGTCGCCTTCCACCCGGCGCGTCCCAGCGGGGTGCGGGAGGGCCGAAAGCCGAGCGAGTACATCGGCTGCCCGGACTCCTGCACCGGATAGACGTGGGGGACCAGCGTGGCGTGTGGGACCCCCGCCACCTCGGCCGCGAGGGTCGGCGCGAGCGTGAGAATGTCGCTGACCACCAGGTCGGGCTCCCACTCGTCCATCAGCGCGGCGAGCGCCAGCGCTGCGTCGGCGGCGGTCTTGCCGTCGGGCGTGTCGGGCCCGGGTGGAGGAAAAACCGTGTACTCCTGAGCCCCGCGAAACGTCAGGCCCTCCGCCTCGACCGGCTCGCGCCAATGCTCCCACGTCTCGACCACGACCTCGTGCCCACGGGCGTGCAGCTCGCGCGCCAGCGCGATGGCGGGGAAGGCGTGCCCGGGGTCGCCGAAGGCCGCGACGACCAGCCGCAGCTTGGATGGGCGCGTCATTGCGCTGACCCTACGGGCAACGCGCTATCCCTGGTCGCGCAATGACCCGCGGCAGACGAACGAACGCCAGGCGCCTGCGATACGCCGTCGACGCCCTCCCGGAGCGCACCAAGCTCGGCATGCTCGAGGGCATCAGCGCCAACCGCGTGATCGTCGGCGCATACAGCGACAAGCGCGGAGGGATCTGCCCGATGCTCGCGGCTCACCGAAACGGCGGCCGCACCGACTTCAGCACCTTCGCCCGCGCCTGGGACTCGTTCACGGGCGCGAAGCGCGCCCGCCGCGCCAGCGCGCGCGAGGTGCGCACCCTCAAGGGTTATCTCGAGGTCGCCCTGATCCGCGACGGCGTCGCGCTCCCGCGAGCCCGGCGCCGAGCCCGCGACCGGGTGGGTCGGTGACCGCCCGCTCGTCGACGAGGTCCGCGCCGTCCAGGCGACCCGCCGCCGCCTCGCCGAGGCCGACGCCCAAGACCACGCCGAGGTCACGATCGAGGAGCTCCTGGCGAGCACCCACGCAGCCGGCGAGCAGAAGCGAACCGAGCAGCGAGCGCAGGAGCTGCTCGACGGCGAGCCGGCCGCCCCCCGCTAACGTCAGCCCCATGAGCGGGGCATCCACCGATCTTCCTTACACGACCGTCGTCGTGCCCGTTCGAAACGGCGCCGAGATGATCGGCGACACGCTCGACTCCATCCTCGCCGGCGACTTCCCCGCCGATCGCCGCGAGATCCTCGTCGTCGACAACGGCTCCACCGATGCCACCGCCGAGGTCATCCGCAGCCGCCCGGTCATCTACCTGCACGAGCCGCGCCCGGGCGTCTCCAACGCGCGCAACCGCGGCATCGCCGAGGGCAGGGGAGAGGTGTTCGCCTTCGTCGACGGCGACTGCCTGGCCGACCCGAACTGGCTTAGCGAGCTGATCGCCCCCTTCTCGGACCCCGAGGTCGGCTGCGTCGCCGGCGAGCTCGCCCACGCCCCAGGCGACTCGGTCGCGGTGCGCCAGGCGACGCGCATGCTCGGCGCCTGGCAGGCATACGCCGTCAACTCGAACCCGCCCTACGCGATCACCGCCAACGCCGCCTACCGCGCCAGCGTGTTCGACGAGATCGGCCCCTTCGACCCGCGCATGCCGCGCGCCCAGGACGTCGAGCTCGGCCTGCGCTTCAGCGAGCGCAGCGACTACGGCCTCGCCTACAGCGCCCAGGCGGTCGTGCGCCATCGCCACCGCCCGACGCAGCGCGGCTTTTTGCGCCAGCAGCTCGGCTGGGCATACGGCGCCGGCCTGGTAGCCGCCAAATACCACGCGCTCGACGGCCGGCCGAGCCCGCCGCCTCGCCTGATCGACGTCCGCGACTCGGCGGAGGGGGTACGCGGCGTGCTCGCGTTGCGGTTCTCCCGCGACCCGGTCACCCCCTACCGGCGCTCCTACCTCGAGGACGCCTGGTTCGGCCTCCTGCGCCAGGTCGCCTGGTACGCCGGAGCGAGGGCGGGAATGTGGAAGGGCGCCCGCCTGTTCGCCGGCGAGGCGCGCGCCCGCGCGGAGCGCGGCGGGCTCGCATACCCCGAGCCGCCGCAACCGGTGACGTCGCAGCGGCGAAGCTGAAGCGGCCTAGGGGGAGCCCTCGCGGCTCGTCTCGTCGGGCCGCATGAAGACGATCTCGGGCACGAGACAGTTCGGCGAGGTCTTCAGGAGGAAGCGCACGGACTCGGCGAGATCCTCGGGGCGGATCATCGACTCGGCGTCGACCGACTGCTTGACGAACTCCGTCATCGGCGTGTCGACGAACCCCGGCGCCAGCGCGGTCACCTGAATCCCCTGGCCCGCGATCTCCTTCTGCGTCGACTGGCTCCACGCGAGCACGGCCGCCTTGGTCGCGGAGTAGACCGAAAGCCACGGCTGGGGCGACTTTCCGGCGATCGAGGCCGTGTTGATGATCAGCGCCTTGCTGTGCTCGGCGCCCGCTTCCTTCAACAGCGGCAGGCACTCACGCGTCATCAGGATCACCGCGCGCAGGTTGACGTCGAGCTGCATGTCGACCTTCTTCGTCGTCATCTCGTGCATCTGCTCGCCGATCCCGACCCCGGCGTTGTTGACGAGCACGTCCAGCCGCCCGAAGCGCCCGGCGTGGGCCTCGACGATCCTGCGCATGTCCTCTTCCTCGGTCATCTGCGCCGGCACGTCGAGGACGTCGAAGCCGTCGGCGCGCAGAACATCACCGGCCGCGGCCAGCTTTTCGGGCCGCCTCGCCGAGAGCGTGATCGAGTAGCCATCCTCGGCCAGCGCCCTCGCTATCGCCAGTCCGATGCCGCTTGAACCGCCGGTGACCAATGCAGACCTCTGAGCCAAGTCGATCTCCTCTCGAGCCTTCGTTTTCGAAGCACCTTTGCAGCAGCCGGCGCACCCTACCTGTGCCTCGCGCTGAGCGGGGCTTTCACGTCCGTGACTAGGATGCGCCGCGTGAGTCCAGGGACGGGATCAATGCGCCGCGCCGCCATGGCCGCGGCTCTCGCGTCCGGCGCCTTGGCGCTGGCGCTCGTCGCCGGCTGCGGAGACGACGACGACGGCGGCGACGAGCCGAGCAGCGCCTCCCGTCCCGCGCCCCCCGCCACCGACTTCCCCGCAGCGGAGGGCCAGAGCCTTGAGCAGGTCCTCGCTAACGCGAGCTCGCAGGGCCCGGTCATCTCGCCGGCCGCCCGCGTCCTCACCGTCGGCGACAACCGCTTCCCCTTCGGAGTGTTCACGGTCGAGCGAGAGCAGATCACGACCGCCGAGGTGGCCATCTACGCGGCGCCCAAGAACCTCCAGGGCCCCGCGGAAGGCCCCTTCCCGGCGCGCATCGAGTCGCTCGAGACCGAGCCGGCGTTCGTCGCCGAGTCCACGGCCGCCGACCCGGACGCGGGCAAGGTCGTCTACGTAAGCGACGTGCCGCTCGAGCAACCAGGGAAGTGGTCCTTCGCCGCGCTGGTCAAGGAGGGCGACGGCTTCTCGGGCTCCCTGATCGCGACCCCCAGCCTGGTCGGAGAGTTCGACCCGGTGGCCGTCGGGGAGAAGGCGCCGGTCGTCTCCACCCTTACGACCGACGACGTCGCCGATGTCGCGGAGATAGACACGCGGGTCCCCGCCAGCACGATGCACGACGAGGACCTCGCGGACGTGCTGGGCGAGAAGCCGGTGGTGTTGTCCTTCGCGACTCCCGCCCTCTGCCAGAGCCGCATCTGCGGGCCTGTCGTCGACGTCGCCGAGCAGGTCAAGCGCGACGTCGAGGGCGAGGACGTCGCCTTCATCCACCAGGAGATCTACGTGGACAACGACATCCAGAAGGGTTCGCGTCCCCAGGTCGAGGCCTACCGTCTCCCGAGCGAGCCCTGGCTCTACGTGATCGATCGCGACGGCAAGGTCAGCACCGTGATCGAGGGCGCCTATTCAGTCGAGGAGCTGCGCGCCGCGGTCGACAAGGTGACGGCCTCGCCCGCCGGCTCCTCCTGAGATACAACTACCCGGATGGCCGATAACGAGCTGCTGCAGATGCTCGCCACCGAGGCCGAGCGGCGCGCCCCCGAGATGCTCGAGGGAATCGAGCGGCTTGCGGCGGCGACCGAGCCCGCATCGGATGAGGTCGAGCGCCTGCGCATCGATGCGCACGGGCTGAGGGGCGCCGCGATGGTCGTCGGCCAACAGCGCCTCGCGGAGCTGAGCGAACAGCTCGAGATCGCGCTCGTCCAGCGCACCGCCCCGGGGACGATCGACGCCGAGCTCGCGTCGAAGCTGACCGCGGGCGTCAGCGGCCTCCGCGAGGGCGCTCGCGCAGCGGCCGCCGGGGAGCCTGAGCCCGCCTCAGTGGGCGAGGGGCTCGCCGTGCTCTCAGGCGACGACTGATTCGGCCTCGAACCGCCGCGACGGTTCCCTTTTGCAAGGGATCCTTCACAGTTGCTACGGTTTCCGCCAACACACGCCGAATCCCACCTCACCGCGAGATGGGAACGGGGGAACCAATGTTCCTGGGGCGAACCCACCTAGTGGGAGCGCGAGTCCTTTAGCGCCAGCCCGACAGCTAACCCCGTAGGCCGACGAAGGAGGAATGGCTTTGCGGTTCGATGCGAGCAGGTACGGGAAGGGCACAGCAGCCATGGTGCTGCTGGCGGCAGCGATAGCGATACCGACGACTTCAGCCCAGGCGCAGACCGGTGGATCGGTGGCCCCGGGCGGCACCACGACGCCCCCCGTCTCGGGGACCATGGGCGTCGCCACTCTTAACGCCGACGGCTCGGCGACCGCGCCGTCCGACGCCCCCAAGCGCGTCCGCAAGGCGATCAACGCCGCCAACAAGATCCGCTACAAGCCCTACGTCTACGGCGGAGGCCACGCCAGCTTCAAGTCCAAGGGCTACGACTGCTCGGGCGCCGTCAGCTACGTCCTGCACGCCGCCGGCCTGCTCAAGACCCCGCTCCCGTCGGGCCCGCTCGGCTCGAAGTGGGGCAAGCCGGGAATCGGCAAGTGGATCACCGTCTACGGCAACAGCGGCCACGCCTACATGGTCGTCGCCGGCCTGCGCTTCGATACCTCCGCGGTCGGCGAGTCGCTGACCAGCGGCAGCGGCCCGCGCTGGCGCAGCACCCCGCGCCCGATGGACGGCTACAGCGCCCGCTACGCCCTCACGCCTTACGGCTCCTAGCCCAAGCTGAGGCGCCGGTCCCGCGACGGCGCCGCCCGCCGCGACGTTAGGCTCGCCCCTGCGGGGCCGGTAGCTCAGTTGGTCAGAGCAGCGGACTCATAATCCGTAGGTCGGTGGTTCGAGTCCACCCCGGCCCATCAGAAATTGCCCGCTCAGGCGGGCTTTCTGCCTCCGCTCCCCTCTCGTTGTCTAAGTCGCGCGCACCCGGCGCGCACCCAACGTCGATCTCGGTGCGCTCCTGCAAGAGCTTGGTCAGCTGCTCGGCGGCGTCGTGCTGCGGCACGTGGTGGACGTAGCGCATGGTCGTCTGAATGTCCGCGTGGCCCATGTAGGCCTTCACATCGGAAAGCGCGAAGGCCTGCACGGCGAGCGTCCCGAACGTGTGCCGGGGTCGTGGAAGCGCAGGCGGGGCACCTCCGCTGCCTTCAGGGCGGCGTAGAAGCGCCGCCGCAGGGCGGGAGTCCTCGACCACGCCGCCGACCGCGTTCACGAATACGAGATCGTTCTCGCCGGTCCACCGCTGCCTGCGGCTCAGCTGGTCGAGGGCCCGGGCGGCCTGATCGACCATCGGCACCGATCGGACCTTGCCGGCGAGCGCTCTGTCGAGCTCGTGGGCGCGCCCGCGAACGCGAAGGCGCAAGCCCGAGAGGTGCCCAGGGCGCGGGTGGGCGCGTTGCGGTTGTTGGTATCGCGACTTCCGAAGACATGGTGGCTCCTTTCTGGATGGCCGGGATCGGCCATCCCCCACAGGCTCCCGCGGAAAGACGGCCTACGACCATGGGCGAAATGGTCATTCCGCTAGGCATGGACAGCCTCAAGAGCGCCGGCGCTCACCTCGGAGGTCTTCGCCTCGATACAGGCCAACAGCTCGCGATAGGAATCGCGGAAGGAGTCGACGCCTCGGCGCTCGAGCTCGTCCGTGATCGCAGCGAAGTCGATATCGGCCTCGGCCAGCTCGCCGAGTAGCCGCTGGGCGCGGATCGCGTCGCGGCCGAGTGAGGCGCCGACGTCACCATGGTCGGCAAAGGCTTGAAGCGTCTTGATCGGGACCGTGCTAATCACACCCGGGGCGATCAGCTCTTGGACGTAGCGGACGTCGGAGTAGTCGGGGTCTTTCGTGCCGGTGCTCGCCCACAGCGGGCGCTGCGGTGTGGCACCGCGAACGGCGAGGTCCTTCCATCTCGCGCTCTCGAGGGACCGGATGTAGCGCGCGTAGGCGATCTGGGCGTTTGCGATCGCGATTCGCCCGCGCAGTGGCGAGTCGGGCGCGAGCCACGGGTCGACGATCGTGTCGACCCGCGAGACGAAGAAGGACGCCACCGAGGAGATCTCCACGACCGGCTTGCCGACTCCCAGCCGGCGCTCGAGGCCGCTCCAATATGCGTCGATCGCCTGCTCGTAGCGGCGCACCGAGAAGAGCAGAGTGACGTTGACGCTGACGCCGCGCGCCGTCAGCTCCTCAATCGCGGTGATCCCGGCGTCGGTCGCGGCGACCTTGATCAGGAGGTTGGGTACGTTCACTCGATTGCAGACGTCCAGCGCCTGTTTCACGGTCGCATTCGCGTCGTCCGCGAGGTCGGGGGTGCACTCGAAGGAGACGAAGCCATCGCGGCCGTCGCTCAGCTCGTAGACCGCGCGCAGGTTGTCGGCGCCGCGGCGGACGTCCTCCAGAGCGAGCTCGAAGAAGATCTCCCGCGGATCGCTCAGGCCCAGATCAAGCGCGCGGCGGATCTGGGGGTCATACAGGTCCGAGCGCGTGATCGCCTTGGCGAAGATCGTCGGGTTCGAGGTCGCTCCGGTCACCGCGAGCTCTCGCACATAGCGCATGAACTCGCCGCTGTCGAGCAGCTCTCGGGAGAGGTCGTCCAGCCAGATCGACACCCCGGCGTCCTGGAGGTGCTGCAGGCGGTTCACCATGATCCACCCTCGGATGCCCACGCGCCGAGGGCTTCGCGCTCGTCCTCGTCGTCGTCAGCGTCGCCGGGCTCGCTCAGTTCGGCCAGCGGAGTGTCGGGGTCGGCGAGCTCACGCGGATCGAGTCGCCGGCGGGAGGCGATCAGCTCCCGGATCGGGTCGCTTACGTCCCAGACGTTCATATTCATTCCCGCGACGAGGCGCTGGTCCTCGAGCCAGAAGGCGATGAACTCGCGGGCTCCGATGTCGCCGCGGAAGACGACCTCGTCCCATTCGATTGCGTGGCCGCTGTACTCCATTCCGGTCTCGTACTGGTCGGAGAAGAAATAGGGGATCCGCTCGTAGGGCTCGCTTGCGCCGAGCATGTTCCTGGCGGCGACGGGGCCCTGATGGAGCGCGGTGTCCCAGTGCTCGACGCGGAGGTGGCGTCGGTAGAAGGGATGGCGAACGTTGGCGACGTCGCCCGCGGCGTACACGCCCGGGATGCTGCTCTGGAGATGCTCGTCGACGACGATGCCGTTGTCGATCCGAAGCCCGGCGCTTTCAAGCAGCCCGGTGCGGGGGGCGACGCCAATGCCGACGACGACGAACCCAGTCTCGATCGAGGCGCCGTCGCGGGTGATCACCCGCTCCACAGAGCCCTGGCCCTCGAAGCGCTCGACCGTCGTCTCGGGCAGGAACTCGACGCCGTGATCGCGGTGCAGGTCTAGGTAGATCTGCCCGAGCTCGGGCCCCAAGACACGCTCGAGGGGTAGTGAGGCCATCTCGAGCATGGTCACCTCGCATCCTTTCTGGCGAGCCGAGGCGGCGATCTCCGCGCCGATCCAGCCCGAGCCGACTACGACCAGTCGCTGGCTCGATTCGATCCGCTCACGGATCCGCGCGGAGTCGGCCAGCGTTCGCAGGTAGTGGATGCCGTCGAGGTCGGCGCCCTGGACGTCGAGCCGGCGCGGAACCGCGCCGGTCGAGAGCAGGAGGCGGTCGTAGCCGAGGCGGCGATCGCCTTCCAATAGGAGCTCCCGAAAGCCGGCGTCGAGGCCGGTGACGCGCGTCGAGCACCAGAGCTCGATCGAACGGTCGTCATAGAAGGTCCGGTCATGCACGTAGGGGGCATCCTCGGCCTCCCCCCGCAGGTATTCCTTGGACAGGGGCGGGCGCTCGTAGGGGCGCTCGGGCTCATCGCCCACCAGGACGAGGCGACCGTCGAAGCCCTCTTCACGCAGCGTCTCTGCCGCTTTGGCGCCGGCCAGCCCCGCGCCGACGATCACGAACGTCTCAAGCGATGCGACGGCCATCTCTTCCTTCCTCGGGGGCCATCCGGCCGTTTGACTGCTTTGGCCCCCTGTATGCGTCCCGGAAGGGGGCGTTCTTACCTTCGGTGCGATGCAGACGCCTGAACTCCCTCATCACGGCCTTGGTCTCGCGGGTTGGCCGTCGCCCCACAGCGGTTCGCCGAGGCGTCCGGGCGAGTTCGGCGCGACGAGTGAAGATCAGAACTCCTGCTGGGCCGATGGTTGCCATGACCCGAATGATCGACTCAGGCGGTCGCCGTGTCGATGGGGCTTTCCACCCATCCCACGAGCGCCTACGGATTCCCGCACTCGTTCGGGGTCAGGACGCTCGGCTGCAGCCCGAGGAACCGCATATCCGTGACGAGATCGGCCAAGGCGTTGACAAGGCGATCGCGTCCCAGCTGGACGGATTCCTCGGGCAGTTCCAGCTCGACAAGCCACCCGACCTCGATCTCGGTGTCGGGGAGGCCCTGGGCCAGCCGGACAGACGGATGATGCCCACGGGCGCGGCCTTCCGGAGTTGGTCGAGCTGACCTTCAAGCCAATCCTCGAGGTCGCCGGTGGGGGCCGGCGTGCACGGGTGGCAGAGGATCGCGATCTTGACCATGGCGCAAGACTCGCAACGGCTGGGTCGCCGGTCCATGGGTGGAAATCCTCATTCGGGCAGGGACGGGCGCTGCGGCGGGCCGCACAGCGACCCTCTCGCTATTCGAGGAGGAGCGTGCTTTCGTTAGGCGATGACTTCCAGCGCCGAACCCTCCTCCCGGGAATCGAGATCGATCGCGCGGCGGGCACTCCTTTCAAGCAGTGCCTTGCTCACTTTGATCTTCGTGCTCCTGGTGGTGACACCCGTTACCGTCAGCCACCCGATCCGCGCCGGCGAGCTCCTGATCTTGGTCTTGGCGTTTGTGGCGATGCTGGCGGTCAACGCGATTCGCGTCCGTCGCGCTTTCGCGCCGCTTCGGACCTTCGCGGCCGAGATGGGGGAGGTCGACTTGCGCCACCCCGAGCGGGCACGGATCGGTGGCTCCAGCGAGAGCGTCGAGCTGGCCGCATTCACGAACGCGTTCAATGCGATGCTCGGCCGCTTGGCCGATGAACGTCGTGCGGGCTCGCGCGCCGCGCTCCTCGCCCAAGAGCGGGAGCGCCTGCGAATCGCTCGGGCCCTTCACGATGAGGCCGGTCAGACCCTGACCGCGGTGGCTCTCGAGATCGAACGGGCCGCTTCGCAGGGTCCCGAGGGCGAGCGGAAGCGAATGGCCGTGCTCGCCGGCGAGCTCCACTCCGCCCTCGATGAGATCAGACGAATCGCCCGCGAGCTGCGCCCCGAGGCGCTCGACGATCTCGGGTTGATCAACGCTCTGATCGCGCTCAGCTCCCGGGCAGCTCGCCAGGGCGGGCTGCGAATCGAGCGTCGTCTCTCCGATGACCTGCCCGATCTCTCCTCGGATCAGGAGTTGGTCCTCTATCGCGTGGCCCAGGAGGCGTTGACGAACGTTCTCCGGCATGCTCAGGCGTCGCATGCCGTGATCGAGCTGGAGGGCTCGAACGGCGCGATCAACCTCACCGTCAGCGATGACGGGCGTGGGATTCCCGATCGCCCCGAGGGCGAAACGATCGGGATCGAGGGCATGCGCGAGCGAGCGCTGCTCGCGGGCGGGACTTTGGCGATCGACTCCCAATCCGGAAACGGAACAACTGTGATGCTCAGTTTTCCCCTGGTGCGCACCTGATGACGATTCCATTGCGCGCACGGATACTCCTCGCCGACGACCACGAGCTCGTCCGGAGCGGGTTGAAGCTCGTTCTCGAATCTCAGCCCGATTTGGAGGTGGTGGTCGAGGCAAGTGACGGGGAGGAGGCGTTGAAGATCGCGATCAGCGAGGAGCTCGACCTGGCGGTGCTCGACGTCTCGATGCCGCGGCTGACCGGACTCCAGGTTGCCGCTGAGCTTCACAGCCGCCGACCCGAGCTGCACACTCTCATGCTGTCGGTTCACGACAACGAGCAGTATTTCTTCGAGGCGCTGAAGGCCGGCGCCTCGGGCTACGTTCTCAAATCCGAGGCCAACCGCGATCTGATCGAAGCCTGCCGCGGGGCGCTGCGAGGCGAGCCGTTCATCTACCCGGCGGCCGCCTCAGCGCTCGTCAAGGATTACCTCGAGCGTGCCCAGCGGGGGGAGGAGATCACAGGTGACCCGCTGACCCCGCGCGAGCTGGAGGTGATCAAGCTGATCGCTGAGGGTCTGACCAGCGAGGAGGTCGGCGAGACGCTCGTGATCGCTAAGAACACCGTCGACCGCCACCGCGACAACATCCTCGAGAAGCTCGGGATGCGAAACCGCGTCGATCTGACGCGATACGCGATCAAGCGGGGGCTGGTCCAGCCCTAGTCACAGAGGGGCTCAGGCATCGTTCAGCAGCTCGACGAGCACCACGGCGTTGTTGTGCACTTGGTCGCGGGCTGCATACAGGACCGTCAGCTGACGCCTCGCTGCGCGACGGCGAAGCTCGTCGAGACGTTCGGGATGAGCGGCCAGCTCGTGGCGGTAGCGGGTTCGAAACTGCGTGAAGCGCGCGGGGACATGGTCGAACCACTTCCGGAGCTCGTTGCTTGGCGCCAGCTCGCGTGCCCATTCATCGAGGTGGGCGCGCTCGCGCGAGACGCCGCGTGGCCACATGTGATCGATCAGGATCCGGTAGCCATCACCACGTTGCGGCTCCTCGTAGATGCGCTTGGCTCGGACCTGGAGGGTCGTCATGAGCCGACCTTCCCGACAGCGGTGGATCGCGGCTCGGTCCACCACTTGATGATCTCGGTCCCTCTAGGGGTGATGACGATGGGTGCCTCCGCCGAGCGCATCAGCGCCAGCGAAACGCTCCCGGCCAGGACCGCGCGCAGCGGGCCGTAGCCGCGCGAGCCGAGCACCAGCAGATCCAGATCCCGCGATTGCGTCTTCAGGGCGTTGGCTGGGTTTCCTTCGAGCAGCTCCGCGCTGACATCCAGTTCCGTGCCGTACCCCGCCGCTGCCTCCTCCAGCTCTTTGCTCTGCTCGGCGTGAAGTAGGTCGTTGAGGGAGCGGATCGGAAGCCCTCCCTCGATCGAGACGCTCGCGGAGGGCAGTCGCTCATGGACGCCGATCACCCGAAGGCTGGCCGAGGCCGCTCGCGCGATGGCGGCCGCCCACTCGAGGGCGTGGCGGGACTCCGGGGAACCATCGAAGGCGCAGCCCACCGTCCGGATGTGAGGCCTCCCGCTTGCATAGCCGGCCGGCGCGACTGCCACCGGCGCCGGGGCGCCCGTCAGCAGTCGCTCGCCGGTGCCGCCGGGAAGTACCCTCCCCAACCTTGATCGGTGTGAAGAGCCGACCACGAGCAGCGACGCACGCTTTCGCTCCGCCAGGCCGTGGAGACCCGCCGCGGCGGAGCCATCGGACACGAGGTCCATCTCCCGCTCGCTGACCGAGGGGAGGTGTTCCCGCACGTCGCGGAACGTCTCTTCGGCCACCTTCCGTACGAGTCGCTGGTATTCGCCTTCCCCGAGTAGGCCCGACACGTTCCCGTACGGATGCACGAACGCGATCAGGACCGAGCGTCCGAGTAGGGGACTCAGCAGATCGGCCAGCGCGAGAGCGTCCGCCGAGCGCTTCGAGCCCTCCACGCCGACCAGTACCGGTTCGTGAACGGAGGGGGATCGCGTGTCTCGGCGGCGATCGTCGCTCGGATAGGTCGTCATGGCGCCAATGCTCCCAGCGACGGTGCTGCGGCTCCATGGGGGTAAACGCCCATTCCAACTCGGGCATCAATCGTCGAAGATGGGCGTCATGAGCAAGCAGAAGCGCATCCTCCTCGTCGTCGACCCGACGATCAGCGACACCAGAGTGGTCCGCCCCTCGGTCCGGGCGGTCGCCGAACGCGAAGCCAGCGAGGTCTACGTGCTAGCCCCACTCCTGATCACCCGTGTGGAGTGGGTCACGAACGAGGACGATCCTGACGCCATCGCAGACGCAGAGGAGCGACTGGCCTCCACGCTTCAGCAGCTATACGACCGAGAGATCGAGGCCGAGGGAACCGTGGGCGACGATGCTTCCGTCGTGACAGCGATCGGCGACGCGCTCGCTGAGTTTCCAGCCGACGAGATCGTCATCGCCGTCCACACCGACTACGACCGCCATTGGCGCGAGCGACACCTCGCCGAGCGGATCCGCGCCCACCACTCTCAACCGCTCACGGAGCTGCTCGTCGACGCCGACGGCGCCGCATCGGTCCGAGTCTGACCGCTGCGCGGCCTCCTTCTCGTTTGCCCCGTTCCCCTCGGTGCACCGAAGGGTTCGCGTCCGACCCGGGTGCACCGAAGGGTTCCTCATCAAGTGACTCGGGTCAGCCCTAGCTGCGCCCGAGCCCTCGCCGCTGCCCGGCTCCTCGACGAGCCGACTCCTTCGCACCCTTCTTGACCGACTCGTCGAACTCCGCTGGCGTCTCGGGGTACTTGGGGGTCATGCCGGGCTGCGGTGCTCGCTTCTCATGCTCTCTGTTGCCATCCATCTTGGGCTCCCTTTCGCTTCGTGGATTTGTTCGTCATGACCATGGTCGCCGCGGGAACAGGCGGGGTCGATGGGGCGTTTGCCCCATTCGTTGAACGGCACGCGAGCGCTCAGGTCGGCTCTTTGCCGGCGCCGACCGGTCGAGCCCTCGGCGCAGGCTTGTAGCCCTCGTCGCCGGCCAGCAGCGCGTGGCGGGCGCCGGGGACGCCGAACTCGTACGGGCCGCCGACGACGCGGGGGATCGCGTCGAAGTTGAACCGCGGCGGCGGCGAGGAGACGAGCCATTCGATCGTCTTCGCACCGCCAGGGGTTCGGCCGGCGCCTTCGGCCCCCACCTCCAGCGAGACGACCATGTTGTAGAGGAAGATCAGCTGGGCGGCGCCGAGCATGAACGCCGAACACCGAGATGAACAGGTTCCAGTTGCCGAACTCGGCCGCGTAGTCGGCGACCCGGCGCGGCATCCCCTCCATCCCGATCCAGTGCATCGGCACGAACGTGCCCCAGGTGCCGACCAGCGTCAGCCAGAATGCATGCTGCCCGAGCCGCTCGTCGTACATCCGGCCCGGTCATCTTCGGGAACCAGTGGTAGATGCCGGCGAAGATCGTGAACACCGATCCGGCGAACAGCACGAAGTGGATGTGGGCGACGATGAAGTAGGTGTCGGTGACGTGGATGTCGAGCGGCACCATCGCCGTCATCACGCCGGAGATCCCGCCGAGGATGAAGCTGCAGACGAAGCCGAGCGCGAACAGCATCCCGGTGCTCTTGGTGTGGATCACGCCGTTGAACAGCGTCGCCGAGCCAGGCTGAAGATCTTGATCCCGGTCGGAATCGCGATCAGCACCGAGGTCAGCATCATCGGCACGCGCAGCCAGCTGAACATGCCGGAGACGAACATGTGGTGGGCCCAGACGCTGAAGGAGAGGACGACGATGCCGAGCAGCGAGATCGCCATCAGCCGGTAGCCGAAGATCGGCTTGCGGGAGTTGGTCGAGATCACCTCGGAGACGATCCCGAACCCCGGCAGCATCATGATGTAGACGGCGGGGTGCGAGTAGAACCAGAAGATGTGCTGGTAGCTGATGACGTCGCCGCCGGCGGCCGCCTGGAAGAAGTTCGTGCCGAGCGCGCGGTCGAACAGGACCATCAGCTGCACGCCGGCGATGAACGGCGTCGCGCCGACGATCAGGATCGACGTCGCCAGGTTCGCCCAGACCAGCAGCGGCATCCGCCAGAAGTTCATCCCCGGCGCCCGCATGGTGATGATCGTGACCAGGAAGTTGATCGCCGCGAGGATCGATGAGAAGCCCGCGAACTGGACGCCGATGTTGAAGAACGACTGCCCGAGCGGCGCCCCGGTCGATAGCGGCGCGTAGCCGGTCCAGCCGGCGTCGAAGGCGCCGCCGGGGACGAGGAAGCTCGCGATGAAGAGGATGCCGGCGAACGGCAGGAGCCAGAAGCAGAGCGCGTTGAGGCGCGGGAACGCCATGTCCGGGGCGCCCGAGCATCAGCGGCAGCACGTAGTTGGCGATGCCCGGCGAAGACCGGGATCACGAACAGGAAGATCATGATCGCCGCGTGGGTCGAGAAGAGCCCGTTGTAGACGCTGCGGATCGACGATCTGCGTGCCGGGCTGGGCGAGCTCGGCGCGGATCACCATCGCCAGCAGGCCGCCGATGAAGAAGAAGAAGAAGGTGGTGACGATGTACTGGATCCCGATCACCTTGTGATCGGTGTTGAAGCGCAGGTAATCCCGCCACGAGTCGGCGCCGTGATCGGTGTGGTCGTCGGGGACGGTCGGGGCTCCCGGCGCCCAGCGCAGCCAGTAATCGAAGCAGCCGATCCCGAGCAGGAAGCCGAGCGGGGCGGTGATCGCGGGGACGATCAGGTGCGGGTAGCCGGTCTGCTCGGTCTGGAAGATCTCCAGGCCGGCGATCGCTCGCAGCCCGACGACGAGGCCGAAGCCGAGGCCCCCGCCGAGGAGCGCCCCGAGCAACGCCCGGGGCCAGCCCGCGCCTCGAAACGCGGAGAGCGACGACCCGCGCCCCGGGGAGGGAGGGACGCGGGTCGTCTGTTGGGGGGGAGAGGCGGTCGCGAGGGCCGGCAAATCGGTTCGAGCTGGATCCGGCATGGACGGAATGGTCGCCCGCGAAAGTCCTGACGGCTATGGGGGGTTTTCCCCATCCCCTGGCACTCCACCCACGGGTGGCGTATGCAGCGCCGGCTGAACCGAGTCGTGGGCCGGGCTCCTTAGGTGGGTGGGACATACAAGGCCGCGGTAGCGGGCGCTGTAGACGAGGATGGTCGTGATTGCCCCGATCTGGATTACTCCGAGCGCGATGAACACCACCGCGGGCAGCAGGATCGCGTGGACCGTCATCAGAACCGAGGCCAGAAGCCAGATCGTGAACGCGCTCCTGCTGATGCCCGCCGAGCATTGCTCGCGGACGAGATGGGAAATCTGAGGGAGGTAGGCGTATCCCGCCAGCGACGCCCCTGTGAGTCCGATCAGCTCGCTCATTGCCGCCTTTCCGCAGCGAAGGCCCGGTTGAGCCCTAGCTGCGGGCGGATGCCGGGCGCCGGCGATTCTCAGCGTTCGCGCGCTCGCCATCACGGGCGACGATCGATCGCGCAACCGGCTCCGACGGCCGCCTCTGGGGCGGGCGTGGGGTTTGGTAGATGATTCCTGCTCGGGCTGCCATTGGCATAGCCCAATGATCGCCCCGCACATCTCGCCTGTCGATGGGGCTTTCTCCTCATTTGAGCGGGACCACGATCCCCCGCGCAAGCCACGCCCGGCGCAGGCCGCGGCCTGCGCCGGGGAGGAGAGCGGTTATGCCTTCGCGCCGAACAGCGGCGGGTCGTACTTGCTGGCGAGCCGGGCCAGGGCCAGGGCGCCGAGCAGCAGACCGAAGTCCCGCAGCGCAACGTCGTAGTAGCCCGAGACCGTCAGCAGGCTAACGATGATCCCGCCGAGCCAGGCGGCGACCACGTAGGCCGCGTAGCGCGGCTTCAGCGCCACCGCGATGCCCGCCAGGATCTCGATCACTCCGACGGCGTACATCGCCTCGGCGGCGGTGCCGGGGATGCTGTCGTTGATCCAGGGTGCCAGGTAGATCTCCCAGTTGACCAGGACGTCAAAGAACTTGTCCAGGCCGAACAGGATCGGCAGCGCGGCGAACCCGATTCGCAGCATCCAGAACGCCTGATAGGCAGGGTCGGCCTTGAGGCGATCCGTGGTTGAGCCCGCGCCATTGACGCTGGACGGGCCGCCCTGTGTGCCCGCGCGCCCGGTGAGCGTGGCCGAGGACATGTGTACCTCCTTGGTGGGTTATTGGAAGTGGTGCAGTGACTCTTGGCGTCGGCGGCTCGTCGTCTCTTACGTCGGGCACTTGGCCCGCCATCGACACCGGGTCCAGCATCACTGCGGGTGGTTGCCGCGTCGATGGGGCCTTTCCCCTATCCGCGGGATCAGCGACAGGTAAGGCTCGCCCGCTCAGGGACACAAACAGGACGCACACACGCCCTCGATGAGGAGACTCAAGGATGCTGAGTGCGACGAACACCCGCGTCGAACGCGCGACAATCGAGACGATGAATTTGACGAGTCCACCACGGTCGATTCCAGGGCTCGACGAGGAGTCGCGCGCCTGGTTGAGGGATTTGAGCAGCGAGGGGCCGTCGCGCGAGGAGGCGACGGCGCGGCTTCACGAGCTACTGCTGCGAGCATCGCGCTTCGAGGTGAATCGCCGCAGGGCTGGGATGCCCCATCTCCGCGGCGACGACTTCGACGACCTTGCCCATCAAGCCGCCAGCGACGCTTTGATGGCGATCCTCGCCAAGCTCGACGACTTCCGCGGCGACAGCCGCTTCACCACCTGGGCCTACAAGTTCGCCCTGCTCGAGGCTGCGGTCAAGCTGCGCCGGCGCGCGTGGCAGGGCCGCGAATTGCCGATGGAGCCTGAGCATTGGTCGGTGATGGCCGATTCCGGGCTTTCCCCCGCTTCCGACGCCGAACAGCGCGCGTTGCTGACCCAGATTCAGAAGACGATCAAGGCCGAGCTCTCCCCCCATCAGCGCGAGGTGCTGTTGGCGGTCGCCGTCAACGGCGTCCCGATCGACGTCATGGCCGAGCGCCTGAACACAACTCGCGGAGCCCTCTACAAGACGGTTCACGACGCCCGCAAGAAGCTCCGCACCGGGCTGGAGGATGCCGGTTTCGAACTCGAGTCCCGAGAGGAGGAACCAACACCATGACCAGCCACGACCATGAGAGCGACGTGCTCGCCCGCCTTCTGGGGCCCGGAAGCCCCGAGCTGACGTGCGAGCAATGTTTCGAGCAGCTCGATCGCTATGTGGAGTTCGAGGTCGCAGGCGCAGACGCAGGGGCCAGGATCCCGGGGATGCAGGCCCACCTGGAGGGCTGCCCTGCCTGCGCGGAGGACTACCAGAGCCTCAAGGACGTGGTCACCAGCACGAGGCCCCCGGCTGAGAGGGCGTAGCCGCTGGGCGGACGAATCGCTCTTCCTGAAGCGCGTCCGCGAGCTGCTCGCGGAGCCGATCGGCCTCGCGCTGGGTCCCCGACCGAGCCGCGCTAGGTACGGTAAGACCTCATGGCCGGTACACGCCTCTTGATCGCCGCCGGCGAGGCGGCCGGAGACGCAGCTGATCTTCCTCCCAGCGTCCGGGCCCTCATCGCATCGGCGGAGGAGATCTACGTGATCGCACCCACGTTGCCCGCGAGATTCGAATGGTGGGCTTCAGCGACCGACAAAGCGACCCAACAGGCCGACGAGCGTCTGAAAGTTGTCCTCGGTCAGATCGAAGAGGTAGGCGGATCCGGGTCGGGAACGGTCGCTGCCGACGACCCCCTTGTTGCGTTCGAGGACGCGATTCGGTCGTTTCGCCCGGACCACATCCTGATCGGCCTACGAGCGGAGGACCGAGCAGGGTGGCAGGAGCGTGGCTTGACCGATGCCGTGCAGCACCGATTCGAGCTTCCGATGACCGTCTTTCAACTTCCCGAGGGCTGAGCATGAGTCTGGCGTTGCTCGCCAGCGCCGTCCCCCTCAGCGGGCAAGCGGAAGAACTGCGGCGACCAAAAGGGCGGAGGAGCCGGTTACTACAAACGTCCATGCCAAGAACATCGGCTGCAAGAGCCCCAAGACTGTGGCCCGGGAGTGGTTCTGAGGTGGCGGCTGGGAAGCCGGCAATTTCTGGGGCTTCATTTGCAGGGACCAGACCGGATATGCGGTTTCGAAGCTGCGCTGCACTCGGGTTCTCGGTAGCGGTCGCCACCAGGCGTGAAGTTCCTGGGCTGGTGCCTGATCAGCACGCTCAGTGGCTAAGCAGCGTCGGGGGACATCGGTCTAGGGGACTGCCGCTTTCGATGCAAACGCGATGGTTGTCGGAGGACGAAATCCGTATCCCGAACCGTATCCCGAACTGCCGAAAACTCAGACCACGTGAGCGGCCCTGTAGGCACGGAATACACACCTGCCGGCTTGACGCTGCACGCCTAGCGCAGAACTCATAATCCGTCGGTCGGTGGTTCGAGTCCACCCCGGCCCATTTGTGAAAGCCCTGCACATGGCGACCTTCTCCTTCGGGGAGGGTCGCCATTTTCCGTCAACCAGGACGCAGAGGGCAACGAAAAGGGCAATAGCAGCACCCTGGGAGGCGATGCCTAGGGCCCGTCGCGCTGGATCGCATAGCGACGGGCCCGCCCAGTGAACCCCTCAGGCAGCCCGCCGCATCGAATAGCTGCACCCACTGTGCAACCGACGCCGCTGACCGATACCTCAAGTTGGACGGCAGACCCGAAGCGTGTTGCTCCCTTGACCGGGGGCAGTACGCCTCGAACCTCCCAACGGTCCTAAGGCGTCCGACCGCGCCCGCAAACCGGCGGCCCCGAAAGCGCCGCTTTCCATGCAAAGCGGCGCTTTGGCCTCGTAGCTCCTAAGTAGGAGGTCCGTCTAGCCCATATCAGCGGACCGCTTTTCGTCTAAGCGCTACTCCGACAACCCGGCGGCTTCGAAGGCCTCCTCTCTGTTTCGGAAGGCCTGCTCCCGCACGATCAGCTCATCCCTGAGAGTGAACACGAAGGCAAACTGGTCATTCGAGGCGATCTGGCTCGCCGCCCCGGCCCCCACAGCTTCAACGACCGCCACCACCTTGTCCCCTTCGTCGATCAGCTCTACGGGGACCACGTCATAGCCGGCCATGGTCTTCTGGTTCTCCTCGAAGATCAGCCGCAGGGACTCCCTCCCGTGGTGCGTCCCCAGGAGCAGCGTCTCGAACACAGCCTCCGGGTCGTAGAGCTCGATCATCGTCTCTACGTCACCACGGTTGTGTGCCGCGAAGCCCTCCTTGATCTTCTCCACGTTCTCCCGCGACATCGCCCGAGCAGTATCGCGTTCTGACCCAGAACTGGCTGAGTAGGAGGTCCGTCTAGCCCATATCAGCGGACCGCTTTTCGTCTAAGCGCTACTCCGACAACCCGGCGGCTTCGAGGGCTGTCTCCGGATCGCGACCGTGCGCTGATTTTGACCCGGCCCGTCCCGTCGGTGTTGGGTGGGACTAGCTCTCCGGTTTGCCCATAAGCAGCGGGTGCTCGAGTCCGTGCTCCTCGCACAGCCGCGTCACGCTGTCGGGCTGGAACTCGACCCCGTAGCGAGCTCCCAGCTCCCCGAGCTGCACTGGGTTGAACTCGGGGGCCTCCATCATGGTCCCGAACTCGTCAAAGAAATGCTCGAAGCCCCCCGGAGAGATGATCTCGAGAATCCGACACGGCTCGTCGCCGGCGTTCCAGAAGGTGTGCCATTGATCGCGCGGCTTGAACGCCAAGTCGCCCACCTCCGCATAGACGACGTCGTCGCCGAGCAGGGCGCCCATCCGCCCTTCGATTACGAAGCTGTACTCGTCCTCACGGGAGTGTTTGTGAATCGGGGCCGCCAGGCGCCTGGGCGGCATCGGATGCTCGAGCAGCGAGAAGCCCCCGCCCGTTTCCTCGGTCCAGGCCATCATCCGAGCGCCGATCGATCCCAGATCGACCAGCTTGCCGTCCTCGGGGCCGATGATTCGCGGCCCCTGCGCGGCATCGAATCGTTTGAGGTCTGATTCCTGTGCCATCTCCCTCTCCTTTGGGCCCGATAACCGTATGACGGACCTACTCAGTATCCCGCGTCGGCGCGCGCCCGTCAGTGGGACGACGGCGAGCGACCCCACGGACTGACCCTAATCCGGACGGGGTGCTGATCGCAACCTGCCCGGAAGTCGCCCACCGAGGTCGGGCGCGTTGTGGGCAAAGGTTCGGTTTCGCGGCCCACGGCCCCTATAGCCAAATCCGGCAGAATCTGCCAAATCGTCTGACGCCTTACTCGGTGGTGTCCGGGTGCGCGGCAAGGGGGTCACCCCGGTGGTGGGGGTGCGCCAGGCTGGACTCCGACTGCCGAGCTACTCCGACAGCCCTGCGGCTTCGAGGCAGATCGGCAGGATCCGCCCGGTCAGGGGGCCGGGAGTGGGTCTGCCCAGTTCCTCTGCCCACCGCTCCGACAGTTCCATTGGCTGGGGCCGGCGTCGAGGTCCTCGATGATGAACACACCTTGAGCCATTGGAATCCTCGGCTTGGGCCCGTTAGTGACTTTCTTGATCGTGCCGCTGATCGTGCCGGTGAAGGCGGGGAAGCTGTAGGCGAACCTGAAGGCGTATTTGCCCGGCTTCGGCTTGGGGTGCGGAACCTTCTCCAGCTTGATCTTGGTCTCGAGGGTGGTGGTGAGCAAGAATTCCGAGTTGCCGGTGGGGTTGACCGGAGCGTTGGAACAGGAGAGAGGCACCGACTCGAATGCGATCCGGGTCAGCTGTCGCGGGGTGAACTTCTTCTTGTTGTCCCGTTTGTTCCTGAAGACGAAGTCGAGGGTGAGCCTGCCCGCCGGCACCAGATGTGGGCCTTGTGGGGGGGAGGTAACCGTCATCGTCAGCTCGCTCTGGACCTGTCGGAACTGGGTCGCCCCCTGGGCCGCCGGCGCGATCAGCGCCACGGCGAGCAGCAAGGCGAAAACGGTGATCAGTACTCGTCGCATCGCTCTCCTAACACTCGGAGCCGCGTAAAGGAGTGGATCAGGGAGCCTTTGGGTGCCCGCTGCGCTCCTCCGACATCGCCTACTCCCGGAGCCCGGCGGCTTCGAGGGCTTCGGCCTCGCTCGGGAAATGGAGGAACCGGACGCACTTTTTCTGGCGCCACTCCGCGAACTGCCAGACAGTCTGCTCGATGGTCGCGCCGCTCCCTATGCCGTGTCCGCGAACGCGGAACCGTGCAACGGTGACGTCTCCGAGGTCCCTTACTTCCTCGACCTCCGCGCTGAAGTCGGGGGCGGTGCGGAGCCAGTTCTCCCACCAGCGCCGGACACCGTCGTGGCCGCGGTAGGGGCCGCCGCCTTCCAACCTCGCGATGAGGGGGAAGACCTCGATGTCGGGATCTGCAAGAGCGAGGAGAGCATCGAGGTCGCGCCGCGTGAAGGCGTCGTTTGCTTCGTGGACCAGCTCCACGTTCTCCTCCGACATCGCCTACTCCTCAAGCCCGGCGGCTTCGAGGGCGGCGTCCCGATCCGTGAATCCCAGCCAGCGAACGATGTGGCCGTCCCGCACAGTCCACACGCTCAAAGCCTCCCAAGTCGTCTCCACGCCACTTTGCTTGCCACGGCCGCTCAGGGTGAAGGAGGTGAACACCCCGTCTCGGGCGTCGATGAACTCGTGGACCTCGACATGCGGGTCGTCGAACTCGCCCCAGAACCACTCGTTGATCCGTCTGAACCCTTCAGGGCCCCGCTGAACGCTCGCGAGGTCGGGGATGAGGACCCCGGAAGGCACGAACTCGAACTCCGGTGGAGGATCCGCAATCTCTATCGCGCCCTCAACGTCGCCTCGGTTGAGGGCCTCGAGCATCCGCCGAACCACCTCCACGTTCTCCTGCGACATTGCCTACTCCTCAAGCCCGGCGGCTTCGAGGGCTCGCTCGGGATCGTCATAGGTCTCGACACGCACGGCCATTCCATCGCGATATGTCGTGACGAACCAGTTCCGCTCCTCGAAGCCAGCGTTGCTCTGTTTTCCTCGACCCCTGAGCGTCGCCGCCACAAACACCTTGTCGCCGATGCCCCGAATCTCCGAAGCGGAGACGCTCAGCTCCTCGATGTCCTCCCGGAATTCCGCCCAGAGACGCGCCAGGCCTGCACGCCCGCGATACACACCCTGATCCGCGAACTTGCCGGTGGTATGCCATTCCGCTTCCGGGGCGAAGCCGGAAAGCCACTCGTCGAGATCGGCGCGGTTTACGGCATCGATCCCCCCGCGCGTGATCTCGACGTTCTCCTCCGACATCGCCTACTCCCGCAGCCCGGCGGCTTCGAAAGCCTCGGCGCGGTCAGCAAAGTCCTCCTGCCGGACAACCAAGCCTCGTCGGAGGGTGAAGAGCTGAAAGACCGGCTTGGTTACGGCCACGCCGCTGCCCGATCCGTGTCCCCTCTGCTGAGTCGTGACGAGAAACCTGTCTGCGAGATCGAGGATCTCCTCGGGGTCCCAGCGGATGTCCTGAAATGCATCGGACCAGTATCGCCAGAGCTGGAGGTAACCATCACGGCCGTAGAAGACTTTCTCCTGGTCGGGTGCTATCAGGTCCGGACTGGGGCGATATTCGCTCCCCGGATCCCAGCCCACAAGGACAGAGTCGAAGTCCCGGCGGTTAGCTGCCGCGTATGCCTGCCCTACACGGCGGGTGAGCATCAACCGCCGAAGCCGAGAGCGCGGCGGCGCGCGCATTAAGGCATCACCGAGCAGGCGGTAGAGCGCGGGAAAGCGGACGAACAGGCGCTCGTCCAGGCTCCGGTGACGCCGAGCTGCGCTCTCGGTGAGAGGAGTGAGCGCGATGCGGGTTCCGCGCACGACCTCGACCTTCTCCTTTGACATTGCCCGCGGAGTATCGCGCTGCGGCGACCTTCCTGCCTTGACTCGCACATACCCGAGCGCAACGAGGCGCCTACCCCTGGACTCCCACGCACGCACGCGCACTGCCCGCACCACGCCCCCGACGCCCAGCCCGCACGGCCGCAACGCGTTGCCCTCGCGTTGCCCTCACGCCTGCCCCCACGCACGATCAACGGATTAGGAATCCGTAGGTCGGTGGGCCGAGTCCACCCCGGCCCATGCACTACCTGCAAGAAATACGAGCTCAGCCAACGCCCGACATCGCCCACTTCGCGGCTGCGGCGGGTAGCCTCAGCGACCTATGAGCTCGTCGAACGCCGTTCCACCCGAGGGCCGGATCCACGTTATCGGCGCGGGACCCGTTGGCCTCATGTTGACGGTGTTGCTGCAGTCGATTGAGGGCCTGCCGGTCAGCCTCTACGAGAAGCGCCGCGAGTACACGCGCACCCGGATGGTGCAGCTCGCCCCCTACCTAGTGGCGGATTCGGTCGAGGGCTACAGCGCCGACTACATCGACGGAGACACCGTCGCTGCGGTGTTCGATCCGGAAGAGCTCGACCAAGGTCTTGCGTTCCGGCAGTCCATCTCGCCGGAGCTGATGGCGCATCTTCGCGACTGGGAACAAGGGTTCTGTCCGCTCAACGCCATCGAGCGCACGCTCAGCGACTTGATCGAGTCGGGCGGGTCGAACGGGGTGCGGCGCACCGAGGCCGAGGTGACCGCCCAGGACGCCTTGGTTATGGCCGAGCCGGGTGACGTCCTGGTCGACTGCACGGGCAGCAACTCGCTGCTCCGAGATCATCTGGCGCCGGGCTCCAACGGCGACGCGGTGGTCGAAGGCGCGAACACGCTGAGCATCCCGCTCGAATACGCGCTGGTGATCACCTTCCTGTACGGCCGGACCTACGACTGCAACGAGTACTGCAAGTACTACAAGAACGCTGACAACCCGCACTACAAGTTCATTCCGTTCGTCCACCGTACCTACCACGACGGCAGCGTCACCCACGTGACGGGAATCGTCCACATCACCCCCGAGGACTACGAGGCGATGCCGCCTCGGTTCGACGGCGAGTGGCTTCGGGGCAACTTTCCCGCGATCGCGGAGTCGATGGACCGGTTCATCGACAAGATCAAGCAGGAATCCAATGGCGAGCTTGTCGGCGACCTGGGGATCGTCCGGATACCGCTCAACGTGTATCGAGCCCGCAACGCCACCAACCGGGCGTGGCGCAAGACGGGCCCCGAGGATCACCCGTTCGCAAGCTCGTCCGTGCTGTTGGCCGGCGATTCGGCCATCGGCTCGCCGTACTTCCAGTCGATCTCGCTCGGCTTGGAGTCCGTGATGTTCCTGGCTGGGCTGATCGCTCAGCGTGACCTGACGGTCAGCGAGATGCTCGAGCGCTATGAGCTCTTCATCTACAAGCAGTGGCTTCGCGTCTACATGCGCAGCAAGATGATCTTCCATAACAAGCAGCTGCTCGAGACCATCGACGACCGATTCGCGCTCCTCGACAAGCTCCGCATCTACTGATCACCCCGCCTCGGGTTGCGCACGGCACTTGGTTGCTCCGAGGAGCGAACACGCCGCAGACCGGCGAAGCGTTCACGTAGAGGCCGGCGACAGATTCGCCCGGCGGTTCACAACCGGGATGCTCGTGGCGCTTTTGAGCGCTAGGTTGAGCCGTATCCGCGAAGGCGAAGGAGGAGCCTCAAATGACGGTGAAGGTCGGCATCAACGGTTTCGGTCGCATCGGGCGCAACATCATTCGCGCCGCCAAGGCATCCGGATCGGATCTGGACTTCGTCGCGGTCAACGACCTGGTGGACGTGGAGGCGCTCGCCCACCTGTTCAAGTACGACTCGATTCTCGGCCGCTACGCGGGCGAGGTGGGCGTGAGCAAGACTGGCATCACGGTTGACGGAGACGACCTTCGGGTGCTGTCCGAGAAGGACCCTGCAGCGCTGCCGTGGGGTGACCTCGGCGCCGACGTGGTGATCGAGTCCACCGGGATGTTCAGGAAGCGCGAGGACGCCTCCAAGCATCTGGAGGCGGGGGCGAAGAAGGTGATCATCACCGCCCCGGCCACCGATCCCGACGTCACGGTCGCGCTGGGGATCAACTTCGACTCCGACTACGACCCCCAGAAGCACAGCATCATCTCCAATGCCTCCTGCACGACCAACTGTCTCGCCCCTGTCGCCAAGGTGCTGCTCGATACGGTCGGGATCGAGCGGGGCCTGATGACCACGATTCATGCCTACACCGTCGATCAGCGGCTGCAGGACATGCCCCACAAGGACCTGCGACGCGCCCGCGCGGCGGCGATCAACCTGATCCCCACCTCCACCGGCGCGGCGAAGGCGATCGGAATCGTGCTTCCGGAGCTGAAGGGCAAGCTGAACGGCATCGCCGTGCGCGCGCCGGTGCCCACCGGCTCGGTAGTGGACCTGGTCTTCCAGGTCTCGCAGGAGACCAGCGCAGAGGAGATAAACGCCGCAATGAAGCAGGCCGCGGAAGGCCCCCTTGAGGGGATCCTCTCCTACACCGAGGACCCGATCGTGTCGACTGACATCGTCGGCGACCCGCACTCGTCGATCTTTGACTCCGGCCAGACGATGGTGCTCGACGGGACGATGATCAAGGTCATCGCCTGGTACGACAACGAGTGGGGCTACTCGAACCGCTGCGTCGAGCTGGCCGAAAAGGTCATGCAGCCGGCGACCGTCTCCGCCTGAGCATCACCCCAAGGCGCGCGCCGGGGCGAGCACGCTCATCTGGTGACGGCTACCCGGGGGGGTGTACGACCAGCACGTCGCAGCGGGCCCCGTGGAGGATCTCCGTCGAGATGCTGCCTAGGATCGTTCGCGTGATCGGCCCCCGGCTGCGCGACCCGGTCACGATCAGATCCGCGCCGATGTCGTCGGCGACCGTGAGGATTCCCTTGCCCGGCGGACCGCCGATCACCCACCCGCTCGCCAGCAACTCTGGGTCGACGTGGTCGATTGCATGGCGCAGGTCCTCACGGACCATCGCGCGCTTCTCTGGCATTGCCAGCGGTGGGCCACCAGGCGCAGGGGAGGGGACCTTGCCTGAGACGGCCTCGACCAGCGTCAGCGAAGAGCCGTCGTGCTCGGCCACATCAGCGGCGCGGGCGAGCGCCGCCTTGGCGCCCTCGCTTCCGTCATAGGCGATGACGATGTTCTCGTAGATGGCATGGGAATCTAGCCGCCCCCGGCGTTCTCCGCGTGAAGCATCTTCTCGATCAGTCGGAAGTACTGGACCAGGTGGCGAGTGCCCAGGAACGACTCGCGCACCCGCTCGCGGGCGGCGGAGCCGATCGCGGCGGCGCGCTCTGGATTGCCCAGGAGCGAGTCGATCGCCTCGGCGGCGCCGGCGAGATCGGTCGGGTCGTCCACCAGCAGCCCCGATTCGCCGTCGACGATTTGATCCTGGATGCCGCCGATCCGTGAGGCCACCACCGGTCGCGCCTTCCACATCGCCTCCGCCACGGTCAGCCCGAATCCCTCGGCGAGGCTCTTTTGCAGGACGACGTCGGCCCGCCGCTGGAGCGCGTTGACCATAGCCGCGTTCTCCTCGATGTCATCCATCGGCAGGCAGGCGAGGTGAACTCGCGCCCTGACATCGGTCGGCATGCGGTCCCGCTCACCCCGAACGTCGGCAAGGACGTCGGCGCCCTCGGGATCGTCGGCGACCTCGGCGACAGAAGGACCCGCGAGGAGGAGATGCGCCTTGGGGTGGCGGCAGTGCTCGGCGAAGCTGCGCAGCACACCGATCGGGTCCTTGAGCCGGTCCCACCGTGAGACCTGGACGATCAGGGGGCTGTCGCCCGGGATGGGTCCCGCCTGGTCGAGCTCTGCAGCGCGGTCCACCCGGGCCAGGCTGCCGTCCTGGCGGGTGAACATGGGGGCATGGCCCCCGTCCTCGGTGAGTCCCGTGCGTGCGACGATCGCCCGGACCGCGTCCGCGTCGAGGTCCTGGTTTTTCGGTGAGAAGGCGTCGATTGAGGGCGCGACCAGCCACTGCTTCTCCTCGTCGAGGCCCTCCCAGGCGAAGGCCCTCCTTGAGAAGACGTACGCGTCCGCCTCCCTGACGTACGGGAGCAGGAAGGACCACGCGTTTCGAGCCAGCTCGTTCGGATGATCGAGCCCCACGTGGCACCGCCAGACGACGCTGATCTCTGCGGCCTTGATGTGGGGGGCAAGGCCTGCGGTCTGGGGGTCGTGGAGGTAGATCACGTCCCCTTTTCGGACGAGGCCAGTGAGATCAGCGGCGCTCTCCATCAGGGCTTCCTCGTAGATCCGGCGCTCGGGCTCGCCGAGCGAGCCGTCGTCCCCGGGGGAGCCGTGCAGGTGGTTGTGAATCCGCTTCGTGACCCGGAAGAACTCCTCGTTTCCGCCGATCGTCAGCCAGCGCACGTCGACGCCGGCGCCGCGCGCGTACGCGAGCAGCGATTGGAGCATCTCGGCCACTCCTCCTCCGCGTGCGGTTGAGTTCACGTGCCAGATGACGCGCCCGGCGAGCAGAGGCCCCGCCGCAGCGATCGCCTCCTCGACTTCTGAATAGTCGTCTCCCAGCAGAGCCCTGAACCGTTCCGGCGAGGCGCGCGCGACCGGGATCTGCGTCAGCGCGGCCACCCGATCAGCTTGCGGCATGGGCTGCCGCGATGCGGGCGCCCAAGGGGTCACTGCCGGACCCGCGAGGAAAGACCAGCAAGGCGCACGGCGCGGATCTCATCAGCTTCGCCGAGACGCTGCCGAGCAAGGCGCCTTTGACGGGGCCGTAACCCCGGGAGCCGAGGATCAGCAGGTCCAGGTCCTTGGCCTCCTCGGCAAGCGCTTCCGCGGCCGGGCCGTGCAGCAAGCTGCGCTCGGCGGACACAGCGGGCGGAACCTTCTCGAACGCCTCGTCGAGGATGCTCTCGGACTCCTTCTCCTTGTATTGCTCGTACTGCTCGGGGCTGAGGGGCGAGAGCGCCCCGCCGAGGGCGTAGTGGTGCGGCTCCTCGACCGTCAGCACCCGGATCGGGGTCTTCGCCGCCTCGGCAAGAACGGCGGCTCCCTGAAGTGCGCGCCACGCCTGCCAGGATCCGTCGACGGCCACCCCGATGCGGCCGAGCTTCTGCTCGCCTTCAGCGAAGCCGAGGGGGGCGACGGCGATCGCGCAAGGGGCGCCCGAGAGCATCGAGTCCCCGACGCCGCCGAGGATGACCTTGCCGACGGGGCCGTGGTGCGCGGATCCGATCACGGTCACCGTAGCGTGGATCTCGTCTGCAAGCTCATGTAGAGCGCGCCCGGGGGAATCGCCCAGGATCGGCCGCTCTTTCACGGTCAGGTCCCCGAGCCGGCCGCGAGCGCTCGCGAACAGCGGCTCCCAGAACTCTGCGAAGCTGCTGTCCCGCTCGCTGTCCGGGGCGTGCGGCGGATAGTGGGCCACCACCGCGATCTCGGCTACTGCGTCGAGCGGCTCGCCGAGTGCCCGGCCGAGCGCGAGGGCATCCATCCCCTGGGGAGAGTCGTTGTACCCGATGACGATCTTTCTCCGTGGCATCCTGGCTTCGCCGGAGCCTACTCGTACTCGGTGGCCGGTCTGCTCGCGCCGTGCCGAGTACAGTGAAACTGCAAGGAAGCGCGGCGCGACAAGGAGAGCCAGATCTTCCAGGTGCCACGCGGCTGTTCAACCTGACGATCACAAACGTGCCCGGCCCCCAGCAGCCGCTGTACGCACTCGGATCACGGATTCGCGCCGTCTGGCCGATCGTGCCGCTGGCCGCCGAGCACTCGATCGCCCTCGCGGTGCTGAGCTACGACGGCGAGCTTTTTTTTACCTTCAACGCCGACCGCGACGCCGTCACCGACCTCGACGTGGTCTTGGACGGTCTCGATGAGTCGCTCGCGAAGCTGCGGGAGCTCGCCCACCTCGCGGTCTAGCCATTCGCCCATCGAGCGTTGAGCCCGGCGAGCGAGGCCAAATAGACTCAACGCCCCAACTCCCAGGAGCTCGTGAATTCATGGACATCGGCTACGACGGCAAGCTCTACATCCTCGCTTTTGACCACCGCGGGTCGTTCATCAAGAGGTTCGGGATCGAAGGCGATCCCACACCCGAGGAGATGCAGCGCCTCACCGACGGCAAGCACCTGATCTTCGAGGGCATCGAGGCGGCCCTCGAGCGCGGCGCCGACCCCTCGGCGACCGGCGCACTCGTCGACGAGCAGTTCGGGGGCCCCGCGCACGTTCCCGAGCAGGCCAAGGCCAGGGGCATCAAGCTCGCCATGCCGGTTGAGAAGAGCGGTCAGCACGAGTTCGACTTCGAGTACGGCGACGATTTCGGCGCCCACATCGAGCGCTGCGACCCCGACTTCTCCAAGGTGCTCGTCCGCTACAACCCCGACGGCGACGCCGAGATGAATCAGCGCCAGGCCGAGCGGCTCCGGCGCCTGTCGGAGTGGCTGCACGAGCGCGATCGCAGGTTTCTCTTCGAGCTGCTGGTGCCCGCCGAGGAGGCGCAGCTCGCCTCGGTGGACGGCGATTCAGACCGCTATGACGCCGAGCTGCGTCCCGAGCTGATGCGCCGCGCGATCGCCGCGCTGCAGGAGGCCGGCGTGGAAGCCGACATCTGGAAGATCGAGGGCGTGGAAGCTCGCGCCGATTGCGAGCTGCTCGCGGCCCAGTGCCGCGCCGGCGGTCGTGACGGCGTCGTCTGCGTCGTCCTCGGGCGAGGGGCCGACGACGACAAGGTCGACCATTGGCTGCGCCAGGCGGCTCCCGTCGACGCTTATGTGGGCTTTGCGATCGGGCGATCGATCTGGGGGGACCCGCTCGCGGGCTTCATCGACGCCAGCCTCTCGCGGGAGGCAGCTGCCACCAAGGTGGCCGACAACTACCAACGCTTCATCGAGGTCTACACCTCCGCCGAGGCGGCGACCGGCTAGCTCCTCGTGCATCCTCAGATGGCGTCCGGCGGCGACTCGCCCTGGTTGTGTAGATCCCGGCCACCGAGCTCCTCAAACAGCTCGGCGACGAGTTGCTCGACCGCCGCTTGCACGAGCGGCGTCAGGCCCTCTCCGGTTTCGAAGCTCTCGCCCTCGATCCCGTAGACGGCGAGCCTGCCGGGCAGACGGTCGAGCTCGCGTGCCAGCTCCACGGCCTCGGCGAGGCCCAAGGCATGGGTGGAGGGGCGAAAGAGCTCTGCGGGGAGCGGCTGATCGCCCACCTCGAAGCGGTGCAGGGTCCCCGGCGGGGAGCCGGAGGAGACGCCGTCCACCACCAGCACCTCGTCCGCGCTGCTCCAGGCCTCGAGCAGCGAGGCCGGCTCACCCTCCTGCTCGAGCACCTTGACCCCGGGGGGCTGTGCCAGGCGGAGGCGGCGCGCGACCTCCAGCCCGGCACCGTCGTCGCGGCGGAACTGGTTGCCGATACCGATCAGCGCCAGCAACTTGCGCTCCGCCACCTCGACCGACCGGTCGATCGGGATGTGTGCCTGCTCCGCCAGCGACCTCGCCTTCTCGATCTCATGCACCAGATGATCCCGGTGGCGCTCCATCACATGCAGCGCGGCGCGCTCGCGCTCGAGGAAGAGCCTCTCTTCGTGGAGAAACTCCGGGCTGAGGTTACGGTTGGTTTGGTGCAGGAAGTGGGGCACCGGTCAGCGGTCCACCCGGAGGTTGAGGAAGTGGGTCGAGCAGGAGATGCAGGGGTCGTAATTGCGGATCGCCTGCTCGCACTCCCACTTCAGCCGCTCGTCCGAGAGCTCCACGCGCGGCGCGACGAACGCGCGCAAGTCTTCCTCCACCCGGGCCTGGTTCTGGGAGGTCGGCGGCACGATCCGCGCCTCGGCGATCGAGCCGTCGTCGTGCAGGCGGTAGCGATGCCAGAGCATTCCGCGGGGAGCCTCGCTCCAACCGCAGCCGGCCGCGGCTCTGGGCTCGACCTCGACGGCGGGCTGGTCGGGGGGCTCGTAGGCCTCGATCAGGCGGATCGCCTCGTCGAAGGCGTAGAGGATCTCGACGGCCCGGACGATGATGCTCCTGAAGGGGTTGCGGCAGCTCGCGCCCAGGCCGGCCTCCTCGGCGGCCTCCCGGGCCAGCGGTGAGAGCTGCTCGGAGTTGAGCGAGTAGCGCGCCATCGGGCCGAGGAAGTATGTGCCGCCGCCGCGCAGCCGCGAATGCAGCGCGGACGAGTGCTCGACCTGCTGCTCGGTGAAGTGCTCCTCGTACTCGCTTGCCCCGATCTCGAGGCCGCTGCTGGAGACCAGCCGACCGTCCTCGATCGCGTACTCATCCGGGTCTCGCAGCGCGACGAACTCGTAGTCCTGGTCGAAGTCGGGGAAGGGGAGCGCTGACACCCAGCGCACGGATTCGCGGGCCAGCTCGCGGGCCTCCTCAAGCCCCCCGAGCAGCGAATCCAAGTCCTTCTTGCTCGGCGCCTTGTAAAAGCCTCCGACCCGGACGTTGACCGGGTGAATGGGTCGGCCGCCGATCACCCGGAGCAGGTCGTTGCCGGCCGCCTTGATCCGGAGCCCGCCCTCGACCACCTCGCGGTGCTCACGCGCCATCGCCCAGGCACTCTCGAAGCCGAGGAAGTCGGGCGCGTGCAGCATGAACACGTGCAGGGCGTGGCTCTCGATCCACTCGCCGCAGTACATGAGGCGGCGAAGTCGCTTGACCCCGTCGTCCACTTCGACTCCGAGCGCGTCCTCGATCGCGTTGAAGGCGCTGGTCATGTAGGCGACCGGGCAGATGCCGCAGATGCGGGCGGTGATGTCGGGAGCCTCGCTGAAGTCGCGGCCGCGCAGGAGCGCCTCAAAGAAGCGCGGCGGCTCGTAGATCTCCAGGCGGACATCCTCGACCTCGCCATCGCGGATACGGACGTACATCGCGCCCTCCCCCTCGACTCGCGCCAGAGCGTTCGTCTTGATCGTCCGAGTCCGGGCGCTCACTCGTGCGCCCGGCTCTCGCTCTTGAACGGCTCGCGGGTGGCGTGGAAGGTGCGATAAACGCGGACCAGGTCCACCTCGTCCATGCCGAGGCCTTGCAGCCAGGCGCTCAGCGAGGGCGCGTTGGGGGACTCCATCGGCCCGAAGCACCCGTAGCAGCCGCGGTCATAGCTCGGGCAGAGGGCGCCGCAGCCGGCGTGGGTGACCGGGCCGAGGCAGGGGGTGCCGTGGGCGACCATCACGCAGACGTTGCCGGCCCGCTTGCACTCGATGCAGACGCTGTGGTTGGCGACCGCGGGCTTGCGCTCGTTGAGGAAGGCGCTGATCACCTCGAGCAGCTGGTGGCGGTCGACGGGGCAGCCCTGGAGCTCGAAGTCGACGTTGACGTTGGCCGAGATCGCGGTCGAGTTCTCCAGCGTTGAGATGTAATCGGGCTCGGCGTAGACGACCGAGATGAACTCCTTAACGTCTGCGAAGTTCCGAAGCGCCTGGATCCCACCCGAGGTGGCGCAGGCGCCGATCGTGACCAGGCGGCGCGACTGGCGGCGGACCTCCTTGATCCGCTCGGCGTCCTCGGGTGTGGTGATCGAGCCCTCGACCAGCGAGAGGTCGTAGGGCCCTTCGGCTGTGCCCGACGTCGCCTCGAGGAAGTAGGCGACGTCGATCTGACCGGGCAGCGCGACCAGCTCCTGCTCGAAGTCGAGCAGGCTGAGTTGGCAGCCGTCGCAGGATGCGAACTTCCAGACGGCGAGCTTGGGGGTCGTCGTGCCGGAGCTCACAGCTCCCGCACCCCCATCAGTGTCTCGACCCGCCGGTAGGGGAAGACGGGTCCGTCCTTGCAGACGAATTGGTGGGCGAGCTGGCAGTGGCCGCAGTGGCCGATCGCACATTTCATGTTCCGCTCCAGCGAGACGTGGATTCGCTCCGGCGCCACCCCGCGGTCTCGGAGGGCGGTGGCGACGAAGCGCATCATCACCTCCGGGCCGCAGACGAGGGCGGTGGTCCGCTCGCCCTCGAAGCCCGCGGGAGGGATAAGCGTGGTCACCAGCCCGACCCGGCCCTTCCAGCCGGCCGGGGCGCTGTCGACGGTCGTCTCGACCTCGATGCCCGCCTCGCGCCAGCTCCCTAGCTGCCGCTCGTAGAGCATCTCCTCGGGCGAGCGCGCTCCGTAGAGCACCAGGATCGAGCCGTAGCTGTCGCGCTTCGCGATCAGCCGCTCGATCGCGGGTCGCAGCGGGGCGAGTCCGATCCCGCCCGTGATCACGACCACGTCGCCTCCCTCGGCCTCGGCCAGCGGCCACTCACTGCCGAACGGCCCGCGCACCCCCAGTGAGTCGCCCGGTTCGCAGGCGCAGAGGGCCCGGGTGGCGGCGCCGACCGCACGGACCGTGTGCACCAGACGTCCTCGGGCCCCGATCCCGCCGCTGACCGAGATCGCCACCTCCCCTGAGCCGAAGGCGTAGAGCATCGCGAACTGGCCGGGTCGAAACTCCCCGACGCCATCCCCTGCGGGCTCCAGTTCCAGGGTCCAGGTGTCTTCGAGCTCCTGGCGCTTGCCGAGCACCCGGTAGGCGAAGGGCAACATCGGGTCCGGGCGAGCAGCCTCTGGGGGGGGTAGCTGTCCCACCGACTCGGCCGCCGCGCGGGCGGTCCCCTCAGCCGGCCTCGACACGCCCGTACACGTCCAGAAGGCGAAATCGGGTCGCCTGCAGGCGCTCGACTATTACCGGCACGAAGCGCTTCATCAGCTCGTAGCCGAGGGCCGGGTCCTGCTCGCACTTGCCGCGAAGGCAGGCGGCATCGAAGGAGATCGCGTGGACCTCCGTCTGGGCCCGGACGTCGAGGTGGGCCCGGTAGGGTGGCACCAGCCAGGACCAGCCGAGCAGGTCGCCGTCCTCGATCGTCTCGACCGTCAGCCCGCCGCGTCGGGGGATGAAGGTCTCCATCGCCACGCTTCCCCTGCGAATCACGTAGAAGCAATCCGCCGGGTCTCCCTCGCGCATCAGGTAGGCGCCTTGCTCGAAGGTCTCGTTGTGAGCGCAGCCGGCGATCAGCTCGAGGTGGGCCGATTCGATGCCCTCGAAGGCGGGCGTTTCGCCCAGCAGCTCCTCAATCTTCCGCATCGATTCCCCTTCCCTCCTCGCCGAGGTCGGTGGCCCGGATCGCCGCCGCCTCCTCGGTGATGTCTATCGCCACCGGGCACCACGTGATGCAGCGCCCGCAGCCGACGCAGCCCGAGGTCCCGAACTGGTCGATCCAGGTCGAGAGCTTGTGGGTCATCCACTGGCGGTAGCGCGACTTGGGAGAGTTGTGAACGCTGCCGCCGTTCACGTGCGAGTGCTCGAGCGTGAAGCACGAGTCCCATTGCCGCACCCGCTCGGCCTCTTCGCCCGCGAGGTCGCTGACGTCCTCGACGGTGCTGCAGAAGCAGGTGGGGCAGACCAGGGTGCAGTTGCCGCAGCTCAAGCAGCGCTCGGAGACCTCGTCCCATCGAGGGTGCTCCATGTTGCGATAGAGCAGCTCCTTGATCCCGTCGGTCTCCAGCTCGCGGCCCATCTGCGCGGCGCAGCGCTCGCTGACCTCCACGGCCGCCTGATCGTCCGCCTCGGCGGCGGGGCCGGCGTTGATCTCGGCGAGCAGCTCGGCGCCGCGCTCGCTCCCCACCTCGACGAGGAAGCGGTGCTCGCCGTCGAGCAGCTCGGTCAGTGCGAGGTCGAACCCCTGGCGCGCCTTCGGACCGGTGTCCATGGAGACGCAGAAGCAGGTGTTGCCGGCCTTGCCGCAGTTGACCGCGACGATGAACGCCTCGCGGCGGCGAGCCTCGTAGTCGGGGTCGGTGTAGCCATTGCCGATCAAGACGCGGTCCTGGATGCCGATCGCAGCAAGATCGCAGGAGCGCACCCCGACGAAGGCGTAGTCGACCTGCTCGCGCTCCTCCTCGGAGAAGGCGATCTCGCCGTCCTCTCCCCGCCGCGCATGCCAGAGCTTCAGCTTTGCGGGGAAGAGATGACTCTTCCAGGAGTTGGGGCCGACGTTGAAGCCGAACAGCGCACTGTCCTCGCGGCGGCGCAGGCGGTAGGTGCCACCTTCCTGCTCATCGGTCCAGCCCTCGGGTAGGTCGGCGGTCGAGGCGATCTCGTCGTAGACGATCGCCTGGTCGCGGACGGTCGGGCCGATCACCTTGAAGCCCCGCGCAGCGAGGGCCGTGAGCAGCTCGTCGAGCTTCCCGCGATCGATGACCGCGGCCGGGCGGTCGTGTCCCGCGAGGTCGCTCACCCCGCTCACCGCCATCTGGCACCCAGGCAGCCCACGCGCCTGAACACTACTCGCCGCCGCGAGCAGCTAGGGCTAGCCTTGCGGTCGTGAGGTCGTCGCCCTCACGAGTCGTCATGGACGTCGGCGGAGGCTCAGCGGATGGAAACAATTGGCGATGAGTTCCTGGTTACCCTCGTAGAAGATCTCGGAGACCGCGCCGCCGAACGAGGTGGCGGCGAGCACAGGAAGAAGGATTCTGCTTGAGCGCTGCATATCCGACCAGCCGCGAGGTGGATGTGATCTTGAGCGATGGCTCGAGCGTGCACGTGCGCCCGGTGCGCGAGGACGACCGAGCTGCGATGGCGGAGTTCTTCGGGGGCCTGACGCCCGACTCACTGGGCTTCCGGTTTTTCACGGCGGCTGCCAACGTGGAGCAGGAAGCCGCGCGAGCCGTGCACGTCGACCATGCGGACCGCTGCGCCCTGATCGCCACCCGGGGGGAGGATGGGCATCCCGTCGGCCACAGCGCCTACTACCGAACCTCACAGAGCGAAGCCGAGATCGCGTTCACGGTGGCGGACGAGCTTCAGGGCCGCGGCCTGGGCACGATCCTGCTCGCCCACCTGGCCGAGATGGCGGACGAGCACGGGATCGCGACCTTCGAGGCCGAGGTCCTGCCGCAGAACCACCGCATGATTGAGGTGTTCCGGGAGAGCGGTTTTCCGGTCAAGGTGCGCTCGGTACCCGGATCGATACATATCGAGCTGCCGACGTCATTCGGCTCAGGCGCGGTGGAGAGGTTCGAGGATCGGGATCGGAGCGCGTCCGCCGCCGCGGTTGGCCGCTTCATCGCGCCGCGGTCGGTCGCCGTCATCGGGGCATCGCGGCAGAGGGACACGATCGGCGGCCAGATCTTCCACAACCTCCTCGATGCCGGCTTCGAAGGGACCGCGTACCCCGTCAACCGGCAAGCCGATGTCGTGCAGTCGGTGCGGGCCTACCGTAGCGTCGTTGAGATCCCAGCACCGATCGACCTCGCGGTGGTGGCCGTCCCCTCGGCGGCCGTGATCGACGTCGTCAGGGAGTGTGCGGGCCAGGGGGTCCCGGCAGTGGTCGTGATCTCGGCTGGGTTCGCCGAGGTCGGAGCGGAAGGAGTCGAGCGTCAGCGCGAGTTGCTCGAAGTCTGTCGCGAGGGCGGTGTGCGGCTGGTCGGGCCCAACTGTCTCGGCATCGCCAACACTGCCGCAGACGTGCGTCTGAATGCGACCTTCGCGCCCCGCATGCCCGATCCGGGCAACGTCGGCTTCGTCTCGCAGAGCGGTGCGCTCGGGCTGGCCTTCATCGAGCTCTCCGGCGATCGCAACCTGGGCCTGTCCTCGTTCGCGTCGGTGGGGAACCGCGCCGACATCACCGCCAACGACATGCTCGAGTACTGGGAGTCGGATCCAGGCACCGACGTGGCGCTGCTCTATATCGAGTCGTTCAGCGATCCGCGGCGCTTCTCGCGGGTGGCGCCCCGGGTGGGCAGGGTGAAACCGATCGTCGTGGTGAAGAGCGGCCGCTCGGCGGCGGGAGCACGGGCGACCAGCTCCCACACCGGGGCGATGCTGGCGGCCTCCGACGTCACCGTGGACGCCCTCTTCCAACAGGCAGGGGTGATTCGCACCGACAGCCTCGCGGAGATGCTCGACGTCGCGTCGATGCTCGCCAACCAACCGCTCCCCGAGGGCCGCCGGGTGGCCGTGCTGACCAACGCGGGCGGCCCGGGAATCATGTGTGCGGATGCCTGCGAGGCGTCGGGGCTCGAGCTCCCGTCCCTCCCGGCGCAGATCCAGGAGCGCCTGCGCGAGTTCCTGCCGCCTGAGGCGTCGCTCGGAAATCCAGTCGACATGATCGCGACTGCAACCGCGGAGCATTTCCAGCAGGCGATCTCGACGCTCGCGGCTTGGGATGGCATCGACGCGCTGGTCGTCATCTTTGTGCGCCCCCTCTTGATCACGGCCGAGGACGTGGCGGACGCGGTGACGCGAGCGGTGCAGGATCTGCCGAGGGAGATCCCCGTGCAGGCAATCTTCATGTCGACCCACGACCGTGCCGAGATGATCCGCAAGGGGGACGTGCCGACCTATCTGCATCCGGAGAATGGCGCCCACGCCCTGGCGCGAGTCGCGCACCATGCGGAGTGGAGGCGGCGCCCCGCCGAGGCCCCGCCGAGCTTTGACGACGTGCGGCCGGACATCGCCGCGGCCGCGATCGCAGAGGGCCTTGGCGAGGGCGCCGAGTGGCTCGACTTCGAACGGTTGAGCCGGCTCCTGGGGGCCTACGGGATTCCGCTGGCCGAGTGGCGGATGGCGGCCGACTCACAGGCTGCGGCCGACGCCGCCGCGGAGATCGGCGGGAGCGTGGCGCTGAAGGCGCTCGGACCCGAGATAGTCCACAAGACCGATCTCGGTGCGGTGCGAGTGGGCCTCTCCGGGCGCCAGCAGGTGGCGGACGCCGCCGCCGGGATCGACGAGGGTTTGCGTCGCGCGGGGGTGAGCCGGGAGCGGTTTCTCGTACAGGCGATGGTCGAGGGCAGCGTCGAGATGCTCGTCGGAGTCGTAGGCGATGCCGTCTTTGGACCGGTGGTGGCCTGCGGTGCCGGCGGTGTCGAGGCGGAGCTCTTGAAAGACGTGGCGGTTCGGCTCAGCCCCCTGACGTCATCGGACGTTGACGAGATGCTGCATTCACTCCGGACGTTCCCCCTCCTCACCGGGTACCGAGGTGCCCCCGAGGTCGACGTGGCGGCCCTGCAGGACCTGCTTCTGAGGACCAGCGCCATGGTCGAGGCCCACCATGAGATCGCCGAGATGGACCTGAACCCCGTGATCGTCGCCGTGGACGGCGTCATGTCGGTCGACGCCCGGGTACGGGTCGAGGCGGCGGCCCCGCGGCGCTCCTGGCCGAGCGCCTGGTCGCCCGCCTAGCCTGGTGGCGGGGTTTCTTCGCTTCGGGATCAGACGCTAGTGCGTCGATCGGGGCGAGTGGCAATAAATTGGCGATGCGAAGGCGGGGATGATTGCCAAGCGCACGCTTGACCTGCGCACGAAGGAGCAAGTGCGGCCGGCACTTCTGCCTCGGCACGGCCCTGGCATCCCGCACCGCCAGGGCGAGCTTCGGACCACTCCGCGGTCACGACGGTCAAGGGGTCACGCACGCCCTTGACCTGCACCCGTCCACGGCGGCGAACTCGAACACAGCGCGCGGCGCGGCGTGCGCGGTTTGCTCGATGTCGTCCAATGGTGACTTCTGCAACGGAGGCGCTGATCGGCAGTTACTTCTCGGCTTGCTGGGAGGCCCAGCGGCTGTGAGCTCGTATGCCGTCGCCCGCCGTCGCGGGGAGGCCGAGCCCGTGTGATCCGGTCGGAGCCGGGAAGTTGGCGGGATGCCGACGCAGATCGCGAGCGAGCCAGTACCCGGATGCGACGCCGACGATCGCGACGACGGCCAGCGCCGCGATTTCGTTCGGCGCGTGATTGCGCACGACCTCGACCACGACGATCATCAATCCAAGCCCGACGAGCATCACGGAGAGGCCGCGGTGGAAGCGCCCGGCCTCGGAATGCGGCCACGGATCTATCGGTCGCACGACCTCGCGGCCGCGATCGGAGTCGGTGCACCTGTCCTTGATTGGACAGGCGTTGCACACGGCTGCCTTTGCGCGGTAGCGGACCAGTCGCTTCTCGCGGTCGTATTCGTGGGGCCAAAGAGCCTCGCCCTCGGGGCACTGCCAGTTGTCGTGACCCGCGTCGTAGGTGAAGCCGGCAGTGCGGTAGCGCAAAGAACGCCGATGGGTGTGTGCCGAGAGCCATTCGAGAATGAAAGCTGCGAGAACCAGCGCGAGCGCATAGCCCCCGGCCATGACGACCTCTGGGCTCATAGGAGCTTGGCCGCCGCTGCCCCGGAGTCATCGATGTCGGTGCGGGAGGGAACCGCGATCTCGGTGAAGAGAATGTCGTCGGGCTCATCGAGGGTCACCTTCTTGACCGTATGGCGGATACCGAGGTAGGCGATGTAGAGAGCGGGGACAGCGCCCCCGGCGATGAACAAGATGTCACCCGGCAGCCGCAGCCACTCGATCAGGCTGTTGGTGTCATTGGTCAGGAAATCGAGCTCGCGCGCCGCGAAGTAGCCGCTGTCGACCGACTTATAGAGCTGAAGAAACCCGAGCGGCACCAGCGTCGCAAAGCACATCCAGGCCAGCCCGATGTTGGTCGACCAGAAGCAGATCTTGGCCCAGCGCTCTGGCCACTTGTCCTCGGGAATGATGTAGCGGAGGCAGAACAGCGCGAGCCCGAGAGCGAGCATCCCGTACACACCCATCATCGCCGCGTGTCCGTGGTTCGCGGTCAGGGCGGTGCCGATCTCGTAGTAGGACACGATCGGAAGGTTGATCAAGAACCCGAAGATGCCGGCGCCGACGAAGTTCCAGAAGCCCACCGCGACGAGGAACATGACCGCCCACCGATGTGGGAACGGCGTTTCCGAGCGGGATTCCTGCGATGCGCCGAGCTGGAGGAACGACCAGGCTTCAACCGTGAGAAAGGTGAGGGGGATGACCTCGATCGCAGAGAAGAATGCTCCGAGCGCCATGTGCTCGGCCGGTTCGCCGGAGAAGTAGAGGTGGTGCATCGTCCCGATGACGCCGCCCGCCGAGTAGAGAATGATGTCGAGGAAGACGATCGCCAGGGCGACTCGTTCGCGTACGACTCCGAGCAGGACGAACATGTAAGCGACCATCACCGTCGTGAAAAGTTCGAGGAAGTCCTCGACCCAGAGGTGGACCACCCAGAAACGCCAGAACTCCGTAGTGGTGAAGTTGTCCCCGGTGCGAGCGATCAGCCCGACCGCGTAGAACGCCGGGATCGCGCATGCCGCGAGGAAGAAGAGCCAAGGCATGTTGCCCTTGTGCTCTCCCTTGAGCCGACGGCGCAGGACGCGGAAGAGCATGAAGACCCAGAAGAAGAGCCCGATGGCCAGGAGCACCTGGTAGAGCCGGGCGAGGTCGAGGTACTCGAAACCTTGCAGGCCGAACCAGTTGGATGCCGCGTCCTCGAGGACGTGGTGCACGCCGAGATAGGAGCCGATCAGCGTGCCGAAGACGACGAAGGCCAACGCTCCGAGCAGCACGAAGGCGAGCTTGCCCTGGTGCTTGGGCTCGCGCCCGGAGATCATCGGCGCCAAGAAGATCCCGGCCGCGACGAAAGACGTGGAGACCCAGAACAGGGCCAGCTGGATGTGCCAGGTGCGCAGCAGGTTGTAGGGCATGTACTGCGCGAGGTCGAAGCCGAAGAACCCCTCGATCTCAGCGCGATAGTGCTGGGTGGCGGCTCCGACGAGCGTCTGAATCAAGAACAGCGCCGCCATGACGAAGAAGAACCAAGCGGTCGCCCGCTGGGCCGGCGTCAGCGCGACCTCGCGCGGAGGCCGGAACGAGAGCGTGGCCTGCTCGCGGCCGTGCCAGCCGAGCTTGTCCCCCCACCGCCCGAAGGCCGCGAAGAGCAGGCCGATCCCGGCGAGCAACGCGATCAGCGAAGCCGCCGACCAGACGAGCACGTTCGCGGTCGGCGCGTTGTCGACGTTCGTCTCCCCCGGCCAATTGTTGGTGTAGGAGTAGTTCTTCCCCGGTCGCTCGGTGGACGCGGCCCACGCCGTCCATGCGAAGAATGCGGTCAGCTGCCGTAGCTGGACGGGATCCGTGATCGCGTCTGGGCGTAGTCCGTGATCGGTGTCGGGGTCGGAGAAGAACTCGCTGTAGTGGGGGACGAGTTCGTTGAAGGCGGCGACCTGCGACGCGGTCAGCGTGACGGTCCCTGCGTCCTCGTCGTATGTGTTGGTGCGGAAGTCCGCGACGGTTTTCTGCTCTGCTTCGGCCGATCCAGCGCCGCCATAGGAGTCGCGGACGATCTCCGATGAGCGATGGAGGTAGTCGGCAGTGAAGTCAGGGCCGAGGTAGGCCCCATGCCCGAAGACCGACCCGTATTCCATCAGCCCGTTGTGGAGAAAGACCTTCTGGCCCTCGCTGACGTCGTCGCCGGTGTAGACGACCTCGCCGGTCTGGTCGACGAACTTGACCGGCACCGGCGGCTTGTGCATGTAGCTCCTGTAGGCGAGTAGGCCGAGGATGAAGAAGCCGAAGAGGATGACCAGAGCGGCGGCCTGGACCCAGCCCTTCGAGATCAGCAGCTCGCGGCGCGGGGGAGGCTCGCCAGGCTGAAGCGGCTGGCTTCCACTGGAAGGTTCGGGAGTCGAGGGCATTTTGCCGGGACGGTGACCAGATGCAGTAGTCCGAAAGCGGCCGGCCAACCTGAGTCCGATATCCGTCTCGTCGAGTCGGGCAGCCTTTTGCGGAGCCGGATGGCAACGTGCGAGCCGTAGCTCGGGACGACCCTACTCCTCTGAGCGCCACGAGAAGGAGGAGCTCGGGGGTGTCCGCGACGAGGAGTGGCCGGCGTGGTACGCCGAGTTCATCGTGAAGGCACTCCACGGGGGCGCGAAGGGGCCGAGCACGTGGGGCCGGGACCCGAGCCCTCGCTGTTATCGTCGCCTCCGTCGACACCTTCGTTCATCCCGCTGTGATCTTCAAGACCGCCTAGGCACGACGGGCGGGCGTGCAACCTACGAACGGCGATCCGGCCGCCTCCTCGAGTGAGAGCTCTGACGGGCTCGCTTTGAAGAGCACGAGCGGGCGGTGGGTGCTGGCGATCGCCGTCCTCGGCTCGGGGATCGTGTTCCTCGACGGCACCGTCGTCAACGTCGCGTTGCCCGAGATCGGTCGCGACCTCGATGCGTCGACGAGCTCTCTGCAGTGGATCCTGAACGGCTACCTGCTGACGCTGGCGTCGTTGATCCTGCTCGGCGGCTCGCTTGGGGACCGCTACGGCCGCCGCCTCGTCTTCGTCGCAGGAACGGGCTTGTTCACGGTCGCGTCGGTGCTCTGCGCCGTGGCTCCGAACGTCGAGCTGCTGATCGCCGCCCGGCTCCTGCAGGGGGTCGGCGGGGCCATGCTGACCCCGGGGAGCCTGGCGATGATCGAGGCGAGCTTCCGAGAGGGGGACCGAGCCCGGGCGATCGGCGCGTGGTCGGGCCTCGGGGGCGTCGCGACAGCGCTCGGCCCGCTGCTCGGCGGCTACCTGGTCGACGCGGTCTCGTGGCGGGCGATCTTCCTGATCAACATCCCGATCGGGATCTTCGTGATGGTGATGGCCACCCGGCACGTGCCCGAGACCAAGGACGACCGCGCGGCCGGGCCGCTCGACGTCCGCGGTGCGACGCTCGCTGCCCTCGGCCTGGCCGGCACCACCTACGCGCTGATCGAAGCGCCGGGACAGGCGACCTCGCCGCTGGTCCTCGTAGCGGGGATCGGAGGCCTGCTGGCGCTGGGCGCGTTCATCGTGGCCGAGAAGCGAAGCGCCGAGCCGATGATGCCGCTCTGGCTCTTCGCCTCCCGCCAGTTCAGCGCCGCCAACCTGGTCACGTTCGTCGTCTACGCGGCGATCGGCGGCTTCTTCTTCCTCTTCGTCGCGTTCGTGCAGATCTCCCTCGGCTATTCGGCGATCGCAGCCGGCGCCGCGACGCTGCCGGTGACGGCGCTGATGCTGGTCTTCTCGGCCCGTTCGGGCGCGCTGGCAACCCGGATCGGTGCGCGGATCCCCCTCACCGTGGGACCACTGGTGGTCGCGCTGAGCCTGCTGCTGATGACGAGGATCGATCCCGGTGACTCCTACGTCTCGAGCGTGCTCCCGGCAGTGTTGATCTTCGGCGCCGGGCTCACGCTGGTGGTCGCGCCAGTCACCGCGACGGTTCTCGCGGCGGCCGACCCGCGAAACGCCGGCATCGCTTCCGGCATCAACAACGCGGTGTCCCGCGTGGCCGGCTTGCTCGCCGTCGCTGTCCTGCCGCTGGTCGGGGGCCTGACCGGCGATGCCTTCTATGACCCGGTGGCGATGACCGATGGCTTCCACTCAGCGATGCTCGCCTGCGCTGCCCTCGCGGCCGGCGGGGGCATCCTGGCCTGGTTCACGATCGAACCGCGTCTCGCGGGAGACCGAGCTGCCGCCGCACCCGCATCCGAGCCGCGGGAGAAGTTCTCGTGTCCGATCGCGGGCGCGCCGCTGGCGCCCGATTCTCAGCCCGACCGAGTCCCTGAGCGCGCCTAGTCACGCGGACTGGGCGGCGAGGGCGGGCTCGCACGAGGCGAACTCGTAGCCGCTCGGCATGTCGCGGCGCAGCGCGGCGAATGCGATCGCGCCGATGATCAGCGGCAGCCAGAAGAGGATCACGCGGTAGCCGAGCACGGCAGCCGCGGTGCCCGCAGCGGGCGCCCCGTAGACGATCAGGGTCCCGATCAACCCGCCGTCGATGCCGCCGATTCCGCCGGGGATCGGCAGCAGCCCGCCGAGCTGGCCGATCAGGTACCCCATCAGGACGACGCTCAGCGGGACGGAGAGGCTGAACGCTTCAAACGTTGCCCAGAGCACGGCGTTGTCGAAGGCCCAGTAGCCGAATGAACCGGCGAGCACGCGGCTGTTTCCAGAGCGAACAATCAGGACGGCCTCGGCGCTCCCATCGATCAGAGCGCGCCGCGCAGCGCTGACCCAGCGGCGAAATCGCGAGGCATCGGGGCTCGGGGTGGTCCCCGGACCAAGGCGGGGCACGGCCACCACCGCGGCGAGCGCCAGCGTCGCCACGGCGGCCGGGAAGGCGGTCAGCCAGAGAGAAAGATCCGGGCCGACCACACCGAGCGCCATCGCCGTCCCCAGCAGGGCGACCGCGATGAAATTGACCGAGCTCTTGATCAGGAAGAAGGCGACCGACCGGCGCGCGATCCGCTCGCCGCCCATTCCCCCTCTGTGCAGCACCCACGCGCCGAGCGCCAGCCCGCCGGCGCCGCTCGCCGGGATCAGCGAGCCCATCGCGAGCTCTGAGCCCCCGATCTGCCAGCTTCGCCGCCAGCTCAACCCGGTGCAGAAGATCGGGCCGAACATGACTACGTAGGACGCGAACGAGAGGGCCTCGAACAAGGCCGCGAGGGCCAGCCACCCAGGGTTCGCCTCTGCCAGGTTGTCCCTGACCTCGCCCAGCCCGGGCGCGAACACCACGACCGCGACCAGAACGGTGAGCGCGGCGATCGCCTGCAGCAGGCGGCGCCCCAACGTCCGGGACTGGAACTCCCCTGGCAGGTCCGCCGGGGACGGGTACGTGACCTTGATGTTCAATTCGGGCGGGATGTTCGTGAGCTCCGCGTCGCCGGCAGTGGTTCCCACGCTAGACCGCCTCGCCGGCGGAGCGTCCCCCCGATCGGGTGCCTTTGTTTTTGTGCCACCTCCGCTAGGCGGGTGCGGCGACGGTTGCGAGCGCGGAAGCCGGGTCCGCCTGAGCCTCGGCGCGACGCCTGACAGCGCCGGGTGGAAGGCCGGTCACGCGCTTGAAGGCGCGCGCGAAGGCGGCCTCCGACCTGTAGCCCAGCCGATTCGCCAGGTCGGCGACGGTGGCGCCCTCGGTCTCGAGCGCGCTCTGGGCGACCTGCATCCGCCACCGCGTCACGTACTGCATCACCGGCTCGCCGACGAGCTCGGTGAACCGCGCGGAGAACGCCGAGCGCGAGAGCGCCAGCTCGCCCGCCAGCGAGGCGACGGTCCACTCCCGCGCGGGATCCTGATGAATGAGCGCGAGCGCCCGCCCGATCTGCTGGTCCTGCAGGGCGCCGAGCCAGCCGCCGCGCGCCGCCGGCGCGGTCTCGATCCACGATCTGATCGCCTGGATCACGAGGACGTCCGCGAGCCGGGTGATCACCGCCTCGCCACCCGCCTGGAACTCCCTCGCCTCGGCCGCCATCAGCTCGAACACACCGTGCATCCGGCTCGCCCGGGGCCCGTCGGAGCCCTGGATGTGGATCATCCGCGGCAGCATCCCGACGAGGTTGCGCGCCACCGGGTGGTCGAAGCGCACGCCTCCGCAGAACAGGGTGGTCGGCGTGCCTCCCTCGCCGGCGCGAAGGATGTCGTATCGGTCGCTGGCTTGCTCGAGATCGAGCTCCAGGATCCCGGGCGCGGGGACGCCGGGCTCGCTTCGAAGGGAGTGCCCGTTGCCGTGCGGCACGAGCGTCACGTCGCCCGGGTGCAGCCACCTCGAGTTCTCATCGTCGACCTCCACGAGGGCGGCGCCGGTCGTGGCGACGTGGAACCAGAGGTATCCGGGCATCGGGTGGAGCGTCATGCCCCAGGGTGCGCCCAGCTCCGAGCGGCAGTAGTAGCCGCCGTCCATTCGCAGGAAATGGAGGGCTTCGCCCAGCGGGTCCGGCGGCGGTGAGGGTGGGGCTGGGTCCATGCGCGGAGTATGCCGGAACTCCTCGCGCGTCATGACTTCCTGGACGTTCGAGCATGCATTCGCGACTCTAAGCCATAGACAGTCTCGCGCCGGCGGCCCACACTGGACCCACGATGAAAACGATTGGAGGAACACGATGACGACGACTTCGAACAAGATCCTGGTCCTCGGGGCCAACGGCAAGACGGGCCGGCGGGTGGCCGAGAGGCTCGAGGCGCGCGGCCTGGACGTGCGCGCCGGCTCTCGCACTGGCGCGCCGCCCTTCGACTGGGAGGACGCCGCGACGTGGGCGCCCACCCTCTATGGAGTGGGGTCTGTCTACCTCAGCTACTACCCGGACATCGCCGTCCCCGGCGCGACTGGAGGCCGTGCGCTCGTTCGCCGAGCTGGCGATCGAGAGCGGGGCCCCGAGGCTGGTGCTGCTCTCCGGCCGCGGCGAGCCCGAGAACGAGCGCGGCGAGCAGGCGGTGCGCGAGACCGGCGCCGAGCTGACGATCGTGCGCTCGACCTGGTTCATGCAGAATTTCAGCGAGGACTACATGCACCAGCACGTGCTGAGCGGCGAGATCCGGCTCCCGGCCGGTGACCTTCCGACCCCGTTCGTCGACGCCGACGACATCGCCGACGTCGCCGTTGCGGCGCTCACCGACGACCGGCACATCGGCAAGCTCTACGAGCTGACCGGGCCGCGATCGTTGACGTTCGCCGAGGCGGCGGCCGAGATCGCGGAGGCGGCGGACCGCGAGGTCCGCTACGTGCCCGTCTCGTTCGAGGAGCACGCAACCGAGCTCACCGAGCACGGCGTGCCGACCGAGGTGATCGAGCTGTTCAACTACCTGTTCAGCGAGGTCGTCGACGGGCGAAACGCCGGACACCACCGACGGCGTGCGTCGCGCCCTCGGCCGCGACGCGAGGAGCTTCGAGGACTACGCCCGAAGCGCGGCCGCCACCGGCGTCTGGACGCCGAGCGACACACAGGCGAACCAGAACCCCGACGCAGTCCCGTCGCGATGAGCGGTCCGGCCGAGGCGGCGGCGATCGTGACCGCGCTTGGGTGCGGCCTGGTCGCCGGCGTCTTCTTCGCCTTCTCGACCTTCGTGATGGGCGCCCTGCGCCGGCTGCCGCCGGCGCAGGGGATCGCCGCGATGCAGTCGATCAACGTGGTGGTGATCACCCCGGCGTTCATGACGGCCCTATTCGGCACGGCGATCGCGTGCCTCGGGCTGATCGTCTGGGCTGTGATTTCGCCCGGTGAGTGGCCCGTGGCGGCGGTGGTGGCTGGCGCGGCGCTGTATCTCGTCGGCGCGATCGGGACGACGATGGCGGGGAACGTCCCGATGAACGACAGGCTCGCGGACTTGAACCCCGGGGACGCCGAGGCAGCTGTCTACTGGGACGAGTACGTCACGCGTTGGACCGCGTGGAACCACCTCCGAACCGCCGCGGCGCTCGCGGCAGCGGCCGTGCTCACGGTCGCCATCACCCTCTGACCCGAGACGATCGGAGCGCGCGAAACGCGCTGTGGCGCCTCAACCCTTGGCGCAGTACCCGTAGGCGGTGTAGCTCGCGGCAGGACCGAAATAGCCGAAGGCGCCGGCGGTCCAGGTCCCGTGGGCGTTGAAGTGGCCGCCGTCGGAGAAGACGCCCGTGGTGCCGTTGGAACTGAACCCGCCCGCGACCAGCTTCGTGCCCTTGGGGCACGCGGGGGTGGTGGCCTCGGCGAACTGGCTGAGGAGCACCGGCACCGAGGCCGAGACCGTCTTGACCTTGGCCTCCTTGTCGGGCGAGCAGTAGGCGATCGAGGTGATCTCGCCGCCGAACGCGCCGAAGGCCTGCCCGGTGACCCGCCACGCGTTGCCGACTGCTCGGGACTCGATCGGGTAGGACCCGCTGGGGGTCCTGAAGTCGGCGCGCTGGAAGCCTCCGGAGTAGAGCTTGGTGCCCTTGGGGCAGCGCGCGATCGCCACCTTCGTCTGCCCGGGCTTGACGAAGACGGTGCTGTGAGGGGACGCAGTGGGCGCGAGACCGCGGCCGCAGAGCGCCTGGATCGTGACGTTGCGCGGCGTGACGCTCGTTGGGTCGGGGTCGATCAGGACGGGATTGATGTGCCAGCCGCGCTGGACGCCGAGTCGCTCGTAGGAGTGGGGGTAGACGCCCTCGCGGGTCAGGGGGTTGGGGGAGGGCGTGCCGAACATGCCGCCGCCCATCGGGAAGGTGCCCCCGGGGCAGGAGACGGTCTGGCGCTGGACCTCATCGCCCAGGGTCAGCGTGGTCGTCTTCGAGACGAGCTGAAGCGAGCGCAGCGGCCCGGCGCCCCCGATGATCGCGTCCTTCCCGCGCAGGCGCCGGCCGTCGGCGCCGACGACGTAGATCGGGCCCTCGTCGGAGTCGAGGACGTAAAGACCCCGCTTGCCGAGGAGCGCGAGGTAGGCGCGGTTGCACGCGGTGCGGCCGCTGACGACGTACGCGATGCCTCGCTTCTTGATCGAGCGCTGGTTCGCGATCACCGCGACCCTGAGGTCGGTGCCCTCCGCGAGGGCCTTCGCCAGGGCGTTCGGCGCCGGATAGCAGCCGTCGGATGTCTCGCGGCGCTCGAGCAGCGCGACCTTGAATGCGGCCTCGAGCGCGCGGCTGGGACCGTCGAAGCCCGCGCCGCCGGCCGCGGGGGCCTTGGGAGCGCCGGCGAGCGCGCCGATCGCCAACACAGCCGCGAACGCCGCCCCGGCGAGGGACCGGGCGCGCAGGCGAACGCTGATGTGGTCACGGGTCTGGCTCATGGCGCTGTTCTCAACAGGCGGCGGCCGCGAAGGTTGCGGTCATCCGCTCTTGCGGTCGAGACGCTGGAGAAGGTCGTGTGCGGCCAGCTCGACCTCCTTGTGGCGCCACTCCGCCGCGCGGTACTGGCAGGCGATCAGGCCGCTTCGGTGGACGCGCCGGAACTCGCCGATCACGAACGCGTAGCGGCCCTTGGTCTCCTCGCTCGCCCCGTCGGTGAGGCCGAGGTGCCATTCGCCGTACTCCTTCCAGGAGTGGTTCTTCAGGAACACGTCCTCGTCGGATGGTTTCGGCTGCACCTCGCCCCAGTCGCTGTCGAGCACGTACTGCCGCGTCTCGATCAAGCGCCGGGCGTGGGCGACCGCATCGTCGTTGACGCTGTACGAGGCCATCAATGAGCCGCGAGCTCGCGGCGGATTCGCTCGCGCGCCTCAGAGAAGCGAACCGCCTCGTAGGCGATCAGGGCGCAGAAGATGACCGTGGCGATGACGACGGTGACGATCGCGTCGAGCTCGGCCGCGAGGGGGATCAGGGCCAGATAGAGCACGCCGACGATCAGGCGCTGGCGGTTGAGCGAGTGGATATTCCGATAGCGGAAGGCGACGTGGGCGAACAGGTACAGCGCCAGCCCGCCCATCAGCGCTGTCGCGATCTCGACCTTCAGCGGGTCGTCGACGTCGCCGATCGTCTTCTTCAGTCCCAGCGCCACCAGCACGATCCCGGCGATCATCGGGTAGTGGAGGTAAGAGTAGGAGTCGCGCGCGATCTCGTTCTGCTCACGGCCCGGCGTCGCCCGCTCCAGGCGCTCCGCGGCTACGACGGCGACGACGTCGAAGTAGGCCCACCACTGGGCGGCGGCGAGCGCGATCCCGAAGGCTGCGGCCACCGCGATCCCGACGGTCAGAGCCGCATCGGCTCCGGCGCCGATCGCGACGATCGACTCTCCCAGCGCGATGATGATGATCAGGCCGTGGCGCTCGGCGAAGTGCTTCGGCTGGAGCTTCCAGCCTTCCGCTCCGGTCACATAGGGCCCGCCGACGTCGACGACGAAGAAGAGAACCCAGAGCGCGCCCTGCGCGACGCCGTCCAGGAAAGACGCCACGATCAGGATCCCGACGCCGAAGAACGTCCCGACCGCGAGGCCGGTGACCGAGCTGCGCAACCCGGGCTCGTCGCGGCTGGCAATCCAGAACAGGGCGATCTGACCCGCCCGCACGACTCCGTAGGCGAGCGCGAACTCGAGGGCCAGGCCGTCGAACGCCTGCGGGACGCAGAGCGAGACGATCAGCAACGCCGCCATCGCGGCGAAGATGGAGATCCGCACGGCCCCCTCCTCGGGGTCGACCACGCTGGTCAGCCACGCGTAGCCGACCCACGCCCACCACAGGACTCCCAGCACCAGGAGGCCCTTGGCCAAGCCCTCCCAGGTCGGCTGCTCTGCCATCAGCGCAGTGCACTGGGTGAGCGCGAGCACGAACACCAGGTCGAAGAAGAGCTCCAGCGGGGTCACCGTCTCGCCCTCTCGCATCACGGCGTTCAGCCGGTGCGTCTTGGTCGGTGCGGCGCTCCCCTCCATCGGGGCGAGGCTAGCTGGTCGGATCCGCCGCGTCGCGCAGGGCCGCCGCGACGGCGCCCGGGATCAGGAACGGGTCGAGCGGCACTCCGCTGAGCAGGGCGCGGAAGTAAAGCGGCGAGATCAGGCGCTCGATCAGCACGTCGGAGTTGACCCCGGGAGGCAGCTCGCCCCGCTCGATGCCGCGGTCGATCATGACCGCGGCCTGCTCGAAGCGCACGCCCCAGAATGCCGCGATGGTCTCGCGAAGCTCCAGGTCGTCAGAGGCGGCTGCGATCGAGAGGGTGCGGAAGAAGCGGAGCATGCGCTCGTCGCTCAGCACGACGTGGATCAGGGTGAGGAACTCCTCGAGGTCGCCCGCGACCGAGCCGGTGTCGGGCATCGGGACCGCGACCTCCGCCAACTCGAGCAGGGCGTCGACGGCGAGCCGCCCCCGGGACGGCCAACGGCGGTAGACGGTTGCGGGATCGACCCCCGCTCGCTGGGCGGTCGCTCGATGCGAGAACGAGTCCCAGCCCTGCTCCAGGAGCTGCTCGCGAGCCGCTGCCAGGACCGCGCTCCGCACGCGTTCACTGCGTCCTCCGGGACGCTCCCGAACGCTGTCTAGCGGTGCGGGCTTATCGGTTGCTGCCATGGACGCCGCCAACACTAGGCGGCAATCCGCTAACGCGACGATCCGGCGCTAACTCCTGCCCACGACTCAACGAATGTTCGACAGAGCTGCCCAGAGACGGGACGCCGCCGCAGCGCCGCCCCGTCTCTCCGTCCAATGCTCGGCCCGCGGCGTCGCCCTAACTGGAGCGCAGCTCCTGGGCCTGTTGGGCACCGCTGTCTCGCGCCGTGTCGACGACGTCCTGAGCGGAGTCCTTGGCCGTCTCCGCAACGTCCTGGGCGACCTGCTTGCCGCGATCGAGGGCTTCCTGCCCGCTCTCGCGAGCTTGATCCTTGATCTCGTCCGAGACCGGTCCGATCCGCTCGTCCTCGACTCGGGTCGACGGCAACGCCATGCCGACCAAGAACCCGGCGGCGAGTCCGCCGAGGGCGAGTCCGATCGGGTTTTCCTGAGCTACGCCGACCGCCTTCTGCGCCCCTTCGCGCACGTCCGACGTGTCTGGGGTCGCATCATTGACCTGAGACGCGGTTCCCTGCATCTGGCGCATCACGCGATCCTTCCTGTCGGTGACTGAGTTCTTCACTCGCTGGCCAACGTTCGCCTTTGAGGTCAGGGCATCGACGGTGTCGCCCATGCGGTCTCTCGTGTTCTCTATATCTACTCGGATGTCACTTGGCTCTTGGCCCATTGCACGTCCTCCTTCAGGGTTTCAACGGTCTGTTCGGGTTGGGGCGGTCCTGCCTCTTGGACCTTCTTCCTGCCGCGCAGCACGAGTACCGCGGCGATAGCGCTGTAGACGACGGTCACGATCAGTGCCGCCAGCCACGGAGCCACGAGTTCCGCAAGCGCGAGGATGAGAAACGCTGTCAGCGCGCCCGCAGCCAGCAGGCCGACAACGCCGGCGCCGCCGAACATCCCGGCTCCGAGGCCTGCCTGCTTCGCTTTCTCGCTGAGCTCGGCCTTGGCGAGCTCGATCTCCTGGCGAATCAGGGTCGACGCGTCATCGGAAAGGCGCCGAACCAGGTCCCCGGTGGAATCGGAGGCCGACGCGGACTGCCTGGCCTGTTGTCCATTCTGTTCGGTCATCTCGTTCACTCCGACTGCGCGGTCGGGTATGAGGCACCGTTCGACGACGAGGCCGACGACGTCGAGTAGCGCTCGCTGCTCGATGCCTTGAGCACGCGGGCGGCAAGCAAGCCAGCCACCGCAGCTCCGGCAAGCACCGCCCAGGGGCGGCGCCGCCCGAAGTCCTCCGCGTCATGGAGGATGCGATCGGCGTCGCTTTGCTGCAGGTAGCCCCCGACCCGCTCGATGCGATCGGCGGCCTGGTCGGCGAGCTTCGCCGGACCGTTCTTGCCCTGGTTTCGCAGTTCGGAGCCGACGGAGCGCAGATCGCCCGCGGTCTCGTTCGCACGATCTCCGGCCTGGGTCGAGCGCTGGTCGATCTCGCTGCGAGCTCTGTCGTTCGCCTGGCCTGCGACGCTTCTTACCTGCTCGCGGGCTTGTACCGCCGCGTCCGCGGCTTTCTCCTTCGCTTCGTCAGCGACGCCGGCGCTGCCGGTCGCTTCGTTGCTGTCCTTGTTGGTCGTTGCTGCCTCCATCAAATCCTCCTGGTCTGTTGCAATCCGTTTATGTCCAGCGGCTCGGGTGCACCGAGCGTCCTCGTCAGAGAACTGAGCTGAAACGTCTGACCGGCTTCCCTGGCGCACACCTGACGTCAGGGTGTCCCGCTGTGGCGGAGCGGAGCGCGTGTACGTGCGCTGCGCCCGCGCCCTGTGGATCCTCCTTACCCCGGGCCCGGGGTGGGAAAACCGTTCGCGGATGGAAACGCGGACACCGGAGGGGAACGCCTCATCCCGTGTCGCATTTCGGACGCCGGCCGCCCGTACGCGTACCGGTCGGCGAGGGATTCAGCCCACGTGCGCGGCGTCGCCGCCCATCCCGTCAGGGTGTTCCCGATCGGGAGGATCGGGTTGTCGGCGAGATCAGGTTCCTGTCTGTGTCGAGCCGAGTGCATCGCGGCGTTCGCGGCAGAAGTCGAGCGCGGCGGTCAGCGGGTCGTGCGCTGCGAGGAGCTCGGCATAGGCGAGCTCGGCGCCGTTGAAGGAGGTGGCGTTCCAGAGCTCGCCTTCGAGCTCGCCGGCCCAGGGGCCGACGTAGAGGTAGGGCTCTCGATGGTCCTCGTCGCCCGGCGAAAAGCCGTAGTTCGCGCGAAGGCCCTTCGCCTCGGCGCCGGACTCGATCGCGATGTCGAAGTGCTCGGGCCACAGCGTCGGCGCCGTCGCCGCGTCATCGAGCGCGGCTTCCCCGCGCAGGCGCTCGAGCGCCTCGGCTCCGAGCGCGAACCACCCGGCGAGGGCGTGGGCGGAATCGGGGTCGACCTCTAGCGGCTCGGTCTCGCGCGGGGGATCTGGCACGAGCCCGGAGACCGGGGCCGTCGCCTCAGCGAGTGAGCTGAGCGGTGCGCGGCGCTCGTCCGAGCCGACGCTGTGCACGAGCTCGGCGCCCTCGACTCGGACCTGGTGAGTCGCGCCCTCCCATTCGAACTCGGGCGTCCCGAAGCCGCCCGGGGTCGCCTGCATTGCGATTTCGTTGTCGGGCTTTCGCGCGGGGGCGACGATCTGCTCGGCCACGCGGTGCATGGCGACGCGGGTGCGCTCGAAGGAGTCGGGCAGCGGCTTCAGCGAAGGCATGCGGCTTCATCCTCTCGGTCGTGTGGGCGGCTAACTCAGAACCTAGCCTGGTCGCTCAGCCCTCGTCTAGCCCGGCGACGGCGCGGACAACCCGAGGCGCTCCACCAGGTCCGCGTCCTGCAGCGAGGCCACCGTCATATGGGCTCGCTCGAGCGCGACGCCCGGGACCGAGGGGACGCCGATCACGGTCAGGCCCGCGGCCAGCCCGGCCTCGACGCCGGTGGGGGAGTCCTCGAGCACGATCGCATCCGGCGTCGGCTCGACGCCGATCTGGGCGCATGCCTCGAGGTAGGGGTCGGGCGCGGGCTTTGCGGCGGCCACCTCGTGGCCGCTCACGAGTGCACCGAACTGGCCCTCCATCCCGACCAGCGCCAGCGCTCGTTCCATGAATCGCCGTGGGGAGTTCGAGACGAGCGCGATCGGGGTTCCCGCGGAGCGGAGCGCCGCAACCAGGTTTCGTGCGCCCGGCATCGGGTCGAGGCCGCCCTCGAGCTCCACGATGACGAGGGCGTCGAGCTCTTCGACCAGCGCCGGGCCGCGGCCGGGCTGTTCGAGGCGCTGCTCGAGGATGCCGCCGGCGATCTTGGGGTTGGTCCCGACGAGCTCGAGCTTGTGATCGATCGTGAACTCGAGCCCGTGGCGCTCGAACAGGTCGCGCTCGGCGCGGGTCCAGACCGATTCGCTGTCGAGCAGCAGGCCGTCGTTGTCGAAGAGGACCGCGGTAGGGGGCGTCATCGGGGCCGAGAGGCTAGCTACCGTGCGGCCGATGGCCGCCTACGTCGCCTTCCTGCGGGGAATCAACGTCGGCAACCGGCGTGTCACCGGCACCGGTCTCTGCGCCCCGCTGGAGGACCTGGGCTTCGAGGGGGTCGCGGCCTTCCGCGCCAGCGGCAACGTCGTGTTCAAGGCGGCAGGCGGGTCGGCCGCCGAGCACTCCGCGGCGATTGAGGGGGCGCTGGCCGAGGCGCTCGGCTTCGAGGTCGTCGCATTTGTTCGGACGGCCGCGCAGCTGCGGGCGATCGCTGCTGAACGCCCGTTCACGCCCGCCCAGATCGAGGCCTCGAAGGGAAAGCCTCAGGTTTCGTTCCTCGCCCGCAAGCCGAGCGCGAAGGCGCGAAAGCAGGTCCTGGCGCTGGCGAGCGCGGATGACCGGCTCGCGATCTCGGGGCGCGAGCTCTACTGGCTGCCGAAGGGCGGGACGCAGACCTCGGAGCTCGACTTCAAGACGATCGACGCAGCGCTCGGCGTCTCGACGATGCGAACGACGGGAACCGTTGAGCAGATAGTGAGGAAGTACTTCTAGGAACCGCGTCTAGGAGTACGCGTCCCAGGCCTGGAGCGAGGGCATCGGGTCGAGCGCGCGGCCGCCGCGGTACCACTTGCCCTTCCAGATCTCGAAGTGCAGGTGGCAGCCCGAGGCGTTGCCGGTGTCGCCCACGCCGCCGACGAACTGGCCCTTCACGACCTTGTCGCCCTTGAGCAGCGGGCTGGGCGCCTGCAAGTGCATGTAGACGTATTCGCGATTGAGCTTCTTGGCGCGCAGCACGAGGTAGTTGCCGGCCGATGACTGAAAGCCCGTGTAGACGACCTTCGAGTTCATCACCGCGATCGCGAAGGTCCCGCACGGGGCGAAGATGTCGGCCCCCATATGGCTTCGCCCTGCGCCGAAGCCGTCGCCGTACTGGTGCGCAGTGGGAATCGGGAAGACCTGGGTCGGGCCTGTCGGCGTGGTCGTGGGGGGAGGCGTCGTGGTGGTGCCGCCGGGAGGGACGGCGCCGCCGGACTGCCCGTACGCCGAGCCGCCGAAGGCCGCCGCGGACGCGACGGCCGCGAGCAGCGCGAGCGCGGCTCCGCCGAGCCTGCGCGATGACGTTCGGTGTTCGCTCTTGGTCTTCATCTTTCGCTGGCCTGCGGGGTTAGCTGGCGGGCTCGCGCTGAAAGATCTGCGCTACGGACTGTGTCCGATTCGCCCCAGGGAACTGGGAGATGCTTCCCGATGGTTCCCCCGCTCCCCGTCCGCTTGCGAACGGGGATTAGGCCTTCGGCGGGCACCATAACAGGGCAACCCGGCGGCTCGCGGGTACGGGACGTGGTTCGCGGGGGGTTCCTGAAAGGCTTAGCCGGTGGCCAGAACCGATGACGCGAAGCACCGCGAGGACCTCGAGGAGGCGCTCGAGCGCCGCAGGCTCACGCATGACGCGTCGCGGCCCGAGGCCGTCGAGCGCCGCCACGCCACAGGGGCCCGGACGGCGCGGGAGAACGTCGACGACCTCGTCGACGAGGGCAGCTTCGTCGAGTACGGCCGTCACGCGGTGGCCGCGCAGCGCGGCCGGCGCGATCTGAAGGAGCTGATCGAGCGGACGCCGGCCGACGGGCTGATCGCGGGCACCGCCCGCGTCAACGGCGGTCTCTTCGGCGACGAGGCCGCGGCGTGCGCGGTCCTCTCCTATGACTACACGGTGCTCGCGGGCTCGCAGGGCGCCCTCGGGCACAAGAAGAAGGACCGGCTGTTCGAGCTGATCGAGCGGATGCGCCTGCCGACCGTGTTCTTCGCCGAGGGCGGGGGAGGGCGGCCCGGCGACACCGACTACGCGGTCGTGTCGGCGCTCGAGACGCGCGCCTTCGCGCTGTGGGGCCGTCTATCGGGCATGGTGCCCCGGATCGCGATCGTCTCCGGGCGCTGTTTCGCGGGCAATGCGGTGATCGCCGGTGCTTCTGACCTGATCGTGGCAACGGAGAGCATCTCGCTCGGCATGGGCGGGCCGGCGATGATCGAGGGGGGCGGCCTCGGCCGGTTCGACCCCGACGAGGTCGGCCCGGCCGAGGTGCAGTCGCGAAACGGCGTCATCGACGTGCTCGTAGCCGACGAGGCCGAGGCGGTCGCGGTCACCCGCACGCTGCTCGCCTTCTTCCAGGGCCGTCTCGATTCGTTCACCGAGCCGGACCAGGCGCCGCTGCGAGACGCCGTCCCCGAGCGCCGGCGCCGCGCCTACGACGTCAACCGCGTGGTCGAGACGCTCGCGGACGAGGGGTCGACGGTCGTCCTCCGGGAGCGCTTCGCTCCGGGCATGGTCACCGCCCTCGCACGCATCGAGGGCCGGCCGCTCGGAATCATCGCCAACAACCCGATGCACCTCGCGGGCGCGATCACCAGCAACGGCGCCGACAAGGCCGCCCGCTTCATGCAGCTCTGCGACGCCTTCGGCGTTCCGGTGATCTCGCTGATCGACACGCCGGGAATGATGGTCGGCCCCGACGCCGAGGCGACGGCCCTCGTTCGCCACTGCTCTCGCCTGTTCGTCGCGGGCGCTGCGCTGCGCGTCCCGTTTGTGGCCGTCATCCTGCGCAAGGCCTACGGCCTCGGCGCCCAGGCGATGGCGGCGGGGAGCCTCCACGAGCCGCTGCTCACGGTCGGGTGGCCGACCTCGGAGCTCGGGCCGATGGGGCTCGAGGGCGCGGTTCGCCTGGGCCTGCGCCGCGAGCTCGATGCGATCGACGACCCCGACGAGCGCGAGGCCCGGGTGCAGGACCTGACCGAGCAGGCCCACGAGAACGCGAAGGGCCTCAACGCGGCGACCCTGTTCGAGCTCGACGACGTGATCGATCCCGTCGAGACCCGATCGGTGATCGCGGCGACCCTCGCGGCGGCGTCAGGCGGCGAGCGGGGCCCGAGCCGCTTCGTCGACACCTGGTGATCAAGTGCGAGCGTCTGCTCACACTTGCTGCTAGCCTGCTCCGCTCAATGCCGAGTCTCACCCGCGCGAAGCGCCGCGCGAAAGCGCGCCGCGAAAGCGCACAAATTTGGGTGAGAGCGGGGGAACCGAGTTTCTGGGGCGAACCACACCTACGGGTGGGGGCGCAGGCTCTTTCAGCGCCAGCCCGACAGCTAACCCCGCAGGCCTACGAAGGAGAACGGTTTGCGGTCCATCACGCTTGTTTTCAGGAGTGCCGTCGTAGCCGGGCTGGCCACAACGGCTTTGGCGCTTGGCGCATCACCCGCTGCGGCGCAGTCGGGCGGCACTGTCGGCCCGTCATCTGGATCGGCTCCGGCCGGCACCGCGACGGTTCCGGGCTCCCGCGCGAAGCTGTTGCCGAGCGGCAAGGCGGTTGCGCCCGCCGACGCGCCCCAGCAGGTCAAGGACGCGATCGCCGCGGGCAACAAGATCCGCAAGAAGCCGTACGTCTACGGCGGCGGCCACGCCAGCTTCAAGTCCCGCGGCTACGACTGCTCGGGCGCCGTCAGCTACGTGCTGAACGCGGCGGGCCTGCTCCCGAGCCCGATGCCGTCGGGGCCCCTGATGAGGTGGGGCGACGCCGGCAAGGGCAGCTGGATCACTGTCTACGCCAACGGCGGCCACGCATACGCCGTGATCGCCGGCTTGCGCTGGGACACCTCGGCGATGGGCAGCGGCGGGAACGGGCCGCGCTGGCGGGCGACCAAGCGCTCGCCGTCGGGCTTCGCCGTCCGCCACTACGCCGGTTTCTAGCCGCTAACGGCTGCGCGACTCCTTGCCTGCGCGGAGGTGTTCGTCCGCGTGAGCAAGGAGCGTGTTCAGCGACTGGGCGTCGTCCGGATAGATCGCGAAGCCGGTGCAGGCCCCGATCGACCGGTCGCCCGCGGTTACCTTGGTGACCCCGTCACAGAGGCGCTCCGCGAGCTCCTGGGCGCTGGCTGAGCCGGTCTCGGGGCAGACGACCGAGAACTCGTCGCCGCCGTGGCGGACGACGACATCGCTCGATCGGGCCGAGCCCATCAGCGCGCCCGCGACCTCCTGCAGCACCCGGTCGCCGTACTGGTGGCCGTGCTCGTCGTTGACCCGCTTGAAGTCGTCGAGGTCGATCACGATCAGGGCCAGCGGGTGGCCGCCGATGCTGTGCCGCTCGATCTCGACCGGGAGGCGCTCGCTCAGCAGCCGGTAGTTGCCGACGCCGGTCAGCGGGTCGCGCTCGGCGAGCTGGCGGAACCGCCTCTCGCTCGCCTCGAGCCGCTCGCGCAGGAAGGCGACGACGCCCGCGGCGATCGCCAAGGTCGGGATGAGCACGAAAGCGAGGATCAGAGCCTCGCGGCCGTTGTCGGAGTCGTAGAGAAGCGGCGCCATCGCCGCGAATGACGCGAACCCCACGTGCAGCGCGATCGCGCGACGGTCGCGGAACGCGTACGCGGCGTAGATCGCGATGAACACGTAGTAGATCGCGAAGATCTCGTCCGCCAGCCAGGCCGTGAGCGCGATCTCGAGGGTCGCTGCCACCGTCATCACGTGCAGCCAGCGGCTGGCGAGGCGGTCCGCGGCTATCCAGCAGAAGATCCCCGAGACGATCGCGAGCACCGGCAGCAGGAAGATCGCCGGGTCGTGTGGGGGGCGGTGAAGGGCGTCGGTCGGGACGGCACCAAGCCCGCCGCCGATGAAGAGCACCGCGGCGAGGCGCCAGTAGCCGCGCTGAAGCTCCGCCTCGCTCGTGACGTGCGCCGGCCCCGCGGCGGCGCGATGGGTTCCTCCGTTACCCATGACTATGTCTTCATCGGCACCTGCTCAGCGCGCTTGAGCAGCGAGCCGCTTGCGCTTCGCGCGCTGCTTCGCGTACGTCCGCGTCTGCGCGCCCACGAGGTCGACGAGGTCGCCGAGCGCGAGGTTGACGTCCCCGAGATGAAGGCCCCAGGTCGGGTCGGGCACGGGCGTCAGGTTGCGCGCCGCGCCGATCGGCGACAGCAACAGCACGTTGGCGCCGTTGAAGTTGCCGCAGGACCCCGTGTAGTGGTCGCTCGGCTCCAGCCAGGGCGTCGGGACGGCGGGCACGGGCCCGCCGAACAGGATCGTGATCCCGAGGCCGGTGGTGCCGGGGAACGGCTGCGTCGATACCAGCGTCTGCAGCGGCGCCGTGCCGCCCGCGAGGGCGGCGGGGTTGTTGCACAGCACCTCGAGGTCGGTGCGGGCCGAGAGCCCGAAGGCGTCGGTGAGCGCGCCGTCCGGCTTGCCGAAGTAGGTGTCGTTCGGCGGCGTCTCGTCGTAGATCGAGTACGCGACGACGCAGCCGGTGCGCTTGACGGTGCGGCAGGCGGGGACCTTGTTGAACGAGCCGCCGACGTCGCGGCCCTTCTTGACGAGGACGTTGCCCCCGATCAGCAGCGCCGAGACGAGCAGCTTGCGGGCCTTCGGGAACGGGTCGATCTTCTCGCGCACCAGCTGGGTCAGCATCCCAGTCCCCTGCGAGTGCCCGATCAGGACGACGCCGCGGCCGTTGTTGTCGCGCCTCATGTACTCGCGCCAGGCGGCGGCGACGTCGGAGTAGGCGAGGTCCAGCGCAGCGCGAGGGACGGCGGTCCCGCCGATCGCGTCGAGGGTGAGCTGGCGGTACATCGGCGCGAACACGCGGCAGCGCTCGGAGAAGCGCGACGCCTGGAAGCGGGCGACCGCGGTCTGCTCGGGGTCGATGCTGAGGTCGGAGTTCGTGCCCTGGTCCTGGCTGACGGTGGGGTAGACGTAGAAGCAGTCGACCTTCGGCTTGCGGGCGATCTGGGGACTCTCGACCGTGGAGGCGCCGCCGGAGGTGACCGCCGTCGTCTCGAGGCTTGAGTAGCAGGGGTTGGGCTCGACGCCGGGCTTGCAGAGCCAGGTCGTCGCGGCTCCGGCGCTCGCGGGCCCTGCGACCGCGATCGCGAGCGTCCCTGCCGTGGCCGCGAGCGCGGCCAGCGCGATGCGTCTGAAGTCCACCTGCCAGTCCTCTCCTCGGGCCGCGCAGCATAAAGGTCACACGCCGGCGTGGGGGTCGAGTAGGTTCCCGCCCCATGAACCCAACTACAGCACGACGAACAGCATTGATAGTCGCCGCGCTCGCGCTCGTGGTGGGCGCAGCCGGCCTTTTCATCGGCATCAGCGCGAAGAACGACAGCAGCGACGCGCAGGATTCCTCGGACGAGGCCAAGGCCCAGATCGAGGCGTCGCTCAGCAGTGCTGAGTCGACGATCGAGGGCAAGGCCAAGCAGACCGAGGGTCAGATCCAGGGTGCGAAGGGCCAGATCCAGAACACCGACAAGCAGATCGCGACGCTCAAGTCCGAGGTCGCGACCCTGAAGTCGGACGTCACCAAGCTCCAGAACACCGTCACGCAGAACCAGAACAACACCTCTGGCCAGATCCAGACGCTGACCGAAGAGATCAACAAGCTGAGCGGCAAGGTCGCGAAGCTGCAGGGCTAGAGCCGAGACTCGACTCCGAGCAGCGAAAGGGCCGCCCGCGAGGGCGGCCCTGTCGCTTCAGATGCGCGGTTAACGGGCTTGGGATTTGATGATGGTGGGGCGGGACATCACCCACCTCCGTTCGCCCGCCGGTGTCCGGGTTGGATTCCTCCCGGCGCCCGCGCTGCGCCCGATTAGGGGCCCGACACCTCCGAAGTCCCGAAAAGCATGTCAATCAATTTAGGACCACCTCCTTTCTTCGGTGATGGCATTCAAGCACGCCGGGGAGTCGGGCTTTTCGCTCGGAAGACGACGATCTCGGCGTGGCGTTCTCCAACAGCCACGCGATGTCTCAGCGCTGAAGCCGTCGGAGTCCGCGGTCTGCGCCGGGGCCACGATGCGGTCGTAGTCCTCGTGCGAGAGGAGCTCCGCGAGGGCGTGTCGATCGGTGCGCCCTCGCTCTATCCGCGAGTCCACCTCGACGCCGGCCTTGGCCGCGCGCTGGTCGATCGTCTCGAGGATGGGGATCGCCTCCTCGCACTGGCGCGGGAGCGCGCTCGCCAGCGGCATCGTCATCGGGACGGTCGCGAGGTAGGCCGGCACCAGCGTCGCGTCCTCCGCCTTGGCGAGCCGCAGGGCGGCGTCCAGGGCGGCCTCCGAGAGCTCCGATCCCGAGAACGGGAAGAGGATGCGAAACGCGCCGCTCATTCGCCGGCCCAGCTCTCGTCGGCGCCCCGCAGCGCGCGGTCGGCGACGATCCTCACGTCGATGCCCGGGAGCTCGCTCGACCAAGCGGACGGGGAGGGGCTCGGCGAACCGGCCGAGCAGCCCCCGGTCGCTCGGGGTGCCCATCAGGACGTAGGTCGTGCCCCGCTCGGCGGCGACGCGCTTTGCCACCTCGACCACGTCGTCGCCCTCTTCGACGATCAGGTTCGCGCCGAGCACCGAGGCCAGCCGCCGCAGCGCCTCGAGGTCGCGGTCGGCTCCGAGCGGCGCGCCGGTCTCCGCCCCGGTCGCTGCACCCAGAGCAGGTCGAGCTCGGCGCCGAGCCGCTGCGCCGAGCGCCACGCGCGCCGCACGATCCGCTGGCGCGCGCGGCTCGCGGCGTGACGAGCGCGAGCAGCCGCTCGGCGACCGCCTGCGGGCGCCGTCGGTGTCGATCAGCCGCGTCCTCGCGGGTGCCGACCGTCTCGCGGCACCAGGCGCTTGGACTCGACCTCCTCGGCGACCTGGCGCAGCGCGACCTCGCGCAGCGCCGCGAGGTTCTCGATCTTGAAGAAGTTGTTGCAGCGCCGCCTCGGATCGCGCTCGCCCGGGTAGACCTTGCCCGCCCGCAGGCGCGCGATCAGCGCCTCGGGGGTGAGGTCGATCAGCACGACCTCGTCGGCGCGCGCCGAGCACGCGAGTCGGGGAAGGTCTCGCGCACGCGCACGCCGGTCAGCTCGGCGACCTGGTCGTTGAGGCTCTCGAGGTGCTGGACGTTGACGGTCGAGAAGACGTCGATGCCCGGCCGCGAGCACGTCCTCGATGTCCTCGTAGCGCTTCGCGTGCTCGAGCCCGGGCGCGTTGGTGTGGGCGAGCTCGTCGATCAGGCAGAGCTCGGGTGCGCGCGCGAGGATCGCCGGGCAGGTCCATCTCCTCGAGCGTCGTGCCGCGGTAGGTCGACGCGGCGGCGCGGCACCGATCTCGAGGCCCTCGGCCTGGGCGGCGGTCTCGGCGCGGCCGTGCGGCTCGAGGTAGCCGATCACGACGTCGCGTCCGGCCTCCGGCCTCGGCCTGGCCCTCCTGCAGCATCCGGTAGGTCTTGCCGACGCCGGCGGCCATGCCGAGGAAGATCTTGTGGCGGCCGCGGCCGCCATGGCCGACTCCGCCATGCCGCGCGGCCGGCCGTCAGGCGCCGAGCACGTTGTGGACGAGCAGGTCGACGAGCTTGATCCCGATGAACGGGGCGATCAGCCCGCCGAGGCCGTAGATAGGATGTTGCGGCGCAGCAGCGCGGTCGCGCCGATCGGCCGGTAGCGGACGCCGCGCAGGGCGAGCGGGACCAGCAGCGGGATGATCGAGCGCGTTGAAGACGATCGCCGAGATGATCGCCGACTCCGGCGTGCCGAGGTTCATGATGTTCAGCTTGTCGAGCGGGCCCGTCCGCTCGCCCGCGGCGGCGTAGGTGGCGGCGAAGATCGCCGGCAGGATCGCGAAGTACTTGGCGACGTCGTTGGCGATCGAGAAGGTCGTCAGCGCGCCGCGGGTGATCAGCAGCTGCTTGCCGACCTCGACGATCTCGATCAGCTTCGTCGGGTTCGAGTCGAGGTCGACCATGTTCCCCGCCTCGCGCGCCGCCTGGGTGCCGGTGTTCATGGCCACGCCGACGTCGGCCTGGGCCAGCGCCGGCGCGTCGTTCGTGCCGTCGCCGGTCATCGCGACCAGCCGGCCCTTCTCCTGCTCGCTGCGGATCAGCGTCATCTTGCCTCGGGCGTCGCCTCGGCGAGGAAGTCGTCGACGCCCGACTCCTCGGCGATCTTCGCCGCGGTCAGCGGGTTGTCGCCGGTGACCATCACCGTGCGGATGCCCATCGCGCGCAGCTGGTCGAAGCGCGTCGCGCATCCCCTCCTTGACGACGTCCTTGAGGTAGATGACGCCGAGCACCTGGCTGTCGCGCGCGACGGCGAGCGGCGTGCCGCCCTCGCGCGCCGATCCGGTCGAGCTCGCGCTGCAGCTCCGGCGGCGCCTGGCCGCCCTCGGCGGTGACGAATGCCGCGATCGCGTCGCCCGCGCCCTTGCGCAGCCGGCGTGCCGTTCAGGTCGACGCCGCTCATCCGGGTCTCGGCGGTGAAGGGGACGAAGTTCGCGCTCGTGGTCGGCGAGCTCGTGCTCGCGGATCCCGTACTGCTTGGCCAGCACGACGATCGAGCGGCCCTCGGGGTCTCGTCGGCGAGCGAGGCCATCTGCGCGGCCTCGGCGAGCTCGGGCTCGCTCGACGCCGGGCATCGGGACGAACTCGGTCGCCTCGCGGTTGCCGAGCGTGATCGTGCCGGTCTTGTCGAGCAGCAGCACGTCGACGTCGCCGGAGGCCTCGACCGCGCGGCCCGACAGCGCGAGCACGTTGCGGCGCACGAGCCGGTCCATGCCGGCGATCCCGATCGCCGACAGCAGCGCGCCGATCGTGGTCGGGATCAGCGCGACGAGCAGCGCGATCAGCGTCGCGATCGAGGCGTCGGTGTCCGCGAACTCGGCGAACGGCCGCAGGGTCACGACCGCGACGAGGAACACGATCGTCAGGCCCGGCGAGCAGGATGTTGAGCGCGATCTCGTTCGGCGTCTTGCGCCGCTCCGCGCCCTCGACCAGGGCGATCATGCGGTCGAGGAAGCTCTTGCCCGGCTCCTGGGTGATCTCGACCACGATCCGGTCGGAGAGCACGCGCGTGCCGCCGGTGACCGCGCTGCGGTCGCCGCCGGCCTCGCGGATCACGGGAGCCGACTCGCCGGTGATCGCCGACTCGTCGACCGACGCGATGCCCTCGATCACGGTGCCGTCGCCGGGGATCACCTCGCCCGCCGTCGACGACCACGACGTCGCCGCGGCCGAGCTCGGAGGCCGGCCTCTCGCCGCCGTCGCGCAGATGCGCGACCGTCTCGGTGCGCATCGCGCGCAGCGCGTCGGCCTGGGCCTTGCCGCGGCCCTCGGCCAGCGCCTCGGCGAGGTTGGCGAAGACGACCGTGAGCCACAGCCAGAGCGCGACGGTGAACGTGAACCAGGCGGGCTCGTCGCCGCCGCCGAGCGGCGGGCCGCCGAAGACCTGGATCAGCCAGCCGACCGTCGTGATCAGGGCGCCGATCTCGACCACGAACATCACCGGGTTGCGGAACTGGACCCGCGGGTCGAGCTTGCGCAGGATGCGAGCCAGCGCCGGCGCGCAGGATCTCGCGGTCGAAGAGCGAGCGCGACGTCGCGTCTTCGGTCATCGGGCGGCCTCCTCTGGTCGAGGGCGAGGTTCAGCTCGAGCACGTTCACGCCGGGCTCGCCGAGGAAGCCGAGCGAGCGGCCGTCGGTGTTGTCGTCGATCAGCTCGTTGACCCGCTCGAGCGGCGATGCCGCGCGCCTCGGCGATGCGGTTGGCCTGGATGCGGGCGTTGGCCTCGGAGATGTGGGGATCGACGCCGGAGGCCGAGTTGGTGACCGCGTCGACCGGCACGTCGCCGCGGTCGAGGCCGGGCGTGTAGGGCCGCTCGAGCGCGAGGTAGGCGTCGAGGTTGCTCGCGCGAACAGGTGCGAAGAGCTCGCGTGCTGGTTGGGGCCCTGGTTGATGAAGAAGGTGGCGTCGGCGGCGTAGTCGGTCTGCGAGGGCGCGGCTTGGAAGTAGCGGGGTCGGGGACCGGTCTGCGTCTTGCCGCTTGCCGTCGGCCCGAGACCGCCGTCGGAAGTCCTGGCCGATCAGCCCCGAGCCGACGACCTTGCCGTCGCGCTCGACGCGGCTGCCGTCGGCCTTGTTCGGGAACAGCACCTGCGCGACCCCGGTCGTGACCAGCGGGTAGGCGAGGCCGAACAGCACGGTGAAGAGGACGACGGCGACGGCGGAGGCGATCAGGTCTCTGCGCATGCCATCAGAAGAGCTGGTCGGTGAGGCCCTGGACGAGCGGGCCGAGCAGGCAGGCGGGGAAGAAGGTGAGCGCGGCGACGAGCACGACGACGCCGATCAGCAGCACGACGAACATCGGGCGAGTCGGTGCGGAAGGTGCCCGGGCCGGCCGGCGCGACCCGCTTTCGGCGAGCGACGCCGGCGACGGCGAGCGCGGCCAGCAGCGGCACGAAGCGGCCGAGCAGCATCGCCAGGCCGCCGAGCAGGTCGGCGAACGTGATCCCGAAGGCGCCCGCGTTGCCGGGCGCGTTCGGCTGCACGAAGCCGGTGTAGCCGGCGAACGCCGAGCCGTTGTTGTTGGCCTGGGAGGTGTAGGCGTAGAGCGTCTCGGAGAAGCCGTGCGGGCCCGGGTTGAAGATCGACGGCGTCGCCGTACTTGGTCGCGATCGCGAGCGCGGTCGGCGACCAGCACGAGCATCGGCACGAAGATCGTCCCGATCACGACGAGCTTCATCTCCCTCGCCTCGATCTTCTTGCCGAGGTACTCGGGCGTGCGGCCGACCATCAGCCCGGCGATGAAGACCGTCAGGAGGACGAACAGCAGCATCCCGTAGAGGCCCGAGCCGACCCCGCCGAAGATCACCTCCCCGGTCAGCCATGTTGAGCGAGCGGCACCAGGCCGCCGATGCCGGTGTAGGCCTCGTGGGCGGAGTTGACCGAGCCGTTGGAGGCGTCGGTCGTCGCCGTCGCCCACAGCGCCGATGTTGGCGATCCCGAAGCGCTGCTCCTTGCCCTCGAGGTTGCCGCCGGTGCGTGCCGTCGTCGGCGCTCAGTCGTCGATCCCCGCCTCGTGCAGGGCCGGCGAGCCGTGCTGCTCGGCCGGGTAGGCGACGCCGATCGCCGGCGACGAACATCGCCAGCATCGCCGCGTAGAGCGCCCAGCCCTGGCGGCGGCTGCCGACCATGCGCCCGAAGGTCGCGGTCAGCGCGGCCGGGATCAGCAGGATGAAGAGCATCTCGACGAAGTTCGAGAGCTGGGTCGGGTTCTCGAACGGCATCGCGCGAGTTGACGTTGAAGAAGCCGCCGCCGTTGGTGCCGAGCTGCTTGATCGCGATCTGCGAGGCGGCCGGGCCCGAGCGCCAGCGTCTGCTCGCCGCCGATCGACGGTCGTGAACGAGACGGAGCCGGCGAGCGTCTGGATGACGCCCTGGGAGACGAGCACCAGCGCGCCGACGAACGACAGCGGCAGCAGGATGTAGAGCAGCGTCCGCGTCAGGTCGACCCAGAAGTTGCCGAGCGGTGCGCTGCCGCGGCTGGCGAAGCCGCGGATCACCGCCGCCAGCACGGCCATGCCGACCGCCGCCGAGACGAAGTTCTGGACGGCCAGCCCGGCCATCTGCGAGAAGTAGGACATCGTCGTCTCGCCGCCGTAGAACTGCCAGTTGGTGTTGGTGATGAACGAGGACGTCGTGTTGAAGGTGACGTCCCAGGGCGCCGGAGTCGAAGCCCTCGGGGTTGAACGGCTGGATGCCCTGGGTGCGCAGGATCACGTAGAGCGACGACGCCAGAACAGCGCGCTGAAGACGATCGTCGTCCGCGCGTAGCCCTTCCAGTCCTGCTCGCGCGCGCGGGTCGGTCCGAGCAGCGCGGTAGATCGAGCCGCTCGAGCGGGCCGAGCGACGCGCGTCGAGCAGCACGCGCTCGCCCTGGTAGACGCGCGCCATGTAGGCGCCGAGCAGCGGGCGTGAGCGCTGTCAGCACGACGACGTAGAAGGCGATCTGGAGCCAGGCCTGGACGCGTCATCTAGAGCTTCTCCCCGCGCAGCAGCGCGTAGACCGAGGTAGGCGAAGAGCAGCACCGAGACGACCAGGCCGAATCAGCTCGGCGCGCGCTCATACCCGGTCGAGCACCTCGATCAGCGCAGATAGAACGCGGCGAAGACGACGAGCGCGATCGAGCGATGCGAGAGGATGTCCACGAGCATCAGCATCGCGCCGCCCGCGTCAAGCCTCGTGATGGGGGTTCAGGCCCGCGGCATCAAGATTCCGTGAAGACAAGCGCGTCAGCCGGCGAAGCCGGTAGCCGACGCCCGGATCGGTGCGGATGTGGCTGCGGCGCCGTCGCGGCTCGATCTTGCGGCGCAGGTTGGCGATGTGGGTGCGCAGGATCTGCGGTGTCGTCCGCGTAGCCGGGGCCCCAGACCTCGGTCAGCAGTGAGCGGTGGGTCATCAGGCGGCCGCGGTTTCGGACCAGCACGCGCAGCAGGTCGAACTCGATCGGCGTCAGGTGGACCTCGTCGCCGTCGCGGCGCACGACCTGCGCGGCGAGGTCGACCTCGAGCCCGTCGGCGCTCGATCACCGGCTCCTCGGCCTCGGGCTCGGCGCGGCGCAGCGCGGCCTCGCAGCCGCGCGACCAGCTCGCGCGGGCCGAACGGCTTGGTCACGTAGTCGTCGGCGCCGGCCTCCAGCGCGCGCACCTTCTCGTCCTCCTCGCCCACCGCCGAGAGCACGATGATCGGCATCTCGGCTCCACTCGCGGAGCTCGCGGCAGACCTCGACCCCGTCGCCGTCGGGCAGCACCAGGTCGATGATCGCCGCGTCGGGCGGGCGCACCGCGGCGCGGTCGAGCGCCTCCTCCGCGTTCTCGGCCGGCATCGACCTCGAAGTCGGCGTCGCCGCAGCACGACCTTCAGCGCCGCAGGATCTGCGGCTCGTCGTCGCAGACGAGCACGCGGCGCGCGGCGCTCACGGCGGCGAGCGCCGCCGACGCGCTCATCGAGCCTGCCGGCTCGAGCGGCAGCTCGATCACGAAGCGTCGTTCCCTGGCCGGGCAGCGACTCGGCCCAGACCTGCCCGCCGTTCGCCTCGACGAAGCCGCGGGCGATCGCGAGCCCGAGCCCCGAGCCGCCGTGGCCGTCCGACCCGTCGCGGCGGGCCGCGGTAGAACGGCTCGAAGATGCGCTCGAGCTGGTCTGGGCGGGATCCCGGGCCCGCGGTCGACGACGCGGACGACCATGCGCCGTCTGCACCGGCCGGGCGCGGATCGTCACGGGCTGGCTGGCCCGAATGGCGGCGGGCGTTCTCGAGCACGTTCGCACAACGCACGCTCGAGCTGCGCCGCGTCGGCGCGGATCAGCGGCAGTGTCGCGCGTCGATCGAGAGCTTGAAGCCGTCCGTCGCCGGCGGCGGGCACTCGAGCAGCGGCGCGGGCGATCTCCTCGATCGAGCACCAGTCGCGGCGCGGCTCGGCGGCGCCGGCCTCGAGGCGCGAGAGCTCGAGCAGGTTCTCGACCAGCCTCGAGAGCCGCGCTGCCTCTCGACGGTCACGGCGTCGGCCGAGCTCGCGCGGTCCTCGTCGTCCAGCGAGCTCGACGACGAGCGCCTCGCCCGCGGCGACGATCGCCGTCAGCGGCGTGCGCAGGTCGTGGGACACCGAGCGCAGCAGCGCGGTCTTGAGCTCGTCGCTTCGCCTCAGGGCTCGGCCCTCGATCGCCTCGGCCTCGAGCAGCCTCGCGCTCGGCGTCCGCTGCCAGCAGGCGCTCGAGCGCCTGCTCGGCCTCGAGTCCTCGGGCCTCGGCCTCGGCGGCGCGCGCCCGCGCGAGCTCGGCGACGGTGCTGCCGATCGCCGCCGCGATGAGGAACGTCGCCAGCGCGATCAGGTTCTCGCCCTCGGCGATCGTGAACTCGCCGGTGGGCGGGATGTGGAAGAAGTTGAACGCCGCGGCGGCCAGCAGGCTCGTCGCAGGCCCAGCCGCAGCCCCCACAAGGTCGACACGAGCAGCACCACCAGCAGGTACAGCACGCCGGTCGACACGGCGGGGGCGACCTCGCGGAGGGATAGATCACTGCGGTGATCGCGGCGACGGCGAGGACGGCAACTGCGATTCCGAGGCCGATCGGCGGCCGGGACTCGCGCAGCGAAACGATCGACGCGCGATCTGTCATCTCACCGTGAGGCTGCCTGCGGGGCATGCGCGCGTTTCGGGTCAAGTCCCTCGCCCCGCTCCTCGCCATGGTCTGCCTCGGGGCGGCCGGTTGCGGTGGCGACGACGACTCGTCTTCCACCTCGGCCTCGTCCGAGGAGCTCGCCGCGTCGGAGCTGATCAGGAGCGCCGACGAGATCTGCCGGGGCGGGGTGGAGCGCTTCGCCGAGATCCAGTCGGAGACTCCCAGCAGCGCCGAGGAGGCCGAGACGCAGACCGGTGACCTCGTCGAGGTCGCAACCGCGGAGCTCGACGAGCTGCGCGCGTTGAGCCCTCCCGAGGAGTTGAGCGCGCCGTATGACGCCTACGTCGAGTCTCGCGCCACGGCGCTCGAGCAACTCGAGCGGGGACGCGACGCCGCCGCCGACCGCGACACCGAGGCCTACGTCGAGGCGCGGAACGAGGCCAATGCGGGGCAGCCGCAGCGGCTGAAGCTGGCGAAGGCGGTCGGGCTCAAATCTTGCAGCCAGCCGGCCCCGACGTCGAAGAAGTAGGGAACTAGCGCTTCGTCCCGCCGTTGCGGGCGAGGTTGGCGAAGCCGAGCGCCATCCCGAGGTTGGCGGCGCCGGCGAGGTACATCCCGGCCTTGGCGCCGGGTCGCGAGAACGAACCCGAGCGCGCCCAGACGACGTCGGTCAGCAGCTCGGTGCCGCGCAGCCAGGCCAGTGCCCACCAGTCCCGGGAGCTCCCCCGCTTGTGCGCGACGAGGTGCGCGGCGGCGAAGGTGAGCCAGACCGGCCCGCAGCGGCGAAACAGGTGCTCGGCGTCGGGCGAGGGCTTGTCGTGGCCCAGGATGGCGAGCGTCTGGGAGGGAGCGAACAGCGCCCCCGACCCGAGCAGAAGGTCGAAGACGATCATGTTTCGGTTCAGGTCCTGAAGCTCTCGTTCCACGCTGCGGCCGATCAAAGCACAAAGAATTTCCGGCGGGGCGGAAGGGAAACCAACCGCCGGGGCGAAATCAGCCGCCGTGACCCGCACCGCGACAAAGACTCGGCCGGCCCGCAAGAGCCTGTCCGACTACATAACCGAGCGCTTCGATGATTTCTCCCGCTCCCAGAAGGACGTCGCCCGCTACATCGTCGATCACCTGGACGAGGCCGCCTTCCAGACGGCCGAGGAACTCGCGCGACGCGCCAACACGTCTTCGTCGACCGTGGTCCGCTTCTCCCAGGCACTCGGCTTCGAGGGCTACCCCGAGCTTCAGCAGTCAGCGATCGAGGAGTACCGCCTGAAGGTCGCCGAGGGCGCAGCCAACGGCGCCGGCAACGGCAGCGGTGGGGCAGGGGCGCTATTCAACTTCGACCACTCCGAGTTCGAGGCATCGCTCGGGGCGGACTACTCCAACATCGAGGAGACGGCGCGCAGCCTGACCCGCGAGCAGGTAGAGGCCTCTGTCTCGGCGATCGCGACCTCACGCCGCGTGCTGATCGTCGGCACCGACCAGATGGCGTTCTTCGCCAGCTACCTCCGCCACCTCCTGGGCCTGCTCGACGTGCGCGCCGAGATCGTCTCGTCGCCGAACCAGGACAACATCCAGAAGCTTTCGCGAATGGACGACGACACGCTGCTGGTCGTCCTCACAGCTGGCCGCGCCAACCCTCTCGTCCTTCGCGCCCTGAAGCTCGCCCGGCACCGCCGCGCCCGCACGATGGCGATCACCGACGCCACCCTGAGCGACGTCGCGGAGTACTCCGAGCTCGTCCTCTACTACTCCTCGAACGGCCCCTCTTACATCCGCAGCAACGCTGCCCTGATGGGCCTGGTCCAGGCCCTCGCCCACGGCGTCTACGCCCGCGACGAGGCCCTGCACCGCGACCGCATCCGCGCCTTCAAGTTGAAGTAGGCGGTGGCTGGTGTGGCGGGCGGGTGCGTCCGCCGTCCTACCGGGCCTGATTCGCCGAGATTCCACAGCGCCTGACCGCCGACCCTTCTTGCGGCTGCATGCGGCCCGTCCGGACGACGGACGGACCCGCCCGACGGCAGTCACCGCCTACTCGAAGGGAAAAGCCGACTCCCGGACATAGGACAGGCCCGGGGGCGCCGGACCTGTCCCTGCTGAGGGTCGGGGGGGACCGACCCAAGCTTGTACCTAACGGGTGCCCACTGTCCACTCAGGCAAACGCCGGATCGCATGTTTGTGCGTGGCCGGGGGATTGAACGACCGTTGGCTCTCTAAGATTGGACGAGATGGCCGAACGCGCCACATTCCGGGTCAAGACGGGTCTCGCCGAGATGCTGAAGGGCGGCGTGATCATGGACGTCATCGACTCCGAGCAGGCGCGTGTCGCCGAGGACGCCGGTGCCGTCGCGGTGATGGCCCTCGAGCGGGTTCCCTCCGACATCAGGGCACACGGCGGCGTCGCGCGCATGTCCAACCCCTCGATGATCAAGGAGATCCAGGCCGAGGTCACGATCCCGGTCATGGCCAAGGCGCGGATCGGCCACATCGCCGAAGCGCAGGTGCTGCAGTCGCTCGAGATCGACTACATCGACGAGTCCGAGGTGCTGACACCCGCAGACGAGGCAAACCACATCGACAAGCTCACCTTCGAGGTCCCCTTCGTATGCGGCGCGACCAACCTCGGCGAGGCGCTCAGGCGCATCGGCGAGGGCGCGGCGATGATCCGCTCAAAGGGCGAGGCCGGCACCGGCAACATCGTCGAAGCGGTGCGCCACATGCGCAGCATTACTGGCGGCATCAAGCAGCTCGCGGCGATGCGCTCCGAGCAGCTCGCCGGCGCCGCCAAGGAGCACCAGGCCCCGCTCGAGGTCATTCAGGAGGTGGCGGGCACCGGCAGGCTTCCGGTGCCGCTCTTCTGCGCCGGAGGCATCGCCACCCCCGCCGACGCGGCGCTGATGATGCAGCTCGGCGCCGAGGGCAACTTCGTCGGCTCTGGAATCTTCAAGAGCTCCGACCCCGAGACCCGCGCTCGCGCGATCGTCGAGGCGACCACCCACTTCGAAGACCCCGAGCGCGTCGCCAAGGCGTCGATGGAGCTCGGCGAGGCGATGCCCGGCCTCGAGATCTCCGCGCTCGCCGCAGACGGCGGGCTGCTTCAGGGCCGCGGCACTTGACGGCCGGCCCCCTGCGGATAGGGGTGCTCGCCATCCAGGGCGACTTCGCCGCCCATCACCGCGCACTCACCGAGCTCGGCGCACGGGCCAGCGAGGTGCGAGCTCCCGCTCAGCTCGACGGCCTGGACGGCCTCGTCATACCGGGCGGCGAGTCCACGACCATCAGCATGGGAATGGAGCGCGACGGGCTCGACTCCGCGATCCGGCAGTTCGCCGCCGACGGCGCGCCCGATCTTCGGCAGCTGCGCCGGCATGATCGTCTGCGATCGCGACCACCTGGGGATCGGCGACTACCTCTGCAAGCGCAACGCTTTCGGCCGCCAGCTCGCGAGCTTCGAGCAGGACCTCGTGATCGACGGCCTCGGCACCGAGCCGGTGCGCGCCGTGTTCATCCGCGCTCCCTGGGTCGCCGACCACGGTCCCGGCGTCGAAGTGCTCGCCTCCTACGACGGCCATCCGGTCGCCGTGCGCGACCGCAACCTGCTCGCCGTCGCCTTCCACGCCGAGCTCACCGACGACTCGCGCCTGCACGCGACGTTCATGGCGATGGCGACGACAGCAAAGGGCGTGCCCACCGATGCGTGATCCCCGCGTTACGAACCTCGCGCGCATCCTCGTCGAGCACTCCGCGCAGGTGAAGGAGGGCGACGTCTGCACCGTCGAGGGTGCTTCGGCGGCCGAGCCGCTGCTGCAGGCCGTGTACGAGGAGGTGCTGAAGGCGGGCGGCAACCCGATCGTGCAGATGGCGCTCGCCTCACAGCAGGAGGCCTTCTTCGAGCACGCCTCCGACGCCCAGCTCGAGTGGGTTTCGCCCACCTCGGAGTGGGTGGTCGAGCACGCCGATGTCCGCATCGCCGTGATGGCCTCGGAGAACACGCGCGCGCTGTCGCAGGTCGCCCCGGATCGCCAGACCAGGGTCCAGTCCGCACGCCAGCACCTGATGAAGAAAATGATGGAACGAAGCGCAGCCGGCGAGTACCGCTGGGCGCTGACACTGTTCCCGACCAATGCCTACGCGTCGGAGGCGGGGATGAGCCTCGCCGCCTATGAGGACTTCTACTACGGCGCGTGCCTCGCGACCGAGGACGACCCGGTCGGCGCCTGGAAGCGCCAATCCCAGGAGACCGAGCGGCTCAAGGACTGGATCGAGGGCCGCTCCGAGGTCCACATCACCGGCGAAGGCACCGACCTGCGCCTCGGCATAAAGGGCCGTAAGTTCATCGCTGCCGGCGGTCGACACAACATGCCCGACGGGGAGTTCTTCACCGGGCCGGTCGAGGACTCCGCCGAGGGCGAGATCAGCTTCCACCTTCCGGCCACCTACGCCGGACGCGAGGTCGCGGGCGTCCGGTTCCGCTTCGAGGCGGGCAAGGTCGTCGACGCGTCGGCCACCAAGGGCGAGGACTTCCTGATCCAGATGCTCGACACCGATGAGGGCGCGCGCCGCCTCGGCGAGCTGGGAATCGGCACCAACTACGGGATCACCGACGGCACCGGCGAGATCCTGCTCGACGAGAAGATCGGCGGCACCGTCCACCTCGCCGTCGGGCGCAGCTATCCCGAGACGGGCGGCATCAACGAGTCATCCATCCATTGGGACATGATCTGCGACCTCCGTCGCGGCGGCCGGATCGAGGTCGACGGCAAGCTGCTCGAGCAGGACGGCAAGTTCGTCGTTTGAGTTTCGGATGACCGGCGGCACCTGCGACGGCGGCGCCGGCGGCGGAGGCGACGACGCCACCGCGGGTGGAGCGGCAGCGGGCAGAAGAAGTAGCCCCCGACCGCAACCGTTCACCCCCAGCCGGGTTCCCACAGCGACAAACCGGTAGGAGCTCGCTGGGGAGAACGGGCCCCCATGTATCAGGAGGGACAACATGGACACCAGCAGGTGGAGTACCCGCAAGGCGGGGATGGTGCTGGCTGTTGCGCTGGTCGGCTGCATGGCCGTCGCGCCGGTCGCCCACGGCGCCAAAAAAGCGACCAAGACGTACACGAAGGGCGCCGGAGGATCGCTCGGAGGCGTCCCGGTGGTGATCCCCGACGGCGGCGGTACCGCGACGCAGGTCGTGCGCTCAGCTATCCCGGTGAAGGGCCTGAACCCGCGGGGCAAGATCGTTGACGTCAACGTCGGGGTGCGGGCGACGCACCCGCAGGCGACCGACCTCGAGTTCTACCTCGCGACCCCCCGGGGCGTGATCAACCTCTCGTCCGACAACGGCGGAGCGGGCAACAACTACGGCTCCGGCCCGGCGAGCTGCGTCGGCCAGTTCACGTTGTTCGATTCGAACAACCCGACGCTGATCACGACGCCGGGGCTCACCGCGCCTTTCGCCGGCAGCTTCGCGCCCGAGGAAAGCCTGCAACAGCTGAATGGACTAGGGAACAAGAAGGCGACCAACGCGACATGGACGCTGCTGGCTGAGGACGACAGCAACGCCAATCCTGCGGGGACGCTGGATTGCTTCAAGTTGACGATCACGTCGACGAACCCGCCGAAGAAGAAGTAGGCGCACGGACGCTCCGGCGATCGGATCTCGGCCCCGGCCCCGGCCCCGGCGCCCAGGGCCGGGGCCGGCTCCGTTCTCCATACAATCGAGGTGATGTCCGGTCATTCGAAGTGGTCCTCGATCAAGCACAAGAAGGGCGCCGCTGACGCCAAGCGCGGCAAGCTCTTCACCAAGCTGGCGCGCGCGATCACCGTCGCCGCGCGTGACGGCGGAGGCAGCGTCGACGCCAACCCGTCCCTTGGCCTCGCGGTGCAGAAGGCGCGCGACGCCTCGATGCCCAAGGACAACATCCAGCGTGCGATCGACCGCGGCACCGGCGAGGGCGACGACGCGGCCGCGATCGAGTCGATCGTCTACGAGGGCTACGGGCCGGGCGGCGCCGCGATCCTGGTCGAGGCGCTGTCGGACAACCGCAACCGCACGGGGTCGGAGGTGCGCCACGCTTTCGAGAAGCACGGCGGCAGCCTCGGCGAGCCGAACTCCGTGGCCTGGCAGTTCGACAAGCGCGGAGTGATCCTCGTCGACGGCGAGCGCTACGGCGAGGAGGATCTGATGGCGGCGATCGACGCTGGCGCCGAGGACGTGGTCGTCGACGGCGACGTGCTGAAGGTGATCACTCCCTCCGGCGAGTTGGCGTCAGTCCGCTCGGCGCTCGAGGCCGCAGATGTGGCGATCGAGTCAGCCGAGCTCTCGATGGAGCCTAAGAACACCGTCGAGGTGGCGGCCGGCGATGCCACCTCGCTGCTCAATCTCATGGACTTCCTGGAGGACCACGACGACGTGGACTCGGTGCACGCGAACTTCGACGTGCCCGAGGAGATCCTCGAGCGCGCGGCCTCGGGCTAGCGGTCCTTCCTTCCCCTGGTATACGCGCAACATCGCGGATAGGGTCGGGTTTCACCCATAACCGGCCCAGCGAGATGGGCCGAAACCCAGGGAGATGCCGAATGACCAAGAAGCGCAGCCGTTTCGTCCTCACGGGCGTCCTCGCCCTCGTCCTCAGCCTGACCGCTGGGCTCACGGCCGGCGCCGAGGCAGCCAAGAAGAAGAAGAAGTCGCCGAGCGTCTCGGTGTTCACCAAGAACACTCCCGCGGCCATCCCCGACCGCGCGCCCGGCGCCACCGCTTTCGTCGGGGTACTCGACTCGACCATCACCGTCGGCAAGAAGCTGAAGGGCCGCGAGGTGGCTGACGTCGACGTCGGCCTGTCGGCCACTGGACCGGCGAACCGCTAGCGGATCTCGAGTTCTACGTGATCTCGCCGAACGGAACGACGGTCTTCCTGACAGGCGACAACAGCGGCCTGTTGGGTGCCACGAGCTACGGAACCGGGAACTGCAACACGGGCGCGACGACGTTCAGCGACGAGACCCAGAACTTCGTCTCCGATGGCACGCCGCCCGCCGTTTTCCCCGGGACCGTGTTCTCGCCGTGGGCCGCGACCGTGCAGCCGGACGGCTTCCCGCTCAGCGTCGTCGACGGGGGTCCCGCGAAGGGCACCTGGACGCTGCGGGCGGTTGACGACACCAGCGGCGACACGTTCACTCTCACCTGCTGGAAGCTCTCGATCAAGTCGCGCGCGGCGCTGAAGTAGCGCTGGAGTCTGCTGAGGCCCGCCGGCCGCAAGCCCGGCGGGTCGAGGCGGGTCGAAGGACATCCGGGGGGAGAGCTAGAAACAAGGCGCATGATCGTCATCGGCATCGACCCGGGAGCGGCGAACACTGGGTTCGGCGTCGTCCGCACGATCGGGGACAAGATGGTCGCCCTCGACGGCGGCGTGATCGAGACGGCGCCTGACCTTCCCGCCTCCGAGCGGCTGGCCAAGATCCACGAAGGCCTGGGCCAGCTGATCGTGTGGCACGAGCCGAAGGCGATGGCGTTGGAGGACCTCTACTTCGGCAAGAACGTCGGGTCGGCCCTCGCCGTGGGCCAGGCGCGCGGCGTCGCCATGTTGGCCGCCGCCCAGAAGGCCGTTCCCTGTTTCGACTACACCCCGCAGGCCGTGAAGAAGGCGGTCAGCGGATCGGGCCGGGCCGACAAGGCCCAGGTGCAGCAGATGGTGGCGGCGCTGCTCGGGCTGCCCGAGCCGCCCACGCCCGACCACGCAGCCGACGCTTTCGCGGTCGCGATTTGCCACGCAGGCGGGGCGGGGATGCGCGATGCCATTGCGCCTCTCGGCCGCGCGGCGGTCGGCACCAACCCGGCGGCGGCGCAGCGCCTCGCCGGATAGCTCGAAGGCATCCGAGCCTCAGCGCAGAATCAAGGGCCATGATCGCCTCCGTCTCAGGAGAGGTGCTGGTGCGCCGTCCCGACCACGTCGTCATCGACGCGTCAGGCGTCGGCTACCGCCTGGCCGTATCGGCCGAGACGCTCAAGGACGTCCCGGCGAGGGGGCGCCGCGCCACGCTTCACTCCCACCTCGTCGCCCGCGAGGACTCGCTCAGCCTCTACGGGTTCGCGACCGAGGAGGAGCGCGAGCTCTTCCTCAGCCTGATCTCGGTCAGCGGCGTCGGGCCGAAGGTGGCGATGGCCGCCCTCTCGGGCGGGCCCGTGCGCGAGCTGCTGATCGCCATCGCCTCATCGGATTCCAAGCGCTTCCAGACGGTCCCCGGGATCGGAAAGCGCACCGCCGAGCGGATCATCGTCGAGCTCCGCGAGAAGGTCGCCGGCCAGCTCGACGGCGACGGCGATTCGATCACCGTGACGCGAGCCGGCGAGGAGGACCCGCGCGCGATGGCCCGCGAGGGGCTGCTCAATCTCGGCTACACCCCGATCGAGGCCGAGCGCCTGCTCGACCGCGCCGAGGGCGATAGCCCCGAAGAGCTGATCCAGTCCGCACTGCGCAGCGCCTCCGGGGCGAAGGCCGCATGAGCGTCGAGCCGGGACAAGGCATAAGGACTCCCGGTCTCGATCCTGCCCCGACCCCTGAAGGCACGCCGGCCGCCCCCGGAAGCGAAGCTGAGGAGGCGGGCGTGGATGTCGCCACCCCCGGACGCGAAGCGGAGGAGGTGGCCGCTGAAGAGGTGGCCGCTGATGCCGAGGCGGAGATCGCCGTCCACGATGCAAGGGCGCTGCGAGGCGACGACGACTTCGACCTGACCCTGCGCCCGTCGACGCTCGCTGACTTCGTCAACCAGGTTCAGGTCACCGAGCAGCTCGGGATCTTCATCGAGGCCGCGCGCCGCCGCGAGGAGGCGCTGGACCATGTGCTGCTCGCCGGCCCGCCGGGGCTGGGGAAGACCTCGCTCGCGCACATCATCGCTGCCGAGCTCTCGGCGCCCCTTGTGCAGACCGCGGGGCCGGCGCTCGAGCGCAAGGCCGACATCGCGGCCTTCCTGACGAGCCTCGAGCCCGGCAGCGTCTTCTTCATCGACGAGATCCATCGCCTCGGCCGGGCCGTCGAGGAGACGCTCTATCCGGCCATGGAGGACCGCTGCCTGCCGGTCGTGCTCGGCCAGGGGGCGGGGGCGAGGACCGTGACGCTCGATCTGCCGCCGTTCACGCTGATCGGGGCCACCACCCGCACCGGCCTGCTCACCACCCCGCTTCGCGACCGCTTCGGGGTCTGCCACCGCCTCGAGCACTACGACCCGGCCGACCTGAAGCAGATCGTCCTGCGCTCGGCCGGAATCCTCGATGTCGTCATCGACGACGAGGGTGCCGGCACCATCGCCTCGCGCGCCCGCGGGACGCCCCGAGTCGCCAACCGGCTGCTGCGCCGCGTGCGCGACTTCGCCGAGGTCCGCGGCACGGGCGAGATCAGCACCGGCGTCGCCGCAGAGGCGCTCGAGATGCTCGAGGTCGATGCCGCCGGGCTCGATCGCCACGACCGCCAGCTGCTCGAGTTGATCGCGACCAAGTTCTCGGGCGGGCCCGTCGGAGTGTCGACGCTCGCGGTGGCGGTCGGCGAGGAGGCGGACACGATCGAGGACGTGTTCGAGCCCTATCTGCTCCAGCAGGGACTGATCAAGCGCACGCCTCGAGGGCGCGTGATCACCGAGCGAGCCTACGAACACCTCGGCCTGCCCGTCCCCGAGGCCCACGCGAGCCTCTTCTAGGGTCGGCCGGCAGATTCCGCTTAGCCTTGCTTCAGGCACTCGGCTAGCCTTGCTCGCGATGCCTTTCTTCATCTGCCCGAACTGCGGCAACAGGGAGCTCAGCAGCGAGCGAACGGTGGGGTTCTCCAACCGGCCCAAGGGGTGCTCGAAGTGCGGATTCGGCTTCTTGTTCGAGCTGCTCGACGACTACTACCCGGCTCCCGGTGCCGCTTTCTTCACCTGTGACAAGGACGGCCGCCTGCTCGACCTCGGCAAGAACGCCTTCGAGCTGACCGGCCTCAAGGACGAGGACGTGATCGGGCGCCCGGTCATCGACGTGCTCGGCCTCGAGTGGATGGACAAGGTCGAGGCCGCCACCGGAGCCGACTCCAAGGCCGGCCCGACCGCCGACCCGATCGAGACGACGCTCGAGTGGGGCGTTCGCTCCCTCGGCAAGAAGGTCGAGGTCAACGCAGAGGGCGATCTGCCGACCGAGGCCGTCGCCGACGTCTTTCCCGCGTACGACGACGACGGCGGGCTGCTGCTCGTCCTCACGCCGGAGTAGCGGGCCCAAAGCAGTGCGATGACTTCACGTCGCAGAAACCTCTTCGTCCTCCTGTTCGTCGCCGGACTCGTCGCCGCCTCGCTGTTCGCGATCAGCAGGAACGACACGAAGCTCGGCCTCGACCTGAGCGGCGGCACCGAGCTGATCTACCAGGGCCGCCCGACGCCGCAGAACCCGGAGGTGCAGGGCGACGACATCGATCGCTCGATCGAGATCATCCGCGACCGCACCGACTCCCTCGGCGTCTCCGAGCCCGAGATCTCGCGGATCGGCACCGACTCGGTCCGCATCGGCCTGCCGAACGTCGACAACGCCGAGCGGGCGATCAACCAGGTCGGCGACACCGCACAGCTCTTCTTCTATGACTGGGAACCGAACGTCATCCCGAACCCGAACGTACCTCGAGATCGCGCCTCGGAGTCCCCGTTTCCCCGCCTCTACGACGCCGTGCAGCTCGCCTCGCAGCAGGAGCCGGAGTGCTTCGAGGACTCGTGCACGACGACCGGCCCCACGTACTACCTGTTCGACGCACAGACGAAGGAGCTGATCGCCGGTCCCGAGGCCGCCCGAGCCGACCTGTTCGAGGTGGCCGAGGGCCAGGACCCGCTCCCGCCGAAGGAGCGCCAGGAAGTCGTCGCGATACCGCAGGGCACGGTCGTGGTCAGGGCCGAGCCGCCGCCGGACAACCCCGACACCGACGAGAAGGAGAACCAGGAGACCGACAACCTCGGCTACTACGTGATCCAGGATCGCCCGGCGTTGTCGGGCGACGACATTCGCAACCCCGAGGCGGGCACCGACGACGCCGGCCAGAACAACGTCAACTTCGAGTTCAGCGACGACGGCCGGGAAGCGTTTGCCAGCGTGACCCAGGAGATCGCTGAGCGCGGGCTCCTCACCGCGCCACCGGGGATCTCGGCCGCCGAGGCATCCGAGCTGTCGGACCACTTCGCGGTCGTGCTCGACAACGAGATCGTTTCGCGGCCGATCATCAACTTCGTCGAGAACCCCAGCGGGATCGACGGCCGCAACGGCGCCGAGATCCAGGGCGTGGGCAACATCACCGAGGCTCAGGACCTGGCCGAGTTCCTGAAGATCGGCGCCCTGCCGATCGAGTTGAAGCTGATCTCTCAGTCCACGGTCTCCGCGACCCTGGGTGAGCAGGCGCTCGACCAGGGCCTGAAGGCGGGCATCGTCGGCCTGATCCTCGTCGTCCTCTTCCTGATCGCCTACTACCGCTTCCTCGGCGTGGTCGCCGCGCTCGGGCTCGCTCTGTACGGGGTCTTCTTCTACGCCCTAGTCGTATTGATTCCGATCACCCTGACGCTGCCGGGCATCGCGGGACTGATCCTGACCATAGGCGTGGCCGCCGACTCGAACGTCGTCATCTTCGAGCGAATAAAGGAGGAAGTGCGGGCCGGAAAATCGCTGAGATCGGCGATCTCTACGGGCTACCGCAAGGGCATCGGGACGATCATCGACGCGAACGTGATCGTCCTGATCACGGCCTTCATCCTGTTCGTCCTCTCGACGGCGGGCGTCAAGGGCTTCGCGTTCACGCTGGGCGTCGGAACGATCGCCTCGCTGTTCACCGCCGTCGTCTTCACGCAGGCCTTCCTCGGCGTCTTCGGCAACTCCCGGATCATGCAGTCGAAGGCGTTCCTCGGAGCGCGCGACGAGCAACGCGTGACCTGGCACTTCGACTTCACCGGGATGAGCAAGTACTTCTTCTCGCTCTCGGGAGTGATCCTGATGATCGGCGCGATCGCCTTCGCGACGCTCCAGCTGAACCTCGGCCTCGACTTCGCGTCGGGCAGCCGGATCACCGCGGCGTTCGTGGACGACGTGAGCGTCGACCAGGTCCGCACCACCCTCGAGGGCGTCGGAGTCAACGACGCCGAGATCACCGAGGCCTCGAGCGACGAGCTCGGCGACAACGTGTTCCAGATCGAGGCCGACATCGAGCCCGAACAGGTGCGCGAGGTGCAGCCTGCGCTGGACGGTGACTTCACGCTGGTCGAGGACGGGTTCGACTCCACCACGATCGGCCCCACCTTCGGCGAGCAGGTCGCCCGCAGCGCCGTCTACGCGATCATCTTCTCGCTGCTCGTGATCTGCGCCTACATGGCGTTCCGCTTCGAGCCCAAGTACGCGGTCCCCGTCCTGATCGCGGTCATCCACGACATCCTGATCACGGGCGGCGTCTACGCCCTGGCCGAGCGGGAGGTGACGTCGGGAACCGTCGCGGCCTTCCTGACCATCCTCGGCTACTCGCTCTACGACACCGTCATCGTCTTCGACCGGATACGAGAGAACGTCCCGCGCCTGCCGCGGGCGACCTTCTCGCAGATCGTCAACCGCTCGATGAGCGAGGTCCTCACGCGGTCGCTGATCACCGGCCTCTCGAGCGTCTTCCTGGTCGCGGTCCTGTTCATCTTCGGCGGCACCACGCTGCAGGACTTCGCCTTCGCGATGATCGTCGGGATCGCGTCGGGTACGTATTCGTCGATCTTCATCGCGGCGCCCGTCCTGACCGCCTGGAAGGAGCGCGAGCCCGCGTATCGCCGCCGCCGCGAGCGGATTCAGGAGCAGATGGGCTACGTGCCTCCGTTCCCCGAGGAGAACGTGATCGCCCGCCTCGAGGGCGACGTTCCAGAGGCCGAGTCCAAGCCCGAGCCCGACCAGCCGCGCGTAAAGCCGCCCGCGCCCGAGCCCGTGCAGTCCTCGGTCCCGGGAGTGCTGCCCGGGTCCACCGGCCCGGTCGCACCGCCGCCCCAGCCGGAGGCGCCGCAACCCGAGCCCTCGTCCCCGGAGCCGGAGGAACCGGCCGAGAGCGGCAACGGCGGGGACGGCCTCGCCGAGAAGCCCGAGCTGAGCGAGGCGAGCGCCGCGGCGCTCCGCCGCCTGCAGGGCAAGGAACGCCGCAAGGGCCGCAAACGCAAGCACGGGAGGCCGCGCTAGATGGCCGCACTGGTCTGGTTCACGATGGGCGTCGCCCTCTGGCACTTCACCGTCTTCATGCCCGACCGCTTCCGCGGCGGGATCGTCGGCGCATTCCTGGGCGCGGCGGTCGGCGCGATGGCCTCCGGCGCGATCGCCCAGATCGCGCTCGGCCGCAGCATCGGCGACACCGACCTGGCCACGGTGCTGTTCGCGATCCCCGGCACCGTTGTGGGCCTCGCGGTGGTCTACGCGATGGGCGTGCGCGAAGAGCGCGCCGCCGGCGTTCCCGTCTAGGCTCCCGCTCGGCACACCGCTGCGACTCCGCGAGATGCGGGTTGTTCCTCGCGCACCCGGGCCACAGCGCCGTTTTCCGTCAGGGGCCGAACCTAGCCTCAGGGGATGGTCGCCTCGATCGCCCACGCTCGCGTCTTTACCGCGGCCCCCTACGACTACGCGGAGGCGCGGCGGCTGGCGGCCGAGCTGGAGCTCGCCGAGCCGATCGCGGTGATGCTGGTGCGCCGCGGCTATCGCACGGTCGAGGCCGCCCGCGATTTCCTCGAGGCGCGAGACGATCACGACCCATTTGCCTTCGAGGGGATGGACGAGGTCTGCGAGCGCGTCCTGTCGCTTGCCCGACGCGGCGGGAGGGTGACTGTGCACGGGGACTACGACGTCGACGGGGTCTGCTCGACGACGATCCTCGTCTCGGTGCTGCGCGAGCTTGGCGCCGAGTGCGACTGGCTGATCCCCGATCGGCTGGCTGACGGCTATGGGCTGACGCTCTCCGGGGTCGAAGAGATCCGCACGCGCGGCTCCGAGATGGTGATCACCGTCGACTGCGGCATCGGCTCGGCCGCGGAGGTGGCCGCGGCGAAAGCGGCCGGCCTCGATGTGATCGTCACCGACCACCACGAGCCGCCGACCGAGCTGCCCGGCTGCCCGATCCTGCACCCCGTCGTCTCGGGCTATCCGTTCAGCGCGCTCTGCGCCGCGGGTGTCGCCCACAAGCTCGCGATCGCGCTCCGCGAGACGGCGGGCGTTCCCGCCACCACGGCTGACCTCGACCTGGTCGCCCTCGCGACCGTCGCCGACCTCGTTCCGCTGATCGGCGAGAACCGCCGCCTCGTCCGGCAGGGGCTGGCGGCGATGCGGGCCTCGCCGCGGCCCGGCGTGCGGGCCCTGATGGCGGTGTCGAAGGTCGAGGCCGAGACCGTCGACGAAGGGGCCCTCGGCTTCCGCCTGGCCCCGCGCATCAACGCCGCTGGCCGCCTCTACCGCGCGGACGCCGGGGTCGAGCTGATGCTGAGCTCCGACGAGGAGCGGGCGGCGTCGATCGCGGCCGAGCTCGACCGCGCCAACTCCGAGCGGCGTGCGACCGAGCGCGAGGTCTCCGATGCCGCCGAGACCGCGCGCGGCCAGCTCTCGCCCGATCAGGCGGGTGCACCCGCTCTGGTGCTGGCGGGGGAAGGGTGGCACCCCGGCGTCGTCGGGATCGCCGCCTCGCGGCTCGCCGAGCGCCACTGGCGCCCGACCGTCTTGCTCTCGCTCGACGGCGATACCGGCCGCGGCTCGGCTCGCAGCATCCCCGGCTTCGACCTGATCGCGGCGCTCGACGCATGCTCCGAGCACCTCGTCCGCCACGGCGGCCACCGCGCGGCTGCGGGGCTCGAGCTCCGGCGCGAGAGCCTCGAGCCGTTCCGCGAGGCCTTCCTCGCCCACGCGACCGCAGAGCTCGCCGGTGCCGAGCTGGTCCAGACCGAGTCGATCGACGCGCTCGTCGGAGTCGGGCGCGAGGGGATCGGCATGGACCTCGCCGAGCAACTCGAGCGCGTCGGCCCTTTCGGCAAGGGGAACCCCGACCCGCGGCTGGTCGTGCCGTCGGCGCGGCTGTGCGAGATCAGGCCGCTCGGCGAGGCCGGCCGCCATTCGCGCTTCGAGCTCGAGAGCGGAGCCGGCAAGGCCTCGGGCGTCGCGTTCGGCATGAACGGCGACCTCGAGCGCCTCGCCGACCGCGAGGCCATCGACCTCTCGGTCCGCCTCGAGGTGGATCGCTGGAACGGCGCGGTCTCGCCACGGGTCGTGCTTCGCGAGCTCTACCCGCTCGCCACCGCTGAGGCCGAGGCCCCAGGGGCAGAGGGCACCGAGCCGACGGGGTGCGGCGGAGCCTCCTGCCCGGCGAGCGCTGAGGAGTGGTGGGCCCGCTTTGCCTCGGCGTTCGAAGGCTTCGACGGCGCCTGGCCCGTGGCGCCCGCGGCCGCCCATGCGCGGCCCCGCGAGGTCGTGGACCGGCGCCGCGGCGCCGCGATCGCGGCGCTGGCCGAGCTGGTGTCGAGCGGTGACTCGGTGCTGGCCGTGTGCGCCGACGCCGCCCGCCGGCGCGAGCTCGCGGGCTCCGCCGCCGATCCGCGGCGCTTCGGCGCCGGCGAGCCCTCGATCGCCTGCTCGCGTTGCGGCGAGGCGGCGCTCGACGCCGCGCTTGGCGCCGTGGGCGAGCGAGGCGAGCGCGAGGCCGGCCTCTCGCTCGCGGACTGGGGCGCCCTCGCCCGCCGCTCTGAGGCCGCGCGGCGCTTCCAGCACGTCGTCCTGATCGACCCGCCGCCCTTCGAGCGCAGCGAGCAGCTCGCGCGAGCGGGGCTCTTCGGCCCGGGCGGGGCGACTCCGCTTCACCCCGGGTATCTGCACCTTGCCTGGGGCGCTCCCGAGGCTCAGTTGGCGGAGCTCTGCGCGGCGCGCGAGTGGCAGGCTCGCGGCACGATCGCCGAGATCTGGCGCGCAGCCTCCACTGCGCCCGAGCGCTCGCTCTCGGGCGAGGCCCTCCGCGAGGCGCTCGCGGGCCCGGGCCGCTACCCGCGCACGCCCGAGGCCGGGGCCCGCGCGACGCGCGTGCTGGTCGAGCTAGGGCTCTGCGAATGGAGACTCGATCGCGGCACCGGAGCGCTCCGGGTCTTATCCTCGGAGAGGACCGCGTTGGAGCGATCGCGCGCATTCGGCGCCTGTATCGCCCGGCACGAGGAGGCGAAGCGATACCTGCGAAACAGGGCACAGAGCTGAAGGACGGCAACGGGCGCGGTCACACCCGCGTCGGTGAGCCCAAGGGCAAGCACGCTGTCCCGAAGCCCGACGCCATCACGAAGGCGCTCGACGCAGACGAGCGCGCGCTGCTCGGCGACCTCTTCGCGGTGATCGAGGAGCACTCGTCGGAGCTCGTCGAGGCGATCGATCGGGACGAGATCGAGCGCGCCTTCGCCTTCGCGTGCGAGAGCCACGAGGGTCAGGAGCGCAAGTCGGGTGAGGACTTCATCACGCACCCGCTCGGCGTCGCGCGCATCTGCGCCGGCATGCGCCTCGACACCGCGACGCTGGGGGCCGCGCTGCTGCATGACACCGTCGAGGACACCAGCGCCAGCCTCGACGAGGTCCGCGAGCGCTTCGGCGAGGAGATCGCCCAGCTCGTCGACGGCGTCACCAAGCTGACCGAGATCACGTTCAAGAGCCGCGACGAGCGCCAGGCCGAGAACTATCGAAAGATGATGGTGGCGATGGCCACCGACGTCAGGGTGATCCTGATCAAGCTGGCCGACCGCCTCCACAACATGCGCACCCTCGACGCGCTCCCGAAGCAGAAGCAGATGGAGAAGGCCCGCGAGACGCTCGAGATCTTCGCCCCGCTCGCCCACCGCCTCGGCATCCACGCCATCAAGTGGGAGCTCGAGGACCTCGCGTTCTCGACCCTGCACCCGCGCAAGTACGAGGAGATCAAGGAGCTCGTCGCCCAGCAGCGCACCGAGCGCGAGAACTACGTCGACGAGGCGGGCAAGTTCCTGGGCCGCGAGCTCAAGGCCGTCGGCATCGACGCCGAGATCTCGGGCCGCGCCAAGCACTTCTATTCGATCTACACGAAGATGACCCGCAAGGGCCGCGAGTTCAACGAGATCTTCGACCTCACGGCGATGCGCGTGCTGACCGGCTCGGTCAAGGACTGCTACGGCGCGATCGGCGTCATCCACTCGATCTGGAAGCCGCTTCCGGGGCGCTTCAAGGACTTCATCGCGATGCCCAAGGCCAATATGTACGCGGCCCTGCACACGACCGTGATCGGGCCCGAGGGCCAGCCGCTCGAGATCCAGATTCGCACGGGGGAGATGCACGACCTGGCCGAGTACGGGATCGCAGCCCACGTCGTCTACAAGGAGGGCTCGGGCGGGGGGGACCCCGCCAAGGAGAAGATGACCTGGCTGCGCCAGCTGCTCGAGGCCGAGAAGGACACCGATCCGAAGCAGTTCATCGAGGCGCTCAAGGGCGACCTGCTCGAGGACGAGGTGTTCGTGTTCACCCCCGGCGGCGAGGTCAAGAACCTCTCGGCCGGCTCGACGCCGCTCGACTTCGCCTACTCGGTGCACACCGACGTCGGCCACCAATGCGTCGGGGCGAAGGTCAACGGCAAGATCGTCCCGCTTCACTACACGCTGAAGAGCGGCGACATCGTCGAGGTGCTGACCGCGAAGCAGGGCCGCGGTCCCTCGCGCGACTGGCTGAAGCTGGTCCGCACCGCGCGCGCCCGCAACAAGATCCGCGCCTGGTTCCAGCGGGAGGGCCGTGAGGACGCCGAGCGCCGCGGGCGAGAGCAGCTGATGGAGGCCCTGCAGAAGCGCGGCCTTCCGCAGCACAAGGTCTCGGGCTCGCCGATGTTCGCCGACGTGATCCGCGAGATGGGGTTCCGCAAGGCTGACGACTTCTACATCGCGCTCGGGCAGTCGAAGATCTCGACGAAGACCGTCGCCAACAAGGTGATGCAGCGCCTCAAGCAGGGCGAAGCCGCCGTCGCCGACGAGCCGACCGACGGGCTGGTTAAGGGCACCGACACGGCGCGGCGCCCCACCGAGGAGGCGACGAGCTACGGGATCAAGGTCAAGGGGGTCGATCAGGTTGCCGTGCGGCTCGCCAAGTGCTGCCGGCCCGTCCCCGGCGACGAGATCGTCGGGTACGTCTCGCTTGGCCGCGGCATCACCGTCCACCGCAAGGATTGCCGCAACCTGAAGGCGCTCAAGAAGGCGCCGGAGCGGATCACCGACGTCCATTGGGACGGCGACAACGAGGCCTCATACCGCGTCGAGCTCCAGGTCGACGCCTACGACCGCACCCGCCTGCTCGAGGACCTCTCGCGCACATTCGCCGAGGCCGGCCTCAACATTCTCGAGGCCAAGTGCGCCACCAAGCACCCCATGGTCAAGAACCGCTTCGTGGTCGAGGTCGGCGACACCGAGCAGCTGAAGCAGTGCATCAACCGCCTCCGCAACGTGGATTCGGTCTTCGACGCGTACCGCGTCACGCCGACCGCGTAGGCTCCCAGCGCCCGCGCTACGGGCCGGGTGCACTTGGAACCACATGCGGTACCGAACTGCTCCCAGCGCGGACGATTAACCGACTTCAGGCGGCTTTCTTGAGGGCAGCGTGGATCGCTGCGGCCGTCTTCTTCGCCTCGGCGTCTGAGGCGTACTTCGTCCGCGGCCAGAAGAACCCGCGCAGGCCGTCCTTCTTGACGCGCGGGACGACGTGGACGTGCAGGTGGGGGACGCTCTGGCTTACGACGTTGTTGAGGGCGACGAACGAGCCGGGCTTGCCCATCGCCTCGGGGATCGCTCGCGAGAGCAGGCGCGCGTTCGCGAACAGTGGCTCGAGCAGTTCGTCGGGCAGGTCGGCGAGGGTCTCGTGGTGCTCGCGCGGGATCAGGAGGGCGTGGCCGGGGAAGAGGGGACGGTTGTCGAGGAACGCGAGCGTGCGGTCATCCTCGAAGACGACCTCGGCCGGTGATTCGCCCGCGGCGATGGTGCAGAACAGGCAGTCGGGATCACGCTTGGCCACGGCGGCCACCCTATTGTTCCCGCGATGGTGGAAAGAGCCGGTCGGGCTCTGGGGCTGGCGTTGGCCTCGTGCGCCGAGTCGCGCGAAACGGGCCGAGGCTGGACGAGCTCGGCCTCGGCGAGCGGCCCCGCCACATCGAGCACGCTGGTCAGTAACGCCTACTGCCGCTAGCGCGGGAAGCTACGCAACGATCGTCAGGGCGCGGGGCGCGATCCCGACCTTGACCTCGGCGTATTCGCCGATGTAGTCGCCGTCGACCTGGACCGGAAACCGCCGCGGCGAGCCGCCTTCGTCCATCGAGATCGACTGCACGAGGGCCTCGGTGACGCCCTCGGCGTGGTCGATCTGGCGGTGGCTCGATGCGGGGAAGCGGTCGTTCAGTACGCGGGCGATGATCGTCGGCATATCGCGCTGGGTGCCGCGCCGCAGGACGGCGAGCGAGAGAGTCCCGTTGTCGAGCGCGGCGCCGTCGCAGACCCGGACGGGGCGGTCCATGAAGTAGGTGAAGGGATCGGAATTCTGAAGCACGGTGGTGATGCCCTCGAAGCGGGTGCCCTCGAGCTCGACCGACATCCGGATGGGGTCGCGCATGTAGTCGCGATAGAAGGCCGAGATCCCGGCCCAGGTGAAGTACCAGGGCCCGACTCGCGCCTTCATCCGCGGGTGGGCGTCCACCCGCTTGACGACGGTGGCGTCCAGTCCCATGCCGCAGGCGAAGACGAAGTGGCGGCCGTTGATCAAACCTAGGTCGATGCGGCGAGGGTGAAAGTCGTCGGCGATGCCGATCAGGTGCTCGGTCGCGTCGACGACGTCGTTGGGGATGCCGAGCGTGCGGGCGACGACGTTGGTCGAGCCGCCCGGTAGCACCGAGACCGGGACATCCGTTCCCGCGAGCCCGTTGGCGACCTCGTTCAGGGTGCCGTCCCCGCCGAAGGCGACGACGATGTCGTAGCCGCCGTCCCGCGCCTCGCGGCCGATCTCGATCGCGTGCTCGGACGCCTCGGTGTCGACGGCTTCGACCTCGTAGCGAGACTGCAGCGCGTAGACGACGAGGTTCTTGAGCCGGTCCGAGACGGTCGTCGCGTACGGGTTGACGATGATCAACATGCGCTTCTTCGCCGCCCCGGGGGCGATCGGCTGGGCGGGTGCGGGGGCGCGCTCTTGGGTAGGGGCGATGGTCGGCGGCACGAGAATCGGTAACCCTAGCTTTGCGCCGGGTTACCGCCCGGAATCAGGTCGCCGAGCTCGCTCGCGTCCGTGTCCGAGGTGGCGACGAAGTGCACGACGCCGTCGCGCTCGTCTTCGCGGACGTGACCCGCGTTCGCCAGCAGGTCGACATGGCCGATCACCTCCGAGAGGGTGAGGAACGCCTGCGTCACGGCGACGTCTCCCCAGAGCGCCTGCGCCAGGCCGTGGCCGCTGCGCGGCTCGTCTGCGATCAGCCCGTAGAGCTTCTCGGCTCGCCGCTGGTGCAAGCCGAAGCGCTTCAGGATCAAATCGGCGTGGTCGGTGATGGGCTCGCCATGCCCGGAGAGGACGACCTCGGCTGGCAGCTCGCGGGTCTTCTGCAGGGAGTTCAGGTAGTTGACGAGAGCCTGTGGGCGCTCGTCGCTCCCGTCGAGCGGTCGCGATAGCAGGGGGTTGGAGGAGATGTGGGCGATCAGGTGATCGGCGGCGATCAGGATGCGCCGTTGCTCGTCCCAGAAGACGGTGTCCGAGGGGCTGTGCCCCGGGCGAAGCTGCACCTCGAGCTCCCGGTCGCGCAGCGATAGGGCCTCGCCGTCGTGGAGCGGGCGGGTCACGTCGGCCCTCGAGCCCCAGGCGCGGAAGCTGCCGGTCACCTGGCGCAGTGCGGTGACGATGTCCTGCGAGATTCCGTGGCGCAGCATCAGCGCCTCGGCCAGGTCGTCGTCGCGTTCGGCGTCCGCGCCGAAGTTCTCCACGTACGGGGCGAGGATGTCGATGGCCGCGACCTCGGCGCCCGAGCGCTTGGCCACGATGTCGACCAGCCCGAGGTGGTCTATGTGCTGGTGGGTGATGACCACGAGCTCGATGTCCTCGATCCGGCGGCCGAGGGACTCGAGCTGGTGCTCGAGCTCGTCGAGCGCCTTTCCGGAGTTGGGCCCGGCGTCGATCAGCGTCAGCGGGTCGTCCTCGAGCAGGTAGCAGTTGACCCGCCCGACCTGGAACGGCGTCGGGATCCGCAGGAGCGTGATCCCGGCCTCGCCGATCTGGCGCCAGACGTCGTCCGACGTGGTGGACGTCATTCCGCCGCCTCCTCCGCTTCGCGTCCGGGGGCGGCGGGTGCAGGCGCCGGCGTTGTGGTCACCCTGAACGGATCAAGGCCAGGAGCTCGTCGCGCCTCTTTGCCATGTCCTCCGGCGAGACGAGCGACTCCAGGTTCAGGCGCAGCAGCGGCTCGGTGTTGGACGGCCGCACGTTGAAGTGCCAGTCGTCATAGTCGACCGAGATCCCGTCGAGATGGCTGATCTCGCCGTCGCTGTAGGCGTCCTCGATCTCCCTCATCTTCGCCGCGGGGTCCGCCACCTCGGTGTTGATCTCGCCCGAGATGAAGTACTTCGAGCGGAAGTCGGCCATCAGCTCGACCATCGAAGCCTCCTTCTCGGAGAGCAGCTCCAGCACGAGCATCGCCGGGATCGTCCCCGAGTCCGCGCAGAAGAAGTCCCTGAAGTAGTAGTGGCCCGAGACCTCGCCGCCGAAGATCGCGCCCTTCTCGCGCATCCTCGTCTTGAAGAAGGCGTGCCCGACGCGGTTCATGTCGGAGGTGCCGCCGGCGGCCTCGACGGTGTCCCGCACGGCGCGGCTCGCGCGCACGTCGTAGAGGATGTGCCCGCCGCCCTTCTTGGCGAGCAGCGACTCGGCGAGCAGCGCGGTGAGGAAGTCGCCATCGACGAACGTCCCCTCGCTGTCGATGAAGAAGCAGCGATCGGCGTCGCCGTCCCACGCGATCCCGAGGTCGGCTGACTCGGCGACGACCGCCTCGGTGATCAGCTTGCGGTTCTCCTCGAGCAGGGGGTTCGGCTCGTGGTCGGGGAAGTTGCCGTCGGGCTTGAAGTAGAGCTCGACCGTCTTCATCTTCAGGTGCCGCAGCAGCGGGCCGACCATCGGGCCGGCCATTCCGTTGCCGCCGTCGACGACGAGCTTCATCGGCTTCACCTTCTCGCCGCCGCGGATCATCGCCAGCGCGCCCTCCTGGAACTCCTTGAGCACGTCGACGACCTCGATCGTGCCGCCGCCCGGGCCCTTCTCGGGCAGCCCGGCCGCGATCATGTCGCGCAGGTCACCTATCCCGGCGTCGCCCGAGAGCGGCAGCGCGCCCTCGCGCACCAGCTTCACGCCCGTGTAGGCCTTGGGATTGTGGGAGGCGGTGATCATCGCCCCGCCGTCGAGGTTGTGGGACCCGACCAGGAAGTAGAGGACCTCGGTCCCGACCTCGCCGGCGTCGAGCACGTGACAGCCCTCCTCCATCAGGCCCTCGGCGAAGCGGCCGCCCATCTCGGGGGCGGTGAGCCGCATGTCGCGGCCGAGGCCGATGCCGAGGTTCTCGGTGGGCTTGCCCCGAAGCTGGCCGAGCAGGCGCGCGAAGGCGCGGCCGAGGACGAAGGCGGTGTCGCCGTCCATGTCCTCTTCATAGATCCCACGGATGTCGTAGGCCTTGAAGATCTCGGGCTTGGGGGAGGTGATGGCCATCGGCAGCGGCGCAGGTTACGCGTCGAAGCTCCCGGCGAGCGCTTCGTAGCTCTGCTCGAGGGTCTCCGGCATCACCCGGGTGTCGGCCAGGACCGGCATGAAGTTGGTGTCGCCGCCCCAGCGCGGGACCACGTGCATGTGGATGTGGTGCTCGACGCCCGCGCCCGCCACGCGGCCCTGGTTGAAGCCGACGTTGTAGCCGTGGGGCGAGTAGTTGCCCTCGAGGATCGTCATCGCCTGCTTGGCGAGGTCCATCATCTCGGTGGTCGTCTCCGAGTCGATTGCGGCCAGCGAGCCGACGTGCTCGTACGGGGCCACCATCAGGTGCCCGTTCGTATAGGGAAACTTGTTGAGGATCACGAAGCACCGCTCGCCGCGATGGACGATCAGGTTGGCCTCGTCGTTCTTGGGTTCCTCGCCGGAGAACGCGCAGAAGATGCACTCCTCCTCGATGTCCTTGCTCGCGTCCTTCACGTACTTGAGGCGCCACGGCGCCCAGATCCGGTGATTGGCCACACGGCTGATCCTAGGCGGGCCGCAGCGCCTACAGCCAGCCGCGCCGGCGGAACGAGATGATCATCCCGAACGTGAGCACGATCATGGCTCCGACGATGACGTAGAACGCGGTGTGGTTGCCCTCGCCGGGGACGCCGACGTTCATGCCCCAGAGGCTCGCGAGCAGGGTCAGCGGCAGGACGATGACGCTGATCGAGGTGAGCACCTTGAGGATGCCGTTCACGCGGTGGGAGATCACCGACTCGTTCGTGTCCTCGAGCGCCTCGACGACCTCCTTGTAGTTCTCGAGCATGTCCCAGATTCGCTCGTGAGCGTCGACGATGTCGTCGAAATAGATCTCGAGGTCGATCTCGGGCGAGAGGTAGCGGTCCTTGACCCTCTCGAGGTCGCGCAGAACCGGGCGCTGGGGGCGAATCACCTTGCGGAAGTTGATGATCTCCTGCTTGACGTTCGAGATGTCGCGCACGATGGCCTCGGAGTTGCCCTCGAAGATCTCCTCCTCGAGCGCGTCGAGCTTGTTGCCGATCTTCCGCAGCATCGGGAAGCAGTAGTCGAAGCTGTCGTCGACGAGGCGGTAGAGGAGGTAGCCCGACCCTCGGGTGAAGAGCTCGTCGCGCAGCTCCTCCTTGCTCCGGCAGCGCTCGAACAGGTACTCCACGGGCTGCAGCGGCTGGTTGGGGATCGTGACCAGGAAGCCCGGTCCGACGAACACGTCGAGCTCGCCCGTCCCGAGCCGACCGCGCGCGCGGTCGAAGACGGGGAAGTTGAGGACGATGAACAGGTAGTCCTCGTACTTGTCGATCTTCGGGCGCTGGTTGCGCGAGAGCACGTCCTCGAGGTCCAGCGGGTGGAAGTCGAAGTTCTCCTCCAGCCATGCCTGCTCGACCGCGCCGGGGCGGTCGATCTTGATCCAGCGCAGGCCCTCGGCCGCGATCTCCTCTACGCGCGGGGCGCTGGGCTCAGCCTGAGTGGGCGCGACGAGCCGTCCCGCGCGGGCACTGCGGCGCAGCCTGGGACGAGGGAGGTTCGGCATCCGCCGGCTCCTGGAGTGTCGTCGGGTCTTCCATCTCGGCACGCACTCTACGAAATGGGCACAAAGCGAGCGCAAGGGGCGACCCGCCTGTGCCCGGGACGGGTAGCCCGCTGTTATATTCCTGAGCACATAGCTGCACCACATCCAGAGGGGTGGAGGGACTGGCCCGACGAAACCCCGGCAACCATTCGGATTGCGTTCGCTGAACGAGATCCGGGAGAGGTGCCAAATCCAGCAGGCAAACGCGACACAAGGCCTGGGAGATGTGGGAAGAGTTTCCTCTCGGAACCTCCGCCCACATCGCAGGCGGAGGTTTTTTCGGTTCAGGACTCTCAGATGGCTATCGACTCACTGAAATGCAAAGAGTGCGGGACGGCCTACCCGCTCGAGGCCCGTTACGTGTGCGAGCAGTGCTTCGGCCCGCTTGAGGTCGCCTATGACTACACCGGCTTCAACGCCGATGAGGCCAAGCGGAAGATCCAGGCGGGCTCGCACGGGATCTGGCGCTACGCGGACTTCCTTCCCTTCGAGCGCGAGAGCCGCCCCGGCGACCCGCTCGAGCCCGGCCTGACCCCGCTGGTCAAGGCGGACCGCCTCGCCGAGCGCCTCGGCCTTGGCGAGGTGTGGGTCAAGAACGACGCCGCCAACCCCACGCATTCGTTCAAGGACCGCGTGGTCGCCGTGGCCGTGGCCAAGGCGAAGGAGCTCGGTTTCGAGACCGTCGCCTGCGCGTCGACCGGCAACCTCGCGAACGCGGTCGCCGCGCATGCCGCCGCCGCGGGGCTCGAGTCCTACGTCTTCGTGCCCGCCGACCTCGAGGAGCAGAAGCTGCTCGCCACCGGCATCTACGGGACCAACCTCGTCGGGGTGCAGGGCAACTACGACGACGTCAACCGCCTCTGCACGGAGCTCGCCCAGACCCATCCCTGGGCCTTCGTCAACGTCAACCTGCGCCCCTACTACGCCGAGGGCTCCAAGACGCTCGCCTTCGAGACGATCGAGCAGCTCGGCTGGGAGCTGCCCGACCGCATCGTCAGCCCGATCGCCTCGGGCTCGCTCTTCACCCGTCTCGGCCGCGGCATGACCGACTGGATCGAGCTCGGCCTGGTCGACGGCGAGCTCCCCACCTTCAACGGCGCCCAGGCCGACGGCTGCTCGCCGGTCGCGACCGCGTACTCGGAGGGCTTGGACGTCTGCAAGCCGCAGAAGCCGGACACGATCGCCAAGAGCCTCGCGATCGGCGACCCCGCCGACGGGCCCTATGCGCTGGAGCTCGCGCGGCGCACGGGCGGCGGCATCGACTCGGTGTCCGACGACGAGATCCGCGCCGCTATCCGCCTGCTGGCCGAGACCACGGGGATCTTCACCGAGACCGCCGGCGGCGTCACGGTCGGGGTGCTGGCGAAGCTCGCCGAGCGCGGCGAGATCGGGCACGACGAGCGCGTCGTCGTCTACATCACCGGTGAGGGCCTGAAGACGCTCGACGCCGCCCGCGACTCGTTCCGCATGCACGAGATCGAGCCGAACCTCGACGCCTTCGAGCAGGAGTTCCAGCTTCAGGCCGCCACGGCCTGACGCCGGTAGCATTCCGCCGCGATGGCCGCCATCACCGTCAAGATCCCGTCCCAGCTCCGCGCCGCCACCGGCGGCGAGGGCGAGCTCTCGGTGGAGGGGGGAACGGTCGGCGAGGCGCTCGACGCCGTCTTCGACCAGCACGACGGCCTCAAGGAGCGCATCACCCAGGATGGCGACCTGCGCCGTTTCGTCAACGTTTACGTCTCGGGCGAGGACATCCGCTTCCAGGAGGGCCTCGACACCGCCGTCAACGACGGCGACGAAGTGACGATCCTTCCCGCCGTCGCCGGCGGGTCCTGAACCCTGGTATAGCTCCCCGCATGCCGCCTCGTGGAAAGGTCGTGATCCTCTGCGGCGGCCGCGGCACGCGACTGCGCGAGCGGACCGAGTCGATTCCGAAGGCGCTGGTCGAAATCGGCGGCCGGCCGATCCTCTGGCACGTGATCTCGATCTACGCGGCGCAGGGCTTCCGCTCCTTCGTTCTGTGCACCGGCTCCAAGGGCGAGCAGATCGAGGCGTGGTCCAAGGCGTGGGTGTGGCCCGAGGGCGTCGAGGTGAGCTGCGTCGACACGGGGCTCGACACGCCGACGGGCGGGCGGATCAAGCTGGTCGAGGACGTCGTCGGTCGCGAGGCCTTCTGCGCGACCTATGCCGACGGCGTCGCCGACATCGATCTGGCTCTCCTGGTTGCCGCCCACGACGAGAGCGAGGCGCTCGCCACGGTCACGATCGTGCGTCCCCAGCTGCAGTTCGGCGTCGTCCAGCTCTCCGATGACGGCAGGGTCTCGGGCTTCGACGAGAAGCCGCGGCTGCAGAGCTGGATCAACGGGGGCTTCTTCTGCTTCGAGCCCGGCGCCTTCGACTACCTCGAGACCGACAGCGTGCTCGAGCGCGAGCCTCTCGAGCGCCTCGCCGGCGACGGGCAGCTGAACGCGTTTCGCCACGAGGGCTTTTGGGACTGCATGGATACCTACAAGGACGCGGTTCTGCTGAACGACCTCTGGTCCGCCGGCGAGCCGCCGTGGCGCGTGTGGGCCGAGGAGCCGGTGGGCTGAGTTGAGCGAGACCGCGCTGGTGACGGGGGCGCGCGGCTTCGGCGGTTCCTGGCTCGCGAAGCTGCTCGTCGAGCAGGGGTCGAAGGTCGTCTCCCTGGATCGCGAGACCGAGCGGCTGTCGGGGCTCGAGCTCCATGGGATCGCCTCTGACGTGGTCGATGTGACCGGCGACCTGCGCGACTCGGAGCTCGTCGAGAAGCTGCTCGCCGAGCACGACGTCGACGCCGTCTACCACCTTGCCGCCCAGCCGATCGTCGGCAAGGCGAACTCGTCGCCGGTGCCGACGTTCGAGGCGAACATCGAGGGGACGTGGACGCTGCTCGAGGCCTGCCGGCTCGCCGAAGTCGCGCGCGTCGTGGTCGCCTCCTCCGACAAGGCCTATGGGCCGCACGAGCAGCTTCCCTATGCCGAGGGGGCGTCGCTGCAGCCGATCTATCCCTACGACGTCTCCAAGGCGGCGACCGACCTGATCGCGCGCAGCTACTGGCACACCTTCCAGCTGCCGGTCGCGGTCACCCGCTTCGCGAACCTCTACGGCGGCGGCGACCAGAACTTCTCCCGCCTCGTACCCGAGACGGTCAGCGCCGTGCTTGACGGCCGCCGCCCGGTGATCCGCTCGGACGGCAGCCCCGAGCGCGACTTCCTCTACGTCGAGGATTTCGCCCGCGCCTACACCGCGATCGCCGCGGCGCTCGCGAACGGCAAGGGGCGCGGCGAGGCGCTTAACGCGGGGTGGGGCGAGCCGAACTCCGATCCGCGAGGTCGTCGAGCTGATCTGCGAGGTCGCGGGCTCCGACGTCGAGCCCGACTTTCGCGGCGAGGGCAACCCCGAGGGCGAGATCGACCGCCAGTACCTGGAGTCGAAGCGCATCCGCGAGGTCACGGGCTGGGAGCCGCAGGTGGGGCTCCGCGATGGGATCGAGCGCACGCTCGAGTGGTACCGGGAGCACCCCGAAGCGCGGGCGCCGGCGCCGGGCTGAGGCTTAACGAAGGGAACACGCCCGGCAGGATTCGAACCTGCGGCCTCGCCCTCCGGAGGGGCGCGCTCTATCCAGCTGAGCTACGGGCGCTCGCGGCCAGCTTAGTCGCCCCTAGCCGTAGAGAAGAATCGAACGTATGTTCTGTCGTGGGAGTTGTCCGGCTTGGTCGGTGACGACAGCACTCAAGGGATCCGGCCGGGCTGACCGCGAGCCGATCGGGTCGGCCCTACGCTGCGGCCATGGACCTTTCGGTCGTCTTCTACGGAACAGGGGGCTCCGTGCCGACGGCGCGGCGCGCCACCGCGTGCGTGCTGATCCGGGCAGGGGGCAACCGGGTGCTCGTCGACTGCGGGGAAGGAGCGCAGCGCCAGATGATGCGCTCGACGGGGCTCGTCCACGTGGACGAGATCCTGATCACCCATCTGCACGCCGATCACTACCTCGGGTTGCCTGGGCTGCTCAAGACCTATGACCTGCACGATCGGTCGGCGCCCCTCCGGATCGCGGGGCCGCCCGGCCTGCACGGCCTGTTCGAGGCGCTGCGCCGGGTCTTCGGAAAGATCCGCTACGAGATCGAGCTCGTCGAGCTGCACGGCTCCGATTCGCTCCACCACCCCGACGAGGGCTTCGAGATGCGGCCCTTCGAGGTCGACCACCGGATGCCGGCCCTCGGCTACGCGCTTGTCGAGCCCGAGCGGCCCGGCCGCTTCGACGCCGAACTGGCCCGCCGCCTCGGCGTCAGCGACGTGCGCGACTTCGGCCGTCTGCAGCGCGGCGAATCAGTGGCGGTGGAGGGGGGAGAGGTGACCCCCGATCAGGTCCTGGGCGAGCCCCGCCTCGGCCGCAAGGTCGTAATCACCGGCGACACTGCCCCATGCGAGATGACGCGGCTCGCGGCCCACCAGGCCCAGCTGCTCGTCCACGACGGCACCTTCTCCGACGAGGACGCTGACCGAGCGGCCGAGACGGGCCATTCGACCGTGCGGCAGGCCGGCGAGCTCGCCGCCGAGGCCGAGGTCGCGCTGCTCGGCCTCGTCCACATCTCATCGCGCTACCACGTGGGCAAGGTCCTCGAGGAAGCCCGCGAGGCCTTCCCCGATGCCCACGCGATCCGCGACTTCGACGTCGTCGAGATCCCGTTCCCCGAGCGCGGCGACCCGGTGCTGATCGAGCAGGGGGCACGAGACCGCCCCGAGCCCTCGCCTGCTGCTACTTAGCTGCGCTGCGGCGCAGAATTGCCGGAACCAGCGATCTCCCGCGGCGGAGGCGTACCGAACGGTCGGGTGCCGGTGCTACATTGCCTCAGCAGCACATGAGCCCCTTTAACCGCGGTCCTGAGAGGCCGGGAAGGAGCGTCAAGATCGCCGAGAAGACCGTGCTCGAGCACGACGAGTTGCGCAGCGCGCTTGTGCGCATCGCGCACGAGATCGTCGAGCGGAACGAGGAGGAGCCAGGAGCGGGCGACATCGCGCTCGTCGGCATCCACACTCGCGGCGCGGTGCTCTCGAAGCGGCTCCACTCCCTGATCGGCGAGTTGAGCGACGCCGACGTCCCGCTCGGCGACATCGACATCTCCTTTTACCGGGACGACGTCGGGCAGCGCCAATCCTCGCTCGACGCCCCGGTCGTCCACGACTCTCACCTCGACTTCGAGCTCTCGGGGCGCACGGTGATCCTCATCGACGACGTCCTCTACACGGGCCGCACGGTGCGAGCCGCGATCGACGCCCTCTTCGACTACGGGCGCCCCGCCCGGGTCCAGCTCGCGGTCCTGGCCGACCGCGGGCACCGCGAGCTTCCAATCCGCCCCGACTACGTCGGCAAGAACCTGCCGACGGCGCCGGGCGAGCGGGTCCACGTCCGACTCGAAGAGACCGACGGTCGCGACGAGGTCGCGATCCTGCCCGCGGGCGCAGCTGCGCCCGCGGGCGGAGGAGAGGAGAGCCCATGAAGCACCTGCTGACGGTGGAGTCGCTCAAGCGCCCTGAGATCGAGCGCATCCTCGACCGGGCCCAGAGCTTCGCCGAGGTCGGCAAGCGCGACATCAAGAAGGTGCCGACCCTGCGCGGCCGCACCGTCGTCAACCTCTTCTACGAGTCGAGCACGCGCACGAGCAGCTCATTCGAGCTCGCCGCCAAGAGGCTCTCGGCCGACCTGGTCAGCATCAAGGCCGCCGGCTCGGCCGTGGACAAGGGCGAGAGCCTGAAGGACACGATCGCGACCCTCTCGGCCTACGACCCCGCGATCATCGTGATCCGCTCCCCCTACGCGGGCGCCGCGGATCTCGTCGCGCGCTGGACGGATGCCTCGGTGGTCAACGCCGGCGACGGCAAGCACGAGCACCCGAGCCAGGCGCTGCTCGACGTCTTCACCCTGCGCCAGCGGCTGGGCTCGCTCGACGGGGTCAACATCTGGATCGTCGGCGACGTCCTCCACAGCCGCGTCGCGCGCTCCTGCCTGCTCGCCTTCGAGGCGATGGGGGCGAAGGTGACGCTCTGCGGGCCACCGACCCTGATCCCTCGTGGGATCGAGGCGACCGGCGTGACCGTCTCCTACGACATCGACGGGCTCGGTGAGGCCGACGTCGTCTACGCGCTGCGCATGCAGAACGAGCGGATGAGCGAGAGCTTCGTCCCCTCGTTGCGCGAGTACGCGATGCGCTACCAGATCGACTCGCGCCGGCTCGCCCCGCGCCAGCTCCTGATGCACCCCGGCCCCGTCAACCGCGGCGTCGAGCTCTCACCCGAGGTGATCGACTCGGCGCAGTCGCTGATCACCGCGCAGGTCGAGAGCGGGCTCGTCGTGCGGATGGCGATCCTCTACGAGCTGCTGACCGGCAGCGACCGCCCGCGCGAGGCAACCGTGCCGGTCGACACCCCGCCCCGGATCGGACAGCCGGCATGAGGCCCGAGCCGCTCGTCTGGCGCGGGGGCGACGAGGCCGACCTCGTGATCCGCGGTGCCCGGGCCTTCGACCCGCGGGCGGGTCTCGACGAGGTGCGCGACATCGTCGTGCGCGGCGGCGAGATCACCGAGCTGGCCGCTGCGGAATCGGCCGAGGCTCCGGAGGGGGCGGAGGAGGTGGACGGCGACGGGCTACTGGCCCTGCCGGCCTTCGTGGACCCGCACGTGCACCTGCGCGTTCCCGGTCAGGAGCACAAGGAGGACCTCGAGACGGGCACCCGCGCAGCGGGGGCCGGCGGCTACTGCGCGGTGATCGCGATGGCCAACACCTCGCCGCCGGTCGACTCGGCCTCGGTGCTCGGCTCGGTTCGCGAGCGCGCGGAGCGCGAGGCGTCGATCCCGGTCGGGTTCGTCGCCAACGTCACCCGCGGCATGGCCGGCGAGGAGCTCACCGAGATGGCTGAGCTCTGGGACGAGGGCGCCATCGCGTTCTCCGACGACGGGCTGCCGATCCGAAGCGCCCGCGTGCTGCGCCGGGCACTCCAATACCAGCGCCTCGCGGCCGGCGTTATCGCCCTCCATGAGGAGGACCCCGAGCTCTCCGGCGACGGGGTGATGCACGAGGGCGAAGTCTCGGCGGTCCTCGGGATGGCGGGCGTGCCCGGCGTCTCGGAGTCGACGATGATCGCGCGCGACTGCGCACTGGCCCTGTATGAAGGGGCCCGGATCCACGTCCAGCACCTCTCGGCCCGCGCCTCGGTCGAAGCGATCGCCGCGGCCAAGCGCGAAGGGGTGCAGGTCACGTGCGAGGCCTCGCCGCACCACCTGGTGCTCACCGACGCAGCGGTGCGCAGCCTGGACTCCGGCTTCAAGATGAACCCACCGCTTCGCTCCGAGGATGACCGCCAGGCGCTGATCGACGGCTTGCGAGACGGGACGATCGATTGCGTCGCGACCGACCACGCACCCCACGCATCCGAGGAGAAGGAGGTCCCGTTCGAGCAGGCGGCGATGGGGGTCACCGGGCTCGAGACGGCCTTTGCGGTCCTCCACACCGAGCTGGTCCTGCCCGGCGCGATCGAGCTCGGGCTGCTGGTCGAGAAGATGACCTGCGGCGGCGAGCCGTTCGGGATAGATGCGCCGCGCCTCGAGGCCGACAGGCGCGCGAACATCGCGCTCGTCGATCCCGCGGTCGAGTGGGTGGTGGGGGAGGACGGCTACGAGAGCCGCTCCGACAACAACTGCTTCGCGGGCCGCACGCTGACCGGCCGCGTGATGATGACCGTCGCCGACGGCCGGGTCGCGTTCCGCCAGCGCAGCTTCGCGATGGGGGTGGCCTAGTGCCCGAGCGTCTGGATCCGGCTCGTGCTGCGCTGGTCGTCGTCGACGTGCAGGAGGCGTTCCGAAAGGCGGTCCCCGACTTCGAGCAGGTCGCGCGTGCCGCCTCGACGCTCGTGCGCGGCGCCGAGGCAGTCGGAATCCCCGTCGTCGTCACCGAGCAGTACCCGAAGGGCCTGGGGGAGACGGTCCCCGAGGTCGCGGACCGGCTACCGGCGGGCGTGGGGCCGCTGGAGAAGGTCGCGTTCTCCGCCGCCGAGGCCGACGGCTTCGAGCTCGGCGCAGGCCGCGACCAGGCGCTCGTCTGCGGGATCGAGACGCACGTCTGTGTCAATCAGACCGTGCTCGACCTGCTCGGCAGCGGCACGGAGGTCCACGTCGCCGAGGACGCTGTCGGCTCGCGCTTCGCGGACTCGAAGCGGGTCGGGCTGCAGAAGATGGAGCAGGCCGGAGCCGTGCTGACCAGCGTCGAGACGTCGCTGTTCGAGCTCGTCCGCCGCGCCGGCACCGAAGAGTTCAAAGCCGTTCAGAAGCTGATTCTGGAGTTCGCCCCGAACCCCGGGGCGCCCGCGGCCAAGAAGACGCCCGTATGAGCGGCTTCCTCCTGTTGGAAGACGGGACGCGCCTCGACGGCGAGCTCGTCGGGGACCCGGCGACCGCGACGGGAGAGGTGGTCTTCAACACGTCGATGACCGGCTACCAGGAGGCGGTCACCGACCCGAGCTACGCGGGCCAGATCATCACCTTCACTTACCCCATGGTCGGCAACTACGGCGTCTCGGCGGAGGCGATGGAGTCCGACCGGGTGCACGCCCGCGGCGTGATCATGCGCGAGGCTCGAAACGGCGAGGACGCTGCGACCGCCGAGGGAGGGTGGCTGGACTGGCTGCGCGACTGCGGCATCCCGGCGATCACGGGCGTCGACACCCGCGCGCTCGTCAAACGGATACGCGACGGCGGCGCGATGCGAGGCGGCATCTTCTCTGCCGAGCTCTCCGAGGGCGAGGCTCGCGCTCTCGTAGCCGCGGAGCCCTCGATGGACGGCGCCGATCTCGCTAAAACCGTGACGCCCGCGGAGCCGATCGAGTTCGCCGGCGAGGGCCCGCACGTAGTCGGCATCGACACCGGGATCAAGCTCTCAATCATCCGCCAGCTTCGCGAGCGCCGCGCGAGGGTGACGCTGCTGCCGTGCACCGCGACCGCCGACGACGTCCTGGCGCGCGACCCCGACCTCGTCTTCCTGGCCAACGGCCCCGGCGACCCGGGCGCGCTCGATTACGTGGTCGAGAGCGTCAAGGGCTGCGTCGGCGAGGCGCCGGTTGTCGGCATCTGCCTCGGCCACCAGCTTCTGTGCCGCGCGGTCGGCCTCGACACCTTCAAGCTGCCCTTCGGCCACCGCGGCGCCAACCACCCGGTCAAGGACCTCGAAACGGGCCGGATCGACATCACCTCCCAGAACCACGGCTTCGCGGTCAGTGGACCCGGGGGAGAGACGACGATCGAGGGCGACGAGCCGGTGCGCTGGTCCACCGACTTCGGCGAAGCCGAGCTCTCGCACCTGAACCTGTACGACCGCACGGTCGAGGGGCTCGTCCTCAAGGACGTCCCCGGCTGCACCGTCCAGTACCACCCCGAGGCGGGCCCGGGCCCTCACGACGCGCGCCACCTCTTTGACCGTTTCCTGGAGCTGGCGAGGTGATGGCGCAATCCGAACTGAGTCCGGCGCAGCAGGCCAACCTCTCGCTCGGACAGAGGTTCGCCCAGCTTTACGAGAGTGGGTCGCTGTGGGCGCCGCTGGATCACTTCGACGAGTTCTGCCACCCCGACCTCGAGCTGCGGCCGGCGATAGTCGAGCTCGGCGACAAGGTCTTTCGCGGCCGCGAGGGACTTCGCGAGTGGATCGCGGAGATCGACGCGGTCGCGTCCGAGCACATGATCGAAGCAATCGAGATCGAGGCCGTCGGCGAGGACCACCTGCTCGCGCTCGGGACGATGCGCATGGTGGGCAGGGAGAGCGGGGTCGCGGTCGAGAGCGAGTACGGCATGCTCGGCCGAATCGAGAGCGAGCGGTTCATCGAGATCACCGCCTTCCTCGCCCACGCGGAGGCGAAGCTCGCCGCCGATGAGGCGGTCGCGGATGAAGGTGCCGAGCGTTGATCTGGCCCCCGCCGAGCCGTGAGCTGAAGGGCGCGATGGTCACACTCGAGCCTCTGCGTGCAGAGCACGAGCGCCCGTTGCTTCAGGCCTCGCGCGACGAGCGCATCTGGGAGTGGATGGACCGCGACGCCGGCCGCGACGAGGAGGCGTTCGCCAAGTGGTTCGCGGCGCGCCTGGAGGCCTCGGAGCAGGGACGCGAGTGGGGCTTCGCCACGCTCTCCGCCGCCGGCGACGCGCTCGGCAGCTCCTCCTACCTCGCTCCCCGCCCCGAACACAACGGTCTTGAGATCGGATGGACGTGGCTGCGCCCCTCGGCGTGGCGAACCGGCGCAAACCGCGAGCAGAAGCTTCTGATGTGCGGCTTCGCGTTCGAGGAACTCGGCGCGATGCGAATCGAGTTCAAGACCGACGCGCGAAACCAGCGCTCTCGCGCGGCGCTCGAGGCTCTCCCGGCCTGCTTCGAGGGAGTGTTCCGCAAGCACATGGTGATGTCGGGGATCGGCGTTCGGGACTCCGCCTACTTCTCGATCACCGACGACGACTGGCCCGAGGTCCGTGCCCGGCTCGCGAGGTGGAACGAAGTGGAACCGAGCACAGGGATGGCGAAGCCGTAGTGCCGAAGCGCACCGACCTCCACAAGATCCTGCTGATCGGCTCAGGGCCGATCGTGATCGGGCAGGCGGCCGAGTTCGACTACTCGGGGGTGCAGGCGTGCAAGGTCCTCCAGGAGGAGGGCTACGAGGTCGTGCTGGTCAACTCCAACCCGGCCACGATCATGACCGACCCGGAGTTCGCCGACCGCACCTACATCGAGCCGCTGCTGCCGGGCCCGGTCGCCAAGGTGATCGAGCGCGAGCGGCCCGACGCGCTGCTGCCCACGCTCGGGGGCCAGACCGCGCTGAACCTCGCGAAGGCCCTGCACGACGACGGGACGCTCGAGCGCTTCGGAGTCGAGCTGATCGGCGCCGACTACGAGGCGATCCATCGCGCCGAGGACCGCGAGGCCTTCCGCGAGACAATGGAATTCGCGGGCCTGCGCGTCCCCTTCTCGATGATCGTCGAGTCCATCCAGCAAGGCGAGCAGGCGCTCGGCTCGGGTGACCTCGCCCTGCCGATCATCGTGCGCCCCGCGTTCACGCTCGGCGGGCACGGGGGCGGGGTGGCCCACACTGAGACGGAGTTCGCCCAGGTCGTCTCGGAAGGCCTCGCCGCGAGCCCGATCAACCAGGTGCTGGTCGAGGAGTCGGTGCTCGGCTGGGGCGAGTTCGAGCTCGAGGTGATGCGCGACCGCAACGACAACGTCGTGATCATCTGCTCGATCGAGAACGTCGACCCGATGGGCGTCCACACCGGGGACTCGGTCACCGTCGCGCCGGCGCAGACGCTGACCGACACCCTCTATCAGGAGCTCCGCGACCAGGCGATCAAGGTCATCCGCGCGGTTGGCGTCGAGACCGGCGGCTCCAACGTGCAGTTCGCGGTCAACCCCGAGACCGGCGAGATCGTCGTGATCGAGATGAACCCGCGCGTCTCGCGCTCGTCAGCCCTCGCCTCGAAGGCGACCGGGTTCCCGATCGCCAAGATGGCCGCCAAGCTCGCGGTCGGCTACGCCCTCGAGGAAATCCCGAACGACATCACGCGAGCGACGCCAGCCTCCTTCGAGCCGACGATCGACTACGTCGTCACCAAGGTCCCTCGCTTCGCCTTCGAGAAGTTCCCCGGTGCCGAGGGCGAGCTCACCACCCACATGAAGTCGGTCGGCGAGGCGATGGCGATCGGGCGAACCTTCCGCGAATCCTTCTCGAAGGCGATGCGCTCACGCGAGCTCGACGAGCCCGCCGAGATCCCGGCGTCGACCGGCGAGCTGCTCGAGCGGCTCGCGACGCCCTCGTCGGACCGCTTCGACCTCGTCCACGAGGCGTTCATGCGGGGTGTCGAGCTCGAGGCCGTCCACCGCGCGACGATGATCGACCTCTGGTTCCTGCGCGAGCTCCGACAGCTCGCGACCGAGGGCGACGGCACCGAGGGGCTCACCCGGACCTTCAAGTCGGTCGACACCTGCGCCGCGGAGTTCGAGGCGCGCACCCCGTACTTCTACTCCGCACACGAACGCCGGGGCCCGAACGGCGCGGCGCCCGAAGGTGAGGTCCTCCGAGGGGACAACGACTCAGTGATGATCCTCGGCTCCGGCCCCAACCGCATCGGCCAGGGGATCGAGTTCGATTACTGCTGCGTGCACGCCGCGATGACCGTGCGCGACACCGGCCGCGACGCCGTCATGGTCAACTGCAACCCAGAGACGGTCTCGACCGACTACGACACCTCTGACCGCCTCTACTTCGAGCCGCTGACGGTCGACGACGTGCTCGCGATCGCCGAGGTCGAGCGCCCGGCGGGCGTGATCGTCCAGTTCGGTGGCCAGACGCCGCTGCGCCTTGCGCGGGCGCTGGAGGAGGCTGGCCTGAAGCTCCTGGGCACCCCTGTGGACGCGATCGACCTGGCCGAGGACCGTGGCCGTTTCGGCGCGCTGCTGAAGCGGCTTCAGATCAAGCACCCGCCTTACGGAACGGCGCTCTCGGCCGAGGAGGCCGTGTCGATCGCGGGCGACGTCGGCTTCCCACTGCTCGTGCGGCCCTCCTACGTGCTCGGTGGCCGCGCGATGGAGATCTGTTACTCCGGCGAAGCGCTCTCGACCTACCTCGACGCGAACGTCAAGGCCGACCAGGAGCACCCGCTGCTGCTCGACCGATTCCTCGAGAACGCGATCGAGGTAGACGTCGACGCCCTCTGCGACGGCGAGGATTGCTTCGTGGCGGCGGTGATGCAGCACGTCGAGGAGGCCGGGGTGCACTCCGGCGACTCTGCCTGCGTGATCCCGCCGATGAGCCTCGGCTCCGAGATGCAGGCCGAGATCCGCGAGACGACACGGCGGATTGCGCTCGAGCTGGGGGTCGTGGGCCTGATCAACATCCAGTACGCCATCGCCGATGGGGAGCTGTTCGTGATCGAGGCCAATCCCCGCGCCTCGCGGACGGTCCCGTTCGTCAGCAAGGCCGTCGGTGCGCCGCTCGCCAAGGTGGCCTGCCGGCTGATGCTGGGCGAGACCCTCGGCGAGCAGGACCTTCCCACCGAGCCGCTCGACCACGTCAGCGTCAAGGAGGCAGTCCTGCCCTTCGCGCGCTTCGTCGGCGCCGACGCGGTGCTCGGTCCCGAGATGCGCAGCACCGGCGAGGTGATGGGGATCGCCGCCGACTTCCCGACAGCGTTCGCCAAGGCGCAGGCGGCCGCCGGCGTCGCGCTGCCCGACAAGGGGACGATCTTCATCAGCGTCACCGACGCCGACAAGGCCGCGGCGACCCAGATCGCGACCCGCTTCCACGACCTGGGCTTCGAGGTGATCGCGACCTCGGGCACGGCGCAGGCGATCTCGCGCATGGGAGTTCCCGTGAGGACGATCAAGAAGATCGGCGAGGGTTCGCCGAACGTCGTCGACTGCATCCGCGACGGCGGGGTGGAGATGCTCATCAACACCCCGACGGGCACCGCCGCGCGCACCGACGGCTACGAGATCCGAAGCGAGGCGATTCGCCACGGCATCCCCTGCATCACGACGATGACCGGCGCCTCGGCGGCATCGCGCGCAATCTTCGCCCAGACGCGGGGCGAGCCAGACGTGCTCGCCCTCCAGGACCTCCACGACGCCACGGCCCCGAAGGCATCGCAGGCGTGAACGGCGCCGCAACCGCGAAGCTCGGAACCCGCGTCACCGCCCCGTTCGGCCGCCGGCCCTGCGCGGTCACGCGCAACATCGCCTCTGGCGGCTACCGGGTGTTCTCGGCCCTCGACGAGACGGGGCCGGAGCCCTCCGCCGGGCAGTTCTACATGCTCGCCACGGAGTTCGGCTGGGGAGGAGGGGAGGGGCGGCCCTACCTCGCCCGCGCCTTTTCCGTCGCCGACTGCGACCGCCAGCCCGGCGGCGTGCGCCTCGACTTCCTCGTGCACGACATCGGCCCCGGAACGGAGCGCCTCTGGCGCGTGGCCGAAGGCGAGCGCCTCTGGGTGACGGGACCGCTCGGCGAGCCGTTCAGCCCGCCGTCGGCCCTCAACCCGGACGCCGCCGGGGCGATCCTGGTCGGCGGCGGCATCGGCGTCGCTCCGCTCGCCCTGTGGCGCAGGCGCCTGGCCGACGCGGCGATTCCGACCCGAGTGCTGCTCGGCTACCGCGACCGCGAGCGCTCCGGCGGGCATGACCTGTTCCGCTGCTCCGAGATGAGGATCGCCACCGAGGACGGCCATCAGGGCCACCGCGGCTACGTCACGGACCTGCTCTCGGTTCTGCTCGAGGGCGACGACGCCGCGAGCGCAGCCGTCTACTCATGCGGGCCGCCGGCGATGCTCGAGGCGGTGCGCGTGATGTGCGCCGAGCGTGGAGTCCGCTGCGAGCTCGCGATGGAGGCGCCGATGGCCTGCGGCTTCGGCGCCTGCTTCGGCTGCGCCGTCCCGCTCGCAGACGGGTCCGGGTATATGCGCCTCTGCGTCGACGGCCCGGTCGTCCGCGGCGACGCCATCGCGTCGGCGCTGTGAATTTCTGCGGCATCGAGCTCGCGCACCCGGTCATCAACGGCTCGGGGACCTTCGACGCGATCGCTGCTCGACGCGCCTTCGGCGACGAGCTGCTCGAGCACTTCCCCTTCTCGGCTTTCGTCTCGAAGACGATCACCCCCGAGCCGCGGCCGGGCAATCCGCCGCCGCGGTTGTGGGAGACGGCCTCGGGGATGCTCAATTCGATTGGGCTCCCCGGCAAGGGACTCGAGGGATTCATCGCTTCGGACCTTCCCGAGCTCGCGGAGCTTCCGGTGCCGCTGATCGTCTCGGTGATGGCGACCAGCCACGAAGAGTTCGCACGCCTGGTGGAGGCGGTAGCCGAGCGAGATGAGGTCGCGGCCCTCGAGCTCAACATCTCGTGTCCCAACGTGGAGTCCGGGCTGGTCGTAGGGGAGTCCCCGGACGAGGCGCAATCGCTGCTCGAGGTGCTCCGCCCGCTGACCTCGAAGCCTCTGATCGTGAAGCTGACCCCCAACGTCCACCCGGCGCCCGTCGCGGCCGCGGCGGAGCGGGGAGGTGCCGATGCCGTCTCGCTGATCAACACGCTGCGTGCGGTCGCGATCGACCCGGCCACCGGCTCTCCTTGGCTCGGAGCGGAGCGGGGCGGGCTCTCGGGCTCGTCGATTCGGGCGGTGGCCCTCAACCAGGTGCGCGAGGTCTCGTCCGCGGTCGCGGTACCGGCGGTCGCGATGGGGGGGATCGCGACCGGCCGCCACGCGGCCGACCTGATCGCGGCGGGCGCTTCGCTCGTGGCGGTCGGCACAGAGAGCTTCCGGGATCCGGCTGCCGGCTCGCGAATCGCCGAGGAACTGACGGCGGAGCTACGGGGCATGACGTCCGCTTAGAGCGGGGTTTTTTGCCCGGCGACCCGCAACCTCCACTCGCGTCGCGGAGGCGGATATATACTGCCGCCCGATGAAGGCCTCGGTCCAGACCTCCAACGCCGCACCAGAGAGGTCACTGGACCAAAGGATGGAAGCTCTCAAGCGAGCGAACAACATCCGGACGAAGCGGGCCCAGTTGAAGCGCGACCTCAAGGCGGGCAAGGCGAACATCCAGACGCTCCTCCTCGACCCGCCCGAGTACGTCCAGACGGCCAAGGTCCTCGACATGCTGCTGGCCGTCCCCAAGTACGGGCGCGTGAAGACGAACCGGATCCTGAACCAGTGTCGGATCTCTCCGTCGAAGACGATCGGCGGGCTCTCCGAGCGCCAGCGCTCCGAGCTCGTCACGCAGCTTCGCAAATAGCGCATCGGCCTCGGCCCATACCGCGCGCGTTCCGTTCATCGCCGCGGTTAGTGTCCGCCCGTGTCTTCGACTCGGGGAAAGGCCTTCGTCATCACGGGCCCTTCCGGCGTCGGCAAGGGAACTCTGATCGCGAAATTGTTCGACGCCGTCCCCGAGCTCGAGCTCTCGATCTCGGCCACGACCCGCGAGCCGCGGCACGGTGAGCTGGACGGTCGCGAGTACCACTTTCTCGACGAGCAGGAGTTCGAGCGGCGGGTCGACGCCGGCGACTTCCTCGAGTACGCGACGTACTCCGGCAATCGCTACGGGACTCTTCGCTCCGCGGTGGAGGACCGGCTCGCTGCCGGCCGCTCCGTGGTGTTGGAGATCGAGGTGCAGGGGGCGAGCCAGGTCCGAGCCGCGATGCCCGAGGCGATCCAGATCTTCATCGCCCCGCCCGACCCGGCGGTGCTCCGCGAGAGGCTCGTCGGACGCGCCACCGATGCCCCCGAGGAGATCGAGAAGCGCCTGCGCCGCGCCGAGGTCGAGCTTGAGTCGGCGGTCGACTTCCCGCACACGGTGGTGAACGACGATGTGCAGAAATCGGCTCTGGAGCTGGAAAAGCTGGTCCGATCCGAACTCTCCCTACAATGACCGCCTATGGCAATGATCAAGCCCCGCGTAGACAAGCTTCTCGAGCAGACTAACTCGCATTACGGCGCCGTAGTCGTCGCCGCCAAGCGCGCTCGTCAGATCAACGCCTACTACCACTCCCTCTCCGAGGGCGCATACGGTGAGTACACGCCGCCGATGGTCGAGACCGGAACCGGCAACTACCTCACGATTGCACTCGAGGAGACGGCAGCTGGCAAGCTCAAGTACGAGTACAAGGCTTAAGGCTTCTCGAACAGGAGGCTCCGGTGGCCCGCATCCTGCTGGGAGTGAGTGGCGGCATCGCGGCCTACAAGGCGCTCGAGTTGGCGCGCCTCGCTACGCGCGAGGGGCACGCAGTCCGGGTGCTCATGACCCCGGCGGCCAAGCGCTTCATCGGCCCGGCCAGCTTCGAGGGGATCGTCGGCGCCTCGGTCCTGACTGACGAGTTCGAGCGCGATCCCGCCCGCGGCGCCTTCCCCGGCGACCCCGCGCCGGGCCACGACCCGATCGGCCACCTCGAGGTCGTCGCGAACGCAGACGCCTTCCTGATCGCCCCAGCGTCCGCGAACACCATCGCCAAGCTCGCGGCCGGGATGGCCGACTCGATGGTCACCACGTCGTTTTTGGCCTGCGCCGCGCCGCGGCTCGTCGCACCGGCGATGAACGACCGCATGTACCGCGACGCGGCGACGCAGGCCAACCTCGCTACCCTGCGCGAGCGCGGCGTCGCCGTGATCGAGCCCGAGGAGGGAGCGCTCGCCTCGCGCGGCGAGCACGGCGTCGGGCGCCTGCCCGACCCTCGCCGGCTGCTCGATGCCATCGAGGCCGCGGCCCCCGGCCCGAGCGGGCCCTGGGACGGCCTGCGGGTCCTTGTCTCGGCCGGCGGCACCCGCGAGCCGATCGATCCCGTTCGCTTCATCGGCAATCGCTCGAGCGGCCGGATGGGCGTCGCCCTCGCCGAGCAGGCCGCGAGCCGCGGCGCCGAGGTGACCCTCGTCGCGGCCAACGTGGCACTGGCTGCCTCGCCGGCGGTCCGCCGAGTCGACGTCGAGACGGCGGCCGAGCTCGAGGCCGCGCTCGACGCCGAGTTCGACTCCGCCGACGTGCTGCTGATGGCCGCAGCCCCTGCTGACTTCCGCCCCTCCGCCTCGGCCGACTCGAAGATCGCCCGCGAGGGCTCGGGCCCGATCGAGCTGTCGCTCGAGCCGACCGACGACATCCTCGCCGCGCTCGCCTCCCACCGCCGGCCCGGGCAGACGCTGGTCGGCTTCGCCGCGGAGACATCCAACGCCGCCTCGTCCGGCACACCTGACGTCGCCGCGCCGACCGCGCGGCTCGCGCGTCCGGGGGCGGCTCTGGAGGAATCCTTGGGACGGGCGCGCGAGAAGCTCGTCCGCAAGGGCGTCGACGCGATCGTCTTCAACGACGTGTCGCGTCCCGAAATCGGCTTCGAGTCGGCTGAGAACGAGGTCGTGATCGTCGAGGCCACGGGTGAGTACCAGGTCCCGCTGGCCTCCAAGGAGAAGGTCGCCGACGCGATCCTCGATCGCGTCGAAGCGCTTCGCGACCGCCGCGCGAAGAAGCCTGCGGAGTAGCCGCAGCGACTGCATTTCGCGCACGAGGGGGCTTGCGTCCCTTCGTACACTGGAACGCATGACCACCAGCGATAACGAGACCAGGGACGAGTCCCTCTACACGCTCTACAGGCGCGGAATCGAGCTGCTCGAGGACGGTGCCTTCGAGCAGGCGACCGTGCCCCTCGAGAAGGTCGCTCGCCAGGCGCCCGAGAAGAGCGCTGTGCGCGAGGCACTCGGCCGCGCTCTCTTTCGCAGCCATCAGTACGCCGAGGCGGCCGCCGAGTTCGAGGCCGTCGTCGAGACCCATCCGGTCAACGACTTCGCCCACTTCTGCCTCGGCCGCGCCCTGAGCAAGACGGGCGAGGTGAAGCGCGCCCGCCACCACCTCGCCCTCGCCTCCAACCTGCGCCCCGACCGCCGCGACTACCGCATCTACCGCGAGCGCCTGGCGCAAGCCGGCTAGGTGGCCTGCGGTTCCGTCTGCTGTGGCCCCCGTCGTCTTCTACTACGACTTCAACTCGCCCTACGCCTACGGCCAGCTCGAGGAAGCCGCGGCCGCCGCTGGTCGCTAGGACAGCCGGGGACGGGACGCCGTAGGGACTCGGAGCGGCGTTGGTTTGCCACTTCGGCCGTAGGATCGAGGGATGAAGGCGCTGGTCCAGCGGGTGAGCCAGGCCGCGGTCGACGTCGAGGGCGACCGGGTCGCCCAGATCGGGCCTGGGATGGTGGTGCTGCTGGGCGTCGGTCGCGAGGACGGGGAGGACGAGGCCGACCGCCTCGCCGACAAGGTCCGAAAGCTCCGCATCTTCGACGACTCCGAGGGGCGGATGAATGAGCCGCTGGGTGGGGAGCGGGAAGTGCTCTGCGTGAGCCAGTTCACTCTGTATGGAGACGCGCGCAAGGGCAACAGGCCGAGCTACGTCGAGGCCGCCCCGGGGGAGATAGCCGAGCCGCTGTATGACCGTTTCTGCGAGCGGCTGGGCGCGAGGAAGGGCGTGTTCGGCGCCTGTATGGGCGTGGCACTGGTCAACGACGGGCCCGTGACGCTGCTCTTGGAAGTCTGAGGAGCCGGGGCTATACTCGCCGCTGGAACCTTTTACTTCACGGAGTTGGTGACGAAAGGTGGGCGCGGGCCCGCCTTTTTTTGGGCCAACGCACCGTATGGAAGCCCATCGGAGCGGCGATATGAGCGAGACAGAGCTTGACCAAATACAGGATCAGATCGAGGAGCGGCTGCGTGACGCGCTGCCGTCCGTCGAGCTGCTCGCCCTCGAGCGCCCCGCCGGCGAGCGGCTGCGCCTCGTGATCGACCGCGACGAAGGAGTCGACCTCGAACTCTGCGAGAACGTTACGCGCCTGCTCGGAGACATCAACGAGGAGTGGGCGATCGAGGTCACCTCGCCCGGCCCCGAGCGTCCCCTGACCAAGCCCGAGCATTACCGGCGCTACATCGGCAGCCAGGTGAGGGTGAGGACCCGCGAGAAGATCCAGGGCAGGCGCAGCTTCACCGGCCGCCTCGAGGATGCGGACGAGAGCCAGGTCAGCCTTGAGGAGACCAGCGGCACGGTCACGATCCCGCTCGGGATCGTTCACCGTTCGAACCTGTTGGAGGAGACGGAGGTGGAAGCGTGACTCAGGAGATAGTCGACGCCGTCAAGGCGCTCGAGCAGGAGAAGGGCATCGACGCGGACACGCTGATGGATGCGCTCTCGGACGCGCTGCTCTCCGCCTACAAGAAGACCCCCGGCGCCGCCAAGTACGCCAAGGTCGAGCTCGATCACTCCACTGCGGACTTCAGGGTCTTCGAGCTGATGGTCCCCGAGGACCTCGAGATCCGCCTGCTCGACGAGCAGTTCGAGGCCCAGCTCCAGATCGCCGAGGCGGCTGAGGCCGCCGGTGAGCCCGTGCCCGAGATTCAGCAGACCGGGCCGACCGTGGACCCAGAGACCGGCGAGAAGCGGGAGGCAGAAGACCCCGAGGTCGAGCCCGAGCGGCTAGAGCCCTTCCTCGAGGAGATCGACACCCGCGACGTCACCCCCGACGACTTCGGCCGGATCGCCGCGCAGACCGCCAAGCAGGTGATCCTCCAGAGGATCCGCGAGGCCGAGCGCGGGATGATGTACGAGGAGTACAAGGACCGCGTCGGCGAGCTGATCACCGGGATCATCCAGCAATCCGACAACCGCTACACGCTGGTCCAGCTCCGCGAGCGCGTCGAGGCCCTGCTGCCCCGCTCCGAGCAGGTCTACAACGAGCGCTACGACCACGGCATGCGCGTCAAGGCCGTGATCACCGACGTCTCGGCCGACACCAAGGGCCCGAGCATCGTCGTCTCGCGCCGCAATCCCGAGCTGATCAAGAAGCTGTTCGAGCTCGAGGTCCCTGAGATCGCCGACAAGCTGGTCGAGATCACGGGCGTCGCCCGCGAGCCGGGCTGGCGCTCGAAGATCGCCGTCATCTCCCACGCCGACGGCGTCGATCCGGTCGGCGCCTGCGTCGGGCCCCGAGGCTCGCGCGTGCGCATGGTCGTCTCCGAGCTGCGCGGCGAGAAGATCGACATCATCCCCTACAACGAGGAGCCCGCCCGCTTCGTCGCCAAGGCGCTGTCGCCGGCCCGCGTGCGCGAGGTGCTCGTCGACGATGAGACCAAGGAGGCGACCGTGATCGTCCCTGACGACCAGCTCTCGCTGGCCATCGGGCGCGACGGCCAGAACGCGCGTCTCGCCGCCAGGCTGACCGGCTGGAAGGTGGACATCACCTCCGAGACCGACTTCGCCGCCCAGGAGCAGGACATCGAGTATGAGGGCGAGGAGGTCTCAGACGGCCGCTGCTTGGCGATGCTGACCACCGGCCGCCGCTGCCCCAACGCCGGGCTCGAGGGCTCGCGCTACTGCGGCCTGCCCCAGCACCAGTCGCTGGCCCGCTTCAAGACGAACCAGGTCGCTGTCCTGACGCCGCTGAGCGAGGAGGAGCTGGCCACGCTCGCAGACGCCGACGCCGACGCCGGCGCGATCGCGCCGATCGTCGAGAAGGCCGAGAGCCAATTCGACGAGGCCGAGGCAGCCGCGGCTGCGGAGGCAGAGGCGCAGGCGGCAGCGGCCGCAGAGGCCGCAGACGCCGCCGAGGCCGAGGCGGCGGAGGCGGAAGCCGCCGAGGCTGACGTTGAGGTTGAGGGTGAGTCCGGATCCGAAGACGGCGACGCACCCGAGGCATCGGACGACGATTCGGACGAGTCCGACGACCCCCCCGAAGCGGACGCGGCTGACGAGCCCGCCGCCGACGCCGAACCCGATGAGCAGCCCGAGGCGGACGAAGAGGCCGAGGCCGAGGCCGAGCCTGTCACAGCCGCCGACGACAAGGGCGAGGAGTAGTCCGGACAACTTGGCGAAGAAGCGAGTTCACGAGATAGCGAAGGCGCAGGGCCTGACGAGCAAGGAGCTGCTCGCTGCCCTGAAGGCCGCCGGCATCGAGGCCAAAGCCGCTCAGTCGAGCGTCGAGGAGTCCGAGGCCCTGGCGGCTCTCAAGTCCGGTTCGTCGGGCGACGGCGCCGCAGCGGCGACCGAGGCGCCGCCGAAGAAGGCCGCCGCGAAGGCCCCTGCCGCCGCGGCGAAGGCCACCCCGAAGGCAGCGCCAAAGACCGAGGCGAAGGCCGACGCGAAGCCCCCAGCCCAGGCGCCGCCCGCTGACGCCAAGCCCGTCCCCGCCACGCCCAAGGCCGACGGCGGAGCGAAGGCCGGCAAGAAGCGCCGCCGGGTCGTCATCGACTCGCAGGCCGCGCGCCGTGACCACATCGCCAAGAACCAGCCGCCGCCTCGCCCCCCGCGCCGCCGCGGAGGCCGACGCCGCCGCCCGCTGCTCGAGGAGCCGGTCGACAAGACTCAGGAGGCGCCCGAAGAGGCGCCGACGAACCGCGTCGCCGCCGGAGCCACGGTGCGCGAGGTCGCGGAGTCGCTCGGGCTCGGCAGCGCCGAGGTGATCAAGGCTCTGATGGAGAGCGGCCAGATGGCGACCCTGACCCAGACACTGACCGACGATTCCGTCGAGGCGATCGCGAAGAAGTTCGATCGCAAGGTCGAGATCGTGACCGCCGCCGAGGAGGAGGTTGAGATCGAGCAGGACGTCGATGCCGCCGCCGATCTCGAGGACCGCCCGCCGGTGGTCACCGTGATGGGCCACGTCGACCACGGCAAGACCTCGCTGCTCGATGCGATCCGCGAGACCGAGGTCGTCGCTGGAGAGGCGGGCGGCATCACCCAGCACATCGGCGCCTATCAGGTCCACCACGACGACAAGACGATCACCTTCCTCGACACCCCCGGCCACCAGGCATTCACCGCGATGCGCGCCCGCGGCGCCAAGGTCACCGACGTCGCCGTGATCGTCGTCGCGGCCGACGACGGCGTGATGCCGCAGACCATCGAGGCGATCGACCACGCCCGAGCCGCCGACGTGCCGATGCTGGTCGCCGTCAACAAGGTCGACAAGGAGGGCGCCGACCCCAGCCGCGTGCGCACCGAGTTGGCCGGCCACGACCTGAACCCCGAGGAGTGGGGAGGAGACACCGTCTACGCCGACGTCTCGGCCAAGACCAAGGACGGCCTCGACAACTTGCTCGAGATGATCGTGCTCGTCACCGACCTCGAGGAGCTCGGCGCCAATCCCAACGCGCCGGCGACCGGCGCCGTGATCGAGTCCGAGCTCGATCCGGGCCGTGGCCCAGTCACGGGCGTACTCATCCAGCGCGGCACCCTCCACGTCGGCGACGCCGTCGTCGCGGGCGCGCAGTGGGGCAAGGTCCGCGCGCTGCTGGACCACCGCGGCGAGCGCGTCGATGAGGCCACCCCGGGGATGCCGGTCGAGGTGCTCGGCTTCAACGGCGTGTGCGAGGCGGGCGAGCACGTCCAGGTCGTAGAGAACGAGCGCCGCGCGCGCCAGCTCGCCCAGGAGCGCGAGACGCGCATCAAGTCCGAGCAGATCGCCCGCCGGCAGACCCGCAAGGTCACGCTCGAGGAGGTGTTCGAGAAGGCCCGCGAGGGCGAGCTCAAGGAGCTCAACATCGTGCTCAAGGCCGATGTCTCGGGCTCCCTCGAGGCGCTCGAGGACGAGATCGCGAAGGTGCCCCAGGACCAGGTCGGCGTCGACATCATCCACGCGCAGACCGGAGGCATCAACGAGTCCGACGTGATGCTCGCCGCGGCCTCCGACGCCGTCATCATCGGCTTCAACGTCCGCCCGCTCGCCGAGGCCCGCCGCGCCGCGGAGCGCGAGGGCGTCGAGATCCGCACCTACACGGTGATCTACAAGGTCACCGAGGAGCTCCGAGCGGCGATGGAGGGACTGCTCGAGGCGGTCGACGTCGAAGAGACGCTCGGCCAGGCCGAGGTGCTCCAGACCTTCAAGGCCTCCCGCGTCGGCACGATCGCCGGTTGCCGGGTCACCGACGGCAAGGTCACCCGCACCGCGCAGGTGCGCCTGGTCCGGGACGGCACCATCGTCTGGACCGGCCGCCTCGGCTCGCTGCGCCGCTTCAAGGACGACGTCGCCGAGGTCACCGAGGGCAACGAGTGCGGCATCGTGCTCGAGGGCTTCGCTGACGTGAAGGAAGGCGACGTGCTCGAGTTCTTCGAGGTCAAGCAGGTCGAGCAGACGCTGGAGTAGCGGCTGTCCGCGCCCCGAGGCGCGCGCGCAGCGCAGCAGCAACCTCGCCCGGCTCTTCGGTCACCTGGCGGACCGAGTCCGAGCTCCCGGAGCTGGGCGGTCGACACGACGCCGTGCTGGTTCGCGGCGAGCCTGGCGAGCCTCGATTCGACGCCGATGGCTCCTTTGGCCGCCATGTCAGACCTAAGGCGCCACTGCCCCGGATTCGCCCCTACGCTGGGCTTCAATGCGCGCGTTTGTCTGCATCGTTGAGGTTCGGTTGCACTTTGGGGACGTGCATGACCTGAAGGGGAAGCGGAAGCTGCTCAAGTCGATGAAGGATCAGCTGCGGCGGCGGTTCGGGGCCTCGGTCGCCGAGGTGGACGGGCAGGACAAGTGGCAGCGGTCGACTCTGGTGTGCGCGCTGGTCGGCGGGTCGGACGTCGGCGACCGCGCCGATGGGCTCGAGCGGTTCGTCGAGAGCCGCCATCCCGATGGCGCCTCGTTCGAGCGCGACGTGCTCAGCCTCGAGGACATCCGTGGCTAGAGGTCCCTGTTAGGGTCATCGGCGGATGACCACCGCACGGATGCGGCGGGTCAACGAGGTGATACGCGAGGTCCTCGGTGCCGCGATTTCGACCGAGATGAAAGACCCGCGCATCGGCTTCGTGACCGTGACCGACGTAGACACCTCACCCGACCTGCGCGCCGCCCGCGTGTACGTCAGCGTGCTCGGATCGGAATCCGAGCGAGAGGACGCGCTCGCTGGATTGCGCTCCGCCCAGGGCTTCCTGCAGAGCAGGATCGGCTCCGAGATGACGATCAAGCGCACACCGTCGCTTAGCTTCCACTACGACGACACGGTCGAGAAGGGCGTCCGGATCTCGCAGATGCTCGACGAGGACGACGAGACATGACCGAGGCCGCCGAGATGGTCAGGACTGACCTCGAGCGCGTAGCGGAGGAGATCCGTGGCGCAGAGCGGTTCCTGCTCACGACGCACGAGAACCCCGACGGCGACGCACTCGGTTCGCTGCTCTCCATGCACCACATCCTCGGAGCGCTCGGCAAGGACTCGGTGATGTTCCTCGCGGCGAAGGAGTTCCCGCTGCCGGTCGAGTACCGCTTCCTCCCGCTCGAGGAGGTCTTCCACGAGCCGCCGGCCGACATGGCCGACCGCACGGTGATCTTTCTCGACTGCGGAAACATCGACCGCATGCCGGCCGACTTCCTGACCGAGGGCGCAAAGATCCTGAACATCGATCACCACCACGACAACACGCGCTTCGGCTCGGTCAACCTCGTCGACGTCGAGGCCTCGAGCACGGCGGAGATCGTGTTCGAGTTGGCGGGCATCCTCGGGGTCGACCTGACGCCCGAGATCGCCAGTGCCCTGTACGTGGGGCTCGTCACCGACACCGGCAAGTTCATGTACGAGAACACCGACGAGCGCACCCATCGCATGGCGGCGGCGCTGCTCGAGGCCGGCGTCAAGGTCAACGACATCTATCGCCGCCTGTACGAGCACGCGCCGATCGAGAAGCTGAAGCTGCTCGCGGTGGCGCTCGACAAGATCGAGGTCCACCAGGGCGGCGCCCTCGCGGTCACCTACATCTCGGCCGCGGACTACGAGGCGACGGGCGCCAGCGAGGTCCTGACCGAGGGAGTCATCGACCACGTACGCACGATCGACGGCACGCTGGTCGCGGCGACCGTCCGTGACCTGGCCGCGGGCGCCCGCTCCGCCCGCAAGGTCAGCCTTCGCTCGACCGATGGATCGGTGGACGTCTCGGAGATCGCCCGCAAGCAGGGCGGCGGTGGCCATCGCCGCGCCGCGGGATTCAGCACCGACCTCGACTACGGCGAGATCATCGAGTTCCTGCGCGGCGAGGTCAGCGCACCCTCATCCGATTGACCGGAGCGCTGCTGGTCGACAAGCCGGCGGGAGTCACCTCGCACGATGTGGTGGCGCGGGTGCGCCGTGAGCGGGGCGGGAAGGTCGGCCACGCCGGCACGCTCGATCCCTTCGCGACCGGGCTGCTCATCGTCCTGCTCGGCAAGGCGACCCGCCTGCAGCGCTTTCTCCTGGAGCTTCCCAAGACCTACGTCGCGACCGCGCGTCTCGGCTGGCGCTCGACGACCGGGGATCCCGACGGTGAGCTGACTGAGACCGGGACCGTGCCCGACAGCCTCGAGCTGCCGACGGGGGAGGTCACCCAGCGGCTGCCGATGACCTCGGCTGTCAAGGTCGACGGCGAGCGCCTCTACAAGAAGGCGCACCGGGGCGAGACCATCGAGACCCCGACCCGAACCGTCACGGTGCACCGCGCCGAGCTGCTCGAGAGCGGGGGGGACCGGGCCACCTTCGAGATCGAGTGCTCCTCCGGCACGTACATACGCACCCTGGTCGAGACCCTGCAGGACGCCTACTGCGAGTCGCTGCGCCGAACGGCGATCGGCGACCTGCGCCTCGTCGACGGCGAGGAGCCCGAGATCGACGTCTCGGAGCTCGTCGGGTTCCTCCCCGAGCGGGTTCTCGACGCCGAGGAGGTCGTGGCCGTGGGACACGGGCGTGCTGGTTGCGGGGCCGCCGGGCAGAACCGACGTTTCCGGACCGGTGCCCGGCGACCCCGATGCACACGTCCGGTTGACTCACGGCGGCGACCTGATCGCAATCGCGCGGCGGGATGGTGACAATCTCAAGCCCGAGGTTGTGTTCAGATGAGCATTCAAGTCACCCAGTTGCCCGACGCCGAGCCCCGCGATCGCCACGTCGCGATCGGGACGTTCGACGGCGTGCACCTGGGCCACCAGGCCGTGATCGATGGAGCGGACACGGTCCTCACGTTCGATCCGCACCCGATGAGCGTCATCCACGCCGAGGCCGCGCCGAAGCTGATCACGCCGTTCGAGGTCAAGCGGGACGTCATAGAGGGCCTTGGGGTCGACGAGCTCGTGGTGATCCCGTTCGACCAGGACTTCTCCAAGATCGCGGCCGAGGAGTTCGTCTCGGACATCCTGGTCAGGCGGCTCGGGGCGACCAAGGTCTCGATCGGCGAGAACTTCAGGTTCGGCGCGAAGGCGAAGGGCGACGCCGCGATGCTCACCGCCTGCCCGGATTTCGAGACGCGCGTCGTGCCGCTGGTCGAGGTCGACGGCGAGACCGTTTCCTCGACCAGGATCAGGGCGCTGGTCGCTGCGGGCGACGTGGAACAGGCGATGGACTGCCTGGGGGCGCCGTTCATGATGGAAGGGGAGGTCGTCACGGGGGACCAGCGAGGCCGCGAGCTCGGGTTTCCGACCGCGAACCTCGTGCCCGACGACTCGCTCGTCATCCCGGGGCACGGCGTATACGCAGCATTCGCCGATGGCCGCCCGGCCGCGGTCAACGTGGGCGTGCGGCCGACGTTCGAGACGGGGCGCGGGCTGCTCGTCGAGACGTACCTGATCGACTTCGAGGGCGACCTCTACGGGCGCAACCTGCGGGTCGCGTTCGTCAAGCGCCTGCGCGGCGAGAAGCGCTTCCCCGGCACCGAGGAGCTGATCGCGGCGATGAACCAGGACGTGGCCGATGCGCGTGAGGTTTGCGCGGGCTACGAGGCACGCGGCCGGGACGCGTCCCGCTAACCTTCCCACCTCGAATGCCGCTTACAAAGGACAAGAAGCAGGAGCTGATCGGCAAGTACGGCCGCTCCGACACCGACACCGGCTCCGCCGAGGTCCAGGTCGCGATGCTCACCGAGCGGATCAACGAGTTGACCGAGCACCTGCGGGCGAACAGCAAGGACCATCACTCGCGCCGCGGCCTCCTGAAGATGGTCGGCCGCCGTCGCCGCCTGCTGCGCTACCTCGAGAGCAGTGACCTCGAGCGCTACCGCTCGCTGGTCACGGAGCTCGGCCTGCGCCACTAGCGCCGAGCGGAAGAGCGCCTTGATCGAGCCGGGCTCCGAAGCACCCAGCTTCAAACTGCCCGACCAAGACGAGAACGAAGTCAGCCTCGAAGACTTCGCCGGAAAGAAGCTGGTGATCGCGTTCTACCCCGGCGACTTCAGCCCCGTGTGCAGCGACCAGCTAGGCATCTATCAGGAGGTCCTGGGCGACATCGAAGCGCAGGGCGCATCGCTGGTCGGGATCAGCGTCGACTCGCCGCACTCCCACCACGCCTTTCGAGAGCGCCTCAACCTGACGATGCCGCTGCTCTCGGACTTCCATCCCAAGGGCGAGGTGACGAGTGCTTACGGCGCGTACATCGACGAGCGGGGACACGGCAACCGCTCGCTGGTGCTGATCGGCGAGAATGGTGACGTGCTCTGGTCCCATGAGAGCCCCACGCCACTCGAGATCCCGGGCGCGAACCTGATCTTCGACGCCCTCGCCGCGGCCGGCGCCGACGATGCCCCCGCCGGCGAGTAGCGGCGCCGAGCTCGCAAGGCAGGGATTCGAGGCATTCAGCCGCCGCGACTTCGACGCGTCGCTGGGGATCATGCATCCGGACGTCGAGTGGCACCTGACCTTTCCCCTGCCCGACCTTCCCCCCGGCAAGACGGTCTTCCGAGGCCGCGACGAAGTGCGGTCGCTGTGGGAGGCCTTCACGTCGACCTGGGAGTCGATGACGATCGAGATCGAGGGAATCGAGGCCGAGGAGCCCACCGAGCGCGGCTCGATCGTGATCCTCCACGTTCGCTTTCGCGGCTTGGGGGAGGGCAGCGGGATCGAGGTCGATCAGGCGCTGTACTACGTGTTCGAGATCGAGGACGACCTGTTGGTCCGCCTGCGCCCGACCGACTCGCTCGATGAGGCCCGCGTCCTGGCCGGGCTCGACTCCTGACCGCGATGTAGCTTGCCTTCAGTCGTGACCGAGATGACCAGCGCACCGGTGCCGCCTGTGGGGCCCGACGACCACATCAGCGGCTCGGGGCCCGAGGCGGTCGTCTACATGGACCTCGCCTGCCCTCGGTGCGCGGCGTCCTGGGCTCGCATGCGGAAGCTGGAGCTGAGCCTGTGCTTTCGCCACTTTCCGATGGCGACGAAGCATCCACGCTCGCCCGCCCTGCACGCAGCGGCCGAGGCCGCAGGCGCACAGGGCCGCTTCTGGGAGATGTGCGACTCGCTGTTCGCCGAGCGGGGGAGGGTGGACGACCCGCACCTGTGGGAGCGCGCGGACCGCTTCGGCATCGACCTCGCGCGATTCAGGGCCGATTCGCGCTCGGACGCGGTCGCCGAGCGCGTGCGCCGGGACTTCGAAAGCGGGGTTCGGGCGGGCGTAGCGGGCACTCCGACCGCCTTCGAGGACGGCCGGCGCATCGGCGGCGAGGTCGAGGCCGAGCTCGCGCGGATCGCCGCCGCCTAGGCGGCTCGCCTGTGCTCAACCGCTACCATCGCTGCCGTTAGAGAACGAGAGTTCTGAACAAGAGAGCCGCCACCGTGGCGGCTAAGTGAAGGGAACACCACATGAGTAGGTTCGAAGTCAGCCGAGTTTCGGTTGAGATCGGCAGCGACGAGATCTCATTCGAGACCGGCAAACTCGCCAAGCAGGCGAGCGGGTCCGTCGTCGTGCGTTCGGGGGACACCATGGTCCTCTCCACGGCAACCAAGGGAAATCTTCGTGACGTCGACTTTCTGCCGCTGACGGTGGATGTCGAGGAGCGTCACTACGCCGCGGGCAAGATCCCCGGCTCGTTCTTCCGCCGTGAGGCTCGCGCCGGCGAGAAGGCCACGCTGACGGCTCGCATGATCGACCGTCCGCTCCGTCCGCTCTTCCCCAAGGGCTGGCACCACGAGACGCAGCTCGTCTCGACCCCGATGTCCGTGGACCACGTCCACCCGTACGACATCCTCGCGATGAACGGCGCGTCCGCCGCCCTCGCCGTGTCCGACATCCCCGTCGCCAAGCACGTCGGCGCGGTGCGGATCGGCAAGCTCGACGGCGACTTCGTCGTCAACCCCGCCGAGGAAGTCCACGAGGACCTGGACCTCGACCTGATCGTCGCCGGCACCGACGAGGCGATCCTGATGGTCGAGGCCGGCGCTTCCGGCGTCTCCGAGCAGGACATCCTCGACGCGCTCGACATCGCGCACGGCGAGATCAAGAAGCTGACCGCCGCCATGGAGGAGCTCCGCGGCAAGGCCGGCAAGGAGAAGGTCGAAGTCGAGGCACCGCAGGTCGACGAGGAGCTCGTCTCCTCGATCAGCGGCTCGCACGGCTCCGACCTCGACTCGGCCACGCAGGTCGAGGCCAAGCTCGAGCGCCAGGACGCGATCGACGCCGTCGAAGAGAAGGTCATCGAGCAGTACGCGCCCGCCGGTGATGACACCGAGGCCGACGAGGATCGACGCTCCGAGGTCAAGGCCGCGTACGCGAAGCTCGAGAAGGACACGATCCGCAAGCGGATCGCCGTCGACAAGAAGCGCCCCGACGGCCGCGAGACGGACGAGATCCGCCCGATCGAGACCGAGGTCGACATCGCCCCGCGCGTTCACGGCTCGGCTCTGTTCACCCGCGGCGAGACGCAGATCTTCTCTGCGGTCGCCCTGGGAACGACTCGGATGGACATGAAGGTCGACAACCTGGGGCTCCAGGAGACGAAGACCTTCTGGCACCACTACAACTTCCCGCCGTACTCGGTGGGCGAGGCCGGCTTCATGCGCGGCCCGAAGCGCCGAGACATCGGCCACGGAGCGCTCGCTGAGCGCGCCCTGTTCCCGATCATCCCGGACCTCGAGGAGTTCCCTTACGTGACGCGAGTCGTCTCCGAGACGCTCGAGTCCAACGGCTCCTCGTCGATGGGCTCCGTGTGCGCGTCCGCGATGGCGCTAGAGGCGGCCGGCGTGCCGATCTCGGCTCCGGTCGCGGGTGTCGCGATGGGGCTGATCAAGGAGGGTGAGGACTACGTCGTGCTCACCGACATCGCCGGCGTCGAGGACCACCTCGGCGACATGGACTTCAAGGTCGCCGGCACCGAGGAGGGCATCACCGCCCTGCAGATGGACATCAAGATCACGGGCGTCACGTTCGACATCCTCACCGACGCCCTCGAGCAGGCCCGCAAGGGCCGCCTGTTCATCCTCGGCAAGATGGCCGAGACAATCGACGGGCCGCGCGAGGAGCTCTCGAAGTACGCGCCGCGGATCACCACGATCCAGATCGACCCCGAGAAGATCGGCGCGCTCATCGGAAAGGGCGGCGAGACCATCCGTTCGATCTCCGAGGAGTTCGAGGCGCAGATCGACGTCGAGGACGACGGCTCAGTGAGGGTCTATGCCCCGACTGGCCAGCTGGTCGAAGCCTGCATCAAGAAGATCGAGTCGATCACCAAGGAAGCCGAGATCGGTGACCGCTACGACGGCGCCAAGGTCGTGAAGACGACCAACTTCGGCGCCTTCGTCGAGCTCACCAAGGGCACCGACGGCCTGCTTCACATCTCCAACGTGAAGCCGGGCGAGCGGGTCGGCACCGTCGAGGACGTCCTCAACTCGGGCGACCAGATCAACGTCACCGTGGTCGAGGTCGACAAGGAGCGCGGCCGCATCGGCCTGCGCCTCAGCGAGGACCCCGACGTCGCCGGCAAGAGCCCCGAGGAGCTCGCCGGCGTCGGCAGTGGAGATCCCGGTCCGCCCCGTCGCCGTGAAGGCGGCGACCGTGGCGGCCGCGGCGGCGGCCGCGGCGGAGACCGGGGCGGTGCGCAGAGAGCGCCGCGAGCAGGCGGGGCTTGCCGATCTCCACAGGAGACGCACAGCTGACCGAGCTCGACTCGGGACTCCGGGTCGTGACCGAGCAGGTCCCGTCGGTCAGGTCGGTCGCGCTGGGCCTCTGGGTCCGCACAGGAAGCCGTAACGAGACGCCCGCTCAGGCGGGCGTCTCGCATTTCCTCGAGCACCTGCTGTTCAAGGGCACCAAGCGCCACAGCGCGATCGAGATCGCCGAGATCTTCGACGGCATGGGCGCGTCGATCAACGCCGCCACCGGCAAGGAGTCGACGCACCTGCACGCCCGGTTCCTCGACACCCACACCGAGGAGGCGTTCGACCTGCTCTCCGAGATGCTGCTCGCACCGACCTACCCCGAGATCGACTCGGAGCGCCAGGTCGTCGTCGAGGAGATCGCGATGTACGAGGACGAGCCCTCCGACCGCGTCCACGACGTGCTCGACGAGGCGATCTTCGGCGACCACCCGCTCGGCCGCAGGGTGCTTGGCCGCGCGGAGGTCATCGAGTCGATCCCCGTTCCCGACATCTCCGACTACCACCACTCGCGCTACACGGCGAGCAACGTGGTGGTCGCGGCGGCCGGCAACGTCGATCACGACGCGATCGTCGAGCTCTCGCGCCGCTTCGTCGAAGCGCCCACCGACGGCGTCGCCTCGACACGAGCTCGAGGCCCCCACGACCCGAGCCACCGTCGGGTTCCACTGCAAGGACACCGAGCAGTACCACGTCTGCCTCGGCGGCCCCGGCATCCACCGCGGGGACGACCGCCGCTACGCGCTCGCGATCCTCGACTCCGTCTTCGGAGGCTCGACCTCGTCGCGCCTCTTCCGCGAGGTCCGCGAGAAGCGCGGGCTCGCCTACGCGGTCGGCTCCTACACGCAGCAGTTCGTCGACGGCGGGCTGATCGGCCTCTACGTCGGCACCCGCGAGGACAACGTCGAAGAGGCCTGCAGCGTGATCGGCGCCGAGCTGAAGAGCCTGCACTCCGACGGCATCAGCCAGGAGGAGCTCGACCGCGCGAAGGAGAGCGTCAAGGGCCGCATGGTCCTCTCGAGCGAGTCCACCGCCGCGCGCATGGCGCGGATCGGCAAGTCGGTCCTGTTCGACACCGACGTCCTCACCCTCGACGAGATGATCGCGAAGGTGGACGGCGTCGACTCCGACGCCGTCATGGAGCTCGCCGCGCGAGTTCTACGACCCGGATGGCCTGTCGGCCGCCTGCGTCGCCCCGGACGAGGACCGCTTCCGCAAGGCGCTGGCACCCGTGAGCGAAGAGCTCGCAGCAGCGGCTGCGTAGTCACGGGATGGCCGACGCGATCCGCGTAGTCGTCTCCGGCGCCGCCGGGCGCATGGGCTCGACGGTCGTCGAAGCGGTCGAGGCCGCAGACGGCATGGAGGTCGCCGCCAAGGCCGATCCCGAGCTCGGCGTGTCGCTGGACGACGCGCTCGAGGGCGCCGACGTGATGGTCGAGTTCTCGACTCCTGAGACCGTCGTGGTCAACGCCGTGAAGGCCATCGAGGCCGGTGTCCACGCCGTCGTCGGCGCGACCGGCTTCGACCTCGACGAGCTCCGCGTCGAAGGTCGACGGGGCCGGGGGAGAGGCCAAGTGCTTCGTCGCCCCGAACTTCGCAATCGGCGCCGTCCTGATGATGCAGTTCGCGAAGCAGGCGGCCGAGCACATGCCCGAGTGCGAGATCGTCGAGCTGCACCACGACCGCAAGCTCGACGCGCCCTCGGGCACGGCGAAGCGCACCGCCGAGTTGATCGCCGAGGGCGGCGGCAACGTCCACGAGCCGATCCACTCCGTGCGCCTGCCCGGGCTGGTCGCCCACCAGGAAGTGATCTTCGGCGGCGAGGGCCAGACGCTCTCGATCCGCCACGACTCGATCGACCGCCACAGCTTCATGCCCGGAGTCGTCCTCGCCGTCCGCAAGGTCGGCGCGATGCGACGACCGCTTCGTCGTCGGGCTCGAGAACCTGCTCGACCCCGACCGAGGATGCCGCGACATGAGCCGACGATGACACGATCTGCACGCACTCGACGCCACGGCGCAGGCCGAGCTGGTCCGCAGCGGCGAGGTCAGCCCGGTCGAGCTCGTCGAGGCCGCGATCGCCGCGCGCCGAGCGGCTGAACCCCGAGCTCAACGCGATCATCCACGAGTTCTACGACCAGGCTCGCGAGGAGGCCGAGGGCGACCTGCCCGACGGGCCGTTCCGCGGCGTGCCGTTCTTGCGCAAGGACCTCGGGGCGCCGATGGCCGGCGAGCCGATGCACCTGGGAATGCAGCTGCTGAAGGACGCCGACTTCCGCTCCCCGGTCGACAGCTACCTTGGCGATCCGCTTCCGCGACGCCGGGCTTCGTCACGATCGGGAAGACCAACACGCCGGAGCTGGGGATCCTGCCGACCACCGAGCCGGAGGCCTACGGCGCCACGCACAACCCCTGGAACCTCGACGCACGCCCGGCGGCTCCAGCGGCGGGTCGGCGCGCAGCGGTCGCAGCGGGCATCGTCCCCGTCGCCCACGCCAACGACGGCGGCGGCTCGATCCGCATCCCCGCGAGCCACTGCGGCCTCGTCGGGCTGAAGCCGACCCGCGCCGCGCACCTCGCAGGGCCCGCTGATCGGCGACGCGCTTTCCGGCTTGACCGAGGAGCTCGTCGTCGCGCGCGTCGTCCGCGACGTCGCCGCGATCCTCGAGGCCGTCCACGGCCCGGCCCCCGGCGACCCGTACTTCGCGCCGGCGCCGCTGCGCCCGTACACGGAGGAGCTCGGGGCCGACCCCGGCAACGCTGCGGATCGGCCTCGCGGTCGAGCCGTTCGCCGAGCGGCGACGTCGACGCCGTCGTCCAGGACGGCGCCAGGAAGGCGGGCGAGCTGCTCGAGGGACTCGGCCACTCGGTCGACACGGAGTTCCCGAAACGCCCCCGGCGATGCCGGGCAGTCCCTTGGACCTGGTCGAATCCTTCATGACCCGCTGGACGGCGGGGCAGAACGCCTCGCATCCGCCAGTTCTCGCATGATCCTCGGCCGCGAGCTCGGCCCGGACGACGTCGAGCCACTCACCTGGGCGCTGGCCGAGGACGGGCAGCAAGCAGAGCGGCGGCGACTACCTGAACGCCGTCGGGCTCCACCAGACGATCGACCCGCATGATCGCGGGCTGGTTCGCCGCCGGGCACGACCTGCTGCTGACGCCGACGATGGGGGAGCCGCCCCCGCCGCTGGGCACCTTCGACGACAGCGGCCCCGATCCGCTCGAGGCGTTCGACGCGCGCGGAGAAGTCGGGGATCTTCACCGCGCTGTTCAACGCGACCGGCCACCCGGCGATCTCGCTGCCGCTGCACGAGACCGAGGACGGCCTGCCCGTCGGGGTCCAGCTGGTCGCCGCCCACGGGCGCGAGGACGTGCTGCTCCGGGTCGCCGCGCAGCTCGAGGAAGCGCACCCGTGGGCGGAGCAGGCATCCCGCCGTGTGGGCCGGCGCGGACGTGCCGGCCTGACACCGGTGAGTCCGCATCCGGGCGTACACTGGCCACGATGGCTGAATCTCACAGGGATCCTGACCGCGATGGTGACGCCGTTCGCCGAGGACGGCTCGGTGGACGAGGCCGCTGCGCGCTCGCTCGCCCGCCACCTGGTCGAGAACGGCTCGCACGGGATCGTCGTCGCGGGCACCACCGGCGAGTCGCCGACGCTCAGCGACGACGAGGACGCGGCGCTGCTGCGGGCGATCGTCGACGAGGTCGGCGACGGCGCGACCGTGATCTGCGGCACGGGCACCAACGACACCCGGCACTCCGAGCACCTGTCGGCCGCCGCCGCGAAGAACGGCGCCGACGCCGTGCTGGTCGTGACGCCGTACTACAACAAGCCGAACCGGGCCGGGATCCTCGCCCACTACGAGGCGGTCGCGAAGGCGGCCGGCATCCCGGTGATCGCCTACAACATCCCCTCGCGGGTGGTGATCAACGTCGAGCCCGAGCTGCTCGCCGAGATGGCCCAGATCGAGAACGTCGTCGCCGTCAAGCAGGCGAACAACGACGAGATCGGCCCGATCGAGGGCATGACGGTGCTGGCCGGCAACGACGACATCTTCCTGCGCTGCTCTCGAGACCGGCGGCGCCGGCGGCATCCTCGTCGCCTCGCACATCGTCGGCAACGAGATGCGCGAGATCTTCGACGCGATGCGCAGCCGGCGACGCCGACCGCGCCCGCGAGGTCCACGCATCGCTGCGGCCCGTCTACGACGCGCTGGGGCTGGACACCAACCCGATCCCCGTCAAGGCCGCGGTCGAGATGCTCGGCCTGATCCCGTCAGCCCGGATGCGGCTTCCGATGGTCGAAGCCGACGAGGCGACCCGCAAGGGCGTCCGCAAGGCGCTCGAAGCCCACGGACTGCTGACCGCGAGCGCCGCGTAGTCTTGAGCAACCGCACGCGGATCCTTCCCCTGGGCGGACTGGGGGAGATCGGCAAGAACATGACCGTGGTCGAGCGCGACGGGCGCATCGTGATCGTCGACGTCGGGCTGATGTTCCCGACCGCCGACCAGCTCGGCATCGACCTCGTCCTTCCCGACTTCTCGATGCTGCGCGAGCGTGCCGAGGACATCGAGGCGATCGTGCTCACGCACGGCCACGAGGACCACGTCGGCGCGCTGCCCTACTTCCTGCGCGAGGTCGGCAACCCGCCCGTGATCTACGGCGGCCTGCTGACGATCAGCATGGTGCGCTCCAAGCTCGACGAGCACAAGCTGCGCGACGTGCCGCTGACCGAGCTCCCGGCGGGCGAGAAGGTCCAGGCCGGCCCGTTCGAGATCGAGCTGGTGCACATGTCCCACTCGATCCCCGACATGCGAGCGGTGGCGCTGCGCACCGACGACGGCGTGATCCTGATCACCGGCGACTACAAGTTCGATCAGACCCCCGTCGACGGCAAGCCCGCCGACGTCTCGCGGCTCGCCGAGCTCGGCCGCGAGGGCGTGATCGGCCTCTGCGGGGACTCGACCAACGCCGACCGGCCGGGAGTCGCTCCCTCTGAGTCGAGCGTCGGCCCGGCGCTGCTCGACGTCTTCGCGCAGCTGCGAAGGGCCGCATCATCGTCACCTCGTTCGCCTCGAACATCCACCGCGTCCAGCAGGCGATCGACGCCGCCGTCGCGCTCGACCGCAAGGTCGCGCTGGTCGGCCGCTCGATGCGCAAGAACTTCAACATCGCCTCCAACCTCGAGATGGCGCACATCCCGCAGGGCATGATGATCCAGCCGAAGGAGATCGAGGACTTCCCCGACGAGAAGGTCGTCGTGATCTCGACGGGCAGCCAGGGCGAGCCGCTCTCGGCCCTGCGCCGGATGGCGCACAACGACCACCGCGACGTCTCGCTGCACTCCAAGGACACGGTGATCTTCTCGGCGACGCCGATCCCCGGCAACGAGCGCGCCGTCAACGAGACGGTCGATCACATCTTCCGCATCGGCGCCTCGGTCGTGACCGCCGCCGACGCACCGATCCACGCCTCGGGTCACGGCTGGCAGGAGGAGCTGAAGCTGATGCTGAACCTGACCAAGCCCCGCAACGTGATGCCGTTCCACGGCGACCACAAGCGCCAGCGCCTGCACGCCGGGCCTGGCCGAGTCGGTGGGCATCGACCCCGACAACATCTTCATCGGGCAGAACGGCGTGGCGCTGGACATCGACGGCAAGGGGGCGAAGCTCGGCGAGGACTTCCACACGAGCATGATCTTCGTCGACGGCGTCTCGGTCGGCGAGCCCGACGAGTTCGCGATCCGCGACCGCCGCAAGCTCTCCGACGACGGCGTCTTCATCGTCGTCGCGACGATCTCCTCCGACGACGGCTCGCAGGTCGCAGACCCCGAGGTGATCTTCCGCGGGGTCGCCCTCTCAGACGACGAGGACGACCTCGCCGACGACATCGCCGACGTCGTCGACAAGACGCTCGCCGAGGCCGCGGCGGACAAGGTGCGCGAGATCGACCTGATCCAGGAGGACCTCCACGACGACATCGCCGAGTTCGTCTGGAAGAAGCTGAAGCGCCGCCCGCTGGTGCTGCCGGTCGTCGTCGAGGTCTAGAGCTCCGGAACACGATCGAGCCCGAGCACGCCCGCGGCGGCGCGGGCTGCCAGCAGCTCGTCGTGCGGCGCTTGGCCGGCGAGCGCGATCACGGCGCCTTCGAGCGCTCCCCAATACGCCAGCGCAACCGCCCTGGCTGGCGGGCCGGACGGGATCGACCCGTCTTTGCGCCCAGCGTTGATGAGGCGGGCGCACCGCTTCATCAGCGTCTGTGAGATTCGCTTGATCTCGCGGCCAACGGGATGGTCCTGACCGCTGAACTCGACCCTGAGCGCCATCATGACGCCGGCGACGTCTCGCCGGCAGAAGACCGCGTGACCTCGCGCCAGCGCGATCAGCGCAGCCGCCGCATCGGGCTGCTGCTCGGCCAGCCCACCCACTTCGCGGCTCCACGTCTCGTCGACCCAATCGACCACCGCCAGGGCCAGATCCTCCTTGCCCTCGAACTGGTGGTAGAGCGCGCCGCGGGTGTAGCCGGCCTCGCTCGCCACCTGCTCGAGCACGAGGTTGCCGTACCCGTAGCGCGAGAGGCCCCTCGCGCCGGACTCGAGCAACGCGGTGCGCGTGCGGGCGCTGCGTTCGGCCTGAGTCGGGGAGTGCTTGTGCGAGATACGTGCATGCATGTATATTACACGTTGCTGCTGACGGACAGACCAAACGGCTGATGGAGGCCCACGATGAGACTCCCGAACACCGAGTACACACTTCGGCCCTGGCGGATCCACGAGCTCACCCGCGACTTTCGGCTCGAGGACGTGTGGGAGCTACCGACGCCGGGCGGCCCCGGTGACTTTCCTCGGCTGGTGCAGCAGTTCACCTCGGGCGAGCCGGCTCAAGGCTCCTCCCGTGTCGTAGGTGCGCTCTTCGCGATCCGGTGGAAGATCGGAGAGCTGCTCGGTTGGGACGACCAGGACTCCGGCATCGGCTCCAGGGTGCCGACGCTGCGCGACCGATTGCCGACGGATCTGCGCGAGGCCGCGTCCGGCCCGGACTTCGCCAAGCTTCCGTTCAACTCGGTCTACCTGCTCGACTGGGAGGTACGGCGCAGCACCCCGGACCTCCTCCTCCTCGGCTCCGACTCCCGAATCGGCATGCCAGCCGAACTGCTCTTGGAGCGCCGGCAGGCCAAGCTGCTCTTCGCAGCCTTCCTGCAACACAAGAACCCGATAGCCCGCGCCGTATGGGCAGCAACAGTGCCCGGCCACCAACGAGTGGTGCGATCCCTGCTGGAGCGGGTATCGAGCCCGGAAGCCGCTCCTCGAGGAGAACCAGCGAAGGCTCAGGAACCCAGGCTCGCCCGGCTCCGCCGGGCGAGATAAGCCAGCTCAGCTCCGCTGAGCTGGCTTCTTTATGTGGCCCGCAGGGGCGGAGGGAGGGCCACCCCCGCGGGCCGGTGTCTCGTCCACCACTGAAAGTACGTGCGGTTCTTGAAATCGGACTAAGGAATTAGCCGCTGGCGTGATCCCGCTTTGCCGCGAGGTGCGGAACGGCCGGGGGCGGCACTCTCGGCGAGCGGGAGGCGCGAGACGAAGCGCGCGCCGCCGTGCGCGGACTCGCCGGCCTCGACGGTGCCTCCGTGGGACTCGGCGACGGCGCGGACGATCGCGAGGCCGAGGCCGCTGGCGCCTCCCGATCCCGAGGTGTCGGCCGGGCCCTGGCCGCGTACGAAGCGCTGGAAGACCTGGTCGCCGAGCTCGGCCGAGATCCCCGGCCCGTCGTCGGAGACCTCGATCACGGCGTCGTCGCCGTCGCGGCGGCCGAGCAGCCAGATAGTCGATCCCTCGGGGGTGTGGCGCGCGGCGTTCTCCAGCAGGTTGAGCACGAGACGGTGGAGCTCGTCGGGGTTGCCGTCGACGGGCAGGTCATCGGCGAGCTCGACCTCGAGGCGGCGGTCGCCGAGCAGCGGCTCGACCTCGTCGCGCGCGGCCGTCGCGACCTCGGACAGGTCGACCTCGGTGCGGGCGGTGCGCCGGCCGGCGTCCGCGCGGGCGAGGAGCAGCAGGTCCGAGACCAGGCGGGACATGCGCCTCGTCGAGCCCAGAGCGGAGTCGACCGCGTGGCGGTCCTCGCTCGCTGATCCGGGGAGGGACGCCTGGAGCAGCTCGAGGTTGGCCTGCACGCTGGTGAGAGGGGTGCGCAGCTCGTGAGAGGCATCGGCGACGAACTCGCGCTGGCGCTCGAACGAGCGCTCCCGCGCCGCCCGCTCGCCGTCGAGCGCCTCGAGCATGCCGTCCATCGTCCGCGCCAGCTCGCCGACCTCGTCGTCGGCTGCGTGGACCGGCATCCGCCGCGACGGGTCACGGGTCGTCGTAATGTCGCGCGCGAGCGCCGTCAGGCTCGCGATCGGGCGCATCGCGCGGTCGGCGACGGCCAGCCCGGCCAAGAGGGCCAGGAGCGTGCCGCCGGCAACGCCGGCGATCAAGAAGAGCCACAGGCGCGAGATCGTCGCCTCGACGTCGGAGTCCGGGCGGGCGTACTGGACGAAGAACGCGGAGGACGGGCCACCGGAACCGATGGCCTCGGTCGCGACCCGCAGGCTGCCGCGGTCGGCCACCCCGGATGAAGGCGGGCCCAGGCTGGCCGAGGGATCGGTGGTCGCGAGCGGTCGCCCGTCGCTGCCGACGAGGCTGATCACGGCGTCGTCGGCCATCGCGAAGTCGTCGAGGCGAGGGCTGTCGATCGACGGGGCCGCTGACGGGGTCCATGGCGACGTCGGTCTCGGCCGCCAGCGCCCCCGCGGCGTTCTCGAGCTCGTCGTTGAAGTCCTCCCGGACCCGGTCGCCGACGAGGTTTCCGAGCACCACCGCGAAGATGACGAGGATCGCGAGCGTCAGGCCCGCCGTGGTGATCGCGATGCGCCAGCGAACCGGGACGCGTTCGAGGAAGCCCATCACCGGCTCGGGCATCAGGTGGCCTTGAGGATGTAGCCCGCGCCGCGCTTGGTGTGCAGCATCCGTGGCTCGCCGCCGGCCTCGAGCTTGCGGCGAACGTTGGAGATGAAGACGTCGATCGTGTTCGTCTGCTCGAACGGGTCGTAGCCCCAGACGTCCTCGAGCAGGCGCTCGCGCGAGACGACGAGCTTCTGGTTTCGCGCCAGGTACTCCAGCAACTCGAACTCGCGGTTGGTGAGCTCGATCTCGCGCTCGCCGCGCTTGACCTCGCGCGTGTCGGGGTTCAGCAGCAGGTCACCGACCACGACGGCGGCGGATCCTCGCGGCGGACGGCGCCGCAGCAGGGCGCGCGTGCGGGCGAGAAGCTCCTCGCGCTCGAAGGGCTTGGGCAGGTAGTCGTCGGCGCCGCTGTCGAGGCCGGCGACGCGGTCCTCGGTCTCGGTGCGGGCGGTCAAGATCAGGACCGGGACGTCGCTCGAGTCGGCGCGGATCCGCTTCAACACCTCGATGCCGTCGAGGCGGGGGAGGCCGAGGTCCAACAGGATCAGGTCCGGCGCGAACTCCTCGGCCGCGCGGAGGGCTTCGACGCCGTCGCCGGCGCTGCGAACCTCGTGGCCCTCCGCACGCAGCGAGCGGCGGAGTACATCGGCGATCGCCTCGTCGTCCTCGACGACGAGCACTCGGGCGCTTGCTCCAGGCTCGGCCATGCGTCAAGGGTAAGGCGGGTTGCCGGCTGGGAGCGGGAGCTTTGAGCCAACGTTTACGCGCGAGCGATCACGGGATCAGGATGGTGAATGCGATGTCATTGATCCGTGATCGCCGCGATCGGCTCCGTCGCCGGGAGCCGCTCGGTCGTCACCCGGAAACCGCCGTCGCAGGTGCCGAGGCCGCCACTCAATGCCGCGGCGTTGCCCTCAGGGCCGGTGGTGCTGTTCCAGTCGACTCCCACGATCGGCGTGGTCGTGCTCGGGTCTATGCCCGCCGCCACCACGCAGTAGTAGCCGGTGGAGGTGCGGGTCACCGACGTGATCCCCTTCGCCGCGGCCGCCGAGCAGGGGGCGGGGTCGGGGCCCGAGCAGCTCCCGGGCGCCACCGTTCCGTAGGCACGGGCGCTGCCCGCAGCCCCCGGCGCCCCCGCCGGGCCCTGCTGCTGCTGGATGGCGGCGACCTGGGCCTTCAGCTGCTTGATCTGCTTCGACAGCTTGGCGGTCGAGATCCCGCTGGCGGGGGTCGCGACGAAGATCGCTGCCATCACGGCTGCCACGCCGATGGCCGGGACTATGGGGCGGATTCGCATCGATTTTTCTCCCTTATCGGTGTGGGCGGCCTGCGTGCGCCCACCGTATGGCCGAGAGCCAGGCAGGTCAATTCCGGCGGACGCCTGTTCGGGCAGGGGAGGGGCGGGCGCGCGTCGAAAGGTGGGCCGTGCTTGCAGACAAGCTTTTCGGCGCGCCTGGACGGAAGCCCCCGCCCAAGCGCAAGAAGGCTGCCTCCGCACGGGGTGGCGCCAAGCGCCGTCCGGCGCAGCGCAAGCCCGCCCGGCGCCAGGCCGCGCGCAAGGGACCGGCGTCGGCGGAGGTGATGCAGCGGCGCATGGACCTGCTCGGCCTGAGCGCGATCGCGCTCGCCGTGTACCTCGGATACGTGATCTACCTCGGTTGGAACGGCGGCACGGTCGGGAACGGCTCCGAGACCGCGCTCGCCTACGCCGTGGGCAAGGGTGCGGTCGTGTTCCCGGTCGCCCTCGGCATCGGGGGACTGGCCTTGATCATGCGGCCGCTGATGCCCTCGCCGCGCTCGATCGCAGTGGGGGCGTTCGCGATCGCCGCGGGCCTGCTGCTCGCGCTCGCGGCCCAGACCGCCGGCCTCGCCCCGGGCGGGACGCGCGGCGAGCTGTTCGAGCCGGAATTCTTCGAGGCGCACGGAGGCGGCCTCGGCGAGGTCCTCTACTGGGCCTCGAGCACCCTCTTCCAGCGCATCGGCGCCCACATCATCGCCGTCCTGTTGGTGATCACCGGCCTTCTGCTGGTCGCCGGGCGCTCCGTCAGCGACATGATCAGCGCCGGGCACCGCGGCTTCGACAAGGCTCGCAACGGCGCCGCCGACTTCGCCACCCTGATGCGCGACTCGCGCGCCCACACCACCGATCCCGACCTGCTCGGCACCGACCCGGCCGACACGGACCCGATCTGGGGCCCGCCCGAGGGCCTGCACGACGCCCCGACGATCAAGCGCTCCGAGCCGCCCGAAGTGGACGTGAGCGCGATCCACCAAGAACCGGAGCCCGAGCCCCTGGGCGAACCCGCATTTGACGACGGCCCCACCACGGAAACGTTCAGGGTGACCACCCCGCCGGAACCTTCCCCCGATATCGCGGACGGAATCGACGGCCAAGCCGGCGATTCCGGAGCAGATGGCGGTGTGGATGATGTCGACCCCGACGCGGATTCGGAGCCCGCAGCCTCAGTCACAGACCTCGACGAAGCGCGCGACGCGGGCAAGATCACCGGCGCCCCGCTCACTCCGATGGGCAACAAGCGCAGCAGCATCACCGAGTCCGAGGAGCTCGCCTACGTCGTGCCGGTGCCCGAGAAGATGCTCGAGCGCGGCAAGGCCGACAAGGGGCCCGACCGCTCCGACCACGAGGAGGTCGCGCGGAACCTGCTCGAAGCGCTCGGCCACTTCGGCGTCGAGGCGAAGCTCGTCGGCGTCGTCAGCGGGCCGCACGTCAGCCGCTACGAGCTGAAGCTCGCGCCCGGCACCAAGATGTCGAAGGTCACCGCTCTTCGCAACGACCTCGCGTACGCGCTGGCGTCGACCGATATCCGCATCCTCGCTCCGATCCCGGGCAAGCAGGCCGTCGGCGTCGAGGTTCCCGAACTCCAAGCGCCGCCTCGTCCGCCTCGGGGACATCTATGGCGGCCGCCCCGATGGCGCTTCGCCGCTCGTCGCGTGGCTCGGCAAGGACATCGCGGGGCGCGCGATCTGCACCGACCTCCAGAAGATGCCGCACGCGCTGATCGCCGGAACGACCGGCTCAGGAAAGTCGGGCAGCGTCAACGCGATCCTCAGCTCGCTGCTGCTCCACGCATCGCCGAACGAGCTGCGCCTGGTGCTGGTCGACCCAAAGCAGGTCGAGCTGAACCACTACGAGCGCATCCCGCACCTCCTGACTCCCGTCGTGACCTCGCCGCGGCTCGCCGCGAACGTCCTCAACAACCTGATCGCCGAGATGGAGAACCGCTATACCGTGATGAGCAAGGCGCGGGCGCGGAACATCGGCGAGCTCAACAAGGTCCGAGAGCAGCAGGGCGAGGCGCCGCTCCCGTTCATCCTCTGCGTGATCGACGAGCTCGCCGACCTGATGATGGTCGCCCCGGCCGAGGTCGAGGACGCGATCATCCGCCTCGCCCAGAAGGCCCGCGCCGTCGGAATACACCTGCTGCTCGCGACCCAGCGCCCCTCCACGGACATCATCACCGGGACGATCAAGGTCAACATCCCCTCGCGGATGGCGTTCGCCGTCAGCTCGCAGGTCGACTCCCGCGTGATCCTCGACCAGGGCGGCGCCGAGACGCTGCTCGGCCAGGGCGACATGCTGCTGCGCGAGGCAGGGAGCTCCAAGCTCCAGCGGATCCAGGGCGCCTTCATCACCGAGGCTGAGATCGCGGCGATCACCGAGCACTGGGCGATGCAGGGCGAGCCCGAGTTCGACGAGGAGCTGCTCGAGACCCCCGAGCCCTCACCCGACGCCGGCGGTGGAGACGACGACTTCGACCCCGACCAGGACGACCTGCTCGAACAGGCGGCGCGGGTCGTCGTCGAGTCGGGTACGGCCTCGGTCTCGATGATCCAGCGCCGCATGCGCGTCGGCTACACCCGCGCGGGCCGCCTGATCGACATGCTCGAGCGCCGCGGCATCATCTCGGGCTACGAGGGCTCGAAGCCGCGCCAGGTCCTGGTCGGGATCTCCGAGCTCGATCGCGTCCTCAGAGGGGGCGCCACTCCGCCGGCATCGGACGAGACGGGCGAGCAGCCCGAGCTCGCCGGCGCTCCGGACTAGCACGTCGGTCCTCCGTGGCGCGAGACTAAGGCGAGAATGTGCGGCAGGGCTCGCCGCGCAGCGCCGGGCACTGGGGAAGCGGCGTCGGCGCCGTGACTCCCGGGACGAGCGGGAGGATGAGGCGGGACGGGCGCTTGCGCGAGAAGGAGACGGTGACGTTGGCGTCGCCGGCTGGGATCGACTCGGCGAAGGACCAGACCGGCTGGTCGCCGCTCGGAGCCGTCACCGTGACGCGGATTCGCGATCCGGCCCGGTAGACATGGCCCTGGTAGTAAAGAGGGACGATCACCTTCTCGAAGCGGCCCTTGGGCAGCTTGTCGGCGGTCTCACGCCGCAGGCTCAGGACGGGCTCGAGCAGGGTGCTGCCGCGCTGGTTCAGGTCGCGCAGGCTCGAGCGCAGCCAGCCGCTCTGGACGTAGGTCTCCTTGCCGTCGGGCCGGACCTCGGACACCGTGACCTGAAGGTCGACGTCGGGAACGGAGGCTCGGATCCATGCGTGCAGCGCGCCGGCGCCGATGATCGCGTTGTCCGAAGCGAGCGGCGCGGTCAGGTACGACGCAGCGGTGCCGGCGGGCGGCTGGCGCCAGTCATAGCTGGGGTTGGCCGTCCAGAGGTCGCCGCTGCCCGTGTCGGTGCCGGCGAAGTTGTCGGCGGGACGCGACTCCTTGTCCCATTTGAACGTGTCGCTGCCACCCACCCGCGGTGCCTTGTTCAGGAGCGCGTCGCCCTCGCCGAGATACCACGAGCGCGGCTTGGTGCCAGGGATCGGGAACCTGTTGAAGGAACGCTCGAAGGCCGGCACGGGGTGGCCGGGCAGGCCGCCGGCGCCGCTGTCGAACAGGATCCTGATCGGCGGCAGGCTCTCGAAGGCGTTCTTCGCCGACTCGTAGGTCGGCTGGTCCTGGATCGGGTCTGGCGGCAGGGTGACGCCGGGCACGCCCATCGCGGACGCGTACACGACCCCGGCGGTCGCCTTCGCAAGCGGTGAGAGCACCGGCCTTCGCTGCGCCACGTAGAGCTCGAGGAAGTCGAACCATCGGTTGAACGTCTCTGGGTCCAGCGAGTCGACGTGCAGGCCGTTCGTGAACGTGAACCACTTGCGCTTCGTGCCCGTGAAGCGGTCCGCGAGGTTCGGGCAGGCGGGGCCGGTCTGCTCGTCGTTGAACTGACAGGCGAGGAAGACGGGCGTCTTGATCTTGTCGACGAACGTCGCTGGGTTCAGGGGGTCCGCGACCTTCGGCCGGTAGAAGCGGTTGCGGCTGACCTTGCTGAGCAGGTCCGCGGCCGCGGTGTGGAGCGTCTGGTTCGCCGCGCAGGTCGCGTCGCCGCCCTGGATCCGGTCCCAGGCCCAGGGCTGGCCCTGAGTGGGCGAGGCGGGCTTGGCGTCGTCGACCCTGTCCTTCGCCCATTCGACCGCGAACCCGGTGTTGAGGATCCCTCCCGGGTAGAGGGTCGTGGCGGTGCTGCCGAGCACCGACAGCGGGGCGATCGCCGACAGGGATGGGGGCGAGGTCGAGCCGACGAATAGCTGGCTGATGCCGCCGTAGGAGACCCCGATCATGCCGACCTTGTTGTGAAGGGCCCAAGGCTGGCGCGCGACGGTCTCGATCACGTCGTAGCCGTCGAGAGCCTGTAGGCGCTCGAAGAAGTCGAAGGAGCCGCCCGAGCAGCCGGTGCCGCGCATGTTGACGTCGACCACGGCGTAGCCGAGCACGTTGCCGACTTGGCTGATTCCGCTCTCGGCGCCCGCGGGGTTGGCATAGCCGTAGCCGGAGTACTCGACGAGCGTGGGGTAGGGGCCGTCCTCGACCGGGCCGGGCAGGCGGACGCTGATCGCCAGCTGGGTGCCGTCGCGGGTCGTCAGGTATCCATAGCCACCCGCCGGCAGCGTCTGGTTGTAGATGCCGGTGTTCGGGGGCTTGGGCGTGCCGGAGAGGACGTTGACGCGGGTCGACAGGGACCCGTCGTTCGCCCGGACCCGGTAGCCCTTGCCCGCCGCGACCCTGCGAAAGACCACTCCGCCGAGCGATCCCACCGGCTTGACCGCGACGCGCTTGCGGTCGCGGTCAAGCAGGCGCAGCTTCTCGCCGGGGTTGGCGCCGGTCACGTAGACCTGGTTGGCGCTGCCGTGCGCGCTCAGGGCCGCCGAGGCGCTCGCGGGGACGATCGCGGCGGTCGCGAGCATCGCGGCCGCGGCCACGCCGACGGTCCACCTCGAGTTTCTCTCCACTGCCCTGCAGCTCATCCCTCCGCCTCTCCTTGGCTTGGCTCTCCCTGAACCCAGTTAGAAGCATAAGGTCTCGGCCTCGAACGCACTTCGCGGATCTAGACTGCCAGTGGTGAAGGGCGTCGTCCCCAACAAGCCGGCCTGCCGCCGCTGCGGCACCCCCGTGAAGCCGCTTCGCCGCTGCCCCGGCTGTGGGCGGCGGTCGATCCTGGCGTTCTTCCTGCCTACCCCCGGGGCGCGCTGGTAGCTGGTGCACCACACGCGGGTCCTGCGGCCGGCTGAAGGAGTCCTGGCCTTCTACGACGGGCGCGAGGAGGGCTACCGCTTCGCGGAGGCCGACAACTGGGTCGACGAGGGCGCGATCGAACTCGGGATTGCGAGCTACGCGATCGTCGACGGGGACGAGGCGCTCGTCTACGACACCCACGTCTCGATCGAGCACGCGCGGTTCGTGCGCGAGGCGATCGAGGCGGAGGGCGCGACGAAGCTGACGGTGGTGCTGAGCCACTGGCACCTCGACCACGTTGCAGGCACCGAGGCCTTCGCCGACTGCGAGGTGATCGCCAACGAACGCACCGCCGAGCTGCTGGCCGCGAACCGGGCGGCGATCGAGGCGGGCGAGCACGAGGGGCCGCCCGCGATCGACCCGCTGGTGATGCCGACGCGGACCTTCTCGGGGCGGGAGCGGATCGAGATCGGCGGCACCTCGGTCGAGTTGATCGAGGCGCAGATCCACAGCTCCGACGCGACGCTGCTCTGGCTGGCGGACCAGCGCGTGCTCTTCGCCGGCGACGCGATGGAGGACACCGTCACCTACGTGACCGAGCCCGACGCCCTCGAGTCTCACGTCGCGGAGCTCGACCGCAGTCGACGAGCTGCGCCCAGAGCGGATCCTCCCTTGCCACGGCGACCCCGATGTGATCGCCGCGGGCGGCTACTCGCGGGGGCTGATCCGGGCCACCCAGCAGTACGTGCGGGCGCTGCAGCGCTGCCGCGACGACGAGGAGCTGCGCGAGACCCCGCTGCGCGAGCTGATCGCGGGGCCGCTCGAGGCGGAGTGGGTCCACTACTACGAGCCCTACGAGGCGGTCCACCGCGAGAACCTCTCCAGCGTCTTGAGAGAATCATCCGCGTGAGCGTGCGCGCGGGGATATTGGTCACCGGCACCGAGGTGCTGAGCGGCTTCGTCAAGGACCGAAACGGGCCGTGGCTCTCAGAGCAGCTCGGGGCGCTCGGAGTCGAGGTCACGCAGATCACGATCGTCGGCGATCGCGCCGACGACCTCGACGCGGCGCTTCGGCACATGCGCGAGGACGGGATCGAGCTCGCGGTCACGAGCGGCGGCCTGGGGCCGACCGCCGACGACCTGACCGCCGAGGTCGTGGGGCGCTTCGCCGGCCGCGAGCTGGTCCTCGACGAGGAGATGGAGGCGAAGATCCACAAGATCATCAAGGGTTTCGCATCGCGTTCGAGGATGCGCTTCGACCCCGACGCCCTCCGCGAGGCGAACCGCAAACAGGCGATGGTGCCCGTTGGCGCGGTGGCGCTCGACCCGGTCGGGACGGCTCCCGGCCTGGTCGTCCCCGCCGATGGAATGGTGGCGATCGTCCTCCCGGGCCCGCCGCGGGAGTTGAAGGGCATGTGGCCGGAGGCGCTCGAGCAGTCGGCCGTGCGCGAGGTGCTCGGCCGCGCCGAGCCGTTCGAGACCTTCGAGGTGCGGATGTTCGGGATCCCTGAGTCCGAGCTCGCCCGCAGCCTGCGCGAGATCGAGAAGGGCGCGGACCTGAGCTCGCTCGAGATCACCACCTGCCTTCGCGGGGGCGAGCTGGTCACCGACGTGCGGCACCGCGAGGGCGGGGCCGAGGCGCGCGAGGCGCTGCTCGCGGGCCTCAGGGAGCAGCTCGGGCAGTTCACCTATAGCTACGAGGGCGAGGCGATCGAGTCTGTGGTCGCGCGCCTGCTCGACGGGGGCATGCTCGCCGTCGCCGAGTCGTGCACGGGCGGGCTGCTGGCGGCGCGCTGCACCGAGGCGCCCGGTTCCTCGCAGTGGTTCGCCGGCGGGGTCGTCAGCTACTCGAACGAGGCCAAGGTGGAACTGCTCGGGGTGGACCCCGCCCTGATCGAGTCGAAGGGGGCCGTATCGCCCGAGGTCGCAGGGCAGATGGCCGACGGCGCCCTCGAGCGCTTCGGCGCCGACGTCGCGTGCTCCGTCACCGGGATCGCCGGCCCGGACGGCGGCACCGAGGAGAAGCCGGTGGGGTACGTCTGCTTCTGCGCCAAGCTCGCGAGCGGCGAGGCGCTTCTGCGCGACCCGGTCCTGCCCGGCGACCGCGGCGACATCCGCCAGCGCTCGACGATGGTCGCGATGCACATGACGCGGTATTTGCTCGAGGGGCGCGAGCCGCCCAGGTGAGACCCCACCGGGGTCCTCATCCTCGACAATGAGGCCCGAGCCCTACGAGATCCGAGTCGAGCGCGACCTCGTCGTCGACCTGCGCGAGCGCCTCGGCCGCACGCGTTGGCCCGAGCAGCCGCGGGGCGACGGATGGGCCCTCGGCGCAGACCTCGCCTACGTGCGCGAGCTCTGCGAGCACTGGCGCGTGGGGTACGACTTCGCGCGGTTGGAGCGGCTGAACGAGATGGAGAGCCTTCGCTGGGACGGGATGCAGGCGTTTCGGGCCGGGCCCCCGGAGAAGTCGGGGGCCCCGCCGGTCGTGCTGCTGCATGGGTGGCCGAGTGGACCGATCGAGTACGAGCTGGTGATCGGGCCGATCGTGGCCGCGGGCCGCGAGGTCGTCGTCCCATCGCTTCCCGGGTTCGCGTGGTCCGAGGACCCCGGCGAGCCGCTGAACGTCGCAGCCACGGCCGCGCGGCTCCGCGAGCTGCTCGTCGACGGCCTCGGGCTCGAGCGCTTCAGCGTCGCCGGTGGGGACTGGGGCGGGATGCTGGCCGCTCGGATCGCCTTCGACGAACCCGAGCGCGTGGTCGCGCTGCACGTCTCGACGCCGCACACGTTGCCGCTTCCCGGCGACCTCGAACGACCGCCCCTCACCGAGGAGGAAGGCGAGTGGATCGAGCGAGCTCAGCGCTGGCGCCGCCGCCACGGCCAGCACCTGGTGATCCAGGGGCTGGCTCCCGACTCGATCTCGCCGGGGCTGACCGACTCGCCCGCAGGGCTGGCGTCCTACCTGCTCGACAAGTATCGAAACTGGAGCGCGAGCGGGGGAGAGGTCGAGAGCCGCTTCTCCAAGGACGAGCTCTGCGACTTCCTGACGATGTTCTGGTCCACCGGCTCGATCGGTTCCTCGATGCGCCTGTATTGGGCCGAGGGCCGCGAGCGCTGGCGCCTCAAGCCGGGGGAGAGGGTCCAGGTCCCGGCCGGCATCGCCGCCTATCCGGCCGAGATGAGCGGGGGCGCGTCGGGGGAACCAGTCGGCCTGAACCCGCCGCGCGCCTGGACCGAGCGGCTGCTCGGCGACCTGCGCCGCTGGAGCGAGATGCCCGCGGGCGGGCACTTCGCGGCATTCGAGGAGCCCGAGGCTTACGCCGCCGAGCTGCTCGCCTTCCTCGACGAGGCGGGTGCGTGAGGGTCGCGCGAGCATTTGCGATGCTCGCGCTCTGCTGCGCGGCGGCGGTCCCGCTGTCGGCTTCGGCCGGCGCTCAATCCTCGGGCGACTTCGCGGGGCTCGTGACGATCCGGCCAGGCCGCCAGGTCTACCTGGAGTGCCGCGGGCAGGGCTCCCCGACGGTCGTCCTCGAGGCGGGCCTCCGCAACCGCGGCGACATCTGGAACGTGGCCGACGGCCCCGAGGGCGACGCCGGGAGCGTCTACAACGTCGTCTCGGAGGGCACGCGGGTCTGCGAGTACGACCGGCCCGGCACCACCCGCTCCGCCGGCGAGTTCAGCCGCAGCACCCCGATCCGCCAGCCTCGCACCACGGCGGGGATCGCCCGCGACCTCGAGCTGACCCTGCGCGCGGCTCGCGTCCCCGTGCCCTTGGTGCTCGTCGGGCACTCGACCGGCGGTCTGATCATCCGGAACTACGCCGCCCGCTACCCGAAGCGCGTGGCGGGGCTCGTGCTCGTCGACGCCATCTCGGAGGGGATGCAGGACGCGATGAACAAGCGGCAGTTCGCGTTCTACAACCGCAGGTACCTGGTCGACACGGTCCCGGGCCTGGAGGGCTACGCGGACCTCGAGACGGTCGACTTCTACCGCTCCTTCCGCCAGATCCGACGCAAGCCGGTCCCGGTTCGGCCGGTTCCCGAGGTGACGATTACCAAGGGGAAGGGGTTCGGCGCGCCGCAGGGAGTGGCCAAGAGTTTCGCGGACTTCGTCGACGCTTCGTGGGAGCGCAACCAGCGCTACCTCGCGTCGCTGCAGCCGGGCGTCAAGCGCTACTTCGCGCGCGAGAGCGGGCACTACGTGCAGGTCCAGCAGCCCGCCCTGGTCGTCAAGGCAATCGGGCGCGTGCTGCGGCTCGCGCGAACGCGGGACTAGGCGGTTTTCGGGGGGCTGGGCGCGTCGCGACGCTCGAGCTGGATCTGCTTCTCGGCGCCGGGGGTGCCCTCCGAAATCTGCTTGCTGCGCTCGATCTCGGCGTTGAGCTCGGCGCCGAACAGGATCGCCAGGTTCGTGATCCACAGCCAGACGAGCAGCGCGACCAGCCCGCCCAGGGTGCCGTAGGTCTTGTCGTAGGAGCCGAAGTTGGAGACGTAGAGCGCGAAGGCGGCGGAGGCGAGCAGCCATACGACGATGGCAACGACGCTGCCGGGGGTGATCCAGCGGATGCCGCGAAGCTTCACGTTCGGCGACGCGTAGTAGAGGACCGCGACGATCACCGAGGCCATGGCAAGCAGCACGGGCCATTTCGCCACGTTCCAGATCGAGACGGCTGTGTCGCCGATACCGAGCGGGCCCGCGACCGCTTCGACGACGGGCCCGGTCATGACCAGGGCGACCGCGATCAGCGCCAGCATGATCACCATCGCGAGGGTGATAAGGACCTGGAACGGGCGCAGCTTCCAAAACGGTCGCCCTTCGCGCGTCTCGTAGATGACGTTGGAGGCCCGCCCGAAGGCGCCGATGTACGACGAGGCCGAAAACAGCGCCAGCCCCAGCCCGACGAAGAAGATGACTCCCGAGGCGCCGCGGTTGGAGGTGATCGACTCGACGGGGCCCTGGAAGGTGTCGGCAGCGCTGTCGGGACCGAGCTCGGAGACGATCTCGGTCAGCTTCGCGGTCGTCGCTTCCGGCTCGGCGAAGACGCCGATCAGCGAGACCAGGGCGATCAGCGCGGGGAACAGCGACAACAACCCGTAGTACGTCAGCGCAGCCGCCCAGTCGGTCATGCCGTCTTCCTGGAACTCGGTCACGGTCCGCTTGGCGGTCGCCCAGCGCCCGGACTTGCGCTCGGCGCCGGTGGGGTCGCTTTCATCGGGGGCGACGGGCTCGGTCACGGCGCCTTCGTCCGCGGTTGCCTCGGCGCTGCCGTTCCTGCGATCTTTGTCGTAGTCCATCGAGCGCTGCTTACCCGCTAGGGCGGGGGCGAACCGGACCGCTCGCGCGCTTACGGTTTCGTGCATGGCTCCTCCTCGAGCGGAAGGCGATCGCGCGGCGCGGGCGCGGCTATTCGTCGCACTCGACCTCCCCGACGATCTGCGGCGCGGGCTGGCGAGCTGGCAGGAGGGCTTCGATGACCCGGCGCTGCGGGCGGTGCGCCCGGAGGCCCTGCACATGACGCTGGTCTTCCTTGGGTCGCGCGACGAGGCGCAGGTCGATGCGATCGCCGAAGCCGCCTTCTCGCAGGTCGATTCGCCCGCGCCGCTGGTCAGCGTCGAGCCCGAGCCGGTCGGGATCCCCCGCGGCAAGCGCCCGCGCCTGTTCGCGCTCGCGACCCCGTCGCCGCAGGCCGAGATCCTGCAGCGGCAGGTGGAGGCGGGGCTGATCGCGGCGGGGCTCCACGAGCCCGAGGCGCGCCAGTTCTGGCCCCATCTGACCGTGGCACGTGTGCGGGCCGCCAGGCGCGGCAGCCGCAGGCCGGCGGCGGTGCGGCATCCGCCGGGACCCGTTCCCGAACATACGTTCTTACGTCCGACGGCGCTCGTACGTTTGGTCCTCTTCCGCTCGCTGCAGAGGCGAGGGGGCGCTGTATACGAACCGATGGCTGAGTTGGAGCTTCCGACGGCCGACGAGACAGAGAGGTGATGGAAATGGCAGACGAGAAGCCCAGCATGAGTGATGCCGACGCGAGGGGTGCGAACCTGAGGGAGCCCGGCGAGAAGGACGCCAAGGCGCGCGACCAGGCGCTTCAGGCCGCCGTGAGCCACATCGAGAAGGAGTTCGGCGCCGGCTCGCTGATGCGGCTGGGAGCCGACAGCAAGGTCGCGGTCGAGGCGATCTCAACCGGCTCGCTGCCGCTCGACGTCGCGCTCGGCGTCGGCGGGGTTCCGCGCGGGCGCATCATCGAGATCTTCGGCCCGGAGGCTTCCGGTAAGACGACCCTCGTCTACCACATCATCGCTGAGGCCCAGGCCCGCGGCGGCGTCTGCGCCTTCGTCGACACCGAGCACGCGCTCGACCCTCAGTACGCGCGCCGGATCGGCGTCAACACCGAGGAGCTTCTGATCTCCCAGCCCGACTACGGCGAGCAGGCGCTCGAGATCGTCGACGTGCTGGTGCGCTCCGGGGCGGTCGACGTGGTCGCGATCGACTCCGTCGCCGCGCTGACCCCGCGGGTCGAGCTTGAGGGGCAGATGGGCGAGCAGACAGTCGGCCTCCAGGCCCGCCTCATGTCGCAGGCGCTGCGCAAGCTGGCCGGGAACCTGAACCGCGCGAACACCCTCTGCGTGTTCACGAACCAGATCCGCGAGAAGATCGGCGTAATGTTCGGCTCGCCCGAGACGCAGCCCGGCGGGCGCGCGCTGAAGTTCTATTCCTCGCAGCGGCTCGACATCCGCCGCATCGAGACCCTGAAGGAGGGCACCGAGGCGGTCGGCAACCGCGTGCGCGTCAAGGTCGTCAAGAACAAGGTGGCCCCGCCGTTCAAGCAGGCCGAGTTCGACATCGAGTACGGGCAGGGGATCTCGAAGGAGGGCGGGGTCCTTGACCTGGCCCTGGAGCACGACCTGGTCCAGAAGTCCGGGTCCTTCTTCTCCTACGGCGAGACCCGCCTCGGCCAGGGGCGCAACAACACCAAGGAGTTCCTGCGCGAGAACCCAGAGCTGCGAAACGAGCTCGAGGGCCTGGTCTACGACAAGATCGGCGCCGCGGCCAAGGTCAAACAGGACGCGATCGACGCCCGCAAGCCGCAGGCCGTGCCCGACCCCGCGCCCGAGGCGGAGTCGGAGGCCGAAGAGCCCGAGCCCGAGGCGGAGGAGCTGGGCAAGCGCAAGGCGCAGAAGAAGGCCGCCTGATGAGCCGCCGTCGCGTCCGTGGCGCGCGCTGAGGCCCGAGAGCAGGACGGGTTCGAGCTCGCGCTTCGGGCTCTCGGCCAGAAGGAGCGCACCGAGGCCGAGATCGAGGGCTGGCTACGCGAACGCGGCGTCGGCGAGGTGGAGCTGGCCGACGTGCTGGCGCGCCTGGCGGAGTCGGGCGGCATCGACGACGAGCGTTTCGCCGTGCGCTTCGCCGAGGACAAGCGCGAGCTGCGCGGGTGGGGGCCGGACCGGATCGGCGAGGCCCTGCGGGCGCGCGGGGTCGGGGAGTCGCTGATTGACGCAGCGCTCGCCCGCGAGCCCACCGCCGAGGTGCTCGACCGAGCCGTCGCCCTGCTGGGCGACAGTGGCGCGGATGTCGGCGACGAGGCGGGGCGCGGCAAGGCGCTCTCGCTGCTCGCGCGCCGAGGCTTCCCGCTCGAGATCGCCTACGACGCGGTGAGGCGCTTCGAGGCGGCCGCGTAGGCGCGAGTGGATAGGATCCGACCCGCGCAATGGACTTGGACGGCTCGATCTTCTGGTACTTCGGCGTGGCGCTGGTGCTCGCCGCGCTCGCGATCTCGTTCATCGGGATCCGCGGCAAGGACTCCTTTCCGCCGAGCGGGCGCGCGATGGGTGGCGGGATCGCGGTCTTCGCCCTGGTCGTCGTGAGCACCGCGGCATACGCGGTCGCGAACGCCTCCGAGGAGAAGGAGCACCGCGACGCCGAGATAGCCGAGGCTGAGGCGCTGGCCTCAGAAGAGGTCGAGTCCGGGGACACCGTGCCCACGAACCCCGGCGGCTCACCCAGCGGAGAGACCCCCACGGAACCTGGGGCGGCACCCGGCGGCGAGCAGGCTCCCTCGGAGCAGGCTTCTCCCTCGGTCGAGGGCGGCCCGGCACAGACGCTAGACGTCACCTCGCCGCCGGACGGTTCCCTGGTCTTCGATCCGGATGGGCTGCAGGCCGCTGCCGGTGCGGTCAAAGTCGCCTACGCGAACCCGTCCCCTGTCTCCCACAACGTTGCGATCGAGGACGAGGAGGGTCAGCTGCTTGCCGAGAGCTCGACCGTGGCGAATGAGGACACAGAGGCGAGCGCCGAGCTCGTACCCGGGGAATACGTCTACTTCTGTACGGTCCCCGGGCACCGCGAGGGCGGCATGGAGGGCACCCTCACCGTCGAGTAGTGCCCCCGCGTCTCGTTACTGGGTCTCGCCGCGCGGTTCGGCGCCGATTCGCGCCCGACGCCGAGACCGCAGGAAACGCCCACGCCCGCCCGCGGTTCGCTGAATCTGATCGGCGCGGCGGCGCAGCAGCTCGACGGCGTCCGCGGTGGGACGAAAGGGATCCGCGATCACCTGGCCGCTTCCGAGCGAGATCGCCGCGACCAGCTCGCCCTCGATCACGGCGCCCAGGAGCGTCCCGGAGGGGACGCCGCTGGAGTCGCGTTCCGCGATCCCGCGAAGGGCCTTCTCGTCGTCCAGGCTGCAGACGCGGAGCGTGACATCGGTCATCGAGACCCGCCGGCCATCAAAGCGCCCGCCGCCGCGCGGTGCCCCGGCCGCCGGCCCAGCTGATCGCGACGCGGATCCTGCCGCGGCGCGTGGGCGCGGTGGCGACGACCTGGGCCTCGTTCTCCTCCGCCTCACGGAGCTTCGCCGCGCGACGGCGAGGGGGGCGGGCGACCTGCTGTCGGGTGTGGCGCTGCTGGGAGTTGATGAGCTGTGCGAGCGGATGCATGTCGGGCCTTCCTCGTAGCTGTCGCCACCGAAGACGCCGATCCGCCGGCTTTATTCCCGGCAGTTCGCAACTCGTCCCTGCGAGGTAGCCTGACCCCCGATGCCCGGCAAGCGCTTCCACGTCACCACCTTCGGGTGCCAGATGAACGAGCACGACTCCGAGCGGATGAAGGGCATGCTCGAGTCGCTCGGCTTCTCGGAGTCCGAGACCCGCGAAGAGGCCGATCTGATCCTCTTCAACACGTGCTCCATCCGCGAGTCGGCGGACAACCGCTTCATCGCCCACCTCGGCGAGGCGAAGCGGCTGAAGGGCGAGGACCCCGAGCGGATCGTCGGTGTCGGCGGCTGCTGGGCGCAGTCGGTCAAGGACGAGGTCTTCCGCCGCTTCCCCTTCGTCGACGTCGCCTTCGGCCCCGGGCAGATCCACCGGCTCGCCGAGTTCCTGACCTCCGACTCGCTGACCGCCCAGGGCTACTTCGAGTTCGAGGACCTCTCGGGCCACCTGCCGACCAAGCGCGCGCGCGAGTTCCAGGGCTGGATCCAGATCTCCCAGGGCTGCAACCTGGTCTGCGCGTACTGCATCGTCCCGTCGACGCGCGGCCGCGAGTCCAGCCGCCGGCCGGGCGAGCTGGTCGCCGAGGCCGAGCGCCTCGCGGGCGACGGCGTCAGCGAGCTGACGCTGCTGGGCCAGAACGTGAACAGCTACGGGCGCGACCTCCCGCCTGACGCCGACCGGCACAAGACGACCTTCTCCGAGCTGCTGACGCGGATCGACGCCATCGAGGGAATCGACCGGATCCGCTACACCAGCCCGCACCCCAAGGACATGAAGGAAGACGTGATCCGGGCGCACGCCGAGCTGCCGTCGCTCTGCGAGCACATCCACCTGCCGCTTCAGTCGGGCTCGAGCGCGGTCCTCAAGCGCATGCGGCGCACCTACGGGCGGGAGCGCTACATGGACCGCGTCGCCCTGATCCGCGAACACGTGCCCGACTGCGCGATCACGACGGACATCATCGTCGGCTTCCCCGGCGAGACCGAGGCTGACTTCGAGGAGACACTGGAGGTCTGCGAGGAGGTCGGCTACGACGGAGCCTTCACCTTCGTGTTCTCGCCGCGCCGCGGGACCGAGGCCGCCGAGATGGACGACCAGCTGCCGCATCCGGTCAAGAAGGAGCGGATGGGGCGCCTCGTGGAGGTCGTGCAGCGAAGGGCGCGCGAGCGCTCCGAGCGATTCGTCGGGCGCACGATGGAGGTCCTGGTCGAGGGCCCGAGCCGCAACGACCCGCACCGCCTGCGCGGGCGCATCCGCCACAACAAGACGGTCAACTTCGACGGCACCGCCCAGGCGGGCGAGCTGGTCGAGGTTGAGATCACAGGCGCCACCTCGACGACGTTGTCGGGCCATGAGCGCATCCTCAGCCGCGCCTGAGCCGAGCGCGCCCGAAGTCCTCGCGATCTTCGGGCCCACCGCAGTCGGCAAGACCGGGGTGGCGATCGAGATGGCCGAGTTGCTGCGCGATCGCGGCGAGGACCCCGTCGCGGTCTCCTGCGATGCGATCCAGGCATACGGCGGCCTAGAGATCCTCAGCGGCGCCGCTGGCCGCGACGAGCAGGCTCGCCTCGAGCACCGCCTGCTCGGGATCGTCCCGATCGACGAGGAGTTCTCGGCCGGCCGCTTCGCGAAGCGCGCCCACGCCGAAATCGACGGGCTGACCGGCGAGGGGCGCAGGCCGATTCTCGTCGGCGGCGCCGGGTTGTACATGCGCGCGGCGCTGTCGGAGCTCGAGCTGCGCCCTCCGGTCCCGGCCGAGGTCCGCGAGCAGGTCGAGAACGAGATAGCCGAGCGGGGCCCCGAGGCGCTGCACGCAGAGCTGCCGGACGAGCTCGCGGCGACCGCACACCCCCGCGACCGCAAGCGGGTCGCGCGCCTGAGCGAGCTGCAGCGCGCGGGCATCGAGCCCGCTCGCTCGAGCGCGCAGCTGTGGAGCCAGGGCCTTCGCCGCCCGACCGTGCTCGTCGGGCTGACGAGCGACCGAGACGAGCTCCGGGCGCGAATCGACGCACGCGTCGACGAGATGCTCGCGCTCGGGGCGGAGGAGGAGGTGCGAAGCGCCGACTCCGCCGGTGCGTCGCGCACGGCTCGCGCGGCGATCGGCTTCGACGAGCTGCTCGCCGGCGACCCGCAGAGGATGCGAACGGCGCAGTGGCAGTACGCGCGCCGCCAGCTCACCTGGATGCGGAAGATGCGCGACGTGCGCCAGATCGATCGCTCCGGACGCGGGGACGCCGAGATCGCGCGCGAAATAGTCTCGCTGCTCCCATGAGCCTCGCCTTCGAGAAATGGACCGCGCTCGGCAACGACTACGTCATCGTCGAGGCCGAGAGCCTGCCCTGGGAGCTGAGCCCGGAGAGGATCAGCCGCATCTGCGACCCGCACTTCGGCGTGGGGTCCGACGGCGTCCTGCTGCTGGCGCGAAGCGAGGACACCGAGCGCGTCGCCGAGCTCCGCATCTTCAACCCCGACGGGTCGGAGGCCGAGCTCTCGGGCAACGGCGCCCGCGAGGCGGCCCTATACCTGCGCCGCCACGGCTGGACCGACGCGGACGAGTTCACGATCACGACCGCGGCGGGACCGATCACGCCGACGATCACCTCGGAGCGCACCTGCACGCTCGAGATGGGGCGGGCCTCGACGACCTCCAAGGACTTTCCCGCTGGGCCGCCGGATGGCCGGGGAGTGGTGGAGTCCGGAGGTCGGACCTGGAGCTTCCAGCACGTCTCGATCGGCAACCCCCAGTGCGCGATCGCCGCGGATCCCGCCGAGCTCGAGCAGCTCGACCTGCCGGCGCTGGGCCCCGAGATCGAGCGCAGCGAGCTGTTCCCGAACCGCACCAACGTCAGCTTCTACGCCGTCGACGGCGGCACGGTGCGCGCGCGGATCTTCGAGCGCGGGGTGGGGGAGACGCTCTCGTCGGGAACCGGGGCGAGCGGTGCTGCGGTCGCGGCCTTCCTCGCGGGCGGACCCAGCCCTCTTGCCGTGCGCCTCGACGGTGGCGAGCTCGAGGTCGAGGTGAGCCCCGAGCTCGACGTGCGGCTGACGGGCTGGGCCGAGCCGATCTGCTCCGGCGAGCTCTCGCCCGAGCTGAGCGCCGCACTCGGCGAGCTGTAGCCAGGTCACTAGTCTCTCCGGCGCCGTGGCTCTGACCGACCCATCCAAGCGCCTTGAGGCGATGCCGCCATACATGTTCGCCGAGCTCGAGCGCAAGGTCGAGGCCAAGCGCGAGGAGGGCATCGAGGTGATCAGCCTCGGGATCGGAGACCCCGACACGCCGACCTTCCGCTACGTGGTCGAGGCGATGCGCGAGGCCGTCGGCGACCCGAGCACGCACAAGTACCCGTCGAACCGCGGCCGCCCCGAGTTCCGCGAGGCGATCGCCGACTTCTACCTGGAACGCTTCGGTGTCGAGATAGACGCGGTCGACGACGTGATCCCCGCGATCGGCGCCAAGGAGTGCATCTACAACCTCTGCTTCGCGTTCCTCGACCCCGGCGACGTCGCGCTGGCCGCCGACCCCGGCTACCCCGTCTATACCGGCGGCCCGATCCTCGCCGGGGCCGAGCCCTTCCTGATGCCTCTCGTGCCCGAGCGGGGCTTCGTCCCCGACCTCGATGTGATCCCGGCCGACAAGCTCGCCGCGGCGCGGCTGATGTTCATCAACTACCCGAACAACCCGACGGGCGCGATCGTCACCGACGGCTTCTTCGAGCAGGCCGTCGAGCTCGCGCGGGAGCACGAGTTCCTGGTCGTTCATGACAACGCGTACTCCGAGACGACGTACGACGGCTACGTCGCACCGAGCTTCCTGCAGACGCCGGGCGCCAGGGAGGTCGGCGTCGAGGTCTTCTCGCTCTCCAAGGGCTACAACATGACCGGCTGGCGCTGCGCGGCGATCCTCGGCAACCCCGAGGCCGTGAAGACCTACTGGCGGCTCAAGACCAACGTCGACTCGGGCCTGTTCGAGGCGGTGCAGCTCGCCGGCGCCGCGGCCCTCCGCGGCCCGCGCAAGCACGTCGAGGAGATGTGCTCGATCTACCAGCGCCGCCGCGACCTGGTGGTGGACGCGCTCGGCGCGATCGGAGTCGACGTCAACCCACCCAAGGGCACCATCTACATCTGGGCTCCCGTTCCCGAGGGCCACACCTCGACCTCGTTCGCGGAGCTGGTGCTCGAGGAGGCGGGCGTGATCGTCTCACCCGGGTCGATGTACGGGCCGAGCGGCGAGGGCTTCTTCCGCATCTCGCTGACGACGCCCGACGAGCTGCTGACCGAGGCGGTCGAGCGGCTGCGCGCGCACCTGACCGCCTAGCCCCTACCGACTTTCAGGTTGCCGGTGGCCAGATCGGGTAGGGGGGCTAAAGACAGGCGCTGGGGCGTCGAGTCAATGAAGATGATCGAACTCGGCCTACTACTCGCCTTCGCCTGCGCGCTCCTTTCGAACGTGGCGCTGCTCTGCAAGCACCGCGGAGCGACGAGTGCGCCCAAGGTCGAGTTCAACCACCCCCTGCGAAGCGCCGCTTCGTTGTTCTCGTCGCGCTGGTGGACGATCGGCTTCGTCGTCGCCTTCGTCGCCTGGGGGCTGCACGTCGCAGCCCTCTCGCTGGCGCCGCTGTCGCTGGTGCAGACCGTGATCGCGGGCGGGATCGCCCTGGTCGCTCTGCCGGCTCGGCGCTGGTTCGGCATCACCCTGGGCGTGCGCGAGATGCTCGGCCTCGGGCTGAGCGCAGCCGGCCTGGCCTTCCTCGCGCTGACGGCAGCGCAGGAGGCAAGCAGCCATTCGACGTACTCGTCGTCGGGGATGGCCGCCTTCGAGGGCGCCGCGATCGTCATCGGCATCGCGTTGCTGCTGTCGGCGACGCGGGGGAGGGGCAGCCGCCATCGCCACCGGGGGCTCATGCTCGCCGCCTCGGCCGGCCTCCTGATCGGGGTCTCCGACGTGGCCTTGAAGCTCCTCGCGGACGCGGTCCCTTCTGACGCCGCGGCGATCCTCAGCCCTTGGACCCTGGTCGCGCTGCTCGCTGCGATCGGCGCCTTCTTCGCGCTCGCGCGGTCGCTGCAGCTGGGCGAGCCCGTTGGGGTGATCGTCGTCTCGTCGGTTGCCGCCAACGCCGCGGCGATCGTCGGCGGCGTGATCGTCTTCGGAGACCCGATGGGCTCCGATGCGCTCGCTGTCGCGGCTCGCAGCGCGGCCTTCGCCGGGGTGCTCGCGGCGGCGGCGCTGATTCCCGCCGCGCCTCCGCAGGCGCCTGCGCCGCGCCCGCAGACCGCCTGAGCTCAGCGCAGCTCGCGCCGTACGACCTCGTGATCGTCGACGGTTAGCAGGCGACCGCGGCGACGGTCGCGCGAGTGCGTTCGCGGGGCGTTCGTCCTCGGCTACCTGAGCGTCGGGACGATCGAGCCCTACCGTTCCTGGCACCCGAAGCTGAAGCCGTTCCGGCTTCCGACAGCTTCGAGGAGGTCGACGAATTCAACGCGCGCGTCTCGGCTCGGGGGGTTTCGTCGCGCCATCGCAGGGCGCATCGCGCCGCGCATCCTCGACAAGGGGTTCGACGGCCTGTTTCTCGACAACACCGACATGGTCGACACGCACCCCAAGCAGCGCGGCGGGATGCGGCGCATGGTGCGTGCCCTCTTGCGGCTCACCCACCGATCCCGGCGGCGCCCCGGCCTGTCCCTGAGGCTCCTAAGCTCTGTCTGATGGCACGAGGACGCAGCGGCAACACGACCGAGACGCGCGGCCCGCTCGAACGGCGCCGGCGTCCAGAATCGCAGGGCGGCTCAGCGCGCCCTGGCGGTCGGCGTGCTCGCGCAGCCCGAGAGCGAGCGCGACGACCTCGGCGAGCTGAAGGAGCTGCTTCGCACCGCCGGGGTTGCTACCGCGGGGGAGATGGTCCAGCGCCGCGACGAGCCCGACCCCGACCGCTACCTGGGCAAGGGCAAGATCGAGGAGCTGAAGCGCGAGATCAAGGTGCGGGACGCCAACCTGGTCGCCTGCGACGACGAGCTCGCGCCGCGCCAGGAGCGCAACCTCGAGGCCGAGCTGGGCGTCCCGGTGGTCGACCGCACGGCGGTGATCCTCGACATCTTCGCCGACCACGCTCACACCGCCGAGGGCAAGCTGCAGGTGGAACTGGCACAGCTCGAGTACAACCTCGCGCGCCTGCGCGGCCTCTGGACCCACCTCGACGCCCTCGCGGGCGGCTTCGGCAGCGGGGGCGGGGGCCGGGTCGCGACCAGGGGCCCGGGCGAGGCGCAGATCGAGGTCGACCGCCGCCTCGCGCGCGACCGCATCTCGGCCCTGCGCCGGCGGCTCGAGCGCACCGGGCGAAACCGCGCGGTTATGCGGGCCCGCCGCGACTCGGCGGCCCTGCCGACGATCGCGCTGGCCGGGTACACGAACGCCGGCAAGTCGACCCTCCTGAACGCGCTCACGGGCGCCGAGGTCGGAGTGGGGGAGCGCCTCTTCCACACCCTCGACCCGACCACCCGTGCCTTCGAGCACGACGGGCGACGCTTCCTGCTCACCGACACGGTCGGCTTCATCCGCAAGCTGCCCCATCAGCTCGTCGAGGCCTTCAAGGCCACGCTCGAGGAGACCGTGCTCGCCGACCTGCTCCTGCACGTGATCGACGGCTCGCAGTCCGAGGAGGAGATCGGCGAGGCGATCGAGGCAGTCGACGTCGTCCTGGAGGAGATCGGCGCCGGCGAGAAGCCGCGCCTTGTGGTCCTCAACAAGATGGACCTCGTGCCCGCGGACGAGCGGGGCGATCTGCGCCTTCGCCACCCGGGGGCCATCCTCGTGTCCGCCCAGAGCCGGGAGGGGCTCGACGAGCTGCGGACCGAGATCGCGCGCCTGATCAAAGCGCGCCTCACCGAGGTCGAGTTGCTCGTACCCTTTGACCATGGTGAGCGGCTTTCTCAGCTTCACGAAATCGCTGGCGACCTCGAGCGCGAAGACCGCCCTGACGGTGTTCTCGTCCGCGCTCTCGTCCCTGCCGGTGTCGCCGAACGGTTTGCGGACCTCTCGGTCAACGGGCGGGGACGCCCTCGAGACTGAGCGCTGGAGCGTCGACGTCGAGCACCCGGTCGGTGCCGTCGACGACGACGAGAGCGACGCCAACGGCTCCTGGGACCCGCTCGCGACGGTGATGGCCGACGACGAGGAGGCGCCGACCTCCGAGAGCGAGGATGGCTCCCACGAGCGCCTCTCCGATCGGGTCTGGGGCGACGAGTTCGACGAAGCTGCAATGCCTTCCGACGAGCGACCTACCTTCTCCGATGACTTGGAAGAGCTGCAGTTCACAAGGCTCAGCGAGGCGGCGACGCTGCCCACGCGCGCCCACGACGGCGACGCGGGCCTCGACCTCTACGCATCGGAGGGCGCTCACATCGGCCCCGGCCAGCGCGTCAGCGTCGGCACCGGGCTCGCGGTCGCCGTGCCGCAGGGCCTCGTCGGGCTCGTCACGCCGCGCTCGGGCATGGCGATCAAGCACGGGGTCTCGCTCGTCAACACGCCCGGGGTGATCGACTCCGGCTACCGCGGCGAGCTGCGCGTGCTGCTGCTCAACACCGACTCCAGCTCCGAGTTCAAGGTCGCCGCCGGCGACCGCATCGCCCAGCTCCTGCTGATCCCCATCGCCACTGCGAGCCCGCTCGAGGCCGAGGGCCTCGACGAGACCTCACGCGGCGGCGGCGGGTTCGGCTCCAGCGGCGCCTAGCGCCGGCTGCATCTCAGGAGCGGGGGAGGGCTACTTGGCGTCGGCTGCGGGCGCGTCCGCTGCCGGCGCTGCCTGATCGAAGCTGACCTCGGGAACCTCGCGCTCGGCTGCGTCGCCGATCTCGAAGAACTCCTTCTCCGTGAAGCCGCCCTGGTTCGCGACGATCGACATCGGGAACTGCTGGATCTTGGTGTTGTAGCTCTGAACGTTCGAGTTGTAGATCCGGCGCGAGGCCTGGATCTCGTCCTCGAGCTCCGAGAGCTGGTTCTGGAGCTGCTGGAAGTTCTCGGTGGCGCGGAGCTCGGGGTACTGCTCGGCGACGACGCGGAGGTTGCCCAGCGCGCCGCTCAGCGCGGACTCGGCCTGGGCGGTGTCGCCGACGCCCGTGGCGGCCATCGCCTGGCTGCGGGCCTTGGTGACCGCCTCGAACGTCGCGCGCTCGTGGGTGGCGTAGCCCTTGACGGCCTCGACCAGGTTCGGAACCAGGTCGTGGCGGCGCTTGAGCTGGACGTCGATCCCGCTCCATGCCTCTTCCACGCGGTTGCGCGAGGCGATGATGCTGTTGCGCATCAGGACGTAGACGACGCCCACGAGCACGACCAGCGCGACGAGGATGAGTACGAAGATCACGTTGTGATCCTATACGCGTTCGGGTCGCAGGCCGTCATCCGCGCTCGGCCGCGGCGAAGGCACCCGCGTGCGCTGCGTCCTCGAGGGAGTCCTCGAGCGGCTCGAGCACCGGGCGGGAGCCGGTGCGCCGCTCGATCGCGAGAGCGATCAGGCGGTCGGCGAAGGCCGCGTTCTTCGGCAGCAGCGGGCCGTGCAGGTACGTGCCGAACATGTTCAGCCTGCGCACGCCCTCGAGGCCGTCGGTGCCGTTGTTGCCGTGGCCGTGCAGCACGCGTCCGAGCGGCTGCGCGCCGGCGCCGAGCCGCGTGCGGCCGCCATGATTCTCGAACCCCGCCAGCACCTCGGCCGGGTCGTCGGGCACCTCGCCGAGGGTCGCCTCGATCGCGACGTTGCCGATCAGCCTCGGCCCGTCCTCGCGGACGGTCTCAAGGTCGGCGACGCCGAGCCCCCGAATCGAGTTATCCCCGAGCTGGTAGCTGCTCCCGAGCAACTGGTAGCCGCCGCAGACGGCGAGCAGCGCCGCGCCGTCCTCGATCGCGCTCGCGATCGCGTCGCGCTTCGAGCTCAGCATGTCCTCAGCGACCAGCACCTGGTCGCGATCCTGGCCGCCGCCTATGTAGATCAGGTCGTGCCGGGCGGGGTCGAACCCATCGCCAGGGCCGGCCGCCGCGTAATCGAACCCGATCCCACGCCATTCGCAGCGCCGCTGCAGGAAGAGGATGTTGCCGCGGTCGGCGTAGATGTTCATCTGCTCGGGGTAGAGCGCCAGCAGACGCAGCTCGAGCCCGGTCGGCCCGCCGCTCATGCGCCAGCCTCGGCGATGACGACGACCGAGTCGGCCTCGACCGGCCCGGATTCGATCGCGCGCCGCTCGGTGGGCCTGAGGCCCGCCGCGTCGGCCTCGGCCTCCAGCTGGTCCGGCGTGATGCGGTGCAGCACGTCATCGTGGATCGATCGCTCGATCTCGCCCGAGGGCGAGACGCGCTCGCGCAGGCGGCGCGCGGTCATCACACGCTCGTTGACCTGCACCCAGAGCGGCTCGCTCGAGTAGACCCAGCCGCCGACGTCGCGCATCGCGGGGACCTCGGGCTGCCCCTCGAAGCCGTCGGCGAGCAGCGAGCCCTCGTCGACGAGGACGAACGCGGCGCGGGCGCCCGGCGGAAGAAGCCCTGCAAGCGCCGCGAGCAGCGCCGGGCGCGCGTTGGGATCGAGCTGCTGGACGATGTGGAGTGGCGCGATCGCGACTCCGGGCTCGGGCAGGCCAGCCTGCGTCCATTCGGCGCCGAGGTCGACCAGGTCGGCCTGCAAAACGGTCATCGGCAGGCCGTCGGCCCGGGCGGCGAGCGCCTCGACCATCTCGGGGTCGCGCTCGACGGCGATCACGCGATCGCCCTTCTTGGCGAGGTGCAGGGCGACCCGCCCCGAGCCGGAGCCGAGCTCGAGCACCGGGCCCCCGGCCGCAGCCGCGAGCTCCTCCCAGAGGGGCAGGTCGGCGGCGAAGGCGCCGAACTCGACGTCCTGCCAGACCCCCTGCTCGGACGCCAGCGGCTGCTCCCGGGTCACTGCCAGTACTCCCTTGCGAGCCCGCGGTCCGAAAGCAGCGTCCGCAGCTCGAGCAGCGCCGTGTAGGTCGGCAGCGCGAACAGGCGGTCGGGGGCGGCGGCGACAGCGGCGTCGAGCGAGGGGCCGACAGGCCCCGATACCTCGATCCGGTCCTGCGGCCAGCCCGCGTACTTCAGGCGCAATGCCATCTCGGGCGCGCGGGTCCCTGCGCAGACCACTCGGCGCACGCCGTCGGTGAGCAGCTCGAAGTCGGCGTCCCAGATCCACGAGACGTCGCGACCGTCGGCGATCCTGTCGTTGAGCGCGATCCAGAGGTCGATTCCGTCCCCTGAGCTCTCGAGCGCGAGGGTGCGCAGCACCTCGTTGGCGCCGGCGGGGTTCTTGACCAGCAGGATCGAGACCGGCTTGCCCCCGACCTCGATCGTCTCGACCCTCCCGAAGACCGCCACCATCGACTCGAGCCCCCGGCGGACGAGGTCGAGCGGGATGCCCGAGCAGAGCGCGGCCGTGACGGCCGCCAGCGCGTTGTAGACGTTGTAGAGGCCGGGGAGGGGGAGCTGGAGCTTCAGCTCGCCCTCGGGCGTCGCGATCGTCACCAGAGACCCCGCCATTCCCAGCAGCTCCACCGAGGTGGCGGCGACCTCGGGGGCCGGCCGGTCCGCGTCGCAGTTGGGGCAGCTGTAGTGGCCGAGGTGGCCGACGAAGGCTCGGTCGTAGGTGTAGGGAGCGCCGCAGCGGCGGCAGTGCTTGGCGTCGTGGGCGTGCTGGAGCTCGGGGAGCGCCTGCGAGGTGTCCTCGATCCCGAAGTACGAGACGCCGTCGCGGCGCCGCCCCTCGCCGTCGCGGCCGAGGTCGGCGATCAGCGGGTCGTCGGCGCACAGCGCAAATGAACTGACTCCCGTCAGATCATCGACGAGGATCGCCCACTCGTCGGCGAGGCGCTCGAGCTCGCCGTAGCGGTCGAGCTGGTCGCGGAAGAGGTTGCCCAGCACCAGCAGGCGGGGGCGGAGTTGCGGAGCGACCCGGGGCAGCCACGCCTCGTCGAGCTCGAACAGCCCCTCGCTGCCGCTCTGCTCGAGAAGCGCGGTCGCGACGCCCCAGTGCATGTTCGAGCCGGCGCGGTTGTGGACCGGCTCGCGCCCGGCCGCGTGCATGATGCCGGCGATCATCCCGGCCGTCGTGGTCTTGCCGTTGGTGGAGCTGACGATGATCGAGCCGCCGTCGAGCTTCGCGGCGAGGCGCTCGATCGCATCCGGCGCCATCCGCACCAGCATCCGGCCGGGGAGGGTGGTTCCGCCGCCGCGGCCGCTCAGCCGGCTCAGGGCCCCCGTCGCGCGCGCGAGCGCCCGCTTGGGCCCGAACAGGGCGCTCAAGCCGCGGTCCCGGCCGGAGGCGCGATCACGCCCAGCGCGCGACTCAACACGCGCAGCCGGGCCGGCAGGTCCGAGAGGTGCTCGCCGTCCGCGTAGACGGCGAAGGGGCGGTCGGCGCTCACCACCACCGTCGCGGCGCGATGCACGTCGACCTCGTCCTCGTCGATATGCGTCCCCTTGAAGACCTTGGGCAGGTGCGCGAGGAAGCGCAGCTTGCTGACGCTCCCCGTCGTGACGACATCGAGCTTGCCGTCGTCGAGCTCGGCGTCGGGCGCGATGAACATCCCACCTCCGAACGCGCGGCTGTTGGCCGCGGCGACCGCATAGCCGGTCACCTCGAAGGGCTCGCCGTCGTCGCAGGTGATCGTGAACCTCGCGGGCTTCCAGGCGGCCAGGGCGCGCAGGGCGGCGTAGGCGTACACCAGGTTGCCCTTGATCACCTTCGCCTCGTTCGCGATCCGGTTCGCCTCGGAGTCGAAGCCCATCGAGGCGATACACAGGAAGCGGCGCCCGTTCACCTCGCCGACGTCGATCTCGCGCACGCCGCTGGTCGCCAGCAGCGCGACGGCGTCGGCGGGCTCGTCCGGGATGCCGAGGACCCGCGCCAGGTCGTTGCCGCGCCCCCCGGGCACGATGCCCATCGTCGCGCCCTTCTCGGCGAGCGCCCCGCCGATCTGCCCGACGAGCCCGTCGCCGCTCATCACCACCGGTACGCGGCCTGCCTCGTGGGCGGCGATCGCCTCGTCGACTCCGTGCTTGAGGCTGCTCGTGACCACGGTCGTGGATTCGAGCCCGCGCGAGCTCATCGCGGCCTCGACCTCGGGGAGAATCTCGGCGCCACGGCCGCCGCCTGAGGACGGATTGACGATCAGTACGTGGGACCGCTCCGCGCTCACGCGGGCAATCTAGCCACGAAGTACGTGCCTTCGTCCACAGCGCCCGTCTCTGCCGGCTCTAGGCCCTTTCGGGCGAAGCCCCTGCGCAGCACGCTCTCGGGCGTGTAGAAGGGCGTCGCCTCGCCGAGTGATGCGCAAACGATCGCGTGGCCGCCGGGCCGCAGCACGCGGGCGATCTCGCCGAAGAAGGGCGGCACGTTGAGGAGCGTGACGAGGTCGAAGGACGCGTCCTCGTAGGGGAGCGCTGAGGCGTCCGCGACCCTGAACGCAACCCTGCCCTCCGGATCGAGCCCGACCCGCGCCTGGGCCTTGCGGATCATCTCCTCGGAGAGGTCGACGCCGCGAACCCGCGCGCGTGGGAACTCCCGGGCGATCAGGAGCGCTCCCGCGCCGGTCCCCGTCCCGATGTCGAGCGCGCGCTCGGGCTCCGGCGAGACGTGCAGGAGAGCCGCCCCGAGCGAGGCGAGGTGGCGGGCCGAGAACGCGCCGGTCCGCTCGTCCCAGCCGGCGGCGGAGTCGTCGAAGAAGCGCCGCATCGGGGCACGCAGGAGCGGCCAGACGATCGGGGCTCTGGCCACGATGGCGTTGAGCGCCCGGCCGACGAGCCGGATGTTGCGCGGTGGAGGAGTCGGGTCGGAGGTCGGAACCAAGCTCCTCTAGCCTAGGACGCGCGTTGCGACCAAGGGGACTGACGATCATCGCCATCGCGGCGGCCTTGCCGGCGCTTCTGGCCGGCTGCGGGGGCGATGACGACGACGACACGGAGCAGGCCTCGACCCTGCCCCAGGGCTGCGAGGAGGTCGAGGCTCCGGCTCCGAAAGAGTCCCAGGCCGAGCCCCCGGCGCGGGACCTGAAGGGCCCGGCGAGCGCGGTCGTGACAACGAGCTGCGGCGCGTTCACGATCGAGCTCGACAGCGACAGCTCCCCGAAGACCGCCTCATCGTTCGCGAGCCTTGCCGAGCAGGGCTTCTACGACCAGACTTCGATCCACCGCATCGCGCGCGACTTCGTGATCCAGGGCGGTGACCCCGCGGGCGACGGGACCGGCGGGCCGGGCTACTCGGTTGACGAGCCGCCGCCCGACGACCTCGTCTACACAGCCGGGACCGTGGCGATGGCGAAGACCGCCGCCGAGCCTCCGGGGCGCTCCGGGAGCCAGTTCTTCATCGTCACTGCCGCTGCCGACGCCGGGCTGCCGCCCGACTACGCGCTGCTCGGCAAGGTCACGCAGGGGTTCGAGGTCGTCGACGCGATCGAGGCGCTCGGGGACCCGACCGGCGCCGACGCGCCGCCCACCTCGCCCGTCGTCATCGAAACCGTCCAGATCGAGCGCGGCTGATGGCCAAGCTCGACGTGGGATCCAAGGCCCCTTCCTTCGAGCTGCCCGGCACGGGGGGCAAGGTCTACAAGCTCTCCGACTACCAGGGCAAGGGCGTGATCCTCGCGTTCTACCCGGGTGACTTCACCCCTGTCTGCACCAAGCAGTTCTGCTCGTACCGAGACGACGGCGACCGCCTCGAGGCCCTGGGTGTGCCGATGATCGGCATCTCGCCGCAGCCGGTCGACTCGCACGAGCGCTTCGTCACGGAAAACGGCTTGAACGTGCCGCTGCTCTCCGATGAGGACAAGAGCGTCGCCAAGGCCTTTGGCGTCCTCGGCCCCGGCGGCCTGCTGCGCCGCTCGGTGTTTCTGATCGACGGCGAGGGCATCGTCCGGTACAAGCACGTGGCGCTGTTCGGGATTCGCTACCAGGACATCGGCGACCTCGAACGCGCCGTGCAGACCGTCCACTGAGCGCGCCCGAGCCGACACCCTTCGATCTCGATGCAGGCGGCCTCGTCCTGCGCGGAGAGCTCGTGGGCGACGGGCCGACCGTGGTCACGCTGCACGGCATCACCGCGACCCGCCGCTACATGTTCCACGGCTCGAAGGCCCTCCCGCGCGCCGGATACCACGTCGTCTCGTACGACGCACGCGGCCACGGCGAATCGGGCGCGGCCCCGGGCGGGAGCGGCTACGGCTACCCCGAGCTGACGGCGGACCTCGGCCGGGTGCTGGCTGAGCACGGCGACGGGCGCCCCGTCCTGGTCGGCCATTCGATGGGCTGCCACACGGCCGCCGCCTACGCGCTCGACCGCGCCGATGAGATCGCGGGCGCTGTGTTCGTCGGCCCGGTCTCGCTCGGGCTGCCGCCGCCCGACGAGGTCCTGGCCTACTGGGACGGTCTCGCCGACGGTCTCGCGGCGAGCGGTGTCGACGGCTTCATGGCAGCCTACGAGGCGAGCCTGGCGGTCGAGGGCGCCTGGCGCGAGACGGTGCTCCGCATCACCAGGCAGCGCATCGCCCTCCACCGCGACCCCCGGGCGCTGGCGATGGCACTCAGGGAGCTGCCCCGCTCGATCCCCTTCGACGGGCTGACCGAGCTCGAGTCGCTTCGCCTGCCCGCGCTCGTCGTCGCCAGCCGTGACGACGCCGATCCCAGCCACCCCTACGAGGTCGCGGCCGCATGGGCCGAGAGCCTGCCCTCCGCGAGCGTGGTCAGCGAGGGGGAGGGGGAGAGCCCCCTCGCCTGGCAGGGGGGAAAGCTCTCGCGCGAGGTGGCGGAATTCTGCAAGCTGCCCGCGGTCGTCGAGCGCCTGGGCTCGGGCTGATCAGCGGGCCGGCCTGTCCTTCAGCCGGATCACGAGGCGCAGGCCCGACCAGGTGTCGTCGATCGCGCAAACCTTGTTGTCGACCAGGGCGTTCTCGTAGGCGAGCGCGCGCACCACGTCCTCGGTCATATCGGTCGCCACGCCCGAGGCCCGCTTCGGCCACGCGATCCAGAGCCCGGCTGCGGGGTCCATCGCTCGGCGCAGCCCGGGCATCCGACGGGCGAGCTCCGATCGCCTGCGGGTGAAGAAGACGATCACGTCGAGTGGGCCGGTTGCCTTCGCGCGCACCGCGGTGCCGCCGGGGAGCTCGCCCAAAAGGCCGGGGAACTCCATGGGCGCCCCGGGGAAGGCGAGACGGTGACCCTCCTTGATCCCGAGCTTCTTCGTCAGCGGCGTTCCCGAATAGCCGGACACGGCAGCAGACTTAGGCGGAATCGTATGCTTCATCCGTGGCCATCGAAGAGGGACACGCGATCCACTACAGCGCCGTCGAGCGCGGCACCGCCGTGTACTCCTCGGACGGTGTCGAGGTGGGCAAGGTCCGGCAGGTCGTCGACAACTACCGCGAGCACATCCTCGACGGGTTCGTGATCGAGACGACCGCCGGCGAGGTCGTCTTCGCCGACGCCCCCGAGGTCGCGCGGACCGCGGACCGCGCGGTCACGCTGAGCATCGACGCGGCCGCGGCGGCCGAGCTCCCGCCGCCCGACGAGGGCTCGCCGAACTTCCAGCCGAACCGCGGCGGCCGGCTGTCGCGCATGCTCGGCGGCAGCTGGCGCAAGCGCTGAGTCAGTCCCCGAGCCGCCCCCTGAGCGCAAGGGCGTTGCGCGGCGCGTAGCCGCTCTGGTCGTTGTTGAAGTAGGCGAAGACGTCGGCCCGGCGGCGCCACTGGGCGATCCGGCGCGCCCAAAGATCGAGCTCTGAAGCCGAGTAGTTGCCGTCTCGCCCGCGGCTGCCGCGGTGAAAGCGCAGATAGGTCCAGTCGGCGGTCAGCTTCCGGGGGTGGTCTGGTCGTTCGGGGTCGTCTCCGATCACGAGCGCCGCGCCGTGGGCCCGGAGAAGCGCGTAGACCTCATCGTCGAACCAGCTCTCGTGCCGGAACTCGAAGCAGTGCCTGCCGTCGGGCAGCGCCTCCAGGGCCGAGGCGAGCCGATCATCGTCGCGGTGGAAGTTGGCCGGCAGCTGCCACAACACGGGGCCGAGCTTTCCCGATCGCCTCATCGCCTCGAGCGGCGCGTAGAACGGCTTGGCCCGCTCAGCGACGTCCTGAAGGCGCTTGATGTGGGTCATGTATCGGCTCGCCTTGACCGAGAAGAGGAATTCCTTCGGGGTCTGCTCGACCCACCCCTCGACCGCCTTCGGGGATGCGAGGCGGTAGAAGGTGCTGTTGACCTCGACGGTGCCGAGCTGCTGGGCGTAGTGAGCGAGCCAGCGCCGCTGCGCCAGGCCCTCGGGATAGAGGTTCCCCCGCCAGGCCGGGTAGACCCAGCCGGAACAGCCGACGTGAAGTCGATGCTTCGCCATTGCGTAACGGGGTACCCGGTGGATGAAACCTACGCGAGGAGCGAGCTTATGCAGACACTGGACAAGGTCAGGGATGAGACGCGAGACAGGGTGCCACGGCCCTCAGCCCCCAAGCGCATCGCGGGACGCGCAGGCAAGGGCGTCGGCAAGGGCGCAGCCATGGGCGCAGGGAAGGCGGGCAAGGGCGTGTTCTCGAGAATCGCGTCGGCCCTCAGCGATCTCGCCAAGGGCCTCACAGGCCGCAAGCAGGCGGAGCGCAGGCGCAGGCGTAAGCGCAACGTCACGGCTGCGGCTGCCGGCGCGGCAACGGCGAGCGGCGCGGCGGGCCTCTACCTCGCGAAGAAGAGCCGCGACGGCTCCAAGGCGGCGCAGCCAGCCCCGCCCGAGGCCTACGCACCGCCCGTCCCCAACCCGAACCCGAACGGCCAGACCGCCGACGTAACCTCGGGGACGAGCAGCACCGCGCACGCACCCGCCCTAGCGGCGGGTGCTGCCGCCCCGCGCGGCCGGCGCGCCAGAATGGATCGCGATGAGCGAAGAGGTCAAGAGCTCGATCGAGATCGGCGCCCCGGCCGCGCGGGTGTGGGACGTGGTCATGGACCCCGCTCGCCTCGGTGACTGGGTCAGCGCGCACAAGGACGTCGAGTGGAAGCCGGGCCGCCGCCTCGAGGAGGGCGACTGCTTCAAGCAGACGCTGCGGCTCGGCGGGGCCAACACCAGGATCGAATGGACCGTGGTCGAGATCGAGCGCCCGCGGCGCGCGGTGTGGAGCGGCCGCGGCCCGGCTCGCTCGCGCGCCCACGTGACCTACGAGCTGGGCGAGATGCGCGGCGCCACGACCTTCGTCTACGCGAACAGCTTCGAGCTGCCGGGCGGCCCGATCGGGCGTCTCGCCGGTCGGGTCGCGTCCGCTTCAAAGGGGCGCAAGGAGGCCGAGAAGAGCCTCGCGGCGCTGAAGGAGCTGCTCGAGGCCTAGCCGCCCGTTCGCCGGAGCACGATTACGGCTATGTCGTCTCTCGCAGTTCCGCCGTGACGCTCGAGCGCCGCCTGGGTCAGCTTCTCGGCGATCTTCTCGGGGCCTGACGAGCCGGCGCGACAGAGCTGCTCGGCGAGCCAGGCCGGGTCGTCGCCGTGCTTTCGGTCGCGTGCGTCGAGCATCCCGTCCGTGTAGAGGACCAGCGTCTCGCCAGGATCGAGCGTGGCGCCGACGTCGGTCAACGTCGGCTCGGGCAGGGCTCCGAGCAGCGTGCCGGGCTCGCCGATCGCATCGACGCTGCCGTTTCGCCGCAGCGCCAGGGGAGGGGGGTGGCCGCCCAACGAGACCGTGAGCCGCGCCGCTCCCGTGCCGTTCTCGGGCGGGTCGACGCGAAGCAGCGCGGCGGTGCAGAAGCGCAGGTCGGTTCGATCGGCGTTGATCGAGTCGTGCAGCGCTCGCAGCACGGCGCTCGGCGGCGTCTGGGGGTCCGAGGCGGTACGGACGGTGTAGCGGGCGAGCGCGGTCAGCGCGGCCGCCTCGGGGCCCTTGCCGCAGACGTCCCCGATCACGACGCTCCAGCTCCGCGACCCCGTCCTGAACGCGTCGAAGAAGTCGCCTCCGACCTCGTAGGCTTCGCCTGCAGCGAGGAAGCGCGAGGCGATCTCGAACCCCTGCATCTCCGGCAGCACGCGCGGCAGCAGGCTGTGCTGCAGCACGCCGGCGATGTGGGCCTGCTGCTCATGCAGCCGCGCGTTGTCGAGTCCGAGCGCGGCTCGCTGGGCGAGCCTGTCCGCGGTGCTCCGGGCCGTCCGGTCGAAAGCGTGGGCCGGCTGCATGATCCACAGGGACAGCGAGCCCAACACCGAGCCGCGCGCCTTCAAGGGGAGCACCAGGGCGGATTGGAAGCGGTGGCGGCGGATCAGCTCACGCTCCTCGGGTTTGGTGGCGATGTCATCGATCTGCTCGTCGGAGAGCCTGCCGAGCGCGATCGGCTCGCCGGTTCGGATCACCTCGGCGACGGGGTGCGGGCCGTCCGCGCGGATCGGCATCTCGGCCCGCAGCCTGAGGAACACATCGGCGACTTTCGATCCGCGGCTCTTGGCCGCCATGCGGACGATCGAGCCGTCCCCGCGAGCATGTCGACCATCGCGACGTCGCCGAGCGCCGGAACGGCGAGATCGGCGAGGTGGTGCGCGCGTTCCGTCCGGTCGAGTGCGTCCTCCATCAGCGCACCCCCTTCCGCCAGCAGCTCGGCGGCCTGCTGCTCGCGATAGAGGTCCGTACGCAGGCTCGAGAGCCACAGGCCGGCGACGACCCCCGCGATCACGGTCAGCACCTCGACGACGTACTCGGTGCTGCCGAAGTTCTGAGTTCCACAGTCCCGAGAGCACGGCGAGCGCCACGCAGGCGACACCGACGACCCCCGCCTCGGGGAGCGAGCACCGGGCGGCGGCGACGAGCGGGGGAATCGCCAACAGGCCGGTCAGCACGGCGCCGCCCCCCAGCATCCCGTCGACGACTGCGATTAGGCCAGCCACAGCCATCGCGATCAGGGCGGGGGGCGTCAGCTCCTCGAGGTCAGCGAGCTTGGGCGGCGGCTTGACGAGTTCGCGTTCGCTTGCGATCCGTGGATCGTACGTCGCGGGAAGCTGCTTTCATCCGGCCGCGATGGCGGAGACCCCGGACGAGATCGATTTCGACCACTTCCTCGGGGTCGATATGCGCGTGGGCCGTGTGACTGCGGTGGAGGACTTTCCCGAGGCGCGGGTCCCCGCCTGGAAGCTGACGATCGACTTCGGCCCCGAGATCGGCGAGAAGCGCTCGTCCGCCCAGATCACCAACTACGAGCGCGCAGAGCTCAAGGGCCGGCTCGTCGTCGGCGTCGTCAACTTCCCGCCCCGGAGGGTTGGCCCGTTCGATTCGGAGGTGCTGGTCCTGGGTGCCGTCGACGACGCGAAGGGCGTGATCCTCCTGCGCCCGGATGAGGACGTCGAGCTGGGGGACAGGATCGCCTAGGGCGCCTGCTCCGGGCGCTCGACCTCGGGCAGCGGGTCCTGCCCCGGCCAGAAAGGCCACTCCTCGAACGACGAACAGCGCCCGTCTGCGTCGAACGTGACCACCCAGATCTCCTTGTACTCGAGGTGGCTCGGCGGCCCGTACTGCACGTGGGTCCTGGCGACCCCGGTGTCTCCCTCGACCGCGACGATCTCGGCCACCATCTCGAACTCCTCGTCCGCCGAGAGGCGCTCGCGCACCCAGACCTCACTCAGCGCCCCGAGGCCGTGGACCGGTTGCTCGTACGGCCCCATCGAGTAGACGACGTCCTCGGCAAATGCGTCGGCGAGCCCGTCGGTGCCCTCGGTGCGCCAGAGCCGCTCGTAGGCTTCGATCCAGGCGGCGAGCTCCTCACGGCGCACGTGCGGCTCCCTGTGCCCGGGTCGCGCGCGAGCGCGCAAGCGAGCGAGCCGCGGCGAAGCGCTGCGCTGCGAGCGTGAGGCTCCCCGAGAGGACCAGGAGCGCGACGTTCACGACCAACACGAGCAGCGACCCGAGGGCGGCCGACGTGTCGCCGATTCCGAGCGCGACCCCGAAGTTCGCCGAGGCGGGGATGGTGGTGACCGAGATCGCGACCCCGACGGCGGCGGAGGCGCGGGTCTCGAAGGAGAGCATCGCGGCGATGCCCGCCGCCAGGGCGACCAGCACCGTCGAATAGTCGACATTGGCGAGGGTGCCGATCAGGCCCTTCTCCTCGAGGGCGAAACCGGCCGGGATTATGTCAAGTGCGCGGACGCTGAGCGTGAGCAACAGCGCCACGACGGCGGTCAGGGCCAGGCCCACCGCGAGCGTCGACACCGAGCGCCGGGCAAGTGACCAGCGTCGGTCGAGCAGCCCGACGCAGACCGCGCAGACCGGCAGCAGGTCGGGGCTGACGGCCATGGCGCCGACGATCAGGATCGAGTTCGTCTTGATCACGCCGAGAGCTGCGATCACGCCGGCGACGGCCATCAGCATGAGATAGCGGCCCAGGGGCCGCGAGTTGGCGCGCGCTTCGCCGAGCACCTCGATCCACGCGAACGCCCCCGCCTTGGCCAAGGCCTGCTGGTTGGTTCGGATCGGCGCAACGATCTCCATGCGCGTGATCACGTAGTCGTCCGCATGGACATCGAGCTCGTGCAGCAGGCCCACGAGCTGGTCCGCCGTGGTCGGCTCGACGTCGGCGGTCACGACGAAGTCCTCGGACGCCTGCTGCCGCGTCGTGACGAGCCGCCTCACGCCATCGAGCCCCAGCAGCCGCCGCTCGATGTCGCCGGCGCCAGTTTCGTCCGCAGAGAGCCTCAGGTGCAGCATCCGAGCGTGATCGTGCCAACCGCGTCGGACCCCAGGCGGGCGCCCGTCGGGTTTACATAAGATCGGTTCTAGTGCGTCGCATCCGTGGTCGCCCCGGCTCAGCACTCAGCCGCCCGTGCCAGCAGCACCGCCCTCTCTCGCTCGTTGTCTGTCATCGAGGCAGCACGCGCAAACTCGCGGCGCGCCTCATCGGCGCGGCCGAGCTTCACAAGCAGGTCACCGCGGGCGGTCGGCAGCAGGTGGTAGTCGCCGAGCGCGGGCGCATCCAGCAGTTGGTCGACGAGCTCGAGGCCGGCCTCGGGGCCGAAGGCCATGCCGACGGCGACGGCGCGGTTGAGCTCGACCACCGGTGACGGCGCGACGCCCGCCAGCGCTTCGTAGAGAGCCGCGATCGCCTCCCAGTCCGTGTCCTCGGCCCTGCGAGCGCGCGCGTGGCATGCGGCGATGGCGGCCTGGAGCACGTAGGCCCCGCGTGCGCCTCCCAGTTCGTCGGCGCGGTCGAGCTCTGCCAGCCCACGGCGGATCAGGAGCTGGTCCCAGCGGGCGCGGTCCTGTTCGAGAAGCAGGATCGGCTCGCCGGTTGGCCCGATGCGCGCGCGGGTGCGCGACGCTTGGATCTCCATCAGCGCGACGAGGCCGTGGACCTCGGGCTCGCGCGGCGCCAGCCCGGCCAGGATCCGGCCGAGCCGGAGGGCTTCGTTACATAACTCGGGGCGCATCCAGTCGTCGCCCGCGGTGGCCGAGTAGCCCTCGTTGAAGATCAGATAGACGACCTCGAGCACCGAGTCCAGCCGCTCCCCCAGCTCGTCGGGGCCGGGCACCTCGAAGGGCACGTGGGCCTCGGCGAGCGTTCGCTTCGCCCGTACGATGCGCTGAGCGACGGTCGCCTCCGAGACCAGGAACGAGCGCGCGATCTCGGTCGTGGTCAGCCCGCCGAGCAGCCGCAGCGTCAGCGCCACCCTCGCATCGGTCGACAGCACCGGGTGGCAGGTCGTGAACACGAGGCTGAGCAGGTCGTCGCCGACGTGATCGTCGAGCGCGGCGTCCACCGCAGCGGTCTCCGACACCTGCCGGCTCTCGAGCTCCCGCCCCAGCTCCTGCTGCTTTCGCTCCAGGTTCTGGAGCCGGCGCAGCCGGTCGATACCACGGTTCTTCGCCGTCGTCATCAGCCAGGCGCCCGGGTTGTCGGGCACGCCCGACTTCGGCCACTGCTCGAGCGCCGCGACGAATGCGTCCTGCGCCAGCTCCTCGGCCAGACCCACGTCGCCCGCCACGCGAGCCAGCCCGGCGATCAGCCGGGCCGACTCGATCCTCCACACGGCCTCGACCGTGCGGTTCGTCTCGCTGGTCGTTCCCACGACCGCTAGCCCTTCTGCTGCCCCTCGAGCTGGGTGCGCAGCTTCTCCTCCTGCTCGCGGAGCTCTGGCGTGAGCTCGTCGCCGAAGTCCTCCGTCTCGAATACCGGCCGGATCTCGATCTCGCTGGTCTCGTTGGGGTCTGCCGGGACGCGCTTGACCCATTCGATCGCCTCGTCCATCGACTTGACCTCCAGCACCCAGTAGCCGGCCAGCAGCTCCTTCGTTTCCGCGAAGGGCCCATCGATCACCTTCTGCTCGCCCTTCTCGAAGCGCACGCGAGCGCCTTCCGAGCTCGCCTTAAGCCCGTCGCCCGCGAGCATCACGCCCGCGTTGACGAGCTCCTCGTTGAACTTGCCCATCGCGGTCAACAGCTCCTCGCTGGGCATCACGCCCGCCTCGGAGTCCTCGTTCGCCTTGACCAGAACCATCACTCTCATCGCTGTTCCTCCTTCGTTCGTGGGCCGTATTGGGCCCTTTCACCCCTGTGACGAACGGGAAACGGCGAAATCGACACGACCGGGAAGTTTCTCGACTACGCCTGTGCGGGGCCGAAGAAGGCGCACAAGGCGTCCCCGATCTCCGTCGGCCGCTCCTCCTGGCAGAAGTGCCCGCAGTCCTCGAGCATCGTGACCTCGACAGGTCCCTTCACGTCGCGCTCGACCTTCCGCATCGTGCGCTGGACGTCGGGCAGGATGCGGTCGCGCACCCCGTAGACGATTCGGACGGGCACCTCGACCTCGGGCAGCCAGCGCTCGATTTCCCTGAACCCCTTCGGGTGGAGCCCGTAGGCGGCGCGGCGGAGCGCCTCGCGCGCGTCGTCGTCGGTGAACGGCGCGAGATACGCGGCGATCGTCTCGTCCGAGAGGCGGCTCTTGTCGCGCACGCCCAGGCGCATCGCGAAGCGGAGGCCGCTCTGGCTCGTCATGTACGAGCGCACGCCGGGAATGCGGACCGAGGCGGCGAACGCGACGACGGCCAACGACGGGCGCGCGTAGGCGAGCGTGTTTAGCAAAGCCAGGCGCTCGACCCTCTCGCGGTTCTGCGAGGCCCAGAAGAGGCCGATCGGGCCGCCGAGGTCGTGCACGGCGAGCCCGATCCGGCCGGGGGCGCCCACGGCCTCGAGGAAGCCGTCGAGCACATGAGCGTGAAAGCGAAAGCTGTAGGAGGCGTCGCGCGGCTTGTCGGAATGCCCGAAGCCGGGCAGGTCGATCGCGATTGCTCGCCGTCCCTTGCCCACGATCGGCGCGATGTTGCGCCACAGGTAGCTCGATGTCGGCCAGCCGTGCAGGAGCAGCACCGGGTCCCCCTCCCCGTGCTCGGTGTAGTGGATGCGCATCCCCTCCACCTCGACGAGCTTCCCGGGTGGATCGGCAGGCATGCCACAACCCTATGGCCTCGCCGGCTAGGAGCCCGCGAGACCCAGGCGCTCGCGCTCGGCCTCGAACTCCTCCGCCGTCAGCGCGTCGCGGTCGCGAAGGTTCTCGAGCTCGGCCAGCCGCTCGGCGTCGCCCGCCGCCAAAGCCGCCTCGTCGGCGGGCTCGACGGGCCGCATCCCGGGCGCCCTCAGGACCTTGTTGAGCTCGAACTGCGTGTAGACGATCCCGCCGAGCACGAGGCCGAGGATCCACATGGCCGCCGCGATCCATCCGTTGAGTGACTTGCCGACCGTCAGACGCTGTGCCTCCTGGACTCGCCGCGTCGTCGTCACGATCGTCCAGACGTAGGGGACGTAGACGATGCTTCCGAGGGTGAAGGCCAGGGTCGAGACCGTCGGGTCGGTGCCCAGCTTCTTCGTGTCGCGCGAGCGGCCGAGGTCGGCCATCTCGCGGTTGATGAAGTACCACCAGAACCACGAGTAGACCCCGAGGGTGATGATCGTGAACAGCAGCACCAGCCAGGGGTTTCGGACCTTGGCGGTCTTGCCGGTGCCCTCGATCTGAACGTCGTTGGCCATCAGCTCTCGAAATCGAAGCCGCGCTCGGCGGCAGCGTCCTCCATCGCGTCCTGCAGGTCGTTGTCGAGTGCCTCGACCTCGATCTCGGTGTTGACCCCGCTCTCGTCCCGCACACGGATCAGGCCGTCACCGTCGATCTCGTACTCCACGTCCCAGCCGTCGTCGGGGACGACCGCCCGGTAGTCGTCGGCGTCCCCTGACTTGACGAGCTCCACGGCGATCTGGTGGGCGATCGACGAGGGTGTCTCGGGGGCGCCCTCCCTGTCCAAGGCACCGGCGGCGCCGAGCGCGATGAGGACGATCGCCCCGATTCCGAGCAGCACGGCGAGGCCGGCCATCACCCGCTGGGGCACCACGCTTCGGGGGCGCCGGATCTCTGCCGCTGGCGCGTCGGCCTGGACGTGGACCGTGGTCGCGTGATCCGCGAGCGCCGAAGCACCCTGGAACTCCCTCCCGCACTCCGGGCAGTGCCGGCGTTCGCTCGTGTCGTTCATTCGCCCAGGCAGTCCTCGACGACGGCGCGCGCATCGTCCGACGGGTCGCCGTCGAAGACGACGATCGCGTTTCGCTCGGACACGACCTCCGCTCCGGCGGCGCCGAGCGTCGACAGCGCTGCGCTGATGTCGGCGGCGGAGCGCCGGGTCTTCTCCTCGTTGCCCTGGACGACGACGTCGACGGCCACTCCCTCGGCGGTCACGAGACGGAAGTCCGCGGAGACATTGCCGAGCCCCGGGTTCGGGGTGCCGCCGGGAGGCTCGGCAGCCAGCCCGCCCTCCGTGAGGCAGTCGAGCAGCGCGTCCTCGGACACGAGGTCATCCCCATCGTCGGAGCCCCCGCACCCGGCCAGCAGAGCGATCGTCAATGCGAGGGCCGCGAGGGGTCGGGGCACGCCGCCAACGCTATCCGTCCGGCGCGAAAGGCACCCGATTAGGTGGTCCGATCGGGCGCGCTGGCAGTATCAATAGAGGCATGGAAAACGATCCCGCAGCCGGAGTGGGCCTGCTCGTGGCGCTGTTGGCGGGCATGGCCTCGTTCCTCTCGCCGTGCGTGCTGCCGCTCGTCCCGGGATACCTCTCGGCGGTGACCGGCGTCGCCGCCGCGGACCTCGAGGACTCCGAGCTGGCGCCGCGTACTGGTTCCGAGCCTGCTGTTCGTCGCGAGCTTCTCGACCATCTTCATCCTGCTCGGCCTCGCGGCGACGGGCGTCGGCAGCACGCTCAACGACAATCGCGAGCTGCTCAACAAGATCTCGGCCGCGCTGATCATCGCGATGGGCGTGTTCTTCATCGCCGCCCTGTTCGTGACACGTCTGAACCGCGAATGGCGAGTCGACGCGCTGATGGAGCGAGCCGGGACCGGCGGGCCGATCGTCGCGGGCGCGGCTTTCGCGATTGCCTGGACGCCGTGCGTCGGTCCCACCCTCGGCGCCATCCTGACCTCGGCCGCGAACTCGGGCTCTCCCGGCCGCGGCGCATTCCTGCTCGCCGTCTACTCGGCGGGCCTCGCGATCCCCTTCCTGCTCACCGCCCTGCTGTTCGCGCGGATGACGACGGCGTTCGCCGTGATCAAGCGCCACTACGCCGTGATCATGGCCTTCGGCGGAGCCATCCTGATTGTGATGGGGGTATTGATCTGGAACAACGAGATCGGGCCGATCAACGGTGACATCCAGCGCTTCCTCTCAGACCACGGCCTCGATTTCTTCTACAACTTCTAGCCGCTGAGCCCCCGCGACGGGCGGGCATAGACTCAAGCAGAGGAGAGTGGCGAACAGAGCGAAAACCTGCGTGATCGGGGCCGGAATCAGCGGTCTCACCGCCGGCAAGGCGCTGGCCGACCGCGGCGTCCCCTACACCTGCTTCGAGGCCTCGGACGACATCGGCGGTAACTGGTACTTCGGCAACCCCAACGGGCGCTCGTCGGCCTACCGCTCGCTGCACATCGACACGTGGCGCGACAGCGTCTCGTTCCGCGATATGCCGATGGGGCCGGACGCTTACCCGGACTACCCCCATCACGAGCAGGTCTTCGCCTACATCAACAGCTACGCGGAGGCGTTCGGGCTGCGGGACCGGATCAGGTTCGAGACCGCGGTCGAGCGCGCCGAGCGGCTGCCCGACGGCGGGTGGCGGATCCACCTCGACGGCGGCGAGAGCGAGGAGTTCGACTTCCTCATCGTCGGCAACGGGCACCACTGGGACCCGCGCTTCGCCGAGTTCCCGGGCAGTCTTCGACGGCGAGAGCATTCACTCCCACCACTACCTCTCCCCGACCGAGCCTGCCGATCTCGTCGGCAAGCGCGTGCTCGTCGTCGGGATCGGCAACAGCGGCGTCGACATCGCCTCCGAGCTCGCGCGCAAGGGCGTTGCCGAGCACGTCTTCCTCTCGACCCGCAGCGGCGCCTGGGTGATGCCGAAGTACCTCTTCGGGCAGCCGCTCGGCAAGATCGTCAAGACCTCTCCGTTCCTGCCGCTAAGCTGCAGCGCCTGCTCGCCCGTCCCCTCCCCTACCTCGCCTCGGGCCGGATGGAGGACTACGGTCTCGTCAAGCCCAACCACAACTTCCTCGAGGCGCACCCCACGGTCTCCAGCGAGCTGCTGCTGCGCCTCGGTTCCGGCGACGCGACCGCGAAGCCGAACGTATCCGAGCTGCTCGGCGACCGCGTCGCCTTCGAGGACGGGACCAGCGAGCAGATCGACGCGATCGTCTACGCGACCGGGTACAAGATCACGTTCCCGTTCCTCGATCCGGACCTGCTCTCGGCGCCTGACAACAAGCTGCCCCTCTTCAAGCGGATCTTCTCGCCGGGAATCGACGACCTGGCGCTGATCGGCTTCGCGCAGGCGGTCCCGACCCTGTTTCCCTTCGTGGAGCTGCAGGCGAAGCTCGTCGCCCGCTACGCCTCGGGCGACTACGCCCTGCCCTCCCGCCCTGAGATGGAGGCCGCGATCGTCCGCGACCGCGAGCGCCAGTGGGGCGACGTCGCCGAACGACCGCGTCACACGATGCAGGTCGACCACTACATCTACGAGCACGACCTCAAGCGTCGCGAGATCCCCCAGGGCACCGAGCGCGCTCGCAACGCCGAAGGCACGAGCTTGCGGCCCACCACGAGCGACAGCGAGCCCTCGATTGCCTGAACGCCGCGACGTCGAGTTCACCAGCGAGGGCGAGAACTGCGCCGCCTGGCACTACCCGGGCGCCGGCGACGACTTCGAGGGTGACGGCGGCAGGCCCTGTGTCGTCATGGCCCACGGATTCGGCGGCACGCGCGACTCGGGCCTCGAGCCGTTTGCCGAGGCCTTCGCCGAGGCCGGTCTCGACGCGCTGCTGTTCGATTACCGCACCTTCGGCGACTCGAGCGGCGAGCCGCGCCAGTTCGCGTCTCCCCCACGCCATCGCCGCGACTACGAGAACGCCGTCGCCTTCGCTCGTGGCATCGACGGCGTCGACCCCGAGCGCATCGTCCTCTGGGGAACCTCCTGGTCGGGTGGACACGTCATCTACGTCGCCGCGGCCGACGATCGCATCGTCGCCGTGATCGCCCAGATCCCCGACGTCGACGGCCTGCGCACCCTGCTCGAGATCGCCAAGTACGCAGGCGTCGTCCAGTTCATGCGCACCATCGCCGAGGGCCTCAAGGACGGGCTGCGCGCCGCGCGCAAGCAGCCACCGCACATGATCCCGTCGGTCGCCGAGTCCGGCGAGATGGGCGCGATGACCAGCGAGGACGCCAAGGCGGGCTACCTTGCGATCGCGGGACCGACCTTCCGCAACGAGGTGACCGCCCGCGCCCTGCTCTACGAGGGCCAGAACCGCCCGATCGCGAAGATGGCCGACCTGCGCTGCCCGATCCTGCTCCTGTCCGCCGACCGCGAGACGGTCGCCTCCCCCGGCGCGGTGCCCGCCGCTGCCTGGAAGGCGAAGGGCCTCGCCGAGGTGCGCGAGTACGACTGCGCCCACTTCGACATCTACCTGGGCGAGCACCGCGAACGCGCCATCGCCGACCAGATCCGCTTCCTGCGCCGCCACCTCACCACACGGCAGGCGGCGGTCTCAGGGGCGGCGGCGTAGGACGTCGAGGGTGGCGGGGCGCCGGTCGCGCTCGTCGGTTCCCTCGCTGATTCGCCGAGCATCCGAAGCTGATGGCCTTGGGTCGCACGGCGGCTGCATGCGCTCGCTCACCGACGACCGCCACCGACGCCACCGCACGCGACGACCTTCGCAGCATCTGAGCCCGACCCAGGTGTGGTGCGGGGCCGGCGCACGCCCGGAGGGGGCGTATGCAGCCGCCGCGAAGGCATCAAGGACCTACGCTGCGGAGCCTCGGCGAATCAGCCCCCGAGGGCGTGGGTCCGCACCGCCCTACCGCTGAGTCGGCCTTACCTGCTGCCCGAGGGAGTGGCCTGGCGTTCGCTCGGGACCGCGACCTCGATCGGGATGCCGAGGGCCTCGGCCTCCTCGATGCCCTCGCCGTCGACGTCGCGGGAGCAGATGATCTTGAAGCGGCCCGTGCCTATTTCGGCGTCCGGGACGATCGGCAGGCCGCGGATGTGATCCCACCCGAGGCGCTCGACCTCGAAGGGGTTCATGCGCACCTCGGCCGCCGGAAACGGGCAGTTGGAGTTGTGCTGGTCGATCGCCTTGGAGATCGCCTCGAGGTTCTTCGGCTCCGCGCTGCTCACTTCGAAAGACAGTAGCGAGGGGCGTCGGCACCCGGGCCTAGGATCGATGGAACGCAGGTGATCGCCCACGTCGACATGGATGCCTTCTTCGTCTCGGTCGAGCTGCTGAGCCGGCCGGAGCTGCGCGGCAAGCCCGTGATCGTCGCCAACGGCACGCCTGACTCGCGAGGAGTCGTGATGACCGCGTCCTACGAGGCGCGCAAGTTCGGCGTCCATTCGGCCCTACCGATGGCGATCGCCGTGCGGCGCTGCCCCCAGGCGATTCGGATCCCCAGCGACATGGCGCGCTACCGGGAGGTCTCGCGCGAGGTGATGGAGATCCTCCGCAGCTACTCCGACACCGTCGAGGTAGTCGGCGTCGACGAGGCCTACATGGACCTCTCGGGCTCGCTCGTCCCGAAATCTCGCGCTCGGGAGCTGAAGAACGAGGTGCGCCAGCGCCTTGGCCTCGTCTGCTCGGTCGGCCTCGCCGAGAACAAGCTGCTGGCGAAGATCGCCTCCGACCTCGAGAAGCCCGACGGGCTCTGCTCGCTGAGCGCCGGGACGATGCACGAGCGGGTCGGGGATCGACCCGCGACGCTGATCCCGGGCGTCGGCCCGAAGACCGCGGAGCGCCTGGGGCGAATCGGAATCCGCACCGTCCTCGAGCTGGCCACCGCCGACCCGGAGACGCTGCGCGGAGCCCTCGGCCCCTCGCACGGCGCGGGGCTGCGAGCGCTGGCAAATGGCATCGACGCTCGCACGCTCGTCACCGACCGCAAGCCGAAGTCCGAGAGCCGGGAGACGACCTTCGCCCGCGACGTCACCGACCGCGACGAGCTCGCGTCGACGATCGAGCGCCTCGGGGCGTCGGTGTGCGAGGGCCTCGAGGGGAGCGGCTACGCGGGGCGCACGATCACGATGAAGATCCGGGTGCGCCCGTTCAAGACGTACACGCGCTCGAAGACGCTTCCGTCTCGCACCCGCGACCCGGCCGTGGTCTGCGCGGTCGCGCGCGAGCTGCTCGAGCGCTTCGACCCGCAGGACCCGGTGCGCCTGATCGGCGTAGGGGTCGCCGGATTGGCCGCCGACGGCGAGCCCGAGCAGGAGAAAGGCCCGGAGCGGGCCGCCCCCGCTTTGGAGGGCGACCACTCCGAGCCGTTGAGGCTACTTTAGGCGCTGCGCGGCGCTGCCGCGGCGCTGCGCGGCGCTGCGGCGCTTACTTCGTGGAGTGAACGACGCCCGTCGAGCCGAACCCGAGCTTCGCCTTGGTGGCGGCGGTCAGGTCCCACTCGCGGTTACCCGCGAACGGGCCGCGGTCGATCACGGGAACGCGCGCGGTCTTGCCGCGGAAGCGGAACGTGACCATGGTCCCGCACGGCAGCGACTTGTTCGCGACCCCGAGCGTGGACGGGGTCAGCGTCCGGCCGCATGCCGTGCTGTTGCCGTACAGGCCTGGGCCGTAGTACGACGCCTGCGCGGCGCGGTAGACGTTGACCTGCTGGGCACGCGAACCGGCGCGCTCGGCGCTGTGGGTGCCCTGCACGACCGCCTTGACCTTGTAGATCCCGGCGCCCGGCGCCTGCCAGCGGGCCTGGAAGCTCCCGTTGGGCTTGGTCCGCACGGTCGTGACCTTCTTGCCGGCCGCGCGGATCGTGACCCAGCGGCCACCCTGCGGGCTGACCTTGCCGCGGACCTTGACGGAGTTCCCCGCCATCGCGTGCCTCTTGATGTCGAGCTTGACGTCGGAGTCGGCGCGCGCGCCGCTCGTCGACGCACCGTCGGAGGGAACCGGCATGCCGGTCCCAGCCATTGCGACTCCCGTGGTGATCATCATCGCTGCGGGCAGCAGAATCAGCGCGGCCCTCTTGCGCTTCGCTTGAAAGCGACGCAAGTGAAACACCTTGCCTTCCTGTAACGCCTACGGGGTTAGCTGACGGGCTCGCAGCGGCCTCTTGTGAAGGCCAGTACCGCTAAGGACGGAACACCGCCCCATTCGCCCCGGCCGGCGTGATGCGCTGATGCCGGCGATTGGGTCCCCCGCTCGTCCGATGTCCGTCAGGACGACTCGGCGGTTCGTTTTGAGTGATGCAGCCGTGGCACGGTAGGAGCCCCGCAGGGCTTCCCATGTGACGTCCGTCACACACAGTCGTGTGCGAATATCATCCTGCAGATGACCGACCGCCTGACCGGACTCGACTCCTCCTTCCTGCACCTCGAGCACGACGGCGCCCACATGCACGTCGCCTCGACGACCCTCTTCGAGGGCCCCGCTCCCCCCTACGTCGAGTTCCGCGACCACATCGCCTCGCGCCTGCACCTCGTGCCGCGCTTCCGCCAGAAGGTCCGCTTCGTGCCCGGCGACCTCGGTCGCCCCGTATGGGTCGACGACCCGCACCTGAACCTCGAGTACCACGTGCGCCACACATCGCTTCCCGCGCCGGGCAGCGAGGAGCAGCTCCGCAACCTCGCTGCGCGCCTGTTCTCCCAGCAGCTCGACCGCTCGAAGCCGCTGTGGGAGATGTGGCTGGTCGAGGGGCTCGCCGACGGCGGGTTCGCGATCGTCGCCAAGACCCACCACTGCATGGTCGACGGCGTCTCCGGCGTCGACATCACCACCGTCCTCTTCGACCTCGAGAAGTCGCCGGAATCGCCTCCGACCCCGCTCGAGAAGTGGGTCCCCGACCCCGAGCCGACCGGCTCGCAGCTCCTCGCCGAGGCGGTGGTCGAGCGGGTCGTCAGCCCCCGCGAGGTCTACCGGGGCTTTCGCCGCGTGCTCCGCGGCCCGCGCCGGGCGGCGCACAAGCTGCTCGACACCGCCGTCGCCGCCGGCACATTCGCGTGGTCGGGCTGGGGCGCTCCGGACACCCCCTTCAACGTCGAGATCGGCCCGCACCGCCGCTTCAGCTGGGTCCAGGCCTCGCTCGCGGACCTCAAGGGCGTCAAGGACGAGCTCGGCGGGACGGTCAACGACGTCATCCTCGCCGCCGTCGCGGGGGCGCTCGGGCGCTACATGCGCGCACGCGGCCACGCCACCGCCGGGGTCGAGGTGCGCGCGATGGTCCCCGTCAGCGTCCGAACGGCTGACCAGCACGGCGCGCTCGGCAACCAGGTGTCGAGCATGATGGCCCCGCTCCCGGTCTCGATCGAGGACCCCGTCACGCGCCTCCAGCGCGTGAGCCAGCTGATGGGCGACCTGAAGAGCTCGAAGCAGGCGATGGGCGCGACGGTCATGACCCAGCTCGCCGACTTCGCGCCGCCGACGATCTCGGCCCAGGCGGCACGCCTGCAGTCGCGCCAGCGCTTCTTCAACCTCGTCGTCACCAACGTCCCGGGCCCGCAGTTCCCGCTGTACCTGCTCGGACGCAAGCTCCTGCGCATCTACCCGATGGTCCCCCTGGCGCAGCGCCAGGCCGTTTGCGTCGGGATCATGTCCTACGACGGCCAGGTCAACTTCGGCCTCATCGGCGACTACGACGCGATGGAGGACCTCGACGACCTCGGATCAGACCTCGACGCGGCGCTCTCGGAGCTGGTCGAGGCCGCCGGCGGCCAGCGCGGCTTCCTGCGCCGGTTCGTGCCCGGTTCCGAGCGCGACGAGGTCGCGGCCCACACCAACGGCGCCGGCACCAACGGCTCCGACGCGCGCGTGGACCGCGAAGAGCCGGCCTCGGAGTAGCAGCCGGTAGAGCTGGTCGCGCTAGTCGCGCCGCTTGGCGTCTTCGCGCGCCTGCTCCAGCGGCCCGCCGGGATACAGGAACGCCTCGGCGTGGACCGTGCGCATGGCGTCGCCCCAGATGGGCGTGTCGAAGCGCTCGCGCACCCGGTTTCGCAGCAGGGTGTCGAGGTCCTCGCGGCGCGCCATGTCGTACTCGGAGCCCGACTCGGCGTCGGGGTATCCAGGGTGCGTGAACCACTCCGTCACGCCAAGGGGCAGCTCGCGGAGCTCGGGAGGATCGGCCGGCTCTTTCGATCGCAGCCGCCCGATCAGCAGGTCGTTGGTGGCGATCCCCCGCTCGCGCAGCCACTGGCGGTGGTCGGGGTTGACCGAGCGCACCGGCACGCCGATCTGCTGGGCGGTCTCGAACACGGGGGTCGCCAGCTCGGGATTGGCGTGGCAGTGGTGGTGGCCGTTGATGAACGACGGCCAGCGGCGGAACATGTCCGTGAAGCGGTCGAGCTGCACACGCAGCGCGGTTCGGGCAGGTGCGCCGCTCCGCGCGCCCCAGCGGGCCTCGAAGTCCAGGTGCAGGCCGATCTCGACCCCGCTCTCGAGCAGGGGCTCGGGGTCGCAGTACTCGCGCTCGACCATCGCGCTCACGGCGTCGAGCGCCCCGGCCTCGACCGCAGCGAGGATCCCCTCGTTGTACGAGGGCCAGTAGCCGTAGTCATCGGCGGTGATGATCAGGCCGCGGACCTCGGGGGGGCTGCTCTGCTCCATCCGCGCATCATCGCGGTTTGCCGCCATGCAGCCTTGCAGTGGACGGTTGTCACGGTTGAAAACGGCGTGCAGCGGGAAACCTCAAATCGTGGATGTTCAACTCGCCCCAGGGCCGGGCGCTCCCCGGCACGCGAGAGACGCGGTCGCCCCTCTTCGCGATGAGCTCAATGCTCGCACGCACGACGACCTCAGGCTGATCGTCTCGGAGCTGGTCACGAACGCGGTCGTGCACGGTCCAAACCATCCGATCCGCGTCAGCGTGGAGCTCGGCGAGGACGGCGTCGTGCGGGGCGAGATCGAGGACGAGGGCAGCGGCAGCGTGCGCCTGCGCGCGGCCGGCACCGACGCCGGCGGCGGCTACGGGCTCGGCATCGTCGACGCGCTCAGCGATAGCTGGGGCGTGCGCGGCGAGAGCACCCGCGTCTGGTTCGAGCTCACCAACTAGGCCCGAGAGCGCGCATCTAGGCGTCTGCGCCGCTGGCGATGATTGGCGGCGTGCGACGGATCCACCACCGCTACTCCCTCCTGCTCGGCCTGATCCTGACCCTGCTCGCGTTCCAGCTCGCCGCTCCCGACGGCGAGGTCGCACGCTTCGTCTCGGTGGCGCTGCAGGCGATCACGCTGATCGTCGCCGTGGTCACCTCGCGCGCTCACCGCTGGGTGGTTCGGCTGACCGCGACGGCATGCGCCTTGATCGTGCTCGGCGCCGTTCTCGCGCTCGTCGGCACCGACGAGCTGGGCGCGGACTCCGGGCACGTGATCTCGTTCCTTCTCATCGCCCTGACCCCGCCGGTGATCGTCAACGGGCTGATCCAGCACTTCCGCGATGAGCAGTCGATCACGCGGGAGACCATGTTCGGGGTCCTTTGCATCTACCTCTTGATCGGGATCCTCTTCAGCACCGCCTTCGGGGCCGTCCAGGAGATCTCCAACGACGACTTCTTCACCGGCGGGCCCGGAGACACGGCGGACTACCTCTACTACAGCTTCGCCACCCTGACCACGACGGGCTACGGCGACCTGGTCGCGGCCACGAACCTCGGCCGATCGATGGCAATCACCGAGGCGCTGATCGGGCAGATCTACCTCGTCACCGTGGTCGCCCTCATCGTCGGCAACATGCGAGGAGTGGTCACCGCGCCGCCGCGCGGCGACGCCCCCCGGTAGCCCGCATTCAACGGCATCGCTGGCGCAGCGCTCCGATGGCTCTCGGCCCGTGTTTCGGAGGGCGAAATCCAGGTAGCCGCTCGCAGCAGGGAGGAAAAGACCATGGGACGCACCACACGCAGGCTCAGCGCGGCGCTCGCCTCGATCGTGGCCCTCGCGGCGATGGCGGCGGCCGCGGCTCCGGCCGCCCAGGCGTCCGCGGTCACGATCTCGGGCGGCAGCCGGGTCAACGTCACCTCGTCGGGTAACCAGAGAAACGACTTCGTGGTCGCCCTCGACACCGCCAGCAACACCTACCGGGTCCTCGACCCCGTCGGCATCGACGCCAACGGGCTCTGCACGCAGCTCGATCCCGACACCGCCTCGTGCCCCGCGGCAGGCATCGGCTCGATCACCGTCAACGCCGGGGGCGGCGCGGACACGGCGTTTCTCTCTTCGTCGATCCCGGCGTCCATCGAGTCGACTCTGGACGGCGGCTCGGGCAACGACCGGATCGTCGCTGCCGGCGCGGCCGACGTGCTCGACGGCGACTCCGGCGACGACGTGCTCGACGGCGGCGCCGGCGCGGACGAGATCCGCGGCGGCTCCAACACCGACACCGTCGTCTATGCGGCGCGGCTGACCGCCCTCACGGTCACGATCGGCAGCGGCGACGACAACGACGGCAACGAGCTCGATCAGACCGGCCTGCGCCGCGACACCGTCCGCGGCGACGTCGAGGGGCTCATCGGCGGCTCGGGCCCGGACCTGATCTTCGGCGACGCGAGCGGCGAGTTCCTGAGCGGCGGGCTCGGCGACGATCGCATCTTCGGCCAGTCCGGAGAGGACTCGGTTGACGGCGGACCGGGCCGCGACCTGCTCTCGGGCAGCTCGGGAGGCGACACCCTTATCGGCGGCGCCGAGGGCGACATCCTGCTCGGCGGTTCGCAGCCCGACCGCCTCGCCGGCGGCGACGGGGACGACCGGCTCATCGGTAAGAAGGGACCCGACGCGATGAACGGCAAGGCGGGGATCGACAGGATCTTCGCCCGCGACGGCGGCCGCGACCTGAAGATCAACTGCGGGGCGGGCAACAACAGCCTCGAAGGCGCCAAGCGCGACAAGCTCGATCCGCGCGGCAAGAGCTGCTGAGGGCGACATTCACCCGCACGTCCTCCGCTTCGCGTCCGGGCGTGCGGGGTTGCGACGCGATCGTGGGGGCTGCCAAGTGGACGCTAGGCAGCGCGTTCTTCACCCAGCGTGAGGAGCGACCAGAAGGCGTGGTCGCGCTCGGGGATGCGCGGAGGGATCTTGCGGTACTGGCGGTTTCGCGCCCACTGCAGGTAGCCGTCGAGGCGCCTCGAGATCGAGCGCAGGGTCGCGGGCGTGGGATCGACCGCGGTGTTGCGAAGCGCCCACAGCCAGGCGTTGGCCTCTGACTCGAGGCGAGGCGCCGAGCGCCCTGGCCCGACCAGGTGCCCGATCTCGTGCAGCGCAATGAAATAGGAGACCTGGCCGCGGATCGGGGGAATCGAGATCTGCAACCGCCCGCCGCGCCACCGGATCGCGCGCCCGCGCCCCGAGGCGCCGGCGAGCTCGATGTCGTGCGCGGCGCAGAGCTGCTCGATGTGGGCCTCCATCAGCTCCACGCCTCGCCTGCCCCGGGGCGGCTGTTCGGCTTCTCTCACGGCGAATCAGGCTAGCCGTGGGCGCGGCCGGTACGGGTGCCGCTCAGGGCATACTGCGGGCATGCCCGAGGCCTCGACACTCCGCCTGGCGCTCGCCCAGATCAACCCCACCGTGGGGGACGTCGAGGGCAACGCTCGCCTCGCCTCGGAGTCGATTGCCGCGGCCAAGGCCGCCGGGGCACAGCTCGTGGTGCTGCCCGAGCTCTGCCTCTCGGGCTACCCGCCCGAGGACCTGGTCCTGCGCCGCGACTTCCTCGACTCGATAGGCGACGCTCTGCACTCGCTCGCGGCCGAAGTGGAGGGCATCACCGCGCTCGTCGGCTTCCCCGAGCGCATCGACCGCCCCGAGGAGGAGCGGCGAAACCCGATCATCGACGCGGTCGCGCCTCCCGCTCACAACTCGCTCGCCGTGCTCGCGGACGGAGAGGTGACTGGCGTCTACCGCAAGACCCACCTGCCGAACTACGCGATCTTCGACGAGCGCCGCTATTTCGAGCCCGGTCCCGAGCCGCTCGTGATCGACGTGGACGGCGTCGCGGTCGGGCTCACGATCTGCGAGGACATCTGGATCCGCGGCTCGCCCGAGTCCGACGAGGCCGCCGCGGGCGCGCGCCTGATCGTCAACGCCTCGGGGTCCCCGTACGCGCGGGGCAAGGGCGCCGCGCGGGAGCGGATGGTCGCCGAGCGCGCACGCACCTACGGGATCCCCTTCGCGCTCTGCAACACGGTCGGCGGTCAGGACGAGCTCGTCTTCGACGGCCAGAGCGTCGTCGTCTCGGCCGAGGGCGAGACGATCGCTCGCGGCGCTCAGTTCGAGCCCGAGCTGGTGGTCTGTGACGTCCCGCTGGAGCCGGGGGAGCGCGCCCCGAACCCGGTCCTGGCCGAGCCGCTCTCCGAGGAGGCCGAGGTCTACGCGGCCCTGACCCTCGGCGTGCGGGACTACGTGAACAAGAACGGCTTCGACGGGGTCGTTCTGGGCCTCTCGGGAGGCATCGACTCGGCCCTGGTCGCCCAGGTGGCCGCCGATGCCGTCGGCCCCGATCGCGTGCGGTGCGTCGTAATGCCCTCCCCCCACTCCAGCGAGGAGACGCAGGCCGACGCCCGCGCGATCGCGCGCAACATCGGCGCCGAGCTGATCGAGATCCCGATCGCCGAGCCGATGAGCGCGTACGAGCGCGCCCTCGCGGATTCGTTCGCCGGCACCGATCCAGGGATCGCCGAGGAGAACCTGCAGGCGCGGATCAGGGGCAACATGCTGATGGCCCTCTCGAACAAGTTCGGCTGGCTCGTCCTCACCACCGGCAACAAGAGCGAGATGTCGGTCGGCTACGCGACGCTCTACGGCGACATGGCTGGCGGCTTCGCGGTCCTGAAGGACGTCTGGAAGACGCTCGTCTACCGCCTCGTTCGTTACCGCAACGAGCGCGAGGGGACGCACCTCGTACCCGCCTCGGTGCTCGACCGGGCGCCGTCGGCCGAGCTCAAGCCCGACCAGCGCGACGAGGACTCCCTGCCTCCCTACGAGCTGCTCGACCGCGTGCTCGAGGGCTACGTCGAGGGCGATGAGGGCCGCGAAACCCTCGTCTCACAGGGCCTCGACGCAGCGCTCGTCGACGAGGTGATCCGCATGGTCGACCGCGCCGAGTACAAGCGCCGCCAGGCCCCGCCGGGCATCCGCGTCTCGACCAAGGCGTTCGGCCGCGACCGCCGGCTGCCGATCACCAACCGCTTCACCTCGATGCGGCCCCTCCCGCGCTGAGCGCGCCTCAGAGTCTGCGCCCGCTCGCTGGCGGGCCCGGGTGTGTAGGAGCCGTTGCTGCCGGCCGACGCCGGGGCTGGCCTCGGGCCCGCCGATCGCGACGCCGCCCTTCTCCGGCGGCCTGATCGGCTTCGCGGGAGCAGCGATGGTCGCCGCGGGCTCAGCGTCCCACGGCAGCCCCGGCCGCCGCGACCGCCGCGGCGGCGACGAGCACGCGTCTGCTCACCCTCCTCCTGCCTCCACGAAGCATCTCGCCGAGTCTATGCGGGCTGGTCGCGCATCGGTCGCACTGCGATCGTCATTCGCACGAGCGCGCAGACCCGTTCGGCCGAGTCAAGGATCTCGACGTCCCAGACCCACGTCGTCCGGCCTCGCGAGCGGGCCCGTGCGCGGGCGTCGATCGTGCCCTCGGTGATCGGGCGCAGGAACGCCGTATCGTTCGCCTGGCCCATGGCCACCATGCCGTCCTCGCGGACCGCCTCGTGGGTCGCAGCCGAGCACAGGCTCTCGGCCAGCGAGGCGTAGACGCCTCCGTGGACGATCCCGTTGGGCTGTTTGTGGTGTTCGGCGACCTCGATCGCTGCGCGGGCGTCGTCGGGGTCGAACGAGATCCACTGAGTGCCGATCAGCTCGGCGAAGTCGGGCATTGCGGCGCACGATAGTGACCCCCTCGCGTAGGCTTTTGCGCCGTGGCGCTGACCGACGAGCAACGCTCTTTGCTGCAACTCCTGCTCGAGGGCGGGCAGAGCTACGACGACATCGGCTCGCTGCTGGGCACGGGAAGCGACCAGGTTCGCCAGCGCGCACGCGAGGCGTTGACCGAGATCGGGGGCGCCGATCCAGATGCCCAGGTGGGCCTCACGGACTACCTGCTGGGCAAGGCCGACCCGATCGGGCGCGCTGACGTCGTCCGCCACCTCCAAAACGACCCCGAGTCGAACGCGCTCGCCTCCAACATCCTCAGCCAGCTCCGCCTGCTGGCGCCCGGCGCCGACCTTCCTCAGATCCCCACGGCCAAGGGCGGCCGCCGCGCCGCGGCTCCTCCCTCCCCCTCGTCCGCCGGTCCCACGAGCGCTGGCCCGGCGTCCTCGAAGCCCTCGGGGCCGAGCGTTCGCGACCGCCTGAGCGGCGTCGGCGGCGACCCAGACAAGCGCAAGATCGCGATCGCCGCCGTGCTCGCCGGGTTGCTGGCGCTGGCGATCGTCGGCGCGGTCTTCATCTTCGGCGACGGCGGGGATGACGGCGGCGACACGCAGGCCGGTGGCGCGACGACCGCGACGACGGCCGACGAGGATCTCGTGATCGTCGGCCTCGAGCCCATCAGCGGCGGCTCCGAGGCAGCCGGTCAGGCCGTCTTCGCGCAGGCGCAGGATCAGCCGTTGCTCCAGATCAACCTCACCGGCCTCGAGCCCGCGGGCGGGGGCCAGAGCTACATCGTCTGGCTCTACAACTCACAGAGCCTCGCGTTCCCCATCGCTCGCGACAGCGTTGGGCAGAACGGCAACCTGACGGGCGCCGCGGCCATCCCGCAGCAGATCCTTCCCCTGCTCGGCCAGTTCGGCTGCGTCGACGTCTCGCTCGCGTCCAACCAGGAGACCCAGGCTGCCCTGCAGGAGGCCGTGGACGGCGAGTCTCTGCCGGCCCACAGCGGCCAAACGGTGCTGCGCGGCCAGATCCCGGCGACGGCGGGCGAACAGGCCCCGACCGGCGCCGATGCCGTCTGCGACCAGAACGCCCAGGGCGGCGCGGGCGCAGACGCGGGTGGCGGTGCAGGCGCGGGTGGCGCCGGCGGGGGCTCGCAGGCCCCATAGGCCGGGCCCTTTCGGGCTGTTTACAAGCGCCCGCCAGTGCGGCTAGGCTGCACCTCCCCGAGCACCCAGGGAGGTGTGCATGTCGAAGCAGATCACCGGCGCCGGCGCTCTCGCCGCCGCGCTCCTGCTCACAGGCGTCATCGGCGTCGGCGGCTCAGCGGTCGCGGATCCGGCGGCCCAGTCCGCGGTCACGCTCACGCCGTGCAACATCAGCGGCAAGCAGACGAGCCTCGGCGCTTCGTACGTCACCTCGCTCAAGGTGGCGGGAGTGACCTGTGCCAAGGGCGAGAAGACGATCAAGGCCTACCACGCCTGCCGCAAGGACAACGGCGGAGCGGTCTGCTCGAACCCGGGCAAGGGGTTCTCGTGCAAGGAGGGCAAGCGCGCAGGCGTCCCTGACGTCCAGTACAGCGCAACGGTCAAGTGCCGCAAGGGCGCCAAGCGGGTCAAGAGCACATACACGCAGAACATCTAGTCGGGACGACCTGTGAGGAGAGGCGAGGGCCCGCTGCGGCGGGCCCTTTCGCTATCTATCGAAGTCGGAGTCGATCGCCTCGAGCACGATCTCGGCGGCCAGGCCTGAGCCGACGTCGTTCAGGTGGATGCCGTCGGACTCGCGCACGATCGTCTCCTCGCCGTCGATCGCGATCGCGTCGGCGTAGCCGTCGGGGGTGAAGATCGGGACCGTGTCGATCACCTCGACGGCCTCGCCGCGCTTCGCCGCCTCAGCGACGATCGAGCGATTGACGGCCTCGGAGATCTGCAGCCTCGCGGGGTCGCGCTGCGTGGGGATAGTCATCCAGTACAGGCGGGTATCGCCCTCGGCGAGGTAATTGTCCATCACCTTGCCGACGCGAGAAGCGAATTCGGCCTCCCAGTCCGCCCCGCAGCATTGGAGCGTGGCGCCATCGGCGGTGGTCATCGGGTAGCCCTCGTTTGCGCCGATGAACATGACCACCGCATCGGGGTCGACGTCGTCGGCCTGGCTCGCCGATAGCTGGCCCCAATCGACGATCTCGTTCGAGATCCCGGTCGCGAGGTGCGGGTCGCGCGTCACCTCGACGGCTGAGCCGTCGTCTGCGATCTGCTGCGCCACCTCGATGTCGAGCGGGGTCGAGAGCGAGTCCCCGGTGACGAGCACGCGCTCGAGCTCGGTGCCCGCCGCCGGCGCGCTGCCCGCGACTGCCACCTCGCCCCCGCCCTCCGCGAAGCCGCCCTCGTCCAGCTCGCCGTCCGGGGAGAGCCACGAGGTCAAATCCGCGCGCGTCTCCGAGAGTGGGAGCTGGTCGGAGATCCAGCCCGTTGGCTCCGCGATCGCCTTGAGGACGTCCTGGCCGAAGCCCGGGTCGACTTCGTCGGCCGCCCCGCGGACCGAGCCCCCGGCGAAGAGCAGCAGGATCAGCGCCGTCACCGCGGTCGCGATCACCGCCTGGCGCGCGCTGAAGCGGTCGAGGTCCCAGCGCGTGTAGCGCTCCATCAGGCTGTCGTCGCCGTGGGGCTCTCCCTCGCGGCCCGAGCGCGCCTCGGCCTCCATCTCGCTGAGGGTCTCGAACTCTTCGGAGCGGCGGTTGCCTGTCTGCTTGGTCGCCATCAGAACTGGAAGTAGATGAAGGGTGGCACGCCCTGCGACGGAACGGTGGCACCGGCGATCAGGACCACGATCGCGAGCGCCGCACCGAGCGCGATCGGGTTGAGGCGCCCGATGCGAAGCTCGATGCCCTCGGTCTCGCGCTCGGGAAGCAGCTGCAGGCCCACTACGAGCGCGATAGCGCCGACAACCGGGACGGTGTAGAGCGTTGCCTCGCCCGAGGTGACGAGCGCCGTCATGTAGTCGCCGAACAGGGTCAGGTCCTGCGTGCGGAAGAGGATCCAGCCGAGCACGATCAGGTTGAAGGTGACGAACCAGCGAAACCAGCCGGGCAGGAAGCTGAACCGCCCGTTCAGCCTGTGCTCGGCCGCGAGCCCGGTGCCTTGGTAGGCGCCCCAGGCAACGAAGTTCCACGACGCCCCGTGCCAGAGCCCGCCGAGGGTCATGGTGATCATCAGGTTCACGTAGGTGCGGATCCGGCCCTTGCGGCTGCCGCCCAGCGGGATGTAGAGGTAGTCGCGCAGGAAACGCGACAGGGTCATGTGCCAACGCCTCCAGAAGTCGCGGAAGCCCGTCGCGCGGTACGGGCTGTTGAAGTTCTGCGGGAAGACGAAGCCCAGCATCAGCGCCAGCCCAATCGCCATGTCCGTGTAGCCCGAGAAGTCGCAGTAGATCTGGGCGGCGTAGGCGTAGGCCGCGAGCAGCGCGTCGGGGGCCGCGAACGCCTGCGGCACCGCGAACACCGGGTCGACGAGCTCGCGCGCCAGGTAGTCGGCGATCATCAGCTTCTTGACGAGTCCCAGGGCGACCAGCGTCAGCCCCGCCCCCACGGCGACCCGGTTCGGGTTTCGCGGCGCCTTCAGCTGAGGCAGGAACTCGCTCGCGCGCACGATCGGCCCGGCGACCAGGTGCGGGAAGAAGCTCAGGTAGATCGCCGCGTCCATCAGCGAGGCGGGCTCGGTCTGGCGCCGGTAGGTGTCGACCACGTAGGTGACGGCCTGGAAGCTGAAGAAGCTGACCCCGACGGGCAGCGCGATCGTCAGGAGCGGCAGCGGCATCCCGAGGCCGGTCGCATCGAGCACGTCGCCGACGTCCGCGACGAAGAAGCCGTAGTACTTGAACACGGCGAGGATTCCGAGGTCGAACGCGACCCCGCCGGCCATGATCAGCTTCCGCGTGCGCTCGTCGTCGGAGCGATGAATGAAGTGGACCGAGAGCTGGCTGACGATCGTGATCGCCGCCAGCAGCAGGCAGAAGCGCGGATCGGCCGCGGCGTAGAAGACGTAGCTCGCGGCGAGGATGAACACCTTCCACAGCGCCTGGCGCGTCATCAGCGCCCAGGAGATCACGAGCACGATCGGGAAGAAGATCGCGAATTCGACGGTCGGGAAGAGCAACGGACGCGCGATGCTAGAGAATGGGGTCGATGCGCAGGGCGAGAACGAAGCGCACGCTGGGGATGGGCGCGGTGGCGATCCTGAGCGCCGCGATGCTGCTCCCGGCGGCCGCTGAAGCCGCCTGCGGAGGCGTCGAGACCCAGACCCCGAAGCGAAAGGTCGCGAGCCGGCCTCCCCTCGCGATCGGCGACTCGGTCATGCTGCTCGCCCTTCCCAACCTGGCGCGCAAGGGCTTCAAGGTGAACGCGCGCGGTTGCCGGGCGTTCGACGAGGGCGTGCGCCTCCTGCAGGGCGCTCGCAGGCGAGGGACCCTCCCCCACCTCTCGGTCATCGCCCTCGGCGCCGACCAGTCGATCAACGCCGGCCAGATTCGCCGCGCCCTCAAGGTGATCGGCCCGAAGCGAAAGCTCGGCCTGGTCGTCCCTCTCGAGACCGGGGGCCGCGAGTCGAACGACGCCCGCGTGGTCCGCAACGCCGGCCGCCGCGAGCCGCGCCGGGTCAAGGTCCTCGACTGGCCCCGCTACAGCCGCGGCCACCGCGCGTGGTTCCAGCCCGACCACCTCCACCTGACATTCGCCGGGGCTGAGGCCTACGCCCGCCTGATGGGCAAGCTGATCCCGCTCGCCGACGGCGGCGACAAGAAGGGCAAGAAGAAACGCCGATTGGACACTTAGAGCCCCTATAGGGGCGTCAACCGTCCAAAAGACCCAAGCCGGCTACGCCGGTGCTACTTCAGCTGCGTGATGGCGAGCGCGTTCTTGTGCGGGTCGATGATCCATGCGATTCGGGCGAATCCGATGTCGGCGACGCCATCTTCGGTCTTCAGCTCCGGGGTGTCGTACTCCTGGATCTCGACCCCGCGCTCGCGCAGCTCGGCGAGCTCGGCGTCCAGGTCATCGACGCGCCAGCCCGCCTGAGTCTGTTCGTCTGCCGTCCCGACAGTGCTCTTGGTGACCGCCAACTGGCAGTCGGGGCCGCTCTTGTACGTGATCGCTTCGGGGCTCTCGTTCAGGATCTCAAGGCCGAGCTTTCCGGCGTAGAACTCCTTCGACTCTTCGAGGTCGATCGCCAGCAGCACGACGTCGATCGGGTGATCGCCGAGCATGCGCGGATCTTACGCGCACGCGGCGGATTTTTCAGCTGGGCAGCAGCTTGCCCGGGTTCATGATCCCCGCCGGATCAAGGCGGGACTTGACGGCCCGCAGTGCGTCGATTCCGAGCTCGCCGATCTCGGCGGTCATGTAGGGCGCGTGGTCGCGGCCGACCGCGTGGTGGTGGGTGATCGTGCCTCCGGTCGTGACGATCGCGTCGCAGGCGGCGCCCTTCGCCTCGCGCCACTGCTCGATCTCGGCGCCCACGCGGGCGCGGGCGAGGAAGGTGAAGTACAGCGAGGCGCCATCGGGGTAGGCGTGCGAGAGGTGGCACATGACGATCGACTGCTGCCCTATGACGTCCTTGAGGGCGCCCCCGACGGCCTGGTAGAGCTCGTCGAGGCGGCTCCAGGTGTGTGAGGTCTCGAGGGTCTCTACGAAGATGCCCATGCCGAGGAGCTCGTCGCGGAGGTAGGGGCCCTCGAATCGGCCCTTCTCCCACGAGCGGCCGGCGGCGGTGCCGAGGGGGACGGCTCCGCCGGCGCGCAGTCGGCGATGGCCGAGTGAGCGGCGGCGGCGCACGGACTCGCGCTCGCCCTCCCAGCCGCAGATCATCAGGCAGCCGCCGCTGCGCCGGCGCAGCGCCAGGTAGGCGTCGAGGCCGCGCTTGCGCATGCCCTCGGCTCCCGATAGCTGCAGCGACACGCGCGTCTCCTCCTCATCGGAGAGGCGCAGGACGTCGGGCTCCTCGCCGTGCTGGGCGAGCGCGCGGATGATCTCGCGCCCGGCGACCCAGTCGGGCGCCATCCAGCCCTCATAGCGGCGCTCCTCGGGGATCGGCTTTACGCGGCACGTCACCTCGGTGATCACGCCCAACGTGCCCTCGGAGCCGAGCACCAGCTCGCGCAAAGCCGGTCCTGCGGCCGTATGCGGCGTCTGGAGCGTCCGCAGCACGCCTTCCGGGCTCGTGAGCTCCACCGCGGTCACGAGCTCGTCGAAGCGCCCATACCCGCTCGAGGCCTGGCCGGCCGAACGCGTGGCCGCGAAGCCACCGATCGTGGCCTGCTCGTAGGACTGCGGGAAGTGGCCGATCGTGTGGCCGAGCTCGCCCAGCGTCGCCTCGGCCTCGGGGCCGCGCAGGCCCGGACCCAGCCGCGCGGTCAGCGACGTGCGGTCGAGGTCGACGTTCCGCAGTTCGGTCAGATCGAGCGAGATCACGGCCGCGTGGCCCCCGTCGACCGCGTCGATCCCGCCGACGACGCTGGAGCCTCCGCCGAACGGCACCACCGCGACGTTCGACTCGGCGCAGGCCGCGAGCAGCGTGGCGACGGTGCCCCGGTCGCCGGGGACGACGACCGCGTCGGGGGCGAGCTCGAGCTTGCCGCTGCGAAGGCGGACGAGGTCGGGATAGCTGCGCCCCGCCGCGCGGCGGACGCGGTCGGCGTCCCCAGTCAGGATCGCTTCCTCCCCGCCCGCGGCTCTGACGACGGCCTCGGGCAGCGGGCGCGCCGGCGGGATCGAGACGTCCTCGATCGCAACGGGCTCGGCCCCCTCCCCCGCCTCGACTCCCAGTTCGTTTCGGATGCCGGCTGCCTGGCCGTCGGAGACCTCGGTCCGGTGGGAGGAGGAGCCCCAGCCCCACCACTTGAAGTCGGCGATCGATTTCGCGTCGGGCGACAAGTCAGGCCTCCGCGACGGGCCCGCTGCCGGTGGCGCCGTCGAGGCCGTCGAGCGCCTGGCTCAGCTTGCGGCCCGTGGCGCGGCGCATCATGAAACCGCCCATGCGCGAGAGCCCCCGCAGCTTCTGCTCGCTTCGCATCGTCACCGACGTGCCCGAGCCCTCCGGGGCGAGGTGGATCTCGGTCCGCGAGCTCCTCAGGATGCGCTCGAACGGAGAGCCGTCGATCAGCTGCTCGAACACGTAGCGCTCGTCGGAGGCGGCGCTGACGCAGCGGTAGTCGGCGCGGACTCCGCGGCCGTCCTTCGTCTCGAGCACCTGGGTCCATTTGCGCCCCTTCGGCGCGCCTGAGCTGACGTTCTCGACCCGCTGCGTCTTCGGCCACCAGCGCGGCAGGTGGTAGGGGTCCGAGACCACAGACCAGACAGCCCTCGGGGAAGCGTCGATCCGCCGCTTGCGGGTCACGCGCGGCACTGCGGGAGTTACTCCTCGCCCGTCAGCTTGCGCAGATCGCGCACCAGCAGTAGGTGGGTGAGGCTGCTGGTCGTCGCCGCGAGCGTCTCGAGGTTCTCGATCGCCTCCTTGCGGCGTGCGGCGTTGCTGGAGCGCAGCGCGGGACCGATCACCTGCTCGAGCAGCTGTGCCTCGCGGTCCGCCGCGGTGCGAAGCGCTCGCAGATTGCGCCCCGCTATCCCGAAACGCGCGAGCTCGCCGCACGCCTTGATGATCTCGCGGTCGGTCTCGCTGTAGGTCTTGACGCCCTCGATCTGTATCGGCTGGACGATTCGCCACTCCTCGAGGTCGGCGATCACGTCTGGCGGGGTGCCCGTCTGATCGGCCATCTGGTCGAGAGTCAGCCGCGAGGCGCCACCCGCCGACTCCACGCTGGACGCGCGGCGCATCGAGGCCCCGCTGCCGATCACTGGGTCCTTGCGGTCGCCGCCCTGCGCGAGCTCCTGGCGGATGACCCGCAGCGGCAGGAACTCGTCTCGCTGCATGCGCAGAATCGAGCGCAGCCGCTCGACGTCGGCCTGGCTGTAGAGGCGGTAGCCGCCGGGCGTGCGCCGAGGCGAGAGCAGCTTCTGATCTTCGAGGTAGCGGATCTTCGAGATCGAGATATCGTCGAACTCGCGCTCCAGGATCTTGGTCACCGCCCCGATCGTCAGCGCCTTGCGCGTGCTCAGGCCGGTTTCGGGTCGAGTCGAAGCTTCCATCACACCTTCTCTCGCGTTTCGCTTCACGCTCACGCCTCCAGGTAGGAGAGCTTGTACTTGCCGATTTGGATCTCGTCGCCGTCGTCAAGCTGGTGGGACTCGATGCGGTGGCGGTTCACGTAGGTGCCGTTGAGCGAGCCGAGGTCGTCGATGTAGAGGCCGTCGCGCCGCCGCACCAGCAGCGCGTGGTTGCGCGAGACGGTGACGTCGTCGAGAAAGACCCCCGCGTCGGGGGTCCGGCCGATCGAGATCTTGTCCTCCTCCAGCGTGAAGCTCTCGCCCGCGCGGCCCCCGCCCGCGCGGATCACCAGTGCGGCGCCGGCCTTCTCGACGACCTCGTCGAGGTCGACCTGGTGCATCTCGCCTGACTCGTCGACCGTGTAGGTCATCGTCGTCGGCTCCTCGGCCCCCTCGGGGCGCGAGAGATAGGCGCCGCACTTCTGGCAGTAGTTCGCGCCCTCGGCGTTGACGAACCCGCACTCAGGACAGTGAATGGCCACGCTCCTGCTCGCTTTCCCTAACGCGGGGGCTTGGTCGGCGGCTCGGCGTTCCCGGCGAGGATCTCGCTCAGGCGCTCGACGTCGTCTCCCTTGATCAGGGACCCGGCGTCGGGCTGGTCGTCGCGCAGGCGATTCACGAGCTCGGCCCTCAGCAGGTCGATCTGGCCGTGAAGGATGCGCCGTCTGTAGGAGACTTCCTGCTCCTCTGACGTGAGCTTGTCGATCAGCTCCCTCAGCTCCTCGTCGCTCATGGAACTGATGTTGGGAGTAGTGGTTTCCTCCTCCACAGCCTTCCTTCCGGTCGCTTGGCGCTCGATTATAGGTCGGTTGGGGCTACCTCAACAAGGGGTTGAGGGTTCGGGCAGATTCGTGCAGGAGCCTCCTGCGCCCTATGCGCGCCCCTCGGCGACGGCGCGCCTCCCGCTGCGGGCGTAGGCGATCGTCGCCATCCAGGCGAGCGCGACGCCGACGATGAGCATCACGTCCCACACGACCGACTCCACCACCATCGAGAAGAAGATCGCGCTCATGATCGGGAAGACGGCGATGCGCCCGTACCAGTTGATCTCGAGCTCGAGGCCCCGGCGAAGCGCGATCTGGCCCAACATCAGCGTGACCAGCTCTCGCGCAACCAGAACGGCGAGGGCCCAGCGGGGCAGAAGCTCGAAGTACCAGCAGACGGCGCCTCCCGCGAGGATCGTGAGGCGATCGACGACAGGGTCAAGCAGCGCCCCCATGCGGGAGTACTGGCCCGTCGCTCGCGCGAGAAACCCGTCGAGGTAGTCACCCGCGGCGATCAGCCAGTAAAGCCCCCATGCCCACGGGTCATGGCCGTCGCCCGACGAGAACGCGAGGATGCAGAACACCGGGATCCCGAGAAGCCGGGCGTAGCCGACCATGTTCGGAATGGTCCACGGACGCAGGGGCTGGCCGGACGTGGTCTCACGCGGCGGCGGCCCGGAGCGGTCAAGGCCGAAGCGGCGGCGGAAGGTGAGGCGCGTCTCCGGCACTAGATGAGAGAGAATTCCGCGGCCATGGGACAAGGAAAGAAAGCAGGGATCAGCCCGACGCGCTCAGAGGACTTCCCGGCGTGGTTCCAAAGCGTCGTCCGCGACGCCGAGGTCGCCGAGCTGGACCACGTGCGCGGGGCGATGGTCATCCGCCCCTGGGGCTACGGGATCTGGGAGCTGATGCAGCGGGCGATGGACGACAAGATCAAGGCGTCCGGGGCCGACAACGCATACTTCCCGCTCTTCATCCCGCTCAGCTACTTCGAGGACGAGGCCAAGCACGTCGAGGGATTCGCCAAGGAGATGGCCGTCGTCACCCACCACCGGCTGGAGACGGACGACGAAGGGAAGCTGGTGCCCGCCGGCGAGCTCACCGAGCCCCTCGTCGTCCGCCCCACCTCCGAGACGATCATCGGCCGCTCGTTCGCGAAGTGGATCAACTCCTATCGCGACCTGCCGCTGCTGATCAACCAGTGGGCCAACATCGTGCGCTGGGAGCTCCGTCCCCGCGTCCTGCTGCGCACGACGGAGTTCCTCTGGCAGGAGGGCCACACCGCCCACGCCGACGAGGCCGAGGCGCGCGAGAAGACAACGGAGATGCTCGAGGTCTACCGCTCGTTCGCCGAGGACGTGATCGCCGTGCCGGTTGTGACAGGCGAGAAGCCCGAGAGCGAGCGCTTCCCCGGCGCGGTCTCGAGCCTCTCGATCGAGGCGATGATGCAGGACGGCAAGGCGCTGCAGTCCGGCACATCGCACTACCTGGGCACGAACTTCTCCGAGGCCATGGGAATCGAGTTCACCGACTCGGAAGGCGGCGACCGGTTCGCCCACACGACGTCGTGGGGCACATCGACCCGTCTGATGGGCGCGCTCGTGATGACCCACGCCGACGACAACGGGCTGCGACTCCCCCCTCGCGTCGCCCCCAAGCAGGTCGTGATCGTCCCGATCACGCGCGACGACCCCGCGAAGGTGGAGGCGGCGGCCGAGGAGCTGGCCGAGGAGCTGCGGAGACTCGGCACGCTCGGCGCGCCGCTGAGGGTCAGCGTCGACACCCGCGACCGCAAGCCCGCCGAGAAGCGGTGGGAGTGGATCAGGAAGGGCGCGCCGATCGTGGTCGAGCTCGGCGAGCGCGACATCGATTCCGGTGTCGTCACCGTGACTCGGCGCACCGACCCCGGCCTCGGCCGGGAGCAGATCGAGGGTGCGAAAGCGGCCGCGACCATCGCCGAGGCCGTGGAGGCGATGCAGGCCCAACTTCACACCGAGGCCGTCGAGCGGATGGCGGCGCGGACCGCCACGGACATCTCGGACGTCGGCGCGTTCCGCGAGTACTTCTCGGGCGACGACACCGACTCCGGCGGCTTCGTCCGCGCTCCCTGGAGCCAGGACCCGGCGACGGAGGAGACGATGGGCGAGCTCGGGGTCAGTGTGCGATGCATCCCCTTCGACCAGGACCTGCCCGACGGGGCGGTCTGCGTGATCTCGGGAGCCCCCGCCGCGGTCGAGGCGATCTTCGCGAAGGCTTACTAGCTGGAGCTCGCTTACGGCCGGTGCAGGACCTCGAGTTTGATCCCGTCCGGGTCCCGCAGGAACGCCGAGTAGTAACCGGGCGTGTAGTCGTACTCGCGCGGCACGCTCTCCACGCGGGCGTCCGCTTCGACGCCCGCCGCGAACACGGCGTCGACCGCCTCACGATCGGGCGCACCGAAGCAGACGTGGTGCACCCCGATCTCGTACCGGTCGAACGGCCGTTGCTCGCGGCCGTCGTGTGCCTCGCGAAGGCCGAGCGCGCCCCTGCTCCCCGCCCTGCTCATGTAGGCGATCCGCTCTCCCTGCTCGCCCTCGATCTCCCGCGTCCGCTCGTAGCCCAGCGGCGCGAGCAGCGCCTCGTAGAAGCCGAGCGCACGCTCGAGGTCGCTAACGACCAGGTCGAGGTGATCGATGCCCTCGAGAGGCAACGTCAGGTGCGGCTGAAGCGCCGGCCTGCGGTGGGAGACGCCTCCTCGTCGAGTGCGACCTTCTCGCGCTTGACGGGCTTCAGGAACGGCTCGGGCTCGGCGCCGTTGCCGCCGTTCTCCGCCTTGGCGGCCTCGGCCTCCATCGCGGCGATGCGCTCTGGGGTGAGCTCGCCTGCGTTCTCCTCTTCGATCTTGGCGAGCCAGCTGGCGCCGACGGCCGCCTTCTCCTCGTCGACCTCGACCTTGCCCCGGTCGAGCGACTTGTCGATCTCGGCGAAGAGTTCATCAACTAGTGCTTCTTGTCTGACCTTCCGCAGTGGCTTGCCGTGGGCGAAGATCAGGCCCTCGTCCTTGGCGCCGGTGATGCCGAAGTCCGCGTGCGAGGCTTCGCCGATGCCGTTGACGGCGCAGCCGAGGACCGCGACCTCGATTGGCTCGGTGTAGGACTCGAGGCGCTGCTCGATCTCGGCGACGACGGTGTCCATGTCGAACTGGAGGCGGCCGCAGGTGGGGCAGGCGATCAGGACCGGGCCGCGCTCGCGAAGCTGCAGGGCCTTGAGGATCTCGAAGCCGACCTTGACCTCTTCCTCGGCGTGGAACGTGGAGAGGCTGATACGGATGGTGTCTCCCACCCCGTCGGCGAGCAGCGTGCCGAGGCCGACCGACGACTTCAGCGAACCCGACCACTTGGTCCCGGCCTCCGTGATGCCCAGGTGGATCGGGTACGGGATCTTCTCGGCCAGCAGGCGGTTCGAGGCGATCGTGTTCGGGACGTTGGTCGACTTGATCGAAACCTTGAAGTTCTCGTAGTCGAGGCGCTCCATCATCTCGACGAACTCGACGGCGGCGGCGACCAGGGCCTCGACGGAGTTCTCCCGCTCGAGCTCGTGCAGGTGCTTGGGGAGCGAGCCGGAGTTGACCCCGATCCGCATCGGCACGCCTGCCTTGGTCGCCTTGGCGGCGACCTCAGCGACCTTCTCGGGGCCGCCGATGTTGCCGGGGTTCAGGCGGATGCAATGTGCGCCGGCGTCGATCGCCTTCAGGGCCAGCGTGTGGTTGAAGTGAATGTCGGCGATGATCGGTATCGGCGACTCCTTGACGATGACCCTGAGGGCGTCAATGTCCTTGTCGCGGGGGACGGCGACGCGCACCAGGTCGGCGCCGGCGTCGGCGACGGTGCGGATCTGCTCCATCGTCGCCTCGAGGTTGGCCGTCTCGGTCTTGCACATCGTCTGCACGGCCACGGGGGCCCCGCCTCCGATGGGCACGCCGCCGACGAAGATCTGGCGCTTGGAAGCCATGAGACACAGGGTACCCGTGGCCCTTCGCGGGGTTTCGTGATTACCCTGTGAACGAGGAGGGATCGAGTGCAGGTTCGACGGAAGCGCATAGCCGTCGGAGGGTTGCATCCGTCCCCCGGAAAGCCGATACTGGCGGCGTCCAGGGAACACGAATTGGGGAGAAGCGATGACTAGAAGCAGGATCGCCGTTATGACTGTGATGGCTGCCTTGGCGGGTGCGGTCGCCACCGCTCCGGCGGCATCGGCCGACACGCGGGTGATCGGCAGCGCCCTGACGCTCCCCTATCAGGGCGGGGTGAGCACTTCAGCCGGAACGGTGAGCATCCAGACCAGCCAGGCCGGCGGTGTGCTTCCAAATCCCCTGACGTCCCCCGGAAATGGCGTGATCACCGAGTGGAAGGTGCGCTCGAGCGACGACGCCGCGCTCTACACACTGAGGGTCTTCACCTCATCGGGAACGAACAGCTTCACGGCCAGCGGCCGCGTGGTCGCTCCCGCTCCCGTGCCGCCGGGGACCGAGGACGCGATCCTCACCTACCCGGGGAACTCGCTCGCGATCAAGCAGGGCGACTACATCGGCCTGCTGCAGGGCGGCACCCCCGACGAGGGGATCGCCCAGAACACGACCAACGGCATCACCACCAATGTCTTCGCGAACCTGTTCACGGGTGATCCCCTGGACGGGGTGTCGACCGCCTTCATCCCCGACCAGCAGCACGAGCTGCTGCTGCAGGCCACGGTCAAGTTCTGCAAGGTGCCGAACCTGAAGGGCAAGAAGGCCGGGGCCGCACGCAAGGCGCTCGCCGCCGCTGACTGCGCGTCGAAGCTCAGCCGCAAGCCGACGAAGAAGTCCAAGAACGTCGGCAAGGTGACCAAGCAGAAGCTGAAGCCGGGCGTCACGGCGCCGCCCGGAACGACCGTGCCGATAGTTGTAGGCAAGGCGGCAAAGTGAAGAAGAAGTAGCAGTAGGAGGACGAGTTGAGACATCGTCTCGCGCTGCTGGGTGCCACCGCGATGACGCTGGCCGCTTCATTCGCCGCCAGCGCCGAGGCCGACTTCCACCTGATGAAGATCCGCGAGATCACCGGCGAGAGCGGAGCGTCGAATCAGAGCTACATCGAGCTGCAGATGTACGCCGCCGGTCAAAACAATGTCAGCGGCCACAGCATCACTTTCTGGGATGCAGACGGTCTTGTCCTCGGCATGCCCCAGCCCGTGCAGACGCTGCCGCTGACCGGCACCAATCCTCCGAACGCACAGAACCAGCGCACGATCCTGATCGGCGATGTTGGGGTCGTGGGACGCGATTTCACGCTGGATCTGACGCCCTACCTGGACGCGACCACCGGCGGCAACCTGATCGCTGCGGGGGCGGCCTGCTTCGAGGCCATCCCGGTCGACTGCATTTCCTGGGGATCGTTCACAGGCGCCGCCAACCTCCCCGACAAGACGCTCCCCTTCGGGAGCGCCATGTCCGTCGGCGCCACGGCGGTGCGGCGCAAGATCACAGCGGGATGCTCAACGCTGCTTGAACCCACCGACGACACGGACAACGCAGCGATCGACTGGGTCAACGTGATCCCCGGCCCCACGCCCAACAGCGCCGCACCTGTTGAGGTTCCGTGCGCCGCGCCGACTCCGGTGCAGGAGACCCGTCCGCAGACGACGCCGAAGAAGTGCAAGAAGAGGAAGAAGAAGAAGGGCAGGAAGAGCGCCTCCACCGCGGAGGGGTGCAAGAAGAAGAAAAAGAAGAGGTAGCTACTTCTTGTAGAGCGCCTCGATCTGCACCGAGTACTTCTCGGCGATCGGCTTGCGCTTCAGCTTCATCGTCGGGGTCAGCTCGTCGCCGCCCGGCATCCACTCCTCTTCGAGGATCGTGAACTTCTTGATCTGCTCGACTCGGGCCATCTTCTCGTTGGCCTCGTCGATCGCCGCCTGGATCGCCTCGCGGCAGCTGTCCTCAGTGGCGAGTTCGGAGACCGACTTGCCCTCGAGCCCGTTCTGGGAGGCCCAGACGGGAGCGAAGTCGGGATCGAGCACGATCAACGCGACGTTGTAGGGGCGCTGGTCGCCGATCGCGGCGGCCTGCCCGATCAGCGGGCTCGCGGACTTGACGTGCGACTCGATGTTCGCCGGCGACATGTTTTTGCCGGCGGCATTGATGATCAGCTCCTTCTTGCGGTCGACGATCTTCAGGTAGCCGTCTGAGTCGAGCTCGCCGATGTCGCCGGTCAGAAGCCAGCCGTCCTCGTTGAAGGTCTCGGCGGTCTTCTCGGGCATGTTGCGGTATCCGGGCATCACGGACGGTGCCTTGACGAGCACCTCGCCGTCATCGGCGAGCATGATCTCGACGCCGGGGACGGGAGGCCCGACGGTGCCGAGCTTGACCTTGTCGGGCGGGTTGCACGTGGCGACGCCGCAGGTCTCCGACATCCCCCAGAGCTCGCCGATCGGTATCCCGATCGCGTGGAAGAACTCCAGCACCTCGACCGGCGTCGGCGCCGCGCCGACGTTGCAGGCGACGATCTCGTCGAGGCCTATCCCGGCGCGGAGCTTGGAGAACAGCTGCTCGTCGGCCTGGGCGACCGCCCCGGCGAGCTCCTCGGGCACTTCCTCGCCGGCCTGCTCGAGGCGGACCTTCTGGATGGCTGCCTCAAGGCCCTGCTGGGCGGGCCCGCGCTGCTCCTCGGGAAGCTTGCCGAGGTTCGCCTCGAGCCCGGACTTCATCTTCTCGAAGATGCGCGGGACCGCGAAGAACCAGGTCGGTTGCACGGCGGCCAGGGACTCGCCGATCTTGCGCGGGTCGGGGCAGATCGTGACGCCGACCCCCTGGATCACGGGCAGGTAGTAGTGCGCGCCGCGCTCGGCGATGTGGGCCGCCGGCAGCCAGGAGATGACCTTCGCGCCCCGCTCGGGGAAGTCGATGATGTGCTCGACGCCGCCCACTAGCGCCATCAGGTTGCGGTGGGTGAGCTGCACGCCCTTCGGCGGCCCGGTCGTCCCCGACGTGTAGATGAGCGTCAGCAGGTCGTCGGGCTCGAGCTCGTCGACGATCGAGGCAGGGTCGAACTCGGGGTCCATCGCCTCGACCTCCTCGAGCGTGTGCGTGCCGCCGTCGCCGTCGACGACGATCACGGACTCGAGCTCGGGCAGGTTCGCGCGGGCCTTGTCGAACACCTCTCCGAACGCGGTCTCGACGATGGCGACCTTGGCGCCGGCGTCGGAGCACACGTACTCGATCTGCTCGGGCGAGGAGGTCTGGTAGATCGAGAACGGGACGCCTCCGAGGGCAACGGCCGCGAGGTCGCAGGGGATGAACTCGGGGCGGTTGTTCAGCATGATCGCGACGGTGTCGCCCTTACTCACGCCGAGCTCTGCGAGGCCGCCGGCGATCCTGTGGACGCGCTCGCGGAGCTCGTTCCAGTTTGTCGTGTGGGAATCGTCCTGGGTGCGGATCGCCGAGTCGTCGCCGAGGCGATCAACCGACTTGTAGAAAGCCTTGATCAGGTTGGGAGCCGGCAGCTCGCCGAGATCCCCACCACTCGCGTACCGCTCAGACGTCGTGACCTCCACCAGCTTCTCCTCTCCTCAGACTGCCTGCGTGGAAAGCTATCGCAGCAGGTCAGATAGAGGAGGAGCCTAGCGGGGGTTCTGTAAGTCGAAACCCTCTCCGGTGAGGCGACCGATGTCGTTCGAGAGGCCTATGAAGAACAGGAAGAGGATCAGCACGAAGCCGATCGCTCCGGCGCGCTCCATCGTCGCGAAGGAGGCGCGACGGCCCCTGAGCTTCTCGAACAGGCTCCAGAAGATGTGTCCCCCGTCGAGCGGCAGGAACGGGAACAGGTTGATGATCGCGAGCGAGAGGCTGATCAGGGCCAGGACCCCGAGCGCGGTGCGCGTGTCGAAGTCGATCGCCTGGCGGGTGGTCTCGTAGCTGCCTACGAGCCCCGAGATCTCATCGCGCTTCTCCGGCTTGAATAGCTGGGCGAGGGTCGAGACCGTCGCCGAGGTGACGAACCACATCCGGTCCACCGACCACTCCGCCGCCTGGGAAATCGTGAAGTCGGCGGGCTCGAAGTCAGTCGGCTGGAAAGCGACGCCGAGCAGGACCTGCTCGGCCGCGGGGTCGTACTCGGGCGAGATCGCGAGGGGGACCTTCTCGCCGTCGCGCTCGACGGCCACTTCAACGGGATCCGCTGCCGCGCAACCTTCCGTCTGCTCGCCGGCGCAGGCGTGGGTGCCGATTTGGTCTCGGAGCTCCTCGGCGCGGTCGCTGGGGTCGTCGCTGGCCGTGAACGTCTGGCCGTCGATCGAGATCACGCGGTCGCCCTCCTGGAGCACCGTCGAGGCGGGTGAGCCCTCCACCACCTCGCCCACCTCGAGGCCGGAGCCGGTCACCTCCTCGACGCCGAACGCGAGCCCGAACAGGATCACGAAGGCGATCAGCAGGTTCACGGCGGGCCCGGCGGCGATAACCACGATTCGTTTCCAGACCGGCTGGTTGTAGTAGGCGCGCTCGAGCACGTCGGGCGGCAGCGGCTCGCTGAGGTCTTGGCCCGAGGACTCGACGCGGTTCAGCAGACCCGTCGGAGTGTTGTCCTCTTCCTCGATCTCCTCCCGGTCGGCCTGAGGCTCGAGCTCGTCGGGGTTCATCCCGGTGATCTTCACGAAGCCCCCGAGCGGGATCGCGCCGATCCCGTACTCGGTCTCGCCGCGCCTGAAGCTGACGATCTTCGGCGGGAAGAACAGGAAGAAACGCTCGACCCGCATGCCCGTCCACTTTGCGGCGATGAAGTGCCCGAACTCGTGCAGGACGATCAGGGCGGCGAACCCGGCGAACGCGAGGATCCAGCTCATGCGGCGGTTGTCCTCATGCGACGGCCAGCCCGTCGATCAGGCTGCGAGCGTGCTCACGGGCGCGCTCGTCGGTCTCGAACAGCTGCTCGAAGTGGGTAGCGGGGCCGGTCGGGACCTCATCGAGGCAGCGATCGATCACCTCGCCGATCCGGGTGAACGGCAGCTCACCCGCAAGGAACGCCTCCACCGCCACCTCGTCGGCCGCGTTCAGCACGCAGGGCGCGGTGCCGCCCGCGGTTCCCGCCTCGCGAGCGAGGCGCAAGCACGGGAAGGTCGCCTCGTCAGGGGGCTCGAAATCGAGCCGCCCGGCCTCGGCCAGGTCCAAGGTCGGAACGTCGACGTCCGCGCGCTCGGGGTGGTGAAGCGCGTAGGAGATCGGAACCTTCATGTCGGGGTAGCCGAGGTGCGCGAGCGTGGAGCCGTCGTTCAGGTGGACCAGCGAATGCACGATCGACTGCGGGTGGACGACGACGTCGATGCGCTCGTAGCCGACGCCGAAGAGGTGCTCGGCTTCGATCATCTCGAAGCCCTTGTTCATCAGCGTCGCCGAGTCGATCGTGATCCGCCCTCCCATGTCCCATGTCGGATGCGCGAGGGCATCGGACACAGTGACGCCCGAGAGGTCTGTGCGTCCGCGAAACGGCCCGCCCGAGGCGGTGAGCACGAGCTTCGTCACCGTGCCGGGGGGCTCGGCGGCGATCAGCTGGACGAGCGCGGAGTGCTCGGAGTCGACGGGCAGGATTCGGGCGCCCGTCGCCTCCGACAGCGCGGTCACGAGCTCGCCCCCGACGACCAGCGACTCCTTGTTGGCGAGGGCGATGTCGATGCCTTCGGTCAGCGCGACGATCGTGGGCCCGAGGCCCGCCGCGCCGACGATCGCGTTCAAGACCAGGTCCGCGCCCGCCTTGTCGATCAGGGTGCGGATCCCCTCCTCGCCGGGCAGCACCTGCCCGTCCCAGGCGGCCTTTGCGGCGTCAGCGGCGTCGGGGTGGGCGAGGGCCACCGAGGGCACCCCGAACTGGCGCGCCTGCTCGAGCAGAGGCTCCCAGCTCGACCCGGCCGAGAGGCCTACGACCTGGAGCTCTTCGGAGGCCCCGATCACCTCGAGCGCCTGCGTTCCGATCGACCCCGTCGAGCCGAGTATGAGGACCTTCTTCACGGCAGCCAGTCTAGGGACGGCCCTCACGGCTCACTAAGCCGCAAACGGGCCCGAAACGACGGCGGGAGGCCCGAAGGCCCCCCGCCCAACGTCGTCGTGCCGGGCCCTAGCGGACCTGGAACGCTGAGAGCTGGAACTGGCGAACCTTGAGGTCGCCGACGTTCTCGTTGCAGGCGACCGAGATCGCGTGCTTGCCGCCGATCGGTGAGGTGACGACGTTGATGCCGTAACCCTCGCCGTGGTCGGCGGTGTGGACCGGGGCTTCGACCCTGATGGTCGTACCGGCGACCGGAGCGTTGTCGACCTCGAGGCGGCAGTCGCCGCGTGAGTTGCCCCCGACGCCCTCGAAGGTCCCGTCGAACGAGATGTAGTACTTGCGCGGGAACCCGGTCGAGCCGTCGACGTTGACGGTCAGGCAGTCGACGTACGTGCCGGCCGCGGTCGGGTCGCAGGTCGTGGTCCCAACCTGGCCCTTGCTGAACGGAAGCACCTTGAGCCTCGCGTCCTTGTCGAGGCCCTTGTAGGTGACCTTCTTGGCGGTGGCCGCGTAGGCGCCGCCACCGAGGGCGGCGATCAACGCGATGACTCCGACGATCATCGCCGGCGACGGTCGGCCCTTCTTGAAAATCCTGCTCATGCGTCACTCCCTTTCGTGCTGTTGAGCGTGTGTTCCCGTAACAGCGCCTAGGAGGGAAGTTGCGGCCCGCTACGCGCTTCTCGTCAGTAGACGAACGCGATCGACAGGTAGTACCCCGCGACGACCGTGAACAGGACCGCATCGAGCCTGTCGAGCACCCCCCCGTGCGGGCCGAATAGGGTGCCGGTGTCCTTGACCCCGAGGTCGCGCTTGACCAATGAGGCGAAGAGGTCGCCGATGGGCGCGACCGCGGCGACGACCATGCCCATGATCAGCGCATCGGTTCCGGGCAGCCAGTCCTGGTAGAGGCCGGCGAACCAGAAGGCCATCGTGCCTCCGATGAACCCGCCGATCAGCCCCTCGAGCGTCTTGTTGGGCGAGATCCGCGGGGTGATCTTGCGGGAGCCGAACAACCGCCCTGCGCCATATGCCGCGGTGTCGCCGACGAAGGTCGCGACGAGGACGTCGACGAGGAGAGCGCCGCCGTGGTCGGGCAGGTCGCGCAGCAGCGTCGCGTGCGAGAAGCCGATCCCGAGCCAGATGATCGCGAGCAGCGTCACCGCGATCGAGACGGTCACGTTCTCGAGGCTCCGCCTGCGCGCCGCGACGAGGAAGATCACCGGGAAGGAGGCGGCCACAGCGAGCAGGATGTTGAAGGAGGTCCCGTACTGAGCGGCGACGATCATCGCGGCGACGGCCAGATACGCCGGGATCTCGATCGGCGAGTACGCGGCGGCCATCCGGAAGAGCTCGCGCAGGCCGAGCGCGCTGAGGGCGATCATCGCCAGCATGAACACCGGCCCGCCGACCGCGACGATCGTGATCGCGAAGATGATCCATGGGATCACGATCACGAACCGCTGCCCGGTCTCCGAACCTGTGAACGGAAGCCGCCGCCAAAGCGGTCCGGTCCGGGTCTTGTCCTCGCCCGGCTGGTCGGGGACGCCGGGGACCGGTTCGTCGAAGCTCGGGATCTCGAGCTCGTCCTCGGAGGAGGGCTCGTCGGCCGGCGGACCTGCGGACTGCTCCTCCCCGCGCTTGCGGCGCCCGCGGCCGAACTGGAAGGTCGGGGGATCGAGGTCGTCGAGCGGCGGGCTCATCGAGCGGCCTCATCGCGGGACGGGCGCATGTAGATGAGGACCCGGTGGGGTCTCATCGTGCTCCGAAGCGCCTCCGGCGCTCCTCGTAGGTGCGCAGCGCGCCCTCGAAGGCCTCGCGCGTGAAGTCCGGCCAGAGCTCCTCGCGGAAGACGAACTCGGAGTACGCGCACTGCCACAACAGGTAGTTCGAGATCCGCTGCTCCCCGCTCGTGCGGATCAGCAGGTCCGGGTCGTGCATCTCGGGGGCGTAGAGAAGCCTCTTGAACTCATCCTCGCCTCCGCCCTCGAAGCGGGTCGCGGCGTCGAGTATCTCGGCGCGGCCGCCGTAGTTGAAGGCGACGAACAGCGTGATGGTCTCATTGCCCTCGGTCTCTGACTCCGCCCAGTCCATGCGCTGCTGCAGCTCGTCCGAGACGCCGTCGCGGCGGCCGATGAACCGCATGCGCACCCCCTCGGCGTCGAGCTCGGGAGTCTCGCGGTCGATGCGCTCGGCGAACATCGCCATCAGCCCTTCGACCTCCTCTGGCGGGCGGGACCAGTTCTCGGTCGAGAAGGAGTACACGGTCAGTTCCTTGACGCCGAACTCGGCCGCGTCGCGAAGGCGGGCTTTGACGATGTCGGCCCCGGCCCGGTGGCCCTCGACGACGGGCAGCTCGCGCTGCTGGGCCCACCGGCCGTTGCCGTCAGTGATGATCGCGACGTATCGAGCGGGCATGGGAGGAGCCTCAGACTTCGAGGATCTCCTCTTCCTTGCTCTTCAGCATCGAGTCGATCTCGCCGATCGAGTCGTCGGTCTGCTTCTGCAGCCCTGACTCGGCGCGGTGCTCCTCGTCGGAGCCCGCGTCCCCCTCCTTCTTCAGCTCGCGCAGGTCGTGCATCACGTCGCGGCGGATGTTGCGGATGGCGACCCTGCCCTCCTCGCCCACGTTGTGGACGACCTTGACCATCTCGCGGCGGCGATCCTCGGTGAGCTCGGGGATCGCGAGCCGGATCACGTTGCCGTCGTTGGACGGCGTCAGCCCGACGTCGGATTCCTGAACCGCCTTCTCGATCGCGGAGATCGCCGACTTGTCGTAGGGGGTCACCGTGAGCATGCGGGCGTCGGTGGCCGCGACCTGGGCGAGCTGGTTGAGCGGGCTCTCGGCGCCGTAGTAGTCGACGATGATGCGGTCGAGCAGGTGCGGCGAGGCGCGCCCCGTGCGCACGGTGGTGAGCTCGTTGCGGGTCGCCTCGACGGACTTCGTCATCCGCTCCTTGGCGTCGCCCAGCAGTTCGTCGATCAGTTCGGTCATCAGGTGCCGGAGGCGCCGGCCGCGCTCGCCTCGCTCGAGACCAGCGTGCCCACCCGCTCTCCGCTGACGATCCTATCCACGTTCGCCTCATCGGCCATGTTGAACACGTAGATCGGCAGGTCGTTGTCCATGCAAAGCGAGAGCGCGGTCGAGTCCATCACCCGCAGGCCCCGCTCGATCGCCTCGAGGTGGGTGATCGCGGGCAGGAACTTGGCGTCGGGGTTGGTCGAGGGGTCGGAGTCGTAGACCCCCTCGACCCCGTTCTTCGCCATCAGGATCGCCTCGGCGCGGATCTCGAGGGCCCGCAGGGCCGCGGCCGTGTCGGTCGTGAAGAACGGGTTCCCGGTGCCGGCGGCGAAGATGACCACGCGGTGCTTCTGGAGGTGGCGGATCGCCCGGCGGCGGATGTAGGGCTCGGCGACCTCGGTGACGGCGATCGCCGACATCACCCGCGTGTGCACCCCCATGTGCTCGAGGGCGTCCTGCAGGGGCAGCGCGTTCAGCACCGTCGCCAGCATCCCCATGTAGTCGGCCGTCGCTCGGTCCATCCCCTCGGCCGCGCCCTCGAGGCCGCGGTAGATGTTGCCCGCGCCGACCACGATCGCGACCTGTACGTCGCGCTCGCTGACCTCCTTGACCTGGGTGGCGATGCGCTGGATCTGGTCCGGATCGGTCCCGTACTCCAGCGAGCCCATCAGGGCCTCACCGGAGAGCTTCAGCAGAATCCGCTTGAAGCTCGCCTCCGGCGCCACCCTGTTACTCCTCCTCCTCCGCGCCGACCTCGATGCGGGCGAAGCGCCCGATCTGGACGTTCTCGCCGGTCTTCGCCGCGAGCTCGGTGCGCAGCTCCTCGATGGTCTTGCCCTCGTACTTGACCGAGTTGAAGTGCGGCTGCTCGAGCAGTACCCGCCCCGGCTCCGACGCCCACTTGCGCATCTGGCCGTCGACGATCTTCTCGACCACGTTCTCGGGCTTGCCGTCAGCCTTGGCCTTCTCCGTGTGCACCTCGCGCTCGGATGCGAGCACGTCGTCGGGCACGTCGTCCAGGCCGACGTAGGTCGGGTACATCGCGGCGATGTGGACCGCGATCTCGCGCGCGAAGGCCTGGAAGTCCTCGTTGCGCGCGACGAAGTCGGTCTCGCACTGGAGCTCGACCAGCACGCCGACTCGGCCCGTCGCGTGCGTGTACGAGGCAACGAAGCCCTCGCCGGTGCCGCGGCCGCTTCGCTTCTCGGCCGACGCTGCGCCCTTCTCGCGGAGGATCTTGACGGCCTCGTCCGCGTCGCCGCCGGCCTCCGTCAGGGCCGCCTTGCAGTCCATCATCCCCGCGCCGGTGCGATCGCGCAGGGCCTTCACGTCAGCAGCACTAACTTTGGTCTCGGCCATCAGGAATCGCTCCCTTCGCTGGGCTTCTCTTCGGGGGCGGGCTCGGGATCGGCCGGCTGCTCCTCGGCGGCGGGCTCCGCAGCCTTCTCCTCCGGCGCCGGGGTCACCTCCTTCGGCGGGTCGGGCACGGCCTTCGGGGCAGGCTTCAGCTCGTCGGACGGCTTCGCCGCCGCCTCGGCCTTGGCCTTGGCGGCAGCCTCCACCTTCGCCTTGGCGTCGGCCTCGGCCTTCGCCTTCGCGTTGGCCTGGGCCTTCGCGTCAGCCTCCTGCTTGGCCTTCGCCTCAGCCTCGGCCTTCGCCTTGGCCTCGGCCTCCTGCTTGGCCTTCTCCTCAGCCTCGCGCTTCTTGCGCTCCTCGTCCTCCTTGCGCTTTCGCTCCTCCTCCTCGGCGCGGCGGCGGGCCTCCTCCTCGCGCCAGATGGACGCGGCGCCCTCGATCGAAGCGCCAAGCGTGCCGATCACGAGCCCGCACGAGCGGATCGCGTCATCATTGCCGGGGATCACGTAGTCGACCGGCCCCGGGTCGCAGTTGGTGTCGACCAGGGCGATGATCGGGATGTTGAGGCGCTCGGCCTCGCGCAGCGCGATCTCCTCGGTCTTCAGGTCGGTCAGCAGGATCGCGTCGGGAACGCGCTGCATGTCGGCGACGCCGCCGAGGTTGAACTCGAGCTTCTTCAACTCGGCGAGCATGCCCATGCGCTCCTTGGTCGGCAGCAGGTCGATGCGGCCGTCCTCCTGGATCGCGCGCAGCTCGTGCAGGCGCTTGATCCGCTGCTTGATCGTGTTGAAGTTCGTGAGCAGTCCGCCCAGCCAGCGGCGGCTGACGTACGGCATGCCGCACTTCGCGGCCCACTCCTCGACGGAGTCGGCGGCCTGCTTCTTGGTGCCGACGAACAGGATCACGCCGCCCTTGCGCGCGACGTCGGTCGCGAAGTCGGTGGCCTCCTTCAGCAGATCGTCCGTCTGCAGGAGGTCGATGATGTGAATGCCCTCGCGCTCCCCGTGGATGTAGCGGCGCATACGGGGGTTCCAGCGCCTCGTCTGGTGGCCGAAGTGGACTCCGGCTTCCAGCAGCTCTCTCAGACCTACTTCGGCCATGTCCTTTTCCTATCGCTTGATGTTGACTCGGAGCCTCGCTGCCGCGTTGGGGACCTGAGGGGCTCCTCAGGCAGCTTCCCCGCGCCCTGCATCGAGGGTTGGTTGATGGTTGCGTCGGTCGGCGGGCATTGTAGAGGGGTTGCGAGGGTCACCTGCGACGGTCAGACTCCACCGGGTCCTCATCGACTCAGGTATGTCCTGCCGGGCGAGAACTCGATGAGCCGTCGCGCGCGAGCTCGAGCGCCGCGGCGAGGTCCGCGGGCAGCTCCGAGCCGAACTCCAGCTCCTCGCCGCTGGATGGGTGGCGCAGGCGCAGGCTCGCCGAGTGCAGGAACTGGCGCTCGAGGCCGTGGCGCCCGGTGCCCCCGTACTCGGGGTCCCCCGCGACGGCGTGGCCGATCGCCTGGAAGTGGACGCGGATCTGGTGCGTGCGCCCCGTCTCGAGCTGGGCGCGAACGAGCGTGTCGGCCGGGAGCCGCTCGATCACCTCGAAGTGCGTGCGCGCCTCGCGCTCGCCGGCGCCGCGCACCGCGCGGCGGGTGCGCCTGCGGCGGTCGCGTCCGAGCGGCGCGTCGATCGTGCCCGTGCGGGCCGCGAGGCGCCCTTCGACGAGGGCGAGATAGGAGCGCTCGATCTCGCGCTCTTTGATCTGGCGCGACAGCTCGCGGTGGGCGTCTGCGGTGCGCGCGACGACCATCAGGCCGGATGTGTCCTTGTCGAGGCGCTGCACGATCCCCGGTCGCTCGCCGGGCCCGCCGGCCGCGCGTTCGCCGAGCCAGTCGACCAGGGTTGGGCCCTTGTGCGACGGCGCGGGGTGAACGACCAGCCCCGCGGGCTTGTCGAGCACCAGGATCTCGTCGTCGGAGTGGACGATCTCGGGCTCGGGCGGGCCGGTCACGACTGCTTTCGCTCCGGCGCGAGCACTAGCAGCGCGATGCCGATCACGATCGCGGCGTCGGCGAGGTTGAAGGTCGCCCAGAAGCTGAAGTCGACGAAGTCGATCACCGCCCCCTCCCTGACCCGGTCCGCCAGGTTGCCGAGCGCCCCGCCGATCAGCAGGCCGGCGGGCAACCACACCGCCCAGCCCCCGCGCGAGCGGGAGCTCAGGAAGGCGAGCAGGCCGAGCAGCACCACCAAGGCCGCGCCGATCACACCCGGCGAGACGCCGCTGGCGAGGCCGAAGGCGACCCCGCTGTTGCGCGTGTTCGCCAGGTCGAGGAACGGCAGCAGCTCGACCGTGTCGCCCCTCGCGATGTTCTCGACGACGAGCTGCTTCGAGATCTGGTCGAGCGCGACGACCGCTCCGCAGACGAGCAGGGCGCGCGTCCAGAGCTTCGTGCGCTCGCTCAGTGCCTTCTATCCCTCGATCAGCGGAACGACCACTGCCCGGGCGATGTAGAGAACGATGATCGCCAGGATCGGGCTGAGGTCGAATGCCATGCCGCCGCCCCCGATCGGGGGCAGGAAGCGCCGGAAGATGTTCAGGTAGGGGTCGGTGACCTGGTGGATGAAGTCGACGGTCGCCGAAAGCCAGCGGTAGTAGGGCATCCGCGGGATCCATGAGAGCAGGATGCGGATCAGGATCAGGATGATGTAGACGATGAAGATGGCGTCGACGTAGTTGGCGACGTCGAGGCGGTCGATCGCGGCGGTGATCATGTGCTCAGCCTTTCACCCTGTCGAGGGAGGCGTCGACAGCGGCGCGCACCGTCCCGGCCAGGTCGTGCTCCTCGAGCGCGTGGAGCCCGGCCTCGGTCATGCCTCCCGGTGAAGCCACCGCGCGCTTGAGCGCGCCCGGCTCGTGCAGCTCGAGCAGACCGCCCGTGGCGGCCATCGACCGAGCCACCATGCGGCTCGTTTGGTCCTCGGTCAGGCCCAGCTTCACCCCCTCCTCCACCAGGATCTCGGCGAGCAGTGCCAGGTAGCCTGGCGAGCAGCCCATGATCGCGGTCGCTGCGTCGATCAGCTCCTCCTCGATCTCGATCACGTCGCCGAGCAGCGCAAGGAGGTCGTGCGCCCTCGCCTTCGCGGCCTCGTCGAGGCCCTCCGGGTAGGAGACGCAAAGGACCGCCTGGCGCAGCTGCGCGCCCAGGTTCGGCATCACGCGCACCAGATCGACCCCGGCGAGGGCGGCGGCCAGCTTCCCGAGCGGGGTCCCGGCCAGGATCGAGATGACGGGGGTCCCCGCGTCGACGAGCTCGCCCGCGACGTCGTCGAGGACGGCCGGCTTCACCGCCAGCACGACCAGGTCGGATGCCTCGGCAAGCGCGCGGGCACCCTCGACGGCCTCTCCTCCGACCTCGGCCGCCAGGGCTTCGGCCTTCTCGGCCGCCGCGTCGGTGAACAGCATCGCGTCGGGGGCGCCGGGCTCGCCCTTTGCGGCCGCGAGGCCGCGCGCGAGCCCTGTCGCCATGTTGCCGGCGCCGACGAATCCGAGCTTCATCGCTCGCACTCTAGTGCGGCACCGGCGCCGCAGTAGGCGCTACCGCGACGCTGTCGCGGCGCTCTACGACTGGTTGAAGAAGCCGCCCTCGAGCAACCGCGCCTTCTCCTCGGCGGAGACCTGCACGTTCTCGGGGGTGAGCAGGAAGATGCCCTGCGAGATCCGTTGCATGCCGCCGCCGAGCGCGTAGGTCATGCCGGAGGCGAAGTCGATCAGGCGCTTCGAGAGCTCGCGATCGCTGTTCTGCAAGTTGATGATCACGGGCTTTCGGCGCTTGAACTCGTCGGCGACCTGCTGCGCGTCGTTGAAGTTGCGCGGCGTCACCACGTGCATCGAGAAGTCCGATCCCCCGTTTCCGACTCGCACCGGCTCGGAGCCTCGCGAACGCCCGCGGCCCGAGTCGTCAACAGGGCGCAGGCGGCTGCGCCTGGGCGGCTCGTCGTCAACGAACAGGTCGTCCGCGTCGTCGCGGCCGCCCTGCCTGCCGCGCATGCCGCTGACCGGCGCGGCCTCACGCGGCTGGTCGAGCGACATCTCGGGATCGGTGCCGTCCTCGACGTATTCGCCCTCCTCGATGTAATCGCCCTCGACGAGGCCGAAGTACTCGAGCGAGCGTCGCCATGTGTCTTTCATGCCCATATGCGCCTCAGATTCGGCTTTCCAGCGCTTATTCCTGCTCCGGTAAGGATAGTTCAGCGATAGAGGATTGACCCCAGTCTGATGATCGTCGCACCCTCCTCCACCGCTACGCGCCAGTCCTGGGTCGTTCCCATCGAAAGGCGGTCGAGGCCGTGCTCGCCTGCGAGCTCGGCCAGGCGCGCGAAATACGGCCGCGACGCCTCTGGGTCGGCGGCGAACGGCGGCATCGTCATCAACCCTTCGACGCTGGCTGGGCAGCGCTCGATGAACGCGCCTAGCTCGGCCGGCTCCACCCCGCCCTTGCTCTCCTCTCCGGCCAGGTTGACCTCGACCAGCACCGCCGTCTCGGGGCCCGCGTGCGCCTCGAGCTGGGTCAGCGCTGAATCGCTCGCGAGCGAGTGGATCAGGCGGACCAGCGGCACGATCCGTTTTACCTTGCGGCTCTGCAGGTTGCCGATGAAGTCCCAGTCGAAGCGCTCGCCCCAGCGCTCGTGCTTGGCCTCGAGGTCCTGCTGGCGGTTCTCGCCGACGAGGGTGAGGCCCGCCTCGGCGAGGGCTCCCATCTCGTCGATCGGGACGTACTTCGTCGCCGCAAGGACCTCGACCTCGACGCCCGCGTGCTCGCGCACGGACTCGAGGTTCGAGCGCAGCCTGTCGGGATCGAGCCCGGTGAACTGCTCGACCACCGGCCCCTAGCTCTCCAGCCAGGCAAGCCCGGCCTGGCGGCCCGTGCGCTCGCCGTCGCGGCGGTGCGAGTAGAAGAGCTCCGGGTTGCAGAAGGTGCACATCTCCGCGGCCTCGATGTTGGCGACGCCGGCTCGCTCGAGCAGCTGTCGCGCGAGCGCGGGCAGGTCGAGCATGCGGCCGTCGGCGACCCCGTCGAGGTCCGAGAACTGATTCAGCACCTCGTCGCCGACCTCGTAGCAGCAGGGACCGATCCCGGGCCCGATGGCCGCGGCGCTGGCGCCGATGCGCTCGGCGGCCCGCCCCGCGATGCCGGCGGCGAGGCCCCGCCACCCGCCGTGGACCGACGCCACTCCGCCGGGGCCCGCGAGCGCGATCGGCAGGCAGTCGGCCGTCATCACGAGTGGGACCAGGCCGGGCTGGTCGGTGAGGTGGCCGTCGACCTCGATCGGGCTGACGAGCACGTCGGCGTAGACGCGTGGCGCCTGCGGGCCCTCGTGCCAGTGCAGATCGGCGCCGTGCACCTGGCGCCCCATGACCACGTTCTCGGGCGCGATGCCGAGCGCGGCCGCGAGGGTGCGGCGATTGTCGTGGACCCGGCCGGGCTCGTCGCCGGTCTTGACGGCGATGTTGAGCGAGTCGTACGGCGCCTCGCTGAGGCCCTCGACCCGCGTGGTGAAGGCGGCTCGGGCGCCCGGCAGCTCGGCCTCGAGCCAGCGCACGCCGTCTTGCTCCTTCCAGTGCATGATCCGAGGCTAGTCCGCCTCGGCGGCATCCAAGGCGATGCGCAGCTCGTCGTCGCGGCTCGAGACCGATCCGTCGAGCTTCGCCGCGAGTGCCGCGTTCAGCCCGACCCCCACCGCTGGGCCCTCGGGTGCGCCCGCCGCGATCAGGTCGTAGCCGTCGATCTCGAGCTCGACGTGGCGCAGGCTGTCGACGTACAGGTCGAGCCAGGACGCGCCGGCGGCGCGAGCCATCGCGAGCACCTCGGGGACGTGGTCGTGGGCGAGCACCTGGATCTCGGCGGGAGAGCCGGGCACGGCGTGGTGGGCGACCTTCCCAGCGCGGCCGCGCAGCCGGGCGGGATGGTCGCCGGGCGCCACCGCGAGCAGGATCGCGACGTCGCGGTCCGCGAACTCCGCCCACCCGGGCCGGGCCTCGTAGAGGCGCTCGATGGCTTTGGCGAGCCTCGGGCCATTGCCGAGGTCGATCAAGCCCCACTCGTCGACCAGCGCGAGCGCCGCGCTCGGCTTCGGCTCGCCGGCGATGTGCGCGAGCTCGGCGGCGACGCGGTCGCTCGACACGGTCTCGAGGTCCGCCTCGCGCAGCAGGCGCTCGGTGCCCGGATCGAGCGCCAGGCCGAGGCGCGCCGAGTAGCGGGCCCCCCGGAGCGCTCGGGTCGGGTCGTCGCTGAACGATCCGTCGTGCAGGACGCGCAGGACGCCCGCGCGCAGGTCCTCCACTCCTCCGTAGGGGTCGATCAGCTGCGATTGTCCGTCGAGGGCAAGGGCCATCGCATTGACGGTGAAGTCGCGGCGCGCGAGGTCCTCGGAGATGGTCGCCGGGCGGACCTCGGGCAGGGCGCCGGGGTGCGAGTAGTCCTCGGCGCGCGCGCGGGCGATGTCGATCTCGAGGTCGCCCATGGCGACGGTCGCGGTGCCGAAGCGCTCGTGCTCGATCATCTCCCCTCCGAGCGCGTCCGCCAGCGGCCCCACGTCCCCCTCGACCACGACGTCGAGGTCGGCGCGCTCGGAGCCCAGCAGCATGTCCCGCACCGCTCCGCCGACCAGGTAGACGGGTGAGTCGCCGGCCGCGCGGCGCAATCTATCGACGCCGGGAAGCGCGTCGAGGCGCTCCGGGAGCGCCGAGGCGTCGATGTCGGTCCGGGAGGCGATGAGGAGGGACTTACCTACCATGTGCCGCTTGAAACTGCAGGAGAAGGCCAAATCTCTGTGGTCTGATCACCGTCCGAAGATGCTGATCGGCGGCGTTTCGTTCGTGATCGTGCTGCTCGTCGCGATCGGGTTGGTGGCCTATCTGATCGTCAAGCGCCCCGCTGACGTCTCCAACCCGGACGCCGAGTTCGTCGTCGAGGGGGTCCAGCAGAAGGGGATTGTCGGGGTCGCCGACTGGCCCTTCTACGGGCTGAACGAGGAGCGCACCCGCTACCTCCCGGCCGAGGGACTCGAACCGCCGTTCAACGTCACGTGGCGCTTCAACGGGCGCAAGCTCCTCGAATACTCCCCGGTCGTCGTCGAGGGCTCGCTCTACGGGGTCAACAACAACGGCGAGGCTTTCGCGGTCAAGACCCGCAGCGGCAAGGTGCGCTGGCGCACCGAGATCGCGTCGCTGAACGCCTCCTCCCCGGCCTACGCCGACGGCCAGCTCTTCATCGCCAACCTCGAGCCCGGCCGGGTCCAGGCGCTCAACGCCAAGAACGGAGTCCGCCGCTGGAAGCGCGATCTCCCCGGCCGCACCGAGTCCTCGCCGGTCGTCGTGGGGAAGAAGGTGATCGTCGGCTGCGAGTGCGGCACGCTCTACGCCTTCGACGCGGCCACGGGCAAGACCCTATGGGAGGCCGATCTTCCCGGCGAGATCAAGGCCGCCCCCGCCGTCAGCGACGGCGTCGCCTACATCGGCGACTACAGCGGATCGATGAACGCGGTCAACATCGCGAACGGGGACATCGAGTGGCAGTCGAGCTCCCAGGGCACCGGCCTCAGTGCCGGGCGCCTTCTACGGGACCGCGGCGGTCGCCTTCGGACGCGTCTACGCGGGGTCCAAGGACGGGCGCGTCTACAGCTTCGAGAAGGAGAGCGGCGACCTCGCCTGGTCGCACACGATCGGCGGCGAGGTCTACGCCGGCGCCGTCGCCGCCGACACGCCGAAGACCGAGCCCACCGTCTACTTCGGCGTCTTCGGAGGCAGCACGTTCTACGCGCTCGATGCCCGATCCGGCGACGAGCGGTGGTCCGCGAACGCCGGGGGCTCGGTGATCGGAGCCGCCAGCCTGATCGGCGAGACGGTCTACGTCGCCAACCTCGACACCACCGAGACGTTCGGCTTCGACGCCGCCACCGGCGAGAAGACCTGGACCTTCCGCGACGGCGCATACAACCCGATCGTCTCCGACGGCAAGCGCGTCTACCTCACGGGCTACAAGACCGTCTACGGGTTGAAGCCGGCGAGCGCGACGGCCGGCAAGAACAAGGCGAAGGCCAAGTCCAAGGCGAAGGACAAGAAGGGCGCCGCCAAGAAGGACTAGCGTCGTCGAGCTACTCCAACAGCCCGGCGGCTTCGAGGGCCTCCGCATGAGTCAGAAAGTCGCGGACGCGGACGATCTTCGCCCCCCGAAACTCAAAGAGCTCTCCGACTTCTCGGGTGAACTCGATGCCAGTCGTCCGGGCGGTGATGTCGATATGACCGAGCAGCAGAACCGACTCCCCGAGGTCGCGGATTTCCTGAGGCCGGCTGGTGAGGCGATCCCACGCCTCGCCGCGGTACTCCCTCCAAGCCTTGATCGCGCCGTCATGACCTCGGTAGGCAGTCGCCTCTCCCTCAAGGCCCGGCTCGATCGAGGGGTGCCACTCGACGTCCGCATCGAGCTCGGCCAAAACGGCGCCCAGATCATCGGCGTTCCACGCGGCTACGGCGCGTTGGACGGTCTCGACGTTCTCCTGCGACATCGCCCACGCAGTATCTCTCGACGGAGCGCCGCATCCAATGTGAAGCAAGCTGTTCTGGGTTCCTACGCGGGCTCGGTCAGCCGCACCGGGATGCCTGCTTCGTTCATGCGCTGCTTCGCCTCTGCGACCGTGTGATGGCCGTAGTGGAAGATCGAGGCGCAGAGGACCGCGTCGGCATTGGCTTCGTTCACCGCGGCGACCAGGTGGTCGAGCTCGCCGGCTCCGCCTGAGGCGATCACCGGGACCTCGACCGCGTCAACGACCGCGCGGGTGAGCTCGAGCTCGTAGCCGTCGTTGGTGCCGTCGCGGTCCATGCTGGTGAGCAGGACCTCCCCCGCCCCGCGCTCGGTTGCCTCCACCGCCCACTCGACGGCGTCGCGGCCTGTGTCGACGCGGCCGCCGTTCAGGTATACGCCCCAGCCTCTTTCATCCTTCTTCGCGTCGATCGCGATCACCACGCACTGGGCGCCGAACACCTCGGCGAGTTCGCCGATCAGCTCGGGACGCTTCAGGGCGGCGGAGTTGACCGAGACCTTGTCGGCGCCGGCATCGAGGACGGCCTGCGCGTCGGAGACCGAGCGGATGCCGCCCCCGATCGTGAACGGGATGAAGACGTTGTCGGCGGTGCGGCGGGCGAGCTCGACGATCGTGTCGCGGCTCTCGTGTGAGGCGGTGATGTCGAGGAAGACGAGCTCGTCCGCGCCCTCGCGGTCGTAGCGCTCGGCGAGCTCCACCGGGTCGCCGGCGTCGCGTATGTCGACGAAGTTGGTGCCCTTGACCACGCGGCCGTCATCGACATCCAGGCAGGGAATGACTCGCTTTAGAACCATTGCCGCAGGCTAGCCCTGCGATTCGGCCTTGATTCGGGAAATCAGCGCCGCGGTCTGGCGTTTCAGGCGCGCGGGGCCCGGAATCGGCCCGACCCCGGGCGCGGTCAGGCTGAAGCTGACATCGGTTCGATTGGCGGCGCGGGGCGAGAGCTCGATCTCTACGCGAGACGGCGAGTCGCGGCAGCAAAGCCGCGTCGCGTCCTCTGAGGCGAACACGCGGTCCGGGCCGGCCTCGTTCTCCTCCCAGCCCAGCGGCGGAAGGACTCGTCGGCAGGCCCTGAGCGCGTCCTCCTTCGGCAGCTCGATCGTGATCGTTTCGCGGTGGCTCGGCATCAGCGCGCGAACACGAGGTGGAAGGGCGTTCCCTTGGCGGCCCACGCCTGGGCCGCGCCGGTCCACACGCTGACGAGCATCCCGGCGAGCTCAGGCTCGCGGCGCCACAGCTCCTCGCCGCGGCTGAGGATCAGAACGTGGCCGTCGGCATCGAGCCAGGAGAGGTCGCGGAGCACCTCGTCGAGAGCGTCCCAGTTGGCGCCGAAGTAGTCGGGTAGCTCGAGCGAGTCGGACAGGGCGGCCATCAGGCCCTGCTTGCCGTTGACGGCGGCCCCGTCGAGCCTCGCGACGCGGATGCCCGCGGACTCGAGGGGCCCACTGTCGGGCGCCTCATCCACGAGGTGGACGCTCTCGAACCCGCTCGGCGAGGGCGTGGTCAGGTCGGGCGGGGTCATTGAAACTCCTCCGGGTCGATCTCGACGAACGAGTCGTAGTGGTCGCGGGTGTAGAAGGTCTCGCCCGACTCGCCGATCACCAGGCGCCTGGCACCGCGGTCCTCGGACCCCGGCGTGACCACCGTGTACTCGCGGTAGTAGCCCTGTGGCTGCGAAGGCAGCCGGCCCTCCCGGTTCTGAAAGGTGCCGCCGTCCTGGTCGTAGGGGAGCTCGCCCCCGGCGTCGATTGCGGCGAGCGTCGTCGCGATGCCGGTTGTCTCCTCCTCGGAGAAGCCGCGCGGGGCCTCCGTGGTCGTGGTGACGGCCGTCGAGGTGGTCGTCGACGTTCCCTTGTCGTCTGAGCCCAGGTCGGTGTCGCCCCCGAGCAGGGCGTAGACGGCGACCAGTGCGAGCGCGGCAAACCCGCCCCGCGTCAGCGCTCTTCTGTCCATCCGCCGGCCGCCCAGGCCCAGGCGACGAACGCCGCCTGCACAGGGAGCCGCGCCCAGAGCGCAGCGTCGGGCACGTCCGAGAAGTCGTCGGCATTGATCGCCATGTGGACGTTCGCCGGGTAGACGGCGAGCAATGTCGCGATGCTGAACGCGCTGCCGAGGCGACGCGTCGGCGGGTAGAGCACCGCCAGGCCACCCGCGATCTCGGCGGCGCCACTCGCGTAGACGAGCTCGGTGTGGGCCGGAAGCCACGGCGGCATGATCGCCTCGTACCAGCGCGGCTTGATGAAGTGCATCGCCCCCGCGAAGACGAAGAAGACCCCGAACAGCCGAGCGAGCATGCCCCGAATCTACTCGCCCAGCGCCGCCTGGCCCTCACCAGCGGTGAAGCGCCGCTCGTAGAGGGCCCGGCCGACGATGACCCCGCCGACGTTGGCGAGACCGAGCGAGCCGAGCGCTCGCAGGTCGTCGAGATCGGCCACGCCGCCCGAGTAGATGACCTCGGCCTCGGTGGCCCCCGCGACCTCGCGAAGCGACTCCAGGTCCGGTCCCTCCATCATCCCGTCGACCTCGACCGGGGTGTAGATGAAGCGCTGGACCCCGCGCGAGGAGAGCTCGGACGCGAGGTCGGCCGGTGTCACGGTGGAGCCCTGTGTCCAGCCCTCGGCGGCCACCACACCCGCCTTGGCGTCCACGGCCGCGACGACGCGGTCACCGTGCGCGGCGGCGATCGCCTCGGCCATCTCGGGGTCGCGCACGGCGGCGGTGCCGAGCACGACGCGCGCGACGCCGGCCGAGATCGCCTCCTCGACCTTGCCCGAGTCGCGCAGGCCCCCGCCGAGCTGGACCGGGATGCCGACCGCGGCGACGATCCGCCGCACGTGGTCGAGGTTGGCCGGCGCGCCGTCGCGGGCCCCGTCGAGGTCGACGACATGGAGCCACTGGGCCCCGTCGGTCTCCCACCGCATGGCCGCGACGACCGGGTCGTCGTCGAACGCGGTCTCGCGCTCGTAGTCGCCCTGGGCGAGCCGCACGGCGCGGCCGTCGCGGATGTCGATTGCCGCGTAGAGGATCAAGCCGGGATCAGGCCCGCGCAGATGCGAGTGAAGTTCTCGAGCAGGCGCAGGCCCGCGGCACTCGACTTCTCGGGATGGAACTGGACGCCGTAGAGCGGCGCTCGCTCGACGGCGCATGTGAAGCGCTCGCCGTAGGCCGCGGTTCCGAGCACGTTCGCGTGCTCGCTCGGCCGCGGGACGAACGAGTGGACGAAGTAGAAGGGCGGCTCCGGGCCGAGGCCCTCGGTCAGCTCCGAGTCGTGCTCCCAGCGGACCGGCGACCAGCCGATGTGCGGCACCTTGTAGCCGTTGGCCGGCAGCGGCCCGACGGGGCCCTCCATCAGCCCGAGGCCGCTCGCCCCCTCGTTCTCGGAGGAGCTCTCGAACAGAAGCTGCATGCCGAGGCAGATCCCGAGAACCGGTCGGCCCGCGTCGATGCGGCGCGCCACGAGCTCGTCGAGCCCGATCTCACGCACCCGCTCCATCGCCTTGGGGAACGCGCCGACGCCGGGCAGGATGACTCCGTCGGCGCTCTCGGCCGCCTCGATGTCGCTCGTGATCTCGGCCTCGGCGCCGATCTTCTCGAGCGCCTTCTCGACCGATCGCAGGTTTCCCATGCCGTAGTCGAGGATCGCGATCCGGGTCATTCGGTCAGCGTCCCCTTCGTCGAGGGAACGCCGCTCTCGTCGGGGTCGATCGAGACCGCGACGCGAAGCGCTCGCGCGAAGGCCTTGAAGGCCGCCTCGATCATGTGGTGGGCGTTCGTTCCATAGAGCACGCGGACGTGAAGCGTCATCTTGGCGGCGTTGGCCACGCCCCTGAAGAACTCCTCGGCGAGCTCGGTGTCGAAGCCCGCGATGCTGACCTCGGGGATCTCGGCTTCGTAGATGGTCAGCGGCCGGCCTGAGATGTCGATCGCGCACTCGGCCAGCGCCTCGTCCATCGGGATCGAGGCCGAGCCGTAGCGGCGGATCCCGGCGCGGTCGCCGAGGGCCTTGTCGATCGCCTGGCCGATCACGATGCCGACGTCCTCGGTCGTGTGGTGAGCACCCGTCTCGAGGTCGCCCTTGGCATCGAGCTCGAGGGCGAGGCGCCCGTGGCGGGCGAGCAGGTCGAGCATGTGGTCGAGGAAGCCGACCCCGGTTGAGATCGACGAGTCGCCCCCGTCCAGGGAGAGCTTGAGGGAGATCTGGGTCTCCTTCGTGTCGCGGCTGATCTCGGCGGTACGGGTCACGTGGCGTCCCCTTCGCTCGGGTCCTCGAGTCGGGCCTCGACCGATTCGGCGTGAACCGGGAAGCCCTCGACGCGGGCCAGGGTACCGGCAGCGGGCGCGAGCTCACGGGCGGCGTCCTGCGGCACCCGCACGGTCGCGATGCGCCGCCTGAAGACGGTCGGCCCGAGCGGCCCCGTGAAGCGCCCCGCGCCGCCCGTGGGGAGAACGTGGTTCGATCCGGCGGCGTAGTCGCCGAACGCGGTGGCACTGCCGTTGCCCACGAACACGCAGCCCGCGGTGCTGACAGATGCAGATAGGTCGAGCTCGCACGCGATCTGCAGGTGCTCGGGGGCGAGCGCGTTGGCCAGCACGATCGCCTCGTCGGGACTCAGTGCCTCGACCAGCGCGAGCGGCGGGTCGGTGACGGTATCCCGGGCGCCCGCGAGCTCGGCGACCAGACGCTCGAGCTCGCCGAGGGCCTCGGCGTCGTCGCTGGCGGCCACGAGCAGGCCGTCGTCGCCGTGCTCGCCCTGCGCGCAGAGGTCGAGGGCGAGCCAGCGCAGCTCGGCGGAGGAATCGAAGATCACCATCAGCTCGCTCGGGCCGGCCACACCGTCGATGCCGACGCGGCCCGCGAGCTGGCGCTTGGCCTCCTGGACGTAGCGGTTGCCCGGGCCGACGATGATGTCGACGGGCTCGATCGACTCGGTCCCGAGCGCGAGTGCGGCGATCGCCTGCACCCCGCCGGTCGCGTAGACGACGTCTGCGCCCGAGACGGCCGCGGCGGCGAGGATCGCGGGATCGACGCGGCCGTCCGGATCGGGAGGCGTCGCGACGGCGACGCGCTCGACGCCGGCCGTCCTGGCCGGGACGCAGCACATGAGCGCCGAGGACGGGTAGGACGCCGTCCCGCCCGGCGCGTAGGCGCCCGCGGCGCCAACGGGCACGCTCCGCAGCCGCACCGACTGGCCCTGGGGCAGCGTCACCCGCAGCTCCGCCATCACCTCGGACTCGGCTACGCGCTTGACGTTTGAGGCGGCGAGCTCGATCGCCGCGAGCACGTCAGGGTCGACGCGGGTTCGTGCGGAGTCGAGCTCGTCGCGTCCCAGCACGAGCTGAGCGGGCGGCCCCGTGCCGAAGCGCTCCTCGGCGGCGAGGACGGCCTCGTCTCCCCCGCCCTTTACCTCGCTGATGATCTCGGCGACGGCGTCCGATACCTCGGCGAGCCCCGGCTGGAGGCCGCGAAGCTTCGCGGCGAGCGCGCGCGGGTCCGAGCCATCCCACTTGAACCGGGAGGCCCTCATCGCTTCACACCGGGGCGCAGGCGCTCGACGAGGTCGTCGACCTCGGCGGCGCGGAGCTTGTGCGAGACGCGGTTGGCGACCAGGCGCGCGGTGCACGGGACGATCTCCTCGCGAACCTCGAGGCCGTTCTCGGCCAGTGTTCGTCCGGTGGCGACGAGGTCGACGATGCCGTCGGCGAGGCCGACCAGGGGTGCGAGCTCGACCGAGCCCTTGACGTCGACGATCTCGGCCTGGCGGCCGGTCTCGTCGAAGTAGCGCTCCGCTATCCGCGGGTACTTGGTCGCGATCCGCATCGCACCGAGTCGCCGCTCGGACTCGTCGAGGCTCCCGTCGCGCTCGCGGGCGGCGAGAACCATGCGACAGGCGCCGTAGCCGAGGTCGAGGATCTCGTAGACGACGCGGTCGCGCTGCTCAAGCAGGACGTCCTTGCCGGTGATCCCGAGGTCTGCTGCACCGGCCTCGACGTATGTCGGGACGTCGGAGGGCCGGATCGTGACCACGGTGAGGCCGTTCAGCGAGAAGATCAGCGAGCGCGAGTCGCCCCTCATCTCTGAGGTGTCGAGCCCGATGCCATCGAGCGCGTCGAGCGTCGGCCCGAACAGGGCTCCGCGCGGGATGGCGAGCTTCATCGACTCGCCGGACCGGGCGCGGATCGGCCCTTCGACAGTGGGCGCCATCAGCTCCTCTCCTCCCTGGCGATGCGCTCCTCCTCCATCTGAGCGAGGTGCACGCGCTCGAGGTAGAGGCCGAAGCCCGCGGCGGGCATCGGCTGGCCGAACTGGCCGAGCAGGTCGTCATAGCGGCCGCCGCCGCCGAGGATGTGGCCGAGGGCGGGGTCGTAGATCTCGAGGATCGCGCCCGTGTAGTAGCCCAGGTCACGCAGCAGGCTCAGGTCGAGCTGGACGCGGTTTGCCACACCGCGCTCGGCGAGGGCGTCGTAGGTCGTCTGGAGCCGCTGGGCAGCGCGCTCGACGGCGCCGCCGCCCAGCTCTCGCGCTTCGTCCAGGATCTCGGCGCCGCCGCGAAGCCCGGGTAGGCGCAGCAGGGTCTCGCGACCATCGGCCGCGAGGCCCTCGACCCGGTCGACCTCCTCCTCGAGGCCGACGAGGTCGTGCGTCGCTAGGCGGTCGAGGATCCGCATCCGCGCCTCGTCGGAGACGCCGAGCTCGGTCAGCAGCTGGCGGTAGAGGTCGGCGTCGCCGAGCCCGACCACGGCGCGGTTGAGCCCGACCGCGTCGAGCGACGCGCTCAGGACCTCGATCATCTCGGCGGTGCCGCTGGGCGCGCCGGCGCCCAGCAGCTCGACGCCGGCGTGCATGAACTGGCGCACCTGCGCCCGCTGGGGCCGCACCACGCGGTAGGCGTTGCCGATGTAGGAGAAGCGAAGCGGCGGCTCGGCGCCGGCGTAGCGGCTCGCGACGAGGCGCGCGATCGGGATCGTCATGTCGGAGCGGAGCGCGAGCAGCTCGCCGCGCTCGTCGAAGAAGCGGTACGCACCCACCCCCGAGCGCCCCTCGCCGCGCGAGAGTACCTCGTCGTACTCCAGCGTCGGGGTGGCCACCTGGCCGTAGCCGTAGCTCTCGAAGACGTCGGTCAGCCTCGCCTGAAGCGCGCGAAGCTCCCGCATCTCGTCCGGAAGGATGTCCCGGGTGCCTGGGGGGATCGGGTGGATCATCGCTGCATCATGGCCGCTGGCCGCTGGGTGGCGCGTTGGACCGCTTGCGGATCGAGTAGCCGCCGGAATAGGCTCGCGCCCACACTCGACTCAGGAGGTTCCGATGGCAGTGTTGATCTCGATGGAGTTGCCAGCCACCACCGATCAGTACGACCAGGTGAACGAGGCGCTCGGCGAGGAGCCGCCGGACGGGCTGGTGGTCCATACCGCGACCGACATGGACGGCACGATGCGCATCGTTGACGTCTGGGAGTCGGCCGACAAGTTCGCCGCGTTCGGCGAGCGACTGGGCCCCGCGGTGGAATCGGTGTTGGGAGCGGGCGGCCCCGGTCCCCAGCCCGACATCCAGGAGCTCCACAACCTGGAGGTTCACCAGAACGCTTGATGTCCGAGGCCCGGCACCCCAGGACGCGAAGCGGAGGAGGTGGCCGGTTTGTGTCAGGCGGGGACGCGCTCTGACGACACGCGCTCAATGCGGGCGCCCAGCTCGCGCAAGCGCGCGTCGATCTTCTCGTAGCCGCGGTCGATCTGCACGATGTTGCCGATCTCCGAGGTGCCGTCGGCGGCCAGCGCCGCGATGAGCATCGCCATCCCCGCGCGAATGTCCGGGCTCTCCAGTCGCTCGCCGTGAAGCCGGCTCGGACCGCTGACGATCGCCCTGTGGGGATCGCACAACGTGATCCGAGCGCCCATCGCGACCAGCTTGTCGACGAAGAACAGCCGGTTCTCGAACATCTTCTCGAAGATCAGGATCGTGCCATCGGCCTGCGTGGCGAGGGCCAGGGCGATCGAGGTGAGGTCGGCGGGGAACGCCGGCCAGGGGCCGTCGTCGATCTTGGGGATCGCGTCGCCCTGGTCGTCGCGGATGGTCAGGTTCTGGTCGGGGGGCACGAGGACGTCGCGGTCCTCGACCATCGACTGCAGGCCGAGGCGTCGGAACTGGCGCCGGATTCCCTCGAGGTCCTCGGGGGCCGTGTCGCGAATGCGCAGCTCTCCCCCGGTCGCCGCCGCGAGCGCCATGAAGCTGGCGATCTCGATGTGGTCGGGGCAGACCTTGTGGCTGGCCCCGCCGAGCTTGTCGCGGCCGTGCACAGTCATCACGTTGGAGCCGATGCCGTCCACCTCGGCTCCCATCGCCACGAGCAGGCGCGCGAGGTCCTGGACGTGGGGCTCGGAAGCGGCATTGGCGATCGTGGTCGGGCCAGGCGTCAGCGCCGCGGCCAGCAACGCGTTCTCGGTGCCCATCACCGAGGGCTCGTCCATGAAGATGCGGGTCGCCTTCAGCCCGTCGGTCGGCGCGTCGAGCTCGATCCAGCTCTCGCCGCCGACGCGTGCGCCGAGGTCGCGGAAGGCATCGAGATGCGCGTCGAGGCGGCGGCGGCCGATCGTGTCGCCGCCCGGCGGCGGGATCTTCGCCTCGCCGAAGCGAGCGAGCAGCGGGCCGGCGGCCAGGAACGAGGCGCGAATGCGGCTCGCGGGCCCCTCGTCGACCGCGTGGGACTCGTTGACGGCGTCGGCCTGCAGGCGGACCTGGTTCTCGCCCGTCCACTCCACCTTGACGCCGAGGCCCCTGAGCAGATCCAGCATCGAGTCGACGTCCCGGATGCGCGGGACGTTGTCGATCAGCAGCTCCTCCTCGGTGAGCAGGCAGGCGGCCAGGATCGGGAGCGCGGCGTTCTTGTTCCCCGCGGCGACGATCTCGCCGGACAGGGGCGCTCCCCCTTGGATTACGAAGTTCTCCATCTCGTTGCGTAGGGTAATGCGCGCGATGGCAGAGCCCTCACGAGACGATGCATGGCAGCTGGTCACCGAATGGGTCGAATCCGACTCCCTCAGAAAGCACCTGCTGGGGGTCGAGGCGTCGATGCGCGCGTACGCGCGGAAGTGGGATGAGGACGAAGAGCGCTACGCCGTGACGGCCCTCGTGCACGACCTCGACTACGAGCGCTACCCGGACCTCGACACCGGCCATCCCCGCTATGCCATCGCCGAGCTGGAGCGGCTCGACTACCCGCGGGACATCATCGACGCGGTCGCGGGGCACGCCGAGTTCCTCGAGGTCCCGCGCGAGACCCGGATGGCGAGGACGCTCTTCGCGGTCGACGAGCTCTCGGGCTTCATCGCGGCCTGCGCCCTGGTGCGCCCGACCGGGATCGAGGGCATGAAGCCGAAGTCCGTGAAGAAGAAGCTGAAGCAGCCGTCGTTCGCGGCCGCGGTCGACCGCGGCCAGGTGCAGCGCGGGATCGAAGAGCTCGGCGTCGATCCCGACGAGCACATGGCGTTGATCATCGAGGCGCTGGCAGCCAATGCCGACGAGCTCGGCATCGCGTCTAGGGAGGGCGCCTCAGACGCGTGAAGGGCTGGGTCAAGGTCGCGTCGGCGATCCTCGCCGGCTTGATCGTCCTGTTGGTCCTGAACGCGATCGTCGTTTCGAACGAGACACGCGACGCCGAGCGAACGGTGGAGGGCGCGGAGCTGATCGAAACGTCCAACGGCACCCTCCAGGTCCTTGACGAGGGCCCCGAGACGGGCTCCCCGATCGTGCTCATCCACGGCTACACGGCCTCGCTCAACTGGTTCGAGGGGCTGGCGCCGCTGCTCGCCGAGAGCCACCGCGTGATCCGCGTCGACCTGCTCGGCCACGGCGGCTCCGACAAGCCCCGCAGCGGCTACGAGATCTCCGACCAGGCGAACGCCGTCGCCGAAGCGCTCGCCAAGCTCGGGGGCAGCGACGCGACCGTAGTCGGGCACTCGCTCGGCGCCACCGTCGCGACCGCCCTCGCCGAGCAGAGCCCCGAGCTCGCGACCAAGGTGGTCAACATCGACCAGGCGACCGACGACAGTTTCGAGGAGCTCTCGTTCACGGCCAAGCTAGGCACCGAGCCGGTGATCGGGCAGGCGATGAACCGGATCAGCGACATCGCCCCCACGTCGACCGTCCGCAGCCAGTTCCAGCAGGCCTTCGCCCCGGATTTCAACATCGCCAGCGGCTTCGACAACCCTGACCAGGTCGTCGAGGACCTCAACGAGATGACCTACACGGCCTTCGTCGACGTCGTGGATGAGGAGGGTAAGTACTCGGACGCGCGCCACCTGGATGACCGCCTCAGCGCGCTGGAGATCCCGGTACTCGTGATCTTCGGAGCCGAGGACCAGGTCTACGACGCCGACGCCGCGATCGAGCCCTACGAGGACATCCCGGGCGTCCAGACCGAGCTGATCGAGGGCACGGGCCACTCGCCCAACGTCGAGATCCCCGAGCGGATCGCCCCGTTGATCAGCGCGTTCGCCGACGCACCGACCCCGGAGGAGAAGGCGGCGGCGAAGGCCGCGAAGAAGCGAGCGGCGAAGAAAGCCGCGGCGGCGGCGGCGAGGAAGCGAGCTAAGGCCGAACGGCAAAACACGGCTGGGTAGGGAGTCCGTCCGCCGGCGTCCGCGCCCCGACCGCGACTCCCGGGGCTATACAAAAAGCAATCGCGCCATCGAGGCATCGGGCCCCTGATCTTGGGTTATGGCGGTGTGGCGCGCCTAACCCGCCCTGCGCGATCAACTTCGCCCTGCCAAGCCGGGTTTGCCGTGTCAGGGCAAAACAAAGGGCCCGGTCACCCGGGCCCTTCGTCTTGGTCCGGCCTTGCGGCCTTCCCGTGGATAGGCCTTGCGGCTTTCTCCGTGGTTCCGCCTTGCGGCTTCACCGTGGATTGCCTTGCGGCTCTCCGGTCCGGATTGGTCTTGCGACTGATCCGACGGGGTGTCACCTTTCGGTGTCCTCCGCAAGGTTCAACTTGCGTCGTTCCTTGTAAGCAGCAATCTACGCTTGTGTGAAAGCGGCGTCAAGGGCTTGTGAACCGGCCTTCTCGCAATCTGCGGATTTTCAGCTCCAGAGCCGAATTTCGCGCCTCCGCAAGCTGCGGGAATCCGGCTACTGCCAGCGGCCTCCGGCCTTGGCCCAGGCCATCATGTGAGCGACGGAGCAGAAGCCGTCGGCGACCCGGAACTCCCCGCGGTGGCGAACCAGCAGGACATGGACCTCCCCCAGCTCGGCGTCGCACTGGGAGCAGCGCTCGACTGCCTCGTCGAGCCGGGGTGACTCGGTCAGCTCGCCCGCTTTCCAGGCCCCACCGGGGTCCGCATCACCAGCCGTCGGTCCCGCTGAGCGAGAGCTCGATGCGCGCGCGTCCTGGATCGCCCAGGGGATCACGTGCTCGAGCCGGCAGAAGACCGCGCGGCGTGCGCCGGCGGGCTCGTAGGCGCGAAAGCCGTCGCCGGCATCCACATCCACGCCGCACCAGGTGCACACCTCGGCCATCAGGGTAGGTTCCGGTCCATGCCGCTGACGATAGTCGTGCTCGAGGGCGATCAGACCGGGCAGGAACTGCTGGAGCAGTCACTTCGGGTCATCGACGCCGGCGTGACCGGGGTCGAGGTGGAGCTTGAGCGCTTCGACCTCTCGCTCGAGAACCGCCGCGCCACCGAGAACGGCGTCTGCGAGCAGGCCGCGAAGGCGATGGTCGTAGCGGGGCTCGGGATCAAGGCGGCGACGATCACGCCCGAGGGCGCCGACGACGTCGGCAGCCCCAACCGGCTGATCCGCGAGGGGATCGACGGCAAGGTCATCGTCCGCACGGGGCGACGCATTCCCGGGGTCACCCCCCTCGGCGGCATCCACCACCCGATCTCGGTCGTGCGGATGGCCGTCGAGGACGCCTACGGCGCCGAGCAGTGGCGGGCCGACGACGATGGCGACGAGGCCGCGTACCGCACCGAGGTGATCCACCGCTCGATTTGCAAGGCCGTCGCCGAGTACGCGTTCCGCGCAGCCGAGAAGCTCGGCGGCAAGGTTTACGGCGGGCCTAAGTGGACCGTCAGCCCCGTCTACGAGGGAATGCTGAAGGAGGAGATGGACGCCGCCGCCGAGCGCCACCCCGCGGTGGCATACGAGCCGTTGCTGATCGACGCGACCTACGCGGGCCTGATCAGCGGCCGGGCCGATACCCCGCTTGTGATTCCGGCCCTCAACCGCGACGGCGACCTGCTCTCGGACCTGGTGCTGCCGCTGTTCGGCTCGATCGCCGGCGCCGAGTCGATGCTGCTCGCGCTTGACGAAGAACTGACCCCCGCCGTCGTCATGGCCGAGGCGCCCCACGGGACGGCCCCCGCCCTGCAGGGCAAGGACGTGGCCAACCCGATGGCGATGATCCTCGCCGCGGGCGCCCTGCTCGGCGTCGCGGGAGAGCGCGGCGATGCGGCCGCCGCACAGTCCGCGGTCGCGATCGGGGATGCCGTGATGGAGGCGGCCGCCGAAGGCATACGCACCCCCGACCTCAAGGGCCACGTCGGGACCACGGAGTTCACGGACGCGGTGATCGAGCGCGTGCGGGCGAGGCTCGGCTGACTGGCCCTCGCGGCGCCTGCCGAGGTGGATCTCGGCGCCGGCTGAGGACGGCAACGACCGAGAAAGGCTCACGTACCCCGGGCGAAAGCGGTCATAGGCGATCTCGGCCGCGGCGTCGACGCGGCTGTGCGGGTCCAACTTGCCGCCCACGGCCTAATGCGCCGCGCTCGGCGCTCGCCCCCGCGCCAGCGCAATCAAGCCCCACACCGAGACGAGCGCCCACACCGACTCCAGCAGGAAGAAACCCCAGTCCTGATGTGTGAGCGCGACGACCGTGAGGATCGCCGAGCCCACGAGGTTCAGCCAGAGATAGATGCGGGAGTGCTGCGACATCGAGCCGCGCTGAGCGGCGGCGAAGGCCAGCAGGATCAGGATCGCGCCGGCTACCTGTGGAATCTGGTCCATCGCCCGAGCATATGCCCGGTGGCCGCGTGCCTAGACGATCGGGGCGTCCTGCGAGGGGGTCAGCGAGTCCGCGTCGCCCGTCCGCTGCCACTCGGTGATCTTTCCGTCCTCGATCTGGAAGGCGGTTTGAGCCTCGCCGCCGACGCCCTCCCCGCAATCGCCGCCCGGGCGATCCGTCAGCTCGAACGTGGCGATGACGAAGCCCGCGTGCTCGATCGCCTCGACGAGCTCGGCCCCGCAGGGCAGCGCCTCGTTGAACGCGATCACGTCATCGCGCGTCTCGAGATCGAGCGGGGGCGTCCCGTTCTGGGCGATGCTCGGCAGCTCCCAGTAGTCGGCCGCGGCCTCGACGTCGCCCTCGCGGAGCGCGGTGGACCACCCGTCGATCACCTCGACCGCCTCGGCACTCGCGCCACCCGGGATGTCGGACGATTCGGCGCCCGCCGTTTCACCTCCGCCGTCATCGTCGTCGGAGCCGCAGGCCGCAGCGCCGAGCGCAAGCAGGACGGCGGCGAACAGGATGAGCAGCTTGCGCATCCCTCAATGCTTCCAGAACGGCGGCCTCGGCCTCACATGAGCTCGACGAGCTCGAACTCGACGCGCCCGTCGCGCGCCTGGGCGATCCCCATCGTGTGGGTGGGCGCGCGGCGCCGCTCGGTCGGGCTCCCCGGGTTGAAGATCTGGAACCCGGATGGATCGCTTTCGTGCAGCGGCATGTGGGAGTGCCCGAAGACCACCGCGTCTGCGTCGGGGAAGCGGGTGTGCATCCGCGCGAGGCGGCCCTTGGCCGGGCCGGCGTCGTGGATCACCGCGATCGTCGTCCCCTCGACGTCAATGGCAGTCGCCGCGGGAAGCTCGGCCCGCAGCTCGGCGCTGTCGACGTTGCCGTGGACGGCGACGAGCGGCCCGAACGAGGCGATTTGGCTGTGGACCGAAGCGTCGCTGAAGTCGCCGGCGTGGATGATCATCTCGGCTTCGGTGAGCAGCTCGACGCAGCGCTCGGGCAGCCGCCGCGGGCCCCGGGGCAGGTGCGTGTCGGAGATGACGGCGATCCGCAAGGCCGCGGCGAAGCTCTAGACCCGGGGCAGCGCGTCCACGCGCTCGATCCAGGCTGTGAGGCGCGCGTGCTCGCCGTCGGCGAGGGGCTGGTGCACGTCGAGGATGCGGTGGAAGAGCTCGTCGTCCTCTTCGGCCGGCGGCATGGTCGCGTACTTGAGGAACGGGAAGACGACGAAGTCGAGCGCCGAGACCTCGTCACCCGCCAAGTGGTCGCGGCCGTCGAGCAGACGCTCGAAAAGGACCAACGCTTTCTTCATGCGCTCGCTCTCGGAGTCGATGATGTCGGTCGCGGGCTCGTCACTTTGGAGCTCGAACTCGATCGCGTTCGGGCTGCTCTTCCAGACCTCGTTGAACCAGTCGATGATCAGCTCGACCTCGGTGCGGCGCCCGGGATCGGCCGGGAACAGCGGCTTCTGCGGGTAGTGCTCGTCGAGATAGCCGAGGATCCGGGTCGAGTCGGCCACGACCTCACCGCCGTCGTCGATCACGGGGACCAGCTCCTGGCCGCTGGCCTCGATCACCGGTGTGCGGTCGTCGTAGGAGATCTGGATGGACTCGACCTCCAGCCCTTTATGGGCGAGGGCCAGCGCGACGCGCTCGACATTGGTCGAGAAGGGCGCTCGGTATAGCCAGATCAACGTTTCTCCGGTTCGTCCGAGTCCGCGTCCGCTGCGCGCTCGGCGCGCTCGCGCTCGGCGAGCTTGCGCGCCAGGTAGGCCGACTTCGAGGCGCGGCGCTCGTGCTGGTCGGCCTCGTCGGGGGTCGCCGCGCGCTCAATCGCTTCGTGCTCGTCGGTCGCCCGCTCCTGTTGGAGCTGGCGCAACTCGCGCGTCGTGGGCTCCTTCTTCGCCATCGCGCCGCAGGCTACCCGCGAGCGCCGCCGCTGGCAACGCCCGGATCGGCGTCGGACTGCATCGCGCTCGCGGTCGTTCGCCGTGTTCGTGTTCCTGCCGGCTCGTTCTACGCCGAGGGCGCCAAGCGCGGTGCGAGTGCTCGAAGGGCCTAGGGCCCTGGTGACTTGGCGCGGCCCTCGCGGCCCTTGGCACCGCTCTTGCTTACGGCCTTGCGCGAGGACTCGAAGGGCTTCGAAGCCAGGTCTCCGGCCTTGCCGGGAAGCTTCTCGGCAACGTTCTCGCCGACCTGCAGCGGCTTGTCCCCGGCCTTCTGGAAATGCCGCGAGAGGCGCGGCGCCAGGAAGGCGAGCACCAGCAACACGATGCAGAAGGCGATGATCGCTGCGATCAGCATGTCCCTCCTTTACCCCGGATGTGCCGCTTTACACCTCGATCCGCGATTGGGCGAAAAGATTCAACATTTCCTCTTGACTGTTCGGTGACCGTGTACGAACATACGTTCGATGCCGGTCGCATGCGCCCTAGCCCCCCGATTCAGGTTGCTGACGGCGCTCGGCGAGCAGCGAGGCGAGCTGATGGGTCACCCTACGGCCCTCGCCCCGGAGCCAGGAGCGGCGCAGCTGATCGGCGAGGTCTCGGACCCCGCCGAGGGCCTCGGGGTGCGCTCGGGCATGCGCCTCGGGGAGGCGCTCTCGCGCTGCCCCGAGCTGGTGCTGGTGCCGCCGGACCCCGAGCGCGCCGAGCGAGCCTGGGAGCAGACGCTGCGCGGCTTCGAGTCTGCCATCGGTGCCGAGGTCGAATCCGAGCGCCCCGGTGAGGCCTTCTTCGAGGCCGGTGGGCTGCGCCGGCTGTGGGGCGGCACCGACGGCGTGCTCGAGCGCTCCCGCCGTGAGGCCGGGATGCCGCTGCACCTGGCAGCGGCCCCGGTGCGCTTCTGCTCCTATGCCGCGGCTCGACGGGCAGACCCCCGCGAGCGCCCCCCGATCGTCCCAGACGGCGCCGCCCGCAGGTTCCTGGCGCCGCTGCCGGTCGCGCTGCTTCACGGGCGCCTCTCGCACGCGGGGCGCGCGGGTGCCGACCCCGGCGCCGAGGACCTGCCGAACGAGCTCGAACGGCTCGGGATCGAGACGCTGGGCCGGCTTGCGGGCCTGCCGCGCGACGCGGTCGCAGACCGCTTCGGCGGGCTCGGGCTTCGGGCGCTGAAGCTCGCGCGCGGAGGCGACCGGGAGCTGCGGCCCCGCCAGGCCCATCAGGAGATCGCGGTCGAGCTCGAGCTCCCCGATGCCGCCTCGGGCCCACAGCTCGAGCGCGCGATGGAGCTGCTGGTCGCGAGGCTGCTCGCCCACCCCGAGCGCCGCGGGCGGACGATGCGCGCGCTGCGCATCTCGGCGCGGCTCGCCGGCGGAGGTGGCTGGCGGCGGCGCGTTGCGCTCCGAAGCGCCGGCTCCGAGCGGGAGCGCCTGGCGATGGTGCTGATCCCGCTGCTGGCCCTCCTCCCCGGCCCCGCAGCGTCGTTGCGCCTCGAGGCCGTGTCGCTCGGCCCGGCGACGGGCGAGCAGATGGCGCTCTCGGGCCCCGAGGAGCAGCGCCGGCGGAAGATCGCCGAGGCGGTGCGCCAGGCCCGCGCGGCCGGTGGCTCCGAGGCCGTGCTGCGTGTGCTCGAAGTGGACCCCTCCTCGCGGGTGCCAGAGCGTCGCGAGGTGCTGATGCCATTCCCAGAGGAAACATGAAGCGCCGCCTCCTCAGCTTCGCTTCCGGGGGCGGCTTGGAGCGTTTCGAGGGATGAGGCCAGGACGTTTGAACAAGCCCTGGCCGGTCCCGGTCGAGGCCGGCGAGGACGGGCGGCCGCGCAGGGTCGGCCGTCTCGCCGTCTCGGCGGTGCGCGAGGAGTGGCTCGTCGAGGACGGCTGGTGGACCAGAAAACCCCTGCGCAGGAGCTATTTCGAGCTCGTGCTCGAAGACGGAAGCGACGTCGTCGTGTTCTCGGAAGAGGACGCCGACGGGCTGGGCTGGTTTCGCCAGCGCGATTGATGAGGGCCCCTCCTCCCTACGTCGAGCTGCACTGCCACTCGGCCTACTCCTTCGGCGACGGCGCCTCGGACCCCGCCGAGCTGGCGGCCGCCGCGGCGGGCCTCGGCTACGAGGCGCTCGCGATCACGGACCACGACGGGGTCAGCGGCGCGATGGAGTTCGCGCACGCCTGCAAAGGCCTCGGCGTGCGCCCGATCGTCGGTGCCGAGCTGACCGTCGAGGGCGGCTGCCACATCACGCTGCTCGTCGACTCGAAGGCGGGCTGGGGAAACCTCTGCCGGCTGATCACTAAGGCGCACGAGGGGACCCGCACCCTGGCCGGCACAGGCGAGGGATCCGGGATGCGGGACCCGCTCCCGCCCTCGCTGCCGCTTGCGGAGCTCGAGGCCCACGCCGAGGGGCTCGTCTGCCTCTCGGGCTGCGCCCGGGACGGCGCGGTCGCCGGGCGCTGGGAGCGCGGCGATGCGAGCGGCGGCGGCGCGATGGCGCGGTTGTTGCTCTCGGCGTTCGGCCCCGAGCGCTTCCGCATCGAGCTGCAGCGCCCGCTGTGGCGCCGCGACCGGGCGCGCAACCGCTGGCTGGCGTCGGTGGCTTCCGCGCTCAGCGTCCCATGCGTCGCCACCGGCAACGTCCACGCCCACGACCGCTCGCGGCTGGCACTCCAGGACGCGCTGGTCGCGATCCGCCTGAACGCAACCCTCGACGAGACCGAGGGGATGCGGCGAGGCAACTCGGCTGCGGTGCTGATGAGCCCGACCGAGGCGGCCGCGCGTTTTCGCGACCACCCCGAGGCGGTCGCGGAGTCGGCCCGCCTCGCGGAGCGGCTGCGCTTCGATCTCACCCGCGATCTCGGCTACAGCTATCCCGGCGCCGAGGACCCGACCGCCGACGGGCGGCTCGCCGAGCTCTGCGGCTCGATGATGGGCGAGCGCTATCCCGTCGGCTCACCCGACCGCGCCGAGGCCGGGCGCCGCCTCGACGAGGAGCTGGGGCTGATCGGGCAGTTGAAGCTCGCGGGTTTCTTCCTGCTTCACCACGACATGCTCGAGCTCGCGCGCGAGATCGCGCTCGAGGTGCGCGGGCCCGAATCCGCGCGGCGGCTGCTGCCCCCCGGGCGCGGGCGCGGCTCCAGCGTCAGCTCGATTGTCTGCTACCTGACCGGCCTCTCGCACATCGACCCGATCCGAAACGACCTCTTCCTCGGGCGTTTCCTGAACGAGGAGCTCGACGCCGCCCCCGACATCGACCTCGACTTCCCCCGCGACATCCGCGAGAAGCTGATCCCCCGGGTGCACGAGCGCCACGGCGCCGACCGCTCGGCGCTGGTCGCCGCGATGTCGACCTATCGCGCTCGCGGCGCCGTGCGCGACCTCGGCAAGGCGCTCGGGCTGCCGCCGGGCGAGATCGAGCGCTTCGCCCGCGCCGTCGACTCCTTCGAGTCGAGCGCCGACGCAGAGGCGCGGATGGAGGAGGCGCTCGGCGATCTGCGATCTCGCTCGCTGCGCTGGCGCTCGCTCGCATCGCTGCTCCCCGAGATCGCGGGGCTGCCGCGCCACATCTCCCAGCACCCCGGGGGCATGGTGATCTCGACCAAGCCGCTGGTGGAGCTCTGCCCGGTGCAGCCCGCGGCGATGAAGGGCCGCCAGATCGTGCAGTGGGACAAGGACTCCTGCGCTGACGCCGGCTTCTTGAAGATCGACCTGCTCGGGCTGGGGATGCTCTCGGCCGTCGAGCGCTGCGTCGACGAGATCGCGAGGGCTCGCAATGGCCTGCGCATCGACCTTTCGCGTATCCCCCTCGACGACCCCGAGGTCTGGGGGGCGATCCAGCGCGCCGAGACCACCGGCGTCTTCCAGATCGAGAGCCGGGCCCAGATGCAGATGCTGCCGCGGACGCTGCCGGCGAACCTCGACGACCTCACCGTGCAGGTGGCGCTGGTGCGCCCTGGGCCGATCCAGGGCGGCGCCGTCCACCCCTACATAGAGCGTCGCAAGAAGCTGCGCGCGGATCCCACATACGAGGTGCCCTACGAGCACCCCTCGCTGGAGCCGCCGCTGAGCGACACGCTCGGCGCGATCGTCTTCCAGGACCAGGTGCTCGAGGTGGCGATCGCGCTCGCGGGATTCACGGTCGGCGAGGCCGAGGGGCTGCGCCGGGCAATGAGTCGCAAGCGATCCGAGGCCGCGATGCGCCGCTATCAGCAGCGGTTCATCGAGGGCGCCGTCGGCCGCGGTGTCGAGCGCGAGGTCGCCGAGCGTGTCTACGACCAGATCGTCGGCTTCTCGGGCTTTGGCTTCCCCAAGTCGCACTCGGCCGCCTTCGGCCTGCTCGCCTACCAGTCGACCTGGCTGCGGGTCCACTACGGGCCCGAGCTGCTCTGCGCGCTCTTGAACGAGCAGCCGATGGGCTTCTACCCGCCTGACGCCCTCGTCCACGAAGCCCAGCGCCGCGGGCTCGAGGTCCTGCCGGCCGACGTCAACTCGAGCGAGATCGACTGCAGGGTCGAGACGGTTGGGGCCGCCGCAGGGTCGGAGGGTCAGCCCCCCGTCCGGGTCGGCCTGGGCTACATCGCCGAGGTCGCGCAGGCCGACGCCGAGGCCGTGATCGCCGAGCGGAAGCGCGGCGGCGACTACTCGGACATCGCCGACCTCGCGGGCCGCTCGGGAGCATCGCGCGGCGCGCTGGTGCGCTTCGCCTGGGCCGGCGCGCTCGACCGCCTCGCCACACCTGTCGGCCGGCGACAAGCGCCGTCCGGATCGCGCGGCGCGGCCGCCGAGGTGCTGGCGAGCGACGAGCGCCGCGCCTCCCTGTGGCAGGCCGGCGCGGCCTCGCGAGCTGCCCGGGTCGAGGAGGGAACGCAGCTCGCGCTGCCGCTCGACGGCGCCTCGACCCCCGAGTTGCCCGAGCTCGAGCCGTGGGAGCGGATGGTCGCCGACTACCGCGCCACCGGGATGACGATCGGCACGCACCCGATGGAGCTGCTTCGTCCCGAGCTCGACCCCGGCGTGCTCACAAGCGAGGCGCTGGCCGGGGGAAGCGACGGCTCGCAGGTGCGGGTCGCCGGGATGGTCGTCGCCCGCCAGCGGCCGGCGACCGCGAAGGGGATCGTCTTCATGCTGCTCGAGGACGAGCTCGGGACGATCAACCTGATCGTCCCCCCTCCCGTGGTCGAGCGCTGTCGCTCGGCCGTGAGGACCGCAGGGTTCGTGAGGGCGAACGGGCGGCTCGAGCACCGCGAGGGCACGACCAACGTGCTCGTCGCCTCGATCGAGCGGCTCGATCGCCAGGACTCCCCGCAGCCCACCATCGCCGAGCTCCCACCGCATGCGCCGGCTGGGGCTCCCGCATCGCCAGCGGTCGCGGAGCTCGCGGCGGCGCTGCCCCCCGCTCACAGCTTTGGGCGGCGCGGGCGCTAGCCGAGGCCGGGCTTCGTCACCATCAGGAAGATCGCGACGACGATCAGTGCCCCCGTCAGGGCTCCCATCATCCCCTCGATCCTTCCCAGGCGCAGGTACTCGTCCGAGAGCTTCACCTCACCGTCGCCGGCGGCCTCGATGTCGCGCTCGACCATCGGCAGCAGCTTGCGATCGGTGGGGATGAAGTAGGCGCCGTTGATCGCCCCGATCGCCAACACGATCGCGAGGGTTCCGCTGACCCAGAAGTCCCCGTAGTCCCAATTGCCCTCGGCCATCTGGTAGATCCCGGTGAGCAGGATCACTGCGAGCGCGGGGCTCGCGAAGTAACGGTTCAGCGCGAGCTGAAGGCGGTGTACGTAGGGCAGGTGCCGCGGGTTCGAGTTGAACGCGACCGGGAACATCACCGACTCCGCGAAGGTCGCCCCCAGGCCGACGACCACCGCGGTGATGTGGACGAAGAGCGAGAACTCGTATCCCGTCACGGCGAGCGGCATCGGCGGCAACCTATCGCGCGCGCCCGGCGCCTGCAAGATGACCTGCAAACAGCCGCATTCCGTCCGAGACCGAACATAGGTTCCCCGCATGACCAAGACAAGAATCGAATCCATCAGAGAGCGCCTTTTCGACGGGGCGGACCTGCTGATCGACTTCGCCACGCTCGGCGAGTACGGGTACCAGGCCTCGTCGCCCCCGACGAGGACTGCCGGCCGAGCAAGACGATCTCGGACGGGCTACGACTGCCTGCCGGCGACAACGAGCCGGGCGACCTGCAGCCGTACCCACAGGTCGACGGCCCTGCAGCGCCGAGCCGAGCGGCTCGAGCGCTTCGCGGCCTAGTCGGCCTCGCCGCGGTCGATCGCAGCGACCAGCTCGCGCGCGGTCTCGAGCGCATGCTCGACGACGGCCGGGTCGAGGTTCTCGGCGGTGTCGGTGGGCCAGTGGTAGTTGGGGATGACGCCCCCGCGCTCGGCGACGAGAGTGATCGCCCTGCCCCCGCGCGCCATCGCCGCGGTCGCGTCATAGGTGAGGCCGATCTGCGCCTCGGAGGGGTGCAGGTCGAGCTCGGGTCGCTCCGCCGCGACGCGCGAGGCAATCGAGACGAGTGCCGGGTCGGCGTCCCACTTCTGCACGATGCCCTCGCGGGTCAGGTAGCGGAGGGTGCCGGGGCCGCCGACGCTGTCGACGTTGACGAATAGCCAGCCGGCGGTGGCTCGCGAGCGCAGGAACGCCCGTGTGCCGAGCAGGCCCGCCTCCTCGCAGCCCGCCATCAGGACCAAGACCCTCGTGCTCTCGAGCGGGCTCGCGGCAAGCTCGCTTGCGAGCTCGGCCACCACGGCTGCGCCCGAGGCGTTGTCATTGGCTCCGGGAGAATCGACGCCGCGAACCTCGCGCTCGATCAGCAGGGCGCCGCCGAGCGCGAGGGTCGCGCGACAGACGGCGAGCAATGCGCGCCCGGCGTGAAAGCGCGCGAGGAGTGCCTCCCCTCCCTGCAGCGCGCCTGCGGCGGACTGGAGCAGCAGCCAGTTCGTAAGGTGCGGAACGAAGGCGGGATGGAACATCAGCCCACCCCTTGAGGTGTCGAGATGGCACAGCAGGCAGACGGTGCGCCTCGTCTCGCCACGGGGCTCGATCTCGGCCACGAGGTTCTGGCTGGGACGGCGCGAAAGCGCATCCGAGATGGGAGTGTGGACGAGCCCGCCCTCGATCGCGAGCGCCGCCGTTGCGCACGCGGCTAGCCCGGCGCGAAGCGCGCGCCTGCGGCTGGGCAGCAGCGCGGGCGCCAAGGCGAGGGCGATCATCGCCCCGAACGGGTAGCCGAAGCTCGAGAGCCCGTGGAAGGGCTCGAGACGGCCGCGCACCCCGCGGTCGGCGAGACGGCCCATCGTCAGCTCCGCCGCGAATCGCTCGGCAGCGCTGGTCGGCCGCCGAGGACCCGCCTGCTCTGAGAGCAACCGGACCCAGGCCAGCAGGCGCTCGCCTGGATCCGGCCCGACCGCGCTCAGACCTCGCCCCTCAGCGGCGGGTGAAGCGGTCGTAGGCGAAAAGGACGACGAGCACGCCGATGACGGCGCCGGGCAGGCCGCCCAGGTCGAACGCCTTGCTGTCCCCGATCCCGAGAATCTCGGTGAAGAAGAAGAAGCCGAGCAACGCGCCCAGGACGCCGAAGATGACAGTTCTGAAGAAGCCGATGTCCTGCTTGCCCGGCATGATCAGCCGCCCGAGATAGCCGGCGATGATGCCGAGGATGATTGCTCCGATCACTGTTCGGTCCCCCTTCAAGGGTTGTGAAGCGAATTTGTCCGGAATCGTATGCCCGCGCGGCGCGCGATGAACCCCAGAACGAGCAAGAGCCGCCCCGAGGGGCGGCTCTTTGGAAGAACTGGCGGCGACCTACTCTCCCAGGCGGTTGCCCACCAAGTACCATCGGCGCTGAGAGGCTTAACGGCTCTGTTCGGAATGGGAAGAGGTGTTTCCCTCTCGCTATCTCGCCACCAAAAAGGTCGGGACGCGGCTCCGGTGGAGCTTGAAAACCGCACTAGGCGCATCGGTAGAAACAAATAATCCGTCAAGCCCTCGGCCCATTAGTACCGGTCTGCTGACCACATTGCTGCGGTTGCACAGCCGGCCTATCAACCTGGTGGTCTACCAGGGGCCTTACTCCCTCAGGGGGATGGGAGAGCTCATCTCGAGGACGGCTTCCCGCTTAGATGCTTTCAGCGGTTATCCGTTCCGCGCGTAGCTAACCAGCGGTGCCCTTGGCAGGACAACTGGTACACCAGAGGCGCGTTCATCCCGGTCCTCTCGTACTAGGGACGACTCCCCTCAACTCTCCAACGCCCACAGAAGATAGGGACCGAACTGTCTCACGACGTTCTGAACCCAGCTCGCGTGCCGCTTTAATGGGCGAACAGCCCAACCCTTGGGACCTGCTCCAGCCCCAGGATGCGACGAGCCGACATCGAGGTGCCAAACCGCGCCGTCGATATGGACTCTTGGGCGCGATAAGCCTGTTATCCCCGGAGTACCTTTTATCCGTTGAGCGACGGCCCTTCCACTTGGAACCGCCGGATCACTAAGCCCAACTTTCGTTCCTGCTCGACCCGTCGGTCTCGCAGTCAAGCTCCCTTGTTGCCTTTACACTCTGCGCACGATTTCCAACCGTGCTGAGGGAACCTTTGGGCGCCTCCGTTACATTTTAGGAGGCGACCGCCCCAGTCAAACTGCCCGCCTGACACTGTTCACGCCCCGGATCACGGCGGCGAGTTAGAAGTCCAAAACACCAAGGGTGGTATCTCAAGGTTGGCTCCCCCACGGCCAAAGCCGTGGGTTCAAAGCCTCCCACCTATCCTGAGCGAGATACTTCGAACTCCAATATCAGGTTGCAGTAAAGGTTCACGGGGTCTTTCCGTCTTTCTGCGGGTACTCGGTATCTTCACCGAGACTCTAATTTCACCGAGCCTATCGTTGAGACAGCGTCCAACTCGTTGCGCCATTCGTGCAGGTCGGAACTTACCCGACAAGGAATTTCGCTACCTTAGGACCGTTATAGTTACGGCCGCCGTTTACCGGGGCTTAGCTTTGCTGCTTCGCGGCCGAAGCCACTAACAACGCCGCGTAACCTTCCGGCACCGGGCAGGCGTCAGCCCCTATACATCGTCTTGCGACTTAGCAGAGGCCTGTGTTTTTGGTAAACAGTCGGTTGG
>CAVUAT010000011.1:0-335000 GCA_963739545.1 uncultured Solirubrobacterales bacterium | reverse complement strand
CGAGGACCTTGAACGCCTGGTCGGTGAAGGTCTTCGCGTTGGCATCGATCTCCTTGGCCGAGAGCACCGGCCGCTGGCTGTCGCGGCCGCTCGGATCGCCGACCCGGGCGGTGTAGTCGCCGATGATGAGGACCACCCGGTGGCCGGCCTGCTGGAACTGAGCGAGCTTGCTCAAGACGACCACGTGCCCGAGGTGGATGTCGGGAGCGGTCGGGTCGATGCCGAGCTTTACCCTCAGCGGCCGGCCGGACGCGAGTTGCTCGTCGAGCGCGCCGGCCGGAAGGACGTGCTCGGTTCCGTGCGTGAGCACGCCTGCGTCAGGCGGGGAATCCGTCATGGGGCCAATGCTAGACTCCCGCCTTCCGCCTGGCCGGGCGCTTGTCGCTGTTCGCGCCCAAAACTGAGCCGCCCAGGCGCTTTTCCCGTACCCACCTGGGGGGTACACGACCCGGCAGAGCCCGGCGGTCGATCGAATATGACAGACACCGACTTCGATTTCGATTTCGACGTGGACCGCGACGCGGCCACTTCCGGGACGCGCGCGGACGACGATGTGGGCGCCGGCAGCCGCAAGGGCAAGCCGAACGGGTCAAACGGTTCGCGCGCGAATGAGGCCAACGGCTCGAACGGCTCCGACAAGCCGCCGCTGGCATACGGCGACGATCACGAGCCGGGCTTCGATGCCCCGGCCGACGACCCGGCCCCTTTTCGCCGCTTCCGCCGGTCCACAGGCGTGGAGCCCGGATCGAACGGCAGCTCCTCCCCCAGCTACGAGCCGTCGTCCGCCGCCGACGGTGACGACGACTGGCTAAGCACGGGCGACGAGGGCCTCGGCGGCGACGGGCTCGACTCGATCGCGGCGGCAGACGACGGCCCCGCCGGCCCCCCTATCCCCGGAGAGGGCCGCAAGCTGGCGCGAAGCGCCCGCCGCCGCGCCACCGGGCGCGAGCCGGAGGAGGCCTCGAGCAACGGAGCCATCGACGACAGTGCGGAGGACGGAGACTTCGAGGCCCTCCTCGAGCGCCAGCCCCAGAAGAGCGGAGTCGCGAAGCGCGGCTCAGCCGTCCTCTATGGGCTTCGCGGCCTGCTCGACGACGGTCGCGAGCGCCTGCGGGGCGGCCGCCACAGGCTCGGCGAGATCAAGGACCGCGTCCCCGACTCGCTCCCCGTGCCGGGCTCGGCGGGTGCCGGGCGCGGTGCCAACGGGAACGGCAACGGCTCTCGCTCGCCTCGCGGCGCCCCCACCCTTCCAAAGCGCATCGGCTCGCGCCGCCCGCGGAAGGCAAAGCCCGGTCGCGTCAAGAAGTTGCGCCTGGCGGTCATCCTCGTCGGCCTCGCGGCGCTGGGGATGGTCTCGACGGTCTTCGGGATGATGATGGCCGTCTCCGGCGACCTGCCCGAGCTTGAGAGCAAGGAGCAGTACGCGCAGGCGCAGAACTCCGAGGTCTTCGACTCCCAGGGCCGCAAGATGGGCACCCTGCTCTCCAACACCGGCCGGATCCTGGTCGAGTCCGAGGACATCAACCCCTACATGAAGCAGGCCGTGGTCGCGATCGAGGACCAGCGCTTCTACGAGCACCAGGGCGTGGACTTCAGGGGGATCGGCCGCGCGGTGTTGGCGGACCTGATGCCCGGCGGCTCGACGCAGGGCGCCTCGACCATCACCCAGCAGTTCGTCAAGAACGCGCTCGAGGCGCAGAGCTCGCGGACCGTGTTCCAGAAGCTGCGCGAGTCGGCGCTCGCCTACCACCTCGAGCGACAGTGGGACAAGGACAAGATCCTGACCCAGTACCTGAACACCATCTACTTCGGCGAGGGCGCCTACGGAATCGAGGCCGCCGCGCGCACCTACTTCGGTGAGAATCACCCCGAGTGCTTGGCCGAAGGCGCCGACCCCTGCGCCTCGGAGCTGCTGCCGCACGAAGCGGCGATGCTCGCGGGGATCATCACTTCGCCCTCGGCCTTCTCCCCCCGGGCGAACCCGCAGGACGCGCTCGCCCGCCGCAACCTCGTCCTCCAGAAGATGGTCGAGCAGGGCGACATCGAAGAGGCGCAGTACGTCGACGCCGCCGAGATCTCGCTGCCCGCACCCTCCGATATCCAGCGCCCCGCGCCCGACTCGCTCTCGCCCTACTTCACCGAATGGCTGCGCCAGCAGCTCGTCGACAAGTACGGCGCCGGCCGCGCGTTCGGTGGCGGGCTCGACGTTCGCACGACGCTCGACCTCGACATGCAGGAGGCCGCCGAAAGCGCGGCCTTCAACACGCTGGCCGGCATCGAGCCGACCGCCTCGGTGGTTGTCATCGACAACGACACCGGCGGCGTCAAGGCGATGGTCGGCGGCAACGACTTCGTCGATGAGCCCTTCAACCTCGCGACCAACGGGCACAGGCAGCCCGGGTCGTCGTTCAAGCCGTTCACGCTGATCACCGCGTTCGAGAACGGCTTCGGGCCGGGGAGCACGTTCCCCTCGGCCCCGCAGGAGTTCGCCGTCCCGAACTCCGGTGGCGAGGTCTTCGAGGTGGCCAACTACGACGACACGTACTACGGCGCCTCCGACCTGACGACCGCCACGGTCCACTCGGACAACTCGATCTTCGCCCAGCTCGGCTTCGGCGAGAACGGCCTCGGCAGGAAGGGCCCGCAGAAGGTCGGTGAGACCGCCGTCCGCATGGGCATCGATCCCGCGAGCTTCGACACCAACCCCGCCATGATCCTCGGCGGTATCGACCCGGGCGTCACGCCCCTCGAGATGGCCTACGCGTACAGCACGATCGCGCGCGGGGGCATACGCATCGGCGGCGAGCTCGACTCGAGCCCGGGGCCGAACAACACCCTCGAGGACCTCGCCCCCGTTGCGATTCGCGAAGTCGTCAAGCCCGACGGGAGCACCCTTGACGGCGGCAAGGAAGAGGGCCTCAAGGAGATTCGCGCGATCCCCCAGAACGTCGCCGACACGACCAAGGACATCCTGCGCCAGAACGTGCTCTCGGGCACCGGTGAGAACGCCCAGACCGGCGGCTTCGCCTGGGGCAAGACCGGCACCACCGACAACAACGGCGACGCCTGGTTCTGCGGCGGCTCCGACAATTTCACAGCCTGCGTCTGGGTCGGCCACGCGCAGACGAACACTCCGATGGAGACGGAGTTCAGCGGGGCTCCGGTGGACGGCGGCACATTCCCGGCGCTGATCTGGAGCCAGATCATCCAGGCGTGCGAGGAGATCCGCGAAGCGGAGCTCGCGAGCCAGGAGAGCGCCGACGACGACGATGACGAAGACTCGGACAGCTCCAGCTCCGACAGCTCCGGCTCCGAACCGTACGTCCCACCCTCGAGCGGCGGATCGTCGTCCGGCGGTTCCGGCGGCGGCTCCGGCCAGTCCACCCCCGCCCCCGCACCCGCGCCGGCCCCCGCACCCGCCCCCTCGGGAGGCGGTGCCCCGAGCGGCACCGGCGGCACCGGGCTCTAGCTTCCCGCCGGCCTCGGTCGGGGGCTGGAGACGAAGCGGTTGCCCGCGGCGCTGTGGCGCCACGGGAACTCGACCGCCTTCGTGATGCCGATGCGCGGGCTCGCGACCAGCTCGACGGCGGCCCACTCCCCCTCCCTGAGGTGGATCTCGAAGGGAGGCGCGTCGATCGGCGCGCCGTTCAGGTCGAGGCCCACGTCGAGAGCCTCGGTGAGCTTGCCCGGCCCCGAGCAGAGCTCGCGGACCTCGTCGCGACCGCGTCGCTCGCGCATGATCTCGATTCCCTCCGTCGGCTCCAGGGCCCGGATCAGGACCGCCGCGGCGCTTCCCTCGGGCTCGGCGACCGCGTTCAGCAGGGTGTGTATGCCGTAGGAGAGGTAGACGTAGGCGTGCCCGGGCGGGCCGAAAAGCCCCTCGGTCCGTGGAGTCATGCCGATGTGCGCGTGGCAGGCTGGGTCCGTCTCGTCGTATGCCTCGGTCTCCACGATCACACCCGCGCACGGACCGACCCGCAGGGTGCAGCCGACGAGATCCGGCGCGACCTCGTGGACCGAGCGCCCGAAGAACTCGGCGCCGAGGGCGTCCACTAAGCGCGGAGGTCCGCGAGCACCTGGCGCGCGAGCTCGAGCTGCTCGGCGACCCTCGCTGAGGAGGTGCCGCCCGCGGAGACCTTCGACTCGAGTGTGCCGCCCTCGCGAAGCGCATCGCGAAGCGCCTCGCCGGCGCCCTCCGGGACGCCGTTCATCTCGGCGTCTTCGAGCTCCGAGAGCCCCTTGCCTGAGTCGACCGCTGACTTGACGAGGCCGGCGACGACTGCGTGCGCCTCGCGGAAGGGAACGCCCCGCTCCACGAGCACGTCAGCGAGGTCGGTCGCAGCGAGAAACTCGTCCTCGGACGCCGCCTTCAGCCGCTCGCGGTTGAAGGCGAGTCCGCCCAGCATCACGTCCGCCGCCTCGAGGCAGAGCTCGAGCGTGTCTATCGCGTCGAAAAGCGGCTCCTTGTCCTCCTGCATGTCCTTGCTGTAGGCGAGCGGGAGAGCGTGCATCGTGCCCAGCAGGCTCGCCAGCGAGGCGGCGACCCGCGGCGCCTTGCCGCGCAGCAGCTCGGCGGCGTCGGGGTTCTTCTTCTGGGGCATGATGCTCGAGCCCGAGGCGAAGGAGTCGGCGGCCTCGCAGAACCCGAACTCCTGGCTCGACCAGATCACGATCTCGGAGCCCAGGCGAGAGAGGTGCATCGCGCAGGCGGATGCGGCGTAGAGGTAGTCCAGCGCGAAGTCGCGGTTCGAGACCGCATCGAGGGAGTTGGGATGCGGCCGGGCGAAGCCGAGCTCGGCCGCGATGCCGTCGCGGTCGAGGTCCCAGTTCAGTCCGGCGAGGGCTCCCGAGCCAGCGGGCAGGTCACTGGTCGACTCCGCGACGAGGAAGAAGCGCCGAGCGTCGCGCTGGAACATCCAGAAGTAGGCGAGCAGGTGGTGGCCGAGGTAGACGGGCTGCGCGCGCTGCAGGTGCGTGTATGCGGGCGCGGGCCAGTCGCGATGGGCGTCGGCGAGCTCGACAAGCGTGGACATCAGTGACTCCAGCAGGACGATTGCGCGGGCGGTGTGCGCGCGAACCAAGAGCGCCAGGTCGGTCGCGACCTGGTCGTTACGCGAGCGGGCGGTGTGCAGCTTGCCGCCGAGCGGGCCGACCAGTTCCGTCAGCCGGCGCTCGATCGCCATGTGGATGTCCTCGTCGTCGTCGTGCGCGGCGAAGTTGCCGCTTTGGACCTCGCCCGCGATGGTGTCGAGGCCTCCCTGGATTCGCCCGTGCTCCTCGTCGTCGAGCACGCCGAGGCGGTGCAGGGCGCTCGCGTGCGCACGAGACTGCTGGACGTCGAACGGCGCGAGGCGCTGGTCGAATGAGATCGACGAGTTGATGCGCCGAAACAGCGGGTGTTGCTCTTCGCCGAAGCGGGACATGGGCGCCAGTCTAGGCAGCAGAAGCGAGGGCGCTGCCGAGTGCCGTGCACACCCTCTCGATCTGCTCGGTGGTCATCGAGCCGAAGAACGGCAGGGCGATCGAGCGCGCCGCGACGGCCTCGGCGATGGGGAACTCGCCGCCTTCGAATCCGAAGCGCTCGCGGTAGGGCGGCATCGTGTGGATGGTCGGCAGGTAGGCCTTCGACTGGATCCCCGCGGCCGCGAGCGAATCGATCACGTCCTGCTTGCCCGCGGCCGTCGGCAGCTGCACGATGTAGACGAACCAGCTGCGCTCCTCGTCCCCGCGGTCGGTGCAGGGCAGGACCAGACCGTCGGGGTCCCCCTCTCCCGCCGGCGCGCCGAGCTCCGAGAGGCGCTCGGTGTAGGCCGCCGCAACCGCCGCCCGCGCTGCGAGCAGCTCGTCGAAGCGCTCCACCTGCGCGATCCCGATCGCGGCCTGGATGTCGGTCATGCGGTAGTTGAACCCGATCGCCACGTGATCGACTCGGGACATGTCGGGGTCCCGTCCCTGGTTGCGCTCGCTGCGGAAGCGCTCGGCCATCGCGTCGTCGGTGGGGATCAGGATGCCGCCCTCGCCGGTGGTCATCTGCTTGTTGGCGTAGAAGGCGAAGCTGGCCAGGTTGGTGGTGCCGACGGGCCGGGCCTTCGAGTCGAGCGCGCCGGCCGCCTGGCAGGCGTCCTCGAGCATCGGCACTCCCCTCGCCTCAGCGAGCGCGCCGAGGGCGACGAGGTCGGCTGGGTAGCCGAAGATGTGCACGGGCAGGATCCCCGCCGTGTGCTCGCCCGCGTTCGCCTCGGCGATCGCCGGGTCCATGTTCAGGGTCACCGGGTCGATGTCGCAGAAAACCGGCGTCGCGCCCTCGTAGAGCAGGCAGTTGGACGAGGCGACGAAGCTGAGAGGTGTCGTCAGCACCTCGTCCCCTTCGCCCCAACCGAGGGCGCGAACCGAGAGGTGCAGGCCGGCCGTGCCGCTCGAGACGGCGACGGCGTCATCGACCTCGAGCCAGTCGGCGAACGCGCGCTCGAACTCGCTCAGCCTGGGGCCGAGCGACAGCTGCCCCGAGCGCAGCACATCGAGGACGAGCTCCTCCTCGCGCGCGCCGAGGTCAGGGCGTGCGAGCGGTATCTGTTCGTTCACGTGCGGCGCCGCGCTCGGCGTGTGGCTGCATGGCGTACTCGAGAGAGTCGACCAAGGCCTCCCACGATGCTTCGATGATGTTCTCCGACACCCCGATCGAACCCCACTGGCGCTCGCCGTCGGAGGAGTCGAACAGCACGCGGGTGACGGCGCCGGTCCCGTGGTGCTCGTCGAGAATACGGACCTTGTAGTTGGTCAGCTCGATGTCGGCCAGGTGCGGATAGCGGTCGGTGATCGCCGATCGCAGCGCTTTGTCGAGCGCGTTGACCGGGCCGTTGCCCTCCGCGGTGCGCACGTAGCGCTCGCCGTCGACCCAGACCCTGATCGTGGCCTCGGTCTGGACCTTGCCGTCCTCGCGCTTGTCGGTGATCACGCGGAAGCTCTCCAGCTTGAAGAGGGACTCGTAGCGGCCGGTCTCGCGCCGAAGCAGCAGCTCGAAGGAGGCGTCGGCTGCCTCGTACTGGTAGCCGCGGTGCTCGCGCTCCTTCAGCGTTCGCAGCGCCCGCGAGGCCTGGTCGTCGTCGAGCTCGATTCCCGCGCGCTCGGCGCGACCGTGGACGGTCCCCTTCCCCGAGAGCTCGGAGACGACCATCTCGCGCTCGTTCCCGACCAGCTCAGGGTCCATGTGCTCGAACGTGCGGGCGTCGGCCTTGACCCCCGCGACGTGCATACCGCCCTTGTGGGCGAAGGCGTTGCGGCCGACGAACGGCTGCTCGGGGTGGGGCGTCACGTTCAGCAGCTCGTCGACGAAGTGGGCGACGCCTGTCAGCCGCGCGAGCTGCGCGTCGGTGACGACCTCGTAGCCGAGCTTGAGCTGGAGCGCGGGCAGGATCGAGGTCAGGTTCGCGTTCCCCGTGCGCTCGCCGATCCCGTTGATCGTGCCCTGGACCAGCGATGCCCCCTCCGCGACCGCGGCGAGCGAGTTCGCCACCCCGCATTCCAGGTCGTTGTGAGTGTGAATTCCAACGTCCACGCCGTCGACGGTGTCCACGATGTCGCGCGTTGCCTCCGCGATCTGCTGGGGGAGGCTGGAGCCGTTCGTGTCGCAGATCGTCACGTTCTCGGCTCCGGCGCCGGCCGCGGCTCGCAGGCACTCGAGCGCGTAGCCCTGGTCGTCGCGGTAGCCGTCGAAAAAGTGCTCGGCGTCGTAGATCACGCGCTTGCCGGCCTCGCGCAGGAAGGCGACCGAGTCGGCGATCATCGCGAGGTTCTCATCGGGATCGACCTTCGTCACCTTCTCGAGGTGCAGCTTCCACGTCTTGCCGACCAGCGTCACGACCGGGGCGAAGCCCGACGCGAGCACCGCGAGGGCCTCGTCCTCGGCCGCCTCCACCCCGCGCCTGCGGGTCATCCCGAAGGCGCAGACGCTCGCCTGCTCGAGCTCGACCTCGGCGAGCATCTCGAACAGCTCGAGCTCCTTCGGGTTCGAGCCAGGGAAGCCGGCCTCGATGAAGCCGATCCCGAGCTCGTCGAGCTTTTTCACCACGCGGACCTTCTCCTGCGCCGAGAGGGACATGCCCTGTCCCTGCATGCCGTCGCGGAGGGTCGTGTCGTATAGCTGCACCTGTCGCATCAAAGTTCCTTTCGAGAGTGAGGGTACGGTTCCTACCCACGCGGCGGCTGCTCTGCTTCGCGTCCGCTGCCGCCTGGGACATGCAGGCCGCTGACCGCTAGGCGGTCGCGGCGCCCGTAATTCGCTGCTCGCCCTCGTCGCTGTCGCCGTCGTCATCGACCGGATCCAGCCACTCGAGGTACTCCTCGGCGCGCCCGTGCAGGGCGTCCTCGAACTTCGCCTGGATCACGCGCGTCACCTCGCCCGGCTCGCCCAGGTCGTGGTCGTCGATCGAGCGCACCGGCACCAGCTCGGCGGCCGTGCCGGTCAGGAAGACCTCGTCGGCCATGTAGAGCTCGGCGCGGGCGATGTCGCGCTCGACCACCGTGTAGCCGAGGTCGGCTGCGATCTGCATCACCGACTTGCGGTTGATGCCGTCGAGGATCGCGGCCACGTGGCCCGGGGTCACGATCTCGCCGTCCGAGATCACGAAGATGTTCTCGCCCGAGCCCTCGCAGACGAAGCCGCGCTCGTCGAGCAGGATCGCCTCCTCGTAGCCGGCGTTCGCCGACTCCGTCTTGGCGAGAATCGAGTTCAGGTACTGGCCCGATGCCTTGGCGTGCGGGATCAAGCCGGCCGGCGAGATGCGCCGCCAGGACGAGACCTTGGCGCGCACGCCCTTCTCCTTGCCCTCGTCGCCGAGGTAGGCGCCCCAGGGCCAGACGGCGATCGTCATGTCGATCGGCGAGCCCTTGGCAAACAGGCCCATCTCGCCGTAACCGCGGAAGGCCAGCGGGCGGATGTAGCACGAGCGCAGCCCGTTGCGGCGAATCAGCTCCTTGGTCGCCTCGCGGATCTCCTCCACGGTGTTCGGAAGCTCGAGGTAGTAGAGCTGGGCCGACTTCTGAAGCCGCTTCAGATGGTCGTTGTGCCTGAAGATCGCCGGCCCGCGCGCCTCGGTGTCGTAGCAGCGGATGCCCTCGAACACGCCTGTGCCGTAGTGCAGCCCGTGGCTCAGCACGTGCACGTTGGCCTCGTCCCAGGGGACGAAGTCGCCGTTCATCCAGATGAACTCGGCCTTCTCCATGGCCGAAGAGTATGCCAAGGGTCGATGCAGGCTCGCAAGCCCCGCGCCGCTCAGAGCGCGGCCAGGACCGCCTCGGTCATCTCATCGGTTCCGACCTCTCGCGTGTCCTCTCCCCCGGCGAGGTCGGGCGTGCGCAGGCCGTTGTTGAGCGCCGCTTCCACGGCGGCGTCGACGCGGTCGGCGTCGTCGGGCCGCTGGAGCCCGTGGCGCAGCATCATCGCGACCGAGAGGAACGTCGCGAGCGGGTTCGCCGTGCCCTGGCCGGCGATGTCTGGAGCCGAGCCGTGGACCGGCTCAAACATCCCGGGGTCGCCCGCGGCACCGAGGCTCGCCGAGGGCAGCATCCCGAGCGAGCCGGTGAGCATCGCCGACTCGTCGCTGAGGATGTCGCCGAAGAGGTTCTCGGTGACGATCACGTCGAACCCGGCGGGGCGCGAGACGAGCTGCATCGCGGCGTTGTCGACGAGCAGGTGGTCGAGCTCGACGTCCGGATACCCGCCGGCGAGGCTGGTCACCGTCTCTCGCCACAGCCGTGAGGTTTCGAGCACGTTCGCCTTGTCGACCGAGGTCAGCTTCCCCCGGCGCCCCGGAGCAGCTTCGAAGGCGACCCGCGCGATGCGCTCGATCTCGCCGACGCTGTAGGCGCAGTCGTCGTGCGCCGTGTCGCCGTCGCGGCCCGAGTCGCCGAAGTAGATACCCCCAGTCAGCTCACGCACGACGAGCAGGTCGGTGCCCTCGATGATGTCGCGCTTGAGCGGGCTCGCATCGAGCAGCGCGGTGCTCGGGCGCACGGGACGCAGGTTGGCGAACAGGCCGAGGCCCTTGCGGAGGCCGAGCAGGCCCTGCTCGGGGCGCGGTGCCGCCGGGTCGGTGCTGTCCCACTTGGGGCCGCCGACGGCGCAGAGCAAGACGGCGTCGGCCTTGCGGCAGGCTGCGAGCACGTCGTCGTGGAGGGCGGTCCCGTGCTCGTCGATCGAGGCGCCGCCGATCAGGTGCTCGGTGATCTCGGTGCCGCCGAGCTCGTCGAGCAGGCGCTGCGCCGCGGCGCCGATCTCGGGCCCGATGCCGTCGCCGGGAAGAAAGACGACGTTGCTCATGACGGGGAGCGGCCCTGCATGTTGAGGCGCACGTAGTCGAGGCGGAGCGGCTCGGGCATCTCCGCGGCAACCGCCTCGACGAAGTCGTCGCGGAGCTCGGGCGGGAGCATCGCCAGGTGCGGGCCGAGGGTGACGGTGCGCATGAACTCCAGAGGATGCTCGGGCTCGATCACCTTCGGCTCGAGCCAGCAGCGCACCTCGGTGTACCCGGCGCGTTCGAGGCGCTCGGTGGTCTCCTCGGCGCTGGCGAAGTTCCACATCACGTCCATCCCCTCGAAATGGGATGCGAAGCGCGGGCCGGTCGCGACGGCCGCGATCGCGACGCCGAGGCGGGCGACGTTTCCGGCGCCGCCGCACTGCGCGTGCAGCCGCCCGCCGGGGACGAGCGCCTCGCGGACACGGTCGAAGAGCTCGGCGTGATCGGGGATCCAGTGGAAGGTCGCGGTCGAGAACACGACGTCGACGCGCTCATCGACGTCGAGCTCGGAGAGGTCGGCCTCCATGTAGGCGACTCGGTCGCCGAGCGCCTCGCGCGCCTTCTCCAGCATCGACGGGGAGCCGTCGACTGCGAGCACCCTGCCCTCGGGCAGCCGCTTCGAGCAGCTTCGCGGTCACGCGGCCGGATGCCGCATCCGGCGTCGAGCACGAACTCGTCGCCTGAGAGCTCGAGGCGGTCGAGCACCTCCACCCCCCACTCGAACTGCGGGTCCGAGACGCGGTCGTAGGTCTCGGCGTCCCAGTCTCGGGGGCCCGCGTTCATCGGGGCGTCAGCGGTCATCCCAGCGAAGTCGTCACCGGGCCGATGTCGGCGCCGCCGCCGGACTCGAATGCGTCGATCTTGCCGGCGCGCTCGAGGGTCATCGCGACGTCGTCGAGCCCGTTGACGAGGCGGTGCTTGATCTGCTCGTCGATCTCGAAGTGGAAGACGCCAGCGGCGCAATTGACCGTCTGGTCGTCGAGGTCCACCCTCGCCTCGCCCGAGCCGGCCACCGATCGGCAATCGGCCTCGTCGAGGATCACCGGCAGCAGCCCGTTCTTCGTGCAGTTGGAATAGAAGATGTCCGAGAACGACGGGGCGATCACGACCCGGAAGCCATAGTCCTCGAGCGCCCAGACGGCGTGCTCGCGCGAGGAGCCCGACCCGAAGTTGCGCCCCGCGACGAGGATCGGGTGCGGCTCGAGCTCGATCTCGCCCGAGCGGAACCAGTCGTAGAACAGGAACTCGCCGAAGCCGGTGCGCTCGATTCGCTTCAGAAACTGCTTCGGGATGATCTGGTCGGTGTCGACATCGGCGCGGTCGAGCACGGCGACCTGACCCTCGACGATCTCAAATGCCTGCATCACTTACGCCACCTCCTCCGCTTCGCGTCCGGGGGTGCGAAGGGCGTCGGGTTCACGGCCAATCCCTGATGTCGACGAAGTGGCCCTCGAGTGCGGCGGCGGCCGCCATCTTCGGGCTCACGAGGTGGGTGCGCCCGCCGGCGCCCTGGCGGCCCTCGAAGTTGCGGTTCGAGGTCGACGCGCAGCGCTCGCCCGGCTGCAGGATGTCGGGGTTCATACCGAGGCAGGCCGAGCAGCCGGACTCGCGCCATTCGAATCCCGCCGAGCGGAAGACCTCGTCGAGGCCCTCCTCCTCGGCCTGGGCCTTGACCTGCTGGGAACCCGGGACGACCATCCCGCGCAGCGAGTCCGCGATCTTCCGCCCCTCGACGATCGAGGCGGCCTCGCGCAGGTCCGAGATCCGCGAGTTCGTGCACGAGCCGATGAAGATGCGCTCGAGCGGGATCTCGGTGATGGGGGTGCCCGGCTTCAGGTCCATGTACGCGAGAGCGCGCTCGGCGGTCTCGCGGTCGGCCGGCGAGTCCATCTTGGCCGGGTCGGGGACTGTGTCGGTGACCTCGGCGACCATTCCGGGGGTCGTCCCCCAGGTCACCATCGGGGAGAGCTCGCCCGCATCCAGGTCGAACTCGGTGTCGAACGAGGCCCCTTCCTCTGTCGGGAGCTCGCGCCAGCGCTCGATCGCGGACTCGAGTGCAGCCCCTTCTGCGGGGGCGCCGGGGCGTCCCTTGACGTAGTCGAAGGTCGTCTCGTCGGGCTCGATCATCCCGGCGCGGCCCCCGGCCTCGATCGTCATGTTGCAGATCGTCATCCGGTTCTCGATCGGTAGCGCGTTGATCGCGGGGCCGGCGTACTCGACGGCGTAGCCCTGCATGCCGCCGGTGCCGAGGCGGCCGATCGTCGCCAGGATCAGGTCCTTGGAGGTGACCCCGAAGCCGAGCTCGCCGGAGTAGTTGATGCGCATGGTGTTCGGGCGGGCCTGGACCAGGCACTGGGTGGCGAGCACGTGCTCGACCTCCGAGGTGCCGATGCCGAAGGCGAGCGCGCCGAAGGCGCCGTGGGTCGAGGTGTGGGAGTCGCCGCAGACGATCGTCATCCCGGGCTGCGTCACGCCCAGTTCGGGGCCGATCACGTGGACGATGCCCCGCCGCTCGGAGCCCAGCGAGTAGAGCGGGATCCCGAACTCCTCGCAGTTGGCCTCGAGCGCCTCGACCTGCACTCGCGAGAGCGAGTCCTCGATCAGGCGCGCGGCGGCCGTGCCGTCGGTGGGGACGTTGTGGTCGGCCGTCGCCAGCGTCTTGTCGGGGCGGCGCACTCCCCGCCCCGCGAGGCGGAGCCCCTCGAAAGCCTGCGGCGAGGTGACCTCGTGGACGAGGTGCAGGTCGATGTAGATGAGCTCGTCATCCACCTCGTGCTGCTCCCAGATCTTGTCGAACAGGCTCTTCGGCCTGCGTCCTTGAACCACTATCCCCTCCTCAGTCCGGCAGCGACCACGGCCAGGAATCGCGCCTCGGTCTTTCCATTGTTCTCGAAATGGTGCGGAAGGTCGGCGTCGAACGTGACGCTGTCGTCGGGGCCGAGCTCGTGGCGCCCGCCGTCGATGAACAGATCGATCGAGCCCTCGAGCACGACCGCGGTCTCGCGCGCGCCGGGCTCGTGCATCGGCGGGTCATCGGGCCCGCCGGTAGTGGCGCCCGCCTCGAGGGTGTGGGCGGAGACGTCGGCCCGCTGGCCCGGCAGAGGGGGCGTGATCTCCTCGATCGCGTGGCCGCGCTTGCGCCTCGTGCGGCGGTCGCCAGCGCGGGTGATGAAGACGTTGTGGCCCTCGTCGAGGCGCAGCAGCTGGGACAGGCTCAGGTCGATGCCCGCCGCGATCTTGCTCGCGACGGCGATCGTCGGGCTCGTCTCGCCCCTCTCGACCTGGGAGAGCATCGGAGCGCTGACGCCCGAGCGCTCCGCGAGGTCGCGCAACGAAAGGTCCATCGCCTGGCGCAGATGGCGTACGCGCTCGCCGACGACGTTCGGCACTTCGCTGATCGTCTTCGTCGCGGCTGCCATTGCTCGTACGTTATCACGTACGAGCGTATGCGAGCGTGGTCGGCTAGCGCTGCTGGCCGGTCGGGCGAATCAGGACCTCGTTGACGTTCACGTGCTCGGGCTGGGTCACCGCGTAGCGGATCGCCTCGGCGATGTCAGCTGCCTCGAGGACCTTGCCCGTCTGCTCCATCATCTTTTCGATCGCATCGACGACCATCGGGTTCTCGTTGTGGCCCTGAAGCTCAGTCTCGACGAACCCCGGCTCGATGCAGGTGACGCGGATCTTCGAGTGAAGCGCCTCCTGGCGCAGCGCCTCGGAGAAACCGGTTACGCCCCACTTGGTCAGGTTGTAGACGGCGCTTCCGAGGTTGGCCGTGCGGCCGGCGACCGAGGAGACGTTGACTATGTGGCCGCCGCCGGAGTCGCGGATCGCGGGCATCGCCTCGCGAGTGCAATAGAGGAGGCCGAGCATGTTGACCTCGACCATCCGGTGCCATTCGCTGATGTCGGCGCCGTCGACCGGGCCGAGCAGCATCACCCCGGCGTTGTTGACGAGGAGGTGGAGCCCACCGAGGGTGCCCGTGACCTGGCCGACGATCGCCTCGACCTTGCCGTGGTCGGAGACATCGGCCTCGATCGCAAGCGCCTTGCCTCCGTCGGCCTCGATCTTGTTCGCCAGCTCGACGAGCCGGTCGTGGCGGCGGGCGACGATCGCAACGGCAGCGCCTTCGCCCGCGAGCGCTAGGGCCGTCGCCTCGCCGATTCCCGAGGAGGCCCCGGTGATCAGCGCAACCTTGCCGTCGAGCTTGCCCATGGCCGCGGACTCTACTTGGCGCCCGAGGCCGGCTCGAGGACGATCACGGGGATCTTCCGGTCGGTTCGCGCCTGGTATTGCGCGTAGCCGCGGTAGACCTCGACCATCCGGTCCCAGAGGCGCTGGCGCTCCTCGCCCTCCGCCTCGCGCGCCCGCACGCGGCGCTGCTCGCCGCGCCAGTTGATCTCGGTCTCGGGGTTCGCCATCAGGTTCAGGTACCAGGCGGGGTGCTTGTCGATGCCGCCCTTGGAGGCGACGATGACGATGTTCTCGCCCTGCTCGTCGCAGATCAGCGGGTGGGTGCGGCGTTTGCCGCTCCTCCGCCCGACGGAGTCGACCAGCACCACCGGCGCTCCGTAGGCCTTTCCGCCTAGCTTCCCCTTGCTCAGCTTGTAGGCGGCGCTGTGCACGCTCGTCGCGCGCTCCCAGAACCACCAGAACGGTGAGTTCGCCTGCGGTGCGTCAGCGGCCACGCCGCGAGTCTATGGGCCGGGCGTGCGCTCGACCGCCGCGTCCGCGGTGACGTCCTCGGCCTCGCGGATCGCTGCGCCCTCGAGGGCGTTGGAGATCGCGCGAACGAACGCGCGTGCCGACGCCTCGAGGATGTCGGTCGCGACACCCTGGCCGCTCGCGAGGCGCCCGTTGGCCCGGACCCACACGGTGACCTCGCCGAGCGCGTCGGTGCCGGAGTCGATCCCGGCGACCTCGAAGCGCTGGAGCTCGGCCTCGGTTCCGATCGCCTGCTGCAGCGCGATGAAGATAGCGTCGACCGGGCCGTCGCCGGAGGACTTGGCCACCGACTCCTTTCCGTCGGGGAGGACGACGCAGACCTCTGCCTCGGGTTCCCTGCGGGAGCCTGACTCCACCTCGAACCACGACAGGTTGTACGCCTCGCTGCGTTCGCGCATCTCCTCGGAGACGATGGCTTCGAGGTCGAGCGCCGTCACCTGCTTCTTCTTGTCCGCGACCTCCTTGAAGCGCTTGAACGCCTGGTTCAGCGCGCCGCCCGAGACGTCGTAGCCCAGTTGCTTCAGCGCGTCAGCCAGGGCGTGGCGGCCGGAGTGCTTGCCGAGCACGATCGAGTTCGACTCCAGGCCGACCTCGGTGGCGTCCATGATCTCGTAGGTCGAGCGCTCCTTGAGCACGCCGTCCTGATGGATCCCGGACTCGTGGGCGAACGCGTTGCGCCCGACGACCGCCTTGTTCGGCGGGACCGAATAGCCGGTCAGGCGCGAGACCATGCGGCTCGTCTTCGCGAGCTCGCGAGCATCGACCGTGGTGTCGAGGCCGTGCGCGTCTGCCCGCGTCCGCAGGAGCATCACGATCTCCTCGAGCGAGCAGTTGCCGGCGCGCTCCCCGATGCCGTTGATGGCGCACTCGACCTGCCTAGCCCCCGCCAGCACCCCGGCGTAGGAGTTGGCGACTGCCATGCCGAGGTCGTCGTGGCAGTGGACCGAGGCGATGACGTCCTCGAGCCCCGGGACCAGCTCGTAGAGGCGGCGAAAGTACTCCGTGTACTCAGCCGGCGTCGTGTAGCCGACCGTGTCGGGGATGTTGATGACGGTCGCGCCCTCGGCGACCGCGATCGCGCACACCTCGGCGGTGAACTCGATCTCCGCGCGGGTTGCGTCCATCGGAGAGAACTCGACGTCGGAGGTGTACGAGCGCGCCAGGGCGACGGCGGCCTTGGCCTGCCCCTTGACGTCCTCGCGGGTCGTCTGGAGCTGGTGGGTGATGTGGATGTCGGAGGTCGAGATGAACGTGTGGATGCGCGGGCGCTGCGAGTCCTTGATCGCGTTCCAGGCCGCGTCGATGTCGGCCTTGTGCGTGCGGGCGAGGCCGCAGATCACGGGGCCCTCGACATCGCGGGCGATCTTCTGGACCGCCTCGAAGTCGCCCGGCGAGGTGATCGGGAACCCGGCCTCGATCACGTCGACGCCCAGCCGCGCGAGCTGCGCGGCGATCTCCACCTTCTCCTGCGTGTTCAGCGAGATGCCGGGCGACTGCTCGCCGTCGCGCAGCGTGGTGTCGAAGATGTTGACTCGATCCGAGTCGCGTACGTCGTTGCTCATCTGCCTATCTCCTTCTCCGAAGCTTTTCGATGACCTTGTCTTCTCTCGCGGCTGACGCGCCGCCCAGCGCTATTCCCCCCGAGGGGGGAGGAGAAGGAGCAGCGCGAGGCTGTGCAGCGGGTGGGTCATCGAGTGCGGAGAGTAGCGCACTGATCGCGTCCAGCCCCGGCATTACCTTGCGGTTCGTGCGTGCGAGCCAGATCGAGGCCAGGGCGGTCTCGAAGATCATCTTCACAACCCTCGCCTGCCTTGCCCTCGGGGCGATCGCCGTCTACGCCGTGCTGCACACGACGACGACGATCCGCTGGGTGGTGACCGCGATTTTCCTGGCGCTCGCGCTCGACCCGGCCGTCGGGCTCGTCGAGCGGGTCAAGCTCCGGGGGCGCACCCTCCCCCGCGCGCTCGCGATCCTGTTCGTCTATCTGCTGTTCTTCGGCGGGCTGGTCGCCCTGATCCTCCACGTGGCACCGCCGCTGGTCCGGGAGATAGAGGCGCTGGCGAAGAAGCTGCCGACCTACGTCACCGACTTCGAGAACTGGGCCGAGGACAACAAGCAGTTCGCAGACCTGAACGACCGATACGACCTCACGGCCAAGCTCAGTGACCAGGCCAGCTCGCTTCCGTCGACGCTCAGCAGCGGCGCCAGCGAGATCGGCAGCGCCACGGTCAGCCTGCTCGAGCACGTGATCGCCTTCATCACCATCATCACGCTGACCTTCTTCCTGCTGCTCGGGGGCAGCGGGATGTTCCAGCGCGGGACGGGTCGCCTCGACGCGCCGCACCGCGACCGCTTTCGCCGCGTCGGGCAGCGGGTGGCCGCGGTCGTCCGCTCCTACGTCACGGTCAACGTCCTGCTCGCCCTGGCCGCCGGCATCTTCACGTGGGCCTTCCTCGAGATCCAGGGCTTCCACCTGGCGCTGCCCCTCGCGCTGCTGGTGTTCTTCTTGGACCTGATCCCCCTGATCGGGTTCACGATCGCGGGCGCGATCGTGGCGATCGTGCTGGGGATCGACGGCGCGGCGGGCGACGTCGTCGTCTGGCTGATCATCTTCCTGATCTACCAGCAGCTGCAGGACCGGGTGATCCAGCCGTTGATGTACCGCGGCGGCGCGCTCAAGGTGAACCCGGCCGTGGCGATCGTCGCGATCCTCGTCGGCGCGGAGCTCGCCGGGGTGCTCGGCGCCCTGCTGGCGATTCCGACCGCCGCCTCGCTCGGCGTCGTCATCGACGAGTTCGTGCTCTCAGGCTCGCCGTCGGAGCCCGAGCCCGAGGCTGAAGCGGTCGCCTAGGCTGCCGCGCCGCTTCCAGAACGGCTTCGCCGCTTCGCCGGCGTAGCGCTCCTCGGCCCGCACCCTTTTGACCTTGCGATACCTGCGCGCCCACAGCGAATGGGGCTTTGCGAGGCGTACGGCGCCGATCAGGCCGACCGCGGGCACCAGAATGCTGATCAGGGCGAATCCGAACTTCTCCTTCGCCGCGTTGATGACGACGATCGCTATTCCGAATAGGCCGAGGGCCGCGACCACGGCCTTCGTCACGCTCTCGACGTCGTCGGCCGCGTCGATCCATCCGCGAAGGCCGACGAGGAAGATGCCGGCGACGGATGCGGCGATGATCACGGCGTCGATCGAGGCCCGGCCCTGCTTCTCCCAGTAGACGTCCTTCAGGTTCAGCCAGAGGGCGTACTCGTCGAGCGTCAGCCCCGTCCCGATCCCGAAGAGCACGGCGCAGATCTCGCGGCCCGGCGATCCTAGGTCCTCGTTGACGACGCCGAACCAGCCGACGACCATGATCGTGATGATCCCGAAGACCATGTGGTGGATGTGGGTGCCGCCCTTGGTCGAGACGTTCCCCGGCCACCAGCTCACCTGCGCGCGGATCATGTGGGTGCTGGTGCGGATGAAGCCGAACGTGATCAGGAACGACATCAGGAACAGGAACTGTGGCTGGCGGCCGGTATCGATGATCCCGTCGCGGTAGGCGTCCGAGATCGAGGCGACCAGCAGGTGCATGGCCGGGATGCTCTCAGGTCAACAGGCGGCTCAGGGCACCTTCTTGACGCCCGTGCAATTCGTCGCCCGGTCGCGGCCGCCGCCACCCGAGCAGAGGTCGCGGCCGGGGCCGCCGTTCAGCACGTCCGCCCCGCCGCCGCCATAGATCGCGTCCGCCAGCTCGCCGCCGCTGAGGTTGTCCTTGCCGGATCCGCCTCGGAGCAGGTCGGTGGCTCCGTTGCCCGAGATGGAGTCGGGCCCTCCCCCGCCCTCGAGGAAGTCGCCTCCGGCTCCCCCGGTGAGGCCATCCCGGCCGCTGCCGCCGCGCAGTGGCCGGTCGGAGAGGCCGAGCGGTACCGGCAGCGTCGGCGCCGCCGTGAAGGTGTCCGCTCCGCCCTTGAGGTCGCCCACGATGGCGTCCACGAAGCCGCCGAGGCAGCTGATCTCGGTTGCGCTGTCCTGGGTGCATTCTCCGTTTGCGGATGTGGGGGCCGTGATGCCCTCGGGCGAGACCAGGGTCAGCCGCCCGGTGGTGCCCAGGAACGCGCTGATCCTCGTCGGGAACGCCGTGCCGTCGATCGTGAAGACGGTCAGGCTCTCGGCGGCCGCTGTCGCGCCGCCGGCCTTTGCGTCTGGGAGCGACGTGGTGGTAGCCGCCTTTCCGGCGAACGCGCTCGCGGGAATCAGCGCCGCCATGACGAGCGCGGCGGCGAATCCGGCCCAGCCCAGCCTGTGAAGGTTCCCTGGCTTCACGGCCTCAATCGTAGCCGTGTGAAACCAGGTCTACGGGACGAGCACGACCTTGCCGATGTTCCGCCTCTCGGCGATGAACCGGTGCGCATCGGGCGCTTTCGCGAACGGGAACGCCTCGGCGACGACGGGGTCGAGCTCACCGGCCTCGAGCGCGGACAGCATCGGTTCGACGACGCGCCGGATGCTGCCCTCCTGGTCCCACCAGCCGAGCATGTTGAGGCCGAAGACGCCCTTGTTCTCGTTCATGAGCTGAAGGCTCTTCCACCACGGCATCGTGGCGAACGGTGCGCGTGCGACGGCGCTCAGCGCCTTGCGGACGCTGCGCCCCTCGCCGGATGACGCCTCCGAGAGGCCGTACATGACCAGCCGGCCGCCGGGGCGCAGCACGCGGTAGTCCTTGCGGAAGTTGGTGGGGCCGGTGGCGTCGATGACCAGGTCGACGCCCTCGCCGCTCGTGATGCGCGTCACCTCGGCCTCGAAGTCCTGGCTGCGGTAGTCGATCGCGTGCGCTACGCCCTGGGCGCGGATCGCGTCGTGCTTCGAGGGCGACGACGTGCCGAAGATCTCTGCGCCCTCGCGTTTCGCGATCTGTGTCGCCGAGATGCCGACTCCGCCGGCCGCCGCGTGGATCAGCGCTCGGTCGCCTTCGCGCAGCCCGCCCATCAGTATCAGCGCGGCGTAGGCGGTCGCGTAGTTGACGGGAAAAGCCGCCGCCTGCTCGAAGCTGAGCCGCTCGGGCATCGCGAGCACCTGTTCAGCGTCGACCGCGACCATTTCGGCCTGACCGCCGAACCGGGTCCCCGCCATGACGCGGTCCCCCACATTCCACTCGGTGACACCGTCACCCACGGACTCGACCTCGCCGGCGACCTCGTACCCGAGGACGCACGGGGGCTTCGGTGCATCCGGATAGAGGCCGACGCGGGCCATGGTGTCGGCGAAGTTGATACCAGCGGCCTTGACGGCGATGCGGACTTGGCCCGGCGCAGCGACGGGGTCGGGGCGCTCCTGAACCTGGAGGACCTCCGGCCCTCCGGTGCCGGTGAGCACGACCGCCTTCATCGCTCCACCCTAGAGAGAAACGGCTCGCCCGACCGTGAAGCCGTCGAGTTCGCCGATGCGGTCGATCGTCGCCGGGTTGACGGGCGCGTCGGTGGTCAGGGCCATCACTGCCTGTGGGCCCTCGGCCGAGGCGCCGACGGCAGCAGAGACGATGTTGACGCCCTCCTCGCCGAAGATCGACCCGACGCGACCGATCATCCCGGGCTGGTCGGCGTAGCGGAAGATCGCGAGGTGGTTGGCGAACGGCAGGTAGAACCCCTCGCCCCAGACGCCGACGAGGTAAGGCTCGTTGCGAGGCCCGACCGCGGTCCCGGCGACCTCGACCGAGTCCTCACCCGATCGCAGGCGCACCGTCACGAGCTCGGTGAAGTCGTCCGAGACCGAGTCGCGCGTCTCGACCAGCTCGATGCCGCGCTGGTCGGCGAGGTGCGGGGCGTTGACGAGGTTGACGGCCTCCTCGGTGTGGCCCTTGAGAATCCCGGCGAGCGCCGCGATGCCCAGCAGGCGCGTGTCCTCGTCGGCGAGGCGGCCGCGGAACTCCACCTCGACCTTGTCGAGGGCGCCATCGCCGAGGCCCTGCGCGAGGCGGCCGAGCTTCTCGCAGAGCGGGACGAAGGGCGCGAGCACCTCCATCACCTCCGGGCGGACGGCCGCGATGTTGACGGCCGTGGTCACCACTCCCCCGGTCAGCGCGGCGGTCACCTGTTCGGCGGTGACGATGCCCGCGCGGTCCTGGGCCTCGGCGGTAGAGGCGCCGAGGTGGGGGGTGACGACGACGTCCTGGCGTGCGAGGACGGGATGATCGGTGAACGGCTCGGACGGGAAGACGTCGAGCGCCGCGCCCGCGACCTTGCCGGACTCGAGCCCGGCGACGAGCGCGTCGAGGTCGATCAGCTCGCCGCGGGCGCAGTTGACGATGCGCACGCCGTCGCGCATCTGCCCGATCGCCTCCTCGTCGACGAAGTCGATCGTCTCGGGTGTCTTCGGCAGGTGCAGGCTGATGAAGTCGGCGCCGGCGAACAGCTCCTCAGTCGTCTCAACGCCCTCGACGCCGAGCTCGCGGAAGCGCTCGGCGGTGACGAACTTGTCGTAGCCGATCACGTTCATGTCGAAGCCCTGGGCCATCTTCGCGACCAGCTGGCCGATGCGCCCGAACCCCGCGACGCCGAGCGTCTTGCCGTACAGCTCGGAGCCCTTGAACTTGGCGCGGTCCCATCGTCCCTCGGCCATGGACTGCCGGGCCTGGGCCACGTTGCGGCAGAGCGCGAGCACGATGGCGAGAGTGTGCTCAGCCGCGGCGACCGAGTTCGCCTCGGGCGCGTTTGCGACGATGATGCCGCGCATCGTCGCCGCCTCGATGTCGACGTTGTCGACGCCGGTCCCGGCGCGGCCGATCACCTTCAGGTTCTCGCCGTTGGCGATCAGCTCCTCGGTCAACTCGGTCGCTGAGCGGATCAGGATGCCGTCGAACTCGCCGATGCGCTTCGCGAGCTCGTCATCGTCCCAGTCGACGCCGATCTCGACGTCGAAGTTCTCACGGAGCAGGTCGACGCCCGCATCCGCAATCTTCTCCTTCACCAGGACCTTCAGGGGCGCACCTCGGAAGCGTTCTCGACCACCCAGTCGATGCAGGCCGTGAGCGCCTCCACGTCCGAGGGGTCCACTGCGGGGAACATGCCGACGCGCAGCTGGTTGCGGCCGAGCTTCCGGTAGGGCTCGACGTCGACGATGCCGTTGGCGCGGAGGGTCGCCGCGAGGGCCGCAGCGTCCACGTCCTCCGAGAAGTCGATGGTGCCGACGGACGGCGAGCGGTGGGCGAGGTCCGCGACGAACGGCGAGGCGAAGCTCGACGCCTCCGCCCACCCGTAGAGGTGGTCCGAGGAGCGGCTGCTGCGACCCGCGCTGAACTCGAGGCCGCCGCCCGAGAGCATCCAGTCGACCTGCTCGGCGAGCAGCAGGAGCGTCGCGAGGGCCGGCGTGTTGTAGGTCTGCTCCTTGCGGGAGTTCTCGAGCGCAACCTGCAGCGAGAGGAACGCGGGCTGCCAGCGGCCCTGTGCGCCATCGAGCTCCTCGACCCGCTCGATCGCGGCCGGGCTGAGCACCGCCAGCCAGATCCCGCCGTCGGACCCGAAGGCCTTCTGGGGAGCGAAGTAGTAGGCGTCGCACTCCGAGAGGTCCACCGGCATCGCGGCGGCGGCGGAAGTGGCGTCGATCAGGACCAGGGAGCCATCCGAGCCCGCCGGGCGCGCGACGTCGACCTTCACCCCGGTCGAGGTCTCGTTGTGCGCCCAGGCGATCACGTCAGCCGCAGGGTCGGCCGCAGGCTCGGGAGCGGTGCCCGGCTCTGACTCGATCAGGATCGGGTCGGAGAGGAACGGCGCCGCGGCCGAGGACTTCGCGAACTTGGAGGAGAACTCGCCGTAGGTGAGGTGGAGCGGCCGCTCACGGATCAGCCAGGCGACCGCCGACTCCCAGAAGGCCGTCGTCCCGCCGTTGCCCAGCACGACCTCGTAGCCGTCGGGGGCCCCCAGGAGCTCGGCGATCCCGTTCCTCACGCGCGCGACCGTGTCCCGCACAGGGGCCTGGCGGTGCGAGGTGCCCATCAGGTCGTTGGCCCGCGCCACGGTGGCCAGGGCCTCGGGCCGGACCTTCGAGGGTCCCGATCCGAATCTGCCGTCGGCGGGCTTGAGGGCCGCAGGGATCTTGGTCAGGGTCTCGGTCATCGAGGCCGCAGCTTAGGGCCACCCCGGCGTATAGGGTCTCGCGGCAAGCCTCGACCTCAGGAGGACACCATGTACCCAGTCAGCTACGCGGCGGCTTCCGACCTCGAAGGCAGGAACCGCCTCACGACCTTCTTCCGCTTATTCGTTGCGATCCCGTGGCTCATCGTCGCGGCGCTCTACGGCTTCGTGGCCCAGTTCGCGGCCTTCTTCGCCTGGTTCGCGATCGTGTTCACCGGCCGCTACCCCGAGGGGCTCTACAGGTTCAACGTCGGCTACCTGAAGATGCTCTCGCGGGTCAACTCGTTCACCTATCTAATGACGGACGACTTCCCGCCGTTCGGCGGCGAGGACGAGCCCGCCTACCCGATCCAGGTCGGCGTCGCGCCACCGCTCGACACCTACAGCCGGGCGAAGACCTTCTTCCGCCTGATCATCGGCATCCCCGTGATGCTGCTGGCCTACGTGCAGTCGCTGATCCTGACGGTGGTCGCGTTCATCGCCTGGTTCGCGATCCTGTTCACCGGCAAGTTCCCCATCGGCCTGTTCGAGCCGGCTCGCTCGGCGAACGCCTACCTGACGCGGGCCGGCGCGTACTTCCTGCTGCTGACCGAGGACTGGCCGCCGTTCTCGCTCGAGTCGGGCGAGGGCGAGACCGCGGGCGAGCTCAGCCCCTCCGGCTCGCCGAAGGTCGAGGCCTAGGCGATGCCCGATGCGAAGGTGATCGAGGGCGACGGTTACGCGGTCGCCCCCGACGCCGACGCGCTCGGCGAGGGCTATGGCTTTCGCAAGGTGCGCAAGGAGCTCGGCGTCACGGCGTTCGGGGTCAACCTGATCACGATCCCGCCGGGGTACGACACCGGCCGCCACTTCCACGACGAGCAGGAGGAGCTCTACTTCGTGCACAGCGGGTCGATCGAGATCAGCTTCGGCGACGGCTCGGCCCACCGCCTCGAGCCGGGCGGCTCGGCCCGGGTCGACGCCCAGACGGTGCGAAAGGTCGCGAACGGGAGTACCTCCGAGGACGCCGTCTACCTCGTCGTCGGGGGCAAGGACGGCTACGTCGGGCGCGACGGCCGTCTGCCCGAGGGCGAGGAAAGCCCTCACGGGCCGGCCTCCTCTTAGGGCCGCAAGCACGCGTTGCGCCGCTCCGTCGATTAGTTTGTCCTCAATCGGGCGCAGGCGTAGGCCTACCGGATGCCCGGCGCAAATCAGAGGAGAAGGTGGATGAGCTTTACGGAAGCTGTTAAGTCTGGCTTCGACAACTACGTGAACTTCAGCGGGCGAGCATCGCGACCCGCGTACTGGTGGTGGTTCCTGTTCGCGATTCTGACGGCGATCGTCGCCAACATCATCGACGCGGCGATCGGCGCCCCCGTCGTCAGCATCATCGTGGCCCTGGGCCTGTTTCTGCCCGGTCTCGCTGTCTCCGTTCGGAGGCTGCATGACACCGACCGCAGCGGCTGGTGGATCCTGATCGGCCTGATCCCGATCATCGGGTTCATCGTCCTGCTGGTCTTCTACGTCCAGAAGAGCGACCCGGTCGACAACCAGTACGGCCCGCCGCCGGCCGACCAGGGTGGATCGGTAGCCGTACCCGCCGCCTAGCGTCATTCCCGTGTGCGAACCCGGCGAGGCGCCGGGTTCGCCGCGGCGAACTACTCAGCCTTGATCCAGGGCATCATCGAGCGGAGATCGCCGCCGACCTTCTCGACCTGGTGGTCGGCGCCCTCTTCGCGCATGCGCTGGAAGTTCTCCTGACCGGCTTCGTTCTCGGCGATCCACTCCTTGGCGAAGTCGCCTGATTGGATCTCGGACAGGATCTTCCGCATCTCGGCGCGGGTCTCGTCGGTGATGACGCGCTTGCCGCGGGTCATGTCGCCGTATTCGGCCGTGTTCGAGATCGAGTCGCGCATCCCCTGGATGCCCTGCTCGTACATCAGGTCGACGATCAGCTTCAGCTCGTGAAGGCACTCGAAGTAGGCGAGGCGCGGGTCGTAGCCGGCCTCGACGAGGGTCTCGAAGCCCGCGCGAACAAGCTCCGTGGCGCCGCCGCAGAGCACGGCCTGCTCGCCGAAGAGGTCGGTCTCGGCCTCGTCCTTGAAGGTGGTCTCGATCACGCCGGCGCGCCCGCCGCCGATGCCCGAGGCGTAGGCGAGGACCATGTCCCTGGCGGTACCCGTCTCGTCGGCGTGGATCGCCATCAGAGCGGGCACCCCTCTCCCCTCCTCGTATTGGCGGCGGACCAGGTGGCCGGGGCCCTTGGGAGCCACCATCCCGATGTCGACACCCGGAGGCGGCTGGATCTGGTCGAAGTGAATAGAGAAGCCGTGGGCGAACATGAGCAGGTCGCCCTCGGAGAGCCCGTCGGCGATCTCGTCGCGCCAGACCTCGGCCTGCTTCTCGTCGGGGATCAGGACCATGACGATGTCGCCGCGGCTTGCGGCGTCCGCGACGTCGAGCACCTCGAGCCCGGCTGCCTCGGCGTCGGCGCGGCTGGATGAGTCGGGGCGAAGGCCGACGACGACGTCGACCCCCGACTCCTTCAGGTTCAGCGCGTGCGCGTGGCCCTGCGACCCGTATCCGAGGATCGCCACCGTCTTGCCGTCGAGGACCGAGAGGTCCGCGTCAGCGTCGTAGAAGATGTCCTTCTCGTCAGCGGCCATAACGGCGGCCGATCCTAGCGCGTGACCTGCCGCAACTCCGCGCGGCGCAGCTTGCCGGACGCCGTGCGCGGCAGCTCGTCGGCTCGCTCGAAGCGCTTCGGGACCTTGTACGGGGCGAGGCGCGCCGAGCACCACTCGCGCAAGCTGTCGCGGTCCGGCTCCCCCGCGCTGTTGGTGACGAGCACGGCGACGACCGCGTTCTGCCAATCCGGATCGGGCCGGCCGACGACGGCGGCGTCGAGTACGTCGGGGTGGCCGACCAGGACCTCCTCGACCTCCTCGGGCGCGACGTTCTCGCCCCCGGTCACGATCACGTCGTCGCGGCGGCCCTCGACCCAGAGGAAACCCTCGGGGTCTATGCGCCCGACGTCGCCGGTGTGCAGCCATCCATCGTCGGCGACCGCGCCGGGGGCGACCGTCGGCCCCTGCACGAGGATCTCGCCGTCGGCGATGCGCACATGCGTCGTCAGCAGCGGCCGGCCGGCCGACCCGCGCTTGCGCTCGACGTCCGCGGGGGCCAGGGTCGTCACCTGCGAGCTCGCCTCGGTCAGCCCGTAGGTCTGGACGAGGGTCGCCCCCAGGCCGAGCGCCTCCTCGAGGATCTCGTCGGGGACGGGCCCTCCGCCGACCAGGATCGCGCGCGGGCGTTCGATCGCGGCGCCGGCGTCGATCAGCCGCGTCAGCATCGTCGTCACGAGCGAGACGATCGTGACGCCGTCGCGCTCGAGCGACTCGGCGACGCGGTCGACGTCGAAGCCGTCCTGGACGACCGCGGTCGTTCCGTAGATCGCCGAGCGCAACAGGATCGAGATGCCCGAGACGTGGAACATCGGCATGCAGCAGAGCCAGCGGTCGGAGGGGTCCACGCCCAGGTTGAAGGCGGATCCGACCGCGCTCCAGAGGTGGTTGCCGTAGGTGTGCTCGACCGGACGCGACCCGCCCGACGTGCCGCTCGTGAGGACCCGCGTGCAGGGCCGATCGAGGTCGAGCTCGCCGAGCAGGGGCATGTCGGCCTCGTGGCCCTCGAGGTCGGCCGGGGACTCGATCACGAGCGCCGGCAACTGGGGCCCGATCGCATCGGCGCGCTCGCCGGCGCTGAGCCGCGGGTCGAGGGGGAACGCGGTCGCTCCGAGCTTCATCAGCGCGTGCAGCGCGGTCGCGTATTCCAGCCCGGGGGTCACCGAGATCGCGACGATCGAGTCCCGCCGCACACCCTTGGCCGCGAGCCGGCGCGCCATCGCGCTCGCCTCGGCCTCGAGCCCCGCGTAGTCGATCGACCCGGCCTCGGTTACCACCGCGAGGCGGTCTGGACACGTCTCAGCTCTTTGGGCCAGCCAGTTGTCGAGGAGCATCCGCTCCGGACATTGTGGCGGGCTATGCTCGCCGCCGCGATGCCGATCCGACACAAGGACGCACCACCCGAGGAGGCCCTCTACGGCCCGATCGAGTGGCGCGACGACAGCGGCGCCTACGAGGACGTGCTCTACGAGCGCGCCGAGGGCATCGCGAAGATCACGATCAACCGCCCCGAGGTGCGAAACGCCTTCCGCCCGCCGACCCTGCGCGAGCTCCGCGACGCCTTCGGACGCGCTCGCGATGACATCGAGGTCTCGTCCATCATCTTCACCGGGGCCGGCGATGAAGCCTTCTGCTCGGGCGGCGACCAGCGCATCCGCGGCGACGACGGCTACATCGGCGACGACGAGGTCGCCCAGCAGGGCGTCGGGCGCCTGGACGTGGGAGACCTGCACGTGCAGATCCGCCGTCTCCCGAAGCCCGTGGTCGCGATGGTCGCGGGCTACGCCGTCGGCGGCGGGCACATCCTCCACCTGGTCTGCGACATCACGATCGCAGGCGACAACGCCCGGTTCGGCCAGACGGGTCCGCGAGTCGGCAGCTTCGACGGCGGCTTCGGCGCCAGCCTGCTCGCCCGGAACATCGGTATCAAGAAGGCCAAGGAATTCTGGTTCCTGAGCCGCCTCTACGACGCCGGCGAGGCGCTGGAGATGGGCCTCGTGAACGCGGTGCTGCCTCTCGCCGAGCTGGAGCGCGAGACGGTCGCTTGGTGCCGCGAGATGTCATACCTCTCGCCGATGGCCCTGCGCCTGCTGAAGTCGAGCTTCAACGCCGAGGAGGACGGCCTCACCGGCCTCCAGCAGCTCTCCCACGACGCGACGCTGCTCTTCTACATGACCGAGGAGGGCCAGGAGGGCCGCAACTCCTACCAGGAAGGCCGCGCGCCCGACTTCAGCAAGTACCCCAAACGCCCCTGATGGTGGCTCCTCGGCTCCGCCTGCGGGGCCACCGACCGTGAGGATCTGGCTGATGGCAGCGCGGCCGCGGACACTTCCCGCGGCGATCGCGCCGGTGCTGGTGGGGACGGCGGCCGTGGTCGAGCACTTCGGCGAGCTGCCGAGGCTTGGGGCGTTCATCGCGGCGCTCGTCGGCAGCGTCTTCCTGCAGATCGGGACCAACCTCGTCAATGACTACTCCGATGCGAAGCGCGGCGCCGACACGGTCGACCGCCTCGGGCCGGTGCGCGTCACGGCGGCGGGGCTGGTGGCGCCGCGGCGCGTCCTCACTGCGACGTGGGTCGCGTTCGCGGTGGCCACGGCTGCCGGCTTCTACCTCGCCGCGGTCGCGGGGCCGATCATGCTGCTCGTCGGCGCCGTCTCGATCCTGGCCGGAGTCCTCTACACGGGCGGGCCGCGCCCCTACGGCTACGCCGGGCTCGGCGAGCTCTTCGTCTTCATCTTCTTCGGCCTCGTCGCCGTCAACGGCTCCTATTACGTTCAGGTCGAGGACATCTCGGTGCTCTCGGTCGGCCTGTCGATCGGCGTCGGCCTGCTCTCGACGGCGATCCTCGTCGTCAACAACGTTCGCGACATCGACACCGACCGCCGCGCGGGCAAGAACACTCTCGCTGTTCGCTTCGGCCGCGAGCGCACGCGGCGCTTCTACGTCGCGCTGGTCGCGCTCGCCTACGTAGCTCTGCCCGTGACGGCGCTGGCCGCCGGCGGCCCCTGGTGGGTCGTCCTCGGCGTGCTCTCGATCCCCCTCGCGTTGCGAGCTGCGAAGCCCGTGCTAACGCGCACCGACGGGCCCTCCCTGAACGGAGCGCTCGCGAAGACGGGCGCCCTGCTCGCCGCCTACAGCGTGCTCGTCGCGGTCGGCCTGCTGATCGCCCACTAGTGCCGTGTCCGGAAACGTTGACCAGGAAATGACGAGGCCCAGGCGCCGCCAGGCGAGGACGCAGGAAGCCCGAATAGCAGCGCTATTCGGGCGACCGAGGGCGCAGCATGGCGGTGAGCTGGGGCCGTCATTTCCGGTCAGACGTTTGTGGACAGGGCACTAGATGGCCGCCGCCCTGAGCGTCCGGTCGCTCGGCAAGCGCTACGCGGGCACCGACGCCCTCAAGGGCGTCGACCTCGAGGTCGCCGAGGGCGAGCTGCTCGGCCTGCTCGGGCCGAATGGCGCGGGCAAGTCGACTCTGACCAAGATCGCGTGCGGGCTCGTCCACCCCACGTCGGGTCACGTCGAGGTCTGGGGCGCCGCGCCCGGGACCCGCGAGGCCAACCAGGCGATCGGCTACCTGGCGGAGCTCTTTCGCTTCCCGGATTGGCTCAGCGCCGACGAGGTCCTGCGCCTCCATCAGGACCTGGCCGGGTCCGAGGGCGGGGCGTCCGAGCGCCAGCGGCTGCTCGATGACGTCGGCCTCGGCGAGGAGGGGGCGCGCCGGGTGGCGACGATGTCGAAAGGGATGCAGCAGCGGCTCGGGATCGCGCAGGCCCTGATCGGCTCGCCGCGCCTGCTGATGCTCGACGAGCCGACGAGCGCGCTCGACCCGACGGGGCGCCGCGCGGTCAGGGGATTGCTGTCGGGCCTGCGCGAGCGCGGCGTCGCCGTGATGCTGAGCTCGCACCTGCTGAGCGAGGTCGAGCTGGTCTGCGACCGGGTGGCGATCCTCTATGGGGGCGAGGTGGCCGCCGAGGGGACGCCCGGCGAGCTCACCGGCGGCGCCGGCGTCGAGGTCGAGACCGCCTCGGGCACCAAGGCATTCCCGAGCGTCGGGCGCGAGCAGGTTCCGGAGCTCGTCGCGAAGCTGGTCGGCGAAGGCGAGAGCGTCTACGCGGTTCGCCCCCAGACCTCGACGCTCGAGGACTTCTACATCGAGACCGTGGCCGAGAGCGAGGCCGAGTGACGCTGATCGCCCGATACTCGATCGCCGAGGCGATTCGCCGCCGCGTGTTCACGATCATCGTCCTGCTGACGACGGCGTTCATCGCGCTGTATGGGCTGGGGACCTTCTCGATCTTCGGCGAGCTCGAGGACGAGGGCCTAGCCGGCGGCGACCTGATCGAGGAGACGGCGCTGACCGGCGGGACGCTGGTCGGCCTCGGGATGTTCGTCACCTTCTTCCTCGGCGTCGTGCTCGCGGTGTTCATGACCATGTCGACGGCTCGCGGCGACGCCGAGCGTGGAGTGCTGCAGCCGCTGGTCGTACGCCCGATCGGCCGCAACACCTACCTGCTCGGCCGGCTCGCCGCTGCGGCCGCCGTCGCATGCGGCTACGTCGTACTGGTCTACGCGGCGATCGTCGCGATCACCTGGGCGGCCGGCGACTGGACCCCCGACAACCTGATCACCCCCGCCCTCGGCCTGATGGCGGCGGTCGCGATCGTCACCTGCATCTCGGTGCTCGGCTCGGTGCACCTCGCCAACAGCGCCAACGGAATCGCCGTGTTCATGATCTTCGGCGCGGGCCTCACGGCCGGCCTCTTGAGCCAGATCGGCGAGGCCCTCGACAGCGGCGACCTGCAGCAGATCTCCGACGTCGCAGCCGTGATCCTGCCGTTCGAGGCGCTCTACCAGGGCGGTCTCGACCAGCTCACCGCCGACACGCGCGGCCTGACCGAGGTGGCGATCAACCTCGGCCCGTTCGGGGGCGCCGAGGCGGTCGGCCCCGGGATGCTCGCCTGGTCGGTCATCTACACAGCCGCCCTGGTCGGCCTGGCGCTGCGCGGGTTCGCGCGGCGCGACCTCTGAGCATGCGCCTCTCATCGCTCGAGGCGATCCCCTACTCGCTGCCTTTCCGCGAGCCCTACGTGACCGCGCGCGGTCAGCTCACCGAGCGGAACCTGCTGATGGTCCGCGCGCGGGGCGAGGGACTCGAGGGCTGGGGCGAGACGGCCGCGCTGTCGCTGCGTGGCGGGGCGGGCATCGCCGAGCTGGCGGGCGAGGTGGAGGGCATCTGCAGCGACGCCCTGCTGGATGGCGGCTTCGACCCAAGCCGGATCTGGTCGGCGCTCGCCCGTTGCCGCAGCCGCGGCGCCAGCGCGCCGGCCCTCGCTGCCGTCGACATCGCCCTGCACGACCTCGCTGGCAAGGCCGCCGGGGTCCCGGTCTGGAAGCTGCTTGGGGCGGCCGCCGCCTCCCCGGTCGTCTGCAACGCGACGCTGCCCGCGGCGAACCCGACCACGCTCGCGGGGCTCGCGGAGCGCTGGGCGGCGGACGGCTTTCGCACCTTCAAGCTCAAGATGGGCCTCGCGTCCGACGTCGCGCAGATCGCCACGGTGCGCGGCGTGCTCGGCTCCGAGGTGCGCATCCGGATCGACGCGAACGGCGCCTGGACCCCGGCCGAGGCTGTCGAGCGGCTGCGTGCGATCGGCCGCTACACGGTCGAGCTGGCGGAGGAGCCCGTCGCGGGCCTCGAACAGCTCGCCGCCCTGCGGACCCAGACGCGGATTCCCCTCGCCGCCGACGAGAGCGTCGCCACCGCGCGCGATGCACGCCACGCCGTCGAGATCGAGGCATGCACCCTGGCGACCGTCAAGCTCGCGAAGGTCGGCGGAATCGCCCAGGCGCTCGAGATCGCCGGCGAGATCCCCGTGTATATGTCGAGCGCACTCGAGGGCCCGGTCGGGATCGCGGCGGCGGCGCACACCGTCCAGGCGCTGCCCCCCCACCGCATCACCGCTGACATCGCCCACGGCCTCGCGACCGGGCGCCTGTTCTCAGAAACCGTGGGCGAAGGAGTCGAGGCCTCCGGCGACACCCTCCGCGTCGGGAACGCTCCCGGGCTCGGCGTCGAGGTGGACCCCGAGAGACTCGACGCCCGCAGGCTCGGTTGAGCCGTCAACCCCCGCCGGCGACCGCCTCGCGAACGAACGCGATGTCCGCCTTCAGCTTCGCGGGGTCCCGCGGCGTCTCAACGACGATCGGGCACCGGGCGGCGGCGATCATGTGCCGCAGCAGGTCGAGGTCCATCTTCCCCGCGCCCAGGTTCGCGTGGCGGTCGGCGCCCGTCCCGGGCGGGTCGCGCGAGTCGTTGGCGTGCAGGAGGTCGAGCCTGCCCGTGATCTTCCTCGCGCGCTCGACGGCGTCGGAGAGCTCCTCGCCCGCAGCGTGGGCGTGGCAGGTGTCGAAGCAAAACCCGATCTCGCAAGCGGGGTCTGCGTTCTCGACCTGCTCCCAGAGCTTCGCGAGGGCATCGAAGCGGCGGGCGACGGCGTTCTTTCCTCCAGCCGTGTTCTCCAGGTAGACCGGGACGTCGGATTCGAGCATCTCGAGCGTCCTCCCCCACCTCCCCACGCCTTCGACGATTCCGTCCTCCGCGTGGCCGGGGTGGACGATCAGTGCCTTCGCACCGACCGTCGCGGCCGCCTCGCAGGTCTGCTGGAGGATCTTGCGGGACCCGTAGCGGACGTTGCTGCGCGGCGAGCAGACGTTGATCAGGTACGGGGCGTGCACGTAAACGTCGCGCTTGGATGCCCGCAGCCCCTTCGCCTCCGGGTGCGGGGGCGGGGCCTTCCAGCTCTGCGGGGAGGAGAGGAAGATCTGGATGCACTCGGCCCCCAGGGTCACCGCCTGCTGGACGAGGCGATCGCCCTCCAGGTGGGCGCCTACGGGTTGGGGGGTCCCCAGCACCCGCCGAGCATAAGCTCAACGTGATGGACCCCACCAACCGCAACACCGCTCTCGCCTCGGCCATGGTTGAGGAACTGGCTCGGTGCGGCGTGCGCCGCGCGGTCGTCTCGCCGGGCTCGCGCTCGACGCCATTGGCGGTCGCGCTCTGGCGCCAGCCCGCGATCGAGGTCGATGTGATCCTCGACGAGCGCAGCGCCGGGTTCTTCGCACTCGGCGCCGCCCTCGCAAGCGGAGTTCCGGCCGCGGTGCTCTCCACGTCGGGGTCCGCGGCGGGCAACCTCCACCCCGCCGTGATCGAGGCCGACGAGGCGGGAGTTCCCCTGATCGTGCTGACCGCCGACCGCCCTCCCGAGCTGCGCGGGATCGGCGCCGGGCAGACGATCGACCAGCTGAAGCTCTACGGCGACGCCCCGCGCTGGTTCTGCGAAGTGGGCACTCATGAGGCCGACGACTCGGGCCTGCTGCACTTCCGCTCGGTCGCGTGCCGCGCGTACGCTACGGCGGCTGGGGATCCCCGCCCCGGCCCCGTCCACCTGAACCTGCCCTGGCGCGACCCGCTGGCGCCCACACCGGTTCCGGGCGATGTCAGCGCCTCGGACCCGCTCGCCCTCGAGGGGCGAGGCGAGCGCCCGCTGAACGCCGTCGCCCGCGCGCCGATGCAGCCTGAGGCGCCCCTGCTCGACGAGCTCGCCGAGCGCATCGCCGCGGCGCCCCGCGGCCTGATCGTCGCCGGCCGTCAAACCGACCTCTCCCTGGGCGAGCCGATTGCCGCGCTCGCCGAGAGCACCGGCTATCCCGTCCTCGCCGAGCCGACCTCGCAGCTTCGCTGGGGACCCCACGCGGGCCCGGCGATCGTCTCGGCGTACGACCTGATCTCGCGCGGCAGGCCCCCGGCGCTCGAGCCCGAGCTGATCGTGCGCGTCGGCGAGCTCCCGACGAGCAAGCCGCTTCGTCAATGGCTCGGGGCGATACGCGGCCTGCGACAGATCGTGATCGACCCCACAGCAATGTGGAAGGAACCGACGCGCACGGCCGAGACGCTGCTGCGAGCGGAGCCGGCCACGGTCGCGAGCGAACTCGCCGCGCGCCTCGTGGCTGCCCGCTCGGCCCCGGCGCGCGACGAGGACGCCGCCTGGGCGTCGAGGTGGGCCGAGGCCGATCGCGCGGTGCGAGCCACCGTCAGCGACGAGCTCGCCGCGCTCGAGTCGCTCAGCGAGCCCGGCGTCTGGCCTGTGTTGGCCGCGGCCCTCGCCGACGGTGACCAGGTCCTCGCCGCCTCCAGCATGCCGGTGCGAGACCTTGAGGGCTACCTGCCCCCCGGCCCCGCCCGCGTGCGCTTCATCTCCAACCGCGGGGCGAACGGCATCGACGGCCTGGTCTCAACCGCGGCGGGCGCCGCCGCCGGAGGGGCACGGACCTGGGCAGTCCTCGGTGACCTCGCGCTCGCTCACGATCTCGGCGGCCTCGCGGCGGCGAGCAGGGCGCCCTCCCTTCGGTTGCTCGTGATCGACAACGGCGGCGGCGGCATCTTCCACTTTCTGCCGCAGGCCGATGCGCTGGACAGCGTCGAATTCGAGGCGCTGCTCGGCACGCCCTCGGGGCTGGACCTCGAGCGCGCGGCGGGACTGTTCGGGATCGAATGTGTAGTCCCGGAGTCGCCCGGAGAACTCGACAGCGCTCTCGCCGGTGGGGCCGGGATGGTGGTCGTCCGCACGCGCCGCGAAGAGAACGTCGAGCTTCATCGCCGGCTCGCGTCCGCCGCGGCCGGGGCGCTCGCAGCCGGCTGATCTGCGGGCGCGGGGAAGAGCACGCCCGGGCATCGCCTTGAGGCAGCCCGAGCGCAACGTCGTGCTGGCTACGAACGTGATCGAGAGGGCGCGGGGGGCCGGAGTTACGAGCGAGGTGTAAACCGTCGGGCCGTCGGGAATGTCCTGAGGGCAGCGCCGGCGATCGAGACGAACGGTTCAGCAGGGCTGACCCGGCGCTGGCACCAGAGCTCGCTCCCCCAGTGCCGGGGCCGCCGATGCGGGTGGGCCCGCGGACCCAATCAAACAACGAAAGGATCAGTCATGGCGGAGACCGTCAATTCCGGAAGCGACGTATCGGCGGGCACCTACAGGTGCACCGAGTGCGGCAACGAGCTCACGGTGCAGTCCACCGAGAGCCTTCCCCCCTGCCCCGAGTGCCAGAACGGCACCTGGGAGACGATGTCCGGCGGGGACAGCGCCTAGGTCGAGCGGCTAGGGACCCGAAGACACGGTTGCCGATAGAGACGACCCGCGGGCAGCGCCGCCGCTGATAGGCGCGCAGAGCCCGCGGGTCGGAGGCGATCTGCAGGTACGAACCGTGCCGTCGTCGTTTCGCCGGCGCTCGTGCCAGGCCGCGGCTCGGGCGCGCGGTCACCCCGCCAGCAGCGGCAGCAGCGCGCCGAGCTTGATCTCGGTTTCGGCGAGCTCGGCCGCGGGGTCGGAGTCGGCGACGATGCCGGCGCCCGCGAAGAGGTGTGCGCTTCGGTCGCGCAGCAGCGCCGAGCGCAGCGCGACGCAGAATTCGCCGTCCTCGGTCGCGTCCATCCAGCCGACGGGCGCCGCGTACCAGCCGCGGTCCATGCCCTCGATCTCCGAGATCAGCTCGAGCGCCTCGTCGCGAGGCTCGCCCCCCACCGCGGGGGTCGGGTGCAGTTCGGCCGCCAGCGCGATCGCCGACCGCGAGTCGGCGAGTTGGGCGCGCACCCGCGTCGCGAGGTGCTGGATGTTCGCGATCTGCGAGAGGCCGGGCTCGGGGTCCGCCTGCACCCAGACGGCGTGCGGGCGCAGCGTCCGCTCGATCCGCCGCACGACGATCTCGTGCTCGGAGCGGTCCTTGGCCGAGGTCAGCAGCTGCTGCCCGAGGTGATCGTCGACTGCGGGGTCGGCGCTGCGCCGGGTCGAGCCCGCCAGCGCGACCGTCGCAGCGACCGCGCCGCGCCGGCGGATCAGGAGCTCGGGGCTCGCGCCGATGAAGACGGCCTCGGGAGTCCCGCACGCGAACGAGAAGCATGAGGGGAAGAGCTCGCGCAACGCTTCGAAGAGCGGCGCCGGGTCATGCGCCGCTGGCGAGGTGACCACCACCTCGCGAGCCAGTACCGCCTTCTCCAGCCCCCCGGCGCGAATGCGCTCGACCGTGGCGGCGACCAGGGCCTCGAAGCGATCGGGCGGGTGCGGCGCGTCGATCGACGTTCCCGCAGCGGGGTCGGGGTCGAGCGGCCCGATCGGGCGGTCGCTGAGCGAGGCGAGCCGCCTGCGGGCGGCGACGAGCGCGGCCTCCGTCCCGCCATCGGTCTCGAGCAGGGCGTTCAGGGTGAGGAACGAGCGGCCGCCGTGGCGGAGGAGCGAGAGCTCGGGGAGGACCATCAGCGCCGGGGGAAGCGACGACCACTGCGGCTCGCGGCCGCCGTCGGGGGCGAAGGCGAAACCGCCGGTCCAGACGGGTCCCGCGCCCGCGGGCAGCCCGAGTGGCTCGACCAGCACGGCGTCGCGCAGCACCGCGGTGCAGTCGCGCTCGATGTCGGAGAACCGGTCCGCCCCGCGCGAGACGACCTCGCGGACGCTGCCCAGCGCGGCGAGCGCGAACCCGTCGTTGTCGGGCTGCTCCCAGCAGAACCAGCGGTCCGAGGCCATGCGCGAGGCGAGCGCGACCGCGGCCGGGTCGGTGGCCTCGATCTCGACGGTGGCGCTGGCGAGCGTCCGGCGGTTCCCGGCCGAAACGCGGTCGAGCGCGCGGCCGAGTGCCTCAGCGGCTTCCTCGGTGGCAAGCCCGGATTGCAAGGAAAACCTACGTCTCGGACTTCGCTCGGGCGATCGCGACCTCGCCCGTGCGGACCATCTCGATCAGGCCGTGCGGGCGGATCATGCGCTCGAAGGCCTCGACCTTGTCGGAGCTGCCGGTGAGCTCAATCGTCAGCGAGCGGCGCGAGACGTCGACGATCGTGGCTCGGAAGATCTCGGCGAACTGCATGATCTCGGCGCGGCTCTCGACCGGGGCGGAGACCTTGAACAGCGCCATTTCGCGAGCGATCGTCTCGCCGGGCTGCATGTCGCGGATCTTGATCACGTTGACGAGCTTGTGCAGCTGCTTGGTCACCTGGTCGATCGGGTGGACGGCGCCGTCGAGCGTGAGCGTGATGCGTGAGATCGACGGGTCCTCGGTCGGCCCCACCGCGAGGGTGTCGATGTTGAAGCCGCGCCGGCTGAACAGGCCCGCGATGCGCGCCAGGACGCCCGGGCGGTTCTCGACCAAGATCGACAGCACGTGCTTGCGGCCGGTGAGCCGGCCCGCAGCGGCGTCGAGGTCCTCGAGCTTGATCAGGTCTGGCGTCCCGGCTTCCATCAGCCCACCATGTCCCGAGCGGCGGATCCCGCGGGGATCATCGGGTAGCAGTTCTCCTCGGGCGTGACGCGGACGTCGAGCAGCACGGGGCCCTCGGCGGCGAGCGCGTCGCGCATCGCGCCCTCGACCTCGCCCTGATCTTCGACCCTCATGCCTGTGGCGCCGAAGGCGTCGGCGAGCTTCACCCAGTCTGGGCTCGCGCCCATCGCGACGGACGAGTAGCGCTTGTCCCAGAAGAGCTCCTGCCACTGGCGGACCATGCCGAAGTAGCCGTTGTTCATGAGGAAGACCTTGACGGGGATCTCGTGCGCCACCGCCGTCGCGAACTCCTGCACGTTCATGATCAGGCTGCCGTCGCCGGCGAGGCACACGACCTCGTGGCCAGGGTTCGCGACCTTGGCGCCGATCGCCGACGGCAGGCCGAAGCCCATCGTGCCGAGGCCGCCCGAGTTGATCCAGCGGCGGGGCTCGGCGAAGTCGTAGTACTGGGCGGCCCACATCTGGTGCTGGCCTACGTCGGAGGTGATGATCGCGTCGCCGCCCGTGGCCTTGTACATCGCCTCGACCATCGCCTGGGGCTTGATCTCGCCCTGCTCGGAGCGCTCGTAGTCGAGCGGGTACTCCTTCTGCCAGGCGCGGAGGCGGGTCCACCACTCGTCGAGGCGGCTGGAATCGGCCTGGACGGCGCGGTACTCCTTGGTCAGCTTCGGCAGGACCTGCTTCGCGTCACCGACGATCGGGATGTGCGCCGGCACGTTCTTCGAGATCTCGGCCGGGTCGATGTCGATGTGGATGAACTTGGCACGCGGCGCGAACTCGCTCAGCTTGCCAGTGATGCGGTCGTCGAAGCGCGCGCCGACGCAGACGATCAAGTCTGCCTCGTCCATCGCGTAGTTGGCCGTGCGCGTCCCGTGCATGCCGAGCATCCCGAGCCACTGGTCGTCGGGCGCGGGATAGGCGCCGAGGCCCATCAGGGTGCTGGTCACGGGGAACTTGTCGGCCCGCGCGAACTCCCGCAGCTCGTCGGAGGCGTTCGCGTTGATCACGCCGCCGCCGGAGTAGATCACCGGGCGCGAGGAGTTCGCGAGCGCCTTTGCGGCGATCCGGATCTGTTTGATGTTGCCCTCGGTCGAAGGCTTATAGCCGGGAAGGTCGGGTGCCTCGGTACTCGGCTCGTACTCGATGTCGGCGCGCGAGAGGTCCTGAGGGACGTCCACCAGGACTGGGCCCGGGCGGCCGGTCGACGCGATGTGGAAGGCCGCATGGATGTAATCCGGGATGTAGCGCGGGTCCTGGACCATGAACGAGTGCTTGACGATCGGCATCGTGATGCCGTTGACGTCCGCCTCCTGGAAGCCGTCGGTGCCGATCAGCTCCGTGCGTACCTGGCCGGTGATGAACACGGTCGGGACCGAGTCCATGATCGAGTCCGCGATCGCCGTTACGAGGTTCGTCGCGCCTGGGCCCGACGTCGCCATCGCGACGCCGACTCGGCCCGAGGACTTCGCGTAGCCCTCGGCCATGTGGCCGGCGCCCTGCTCGTGGCGCGCCTGCACGTGGGTCAGGTCGGCGTCGTACAGAGCGTCGTAGGTGGGCAGGTTGGCCCCGCCCGGGATCCCGAACACATGCTCGACACCCTCGGCCTTGAGGGCCTCCATCAGTGCGTCTGCGGCGCGCATGAATCGATGGTAGCGACAGGCAGGCGTGGCGCCCGCAAACCCGGTGCCGCTGGGCGTCGTGAGCCTAGGACACGCCGGCTTCGGAGACCGAGCCGGACTTCCACGTGGCGTTCGGCTCGATCGCAGCTTCCCTGATCCGGTCGCGATTGGCCTCGATCGCCTTCAGCATGGAGCGCACGAGCTCGTCGCCCAACAGTGCGGGCTCGAGCCCCAGGTTGAGCAGGCCGTCGTGGACGGCGTTGTAGTAGTGCTCCTCGGCCTCGACGCGCGGGTTGTCGTGCTGCTCGATCTCGACCTCGATGTCGAGCTCGGCGGCCGAAACCTTGACCAGCTCGGCGAGCTGAGCGACCGAGAACTGCTCAGTGAACTGGTTGAAGACCCGGAAGTCGCCGGGCTCGGCCGGAGTGCCGACCGCAAGCTCGACGCACTGGAGGGTGTCGCGGATGTTGAGGAACCCGCGGGTCTGCCCGCCCTTGCCGTAGACGGTCAGGGGCTTGCCGATCACGGCCTGGACGCAGAAGCGGTTGAGGACCGTGCCGAACACGCCGTCGTAGTCGAAGCGGGTGACGAGCCGCGGGTCGCGCGCCGTCTCGTCGGTCTCGATGCCGTAGACGACGCCCTGGTTCAGGTCGGTCGCGCGCAGGCCCCAGATGCGGCAGGCGAAGTGGATGTTGTGCGAGTCGTGGACCTTCGAGAGGTGGTAGAGCGAGCCGGGTAGCTTCGGGAAGGGCAGGCGGTCCGAGCGGCCCTTGTGCTCGATCTCGATGTAGCCCTCTTCGATGTCGATGTTGGGCGTGCCGTACTCGCCCATCGTCCCGAGCTTGACCAGGTGGGCGTCGGGAACGTGGTCGCGCATGAAGAACAGCAGGTTCAGGTTGCCGATCACGTTGGCCTGCTGGGTCTCGACGGCCTGTTCGCGGCTGGCCATCGAGTAAGGCGCGGAGGACTGCTCGCCGTAGTGGATGATCGCCTCGGGCTTCGTCTCAACGATCACCTGCTCGAGGAACTCGGCGTCCTCGATCTCGCCGACGAACGAGGCGATGTCGTGGCCCGAGACCTCCTTCCAGGCGGCGATGCGCTCGTCGAGCGAGGCGATCGGCGTCAGCGAGTCGGAGCCCTGGGCGTCGACCCAGCGACGGCGGGAGAAATTGTCGACGACCGAGACCTCATGGCCGCCCTCCGTGAAGCGCATCGCGGTGGGCCAGCCGAGGTACCCGTCGCCCCCGAGGATGAGGACGCGCATAAGACGCGGCAGAGTAGCAGCGCCGCCCGGGCTATTCTGGCCGCCGCCCATGAGCGACTTCGTGACGATCGCGGCCATCTTCCCCTCCGAGCTCACCGCCCTGCGTGCGGGCGGCCTCGCGTTCGCCGCGGGCCTGCTCGCGTTCGTCATCTGGCGCCGCCGCGACCTTTCCAACGGCGCCGTCGTGCTGGGGATCCTCGGCGCGCTCGCGCTCGCGATCGTGTCGGGGACCGAGCTCGTCGACGCCGTGCTCGAGCTGTTCGCATTCGAGCGGGGCAATGGCGAGCGGATCCTGGGCCTCGCGGTCTTCGCCATCGCGATCCTCTTCCTGCTGGTGATGCGGGCGCTGACCGTGAGCGCGCGCCAGGGGCAGCAGCTGCAGGCGCTGCTCGAGGGCCTCGCCTGGGAGGAGTTCCGAAGCGCGGGCCTGCCGAAGCTCTTCAAGGACAAGGTCGCGATAGTGGTCCCTGCCTACAACGAGGCCGACAACGTCGCCTCGGTGATCAAATTGATCCCGCCACAGGCGTGCGGCATCGAAACCGCGGTGCTTGTGGTCGACGACGGCTCGCGCGACGGGACCGCCGACGTCGCCGCCCGCGCCGGTGCCGTCGTGGCCCGGCACGTCATCAACCGCGGCGGGGGCGCTGCGCTTCGAACGGGATACCGCCTGATGTCGGAATCCGGCGCGAAGATCGTCGTCACCCTCGATGCCGACGGCCAGCACATCCCGGCCGAGATGGAGCGCCTCGTGAAGCCGATCGTCGACGGCGAGGTCGACATGGCGCACGGCTCGAGGGTCCTCGGTGACGCGGACCCGAACTCCCGCTCGCGGGAACTGGGCATCGTCTTCTTCAACAGGGTCGTCTCGGCGATCACGCGAACCAAGGTCTCAGACTGCTCCAACGGCTACCGCGCCGTGCGAACCACGGTGCTGCCTCAGCTCGTCCTGCGGCAGGAGCAGTTCCATACATCGGAGCTCATGATCGAGGCGATCAAGCGGGGGATCCCAGCGAAGGAGGTCCCGATCACCGTCCAGGAGCGGCTCCACGGCCACTCCAAGAAGCCCGCCGTCGTCCGCTACGGGCTCGGCTTCTCGAACGCGATCGTCCGCACCTGGCTGCGTTAGAGCAGGGGCGCTAGGGAGCCGGGTAGCGGACCGGCTCCCCCTCCTTGGGGAAGTCGAGGTCCATTCCGCAGCGCGGACACACCTGGACGTAGAGCTTCACGATGTTGTTGCACGTCGGGCACTTGCGCTCGGGCTCGTGCTTCTCGGATCGGAACAGGATCACCGCGGCGAGGCCCAGGATCGGGATCACCGCGCCGACGCAGAACCAGATGAAGAATGAGCTCCCCTTGCCCCTGCCGATGATCCCGGTCGCGAGGCCGAAGAAGAAAGCGATGATCGCGTACTCGATGCCGCCCATGTGACCGAGGGTACGCCGGCTGTGGCGGTTGCGCTAGCCGGCGTCGACCGGCCGGTGACTGCCGCCGGCCTCGTACTGCGCCTCGCTCAGGGGGCGCGGATGGCCGATCGAGCCGACCTCGGAGGTGTCGCGCCCGAACGGCAGGCTCACGGTCCAGTCGATCACCGCGCGCACCTTGCGGAACAGGCCGGGGATCTGGCTCAGGTGGTAGGTCCGGGCCATCCACCACGCCAAGAATCCCTTGATGCGGAACTGGCCGAGGCTTCCCACCGCCTTGTACCGGCCCAGGTTGACGAACGCCGTGCTGCTCGAGTACGCGTAGGGCTTCGGCGCCTCACCGTGCAGCGCGGCGGCGACGTTCTTGGCGGTCAGGCGCGCCTGCCGGATGCCGTGCTGGGCGGACGGCGGGGCGTACCCGCCCCCCGGATCGGGGACCGCGGCGCAGTCACCGATGGCCCAGACCCCCTGCAACCCCTGAACGCGGAGGTGGTCGTCGACGACCACCCGGCCGCGCTCGTCGAGCGGCACCGAGAGGTTGGCGAGGCTCGGCTGCGGCATGACCCCGGCGGTCCAGACGACCGTCCGCGTCGGCACGGTTTCGCCCGTCGAGAGGCGCGCGCTCACCGCGTCGATCTGCTCTAGCTGCGTGCCGAGGCGAATCTCGATCCCGCGGCCTCGCAGCTGGCTCACGGCGTAATCGGCAAGGCCGACGTCGATCTCGGGGAGCACGCGGTCGGCGGCCTCGACGAGGATCCAGCGCATGCCCTGCAGCCGCGCGCGAGGGTAGCGGCCAATCGCATCGGCGGCGAAGTCCTGGAGCTCCGCCAGCGCCTCGAGCCCGGCGTACCCGCCCCCGACGAAGACGTAGGTGAGCAGGCGCTCGCGGCGCTCCGGGTCCTCGGTCGCGTTCGCCATCTCGAGCGTCTCGACGACGTGGTTTCGCAGCCAGATCGCGTCGGCGAGGCTCTTGAACCCGATCGCGTGCTCGTCTAGGCCGGGGACCGGGACCGTCCGCGAAACCGAGCCGACCGACAGGATCAGCTGGTCGTATCGGAGCTGCTCGGTGTCGCCGTCGTGGCCTCGCAGCTCCACGGTGCGCGAGACGGGGTCGTGCGAGCTGACCGCTCCGAGGCGCAGGTAGGTGCGGTTCAGGATCTCGCGCAGGGGCGTGACGACGTGACGAGGCTCGAGGAGCCCGGCCGCGGCCTCGGGCAAGAACGGCGTATACAGGATGAAGTTGACATCGTTGACGAGTGAGAGGCGCGCCGACTGCTTGGGCAGCAGCCGCTCGAGCCTGCGGGCGCAGGTGGCTCCCGCGAAACCTCCACCGGCGATGACTACGTTCCAGGCCAAGGCGTCTAGCTACCCAGCCTCTCGAGGATCATGCGGTTGACCTCGCCGCCGTCGGCGCGGCCCTTGGTCTCCTTCATCACGCGGCCCATTATCCGGCCCGCGGCCTTGTGGTTGCCGCCCCGGATCGCCTCGGCCGCCTCGGGCTCTGCCTCGATGGCTGCGGCGACGATCGTCTCAAGCTCGCCGCTGTCGGAGATCTGCGCGAGGCCCTCGCTCTCGACGATCGCAGCGGGGTCGCCGCCCTCGGCGATCAGCTTCGCGAGCACCTCCTTGCCCGAGCCGTGCGAGATCGCCTTCGATTCGACGAGTCCGGCCAGCCCGGCGACGGCCTCGGGGGTCGCCTTGGAGGCGAGCGGGTCGTCGACGTCGCCGTCGGCTCGCAGCGCCGCAACCAGCTCGCCCGTGACCCAGTTGGCGACCGACTTGGCGGAGACCCCGTCAGCCGCCTCCAGCGCGCGCTCGAAGTACTCGCCGTAGGTGGCCTGAAACGCGAGGGTCGAGGCCGCCTCCTCGGAGATCCCGACTTCGTCGACGTAGCGAGCGCGGCGCGCGGCCGGCAGCTCGGGCAGCGCGTCGCGGGCCTCGGCGATCATCGCCTCGGTCGGGGCGACCGGGACCAGGTCCGGCTCCGGGAAGTAGCGGTAGTCGTGCGCGTACTCCTTCGAGCGAAGGGGCGTCAGCGAGCCATCCTCGGGGTGGTAGTGGAGCGTCTCCTGCTCGACGGGCTCGCCGGAGTCGCGCAACCCTCGCTGGCGCTCGAGCTCGGCGTCGATCCCGCGCTCGAGGTACCGGAAGCTGTTCATGTTCTTCAGCTCCGTCTTGACCCCGAGCTCGGTGCTGCCCGCGGGGCGCAGCGAGATGTTGCCGTCGACGCGCAGGCTGCCCTCCTCCATGTTCACGTCCGAGACTCCGAGCTGGCGGAGCGTCGCCCGCAGCAGCTGCGCCCAGTCGCGGGCCTGGGCGGCGCTTCGGATGTCGGGCTCGGTGACGATCTCGAGCAGAGGCGTGCCGCCGCGGTTGAAGTCGACGAGCGACGCGCCGGACCCGTGGATGCGCCCCGAGCCACCGGTGTGAATCAGCTTCGCGGCGTCCTCCTCGAGGTGGGCCCGGGTGATCCCGATGCCGCCGAAGGTTCCCGTGCCGGCCAGGGGCAGGTCGAACTGGCTGATCTGGTACCCCTTCGGCAGGTCCGGGTAGAAGTAGTTCTTGCGCGCGAACTCCGAGCGCGGCGAGACCTCGCACTCGAGCGCGGCAGCGATCATCAGCCCGTAGCGCACGGCCTGTTCGTTGATCGTCGGCAGCGTCCCCGGGTGGCCGAGGCAGACGGGACAGGTGTGCACGTTCGGCTCGTCCCCGAAGCTGAGCTCGCAGCCGCAGAACATCTTCGTCTTGGTCGCGAGCTGAACGTGGATCTCGAGGCCGATCACGGCTTCCCACTCACCCGTCACTAGAGCCCCCAGAGCTCGACCTGGCGCTCGTCGGCGCCGAAGTAGTGCCCGACTTCGTGCAGGACGGTGCGGATGACCTCTTGGCGGCTCGGGTGGGTGTCGCGGAAGATCACGATGCGCTGCAAGCCGCCCGTGGGGTCGTAGATGCCCATCAGGTCTTCGGTCTGGTGCCTGTCCTCCACGAGCACGGCGACGTTTGTGAGCTCGTCCGCGATCGGCTTCGGGATCGAGTCGAGGGCCTCTTGAACTGCCTCGACCATTTCCTCATCGCTGAGCTGGGGGCGATCCGAGGCCCAGGTCATTCGCTCGCTCCGATCGAAGGTGGGCGGGTATCGAAGCCGATCGCGCTCTCGAGCGCGTAGGCCGCGTCCAGCAGTCGCGTCTCGCTGAACGCCGGACCGGCGATCTGGAAGCCGACGGGGAGCTCGGGGCCGCCGCCGCCGGGCTGCGCGAGCCCGGCGGGGATCGAGATGGCGGGGATCCCAGCCAGCGACATCGGCACGGTGCAGTAGTCGGAGAGGTACATCGCGAGCGGGTCGTCGGTGCGGGCGCCGAGTTCGAACGCGACGCTCGGCGAGGTCGGCGCGAGCACGAAGTCGAAGCTGCCGAAGGCCTTGTCGAAGTCCTCGGCGATACGGGTGCGCACGCGCTGGGCGCGCCCATAGTAGGCGTCGTAGTAGCCCGACGAGAGCGCGTAGGTGCCGAGCATGATGCGGCGCTTGACCTCGGGGCCGAACCCGTCGTGGCGCGTGGACTCGTACATCGTCGTCAGGTCGTCGCCGTCGGCGCGCAGGCCATAGCGGACGCCGTCGAAGCGGGCCAGATTCGCCGAGCACTCCGCCGGCGCGAGCACGTAGTAGGCCGAGATGCCGTGCGGCGCGTGCGGCAGCTCGGTCTCGGAGACCTCGCCGCCGAGCTCCTCGATCTTGGCCAGTGTGCGCTCGAAGACCTCGCGCACCCCCGGCTCGATCCCCGATTCGTCGCCCGCGAGCTCCCTGGGCACGCCGAAGCTGAGCCCGCTCAGGTCCTCGCGGCTCGGCTTCTCGACTCCTCCCTCGATCCCGACCGAGGTCGAGTCGCACGCGTCGCGCCCCTCCATGACGCCCAGCAGCAGGGCGGCGTCGGTGACGTCGCGGGTGAGTGGGCCGCACTGGTCGAGCGACGACGCGAAGGCGATCATCCCGTAGCGCGAGATCGCGCCGTAGGTGGGCTTGAGGCCGACGATCCCACAGAGTGCCGCGGGCTGGCGGATCGAGCCGCCGGTGTCGGTGCCGATCGCACCCGGTGCGAGTCGCCCCGCAACCGCCGCCGCCGAGCCCCCAGAGGAGCCGCCGGGCACGCGGCCGGTGTCCCAAGGGTTCAGCACGTCGCCGTAGGCGGAGTTCTCGTTCGAGGAGCCCATCGCGAACTCGTCCATGTTGGTCTTGCCGAGCACCAGGGCACCTGCCTCGTCGAGCTTGCGGACGGCGCTCGCCGTGTAGGGCGGCACGTAGCGCTCGAGGATCCGGGACCCCGCGGTGGTGGCAGTGCCTTCGGTGCAGAAGATGTCCTTGATCGCCAGCGGTATCCCCGCGAGCTCGCCCTCGGCGCTCTCGGCGTCAGCGGCGCGGTTGCCGCTCACGCCTAGGAAGGCGTTGAGGGAGTCCCCCTCTGCCGCGCTGCGATACGCATCGAAGTACTCGCCCGCCCCAAGCTCTCGGGAGCGGATCCGCTCGGCCGCCTCGGCAACCGTCAGCTCGAGGAGCTCGACCGACATCAGCGAACCACTACGCCTGCGGCGAGGGGACGCGGTATGCGCCGGCGGCCGGATCCGGAGCGCGCTCCAGCATCGCCTCGCGCGGCCAGCTCGGCCGGGGCTCGTCGGGGCGCAGCACGTTCTCGAGCTCGATCACGTGCGTGGTCGGCTCGACGCCGTCGAGATCGAGCTCGCTGATTCGCTCGACGTGCTCGAGGATCCCCGAGAGCTCGCCGGCCATGCGCTCGACCTCCTCGTCGCTGAGGCGAAGGCGCGCGAGGCGCGCGACGTGCAGGACCTGTTCGCGGTCGATCATCGGTCGTGATTCTAGGCGTGAGGGCGCATAGATCCCACCGGGGTCCTCATCAACCGACGCTCGCCCCCCGGGCGGGCAATCATGAGAACAGAGGCCGGGCTACGATGCCGCGCGATGACCGGGGAGAAGGCCGAGCGCTTCGTCCGCTTCAACCTGCTGCTGATGGCAGGGGGCTTCGCGCTCGTCGGGTTCTTCTTCATCGCGTGGCCCGATGGGACCCTGGCGCGGCTGACCGAGTTCGGCGAGAACTTCGGCGACTTCACCGCCGCGCCCGAGACCGACGAGCGGCTCTGGCTCTCGCTCGGGTTCGCCTACATGGTCGTGATCACGGGGCTGGCTCTGATCGCAGCCTCGGACGTCGTCCGCTACCGCCCGATGATCCTGGCGCTGGCCGCCGGCAAGGCCGCCTCGTCGATCACCTCGCTGATCTTCTTCTTCCAGGACGACGTGTTCGCCTACCTGCTGAACGGGATCGTCGACGGGTCGCTGGTCTTCGCCTCGCTGCTGCTCTATGTGCTCGCTGGGCGCGTCGGAGCGCCCGCGTCGCCCGGTTGAAGGCGCCCGCCGGGGCTCGGGGCCGCCGAGCTGAGGACGCTCCGCGCGATCGCCGAGGCCGTCGTGCCCGGCCGCCACGGCCTGCCCGCGCCTGAGGCGCAGGTCCCGGTGGCCGAGCCGGTCGCCCAGTTCCTCGCCCAGCTCCCTCCCCGCACCGTCACCGCAGTCAAGTGGGCGCTCCGCGCGTTCGAGCGCGCGCCTTTCCCGTGGCGGTTCAGCAAGCTCGGCGTCGAGGCCCGCTCCGAGTACCTCAGCAAAATGGAGGCCTCGCGCCTCGCGCCGTACCGCGACCTCGTGCTGTTGGCGAAGCTGCTTGCGATGATCGGCTACGCCCGCGACGAGCGCGTCGGCGCGGCCATCGGCGTCGAGGCGACCTGCGCGGTGCGCCAGGGCTCCCCCGCTCCCCGCGTTGACGGCATCGGCGACATCGTCCCCCGCGGCGAAGGCGAGGACTGCGACGTGGCGATCGTCGGCTCCGGAGCGGGAGGCGCGGTCGCCGCCGCGGTCCTGGCCGAGGCCGGCCTCGATGTGCTCGTGCTCGAGTCCGGCCCCTACGTCGACCGCGAGGACTACCCGACCGATCCCCTGATCGGCCTGCCGCTGATGTACCGCGACGGCGGGCTGACGATCGCGCGGGGACGCCCGGCGATCCCGGTCCCGGTGGGCCGCACCGTGGGCGGCACCACTGTGATCAACTCCGGCACCTGCTTCCGGGCGCCCGAGGAGGTGCTGCGAGAGTGGCGCGACGAGGCCGGCGTCTCCTGGGCGACGGAGCTGGCCCCTGACTACTCCTCGGCCGAGGAGATGCTTCAGGTGACCGAGCTCGACATCGAAACGCTTGGGCGAAACGGCCAGCTCTGCGCCGAGGGCGCCGAGGCGCTCGGGGCAAGCGGCGGCCCGATCAGCCGCAACGCGGGGGCCTGCGTGCAGTGCAGTTCCTGCCCCCTCGGTTGCCGCATCGACGCCAAACGCGCGGCGCACGTCTCCTACCTGCCGCGCGCGGTCGCGGCCGGGGCGCGCGTTCGCGCCGGGGTGAAGGTCCAGCGGGTGATCGCCGAGGACGGCCGTGCAACGGGCCTCGAATGCACGGCAGGCTTCCCAACGTCTGCCCCCGAGGAACTGGCAGGCAACGGACGGAGGCGAGACGGCCGCCCCTGGCAGGTCCGCGCCAAACGCGGGGTGATCAGCGCCGGAGGCGCATTCGGCACCCCCGAGCTGCTGATGCGTTCGGGGATCTCGCACCCCCACCTCGGCCGCCATCTGCATGTCCACCCCGCCGCCTGGATCGGCGCCCGCTACCCCGAGGAGGTGCGCGGCTGGGACGGCGTCATGCAGAGCTATTACGTCGACGAGTGGCAGCCCCAGGGCATCCTGCTGGAGGCGACCTTCACCCCGCTCTCCTTCGGCGCGCAGTGGCTCCCCGGCATCGGCGACGCGTTCGCCGACCGCGTCGCCCACTACGGCAACATCGGCTCGATCGGCGTCCACCTGCACGACCACTCCGAGGGCCGCGTCTCGCTGGCCGGCAACGGGGGGCTGCGCCTGGGCTACAAGCTCACCGACGAAGAGGCCACGACGCTGCAGTTCGGCATCGCACGCGCGGCCGAGGTCCATTTCGCCGCCGGTGCCACCGAGGTCTATCCCAACGTCGGCGCGTGCACGACGATCACCCGAGGCGGACTCGCCGATTTCGAGGCGATGAGCCTCAAGGCCTCGGACCTCCGCCTCGAGGCCTTCCACCCCATGTCGACCGCGCGGATGGGCTCCGACTCCGGCACGAGCGTCACCGGCCCTGACGGCGCCGTGCACGGCATCCGCGACCTCTACGTGGCCGACGCCTCACTGTTCCCATCGTCGGTGGGCGTCAACCCGATGATGACCATCGTCGCCTGCGCGTCGCGCGTTGCGCGCGGGGTGGCCGAGACGGCCTCCGCGTAGGCACGAACCCCCGCAAAATGAGCGAGGGCGAGCCACTCGGCTCGCCTCGCCTCGCGAACTGTGCCCCGCGCTAGCGGGTGCTGAAGTCCGCGCCCTCCTCCTGCATGCCCAGATAGCCGCCTATTGCTATCCCGGCGGAAGCGAGCAGACCGAGATAGATCCCGATCTCCTTGTCGACGTCGCCCTCACCCGGCGGGTTGATGATCCGGTAGAGCACCAGCAGCGTCGCCAGTACCCCGAGGCCTGTGACGATCGCGCTGAACGCGATCGGCAGCTCGACCGAGAGGTTGGCTAGAGCGATCACTGCGAACGCGATTCCGGTAGCGGCGGCCAGGAACAGGATCAGGTCGGTGAAGTCGAATGACTCCCAGGCGTTGGCGGACGTGTTGACGTCCTCCGGGCCCTGGACACCGAGGGCGTCAGCCGCCTCCTGAGCCTGCTCGACGAGCTCGCCGGCCTCCCCCCCGATCCCGTACCAACTGAAGAACATGAAGATGAAGAGCAGCGCGCCGCTGATGCCCGCGACCAGCGCTCCCCTTCCGAGATTCGATGTATCCATTGATGTCCTTCCTGGATTCATGCGCGTGCGCACGCAGGTGACTGGCCGGTAGCCCGATTCGGCGGGAACCCTATAGGCGGAACCGGTCGCCCAGTCAGCGCCTGGAACGCATGGCCACTGCGCCTCCGTAGGTGATGAGTCCCGCACCGAGCAGCCCGAGCCAAACGCCGATCTCGCGGTCGAGGCCGACGAAAGGAGGGTTGGCGAACCGGTAGGCCACCAGAGCCACAGCGATCGCGCCGAGCACCGTCACGAGCAGGCTCCCCGGTACGGGCGGGTCGTCGTCGCCACCGAACACCGCAACGGCCAGACGGACCATCGCCACCGCCGCGGCGATTGCGCACGCCACGTCGGTGAACTCGAAGGACTCCCACCCCGTGCGGCTGATCGTGTCCCGCACGTCGACGCCAACCGCGCCGCCGATGTCCTCGGCGATGTCGCCGAGCGGGGTATCCGCGAGGCTCGCGCCCGGCAGCGTGTACCAGGGGACGAACAGCGAGACCAACAGCAGCAGGCCACCGCCTGCAGCGATGGCCGCCCCGAGCCGCGCCGACCCTGCCGACGGCGCGGCTTGTCGAGACCCTGCTTCCACGTCGCTAGTCCTCCTTCGTGGGGCGGGTGGCGGGCTCCTCGGCCTCGGCCTTCTCGGTAGCCGGCTCCTCTGCGGGCTTCGCCGCGGCGGCGCGCGTCCTCCGGCCCGGAACGTCGACGAGGGGCTCCCAGCCGTCCTCGCGGAGCGCCAGCAGGGCACCGACGCCTATCGCGATGGCCGCGGCCAGCCCCAGGAAGTAGCCGAAGTCGACCTCAGCGCCCTCGGGGACCGAGATCAGCCTCCAGAGGATGATCAGAACCGCGAGGGACCCGAGCATGAACGTGATCCCTCCACGCGGCAGCCCGACGTTGAGCCGCTTGCCCATCGCGGCCAGCACGGCGAACTCGACGGCCACGACCGCAGCGAGCGCGACGACGAAGCCCGTGACGTCGCCTCCCAGGGAATCCCATCCGCTGATACCGCTGAACCAATCGAAAAACAGGAACACGAACAGGGCGATGCCGCCGATGCCGGCGACCTGTTCACCCCGCCGAAGCCTTGAGAAGTCCACTTCTTCCTCCGTATCTTGGAGCGGGCCGCCTGGACGCGGCGCCGCATGGATGGCGCCGGCGGAATTCAACCACGCCCGCAGGCGCGGGTCAGGCCCGGGTGGCGCTCGCGGCGGCCCGGCCGCGCGCGGCCTGCACCGTGTTGGCGAGCAGCATCGCGATCGTCATCGGCCCGACTCCCCCGGGGACCGGGGTGATCGCGGACGCGACCTCGACGGCCGCGTCGAAGTCGACGTCGCCGACGAGCCCCTCGTCGCTGCGGTTGGTGCCGACGTCGATCACGGTCGCGCCCGGACGGATCATCTCGGCTCCGATCAGCCGAGGGCTGCCGACGGCCGCGACGAGGATCTCGGCGCGGCGGCACACCTCGCCGAGGTCCGCAGTGCGGCTGTGGCAGATCGTGACGGTGGCGTTCGCCCCCAGCAGCAGGCTCGCGAGCGGCCGCCCGACGAGGTTCGAGCGTCCGACGATCACGGCCTCCTTCCCCGAGGGGTCGACCCCGGCGCTCGCCAGCAGCTCCATCACGCCGCGCGGAGTGCAGGGCACGAGCTCGGGCTCGCCGCGCGCGAGCAGGCCGGCGCTCACCGGCGTCAGGCCGTCGACGTCCTTGGCGGGATCGATCGCGTTGACGACGGCGTCGGCGTCGATCTGACCGGGCAGCGGCAGCTGCACGAGGATGCCATCGACCTCGTCGTCGTCGTTCAGGCTCCGGACGAGCTCGATCAGCTCGTCGTGCGACACGTCGCCTTCGGGCTCGTGGTGGATCGAGCGGATCCCTACCTCCTCGGCGAAGCGGCGCTTGTTGCGCACGTAGACCGCCGAGGCGGGGTCGTCGCCAACCAGCACCGTGGCCAGGCCCGGTGGCCGGCCGAGCTCGGCCGTGACCTCCGCCACCTCGCCGGCGACGCGCTCGCGCACCTGGGCAGCGACGGCCTTGCCGTCGATCACCGTTGCGGTCACCCTTGACCCCTCAAGCCGCGTCCGCCTTCTTCAGCGGCGCGTAGTCGGCCATCAGCTTGCGCTCGGCACCGTCGCCCGCGAAGCGCACGACGAGCACGCCGCCGGGCTCGACCGCCGTGACGACCCCCTCGCCGAAGCTCGCGTGGATGACGTCGTCGCCGGTTCCGAAGTCGCCGCCCGAGCCGCGCCGGGGCCGCGCCTGCGCCGGCGCCCCGAGCGACCAGCCGGTGGCGGCCTGCTCGTCGGTGCCCTCGCGCTCGACGAGCTCTTCGGGCAGCTCGCCGAGGAAGCGCGACGCGATGCTCGTCGAGCGGTCGCCGAACACGCGGCGCGTCCGAGTGTTCGTCATCCACAGGCGCTCGCGCGCTCGCGTGATCCCGACGTAACAGAGGCGGCGCTCCTCGTCCTCGTTGCCCTCCTCGAGGGAGCGCGAGTGTGGGAACACGCCCTCCTCGCAGCCGAGGATGAAGACCGCGCGGTACTCGAGCCCCTTGGCGTTGTGGAGGGTCATCAGGGTCACCTTCGACTCGCCCTTCGCGATGTCGTCCGAGTCGGTGTACAGCGAGATCGCCTGCAGGAACTCGTCGAGCGGGCTCAGGTCCGAGGCCCCCTCGATCGCCCGGTTGGCGTCGAACTCGGCGGCCACGCCGACGAGCTCCTCGAGGTTCTCGGTCCGGCCCTCGGCCTCGATCGTTCGCTCGGCCTTGAGCGTGTCGAAGTAGCCCGAGCGGTCGAGCAGCGCCTGCAGCAGCTCGGCGACCGGCGCGTCGGAGAAGTCCTCGCGCAGCCCTTCGATCAGCTCGGTGAAGCGACCCACGGACTTGATCGCCGCGGCGCCGAGCCCGGGAACCGATTCGGGCGCCGAGGCGACCTCCCAGATCGTCTGCCCGGTGGTGTTCGCGTGGGCGAGCATCCGCGCCTGGCTCGTGTCGCCGATACCCCGCCGTGGCGAGTTGATCACGCGCGAGAAGCTGACCGCATCGGCCGGGTTCACGAGCAGCTGCAGGTAGGCCACAGCGTCCTTGATCTCCGCGCGCTCGTAGAACTTCGTCCCGCCTATCACCTGGTAGGGGAGCTCGTAGCGGACGAGGATGTCCTCGAGCACCCGGCTCATCGCGTTCGTCCGGTAGAAGACCGCGATCTCGTCGCGCGAGAACCCCTCGTCGCCCACCAACCCCTCGATCTCGCCGGCGACGAACCGCGCCTCGGCGTGCTCGTCATCGAGCTCGGCGACCTTGAGCTTCTCGCCCTCGCCGGCGTCCGTCCAGAGGTGCTTGTCGAGGTTATGGGAGTTGTGGGAAATGACCGCGTTCGCGGCCGAGAGGATGGTCTGGGTCGAGCGGTAGTTCTGCTCCAGCTTGACGACGGCGGCGTCGGCGAAGTCCTGCTCGAACTCGAGGATGTTGCGGACGTCGGCCCCACGAAAGCCGTAGATCGCCTGAGAATCGTCGCCGACGACCGTCAGGTTGCCGTGCTTGCCCGAGAGCAGCTGCAGCAGCCGGTACTGAGCGCGGTTCGTGTCCTGGTACTCGTCGACGAGGATCCAGCGAAAGCGCTCCTGGTAGCGCTCGCGCACGTCCTCGAACAGCTCGAGGACGTTGACCGCGCGCATCAGCAGGTCGTCGAAGTCCATCGCGTTGGCCTCGAGCATGCGGCGCTCGTAGAGGCGGTAGGCCTGGGCGACCATCTCCTCGAACGGCGAGCCGATCTGCTCGCCGTAGGACTCCGCGTCGGTCAGCGAGTTCTTCAGGTCTGAGATCCGCGCCTGGACCGAGCGCGGCGGGAAGCGCTTGGTGTCGACGTCGAGGTACGAGAGGCAGCGCTTGACCATCCGCAGCGAGTCGGACTGGTCGTAGATCGTGAAGCTCTTCTTGTAGCCGAGGCGCTCGGCCTCGATCCGCAGCAGGCGCGCGCAGGCGGCGTGGAAGGTCATCACCCACATCCGCCGCTCGACGCCGCCGACCAGCTCCGAAACGCGCTCGCGCATCTCCTGCGCGGCCTTGTTGGTGAAGGTGATGGCGAGGATCTGGTTCGGGCGCGCCTGGCCGGTCGCCAGCAGCCATGCCACCCGGTGCGTGAGCACCCGCGTCTTGCCCGAGCCGGCGCCCGCCAGCACGAGCAGCGGCCCCTCGCCGTGGGTGACCGCCTCACGCTGCGGAGGGTTGAGGCCCTCGAGCAGCGCCTCGACCGGGTCGGAGCCGACCTCGATCGCAGCGCCTTGCGGGAACTCCTCCTCCGAGGCGTCCCCGTTCAGCTCAATTTCACTCTGATCCTCGCTCAAGCGCTCCACCGACCGAGGATAACCCTCGCTCCGGAGCGCTCAGCCGCGGTTAGGCGTCCCCGAAGCACGTCCCGAACAGGCCGACGAGTTGCTGCTCGTCCCCGCTCAGGAACGCCGTCTGCAGGTCCTCCTCGGAGGCCGCGCCGAGTTGCTCCTCCACGCAGGTGACCACATTCGGCGGCGTGTCGGGATCGTCCGCCGCCTGCTCGAGCAGGGCGCTCGTGAACGCAGCCTTGTCGAAGACGATGAACTCGTCGAGCGAGTCCAGCTTCCACTGTTCGTCCTCCTTGACGAGCGAGACCGCGAGCTGTTGACCATCGAGCCCACCGCCCGTGAACGTGACATCGGCCGTGGCGGCATCGCCGTCGACCTCGATGGTCTCGACGTCGACGGTGTCGCCTGCCGTATCGCCGTCGCCGGCGCTTTCCTCGCAGCTCGTGACCGCGTCCTCGCCGGTCGAAAACTCGGTCTGCTCGGTGAACTCCTGGGTCTGGAGCTCGGTGCACGACTGGGCGGTGTCCTCCGTGGCAGCCTGCGTAATGGCCTCGGTGATGTCGGAATCCTCGTCGCTGCCGCTGTCGTCTCCGCCGCATGCGGCCAGGACCAGCGAGGCCACGACGGCAGCCGTGATCAGAGCTGATAACCGGGTTCTGCACATAGCCGAGGTCTAGCCGCCCGCGGAGGACGGTCCTTTCTTCGCGCGCAGCTCGGTCACGTCGGCGGCCGGCTGGCCCTCTCCGCGGGCCTCGGCGAGCTTGCGCTCCAGCTCGGTGATCCGGCCCGAGAGCTCCTTGATCGCCTCGGCGATCGGATCAGGCAGGTGGATCCAGTCGACGTCGGGGCCCTCGATCGGCTTGCCCTCGACGCGTACCGGGTGACCGGGGTTGCCGACGACCGTGGTCTCCGGCGGGACGTCCTCGATCACGACGGTGTTGGCGCCGACCTTCGCGTTCTGGCCGACGACCACAGGCCCGAGCAGCTTGGCGCCCGAGCCGACGGTGACGTCGTCCTCGAGCGTCGGGTGACGCTTGCCGCGCGCGAAGCCTGTGCCACCGAGAGTCACCCCTTGGAACAGCGTCACGCGGTCGCCGATCTCGGCCGTCTCGCCGATCACGACGCCCGAGCCGTGGTCGATGAAGAAGTCGCTGCCGATGGAGGCGGCCGGATGAATCTCGACCCCGGTGATCGACCGGCTTGTATAGGCGAGCACGCGCGGGAAGAACGGCACGCCCGAGTCCCACAGCGCATGCGCGACCCGGTGAGTCAGCAGCGCCTGCACCCCGGCCCACCCGGTCAGGATCTCCATCGTCCCCACGCCGCGAGCAGCCGGGTCACGATCGCGAGCAGCGGTGACGTCGGAGCCGATCTCCTTCGCGACGCTCTTCAGGGTCCCCAGGCCGAGCATTGGGCCTAGCCTACCCCGGCCGGCGGCCCCCAGGACCTACGCCGGGGCGAAGAACGGCAGGCTCATGTAGCGCTCGCCGCTGTCGCAGACGATCGTCACGATCCGCTTGCCCTGCATCTCGGGGCGAGCGGCGACCTGCAGCGCCGCCCACACGTTCGCGCCGGCGGAGATGCCGGCGAGGACGCCCTCGCGCTGGGCCATCGCGCGGGCGGTCTCGAGCGCGTCCTCGTCGCTGACGCCGATGATCTCGTCGACGACGGAGCGATCGAAGACCTCGGGGACGAAGCCTGCGCCGATGCCCTGGATCTTGTGGGGCCCGGGCTGGCCGCCCGAGAGCACGGGCGATGAGGCGGGCTCGACCGCGACGATGAGCGCGTCGGGCCGGCGCTCCTGCAGCACGCCACCCACGCCGGTGATCGTGCCCCCGGTGCCGACGCCGGCGACGAAGGCGTCGACCTCGCCATCGAGGTCGGACCAGATCTCCTCCGCCGTCGTTCGCCGGTGGATCTCGGCATTGGCGGGGTTCGAGAACTGCATCGGGATGAACCCGTCGTGCTTGGCGGCGATCTCGCGCGCCAGGTCGACGGACTCGTTCATGCCGCCCATCGAAGGTGTCTCGTGGACCTCGGCGCCGAAGGTCCGAAGCAGCGCCGAGCGCTCGCGGCTCATCCCCTCGGGCAGCGTCAGGATCAGCTTGTACCCGCGCGCCGCGCAGACCAACGCGAGCGCGATCCCGGTGTTGCCGCTGGTCGGCTCGACGATCACCGAGCCGGGCTCGATCAGCCCGTCGCGCTCTGCCGCGTCGATCATCGCGACGCCGAGGCGGTCCTTGACCGAGCCGCCGGGATTGAAGTATTCGAGCTTGGCGACGACCTCGCCGCCGACGTCCTCGCCCAGCCGGCGCAGCTCGACCATCGGCGTCCGGCCGACCAGCGCCGACGCCTCGCCGCTGACCTTCACGGCCATGCTCTGTCCCGGTGCACCGGCCATCGGCATCAAACTACCAATTGTTGACCAGGTTTAACGGGATTGTCCGGGCAGGACATCCAGCCGCCAGGCACGCGCCGCGGCCTTGGTCGGGAAGGTCGTGCGAACCAGCTTGTTCTCGCGCGCCTACCAGACGGAGGCCCGGTAGGGGGCGCAGTGCAGCGCCCCCGGCGGGGCATCGGACCTTATTTAGCCTGCCGACGCCCGCCAACTCACCTTGAGCAGCGTCGCTTCGGAAGGTCTGGAACAGCGCGCCGATACGCCGGCGAGTACGTGGGCTTACCTTCGCATTATTTGTTTGGGCCCATTTCGGTCAGGGGTCGTGGCGCGGTGCCGGGGCAGTCGCTGAGGCCTTTGGGCCGCAGCAGGTACGCCCGTCCCAGAAAAAGTAGGGTCAAGCCGTTCATTCACGGAAAAGGAGACCAGCAATGGTGGAGAAAGGACCAGGGACGGTCGTTCTAGTCCACGGCGGATTCGTGGACGGCTCTGGCTGGCAGCCCGTCTACAGCCTTTTGAGGGACGACGGCTACAAAGTCGCGGTCGTCCAGAACCCGACGCTTTCGCTCGAAGGTGATGTCGAGGCGACGAGGATGGTCATCGACGCACAAGGCGAACCGGTGATCCTCGTCGGCCATTCCTACGGCGGAGCGGTGATCACCGAGGCTGGCAACAATCCCAACGTCGCCGCGCTGGTCTATATCGCGGCTTTCGCGCCGGACAAGGACGAGTCGGTGAACACACTCATCGCCGATCCACCGCCCGATGCACCCGTACCGCCGATCTTGCCTCCGCAGGACGGCTTCCTGTTCTTGGATCGCGAGAAGTTTCCTGGTTCGTTTGCGGCCGACGTCGATCCTGACCTGGCAGCGTTCATGGCCGACTCGCAGGTTCCCTGGGGTGTTGACGCCCTCGGCGGCACGATCAGCGAGCCAGCCTTCAAGAGCAAGCCGAGCTGGTACTTGGTCGCAACTGAGGACAAGATGATTCCGCCTCCGGCCCAGCAAATGATGTCTAAGCGGGCTGGTGCAACTGTTGTCGAGGCAACCGGCAGCCATTCGATCTTTATCTCACAGCCGGGGACCGTAGCTGACCTCATCAAGCAAGCTGGCTCAGAGGTGGGCTAGCCCGAACTGCTGGATTCCATATGCGAAGCGGCGGTCTGGAAACAGCACGCCGCGCTACGCCGACGAACACGTGGGCTTTACCTTCGCATTATTTGTTTGGGCCCATTTCGGCTGATCCGTCAGCGGTCGCCGCGCGGGTCGAGCGCCTCGACCGTGGGAGTTACTTCGGGCGCCTTCTCGACGATCGCCCAGCCCTCGTTTCGTTCGATCACCGTCTCCAAATCCGGCAGCTCGTGACCGGGGAGGATCACGAAGCGGCGCGAATCCGATCGGATCCGCTCATAGTCGGCCTCCCGCAGCTGGACCTTTTCGCGGCAGTCGGGGTCCGCGCACTCGCAGAAGTAAAACTCGACCTCGCTCTCTAAATGGCGCTCTTCCCACGCCTTGGTTCGCTCGTTGGCCTCCCGGAACATCGCCTCGTTCCGTGCAACCCGCTCCTGGCGTTCCGTCGCCATGCCGCGATCTTACGCCGATCCCGCTGATGCGGGCAAGGGGCCAGCACGACAGGGGAATGAATTGGCTTTGTCCGAACACTTGTTTGGGAGGGGTCACGCCGGGTAAACTGAGGGCGAGGCAGCTTGCTTCGCTGGACGCGAAAGCACACGCCAGTTCGCAATCCGGTCTGGGAGCAAATGGGCGAGTGTGACCAACCGGTCATCTTGTACGGCCCAGGCGGGAGTATCCAAAGACAGAGGAATGAAACGCATGGAAGCTGCAACAAAGCCCGGTGCCGCGCGCACCGATCCGGTCCGTCGCGAGGGCCGTATTCGCCGCCTGACGACTGAGACGAAGCAGGCCTTCAAGACCACCGAGTTCTGGGGGATGGTCGGCGTCATTGCTGCGATTCTCGTGAGCGCCACCGTAATCAAGGGCGGCGACACCGACGGAACCGACGAGTTCATCGCCCGCCAGGCATGGCTCTACGTCGCGATCGTCGCCGGCGCCTACTTCATCGGTCGCGGTCTCGCCAAGTCCGGGTCGAGAGATCCGTATACCGAGACCTTCGACGACAGCGATCGGAACGGTCGCTAGCCGATGTTTCCCGGCCGGGGCCCCTGAGGGGTCTCGGCCCGGGTTATCTTCCGCGGGAATGCAATGTTCGTGATCTGGAAGCGATCTGGGGAGCGCACACAGGTGCGCTTCATGCCCGGCTGCCTTCTCTGGTCGATCGGCCTCTCGATTGCGCTCACGATCTTGCTGAACCTGCTGATCAGATTGTTCTAGCTCGAAGCTCGGCCAGGATCGCGCGGCCACATCGACTAGTTGACGCAACGGCATTACCGATGCACTATTTGTTCGGGCCCATTTCGGTCCAGGGGTCGTGGTGCCTAGGCCCGATCCCGAGGTAGTCGCTTCTCGTCCAAAGTGGCTCCAGCGGCGGGCCGCCGGTCATTCGTCGATTCCTGCGTTGCGGACCGCGAGCAGGGCGACGTCGTCCTCGCTCGGCTGCCCCCGCACGAATCGGCCGATCACGTTGTCGCACAGTGTCTCGGGATCGAGCGGCGAGGCGGATGCTGTTTCGGCGAGGGCCGACTCTGGGTCTCTGATGCGCTTGCCCCGGCGCTCGACCAGTCCGTCCGTGTACAGCAGCAGCGTGGAGCCGGCCTCGATCGCGCTCTCGTGCTCAGGGAAGCTGTCCACCTCTACGACTCCCAGGGGAGGACCACCGCCACTTGTCAGGTATGTGGCTCCTCGTTCGGGGTGGACGAGCAGCGGGTAGGGATGCCCCGCGCGCGCGATGCGCATCCGCGACTCGCCAGGGTCGATGATGCCGTAGACCAACGTCGCCATCGGGCCGCCTATCAAGTCGACGAACCGCGCCAGCTTCGCAAGCGCCGGCGCCGGCGCGAGCTCTTCCAGCGCGTAGGCGCGCAGGACGCTGCGAAGCTCACCCATGTACGCGGCTGCCTGCGCTCCCTTTCCCTCGACGTCCCCAATCGCCACTCCGACCCTTCCGCTGGGCAGCGCGATCACGTCGTACCAGTCGCCGCCCACGCCAGCCTCCGCGGGGAGGTAGCGAGCGGCCAGGTCCAGCTCCGGGATCTCGGGCAGCGCCTGCGGAAGCAGCCGCTGCTGAAGATGCCGCGCGGCCGTTCGCAGCTCCATCAGCCGTTGGTGCTCGATCGCGAGCGCGATGCGGTCCCCGACGGTGCGCAGCAGATGAATGTCGTCGGAGTCGAAATCGCGCCGCTCCAGCGTCCCGATATGTAGAACACCCACCAGCCGCCCCTCGACGATCAGCGGCACGCCGAGCAGAGAACGCACGCCCTTCTGTTGTATCAGCGGGTTTACGATCTCGATCGGGGAGTTGTCGAGATCCTCGACCACCACCGGCTGCTGGGTCGCCGCAATGCGACCCGCGAACCCCGCGCCGACCGGGAGCGTAAAGCCGCGCTCTACCTCCTCCTCCAGCCCCTTGGCGGCGCGGGCGACAAGCGCGCGGCGGTCCTCCTTCAAGAGCAGGATCGCGGCCGTGTCCGCGTCGAGGATTTCTGTGGTCCGGTTGAGGAGTTCGGAGAGCAGATCGTCGAGGTCGAGATAGGCGAGCGCCGCCTCGGTCACGCGCTGCAGCGAATGGACGGCGCTCTGGTCGTCCGTCTGGCCCGATCCTCGCTGTTTGTTGGAGGCAGTCTCCATGCCCGGGTCCACGCCGCGAGTGGCTCGATGGAGGCTACCCGCTTTCATAGGCGGAACTCGAAGTGCTCGTCCAGATCCTCACCGAACACGCGATCGATCTGTTCGGTGGTCGCGTTGAACAGATCGCTGGCCGCGTACACCCGCCGGGCAAGCCACGTTCTCCTGCGACATCGCCTACTCCCGCAGCCCGGCGGCTTCGCGAGCCTCGCGTTCGTCCACAAGCACCTGGCATCGCCAGGGCATTTTCTCGCGGAAGGTCCACAAATGAAACAGAGTCATGTCCAGCTCGATGCCACTGGTCCTGCCCCCGGCCCGACAAATGGACGCGGACCAGAACGCGCTCCCCGGAGTCGGCGAACTGCTGCGGGAGATAAGTGAACGCCTCCCATTCCTCATGCCAGAGGAGGGTGCCGCGTACAAACTCATCGCGCCCGAAGTAGTCGTCCGCATCCGGCACGACGCCAGCCTGATGAAGCTCGGCCTGAGGGTGGAGAGACTCTGCGAACTCGACGTGGAGGTGGTCCGGCGAATGTAACTAGGCCTTCCACGCGGGGGAAATCATGGGCGGCATCGCGCTCTACTGGGATCCCGCTCTCCGTCCCGATAACCGATACATGTACAAACACGAGCACATGCTCGTCGTCCACGTCGAAGAAGCGCTCGGGCTTGAAGTGAATCGGTGCACCGCGCCAGGGCCCGGTCTCTCGAAACTCGCGGACGGCCGCGACCCCTCGCAGTATTCGCCGGTCCGGGTATACCGAGGTGAAGTCGAACTGCACATCGGGAGCGAGCCTCTCCGAAGCTGCCCTGGTGATGCCATCAGGCACCGTGTAGATGCCGCGCACGATCTCCACGTTCTCCTCTGACATCGCCTACTCCCGCTTTGCGGCTACCTCTCCTGCCTCGCCGCGCTTTTCGACGATCCAGAAGTGCTCGTATTCCTTGACCACCACTTCAACGCCCGGTTCAACGTCAGTGGCTGTGTGCTCAGGCACGACAGCGAAGCGCTCAGCTCGCGAGCGGATTTCTTCCCATTCCCGCCTGGACAGTTGCATACGGGCGCCGCAATCAATCCGCCAGCACTCGCATCGAAAACCCGCCACCAGAACGCCACCGCTGAGCCAGTCGGCCTTCATCTTGTTGAGGTCCCGGGAAAAGCTCTCGTTTTCCGCGATGCGCTTCTCCCGCGACATCGCCTACTCCCGCAGCCCGGCGGCTTCGAGGGCCTCGGCGTGGTCGTAGTACTCCTGATGGTGGACGAACCTGCCGCCCTCGATCGTCGTGACGAGCGCGAACGCCTCGGTGAGCGGGACACCACTCGACTGAGCACGCATCCGCCCATCTGCGAGCAGCACGATTTGGTCACCCAGGTCGATGAGTTCCGAGGGTTTCAAGTAGTTCTCTCCGCCCCAAACCTCGTCCCCGGTCGCGACGTACTCGCGGTAGCTGTCGAAGCCGCGGTAGCACGGCTCCATGATCCCGGCATTGACCCAGTTGGCATCCGGGTGGTACTCAAACTCGGCGTCCCAGCCGATGACGACCGCGTCCAGGTCGCGGCGGTTGTACGCCTCCAACCCGAGCCGCATGCCTCGCCAGAGAGTCGCCTGACGGAGACGAGAGCTGGGGGGCAGCTCGAGGATCCTGCGCAGGAAGGCGGCTGCCAGCCTCGGAAAGCGCAGAGAAAGCCGCTGATCAAGCGTCCGGCGCGATCGCTCCCGGACCCGGAGCGGCTTGCGCACAACCTCCACGTTCTCCTCCGACATCGCCCAGGCAGTATCTCGCGGGCGGGTGCTGCTTTCCATGCAAAGCAGCAGTGCCCCGCTCCCCACCCATTCGCCGACTTTCACCTCAACGCTCTGGCGCTGCCGGTCATCGAGGTGCCAGCGTGACCGCCCTACTCCGACAGCCCGGCGGCTTCGAGGGCCTGTTCACGGGTCGCGTACTCGCGGCCGCGCGCGATCGTCCCATCGCGGATGTTGAAGACCGTCCAGTTGGCCGAATCCGTTTCAGCCCCGCTGAGCCGGGCGCGTCCGCCGTACCGCTCAGCGGTGAACACGGTGACCTCATCGGCGTCGATCAGTTCCACCAGCTCCATCCAGAACCCGTCGAACATGTCGATCCAGTCCTGGAGCCATTCCCGCACGGCGTCCTTGCCGTAAATCGGCCCGTGGATCAGGTCCCCCGCACCCGCGAGGACGCGGTACTCGACGTCGTCGGTGAAGTGCTCCATGAACCGATCTAGCCCATCACGGGCAAACGCCTCATAGGCCACGCGCACGATCTCCACGTTCTCCTCCGACATCGCCCGCGCAGTATCGCGCTCTGGCCGTGACCTAGCTGAGTAGGAACTCCGTCTAGTCCATAACGCGCGTCCAGGCAAAAGCGGCGGCGGGTACCGCTATTCGTCCAAAGCGGCTACTCCGACAGGCCGGCGGCGTCGAGGGCGGCGCTCTCCTCGTGGTTGAGGAATCCCTCTATCCGAGTCACAAGGCCGTCGTCGTCCAACGTCCAGACGGCCCAAGCATCGAAATCCAACTCGACGCCGCTCTCCGCCCCACGCGCCCGGGTGTTCTGGCTGACCAAGACCTTGTCGCCGTTGACGCGAAACTCTTTCGGCTCCCATCGTTGGTCCACGAGGGCATCCGGCTCCAACCAGGCCCGCAGTGCGGCCGCGCTTCTCAGCGGCGCTTCGACTCCCGGGCGGGTGAACACGACCTCGGGATGGGTCATCTCTATGGCCGCGTCGAAGTCCCCGCGAGCAAGCGCCTCGTAAAGGCGGCGCACGATCTCCACGTTCTCCTCTGACATCGCCCGCGCAGTATCGCGCGCTCACGCCGAGGGCGAGCTTTCCAGAAGGCGCTTCAGCGCTCGGAGTTGATGTCGCACGTCCCGCCGCACACCGCGTGCAAAGGTGCCGTGGAGAATCCTCGGCAGGCCTTTCCACTCGAATTCACTGACCTGGCGAAATCGAGATCCGCTACCGACGGCCTCGAGCCAATACTGGACATGAAAGACAGATGCGTCGTCCTCCTGACGAAGCGTCAATCGGCGTGGCGGCTCGGCGTCCACCCGTCGAAGCACCAACTCCATCGCAGGTCGCATCGGGACCGGCTTGTGCATCACCCGCCACGTCAAGTCTCCCGCCTGCTCCACCGACTTCACCTTGTCGCACCAGCGGGGGTCGTTCAGAGGATCGGCAACCACAGCCCAGACTTCTTCGGGCCTACGTGCAATCTCGACCGACTCATCGACTTGCATCAGCGACATCGCCCACGCAGTATCGCGCTCTGGCCGTGACCTAGCCGAGTAGTGAATAGTCGCCTGAGCTACCTTCGGCGCCAGGCGTAGGCCAGCCCCAGAATCAAGCTCGCTAACCCGAAGGCGACCGCTCCAATGGCTCCCAGGAACGCGATTGCGAACCCGATGCTTCCGAGGTCACATTTCCAGGCATCGATCTGGCAGGCGTCATCCGCGTACCAGGCGTTAGCCAAGGGGACGCCGACCGCGATCCCAACGACGCAGATAGCGGTCGCCAGGCCAAGAAGCTTCACCGTTCGCAGCAGCACATCTCTGGAATCGGACGATCAGGCGTGCAGCACAAGGGTGTCGCTTTCCATGAAAGCGATGCTTTGGCCGGTAGCTCCTAGTAGGAGCTATGTAACGGCCAGAACCGCCGAGTCTAGTGTCTACTCCTCAAGCCCGGCGGCTTCGAGGGCTTCGGCCCTGTTTGTGAAGCCGTCCACTCGGACGATGAGACCGTTCCGGAAGGTAAAGATGGTCGGCAGCTCCTCCTCGATCTCGATGCCGTCCCTCCCATGAAAGTGCCAGCGATCGATGGCGAGAATCCGGTCGCTCCCAACCTCAATCCTCTGCTCCGGCTCGGCCGTTACCGCGACCCATGCGTCGTTGACGTTCCGGGTCCACTCCTTCACTCCCTCGCGGCCGATGTAGCGCGTTTCCTCACCGGGAGGCAGGAGGCCGGGGTTGAAATCGACCTCCGGATCGTAGAACTCACTCATAGCGTCGAAGTCCCCACGGTTCCATGCCTCGAACACGCGTCGGAGGATCTCCACGTTCTCCTCCGACATCGCCTACTCCGACAGCCCGGCGGCTTCGAGGGCTTCTTTAGGATCGAGGTATTCGCGAACCCGGACCGCCTTGCCGCTCTTGAAATCGACCAACCAGACGATGGCCGTCTCGGTCGTGGCGCCACTTTCCCTGCCGCGCCCCCGGAGGTGACCGATCGCGATGACTCGCTCACCGAGGTCCCGGAACTCCGACTGCTCGACCTGAAGCTCGGTGAAAGCCTCGTCAAGGTCTCGCTGGAACTCGCGGGTGCCCTCGTGTCCCCGATACACCGTCGCTTCCCCTCCGAACAGCACCTGCAGCAAGGGGTGCCACTCAATCTCGGGGTCCAGTTCCTCCAGCACCCCGTCGACGTCTCCGCGGTTGAAGGCGTCAGCCGCACGTCTGATGACCTCGACGTTCTCCTCCGACATCGCCCCCGCAGTATCGCGCTCTGGCCGTGACCTAGCTGAGTAGGAGCTATGACGCAGGCCAGAACGCCGCGTCTACTGTCTACTCCGACAGCCCGGCGGCTTCGAGGGCTTCCGGGAGCTTCACGCAGACGACTTAGGGCTTATCCCTTCAGCTTGATCCGAATAGGCCCTGTTTGAAGCGCCCAGTAGTAGTAATTGACCGGCTCGCCGAGGTTCTGATTCGGGTTCCGCTCAAAGAAACCCAGGGCCGCTTCCGACTTGCCCTTGAGCTTCCGCCTCCCATTCTCCAGGGCCTTGTTGATGACGAACTTTCCAAGCGAAGTCACCTTCATGGTGATTTTTTTCGATTCGCCGCAAAGGACTGCGTGTCTCTCCGCCAGGTCCTCTACCTCCTGTCCCGGCCCGAGGCCAAGTGCGAATGAGACCGCGTCCTTGGTGAGCCTCGCGCGCGAGAAAAGGTCAACGGCGAAGGTACAAGCCACGTTGATCTCCGAAGGCGGGCCGGCGGTAGTGACCAGCGCCGAGCACGTCTTCCTGGTGCATTTGGCATCAGTCACCTTGACGGTTACGTTGCTGGGCGGCGGCTGCGGCGACTCCTTCGGCGGGTCCGCCGCGGCCGACATCGCACCGATAACTGTAGCGATCGCGGTCGCGATCAAAACGATCTTTCTCATCTAACCTCCCGAATCTCCCCAGTACCAAGGCAAACCTACTCGGGTTGCTAGATGCCTGTCAACCGTCCGGTCACCAGCCGAGGGGAGAGTGCGAACCCAGAACCGTGCGCTCAGAGCACGATCTCTACGTGCTCCTCCGACATAGCCCGCGCAGTATCGCGTTCTGGCCCTGAACCGGCTGAGCAGGGCGGCTAGCCCGGAACCCGCGTTTGCGTCCGATGGTCCCGATCAGGGGCCTTTCACGCACGGCTCGTCAGATGTAGTACATCCCCGCCCCCGACTCGCGGTCCTCGCGTGCGGCGATGTCGGCGATCGTGTTCGAGCGGAACGTCGCGCGCAGGGAGTCGACGCCCTCCGCCCAGATGCCGCCGGCCTCCTCGCCCTCCTGGCCGAGGGTGCCGTCGAGGGCCTGGACGACCTCGAGAACCGTGATGTCCTCAGGGGCCCGGGCGAGGGTGTACCCGCCCTTGGCTCCGCGGTGGCTCGTGAGGATGCCGGCGCGGCGGAGGGTCGAGAAGAGTTGCTCGAGGAACTGGACTGGGATGCCGCGGCGCTCGGCGACCTGGCCGATCGGGACCGGATCGGTGCCCGAGCGCGACAACTCCGCCAGTGCGACCACCGCGTAACGTGACTTCGAGGTGACCGAGATCACTGAACAACCTTCTAACAGGTCGGGCGGACCTCGCGTACGCCGGCGCCCCGGCCCCCTCCCCCGCCTGCTGGCGCCGCTGGCGATGATGATCGCGATCTTCTACTTCTCCGCGCAGCCGTTCGAGGGCGACCCGCTCGAGTGGTGGGAGGTCCTCGCGAGGAAGCTCGGCCACATGACCGGTTACGCCCTGCTCACGGGAGCTTGGATCTGGGCCCTCGCGGGTCGCGTGCGGCGCCCGCTCGCCACCGCGGCCGCGATCTCATTCCTCTACGCCATCTCCGATGAGTACCACCAGACGTTCGTCGAGAACCGCTCCGGCACCGCCGTCGACGTATTGATCGACTCCGCCGGCATCGCCCTCGCAATCATGGTCGCCGTCGCCCGTCGCCCGTCGCCGTCGGGGGCGCGGAGCCGTGCCCTCCTCTAGGCCCGCTTCGCCCGCTTCTTCGCCTTACTGATGCACTTCTTCCTGGCGGCCTTGCGCTTGATCTTCTTGCACTTGCGCAGCGCGCTCTTCAAGTCGAACGCGGGCTCCTCGACAGGCGGAGGCGGTACGAACGACGGGTCGATCAGGCGCAGGGTGACGGCAGCGACGAGGCCAACCAGTCGCTTCATGGTTCCTCCTCTACTGCGAGGAGCCCGTCCCTCGCGGTCGAGAGCTAGATCCAGCCCTGGTCGGTGGCCATCAACACGGCCTGCGCACGATCAAGGGCGCCCAGTTTCCCATAGACGTTGTGCAGGTGGCTGCGCACCGTGCTCGCGGAGAGGTCGAGCTCCTGGGCGATCTGCTTGTACACCTTGCCCTCGGCGAGGCGGCGGAGCACGTCGAGCTCGCGGGTCGAGAGCGGGCAGGGACCGATTGCCCGGCGCTTCGAGCCCATCCCCTGCGGAAGCTCGTAGAGGACCTTGCGGACTCCGGCCTCGTCGAGGCCGCTCGCCTCGCCCGCCTGGAGCATCATGTCCAGGCTGACCGGCGAGTCCTCGACGTAGGCGACGATCATGTCGGCGACGCGAATCACTGCTGCGGCCCCCCGGGCCTGCTCGGAGTGGTGGCGCTCGACGGCCTCGGCGATGCGCTGGTGCAGTCCCCATCGCCTGGTCAGGACGCCCCCGACGAGGGCGTGGTCGATGCCGAGCTCGCGGCGCTCGGTCGCGATGCGGTCATCGGGGGTGCCGCCGCGGCGGTCGAAGCGCTCCGCGTAGCCGGGATGCAGCCGCGCAAGGACCGGGCGGCCGATGTCGTGAAGGATCGCGGCGAGAGCGAGCTCGTCGCGCTCGGTGTAGCCGACCGCCTCCGCCACGCGGTCCGCCGAACGCTGCACAGCGAGAGCGTGCAGGCGAAATCGGTCCGGCGAGAGGGCGAGCTGGCCGCGGCCCTCGAAGAGGTCGTAGCTGGGCGCCGAGCGCAGGATCGCCTCGACGGCGCCTGGGCCTAGCCGCTCGACCGCATCGGGGACGCTGCGGATGCGGCCTCCGCCCGAGAGCTGGCCGGCGGAGCGGATGACCGCGCAGGTCAGGCCTACGTCGGTTTCGACGATGGCCGCGACTTCATGCGGAGGAGAGCCTCGCGAGACGAGCTCGAGTGCAAGGTCCCGCGACTCGCTGAGCGCGGGCTGCTTCTCGGCCTCGTCGAACGCAGCCGCGAGCACGCGGCCGCGCCCCTCCCCGCGAGGAGGGGGCTTGGACGCGCGGGTCGACGCGGCGGTTGCCATGGGGTTCCAATCGGCAGCCGCCCCGAAATTGTTTAGCCCATATTCGTGCCCGAATCGAGCCTGGCGAGGGCGCGGTCGATTCGCTGCAGCGAGCGCTCGCGGCCGAGGACCGCGAGGGACTCGAAGATCCCCGGTGAGATCGATCCTCCGCTGATCGCGACCCGGATCGGCTGGTAGAGCTTTCCGGGCTTCACGCCGTGCTCGGCCAGCACCGGAGCGAGCGCCTCCTCGAGCTGCTCGGCCTCGAAGGGCTCGACGCCGTCGAGGGCGGCGCGAGCGGCGCCAAGCAGCTCGCGCGAGCCATCCTTCATCACCTTCCTCCACGCCTTCTCGTCAGTCTCGGGCTCGGTGAGCAGGAAGCGAATCAGGGGCCAGACCTCGTTCAGCGTCTGGGCCTTCTCCTGGACGATCTCGCAGGCGGCTCGCAGCTGCGCGTCGGGCTCGCGGCCGAGGTGGACGGCGACCTCCGCCGTGTACTCGTCGAGCGGCATCTCGCGCATGAACCGGCCGTTCAGCCAGCGGAGCTTCTGCTCGTCGAAGATCGCCGAAGCCTTGCCGACGCGGTCGAGCTCGAACCGCTCCACGAGCTCGGGCGTGCTCATGATCGTCGTGTCGTCATCGGTCCCCCACCCGAGCAGGGCGAGGTAGTTGCGGACCGCGGCCGGCAGGTAGCCGTCATCGCGCAGCTCCTGCACGCTGGCGGCGCCGTGGCGCTTGGAGAGCTTCCTCCCGTCTGTGCCGTGCAGCAGCGGCAGGTGCGCGTAGCGCGGCGGCTGGGCCCTGAGGGCCTCAATCACCATCAGCTGCTTCGGGGTGTTCGAGAGGTGGTCGTCGCCGCGCACGACGTCCGTGATGCCCATGTCGAGGTCATCGACGGCGACCGCGAAGTTGTACAGCACCGAGCCGTCCCCCCTCGCGATCACGAAGTCGTCGGCCGAGGCGTTCGGGAAGCGGACCTCGCCGCGGATCTGATCGTCGACCACGGTGTCGCCGTCGTCCGGGACCCGCAGCCGTACGGCCGCGCCCTCGTCGTCGCTCGCCTGGCCCCGATACCCGCGGTTCGTCCCATGGGTCTCCTTCCAGGCCTTGACGTCGTCGGCGCCGGCCGGGTCGCGGTAGGCCGCGCCTGAGTCGAGAAGCTGCTGGACCGCCTCGCCGTGGCGCGTGGCGCGCTCGGCCTGGCTCAATGGCCCCTCGTCCCAGTCGAGCTCGAGCCAGCGCAGGGCGTCGAGGATCTGCTCGACGTTCTCGGGGGTCGAGCGCTCCCGGTCGGTGTCCTCGATCCGCAGGACCATCTCGCCGCCGCGGTGGCGGGCCAAAAGCCAGTTGTACAGTGCCGTCCGCGCCCCCCCGATATGGAGCGACCCCGTCGGGGACGGGGCGAAGCGGACCCTCGTTGTCGAGTTCGGATCGGAGTTCATGTGCTGATCGGCGCGCACGTCTCAACCAGTGGCGGCCTGCTCAAGGTATTGGAGCGGGCGAACGAGACGCAATCCGACGCGATTCAGATCTTCAACCAGAGCCCGCGGATGTGGCGCCCGACGAACTACTCCGAAAAGGACTTCGCCGAGTTCCGCGAAGCGAGGAAGTCCTCGCGCCTGCAGGCGGTGGTGATCCACATGATTTACCTGATCAACCCCGCGTCGGGCGACAGGGAGATGCGCCGCAAGTCGCTGACCTCGCTGGTGCACGCCCTGCGGGTCGCGGAGGGGATCGAGGCGCTCGGCGTCGTCGTCCACCCCGGAGCGCTCAAGCAGGACACCCGCGAGACAGCCCGCAAGCGCGCGATCGGGATGCTGGCCGAGGCGCTTGCCGAAACCGACTCGGCCCGGATCATCTACGAGAACACGGCTGGGTCCCCCCAGCTCCTCGGCCGCGACTTCGACGAGACCGCCGAGTTGATCGAAAAGACGGGCAAGCGCACGGCCCTGTGCATCGACAGCTGCCACCTGCACGCCACCGGCTACGACGTGCGCACCCCCGAGGGCGTCAGCGAGCTCGCCGACGAGATCGACGCCAAGATCGGTATCGAGCACCTGAAGGCGCTCCACGTGAACGACTCCCGCGACGCCCGAGGCTCCAACCGAGACCGCCACGCGGCGATCGGGAAGGGCGAGATCGGCCGCAAGGGCTTCCGTGCGTTCCTCTCTGAGCCGCGGTTTCAGGGCATCCCGGCGGTCTCAGAGACCCCGGGGTTGGAAGGCCACGGCCCGGATAAGGCGGAGGTCCAGCTGATGCGGCGGCTGAGACGCGAAGGCATCAAAGCGCGCTGAGAGGGAACCGCCCTGGGCGACGAGACGACGGCGTCCGGTGGCTCCGTGAAGGAGCCACCGGCGCCGCCGATGCGTTCCGCTCGGCTAGGGGCAGCTGCGGAGCGTGTCGCGTCCCGCCCCGCCCTTGCAGCTGTCGCGGTTACGGCCTCCGTTGAGGATGTCGCCACCGCGCTGCCCGCGGAGCACATCCCGGCCGGCCTTACCTCGGATCAGGTCACCACCGCCGCCGCCGAGCAACCTGTCGCGGCCTGGACCGCCGACCATCGTGTCGGCGCCGGTTCCGCCGACCGCCCGGTCCACACCGATGTCAGCGCAGATCAGGTCGTTGCCGCCGCCGCCGAAGATCCGGTCGTTGCCGGCGAACCCGCGAATGACGTCCGCGCCCGCCGTGCCCACGAGGACGTCGTTACCTGCGGTACCCGAGATGGTCGGCGCGGCGCAGGTGGCGCCCTTCGGCTTCTTCGGCTTCTTGCCGGTCGGCTTCTTGTTGATCACCGTGGTTTCGGTGTCCTGGTTGTTCGCTGCGTTCGTGTCGTCGACGCTGGCAACCGTGGCGGTGTTCGAGGCGGTTCCTGTCCTCTTCGCCTTGACCACGATCGTCACGGTGGCGGTGACCCCGGCGTTGACCTGGCCGAGGTTGCAGGTGACGTTGGCGCCTGTCCGCTGACAGCTGCCGGCCGTCGCCGAGGACGAGATGTAGTCGACGTCCGCTGGCAGCGTGTCGGTGACGACCACGGCTGAGGCGTCGTTGGCTCCCTGGTTGCGCGCCGCGATCGTGTAGCTGAAGTTATCGCCCTGAATAGCCGGGTCGGCGCTGTCGCTCTTGGTCAAGACGAGATCCGTCGGCCCTACGGCTGCCGTCGCGCTGCCCGGGCCGACCATCATCAGGACGAGCGCGGCGAAGACCGTTCCTGCCAGGCCGACCATCTGAAGTCCGCCCAAGCGCCGGCTGGAGACGTCCGTGTTCATCTCTTCCTCCTGTTCTTGCGGGCCCTTTGTGGGCCGCGTTCCCTGGCGCGAAGGCCATGTACCTCCCTACAGCGCCGGGGATTCGCGATTGGTTACGGGGCCCGGGCGAAGACCGGCTCATGTCCAACGCTCAAGTAACCGACGAGTAACCCAAGCGCCCTCGACGGCGCTTGTATCGAGTGAGCGGACACAGACGCGTCGCTCCACTTCCAGGGCAAAGAAATTCCAGGGCAAAGAGATTGCGCAACCCAACTCAAGCCCGTCTCGGGCTCATTCTCGTCGCGGCGCTGGTCGCGGCTGCCTCGTTCGCGTCCCCTGCACCCGCTCAGGATTCGATGAATCCCGCGGAGAGCCAGTACACGGCTCCGAATCCCACGGCTCCGATTCCGGCTGAGGGCGGTGAGCCTGGGTCGGCCGACGAGCGCACAGGCTTGAGGAGCAACATCGGCTCGCTTCCGGTCACCGGCTTGGACCTTCTGATCCTCGGCGGAGTCACTTTGATGCTGGCTGCCACGGTATTCCTGCTGCGCAGGCTGTCCGCGCCGCGGAGACCGGTCGGCTGACCCGGCGCTTTCGTGCCGCAGGGTCGCTGCGCTACATCAGCGCGTTGCGGACGTCGAACGCGCGAATGCCCTCGGGGCCGTCGTCCGCGCAGTCGAAGAAGCGGCGGTTCACGCATTCGAAGGCGGGGCCCTCGCCCTCGTAGGCCGTCTCGACCGAGAATTGGCACTGGGGCAGCGGGTCGGCGTTCATCTTGATGCCGCCATAACCGCCGGCCCGCTCGGCGAACAGGAACATGTCAAGGTCGATCTCGCCCTTGAAGACCTTCTGCATGCAGCCCATGAAGCGGCTGCCGGTGCTGATGTCCTCATAGGAGTAGAGGAAGCGACAGCCGACGGCGATGCAGCCAGCGGGCTCGATCAGCTTGTCGCAGAACCCACGGCACTGCCGACACTCGCCTGCCGCCGTTCGCTGCTGTCTCTGCTCTGCGGGCACAGGCGGAGTCTAAGACGAGATCGGACGCCAATGGGAGGGCGATAGGCGGGTATCAAAGCTGGGGTTGCGGGCGGCGCCGCGGCGTGCTAGCGGGTTGACGGGGGTTACGCGCGTGCGGCGTCATCCGCGTGCGCGGATAACCCACATCAGCCCTCTAGGCGGCCTGGGCCCCGGCGCCGACCAGCGCGCTGAGCTCGGCGCGCAGCGCGGCCGAGGGACGGACGCGGTAGCCGTCGCCGAAGCGGAGGCGGCGCTTGCCCTCGCGGGTGCTCATCTCAAGCTCGACCTCGGACTCCCCAGGGAAGCTCTCGAACACCGTCTTCAGCTCGTCGATCAGCGAGGGGCCGAATGCCGCGGCGTCGATGCGTAGCACGATCGGGCCGTCGGCGCGCGCCTTGCGGGCGCGCGCGACCTCGTCCTCGGTCGGCTCGAAGAGCTCGACCTCCTGCGCGATCAGCTTCGTCTGCCCGCGCTCCTGATGGTCGAGACGCCCTCGCACGGTGACGACGGCGTCGACGGCGAGGAAATCGATGGATGCCTCATACGTCTTGCCGAGCACGAGCATCTCGACCTGGCCCTCGATGTCGTCGAGAGTCGCGAAGGCCATCGTCGAGCCGCTCTTCGTCTTGTGGCGCTTGAACTCGGTGACGATGCCGCCGACCTTGACGAAGGAGCCATCCGCCTTGGAGCCGAGGTCCGAGATCGGGCAGTCGACCGCTGCGCGAAGCGCGTCGCGCACGTCCGCGATCGGATGCGAGGAGAGGAACGTGCCGAGCGTGTCCTTCTCGAGGCTGAGCAGCTCGTTCTTCTCGTACTCGGCGAGACCGACCGGGGGGTGCTGTGAGCTGGCCGAGGACGCGTCTGAGGCGCTCCCGGCCCCGAGGTCGAAGATCGAGCCCTGGCCGAGGCGCGAGTCCTCCTGCGCCTTCTGGCCGGCAGCGGCGGCCATCGGCAGCGCGTCGACCATTCCCTTGCGGGTGGCGCCGGTGGAGTCGAGCGCTCCGCACTTGATCAGGCACTCCACCGCGCGCTTGTTGACGGTGCGATTGTCGACCCGCTCGCAGAAGTCGTAGATCGACTCGAAGTCGCCGCCCTCGGTGCGGGCCGCGATGATTGCCTGCACCGCGGCGTGGCCCACGTTCTTGACCGCGTCGAGGCCGAAGCGGATGCTCTTGCCCGAGACGACGAACCCGTGGTCGGAGGTGTTGACGTCGGGCGGCAGCACGTCGAGCCCCATCTCGTCGCAGCGATTGACGAAGAACGGGACCTTGTCCTTGGTCGACATCACCGACGAGATCAGCGCCGCCATGTACTCGGCGGGGTAGTTGGCCCGAAGCCACGCCGTCCGATAGGCGATCAGCGCGTAACAGGCCGCGTGGCTGCGGTTGAAGGAATAGTCGGCGGCCGCCTCCATCAGCGACCACAGGTCCTTCGCCACGTTGTCCTTGGTCCCCGAGGCCTGGAGGCCCGCTAGAAATTCATCCCGGATAGTCGCCATCAGGTCGCGCTTCTTCTTGCCGATCGCCTTGCGCAGGTCGTCGGCTCGAGCGGGGCTGAAACCGGCCATCTGCTTGGCGATCTCCATCAGTTGCTCCTGGTAGATCACGCAGCCGTAGGTCGACTCGGTGATCGAGCGCAGGCGGGGGTCCGGGTAGGTGACCGAAGCCGGGCTCTTCTTCCCGCGCGCGTACTGCGGGATGTAGGCCATCGCGCCGGGCCGGTAGAGCGACACCAGCGCGACGAGGTCGGAGAACTCGGTCGGCTTCACGCTTCGCAGCGCGTCGCGCATGCCATCGGACTCGAATTGGAAGACTCCGATCGACTCACCGCGCGCGAGCATCTCGTACGTGGCGAGGTCGTCGAGTGGAAGGTCCTTGATGTTCAGCTCCGTCTCGCTCGAGCGCTCGATGATGTCGACCGCGTCCTCGATCACGTCGAGGTTTCGCAGGCCGAGAAAGTCCATCTTCAGCAGCCCGATCTCCTCGATGGGGCCCATCGAGTACTGCGTGACCATCTTGTAGGCCCGCTCCGGCTTTGCGCCCCCGCCGTTCCCGTTCCCGTTCGCCGCGGAACCCCGGTCCTCGGCGAGCTGGAGGGGGACGATCTCGTGCAGCGGGCGATCCGAGATGACCACGGCCGCGGCGTGGATCGAGTTGTTGCGGACGACCCCTTCGAGCCCCTTGGCGACCTCGATGATCTTCTTCGCGTCGGCGTCGGTGTCGTAGGTGCGGCGCAGCTCCTGGCCCGAGCGCAGGCACTCATCGAAGCTGGGAGAGCGGCCCATGATCGGCTCGGGAATCTGCTTCGCCAGCCGGTCGCCGATCACGTAGTCGTAGCCGAGCACGCGGGCGGCGTCGCGGGTCGCCTGGCGAGGGGCCATCTTGCCGAAGGTGATGATCTGCGCGACGCACTCGCGCCCGTACTTCTCCTGGACGTAGTGGATGACGCGCTCGCGGCCGCGGACCGAGAAGTCGATGTCGATGTCCGGCATCGACTTGCGGCCGGGGTTCAGGAAGCGCTCGAACAGCAGCCCGTTGGCGATCGGGTCGATGTCGGTGATGTCGAGCACGTAGGAGACGATCGAGCCGGCCGCCGAGCCGCGGCCGGGGCCGACGGCGACGCCGTTCTGCTTCGCGTAGCGGACGAAGTCCCAGACGATCAGGAAGTAGGACTCAAAGCCCATCTCCTTGATCACCCCGAGCTCGAAGTCGAGCCTCTCGGCGGCCTCGGCAGGCAAGGGGTCGCCGTAGCGGGCGCGCATCCCTTCGTCGCAGAGCCGGCGCAGCATCTCGCCAGGCTCGGAATCGTCGCCGGTCTCATATCGCGGCAGCAACAGACCGCCGAGCTCCATCTCGACCTCGCAGCGCTCGGCGATCTCGAGCGTGTTCGGGACGGCCTCGGGCCAGTCCGAGAAGTCGGCCACCATCTCGTCCGCGCTCTTCAGGAAGAACTCGTTCGTGTCGAAGCTCAGCTTCGGCTCGGCGACCGTCGACTTCGTCTGCACGCAGAGCAGGGCGGCGTGGTTGTCGTAGTCGTCGCGGTGCAGGTAGTGGACGTCCGCCGTCGCGACCAGGGGCCTGCCGACCTCGCGGGCGACCTTGACGATCCCCTCGTTCGCCTTGTCCTGCTCCGGGATCCCGTTGCGCTGCAGCTCGAAGTAGACCTGGTCTTGGCCGAAGACCTGGAGCAGCTCGTCGGCGTGGGCACGCGCGTCGGCGGGCCGGTCTTCGACGATGCGGCGGCAGAAGCGCGACTGCAGGCAGCCGGTGAGCGCGATCACGCCCTCGGAGTGGCGCGAGAGCAACTCCATGTCGAGGTTCGGCTTACCGCGCGAGAAGCCCTCGAGGAAGCCGGCCGAGCTCAGCATGACGAGGTTGCGGAACCCCACGTCGTTATGCGCCATCAGCGTCAGGTGGTTCCGCTCGTAGCGCGATTGCGACTTGACCGCCTCGCGGTCGGAGACGAGGTAGGCCTCGACCCCGATGATCGGCTTGATCCCGACGTCGCGGCAGGCCTTGTAGTGCTCAACCGCGCCGTTCATGACGCCGTGGTCGGTGAGCCCGAGGGCCGGCATGTCGAGCTCGGCGGCGCGCTCGGCGAGGGACTTCCGCCCGATCAGCTCGCCCTTCTTGTTCTTCTTGCGGGGGCTGAGCTTGCACGCGCCGTCGAGCAGCGAGTACTCGCTGTGGACGTGCAGATGTGCGACCCCGGGTGCGCTCACCTGGCGATCATGCCAAGCAGGCCAGATGCAACCCGGGTGTGACGAAGGTGACTTTGCGGTATTTACGGGGCTATGAGCGACGCGCCGACCCCATCGTGATCTGGCTGCTGAGACACGGAGACGCCGAGGACGCCGCACCCGGCGCCGATGACGCGAGCCGCGCGCTGACCAAGAAGGGCCGTCGGCAGTCTCGCGATGCCGGCCGCGCGCTGGCGGCCCTCGGCGTCGAGATCGGGGCCTGCATCGCGAGCCCCAAGCTGCGCGCCCGCGAGACAGCCGAGATCGCTGCCGAGGCACTCGGCGTCGAGGTGGAGGTCGACGAACGCCTGCGCGGCGGCGACTTCGACCCCGCCGACCTCGCGGCGGGCCGCGGCGAGGTTCTGCTCGTCGGCCACGAGCCTGACTTCTCGCGGGCGATCGCCCTCACCACGGGTTCCCGCGTGAAGCTGCGCAAAGGCGGAATGGCCGCCTTCGACGACCATTTGCTCCACGCGCTGTACAGCCCGAAGGACCTCAGGGTCCTCGCCTCGTAGAACCTCGCGAGACCTAGGAGTCTGAGTCCCCCGCGAACGCATTGCGACCCGGCACGCCCGGAAGCGAAGCTGAGGACGTGCCGGCTGATGGCGAAGCCGTCGGCCGCAGCGGTCGGCTCAGGCGAGGCCCTCTGCTTCGTACTCGCGCATGAAGCCCTCGAACAGGCGGCGGTGGCCCTGCTCGTCGGCGAGGATCGCGATCACCATGTCCTGGGTCACGGGGTCGACGCCGTCAGTCACTTCGATGATCCTCGTGTAGTGCTCGATCGCGCCGGTCTCGGCCTCGATCACGCCGCGCACGATGTGGACGACATCGGTCTGGTGCTCGGGCGGCTGCAGGTAGCTCTGCTCGGCGCTGAACTCCTCGGAGCCCGGGACGACGCCGTAGAGCTCCTTGATGCGCGCCGCGTACTGCTGCGCGTGGCCGAGCTCCTCGGTGATGTCCTCCTCGAGGGCCTCCTTGATCTCCTGAGCGCGGACGCCGTCGGGGTTCACGGAGTTGGCGATGTAGCTCATCACGGTCTCGAGCTCCATCCAGTAGGCCTTCTTCAGCAGGTCGACGATCTCCTCGCGCTTGTCGAGGCTCTCCTCGCCCAGGATGCCGGTTGAGTTCGTGGCGGTCGCCATAGGTGTCCCCTTCGGTCGAAGTTGTCTCGAGAAGCTACCCGCAGCGGGAGCCCGGCTAACTTCGAGCGCACTTACGCGCGGGAGGGGACGCTCATGCGCAGGACCAGGCGCCGGGGCCGTCCTCGCGCCAGATGATCGCCGCGATGCGGTCCTGCTCGGCCTTGGAGGCCTCGTGCGGGAGGCCCCGGCCTCCGTAGGCGCGCCAGGTGGACGGGATGATCTGGTACGCGCCGCCGGCGCCGCTCGAGGGGTTCAGCGCGCCGTAGTTGCCGCCTGACTCGCACATCACGATGTAGGTCGGGATCGGAGTACGGCCCGCCGAGGAACGCCTCGTCACCGCCTTCGGAGATCTCGGCCGCAGCGGCCTTTCGGACCTCGAGCTCCCAGCCCGAGATCTGCTGCTGGAGCTCTGCGAGCGCGCCTTCGGCGTCGGCGCGTGCGGCCGCGATCTCGTCCGCCCGCTGCGCCGCGGCGGCGTGCTCGGCCGCGATCTGCTGCTGCGCCTCGTCGAGCCTGCGGCTCTGCTGGTCGATCCCATCCTTGATGCCCGAGATCTCCTCGTAGCGGCCGTCGACCTCTTCGCGAAGCGTCGTCACCCGCTCGGCGATCTGCTGGTCGGCATCGGTAAGCGCCTCCACGTACTCTGCGCGGCTCTGAATCTCCGCGTAATCGGAGGCCTCGAGGATGACCGCGAGCAGGTCCGGGTCGGGCGACTTGTAGATCGCCACGAGGCGGTCTGCGAGCACTCCGACCGAGCGGTCATAGCGAGCCCGCACGACCTCGAGCTCGCGCTCGGCCGCGAGCAGGTCGTCGCTCAGCTCGCTCGAGCGGGCGGTCGCGTCGCGGAGCTGGGACTGGAGCTCCGCCTCGCGCGCCGCCGCAGCGGCAGCCTCGGCCTCGAGCTCGGAGATCTGGGCGGACTGGGATGAGATCCGCTGCGAGATCAGCGACGCCTCGGACTCGGCGGAGTCGATTTTCGCCTCGAGGCCGGGATCGGCCGCGCCCGCGACGGCGATTCCGCCCACGGCAACGAGGGCGCTCGCGCTCGCGATCGCGGCACCGATCTTGAAATTTGGTCGCACCTGTCCGCTCCCTGGGGTCGTCGTGCCCGCGAAAACGTTAGCGGACGCTTACACACTGCCAGCCGTTCGTCGCGGTCCCCAGGCGCGATCTTGCGCCTGCAAGGAATCGTGCAGCGGGGCGAGCCCCCTGTCTCTAGGCGACGGATCGGAGCCCGTGCTCGCGACCGTAGGACTCCCCCACGGAGCGCAGGATGGCCAGCATCTCCTCAGCCGCCGGCGAGCGCGACTCGCTCGGGCGGCTGACCGCCCAGATGCGCCTGGTCGGCTCCTTCCCGGCGATCTCGCGCAGCACGACGCTCGGGTCTTGATAGGCGAGGGTCGGGAGCAGGCCGACCCCCAGCCCTGCGGCGACGAGGCCCTGGATCACCTGGTAGTCGTCGCTCTCGAAGGAGATGCGCGGCTCGAAGCCGGCGGCGCGGCAGGCCGCGATCACGTGCGCGCGACACGAGCTCGGCCGGTCCCCGCAGAGCCAGTCCTCGTCGGCGAGGTCGGCGATGCGCACCTTCCTGGACGCGGCGAGCGGGTGACCCGGCGCGAGCGCCACCCGCATCGGGTCCGTGTAGATCATCTCGGCCTCGAGGTCGCGGCCGAAGTCCTCGGCGATGTCGACGTAGTCGAACGCGAGCGCGATGTCGTACTCGCCGCGCTTCACGGCAGGCACCGAGGTTTCGGGCTCGCCCTCGGCGAACTGGAGCTCGATCTGGGGATGGCGCCGCTTGAACTCGGACATGGCCAGCGTCATCAGGGTCGCGCTCGCTGTGGGGAAGCTGATCAGCCGCAGGCGCCCGCCCTCGAGGCCCGCGATCTCGGCGAGCTCGCGCTCGGCCTCGTCGAGGCGGGAGATCACGGCGTCGGCGTGGGCGACGAGCTTCTCGCCCGCCGCGGTCAGCTTCGGCCCGTCGCTCGTGCGCTCGAGCAGCTGCAGCCCCACCTCGCGCTCCAGCGCGGCGACCTGCTGGCTCACCGCCGACTGCGACAGGTGCAGCGCGTCGGCAGCGGCCGAGAAGGAGCCGCGGGCGACGACCTCGCGCAGCACGCTCATCCGCTTGACATCAAGCATAAGCGCAACTTATCAAAGATAGAAGCAATCGATGTTGCGCTGATATCAGCGAAGCGGGACGATGCAGTCCGACCGATCACACCACCTGATGAGGGGAACGCCATGAGCACCAACTCCGACGAACACGAAGCGATCACGATCAGAAGCCTCGACGGCGCCTACCGCGACGCCCTCGTGCGCCTGGCGGAGCGCGACAGCTCCCCCGCACCGAAGGGCCCGGAGGTCCTCGGCGCATTGGTCGAGGGGGAGCTGATCGCTGCGACCTCGCTCGCCGGCGGCGACACCGTCGCCGACCCGTTCACGCACAGCGCGCGGGCGCGGGCCCTGGTCGAGAGCCGCGCGGCCGAGATCCGCGGGACCTCCCCAGGCGGCGGCCGCCTCAAGCGGCTGCTCGGCCGGCGATCGCGGGCGGCACTGCCCTCCTCGCCCCCGGGCGGCGGCGGCAGGTTCCTCATCCCGCCGCCGCCGGAGTGCCGCTAGGCCCTAGGCCTCTTCGCTGCCGCGGCTCGCAGCGTAAGCGCCGATCGCCGCCACGGCCGCGACGCCGACGCCGATCGCGGCGGCGGTGCGGATCTCGGAGCGGTAGCGGAGGCACACCGCCTGGACGACGATGCGACCGACCCATTCGTAGATCGCGCTCATCTGGTGCCTTTCTCTCGTTTCACCTGGAAAGCCTTCACGTCCCTGCGTCTTCCCCCTCGACAGTACGCCGAACCCGGTGTGCGAGGCGGCTCTGAAGGGTGAACAGCTCGATGAAGCCCGGGCTCGCGTGCTGGGAGAACTCGCCACCGGACTCGCCGAACGACGCCAGCGACCGGTCGTAGAGGGCGAACGGCGAGCTGCGGATCACGGGCGTGACGGAGCCCTTGTAGAGCTTCACCGTCACCTCGCCGGTCACGACCTCGTTGACCGAGTCCATGTAGGCGTCGATGTCGCTGCGCAGCGGCTCGAGCCAGAGGCCGGCGTAGGCGAGGTAGGCCCAGTGGTCCTCGAGCGCGCCCTTGAAGTTGTTCTGGTGGATCGTGCTGACGAGCTTCTCGAGGTCGCGGTGCGCGGCCATCAGGATGGCCGCGGCCGGGACCTCGTAGAGGTCGCGCACCTTGAGGCCGACGATCCGGTCCTCGATGTGGTCGACGATGCCGCAGCCGTGGCGAGCGCCGATTTCGGTGGCGCGGTCGATCAATTCGACCAGCTCCATCGACACACCGTCGAGGGCGATCGGTCGCCCTCGCTCGAACTCGATGCGCACGAGCTGCGGCTCGTCGGGCGCGAGCTCGGGGCGGGTGACCAATTGGAAGACGTCGTCGGGCGGCGGCGCCGAGAGGTCCTCGATCTCCTTGCCCTCTGACGATCGCCCCCAGAGGTTGTCGTCGATCGAGTAGGGCGAGACCTCGTTGCCGCCCTTCAGCGGGATGCCGTTGTCGCGCGCGTACTGGATCTCCTCGTCGCGGCCCATCCGCCAGTCGCGCACGGGCGCGAGCACCTTGAGCTCGGGGTCGAGCGTGGCGATGGTCGCCTCGAGGCGGACCTGGTCGTTGCCCTTCCCGGTGCACCCGTGGGCGATCGTGTCGCAGCCGTGCTCGCGCGCCACGTCGACCGCCTTGGTCGCGATCAGCGGCCGGGCCAGCGCGGTGAACAGCGGGTAGCCGCCCCCGTAGAGCGCGTTGGCCTTGATCGCCGGCAGCACGTAGTCCTCGGCGAACTCGTCGCGGGCGTCGACGACGACGGTCTCGACCGCACCGAGCGCCTTGGCCTTGTCGGTGACGGCGGTGTAGTCCTCCCCTGGCTGGCCCAGGTTGACCGTCAGGGTCACGATCTCGGCGCCGTAGTGCTCGGCGATCCATTTCACCATCACGCTCGTGTCGAGCCCGCCCGAGTAGAGCAGCAGGACGCGCCCGATCTCGTCGGAGTCGACCTCGAAGGAGGCGATGCGCGGACTGTCGGGGGCCGGGTCGGTCACGTTGGCGGAGCAGTTTCGCACGGGCGGCGACCAGCGAGCCTCGCGGCCCGCGGCTTTCGCACGCGTTCGGGCGCCCCTGCCAGAATGTTCGGCCATGCGCCGCTTCGCCCGCATCCTCTCCACCGCCCTGATCACCGCCGGCATGGTGGTCTTCGCCGATGTCGCGGTGACGCTGTTGTGGCAGGAGCCCGTCTCGGCCGCGTACGGAAACCTCCAGCAGGGCAAGGCCGAGGACGACCTGGCGGACCTCGAGACCGACTTCGCGGCCGAGACCGAGGCGCTCGGCGAGATCGCCGCCGAGAAGCGAACCAGGGTGCTCGCGAAGCTGTTCGAGAGCGAGATCGAGCAGGGCGACGCGATCGGCCGCGTGAGGATCCCGAGCATCGGCCTCGACACGGTGCTGATGAACGGCACCGACACGGCCACCCTTCAGAAGGGGCCCGGCCGCTTCCCGCAGACCCCTCTCCCCGGCCTCGGCGGCACCACGGGGATCGCCGGCCACCGCACCACGTACGCCGCCCCGTTTCGGGAGATCGACGAGATCGACGACGGCGAGGAGATCCAGGTCAAGCTCCCCTACGGAACCTTCAACTACGAGGTCGAAAAGCACGAGATCGTCGACCCGAGCGACGTCGAGGTCGTCTTCCCCGTCGGCTACGAGAGGGTCGTCCTGACCGCGTGCCACCCGCTGCACAGCGCGGCGCAGCGCTACGTCGTCTCGGCCCGCCTGACTGACATCGAGAGCTTCGGGGGCGCCGGCGAGGACCGTTGGCCTGCCCCTTGACTCCCGCTAGCGCGGCGTGAAGCTGTCGAGCGTCGCCTCGGCCTCGCGCACCTGACGGCGCGAGGCGTTCCCCTCCACGCGCTTCAGGAGCACGTAGGAGACCCCGCCCCGCGAGAAGAAAGTCGCGATCTCCTCGCCGCCGTCGTAAGTGATCCGGACGCGTGCCACCGCCCTGCCCTTGAACTTCGCCGGGTACAGGGGGCCCACCACCGCACCGTCGTGGCGCTGTGCGAGGAACAGCTCGGACGTGCTGGCGAACTCGATCGGCGAGAGATCGCTGGGGCCGAAGTAGACGGTCACCCCGGCCCTGCTGTCGGGGGCCTCGATCTCTGCCTTCTCGTCGTCCTCGTCGACGGCCTCCCAGCCCGCCGGAACCCCGATCGAGAACACGTCGGCGAAGGTGCGCCGCTCGAGCTCGACGCCGTTCACCGTCAGCTTCGCCGGCGGGGCCTTCGCCGGCGGGTCAACGGGGGGCGGGTCGGGCACGACGGCCGCGCTCGGAGGCTCCGGGTCGATGGCCGGTTCTTCGTCATCGGAACCGAGCACGGCGACCCCCACCACCAGCAGCGCGCCGCAAATTCCGAGCACCGCGAGCGGGACGCCGATGCGACGGCCGGAGGAGGAGTTCTCAGCCGAGCGCACCGCGGTGCGCCGGGCCTGCTCGAAGTCGGCGGCCTTGACCGCGGCGTACGGCTTCCCCGCCGCGCCGGGAGGTAACACTCTCCCACCCGCGGCCATGTCGCCGGCCTCCGCCATCCTGTAGCCGGTGCTCTTTCCGCAGCCTTCGCAGCTGATGCGGAGCCTGCCGCTACCGGCCTGGTCGGAGCGTTCGACGTTGAACCCCGCGTCGCAGGCCTCGTGCTCAGCGAGAAACTGCGCGATGCTCGGCGCCCCCCCACCCTTGAATCTCTCCCCAGGCGCCATCAGCGACCAGAAAACTATCCGCTAGTGCCTCGTCCAGCGTCGACGCGTGTTCGCAGGGAGCCGGAATGGCAGCGCCATTTCGGAGACTGAGGACCGCCGCCAGGCGCCGAGTTGCAGCCGCCGGAACAGGGCGCTCGTGTCGGAGGGGGCACTAGGTCGCTTCTACGCTCGCGGTGACCTGCTCCTCGGCCGCACGAACGGCGACGATGAAGCGTTCGTCGGGCCGGTTGATCGGCTCGGGGACGACGACGGTGCTGAGCGTCTCGAGCATGATCAGAAGGTCGAACAGGACCGAGCGGCGCTTCAGGTAGAAGAGGTCGTGGCAGAGCTTCCAGGCGCTGCCGATGTGGCTTCCTGAGTAGCCACATCGCACCTGGGCCCAGCCCGTGATGCCGGGCTTGACCAGATGCCGGCGGTCGTAATAGGAGAAGCGGCTCTCGAGGTCGATGACCAGGCTTGGCTGCTCCGGCCGGGGCCCGACGAGGCTCATCTGGCCCTTCAGCACCAGCCAGATCTGCGGTAGCTCGTCGATGTGCGTGCGTCGCAGGAAGCGCCCGATGAGGGTGATGCGGTCGTCCTCGTCGCCGGTCCACATCGGGCCGTCGTCGTGAACACGCATCGTCCGCAGCTTGACGAGGTCAATCGCCTGCCCGCCCTCGCCCATTCGCCGCTGGCGGTGCAGCACCGGCCCGCGGTCGGTCACCTTGATCGCGAGCGCTGCCACCAGCACAAAGGGGGCCGCGAGGATCGCCGCGATCGTGCCGAGCGTGAGGTCCAGTATCCGCTTGGAGATCGGCCAGCTCGCGCGGTAGCGCGGATGGAGCAGGTACTGGAACCAGGCTGAGGTGGTGGTGCCGAGCGGGACGTGGCCGAAGAGCTCCTCATAGAGCTGCCCGGCTTCGATCATCGATACGGGCAGATCCAGGCAGGCGTCGGCGACGAGCTCGAAGACCTCCAGCCTTGAGACGCCGGCGGCCTGAAACTGCCCCTCGGAGTGCTCCTTCGAGGACTGGCTCAGCGGACCGAGCACGAGGAGCTCGATCCCGTTGTGGACGATCGTCCCCCGCAACTCGTTGAGCGAGCCGAGACAGCGGATGCCCGCCACTTCGTCCTCGCCGCAGGCGTGCTCGGGGTCGATGCAGCCGACGACCCGATAGCCGTGGACTCCGACCGCCTCGAGCTCGGCCTCCAGGCCGCGCGCGAACTCGTGCGAGCCGATCACCGCGACCTGGACCTCCCGCCCGCGCCGGAAGTTGTAGGTGACGGCGGCGCCCAATGCCGTCAGCACCCAGGCGCCGATCACGGGACCGACCATCTCGGGGGCCGTTATGTCGCTGACCGCATAGGCGTCCCAGGCGCTGATCAAGATCGCCACGGTCGCACCCAGAGGCGCGGCCAGCAGGTAGAGCGTCGCCGAGGCGAAGGGGATCAGGTGCAGCGGGTACTGGGGCCTGCGCAGCAGAATCGAGACGCCGAAGACCGACCCGAATACCAGTAGCGCCTGCCACTCGGACTCGAGGTGCGCGTAGACGATCGCCCCGGCCGCCAAGGCCGGGGCGAACCGCAGCGTCACCAACTCGACCAGACGCTGCGCGGTCAGACCGCTCAGGTGCGGGAACGAGCGGCGTGGCCGAGTCTTACGAGCGAGATGTCTCGACCCGTCGCTCATCTCAATGTCCCCGTGGGGAGCCCTGCTAGGAGCTTGGATCCCGCGGCATGGACAGCCTGCGCAGCGCGAACCCGGTGCCCGTGAGCATGAGCGCGACCGCGGCGATGATCAGCAGGTCCATCCCGGTGAACGGAAGGGAGCCGATCGACGCGCTGAGGCCGCTTTCCTCGCTGCCGGAGCCTGAGCCACCGGAGCCACCGCTTCCAGCGGTGCCCTCTTCGATGTTCGGCGGGTCGTACTGCGCCGACGACGGATCGTCGGTCTGAGCGACCGCCATGGGTGCAACTGCGAAAGCCCCCACAAGGGCAACCGCCACGATCATTCCAAAACGGCTGAGCTTTGTCTTACGCATTTGTTATCCAGTCCTTCTCTAAGTTCGGGGGACTATTCGTTCGGTACGTCACGTGATTCGGATCATCGTCAGGCAAGTACTCAGCCTTGAGCGGTGCATAGTACTTAATTTTGGAGACCGGGGACCCCTCGCTCGGCTTCCACGCTCAAGCATCACCCTTGCCCGTCGCGAGATGATAGTTGCCCGGGATGCGGAAAAACAATCGCCTGTTCCGGGTAATCATCGCGATACCTCACGCCTGAGACGCGAATGCACTCACTTCTGGGCGGCGATTTCATCCGCAAGCTCGGCGATCTCCACCCCGCGCGGGTTCAGCTCGCGGGCTCGCTTCAACGCGCGGGTCGCACCCGCCGGATCGCTCGATGCGAGCACCTGGGCGCGGATGTAGTAGATCGTCCATTCCTCGGGCTGGCGCTCCTGGGCCTCATCCAGCGCGGCGAGGGCACGGGCGCGATCGCCTGTGCTGTTGGCGATCAGAGCCTCGGCCGCCAGAGCGCGGTCGCTGAGCGGGTTCAGGTCGGCGGCACGATCAAGGTCCTCGTAGGCAGCCTCAGGATCCGTGCCCCCGGTCCGGATCGCCTCGTTCGTGTAGCGCTCGCTGAAGAAGAACGGGAACAGGCTCAGGGCAGCGAGTCCGGCGGCCACGGCGAACCCGACCCGGGGACGTGGGCCGGGACCCGGTCCGGGCTCGAGCCCCGGTGCAGCTGCAACGCCCAGAGCGAAGGCCATCGGCAACGTGATCACGGGGTATGACCAGAACCACTCGGCCGAAGCGTGCACCAGCCAGTACCCCGCGAGAGCGAGTGACCCTGCAACCAGCATGGCCGCCTGTGGCCCTCGTTTACGCGAGCGAAGGGCGGCCCATACACCGGCGAAAGCGAAGGCTCCGAACAGCAGCAGCCCCGGCAGCCCAAGCTCAGATGCCATCAGCATGATCACGCTGTGCGGATCCTCCGGCTGCAGCGTGGCCTCGCGCTCGCGCAGATAGCTGAAGCGCCACCCGCCCGCTCCGACACCTTCGATCGGGTTAGCAGCGAAGTCGTCGAGGGCCACGCGCCAAAGGTCGCCGCGCTCGGAGCGCAGATCGACGCCGAAGCGGCTGCCCTGCGAGCTGAGGTCGGGGCTGCCCGCCGTGAGCTCATCGGTCTGCTTGTCGATGAACTCGGTAGCGCCGCCGGCGGCGGCGACCAGGGCGATCGTGCCCGTGACCGCGGCCAGCGCGGCGGCTGCGACCAAGACGCCACCGAGGAGCCGGCCGCTCGACGCCGAGAGCTTGACCATCGGGTCGCGCCAGGCCGCCAGGCAACCGAGCGCCACCGATAGGGCGCTGCTCAGCGCCATCGCAACTGCGGCGCTTCGCAACGGGTCGAGCGAGGCGTCGGTATTGGCGCCTTGGGACTGGAAGACGTCGAGGAGCCAAGGCAACGCCGGCAGCACGGGCAGGGCCGCCAGGGTGAGCCAGCCGACGATGCGTAGGTGGTTGGGGTGAGCGACGATCAGCACCGTGATGCCGGCCACGAGGGCGAAGACCGAGGTCCGACTCTGCGAAAGGAGGGCGAGCTCGATCGCCAAGGTCGCCGACCCGAGTAGGAGCCCCCGAAGGCGCCAGTCAAGCTCGCCAGGGGCCGCGGCCAGCACGACCATCGGGAAGACGGCCATCAGGAAGAAGCCGGCGACCGCGTTCCGATAGCCGACCGGATAGCGCAGCGTCGCGTCGGTCTCCAGTAGCTCGGCTGGGCTGTTGTTGGTGGCGAGCGCGATCAGCGTGGCGACGGCGACCAACGTTCCGGCGACCGCGAGCGGCGCGAGCGCGAGCAGCACACGCCGCCCAAGTAGCGAGCAGAGCCAGAGGCCGAGCACGAAGGCGACCGCGTAGGTCAGCACCCGCTGGGCGTCCTCGACCGCGATGTCCGGAGCCGGCGACCACAGCGCAGAGGCAAGCGTCAAGGCGGCGATCCCAAACAGGGCGACAAGGCAGATCCTGGCCGGGCCCCGCAACCGTGCCGGGAGGGGCGCGAACAGGAGCATCGCGATCAGCAGGCAGAGCAGCCCGATGGCGCCGGGCAGGAAGGTGACGCCGAAGTACGCTCCGCGCTCCCACGCGAACCAGGTGAGCAGGGCCGCAATCAGGCCGAGCGGCAGCAGGGCGGCGCCTGGCGAGACCAGCGCGCGCGGCGCGGCGCCGGCCCCCCGCTCCGACGGCTCGGGACTTCGATCCAGGTCAGCCATCCGAGCGCAACCCCACCATGCAACGCAAGCTATCGGTGCTGGGTGTCAGAATGGCGCCCGGCAATTCGCAAATGAACGATCGTCAGAGAAAGAAAGCGGAGTGGCTCGAGTCTCCGGCGGAGGAGGAGGGCCTCCGGCGTTATGTCGAGACGATACGGGAGCGCCTGCCGCTGGTCATGCTCGCTGTCTTGGTGACGACGCTCGTCGCCATCATCTACGTGCTCACGGCCCCGAAGACCTACGAGGCTCGAGCCGACCTGCTGGTCACCCCCGTCTCGGGGGACGACTCGGTCGCCCGCACCTTGCCCGTGATCGTGGAGTCCGCCGATCCGACGCGCGATGTCGAGACGGCGTCGCAGTTCGTGGCCAACATCGACGTTGCGGCGAGGGCCACGGGGGACAGCGACTCGCCGAGCCCACGCGACGTGCTCGAGAAGATCACCGCTGAGCCGGTGGCCTCGAGCAACATCGTCGCGATCACGGCCGAAGGTGATTCGCCGGAGGAGGCGCAGGATCTCGCCAACAACTTCGCTGACGCGGCGGTCGAGGACCGCACCGAGCAGGTCCACGAATCGATCGAGGTGCTGCTGCCTCCCCTCGAGGCCGAGCTCGAAGAGGCGGACCAAACTGTGGTGCGAGAGGAGCTCGGCGGCACCGTGGCGCGCTACCGCGCGCTGCTCTTGGCGCCCACGCCCGACCTCCGCGTCGAGACGAAGGCCGACCTGCCCACCTCGCAGGCCTCACCCAGGCCCGTGCTCAGCATCGCCGGGGGGATCATCGCCGGGCTCGTGTTGGGGATTGCCGGCGCCTTCGCCGCACAGAACCTCGACCCGAGGCTGCGGCGCGAGGCCCAGCTGCGGCGCCTGTATCGCCTGCCGATCCTGGGGCGCATCCCGAAGGAGACGCGGAGCCCGGTCGACGCTCCGCTGGGACCGGACCGCCTCTCGCAGGTCGGCGCCGAGGCCTACCGCACGCTGCGCTCGACCCTCGAGGCCTCGCGTCACGATGGGGGTGGCTCGCGCGTCATCCTGGTCACAGGTCCCTCGCCCTCTGAGGGCAAGAGCACGACCGCCGTCAACCTCGCGTCCTCACTCGCCGTCTCGGGCAAGCGCGTGATCCTGATCGAGGCCGATCTGCGGCGCCCGGCCCTTGCCCGGGCCCTGCACGCGCAACCGGCAAGGGGGGGTGTCGTCAACGTCCTGCTCGGCGACGTCGACCTGCAGGATGCCCTCACGATCCCGCCCTCCTTCGGCGAGAACCTGGAGTGCCTGCTCGTAGACAACAAACAGGGGGGCTGGATCATCGACCTGTTCTCGATTCCGGCCGCACGAAAGATGATCGAGGACGCCCGCAGGCTCGCCGACTACGTGATCATTGACAGCCCGCCGCTGAACGAGGTCGTCGACGCGATGCCGCTTGCACGACAGGCTGACGACGTGCTGATCGTCGTCAGGCTGGGCAAGACCCAACTGCAACGCATCGCGCAGCTGGGCGAGCTGCTCGCTGAGAACGGCGTGCGACCCGTCGGCTTCGCCGTCATCGGCGTGCCTCGCCCGGGCAGGGGCGAGTACCTCTACTACCAGGGCGGGCAGAGCGGCGAGAAACGGCAGAAGAAGCAGCAGCGCTCGCTGTTCGGGGCCGGTTCCAGGACCGGTCCCAGGACCGGCCCCAGGTCCAACTAGCCCCTCCTCCATGACCGTCAGCCTCAGCTGGGACCGGGTTACGTGGGCGGGCGGCATGGCCTCCATCGCCGCCATCTTCGGCGTGCTAGCCGGCTACGACCCGCGCATTGCGATCGCGATGGCGCTCTCGGCCGCCTTCATCCTGATCGCCTTCGAGGAACTGTCTCTCGGCCTGGCGATATTCGCCATCGTCGGCTTCATCGAGGTGGTGCCGCTGTTGGGGCCGGTGCTGAACCTGACCAAGCTCGCGGGGGCGCTGCTGGCGCTTTCCTGGTTCGCAATCCTGGCGACACGGCGAGACGCCTCACTCGACTTCTTCTTGGTACACCCTCTGGTCGCCACGGCACTCGGCCTGTTCCTCGGCTGGGCGACACTGAGCATGGTGTGGGCGGAGGATCCGGGGGCGGCGCTCGGCTCTGTCGGCCGCTACGCACTCAACCTGGTCCTGTTCTTGATCGTGTTCACCGCGATCCGGACCGAGCGTGACCTCGGCCGGATCCTGATCGGGTTCATGCTCGGCGCAGCCTTCGCGGTCGGCTACGCATTCGTCGCCCCCAGCGCCGAGGACGCGGGCCGGCTCGCGACCGACGCCCAGGACCCCAACGAACTCGCGTCGGTGCTGGTCTCGGGGGCGGCGCTGTCGGTCGCGGTCTTCGTGCTTTACCGACGCAGGCCCTCGGTTCGGCTGCTGGCCGTTTTCACGACTCTCTGCTGCATCGCCGGGATCCTGCTGACGGCGTCGCGCGGGGGTTTGATCGCGCTCGGGGTGGCGCTCGTGTTCGCGATCATCGTCTCTGGGCGCTGGCGACCACTGATAATGACAGTGGCCGCCGTGCTGGTCGCGGCGGTCTTCATCTACTTCGCCGGCTTCGCGTCGCCCGAGGTCCGGGAGCGCATCACCGAGCCGGCGCGCGGGCAAGCCTACCTGCAGGAGGGCCGGACGACGATCTGGCAGGTCGCCTGGCGCGCGTTCGAGGCGAACCCCGTGGTCGGCGTCGGCTCAGCCAACTTCGAGGTCTCCTCCAAGCACTACCTGTCCGAACCCGGCGCTCTCGCGCGAACGGACCAGATCATCGACAAGCCGAAGGTCGCCCACAACAGCTATCTCGAGATTCTGAGCGAGCTCGGCGTCATCGGTTTCTCGCTGTTCGTGGTGCTGATCGGATTCTCGGTCGGTTCGACCTTGTTAGCCGCTCGAATGTTCGGGCGCGCTGGTGATCGGCGAATGCAGGCGGCTGCCCTATGCGTAGCGGTCGCTATGGCGGGGATTCTAGCTGCGGGCTTCTTCCTCTCCAGCCAATACAACAAGCAGCTGTGGCTGCTGCTGGGCCTGGGGCCGGCGTTGCTGACCCTGGCGAGGGCGTCCGCCGAGATGACCGACGCGCCCGCCTGACCGTGCGAGCCGAGATCGTCGCGCTCGAGGAGCTCGATGCGTCCCGGCTCGGCGCGTGGCGCGAACTGGCCGCGGGCGCAATCGAGCCGAACCCATTCTTCGAGCAGGAGATCGTCATGCCAGCTTCGCGGGCGTTGGCGAAGCCCGGCGAGGTCGCGTTGCTGATCGCTGCCGACCAGAACGGTCAATGGGCGGCGTGCGCGCCCGTAGTCCAGCAACGCGACTGGCATCGGATCCCACTCAGGTGCCTCTCCACCTGGCGTCACCCGTATTCGTTCCTCGGCACCCCCCTGATCGCCCAGGGGACCCACGGCGTCGCCGGGATGTCGGCGATGCTCGCCCTGGCATACGAGCAGCCGCGGACCGGATTCTTCGGAATGGACCTGATGGGGAGCGACGGATCCGCCTGCCTGGCGATCGCCGAGGCAGCCGACCGCGTGGGCTCGAGGCAGATCGTGTTCGCCGAGGCAACTCGGGGCGGTCTGCGGCGCGGAAACGCCGCCGGGCTTGCAGCAATGAGCAAGAAACGCCGCCACGACGCGCAGCGGACCCGACGCCGCCTCGAGGAGCGCCTCGGTTCGACGCTCGAGACCTGCGATCTCGCCGGGAGCCCCGAGGCGGTGAACGAGTTCCTGAGACTCGAGAAGTCCGGGTGGAAGGGGGCTGCCGGCACGGCCTTCGCCTCTCTTCCGGGCCACGACGAGTTTCTGATTGCGATCTGCGCGAACCTCGCCGCGCAGGGCCGCCTTCAGCTCTTGAGCCTTCAAGCCGATGGCAAAGCTGTGGCGATGAAGTGCAACCTGCGAGCCGGGGGAGTGCTGTTCACATTCAAAACCGCGTATGACGAAGCCTTCGCCGACTACTCTCCAGGGAAGCATTTGGATCTCGAAAACATCAGAATCTTCAACGAGGAGGAGGCAACCCTGATGGACAGCTGCGCCGAACCGGATAACGAAGCGATCAACAGGATGCTTCCGGACAGGCTTGGAATCCGCACCGCCGCGTACATGCGCGCCGGGCTCCGCGGCCTGCCCTCCGCGGGCGTCGTAGCGGCTGCCGCTGCGGGGCGCAACACAAGGCGAGGTCTTTGATGAGCCAGCTTCTCGAGCTCGATCCCAAGCAGCTCTCAGACAGTTTCTCTCTGCACCCGTTCGCGGTCCGCCATGGCCTGGTGGACCATCCGCTGCTCACCCTGGACTCGATCGCCGAGCTCGCCGAGACGCTCGACTCGGGGCAGGTCGAACAGCACATCGCCGCCAACGTCTCCGAGCTGCTGCCTGGCGGCGACGCTCCGCAAGCCGACATGACCCCGGCCGAGATCGCGCGAGGGATTGAGACGAACGGCTGCTGGATGGTCCTCAAGCACATCGAGAGCGACCCCAAGTACGGGGCGCTCCTCGACGAAGCGCTGAGCCAGGTCGTGCCCCACGTCGCTAGCCGTGAGGGTGGGGAGAGCCGGCGCGAGGCGTTCATGTTTCTCTCCGCTCCCAACTCTGTGACGCCATCCCACTTCGACCCCGAGCACAACCTGCTGCTTCAGGTCCGAGGGACCAAGGAGGTCACGGTGGGCGATTTCCCGGCGGAGACGAACGTCGAGCGGGAGCTCGAGCGCTACCACGCGGGAGGCCACCGCAATGTCGACTGGCTGCCTGCGAAGGCGCAGGTGTTCGACATGGCCCCCGGCGACGGGGTCTACATCCCCGTCCACGCTCCGCATATGGTCAGGAACGGCCCCACAGCCTCGATCTCGTTCTCGATCACCTTTTACACGCGCGATGTGGATCGTGCCGTGGACGTCTACGCCATCAACGCCCGGATTCGCAAGCTTGGGTTCTCGCCTCAGTCACCTGGCGAGCGCCCGGGGCGCGACCGCCTCAAGGCAAGCACGTGGCGCGGCCTGCGTAGCGTCGCGCGCTTTCGCCCCGGCTCAAGCTGAGCGCCGCGGGACATCGCGCCCCTCGAGCTCAGCCGCCGCGGGAACTCGGCAGCTTTCCGGCGGCCTTCTGAGCCAGCCGGCCGGGCCCGCCTTGCCGACCGGGCAGGGCGTGCCAGGCGCGGCGCAGGGCTGCCTCACCCGAGAACGCGAGCCGGGTGGGGCTGAACGCGGGTGCCAACGCAAGTGTGCAGACGGCCGGCGAGCGATCAGCGAACCGGAGCTTGTAGGCCTCGTCGCCCAGCAGCAGGTCGTACTCGTGCGCCCCTTCAGCGATCGCATCGCGGATCGTGATGGCGTGCAGAACGATGCCGACGCTGCGGTCGGCCCAAGCCGGGTCGAAGCCCCCCTGATAGAAGGCATAGCTTCCTGCCAGGTTCCAGCCGAGGAACGAAGCGACCGGCTCGTCATCGACCATCAACAACCGCAGGCGCAGCCAGCCGCGTGCAGCTGCGGAGGCCGCGAAGTCCCTGAGAAAACCTCGCATCGCCGTCGATGCCAGAGCGGAGGTGCCGCGCTCGCTCCAACGCCTGTCGTGCAGCTCGAGGAACGCACTGAAAGCGTTCTCGAGGTCGGCCGGGCCGGCGGCTTCGCGTACGCTCACCTCGTGGTCGCGTCGCAGAACCTTCTCGCGCCGCCGCAGCTGGCTGCGGAAGTTGCGGCTGCGCCCGGCTAGGTACCCTTCCCAGTCGAGGTCCGTCAGATCGGCGACGTGAAGCTGGGCGCGGCGCTGAACGACCGAACTCAGGCCCAGCTCGCGGCCGAGCAAGCCCCAGGACGCATGATCGTCGACGAAGTCGAGCACGATGCCGGTCGCCTCGCGGTCCTGCTTCCGAAGCATCTCGATAGCCAGCCGTACGACTTCGAGCTCGCGTTCAGGCGCGCAGGCGGGGTGAAAGCGATCGCCGAGCGCGGCCCCCGCGAAACGCGCCAAACGCGGGCGGCTCGCGCGGACGACGAACGGGACGACTCCGACGACACCGCCCCCATGATCCCGGACGACCGCGACCGCAGGCTCGTGGCCGTCGCCGTACCAGCGCCACCAGGCCTTGAACCACTCGGGCGTGACGAACGCGTTGCCACGGGCGAGCGCCAGCTCACGCCATGGTTTCTCGATCGCGTCGAGGCCTTCGGTCGATCGAATCAGCTCCGCGCGCAACGATCCCGCTCCTGGGAGTGAGCGGCCTTGGCCGCGTACAGTTCCTCGTAGATCGACTCTACGGCACGCGTCGTCGCGTCGATGGTGAACACTGTCCGCCGCCGGGTCCTACCCGCCTCGCCCATCCGCTCCGCGAGCTCGCGATCGGCGAGCAGGCGCGAGACGGCCGTCGCCAATGCGCCGGGGTCCCGTGGGGGCGTGAGCAGCCCCGTTACGCCGTCCTCGACCACGTCCGGCACGCCACCGACCGCCGTCGCGACGATCGGCAGACCGGCCTCCATGCATTCCATCAGTGCCAGCGGGCTTCCCTCGTAGTCCGAGGAGAGAACAGCGACGTCGAGCGCCGCCAAGACATCAGGGATATCGAGTCGCAGTCCCAGCATCAGCACGGTTCGCTCGAGCCCACGCGCGGCGATCAAGTCGCGGATCCTGACTTTCTCCTCGGGAATCTGAGAGTCCACGCCTCCGGCGATCAGCACGCGCAGGTCGGGGAAGTCGCGCCGGAGGTGGTCGGCCGCCCCGATCAGGACGTCGAGCGCCTTCTGCGGGCGCAGCGTCGCCACGACGCCGATTACCGGTGCGTCGGCATCGATGCCCAGCTCTGCGCGGACGTCAGCGCCGCTCCCGGGGAGGGGGTCGGGAATGCCGTTCGCCACCAGCCGGAGCTTCGACCTCGGTATGCGCTCGATCTCGGCCATCTTGCGCTCGTCCTCGCGGGAGACAGCGATGAACGCGTCAGCGCGGCGAGCGATCAGCTCGCGGTCGAGGAAGCGGCGGAGCGGCTCGCCCTGGAAGGACCAGGTGTGCTCATGGGCGACGAATATCGGCACGCTCGCAAGCGGCGACAGCAGAGCCCCCCAGAAGTTAGAGCCGAGCTTGTGCGTGTGCAGGACGTCGATCCTCCTGGCGCGCATGAAAGCGACGACGCGGCGCCACTGCGCGAGATCGACGCGCGCGGAACGGTTAAGCCCGATGAACTCCACCCCGGCAGCCTGGAAGGCTTCGAGGGTCCGCTCGTACTCGGGACGCTCTTCCCAGCGCGTGACACAGAACGAGCGATCGAAGCGCTCAGGGTCGAGGCGCCTCGTGATCTCGCCGGCGAGAGACTCGCCTCCTCCATAGGCGCCGATGCCGTCCACCATCGTCAGCACCCGGAGCTTGCGTTTCCCTGTCGGCGTCAACACTAGCCTTTAGTTTCGCTGAAACCCGTGAATCTCCCGCCACCCGACAATTCCGCACTAACGCCTCGCGGCAGGCGCTCGCTCGCTCGCCGGCTCGCGGGCCGGGGCCATGGCGACCCCGACATCTTCAGCAGCGAGCGTTCATTCGCGCCTCCGATCGGGACTCAGCTGGGCGCTTCGGGCGAGCTGCGCGGCTACTACATCGACTTCAGCGTCAAGGTCCACGAGCCGGTCTGGCCCCCGTCGTGGCTGCGGGAGCGTGACGAGCAGCTCCATATCGCGACGGTGCAGTGGGCGCTCGGGGCGTGGGAGCGCTACCTGAAGGGCGACGGCGATGCGTGGCGGCAGGCGGCGATCTCGGCTGGGGACCACCTGCTATCCGCCCAGCAGCGCGACGGGGTCTGGAACGGCGCCTGGCTGCACTGGTTCCCGATGCCCCACACATATCGGATCGAGCCCCCGTGGGTTTCCGGCATCGCACAAGGGGAGGGCGCGAGCCTGATGGCACGCCTGTTCGCGGGCACCGGCGACGAGCGCTACGCCGAAGCCGCAAGGCGCGCTCTCGCCCCTATGCGATTGCCCACAGCCTCGGGTGGTGTGCTGTCGGAGATCGACGGCCTTCCCTTCTTCGAGGAGTATCCGACGACGCCGGACTCGCTCGTGTTGAACGGCGGCATCTTCGCCCTTTGGGGTTTTCACGACGTCGCCAGCGCGCTCGACGACGTCGAGGCGAAGCAGTGGTTTGAGGGCGGTCTCGACGCGCTTGTCAACCTCCTGCCGCGCTACGACACGGGCTACTGGTCGCGCTACGACCTCTTTCCGCATCCAGTTATCAACGTCGCCAGCGCCGCGTACCACCTGCTCCACGTCAAGCAGCTCGAGATACTCGCCTCACTCTCAGAACGCGACGAGCTCACGCAGGCCAGCGAGCGCTTTGACTCTTATCGTGATTCGGCCCTGGGACGTCGGCGTGCGTTTGCGCACAAGGTTTTGTTCCGCGCCCTTGTACCCCGTAACGCTTTGCTCGCGCACAAGCTGCCGTGGAACACGCACGCGCGCGGCAATGCCGACGCCTTCGTGCTCTGTTACCACGCTGTGAGCGAAGATTGGGAATCGAGCCTCGCGGTTTCCCCCGAGCTTCTCGAGGGCCACCTGAAGACGCTGCTGAGAGCCGGTTACACACCGGTTACGTTCAGCGAGGCGGTTCGCGGTGGGCACCGCGAGAAGGTTTTCGCAGTCACCTTTGACGACGCCTATGAATCCATCGAGCGGCTGGCTCGACCGGTAATGGAGCCCCTGGGCGTGCCAGGGACGGTTTTCGTCCCGACGGCCCAAGTGGGCGCGGAATCACTGTCTTGGCCCGGCATCGACCAGTGGAGAGACACGCCCAGGGCGCGCGAGCTTCAGCCGCTCAGCTGGCGCCAGCTCCGAGATCTCGCCGGCGCCGGCTGGGAGATCGGCTCTCACACCCGGACGCACCCGAAGTTGACGCAGATCCCGCCCGAGCGCCGGCTCGAAGAGCTTGTTCGCTCCCGCGAGGAATGCGAGCGGGAGATCGGCGGGCGCTGCCTCTCGGTGGCGTATCCCTATGGCGATGAGGACATTGCCGTGGCCCGCGCCGCGGTCGATGCCGGCTACGCGACCGGCGCTTCGCTGCCGCCGCCTTACAACGAGCGATCGACGATGTCGTGGCCTCGCACCGGCATCTACGGCGTAGACGGCCCGCTCAGGTTCCGCATCAAGCGGTCGCGCCTCGCCCGGCGAGTGCGCAGGACCGTCCTGGGGGACGCGCTGGCCTCGGCGTTCCATGCTCGGGGCGACCGGCCAGAGGCCTCGAGCTGACTCCTCCTCTTGATTGTCCCCCACCTGCTGGCTGCTTAATGGGTTTCGACAGCGTCCTAGCGGTCCGGCCCGCCTCGCTCGAAGCCCCAGTCCCGCGACTCGACTGAGCCCGTGTCCAGCCGCGAGCCCAGCCCCGCACCTCCGCCGGAGAGCATTCGCCGAAACACACTGTTCTCAACCGCCGTGCAGCTCACCGGCGCCGTGCTCACGGGTGGGCTCACCGTTTTCCTGGTCCGCAGGCTCGGCCCAGACGAATACGGGATCTTCGCGCTGGCGGTCGGGATCGGGACCGTGCTGCTGCTGCCGTCCGACTTCGGCATCTCGCAGGCCGCCGCCCGCTTCATAGCCGAGCGCCGGAGCGACCGGCTCAAGGTCGGCCGCATCCTCGGCGACGCCATCGGACTGAAGCTGGCTGCCGCCGCCCTGATCGCCGCGGCGCTGTTCGCGCTGGCAGCTCCGATCGCAAGCGCTTACGACACCGAGGCGCTGACCTGGCCGCTTCGGCTCGTGGCCATCGCGGTCTTCGGCCAGAGCATGCTGGGCCTATTCACAGCTTTTTTCGAGGCGATGGGACGAAATTCTTTCACTCTCCGGCTGGTGCTCGCGGAGAGTTCGGTGGAGGTCGGCGCCAGTGTCGCGCTTGTACTGCTCGGAAGCGGCGCGGCCGGAGCAGCAGGGGGGCGAGCCATCGGCTTCTGTTTCGGGGCGATCGTCGGCGCCGCGCTCGTATTGCGCCTGCTGGGGCGCGACTCCTTGCGGGTTCGGCCGAGTCCCCAGTGGGGCTATCGCCGCATCGCCGGCTATGCGGGGGCTCTGTTCGTGATCGACGGCGCCTTCGTGCTGTACACCCAGATCGACACTCTGCTGATCGGTGCGATCCTCGGCACTTCGGCCGTCGGGCTTTTCGCGGCGCCGGTGAAACTATTGACGCTGCTGCAGTACTCAGGGCTTGCGCTGACGGGCGGGGTCGCACCGCGGCTCGCGCGGCAGGACGGTGAGGGACCGAACGTGCGGGCTTTCGAGGCGGGTATCCGCTACCTGCTGCTCTTGCAGCCCCTGCTTGTCGCGCCGCTGCTCGTATGGGCTGACCCGGTGGTTGAGATCACACTCGGAGACAGCTACGCCGAGTCAGCCGAGGTGCTGAGAGCGCTGACGCCGTTCGCGCTGCTGATCGCTCTCGCGCCCTTGTTATCGGTCGGTGTCAACTACCTCGGAGAAGCCCGTAGGAGAATCCCGCTGGCGATCGGTGCCTTGGCTCTCAACGCCGCAATCGATGTTGCCCTTTTGGGGAAGATCGGGATCGTCGCCGCGGCTATCGGCACGGATGCGGCGATGCTGCTCTACGTAGGCGGCCACCTCTGGATTCTGAACCGACTGGTCGACGTCGACTTCTCCGGGCTCGGACGCACTTTCGCGAGGACCATGGTCGCCTTCGCAGTCATGTGCGGCGTGCTGTTCGCGTGCGGGACCAGCGACATCGCGATTCCGGTGCTGGTTGCGGGCGGAACGACTGCGGTGCTCGCGTATCTAGGGGCGCTGATCGCCAGCGGCGAGATCACACCGCGCGAGATCGCCGCGGCCAGAGCCGCCGCATCGCGACTGGTTCCCGGCAGACCCTCAGGCTGAGTTTGACCGAGGTTATTCCTGCACACCGCCCTCGAACCCGCTGACGAGAGCCCGATAGGTCTCGGGTACCCCGCGCTCAAGCGGCACCTCTGCCTTCCAGCCGAGCTCCGCCTGGGCCTTGGAGGGATCGATGCAGGAACGCTCCAGCTCTCCGTCGCGAAGGGGAACCAGCTCAGGCTCGCTCTCGACCCCCGACTCGTTTCGCAGCAGCTCGAAGATCTCCTGAACCGGGACCTCGCGGCCCGTGGCGAGGTTGAAGACGCCGAGCACCCCGGAGGCGCGCATGAGACCTTCGACGACGTCGCTCACGTGCACGTAGTCCCGAGTGGGCTTCCCGTCGCCGTACAGGGTCGCTGGCCGTCCGGACCAGAGCCTGTGGCTGATGATCGCGACGACCCCGGCCTCGCCGTGTGGGCTTTGGCGCGGCCCGTATACGTTGCCGAGACGGCAGACGGCGTGTGGCTGCCCCGAGGCGGCGGCCCACGTGCGCAGGTAGGCCTCGCCGGCCCATTTCGAGGCGCCGTAGGGCGCCAGCGGTGCGGGCGGCTGAGTCTCCGGCGTCGGCATCGGCGCGCCGTCGCCATAGAGCGCTCCGCCGGTTGAGCTGAAGACGACCGGGGCGGCGTGCTCGCGGGCGATCTGAAGCACGTTGAGCGTGCCCTTGACGTTGACGTCGCAGTCGCGCCAGGGATCCGCGACCGAGACGGTCACCACCGACTGCGCTCCGAGATGAAAGATGCGCTTCGGCTTGGCGGCGCGCGCCAGCATCTGAAGCCCTTCGAAGTCCACGAGGTCAAGCTCCTCGAGCTCCGCCTCGGGCGCAACTCGCTCTCGGATCCCGGTCGAGAGGTCGTCGACGACGATCACGCGATGGCCGTCGGCGAGAAGCCTGTCGACGAGATGCGAGCCGATGAACCCTGCGCCCCCAGTGACGATCGCGGTCGACATCTCGGGGAAACTACAGGGAACCAGTGAGCACCCTTTCGAGCATCTCGACTCCTCGCTCGCGCATGTTTTCGGCCGCGAAGCGCCGCCCGCCCTGCGAGAGCTCCTTCGACCTAGCCGGGTCGTCGCGCAGCGAGCGCACGGCGTCCGCGAGCGCTCGGGCATCCCCGGGTGGGACTGGAACGCCAGCGTCCCATTCGGCGGCCAGGCGCTGCGGCTCACCCGCGGCGGCGATCAGGACCGGGCGGCCAAGCGCGCAGCAGTCAAACAGCTTTGAGGGAACGAACTTCTCAAGCTCGGGCTGGGCCGCGAGTGGAACCAGCAGGGCGTCGCAGGCACGCAGCACCGCGGCCGCGTCGGCCGGCTCCATCAGCGGGCGGAACTCGACCGTCGCCTCCGGCAGCTCGGCCGCCCGCGCCCGCACGGCGTCGAGCCTGGGCCCTGCGCCGATCACAAGCAAGCGGAAGCCCTGGCCCAGCATCGAGGCCGCTTCGACTGCGGACTCCATGCCCTGACCGATGCCGACATTGCCCCCGTAGGCCCATACGAACTCGTCGGGGGGAAGGCCGGCCGAGGCGCGGTTCGGCTCGCGGGCCCCCGCTTCGAACCACACCTCGGTCGTGCCGTTGGGGATCACCGTCAGCTTGCCCGGCTCGCCGCTGACCGAGGCGATGTGATCGCGAAAAGGCTCGGTCACCGTGACGATCGCCGCGGCACTGCGGTAGAGCCCCCGCTCGAGACGCTCGGCCGCACGAATGGCGCGCGCGCCGCTCAGCTCTCCGAGCACGACGGCGGCCTCGGGCCAGAGATCGCGCACGTCGAAGACCCAGGGAACCCGGTGGCGGCGCGCGACCGCGGCGGCGGCCGCTCCGACCGGAAGCGGAGGCGAGGACGTGATCACGACATCCGGGCGCGCGGCCCTCGATCCCGCCAGCACAGCCGACGCTGCGAAGCTGCCGTACGCGAGCAGCCGGTTCACCGTCGTCTTCTCGGGCCGCGCCCGGATCCAGACGTGGCTCACCCTGACGCCACCGCCCTCCCGCACGACCAGGCGCTTGCCGCGGTAGCCCTCGGCGACGACGCCGCTGGGATGGTTGGGAAGCGCGCAGATCACCTCGACCTCGTGACCCCGCCCGGCCAGGCCTTCTGCGAAAGCTTGGACCCGCGCCACCGCCGCGGTCACCTCCGGGACGTAATGCTGGCTGATGATCAGGACACGCACGGTGCTCTCAGGGGCGCAGGACCTGGACGTTGTCCACGTCGATCGAGCAGCCTACGCCCGATCGCGGGCACGCGTAGCTCTCGTTCTGGTAGATGCCGGCGCGCAGGTGCGAGGGCACGGACTCCCCCGCTGCAAGCCCCGAGGCGGTCCCGCCGAGCGTCTCCGGCACAAGCGTCTGCAGGCGCAGCAGCTCGCTCTCCTCGCCGAGAGCGACGTCGCCGTAGTCACCGTCGCCGTTGAGATCGACGCTGATCTGCACGGTGCCCCTCGAAGGGTCCTGCGAATAGGCGATGTCGAAGCGAAATCGCGTCCAGACGCCGGTCTCGGCCGGGGCGCTCCAGATGGTTCGGTTGTCGCTGAGCGCCAGCCAGCGGCCGCTGCGGACCTGCAGCTCGAAGATCGATGCCGGACGCGGGTTCGTGTAGGGCTGCGTCTGCTTCATCTGCAGCACCACGCGCCAGTCGGGGTCGTCGACGTCGAGCGCTTCGGGAAGCCGCAGGGAGGCGTAGGTGACGTAGCGCTCGCCCTCCCCGTAGAAGGCGGTGGGGCCGTGCCGGTTGTCGTTCAGGCCCAGTTCGCACCGCTCGCCCGAGACGTCGTCGCCGTCGTAGACGGTGAGACGTCGAAACGAGGTGTCTCCGGGAGTGTCGGCGCCCTCGGGCGGGTGCGTGTCCCCGCCGGTCGCGATCCGCTGGTGCGCCGGGGTCAGCCCCCGATCGCGAGACCGCGCGCAGTCGACGCTGCCCCAGAAACCGAGCGGGCTTCGTTGGGTCCCGGTGTCGCTCGCCTCCACGCGCAGCGCTGAATCCATGGTCCTCGCCGGCGCACCGATGAGCACCAGCGCCGCGAGCAGCAAGCCGGCGGCCGCGAAGAAGGCGAGCATTCTCATCCGCGATCGCGCGGTGCGAGGTTGAAGCGCATCCACAGCAGTCTGCCAAGGCCGGTTACGCGCACATAAGCCCGCCGCGGAGACGGTCCGGACCCGCATTTCCCATCAGGAAGCGTTTTGCTCGAGCCAAAGCGAGAGCGAGACGAGGCCCCAGATGTTGCGGCTCAGCTCGTCCCGTCCCGAGACGTGTGTCTCGAGGGTCGCCGTCACGACCTCGGGATCGAGGTACCCCTGTGAGCGGATGCGCTCGGTGGAGAGCACCTCACGGGCGAACGGCAGCAGGGGCCCGCGAAACCAGGCGGCCGCCGGCACCGCGAAGCCGCGCTTGCGGCCCTTGACGATCTCGCGCGGGAGCAGCGGGGCGACGGCGCGGCGAAAGAGACGCTTTTTCGCCAGCCCCCTGACCTTGTGGCGGGCAGGCAGAGCAAGCGCAAGATCGCTCACGACAGGGTCGAGGAATGGAACGCGGGACTCCAGCGAGTGAGCCATGCTGGCGCGGTCGATCTTGACCAGAATGTCGTCGACCAGGTAGGTGCCCATGTCGATGTCCTGCATTCGGCTCAGGTGCTCGGCTCCTTCGGTCTCGGAGTAGCGGTGGCGGTGCAGCCGAAGCGGGTCTGATCCCTCCGCAGGTGGGCGCAGCGCCATCAGCTCGGCGCGCGCCTCGGGCGAGAACACCTGGCTCCAGGCGGCGTGGCGGTCGACGAGCGGCAGGTGCGAGCCGCGCGCGAAGCGCTTCACCCGATCGTCGAGGCGGCGGCTGGTGGCGGTCCCGGGGAGGCGCTCGACCAGGGGACGAAAGGCGCTCGCGATGCGGCCGATCCGCGGGGCCATCACGTCGCCGACGTACCAGTAGTAGCCGCCGAAGAGCTCGTCGCCCCCTTCGCCCGAGAGCACGACCTTGACATGCTCGGCGGCGAGCTGGCTGACGAGGTAGGTCGGCAATGCGGAGTTGTCGGCGAAGGGCTCGTCAAAGACCTCGACGATCTTCGGAAGCAGCTCGTGCGAGTCCGGACGGACGACGAGCTCGTGGTGGTCCGTACCAAAGCGCTGGGCGACCAGCCGTGCGTTGTCCATCTCCGAGAAGCCGGCCTCGTCGAAGCCGATCGTGAACGTCTTGACGGGCTCCTCGGATTCGCGGCTGGCGAGCGCGGTGAGCACGCCCGAGTCGATCCCCCCTGAGAGCAGCACGCCGACCGGGACGTCGGAGACGAGATGCGCTCGGACGGAGTCTTGGAGCCGCTCGCGCAACTCGGCCTCGAGCTCCGCGGGGCTCTCGGAGCGAACCTCGGACCCCGGAACCGGGCGCGGCCGGGCGTACTCGACGATCTCGCTGCGCCCGTCCTGATGAACGAGCAGGCAGCCGGCGGGCAGCTTGCGCGCCTCGCGGAAGATCGACATCGGCGTCGGCACGAAGTTGAAGGCGAGGTAGGCCTCGAGCGCCTCGAGATCGAGCTCGCGCGAGAAGTCCGGCTGGCGGACCAGCGCCTTCAGCTCCGAGGCGAACGAGAGCGAAGCCGCGACCTCCCTGTAGTACAGCGGCTTGATTCCGAAGCGGTCCCGCGCCAGCACCAGGCGTTGGCGCGGAAGATCCCAAAGCGCAATCGCGAACATGCCTCGCAGGCGCTCGACGAAGCGGGGGCCCTCCTCCTCATAGAGGTGCACGAGCACCTCGGTGTCCGAGCCCGTCCGCAGCTCGTGCCCGCGCGTACGCAGCTCCGCTGCCAGCTCACGATAGTTGTAGATCTCACCGTTCTGGATCACCTGGACGGAGCCGTCCTCGTTACCGATCGGCTGGTCCCCACCGACGAGATCGATGATCGAGAGACGGCGCATCGCCAGCCCGACGGGTCCCTCCAGGAAGCTGCCGGCGCTGTCGGGGCCACGGTGCGTCAGCGCCCCATTCATCGACTCGAGCACGCCGCGGTCAGGCGCGCTGCCGTCGAGCCTGAGGATTCCGCATATCCCGCACACGCCTGAGACCCTAGGCCGGGCCGGGAGCGGAGATGAACTTCGCCACCCGCTCGCTCTCGGATTCGATCGTCGTCGCGCCCGCCAGCTCCAGGGCTCGCGCCGCGAGACCCGCGCGGAGCTCAGGATCGCCGGCGAGGGAGCGCACGGCCGAGACGAGCGCGGCAGGGTCGCGCGGCGGCACCAGCAGGCCGGCGCCACCGTTATCGAGGGCCTCCCTCACCCCGCCGACGTCCGTGGCGACGATCGGCAATCCCGACCCCATCGCTTCGAGGATCACACCGGGCACTCCCTCGGTCAGCGAGACGTGGACGAACGCGTCAGTCTCCCGATAGAGGTCGACGAGGCCACCCTCGAACGAAACGAACCCCGGCAGCGTGAGCAGAGGCGAGACACCCGCGGCGCGCGCCGCCTCGCGCATCGGGTCGGCGAGAGGTCCCTCGCCGGCCCAGGTGAGGACGAAACCGGGGCCGGGACCCCTATTCAGCTCGGCGAGAGCCTTGACCGCCAACAGTGGGTTCTTCTCAGCTGCCAGGCGCCCGACAGAGAGCAGCCGGACCGGGTCCCCCCACGCGTCGGCGCCGCGCGGCTCGGCCGCCAGGTGTGCTCGATCGAGCTGCGTGACGCGCATGTCGAGCACGTTGGCGCGCGGTGCGCCGTAGTGCTCGGCGATCTCGCCGCCGACGACCGTAGTCCGAGCGCGGCGGCCGATCAAGCGAAAACAGAGATCCAGCCCTCTCAGCGGCACCAGCAACGGAGCCCAGCGCGCACTCGGCAAGCGGCTGCGGAAGTAGCGCGGCGAGTCCTGGCGAATAAGCAGGACGATGCGGCGGCGGCGCAGGCCGGCGAGCACGGCCATCATCAGTCCGAGGGGATTCACACCCGAGACCCAGACCGCATCGAGGTCGTCGAGCGCACGCCACATGCGCCGCGCGGTCGCCGGGAGTACCGCCAGCATCCGGCCGATGCTCCGCAGGCTCGCGTAGTGGGGCAGCGGGACGAGCTCGATCTCGCTCGGCAGCGCCTCCCAGTCGCCCGCGTCCTCCGCGGTCCCGGCTCGTGCGATCACGGCGAAGCGCTCGAATTTGGAGCCAACCGCGGCCGCGAAACGCATGAAGCCGAGCAGTTCGTCCCCGCAGAGCACCCGGGGAGGGTCTGCCTCGGCGCGAAACGACGCGTCGACGAAGAGGCCGACCCGCCGGATCTTGGAGGCGCCTCTCAGCCTGTCCTCCGAAGGCCCGCAGCTAGTCGCCGAGCCCGCTGCCGCCGCCGGGCGGCGCTACCCCGCCGTCGCCCGAATCGGTCTCGGTCGGCGGCGTCAGGGTCTCGGTCGACTGCGTGGGTGCCTGCGTCTCGGTCACGGTGGACTGGGTGGTCGTGCTCGACTCGTCCTCGCCGTCGTCGCCCGCAACGATTGCGAGACCGACCCCGAAGCCGATCACCAGCGCGAGCAGCAGCCCGATGATCCATCTGGCGTTCGTGCTCATCGGAGCGAAAGCTATCCAAGCGCCCGGCCGACTTTTTCCACCGCTTCGTCGATTTCGGCCTCGTCGATGATCAACGGCGGCAGCATCCGCAGCGTGTCGGGGCCTGGGACGTTTACGACTAGGCCGTCGGCGAGCAGCGCCGCCCCGACCTCGGTGGCACCGATTCCTTCCGTGAGCCGCGCGCCGATCATCAGCCCACGGCCGCGAACCTCGGCGATCCCGTCCAGCGCCTCCAGACCCTCGCGAAGCCGCCCGCCGAGCTCGCGCACCCTCCGCAGCAGCTCGGGGTCGTCGATCACATCGAGCGCGGCAAGGGCGGCGGCCGAGACCAGCGGGCCGCCGGCGAATGTCGAGCCGTGGTCGCCCGGCGCCAGCACCTCGCTGTGCTCCGGGGCCGCGATGCAGGCGCCGGCCGGGAGCCCACCGCCGAGCGCCTTCGCGGTCGTGATCACGTCGGGGCGCACGGTCAGCTGCTCGTAGGCCCACAGCGACCCCGTCCTCCCCATCCCAGCCTGGATCTCGTCGAAGACCAGCAGGGCGCCCGCGGCGTCGCACGCCTCGCGCGCCGCGGCGAGCATCGGGTCGGAGATCACGTGGATGCCGGCCTCGCCCTGGATCGGTTCGATCATCACCGCCGCGGTGCACTCGCCGATCGCGGCGCGAAGCGCATCGGGGTCGTCGCGCGGCACGGCGACGAAGCCCGGCAGGTAGGGAGAGAAGCTCGGGTTCGCGGCCATTCCGGGCGTCGCCGAGACGGCGCCCATCGTGCGGCCGTGGAACGCGCTCTCGAGCACGACGATCTCGGGCTCGTCGATGCCCCGCTCGTGGGCGTGCTTTCGCACCAGCTTGATCGCGCACTCGTTGGCCTCGGCCCCCGAGTTGCACAGGAACGCACGGCCGCCGAGGCTCGACTCGCACAGCCGCTGCGCGAGGCGCACTGACCCCTCGGTCAGGTAGAGGTTCGAAACGTGAGTGAGGGTCCCGGCCTGCTCGCGGACCGCGGCGATCACGGCCGGGTGGCAGTGCCCGACGGAACAGACGGAGATCCCCGCGAGGAAGTCGAGGTACTCCTTGCCATCCGCATCCCAGAGGCGAGCTCCCGCCCCGCGAACGAACTCGACGGGCGCCCGCGTGTAGGTCGGCATCACCCACTCCGCCTCCAACGCCTGAAGCTCAGCGAGCTTCATCGCGCAGTGATCTTCGTGCCGATTCCCGCGTCGGTGAAGAGCTCGAGCAGCAGGTTGTGAGGCTTGCGGCCGTCGATGATGTGCGAGGCCTTGACACCGCGGCTGACGGCGTCGACGCAGGCGGCGAGCTTGGGGCGCATCCCGCCCCCGACACCCGCCAGGGCCTCCTCGACCTCCCAGACCTGGGCCTGCGAGATGCGGGAGGTGGGGTCGTCGGGATCGCGCATCCAGCCGTCGACGTCGGTCATGAAGATCACCTTCTCGGCGCGGAGCGCGGCGGCGACCTGGGCGGCGGCCTCGTCGGCGTTGATGTTGTACGAGCGCCCCTCGACGTCGGTCCCCACCGACGAGATGACCGGGACGTAATCCTCGGCGATGTGGTCGATGATGCCGATGTTGACCCGGTCGATCTGCCCCACCAGCCCGACCTGGGAATCGGGGACCTGGCGCACGTCGAAGAGCCCGCCGTCCTCGCCGCCGAGGCCGACGGCCGCCTGGCCGTGGCGCTTCAGCCGCGTGAGGATGTCGGAGTTGATCTTGCCGAGCAGCACCATCTTCGCCACCTCGACCGTCTGCTCGTCGGAGACGCGCAGGCCCTCGACGAACTTCACCTCCATCCCCATCTTCTCCATGTAGTGCGAGATCTCTGGCCCGCCGCCGTGGACGATCACCGGGTTCATGCCGACGAACTTGAGCAGCGCGATGTCCGTGGCGAAGGCCTCCTTGAGGTCGTCCTCGCGCATCGCGGCGCCGCCGTACTTGATCACCACCGTGCGCCCGTGGAACTCCCTGATGTAGGGCAGGGCCTCGAGCAGCGTCGCGACGCTGGTGTTGTCGGTCGGGATTGGTGCGTTGGGGTCGGTTGTCACGTCGTGTACTCGGCGTTGATGCGGACGTAGTCGTAGGTCAGATCCGAGAAGTAGACATGTGCGATCGAATCCCCGCGGGCGAGAGCGACCGAGAGCTCGGCCTCTGGCTGATCGCCCCCGAGCTCGGTCTCGATGTCCTTTGCCCCGAGCTCGTGCAGCTCCTCGCCGGCGAGAGCCATGCCGGCTGCCTGAGCGATCCGGCCCCAGTTCGGATCGCGGCCGAACAGCGCGGTCTTAACGAGCGGCGAGTTGGCGATGGCCCGCGCAACACGCTCGGCCTCGTCGGGGTCGCGTGCCCCGCGGACCTCGGCGCGCCCGACGCGGGAGGCACCCTCGCCGTCGGCGACGATCTCGATCGCGAGCTGAAGCAGGACGGCGTCGAGCAGCCCGCCGGGCAGCGGCGCGCCCGCGGCGCCCGAGGCCTGCAGCACGACCATGTCGTTGGTGCTCATCTGGCCGTCGACGGTGATGCGCTCCATGGACGGCGCGAGGGCGGCGCGCAGGGCGGCGCCGGGGTCCTCGACCACCGCGTCGGTCTGCACGAAGCACAGCATCGTCGCGAAGCCAGGCTCGATCATCCCCGCTCCCTTGGCCTGCGCCGAGACGGTGACCCCGTCGAGGCGAAGCGTGCACTGCTTGGGCCCGCGGTCGGTGGTCATGATCGAGCGCGTGAAGTCCACTCCCCCGCTCTCGCTCAGCGAGCCGGCCGCATCGCGGACGCCGCCGAGCAGCGAGTCGCGGTCGAGCGGGACGCCGATCACGCCGGTCTCGCCGATCGCCACCGCCGACGCGTCGAGGCCGAGCGCCTCGGCGGCCGTGTCGCGCATCGCGCGGGCGTCGCCCATGCCCTGCTCGCCGGTGGCGGCGTTGGCGTTCCCCGAGTTGACCGCGACCGCCCTGATCGCGGCGGCGTCGGTGTCTTCCCGGCACACGCGCACCGGTGCAGCGGCCGCGGCGTTCGCGGTCAGCGCCATCGCCGAGCGCACGTCCGGCGCGTCGCAGGCGACGATGCCGACGTCGGTCCCCCCTCCCGCCTTCAGCCCGCAGGCGACACCGGAGGCCCGAAACCCGGGTGCGAGCCCGGCGGGGTCGAGGTCCTCGACGCCCTCGGGGGCCTCTACCCAGCGCGAGCGCAGAAAGGGCTGAGCGACGACGTTCATCAGGAGATCCCCTCGCCCTCGGGCAGCTCCAGCATCAGGTTCAGGTTCTGCACGGCCTGAGAGGCGGCGCCCTTCCAGAGGTTGTCGATGGCGGCGAAGGCCATCACCCGCCCCGAGTCCGGGTCGGCGCGGACGTGGACGCGGCAGTGGTTGGTCTCGCGGACGTCGGCGACTCCGGGGGGCTCGTCGACGACCTGCACGAACGGCTCGCTCGCGTAGCGCTCGGCGTAGAGCGTCGCGAGGCGCTCGGCGTCCACCGGCTCGGTCGTCGTCACGTAACAGCTCACGAGCTCGCCCTGGTCGAACGGAAGCAGGTGCGGCACGAAGGTGAGCGACGCCCCCGGGCTGCCGAGCCCCCGCAGCTCCTGCGCGATCTCGGGCGCATGGCGGTGCCCGGCGACGCCGTAGGCGCGAGCGTCGTCGGTCGATTTCACGACCTCCATCTCCTCGGCGGCCCCCCTGCCGGCGCCCGAGACCCCCGACTTCGCGTCGATGATCACGTCATCGATCAGGCCCGCCTCGGCCAGCGGAGCCAGCGCCAGCACGCTCGCGGTCGGGTAACAGCCCGGGTTGGCGATCAGCTCGGCGGCGGCGACGCGCTCGCGGTTCAGCTCGGGCAGCCCGTATACGGCGCCGTCGAGCAGCTCGGGCTCGCCGTGCGGGCCGTACCAGCGCTCGTAGGTCGGGATGTCGCGCAGGCGGAAGTCAGCCGAGAGGTCGACGACCTTGGCGCCGAGGCCGCGGAACGCAGCGACGACCGGCGCCGAGGCCCCGTGGGGATAGGCGACGATCGCGGCGTCGACGTCGTCGGCCGCCTCGATGTCGAGCTCGGTGAGCGCCATCGGGACGGCGTGGCGAGGGTAGAGCTCGTCGAGGCGCATGCCGGCGTCGCCGCGCGAAGTCACCCGCGCGAGCTCGAGACTCGGGTGGTTCCAGAGAAGGTCCGCGGCCAGCGCGCCGGCGTAGCCCGAGGCGCCCGCGACGAGCACGCGGGCGACGGGGTCGCCGCTTTGGGGTTGCCCGCCGCTACTCACGCAGCGACCCTCCGATCTCGGAGACCGCCGCGCGGATCTGCTCGCGGCGGGCGCTCACCTCCTCCTCGGTCAGGGTGCGATCGGGCGCGCGGAAGCTGAGCCGCAGCGCGAGGCTCTTTTTGCCCTCGCCGGCCTGGTCGCCGCGATAGACGTCGAATACCTCGGCCGAGGCGAGCAGCTCTCCCCCGCCCGCGATCACCGCATCGCGCACCTGCGCCGCGCTGACGTCATCCCCGACGACGACGGCGACGTCCTGGTGGACGGAGGGGAACGTCGTGACATCCTCGTAGCGCTCGGTGCCGAGGGTCGCGGCGGAGATCAGCGCCCCGAGGTCGAGCTCGAAGGCCGCGCCACCCTCGAGGTCCCATTCGCGCGCAACGAGGGGATGCAGCTCTCCGATCCAGCCGGCGGCCGAGCGCCCGTCGCCGCCGCCCGGCTTCGAGACGAACACCCGCGCCGAGCACCCGGGATGCAGGAACGGCTGCTCTGCGGCCTCGACCTCGACCGCGGCGCCGAGCTGGGCTGCGAGCGACTCGAGGACGCCCTTGGCCGTGAAGAAGTCGGGCGCCGAGAGCGGCGTCGCGCCAGCTCGCCGCGGGCTCCCCCGCCGCCAGGTATCCCAGCCGGTGGGGCTCGTAGGCCGGAGCCGGGTATTCGCCGGAGAAGCCGCCGCCGAACTCGCCACTCGGCCCCGCGCCGTCAGGCGGCCGGCGCAGGCAGACGTGCGCCGATTCGAACAGCGCGACGCGCTCGGCCCCCCGCGCGAGGTTCAGCTTCGCCGCGTCGAGCAGGCTCCCGATCAGCGTCGGGCGCATCACCGACTGCTCGCTCGAGAGAGGGTTGGCCAGCTCGACCAGCTCGCGGCGCGGGTCGCCGTCCGCCAGCCGCAGGCGATCGGCGAGACCTGGGTCGGTGAAGCTCCAGCCGACGATCTCGTCGGCGCCCAGCCCCCGCAGCGCGTCCTCCGCCCGGCGGCGCAGCTGCTGCGCGGCGCTGAGGCGGCCGACGCGCTCGGGCGTCGCGGGGAGTGTCGACGGAAGCTTCGTTTCGAGGTCCGCGAGCCGCGCGACCTCCTCGATCAGGTCCGCCTCGCGGCTCACGTCCTCGGCACGCTCGAGGGGGACGGTGGCGCGGATGAGCTCGCCGTCGAGCTCGACGCCGAAGCCGAGCCGCTCCAAGCGCTCGGCGCAGGTCTCGGCGTCGATCTCGAGCCCGACGAGCCGCTCGACGCGGGGCACGCGGAGTTCGACGACCGCGGGCTCCGGCTCACCGGCGGAGACGTCGATCGTGCCGGGCACGAGCTTCGCGCCGAAGACCTCGACGAGCAGCTGCGAGGCGACGCGCTGGGCTCGCATGGCCAGGGCGGGGTGCAGCTGCTTCTCGAAGCGGCCCGAGGCCTCTGAGCGCAGGCCGAGCTTACGCGAGGTGCGAAGGATGTTGACGCCGTTCCAGGTGGCGGCCTCGAGCAGGACGCGGGTCGTTGAGTCCGAGACCTCCGAGGTCTGGCCGCCCATGATCCCGGCGATGCCCGCGGGCCCCTCGCGGTCGCAGACCAGGACCGCGTCGGAGTCGAAGGTTCGCTCGGTGCCGTCCAGCGTCGTCATCTTCTCGCCCTGGTTCGCCGTCCGCACGATCAGCTCGCCGCCGGGGACCTCGTCGAGGTCGAAGGCGTGCAGGGGCTGGCCGGTCAGCAGCATCACGTAGTTGGTCACGTCGACGACGTTGTTGATGGGCCGCTGGCCTGCGGCAATCAGCCGCGCCTTCAGCCACAGCGGCGAGGGCCCGATCTCGATGTCGGTGAACACGCGTGCGGTGAACCGCGGGCAGAGCTCGGGGACTTCGACGCTGACCGAGGCGTAGTCGGCGACCTCGCCCGCGCCGGCTGCCTCGGCGTCCACCGTCCAGGGCGGCTCGGCCAAGGCGGCGTCTGAGATCGCGTGGACCTCGCGCGCGACGCCGTAGACGGCGAGGCAGTCTGAGCGGTTGGATGTGACCTCGAGCTCCAGCACGCGCTCGGCGACCGGAAGCACCTCCCCCAGCGCCGTCCCGGCGCCCGAGCCTCCGTCATCGGGCCCCGGAAGCACGGCGATCCCTCCCGAGTCCTCGCCGATCTGCAGCTCGGTCTCCGAGAGGATCATCCCGTCGGATTCGACGCCTCGCAGCTTCGCCTTCTTCAACTCCTGCCCGTCGGGCAGCACCGCGCCGGGAAGCGCGACGGGCACATGCTGGCCGGCGGCGACGTTGGATGCGCCGCAGACGATCGTGCGCGGGCCGTCGCCGGTGTCCACCGTGCAGACCCGCAGCCGATCGGCATCCGGATGCGGCTCGACCTTGTCCACGTACCCGACGACGTAGCCGTCGTCTGAGGACGCGCCCGCGATGCCTACCCGCTCGACCTCCGTGCCCGTCATCGCGAGGCGTTCGGCCAGGTGCTCGGGCGACCAGTCGGGGTCGCAGTACTCGCGCAGCCAACTGACTGGAACCTTCATGTCGGACTCCCTGCTAGGGACAGAGCGCGACGATGTTGACCCCGGTGGGGCCTCATCAGGAGAACTGCTCCAGCACGCGCGCGTCGTTCTCGACGAACAGCCTCAGGTCGGGCACGCCGTGCAGCAGCATCGCCATGCGCTCGATGCCGAAGCCGAAGGCGAAGCCCTGGACGCGCTCGGGGTCGTAGCCGTTGCCCTCGACGAAGCCGAACACGTTCGGATCGACCATGCCGGCGCCGCCGACTTCGACCCAGCCGATGCCCTTGCACAGCGGACAGCGCGAGCCGTCGGGCAGCACGCCGGTCGCGTCGCAGCGGAAGCAGGAGACGTCGAACTCGACGCTCGGCTCGGTGAATGGGAAGAAGTGCGGTCGCATCCGGGCCTCGCGGCCCTCGCCGAAGAGCCCGCGCAGCATCTCGCGGAGGGTCCCCTGGAGGTCGGCGAGCGTGATGCCTTCGGCCACGGCGAGCCCCTCCATCTGGTGGAACATCGGCAGGTGGGTCGCGTCGATCGTGTCGCGGCGATAGCACTTGCCGGGGACGGCGATGAAAATCGGCGGACCCTCGGCCTCCATCGCGCGCACCTGCATCGGCGAGGTGTGGGTGCGGAGCATCACCAACTCGTCGTCCGGTGTGGAGGCGCCCTCGGCCGACGCCTGCGACGCGGCGGCGCGCGCGGAGTCGAGCGCCTGCTTGGTGAGCGACCCGGGTGCGACGTAGAAGGTGTCCTGCTCCATCCGGGCGGAGTGGCCCGGCGGGTGGTTCAGCGCCGTGAAGTTGTAGTAGTCGCTCTCGACCTCCGGCCCCTCGAGGATCCCGTAGCCGAGTCCGACCATGATGTCCTCGATCCGGCGGCGCGTCCTCGTGATCAGGTGCAGGTGCCCGACCGGCAGCACGGGCGCGCCGGGGAGCGTCACGTCGACGCGGTCGCCGGCAAGCTGCTCGGTCAGCTCCGAGGCGTCGAGCTCGCCCGCCCGCGACTCGATCAGCGACTCGAGCGCCTGGCGGGCCTGGTTGCCGCCCTTGCCGACGGCGCCGCGCTCGGAGGCAGGAAGGTCGGCGATGCCCCGCAGGATCGTCGTCAGCTCGGCCTTGCGGCCGAGGTAGCGGACGCGAAGCTGCTCGAGCTCGTCGGTGCTCGCGGCGGCTCCGATGGCGTCAGCCGCCTGCTCCTCGATCTCCTTGATGCGGTCGTTGGTCGTCATGCGTCACCCCCGTTCTTACTCGCTCGGCAGGACCGACGTTTGGGCCGGGGGGCCCCGGTGGGGCCTATCCGCTGCAAGGCGATCGCAGCCGCAGCGGCGACGTTGAGCGACTCGGCGCCTTCGCGCAGCGGGATGGTCACCGCCACGTCGCACCGCGCGGCCAGGTCCGCCGGCAGCCCCTCGCGCTCCGCCCCGAAGCAGACGGTGGCCGCGCCCTCGAGGCCGTCGAGCGGATCGCCGCCGTGGGCGACGAGCGCCGCGCGCGGACCGGGCGTCGCGTCGAGCTCGGCGCGAGCCAAGGGCTGGGTGAACACCGCCCCCATGCTCGCCCTCACGGCCTTGGGGCCGAACGGGTCCGCGCAGCCGGGCCCGATCGCCACCGTTCCGCCGACGAGCGCGGCGGCGGTGCGGATGATGGTGCCGACGTTGCCCGGGTCGGAGACGCCGTGCAGGTAGCAGCAGGGCTCGGTCAGCTCCTCGGCCCAGCCCTCGCGCCAGACGCCGATCGAGCGGCTCCCCGAGCCGAGCGCCGAGACAGCGTCGAGCAGGGAGGGCTCGACCTCGGTCCCTCCCAGCCCCTCGCCGGCGGCCGTCAGCAGCTCGACCGGCTCGGCCCCCGCGCTCCGCGCGGCGGCCAGCAGGTCCTCGCCCTCGCCGACGAACAATCCCTCCGCGTCGCGCACCCTGCGTCGCTGGAGCTTGCGCACCAGCTTCAACTTCTCGTTCTGTGGGCTCGTTATCACTGGGTTTCTCCGGCTGATCTCGTTTCAGGAAACAAAAAAGGCGGCCGCTTTGCGGACCGCCCGGGTGAGAACCTCTGATGCGATTGGCCTCAGGCCGTCGCACCCTCCCGGGCTAGCTCCACGAATCGGCGAAACCCGTCGGGGTCGTTGACTGCGATGTCGGCGAGCATCTTGCGGTTCACCTCGACGCCGGCCTCGCTCAGGCCGTGGATCAGCTGGGAGTAGCTCATGCCCTCCTGGCGCGCCGCGGCGTTGATGCGGGTGATCCACAGGCGGCGGAAGTCGCGCTTGCGGTTGCGCCTGTCGCGATAGGCGTAGGCGTCCGAGCGCATGACCTGCTCGTTCGCGAAGCGGTAGCTCGAGTGCTTGCGCCCGTAGTAGCCCTTGGCGCGGTCGAGGACCTTCTTGCGGCGCTTGCGGCGCGCAACGGCGTTGGTCGCGCGCGGCATCAGCGACCCCTTCCGGCGAGCAGGGTCTTGACGCGCTTCTGGTCGGCCTTGGCGATCTCAGCCGGCTGCCCGAGGTGGCGCTTTCGCTTCGGCGACTTCTTCTCGAGGATGTGGCTGCGGTTCGCGTGGGCGCCGCGCAGCTTGCCGCCGGCGGACTTGTGGAAGCGCTTCTTGGCGCCTGAGTGGGTCTTCATCTTCGGCATGGCGGTCGCCTATTGAAGCAAAGTTCGTGGGATACCCCCGTGACGTGCGTGGCGGCGGCTCAGCGGTCATTCATCTGTCCACCTTCGGGTAGGTGACTAATGGGTAGACCGTCCAACGCCCTACCTGAAATTTCGTGCCTCCTTCGAGGCCCCGATGCCAATGGGGATGTCTCTTCCTCGGCTTTTCCCCTCCCTCGCAGCGGCCTGCCTCGGTGCGGCCGCCCTCCTCGCCCCGGCTTTGGGGTCGCTCGGCAACGCTGCGTCCGCGACCGCATCGACATCCGCGGCAGCCGGATGCGTCGACGTCACGGTCACGCCGTCAACGCGCACCGTCCGGCGCAACGGGAGGGTCCTGCTGAGCGGGACGGCGTGCGCGGCCGGTCAGGCCAGCAGCGGAGTAGCTCCCGGCAGGGTGCAGGTCAGGCTTCAGAAGAACCGAAGGTGGGTGCCCGTCGGGAGCGCGGTTGCCGAAGACTCGGGCAGCTTCGCGGTGTGCGCCAAGATCGCGGTCTCCAAGAGAGCGCGCGTCGCCCGGCTGCGGGCGACCGGCCCGGGCGGAACGATCGGATCGACGAGCGTCAGCATCAGCGGCAAGGGGCCTAGTGGCTGCTCGGTCGGCGATTCCACCGATGACACCTACGAGCCGCCGCCGCCTGAGCACGGCAACCCGAATTGCCCGCTCTCGCAGCCGGGCGCGGCCATCGGAATGACGCTGCCCGGCTCGTGCACCCAGATCTTCACCGACACGGCGTCGAGCGCGGACCCGACGAGCCTGTGGGGAAGGCTCGACTGCGCCAACGCAACTCGCCACCAGCAGATGACCTCCGGCGCCGACCCACACGTGACCGGATCGGGCACTACGCAGCCCGACGCCGCCTTCAGACGGATGAGCGCCTTCGACGGCGATGACATCTGGGGCGAGCGCTGCGAGGCCGGGCTGAACGATCAGGGTGGGCCGACGACGCTTTACCACGAGGGGCAGCGCCGGGTCACTTTCGCTTCGATCCGCCTGCCCGCGAGCTCTCCCGTTGGCAACCCCAACTGGCGAACGGTGCTGCAGATGAAGCAGGCGCAGCCGTATTACAACCCCAACATGGCCTCGATTTTTGAACTTCAGGTCCGCGGGGGACAGTGGATCGTGATGAGCGACTGGACCGACGTCTGGACTGCGCCGGCCAGCCAGGACAGCTGGACGCGCTTCGCCTTCGATATCACCTACTCGCAGAACCCCTCCGTCGGCTCGATCAAGGTCTACGTCGACCTCAACGGCGACGGAGACGCGGCCGACGCGAACGAGCAGAGTCCGCGCGTCTCGCGGCAGACGCTGAGGCCCGAGGTCGCGGGCGGCAGCAGCCCGGTACCCGTCGGCCAGTCGATCCCCTCGCACCTGCGCGCCGGCATATACCAGAACAAGAACTACAGCTGCCCGAGCGGATGCTCGGCGGATTTCGACAACATCCAGGTCTTCAAGGGGTAGCCCAAAAGGCCGGCTGCCCTCCTCGCTACGGTACCCGCGGTGCCCAGGCAATGGACCGCCAGGACCGTATCGCTGGTCGGCGCCGCGACGACAGTGCTCGCTGCCTCGATTTGGATCGGTGCGGCGCCGAGCGGCGTCGCGGGGGTCGCCCCATCGATCTCGCCCGCCTCGGGCGCACGGACCTCGTCCGCGTGTTCAGTGCGACGCCGGCTCTCGGCGAGCCTGACTTTGTCCCGGCCCTGCAAGACCCTCAGCAGCGATACTGGGCGGAGACGGGACCCGCATTCGTTCTGGGGGCGCGTGGACTGCGTCGACCCGACGCGCGCGGCCTGGATCCCGCGAGGCGGCGACAGGCGGCGGCAGGCCAGTGGCCGCGGCCAACGCAACCGATCGTTCCGGCGCATGACGGTCCTCGACGGCGACGACCAGGCGGGCGAGCGCTGCGAGCTGGGCCTGAACGACCAGGGCGGGCCCACAGCTCTCTTTCGCGAAGGGCAGCGCCGGGTCACCCTCGTCTCGCTCCGCCTTCCCGCGAACTCTCCGATCAGCGCCCCCAACTGGAGGGTCGTCCTGCAGATGAAGCAGACGCAGCCATACTTCAATCCCGCGCCTGCGCCGATCTTCGAGCTGCAGGCCCGGGCCGGGAGGTGGGTCATCGCCAGCGACTGGAGCGATCTCTGGGCGACGCGGGCTCGGCAGAGCACCTGGACCCGGTTCGCCTTCGACATCGTCTACTCGCAGAACCCGTCGACCGGCTCGATCAAGGTCTACGTCGACCGCAACGGCGACGGTGATGCCAGCGACAAGGGCGAACAGAGTCGCCGCCTTCCCCACCAGACGCTTCGACCGGAGGTGGCGGGTGGGCAGGGCCCGATCGCCGTGGGCGCTTCGATCCCCTCACACCTGCGAGCGGGGATCTACCAGAACTCCCTCTACAGCTGTCCGGCGCCCCGCGGCTGCTCGGTGGACGTTGACAACGTCCAGGTGGTCAAGCCCTGACGGGCTGACCAAGGGTTAGCTCGCCGCGGCCTCTGGCTCTTTGCCCGCGCTGCGCGACGGGGCCAGCAGCATGTGCATGTTGCGCCCCTCCTGGAGGGGCTCCTGCTCGACGACGGCGAGCTCGGAGACGTCCTCGAAGAGCCGGTCGAGGAGCATGCGCCCGCGCTCGGGGTGAGTGGCCTCGCGGCCGCGGAACATGATCGTCACCTTGACCTTGTCGTGCTGCTTGAGGAAGCGCTCGACGTGGCCCTTCTTGGTCTCGTAGTCGTGGGTCGCGATCTTCGGTCGCAGCTTGATCTCGCGCACATTTACCTGCTGCTGGTGCTTGCGCGCGGCCTTCGCCTTCTGCTCCTGCTCGTACTTGTACTTCGAGTAGTCGAGCACCCGGCAGACGGGCGGCTTCGAGCCGGGAGCGACCTCGACCAGGTCGAGGTCGTGCTCGCGGGCGTACTCGAGCGCCTTCGGCGTCTCCATCACTCCAGCCTGCTCGCCCTTCTCGTCGATCAGCCGGACCTCGGGAACGCGGATGCGCTCGTTGATCCGAGTGGAATCGCGCTCGGGCGGGCGACGGTCGAACCGAGAGACCGCCACTACTTAGACATCCAGAGGGGCGTCAATCAAGCGCTGTGAAGGAGGATCGGGGAATCGGGCACGGGGGCGCTAGGCGCGGCGCTTCGTGGTGTGGGTACCCGGCATTGGTTCGCAGTATAGGCACTAGACGTCCGCCTGCGCCTCGGAGCGCAGCCGGGCGACGACCTGCTCGAGCTCGAGCGCGCCGAGGTCCCCCTCGCCGTGGTGGCGGACGGACGCGGCGCCCGCCTCCTGCTCTCGGTCGCCCACGACCAGCATGTAGGGCGCCTTGGCGAGCTCGGCGTCGCGGATCTTGCGGCCCACCGACTCGCTTCGCCCATCGACGTCGGGCGCGCAGCCCGGACTCGGTCAGCTTCGAGGCGATCTCGGCCGCGTAGTCGTTGTGGCGGTCGGCCACGGGCAGGACCAGCGCCTGAACCGGAGCGAGCCAGAACGGCAGCCGCCCGCCGTGGTGCTCGATCAGGATCCCCGCGAAGCGCTCCATCGAGCCGAGCAGAGCGCGGTGGATCATCACCGGGCGGTGGTCGGCGTTGTCCGCCCCGGTGTAGGTCAGGTCGAAGCGCTCCGGCATGGAGAAGTCGAGCTGGCAGGTCCCGAGCTGCCACGAGCGGCCGAGCGCGTCGGTGACGTGGAAGTCGATCTTCGGCCCGTAGAAGGCACCGTCGCCGGGGTTCAGCTGGTAGGTGCGGCCGGCATCATCGAGCGCCTGCTGCAGGGCGGCCTCGGCTTTCTCCCACTGCTCGTCGGAGCCAATCGACTTGTCGGGGCGGGTCGAGAGCTCCAACTGCACCTCATCGAACCCGAACCGCGCGTAGAGCTCGTCGATCGCCTCGAGGATGTCGATCACCTCCGTCTCGATCTGATCCTCTGCGCAGTAGACGTGGGCGTCGTCCTGGGTGAAGGCGCGGACGCGCAGCAGGCCGTGCAGCACGCCCTCGCGCTCGTCGCGGAAGACGTCGCCGAACTCCGCGAGGCGCAGCGGCAGCTCGCGGTAGGAATGACGGCGCGACCCGAAGACCAGGCAGGCACCGGGGCAGTTCATCGGCTTCAGCGCGAAGCGCCTCCCCTCGGACTCGACGAAGAACATGTTGTCCTTGTAGTTGTCCCAGTGGCCCGAGCGGTGCCAGAGCTCCTCGTCGAGCACCTGGGGCGTGCGGATCTCCTGATACCCGCGCTTGCGGAGCTGGCCGCGGACCTCCTCCTCCATCAGCTCGAGCAGGCGGCTTCCGTTCGGCAGCCAGAAGGGCATCCCGGGCGCTTCGGGGCGCAGCATGAAGATGTCGAGCTCGGGGCCGAGCTTTCGGTGATCGCTCTGCTTGGCCTGCTCGATGAGCTCGAGGTGCGCGGCGAGCTCCTTCTTGTTCCCGAACGCGGTGCCGTAGATGCGGGTCAGCATCTGGCGGTTCTCGTCGCCGCGCCAGTACGCGCCGGCGAGCGAGGTCAGCTTGAAGGCGCCGACGCGGCCCGTCGAGGGGCCGTGGGGCCCGCGGCAGAGGTCCTCGAAGGCCCCGTTTCTGTACAGCGAGACGGTGTCGGCGCCCTCGGCGGTAACGAGGTCGGAGATCAGCTCGACCTTGTAGTCCTGTCCCTCGCCGCGAAAGTGCTCGATCGCCTCGGCCGCCGGCAGCTCGCGCCGCTCGAAGGGCTCGTCGGCCTTGATGTGCTCGGCCATCTTCGACTCGATCCGCTCGAGGTCGTCGGGGCTCGGCGCCTCGCCCTCGGGGAACTCGATGTCGTAGTAGAAGCCGTCGGAGATCGGGGGCCCGATCGAGATCTTCGCGCCGGGCCAGAGCTCGAGCACCGCCTCGGCCAGAACGTGGGCCGTGTCGTGGCGGAGCAGCTCTAGGGCCTCGGGGCTCTTCGCGGTGACGATCTCGATCTTCTCGCCGCCGGCGAGCGGCGCCGACAGGTCGCGCAGCTCGCCGTCGAGCTTCACCGCGAGCGCGGCCTTCGCGAGGCCGGGGCCGATCGCCGCTGCGGCGTCGGCGCCGGTGGCGCCCGGCGTCCAGCTCCAGCGGCGTGCCGTCGGGGAGCTCGACCTTCAGCTTGACGTCGGGATCAGCCATCGGAGGATGCTAATCGGCGGCTCCTCCGCTTCGCGTCCGGGGCTCTCGATCCGTGGCCGCAGGCGAGGCGAGGCACGAGGAACTACCCAATCTTGTGCAACTTTGTTTGCAGATGCTAGTTTCCCTGTTGTACAGACCTTGCTTAACCGCTTTCTCGCCACGGCGAGGCGGCGGCCGGGGGACCCAAAGTCCCAAGGGGCGAATCGCAACTCCCGTTGCGTAACGCGACTCTCTTTCGCGTGAGCCCGACAGCTAACCCCGGAAGCGCAATTTCAAGAGAGAGGTCCCCGCATGCGACAGAAGTGCCTGATCGGCTTCGCCACCCTGGCGGCGATCTCGGCCTTCGCGCTTCCCGGTGTGGCCTCCGCCCAGACCGGCGGCCTGACGGGTGGCGGCTCCGAGCCGGCGGAAACCAGCAGCACCGACCCGACCTTCTACGACCTGCCCTTCGGCGCCCGCGACCTCAGCCTGGGCATGGCCGGAACGGACGTCAAGACCTTGAACTGGGTGCTGCGCGGCCTCGCCCTCGGCACCCCACCTGACGGGACCTTCGCCCATACGACCGACGGCGCCGTGCGCTCGTTCCAGTCCGGGTCCGGCGTCGGCACCAGCGGCGTCGTCAACCAGCCGACCCGCAAGGCGCTTGCGAGCCGCATGCCCGGCTCCTACGCCTCGTGGTACGGCCCCGGCTTCTACGGCAACACCACCGCCTGCGGCCAGACGCTTCGCAAGGGCACGATCGGCGTCGCGCACAGGAAGCTTCCCTGCGGCACCAAGGTCACCTTCGCCCACCAGGGCCGTTGGGTCCGCGCCAAGGTGATCGACCGCGGCCCCTTCATCGCGGGCCGCAAGTGGGACCTCACCTACCAGCTCGCCCTTCAGCTCGGCACGATCTCCGCCGGCACCGCGAAGGTGAAGGCAGTCGCCGCCCCGTGAGACCCCACCGGGGTCCTCATCCGCTTCGATTCGTCCCGAGGCGCGGCTGCTCGATGAGACCCCACCGGGGTCCTCAATGAGCGCGCGCCTGCAGCACGCCGGCGTGGCGCTGCTCCTCGCCGCCTCCTTCGCCGCTCTGATCCCCGCCACGAGCTCGGCGGCCGCCTTCGGCTCGCGCCCGCTGTCGACCGGCAGCACCGGCAAGGACGTCCGGGCGCTGCAGCGCTCGCTGACCACCCTCGGCTACACGGCCCCGACCGACGGCGTCTACGGCAAGTCGACCAAGCAGGCCGTGAAGAAGCTCGAGCGCAAGCAGGGCTGGCACGTCGACGGCAAGGTCACGCGCAAGGACGCGCTGCGGATCGGGAAGCTGGTCGCGAAGAAGAAGACCAAGGCGCAGACGATGTTCTACCTCGGAGGCCCCACCACTCCGACCGCGACCGTCACGGTCAGCCGTCCCGGCACCCTGAAGCTGAACGTCATCGACGAGAACAACGGCCTCGGCACCTTCAGCTTCCCCATCACCTTCACGGCCGCGGGCTCCCAGACGATCAGCTGGAATGGCTGGACGGCTGCGGGGATCTGGGCGCCCGACTCCGTCTACCGCTTCCGCCTCGACGAGACGGGCGACACCGGCGCGACCCTGACCGGCCAGAAGACGCCTTTCACGATGCGCCGCCACGCCTTCCCCGTCCCCGGCGCCCACAGCTTCGGCGGTGCCGGCTCGCGCTTCGGCGCAGGGCGCTCCGACCACACCCACCAAGGCCAGGACATGTCGGCGTCGTGTGGAGAGCCGCTGGTAGCGGCCGAGAGCGGAACCGTCACGACGAAGGCCTACCAGGCGAGCGGAGCCGGCTACTACCTGGTGATCCAGGGCACCTACACCGGCACGAGCCACGTCTACATGCACATGCAGAAGCCGTCGTGGGCTTCGGAAGGCACGGCTCTCTACGCCGGCCAGCAGCTCGGCAGGGTCGGGACCACGGGCTCCTCCACCGGCTGCCACCTGCACTTCGAGCGCTGGAGCTCGCCCGGCTGGTACCAGGGCGGCGCGGCGTACGACCCGCTGCCCGAGCTGCAGTACTGGGACGGGTACTCCTGAGCGACCCTCGGCCCGAGACCGTCGAAACGGCGGCCGGGCCAGTGGAAGCGATACGGGTCGGAGACGGCCCGCCGGTCCTGTTCGTGCACGGCACGCCGGGCGGGGCTGACGCCTCGCTTGCGATGGGGAGGTTCCTACTCGACGCAGGGTTCGCGCTGATCGCACCCTCCCGCCCCGGCTACCTCGGCACCCCGCTCGCCGGCCGCGAGTCCTTCGACGCCCAGGCCGACCTCCACGCCGCGCTGCTCGAGGCGCTGGGGCACGATCGCGCCGGCCTCGTGGCCTGGTCGGGCGGTGGCCCAAGCGGCTACAGGCTCGCGGTGCGCCATCCGGAGCTGGTGTCAGCGCTGGTGGCCTTCGCAGCCGTAAGCGGCCCGTACTCCTCGCCCAACGAGGGCGTCGAGGATCGTCTCGTGATGGAGACGCGGGCCGGCAACTGGCTGCTCCGCAAGCTCGTCGACCACGCCCCGAAGACGACCGTGAACGGCACGCTGCGCGCCGAGGGCGATCTCAGCCGGTCGGAGCTGAAGGAGCAGGTCTCGGCGGCGATGGCGGACGAGCGCCAGGCCGAGGTGGTCCTCGAGAGCGCCCGCGTCGTCGGCGACTACGCCCGCCGGCGCGAGGGCATCAAGAACGATCGGGCGCGCTTCACCGAGATCACCTCGCTCGAGCTCGAGAGGATCGCCGCGCCGGCCCTGATCGTCGTCGGCGACGCGGATGTCGACGTCCCCCCGGCCCACAGCGAGTTCGCGGCCCGGGTGATCCCCGGCGCCGAGCTCCTGAGGATCGAGCGCGGCACGCACCTGTGCCTGTTCGCGCATCCGGCGGCGCGAGCGGCCCAGGCGCGCGTCGTCGAGGCCCTGCGGCCCGGCCCGACTGCCTAGGCCTAGAGGCCGCCCGACGAGCCGACCGCCGGGTCGACTCGGAAGCGCTTGCGCTGCGGGTTCGCGGTTCTGGGGAGCCGCATCGCGTCCACCCTCCCAGTCGGCCGAGCGCAGCAACCCCAATGATCCAGCCGCCTTGACACTCCCTTCTGAAGCGGTAAGTTTCGTCCTGTTAGCTGAACCGTCAGCGGTTAAGGCGAGGACGCAACAGGGGTTCTTAAGGGAGCAGATGCTCAGATCGAAGCTCACGACCTTTCGAGTTTCGGCTGCAGCCGTTGGCCTAGCCGCAGCGCTTGCGCTAATTAGCGCCTCGCCCGCAGTCGCGGCTGGCCCCCCCGGGAGCTGCCCTGGATGCGAGCCCGTCCCCGGGGCAACCTATGCGGGGACCTGGCAAACGATTGATAGACAGGTCAGCGGCGGTTTCTCGATCACGCTGATGCCGGGCCAGCCATTCCGGGTCGCCAGCTTCACCGCGAGCGATCTTCCGTGGGACGCGTGCATCCCGGACCCCGTCTTCGGCTGCGATCCCACGGTCGATCCAGCGGTTTGCGGTTCAAGCTTTGTCAAGAGCTATCCGAACGGGCTGCAGATGTACCCGAACGCAGCGGGGGGACCGGAATGGGGTTTCGGCTACAGCCAGGGGCAGAACCCCTACGACCCCCACATACAGGGCGAAACCGATTCCGACTCATCCCCGCACGCCCGCAGAATGTCCGGCGTCGTGTACCCCGAGAAGCTGGGCAGTGCGGGCGAAGAGTGTCATGTGCAGGCCACTCTGCCGCTGGTCTGGACAGCCGAGACAAAGGTCGGGACAAGCGGCAAGAAGAAGAAGTGCAAGAAGAAGAAGCAAAAGGGGAAGCAGGGAGCCGTGGCAGCCAAGAAGAAGAAATGTAAGAAGCGCAAGAAGGGCTGATACCGGATGTTGGCTAGAAACCGAACCGAAGGCTCGGGTCTCAGCAAGAACACCGTGCTGATGGCGTGGGCAATGGCTGCCCTCGCGATAACCGGAGGGGCGCTCTGGATGGCGGTTGGCGCCCACGCCCAATCGGGCGCATATTTCGTCACCGCAGAGATCACCCGCGCCCATGCCACGGCCAGGTGGACCCACGGCAACGTTGTCGGGTCCATCACCTTCACGTGTGTGACCCCGGACTTTCCGTGTGGGACCTGGCAGCCCTACCTGGAGGTCTCCCCTATTAGTTCGGGCTCCGCATCCTCAGATCGCTGCGAGTCCAACTTTGTGACCATTTGGGAAGGTCAGCCTCAGACGACGAACGGCACTCAGAGCTTCTCGCTTCCGAAGGTGCCTCTCTTCACCAGGAAGCGCCAGGGCATCTTCGGACAAGCTGCTTGCCCCGGATTCAAGCTCCGGATCCCGGACTGTGACTCCCCTCTGGTCCACGAGTGCAACGACGGGGGTTTTCTGACCTCCGCTATGGAGGACTTCACGGGCCGCAATCCGTGCAAGGGCAATCGGAGGAATCGGTTGGCCCATGCCGCAAGACAGCTGACGGTCCGTCAGTACGAGAAGAAGTTCTGCCCGAACAAGGGCAAGTAATGCCAGGACGCACGATCCTTCTAATGGGCACTACTGGGCTCGAACCAGTGACCTCCGCCTTGTCGAGGCGGCGCTCTCCCAACTGAGCTAAGCGCCCGGGAACGGGCAAATCTAGCAGCGGCTTAGGGGTCAGGCGACCGGCGCGCGGGGCGTCGAGACCGTCGGCTCGGCGCTCATCAGGCCCTTCGCGCGCATCGTCACCTTGAAGGTCTCGAGCGTGTCGTAGCGCGGCTGCCACCCGGTCGTCGACTTCAGCTTCTCGGTCGAGACGACCCACGGATAGCGCAGGAAGTTGAGGTTCCCGGCGGGCGCGTCGGTGCGCGGGACGTGCAGCTTCCACAGCGTCACCGGTGAGGCGCTTCATGCTCTTCATCGAGAGCTCGCGGGTCTTGACGCCGATCAGGTCCGCCGACTGCTTCCATGTCATCAGGCCGTCGCCGGCGAGGTTGAAGGCGCCGGGCGCCTTGGCGTCGAGCAGAGCGATCAGGGCGCTGACGACGTCGTCCTCGTGGACGAGCTGGAACTCCTCGTCGTGGCCGTCGATGATCGGCAGGAAGGGCGCGTTCTCCCAGGTGCGGGCGATGTAGTTGTTGACGTTGGGGCCGAAGACGATGCACGGGCGCACGATCGTCATCGTCGCGTCGGGGTGGTCTGCCGCCCAGAGCTGGCAGACGCGGTCGGCCTCGGCCTTGTCGCGGGCGTAGGAGAAGTCAGGAGCGCCGCGGACGGGCCAGTCCTCGGCGATCGGCTTCGGGTTGTCGGGCCAGGCGCCGTAGGCCGATGCGGAGGAGGTGACGAGCACCTGCTTGGTGCCGGCCTCCGAGGCGGCCCACAGGGTCGCCTGCGTCCCGTTGACGTCGACGTCGTACATCTTCGCCTCGTCGTGGATCGGGTCCAGGATGAAGGCCAGGTGGACGAGTGCGTCGATCTCGTGGCGCTGCAGGAGCTCGCGGGTCGCGTGGCGATCGCGGACGTCGCCTTTCACGAACTGCGTCTTCGGCCATTGGCGCTTGGGCGCCGCGACATCGACGATCACGATCAGCTCGGTCTCCTCGCGGGCCGAGAGCTCGTCGATCAGCCTGCCGCCGATGTAGCCGGACCCGCCTGTGATCAGGTAGCGCACGCCGCGCATCGTATCCACACCGGCGCCTTCCTGGCTGCCCGGCCAGCTGCCCCTCCCCGCCCGGCGGTGGTTTGATTGTGTGCGATGGCCGCAACCCGCATCCTGCTCGTCCCGACCGTGACCGAGGTCGAGTGGAAGATCAAGCCCCTGCTCGCCGAGTGGGCCGAGGTGGCTTCCTTCGACGCGCCGGGGGTCGGCTCAGAGCCGATGACCGAGCCGACGATCGAGGCGATCGTCGCGCGGGGGCTCGCCGAGCTCGACAGCCGGGGCTGGGAGCGATGCGTGATCGTCGGCGACGAGGTCGGCGCCGCGCAGGCAGCGCGAATCGCCGGTCAGCGACCCGGCGCGGTGCGTGCGCTGGTCATGGGCCACCCCGCCCTGGATTTCAACGCGCGCGGCAAGCGGCCATCGCTCAACCCGGAGGTCCGCGATGCGCTGGTGCAGCTCGGCCGCACCGACTACCGCAGCTACGTCCGGGCACTGACGCAGCTGACGCAGAACGCCTATGACGAGGAGCTCGCCGATGCCTACATGGCCCGCGTCTCCCAGGACGTGACCGCGGCCTACATCCAGGAATTCTTCTCGCGGGCGGAGCGAATCGACCTGCTCCCGATACTGCGCCGCATCGAGGCCCCGATCCTCTTGGTCGAGCACGCCGGGTGCCTGATGTGGACCCGCGAGGGCTTCGAGGACGCGATGGCGGCACTCCCGACCGCGGTGCGGACCTCGCTCGTCCAGAAGCCGAGCGTTAACCCTCGAGTTCGCGACGCTCGTGCGCGAGTTCTGCGCCGGGCTCCCCGAGGACGATTAGCAGCGGCACCTCGGGGTAGTTCGGGGTGATGGCCAACTACACCGTCAAGAGAATCGAAGACCTCGACACCCTCAGCGGATTCCTCGAAGGGATCGAGATGCGCCAGGTCCGCGAGGACCTCGGGATCGAGTCATTCGGCATCTCGATCATCGAGATGGAGCCGCACGCCAGCGAGGCACCCGAGCACGACCACTCCGCCGAAGGCAAGGGCGGCGAGATGTTCGCCAAGTTCCCGGCGCAGCTCGAGCAGGAGGAGCTCTACCTCGCCATGCGCGGATCGGGCACCGTCACGCTCGACGGCACCGAACACGACCTCACCCCCGAGGTGGTCGTCCACATCGGCCCCACCGTCACGCGCAAGGTCGTCGCGGGTCCCGACGGGCTGCGCCTGCTGGCAGTGGGCGGGGTTCCCGGCCGCGCCTACGGCTCGAGCGCCTGACCCGCGCGAGCCGAGGTGCCCGGGTCGTCAAGATGACCTATGGCCTCTAACGACCCTCAGGAGCGTCGGACCGCCACCAGCGTCCTCGTCATCGGCACGGGTGCCGCCGGCCTGCGCGCGGCGATCGAGCTGGCTGAATCCGGCCACCAGGTCCTCTGCGTCGCCAAGCGCCGTCGCGATGATGCCCATACCGCGCTGGCGGCGGGCGGCATCAACGCCGCGCTGGCCACGATGGACCCCGAGGACACCTGGCAGCAGCATGCGGCCGACACGATCGCCGAGGCCTACGAGCTGGCCGATCCAACGGTCGTCGAGCTCCTCGCCCGCGAGGCGCCCAACGCGATCGACGACCTGATCGACTACGGCGCCGAGTTCGCCCGAGAGGACGACGGCCGGCTCTCCCAGCGGTATTTCGGAGCGCACACCTATCGCCGCACCTGCTTCGCCGGTGACTACACGGGGCGTGAGATCCAGCGCACCCTGGTCCGGCGGGCGACCGAGCTGGGCGTCCACATGCGCGATGACCTCTACATCACCCGGCTGCTCGTCCACGACGGCCGGATCTTCGGCGCCTATGGCTTCGACCTCGACGACGGCACGCGCGAGGTCCTCCTCGCGGACGCCGTGATCCTGGCCGCTGGCGGCCACACCCGGATCTGGCGCCGCTCGTCCTCGCGCCGCGACGAGAACACCGGTGACGCGATGCGCCTGGCCGCCGAAGCCGGGTGCCGCCTGCGCGACATGGAGCTCGTCCAGTTCCACCCCACGGGGATGATCTCGCCCGAGGACTCGGCCGGGACCCTCGTCACGGAGGCGGTTCGCGGCGAGGGCGGGATCCTGCGAAACGCCGACGGCGAGCGCTTCATGGAGCGCTACGACCCCGAGCGCCTCGAGCTCTCGACCCGCGACCGCGTCGCCCTCGCCAACTACACCGAGATCGCCGAGGGGCGCGGCACCGAAGCGGGCGGCGTCCTGCTCGACATCTCGCACCTGGACCGCGAGAAGGTCCTTGAGCGACTCCCGCGGATGTACCGCCAGTTCATCGACGTCGCGATGCTCGACATCACCCAAACGCCGATGGAGGTGGCGCCCACCGCGCACTACTCGATGGGAGGCGTCTGGGTCCAGGCCGAGACGCACCGGAGCGACGTCGAGGGCCTCTACGCCGTCGGCGAGTGCGCGACCGGCCTCCACGGCGCCAACCGCCTCGGCGGCAACTCGCTGGTCGAATGCATCGTCTTCGGCAAGATCGTCGGCGCCGAGGCGGCGCGCTGGTCGGCGTCCCTCGACGCGCAGCTCCGCGACCGCTCGACCATCGCCGCGGCCTCTGACGAGGTCAGCGAGCTGCTCGGACAGCGCGGCGGCGAGGACTTCCCGCGTCCCCTTCAGCGGGCGGTACGCGACCTGATGAGCGAATGCGCCGGCGTCGTGCGCTCCGCCGAGGGCCTCACCGACGGCCTCGAGCGCCTCGACAGGGTGGCCGACCAGATCGCCACCATGGAGGTCCGCCCCGACATCGCGGGCTTCGAGGACCTAGCCCACGCGTTCGATCTGAAGGGATCGGTCCTCGCCGCGCGCGCGACCCTCGACTGCGCGCTCGAGCGCCGCGAGACCCGAGGAGCCCACAACCGCTCCGACTACCCCGAGCAGGACCCCGCGCTGACGGTGAACCTTCTCTGGCGGCCCCGTGAGCCCGTGGTCCACGAGCCCGTCGGCGAGCCCTCCGCCGAGGTCGCCGCGCTGCTCGAAGGTCGCAGCGAGGTGGCGCTGACCGGGCGCCTACTCGAATAATCGGCCACCGGATAGACACCGATTCCTCCACGCGCTACCGTTTCGTCGGCTTGGCGAGGAGGGGTGGTGCGCCAAGTGGCCTAAGGGGAGCCCCGCGTGCAGGAGAATCGAGTGACGCTCGTCGCCATGTGGAAAAAACGGGGATGGATCGCCGCCTGCCTGCTCGCGGGCGCGCTCAGCGTCTGGACGCCGGCGGCGTCGGGTTCCCACCCAGGGACGACGTCAGCGGACGAGTTCGGCCTCAGCGAGAGCGAGCTGCGCCAGGCAGAGACCGAGGCGCTCGGCGCCGAGCACGCTGCCGAGCACGCCGAGCAGCGCGCGCTGGCCCAACAGGCGGCTGAGGCCCCGTCCGCGGCCGACGAGCCCGCGCTCAGGCTCGCCGGCCCCCCCGACCAGGTGGGCCAGTGGGAGGCGCCGTTCCCGATCCCGATCTTCGGCATCCACGCCGTGTTGCTGCCGACCGGGCAAGGTGATGTGGTGGTCTTACCCGTTCGGCTCGGGGGAGCCGCGCCAGAACACGGCCGAGGCCTGGCTCTGGGACCCGGCCACGGGCGCGTCGACCCGCGTCGACCCCCCGCAGGTGCCCGACCCCGACAACCCCGGGCAGACGGTGGCGGCCAACATCTGGTGCGGCGGCCAGGCGCTGCTCGCCGACGGGCGCGTGCTCGTCACCGGCGGAAACCTCGACTACGAGGCCGGTGGGCCCCCGAACGACTGGAAGGGCCTCAACAAGGTCTACACGTTTAACCCCTTCAACGAGAGCTGGACCGAGCAGCCCTCGATGGCGCACGGGCGCTGGTACCCGAGCCAGGTGCTGCAGCCCGACGGGCGGATGGTGATCATGGACGGCTACGACGAGAGCGGCAGCGCCGACAAGAACAAGACGATCGAGCTGTTCACCCCGAGCCCGGACATGAACGGAGTCGGCACGCTGGCGACGATCTCAACGCGCGGGCAGCCCGGTCAGCCGACCGACCAGGGGGAGCTCTACCCGCGCAACTTCCTGATGCCGAGCGGCCGCACGCTGGTCGCCGGCCCCGACCCCGCCGACAGCTGGTACTACAACCAGATCGGTCCCGCCCCGGGCAACGCCTTCAGCTGGGGCGAGCTGCCGAGCTTTAACGGGAACGACTCGCGGCTTTGGAGCACCTCGGTGCTGGAGCCGGGCGGCCCCGCCGGGTCGAGCAAGGTGACGATCATCGGCGGCACGCCGTTCGGCGGCGGCACCCAGAGCACCGCGGAGACGATCGACGACGCCAACCTGGGCCTCGGCTGGCAGCCCGCTCCCGCGCTCAACATCGGGCGCAGCCACCACAACACGGTGCTGCTGCCAGACGGCTCGAAGGCGACCGTCGGCGGCGGCCTCGGAACCGGTGCGCAGGGCCTCTACACCTACACCGACGTGCAACGCCAGATCGAGCTCTATGACCCGGCGAGCGGCTCGTGGAGCCTCGGCGCCTCGCAGGCCGAGGGCCGCGCCTACCACTCGACAGCCGTGCTGTTGCCCGACGGGCGCGTGCTCTCGGCCGGGGACAACTTCAACGGGACGCCGGGCCAACCGGGGGGCGATCGAACCGATACCGCCGAGATCTACCGGCCTCCCTACCTGTTCAAGGGCGCGCGCCCGGCGATCAGCTCGGCTCCCGCGAGCGTCGCCTGGGGCGACAGCTTCGGGATCAACAGCCCCGACCCCGTCTCGCGCGCGGTGCTGATGGCCCCGGCCGCGACCACCCACGGCTACGACATGAACCAGCGCCACGTCGAGCTCGCGCTCACGAACACGGTCGCCGGGACGGGCATCGACGTCGTCTCGCCTCCGAACGCGAGGGTCGCGCCGCCCGGCTACTACATGCTCTTCCTGCTCAACGCCCAGGGCGTGCCGTCGGTCTCGCGCTGGGTCAGGCTCGACCCGAGTGCGCCTGACCGGCCCGTGATCACCCCCGAGAGTTCCGTCATCCCGATCACGGGAATGCGGGCCGCGGCGCTCAAGAAGTGCGCCAAGAAACGCGCCAAGGCACGCAAGAAGTGCAGGAAAAAGGCGAGGAAGCTTCCGATCTAGGCCACGTCCCCCCTCCTCACGGGTCCCTGGCGTGCGAGGCGAGCACGGCCGCGAGGAGACACAGAGAAGCGCGAGTAATCCTCAGGAAGCTCGTCGAGCTAAGTCTTCTACGGCTATGACTTCGCAGGATGAGCCATAACGCAGGCGCACTCGCCCGAGCCCAGGAGCAGGTTGCCTCTGTGCGCAACGACCCCCGAGCGCGGCTGGCGCTGCTCGATCGCACGTACCACGGCCCGACGGGCCGGGCGCCGCGACACCTGCCGTTCCGTCGCGCCGCGCTCTCGTTCATGCGCTGGCAGGCAGAACGCGGCTTGCTCAATCCGCTCGACGCCTCGCCCCCCGGCAGTGTCTGGTGGAGGGCGGTCAACGAGCGACTACTGCGGGATGGCTGCGAATCGGTCGCCCTCGCCGGTGCTCTGAGCGGCGAGGCGTCATCCGAGACGGTCCGGTTGTGGATGAAGTTCATCGCGAAACCGACGGGGCGCAACTGGTACCGCGCCCACAACGCCAGCATCGTAAGTGCCTATCTGGAACACCGGGAACTGGCCGAAGCCGAGAGCCTCCCGGAGCGGTTCTTCATGAACGTCGCGCTCGTCCGTGTCCTCTATGCCCACGCGCTCGTCGGCGCGCCGCGCCTTGCGCTCGGTCGACTCGCCCCGCTCGCCCCCTTTCTCGGTGACCCTCGGCTCGGAATGGCGGGGGCTTTCATCTCGCTCGGCCGCGTGCTACCTGACCGCTACCCGCTCGAGCGGGACGTCGAGAGCTACCTCGCAGACGAGCAGCGCATCGGCCGGCTGCTCGACTACGCGGTGATCCTGCCACGGGTGCAGCGCGTGTACGCGTGGTCCACCGAAGAGCTCAGCGAACCCGGCCTACTCGAGCTTGTCAGAGGCGGGAACCCAACCTATGCCTGGCCCTTCGAGGAGCGACAGGTGTGGCGCTCGCCGGCCATGCCGTGGTTGGGGCGGATCCTCGCACGCGCGACTAGACCCCGGTAGGCCTCGCCAGAACTCCGTCACGAAGGCGCTCACGCCTACTCCCGCAGTCCGGCGGCTTCGAGGGCTCTGCCTCGGCAAGGATGGTCGCCGCAGCGCGATACTGCGCGGGCAATGTCAAAGGAGAACATCGAGGCCGTGCGCCGTTCCACCGATGCGTACAACCGCCGTGACCTCGACGGGATCGTGGAGACCTGGGCACCCGACGCCGTCGTGGACTGGTCCAGCTCTCGCGGCCCTGATGCGGGCGTATATCGGGGGCGCGGCGAAATCCGGGCGTTCATGCAGCGGTTCTTCGAGGCTTGGGACGAAGTTCGGATCGAATTTGTCCATGACCCAGCAGAGATCGAGGACGACCTCCTGATCGCTGAGAACGTGGCATACATGCGAGGGCGAGACGGCATCGAGGTTGAGGCTCGAAGCGCGTGGCTGATCACGTTTCGTGACGGCCAGCAGGCGTCGCTCACGCTGTACCAGTCGAAAGGGGAAGCCCTCGAAGCCGCCGGGCTTCAGGAGTAGGCGATGCCGGAGGAGAACGTGGAGATCATCGGGCGGTGCTATGACTGCCTGGCCCGTCGCGACTGGGACGCGATGTGGCGGGACTTCGACCCGGATTTCGTACTGGACACTGAGCTTCAAGGCTCGTTTCGCGGCCGAGGCGCGTGCCAGGCGTTCATCGAGGACCAGATCAGTGCGTTCGAGTCCTCGACGGCGGAGCCTGTGGAGCTGTTCGAGGGCGGCGAGTATGTCGCGGTCTTCGTCAGGATTCGCGCCCGGCCCAGACGAAGCAGCGCGGAGATCGAGGCACTCATCGGTCATCTCTTCACCCTGCGGGACGGCCGCATCGTCAGGTTGCAGACGTTCCCCCAGCGTGAGAAGGCCCTCGAAGCCGCCGGGCTGTCGGAGTAGGCGATGTCAAAGGAGAACGTCGGGATCGTCCGTGGTGCTCGTGATGCCTTCAACCGAGCGGATTTCGATGCCGTGTCGACCTACGTCACCTCGGACTTCGAGGTAGACATGACACGCGCGGTCGGCTTGGACGCCGGTATCTACGACATTGATCAGTGGCGTCGCCTCGCGGAGAACTTCGGCAAGGCTTGGGAATCCGTTCGGTACGAGTTCGACGAGGTGATCGACGCCGGGGACCGGGTGGTGACACCATTCACGAACACTCTCGTGGGCCGCGACGGGGTCGAGGTGAAGGCTCGTGGCACGTGGGTCTGGACGATCCGCCAAGGCGCTGTTTCGCGCTTGTGCCTTTATCAGGGCCGGCGGGAGGCCCTTGAAGCCGCCGGGCTGATGGAGTAGGCGATGTCCGCGGAGAACGTCGAGGTCATGGTCCTCGCGCTCTGGCGTGCGGGCCGCAGCGCCACGGCTCCCACTTGTCTTGGGCGACCGCAGCAGCTACGGTCAGCGTCGATGCGAGCGACCGTCCGCGCTGTCTTTTTGGTCCCGTTGGCCGTCGCGACGCTCTCGCTGTTCCTCACATTGACCGCGTGCGCGGCGCACCCGAAGTACGGCGACTCGGACGGCATCTCTGAGAACGATCCTCACCCGGAGTGGGACAACTTCACGACGCTTCCACCGCTCCCACCGCCCACGGCTGATTTCACGCGTTCCCCGAGCGAAGCCGTGATCCCGCCCGGAACGACCAATTTCACGCAGACCGCCACTTGCCCCGAGGCACCATGTGCGTATCGCTGGCACCACGATGCAACCACTTTCGGAACCGGGCCGACCGCGACTTTCAATTACGTTTGCTGCGGGCAGGTCAATGCCTCAATGACGGTCACCGACTCGCTCGGGCGAGCGAACACGGTGGTCAAGAGCTTCAGCATTGAGGAACCCCCGCCACCCCGGCCTCCGCCCTCGCCTCCCTCAACGTTTCTGAAACCCCCCGCCGGCACCCCCGTTGCATGGACCGACGACCTGGCGGTGGACCCGCTGCCCGAGTGGGGTGGTGTGGTCTGCGCCAGAAACGACAATGCCTCAGATCGTTTCGCCAACAACCTCAGCGAGGTCAAACCGGGGCGCATCCAGCACTTCACCACGGGCGGGCCAGACGGCGGCGCCTACCGCGCTTTCACCGCTTTCGACGGGGATCAGATGTGGGGCGAGCGTTGCGCCGCGGGCGAAAACTGGCAGCCGACCGGCCCCACGGTCAAGTACGACGAGGGCGAGTACCACCTGACGACGGGTTGGGTGCGTATCGGCCCCTCGATCAACTACACCGCCGGCAACTGGCGACAGATCATCCAGACCAAGCAGACTCAGCCGTACAACGAGCCTGGCCCCTCGTCCATGTTTGAGCTACAGCTTCGTTCGGGCGTGTTCCTATTTCAGAGCCGCTGGATAGACCTGTGGAGCACCCCCGTCACGTGTCGGTGCTGGATACCGATCTCCTGGGAGGGCTATTACACGCAGAACGCTTCTCAGGGCTGGTGGAGAATCAGGGTGGGCAGCGTAACTTCCCCCGTGTTCAACGGCGCGACCCTCCTGCGCGAAACCAACGGCACCACGATTCCGAGCCATCTGCAGGTAGGCATGTACCACGACGCCGCGCTACCTACGGAGACGCTGGACGTAGGCCGGTTCACCATCTATGGCAACTAGAACCCCCCAAAGGCTGACAGGAAGACGACGTTGAGAAGCAGGCCCGGGAGTTCGACAACGTCCTTTCGAGCGTCAATCTCGCGCCTATTCGCGCCCTCGTCCTAAGTCACAACCGTCCCGAGAACGAGAAAACCCCGACCAGCGGGGGCTTCTCGAAGGCGCCTACCGGAATCGAACCGGTGTAAACGGCTTTGCAGGCCGCTGCGTAGCCACTCCGCCAAGGCGCCGGGTGAGGCGCAAGCGTAGCCAGCGGCGCTGCCTGAATAGGGTGCCGTCCATGCGGATGCAACTCGCCCTCGGCTACTGGCCGTGGATCAGCTACGAGGACCAGCTCACTCTCGCGGCGCAGGCTGACGAAGCGGGGATGGACGGGCTCTGGGTGTCCGAGGCGTGGGGGCAGGACGCGGTCTCGATCCTGGCGGTGCTCGCCGACCGCACCGAGAACATCCGCCTGGGCTCGGCGCTGATGCAGATCCCGGCGCGTCCACCGACGGCCGCGGCGATGGCGGCCGCGACGATCGACGTGATCTCGGGTGGGCGCTTTCGGATGGGCCTTGGGGTCTCTGGCCCACAGGTCTCCGAGGGCTGGTACGGCGTACCGTTCACCCGGCCGCTCTCGCGGACGCGTGAGTACGTCGAGATCGTGCGCAAGGTCTGGGCGCGGGAGGTGGTCGAATACGAGGGCAGGGAGTTCCAGCTCCCCGCCACCGAGGGCACCGGGCTCGGCAAGCCGCTGAAGCTGATGATCAAGCCGGTCCAGGAGAAGCTGCCGATTTACCTCGGCGCGATCGGGCCGAAGTCGGTCGAGCAGGCGGGCGAGATCGCCGACGGCTGGCTGCCTGCCTTCTTCAACCCCTACGACTGCGACGAGTTGCTGGAGCAGCTGGGCCGCGGGCTCGAGAAGGCCGGGCGGACGCGCGAGGACATCGACATCGCCGCGATGGTCCCCGTCGCCGTCGAGGAGGACGTCGAGGCCGCGCGCGAGGCTGTGAGGCCGTTCATCGCGTTCTACCTTGGCGGGATGGGCGCGAAGGGAAAGAACTTCTACGTCGACCTCTGCGACAAGTACGGCTTCGGCGACGAGGCGCGCGACATCCAGGACCGCTTCCTCGCCGGCGACCGAATGGGCGCGATCCGCGCGGTGACGCCCGACATCATCGACGCCGCCGGGATCGCCTGCACTCCCGACGACCTCGAGGGCCGCGTCGCCGCGTACGGCACGGCTGGCGCAGACGCGCTGCTGGCGATCGTGTTCGGCAGCGACCGCACCGGCACGGTCGAGCGACTCGCAGGCTTCGCCTCCTAGGGCCTAGCGGCCGAGGGTGCGCAACATCTCGCGCGCGGCGCGAGGGACGTCGGCGAGCGCTTCGCGCGTCGAGGCCACGCCCGCACGCAGCTCCTGATCGCCGACCTCGAGGAGGGCGCGCTCGTCCTGCAATTCGATCAGCGCGAGGTCGGCCGCCTCAACCGATTCCGCGACGCTCTCGATCAGCTCGCTCGGGCTGTGGGCGGGGCTCGGGACCATGGCCTCCTCGAACTCCTGCCCTTGGAGGCCGTGGCGCGCCCCGAAGTCGGCATAAGTCTTCTTGGCGCGGCCGAACCCGCGCTGGACGGGGCCGAAGAGGCGCTCCTCGAGAACGTCCGCGGTCTGATCATCGAGCTTCTCGTACGCGACGCCGAGCGCGGCGAGCGCCTCACCGGTGCGGTCGATCGCCTCGGCCAGGTGGGCGCTCAGCCCCTCCCTGCCTTCCAAGTCCGTATAGGCCATGGACCAAGACTAGGGAGCGCGATCACCCGGCCCCTCCCACCGTGAACGCCCAGTGTGGTCTCCCCTGAGGAACGCTGTGCGCGCCAGTCGATGATGCCGGACGCGTTAGCCTGGCAGGGGAGCAGCAAAGAGCGGCGAATCCAGTCCGATGGCCGAGCATCCGAGATCTCGCCGCGCCGAGCAGCTAATCGAGCGCCGGATCAGGTCGAGGGGCCTCAGACCGCGGCTCGCGGCGGGCGTCATCGCCTCCCTATGGCTGGTCGCGATCGTCGCCTTCGGGATCATCGAGCACCTGATCGAACCCGACACCTTCGACACGATCTGGGACGGGATGTGGTGGGCGACGCAGACCGTGACCACCGTCGGCTACGGCGACATCGTCCCCGAGCAGGCTGCGGGCAAACTCGTCGGCGCGCTGCTGATGATCGGCGGCCTCTCGTTCTTCGCCGTGATCACCGGGATCATCACGAGCCTGTTCATCGGCAGGGCCCGATCCCTCACACCGGACTCCAACTTCGCCCAGGTCGTGGACCAACTGGACGAGATCTCGAACCGGCTCGCGGCTATCGAGTCCGCGCGCGGGGCGCGCCCGCCGCCCGACTGAACGAGGAGACGCCGTTCAGTCCGGGTACTCGTCCTTGCGCCACGAGCGCGGCTCCTCGGGCTGGGGCTTCGGGGTCCGCTCGAGCAGCATGTTGAAGTGGGGCTGAACGAATGGATCGGGCGCCATCACGGTGTACGTGTGGTAGACGGTCCCGTTCTCGCGCGCGAACGCGATGTAACCCGGGCCCTCGCGCAGGCCGTCCTTGAGCTCCGCCCCGACCTGCTCACCCCATTCCCGAAGCCATTCGGGCGGGTTGTCGACCATCTCCTTCACCTCCGGGATCTCTTTCGCCTGCTCCTCCGTCAACGCGAGCCCGAAGTCCCATGGGAAGTCGGTCTCGTAGGTCGAGACATAGGGGAACTGCCAGCCCATCCGCTGCTTGTAGGCGGCGAGCCGATCGATCGGCGCGCGCGAGAAGCAGAGGAACGTCACGTCCCGCTTGTTCATGTGGATCAGTCCGCCGGAAAACTCATCGCCGAGGCTCGTACATCCCGGGCACGCACCGATCGAGTAGTCGGGCCCGTACATGATGTTGTACGCGAGGAGCTGCGAGCGGCCGTCGAAGAGCTCGGTCAAGGACTTCTTCCCGTCCTCGGTGTCGAACTCGTACTCCTTCTCGACCGGGACCCAAGGAAGCTCGCTGCGCTTGCTCTTGATCTCCTCATTCAACTCGGCGTGCCGGGCCTCCAGCTTGGCCAGCTCGTCGCGTGCTGCCTGCCATTCCTCACGGGTTCCCACCTTGTCCTCGGGCATTGTCATCTCCTTGGTTGTGCTTACGCCACGCACGGGCGACCGGATGGACGGTACCCGCGTCCACCCCTCCGACTCGCGGCGACCGGAAAATCATCGCCACGGCATTCGGAGGTCCAGAAAGAAGCGGCTGAAGGGATTCGAACCCTCGACCTTCTGCATGGCAAGCAGACGCTCTAGCCAACTGAGCTACAGCCGCAGAGCGGGCAAGTATAGGGATGGCCAGTCGGACTACAGGGCGTCGAGCGCTTCGTTCACGAGCTCGTCGGCGCGGACGTTCTGCTCGCGGGGGACGTTGCGTAGCTTCCACGAAGGCAGGCCCTCGAGGGCCTCGACGACCTCGGCTCGGAGCGGGCGCAGGTGCGCCTGCTTGACCTTGTAGGCGCCGAGCACCTGCTTGACGATCAGCTCGGAGTCGCCGACCAGCTCGACCTCGTCGGCGCCGAGCTCGCGCGCGAGCTCGATCCCGAGCAGCATCGCCTTGTACTCGGCGACGTTGTTGGTCTCGTCGCCGATCGTCTCGGTGCGCTCGGCGAGCACCTCGCCGGACTCGTCCGCGGCGACGGCGGCCACGGCGGCGGGCCCCGGGTTGCCCCGCGATCCTCCATCGACATTGACGATCACGCGTCTGGGCACCCGCGGCAAGCTATCGCGGCGGCCGACGGAACCAGCCCGTTGGGCTAGGCCCGTACCTCCGAGTCGCCGCGCGCTTCGGAGATCACCTGCTGGGCGAGGTGAGCCGGGATCTCCTCGTGATGCGCGAACTCCATCGTGAAGTCGCCGCGCCCGCCGGTGATCGCGCGCAGGTCGGGCGCGTAATCGAGGACCTCGGCCATCGGCACCTCGGCCTTGACCTCGGTGGCCGACCCCTTCGGCTCCATCCCGAGCGGCCTGCCGCGGCGTGAGTTGAGGTCGCCGATCACGTCGCCGACGGCGTCCTCGGGCACGCTCACCGAGAGCAGCATGATCGGCTCGAGCAGCACCGGGCTCGCGTTCTCCATCGCCTCCTTGAAGGCCATCGATCCCGCGACCTTGAACGCGTTCTCCGAGGAGTCGACGCGGTGATACTGGCCGTCGAACAGGCGCACGCGCATGTCCTTGACCGGGTAGCCCGCGAGCACGCCGTGCTGCATCGCCTCGGCGATGCCCTTCTCGACAGCAGGGATGAAGCCCTTGGGGATGGAGCCGCCTTTGATCTCGTCGATGAACTCGTACCCCGTGCCGGCCTCGGCCGGCGAGATCTCGATCTGGCAGTCGCCGAACTGGCCGCGGCCACCGGTCTGCTTCTTGTAGCGCCCGTGGGCCTTGGCCGAGGCGCGGATCGCCTCCTGGTAGGGCACGCGTGGCGGGTGGAGCTCGATCTCGGCGCCGAAGCGAGACTTCATCCGCTCGACGATCACCTCGACGTGGACCTGGGTCAGCCCGGCGATGATCTGCTCGCCCGTCTGGCCGTCGCGGTGGACGTCGAGGGTCGGGTCCTCCTCTTCGAGGCGGCGGATCGCGCTCACCGCCTTCTCCTCGTCGCCCTTGCTCTTGGGCTCGTAGGCGAAGGCCATCACCGGAGCCGGCAGGCGCAATGGAGGGAAGGACAGTCGCCGGTCGCCCGTCGCCAGCACGTCTCCCGCCCTCGTTTCCTTGAGCTTCGCCACGGCCCCGATGTCGCCCGCCCCGAGCTCGTCGACCTGCTGGTGCTCCTTGCCGCTTGGGATCAGCACCTGCCCGACCCGTTCCTTGGCGCGCCGGGTGACGTTCACGACCTGCGAGTCGCCCTTCAGCACGCCGGAGTAGACGCGGAAGAGGTTGAGGCGCCCCGCGTAGGGGTCGGCGAGCGTCTTGAACACGTAGGCGACGAGCTCGCCGTGCTCGTCGGGCGTGATCTCGATCTCCTCCCCCTCGTCGTTGAGGGCGGTGACGGCGCCCCGCATCGCCGGTGACGGCAGGTCCTCGACCAGCGCCTCGAGCAGGCGGCTGGTGCCGAGGTTCTTGGTCGCGATGCCGCAGGTGACCGGGAAGATCTTGCCGTCGGTGACGCCGCGCTTCAGCACGGTGACGATCTCGTCGTGGTCGATGTCCTCACCGTCCAGGTAGCGCTCCATCAACTCGTCGGAGTTCTCGGCGACCTCGTCCATCAGCTTCTCGCGGTACTCGTTCGCCCGCTCCTGCAGCTCGGAGGGGATCTCCTGCTCGGCCGCCGCGCCCTGGCCCTCACCGCGGGCGACGAAGGCCTTCATGTCGATCAGGTCGATCACGCCCGAGACCTCGTGCTCGGTGCCGATCGGGATCTCGGTCGCGACCACGTGCGAGCCGAAGCTCGCCTGCAGGGACTCGAGTGTCCGGTAGAAGTCCGCCCGCTCGCGGTCGAGCATGTTGACGAAGACGAGGCGCGCGAGGCCCTCGCTGTCCGCTCGCTGCCAGAGGCGCTCCGTGTTGACCTCGACGCCCATGACGGCGTTGACGACGACCACCGCGGAGTCCGCCACCCGCAGCGAGGCGATCGTGTCGGCGACGAAGCTCGGGTCGCCGGGGGTGTCGATCAGGTTGATCTTGCGGCCGTCGTGCTCGAAGGACGAGACCGAGGCGCCGATCGACATCTCGCGCTCCTGCTCGTCGGCCTCGAAGTCCGAGGCGGTCGAGCCGTCCTCGACCCGCCCGAGCCGGTTCACCACCCCGGCCTCGAACAGCAGCGCTTCGTGCAGCGAGGTCTTGCCCGCGCCGCGGTGTCCGATCAGGGCGACATTGCGAATCCGGTCGGCGGCCTTATGAGCCATCGGCCTCGCACCCTAGTTGCCGCGGGGGCGATGTTCAAGCAGCGGTCTTGAGGCGGCTGCGGAGGCGCAGCACTGCCTTCGAGTGAAGCTGGGAGACGCGGGACTCGGTCACGCCGAGCACCTCGCCGATCTCGCGGAGGGTGAGGTTCTCGAAGTAGTAGAGCGCGATGACGAGCGTCTCGCGCTCGGGGAGGTCCTGGATGGCCTCCTGGAGGCGGTCCTTGACCTCGCTCGAGTCGAGCGCGGCCTGCGGGTCGGGCGCGGACTCGTCCTCGATCGTGTCGAGCAGCGAGACGCGGTCACCTGAGGCATCCGGGGTCATCCACAGCTCCTCGAGGGCGAGGATCGAGGAGTTCGAGATCTGGATCAGGGACTCCTGGAGGTCGGACTCCGCGATGTTGAGCTTCTCGGCGAGCTCGGCGTCGGTCGGGGCACGGCCGAGCGCGTGCTCGAGCTTCGAGTTCGCGTCCTCGATCTCGCGGGCGCGGGAGCGCACCGAGCGCGGCACCCAGTCGAGCGAGCGCAACTCGTCGATGATCGCGCCGCGGATGCGCTGCATGGCGAAGGTCTCGAAGCGGATCTGGCGGCCCGGCTCGAAGCGATCCATCGCCTCGATCAGGCCGATCATCCCGTAGGAGATGAGGTCGGACTGCTCGACGTGCGAGGGCAGCCTCGCACCGGTACGGCCGGCGACGAACTTGACCAGGGGCGAGTATGCGACGACGAGCCGCTCGCGCGCGCTCCCGTCGTCTTCCTCCTTATAGCGGCGCCAGAGCTCCTTGAGCTCGAACGCCTTCACCTCTGCCTCAGCCACGACCCCTCAACTCGTCTCCTGCCTGCAATTTCGCGCTTTTTCAGGCACGTGGATGGCTCCGAGCGTACTGCGTCCGGAGCCATGACGGCTCCACTCGCGTGTAGATCTGCGTGGTCGAGAGGCTCGAATGACCGAGCAGCTCCTGGATCGTTCGCAGGTCCGCCCCGCCCTCGAGCATGTGCGTCGCGAAGGAATGGCGCAGCGCGTGGGGCGAGACGCCTCCGGCGATCGCCGCCTCGTTGACGCGGCGCTCGAGGCGCCGCCGAAGGTCGGAAGGGTGCAGCCGGCGCCCGCTCTTGGAGACGAGTAGGGCCGTCTCGGAGCCCGTCCCGACGAGCGCGTGGCGGCCGCGCTCCAGGTAGGCGCGGACCGCGCGCTGTGCGGGCTCGCCCACGGGCACCATGCGGGTCTTCGACCCCTTGCCCTCGACCCGCACGCGCTCGCCGTCGAAGTCGATCGAGGTCATATCCAGGTCGATCACCTCCTGGGCGCGAAGCCCGCAGGAGTACGTCAGCTCCAGCATCGCGCGGTCGCGCAGCTCGAGCGGGGTGCGAGCCGGGATGCGATCGAGCAGCGAGGCCATCTCGTCGCGGCTCAGGACCCTGGGTAGCTTCTGGTCGCGCTTGGGGCTCGCGACGAGGTCAGCCGGGTTGGCGCTGACAGACTCGGTTCGCAGCAGGGCCTCGTAGAAGCTTCGGATCGCCGCGAGCTTTCGCGCGACGGTCGCCTTGGAAGCGCCACCCGATGAGAGGTGGGCGGCGAAGCGGCGAAGGTCGCGGTGGCCGAGGCGCTCGGGCTCCATCCCGAGCCCGTCGGCCCACAGCGCGAGCTGGCCGAGATCGGTCGAGTAGGCGCGCCGCGTGCCCTCGGCGACCGCGCGTGCGCTGAGCTCGCGGTCGAACAGGCCGAGCGCGCGCTTCCAGGCGTCACCGAGCGCGTCGGCGCTGTTCTCGTCCTCAGGCATGGGGATTGATTCTCCGGGCGCCGCCTTCATCCTGCGAGCGAACGCTCGCCTGCTACTGGATGTAGATCGGCGTGCCGACGTCGACGCGGTCGAAGAGGTCGGTGACGTCCTCGATCGTCATCCGCACACAGCCGTGCGAGGCCGCGCTGCCGATCGAGCCGACGTCGTCGGTGCCGTGAATCCCGGCGCCGTCGTAGATGCCCATCCAGCGCGCCTTCAGCGGGTTCGAGGGGCCGGGTGGGATCGACTGGCCGGCGAGGCTGCCGGCCCAGCTCGACGTGGGCACGTTCCAGGTCGGGTCGACCTGCTTGTCCTGGATCGAGTGCAGGCCGGTCGGGGTCGCGTAACCGCCGCCGCCGACAGCGACGCCGTAGCTCTTGACGAGCTTCAGGTTGACGAACAGGCGCAGCGTGTAGGAGCTCTGGTCGACGGTGATGTAGGTCGGGTACACGCTCGCGAGCTCCTTGGTCGTGACCTCGGGAGCGACCCGCCTGACGCTCGCCTCGATGTCCTTCTCGACGCCCGGTGACTCGACCTGCCGGGTGACGAGCTTGGTCAGCTGGTTCTCGCGCAGTGAGACGCCCGGCTGGCCCCGCGTGGGGACGAGCGACTCGGTCGTGGGCTCGATGCTCGCGTCCACCGGGTCCTGGTTGACCTCGGTCGCGACCTCGCCGATGAAGGCGTCGACCGCGTCCTCGGAGTAGCTCACCTGGGGATCGAGGTCGACGTCGACCTCGGAGCCCTGCACGTAGCGGCTGACGCGATCGACGAGGTTGCCGTCGCGGCTCGCGGCGACCGCCTCGTCGACCATCCCGTCGACGTCGGCGGTCTGGTCGAGGCGCGTGGAGCTGAGCCTGTAGGTCTCGCCGTCGTAGGTGACCTCGACGGGCTTCTGAAGCGGGGCGACGATCTCGTCCTCGATCAGGGCGCGCGCTTCGTCGGCGCTGCGGCCGCCCACGTCGACGCCGCCGATGCTGACGCCCGGGGCGATCTGGTCCTCTTGCGCCTTGTCGTAGGCGTAGACGCCCGCGACGAGCAGGAGCGTGGCCGTGAGCACGACCAAAGCGGCGATCAAGAGCTTGTGGTGTGTCTTCAGCCTGGCTTCCATGGTCTCCCTGCTCGTGGATTCTACGAACCCGCCCAGTCGGGCTCAGCGAAAAAGTTCCATACGCAACGTGCTTTGCGTGCGGATCTAGGAGGGCGTTCGCTCATCGGCTGCGCCTGGATCAGTGTCCTCGGGCCTGACCTTCACGTTCGGGCTCCGACGCAGGAATTCCTCCACTTCGCGCTCGTAGCGATAGGGCTCCTCGGCGGCGGCATCGAGGTGGCCGAGACGGATCCGCTCGCCCAGCGCGCGCACGGCGTCACCGGTCGAGTAGGCGTACTCGAAGCCCGTCGCCTTCAGCCGGCGGTTGTCGAGGCCGCGCCCGAAGCGCAGCTGGGCGAGCATCTCCTCGCTGATCGGCATGCCGGCGGCGCGCAGCGGCGCAGCCGCGAGGCCTGTCATCCACGGCGGCAGGATCGGCGCGGGGTGCTTGCCGAGCAGCGACAGGACCTCCGAGAGCGCCAGGACCCCGTCGCCGGCGACGTTGTAGACGCCAGGCAGGTCATGGCGCGCGACGTGCTCGAGGGCCCGCACGACGTCGTCCTCGTGAACGAACTGGTAGCGGGGGTCGTAGCCGAGGATCACGGGAACGGCGGGGAGCGAGAGCAGCCGCACGTGGGATGTCCTGACGCTCGCGCCGACGACGTTGGCGCAGCGAAGGACGCTGACGTTCACCTCGGGGCGCGACTCCGCGAACTCGGCCACCGACGCCTCGGCCTCGACCACGTCGCGCTCGATCGCGTTCGCCGGCGGCGTGCGCCGCGGGTGGTCCTCGCGGAAGAAGGCGGGGTCGTCCTGGGCGCAGCCGTAGTAGTGGCCCGAGCTCTTCAGGATCAGGCGGCGGACCGGCGAGGCGGGCCCGGCGCACGCGGCGATGATGTTGACGGTCCCGATCACGTTGACCTCGTGCGCGTGGCGGCGCGAGGCGTTCAGCGAGTCGACGATCAGGCGCGTGTCGATCACGGTGTCGATCACGGCCGCGTCGACGATGCGCTGGATGAGCGCGTGCTCCGCGCCGACGCGGACGAACTCGGTGCGGGCCAGCTCGGCCGTGGGGTCGCCGGAATCGACTCCGATGATTGCCTCGACCCCGTCGTCTGACTCGAGGCTCTGGGCGAGGCGTCCGCCCCAGTAGCTGGCGACACCGGTGACGAGCACTCGGCGGGCTGCCATGAACGAATCTTGCCACGCGCGTCGAGACGGCGAGCCGTCCTAAGATCCGGCTCGACGATGCCGGCCACGGAGAGCACCCAGGGCACCGCCCGCGAGGAGCTACGCAGGATCGCCGCCGACACCCAGATGGCGGTGCGCCTCGCCAGGGGCAAGGCCGAGCTGCCCGAGCCCACCCCGGCCGACGGCCCCGATCCCTATGGCAACCCGGATCCCGACTGGCTCGGGATCGACTGGTCCGAGCACCGCCGCGAGGTCGATGTCGTCGGGGCCCGCGCAAACTACGTCGAGATGGGCCAGGGCCCGCCGATCGTCTTCGTCCACGGGCTCTCGGGCGCCTGGCAGAACTGGCTGGAGCAGATCCCGTACTTCGCGCGCTCGCACCGAGTGGTCGCTGTCGACCTGCCAGGCTTCGGCGCCAGCCCGATGCCGCCGTGGGAGATCTCCATTCCCGCCTACGGCACCTTCCTGCGCGACTTCTGCGAGCGGCTGGGGGTGGAGCGCTGCGCCATCGTCGGCAATTCGATGGGCGGGTTCATCGCGACCGAGGTCGCGATAGCCGAGCGCGAGCGCGTCAGCCACCTCGCACTGGTCTCGGCCGCCGGCATCACCTGGGCGCGGGCCCGTCGCGAGCCCGCGGCGATGATCGGCCGCGTGGGCCGGGCCGCGGCCCCACTGGCGCTGCGATTCCAGATGTCGGGCATCAGGCGCCCCGGGATCCGGCGGCGCGCCTTCGGGGGCGTCTTCCACGACCCCGAGGGGCTGCGGCGCGAGCTTCTGTGGGAGAACGTCGTACCGGCACTCCAGAGCCCCGGCTACTACGACGCGATGACGACGCTCGTCGGCTATGACGTCCGCGACCGCCTCGAGGAGATCGAGGACCCGACGCTGATCGTCTGGGGCCGCAACGACCGAGTCGTTCCCGTCCCCGCAGCCCTCGCCTACCGCCGCCGCATCGGCCACGCCGAGCTGCACATCTTCGACGCCACGGGCCACGTCCCGATGATGGAGCGACCGGTGCGCTTCAACCGGCTGCTCGAGGATTTCCTAGCTTAAGGAGTGGTGATGGCGCCGTCGGCGGCGCTGGAGACGTGCGCGGCGTACTTCGCCATCACCCCTGACGTGAAGAGTGGCTCCGGGGACTTGTAGATCGAGACGCGCTCGGCGATCTCCTCGTCCGAGAGCTTCACGTCGAGACGCCTCGACTCGACGTCGAGCGTGATCTCGTCGCCGTCGCGAATAGCCGCGATCGGCCCACCGCGCGCGGCCTCGGGGGCGACGTGGCCCGCCATCAGGCCGCGGGTCGCTCCCGAGAATCGGCCGTCCGTCAACAGCGCGACCTTGTCGCCGAGGCCCTCACCCACCAGCGCCGCGGTCACCTGGAGCATCTCGCGCATCCCGGGGCCGCCCGCCGGGCCCTCGTTGCGAATCACGACGACGTCGCCGGCGGCGATGCCGCCGGCCTTCACCGCCGCGAAGCAGTCCTCCTCGGACTCGAACACCCGCGCCGGGCCCGTGTGCGAGAGACGCTCGTAGCCCGCGACCTTCACGACGCAGCCCTCGGGGGCGAGGTTGCCGTGCAGGATCACCAGGCCCCCGGTCTCCTTGAGCGGGTCGCTGAGCGGCCGGACGACCTCCTGGCCCTCCGTCTCGACCGAGTCGTCGGCCTCCTCGCCGATCGTGCGCCCGGTCACGGTGATCGCCTCGCGGTGGAGCAGACCGGCCTCGTCGAGGCGCTTGGCGAGCAGCCCGACTCCCCCGGCCTGATCGAGGTCCTTGGCGACGAAGCGCCCGCCGGGCTTCAGGTCACCGAGCAGCGGGGTGCGCTCGGAGATGTGGTCGAAGTCGTCGATGGTCAGGTCGATGCCTGACTCCCTGGCGAGCGCCAGCAGGTGGAGGACTCCGTTGGTCGAGCCCCCGGACATCGCGATCGAGGCGATCGCGTTCTCGATCGAGTCGCGGGTGATGATCTGGCTCGGCCGCAGGTCGCGCTCGAGCACGCCCATCACAAGCTCGCCGGCTCGCTCGGCGACGCCGTTTCGCTCCTCGGCGACGGCAGGAACCATGCCGGATCCCATCGGCGCGATCCCCATCACCTCATACGCGCAGGCCATCGTGTTGGCGGTGAACTGCCCGCCGCACGCCCCGGGGCCGGGGCTGGCGACGTTCTCGAGCTCGGCCAGCTCGGCGTCGGACATGTCGCCCTTGGCGTGGGCTCCGACGGCCTCGAACACGTCCTGGATCGTGACGTCGCGGTCCTTGTAGCGGCCGGGCAGGATCGAGCCGCCGTAGAGCAGCACCGCCGGGATGTCGAGACGGGCGAGCGCCATGACGCTGCCGGGGATCGTCTTGTCGCAGGCGCAGATGGCGACGACCGCGTCGAACGCGTAGGCACGGGTGGTGAGCTCGATCGAGTCGGCGATCACCTCACGGCTGACCAGGGAGGCCTTCATTCCCTGGGTCCCCATCGTCACCCCGTCGGAGACGGCGATCGTGTTGAACTCCATCGGCGTGCCGCCGGCGGCGCGCACGCCGTCCTTGACCTTGGCCGCGACGGCGCGAAGGTGGAAGTTGCAGGGCATCGCCTCGATCCACGTGTTCGCGATCCCGATCGTCGGCTTGGAGAGGTCGGCGTCGTCGAACCCGATCCCCTTCATGTAGGCGCGCGCGAACGAGCGCTCCGGGCCGTCGAAGACAGCGCTCGACCGAGGCCGGTTCGAAGTGGCCGCCTTCCCGTTGTCGCTCATGACGAAATCTCTCGGTGGGACGAACGCACGGTATTGAGGACCCGGTGGGGTCTCATCTCGCTCCTCCCATTCCCGCAGTGTCTCGACGTCGCGCCGGACCATCTCGGGATCGAGCTGCACGCCCGGCAGATGAAGGTTGGATTCGGCGATCAGGCGCCGCTCGTCGGCTCGCAGCGCCATCCACTTGGCGAGGACGTCGTCGGCGTCGGGGAGCCACTCGCCCGCGCTGAGGTCGTCCACGACGCGGTCGGGGAAGCGCACGCAGTACTCGCTCAGCAGCTCGCCGCTGCCGGTGTCGTAGGCGACGATCGGCCGGTGGGGGTAGACGACGTAGCCGTAGCCGCCGTCGTCCTCAGGCATGACACCCACGAACCCGAGCTGCTCGTAGGAGTCGGCGACCTCGTCGCCGGCCGTCGAGCGAAGCAGCTCTCGTGCTCTGCGCTCGGCGCGAGCGTCTCGCGCCGAGTCGCGAACGTAAGGGCTGCGCACGGCTAACCCCCTGCGGCGGGAGGAAAGAAGATCACGCGCTCGGTCCCCACCGGGATCTCGGAGAAGTCGCGCACCATCGACGCCTCGTGGCGCCCGCTGGGAGCGTCGAGCGGGACCGCCGCCCACATGCCGAGGTCGAGCTGGCGCCTGAACTCCTCGATCAGGCGCTCGTGCTCTTCGGCGACCTCGGGGTCGCCCTCGGCGAGCACGACGTCGCCGTGCCCTGGGGTCATGCGGAGCAGCTTCATGCGTCGATTATGCCGAGAACGTCAACCGGTCCTGCGCCGGCTCCGATGTCGCGCAGGCCGTTCGCGACCGCCTCGGCGGCGATCACCCGCGCCGCCCGGGCCGCCTCGAGGGGCTCGAAGCCGCGCGCGAGATGCGCTGCGAGCGCCGACGAGTGGGTGCAGCCCGATCCGTGAGATGCCCCGTCGGGGTGGCGCGGCCCCGCGATCGGCTCGAGGCGCGCGCCGTCGAAGAACAGGTCCACCCCGCTCGCGCCGTGCCCTCCGGTGACCACCACCGCGTCCGGGCCGAGCGCGTGAACGGCGCGGGCGAGCCCCTCAGGGCTCGCATCGTCGCCTTGCCCTGTGAGCTCGCGCGCCTCTGGAAGGTTCGGGGTCGCCACCGCGGCCAGCGGCAGGATCCGCTCGATCAGTGCGCGCTTGGCCCCCCGCTCGAGCAGGACCGCGCCGGACTCGGCCACCATCACGGTGTCGACGACTACCGGTGAGCCGGCGAGCAGCCCCAGCGCTTCGACCACGGCGTCGATCGTCGCCTCGTCGCCCAGCATCCCGGTCTTGACCGCGTCGACGCCGATGTCGTCGGCCACGGCGCGAACCTGGTCGACGATCATCTCGGGCGGCACCGCGTGGACCGAGGTGACGCCGAGCGTGTTCTGCGCGGTCAGCGCCACGATCGCTGAGGTGCCGTGCACCCCGCAGCGCGCGAACGCCTTCAGGTCCGCCTGGATCCCCGCGCCGCCGCCGGAATCCGAGCCCGCGATCGTCATCGCGACGGGTGTGCGTCTGCCATCGGCCAAGGGCCGAAGGCTAGTCGGACGCCCCGGCCGCGAGAGGGGCTCGCTCGTAGCGGCCCGACGAGTCGCAGTTCACCAGCCCCAGCAGCTCGAGCCGCGCCAGCGAGGTCAGCGCCGCCCCCGCCGCGAGCCCCGCCGACTGCGCGACTTCGTCCTGCGTCGCCGCGCCGGCGTCGATCGCGTCCAGCACGTCGACGAGCTCCCGGTCGAGCTCGCTCGCGGCCTTAGCGGCTCGCTCTGCCACAGCGCCAGGCCCGAGCAGCGAGTCGAGAACGTCCGCTCCGGAGCGGATCACCTGGGCCCCGTCGCGCAGCAGGGCGTTGGCGCCCTCGGCCACGGGGCTTCCGACCTGGCCGGGAACGGCCCCGACCTCCTTGCCGAGCTGCTCAGCCATGTCAGCGGTGATCAGCGAGCCCGAGCGCGCCCGGGCCTCGACCACGACGGTGATGCTGCCGAGCGCAGCCATGATCCGGTTGCGGGCCGGAAAGGTCCATCGGCGCGGTTGGGTGCCCGGGGGCAGCTCGCTGAGAACCAGCCCCGACGCGGCGATTCGCTCGTAAAGAATGCGCTGGTTCGCGGGGCTCGGGACGTCGGGGCCGCTGCCGAGCACCGCCACCGTGAAGCCGCCGTCCCGCAGGGCGCCCTGGTGCGCGCAGGAGTCGATGCCCATCGCCATTCCGCTGATCACCGGCACCCCCGCAGCCGCGATCTCGAGCGCCAGGCCGGCCGCCATCTGGCGGCCGTAGGAGCTGGGGCGGCGGGCGCCGACGACCGTCGCCGACGCCTCCCCATCCAGCCGCCCCAGGAGCGCCGCGTCTCCGCGGCCGAAGAGCAGCCCGGGCGCGTCGGCGAGCTCCGCGAGCGCCGGCGGATAGGAGTTGTCGTGGCGGCAGCACGCCCAGGCACCGGCCGCCCCCACCGCCGCGCGGAGCCGGCGAGGATCGCGGGCGCGGGCGCGCTCGAGGTAGCCGTCGTCGCGGCCGCCGGCGACTGCAGCGGCGAGCCGCTCGTCACCGAGCGCCAGCAGCTCGCGGGAGCGTCGTCCGGGAACCCCCTCGATGGCCCGCTCGATGCGCGCCGAGAGGCTGCCGACGAGCCACGCTCGCCGCAGGCACGCGTCGCACGCCTCAACGCCGCTCACCCGCCGCTTCGGCGCCGCAGCGCCAGCGCCTGGATCACGTCCTCGCTGCGGATCTGATCGCTGCCGGCGAGGTCGGCGATCGTCCTCCCCACCCGCAGAACCCGGTCCCAGCCGCGGCCGCTCAAGCCCAGCCGGTCGTGCCCGGATCGCAGCGCTTCCTCGGCCTCGGCTTCGAGCCGGCAGTCGCGCCGGGTCTCCTCGGGAGTCATCTCGGCGTTGCTTCGCCCTGCACCCAGCCGCTCGCCCTGGCGCTCGCGCGCGCCGGCGACGCGGTCGCGCACCGGTGAGGACTCCTCTCCGGGGTCGCCGGCGAGGTCGTCGGCGCTCGGCCGCCCCACCCCGACGAAGACGTCGACGCGATCAGCGAGCGCACCGCTCAGCTTCGCCTGGTAGCGAGCGGCCGTGGCCGGGTGGCATTCGCATCGCCCGGAATCGAAGCCGTGCCCGCAGGGGCAGGGATTGGACGCGGCCACCAGGCTGAACCGGCACGGAAGCGAGATCGTCTCGCGCGCCCGCGCCAGGGTCACGCTGCCCTCCTCAAGAGGTTGGCGAAGCGCCTCGAGCGCGTCGCGGCGGAACTCTCCGAGCTCGTCAAGGAACAGCACCCCGCGGTGGGCGCGGGTGACCTCGCCGGGCCGAGGCGGCGACCCGCCCCCGATCAGGGCGCGGCCGGACACCGTGTGATGCGGCGCACGAAAGGGCCGCACCGCGTCGTGCGTGGCGGACCCGTTCCCGGCCGCACCCGCTATGCGGATCACCTCGAGCGCCTCCGCCGGCGCGAGCGGCGGAAGCAGCGAGGGCAGCCGCTGCGCGGCCAGGGTCTTGCCGGCGCCGGGCGGGCCGACGAGCAGCATGCTGTGCCCTCCGGCCGCGACGATCTCGAGCGCTCCCCGCAACGCGGGCTGGCCCTTCAGGTCGCGCAGGTCAGCCTGCGCGGCCGCGACGGCGGCCTCGGGCGCTCGCGGAGGGACCGGCTCGAGCGAGCCCTCCGCCAGAGCAGGCAGCCGGGATACGTGATCCAGCCCGACGACCTCGATCCCGTCGACCAGCGCCGCAAGCGGCCCGTCGGTGGGGGCAACCGCCAAGACCTTCATGCCCTGGATGCGGGCGCGCTCGGCCATCGCCAGCGCGCCAGGGACGGAGCGGATCGAGCCATCGAGCGCCAGTTCGCCGGCGAACGCGTGGTGGGCGAGGAAGTCCTTCGCGATCTGCCCGGATGCCGCCAGTACCCCAGCCGCGATCGCGAGATCGAAGCCGGGGCCGACCTTCGGCACGTCCGCCGGGGCGAGGTTGGTGACGATCCGCTGCAGCGGGAACTCGAAGCCCGAGTTGATCAGCGCCGCTCGCACGCGCTCGCGCGATTCACGCACAGCGGTGTCTGGCAGCCCCACGATCGCGAACGACGGCAGTCCCCGCCGAACGTCGACCTCGACGTGCACCGGCTCGGCGTCGATGCCGATCAGGGAGAACGTGCGAGAGACGGCGAGCACGATTCCGAAGCTACGTTCGCCACGCTCGCCGGTGGCGCGCCGGGTGTGACAGATCCGCGCCGAAGGCGTTTCGATCCGCGCCGCCCCCCTGAGGACGCCCGGCCTACGTTCGCGCCATGACCGAAGCGAGACAGCGGCTGGGCCGCCGCGCCGAGGACCTGGTCGCGGCCCGCCTCGTCGCGGCGGGCTGGCGCGTCGTCGCGCGCAACGTGCGCACCCGAGGCGGCGAGATCGACCTGATCGGCCTCGATGGCTCAATCCTTGTGTTCGTCGAGGTCAAGGCCGGGCGCGCCGGCTCGTCCCACGGACCGCCGAGCCCCGCGCACCAGGTCGGCCCGCGCAAGCAGGCCCGCATCCGCCGTCTGGCGCGCGAGTGGCTCGCAACGGGCCGGAACCCGTCAGGCGTCGCCGGCTACCGCTTCGACGTCGTCGGCGTCAGCTACGGGAAGGCCGGTGTTGATGTCGACCACATCCGCGATGCCTTCTGAGGCGGGATCTGCTCCGTGATCGGCAGCGGTGAGGGCATCGCCATAAGCCGGCATGTCCTCGGCTTCGCCACCCATGCCCGCCTCCTCCGCTTCGCGTCCGGGGGCGGGCGGTTGCAACGCATTCGCGGGGGATTCCAAGAATTCGCCCGATTCTTCGAGCGCGAGTTGGGTGTAGGCGATGCTCGCGAACGAGCGGCGGTGCAGCGGGGAGATGCCGTGGGTGCGGATCGCGTCGCGGTGCTCGGGGGTCGAGTAGCCGACGTTGCCGTCGAAGTTCCAGAGGTCGTGGAACTCGGCGGCCCTGCGCATGTAGCGGTCGCGCGTCACCTTGGCGATCACCGACGCGGCCGCGATCGCAGCGCTGCGGCCGTCGCCGCCGACCACGCGGTGATGGTCGACCTCGCACCCGTGGAGCTTGAAGCCGTCGACGAGGCAGGCGGCGCCGGACTCGGGAGCCACCGCCCGCATGCAGTCGGCGAGGGCGTCCATGTTCGAGACGTGCAGCCCGCGCGTGTCGATGAAGCGCACCGAGCGCACGGCGACCGAGACGCACGCTGCGGCCCGGATCACGGCCGGATAGAGCTCTTCGCGCTCCTCCTCGGACTTTACCTTGGAGTCGTCGAGCCTCGCGAGGGCGCGGCGCTCGCTGCGGCCGATCTGCTCAAGGTCCAACAGCACGCCGGCCGCCACCAGCGGGCCGGCCAGGCTGCCGCGCCCGGCCTCGTCGACGCCCGCCGAGTAGCGCTGGCCGAAGGAGCGGTCGAAGCGGAACAGCCTGGCAGCCGTTCGTCGCTTCTTAGAGGATCCCGATTTTCTCCGGGGGCCAGTAGGTGCCGAAGGCCTTGCCGATGATCCAGTCTCTTGGGACCGGTCCCCAGAATCGGCTGTCGTCGCTCTCTCCACGGTTGTCACCCATCATGAAGTAATGATCGGCCGGGACCTCGATTGGCGTCGGCAGGTTGCACTCGCCTCCCGGGCGGCAATCGCGGATGAAGTCCTCCTCGGTCTGGGCTACCCCGTTGACGACCGGGTGGCCGTCCTGGATCGCGACCGTGTCGCCGGGGCCGGCGACGATCCGCTTGATGAAGTTGACGTCGGCCTGGTCGGGCGTCGCCTCGGGGCAGGCTGACCCGGCCGGACGGCGGACGCCGCACTGGTTGCCCTGCTCGGCGCCTGCGGGCGGGTGGAAGACGACGATGTCGCCGATCTTCGGGTCCGCGAAGCGGTAGAGGAAGCGGTTGACCAGGACTCGCTGGCCGACGTCGAGCGTCGGCTCCATCGACTGCGAGGGGATCTGGTAGGGCTTGACGACGAACGCCTGGATCCCGAGTGCGAGGCCCAGCGCCAAGGCGACGATGACGACGAGCTCGGCGAGCGCGCCCGAGGTGCTCTGCGGCTTGGGAACTTTCAGCCTTCTGCCTTCTCGGAGGAGGGCTGCTCGGGCTCCGTGGAGTCCTCGGAGCCCTCGGGCTTCTCCTCCGCCTCGGCCTGAGGCTGTTCCTCGTCGGGAGCGACAGCCTCATCCTCGGCGGGTGCTTCCTCATCCTCGGCGGGTGCTTCCTCGGCCTTGGGGGTGTCCTCGCCCTCCGCTGCGTCGTCCTCGGGGGCGTCGGTGACCTCGGCGTCGGCCTCGCTGACGGCGACGCCCTCGGCGTCCACGGCCTCGGCCTCCTCGGGGGCGATCACGAGCTCGTCCTCGATGCCCCAGCGGCGCTCGGCGACGCGGGCCTGCTTGCCGACCTTGTCGCGAAGGTAGTAGAGCTTGGCGCGGCGGACGTCGCCGCGGGCGGCGACCTCAAGCTGCTCGATCTTCGGCGAATGCAGCGGGAACGTCCTCTCGACGCCGACGCCGAAGGACTGCTTGCGGACGGTGAAGGTCTCGCGGGCGCCGCTGCCCTGGCGCTTGATCACGACACCCTCGAAGACCTGGGTGCGCTTGCGGTTGCCCTCGATCACCTGGAAGTGGACCCGCACGCGATCGCCCGCCCCGAAGCTCGGTCGCTTCTGAAGGGAGCGCTGCTCGATGCTGTCGATCACTGTGCTCATCAGGTGCGGATGGTCCCCGTGGGTCCTGAGGGCCGGGTAAACGTTCGGCCGATTACGTGAAAAATGCGCGTGCCGGCGGCTCGCGCAGGCGCGAATGGTAGCGGTTCAGCCCTCGCTGTCCTCGGCCCTCTCGCGGCTTTTGGCCAGTCGCCACTCGCGTACCTTGGCGTGGTCGCCGCTCAGCAGGACCTCGGGGACTCCCCACCCCTTGTACTCCGGCGGCCGTGTGTAGTGCGGGTACTCCGGCGCGCCTGAGAGTGCCTCGCTGAAGGATTCCTCGACCGCGCTCCCGTCGTCGCCGAGCGCGCCGGGGAGCTTGCGGAGCACGGCGTCGGCGATCACCATCGCCGGCAGCTCGCCGCCCGCGAGCACGTAGCGGCCGATCGACACGGCCTCGTCGGCGAGGTGCTCGACCACCCTCTCGTCGAACCCCTCGTAGCGGCCGCTCAGCAGGGCGATGTGCTCCTCCGCGGCCAGCTCCGCGGCCAGCTCCTCGTCGAAGAGCCTGCCGCCCGGGGTCAGCGCGATCTTCCGCACGCTGGCGCGACCGGCGCCGTACGTCGCCTCGAGGGCCGCGTCCACAACATCGACCCGCATCACCATCCCGGCCCCGCCGCCGTAAGGGGCGTCATCCACGACCCGCCCGCTGAGGGTGGTGAAGTCGCGGTAGTCAACGAGGTTCAGCTCGTTCCCGGCCTCGATGGCGTTCGCGACGTGCCGCTGCCCGGCGAACCAGGAAAGCGCCTCGGGAAACAGGGTGAAGACGTCCAGCCGCATGGGCCCGACGTTAGTCCAAGATTTCGACCATCACGCGCTTCTCGTGGCGCGTGGCCGCTGCCTTCATCACGCTTCGCAGCGCGTTGGCGACGCGGCCCCCGCGGCCGATCACGCGGCCGAGGTCCTCGTCGGCGACCTCGAGCTCGAGGATCAACTCGCCCTCGACCTCTTCGATCTCGGTGACGATGACGGCGTCCTCGTCCTCGACAAGGCCGCGTGCGAGGAACTCGAGCAGCTCGCCCATGACCGGGACCTCGCCCTCTCTAGCCGCTGAGAGAGTCGATGCCCTTGGTGCGCAGCAGGTGCGACACCGTGCGGGTCGGCTTCGCGCCGTGCTCGAGCCAGTGGCGGGCGCGGTCCTCGTCGATCACGATCAACGAGGGCTCCGTCTGCGGGTTGTACTGGCCGATCGTCTCGATCGTGCGGCCGTCGCGCGGGGAGCGCTTGTCGGCGACGACGATGCGCCAGATGGCGTTCTTCTTCGAACCCACTCGTCTAAGTCTCATTCGAACCATTGCGACGCGAGAGGTTAGCGGGCTATTGCCGCTGGGAGTCCTTGCCGGCGCCGCCCTTGAGGACATCCGTGCCCGGCCCGCCCCGGAGGACGTCCTTGGCGGCTCCGCCCAGCAGGCGGTCCCGTCCGCCGCCCCCGAGCAAGCGGTCCTTGCCCGCGCCTCCGCAGAGGCGGTCGTTGCCGCGCAGGCCGCGGATCACGTCCTTGCCGGCCAGCCCCACGATCACGTCGGCGCGCTTGGTGCCGCGAAGGCTGTCGTCCACAGGGGTCCCGACGATCGTGGCCGGCCGTCCGGCGCAGCTGTTGAGCGCCTGCCAATTGGGGGTCTCGTCAGGCCCCGGGCTGTTTGTGAGCCTGCGCGGCGAGGATCCGTCGACGGCGGCCGTGTAGATCTCGGTGCTGCCGGCGTGGGGAGCGCGGTCGCTCTGCCAAGCGATCGACTTCCCGTCGGGCGAGAACGCCGGGCCGCGGTCGACTCCCGCACTGGTCGTCAGGCGAATCGCCGGAGCGGAGCCGTCCAGCGGCTGAGAATAGAGCTCGATGTCGGGTCCGTGCGGGGCACGGTCGCTCATGAAGATGATGCTGCGACCGTCGGGTGAGATGTCGGGGTCGAACTCGGTCGCCGGACTGTTCGTGACGTTCCGCTCGTTCGAGCCATCTGCGTCCATCACGTAGATCTCGGAGTCGGGAGGACGCTGGGTGAGAAAGACGATCTTGGTGCCGTCCGCGGAGACGGCTGCGGAGGCATCGAAGCCCGAGGTCTCGGTCAGGCGCAGAAGCCCGGTCCCATCGGTGTTGACCGCGTAGAGCTCAACGTTGCCCGGGTGCTCGGGGCGCACCCCTGAGAAGACGAACCGCTTGCCGCCGGGGAAGAACGAGCCGGCGCCGTCCTGGCTCGCGCTGAACGTGAGGCGAAGCGGATCGAGCCCATTGGAGAAGATCGAATACACCTGGCTCTCACCCGGGTGCGCGGCCCTGCGGCTGGAGAACAGGATCCGGGAGCCGTCGGGCGAGGATGAGGGACCCGAGTCGGGGCCGGCGTTGAAGGTGAGCCGCGTCGTGGTGGCGCCGTCTGGGGTGATCGAGTACAGCTCGGAGTCGGGACCGTGCGGCGCGCGGCCGCTCGAGAACACGATCGGGCCGTTAGAGCCGGGGAACGCGGCCTGCGCTCCCGGCGCGGCGAGCAGCGCGCCGGCCGCGGCGAGGACCAGGGCCCACAGAAGGGACCTCACCGGGCGCCCCGCATGAGCTGCTCGGGGTTCGGCATCTTGCCGTCGGCCATCTGCTTCATCAGCTTGCGCATCTGCCCGAACTGCTTGACCAGTCGGTTGACGGCCTGGACGGTCGTGCCCGAGCCGTTAGCGATGCGCTTGCGGCGCGAGCCCTTGATCTCGTCGGGGTGGGCGCGCTCGTGGGGCGTCATCGACTTGATGATGGCCTCGACTCGATCGAGCTCGCGCTCGTCGACCTGGCCCATCCCCTGCATCGCCTTGCCCATGCCGGGGATCATCTTCATCAGGCCCCCGAGGGGGCCCATCTTGCGGACCTGCTGCATCTGGGCCAGGAAGTCCTCGAGCGTGAACTGCTGCTTTCGGATCTTGCGCTCGAGGTCGGCCGCCTCGTCGGCGGTGAACTCGTCCTGGGTCTTCTCGATCAGCGACATCACGTCGCCCATCCCGAGGATGCGGCCCGCCATGCGGTCGGGGTGGAAGCGCTCGATCTCGTCGAGCTTCTCGCCCGTCGAGGCGTACATGATCGGCCTGCCGGTCACCGCGCGGACCGAGAGCGCTGCGCCTCCGCGAGCATCGCCGTCGAGCTTGGTGATCACGACGCCGTCGAAGTCCGCGGTCTCGGCGAACGACTCGGCCACGTTGACGGCGTCCTGGCCGGTCATCGCGTCGACGACGAGCAGCACGTTGTGGGGTTTGGTGGCCTTGCGCACCGCCGCCAGCTCGTCCATCAGGTCGGAGTCGACGTGCAGGCGCCCGGCCGTGTCGACGATCAGCACGTCGCGGCTCTCAGCCTTGGCCTGGTCGAGCGCCCAGGCCGCGACCTTCACCGCGTCGGTCTCCCCCGGCTGGGAGTAGAACGTCGCCTTCGCCTGGCCGGCCAGGCGCTCGAGCTGCTCGACCGCGGCGGGGCGCTGGAGGTCGCAGGCGGCGACCGCGACGTCCTTGTGGTCCTTGCGGAGCAGCTTCGCGAGCTTCGCCGTGGCGGTCGTCTTGCCGGAGCCCTGCAGCCCCGACATCAGGATCACGGTCGGGCCGTTGGAGGCAAACGCGATCTCGCGGCCGCCCGCGCCGCCCATCAGCTCGGTGAGCTCGTCGTTGACCGCCTTCACGACGGTCTGGCCGGGGTTCAGCGCCTCCGAGATCTCGGCGCCCTCGAGGCGCTCGCGCAGGCTCGAGGTGAAGTCCTTGACGACCTTGAAGTTGACGTCGGCCTCGAGCAGCGCCAGGCGCACCTCGCGCAGGGCCTTCTTGACGTCGTCCTCGGACAGCTTGCCGCGAGAGCGGATCTCGCCGAGCACGGCCTGGAGGCGGTCTGAGAGCTGGTCGAACACCGCTCATCAGGTTAGACGGCCTCCGATCGGCTCCGAATCCAGGGACCGGCCGTTGGGCCGGTAGACCCCGGTGGGGCCTACCCGACCACTGTGGACTTGCGACGTAGCGCGATGGGGATGGCCCCGGTGGGGCCTACCCGACCACTGTGGACTTGCGACGTAGCGCGATGGGGATGGCCCCGGTGGGGCCTACCCGACCACTGTGGACTTGCGACGTAGCGCGATGGCGATGGCCCCGGTGGGGCCTACCCTGGATCGATGCGCACGCGCCTTGCCATGGCAGCCGGCGTCGTGGCGATCGTCGGCGTCTTCCTGGCCCTCGCCTTCATCGCCGCCCCCTCCGACGACGAGCGCCGGCTCAACCTCTCCTCCGACTCGATGCTCCCGACGATCGGCTTCGACGAGCCGCTCACCCTCGACGAGGGGGCGTACTCGGACGCCGAGCCCGAGGCGGGCGACATCGTCGCGTTCACCCCGTCGAGCGGCGTGTTCGAAAACCGCTGCGGGGCCAAGTTCAAGCTGAACTCCGGGTGCGACGCGCCGACGGCGGTCGTCGAGGGCCGCTTGGCCGAGAACGAGTTCGTGATGCGGGTGGTCGCCGGCCCCGGTGACGAGATCGCCGTCGAGCGCGGCGGAGCCGTCCTCAACGGCGAGGCCGTCGAGGAGCCCTTCATCAAGCCGTGCCCCGGCAAGGTCGGCTGCGAGCTGCCGGCTGCGATCACCGTCCCCGACGGTCACTTCTACGTGCTCGGCGACAACCGGGCCGCCGCCAAGGATTCCCGCTACTGGGGGCCCGTCTCGGCCGAGGCGATCCTCGGGCGCGTCGACGTCGACGTCGACTGAGCCGAGCCTGATTCGGTGCTTCCCGGGTACGCTTGACGCATGTGCAGAAACATCAGACAACTCCATAACTTCGCCCCTCCGGCTACCGAGGAGGAGGTCCGAGACGCGTCGCTTCAGTACGTGCGCAAGATCAGCGGCTCGACCAAGCCCTCCAAGGCCAACGAAGAGGCATTCGACCGAGCGGTCGAAGAGGTGGCCGCGGCGACGCGCGCCCTGCTCGACGACCTGGTCACCGCGGCGCCGCCGAAGGACCGCGAGGTCGAGGCGGCGAAGCGCAAGGCCCGCGCCGAGAAGCGCTTCGCCGCTGCCTAGCGTCCGTCCGCTCAGTCGTACACGTACATCGCGTCGCCGAGCTCGATCCAGTCGTAGATGAAGACCGAGTACGGGATCGGGTTGCGCGTGCAGCCGTGGCTCGCGGGGTACGTCGGCACCGACGAGTAGCCGTGGGTGGCGTAGTCGCCGTCGTAGAAGATCGAGTAGTACATGCCCTTCGCGTTGTAGCCGGGGACCTTGCTGTAGAAGCTCCACTGGCCGCGCGGGGTGCCGCCGGAGCCGGTCGAGACGTGGAAGACGTCCGTGGCCTTGCCGTCCTCGACGAGCGCCATCACCTGGCGCGACACGTCGACCTCGACGTGGCGGCCGGCCTCGGTGTGGACGGGCTCGAACGCTGCGTCGCCCGAGAGCAGGAGCTTGAACAGCGCCGGCTCGTAGTCCTCTGAGAGCGGCAGCTCGTGGGTCTTTCTAAGCGCCATGATCGCCAGGCCGCTCGCCTCGTCCGGCTCGTCGGTCACCCGGTCCATGTGGAAGCCGTTGGCCCGCAGGAGGTGGTTGAACAACGCCGCCTGCCGGCCCGTCTCGAGCTCCGAGGGCACTCCGACCGCGAATCGCACCGCATTCGAGCGGCCGCTTCGGTCGGTGGCCTGCACCATGTACTCGCAGCATCCGCGCAGCTTCAGCCGCATCCGGTAGCGCCCGGTTAACCGGTTGGTCCGCAGGCGGTGGGTGGAGGTCTTGCGGCCGTCGCGCGTGACCCGGACGTGCACCTTGCGCCCCGGGCCGGGAAACGGCACGCGCCCGGTCACGATCACGCCGTCGAGGATCTCGGGGTCGCTCCCCTTCCTCAGCGAAATTGTCGGTTGCATCGTGAGCGCCTCGGTGGCGGTCAGGAACTCGTGCGGGGAGGCCTGGCCCGACGCGGGCGCGAGCAGCGCCGCGCAGGCCGCGAGGCCCGTCGCGATGCATACGCGTCCCCGTCTTCCACCCGCTCGCACGCGGCGATTGTCACCTACGGCGAGGCGCCCGCCCGCAGGCTTCGTTGCCTATTCGGCGAGCAGGGCCCGGGCGAACTCGGACGCGTCGAACGGGCGCAGGTCCTCGAGCGACTCGCCGATGCCGATCAGCTTCACCGGGATGCCCAGCTCGGACGCGATCGCGAGGGCGACCCCGCCCTTGGCGGAGCCGTCGAGCTTCGTCAGCACGGCCCCCGTGACCTCCGCCGCCTCGCCGAAGGCCTTCGCCTGGCGAACCCCGTTCTGCCCGGTGGTGGCGTCGATCACCACCAGGGTCTCGTTGGGAGCGCCGGGGATCTGTTTCGCGATCACCCGGCGCACCTTCGAGAGCTCCTCCATCAGGTTGTCCTTGGTGTGCAGGCGCCCGGCCGTGTCGCAGATGACGACGTCCGCCCCCCGGGCCTGGGCCGCCGCGACGGCGTCGAACGCGACCGCGCCGGGGTCACCGCCCTCGGTTCCCTTGACGATCTGGCAGCCGGCACGTCCCGCCCACTCCGCGAGCTGCTCGACCGCCGCGGCGCGGTAGGTGTCGGCGGCGCCCACGACGACGTCGAGGCCGAGCTCGCGCTGCAGGTGCCAGGCGATCTTCCCGATCGTGGTCGTCTTGCCGGTGCCATTGACGCCGACGACCATCATCACCGCGGGCTTGGCGCTGAGGTCGATCCGCAGGTCGCCCCCGGGGGTCGCGGTCTCGGCGAGCAGCTCGATCAGTCGCTCGCGAAGGGCCTCGCCCCCGCTGAGCTCGCCGGACTCGACCTCGTCCTCGAGCCGGCGCACGACCGCAGCCGTGGTGCCCGCCCCCACGTCGGCGAGGATGAGCGCCTCCTCGATCGCCTCCCAGGTCTGCTCGTCGACGCGGTCGGTGAAGCTGGAGCTGAGCTCAGCACCCAGCGCCTGGCGGCTGCGGCTCAGGCCCTCACGCAGCCGCTTGAACAGGCCCCCGCCTTGACCCTGGTCGGCCGGGGCGTCAGGAACCTCGCGGTCGCCGAGGTCGAAGGCGTCGGTCCAGGTCTTGGGCATGCGGCGAGGCTAGTGGGGGCGCGCCCAGGGGGCTACTCAGCCCGCCTGTCGTCCTGCCTTGTTGTTGCAGAGCAACAGTTAGTCAGGACAGTCCGTATGAAAGCCGAGTCGATCGCACCGCGTCGACCTGCCGCTGGTAGCGTTGCCGACGGATCGTTCAAACGCCAACTCGAGGGGTCGTCATGACTGAAACGCTAAAGGGAACTTGCTTGTGTGAAGGCGTGGAGTACGAGGTTCAGGATCCCCAGGCACTCGGCTACTGCCACTGCAGTCGCTGCCAGCGCTGGACGGGCTCGAGTCTTGCGGGCGTGGTCGTGGCCAAGGACAACTTCGGGTTCACCAAGGGCGGCGACTTGGTCAAGACCTACGAGAGCGAGCTCGCGCCCCGCAACTTCTGCAGCAACTGCGGATCGAGCATCTATGACGACCTCGGCGAGGTCTACTTCGTGGCAGCAGGGCTGATGAGCGACCTCGCACTCGAGCCGAGCTTTCACCAGCAGGTCGCCTACAAGGCCAGCTGGCACCAGATCGGCGACGACGCACCGCAGTTCGACGAGATGCCGCCGGGCTGACGAAGGCGGCGCTAAGCCGCTTCGGCAGCCGCTGCGTCGGCCTCCGGGACGTCGCCCGGCCTCAGCTCCCCGTCGCGCGGCAGCTTGCGGGAGACGACCTTTGTGATGCCGTCGCCGCCCATGCTGACTCCGTAGAGGATGTCGGCGGCGTCCATGGTGCGCTTCTGGTGTGTGACGACGATGAACTGGGAGCGCTCCGAGAAGCGGCGGACCAGGCGCAGGAACCGATCGATGTTGAGGTCGTCGAGGGCGGCCTCGACCTCGTCGAGGATGTAGAAGGGGCACGGGCGCGCCATCAGCACGGCGAAGACGAACGCGAGCGCGACGAGGGACTTCTCGCCACCGGAGAGCAGCGACAGACGGCGCGTCGACTTGCCGGCCGGAGTCACCTCGATCTCCACTCCCCAGGCCGCGTCCCTGGGGGCGCCGTAGTCGTCTGACTCGGGCTCGGGCGCCTGGGCGGCGTCGCCGTTCTGCCCGCCGATGGTCCGGGCGGGCTTGGGGGGCGCGGCGTCGATGCGGCGCAGCTTGCCCTTGCCACCGGGGAAGAGCTCGGTCACCATCTCCTCGAAGTTCCGTGCCGTCGCCTCGAAGGTCTCTTCAAAGGCCTGGGCGATCTCGCGGTCGGTGCGGCGGATCAGCGCCTTCAGCTCGTCGAGCCCGGCCTCGGTGTCCACCCGCTGCTCTTTCAGTTCGCGAACGTGCTCGGCCGCCTCGGAGTACTCGCGCTCGGCGAGCGGGTTCACGGGCCCGATCTGCTCGCGCCGGCGACCAAGGCGCTCGAGCTTCACTCGGATCTCCTCACGGTCGGACTCGGGAAGCGGCTCGGCCGCCGGGCCGAGCTCGCGCTGGAGGCTCGCCGCCAGTCGCTCGAGGTCGGAACGGCTCTCGTCGCGGCGGTCGCGCAGCTGCGCGGCCTCCACCTCGGCGGTCGTCAGCGCCTCGCTGATCTCGCGCATCTCGGTCTGCAGCCCGTACTCCTGCTCGGAGCACTCCCGCAGCTCGGTCGCGACGTCGCCGGCTCCACCCTCGCCCGGGGCACCGCCGAGCGTCTCGGCGTGTCGCTCGAGCCGCTCGACGACCTTCGCGAGCGCCTCACGGACCTTCGCGAGCGCGGGCAGCGTCTCGGTCTCGAGCTCGATCCGCCGGCGCAGGCGCTCCTGGTCGCGCCGGCGGGCCTCGCCTGCGCGCTCCGCGGCCTCAGCGTGGCGGCGCTCGGCCGCGAGCTCTGCCTCGAGCTGGGCGCGCCTGACCGTCGTCGGGCCGTCCTCGCTGCGCTCGGCGCGCCTGTCGGCGAGCCACCGAGTGCGGCGACCCTCTTCGACCGCTTCGTCGAGGGCGCGGCGCGCGTCTCGCAGAGCGAGGTCGGTCTCGTCGCGCTCGCCCTCGGCCGTGGCGAGCGACTCCTCGGCGCGCTCGAGGTCGCGGGCGGCTCGCTCGACCGTCTGCTCGCGCTGGGCGAGGCGCGAGGCCAGCTCCTCGCGCGCCGAGCGGGCGGCGAGCGCGGGGTCGGTTCCCTCGCGCGGCAACCGGCGCAGCTCGCCCGCGGCCGCGTCGTAGGCGTCGCCGTCGACGGTGACGGCGATGCCGGTGAAGTCGTCTGGCAGCGACTCGAGCTCGTCCACGATCCAGGCGTCGGCGAGCAGGCGCTCGGCGATCTCGCCGGCGGCGCCGTCGGCCTTGACCAGGTCGAGCAGGCGCCGAGCGCCGTCGACCGGCGGAGACGGCGCGGCCCCGTCGCCGCTCGTGCCCGAGACCAGCGCCCGCGAAGCGCCGTCGCTGCCCTGCAGGCGGCCGACGCCGTCGCCGATCGTGTCGACCACCGCCGCGCGCAGGCGCTCGCCGAGCGCGGCCGAGAGGGCGCGCTCGATGCCTGGGCCCGTCTCGATCATCCCCGCGAGTACCTCGTCGGAGCCCTCCATCGCGGCCCGGGCGAGCTTCGCCTCGACGGCGGCGAGCTCGCCCTGCAGCGCGGCGCGGCGCTGGGCGGCCTTCTCGGAGTCGGCCCTGGCGAGGTCGCGACCCTGGCTGGCGCGCTGGAAGCTGGATGCGGCCTGCTCGGCGGCCTCGGCGACAGCAGGAAGCTTTCTGTCGAGCTCGGCGCGGGCCGACTCGGCGGCGCTGGCCTGCGCACGAAGGGCCTGCAGCTCGGCGTCGGGGCTGCCCTCGCCCTCGTCGAGGCTCGCCAGAGCCGCCTCGAGCTCGGCGATCCGCGCCACCGCGGCCCCCTCCATGCCCGGCTCGTCGTCGAGCTCGGTCAGGCGAAGCTGGCGCTCGCCGAGGCCGGCGCGGAGCTCGCGCTCGGCTGACTCGATGGACTCGGCGCGGGCGCGGACGCGCTCGACCCCGCCGCGGGCGTCGGCGATCCGCTGGCCGAGAGCGCGGCGCTCGTCCTCGCCGCTCGCGACCTTCTCCTCGATCGCGGCGCGGCGCACCCGGACCTCGTTGAGGCGCTCCTCGACTGAGTCGCGCCGCTTGCGGATCTCGATCAGCGAACCCTCCCCCGTCGCGAGCAGGTCCTGCTGCTCGCGGAGCTCGCCGGCGACCAGGACCGAGCGGAGCTCGTCCTCCTGGGCGACAAGCTTGGCGGTGCGCTCGGCGGCCTCGGCCTGGCGCTTCAGCGGCCGCAGGCGTGAACGGGCTTCCCTCTCCACGTCGAGCGCGCGGTCGAGGTTGTCGCGGGCGCGCTCCATCTTCAGCTGCGCTCGGTGGCGGCGCTTTCGGTGCTTGCCGAGACCCGCGGCCTCCTCGATCAGCAGCCGGCGGTCGCGGGGCTTGGAGTTGACGATCTGCTCGACGCGGCCCTGGCTGATCACCGAGTGCATCTCGCGCCCCATGTTGGTGTCGGAGAGCACCTCGAGGACGTCGGCGAGCCGGCAGCGCGCGCCGTTCAGGCGGTACTCGCCGTCGCCGTCGCGCTCGATTCGGCGGGTGATTGAGATCTCGGAGAACTCGCTGGCGGCTCGCCCCTCGCTGTTGTCGATGACGACCTCGACCTCGGCGAAGCGGCGGGGCGACTGGCCCTGGCCGCCGGCGAAGATCACGTCCCTCATCGAGTTGCCGCGCACCGCGTTGGGGCTCTGCTCGCCGAGCGCCCAGAGGACGGCGTCGGTGATGTTGGACTTGCCGCAGCCGTTCGGACCCACGATCACGCTGACGCCCGGGCTGAACGTCAGCCGCGTGCGGTCGGGGAACGACTTGAACCCCTTGAGGTTGATCGCCTTTAGATACATCTCAGTTAGAAACCGTCAACTCCCCAAGGTTCGCGCCCGAAGCGGACGGGATCCCGGCTCGGACGCCATCACTCACCCAAGGCCTTCCAGCGCCTTCGCCGCGGCGGCCTGCTCAGCCTCCTTCTTGCTTCGGCCCGAGCCCGTGCCCACCTCGTCGCCCGCGACCCTAGCGCGCACCTCGAACAACCTGTCGTGAGGCGGGCCAGCCTCGCGAACCACCTCGTAGCTTACGGTCGTGCCGTCGCGAGCGAGCCGCTCCTGGAGCTCGGACTTAAAGTCCACGCGCTCCCTGCGCGCGTAGTCGATCTCGCCCTCGAAGGAGGCGACGACGGCCTCGGCCGTCACCTCGAAGCCGTGCCCGAGGTAGCAGGCACCGATCACAGCCTCGCAGACAGAGGCGAGGGTCCGCTCGGAGGAAGCGAGGGTCTCGACAGGGACGCCCGCGCCGCCCTCGGGCGCGCGCTCGCGCAGGCGCTCGATGAACTCGAGGTCGCGCGCAACGTTGGCGCAGGCGCGTCCGCTCACCGCCTGGTTGTGGATCTTCGTGAGCTCGCCGATGTCGGCGTCGGGCGAGGTGCGGTAGAGCTCCGACGCGACGGCGAGCCCGAGCACGCTGTCGCCGAGGAAGGCGAGGCGCCCGTAGCCCTCGGTGCGGCGCTCGACCCACGACGAATGCGAGAACGCCTTGGCGGCGAGATCGGGGGCAAGGCCGCCGAGCAGCGTGGCGAGCGACGGCGCGGTCGCCTCGGCGCTCACCCCGCGGGGACGCGGGCGCAGACGAAGTCGACCGCGTCGCCGACGGTCTCGATGCGGGCCGCCTCCTCCTCGCTGATCCGCAGCGAGTAGCGGTCTTCGAGCTCCATCAGCAGCTCGTAGAGATCGAGAGAGTCGGCGTCCAGGTCGTCGCGGAACTTCGTCTCGGGCTTGATCTTCTCGGGGGCCACGTCGAGCTCCGCGACCAGGTGGTCGCGCACGAGCGTCAGTACCTCTTCTCGTTCCATGGCGGGCATTATCACGCCCCCGTCGGATCGGTGGAAGCCGCCTCGCGCAGGCCCTCGCGCGTCGCCCCCGATGCCGCGAGCCGCTCGGCGGTCCGCTCGACGGTGCGCTCGCTGACCGAGCGCTCGGCGAGCCGGATCGCGTTGGCGATGCCCTCTGGGCTGGAGCTTCCGTGCGCGACCACGGCGACGCCGCGCAGGCCGAGCAGGATCGCGCCGCCGACCGCGTTCGGGTCGAGCTGGTGCCGGAGCCCTCCCAACGCCGGTCGAAGGAGCAGTCCCCCGGCGGCCGAGACGGGTCCCGACCGCGCCGCGTCGCGAACCGCGCCGGAGACCGCGCGCGCGGTCCCCTCGATGGTCTTCAGCGCGATGTTGCCGGTGAAGCCGTCGGTGACGATCACGTCCGCCGTGTCGCCGAGGAGGTCGCGGCCCTCGACGTTGCCGATGAAGTTCAGGGCCTCCGCATCCCTGAGGGCCTCGTGGGCCTCGACCACGTCCACGCGGCCCTTCTTCTGCTCCTCGCCGACGCTCAGCAGTCCGACCCGGGGGCTCTTGGTCCCGAGCACGCTCTCGCTGAAGGCCGAGCCGAGGTAGGCGAACTGGATCAGGTGCTGTGGGCGCACCTCGGTGTTGGCGCCGCAGTCGAGAAGGAGGGTCGTGCCGCCGCCGGGGATCGGGATCTGCGCCGCCAGGGCCGGGCGATGCACGCCCTTGATGCGCTTCATCGCGAAGAGCGCCGCGGTCATCGCGGCGCCCGTGGAGCCGGGGCTGACGAGGGCCGACGAGCGGCCCTCGGCTACGTCGGCGGCGGCGCGGACCACGGAGGCCTCGGGCGTCGAGCGCACAGCCGCTACGGGGTCGGCGTCGTTCGGGATCCACCGGTCCGAAGCGACGACCTCGACCCCGTCCGAGGCCTCGAGCGACCCTGGGCCGAAGACCCGAACGGCGATCCCGTCGCCCGCCGCGATGCGGGCGCCTTCGAGCACGGCGTCGGGGCCGGCATCGGCTCCTTGCGCATCAAGCGCGACCGGCAACATTTTGCGCCGCCTCCTCCGCTTCGCGTCCGGGGGCGGCTTATAGCCGCGCATCACTCCGTTGAATCAGGCGAGGTCAGGTCCGGCGTCTCCTGCCGGATCACCTCGCGGCCCGCGTAGGTGCCGCAGGTCGGGCAGACCCGATGGGGCAGGCGCGGGCTGTGACAGCGCGGGCACTCGTTCAGGCGAGGCGTCGCGGCCTTGTGGTTCGCACGGCGCTTGTCGCGCCTGGTACGGGACTGTCGTTTCTTGGGAACGGCCATCAGCGGTGCGCAATGGTAGCCGGTGAGCTCCGACGTGGCATGGCCGGCGCGGGGGTGTCGCGTCCGGGTCTCCGTATACGGAGACCCGGACGCGACAGCCCCGTGCCGTCCGCGCCACGCCGGCGGGCATCCGGACTCACTCGAGCTTCAGGTCCTTCAGCTTCGCCATCCGCGGATCGCCGCCTCGGGGGTGGTCGTGGGCCCCCTCGGGCGCGTCGTTCAGCGATTCGCCGCAGACGTCACAGAGCCCGGCGCAGTCTTCGCGGCACAGGGGCTTTCCGGGCGGGAGGGCGAGCACGACCGCGTCGTGGGCCCACTGGGCGACCGCGAGGTCGCCGTTCTCCACGTAGGGGCTCCGCAGCTCGTCGTCGTCGGTCGATGCCTGCTCGACCTCGCGCGAGTCGATCGCGATCCGGAAGCGCGAATCGGTGAGGCAGCGGACGCACGGGCCATCGATGACCGCTTCGAAGCGCAGGCGCAGCGCGAATCCGCCGGTGGTCCGCGAGATGTCGAGGCGGGCGTCCACTCCCCCATCCTCGGGGCTGTAGGTCTGGCCGCCCAGCGTGATCGAGTCGAGCGGAAGGCGGAGCTCGAGCGAACGTGCCTCGCCCGACGAGAGCGCCAGCCGCTCGAGGTCGACGATGCCGCCCGCGTGGTCCATGCCGATCACCTTAGCTACGGTGGGCGCCGTGGCCGGCCAGTACCAATGGGACCCAGAGACTTATCTGGAGCAGATCCGAAGCGAGGTCCCGCGGTTCGACGAGATCCAGCGCGCGGCCGTCGACGCGGTCCCTTCCGCGCCCGAGCGGGTACTCGAGCTCGGCATGGGAACCGGCGAGACGACCCGCGTGCTGCTCGAGTCATACCCCGACGCATGGGTGATCGGCCTCGACTCCAGCCCCGAGATGGTCTTCAGGCTGCGCGAGGAATACGACGGCGTGATGCTCGCGCGGATGGAGGACCCCCTGCCCGACGGGCCCTGGGACCTCGTGATCGCCGTGCTCTCGGTCGGCGCGCTCAGCGACGAGCAGAAGCAGGCCCTCTTTCGCCGTGTACGAGAGCAGGCGAGCGCGTTCGTGGTGGCCGACGCGTTCGATGACGCCGACCGGATCGCCGAATGGTGCGGCGGCGAGGTGACGTGGCGCGCGGACGACCTTGCGGTCGTCCGCGCAACCTACGCCTGAACGCCGCCTAGTTGGTCGCGTTTATCGACGCAGCGCTACGGGTGATTCGACCCGGGGCGCAGTGAAGATCTGCCCCGACGGGTCCCCGGGCGCCTTGACAAACGGCGCGTGCTGGCCGGCGCGGAGATGTCAGTCACCTCGTCGGTCCATGTCTCGTTGGTCGGCTCCGCCGCCGACGGCGGTCATGACCAGCAGCGCCTCGCCGATCGTCGGCGGCCGCAGATTCAGCGGCCTCGCAGACCTGCTGAGCCGCCGTGTCCCAGATCGCTGCGGTCTGTGCCGGCCCGTAACAGATGCCCGCAACCTTGTTCGGGCGCGTTCGCGGGCACTTGTCGAGGTTCTTCAGCACGCTCTTCTTCAGTTTCTTCGCCGGGATCGAGTTGTTCGCGATCGTCTTGCCGTTGAGCTTCTTGGCGGCGTAGGCGCCGCCGCCCAGGGCGATGAACAGCGCGATCACCGCGATCACGTTGGCGAAACTGAGGTTCCTGCGAATCCGGGTGATCAAAATTTCCCCTTTCGTTGGTTGGTTCCCTTGCCAGCGCCGACCCTATGACTCCGCTGGAACGGCTGTCAACCGCTGCCCGGCCCATACGATCCCGGCGCAACCGAGCGAAGGAGAGCCGATGGCAGCCGCCCACCACAACCCCGATCAGCCCGGGCCACCCCCGTCGGCCGACTCCGGCGTCGTCCTGTACGAGAAGCGCGACCGGATCGCCCACGTGACGATCAACCGCCCCGAGGCCCGCAACGCGGTAAGCCCCGAGGTGCACCGAGCCATGATCGCCGCGTGGGCCGACTTCGACGCCGACGATGAGGTCGACGTCGCGATCCTGACCGGGGCCGGGGACGCTTTCTGCGCCGGCGCCGACCTGAAGGAGTACATCCCGCCGATCATCGCCGACGCGGGCACAGACGACATCCGCGAGATCGTCGAGCTCGGGCTCAATGGCTTCACGCGCGGCATGCACCGCATCTACAAGCCGATCGTCGGGGCGATCAACGGCTGGGCGCTCGCCGGGGGCCTCGAGACCGCGCTTGCCTGCGACATACGCATCGCCTCCGATCGCGCGATGTTCGGCTCGTTCGAGGCCCGTCGCGGCTTCCACCACGGCGACGGCGGCCTGGTCCGACTCGTCAACACGTGCGGCACGGGCGTCGCGCTCGAGATGCTGCTGACCGCCGAGCCGATCGACGCGCAGCGCGCGCTGCAGGCGAACCTCGTCTCGAAGGTCGTCCCGCACGACCAGCTGATGGACGAGGCCGAGCGGGTGGCCCATCAGATCCTGCGCAACTCACAGCGCGCGGTGCGATCGGCGAAGCAGACGATCCTCGACACGGTCGGCAAGCCGCTCGACGAGCAGCTGCGCAACGAGGCGTGGAACGGATACACCTGCGCCGATCCCGCAGAGACGCTCGCGCTGCTCGGCCGCTTCTATGAGAAGACCGACGCCGGCCGCGCCGGCGAGCACGAGACCGACCTGTGAGAGGCCGCCCATGACCCCGGCCGAGATGCCCCGCCGCGCGCTCGTCACCGGGGCCGCCCGCGGGATCGGAGCGGCGATCGCCGAGCGCCTGCGCGCCGACGGGCTCCAAGTGGAGACGCTCGACCGCGACGAGGGGTGCGACCTGCGGGTCGACTTGACCACGGACGAGCTGCCCGACCTCTCGGGAATCGACGTCCTCGTCTCCAACGCGGCGATCACCGACACGATCGCCTCGGCCCACCGGATGACCCCCGAGCAATGGCAGCGCGACATCGACGTCAACCTCACAGGAGCGTTCCGCGCGGTCCAGGCCTGCCTCCCGGGGATGCGCGAGCGAGGCTGGGGCCGGATCGTGGTCATCTCCTCCGGGGCCGCCAAGGCCGGGCTGCGCGGGCAGGTCGCCTACTCGGCCTCCAAGGCCGGGCTGCTCGGGATGGCGAAGACGCTCGCCGCCGAGAACGTGGGGCGCGGGATCACCGTCAACGCGCTGCTGCCCGGCATGGTCGCGACCGAGAAGGTCCGGGCGATGCCCGAAGAGGTGCTCGAGCGCCTCGCGCCCCTGCTGCCATCGGGCCGGATGGTCGAGCCGGAGGAGATCGCCGCCACGGTCGCCCACCTGTGCTCGGTGGAGGCCGCCCAGCTGACCGGCCAGGAGATCTCCGTCGACGGCGGCGCCGCGCTCAACACCTTCACGCTGGGCTCCGAGCGGCCGCCTCAGCCGTCGGCGTAGCCCGGCCGCGCCACGTCGAGCTGTCGCTTCACGTGCTCGGCGAGCCGGGGAGCGAGCTCGTCGAGGCGGTCGTCGAGCTCGCCGGAGCGCAGCAGGGCCGCGAGCTCGGCCGCGGCGGCCCGAGAGCTCGCCTGCACGTCGGCGTCCGCCGCCGAATCGACATCGCGGTCGAGCAGCTCGGAGAAGAGCGCGAGGTCCTCGCGCGCCGGCGCCTCGCCGGCGCGCAGCTCCCTGGCCACGATCGCGCAGACGTTGGCGGCGACCAGGACCCGGAAGCGCTGCTCGCCCGCGACCTCTGGGCGCAGCTCGGCGAATAGATACTCGGCGACCGCGTCGAGCAGCTCGGGCGCACTGGGCCGGTCCTGGGTCACTTCACCTCCCCCCACCCCGCACCAGCTCCAGCATGTCCCACTCCGGCTCGCAGATCCGGCGGCCGAGCGATGCGAGCTCGTGGCTTCGCCGGATGCCGTTTCGGTGGTCGGCGGCCTGCCGGGCGCAGATCACAGCCCACTTCACGTTCCCGAACACCTCCCAGTACCGCACCCGCTCCCGGTCCACCGGGTCCCCTCCCGCCGCCTCGTAGGCGGCCAGGAAGCCGTCGAGCCCCGCGAGGCCCGCGACGGGTCGATCGTCATTGCCGAACCGCCAAGAGCGGATGCACAGCCAGCCGATGTCCTCGGCCGGGTCGCCGAGGTGGGCCAGCTCCCAGTCGATCACCGCTCCCAACCCGTCGGTGCCCACGATGAAGTTGCCGAGCCGGAAGTCCCCGTGGACCAGCCGCACCGGGGCAGGGTCGGGAGCGTTGGCCCGCAGCCAGCGCAGCCCGAGCTCGATCGCGGGCAGCGGCTCGCCGATCGCGTCGATCTGGCGCTCCCACTCGCTGACCTGCCCGACCGCCGGGTCGGCGGCCGCGGCCGGCAGCACCCCCTCGAGCTGCTCCGCGCCGAGCGAGTGCACCCTCGCGAGCGCGTCGGCGAGCTGGCCGGGGAGTCGCTCGCGCGCGGCCTCGTACTCGGGCTTTCGCAGCAGCCGCGGCGCCACCGAGATCCCCTCGACGAAAGCCATGAGCATCCCGGGCGAGCCGAAGCGCCCGCCCTCCGGCTCGAACGCGATCGGTTCAGGCACCGGCACCCCCACCTTCGCCACGCGCTGGGCCAGCGCGTACTCCTCGGCCATCGGGACCAGCGAGACCGACCCCTTCGGATCCCGCCTCAGAACACACAACGCCGCCTCCTGCGCTTCGCGTCCGGGGGCGGCTTTTCCCACCATCCAAGTTTCCCGCGAGGCTCCCCCGGGGATCGGCGCCAGCTCCAGCTCTCCCGGATCCTCGCCGGCCTCGGCGAGCACCGCACGCACGCCGCCGGCGAGGTCGGGCTCAGCCCCCGCCATCCGCACCCGGGACGCGGCCCGCGTCGCGCTCGAGCCCGTAGCGCTTCCAGTGGGCCTCGGGGATGTCGGCGGGGTCCTTGTACCAGTGCCATACGCACGGGTCCACCTCGAAGTCGTTAGGTGGCTGCGAGGGATAGATGGGGTATCCGATCCAGTTGATCGGCCCGAGCTCGTTCATGAAGGCGCAGTGGGTGCAGTAGAGCGGGAAGCCCTCGCGGCCGTAGGACCAGTCGTGGGCCTCATCCGTGACGCCCCAGCCGTCCGGCCCGTAGCGCCCGTTTCGAACCAGCCGCTGGCCGGAGCCGCAGGGGTTCATCGTGAAAGTCAGCTTCTCGTCGTCCTCGTCGATCTCGAACGCGCCGGGGTTGGGGCCGACGCCCCCGGTCGAGTGCCCTCGCCAGGTCGCCGCGAGCGCCTGCGCGATCGTGCGGCGGTCGGCGTCGTCGATCTTCGTCACCGTGTCCTTCCAGCTGCGCTCGAGGCTCCACTCCCACGCCTCACGCACTCCCTCGTCTCCGAGCGTCTCCTTGACGAAGCTGATCAGCCCCGCCATGCCGTCGACCAGCATGTCGTGCATGAACTGCGACTCATGCTTCTCGCGCTCGCAGAGCGCCTTCGCCTCCTCGAGGTCGCCGCGCTCGATCGCCTCCACCGCCAGCTCCATCGTGGGCCGCGACATCTCGCGCAGCTCGTCGTCCGAGAACCACCTCTCGCCCATGCGCCAGCCCTCCTCGTCGGGAACGCCGAGCCTATTCGCGCTAGCGGTTCAGCTGCGTGCTGGGCGTGGCGGGGAATGCCCCGAGGGGTCTCTGTCGAGACAGGTCCCCGCAGGGGCGTTCCCCGTCACGACCTGCGCGTGTCTGAAGACCGCTAGCCGATTTCCGACGGCTCGCGGTCCCGGCCCTGGAGCCGGTCGCGTCCGCGCTGCACTGCCTGCAGGAACTTCTGGAGGTTGACCTCGAGCGTCGAGAGGATGTCGTCGGCGTAGTCCTCGGCGCCGAGGCGAATCTCGCGCTCGCGCTCGCGGGCCTCCTCGACGATCTCCTCAGCTGCCCGCTCGGCCTGCCGCGTGATCTCCTCGTTGGCGACGAGCCGGTTCTGCTGCTCGCGCGCCTCCTTGACGATCCGCTCGGCCTCGCGCTTGGCCTCCGCCAGCATCTCCTGGCGCTCCTTGACGATCCAACGCGCCTGCTTGATCTCCTCGGGGATCGTGGCCCGCATCTGGTCGAGGAGGTCGTAGATCTCCTCGCGGTCGACGCGGACCTGATCGGTGAGGGGGACCGGGCGCGCGTTGTGCACCAGGTCGTCGAGCTTGTCTATGAGTACGAGTACGTCCATGAGGTCGTAAAGCTTACGGCTCCGTTTAGGGGAAGGGCAGCATCAGCCATTTTCGGCGCCGTTCTGCAAGCTCCTTCCCGCGAACCGTGCCTGGCGCCGCGTCAGCGCTTGATTCTTTCGGCGAGTGCCGCGGCCACGTGAGCCGGCACCAAGTCGCCCACATCGCCCCCGAAGGTCGCCATTTCCTTGACGCCGGTCGACGAGAGGAAGCTGTAGTTGGCGCTCGCGAACACGTAGACGCTCTCGATCTCGGGTGCCATCAGGCGGTTCAGCTGGTTCATCTCGAACTCGTATTCGAAGTCCGAGATGGCGCGGAGACCCTTGACGATGGCGCCCGCTCCCTTCTCCTGCGCGAAGTCGACCAGCAGCGTCGAGAAGACCTCGACCTCTACGTTAGGAAGATCGATCGAGTCAGCGATGAAGCCGCGCCGCTCCTCAGCGGTGAAGAGGGTCTTCTGCTTGCGGATCGGCTGGTTGACGACCCCGACGACGACCTTGTCGAACACGCGCGAGGCGCGGGTGATGATGTCGAGGTGGCCGTTGGTGACGGGGTCATAGCTGCCCGGGCAGATCGCGATGCGGGGCTTGTCGGCGCTCACTCCCGCTCATCCTTTCGCAGGACGCGGACCATCGAGTCGCCGTAGGAGCGCTCGCGCACGAGCTCGAAGCTGGGGCCGAGTTCGATCGGGTTGGCCGGCGAGCACTCCAGCATCACGCGGCCTCCCGGCGCCGTGGCGCGGTCGAGAAGGGGGTCGAGCTCGGACGAGATTCGCTCTGCGAGTCCATACGGGGGGTCGCAGAGTACGAGATCGAATGCCTTCGCCGGTGCACCGTCGAGGAAGCCGGCAGCGTCCGACCGCACCGCCCGCGCGCGTTCGCCGACCCCCAGCGCCTCGATATTGCGCTCGGCGAGGGCCGGATCGGTGTCGACCAGGGTCGCCTCGGCGGCCCCGCGCGAGAGCGCCTCGAGACCGAGGGCGCCCGTGCCGCAGTAGAGGTCGAGCACCCGGGCGCCGGCGATGTCGCCCAGGATCGAGAAGACCGCCTCGCGGACGCGCTCGGTGGTGGGGCGCACGTCGCCCCCACGCTTCGGAGACTCGAGCCTGCGGCCGCCGAGCTGGCCCCCGCTGATCCGAAGCCGCCCCGCCACGGGCTCTAGGCGCTGATCCGCTCGAGCCGCTCGTCGCCGTAGCGCCGGCGGGCCTCGAACATAAGGGGGCCGAGCCCCGGAGCCTCCAGGGATCCGTGGCGATCGAGCAGCCGGACAACGGTGTCGCGGGCCTCGAGCAGCAGATCGGTGTCCTCGGGAAGCAGCGCGGCGCGGAAGCGCGGCAGGCCGTGCTGGCGGGTGCCGAGCAGCTCGCCCTCGCCGCGGATGCCGAGGTCGACCTCGGCGAGGGCAAAGCCATCGCGGTCGGAGGCGATCGCCGCCAGCCGCGCCTTCGCGGTCTCCGAGTCCGTCTCGCCGCCGAACAGGATGCAGCACGAATCGTGCTCGCCCCTGCCGACCCGGCCGCGGAGCTGATGCAGCTGCGAGAGGCCGTAGCGCTCCGCGCCCTCGACCACCATCACGGTGGCGTTCGGGACGTCGATGCCGACCTCGATCACGCTGGTCGCGACGAGCACGTCGATCTCGCCGGCCGAGAAGCGGCGCATCGTCTCGCCCTTGTCGGCCGAGGGCATCTGGCCGTGCAGGACGCCGACGCGGAAGTCCGACAGCTCGCCCGAGGCCAGGCGCTTCGCCTCGACCTCGGCCGCCTTCGCCTCCATCGCGACCGACTCGCTGACCAGCGGGCAGACGACGTAGGCCTGGCGGCCCTCGCGGAGCCGCTCGCGGATGAACTCGTAGGCCCCCTCGCGCTTCGGCTCGCCCACCACCCAGGTCCTGCTCGGCCGGCGTCCCTTCGGCAGCTCTCGGATCGCCGTGACGTCGAGGTCACCGTACGCCGTCAGCGAGAGCGTGCGCGGGATCGGGGTCGCGGTCATGTGCAGCGCGTGCGGGGCAAGCTCGCCCGGGCCCTTGGCGTCGAGCGCCGCTCGCTGGCCGACTCCGAAGCGGTGCTGCTCATCCACGACCGCGACCGCCAGCGACGCGAACTCGACGTCGGGCTCGATCAGCGCGTGGGTGCCGACGGTGAGGCAGGGCTCGCCCGAGGCGAGGCGCTGTAGGTGGGCGCGGCGCACGGCCGCGGGGGTCGCGCCGGTGAGAAGCGCGAACGGCGTCGCCTCCGAGCCGAGCAGTGACTCGAGCGTGCGGAAGTGCTGGTCGGCGAGGGTCTCGGTCGGCGCCATCAGCGCCGCCTGCGACCCGGCCTCGGTCGCGCGCAGCATCGCGTACATGCAGACGACGGTTTTCCCACTGCCCACTTCGCCCATCAGCAGCCGCTGCATCGGGGCCTCGGCTTCGAGGTCTGCGTCGATCTGGTCGATCGCCGCGAGCTGGTCACCGGTCAGCTCGAACGGCAGCGAGTCGAGCCAGGCCCCCACGGCTTCGCCCGCTGGCGGCAGCGGCGCAGCCGAGCGGCCCTCGCGCCGGCGAACCCGCCGCGACGCCAGCGATGCTTGGTGGAGCACCAGCTCCTCGAAGGCGAGGCGGCGGCGCGCGCTCACGAACTGCGCCGCGGTCTCGGGGAAGTGCGAGGCGACCAGCGCGTCGGAGGCCACCGGCATCCCGAGAGCGGAGCGCACGGACGACGGCAGCGGCTCGATCGCGTTTCGCGCCACCGCCATCGCCTGCCACGCCCATTCGCGAAGCCGCTGGGGTCGCAGCTTCTCGGACGCGGAGTGGATCGGGACCATCCCCTTGGTGTGCAGGCCCGCCGGCGCCCCGCCGCCGCGGCTTTCGACGTCGTCGACGATCTCGTGCTCGCTGACGGTGAAGCCGTAGTTCGTGAGCTTGCCACGCAGCAGCAGCCGTGTCCCGGGCGCGAGCCGGTCGGCGAGCCAGCCGCGGTTGAACCAGGTCGCGGTCGCCACGCCGCTCTCGTCGCCGACCTCGGCCTCGAGGATGCGCAGGCCACGGCGGCGGGTCGGGCGGACCTTCGCCTGGGTCAGCACCTTGACCTCGACGGTCGCCTCCTCCCCAAGCTTCAGAGCGCCGAGCCCGAGCGGCGAGGCGGCATCGCGGAACCCGTGCGGGATGTGGCGAAGCAGATCACCGAGGTTTGCCAGCCCGAGCTCTCGCCCGGCCTCTGCGAGCTTCGGCCCGACGCCCTTCAGGTGGGTGAGGTCGGCGTCGAGCACAGCGGGCACAGGCCAGCGAACGGGCGCCTCGAGCAGCTCCTCGCGAGTTAGCTGGGCGCCACTGCCGAACGCTCGCGGAGCGGCGATCGCCACCTCACCAGCCGCCAGATCCAGGGCCGCTTCCACACAACAAGGCTAGGCGGCGAACCCGATGCCAGCACAACCCCGCATCTCCTCGGGCTTCGCACTGCGGGGATACGGGGCCGGGACGCGATCGCGGGGGCTGCTAAGAACATCGTCGATGCCACAAGCGCGACCCAAAGAGTCCGTCTGGGACTACCCGCGCCCTCCCCGCATCGAGCGCGATCCGCGGCGGCTGCGCGTGGAGCTCGGCGGCGAGACGCTCGCGAATAGCACCCGCTCACTGCGCGTGCTCGAAACCGCGAGCCCGCCGACTTTCTACGTCCCGCGCGAGGACGTCCGGATGGAACTGCTCAGCGACGCGCCCGGCGAGCACACGTTCTGCGAGTGGAAGGGGCGCGCGAGTTACCTGCACGCCGAGGCGGGATCCAGCCGCGCCGATCGCGCCGCCTGGTTCTATCCCGAGCCCCGCCCGGACTTCGCCGAGCTCGATGGCCACATCGCGTTCTACGCCGGCCGCGTCGACGCCTGTTACCTCGACGACGAGCGCGTCCGTCCGCAGCGCGGCAGCTTCTACGGGGGCTGGGTCACCGACGAGATCGAGGGGCCCTACAAGGGAGAGCCGGGCACCGAGGGCTGGTAGCGCCGCTTCGCTATTCCGCAGCCAGCAGCCACCAGTAGTTCGGCTGGCCGCCCGCGTGCAGCTCGAGCTCGATTCCTTCGGGCGCGTGGCCCCTGATGTCGCGGAGGGGGATCGGGGCGCTGTGGCCGCCGATCACCGTGACGAGCTCGGCGCCGTCGGCGAGCTCCTCCATCGTCGCGGAGAGGGTGGAGCCCGCCCCGCCCCACGCGACGATCTCGCCGCCGACGAAGCCGACCGCGTCGCCGGCGACAAACCGGCCCTGCTTGTCGTCCCGCGCGGCCGGCGCGACGGAGCCGACGTGGAGCCCCTCCAGGGCTCCTGCAAGGCGCTCGGCGTTTTCGGCGACCCCGAGCTGGGGGTCGAGCTCGAGCAGGGCGACCAGGCCCGCCTGCGGCGCGGTGCAGTCGATCACCCGGGCGTCCTTGTCGGAGAGCTCCGCGGCGCGCTCGGCCGCCATCACGACGTTGGGGTTGTTCGGGAGCACGAGCACCTCCTCGGAGGGAACCTCGTGGATCGCTGCGAGCAGGTCGTAGATCGACGGGTTGAAGGTGTCGCCGCCGTCGACCACGTACGCACCCATGCCCTCGAACAGCTCGCGCACCCCGCTGCCCGATGCGACCGCGACCGCGGCGCAGCGCCCCGCTCGCAGCAGGCGCTCCGAGCGCTCGGCGACCTGTGCGCGCATGTCGGCGACGTCGAGCTGCGAGACCTCGCCCGCCGGGCCGAACAGCGCGACCGCGTCCTCTGGCTCGTCGGTGTGGACGTGGACCTTGATCGTCTCCTCGTCGCCGACCACGAGCACGGAGTCCCCGATCTCCTCGAGCCGCGGAATGAACGAGCGGCCTGCCAGGCCCTTGCCGATGACGATGAAGTTGGTGCAGTACTGGTAGCGGCTGTCCTCGTGGTGGGGTCTCGTGTCGCCCGCGGGCGCCGGGGCGTGATGGGCGACCTCGGGGGCCTCGACGTCGTTTCGAAGCCCGGCGACGATCCCGGCCATGATCACTACGAGGCCGTGGGCGCCCGCGTCGACCACTCCGGCCTCGCGGAGGACCTCGAGCTGCTCCGGGGTGCGGTTGACCGCGTTCTCGCCGTCGCGGACGGCCTTCTCGAGCAGCGCCGCGAGCATGGTGTCCTGCTGCTCGTCGCTCGCTTCGGGATCGAGGTGGATCGTCTCCATGTGCGCGAGCGAGTGCGCGACCGAATGCGCCATCTCGCGGAAGACGGTCAGCATCGTCCCCTCGGCCGGCTCGCGGACGGAGTCATACGCGGCGTCGGCTGCGCGGGCCATCGAGGCGGCGACCAGCGCCGGGTCGATCAGCTCGCCGGGGCGGCTCGCGAGCTCCTCGGCCGCGCCGCGGACGATCTGGCTCAGGATCACCCCCGAGTTCCCTCGCGCGCCCATCAGCGCCGCGCGAGCGAGGGCGTTGACAAGCTCGGTCCGCCCGATCTCGTCAACGCTCTGGCCGTCGAGGCGGTCGAGCTCGTCGCTGACCGCGCGCAGGGTGAGAGCCATGTTGTCCCCCGTGTCGCCGTCGGCGACGGGGAACACGTTGAGGTCGTTGACCTCCCGCTTGCGCTCGTCGAGGTAGGCGCTCGCCGCGCTGACGACGCGGCGAAATCTCTCTATGGAGGGGTCAGGCATGGCGGGGCCCCCACCCTAGCCCAGCATTCCAGGACCACGACTGATCTGCCCTCCAAACGCGCCCCGACCCCGTATCCCAGCAGGCCGAAGGCCGAGGAGATGCGGGCTGATGACAAACGCCGCTTTTCTAAGCGGCTTTTGTGACCTTGTTGGCCTTGAGGCACCGAGTGCAGACGTAGACGCGGAGCTTGTCGCCGCCCTCGGAGATCCGGACCTTCTGGAGGTTCGGGTTGAAGCGCCTGCGAGTGGCCACCATCGAGTGGCTTCGGGAGTTCCCGAACGCGGGCTTCTTGCCGCAGCTGTGACAGACCTTGGCCATCAGGCGCGTAAGGGTAGCGCTAGGGGAGCCCAGCCCGAAGCGCCGCCGAGCGCAGCACGGCGATGGCGGCGTTGCGTCCCTGGTCTCGCTTCGACCCGTCGGCCCGGGCCAGCGCCTGGTCCATCGTGTCGCATGTGATGACGCCGAAGGCGCAGGGAACACAGGTGTCGAGCTGCACGCGCTGGATGCCAGAGGCTGCCTCGGAGGAGACGAACTCGTAGTGGTCGGTCTCGCCGCGGATGACGACGCCGAGGCAGACGACGCCTGCGAAGCCACCGGACTCGGCGCAGAGCTTTGCCGCGTAGGGGAGCTCGAACGCCCCCGGCACCCTGAAGGTCTGGACCGACGCCTCGCTCACGCCACCGAGCGCAAAGCCCTCCGCGGCCCCGTTCAGCAGCCTCTCGGCCAGGTCGCCGTAGAACGTCGCGACGCAGGCCGCGAACTCCTTGCCCTCGAAGCCCTTCAGCTCCTCGTCGGAGAAGTGCTCGGAGACGCCGTCCTCAGTCACCGGGCGGGTAATCCCTCGGCTTCGACCCGGCGGCCTGCTCGCGCTCTGCATCCTCGACCTGCTCGTCGTGGATCATCTCCTCGTCGAGCGGCAGGCCCTGATGGTGCAGCGCGTGGCCCATGCGCTCCCGCTTGGCGTCCAGGTAGGCCTCGTTGTGCGGGTTGGGGACCGAGCGAATCGGGACCTGCTCGGTGACCGAGAGGCCGTAGCCCTCGAGGCCGATGATCTTCTTCGGGTTGTTGGTGAGGATCCGGATGCTCGTGAGCCCGAGGTCGCCGAGGATCTGCGCGCCGATGCCGTAGTCGCGCAGGTCGGCCGGCAGTCCCAGGCGCAGGTTGGCATCGACGGTGTCGAGCCCTTCCTCCTGGAGCTTGTAGGCGCGGAGCTTGTTCAGCAGGCCGATGCCCCGGCCCTCCTGCGAGAGGTAGAGCAACACACCGGAGCCCTCTCTCTCAATCGTCGCGAGGGCCGCTTCGAGCTGCTCTCCGCAGTCGCAGCGCAGGCTGTGGAAGACGTCCCCGGTCAAGCACTCCGAGTGGACCCGGACGAGCACGTCGTCGGCGCCTGACACCTCACCCTTGACCATCGCCACGTGATGCTTGTCGTCGACGAGGGAGCGGTAGCCGACGGCGCTGAACTCCCCGAACTTGGTCGGCAGCTTGGTCGAGACGATGCGCTCCACCAGGCGCTCGGTGCGGCGGCGGTAGGAGATCAGGTCCGCGACCGTGACCAGCTTGAGGTCGTGACGCTCGCAGTAGGGGACCAGGTCCGGGACGCGGGCCATCGTCCCGTCCTCGTTCATGATCTCGCAGATCACCCCGGCCGGGATCAGGCCGGCGAGCCGCGCGAGGTCGATGCTCGCCTCGGTGTGGCCGGTGCGCTCGAGCACCCCGCCCTCCTTGGCCTTCAGCGGGAACACGTGGCCCGGCTGGCGCAGGTCAGCGGGCGTCGCGTGGGGGTCGATCGCGACCTGGATCGTGCGAGCCCGGTCGTGGGCCGAGATGCCGGTGGTGACTCCCTCGGCGGCCTCGATCGTGACGGTGAACGCGGTCTCGAGCGGAGACTCGTTCTTTGCGGCCATCAGGTCGAGGCCGAGCTCGTCGCAGCGCTCCGGGGTCAGCGCCAGGCAGATCAGCCCGCGCCCCTCCTTCGCCATGAAGTTGACGGCCTCGGGCGTCGCGAACTGAGCGGGCATCACCAGGTCGCCCTCGTTCTCGCGGTCCTCGCCGTCGCAGACGACGATCATCCTCCCGCGGCGCAGGTCGTCGAGCGCCTCCTCGATCGTCGCGAAGGGCGAGTCCTGTGCCTTGGGTTTGTCGATGCCGGCCTCTGCCATCGGGTCCTTGGTGTCCTTGCTCATTCCGTTGCTCCCTTCGAGGATGGTGACACGGTAGGCATGAGACGCTTGACGTACCGCGCGAGCACGTCGCACTCCACGTTGACGCTGTCGCCCTCAGCGAGCTCGCCGAGGGTGGTGCGCTCGAGGGTCTCGGGGATCAGCGACACCTCGAGCCAGTCGTCGCCGAGCCCGGCGACCGTGAGGCTGACCCCGGCGATCGCGATGGACCCCTGCTCGACCACGTAGCCGATTAGTTCGGGCGAGAGCTCGAAGCGCAGCCGTTTCGCGAAGCCCTCATCAGCGGACGAGACCAGCTTCGCGGTCCCGTCGACGTGGCCCTGAACGACGTGGCCGCCGAGGCGGTCGTCGGCGCGAAGCGCGAGCTCGAGGTTGACCGGGTCGCCGACGCTGAGGCCGCCGAGTGTGGTCAAACCGAGTGTCTGCTGCATCACGTCCGCCTCGAAGGCTCCGCCCGACGCGGTGGTGGCCGTGAGGCAGGCGCCGTTGACCGAGACCGAGTCGCCCTCGGCCAGCTCGGCGGCGAGCTCCGCGCTTATGCGGATGCGTGCCCCGTCCGCGCCGTTGTCGACCGACTCGACTGTCCCGCGCTCGGCGACTATTCCCGTGAACACGGCTAGTGCCCCGCCCGGTGGTCGAGGCACACGCCTACCACTCCCTCAGGCGGGCGTCGATCAGCAGGTCCTCGCCGATCGACTCGTGGCTGACCGTGAGCGGGCGCAGGCCCTCGGCGATGCGCCGCGCGCCCTCGCCCTCGATCACCGCGCGCGCCTCGCCCGCGCCGATCAGCACCGGCGCCATGAACAGGCGCACGCGATCGATCTCGCCGGCGTCGAACAGCGCGCCGGCGAGCGTCGGGCCGCCCTCGACAAGGAGGTCGGAGAGCTCGCGGCGGCCGAGCTCGTCCAGCGCGCCGGCGAGGCGCGCCGCGCTGTCGCGTCCCGCGGCGACGACGACCTCGGCCCCGGCTGCCTCGAGCGCGTCTCGCTGAGCGCTGGGGGCCTCGGGTGCGCAGACGACGAGCAGCGGCGCCTCATCGGTCGATCCGACCAGGGCTGAGTCGAGCGGAAGCCTGGCCTGCGAGTCGAAGACCACGCGGACGGGCTGGCTCGCGGGCTGCTCGGCCTCGACGCGCGCGGTCAGCAGCGGGTCGTCGGCCAGCGCCGTGCCGATGCCGACCGCGATCGCATCGCATTCGGCGCGCCAGCGGTGCACGAGCTCGCGGCTCTCGACCGCCGAGATCCAGCGGGAGTCGCCGCCCGGCGCCGCGACCCGCCCGTCGAGGGTCATCGCCGCCTTGTAGGTGACGAGCGGGCGACCGGTGCGGGCGAGCTTTCGAAAGGGCTGGTTCAGCAGGCGCGCGGCGGTGGCCTCGGCGCCGGTGGCGAGCTCGACCTCGACGCCGCCGTCGCGGAGCATCCCGGGGCCGCGGCCCGAGGCCTTGGAGGTTGGGTCCTCCGATGCGTAGACGACGCGCGCGACACCGGCCTCGAGCAGCGCCTGGGTGCAGGGAGGCTGGCGGCCCTCGTGGGCGCAGGGCTCGAGCGTGACGTAGACCGTCGAGCCTGCGGGATCGTTGCCGCGCTCGCGCGCGTCGGTGAGCGCGGCGCGCTCGGCATGCAGCCCACCCAGCTCTGCGTGGTGGCCCTCGCCGATCACCTCGTCGTCGCGAACCAACACGGCGCCGACGAGCGGATTCGGGCTCACATGTCCCCTGCCGAGCTCAGCCAGCTCCAGCGCCCGGCGCAAATGCGCCGATCCACCTTCGATTTCGGTGCCGGTCGCGGCCATCAGAGCCTTTCAGGCTAAGGGTGCGTAGGAAGATTGCGGACCGATTGACTGGTCAGTCAGCCAGTTTAGCGACGCTTCCAGAGCTGCGCACGAGCCGCGACCTCGGGGGGCCCTCGTAGGCTTCGCGCCCTGATGACGGCTAACGACGAGAACGGGGTGAGCGAAGCGCGCAGCTACGGGCAGCGCGCCAGCCTGCTCTCGATCGGCGTCGCGATCACCGGGCTGATCACCTACCTGTTCTTCGTGATCGCCTCGCACGAGCTCTCAAAGGAGGAGTACGGGCAGATCGCGGTCCTGTGGTCAGCGGTCTTCATCCTGGTCTCCACACTGCAGCGCCCGGTCGAGCAACTGCTCTCGCGCTCGGTCTCCGAGCACATCGCGGTCGGGCGCTCGTACTCGCACCCGGTTCGCGTCGCCGCCGCGATCCAGCTGGGGATCGCCGTCGTCTTCGTGATCATCGCCGTGGCGCTGCGCGTTCCGATCACCGACGGGCTGCTCGGCGGCAACGAGTTCCTGTTCTGGGTGGGCGTCTCGGCCGTGGCCGCCTACGGCGCCAGCTACTTCGCGCGCGGCTTCCTCGCCGGAAGCCATCGGCTGACCGTCTACGCCCTGCTGATCATCTGCGAGTCGATCTCCCGCACCGCCTTCCCGCTGGCGGTGGCGCTCGGGATCGCCAGCGGCCAGGACGCCGTGGCGCTCGGCATCGTCGCGGCACCGACCCTGTCGCTGATCGTCGTCCCCTTCGCGTTCCTGCGCCGGGGCTCACCGCCCGACCCGCCCGCCGATGAAGACGAGCCCGAGCAAGGTGAGCTGCCAGCCGAGGGAGAGTTCACCCTCGCGCACGGCGGCGGCTTCGCGGCCGCGGTCTTCCTGATCATGCTCAGCGAGCAGACCTTCCTGAACGCCGGACCGCTGCTCGTCGAGAGCACCGCCGGCGCGGCAGCGGCCGGGTACATCTTCAACATCCTGATGATCGCCCGGGCGCCGCTGCAGCTCTTCCAGGCGGTCTCGACCAGCCTCCTCCCCCACCTCACCCGGCTGCGCGCGGAGGGCGCGGACGACGACTTTCGCGCCTCGGTCACGGTGACGATCCGAGCGATCGCCGCCTTCGCCGCCTCCTCTGCGGTGGTGATGGCGATCGTCGGCCCCGAGATCATGCAGATCGCTTTCGGGGACAACTTCACCTACGAGCGCGTCGACCTGGTGATCGTCACCGTCGGGATGGGCCTCTACCTATCGGCCGCCACGTTGAACCAAGCGGCGCTGGCACAGGGCCAGGTCCGCCGGGCGGCGGTCTGCTGGTTCTCGTGCGCGCTCGTGTTCATCGCCTGGTGCCTGATGCCGGCGGTGGACGACGAGTTCCTGCGGGTCGAGATCGGCTACCTCGGCGGCGCCACCGTTCTGTGCACGCTGCTCTACCTGATCTACCGCCGGCCGCATCCGAGGGCTGAGGACACGATCGAGCCCGGCTCGGCCGAGGAGTTGGAGATTCGCCTCGCCGCGGGCGACGAGGTTCCCTAAGCAGGGCAGGCGCGATGAGTGACGCAGAGCTGATCCTGCTCGCGGGCGCCCTGCTGGGTGCGGGAATCGGCGCTGCGCTCCTCGCCGACAGGGTCAAGGTCCCGGGGCTGCTCCTCTTCCTCGCGCTGGGCATGCTCGTCGGCTCCGAGGGCATCGGCGGCGTCGACTTCGACGACGCCGAGCTGACGCGGACCCTCGGCACGATCGGCCTGATCCTGATCCTGTTCGAGGGCGGCCTGGCAGCCGGCTGGTCCGAGATCCGGCCGGTCCTGTGGACGGCGATCTCGCTGGGGACGATCGGGACCATCGTGACCGCGGTGATCGCGGGGTTCGCGGCAACGTGGATCTTCGACCTGGGGACGCTCGAGGGATTGATCATCGGCTCGGCGATCGCGGCTACCGACTCGGCGGCGATCTTCTCGGTTCTGCGCGGGTCGAACCTGCGGCGGAAGCTGGCGCGCTCTCTCGAGGGAGAATCGGGAATGAACGACCCAGTCGCCCTGCTCCTCGTAACCGGGTTCATCGCCTGGATCGAGGAGCCGGGCTTCGGCCTCGCCGACATGGCCGCCGAGCTCCTGGTGAAGCTCGCCCTCGGCGCCGTGCTCGGCATCGCCGTCGGGTTCGCCGCGCGCGGCGCCTTCCGGCGGCTGAACTACCCGACCGAGGGCCTCTACCCGGTCGCCTCCATCGCCGCCGCAGGGCTTGCATACGGGATCCCCGAGGTGCTCGGAGGCTCGGGCTTCCTGGGCGTCTACCTGGCCGCACTGATCCTCGGGACCGGCCAGGTCCCCGGCAAGCGCACGGTGCTCGCGTTCCACCAGGGGCTCGGCTGGGTCTCGCAGATCGCGCTCTTCTTCCTGCTCGGGCTGCTGGTCTTCCCGAGCGGGCTGGCCGACGTGGCGCTCGAGGGCCTGCTCCTCTCGGCCGTGCTGATGTTCGTCGCTCGCCCCCTGGCCGCGCTTGTCGCGAGCTTGCCGGCCACCTTCTCGTTCCGCGAGCGGATGATGCTCGGCTGGGCCGGCCTGCGCGGGGCCGTCCCGATCTGGCTCGCGACGTTCCCCGTGATCGCCGGGATCGAGGGAAGCGAGGAGATCTTCGACGTCATCTTCTTCGTGGTCGTCACCTCGACGCTGATCCAGGGAGCGACGTTCGAGCCCCTGGCCCGCCGGCTGCACCTGACCACCAACGAACCCGCTCTGCCCCGCCCGCTGGTCGAGAGCGGGCGCATCCAGCGACTGGGCGGCGAGGTATTCGCCTTCCGGGTCGATCCGGGCAACGCGATCGTCGGCCGTCCCGTCCGCGACTTGCGCCTTCCCCGCGAGGCGCTCGTCAACGTGATCGTGCGTGGAGGCGAGGCGATCCCGCCGCGAGGCTCGACCGAGATCGAGGCCGGGGACGAGCTCCACATCCTCGTGCGCGCCAGCGTGCGCGATGAGGTCGACAGCCTGATGCAAGGCTGGCGCGAGGGGCCCCTGGACGAGCCGGCGCGACCGAGGCTGCAGCCCCGCGGGTCGCCCCAGATCTTCAACGTCCGTCCCTGGACCGACGCCGACGGCGACGACCCCGGCCGTCCCGACGAGGTCGCGGGCGTCGAGATCGCGTCGCGGCTGCGCACCCGCCGCGACAGCGCCGGCGCGCTGGTCATCCTGGCCGACGGGCGCTACGCCGTCACAGGCGAATCGCTGGTGGCGGTGGGCCCCCGGCGCCAGATCGCCGACTGGGCGGCGAGCCGAGTCGGCAGGGCCGACGGCGCGGCGAAGGCGTGGTGGCAGGAGGTCGCGGGCGTGCTGAACGCGCCGAGCGGCTGAGCCCTAGACGACTTCGGCGCCCGCGGCTTCAGCGATCGAGTTGTACGCGGCTGCGGGATCCTCGGAGCCGAAGATCGCCGAGCCCGCGACGAAGAGGCCGGCGCCCGCTTCGCTGACGCTGCCGGCCGTGCTCGGGTCGATGCCTCCATCGACCTCTATCGCAGCCTCGCCGGCGAGCTCGCGGAGGCGGGCGACCTTGGCGGGCGACTCCTGGATGAAGGGCTGGCCGCCCCAGCCGGGGTTCACGGTCATGCAGAGCACGATGTCGGCGTAGCCGGTCAGCGCCGAGACCGCCTCCGCGGGGGTGCCGGGGTTGATCGCGATGCCCGCCAGGCAGCCGAGCTCGCGAATCGCGCTCAGGGTGCGGTTGGCGTGCGGGGTCGCCTCGGCGTGGAAGGTGATCGAGTCGGCTCCGGCCTTGGCGAACTCCTCGATGTGGCGGTCGGGGCTCTCGATCATCAGGTGGACGTCGATCGCACCGCCCGCCTCGTGGACCTGGTCGGCGATCGAGCCCGCGACCAGCGGCCCGATCGTGATCGGCGGCACGAAGTGGCCGTCCATCACGTCGACGTGGATCACCTTGGCGCCCGCGGCCATCACCTCGGCGACCTGTGAGCCGAGCATCGAGAAGTCGGACGAGAGGATCGAGGGGACGACGCGCTTGCTCGCGTAGAGCTCGCGGCGGGCGTCTGCTCCCGGTGTGGTGGCGGCTTCCATGGTCTCGGGGGTGCTAGATCGGGCGGAGCATCGAGTGCCCGCAGTGCTGGCACTTCATGTCCTCGGTGCGGCTCATGCGGCTGATGGTCTGGTGCTCGCCGCAGTTGGGGCACTGCGAGACGAGCTCGAAGCGGCGGAGACAGTACACGCAGACGAAGCGGCCCGGAAGCTGAGCCGGGCGCAGCCAGGGCTCGTTGCAGCCAGGGCAGTTGGGGCGCTTGAGCGCGCCCTCCGTCGCCTCGGGGGCATCGGACGGGCCCCCGAGCCCTCCATCAGCTCGTTCTGCGGCCATGTGTTGATCGTAGCCTGGTGTTACAGAGCGCGTGAAGGGACCGGATATCCGCGCACGAACTCCGCCGCGGGCATCTCCTTCTTGCCCGGAGGCTGCACGACCTCGAGCGCAAGCGCCGCCTCGGCCGTGCCGAGGACCAGAACCCCGTGCTCCTCATCGACCTCGATCCTGCCCTGCGGGGGCCCGCTCGCGACGGCGTGTGCCCGGCGCACGCCGAGTCGCTTCTCGCCCTCGAGCTCGATGTGGGTGCCGATGTGGGGATTGAGCGCCCGCACCGTCCAGGCGAGCTCGGCCGCGTCTCGCGAGGGATCGAGGCGGCGGTCGGCCGGCCCGATCTTCTCGGCGTATGTCGCGAGGCTCTCGTCCTGCTCTGAGAACTCGAGCTCACCCGCCGCCCGCAGGTCGAGGGCGCGCACCAGCAGCTCGCCGCTCGCGGCCGCGAGGCGCCCCGCCAGGTCGTCGAAGTAGTCGTGCGGAGCCGATCGGGATCTCCGCCATCAGCGCGACCGGGCCGGAGTCGAGGCCCGCGGTCAGCCGCATGATCGACGTCCCGGTCAGCTGGTCCCCGGCCATCATCGCCCGCTCGATCGGCGCCGCGCCGCGCCAGCGCGGCAGCAGCGAAGGATGCACGTTCAGGATCCCTCCATCCTCGTCCCCGCCGCCGTCCTCGTCCCCCCCGCCGCTCAGCAGCGGCTCGCGGATCAGCTGGCCGAAGGCGCAGACGACAATCGCCTCGCCGTGCGCGGAGGCGATCGCCTCAAGCGACGCAGCCTCGTTGACGTCGGGCGCCTGGTGAACCTCGATGCCAAGCTCGCGCGCCACCACCGCGACCGGCGGCGGCCCCTCGAGCCTGCCGCGTCCCTTGCGGCTGTCCGATGGGGTCACTGCCAGCGCCGGCGGATGATCGCTGCCCGCGAGGCGGCGGAGGACCGTCGCGGCGAACTCGGACGTGCCGAGGTAGACGGTCCTCAAGTCTCGGTGGGCTCGGGCTCGGCCTCGTCCTCGTCCTCGTCGGGCCGCTCGGGCGCGAAGCTGCCTCCTTCGCGGAGGGCCCGCATCGCTCCCTTGCGCTGGTCGCGCGGCGCGCGCTCGAGGATCAGGACGCCGTCGAGATGGTCGACCTCGTGCTGGAGCACCCTGGCCTCGAGCCCCGAGGCCTCGATCACGACCGGCTCGCCGCCCTCGTCGACCCCGGTCGCCCTCACGTGCAGCGGCCGCTCGACGTCAAGGACGATGCCCGGAAGGCTGAGGCAGCCCTCCTCGGCCGTGACGAGCTCGTCGGAGCTCCACTCGATCTCGGGGTTGACCAGCGCAGTCGGCGGCGCGTCCGCCCCGGCCTGGAAGACGAGGACGCGCCGCAGCGTCCCGAGCTGGTTCGCGGCGAGCCCCACCCCCATGCCGTCGCGCATGATCGCGAACATCCGCTCGATGTCGCGGGCGAGGTCCTCGTCGAAATCCCGCACTGGCGACGCCTTCGACTTCAGCACCGGGTCGCCGAACTTGATGACCTGCGCCAGCGCCGCCGAGCGGCGCTCGAGCGCGTCGTGGTCGAGCCCCTCGGGCTCCTTGCCCTCGACCAGGTCCTGGTCGAGCTCCTCGACCTCCGTGTCAGCCACTTCGCTCATGCGCCAAAGTCTAGATACGAGCCTTCTCGTCGATCATTGGGGGTCGACGTCGACCGAGACCGAGACGTCCTTCAGGGCCTTCGCCTTGACCGCCGCCTTGACCGCCTCGCGCACAGCGTCGACGGTCGGCAGCCGGTCGCCCGCCTTGACGAGCAGGCGGCGGCGATGGCGGCCGCGGCGGCGGAACATCGGCGCCGGACCGAGCAGCTCGGCGTCGGCGGGCAGGCGCTCGCTCACGGCGGCGGCAAGCCGCTCGGCGGCCCGGTCGAGGGGCGGCTCGTCGTCGCCAGTCAGCGCGACCTCGACGAGATGGGAGAACGGCGGGTAGCGGAGCTCATCGCGGCGGCGAAGCTCCTCCTCGAGGAACGCAGGGGCGTCGTGTCCCGAGGCGTGCCGGATGCTCGGCGCGCCCGTCGCGAGCGCCTGCACGATCACCTTTCCCCCACTCCCTCCTCGGCCGCTGCGGCCCGCGAGCTGGGTGATCAGCGCGAAGGTCCTCTCCTCGGCGCGGAAGTCCGGCATGCGCAGCGAGCCGTCGGCGTCGAGCACGACGCCAAGTGTGACCGCGGGGAAGTCGTGGCCCTTGGCCACCATCTGGGTCCCGACGAGCACGCCGGTGTCGGCCTCGTCGAAGCGGCGCAGCAGGCCTGCGTGCCCCTCGGAGCCCGCGGTCGCGTCGGAGTCCATGCGGAAGACGGGAAGCGGCGCGAGCATCGAGACCAGCTCGGTCTCGACGCGTTGGGTTCCCGCCCCGATGCGCGCGATGGTCACCGAGCCGCAGTCGGGGCAGGACTCCGGGCCCGGCTCGACGTGGCCGCAGTGGTGGCAGTTGAGGGTCCCGGAGCGGTGCTGGACCAGCGATACGTCGCAGTTCGGGCACTCCCAGGCTCGCCCGCAGGAGCGACAAGCGAGGTGCACGGCGTAGCCGCGGCGGTTGATGAGGATGATCGCCTTCCCTCCCTCGGCGCGGACCTGAGCCAGCGCGTCGACCGTGCGGGGATGAAGCGGGCCGCGGACGCCCTCCCGCATGTCGACGACCTCGACGGGCGGGAGCGGCCGGCCGTCGACCCGGTCGGGCAGGTCGATGCGCGCCATCGAGCGCCAGCTCTCGGGCCGCGGCGTCGCGGTGCCGGCCACGAGCACCGCACCGGCCTGCTCGGCGCGCCGCACGGCGACCTCGCGAGCGTCGTAGCGCGGGTCGCCCTCCTGCTTGTAGGAGGAGTCGTGCTCCTCGTCGATCACGATCAGCCCGAGCCCCTCGACCGGAGCGAACACCGCGGAGCGAGGCCCGACCGCGATGCGCGCCGCGCCGGAGCGAAGGCGCCGCCACTCGTCGTAGCGGGCACCCGCCGACATCTTCGAATGGAGCAGCGCGACGGAGTCTCCGAAGCGCCGCTGAAAGCGGCTCATGGTCTGGGGAGTCAGGGCGATCTCGGGGACGAGCACGATCGCGCCCCGTCCGCGCTCGAGCGTCGCCTTCACGGCCTCGAGGTAGACCTCGGTCTTGCCCGAGCCGGTGACGCCGTGCAGCAGCCACGCCGACGAGCCCTCGCCGTCCAGCGAGCCCGTGATCGAGGCGACCGCCTCGCGTTGGGCGGGGTTCAGCTCGACGCCGTCGTTGGCGGCCCCGATCGCGGTCACGGTGGGCCGGCGCCGCCTCTCGACCTCTCGCGTCGAGACGTATCCGCGCTCCTCGAGACGCCGGATGGTCGAGCGATCAGATCCCGCCGTCGCCGCCAGGTGGCGCGCGCTCTGAGGCCCGGCGGCGAGCGCCCGCAACACCGCCCGCTGGCGCAGGCCGAGACGCACCTCTCCCCCGTTGACAGCGTCCTGGCCCTCCTCGGTCGATTCGACCTCGAGCTCGGTCAGCGCCTTCACGCTGCGCGCCTGCGCGCCGCTGCCGATCCCCGGCGGCAGCGTCAGGCCCAGGCCTCGCGCGGGGGTGGAGCAGTACTGCTCCCCCACCCAGCACCCGAGCTCGACGAGGTCGGGCGGCACGCCGGCTTCGAGCGCCTCGAGCGGCTCCGCCAGCTTCGCCTCGGGAACCTCACTGGTCTCGGCCAGCCCGACGACGACCCCCTTGATCCGCTGGCGGCCGAAGGGGACCACGAGGATCGACCCGACCTCCACCCCATCCATCGACTCGGGCAACCGATAGTCGAACGGCCCCCGGACGCTCCGGGTGGTCAGCAGCGGCTCTACCTTTGCGATGGACACGAGGCTGAGGCTAGGCGCGATCGCGGACGAGCATGTCGCGCGCCCGCGATAGGCTCCGCGCCGTGGACCTGCAGTCCGGGGAGAGAGTGATCTACCAGGGGCACCCGTCGTGGCGGGCGATCCTCGGCTTCTACCTCGCAGGCACCGCGGTCGCCATCGGCATCGGCGTGATCGTCAAGCTCGTCGAGGACACCGGGCTCGGAGTCCTGGTCGCGGCCGTGTTGATAGGGATCACGATCGTCGCCGGATTGGTCAAGCGCATCGCGACCGTCTACACGATCACCGACCGCCGGCTCAACATCAAACGGGGCATTATCGCCCGCAACGTCCAGGAGACAAGGTTGCAGCGCGTGCAGAACGTCAACTTCACCCAGTCGGTCTACGAGCGCCTGATGCAGATCGGGAACGTCGACTTCGACACCGCGAGCACGGATGACTCCGGTTTCATCTTCACCGGGGTCGCGCAGCCCGAGCAGGTCGTCGAGAAGGTCGACCGCGCCACCCACAGCCGTGCGGGCGACTCGGCCCTCGAGGCCGAGGCGACCGAACCCGGCACCTAGGTCAGGGTCAGGCGGGGAGCGTCGGCCTCGAGGCCGGCTGCAGCGCGCAGAGCGTCGGCGCGGTCGGTGCGCTCCCACGTGAAGTCGGGGTCCTCGCGGCCGAAATGGCCGTAGGCCGCCGTCTTCTGGAAGATCGGCCTGTGCAGGTCGAGGTATTCGCGAAACGCGGCGGGGCGCAGGTCGAAGTGCTCGCTGACCAGACGGCCGATGGCGGCGTCCGAGAGCTTGCCCGTGCCGAAGGTCTGGACCATCAGCGAGACGGGGTGCGCGACGCCGATCGCGTAAGCGACCTGGACCTCGCAGCGGTCCGCGAGGCCCGCCGCGACGACGTTCTTCGCCACGTATCGCGCGGCGTAGGCGGCCGAGCGATCGACCTTCGACGGATCCTTACCCGAGAAGGCGCCGCCGCCGTGGCGGGCGGCGCCGCCGTAGGTGTCGACGATGATCTTGCGGCCGGTCAGCCCAGCGTCTCCTACGGGCCCGCCGATCACGAACTTGCCCGTCGGGTTGACCAGGAAGTTCTCGAGCAGCTCCTTCTCGGTGTAGAGCTCCTTGTAGTCGGCGTTCAGCACCGGCTCGACGACGTGCTCCCAGAGGTCATTGCGAATGAGCTGGAGCTCAGCCTCCTCGCGGTGCTGGGTCGAGATCAGGATCTTCTCGATCTCGACCGGGCGGTCGTTCTCGTAGCGAACAGTCACCTGGGTCTTGCCGTCGGGCCCGAGGTAGTCGATCACCTCCGCCTTTCGCACCTGCGCGAGCTGGCGCGCGAGCTCATGGGCGACCTGCACGGGCATCGGCATCAAGGTCTTGGTCTCGCGCGTCGCGTAGCCGAACATCATCCCCTGGTCGCCCGCGCCCGCCTCGTCGAAGGCATCGGTCGAGCCGCCCTCGCGCTGCTCGCGGCCCTTGTCGACGCCCTGCGCGATGTCGGCCGACTGCTCGTCGATCGCGGTCAGCACGGCGCAGGCCTTGTGGTCGAACCCGTAGCGGGGGTCGTCGTATCCGATCTTCGCGATGGTCTCGCGGGCGATAGTGGGAATGTCGACGTACGTGTCGGTCGTGATCTCGCCCGAGACGACGACCAGGCCCGTGTTGACGAGGCACTCGCAGGCGACCCGCCCCTTCGGGTCTTCGGCCATCACGGCGTCGAGCACGCCGTCGGAGATCTGGTCGCAGATCTTGTCGGGGTGCCCCTCGGTCACTGACTCCGAGGTGAACAGGTGCTCGTTGTCTGAAAGCTGGTCGGTGCTCACGGGCTCTGGGACCTCCGGTGGGTGTCTAGTCGACTGCGAGGAACAGCTCTGTGCGGATCCGGTCGTCCTCGCCGGTCACGGCGAGTCCCACGGAGGACGCGTTTTCGAAAAGAACCGTCAAGTCGGCGAAAGTTGGATCCTCGGCCAGTCCGATGGCCTCGACCTGGCCGAAGAGCTCGTCGAGGTTGAGGAAGACTAGCGCCGAGACCTCGTCTGGAAGCTGGTCGGTCGCGGCCTCGTAGACGTCCGAATCGGCGAGACCGTCAGAGTCCGAGCGGACCTGCTCGATGCCGTCCGGGCTGGTGGAGATGACGAGCTTGCCGTCGAACAGGGCGTAGGCGAGGTTGACCACGGGAGAGAGCTGCACCGAGCGCACGGTGACCCCGTCGACATCGGTCTCCTCGAAACGTGGGACCTGGCCGCCGTCGGCGCCCGAGCGAGTGGCGCGCAGCAGCGGGCCCTGCAGGCGTGCGAGCGCCTCCGCCGCCTCGTCCTCGTCGACGTCCTCGACGATCAGGCTCGCGAAGGGACGGCCGTCGGTGGGCTCGGCGACGAGCGCCGCCTGCCCGCCGAGCGCGGGCAGAAGGTCCTGCAGCGGGTTGACGCCGGCCTCGGTTTCGAGCTGGGTGGCGAGCGCCTGCAGCGAACCGGCAAGGCCCTCGGCCTTGGGCCCCGCCTGCTCGAGCAGCTCGGCCACGGTCGGGCCCACCTCGCCGACCCCCACATACCCGATGGCACGCTCGCCCGCCTCGGACGCAAGCCCGGGCTCGAACGTGGGCAGGCCCGAGAAGAAGCTGGGGCTCTTCTTCGCGAGCTTCGGGTCGAGTCCGCTCACGAGCTCGACCTCGAGTCCTTCGTCCTCGGCGATCAAACCCGCCGCGAGGCCGCTGGTCGCGCCGTAATCGACGAAGGTCTCGAGCTGGGCCGCCGGACCGACCCTCCCCGCGAGCAGCGCTCGGATGCCTGCGCGCGAGAGGTAGACCTCTGCGAAGCGAGCCTCGCTCAGGTCGTCGCGCGGAGCGCCCTCGGCGGAGTCCTTCAGCGCCGGGAGCTTGCCCGCGGCCGCATCGAGGATCGCCCTGACAGCGGGCTCGGCGCCGAACGCGAGCTGCCCTTCGACGAAGGCGGTCGCGAAGCCCTCGGCGTAGACGTCGAGGGTCGCGTCGCCCTGCTTCTCCGGGGTGGGCGCCACGCCGACCGGGGCGATCTTCGTGACGAACTCCTCGGCGCCGGAGCGGTCGCCGACCCCGGCGAGGAAGGCCTCCTCGGACGGGGCCTTCTTGCCCGCGCCGGGGATGATCGCGACCGCGAGGTCCTTTTCGGCCCACGACAACACGTCCTCGCGGACGTCCACCGCCGCGCCCGACGGCGCCGGCACGGCCGTCGAGACGCCGCCCACGACCACCCGCTCGAGCTCCGAGAGCTGTTCGAAGGCGTCGGCGGCCCGCTCGGACTGCGCGGTGTCACCCTCGAGGGTGACGTGTGCATAGAGGAGGGAATCGGCGGGGACGAGGGCGACGGTGTCGTCACCGGGCGCGCACTCCTTCGCCGCCGAGAACCCGCACGGGACGCCCGGGACGGGGACGAACTTGAGCAGCGCGTAGAGCAACAAGACCCCCGCCACCGCCGCGATCTGGATCTTGCCGCGCTTCGAGCGGCGGCCCCAGGACTCGGCGGCGCCCTCGCCGTAGCCGCGACCGGCCTCGGCCGCGGCTTGGGCCTTCTCGCGCGTCCAGTAGCCGACCGCGCGCACCCGGGTCGAGCCGCGGAACCACAGCCCGGTCGTGTCCTTCCTCTTCTTCTTCGTCGGCTGCTCGTCGGCTTCGGGCTCGGTCGACTCGGGCTCGGACGCTGGCGGCGGCCTGCGCGCAGGGTCGGCTGCGAGCGGGGTCCAGGGCTTGGGCTCTGCCTCCGGCTCGGCGTCGGCGGCGTCGCGGGACTTCAGTCGCGGCAGCTTGAACTTGGGTCGCTTCACGGCCGACCCTTATACCCGGCGCAGCGGTCAGGCGCTCCGGTCGCGGCCCGTGCGGGGGACGAAGTCGATGATCAGAGGCACGCCCTCGAGGCCGTACGCGTCGCGCAGCCTGTTCTCGAGGAAGTAGGCCCAGTCGCGCACGATCAACTTGCGGTCGTTGACCTGGATGGCGATCCGCGGCGGACGTCGTTCGACTTGGGCCGCGTAGTAGAGGCGCAGCCGCCTGCCGCGGCGCGCCGGAGGTGAGCGCTCGGCGACGACGCTCGAGACGAAGCGGTTGAGCTCGCCCGTCGAGATGCGCTCGTTCGCGCGGTCGGCGAGGTTGATCGCCTGCTTCAGCACCGGCCCGAGCCCGCGGCCGGTCTTGGCCGAGAGCGTGAGCACCGGGGGACGCAGGCGAAGCTTCTTGTGGGCTCGGGCTCTCGCGTCCTCGAGGTCAACGCGCACGATGTCCCACTTGTTGAGAGCCAGCACGGTGGCGCAGCCGGACTTCATCGCCAGCTCGCCGACGCGGAGGTCCTCCCCCGTGATCCCCTCGGACGCATCGCAGACAACGATCGCGACGTCGGCCCGCTCGGCGGCTGACTCCGTTCGGATCTGGGCGTAGTAGCCGACCGTCCCGGCGACCTTTCCCCGCCGGCGCAGGCCGGCCGTGTCGACGAGGACCACGGTGCGGCCGTCGACGACGACCTCGGTGTCGACGGGGTCGCGCGTGGTGCCCGCCCGCTCCGAGACGATCACGCGCTCGGAGCCGAGCAGCGCGTTCAGCAGCGAGGACTTGCCGACGTTGGGGCGGCCGAGGATCGCGATCCGAGGCGGCGGGTCGTGGGGCTCGGGCTCGGGCTCGGGCAGCGAAGAGAGCTCGGCGGTGATGCGGTCGAGCAGGTCGCCCGTCCCGAGGCCGTGACTGGCTGAGACGGCGAGCGGCTCACCGAGCCCGAGGCTGTTCAGCTCGGCACCCACCGCCTCCTCCCCCGGCCGGTCGATCTTGTTGGCGATCACGAGGACCGGCTTGCGCGAACGGCGCAACAGGTCGGCGATCTCGGCGTCGCCGGGGCCGAGCCCCGCCCTGGCGTCGACGACGAGGGCGATCACGTCGGCCTCCTCGATCGCCATCTGGGCCTGGGACTGGACCGAGCGCGCGAGCTCGTCGGAGTCGGCGAGGTCCACCCCGCCGGTGTCGATCAGGTCGAACGCGACCCCGTTCCACTCGCAGGGCAACGCCCGGCGGTCGCGGGTCACCCCGGGCTCGGAGTCGGTGACGGCGGCGCTGCCCCCCGCGAGACGATTGACGAGGGTGCTCTTGCCGGCGTTCGGGAACCCGACGACGGCCACCTTCGGGCGGCGCGAGCTCGACTCCACAGCCAGGGGGGCTCTGTCGCTCATGTCGACACCGCTCGGCAGCACCGTTGTACGTGCACGAGGACCCGGCGGGGTCTCACTTCCGCACCAGTTGCCTCTCGCGCGCCAGGCGGACAACGGCGTCGACGACGTCGTCGACCGCCATCCCGGTGGTGTCGAGCTCGACGGCGTCCTCGGCGGCGCGGAGCGCGCCGTGCTCGCGCTCGATGTCGCGCCCGTCACGGGCGCGCTGGGCCTCGAGGACCGAATCGACGCTCTCGCCGGTCTCGGCGGAGCGTCGGCGTGCCCGTTCGCTCTCGCTGGCGGTCAGGAAGACCTTGAGCGGCGAATCAGGGCTGACGACGGTCCCGATGTCGCGGCCCTCGGCGACGTAGTCGGCGGCCGAGATCAAAGCCCGCTGCTGGGCGACCATCGCCTCGCGCACCTGGGGATGGACCGAGACGCGCGACGCCGCGGCGCTCACGTCGGGCTCGCGGATGCGCTCGCGCGCATCCTCGCCGTCGAGCCGCACCCCGCCCCGCGAGAGCTCGATTGAGATCCGCCTCGCAAGCCCCCCGAGCGCCTCGCCGTCGTCGAGGTCGACCCCGTCGCGCAGCGCCGCGAGGGCCACGCACCGGTACATCGCCCCCGAATCGAGGTAGGTGAAACCGAGCGCGTCCGCAGCGCCTCGGGCGACTGTGGACTTGCCGGCCCCGGCGGGGCCGTCGATTGCGATCACCATCAGGGCTGCATCGTGTCAGTCATCCCCCGTCGTTATAGAGTCGGCGCCGATGCAGAGTTGGAAGCTGAACGAGATGGACGTCGAGGCGAGCAAACCGCAGGTGCTCGACTCCGAGTCCGAGGGCCGCGCAATCGTCATCAACCTGCCCGCCGGCGAGAAGCTCTCAGAGCACCAGGTTCACGAGCGGGCGTGGCTGGTCGTCGCGGGCGGCGAGGTCCAGGTCACCGACGCGAGCGGTGAGTCCGTCTCGGGCGGGCCTGGGCTGCTGACGACGTTCGACCCGAACGAGCGCCACGAGGTGACCGCGCGCAGCGAGGCGCGCCTGCTGCTGGTCCTCTCGCCCTGGCCCGGAGACGGGCACCCGAGCCAGAGGGCCTGAGCGGCGGCACCCGAGGGCGAGATCAGGTCCGCCCGCCCGGCGGACGCGGAGGCGATCGCGGCAATCCACAACCAGGGGATCGAGGATCGCATCGCCACGTTCGAGACGCGCCTGAAGGACCCGGCCGCCGTCTCGGATGCGATCGCGCACTGGATCCTCTGCCTCGTCTTCGCCCGAGGCGCCGATGTGCTCGGCTTCGCCAAGGCCGCGCCGTACGACGATCGCAGCCACTACTACGACGGCGTCGGCGAGGCGACCATCTACGTCGAGCGCGAGTCGCGCGGCCAGGGGATCGGCGGCCCGCTGCTCGAGGCGCTGGTCGAGGCGGCGCGCAGCCGCGGACTGCACAAGCTGACGGCCAAGGTCTTCGCCGCCAACGCTCGGAGCGTCGCCCTGTTCGAGTCCGCCGGCTTTCGCACCGTCGGCACCCACGAGCGCCATGGCCGCCTCGACGGTGACTGGCTCGACGTGGTCCTGCTCGAGCGCTCGCTGTGAAGTTCTCAGCCGATCAGCGAGCGCAGGTCGCGCTCGAAGCGGGGGTAGCTGATCGCCACGGCCTCGTAGCCGTCGACCTCCACCCCTTCCTCCGAGGCGACACCGGCGACCGCGCCGAGCATCGCCATTCGGTGGTCGCCGCGAGAGTCGAGGCGGCCGCCTCGTAGCGACCCGGTGCCCCGGACGGTGAACCCGTCCGGGGCACCTTCAATCTCGGCGCCCAGTCGCATCAGGCCGTCGACGACGGCGTCGATTCGGTCGGATTCCTTGTGCCTGAGCTCCGCCGCCCCGGTGAGGGTCGTCTCGCCCTTTGCGAAGCATCCGAGCAGGGCGACAAGCGTCAGCTCGTCGATCGCGGCGGGGACGTCCTCGGCCCCGATCTCGGCGCCTCGGAGCGCGGCGGGACGCACCCGGAGGGTCGCGACGGGCTCGGGCCCGGGCTCGCGGATGTCGTGCACCGTCATAGCTGCCCGCCCGGCCTCGTGGGCCCCGCCCATCTGAACGCCCATCCGGGAGAGGATCGAGAGCAGGCCGATGCGGTTGCGGTTGATCCCGACCTCGCGCAGCTCGACCTCGCTGCCCGCGACCAGGAGCGCGGCGACGATGAAGAAGGCCGCAGAGGAGAAGTCGCCGGGCACCGTGATGTCCCCCGATTCGAGTCGCTCGGCGGGCTCGACGACGACCTCCGTGCCGCTGCGGCGCAGCGTGGCCCCGGCCGCGGCCAGCATGCGCTCGGTGTGGTCGCGCGAGGCGGTTGGCTCGCGCACGGTCGTCTCGCCATCGGCCAAGAGTCCCGCCAGGAGCAGGCAGGACTTCACCTGCGCGCTTGCGATCGGCAGGTCGTGGGCGGTCCCCCGAAGCTGCGCCGCGGTCAGCTCAACGGGCGGCAGCCCGTCGCGAGTCCTTATATCCGCTCCCATCGCCTTGAGCGGATCGGCGACGCGCCCGACCGGCCGCTTGGCAATCGACTCATCGCCCTCGAGCGACCATTCGCCCGAAGGCTGCCCGGCGAGCCAGCCGGGGAGGATCCGGAGAAGGGTGCCCGAGTTGCCGACGTCGATGCGGGCGGGCTTCGCGCCGCGCAGCCCCGCCCCTCCGACCTCCACGAAGAGCCCGCCGTCGGGGTCGGGCTCGCCCTCGGTGACAACGGCGCCGACGCCGCGGACCGCTTCCAGGGTCGAGCGCGTGTCGCCCGAGTCGAGGTATCCGGTGATCCTGGTCGGGCCGTCGCAAATGGCGCCGATCAGGGCGGCTCGGTGTGAGATCGACTTGTCGGGCGGCGGGCGCAGGCTCCCCGCGAGCGGTCCCGCGGGGTCGAAGCGGACGCTCACCGCGCGACGCGCGTGACGTCGTGGCCGAGTTCGCGCACCAGGCCCGCTGCCTTCTCGGCCTCGTCGTCGCCCGCGACGAACAATGAGACCGCGCCGGTCTTCATGTCGGCGGCCGGGTGCAGCGCCATGTCCTCGATGTTGACACCGCTGCGTCCGAGGGCCAGCGCGAGCTCCGCGATGATTCCCGGGCGGTTCGGGACCATAAGGCGCAGTTCGATCAGCGGGCCGTGCGCGAGCTCAGCCTCCAGCAGGCCCCACCGCGTCTCCCTGGCTTCGCGCTGCCAGCCCGACAACCGCTCGGCGTCGGCGCCGCGCAGCAGCTCGGCGGCCTCCCTCAGGCGGGCGGCGACGGCATCGACCTCGGCGGCGACGGCCTCGCGGTTCCCCCCGAGGATGTCCCCCCAGATCGCGGGGTTCGCGCCGGCGACCCTGGTGGCGTCGCGAAAGCTCGGGCCGATCTCGGGCAGGCGCTCCCCTTCGCTGACCGCCAGGGACTGGGCAGCCTGCTCGACGAGGACGTTCGCGAGCACGTGCGGCAGGTGGCTGACCGTGGCCATCAGCCGGTCGTGCTCGGCCGGCTCGATCGCCTGCGGCCTGGCGCCCATGTCGGTGACCGCCCGTTGGACCTTGTCGTAGACGACGCCTCCCGTTCGCTCGGTCGGCGTCAGGTACCAGCGAGCGCCGTCGAAGAGGTCCTCCCGCGCGTTCTCGACCCCCGAGGTCTCGGCGCCGGCGAGCGGGTGCCCGCCGACGAAGCGGGGGTCGTCCCCAAGGGCCGCCACGGCGCCGCCCTTCAGGGAGCCGACGTCGGTGACGGCGGTTTCATCACCCGCAGCCTCGAGCGCCTCGGAGGCGAGTGTGCGAAGGGCGCCGACCGGAGCTGCGCAGAAGACGATGTCGGCGTCGTGCGATGCGTCGGCCACCGATGCCGCCGCGCGGTCGATCGCACCCAGGTCCCCCGCACGCTCGAGGAGCCCCTTGTCGGGGTCCCAGCCGGTCACCTCGGCGCCGTCTATTCGGTCTCGCGCCGCGAGCCCGATCGATCCGCCGATCAGGCCGACCCCGAGGACGGCGATGCGCATCAGAGCCAGCTAGCTCACGGAGCCGCGGCGCTCCCGCACTGCGGCCGCAAGGCGGTCGAGGGCCAGGCCGGTCGTATCCCAGTCCATGCAGGCATCGGTGATCGACTGGCCGTAGGCGAGCGGGGCATTGCCATCCAGGTCCTGGCGCCCCCCGACGAGGAACGACTCGGCCATCACGCCGACGATCGCCTGGTTGCCACCGGCGACCTGGCCGGCGATGTCGGAGATCACGGACGGCTGGCGCTCGTGGTCCTTGCCGCTGTTCTCGTGCGAGGCGTCGATGACGATCCGTTTCGGCAGTCCCGCGGCCGAGAGCTGTCCCAGGGCCGTGCCGACCGCGTCCGCCTCGTAGTTGGGGGCGCCGCGGCCGCCGCGCAGGACCACGTGGCAGTCGGGGTTGCCCTCGGTGTGGAGGATCGCCGGCACGCCGCTGACGTCGACGCCGGCGAACGCGTGGTGGGCACCCGCGGCGCTGACCGCGTCGACCGCGACCTTGACCGTGCCGTCGGTCCCGTTCTTGAAGCCGACCGGCATCGAGAGGCCCGAGGCGAGCTGGCGATGGATCTGGCTCTCGGTCGTGCGGGCGCCGATCGCGCCGTAGGCGACGAGGTCGGAGATGTACTGCGGGGTGATCGGATCCAGGAACTCGCAGGCGATCGGGAGCCCCAGGTCGAGTACCTCGCGCAGCAGGCTGCGCGCGGTGTGAAGGCCCAGGTTGACGTCCCCGCTGCCGTCCAGGTGCGGGTCGTTGATCAGGCCCTTCCAGCCGATGGTCGTGCGCGGCTTCTCGAAATACACGCGCATCGCGATGCAGAGGTCGTCGCTGAGCTCGCTCGCCGTCGCGGCCAGGCGCCCGGCGTACTCGCGCGCGGCCTCGACATCGTGGACGCTGCACGGCCCGACGATCACCAGCAGCCGGTCGTCACGGCGGTCGAGGATGTCCGCCACCGCTGCCCGCCGCGCCAGCACGGCCTCCTCCTGCTCAGGGCTGAGAGGCAGGTCGTCGAGTATCTCGGCCGGTGTGACCAGCTCGACGACGCGCCCGATTCGCTGATCGCGGACGCGTCCTGAGCGCTGTGTGGGTAGGTCCTTCATGTTCAAGTTCATTCCTGCTGCTCTCTCTTTCTACTGGTACGGGCACGGTCCTTGCGCGGGCGTCCGGCGGATGGGTGTCAAACGGGTCGTCGGCTTGGGCAGCCGAGAGCCGGACGCCTAGCTAAATCGCCAATACCAGGAGGTGACCGGGACGGTCACCGACCCAGGTGTGCCAAGGGCAGCAGAAGGGATGACCGCCGGGCGGCCAATGAGAGGAGTCTGCGTGCCTGAGCAATGCATCTGCACCTGTTTGTAGCAGGTGCCCCTGCTGAAGTCGACCGTATCCGCCCGCAGCCGGGCTGAGATCGCGTCGGCCAGGGACGCGAGAAAGCGCTCGTTCTCGGCGCGGGTGCCGTAGGTGACGCGGAAGTGGCCCGGGTCGCCCAATGGAGTGCCGGCGCGCACAGCGACGCCTGACTTCGACAGCGAGTCGATGACCTCGGCCTCCTCGTGGTCTCCGAGATCAACCCACGAGAAGTTCGCCTGGGAGTCCGGCGTTGAGAGGCCGAGCTCGCGGACGCCGTCCTCGACGAACATCCGCTCCACGATGTTGCGCTCGACGCGCGTGGCGACGTCATCCTGATGCAGGATCGCCTCGGCGCCCGCCGCCTGCGCGATCGCGTTGACGCTGAAGGGCTGGCGCACGGCGTCGACCGCGGCGCGGAACTGCGGTGAGCAGAGCGCGTAGCCGACGCGGAGCCCCGCCAGCCCGTAGCACTTGCTGAACGTGCGGAGCAGGACCAGGTTCGGATAGTCGGGCATCAGGTCGATGGTCGAGTCGTAATCCTCGACCGCCAGGCTGAACTCGCAGTAGGCCTCGTCGAGGATCACGGTGACGTGGTCGGGCACCCTGTCGAGGAATGCGCCGATATCGGCCGAGCGAAGGTGGGTGCCCGTGGGGTTGTTCGGGTTGCAGACGATCACGATCTGGGTGGCGGCGGTGATCTCCTCCGCCATCGCGTCGAGGTCGTGGACGTCGCCTTCGGCGAGCGGGACGCGGATCTCGCGCGCGCCCGAGAGCGCGGTCATGTAGGGGTAGATCGAGAACGAGGGCCACGCGTAGACGACCTCGGCCCCGGGCTCGCAGAGCGCCTCGGCGGCCGCGAGGAGGATCTCGCACGAGCCGTTGCTCACCGCGACGCGGCCGGGCTCGGTCTCGGTGCGGTCTGCGATGCGGCTCCGCAGCAGCTTCGCCTCGGGGTCGGGGTAGCGGTTGACGCCAGAGGCCGCCTCGGCGATTGCGTCGACCACCGCCGGATGTGGGCCCTGCGGCGACTCGTTCGAAGCGAGCTTGATCGCGTCGGCGGTATCGGCCTTGGCCTTGGCGTCGTCGAGCGACGTCCCCGGCTCGTAGTGGGGCATCCGGGCGAGCTTGTCGGCGAAGGTGACTGTCATCGGCGCTTATTGTGCCGACTCGAGCGAGTGGCGCAGCCGGATCGTCGGCGTCCCGGTCCCGGCGTGCGGCCTGCGCTCGTCGTCGCGCCGCCAGCCGAGCCTCGCGTAGAAGGCTCGAGCCTGCGCGTTTCGCTCGAAGGTCCAGAGCGTCATCTGCTCGTAGCCGGCCGTCGCAGCCAGCGCGGCGGCGCTCTCCATCAGCGCGCGGCCGATGCCGCTGCTCCAGCGCTTCGGGTCGACGTAGATCGCGACCACCTCGGCGATCCGCGAGCCCGGCGGCTCGTCACGGCCGGGGGCGGCGACGTAGCAGTAGCCGACCACGGTGCCGTCGATCTCGGCGATCCGGGTGAAGGAGTCCGCCACCGGGTTCCTGAGGCCGGCCGAGATGTCGTGGCGCCAGGCGGCGATGGGCAGGTTCTCGATCCGCTCGGCCGGGACGATGCCGCTGTAGGCGACCCGCCAGCCGGACGCGGTCAGCCGGACGATCTCCTCGGTGTCAGCCTGCGTCGCGTCCCGAAGCTGGGCCGTCACTGCGCGGCGCGCAGGTCCGAGCGCAGCTCCTGGGCTTCTCCCAGGTAGGTGTGCGCCGGGGAGTGGTCGTGGCCTGCGTAGTAGTGCAGAAGCACCCTGATCACGCTGGGCATCGAACCCGGGACCGGGATCTCGCGGCTGCAGAGCAGTGGCACGTCGTCGAGGCCGAGCCGGCGCGCGGCGACGGCGGGGAACTCCGCATCGAGGTCCTCGGTGGCCGTGAACACGCAGCTGACCATGCGCTCGTGCCCCAGGTCGTTCCGCGACATCAGCTCGCGCAGCAGCTCCTCGGTGGCCCCGACGATCGCGTCGGCGTCGTTGGCCCCGACCTTCGTCGCGCCCCGAACCGCCCACAGGCGCAGGTCTCGGATCTCACCGGCATCGCTCATCGTGGCCGCGAATCTACCCACAGCGCCCGCACCTCGTCGTCGTCGAGGCGCCGCGAGGCACCCGGCGCCAGCTCCCCCAGCTCGAGCGAGCCGATCCGGATCCTCTTCAGCGCGACGACCTCATTGCCCACCGCCTCGGCCATGCGCCGCACCTGGCGCTTTCGCCCCTCGCGGATCGTCACCTCGATCTCGCGGGCGCCGCGGCGTCCCACCTCGGCCGGGGCGCTCGGGCCGTCCTCGAGCCTCACCCCGTGCCGCAGGCGCTCGAGGTCGCGCTCGGCCGGCGGCTTCGCGAGCTCGACTCGGTAGGTCTTCGGCACCCCGTAGCGGGGATGGGTGAGCCTGTTGGCGAGCTCCCCCTCGTTGGTGAGGAGGATGAGGCCGGTCGAGTCGGCGTCGAGGCGCCCGACGGGATAGAGCCGCCACGCGGACTCGACGAGGTCCGTGACAGCACGACGCGCGCCGGGCTCCTTCGCGGTCGAGACCACGTCGAGCGGCTTGTTCAGGGCCCAGACCTCGCGCGGCTCGGGCGCCACCGGGCTTCCATCGACCTCCACCGTGTTCGACTCGCCGACGTCGCGAGCCGGGTCGGTGACGAGCTCACCGTCGACGCTGACCCTGCCGGCCCTGATCACGTCCTCCGAGGCGCGCCGCGAGGCGACGCCGGCGTGTGCGAGGAAGCGAGCCAGCCTCAGCAGGGACCCAGCTTGCGCAGCTCGCGGCGGTACACGCGCATCGCCGATGTCGGGAAGTCGCCGTGGGTGCGGCCGCGGAAGTCGGGGTCGAGCTCGAGGTAGTAGGGCGAGTCGAGGCTCTCGTTGTGCCCGATCACGCGCTTGATGCCCAGCCCGTGGATGCACCGCAGCCACCGGGTGAGCTTCAGCGAGGAGCGCAGCTCGCGCTTGTTGCCGAGGACGTCGCGATCGTTGAACCCAACGTGCTCGATTCCAAGCGACACGTGGTTGAGCCCGACCACGTGGCGGCAGCGGAGCGCGTCCGGGACGAACCTTTCGATCCGGCCCGTCGAGCCGACCGCGAAGTGGGAGCAGACGCCGGGCTTCTCGCCGTACTCGACGTCGGGGCGGTTCGGCGCGAACGTGTTGAAGATCGAGCTGAGGCTGCCGGCCTCGGCGTAGTGGATGACGATCAGCTGCGGGTCGGTGAGCGCGGACGCGCTCTCGCCGTAGTGGCGCTTCGAGTACGCCGCCATATCCGCCTGGCGCTCTGGGCCGTAGGGGATCAGCCGCTTGGCGATGCGCGGCCTGGGCACGGACGTGGTGCCCGCGAGCTCCGCGGAGGGAAGGTCGCCAGGCGGCCCCCACGCGAGCAGCGGAAGCGAGGCGAGGGCCGCGGCCAGCGCGGCAATTCTCGGTCTGCGCCTATTCACCTGAGGCGATGATGGCGAGTGCGCGCGCGTTGCGGCGAGCGCCCGCTTGCGAGAGCGACCCGGCGCCGAACTCGACCACGAAGGCATCGCTGCCCGGAAACGCGTCGTTCTGCCAGCTGATCGCGGTGCCTCGCAGGCCCCTGCCTTGGCAGCTCGTCTCCATCCCGGCGAGCTTCGCGTAGCGGCGGGCGATCGCCGGCCGCCCGCGACAGGCGAGCACGGCCCCCCACGGCTGGTGGTACCAGACGGTCAGGTCGGGGCGAATGTCCTCGATGAACCTCATCGCCGCTCGGGTCTCGGGCTCGGATCCCGGCCCGGGCCCCGGGTAATAGCCGCTCGACTTCGGCGCCCCGCTGCGCCATCGAAACGGGAAGTTGCGGTTCAGGTCGACCCCGCGCGCGTTCTTCCGCGTCCGCGCGCGCGAGCCGTCGGGGTTCAGGCTCGAGATCGTCCACAGCTGCGTGCCCTCGAGTTCGTCCGGGTCGATCTCCGCGAGCACCTCGAGCCCCGCGCGCTCGTCACCGTGGATGACGCCCACCGCCAGCGCCACGCGCTCGCCGTCGGGATCGCCGAGCCGGCGGGCGACGATGCTGCGACCTTCGACGGAGCGACCGATCACGACTCGCTCCGAGGCCGCGGCCGCGCGCTTCTTCTTCTTCTTCTCCGCGCTTGCCGCATCGCTTCTTCTTCTTCTTCGCCTTCCTCTTGCCCTTCTTGGCGGGCGGGCACTTGAGGCAGCCGCTGCGCGCGCTCGTGGCGCTCTTGCACACCGGCGGCGGATCGCCGGTGGTGGGCGGCTCGATGACCGGCGGCGGAACCGTCCCCTCGAAGGCGCCGAGGTCGCAGCCCGGGGAGGCTCCCGGTCTCGGGACGCCGCGCTGGTCGACCGCCAGCCCGCAGCCTGCCGCGGCGTCGAGCGCCGGGCTCCCCGGGTAGAGGCCGCGGGTCTGCGTCGGCCCGCCGTTGTCGGCCAGTGGCGCGAGCTGCGGGTCGATCCCCGAGAGGCTGGTGAGCCCGCAGGTCCGGGCGCTCTCGAGGCTCGGGCTCGGTCCCTGAGCCGCGTCGAAGTTGCAGTTGACCTCGGTCCCGCTCAGCCTGTTGCCGGCGACGATCGTGCCGTCCAGGGTGATCGCGTCGGCGTCGTTTCCGTCGATGCCGCCCGCACCGTCGGTGACCACGCTGCCCGGCGCCCCGTTCTCGGCGATCGTCGAGAAGCGGACCGTGAGCTCCCCGTCGGCCTCGATCCCCCCGAAGTACCCGCCGACGTTGTTCGTGATCGTCGAGTTCTCGATCACCGCGTCGCCGCCCGCGAGGACGCCCCCCACCCTCGTGTCGGTGTTGTCGTGGCCCGAGACGGTGCTCCCGCGCATCAGCAGCGTTCCCTCCGCCGCCAGGCCGCCCCCGCCGTTGCCCGCGATCGTCGAGTCGGTGATCGAGAGCTCGCCGGTCGAGCGGATGGTCGCGTAACCCGAGAAGTTGCCGGTGAACCTCGAGCCCGTGATCGTGTGGTCCCCGGCGGTCTCGGCTTCGATCGCGCTGCCACCCCCGAGGCCCGTGTTGGCCGCGAAGCTCGAATCGGTGACGACGAGCGCCGCGTCGCTCGCGGGCTCCAGCCAGCGCAGCCCGCCGCCGCCCTCGATGCCCGGAGGCGACGCGGGCGGCGCGCCGTTGACGATGCGAACCCCCACCAGCTCGAAGCCGAAGCCTCCGGTCACGTCGATCGCGCGGTCGAGCATGTTCGCATCGATCGTCGCCTCGCCCACCGCGGGGCCCGCGACGGCGAGGGGGCCGGCGCCGGTGTCGGCGTCCAGGTCCCCCGTCTGGTTCAGAGCCTCGGCCGCGCCGGGACGGGTGAGCGTGAAGGTCCCTGCCGGCAGGCGCACCTCGTCGGGGGAGGTCGCCTCGCCCGCGCTGCAGCCGCCGACCGCGGCGTCGGTGTTCGCGGACTCGATCGCCTCGCGCAGCGAGCAGGCGGAGCCGGCCAGGTACTCGTCCGCGGTGGTGCTGACGTCGATCGTCAGCGCCTGGGCGGACGCGGGGACGGCGAGGGCGAAAGCGAAGGATGCGGCGATGGCGCCGGCCAGGCGCCGGGTCACTCTGTGCGCTGCTCGCCGGCCTTCAGCAGGCGCTCTCGCAGCTCCCGCTCGTCCTCGGGCGTGGGGTCGAACTGCGAAGGATCTGGCAGGGCGTCTAGTCCGGATAGTCCGAACAGCTTCTCGAACAACGTCGTGGTCGCGTAGGTGACGGCTCCAAAGCGGCTGCGGCCACGCTCCTCGATCATGCCGCGCTCGGTCAGGCTCGCGACGGCGGAGTCCGAGGAGACGCCGCGGATTCGCGCAACCTCCGGGCGCGAGACGGGCTGCAGGTAGGCCACGATCGCCAGCACCTCGGCCTGCGCCTGGGTCAACGGCGGGGTGCGCGGCCTCGCCAGCAGCCGGCGCGCCGCGTCCTCGGCGTCGGGCATCGCTACCAGCGAGAACCCACCGCCGACCTTCTTCAGGCGCACGCCGCGCCCGTCTGACTCCAGCTTGGCGCCGAGGGCTTCGATGGCCTCCGCCACGTCGTCCTCCCACGCGTCCATCGTCCTCGAGTCGTCGATCGCCTTCGCCAGCTCGTGGGTCGTCACCGGGTCGGGCGAGAGGAACAGGAGGGCCTCGACCGTCGCGACCAGATCGCTCATCGAGCAGCCTCATTGCGGGACCAACCTGCGTTGACGAGGACCCGGTGGGGTCTCACGATGCCTGCACCTCGATCGGCCCGAAGGTCTCCGTTTGTGTCCAGCTCGCCTCTCCACGCCTGTAGAGCTCCAGCAGTGCAAACAACGTGACGGCCTGGGTGAAGCGGTCCTCGCGCCCGAATGCCTCGTCGAAGTCGAGAGTCGGGCGATTCCGCAGGAGATCGCGGACGACCGTCAGGCGCCGCTGAACCGAGACGGTGCTGCGGATGTGGCCGACGTCCGGGGACGGCGGCGCGGTCAGCAGTTCGCCGAGGGCCGAGCCGAGCCGGTCGGGCTCATATGCCTGGACGGCGGCCGCGACGGCCGCGCGCCGAAGCTCCGGGGGAGGCGGCGCCGAGCGGTAGAGCGTCCCGCCCTCGCGCTCGAGGATCTGCTCCAGCACTCCCGCGGCCTCGCGGTAGCGGCGGTACTCGAGCATCCGCGCCAGCAGCTCGTCGGCCGCCTCCTCGGGGCCGAGGTCGAGCTCTGAGTCCTCGCTCGGCAGCAGCAGTCGGGACTTGAGCTCGAGCAGCGCCGCGATCAGGACCAGGAACTCGGTGACGGCGTCGAGGTCGAGCTCGCCGGCGTCCTCGAGGACGTCGACGTAGGCAAGCACGATGTCGCCGAGCGAAACCTCAGCGAGGCTGATCTCCTCGCGAAGCAGCACCGCGAGCAGGAGGTCGAACGGCCCCTGGAAGACGTCGAGATCGAGGTCGAGCTGTGAAACCGAAGTCACTGGATGACTGATTCTCGATGCGGGTGCGCCCGGGGGCGGGCTTGGCCAAGCAGCTCGAGGACGCAGGGCGCAGCGCTTGCTGGTTGCAAGCGCAAGCCCGAGGACGCCGAGATGCGCCGCGCCAGGCTCGTCATCCGGGTGCGCGTGCATTCGGAATCGGTCATCTTGGCCACGATAGACGCCGGCGCGGTCAGTTGGACGAGTCAGCGGGCGCCGACGCCGATCGCCGCGCGCACCTCGGCCAGGGTCGGCGCGGCGATGACGCGCGCCTTCTCGGCCCCCGCCTCGAGCGCCGCCTCCAGGGCCGCCTCGTCGGGGCGAATCTCCTCGTAGCGCTCGCGCACGGGGGCGAGGAACTCGACCAACGCCTCGGCGACCGCTCCCTTGAAGTCTCCGTAGCCCGAGGCCGCGAATTCCGATTCGACCTGGTCCATGGTCGTCCCCTTCGCGACCGAGAGGATCTCGATCAGGTTGGCGATGCCCTCCTTGCCCGCGCCCGATCGGGTGACCTCGGACCCGGAGTCGGTGACGGCGCTGCGCACCTTCTTCGTCACGGCCTTTGGCTCGTCGAGCACCAGCACGGTGCCCTGCTCGGTGCCGCCGGTGGTCGACATCTTCGAGGTCGGTTCCTGGAGGTCCATGATCCTCGCCCCGACCTCGGGGATCCGGTGCTCGGGCTCCACGAGGATCGGCCCGAAGCGCTCGTTGAACCGCCGGGCGATCTCGCGCATCAGCTCGACGTGCTGGCGCTGGTCGTCGCCGACCGGTACCTCGTCGGCCTTGTAGGCGAGCACGTCGGCCGCCTGGAGCACCGGGTAGAAGAAGAGCCCCGCCGAGACGAGCTCTCGAGCCTTTGCCGACTTCTCCTTGAACTGGGTCATCCGGTTCAGGTCGCCGTGAGCTGTGACAGCGGCCAGGTACCACGTGAGCTCGGTGTGCTCGCGGACGTCGGACTGGCGGAACAGCACGCACTTCTCCGGGTCCAGCCCGGCGGCGAGCAGGATCGCCGTCGTGTCGTAGACCTGCGACCGGAGCTCGGCGGGGTCCCACGGAACCGTGATCGCGTGCAGGTCGACAATGCAGTAGATCGCGGGATCGCCGCGGTCCTGGCCCTCGACGTACTGCCGGATCGCTCCTATGTAGTTGCCGAGGTGCTTGCGCCCCGTGGGCTGGATGCCGCTGAAGATCTTCGCCATGGCGGCGCCAGCATAGGCGCAACATCCAGCGGGGCCTCCTCTGCTTTGCGTCCGGGGCCCCTACCTGTTGACGCTTGCCATCCCGCTCTCGTCGTAGCGGTCGCCGGCGACGTCGTCCACGGCTCCCTCGAGCGACGACAGCTCGTCGTCGCTCAGCTCGATGTCGAACGCCGCGACGTTCTCCTCGAGGTAGGTGCGCCGCTTCGTCCCGGGGATCGGGAAGACGTCTTCGCCGCGGGAGTGCACCCAGGCGAGCGCGAGCTGCGCCGCGGTCGCGCCCTTCTCGGAGGCAAGCTCATCGAGCTTCTCGACGATTGCGACGTTCGAGTCGAGGTTGTCGCCCTTGAAGCGCGGGTTGAAGCGCCGGTAGTCGTCGGAGTCGAGCGACTCGATGTCGCGGATCTTGCCGCTCAGAAAGCCGCGACCGAGCGGGCTATAGGCCACGAACGCGATCCCGAGGCCGCGGCACGTGTCGAGCACGCCGTTCGTCTCGGGGTCCCGCGTCCACAGGGAGTACTCAGTCTGGACCGCGCTCAGGGGAGCGGTCTCGTGAGCCTTCCGGATCGTGTCCGGGGCGGCCTCGGAGATCCCGAGGTAGCGCACCTTGCCCTCGGTGACCAGCTCGCCCAGTGCGCCGAACGTCTCCTCGATGGGGATGCCGGGGTCGACGCGGTGCAGGTAGTAGAGGTCGACGTGGTCCATCTGCAGGCGCTGAAGGGAGCCCTCGATCGAGCTGCGCACGTTCTCGGGCGTGCCGTCGTTGGACATCGTGGGCGGGTCGGCTTCCATGTCGCGCTTGATCCCGAACTTCGTCGCGATCACGTAGGAGTCGCGGTCGCGGCCCTCGAGGGTCTTTCCGATGAGCTCCTCGTTCAGGTACGGCCCGTACATCTCGGCGCTGTCGAGAAGGGTGACTCCGAGCTCGAGGGCCCGGTGAATCGTCTTCGCCGACTCGTCATCGTCGCGATCGCCGTAGAACGCGCTCATGCCCATACAGCCGAGGCCCTGCGCGCTGGCCTCGAGTCCCTGGCTTCCAAGCTTTCGTGTCTTCATCAGCGGATAGTCCCTTCCTTGTATCTCTGGATCTTGCGGTCGATCGCCGCGAGATTGCGGCGACCCTGTTCGAGCCGGGCGCGCACCGCGTCGCGGTGGCGCTCGAGCAGCTCGAGGCGTTGAGGAGCCGTGTGCTCTCCTTCCCGGACGAGCTCGAAGTACTCGCGGATGCCCCGGATCGGCATCCCGGTGGAACGCAGGTAGCCGATGAACCGCACCCGCTCCATGTCGGAGGAGGCGTAGCGCCGGTGCCCGGACGCTGCCCTGCCGACGGGCTCGACCAGGCCAGCGCGCTCGTAGTAGCGCAGCGTGTGGGCGCTGACCCCGCTGGCCTCCGCGGCCTCCGAGATCGTGACCTCCGTCGCTGTCGTCGCCTCCACAACAGAAGCGTAGGAGTTAGAGCGCGCTCGAAGTCAAGGCTCCGGCCTACGGGCCGGGTTCCGGCGGCTCGCGAAGCTGCTGCGCGGGCGTGAAGAAGTTGCGCCGCGCCAATGTCGTCGACATCAGGGCCGCGATCGCGACCGATCCGAGCAGCGAGTACAGGAGGATGAGCTGGAGCCGCACCGCGTCGACCGGATCGGCCCCCGCGAGCAACATCCCCACCATCGTCCCGGGGAAGAAGATCACCCCCGCCGTCTTAGTCGAGTCGATCAACGTGATCATCCCCGAGCGAAGGCTGCGGCGAACCAGCGGGGCGACGGCCTGGATAGAGGTCGCCCCCAGCGCCAGAGTCGCCTCGATCTCGTGCGCCGAGTCATGGACGTCCTCGCCGAGGCGGTTGAGCGAAACGGCGGCGGCGGTCATCGCGTTGCCGATCACCATGCCGCCGACGGGGACGACGTAGCGCGGCTCGGACTCGATCACGCCCAGGACCAACAGCAGACCGAGCGTCGCGGCTGCAGCAGCGGCGAGCGACGCGAGCAGCGGCCAGAAGGCGCCCGGTACGCGATCGGCGCGGTTGCGCGCCGTCAGCGCGCCGAAGACGACCATCACGGCGAGCAACGCGATCACGAAACCGGCGTCGTCCTGGTCGAAGATGAAGTTGATCACCAGGCCGATCGCGGTCAGCTGCACAAACGAGCGGCCGACGGCGATGGCGATGTCGCGCTCCAGGTCCGCCTCGCGCCAGCGCGAGACGAGGATCGCGATCAGGACGAGGACCAGCGATGCGCCCACCTCGGCGAGGCTGATGTCGATCGACTGGCTCATTTCGAAGCCTCCCGACAGGGCAAGCGTCTGCTGATGAGGGCCCGGGAGGGCGTCAAGCCCCGTCCCCCACCGCCTGAGCGGCAGCGGCCGCGGCATCCACGCGCCGACTGCGCTCCTCGGGCAGCACCTCGCCTGCCTGTCCCTCGCGGGAGACCGCGCCGTCCTCGACGCACACGACGTACTCGGCCATGCGCTCGGCCTGCTCGAGGTCGTGCGTGACCAGCACGATCGAGATCGACGTGCTCGCGCGCAACCGCTGCAGGGTGCGCTCGACCGCCGCCTTCGAGGCTGCGTCGAGAGCCGAAGTCGGCTCGTCGAGCAGCAGCACGCGGGGCTCGAGCGCCAGCGCCCGGGCCAGCATCACCCGCTGCTGTTCGCCGACCGAAAGGCGGCCGGCGTCGCGCGCCGCGAAGCTCGCATCGAGGCCCGCGAGCTCGAGGGGCGCACGCGCGTCGAAGCTGTGGCCCGCCAGCCTCGGCCCGAACGCGACGTTGTCGGCGACGCTGCCGTCGATCAGAGCCGGAACCTGTGGGACGAGGCAGACCTCGCGGCGCAGCGCGAGCACCTCGCGCTCGCGCACGTCGCGACCCTCGTAGTCGACCCGGCCCGAGTCGGCGTCGATCAGCCGGTTCAGCAAACGCAGGATCGTGGATTTGCCGCTCCCCGACGGCCCGAGGAGCGAGCTCGCGCCCCGCGGCAGCCTGGCGCTGAGCCCGTCGAGGACCTGCCGGCCGCCGCGCGCGTAGCTGACATCTGAGAGCTCGAACAGCACGCATCGATTATGCGCGCGGCGAGCGCCGATAATCGTCGAATGCCTGCAGAAGCATCGAAGGAGGCTTTCCCGGGCCCGCTCGAGCCGATGCTCGCTAAGGCGGGCAAGCTCCCCGAGCCCGACGGGCGCTGGGCCTACGAGATCAAGTGGGACGGCATCAGGGCGCTCGGCTACGCCGATCGGCACGGCGGCTGGGGTATGCAGAGCCGCCGCCTCGAGGACGTGACCGCTCGCTACCCCGAGCTGGCGGGCATCGGCGAGGCGCTCGTGGGGCGCGCCGCGTTGCTCGACGGCGAGGTCGTCGCCCTCGACGAGCGCGGGCGTCCGAGCTTCCAGCTCGTGCAGCGGCGCATGGGCCTCGGCTCGAAGGCGGCGGTGGCAGCCCGGATGGCCGACACACCCGTCAGCTACGTCGCCTTCGACCTCCTCCACCTCGACGGGCGCAACCTGCGCGGCCTCCCCTACGCCGAGCGCCGCGAGCTGCTCATCGGGCTCGAGCTCGACTCCGAGCGCTGGAGCACCCCCGCCCATCGCCTCGACGGTGGCAGCGAGCTGCTCGAGGCGGCCCGTCGCCAGGGGCTGGAGGGAGTCGTCGCCAAGCGCATCGACAGCCCCTACCGCGAGGGCCGGCGAAGCGGCGAGTGGATCAAGGAGCGGGTCTGGCGCCGCCAGGAGTTCGTGATCGGGGGCCACATCCCCGGCGAGGGGCGCCGCGCCGACCGCGTCGGCTCCCTGCTCGTCGGCTACTACGACCGAAGGGCATCGGAGCTGAAGAAGGGCGAGCGCCAGCTCCTCGCCTGCGCGGGCGCGGTCGGCTCCGGCCTGAACGAGGAGCACATCGAGACGCTGACCGCCGAGCTGGGCAGCCTGCGCCGCGACTCGAGCCCGTTCGACATCGGTGGCCCGCGCGGGCCGAAGGCGCGCCTCGCCGTCTACTGCGAGCCCGAGCTCGTCTGCGAGGTCTCGTGGACGGAGTGGACGCGGGAGGGCACGCTGCGCCAACCGACGTTCAAGGGGATGCGCTCCGACAAGGACCCGCGAGAGGTCGTGCGCGAGGCATGACGCGACGGCGAGCCTGGCCGGTCCTGCAATCTCGCTGTCGCACTCGCCGGTTCGGTGTCGAAAGGTACCCTGCGGGTAACCACGTCTGAGAGGGAATGAACGATGGCTAGAGCGATATGGACCGGTTCGATCAGCTTCGGCCTGCTGAACGTGCCGGTGAAGCTGTACAGCGCGGTTTCGAAGAACACCGTCCGCTTCCGCGAGCTGCGCGAGAAGGACGGCTCCCGGGTCAAGCACAAGCGCGTCGCCGAGGCGGACGGCAAGGAGGTCGCCTACGACGACATCGTCAAGGGCTACGAGTTCGCCCCCGACCAGTACGTGACCCTGACCAAGGAAGAGCTCTCCGAGCTCGACCCGAAGAAGACCCGTGCGATCGAGATCCAGGACTTCGTCGACCTCGACGAGATCGACCCCATCTACTTCGAGCACCCCTACTACCTCGGTCCCGACAAGGGCGCCGAGAAGGCCTACGCGCTGCTCGTCAAGGCGATGGGCGACGCCCGCAAGGTGGCCATCGCCCGCTTCGTGCTCCGCAACAAGGAGAACCTCGCCGCGATCCGCCCGATGGGCGACGTGCTGACGATGGCGACGATGCGCTTCCACGACGAGGTGACCTCGCCCGAGGACCTGACCGGCGACCTCTTCGACGAGAAGCCCAAGGCGCCCGCGAAACGCGAGCTCGAGATGGCGAAGGCGCTGATCGAGTCCCTCTCGACCGACTTCGAAGCCGAGAAGTACCGCGACGAGTACCGCGAGGAGCTGCTCGAGATGCTCGAGCAGAAGGCGGCAGGCAAGGAGGTCGTCAGCGCGCCCACCGACGAGGTCGAGCCGACCAAGGCACCCGACCTGATGGCGGCGCTCGAGGAGAGCCTCGCCGCAGTGCGCGGCGAGAGCAGCGGCGACGGCGCCTCGAAGGCAAAGAGCAACGGAGCGTCGAAGAGCAACGGCGCCGCAAAGAAGAAGGCGCCGGCCAAGAAGAAGCCTGCGGCCTCGAAGTCCAAGGCGAAGCCGAAGGCCAAGCCCAAGACGAAGTCGAAGGCTAAGGCTGCCTCCAAGTAAGTCCAGCGAGGTCACGGTCGGCAAGCGCAAGCTGAAGCTGACCAACCTCGACAAGGTCCTCTACCCCAAGGCAGGCTTCGCCAAGGGCCAGGTCATCGACTACTACGCGCGGGTCGCCGACGCGATCCTCCCCCACCTGCGCGGCCGCCCGACGACGCTGAAGCGCTACCCCGACGGGGTCGAGGGCTTCAACTTCTTCGAGAAGCGCAGTCCCAAGCACCGCCCCGAGTGGGTGAAGACCGCGACCGTGCTGGCCGACCGGGTGGGCGAGATCGACTTCACCCTCGTCGACAACAAGCCGACGCTGATCTGGCTGGCGCAGCTCGCGGCACTGGAGCTCCATCCCTCGCTGGCGCGGGCGACAAAGATCGAGGTGCCGACGGTGCTCGCCTTTGACCTCGACCCCGGCCCGCCTGCTGACGTCATCGACTGCTGCCGGGTCGCGATCCTGCTCCGTGACCTGTTCGACGACTTCGGACTCGAGTGCTTCCCGAAGACTTCGGGCTCTAAGGGGATGCAGGTCTACGTCCCGCTCAACGGGCAGGTGACCTACGAGAAGACGACGCCCTTCGCCCACGCGATCGCGCTGCTGCTCGAGAAGGAGCACCCGAAGCAGGTCGTCTCGAAGATGACCAAGAAGCTGCGCAAGGGCAAGGTCTTCGTCGACTGGAGCCAGAACACGAAGTCGAAGACGACCATCGCGGTCTACTCGCTGCGGGCGAGGGAACGGCCGACCGTCTCGACTCCGGTCGAGTGGGACGAGGTCACCTCGGCGCTGAAGGCGGGCAAGGCCGAGCGCCTGGTCTTCGATTCCGACGCGGTGTTGAAGCGGGTCGAAAAGCACGGCGACCTGTTCGAGCCGGTGCTGAAGCTGCGCCAGCGGCTCCCCGCCATCCCCGACTAGCGGCGAGCCGTCGGGCGTGTGTGCTGTTTTCCCGTGGAGTCCGTCTACGTGAAAGGGAGTCAAATGCGCTTCAAGAACCGAACCCGCCGCTACGTCGTCCCTGTGGCGCTGGCGGCGACGCTCGTCGCGGCGCTGTTCATCTCGCCGGCGGTCGGAGGACCGAAGTTCGTGACAGGCAAGAAGGTCGTGACGACCATCAACAAGAAGACCACGGCCACGCAGATCCGCGTCACCGGGTCGAGGACGCCCGGGGGCACCTTCGACGCCAACGCGTCCACGTCGCTGCTCGCATCGCTGACGCTGACGCCCGGCCCCTACGTCGTGACGTCGACGTTCACGCTGCGAAAGGACGCGGCCGGTCTGGCTCTCACCTGCAAGCTCAGGCTGCCGAACGGCAAGGGCGAGGACAGCCTCAGCTTCTTCGGCGGCGGCGGCACGCAATCCCAGGTGCCGGGAGCGCTGAGCATCACGGGCAATGTCAAGCCGCAGGGCGCGGCCGAACTGCGCTGCTACGACGGGTCCGTCGCCGTGGACAGCGCGGTGACCGACATCGAGATCACCGCGACCAAGGTGCCGAGGGTCGCGCTGCAGACGATCCCGTAGCCAGGGTCGAACGCGCGTGGGACGGGGCCCTTCGGGGCCCCGTCTCGTTCACGAGTTGAACCGCCCGTGTGCCCGTGTGCGTACTTTGGGTAGATGCCCCGCGTCCTCGCAGCCACAGTCGCGCTCTGCGCAGCGCTCGCCCTTGCGGCGTGCGGCGGCGACGGCAACTCCTCGGACGAGCCGCCGGCGATGGGCGGCTCGATGGGAATGGGCTCGGCGACCGAGCCGCCCGACACCGCAACCGGGAACGGCGCCGCGGTCCTCACCGGCACCCAGCCGCTCCTGAACGGCGAGCCCGCCGACCTCTCGCAGTACAAGGGGAAGGTCGTGCTCGTGGTCAACACCGCCAGCGAGTGCGGGTTCACTCCCCAGTTCGACGGCCTCGAGGCCCTCTACGAGGAGCGCAGGGCCGACGGCTTGGTCGTCCTCGGCTTCCCCGCCGACGACGTCGCGAACCAGGAGCCCCGCGACGACGCCGAGATCGCCGAGTTCTGCGAGGCCAACTTCGGAGTCAGCTTCCCGATGTTCTCGAAGTCCAACGTCGTCGACGAGCCGGTCAACCCCCTCTTCGCAGCCCTCGCCACCCAACTGGGCGCGCCGACTTTCAACTTCAACAAGTACCTGATCGACCGCAAGGGCCGCCCCGTGGAGCGCTTCGACACCTCAGTCGAGCCCACGGACCCCGAGCTGACGGACGCGATCGACCACCAGCTGTAGCGGCGGTCTGACGCTCAGGCGATTGGGAGGGCTTCGCTCATCCGCGGGCGCTTCGACAGCGAGCGGATCGCTCGGCCCAGGCGCTTGGTTCCCTCCGTCAGCTGCTCGGGTGACAGGAAGCTATAGGAGAGGCGCATGTGCGTCAGGTGCGAGGCCTGCGGCATCATCGCCGCGCCGGGGACGAAGGTGACGCCGTTTCGCACCGCCTCGGTCATCAGCTCGCTCTCGTCGAGCGGGAGGTCGAGGGTCAGCCACAGATGGCCGCCCTGGGGCCTCTCGGATTCGCAGGTCGCCATGCCCTTCAGGTGCTTGCCGACCGCCTCCAGCAGGACGTCGCGGCGCTCGCGGTAGAAATCGCGGGCGTACTCGATGTGGTCCGGGTAGGCGCCGTCGGCGAGGAAGCCGGCGACGGCGAGCTGGGAGAGCGTGGCGCTGTGCATGTCGTCGGCTCGCTTCTCGACCAGGATGCGTTCGCGGACCGGGCCACTGGCGGCGATCCAGCCGACGCGCATGCCGCCGCCGATCACCTTCGACAGCGAGTCCACGTAGACGACGTGGCCCTTCGACTCGGCGCGCAACGAGCCGCGGTCGTCGCCCTCGAAGCGCAGGTCGCCGTAGATCCCGTCCTCGACGATGAAGAACCCGTGGCGGCGCGCCAGCTCGAGCAAGCGGGTGCGCCTGGCCGGGGACAGGTCCACCCCGGTCGGGTTATGGCAGCGCGGCTGGATCGCGAGGAAGCGGATCTGCTCGCGGCCGAGTAGGGCCTCGAGCGCGTCGAGGTCCAGACCGTCGGAGTCCATCGGTACCGGGATGACGCGCGTGTCGATCGACTTCACGGATTCGATCACGCCCATGAACGTCGGCGACTCGCAGGCCACCGCGTCGCCCGGGCGCAGGATCGCCCGCGCCGCGAGCGTCAGTCCCTGGCGGGCACCGCTGGTGACGATCAGGTCGGAGCGCTCCTCGGGCGCGCCTCGCTGCTCGGAGAGGATCGCGAGCTGGTCGACGAGCTCGGGCAGCCCCGCTATGTCGGTGTACTGGAGCGCGCGGCTGTCGTGGCGCTCGAGGGCCGCGGCCATCGCGCGCTCGATTGGTTCGAACGGGAAGAGCTCAGATGACGGGTAGCCGACCGAGAGGGGGATCAGGCCCCGAGCCTGCGAGTGGCGGTACATCTCGGCCATCACGCGGTCGCCGTGGCTCTCGACGGCCGCGGGCAGCACGTAGCGCTGCCACTCCGTCGAGTCCGAGTCAGCCTCGACACCGGCAGCCTGCAGTGGCACGATCGCGGGCGCGGCATCGCGAACGAAGGTCCCGCGGCCGACCTGGGAGCTGACCAGTCCCAGCTCGCGGAGGCGGCGGTAGGAACGCACCGCGGTCAAATGGTTGATGCCGGCGGTCTCCGCCAGCTCGCGGGTCGGCGGCAGCTTTTCGCCGGGCGCCACCTCGCCGGACTCGATCGCGCCGGCGATCGCCCCGACGATCTGCTCACTCAATGAGCGCTCGCCCTCTCGTTCTAGGTCGATCAATGCCTCTTTGTATGACATACAGAACTCCTTTGAATGAGCTATCTTGCGCGCCGAGTGTAGCTCAAAGTCCGCCGATGGCGCAACCACAAGGGGCATCTATGTACAACATGACAGAACATATGATCGACAGCTCCATCACTATCCGAACGGCCGGCCCGGACGACCTCGCTCCACTCCTCGAGCTGGCCGAGCGCGACAGCGCGTCGGTGCCCCGCGGCGAGCTGCTCGTCGCTGAGTCCGAGGGCGAGATCCGCGCTGCGATCTCGATCGTCGGCGGCGCCATCATCGCCGACCCCTTCCACCCCACCGACGGGCTGGTGCGCCTGCTCGCGGCTCGCGTCGATCAGCTGCGCGGGCGCGGCGGCAAGGGGCTGCGTGCCAGCCTCGGGCGCGTCCTCGGCGCTCGCCGCAAGCGCGGCCTCTCCCCGCAACCGGCTGGCACCCTCCGCGCTCTCGACTGACCCGCTCGGCGGCGGCTAACCGCGCGGCTGGCGGATGACCGGGTTGCGCGCCGCGCCGACCTCGTCGAGCCGGCGCACGGGCGTCGTGTAGGGCGCCTGCTGAGCCACCGCCGGGTCCTCCTCGGCCTCGGCGAGGATCTCGTCGAGAGCGTCGGCGAAGGCGTCGAGCGTCTCACGCGTCTCGGTCTCGGTCGGCTCGATCATCAGCGCCTCGTCGACGAGCAGTGGGAAGTAGACCGTCGGCGGGTGGAAGCCGAAATCGAGCAGGCGCTTCGCGAGGTCGAGGGTCTTGACGCCGAGCTCCTTCTTGGCTGGTGCGCCGGAGAGGACGAACTCGTGCATCGGCGGGCGGTCGAATGCGACCGGCGCGTACTTGCCGGTCCGGCCGCCCTTCAGCTTCGCGAGCAGGTAGTTGGCGTTCAGCACGGCGGTCTCGGAGGCCTCCTTGAGGCCGTCGCCGCCGAGGCTGAGGATGTAGGCGTAGGAGCGGACGAGGACCCCGAAGTTGCCCTGGAACCCGCGCAGGCGGCCGATCGACTTCGGGCGGTCGTGGTCGAGGTCGTACCGCGGGCCGTCCCCGTTGGACCCCTCGACGCACACGACCTGCGGACGCGGCAGGAAGGGCTCGATGCGCTCGGAGACGGCGATCGGGCCGGAGCCGGGGCCCCCTCCCCCGTGCGGCTGTGAGAAGGACTTGTGCAGGTTGAGGTGGACGATGTCGAAGCCCATGTCGCCCGGACGCGTCCGGCCCATGATCGCGTTCAGGTTGGCGCCGTCGTAGTAGAGGGTGCCGCCGATGCCGTGGACGATCTCGGCGATCTCGCCGATGTTCTCGTCGAACAGGCCGAGCGTGTTGGGGTTGGTCAGCATCAGGCACGCGACCTGGTCGTCGGCCTTGGCGCGCAGGTCATCGAGGTCGACCCCGCCGCGATCGTCGGTCGCGACCTTGACGACCTCGTAGCCGGCCATGGTCACCGTCGCCGGGTTGGTCCCGTGGGCGGTGTCGGGGGTCAGGACCTTGGTCCTCTGCTCGCCGCGGTCGGCGTGGTACGCGCGGGTCAGCAGCAGGCCGGCGAGCTCGCCGTGGGAGCCGGCCGAGGGCTGGAGGCTGACGTGCGGCAGGCCGCAGATCTCAGACAGCGAGCCCTGCAGGAGCCACATCAGCTCCAGTGCGCCCTGCGCCCGGCGCGGGTCCTGAGCGGGGTGCAGGCGGGCGTGGCCGGGCAGCGCGGCGACGCGCTCGTTCAGGCGCGGGTTGTGCTTCATCGTGCAGCTGCCGAGCGGGTAAAAGCCCGAGTCGAGGTCGAAGTTCCGGCGCGAGATGCGGTTGTAGTGGCGCACGATCTCGGGCTCGGCGATCTCGGGCAGCTCCGCGGGCTTCTCGCGCAGCAGGCCCGCTGGGATCAGCTCGCCGATGGGCGGCTCGGGGACGCCGGCCGCGGGCAGCGTGGCAGCGCGGCGCCCCTCGACCGACTTCTCGAAGATCGTGGTCGCTTGGTCGCGCTGCATCGGCGTCTGGGCGAGGTCGGGGGCGGCGCTCATGACGAGCACGCCCGACGGGACAAACGCCGCGGATGAGGACCCCGGTGGGGTCTCATAGAGCTGCCGCGCCTCGGGACGAACCGAAGCGGATGAGGACCCCGGTGGGGTCTCATCGAGCTGCCGCGCCTCGGGACGAACCGAAGCGAATGAGGACCCCGGTGGGGTCTCACGAGACCCCCATGGCGACCTGATCGCGCTGAACGGGGCCCGACGCCGCGACGGCGCGGCCGAGCACATCGGCGAGCCTGTCGATGTCGGCCTTGCTGCGGCGCTCGGTGATCGCGACGAGCAGCCCATCGGAGTACTCGGGGTACTCACGCCCGAGCGCGTAGCCCGCGCCGACGCCCTCGGCGGCGCATCGGTCGAGAACCTCGGCGACCGGCGCGTCCAGCCGGACCGCGAACTCCCGCACCACCGGGGCGTCGTGGAGCAGCTCGACGCCCTGGACCGCTCCCAGGGTCTGGCGCGCATAGGCCGTGCGCCGGGCGAGCAGCTCGCCGAGCTCGACGAAGCCGCGCTTGCCGAGCCAGCTCAGGTGGATGATTCCCGCGAGGGCGTTCAGCGCCTGCGCGGTGCAGATGTTGTGAGTGGCCTTCTCACGGCGGATGTGCTGCTCGCGGGCCTGCAGGGTCAGCACGAAGCCGCGGCGTCCGTCGACGTCGGTCGTCTCGCCGGCGATGCGCCCCGGCATGCGCCGGATGTGCTCCTCGCTGGCGCAGAAGAACCCGAACGACGGGCCGCCGTAGTCGAGGCGGTTGCCGAGCGGCTGGCCCTCTCCGACTGCGACGTCGGCGCCGCACTCGCCCGGCGGCTTCAGGATCGAGAGCGCGATCGGGTCGCAAGCGACCACGACCAGCGCCCCGACCTCCTTCGCGCGGGCGCCGAGCGCCTCGATGTCCTCGACCGAGCCGAGGAAGTTGGGCTGCTGAAGGAAGACGGCTGCGGTCTGCTCGTCGACCGCGTCGGCGAGGGCGGCGGCGTCAGTGACTCCGTCGGCGAGCGGCACTTCGACCAGCTCGGAGCCGAACCCGGCCCCGTAGCTGACGAGCGACTCGCGGCTGTGCGGGTGCACGCCGCGCGAGGCGACGAGCTTGGTTCGCCCGGTCGCCCCCAGCGCGAGATAGGCGCCGGACGCGACCGCGGATGGCCCCTCGTAAAGCGCGGCGTTCGAGACCGGCAGCCCGGTGAGCTCCGACATCCCCGTCTGAAACTCGAACATCGCCTGGAGCCCGCCCTGGGAGATCTCGGGCTGGTAGGGCGTGTACGGCGTCAGGAACTCGGAGCGCGAGATGATCGCGTCGACCAGCGCGGGCACGTAATGGTCGTACATGCCGGCACCGAGGAAGCTGAGCTCGGACTCGGCATCGGAGTTGCGAGCCGCCAGGGCGGCGAGCGCGTCGTAGACCTCCGACTCGGTCTTGCCGTCGGGCAGCTCCAGAGGGCGCCCGAGGCGCAGGTCCTCCGGGATGTCCTGAAAGAGCTCGTCGACCGACTCGGCGCCGATCGCTTCGAGCATCTCGGCGCGGTCGCGGTCGGTCGCTGACGTGTATCGGCTCACCGGAACATCGTAGTCAGGAGCCCGGCGCGGCCCTCGGGCTCGCGTCTAGTCGGCGAGCAGCTCCTTGTACGCACCGGCGTCCAGCAGGGCGTTGAGCTCCGAGGTGTCCGAGAGCTTCACCTTGACGAGCCAACCCTCGCCGTAGGGGTCCTTGTTGATCAACTCGGGGTCCTCCTTGGCGGCCTCGTTTATCTCGGTGATCTCGCCCGACAGAGGTGAGATCACGTCGGAGACGGCCTTGACCGATTCGACTTCGGCGTAGGACGCATCCTTGCTCACTGTGGTGCCGGTCTCGGGAGGGTCGAAGAAGACCACCTCGCCGAGGGCGTCCTGCGCGTACCAGGTGATGCCGAAGGTGGCGACGTCTCCGTCGACCTTCGCCCAGTCGTGCTCGGGGTGGTACTTCAGGTCATCGGGATAGCTCTCGTCAGCCACGGTGATTGTCCTTTCATTCTCGGCGGGCGGACCGGAATCTATTCGACCGAGCGGGCTACGCCGAGCCGCTGTCGTAGAGCGGCACCTTCTCGACGCGGCCCGGGCGGCGTTTGCCGCGGACGTCGATCTCGATCGCGGTGTCTTCGGAAGCCAGGTCGGTGCGGATGTACCCCATCCCGATGCCGTAGCCGAGCGACGGCGAGAGGGTGCCGCTGGTGACGACGCCGACCTGCTCGCCGCCGGAGAGGATCGCGTTGCCCTGGCGCGGGATGCCCTCGTCGAGCACCAGCGGCTTCAGCAGCCGCTCCGGCCCGGCCTCGCGGACCTCGGCGCAGCGCTCGGATCCGATGAAGCCGGTGTGCTCCTCGACGATCCATCCCAGGCTCGACTCGATCGGGTTGTGGCCCTCATCCAGGTCATTGCCGTAGAGCGCGTAGTTGACCTCGAGGCGGAGCGTGTCCCGCGCGCCGAGGCCGGCCGGGACAGCTCCGGCCACCACGAGCTCCTCCCACAGTGCTGCGGCGCTCGCCGGGTCGACGAACATCTCAAAGCCGTCCTCCCCCGTGTAGCCCGTGCCGCAGACGAGGGCGTCGCCAGGGCCGAGGTTCATGTCCGCGATTTGGAAGCGCTTCGGCAGATCGCCCTGTGCCATCGACCCCATGACCTCTCTGGCGTTCGGGCCCTGCACGGCGAGCATCGCGTAATCGTGGAAGCGGTCCACGACGTCGGCGTCGAAGCCTTCTGCTTGCCGCCTGAACCAGGCCAGGTCCTTGTCGTGGTTCGAGGCGTTGGTGACCGTCAGATAGTGGTCCTCGCCGAGGCGGTAGGTGAAGAGGTCGTCGAGCACCCCGCCGTCCTCTCGGCACAGGCAGGAGTACTGGGCCGCTCCCACCTCGAGCTTCGAGACGTCGTTGGTCAGCAGGCGCTGGAGCAACTCGGCGGCCCCCGGCCCCTCGGTCTCGATCTCGCCCATGTGCGAGACGTCGAAGACGCCGCAGAACTCGCGCACGGCGGCGTGCTCGGCCTTGATCCCCTCGTACTGCACGGGCATCTCCCAGCCCGCGAAGTCCACCAGCTTCGCGCCGGCTTCGACGTGGGTGTCGTAGAGGGGCGTGCGCTTCAGGTCGGCCACGGGCCGGACCCTAGCGGTGCGGTCCCTGCGCTACTTGAGGAAGTCGGGCACGTCGATCTCGGAGTCCGAGATCCGCAGGTCGCCGAGCGTCTCGCGATCGTTTCTGCCCATGTCGCCTCCGGCACCCGCTCCGGCGCCGCGGCCGCGGCCGCGCTCGGCGTCGCGGCGGCGCTGCACGAACGGAGGCGTCTCGCGATCGCGCTCGCGGCGGGTGAACTCCGGCGCGCGGGCGATCATCTCGAAGCCCTCGAACCCGGTCGCGATCACGGTGACGCGGACCTCCTCATGAAGCGAGGAGTCGACGACCGCTCCGAAGACGATGTTGGCGTTGCTGTCGGCGGTCTCCATGATCAGGCGCGCCGCCTCGTTGACCTCGAACAGGCCGAGATCCTCGCCGCCGGTGACGTTCAGCAGCATGCCCTTGGCGCCGTCGATCTTCTCCTCGATCAGCGGCGAGCTGATCGCGGTCTTGGCGGCCTCGAGGGCGCGGGACTCGCCCGAGCCGTGGCCGACGCCCATCAGGGCCGAGCCGGCCTGGTGCATGACCAGGCGGACGTCGGCGAAGTCGAGGTTGATCAGGCCGGGGATCGTGATCAGATCGGTGATGCCCTGCACGCCCTGGCGAAGGATGTCGTCGGCCTCGCGGAATGCCTCGAGGATCGTGGTGCGACGCTCGACGATGTGGAGCAGCTTCTCGTTGGGGACGACGATCAGGGTGTCGACCTCCTGGCGCAGCCGGTTGATGCCCTCCTCGGCCTGGGCCATGCGCCTCTTGCCCTCGAACTCGAACGGCTTGGTCACGGCGCCGACGGTGAGCGCGCCGATCTCCTGCTTCGCGATCTCGGCGATCACGGGGGCGGCACCGGTACCGGTCCCGCCTCCCTCGCCGCAGGTGATGAAGACCATGTCAGCGCCCTTCAGCGCCTCCTTGATGTCGTCGCGCGACTCCGCGGCGGCGCCGGCTCCGACCTCGGGGTTGGCGCCCGCGCCGAGGCCCTTGGTCAGGTTGTGGCCGATCCCGATCTTGACGTCGGCGTCAGCAGCCTGGAGCGCCTGTGCGTCGGTGTTGCAGGCGATGAACTCAACGCCCCTGAGGCCGGCATCGATCATGCGGGAGACGGCGTTGGATCCACCACCGCCGACGCCCACGACCTTGATCACAGCGAGATATGAAGTTTCCATTTGAGTTGGTCCTACTCCGTTCGGTGCTGCTCCGATGAGGCTGATGCTCCCGTGCGCTGCTCGAAACTAGCTCACAGCTTAGGGCCTTTCGACACTTCGTTGTGCCTGAACGCTCAAGCCTCAGTCGAGAGTTCGGACTGGATCATCCTGCAGTGCAGATCGAGGCTGAGGGTGGGTTGAGGGTCCTGAATGTGCCTGCAAGCCAGGGATTTCGTGCTCGCGGGCACTCCTCCTGCCTCTGATATCGGCGGGCCAAAGATCGCGCCTGCGCGGTGCAGGAAGGGTTGCAGACGCCCGAAAAGGGCTTGACAGGGTGCCCGTTCAGCCTCCGGCGACGGGCCGCTCGGGGACGCTGACGTCGACGTAGGCCGGCGAGCCGAACTCGGGGTCCGAGAGCACGGCGGCCACCGCGCGCCACTTTCGCTCGGAGTCCTCGCCGCCGCCGAAGCGCAGCTCGGGAGCCCCCTCGAGCTCGACCACCACCCCGCCCCGCTCTGGATCCCAGGCGGCCGATTCGATGCGCTCGCGCAGCTCGCTGGGCGCACCGCCGAGCGCCGACGCCTGGGCGGCGCCCTCCTCGGAGAGGATCCCGTTCTGCGCGGTGGCGTCCTCGTCCAGGCCCGGCAGCTTCGCGCCCCGAACGTCGATGCCGGGGAGCACGAACCCGTCGGCCGACACCGCCACCCGCTCGCCGCCGAGCTCGGCCTCGGCGACGGGCAGCCGCTCGGTGACGATGATCGTCAGCGAGTGCGGGAATCCGGCGTCGGCCCGGATCGAGGCGACGGTTGGAAAGCTCGAGACGGCGCTGGCCAGCTCCTGCTCGTCGACGTTCAGCGTCGACATCCCGTCGGCCGCAACGGCGAGCGCGGCTCCGATCTCCTCCTGGTTGGCGGTGACGCCCTCGACCTTGACTTCCTCGACCGCGACCAGCGAGGAGTCCCGGAACCAGAGGAAGTAGCCGGCCACCAGGACGAGCGCGAGCGCCGCGAGGATGATCGCGCGCCTGCGCCACGCGAACCTGTCGGCGCTCAGGAATCGATCTGCCAATCCTCGGGCCATTCCACCTCCCCGAGGACCTGGACCTCTGGCTCCAGCACGACGCCGAAGCGCTTGTGCACCACCCTCCGCGCCGCCGCCATCACCGCGAGAACATCGGCGGTCGTTGCTGCGCCCTCCGCGTTCTCGACGAAGTTCGCGTGCTTCGGGGAGAGGCGCGCGCCGCCGCGCTCGAGGCCGCGAGCGCCGGCGGCATCGAGCAGCTGCCCCGCCGAACGGCCCTCGGCTCGATCGTCGGTCGGGTTCACGAACGTTGAGCCGAAGGTCTTGATGCCCGAAGGCTGCGCCGCCTTCCGGCGTTCGCGCATTTCGGCCATCGTCTGCTTGACGTCGTCGCTCGCGGCAGCCGCCAGCGCGAAGCTCGCGCGCGCAACGACCTCGCGCTCGCCGACGGAAGAGCTGCGGTAGGCGAACGCGAGATCGGCCGGGACGCGGCGCTCGGTGCCTTCGGCGGTGCAGACGGTCACCCAGTCGAGCACCTTGCCGAGCTCCCCGCCGTAGGCGTTGGCGTTCATCCGAACCGCGCCGCCAACCGTCCCGGGGATGTTGACCCCGAACTCGATCCCGGCGAGTCCCCAATTGGCGGCCTGGGCGGCCACCTTGGGCAGCCGCGCGCCGCCGCCGGCGACGACACCCTCGCGGCCGCTTCGCTCGATCGCGGTCAGCTCGCCGGCGAGCTTGATCACGAGCCCGCGGAACCCCGCGTCCGCGACCAGCAGGTTCGACCCCGAGCCGACGACGCCGATCTCGAGGTCCTCGGCGTCGGCCCAGGCGAGCAGCTCGACCAGGGCATCTTCGGAGGCCGGCTGCGCGAAGTAGTCGGCCGGCCCGCCGACGCGCACGGTCGTCAGCCGCGCCAGCGAATAGTCGCGCTCGACGCCATCGGGCGGGCTCACGAGGCGTCCCCGACGAGCGTCTCGGCGAGGCGGAAGATGTCCCCCGCCCCGATCGTCAGCAGCAAGTCGCCCTCGCGCAGCTCGGGCCCGAGCGCCCTCGCCGCCTGCTCGGCGTCGGGCAGCCACCACACGGGCCTGCCGCCGGCGTGCGAGGCGGCCGCCTCGGCGACGAGCCGCCCCGTCACGCCCTCGAGCGGGCCCACCGGCTGCTCGCGCGCCGGGTAAACGTCGAGCACCGCGATCTCGTCCGCTGCCGCGAGCGCGATCCCGAACTCCGTCGCGAGCGCCTTGGTCCGCGAGTACAGATGCGGCTGGAAGACGGCGATGAGACGAGCCGGGTCGAGGTCACGCGCCGCGGCCAGCGCCGCGCGCACCTCGGTCGGATGGTGGGCGTAGTCGTCGTAGACGCGCGCCCCCGACGCGTCGCCCTTCAGCTCCATTCGGCGCGCCACACCGCCGAAGCTCGCGAGCGCGGCGGCGCAGGCATCGACGTCCGCCCCAGCCAGCGCCACGCCGCCGAGTGCGGCGAGGGCGTTCGCGACGTTGTGGCGGCCGGGGACGGCGAGCTCGACCTGGGTGTCGACTCCGGCCCCCCTCGCACGGAAGCGGGTGCCCCCACCGGCCATGGGCTCGATCTCCGACGCGATCAGCTCGGCGTCGGCGATGGGGGGCTCGCCGGCGGCGGGCTCGAGCGCGAAGCGAACCTGGGTGCGCCCCGCGGCGCCGGGGAGCTCGACGTCAGCGCCGATCACGCGCCCGGCCGCTCCGGCGCTGAAGGCGGCGAACGCCTCGGTCAGCTCGCCGAGCGAGCTCCAGCGCGAGTGGTGGTCGAGCTCGAGGTTGGTGATCACGGCGACCTCGGGAGAGAGTTTCAGGAAGCTGCCATCGCTCTCGTCGGCCTCGGCCACCACCCACTCGCCCTCGCCCCAGCCGGCGTTGGCCGCCGCGCCGTCGGGGCCGGCGCCGGGGAGCTCGCCGCCGAGGAAGAAGGCCGGGTCGGCACCGCTCGCCCGCAGAGCGTGGATGGCCATCGCGGTGGTCGTGGTCTTGCCGTGGGTGCCGGCGACGGCGATCAGCCTGCGCCGCTCGCAGAGCTCGGCCAGCAGCTCGCCTCGGTGCATCACGCTCTGGCCCCGCTCGCGCGCGACGGCGAGCTCGGGGTTGTCGTCCGAGATCGCCGTGGAGGTCACCACCTCGGCGCCCTCGGGGACGTTGGCGGCGTCGTGGCCGATCGATAGCTCGATGCCGGCGGCGCGGAGCCGCTCGGTGTACGAGGACTCCGCGCGGTCAGAGCCGCTGACCTCGGCCCCGAGCTCGCGGGCGACCAGGGCAAGCCCGCTCATACCCGCGCCGCCGATCGCGATCAAGTGCAGCCGCCGCCCCTCGAGCGGGCGCTCGGGGGCTCATCGAGCGCACCGCCGCCAGGACCTCGGCGGCGATCCGCTCGGCCGCATCGGGCTTGGCGATGCGGCGGGACGCGCTCGCCATCTCAGCCAGTCGCGCATCGTCGGCCAGCAGTGCGCCGGCCTCGTCACGCAGGCGCTCGGGCGAAAGCTCGGAGTCCGGAATCGTCACGGCGGCGCCGCCGTCGGCCATCCAACGGGCGTTGGCGCTCTGGTGGTCTGCCGTCGCATGGGGATAGGGGATCAGGATCGCGGGCAGCCCGGCGGCTGCGATCTCCATCACCGATCCGCCCGCCCTGGCGACGACCAGCGTCGCTGGCCGCGAGCACGTCGCCGAGGTCGGGCTCGTATTCGAGCAGCAGGTAGCGCTCCGGCCGCGACGCCAGCTCCCACCGCTCGAGCAGGGCCGGGTAGTCGCGGCGGCCGGCGACGTGCAGGATCCAGGGCCTGCCGACGGGGTCGTCGCCGACGGCCTCCTCGCCGCCGCCGAATGCCGCGAACGCGGCCTCGTTGACCGAGCGGGCGCCGAGGCTGCCGCCGAACACGGCGACGGCCCGATCGCCGCGAGGGAGGCCGAATCGCCGCCGAGCCGCTCCCCGGTCGGCTTCGAGCACGGCTCGGGGCACGGGGCGCCCGGTGACGAGGTAGGGCTCGCCCTCGCGCCCCTCGATCGGGAAGGCGAGGCAAACGCGCTCCGCGCGAGAGGCGAGGCGGCGGTTCGTGAGGCCGAGGTGGCTGTCGGCCTCACTCAGCACCAGCGGGATCCCCAGGCGGGAAGCCGCGAGCCCGACCGGGCCGGCGACGTAACCGCCGCCGCCGAGCACGGCGTCCGCCCGTCGGTCGGAGAGGATGCGCTTGGCGGCACCGATCGCCGCGGCGGCGCGCGCCGCAGAGACCGCGGCCTTGAACGGGTTGCGGCGGCTCAGGCCGTCGACCCGAACGAAGTCGATCTCGTAGCCCGACGCGGGAACCAGTTCGGCCTCGGCGCGGTCGCGCGTGCCGATGAAGCTGACGTTCGCCCCGCTATCGCGAAGCGCGTCTGCGACCGCTATTGCCGGCACGACGTGCCCCGCCGTTCCTCCGGCCGCTATCACGACTCGTGCTTGCAGCTCTTCTTCTCCTGTCAGTCCGGTTCGCGCCTCCGCCCTGGATCGCCCGCAGTCTCTCACCGGCCGCAGATGAGGCGCGCGACGCCGAGTTGCGGTCCCTCGCCGAGGCGGCCACCGGCTGGCGGCGCGCCACGTTCATGATCAGCCCCGCCGCGGCGAGGGTGACGATCAAGCTGGTCCCTCCATAAGAGACGAATGGAAGCGGTACGCCCGTCAACGGCGCCAGGCCCAGCACGGCGAACAGGTTGATCGCGGCCTGGGCCAGGATCAGGGAGGTCAGGCCGGCTGCCAGCAGCTTCCCGTAGCGGTCGCGCGCGCGGTGCGCGGCGCGGAAGCCCGCGTAGCCGAACAGCGACAGCAGCCCGATCAGGACCACCATCCCCGCCAGCCCGGTCTCCTCCCCAAGCACAGCCGAGATCATGTCGGTGTGGGCCTCGGGCAGGTAGGAGGCCTTCTGCACGCTCTCGCCGAGCCCCACCCCCATCGTCCCGCCCGACCCGAGCGCGATCTGCGCCTGCTGGCTCTGGTAGCCGGCGCCCTCGCTGTCGGCTCCGGGGTTGAGGAAGCCGGTGAGGCGGTCCTGCTGGTAGGGGTTGGTCGCGATCACGCCGGCGATCGCGACGAGTCCGACGATCGCCACCGGCGCAAGCGTGCGCGGCGCCACCCCCGCGACGAGCAGGAGGCAGGTGACGGCGAAGGTCGTGGTCATTGCCGTGCCGAGGTCGGGCTGCAGCACGATCAGCATCAGCGCCAGGCCGACGACGAGGAGGTAGGGGCCGAGGTCGCGCAGGTTGCGGGTCATCTTCGGCCGCGCCGCCAGCAGGTGGGCTCCGTAGAGGATCATCGAGACCTTGGCGAGCTCCGAGGGCTGGAAGGTCAGGAACCCCGAGCCGATCCAGCGCTGGGACCCGTTCACCGTGTGGCCGACGCCCGGCACGAGCACGCAGAAGAGAAGGAAGATCGAGACGGCCACGATCAGCGGGGTAATCGCGCGGCCGACCCGCGCCCCCTTGATGGAGGCGAAGCGCATCACGGCGAGCCCGATCGCGCCGAAAATCAGGACCTTCTTGAAGTAGGCGAAGCCGCCTCCCCCACTCTCGCTCAGCACACCGGTCGCCGAGCTGGCGCTGAAGACCATCACGGCTCCGAGCGCGAGCAGGCACAGCGTCGCGGTCAGCAGCAGCTGGTATTCGACCGGCGCCTTGCGGCCGGCCTTGGCGTCGCTGCTCATCGCGGAGCCTCCCGACGGGACCGAGGTAGCTGATGAGGACCCCGGTGGGGTCTCACAGGGCCTCCACTAGCTCGCGGAACGAATCGCCCCGGTGCTCGAAGTCGCGGAACTGGTCGAAGCTGGCGGCGGCGGGCGAGAGCAGCACCACCTCGCCCGGCGACGCCGCGGCCGCGGCCGAGGCGACCGCCCGCTCGAGCGTCACGTCGTTGCTGACCTCGACGCCCGCACCCGCGAGCGCCTCGGCGATCTCGCCGGCGGCCTCGCCGATCAGGTGAACCGAGCGTGCGCGCGCCGCAACGGCATCGGCGAGCCCGGCGAAGCTCTCGCCCTTCAGCGAGCCGCCGAGGATCAGGTGCAGGCCGCCGTCAAAGGCCTCGATGCCCGCCAGCGCGGCGCTGACGTTGGTCGCCTTGGAGTCGTTGACCCAGGTGATGCCCTCGTGCTCGCGCACGCGCTCGAGGCGATGGGCGACCCCGTCGAAGGAGGCCAGGCCCTCCGCGACCGCGTCGCGCGGCAGGCCCGTTGCGATTGCCGCCGTAGCGGCCGCCATCGCGTTCTCGACGTTGTGGGCGCCGAGCAGCCGCAGGTCGTTCGCGGCGAGCAGGCCCTCGCCCCGCCAGCGGATCTCGCCCTGCTCGAAGGTCATGTCGCAGCCGTCCGCCCCCCCGCGCGAGCAGAAGGTGACGCGGCGGGCCACGCCGCCGAGCTCCCCCTCCGCCAGGGCCGGCTCGTCGCCGTTGACGACGGCGACGTCATCGGGCCCCTGGTTGGCGAAGACGCGGAGCTTGGCGTCGCGATAGCTCTCGAGCGACCCGTGGCGGTCGAGGTGGTCCGGGGCGAGGTTCAGGAACACGGCGCACTCGGGCGCGAAGGCGGAGGTGTCCTCGAGCTGGAAGCTGGAGGCCTCGCAGACGACAGTCGCCTCGGGGTCGAGGCTCTGCGATGCGAGGGTCGCGAGCGGCGTGCCGACGTTGCCAGCGACCGAAACGGGCTCGCCGGCCACGCGATGCAGGTGCCCGAGCAGCTCGGCCGTGGTCGTCTTGCCGTTCGTTCCCGTGACGGCGCAGAAGGGGTTCGGGATCAGCCGCCACGCGAGCTCGAGCTCGCCGGTCACCTCGAGGCCGCGCTCGCGTGCCGCGCGGAGCACCGGGACGTCCTGGGGCACGCCGGGGCTCTTGACCACGGCGCGTACGTCGTCGAGAAGCTCCGTTCCGTCCACGTCCAGGCTGACTTCGACGCCTGAGTAACCCAGCCCTGCCGCCTCGTCGGGCCGCCCGGAGTCGACCCCGATCACCCGCTCCCCGCGCTCGGCCAGAAGGCGGGCGACAGCCGCGCCGGATCGCGCCAGCCCGACCACGAGAAACGGCCCCTCAGGCAGGGCAGGCCGTGGCCGCGGATCGCCGAATCGGTTCACATAACGAGATTCGCTACCCGCACCCCCGTCCCTGCCTGCGCAGGCACGGCCGTCAGGGCGCTCCTACGGCCCGATCGACTGCTGGTAGAGGGTGAATCCGATGCCCGAGCACACCGCGGCGATGATCCAGAAGCGCAGCATGATCTTCGTCTCCGACCAGGCGAGCAGCTCGAAGTGGTGGTGCACCGGGGCCATCAGCAGGACGCGGCGGCGGAAGGCCTTGAACGTGAACACCTGGAGGGCGACCGAGAGCGCCTCGATCACGAAGATGCCGCCGATGATGATCAGCAGCACCTCGGTCTGGGTCATCACCGCGAGCGCGCCGATCGCACCCCCGAGGCCGAGCGAGCCGGTGTCCCCCATGAAGATCGACGCCGGGAAGGCGTTGAACCAGAGGAACCCGACGCAGGCGCCCACCAGGCAGGCCGAGAGCAGCGCCAGGTTGTCCTGCTCGTTGGTGACGAACGTGATCGCCGTGTAGGCGAGCAGGACGATCGCGCAGCATCCCGCCGCGAGGCCGTCGAGGCCGTCGGTCAGGTTCACCGCATTGCTGGCGCCGGCGATCACGAGGAAGACGAGGACCAGATACGTCCAGTCGGGGATGTCGATCTCGGCGTCGGAGATGCGCAGCTCGATCACCGAGTCGAGGCCGACCTCCTCCCGCGCGACGTAGTAGAGACCGACGGCGAGCAGGAACTGGAAGAAGATCTTCCACCGAGCCGAGAGCCCGAGCGAGCGCCGCTTAGCGAGCTTGGTGATGTCGTCAGCGAAGCCGAGCGCCGCGCAGCCGACCGCGACCCCGAAGACGGCGATGCTCGATACGTCCCGGTCGGAGAGCACCAGGAACGGGATCGCGATCGCGGTGAACACGATCAGGCCGCCCATCGTCGGGGTGCCCGCCTTCTCGTGGTGCTCCTCGGGGCCGTCCTCGCGAATGTGCTGGCCGAACTCCTTGAGGCGCAGGTACTCGATGAACTTCGGCCCGAGGAAGATGCAGAGCAGCATCGCCGCCATCCCCGCGATCAGGACCTCGCCCATCAGCGGTCACCCAGTCTCTCGGCGACTGCCTCGAGCCCCACGGCTCGCGAGCCCTTGACCAGCACCGTGTCGCCCTCGCCGAGCGCGCGGTCGAGCGCGTCGGCCGCCGCGGCGGCATCGGACACCTCGGTGTCGGGCGCGTACTCGCGGGCGAGCTCGCCGACCCCAATCAACAGCTCGACGCCGGCGGCGCGGGCGTACTCCCCGATCTCGCGGTGGTGGGCCGCCGCGTCTGGACCGAGCTCGCGCATCTCGCCGAGCACCGCCACCCGCCGGCCGCTGACCTCGAGCGTGGCCAGGTGGTCGAGCGCCGCGCGCATCGAAACGGGGTTCGCGTTGTAGCAATCGTTGATCAGAATCGAGTTCCCTCGCAGCCGGACGAGCTCCCCACGTAGCGCGGAGAACACTATCCCCGGCGCCCTCGCGGCCATCTGGTCGAGCGGCAGTCCCAGCGCGACGCCCGCAGCGATGGCCGCGAGCGCGTTTTCGAGGTTGTGCGCCTCGGTGAACGGAAAGCGGAACTCCTGCTCGCCGGCCGGGGTGGCGACCGTGGCCGTCGTCCCGCCGTCCGAGACCTCGGCGCCGCGGGCAAAGACGTCTCCTCCGTCACCGAATCGAAGCATCCTCGGGGCACCCCCGAGGAAGGGCTCGAGCGCCCCGGGGGCAGCGGGCACGACCGCGGTGCCGCGCTCTCGCAACCCTCCGATCACCTCGGCCTTGGTCTCGGCGACGCCCTCGATGCTGCCGAGCAACTCCACATGGACGGGCCCGACGTTGGTGATCACGCCGACGTCGGGCTCGGCGATCTCGGCGAGCTCGGCGATCTGGCCGCGTCCGCGCATCCCCATCTCCAACACCAGCGCCTCGGTCCCCTCGGGCGCCGCCAGGATCGAGAGCGGCAGCCCGATCTCGGTGTTGTAGTTCTCGGGGCTCGCGTGCACGTTCTCGAGGGGAAGCAGCGAGCGGCAGATGTCCTTCACCGACGTCTTGCCGGTCGAGCCGGTGATCCCGATGACCGGGCAGCCGAGCTCGCGGCGCCAGTGGCGGGCGAGCGCCTGGAGCGCCGCCAGCGGATCGGGCGTGCCGAACACCCAGCACTCGAAGTCGTGCGCCCCGCGATCGCGCATCTCGACGATCTCGCGCACCCACTGCGAACCGGCGACCACGCCCCAGGCGCCCGACCGGACGGCTTCGAGCGCGAACTGGCCGCCGTCGAGGCGCTCGCCGGGCAGGCCGATGAAGAGGTCTCCCGGCCCCACCAGCTGGGAGTCGATCACGGCTCGCCTGGGCGCCCCCGCCGCGCCCGTGGCGAGCAGCTCGGCGCCGGTGGCGCTGGCGACGGCGTCGCCGCTCAGCTTGCTCAACTCGCCGCGCCCGCCGCGAGCCGTCGCAGCTCCTCGCGGGCGACGTCGCGGTCGTCGAAGGGGATCTTCCGCCCCGCCTCGAACTCCTGCCCCTGCTCGTGCCCCTTGCCGGCGATCACCACCGCATCACCGCTATCGGCGCGCGCGAGGGCCAGAGCGATCGCCGCGCGGCGATCGACCTCGACGACGACGCCCGAGCGGTCATCGATCCCGGCGACGACCTGCTCGACGATCGAGCCCGGGTCCTCGGAGCGAGGGTTGTCGGATGTGATCACCGCGAGGTCCGAGAGCTCGGCGGCGGCGCGCCCCATCAACGGGCGCTTGTCGCGGTCGCGGTCGCCGCCGCAGCCGAGCACCGAGATCAGCTTCCCCTCGGTCAGCCGGCGGGCGGCCTCGAGCACGTTCTCGACGGAGTCGGGCGTATGCGCGTAGTCGACGAGCACTCCGAAGGGCTGGCCCTCGTCGATCGGCTCGAAGCGGCCGGGCACCTGCTCGGCCGTCGCGAGCGCCTCGGCAGAGCGGGCGACGTCCAGGCCGAGAGCGTGGGCGATGCCGAGCGCGGCCAGCGCGTTCTCAACGTTGAAGTCGCCGGGCAGCGGCGTGCGCACGTCTATCTCGGCGCCGTCGGGCCCACTCAGGTGAAAGCACGAGCCGGTCGCGTCGAAGCTGACGCCGCTCGCCGAAAGGTCGGCCTCGGCGCCGGAAGCCGAGAAGGTGACCAGGCCCTCCGGGTGGGTTGCGAGCAGGTCGGCGGCGAGCCTGCGGCCGTATTCGTCGTCGAGGTTCACCACCGAGACGCCGCCCTCGAGCACCAGGGTCGCCGAGCCGCCCTCGGCCGTGAACAGCAGCCGCTTGGCCTCGAAGTAGTCCTCCATGTCGGTGTGGAAGTCGAGGTGGTCCTGGGTGAGGTTGGTGAACGCCTTCACGTCGAAGTGGATCGCGTCGGCGCGGTGCAGGACAAGCGCGTGCGAGGAGACCTCCATCACGCAGGCGCGGTCGCCCGCTTCGAGCATGCGCGCGAAGATCGCCTGGAGGTCGATCGCCTCGGGCGTCGTGCGCTCGAGCTCGGCCACCTCTCCCCCGACCACGCTCTGGACGGTGCCGAGCAGACCGCAGCGCCGCCCGGCCGCCTCGAGCAGCTGGCGCGTCAGAAAAGCGGTGGTGGTCTTGCCGTTCGTGCCAGTCACGCCCACGACCTGCAGCTCTGCCGTCGGGTCGCCGTTGAATGCCGCCGCCAGGGGTGCCATCGCTGCGCGGGCGTCGGCCACCTGCACCTCGGGCACGCCCAGATCGAGGGGGCGCTCGACGACCAGCGCCGCCGCGCCCGCCTCGACCGCGCCGGCCGCAAAATCGTGCCCATCGCTGTTCTGCCCACGCACGCAGAAGAAGAGCGTCCCCGCGCCCACGGCGCGGCTGTCGTAGGCGAGACCTGTGACATCGACGGCCTCGTCGCCGCGTAGATCCGCGTCGACGCCTGAGGCACGCACAAGGCGAAGCAACTCCATCGAGGCGATTCTATGGTCGCCCTCGGCTCAAGCCTGCGCTCCGAGCGCCCGATGGATGGGTTGACAGGTGAAGATGAACACTCCACAGTCCCCGGTGGTGCCAGGGGTGAGAAGGGTGATCGCAGCGCTGGCTGTCCTCGCGACCGTACCGGTCGCCTGGGCTGCGCCTGCCTCGGCACAGGAGCCCGCTGACGAATTCGTAGCCGGCCAGCTCCTCGTCCGCTTCGACAAGGGGACGGGCAGCGCCGAGAGCAGCGAGATCGCCGAGTCACAGGGAGCCCAGGTGATCGACCGCTTCTCGATCGTTCCCAGGCTCGCACTCGTCGACCTCCCCGCCGGACTGAGCGTGGGCGCGGCCGAGAGCCGTTTCGAGGGAATCGGCGACGTCACCTTCGCGCAGCCGAACCGCGTCTACCGGGTCGACGCCGAGCCCGACGACCCCTTCTTTGCGGGCGGGTCCCTCTGGGGGCTCAACAACTTCGGCCAGGACGTCCCCAACCTGTTCCCGCCCCCGGCGACGGTCCCCGGCGGCGCGATCGACGCCGACATTGATGCCCCCGAGGCCTGGGACCTCCAGACGGGCGACCCGAGCGTCACCGTCGGCGTCATCGACTCCGGCATCACACCGACCCACGAGGACCTCGCCGGCAACCTCTGGAACAACGTCGACGAAATACCCACCAACGACGTCGACGACGACGGCAACGGCCGCAAGGACGACGTCTACGGCTGGGACTTCGTCGAGGAGGGCGGCGGCGGCCCCGACGCCGGCGACAGCACGCCAGACGACGCGAACTCGCACGGCTCCCACGTCGCGGGGACGATCGGCGCCAAGGGCGATAACGGCGTCGGCGCCACCGGCGTCAGCTGGGATGTCTCGTTGATGGGGCTGAAGGCCGGCACGGCTGACGGCCTCCTCTATGAGAACGCGATCATCGACGCCATCGGCTACGCCGACGAGATGGGCGCGCAGATCGTCAACGGCAGCTACACGGGCGGCGGCAGCGACGCGCCAACCGACGCGTCGCGCATCGCCTACCAGAACGCCTCGGATGTCCTCTTTGTAGTCGCAGCGGGCAACGAGGGCACCGACAACGACGCGACGCCGCGCTTCCCCTGCTCCTACACCCTTCCGAACGTGCTCTGCGTCGGCTCCACCAACCCGAGCGACGGACTCTCCTCCTTCTCGAACTACGGCAACGACGACGTCGACCTGGCGGCCCCCGGCTCGAACATCCTCAGCACCGAGCCCGCTTTCCAGGCGCCGCTCTTCTTCGACAACTTCGAGGACGGCGACCTCGCCGATTGGGTCATCGGCGGCACCCCCGCCGACAGCTGGTCAAACTCGACCGAGGCGCCGCGGCTCGGCGCCCGGGCGCTGAGCGACTCGCCCGGCGGCGACTACGAGGACGACGAGGACAGCTTCATCCGCACCGCCGCCCCGATCAGCCTCGCCGGCGAGGACAGCTGCCGGCTGAACCTGGCGCTCGGCTTCAACCTCGGCTCGGGCGACACCCTGCGCGCTGAGTACACGACCGACGCCGATCCCGACACCGGCACCTGGATGCCGCTCTACGCGCTGAACCCGTACTCGGGCACCGGGACCTTCGCCCGGCGCAACCTCGACTTCGACTTCCGCGAGGTCACCGGAAGCCCCAACGTCTACTTCCGCTTCCGCCTGGTGACGGGCTCGAGCGGGACCGCGGACGGCGTCCACATCGACGAGGTCAAGGTCGAGTGCGTCGACACGGCTGCGACCGGCTCCTACCGGGTCAAACAGGGAACCTCGATGGCCGCCCCCCAGGTCGCGGGCGCCGCGGCGCTGCTCGTCGCCGAGTACCCCGGCTACGACGTCGAGCAGCTGCGAAACGCGCTGCTCGGCGGCGTCGAGCCGCTCGGCTCGCTGCAGTGCAAGACGGTGAGCGGCGGCCGGCTCAACGCCTTCGGCTCGCTGGCGTACGGCGCGCCCCTCACTGCTCCGGAGCCGAGCTGTCCCCCGGTCGTCGACCCGCCCGACCCGCCTGGCCCTCCGCCGCCCGACCCCGATCCGAAGAAGAAGAAGAAGTGCAAGAAGAAGGTCGTGAAGGCGGGCGACGGCGCCACCACCTCGGCGGTCAAGAAGAAGAAGCGCTGCAAGAAGTCGAAGAAGAAGAGGCGCCCTAGGCGCGCTCAGCCCGGCGAGATGCCCAGGTAGGGCAGCGCGAACTCCGCGATCTCGCCGAAGACAGGGGCCGCGACCTCGCCGCCGGTGTGCACATAAGTCGGCTCGTCGACCATCACCGCGACCAGAAGCTGAGGATTCGAGGCCGGGGCGAAGCCGACGAACGAGGCGACGTAGCGGGACTCCGAGTAGCCGCCGTCCTCCGCCTTCTCGGCGGTTCCGGTCTTGCCGGCGAGCTCGTAGCCGGGGACCGAGACCGCTGACGCGGTGCCGCCCGCCTCGAGCACGCCCTCGAGCATCTGGCGAAGCTGGGCCGCCGTGCGCTGGCTGAAGACGCGGGTCTCCTCCCCCTCGGGCGTCACGGTCTCATCCCCGATCTGGGTGATCAGGCGCGGCTCTCGCAGCACGCCCCCGTTGGCGATGGCCGAGTAGCCGGCCGCCATCTGCAGCGGGGTGACCGAGAGGCCCTGCCCGATCGGAAGGTTGCCCATGCTCGAGCCGGAGTAGTCCTCGAGCGCGGGCACGATCCCCTGCTCCTCGCCGGGGTAGCGAACGCCGGTGGGCTCGCCGAAGCCGAGCTTCCGCACCCACGCGTCGAACTTCTCGGCCCCGAGCTCGAGCCCGATCGTCACGGCTCCGACGTTGGAGGACTGGGCGAGGATCTCGGCCACCGTCGCGTCCATCGGCGGTCGCGCATGGGACTCCTCGATCTCTCGGTCGGCGACCTGGATCGTCGAGGGGAGGTAGAAGCTGGTGCCGGGCGCGACCAGGCCCTCCTCGAGCGCCGCGCCGACGGTGAAGGCCTTGAACGTGGATCCCGGCTCGTAGGTGAAGCCCGTCGCGCGGTTGATCAGCGACTCCTCGCTCGCCGACTCGAGGTCGCTCGGGTCATAGCCCGGCGAGTTCGCGAGCGCGAGGAGCTCGCCGCTTCGCGGGTCCATCACGATCGCGGTAGCGCCCTTCGCATCGTATGCCTGGGTGACTGCGTCGAGGGCCTCCTCGGCGCGGTCCTGAATCGCGGCGTCGATCGTCACGCGCACGTCGGTGCCGAGGCTGGGCGCCTTCACCGTGTCGAAGCGGATCGGGTTGCCCCGCGCGTCGTGGATCACCTCCTGCTCGCCGTCGGCGCCGCCGAGGATCTCGTCCTCGGCCTGCTCGAGCCCGGTGAGCCCCTCGTTCTCGGAGCCGACCGCCCCGATCACCTGCGACGCGAGCTCGCCCTGCGGGTACAGGCGGCGGCTGTCGGGGATCGTGTCGATGCCGTGGATGCCCAGCTCGTCGATCTCGTCGGCCTCGTCGAGGTCGATCTTCTGCGCGAGGTACTCGAAGCCGGTCTCGGCGCTCAGCTTCTCCTCGAGGTCTGAGCGCGTCACGGGGATGATGTCCGCGAGCAGCTCAGCCGTCCGCGCGGGGTCCTTGACCTGGTAGGGCGTGGCGATCACCGTCGAGGCGTCCTCGGTGACCGCGAGCACCTTGCCATTGCGGTCCAGCACCCGGCCGCGCTCACCGGGCACGGTCACCGTGGTGACCTGCTGCGTGCGCGCATCGGCGCGCAGCTCATCCCCGCGGATGCCCTGCAGCCAGGCGGCGCGTGCGAGCGCGACGCTGAAGAGGAGCACGAAGAAGCAGAAGAGCAGCCCCATGCGCCTGTCGATGTGGCGCATCGGGCGCCTGCCTTCCTAGAGGCCCACGCCGCCGGTCGTGCCTCCGGCCGACGGAGCCGAGGGCGGGGGCGCTGCGGGCGCGCTCGTTGATGGAGCGCTCGCCGACGGAGCGGTCGCGGTGCTCGGCGGCGCCGCCGTGTCATCCGGGGCGGACGGGTAGGGGTCCTCGTACGCGATGGTCGGGGCCTGGTCGGGCACGTCGTCGGTGAGCACGGTGTCGTTACCTAGGAGCGCCAGAAGCTTGTCGAGGTCCGTGTCGGAGGCGTCGAGATAGGTGACCTGGTCTCCGGGCGGCGTCGCCAACCCGAGGTTCGCCGCGGCCTCCTCCACCCTGCTGGCCGAGAGCTCCTCCGCGAGCGAGGCCCGCAGCGCGGAGTTCGCGCGCTCGACCTCGGAGATCTGCTGCGATACGCGGCCCGAGGTCGTGCTGATCGAGAGGCTGAAGACGTTGAGCGCGACGATCCCGGCGAGCAGCGCGCAGAGGACCGCGATCCAGCCGCGGCCACGGGTCAGCCGCACGATCAGGCTGGAGTCCGAGATGTCGCGGACCGCTCCGACTGCGCCGACGGCGGCGTGCGGAATCAGCGCCGCCCCGGCCAGCGCGGGCTGGGCGAAGTTGCGGCGACCGTCCAGGCGGCGCCGTACCTGCTGGGTTCGCACCGCGGAGTGCTGCGGTCGTCCGGCGCCTTGGCGCTTGCCCGCGGGCTTGCGGGGCTTCCGCGGTGGCTTCCGCGCGGGCGGCACGGCGAGACGGGGCCGGCGCGCGGCGCGGTGCGAGGGCGGGAGCGCCCATCAGTCCGCGGGCCCCTGCTCGCGGAGCTTGCGGGCGGCGCGCAGGTGAGCGGATGCCGAGCGCGGGTTGCGCTCGATCTCCTCGGGAGCCGGCGCGAGCGCGCGCTTCGTCAGAAGCTCGGCCTCGGGCTCGCGGCCGCAGACGCAGACCGGGATCTCGGGCGGGCAGATGCATCCCTTGGCCCGGGCTACGAGGAAGCGCTTCACCCTGCGGTCCTCGAGCGAGTGGAACGAGATCGCGCCCAGGCGCCCGCCGACCGGCAGGCGCTCCCAGGCCAGTGGCAGCGCGCGGTCCAGAGCCTCGAGCTCGCCGTTGACCGCGATCCGGATCGCCTGGAACGAGCGCTTGGCAGGATGGCCGCGGCCGAAGCGGTCGGCGGGCGGGATCGCAGCCTTGATCGCGGCGACGAGCTCGCTGGTCGTCTCGATTGGGCGTCGGCGGACGATCTCGCGCGCGATCGAGCCGGCGCGGCGCTCCTCACCGAAGTCGCGAAGGACGCGGGCGAGGCGCTCCTGCGGCCATTCGTTCACGACCTCGGTCGCACTCAGGCTCTGGTCGGGGTCCATCCGCATGTCGAGCGGAGCCTCGTAGGCGTAGGAGAAGCCGCGCTCCCAAGCGTCGACCTGCATCGAGGACATGCCGAGGTCGAACAGGATCCCGTCGGGGCGCACGCCCTCGCCGCGAAGGCCCTCGAGCCCGGCGACGAAATCAGCGCGGAGGAAGCGCGTGCGCGAGGGCGCCGTGGACGAGAACTCGCGCCAGCGCTCCTCGGCCGTGGGATCGCGGTCGATGGCGATCAACTCGCCCTCGGAGCCGAGGTGCTCGGAGATCAGCCGGGAGTGGCCGCCCGCTCCGAACGTGCAGTCGACGAAGGTCTCGCCCGGGCGCGGGTCGAGGATCTCGACGAGCTCGATGGGAAGAACGGGTTCGTGGTCGGGTGGCACGTAGCCAATCTTCGCTGCCGCGGCCCCTTGGCCCCCCGGCCTGGTCATTGTCGCTCGATTCATCTCAGTCTCCTCCTCGAATGACGCACGTCAATCCAGCTCCGAGAGGTTCTCGGCGATGTCGGTGATCTCGGCAGCCATCTCCTTCTCGTAGGCGGCCCAGGCTGTCGGGGTTCCAGATCTCGAACCAGTCATCGGCGCCGGCGACCACGCAGGCCCCCTCGCTCAGCGACGCGTGTTCCTGAAGCTTCTTGGGGACGCGGATGCGGCCGGCCGAGTCGAGGGCGTCGTCGAAGGCCATGCTCGCGAAGTGGTGTCGGATCATCTGGCCCTTGCGGCCGAGCGGGTTCGTCGTGCCGACGAAGCTCTTCTTGAAGCGCTCGAACCCGTCGGGCGAGAAGACCCAGACCGAGGGATGTATGCCTCGGACGAGAATGACTCCATCTGAGACGGCCGCGCGAAACTTCGAGGGGACCGTCAGACGATCTTTGGAGTCCAGGTTGTGTTCGAACTGACCGAGAAAAGACAACTGAGGTTTCCTCTCCGAAGTGTGAGCCGGTTCGGAGCGGGCCGGGGAGGTGAAGTGGGAGGAGCTTCACCACCCCGGCCCTTTGACCAACTCGAGGCGGCACACTAACCCACTTTGCCCCACCTCGCAACACTTCCTCACACCGCGCATTACAGAAGATCCGTCGGACGGATCTGCATCACCCCAGCTCGGCGGCCCGCAAACCGCATCGCAATGCCGTTTCCGGGCTCCTCCCCGCCTCCTGGCGGATGGGGGCTCGGAGCTCCCTCAGGTGCAACCGCGCTTGCAATCCCCCACTTCGCCACACCCTCGCCGGGGTCCCCGGATCGGGTCGGCCTAGATCCCGGCGAGGAACCGATCGGCGTTGGCGAGCAGCCCCGCCGCGATCATGAGCAGCACCGACGGGACGAGCAGCAGCGCGACGGCGAGCTGGATCTTCGGCGCGGCCCGTGCTGCCTGCTCCGAGATCCTTCGCCTCTGCGAGCCGCGCAGCGACCCTGCCTGATCGTGGAGCTGGTCGGCCAGCGGGGAGCCATAGCGCCGCGAGCGCTCGATCGCCGAGCACATCGCCGCAAGCTCCTGGGCGGGGACACGGCGCCGCAGCGCTTCGAAGGCGTCGCGCTGAGGTGCGCCGCACGACGTTTCGGCGACCACCATCGCCAGCTCACGAGCCAGCGCTCCCTGCCCTCGCGAGATCTCGGCGAACCCGGTGAGCGGGCTGCGGCCGGCCGCGGCCGCCGTGGCGAGCAGGTCGAGCGCGTCCGGGAGCGAGCCCCGCAGAGCCCGGGCGCGAACCCTTGCACGGCGCTCGAGCAGCGCGTCGGGCGCGAGAAAGCCCGCGACGGGCAGTCCCAGCGCGATCACGATTGCGAGCCGCCCGGGCGCGACCGGCGCCGCGATCGGAGCCAGCAGGAGTCCGGCGAGGGTGCCCGCGGCCTTCGCCGACACCAGGCCAGGCACCGTCAACCGCTCGCCGAGCCCGGCGCGGGCGATGCGCGGCGCGAGGTCGAGCCTGGCGACCAGGGGCGCCAGGGTTCCCGGCACGCGGAGCTCCACCGCCCCGGAGCGAAACGCGCGCCCGCCGATCTCGGCCGCGCCGGCGAGCGCGAGCAGCAGCGCGGCGCAGATGAGCAGAACCGCAGCCGTCATCAGGCAGCCTCGGCATCGTCAGGGCGGCCGAGCCTGCGGATCGTCCAGAAGCCGGCGAGCTGCAGCGCTCCCGCGATCGCGAGCAGCACCACCCCTGCCGGGTCCGAAAGGACCTTCGAGACGAAACCCGGCTCGAGCAGCTCGGCGAAAACGGCTGAGCCGGCGGGCATCGCGACGACCAGCAGCCCGGTGAAACGCGCCTGGGTGGTGGCAGCCCGCGCGTCGTCGGCCACGCGATCGCTCTCGGCCGCCGCGGTGCCGAGCCGTCTCATCAAGCCTGCGAGGTCTCCCCCGGCCACCTGCTGGCTGAGCAGGGCCCCGACCAGCGCGTCGACCCGCGACGAGCGCATGCGGCCGCGAAGGGCATCGAGGGCTGACGCCGTCGGCGCTCCCAGCTCGAGCTCGGCGGCGAGCCTGGCGAGCTCCCGGGCGGGCGGGCCCTCCAGCGAGGTCGCGGCGCCCGCGAGGGCCGCCCTTACAGAGCTTCCAGCCGAGATCGCATCAGCGACCGCAGCCGCGATCTCGGGGATCGAGCGCTCCACCTCGCGGCGATAGCGCTCTCGGCGCCGCGCGACGAGCGAGCCCGCGGCCAGTGGGCCGGTCGCCGCGACGAGCGCCAGCGGGCCGGGGCCGAACGAGAACACCACGAGCGCCAGGATCGCTCCGCTTCCCAGCACCCCCAAGCGCCGCTGCTCAGAGGCGCTCGGCGCGTACCCCTCGCGCCCCGCCCGCGCCAGTGGCCGCGCGGCGGCGCGCAGCCACTCGGCGAGCCGCGGTGCGCCGAGCACGGCCTCGCGAGCCGCGACGGCCGCGAGGCCGCCGGCCGCGGCGGCGAGGATCAGCAGCAGGGCTTCGCCCATCGCCTACTCCGCGCGGTGCAGCTCGCGGACGCCGACCGACCCCACAGCGCGAACGACCTCTCCGACCTCGACGACCTTCCGCGATCCGTCGCCGAGCCGGGCCAGGTGAACGACCAGGTCCACTCCGCGGGCGAGCTGCTCGCGGATCGCCGCGTGCGGGAGGCCGACTCCGGCCATCAAGGCGAGGGTCTCGATCCGGCGAAGGGCGTCCTCGGTCGAGTTCGCGTGCACGGTCGAAAGCGCCCCCTCGTGGCCCGTGTTGAGGGCCATCAGCAGATCGAGCGCCTCGCCGCCGCGGACCTCGCCGATGACGATGCGGTCCGGCCGCATCCGCAGCGCGTTTCGCAGCAGGTCTCGGATCGACACCTGGCCGCGCCCCTCGACGTTGGCGGGCCGCCCCTCCAGGCGAACCACATGGGGCTGGCGCAGCCGCAGCTCGGCCGCGTCCTCGATCGTGACCACCCGCTCGTGCGGCCCGATGAACGCCGAGAGCGCGTTCAGGAGCGTGGTCTTGCCCGAACCGGTCCCTCCGCTGATCAGGATGCTCCGCCGCGCGGCGACGGCGTCGCCGAGCTGGTCGCGCACCCCGGGCGTCAGCGTCCCGAGCTCCACCAACTCGTCGGGCCCGGGCCTCGCCGCCGAGAAGCGCCGGATCGAAAGCGACGGCCCGTCGACGGCGAGCGGCGGGATGATCACGTTAACCCGCGATCCATCCTCGAGCCGGGCGTCGACCATCGGGCTAAGCTCGTCCACCCGGCGCCCGAGCGGCGCGAGGATCCGCTCGATGGCGTCGCGCAGAGCCTGTTCGGACGCGAACTCCACCTCTGTTCGCTCGAGCGCGCCCGCGCGCTCCACGTAGACGCGCTCGTGCCCGACCACCATCACCTCCTCGACGCTCGGATCGTCGAGCAGGTCCTCCAGCGGTCCCAGCCCGACAGCCTCACGCAGGATGAGCTCCCGCAGCCGATCTCGCGTCGGTGACTCCAGCACCGCGGCGTCGGAGTCCACGAGCCGTGCCACCGCGTCGCGCAGCGGCACCAGCTCGCCGCCCGACGCCGCTTCGGCCCGGCGACGCTCGACCAGTCGCCTCCGCAGTTCCGTCGCCAGCGACTCCAAGTGCCGGCGGCGGACGATCTCGTCCATCAGCGCGGCAGCAGCCTGATCTCGCGCGCGGCCGCCTCGGCTTCGATCAGCTCGAGCGCCTGCTCGCGCCCGACGGCTAGGGTCGCCGACCATCCCTCCCCCGCTCCTTGCGGGCTGCGAAGGGCCAGCAACCGCACTCCGCTCGCCGCGACGTACGTGCGCGCGCTGTTGCCGAGTCCAGAGCGCTGGGCGATCACGACGTCGACGCGCGTCCCCTCGGGCGACGCCCCGCCGAAGGTCAGCGCCTCGGCTCCCGCGACGGCCACCTGCACCGGGCTCCGGCCGCGGCCCGCGCCCGGAGCCTGCGGCACCTCGGGCAGCGGCAACGCGAGTTGCGAGCCAACGAGGTAGGAGCCCGCCGAGATCGTCGCTCCCGGGGCCTGGCCGAGCGCCTCGTCGGGCGAGCGCAGGGTCCCCGGCGGCACGAACGACGCCGGCACCCGCCGCACCGCGAGGCCTGCGACCTGCTTCGGGCCGATCACCGTCCCAGCGGCGAAGTCCGCCGTGGCGACGACCACCGGGCGCAGGTCCCCGTATCGGCCCTCAGCGGCAGTGCGGTAGCGGCCGGCGACGGTCGCGGCGAGCGTGGCACAGAGCGCCGCGGCCGCAAGGAAGGCGATCGCGCGGGCCCGGCGGCTCACAGCGGACCGATCCGGTCCTCACGCCGCGCGGGCCAGGCCGGGCTCGGCCAGCGGCAGCTCGAGCGCCGCCACGCATCCCGAGCTTGTCTCGCAGATCGCGAAGCGCCCGCGATGGGCGCTCGCAGTCTCCGAGACGACCGCGACTCCGTGGCCCCGGCGGGGGTCGCGTTCGTCCCGCCGGCGCTCGCCCCCCGAGCGGCCGTTCGCGACCGTGATCCGGAGCTTTCCGGCCACGGTCGCGGCCGTGACCACGAGCGGAGGGCCGCCGTGCTCGAGCGCGTTCGCGATCAGGTTGTCGAACGCCTGCGCGATCGCGACCGGGTCGCCTTCGACCGGCGCGGGCCCCGCGTCCCAGAAGACCCTGATGCCGCCCGCGTCCGCTGCGACCGCCCGCCAGCGCTGGAGCGAGGCGAGGACGAGCTCGCGGCAGCAGACCATGCGCGCGGAACGCGGGGGCTCGCCGCCGTTCAGCGCCCCGTCGAGCTCGACCAGCGCGCAGGAGGCGAGCTCGAGCAAACCCCGGCGAGCGGCGCCGGGGGGCGAGGCGCTCGGATGCTGGCCACCGTGGTCGTCGAGAAGCGTCAGCGCCTGCAGCGGCCGGCGCAGCTCGTGCAGCGCGCGGTTCAACCTGCGCCGGTGGCCTGGGGAGATCAACCGCTCGATCCCCTCATCCGCCGATCAGCCGATATCCGACGCCCCAGCAATTGAAGACGAAGCGCGAGCCCTCGGGGTCGAGCTTTCTCCGCAGCCGGCTCGCGTGGGAGTCGAGCGTGCGGGTGCGGCCCATCGAACGGAAGCCCCAGACGTCGCGCAGGAGCTCCTCCTTGGTGAACACGCGCCTCGGCTCGGAGGCGAGCGTGCGGAGCAGGGCGAACTCCTTGTTGGCAAGCTCGACCTCGCGATCACCCACCCGCACCTTGCGGGTGACCGAGTCCACCACCAGGTCGCCGACCCGCAGTGGTCCCTGGCTGCGGCCCGCGCTGCGTCGCAACACCGCCGCGATCCGGGCAGCCAGCTCCGGGTAGTGGAAGGGCTTGACTAGATAGTCGTCTGCCCCCGCCGCGAAGCCGCGCAGCCGGTCGGCCTCTGAGCCTCGACCCGAGAGCACGACCACCGGGAGCCCCGGGTCGTAGCGGCCGCTGTCGCCGTCGGCGAGGCGAATCTCGCGCAGCACATCGATCCCGCCGGCGTCGGGCAGCGTCAGGTCCAACACCATCAGGTCGGGGTGGCTGTAGCCGCAGAGGCGCAGCGCGTCCGAGGCGCTCGGCGCCGGCAGCGCCCGGTAGCGGTCAGCGGTCAGGTGGTCGCAGAGCAGCTCCCGCGTCGGGTCGTCGTCCTCGCAGACCACCAGCGTGGCGAGCTCTTCGATCTCGGGAAGCACGCCACATTGAGCGGCGGCGCCGCTGAACTCTCCCCCTCAGATGCCGCTCACCTGCCCGACTCAGCAGGCGTCGTACAAATAGCGTCGCGGGGAGGGCTTGCTCACCTAGCTCGCATCAGGGGCTCCGCTGGCAGTCCTCGGCATGCGCTGACGCCGGGCGAGGGCGACGGCGCCCGCCGTGGCAGCCAGGAGCGCGACAACCGCTCCGCCGATCACGGCGTCGTCCCGGTCGATGCCCCCTCCGGAGGACTCGGCCGCCGGCGGGTCTGCAACCAACTCGTACGGGATCGTGACCTCACCAGGTTGAGGGTGATGGGGCGCTGGCCGGTACGGCGTTTGTTGGCTGTCCGTGAACTCGTGATGTGGCGCCGCGCGGTAACCCCTCCCGCCCTCGTCGGCGAGGGCCGATGGACCGCAGGCGAGGGCGGCAGCGATGATGACGGCGCCCAGTGCTCCTCCCAGCTTGACGATCTTCATTGTTCCTCCTTCGGTTCGGTGGCTGTGGGAGCAGCATCCGAGAAGGCCCTGAAATCTCGCTGAAATGCGGTCAGCAGCGCCGCCGGCTCAGGGCGAGCGCCGCTTCCGGTGCGACGCAAGATTGCGCTCTGGGGACCGCGCTCCGAGGGAGTCGAGCCTGGTGGTAGCTTGGCGACAGGAGAGGAGCAATGGAGTTCCAGATCCTCGGCCCGCTCGAAGTGCGCCATGAAGGGACGCAGCTGGCGCTCGGCTCAGCGAAGCAGCGAGCCTTGCTCGCGATCCTGTTGGTCCATGCGAACGAGCTCGTGCCCAGCGATCGGCTGATCGAGGAGCTGTGGCCGAAGCCCCCGGAGACGGCGGCCAACACCCTTCAGGTGTACGTCGGGAGGTTGCGCAAGGCACTCGAGCCAGAGCGGACGCGAGGAGCGCCCGGCGAGCTCCTCTTGACCCGAGCTCCCGGGTACATGCTTCGGGTCGAGCCGGACGCGCTGGATGCCGACCGCTTCGAGCGCCTGCTGAGTGAGGGAAGAACCGCTGGCGAAGCAAACGACCACGTGACCGCGGCGAGGAAACTTCACGAGGCACTCGAGTTGTGGCGGGGACCGGCGCTCGCGGACTTCTGCTACGACCCCTTCGCCCAGGCGGAGATCGCGCGCTTGGAGGAGCTACGACTCGACGCCATCGAGGAGCGCATCGAGGCGGACCTCGCCCTCGGCAAGGCGGCCGATCTGGCCGGGCAGCTCGAGGCCCTGATCAGCGACCACCCTCTGCGTGAGCGCCTGCGTGGACAGCTCATGCTCGCCCTCTACCGCTCCGGCCGCCAGGCTGATGCCCTCGAGGTCTACCGGCAGACGAGCGAGACCCTCGACGAGGAGCTCGGCCTTACCCCAAGCCGGCCGCTTCAGCGCTTGCAGACAGCCATCCTCCGCCAGGAGCCCGCGCTCGAAGTCTCGATCGAGGCCGCTGCGGCCGAGTCGGAGGAGCGGCTGGAGCCGGCGTCGCCTCAGGCCGCCACGGCCGCTTCCGAATTGCGCAAGACGGTGACCGTGCTGATCGCGCGCAGGCCGAGTGCCCGGGGCCTGGACCCCGAGGCTCTCAGCAGCGAAGACGAACGCTACCGCGCAGACTTCGCGCGGATCGTGGAACGCTACGGCGGGACCATCCTGAGTGGCCTCGGCAACTCGGAGATCGCCATCTTCGGGGTTCCGCAGGTCCACGAGGACGACGCGTTCTGGGCCGCGTCGGCGGCACTCGAGATCCGGGATACCCCGATCCCAGAAGCGACCGACTCCGGCCCGGCGACCCGCATCGGACTTGCCACCGGTGAGGTCCTGGCGAGCGGTTCGGGCGCTGCTGTGGGGTCGGTCGTCGGCGAACCCATGACCGCGGCGGCCGAGCTCGTGGACGCTGCAGCCGCTAAGCAGATCCTCCTAGGCGAGGAGACCTGGCGGCTCATTCGCGGACGCGCCCTGGCCGAGCCGGTCGAGACCGAATCGGGCCTCGCCTGGCGGCTTCGCGGCCTCGCGCGCGAACGGCCGGCCGTTGGATCGTTGAAGGCGCCGCTCGTCGGGCGCGAGCCCGAGCTTGCTCAGCTCCGGCAAGCGTTCGAGCATGCGAGGCGCGAACGCACGCCGCACCTGCTGACGATCCTCGGGACGGCGGGGATCGGGAAATCGAGGCTCGCGCAGGAGCTCGCGTCGCTAGCCACCGAACAGGCCACGGTTCTCGTTGGCCGCTGCGTACCGTACGGGGAGGGCATCACATTCTGGTCTCTGCGCGAAATAGTCAGTCAGCTCTTGGCCGCCGACCCGACTGGAGAGCTCCTCGCTGATGGGAACGACACGCGGCCGCTCGCCGACAGCCTCCAAGAGGCGATCGGCGTCGCGGAGACGTCGAGCGATCGCCAGGAGATCTTCTGGGCCACCCGAAGCCTCTTCGAGGCGCTCGCCCGGGAGCGGCCCCTCATCGTCTTCTTCGAGGACGTGCACTGGGCCGAGCCCACCTTCCTCGACCTGGTCGAGTACCTGGCGGAACGGGTACGGGGTGCGCCGATCCTCATGGTTTGCATTGCCCGTCTCGAGCTTCTCGAGGAGCGACCCGACTGGGGCCGCGACAAGCCGAGTGCGAGCTCCCTCGTGCTCGATCGCCTTCCGAACCCAGCCTGCGAAGCACTCGTCGCCAATCTCGCTCGAGGTCTCGCGCAGGTCACAAGGGTCCGGGTACTCGAGACCGCCGATGGAAACCCCCTCTTCATCGAGCAGCTCGTCGCCATGCTCACGGAAGAGGGTGGCTACGAGGCCGAGCTCCCAATTCCCCCGACGATCGCGGCGCTGTTGTCGGCGCGGCTGGATCGTCTCGGGCCGGGCGAGCGCGCCGTGATCACGAGAGCGGCCGTAGTCGGCAAGGAGTTCTCTGCCCAGGCTGCGGTTGACCTTCTGCCCGCGGACGCCCGCGCGTTCGTTGCCCGCCACTTCGAGACCCTCGCCGGCAAGGAGCTCATCGGACCGGCTCCATCAGCTGGACGTGACGAGAACTTCCGCTTCCGTCACATCCTGATCCAGCAGGCCGCTTACAGAGCGACTCCTAAGAGGATCCGAGCCGAGCTACACGAGCGCTTAGCCGCCTGGATCAATGACCCCGCGCGCGGCGGAGTCGCTGAACACTCGGAGATCGTCGGCTACCACCTCGAACAAGCGTTTCGCTACCGCGCGGAGCTGGGCACCGTCGGCGAGGAGGAGCTCGAACTGGCGCGCCGGGCCGGCCACCACCTTTCCTCCGCGGGTCAGCGAGCGTTTCAGCGCGGAGACATGCCGGCCACCGTGAACCTGCTCGGGCGGGCCGCCGCTCTTCCAACCTCGCATGGCGAGCCCGGCTTCGCGGCGCTCCCGGAGCTGGGCTATGCGCTGTTCGAGATCGGCGAGGTGGACGAAGCGAGCACGGTGCTCGCCGATGCGCGGACGAGCGCCCGCGCGGCCGGGGATCCCCACCTGGAGTGGCGCGTCGCCGTTACACGCGCGCGCATCGAGATGTACAGGGACCCCGAGGGGATAGACCCGGATGCCCTCGCCGCGGAGACCGAGACGGTGGTCGAGGTGCTGAGCGAGCTCGGCGACGAGGCCGGGCTGGCGAGGGCGTGGATGGTTCTCTCCGACCTTCATTGGAGCAGGGGGCGGCTTCGCGATACGAGCGATGCCGCGACCCGGGCGGCCGAGCACGCGCGGCGTACCGGGAACCGCCGCGAGGTCGGCTGGGCCCTCGGGCAGAACGCCCTGTGCGCGATCCACGGCCCGATGCCGGTCCCGGAGGGTTTGAGCTGGCTCGAGCGGTTGCTCCAAGCGGAGCCGGAGAACCGCACCCTGGATGCGAACCTGTCGGGGTTCGTCACGGTGCTCGAGGCGATGAGCGGCCGCTTCGCCGAGGCCCGCGGGCATATCGAAGAAACCCGCGCGCTGGCCCGCGACCTCGGCCTGATGTGGCAGGCCGCCGTCCAGGAGCTGCTGAGCGGCTACGTCGAATTGCTGGCCGGCGACCCCGTCGCCGCCGAGCGCGACATGCGGACAGCCGAGCAGGCGTTCCGCGAGATCGGCGAGGGATGGTTTCTCTCGACCGTCGCGGTCGATCTGCCACGCGCCCTTTACGAGCAGGGGCGCTACGAGGACGCGTTCGCCCTGCTTGGCGCCATAGATGAGGCCCCAGCGCCCACCGATCGGGAGTGGCAGATCAAGCGCACGGGCATTCCAGCGCGGCTGCTCGCCAGACGGGGGCAGCTCGAGGAGGCCGAGGTGCTCGCCCGCCAGGGAGTCGCGCTCGCCGCGGACAGCGAATTCGTCGTCCTGCACGCGGACGTTCTCCTCGACCTAGCGGAGGTTCTTAGGCTGGCCGGCCGGTCGGAGGACGCAGCCGCGACCGCCGCCGAAGCCGTGAGCCTCTACGAGCGCAAGGGCAACCTCGCCTCCGCGAGGAGGGCGCGGGGTCAAGCCCGCAGCGGGACGCACCCCGAATAATCCACGCAATCGGTGGGTCCGGTGGGCGGGTGTCTGGCGGTTGCCGACCCCTCGCACGCGACTCGCTTACTGTGGGCCTCTCGTCATCCACACCGAGGCCGGGAGGCAGCAGATGGACATTCTCGAAATCGAGCAAAAGGAGAAGCTCCGCCGCGAGGACGCCGCGCAGCGACTGCGGGACGTCGCCGACATGCTCGCGAAGCAGAACGACGTCGAGTTCGAGAGGGACGGCCTGCGGTTCACGGTCCACGTCCCCGACGAGGTCAACCTCAAGGTCGAGCTGGAGGTCGGCACCGAGGAGAGCGAGCTGGAGATCGAGCTGACCTGGTGAGGACATCGCCTCCGCCGTCAGGCGGAAGCAGCTGCGGGGACGCCTCAGCCCGAAGCGGTGACGAGCGCCTCGACCGCCTGGGCGAGCCGGCGGCCCTGTGGCGTGAGCCGGTACTCGCTGTGCGGTGGGCGGCCCTCGACCAGGCGCCGCTTCACGATCCCCGCCTGCTCGAGCGAGTCGAGGCGGTCCGAGAGCGTGGTCGGGGACACGCCCGGCATGGACTGGCGGAACTCGTTGAAGCGCTCGGCGCCACTGGAACAGGCGTAGATGGTCGCCATCGTCCAACGGCGCTCGAGCAGGCCGGCCGCGACCCGCAGCTCGGCCGGGACGGGAGAGCAGCTACGGCAGCGGGGCGACATCCGCCTTCTCTGGCTCCAGAGCGATCCCGAGCACCTCGTCGATGCCCATCACCGGGTGGAACGTCATCTGCTCGCGCACGTCCTCGGGGACCTCGTCGAGGTCGCCGCGGTTGCGCTCCGGCAGGATCACCTCGGTCAGGCCCGCCGCATGGGCGGCCAGCACCTTCTGCTTCAGCCCGCCGATCGGCAGGACGCGTCCCTGCAGGGTCACTTCGCCGGTCATTCCGACGGTGTGCTTGACGGGCCGGCCGCTGAGCAAAGAGGCCAGGGCCGTCGTCATCGCGGTGCCCGCGCTGGGGCCGTCCTTGGGGATCGCTCCCGCCGGGACGTGCAGGTGGAACTCACGCTGGAAGTCGGCGTCGGAGACGCCGAGCTCGGAGGCGTGCGAGCGGACGTAGGAGAGCGCGATCCGCGCCGACTCCTTCATCACGTCGCCGAGCTGGCCGGTCAGGACCAGGCCCTTGTCGCCGTCCATGGCGGTCGCCTCGATGAAGAGGACGTCGCCGCCGGTGCCGGTGACCGCCAGACCCGTCGAGACGCCCGGGATCGCCGTGCGCTCGACCGACTCCTGGAAGAACCGCTGGCGCCCGAGGGCGTCGTGCAGCGCGTCCGCGTCCAGCACAAGGGGCTTCTCGACCTTGCCCGTCGCGATCTTGGTGGCCGACTTGCGCAGCAGCTTCCCGAGCTCGCGCTCGAGCTGGCGCACGCCGGCCTCGCGCGTGTATTCGGTGATCACGCTGGACATGGTCGCGTCCGGCACCTCGACCTCACCGGCCTCGAGCCCGTTGCGCTCGAGTTGGCGGGGCAGCAGGTAGTCGCGCGCGATGGCCAGCTTCTCGACGGTCGTGTAGCCGTCGAAGCTGACGACTTCCATGCGGTCGAGCAGTGGCGGCGGAATGGTGTCGAGCATGTTCGCCGTGGCGATGAAGACCACCTCGGAGAGGTCCATCTCGACGTCCAGGTAGTGGTCGCGGAATGAGTGGTTCTGCGCCGGGTCAAGCACCTCGAGGAGGGCCGAGGACGGGTCGCCCCGCCAATCGGCGCCGACCTTGTCGACCTCATCGAGCAGCACGACGGGGTTCATCGTCCCCGCGTCGCGGACCGCTCGGGCGATCCGCCCGGGCAGCGCCCCGATGTAGGTGCGTCGGTGGCCGCGGATCTCGGCCTCATCGCGGATTCCGCCCAGCGAGATGCGGACGAACTCGCGGTCGAGGGCGCGCGCGATCGACTCGCCGATCGAGGTCTTGCCGGTGCCGGGAGGCCCGACCAGGGTCAGGATCGCGCCGTTGGCTCGGCTCTCATCGGTGATGCCGCGGTCCTCGCGAAGTTTGCGCACCGCGATGAACTCGGTGATCCGCTCCTTGACGTCGTCGAGGCCGGCGTGGTCTGCGTCGAGCACTTCGCGGGCGTGCTCGGGGTCGAGCCGGTCGTCAGAGCGCACCGACCACGGGATCGCGATCAGCCAGTCGAGGTAGCTGCGGATCATCGATGACTCCGCCGACTGCTCGCCCTGGCGCTCGAGCCGGCGCAGTTCCTTGGTCGCCTGCTCGTTCACATCCTCGGGCATCTCGGCCTCGGCGATCTTCGCCTCGTACTCGCCGATCAGGTCGTCCTCGTCCTCACCCAGCTCCTTGCGGATGGACTCCATCTGCTGGCGCAGGAAGTACTCGCGCTGCTGGCGCTGGGCCCCGTCCTCGACGTCGTCGCGAATCTTGCGGCGGACCTGGTTCTCGGCCAGGCGCTCGCGCTGCATGCCGACCGCGATCTCAAGGCGCGCGGTCACGTCCAGCGCCTCGAGGAGCTGCAGCTTCTGTTCGAAGCTCAACTCGGGGCTGTAGCCGGCGGTGTCCGCCAGCGCGCCGGGCTGTTCGACCGAGCGCAGGAAGGCCGCGATGCGCTCGTCGGCGCCTCGCAGATCGAGGATCTCCTCGACCACGGCGCGGTACTCACGCTCGAGCTCATGGATCCGCTCGTCGTCGGGCGTGCCGTCGTGGATCTCCTGGACGTCGATCCGCAGCTTCTCCTCGGTGCCGCCCTCGGCGGCTCCGGCGAGGCCGCGGTGCAGGCCGACCACGGTTGCGACGGGCATGCCGTTCGGGAGCCGGCCCTGCTCGACGACCTCGGCGACGACGCCCACCCGGCTGAAGTCGCTGCCGTCTCGGCGAGGCAGCAGGAAGACGCGCTCCTCACCGGAGGCGTCGATCGGAAGGGTGGCCGTGACGGCCGGGAAGACGATCGCATCATCAAGCGGAATCAGAAGGAGGTTCATCAGGGTAGATCCAATTTCTGTAGTTGGTACGAACAGGATAGCGAAAGCGGAGACCTGGCCAGCCAGCCAGTAGTGTCCGGTGCGATGGCGGAGCAGACCGAGCGGACCGAACGGCAGGAGGAGCTCGACGAGCTCGACATCGTCGACGAGGAGTACTGGCTCGACGGCCCGCCCCACGGAGTGTTCCGCGACCTCCGCAACGAGTGCCCGGTGCACTGGAGCGAGATCAACGAGTACCCCGACGAGGCCGGGTTCTGGTCGGTCACGCGCGCCGAGGACGTCCGCGGCGTCAGCCTCGACTGGCAAACCTTCTCCTCCGAGCGCGGCGGCGTCACAGGCCTGACCCACGCCGTACCGCTCGAGCTTCAGCGAGGCATGTTCATCGGGATGGACCCGCCCAAGCACGACCGCCTGAAGACGCTCTTCCAGCGCGGGTTCACCCCGAAGCGAATCGCCGAACACGAGGACTCGATCCGCGCGATCACGGTGAAGGTGCTCGACGGGGTCGCCGAGCGAGACGGCTGCGACCTCGTCTCGGACGTCGCGCAGCCGGTCGTCTCCCGCGTCATCGGGAGCTTCATGGGCATCCCCGAGAGCGAGGATGCCGCCTGGGCGACCCTGATGAACTCGGCGCTCGGCGTCGGCGACACCGACCTCAGCCCCGGCGGGATCGAGCAGCTGGTCCAGAAGGACATCCCTGAGATCTTCGAGCGCTGCCGCCTGATGATCGCCGAGCGCCGCGAGAACCCCACTGACGACCTTACGAGCGTCCTCGTGCACGCCGAAATCGACGGCGAGCGCCTCGAGGAGCACGAGATCGTGATGGGCTTCTTCCTGCTGGTCGCGGCGGGCAACGACTCGACCAAGGCGACCTATACCAGCGGCATGCGCGCCCTGCTCGAGTACCCCGAGCAGATGAAGCTGCTCGCCGACGACCCGTCGCTGATCGAGGGCGCCGTCGAGGAGTGCCTGCGCATGTACCCCGCCTTCGCCCACTTCCGCCGCACCGCGACCGAGGACACCGAGATCGCCGGCTGCCCCGTGGCCGAGGGCGACAAGGTCCTCATGTGGTACGTCTCGAGCAACCGCGACGAGACCAAGCACGACGACCCCGACCGCTTCGACGTGCTCCGCAACCCCGAGCACCAGGCCTTCGGCGCCGGCGGCCGCCACTTCTGCCTCGGCGCCGCGCTCGCGCGACTCGAGCTGAAGGTCCTCTTCGAGGAGACGCTGAAGCGATTCCCCGAGATGCAGCTCGCCGGCTCCCCCACGCCGGCGGTCTCAGCCTTCCTGAACCAGCTGAAGACCCTGCCCGTCCGCTACTAGCGGGCGGCGCGCTGGCGCAGCCGGCTTCGCAGCCCGCGGCGGTCCTTGAGGATCCGCTGTGCTGCGTTGTGCCCTGACGCCGCCATGACCCCGCCGCCCGGGTGGGTGCCGGCGCCGCACAGGTAGAGGCCGTCGACCGGCGTCGAGTACTGCGCGAGCTGGGGAATCGGGCGCATGAATGCCATCTGGTCGAGGCCCTGCTCGCCCTGGAAGATCGATCCGTCGACGAGGCCGAAGATCCGCTCGAGGTCGGGCGGGGCGAGGACCTCGCGCTCGAGGATCGCGCCGGGGACGTTCGGGGCGTAGCGGGCGAGGTGCTCGACGCAAGCGTCGGCGTAGCGCTCGCGGCCGCCTCCGGCCCAAGCCTCTTCGTCGGGCGGGCCGTACTGGGTGAACATCGTCATCACCCAGCTGCCGTCGTCGGTCAGGGTGGAGTCGACCTGCGACGGGAGCTCGGCCTCGACGTAGGGGTTCTCGGCCGGCTTGCCGCGCGTTGCGTCCTGCCAGGCGCGCTCGAGGTAGTCGATCGAAGGACAGAGGTTGACCCCGGCGCTCATCATCATCCGCTGCTCGTCCTCGCTGACGTTCTCGTAGCGCGGGGGCTCGCTGAGCACCATGTTGATCTTGACCGAGCCGCCGCGGGTGCGGTAGCGACGCATGTCGTCGGCGACCTCGTCGGGGAAGTTCTCGCCGCCGGCGAGGTCGAGGACGGTCGTCTTGGGGTGAGCGCCCGAAGCGACGATCGGAGCGGTGAGAGCGTCGCCGTTCGCGAGCGTGACGCCGGTGGTCCGCCCGTTTGTGACGTCGATCGAGACGACCTCGGCGTCGGTGCGGATCTCGGCGCCGGCCGACTCCGCGGATGCGGCGATCGCCTCGCTGATTGCGCCCATGCCGCCGATCACCTGGCCCCAGGCACCCTCGATGCCGTTGAGCTCGCCGAGGGCGTGATGCAGAAGGTTGTATGCCGTGCCCGGGGTGCGGGGCCCGGCCCAGACGCCGACGACGCCGGTCGAGGCCATCGAGCCCTTGAGGCCGTCGAGCTCGAAGTGGTCGTCGAGAAGGTCCCCCACGGACATCGTGAACATGCGGACGAGCTCGTGGATCTCGCGCTTGCTCATGCCGCCGATGCGGCCGGCCTCGCGCAGCAGCCCCGCGATGTCGCCGGGGGCGCGGGAGCCAGGAGACGGCGGCGACTTCATCATCAGCGGCCGCACGAACTTCGCTGCGCGGAACATCAGGTCTTCGAAGGGCTCGTAGGCGGCGGCGTCGGCCTGGGACTGGCGCGCGATCGAGGCGGCCGTCCCCGCCGCGTCGTTGTGGAAGAAGATCGGGCCGCGCTCGGTCAGGGCGACGTAGGCGGGATCGAGCGGGATCGCGCGATAGCCAAAGCGCGCAAGCTCGAGGTCGGCGACGACCTTCGGCTGCAGCATCGAGACGACGTAGGAGGCGCGCGAGACTCGCTTGCCCGGCCAGACCTCCTCGGTGACGCAGGCGCCGCCGAGGATCTCGCGGCGCTCGAGCACGCACACGTCCAGGCCCGCACGCGCCAGATACGCGGCGGTGGTGAGGCCGTTGTGCCCGCCACCGACGACGATCGCGTCGAAGGAGCTCCGCCCGGTGCCGCTTCGCTTCACCCCCGTCGCGGGGGGAGGAACGGTGCCGTGAGGGGTGGTTGCGACCTCCATCGCGCTGCACCATACCAGAAGTTCGTGAAATTGACTACAAGGTCAACGAAAGGCGCGGAATCAGCGGGAAACCCTCATTCCGGGCCGAATCTCGCGACCGCGTCGACCGCCACCGCCCCCTCGCGCCCGATGATCACGGGGTTCAGCTCGAGCAGCGAAAGGCCCCTCTCGACCGCGAGCCCGCAGGCCCGGGCGACCAGCTCGGCGGTGGCGCGAACGGCCAGCGGGCTCCTCCCCCGCCCTCCCGTCAACAGCGGCGCGGCGCGAAGCGAGCGGATCGCTCGCTCGACGCGGTCGGCGTCGGCGGGCATCGGGACGATCGCGACGTCGTCGATCGCCTCGGCCCAGATTCCGCCGATCCCGATCGCGAGTGCCGGGACCACGCCGTCGTCGCGAAAGCCGGCGAGCAGCTCCACCTCTCCGCTGACCATCTCCTCGACCAGCACCCGGGCCCCGGATTCGGATGAGAGGAGCCGGCCGAACGCCGCCTCGATCTCCACCTCGTCGCCGAGACCCAGCGCCAGACCCCCCGCGTCGCTTTTGTGCAGGAGGCCCGGCCGTACCGCCTTCAGCGCGACTTCCGCGCCGAGCTCGCGCCAAGCGGCAACGGCGTCGCCGGCGTCGTCGGCGACGCGGCCGCGCGGGACCGCGACACCCGCCTCCGCGAGCAGCAGCTTCGCCTCGTGCTCGTCGAGATGGCCATCGGGCCCCGAGCCCTGGCCGGCGGCACGCGCCGCGGCGGCGATCGCCCGCAGACGGCTGGGGTCGGCGGGGGCGCCGCGAAGCGCCAGGGCGCATACGAGGCCGGTTCCGAGCCCGGCCAGCCCGACCACGCCGTGGGCCCCGAGCTCAGCCGTCGCGGCGTCGTCGATCAGGTCGGGCAGCGTCGAGCACACGATGACGGCCGCGTCGGTGCGGGCTGCGCCGCTCAGGATCCCCTCGCGCACCGCCCCCCACGTCCGGTCGGCCTCGGCGGATAGCCCCTCGGGATGGTCGTAGAGCACGAGCAGCTGATCGATCGCCGGGTCCGAGCCGACGGCCTCGATGATCGCGCCGAGGCGCTCGACATCTCCCCAGATCATCGCGGTGTAGTCGAGTGGGTTGGCGACCGTCGCCGCCTCGGGCAGCAGCGCCTCGAGCGCGCCGGCCGTCGCCGGCGCCAGAGCCGGCAACGGGATGCCGAGCCGCTCGGCCTGGTCGGCGGCCACGCCGGAGTCGCCACCGGAGCAGGTGAGCACCGCGAGCCCGCCGCTTCCACTGGGCCGCGGCCGCGGGCTCCGCGAGTGCCTTCGCGAGCTCAAGCAGCTCGTGCGGGTCTCCGGCCCAGGCCGCGCCTGCCTCTTCGATCAGCGCCCGGAACACTCGCTGATCCCCGGCCAGAGAGGCGGTGTGGGCGGCCGCCGCGTTCGCGCCCGCCTCCGAGGAGCCGACCTTGAGCACGGCCACCGCGACGCCGGCATCGGCGCAGTCGGCGAGCGCCTCGGCGAGGTGTGCGCCGTCGCCGTCCGACTCCAGGAAGAGGGCGACGGAGCGCACGCCGTCGGAGCGAGCGAGCGCGGCGAGCCAGTCGCTCGCGTCGAGCACGGCCTGGTTGCCGCTCGAGACGAGGGTGTGGAAGCGCAAGCCGCGGCGCGACCCGAGCGCGTTGACGGCGACGTTCCCGCTCTGCGAGATCAGGGCAACCGGCCCGGGCTCGAGCGGCGGGGCGGAATCGCCCCAGAGCGGCGCCCGCGCGTGGGCGGAGATCACCCCGTTGCCGTTGGGTCCGCAGACTGGCAACCGGGCCGCGAGCGCTGTTTCGCGGAGCTCGCTCTGCAGTTCGAGCCCGGCCTTGCTCTCGGCGAACCCCGCCGAGACGACGACGGCCCCGCCGCAGCCGAGCTCCGCGGCCTCGGCGATCACCGCCGTCACACCTGGCGCGGGGATCGCGACGACGACTGCGTCGGCGGGCTCGGGGAGGTCGGCGAGCGACGACACGCAGGGGTAGCCGTGGGCGCTCTCGCGGCCGGGGTTGACTCCGTGCACGCTGCCGCCGTAGCCGGCGCGGCGAAGGTTGGCGAGGACGTTGCCGCCGTAGGAGTCGGGGCGCTCGCTGGCTCCGACCACGGCGACCGAGCGCGGCGCCAGCAGCGGCGTCAGGTCCATCGCCTCGGCCGCCGGGCTCTCGCCGCCTCGGGTCAGTGCAGGATCCGCTCGACGCCGCGGCGCTCTAGGCCGCGGGCGACGATCAGCCGCTGGATCTCGCTGGTGCCCTCCCAGATGCGGTCGACCCGCAGCTCGCGCAGGTAGCGCTCGGCGACGTTCGAGCGCATGTATCCGCGACCGCCGAAGGTCTGCACGCAGCGGTCGGCGCAGCGCCAGGCGGCCTCGCTCACGAAGAGCTTCGCCATCGAGGCCTTGTGGTGAGCGAGCTTGGGATCGGCTCCTCCGTCGATCATGGCCGCGACCTGGAGGGTCAGCAGGCGGCCGACGGCCGCGTCGGTGGCGGAGTCCGCGAGCGGGAACGAGACCCCCTGGTAGTCGAAGATGCGCTCGCCGCCCTGCTCCCGCCCGGTGGCCCACGCGGTCGTCTCCTCGAGCAGGCGCCACATGGCGCCGCCGCCTCGCGCTGCGATCCCAAGGCGCTCCTCGCTGAACCACGAGCGCTGCAGGTCCTCTCCCCCGCCGACGCCGCCGATCACGTCGCCCTCCGCCACCTCGACGTCGGTGAAGCGAATCGTCGGATGGCGGTCGGGATAGCTGTGCGTGAAGTCGGGGTCGTCGACGGTCTCCACCCCGGGGGTGTCCTTGTCGACGACGAACAGGGTCGGCAGGCGCTCACCACCGTCGCTCACGTTCGCCATCACCACCAGCACGGAGGCGACGTCGCCTGAGGTGACGAACCACTTCTCGGCGTTGATGCGGAAGCCGGCGTCGGTGCGCTCGGCCGTCGCCTCGATGCGCGAGGGGTCAGAGCCCGCCTCGCGCTCGGTCACGGCGTAGGCGTCGCGCAGCTCTCCGCGGAGCGCCGGGCGAAGGTAGCGCTCGATCTGCTCGTCGGAGCCGTGCTCCCAGACGTTGTAGGCGTTTGGCACGTGCCAGCTGATCGCGTTTGTGGACCGCCCCCATTGCTCCTCGACCAGGACCCACTCCGTGCGGGTCCAGCCCTGGCCGCCGTGCTCGGGACGGTGCAGGCCCCCGTTGAGACCGGCCGCGATCGCCTCGCGCTTGACCTCGGCGATCGTCTCGTCGGGCAATACGCCGCCCCTTCGCTCCGCTTCCTCCTCGAGCGGGATCAGCACTTCATCGACGAAAGCTCGGGCGCGGGCCTGGAGCCCGAGCGCGCGCTCGTCGAACTCGGGGATCGGGGTGAAGAGCTCGCCGAGTTGTGCCGTCACCGACATCGACCGCCCACGTTAGTAGCACTTGACTACAAAGTCAAGAATCCCTAGGATCGGCCCAGATGAGCCCCGGACCCCCCGCTCCACCCCTCGACCCGCTCCAGGTCTCCGAGACGCTGCGGCCGCTCGAGCGGGCGACGATGCTGCCGCCCGCGGCGTTCACGGACCCGGGCGTGCTCGATTGGGAGGTCGAGAACATCTTCTCGGGCTGGATCTGCGTCGGGCACTCCTCGCAGGTCGATCGCCAAGGCCGCTACCTGACTCGCGAGATCGGCGGCGACAGCGTGATCGTGATCGCCGGTGAGGACGGCAGCCCGCGCGCCTTCCTCAACGTCTGCAGGCACCGCGGGGCGCGCCTGCTCACCGAGGGCGAGGGCGAGGTCAAGCGCCGCCTGCGCTGCCCCTACCACGCATGGTCATACGGACTCGACGGCAGCCTGCAGGCCGCGCCCCACATGGACGGGGTAGAAGACTTCGACCATTCCTGCAACGGCCTGCTCCCGGTGCGCCTCGCTGTGGTCGCCGGGTTGCTGCTGATCGACCTCAGCGGCGAGGCCCCCGACCCGTCCGAGCACGTCGGCGACCTCGCCGGGCACCTCGAGCGGTACCGCAGCGAGGAGCTGCGAAGCGGCGGGCGCATCGACTACGTCGTCAAGGCGAACTGGAAGGGGATCGCCGAGAACTACAACGAGTGCCTGCACTGCCCCGGCGTCCATCCCGAGCTGAACGCGCTCAGCAACTACATGAGCGGCGAGGAGATCGACGGCTCCGGCGCGTGGTGCGGCGGCTCGATGGAGTTGACGGGCGAGGGCGCCGAGACGATGGGCAGCGACGGCGGCCACGCGAGCGACCGCCCGACGATCGAGGGCCTGACCGAGGCCGACGAGAAGCTGATCCTGTACTTCGTGCTGTTCCCGAACGCGCTGGTGTCGCTGCACCCCGACTACGTGATGCTCCACACCCTCTACCCGCGCGAGCCGGGCCGCACCGACGTCATCTGCGAGTTCTTCTTCGAGGAGCGCGCGATCGAGGCGGCCGACTTCGACCCCAGCGACGCGATCAGCTTCTGGGACAAGACCAACCGCGAGGACTGGTACGTCTGCGAGCTGACGCAGAAGGGCGTCGGGACCCGCGGCTACACCGCCGGCCGTTACTCGCTCGAGGAGACCGACACCCACGAGTTCGACGGGATGATCGCCCGCCGCTACATGGAGGCCCTCCGGGCCAAGACCGGGGTGCCGGCTTGACGAACACGGTTGCCTCCCAGCTCGGCGAGGTCGGGCTGCCCGAGCCCGTCAGCGAGCTCGCGGCCCGCGACTGGGACGCGATCGTCGTCGGCGGCGGCCACAACGGGCTCACCGCGGCTGCCTACCTGGCGCGCGCCGGCAAGAGCGTGCTGGTCCTCGAGCGCCGCGAGCGACTCGGCGGCGCCTGCACCCTCGAGCGCCCGTTCTCGGATTCCGGTTACGTGGTCAGCCCTTGCGCCTACGTCGTGGGGCTGCTCGACGACGTCGTGATCGACGAGCTCGGCCTGCGCGGGCGCGGCCTGCGCTTCTTCACGGCCGACCCCAACCTCTGGGTCCCCTTTGACGACGGCACCGCCTTCGGCCAGTGGCTCGACGACGAGCGCACCAAGGCGAACCTGGACGAGCTCGGGGTCTCGGAGGCCGACAAGCAGGGCTACTGGGCCTACGAGGAGCTCTTCGACGAAGTCCGGATCAAGCTCCGCAAGGGCGAGCGCGACACCTGGGTCGGGGACACTCCCACTCGCGGCGAGATCGAGGAGATCCTGGGTGGCAACCAGGCGATGATCGACCTCGTGTTCGAGGCCTCCATCGCCGACGTCCTCGACGACCACCTCTCCGACGAGCGCCTGAAGACCGCCCTCTACGGCCAGGGGATCATCGGCACCTGGGGCGGCCCCTACGAGCCCGGGACGGCGTCGATCAAGCTGATGCACTACCAGGGCGACCTCGAGGGGCAGGGCCCGGTGTGGGGCTACGTCGAGGGCGGCATGGGGATGGTCAGCTTCGCGATCGCCGAGGCGGCCCTGGAGGCGGGCGCCAAGCTCGCGTGCGGCGTCCCGGTCGCGCGCATCCACCCCGGCGAGGGCGTCGAGCTCGAGGACGGCACCACGCTGAACGCCGAGACCGTGATCTGCAACGCGGACCCGAAGCGCACCCTCTCGCTGCTCGCGGACGCCGAGATCGACCGCGCCTACCGCGAGCGACTCGAGGCGTGGAAGGTCCGCAGCCCGGTCGTCAAGTTCAACGCGGCGCTCGAGCGCCTGCCGAGTTGGAGCGCCGCACCCGGCGAGACCTGGCCCGCGCAGGCCACGATCGACGCCTGCGGCACCATGGACGAGGCGCAGAAGGCCTTCGAGCGCTGCGATGCCGGCGAGCCCGCGGTCGCTTTCGGCGAGATCTACATCCAGACCGCGTACGACCCGACTCCCGCGCCTGAGGGCAAGCACCTGATGAGCGTCTTCGGCCAATACGCGCCCTACGACATCTCCGACGGGGACTGGGACTCGCGCCGCGACGATGTGGCCAAGCAGTTCGTCGACCTGATCAGCCGCTTCGCCCCCGACCTCTCCGAATGCCTCGGCGATCATGAGGTGCTCGGCCCTCCCGACATCGAGTCCCGGATCGGTCTCACCGGCGGCAACATCTTCCAGGGCGAGGTGACCCCCGACCAGATGTGGGAGCGCCGGCTCAGCGCGAGGACCCCGGTCCCCGGGCTCTACCTCTGCGGCGCGGCGACCCACCCCGCGGGCAGCGTGATCGCGCTCAACGGGCGCAACGCCGCACAGGCGGTGCTGGCCGACCAGGGCGCCGCCCTGGCCGCGGCCTGAGCCCCGCCCCGCCCGGCGCCGAGGTTAGGCTCGTCACGTGGCAGCACCCGAAGCCCGCAGACGCATCCTCGAGGCAGCCTGCGACCTGATCGCCGCCGAGGGCATCGACGAAGTGCGGATCGCGCGAGTGGCCACGAAGGCGGGCGCGTCGACCTCGCTGGTGCACCACTACTTCTCGACGCGCGAGGAGCTCCTGGAAGAGGCCCTGCTGCACTCCTTCGAGCAGGTGGGCGACGAGCGCTTCGGGGACGAGCGCCCCGAGCACGCCGACGGCAACGCCACCGACGCGCTGGCGCGGGCGATCCGGGAATGCCTGCCGCTGCCGGGCACACAGGAGCGAGGCTGGGTGCTCTGGGTTGAGCTGTGGCTCCGCGCCGTTCGCGACCCCGACCTTCGGCCCATCGCGAACCAGCTCTACCGCCGCTACCGCGACTGGATGGCTGACGTGCTCCGGTCGGGGATCGAGAGCGGGGAGTTCCGAGCCGGCGCTGACGCCGACGCACTCGCAGACGAGGCGATGGCGCTGCTCGACGGCGCCGGCGTCCGCGCCTTGATCGGCGACCCCGGAATGGACATCGAGCGAGCGCGCTCCCTCGTTGCGCGAGCGCTGGCCGCTGAGCTGGATCTCGACGCGAAGTCGCTGGGCGGCTGAGGCGCGCGCCGCCCGTTCGCCCGCTTGGACATCGCGTCGAACCCGAGCGAGAAACGGTGGACCGCGTGGCGCTTGCCTCGAGGCGCGAGCGTCTGTAACCTGAATAGCGATTCAGCTTTGGAGGAGAGAAAGGGAGGGCGGGACTTGAGTCCTCGGCCTCAGATCGACCACATCCGCAGGCCCCAGATCCTCGACGCGGCCGCCGAGGTGATTGCCGACCGCGGAATCGCCGCCACCCGGATCGCCGATGTCGCGGAGCGCGCGGGGACCAGCGCACCCGCGGTGCTCTACTGGTTCGAGAACAAGGAGGACCTGCTGACCGAGGCCTTGGCGCACGAGGAGAGTCGCTTTCGCGATCAGCTCGTCGAGCGACTCGATGGCCACGACGCACCGCAGCGGCTCGCGCTGCTGATCGACGCGTCGTGCGGCGGCAGCGACTGGAACCTCTGGCTCGAGCTTTGGACGCGAGCGCTGCACGATCCCGAGGCGCGACGCGTCCGGCTCGAGCTCGATCGACGCTGGCGCGCGGAGCTGATCGCGACCGTCGCGGCCGGCGTCGCCGAGGGCGAGTTCGAGCCCGTGGACTCCGGCAACTTCGCGGCGGAGCTCGCCGCCTTCCTCGACGGCCTCGCCGTGCAGGTCGCCCTCGAGGACCCCGAGATGCCGGTCGAGCGCATGAGCTCGATGGCGCGCGGAATGGCGGAGCGGCTGCTCGGGTGCTCGCTGCCCGCCCCGACCAAGTTCGGCCACGACCTGCTGGGGGCAGCGGCGTGACGATCTACGACGAGTCGTTCAACCGCCGCAGGCTGCTCCGCGCGGGTGCGGGTTCGGCGCTCGCGCTCTACGGGCTGGGCGGGCTCACGGGCTGCACCGTCAGCCGCTCGGTCGACCGCTCGGCCGAGGGGCAGATCATCCAGCCGGAGATCGACGGCGACCTGCTGATCTACAACTGGGCCCAGTACATGGACCCGGCTCTGAAGAAGGAGTTCGGCGAGAAGTACGGGGTCGAGGTCAACGAGGTCAACTACGACAACCTCGAGGCGATGGTGATCAAGCTTCGCTCGGGGGCGCAGTACGACCTGATCTTCCCGAGCAGCGAGTACGTCTACAGGCTGCGGCGCGAAGGCCTGCTGGCGCAGTTCGACCGCGCGCGCATCCCCAACGAGAGTGGCCTCTCGGCGTTCTACGACAGCCCCTGGTACGACCCGAACTCCGAGTTCTCGGTTCCCTACACGTTCTACACGACCGGCATCGCCTGGCGCGCGGACAAGGTCGAGGGCATGACGGGATCGTGGAACGACCTCACGAACCCCGAAGGCGACGGGAACATGTTCATCCTCGACGACTTCCAGGAGGCGATCGGCGAGGCGAACCTGATCAACGGGTTCGACCTCAATACCGCGGACGAGGGCGAAATCGAGACCTCGAAGGAGACCCTGCTCGACCAGAAGGAGAGCGCCCGCGGCTTCTCGACGAACTCGGTGCAGAACCTGGTCTCGGGCGCGGCGTTCATCCATCAGGCCTGGAACGGGGACATCGTCAACGTTCGCAACCAGGTCGACGACCCGGAGAACTACCGCTACGAGACCTGCTCGGAGGGAGTACCGGTCGGCAGCGACGTGATGTCGATCCCGATCAACGCGCGCTCGCCGGGGACGGCGATGCTGTTCATGAACTGGATGCTCGAGCCCGAGAACGCCGCCCGCAACGTCAACTGGAACGGATATCCCCAACCCGTCGAGGGGGGACGGCAGGCATTCGCCAAGCTCGCCAAGGAGGAGCCGTCGATCGACGTCAACCTCGACGAGCTCGCCAACGGCGAGGAGTATCGCCTCGACGACCCCGACGCCCGCCAGCTGTGGACGACAACGTTCACGGAGGTGAAGGCGGGCTGATGGCTGCCGGCTTCTGGGACCGATTCCTGGTCGCCCCCGGCCTCTGGTTGCTTGCCCTGTTCGCGGTGCCGATCTGCCTGGTGCTGGCGCTGTCGTTCGGCTACGTGGACGACCTCGGGCGCGCGGTCTATTCGAACGAGTTCTCGAACTACCAGGACGCCTTCGATCCGGTCTACCTGCCCGTCCTGCTGCGCTCGGTCGGTTTCGCCGCCGCCACCGCCGCCATCTGCCTCGCGATCGGCTACCCGATCGCCTATTACATCGCACGCTTCGGGGGCCGCTGGCGCTACGTCTTGATCGCGGCCCTGGTGGTCCCGTTCTTCGTCAACTACCTGGTCCGCACCTACGCCTGGGTCGCGCTGCTCTCCGACGAGGGTCTAGTCAACAACGCGCTGATCGACCTCGGCATCACCGACCAGGCGATCCAGATGATCAACACGCCGTGGGCCGTGATCGGCGGGCTCACCTACGGCTACCTCGTCTTCATGATCCTCCCGATCTACGCCTCCCTGGAGCGAATGGACCCGTCAGTGATCGAGGCCGGCAAGGACCTCTACGGGCGCCCGATTCAGACGTTCCTCCACGTGACGCTGCCCCAGACCAAGCAGGGCATACTCGCCGGCTCGGTCCTGGTGTTCCTTCCGGCGGTCGGGGACTTCGTCTCGGCCCAGCTGCTCGGCGGGCCCGACACCTATATGGTCGGCAACCTGATCCAGGACCAGTTCTTCGCCGGCAACAACTGGCCGTTCGGTTCGGCGCTGACTGTGGTGATGATGCTGTTCCTCTCGATCTTCATGATCGCCTACCTGCGCTCGGCGGCCAGCGAGACGCGCGAGGCCGGGTTGTGAGCGGCGGGGTCGCCACCGGCAGCGAGTCGGTGAGCCGCGCGCCCGCCAAGCCGGCGCGCCGCGGCGGGCGCCGCCGCCGCGACTTCGATCGACCCCGGTTCCTGCGGGTGTTCGTTGCGCTCGCCTACATCTTCCTGTTCATGCCGATCGTGATCGTGATCCTCTTCTCCTTCAACGCCGAGAAGTCGCTGCAGAACTTCTCGGGCTTCTCGCTGCGCTGGTACGAGGAGTTCTTCAACGACTCCACCCTGCGCGAGTCGCTGTTCGCGTCGATCCAGATCGCGGTGGCCACGATGGTGATCGGAACCGTGCTGGGGACGATGCTGGCGATCGGCCTCGTGCGCTCCCGCGCGCGCTGGAGCGGCAGCGCGAACATCCTGATGCTGCTCCCCCTCGTCGTGCCCGAGATCGTGGCGGGGATCTCGGCCCTTCTGATCTTCTCTCAGATCGGGCTCTCGCTCTCGATCTGGACCGTGATCCTCGCCCACGTCACCTTCTCGATCTCCTACGTGGCGATCGTCGTCCGCGCCCGCCTGGCGACGATGGGAACCGAGACCGAGGAGGCGGCGATGGACCTGGGCGCCACGCGCTGGCAGTCGGTGAGGCTGGTGCTCCTGCCCGGGCTTTGGCCCGCGATCCTCGCGGCGGGGCTTCTGGTCTTCGCCCTCTCCTTCGACGACTTCGTGCTCTCCTTTTTCACGACCGGCGAGGACGTGCAGCCGCTCCCGGTCAGGATCTGGTCGGCGATCCGCTTCGGGATCTCGCCGACGATCAACGCGATCGGCACGCTGATGATGGCCGTTTCGCTGGCGGCGATCGGCTTGGCGCTGCTGATACCGCGAATGTTCGGCCGCAAGGAAAGCGGGATCAAGGTCCTGACGGGACAGGAAGGAAGCTGAGGCAATGGAGGCGATTCAACTCGACGGCGTGACCAAGCGGTTCGGCAGCCACACGGCGGTCGACGACATCTCGTTGAACATCGACAAGGGCGAGTTCTTCTCGCTGCTGGGGCCATCGGGCTGCGGCAAGACGACGACATTGCGGATGCTGGCCGGCTTCGAGCAGCCGACGGAAGGCGAGATCCTGCTCGAGGGGGAGCCGGTCGCCGACGTGCCGCCGTACGAGCGCAACGTCAACACGGTCTTTCAGAGCTACGCCCTGTTCGAGCATCTGAACGTCGCCGACAACGTCGGCTTCGGGCTGAAGCGCAAGAAGGTGGACTCCGAGGAGATCAAGACGCGGGTCGCCGAGGCGCTCGAGCTCGTCTCGCTCAGCAAGCGCGCCGACGCGCGGACGACCGAGCTTTCGGGTGGTGAGAAGCAGCGGGTCGCGCTCGCGCGGGCGCTGATCAACCAACCTTCCGTGCTGCTGCTCGACGAGCCCCTCGGGGCGCTCGACCTGAAGCTCCGCCGCCAGATGCAGGTCGAGTTGAAGGACATCCAGCGCGAGGTCGGGATCACGTTCGTCTACGTGACCCACGACCAGGAGGAGGCGCTCGCGATGTCGGACCGCATCGCCGTCATGAGCGAGGGCAGGGTCGTCCAGTGCGGCGAACCCGAGGACGTGTACGAGCACCCCACCGAGTCCTTCGTCGCGGGATTCATCGGCATCTCCAACCTGATGGAGGGGGTGGCCGAGACCGGCGGCAAGGTGAAGATCGCGAGCGGCCAGACCCTGCCGGCGCCGCTACCGGACGGATGCGACCCCGGTACTGCCGTCCAGATCGCGGTACGGCCGGAGAAGATCGCCCTCGACGAGCTCGAGGAGGGAATGGTCAGCGTCGAGGGCACGGTCGAACAGCGCGTTTACCAGGGCGTCAACACCCAGGTGACGGTCTCCCTGGGCAACGGCGCGCGGCTCGTCGCGCTCGAGCAGAACACCTACCGGGCGCGCAGCGACGACCGCTGGGAGCCCGGCACCAAGGTGAAGCTCGGCTGGCACCCCGAGCACTGCCTCGTCCTGCGCTGAGCCTCGTCAGCGAAACAGCTCGTACCTGCCGACCTCAAGGTGCTCGCGCCTGATCTGATCGGGCGTGATCTGCTGATCGGCGATCGTCTTGATCCTTCTCGGGTCCTGCGCCGCGGACTCCGAGGCGTCCCTGGAAGGCCAGAGGTTCACGAGCACGAGGCCGTGGTCCTCCCGGGCGGCAGCGTGAACGATCAGCCCGTGATCCCGGCCAACGCCATCCATCACGTCGGAGGAGCGCCGGTAGCGCTCGAGCAACAGGTCGGGATGGCCCGAGATCCTGGCGATCGTGAGGTAGCCAGACATTTGAGTTCCTTTCTTGGTCATACACCCGAGTCGACAGGTTGCCTGTCCGTTATCGATCGCGTACTATAGACAGGCTTCCTGCCTAATGCAACCACCCATTCCCTCACCCGAGAGCAGCAGCCCTCAGAACCTGGGGGTGCTCCTTCGTGAGCCCTTCCGCATCGCCTCGGACCAGCTCCACGCGCGGTTCGCCGAATCTGGCCATCCCGCCGTCCGGCCGCCGCACGGCAACGTGTTCCAGTTCCTCGACCCGGACGGGACGCGCGTCAGCGAGCTCGCCCGGCGGGCCCAGATCACGAAGCAGTCGATGGCGGAGCTGGTGGCCCACCTCGAGCGCCACGGCTACGTCGAGCGGGTGCCCGACCCCGGCGATCGACGGGCCCAGCTGGTGCGTTCCACAGCCCGGGGCAAGGAGGTCTACGCGGTAGCGCGCGAGTTCGTCGCAGAGACCGAGAGGGCATGGACCAAGATGCTTGGCGCGACGAAGATGCGGCAGCTGCGCCGGTTGTTGGAAGAGCTGAACGCCGGCCTTCTACCCGACCCGCCGCGCGGCGGCTAGAGGTCGAGCCAGAACTCCTGGCCGACGGATTCTTCGTCGAAGATGTCCTCCGGCTGCTCGCTCCTGAACTCGAAGCCGACCGACTCGTAGATGCGCCGCGCGCTCGTGAGCGAGCTGTTCGTGAAGAGCATGAGCTGGCGGTAACCCGCCTCGCGAGCGAACTCGACGCAGGCCGCGACGAGCGCCGCACCCGCCCCCGCACCTCTCGCCCAGGGCTCGACCAGCAGCAGGCGCACCTGCGCGACGTCGTCGCTGCGCCAGGTGCAGTAGATCGATCCGGAGCGCACGCCGTCGACCTCGGCGATCCAGCAGCGCTCGTGCTCGGCGTCGCCGCGGCCGAGGAAGTCGACGATCACCTGGCCGCAGTAGGCCTCGAACTTCGGGCCCCAGCCGCGCTCGGCCCCGTAGACGGCCGCGTGGCGCTCGAGGATCCACCCGTGATCGCCCGGGTGTGGCTCGCGCAGGCTCAGCTCGCGCGCACGGGCGGGGTCCCCGAGGATCGCGCGCACGTCGCCCATCGCGTCAAGCAGGCGACCCTGCTCGGCGTCCGTGTGATCGTCGAGCAGCCGGCCGAGCTCGGAGGACGAGCGCCGGTCGAAGCTGCGGAAGACGGCGCGCCCGGACCCCGTCAGGCGCACGACCTGGCGGCGGCGGTCGGCCTCGGAGCGCTCCCTGATGACGAGTCCCGCCTTCTCGAAGCGAGCGAGGATCCGGCTCACGTAGCCGGCGTCGAGCTCGAGCTCGCGGCGGACCTCGGCCACCTCGGCCTCACCGCGCTGCGCGATCTCCCAGATGATCCGCGCCTCGGTGAGCGAGTAATCCGTCCCCATGAAGCCGCGGCCGAGCAGCCCGAGCTCCTTGGTGTAGAAGCGGTTGAAGGCGCGGAGAGCAGCGACGCGATCGGACTCATCGGGGCCGCTCCGCTTGTCCTTGGTGGTGGGCGCCATTACTTGACTGAGTCAAAGAATAAGCCGCGGCGGCTTGGCGGTCAAGCCCCTTCCGCGGGAAGCTCCAGCACGGCCGCTGCTCCGCGCACCCCCGCGATGCGCCACGGAGGTACGACGCGGCGCTCCAGCACCTCGCCGCTCGCGTCAAGGAAGACGAGCTCGAGCGAGAACCGCATCCAACCCGTGTGGACCGCCGAGCAGTGCGGGATCAACAGGCCCGGGCCGGCCCTGCCCCGCGGCAGCAGTGCCAGCCCGAGCAGCCGGGAGCGTCCGGTCAGAGCCACCGGCACCCGACGGCCGGCCACCTGCGCGGAAGGGAGGCCCCGCAGGCGTCGCGGCTGGCGGGATTGCACGGCGGGCTGAGCGTCGGGCACCGCGTTCTCTCCCCCCGAACCGATAGCTTCGCGGGCGATGGAGGCCACCTACCCCACCCCGGCGATCGCCACGCCGGACTCGAGCTTCATGAGCAAGGTGTTCGCCTGGATGTTCATCGGGCTGGCGATCACGGGCGGGGTCGCCGCGCTGATCGGCTCCAACGACCAGCTGCTGACCGACATCACCGAGTCGCCCGGGATCCTGATCGGCGTGATCATCGGCCAGCTGGTGCTGGTGATCGCCCTGGTCGCCGCGATCAACCGGATGCCCGTGGGCCTCGCGATGCTGCTCTTCTTCGTGTACTCGGCGACGGTCGGGATCACCTTCGCCCTGCTGTTCGAGCTCTATACGACCGAGTCGATCTTCACTGCGTTCCTCGTCACGGCCGGCATGTTCGGCGCGCTCGCGGTGTTCGGAGCCGTGACCAAGATCGACCTCACGAAGCTCGGCGCGATCGCGTTCATGGCGCTGATCGGCCTGATCCTTGCGACGATCGTCAACCTGTTCCTCGCCAACGAGACCATCTACTGGATCACCACCTACGCGGGCGTGCTGATCTTCTCGGCGCTGACCGCCTACGACATGCAGAAGATCGCGCAGCTGTCGAAGGCGGGGCTCGAGGGCGACGCCGAGAACCGCGCCTCGATCATCGGCGCGCTCACCCTCTACCTCGACTTCATCAACCTCTTCATCTTTCTGCTGCGAATCTTCGGCCGTTCGCGCTAGTACCAGGTTTTCCTGCAAATGGACGTTCATGGGCCCGTCCGATTTGGCGATGGCGGCCCCGATGCGGCAAGATGCCCCCAGTGCAAGACGAGACCACTCGCAGAGGGAATTACGAGTCCGGAGCGGACTACGTGCTCGAGTACGGGGAGCTCCGCTTTTCGTTCAACGAGCGCGACTTCTCGCAGCGCGTCGAACAGGCCGCGGTCAAGCTCGACTTCGTCCACCAGGGGCTCGACGAGCACGAGCTCGAGGACCTGCTGGAGCTCGCCGTCAACGGCGAGATCCGCGAGCCCTGCTCTCCCCTCGGCGAGCACGTCAACGAGAACTGGGACGAGTTGGTCGGCCCTTCGAACAAGAGCCTCGTGCACTGGATGCGCAGGCTCGTCTTCCGCGGCGCCTGGCTGGACCAGCGCGTCAAGGAGGGTGAGCTCGACATCGTCTTCGACGAGTCCTCGCAGACCTTCGGCTATGTGCAGCCCGATCGCGACTCAGAGCTGATCGAACTCAGCGCCGAGCCATCGTGGGGGAACATCTCCTACGGCGGCCGCCTGGCCTGAACCTACGGGATCAGCAGTTCGCGGTTGCTCTTGGTGCGGGCGATCCGGTCGGCCAGGGCGCGGGCGGCGTCTTCCGGGCTCATCTCGTCGAGCTCGGCTCGCAGTTCGCGGATCGCGACGAGCTCTTCCGGGGTCCGCAGGTCGTCCTCGCCCGAGACTCGGGCTTCGGCGACGATCAACGAGGGGACGATGCCCTTGGCCGCCAGATCGGCGTCAAGGCGAAGCAGGGTGTTCTCGGTCGTCTCGAGGGCCTCGCGGACAGCGGCGCCGCGTTCGTCAGAGTCCAGCACGGTCGCGATCATCGTCAGCGAGCCGGCGCCCTCCTCGGAGAGCTCGCGGCCCGCGCCGAAGAGGGTCTTGACCTTCGCCGGGTCGCGGTAGCCGAGAGCGAGCCGCGAGAGGGAGTCGAGGATGACGACGACGTCCTCGCCTGACTCCGCGCGGCGCTTGGCCTGGCCGACGGCGAGCTCGACTGCGCGAACCTGGTCGGTGGGCTCCCGGTCGGCCGCGGCGGCGACGATCTCGGCCTCGGGCAGCGCGCGCTTCCACTCCGTGACCTCCTCGGGACGCTCGTCGGCCAGTAGGACCGAGATATGCGCGTCGGAGCCCTCGAGTGTCCGGGCGAGCGCGCGAAGCAGGGTCGTGCGCCCCGAGCGCGGCTCGGCCAGCACCAGCACTCGCTGGCCGAAGGCGAGCGGGGTCAGCAGGTCGACGGCGCGCACAAGGCCGTCGTCGGCATCGCCGAGTGAGATGCGCCGGGTCGGCGCGATGGCCGTCAGGTCCGTGAACTTGACTCGATCTCCCTCGGGCTCGGCTCCGTTCACCGAGGTGATCCGAACCAGGGCCCTGTGGCGCTCACCGCGGCGGGGGCGCCGGGCGGGGCCGCTGACCATGTCACCGGGACGAAGCTCGCAACGGCGGATCTGGGAGGCGGATACGTAGACGTCGCCCTCCCCCTCCTCCTCGTCGGTCTCGCTGTCGGCGTCGGCGCCCTCGAGGCGCAGGAAGCCGTAGCCCTGGGGCATCCGGTCGAGTACGCCGGTCACGTCCTCCGTCTCGACTTCCTCGTCGGAGGCCTCCTCGTCGGGGTCAGTCTCCTCATCGCGACCGCGAGGCGATTCGTCGTCGCGGTCGGCACCGCGGCCCCGGCCCCTGCCCCCACGCCCGCCGCGGCCGCGCGAGCCGCGGCGGCGCCCGCCGCGCGAGCCCCGCGCGGGGCGATCCTCGCGGTCGGGTGCGGCGGTGTCGCCGCCACCCTCCTCCGCCTCGCCGATCGCGTCGATCAGCTCATCGCGGGTCAGCATGCGAAAGCCGGGCACGTCAAGGCGCTCCGCGCGCTCGTGAAGATCGGCCAGGTGCAGGTTCGTGAGATCGTCAGCCATCGGGAGCTAGCTTATGGAAGCAGCGGGGTCGAGGCCCTCGCGCGTTGCGACCGCGTCCCAGGCATCGACCTCGCGCTCCACGTCCGTGGCCGACCAGCCAAGCTCGGGGGCCATAGCCTCGGCCACCGCCCTGCGCGGCGCTTCCTCGCGCAGCTCGACCGCGGCGACCAGCCCCAGGCGGGTGCGCCGCAGCAGCACGTCTGCCAGCGAGCGGGCCTGCTCGGAGCGCGCCGCGATCACGGCCTCGGCGAGCAGGTCGGGATGCCCTTCGAGGATCGGCTTGGCCAGCGCGGGGTCGGCCTCGGCGACGTCGAGCACCTTCCGGGCAGCGTGGCCGTAGCGGAAGGCGAGCTGCTCGGCCGCTCCGGCGGGCAGCTCGAGCTCGGTCTCGAGGTCCTCGGGGCGGGCCGTCATGCCGAGCGGGATGTCGTCGGTGCGCGACGCGCCCTCGCGCCCGTCCCGCTCGACGATGCGGTCGACCGTGTCCTCGGCCATCCGCCGCCAGGTCGTGAGCTTGCCGCCGGTGATCGTCAGCATCCCCGACGAGGTCTCGTACAGCTCGGCCTTCCGAGAGATGTCGACGGACTTCTTCGGGTCCCCGCTTGAGATCAGGGGACGCACCCCCGCGTAGGCGCCGGTGATGTGCTCGGGCCCGAGCTCGAGGCCAAGGTACGCGTTGACGGCGTCGAGCAGGTAGTGCACGTCGCCGGAGCTCGGGGGGACGGCGTCGATGTCGCCGTCGTAGTCGTTGTCGGTAGGGCCGATCAAGGCGCGCCCGTACCAGGGGAGGACCATCACCGTTCGCTCCTCGCCCGCCGGCACGACGAACGCGGCCTCCCCCGAGTCGATGTGCTCCGTCGAGATCGCGATGTGGGCCCCGCGGCTGGGAGCGATCTTCGGGATCTCCTCCTCGGTCAGGATCTCGTCCGGCCGGATCTGGTCGGCCCATACGCCCGTCGCGTTGACGACGTTGGCGGCGCGCACCTCGAAGCTCTCGCCGCTCAGGCCGTCGACGCACCTGACTCCGGCGGCTCGGCCGCCAGCGTCGAGGATCTCGGTCACGTCGGCGCCGTTCAGAAGAACAGCGCCGAATCGCTCAGCCTCACCCAGGATCGTCAGCACGAGGCGGGCGTCGTCGGTCTGGCAGTCATAGAAGAGGTAGGCCGAGCTCGGCTCGAGCGGCGCCAGGGCGGGCGCCAGCTCGGCGGCCTCCTCGCCGGTGATCGTGCGGTGGCGATCGGGGGCCCAGTAGCCGTCGTCGGCGCCGTGCTCGGAGCGGTTCGCCCGCCCTCGGCCGAGCCTCGACGTGGCCATCACGTCGTAGAGGTTGAGCCCGACGCCGATGCGCCGGTCCCTGCGGGCGTCGCCGACCGTCGGGACCAGGAACTGGGTCGGGTAGACGAGGTGGGGCGCGAGCTGGACCATCAGCTGGCGCTCCAGCAATGCCTCGCGGACCAGGCCGAGGTCGAAGTTCTGCAGGTAGCGCAGGCCCCCGTGGACCATCTTCGACGATCGGCTCGAGGTGCCGATCGCGAAGTCGTGGCGCTCGACCAGGGCGACCGAATAGCCGCGCGAGGCGGCGTCGAGCGCGACGCCCGCGCCGGTGACGCCGCCGCCGATCACGACGACGTCGAACGGCTCGGCCTGCATCGCCTCGAGGGCTGTTGCGCGCGAGATCACCTCAGGGATGAAATCAGGCGAGGAACTCGGCCACCTGACCGAGCGGCGCGCGCTCGGGAGGCCGCTGCTCCTGAACCGGGCGACCGAGATGGATCAGGCCGACGAAGCGCTCGTCGGCGGGCATCCCGACCGCGGCCCGGCCAGCCTCGCTTCGCAGCAGCTCCGGCGTGCGCCAGTACCCGGCGAGGCCGCGCGCGTGAGCCGCGAGCAGCACGATGTAGGCGGCGACGGCCACCGCGTGCAGGTCCTCCTCGTCGCTCTCGGGGTCTCCGCTGAGCGCGGCCGAGCACACGACGAGCGTCGGCGCGCGGTCGAGCTTTCCCGCCCCCTCGGGCCCGGCCACCTCCTTCAGCCGCTCGAGCGTCTCGGGGCCCACGACCCGGAAGCGCCAGGGATTCGTGAGGTGGTGGTTCGGCGCCCAGCGGGCGAGGTCGAGTAGTTCCTCGAGCGTTCCGCGGTCGAGCTGTTCGGGCAGGTAGGCCTTGTGCGTCCGGCGGGTGCGGATTGCCTGCTCGACATCCACCGTCGGCGGCCCGGCCTCGCCGGTCAGCCCGCGGCGGCAGCGCCGAAGGTGACATACCAGGCGTCGTCGACCTTCACGAGCGTCAGGAACCCGCCGCCGGCCTGGATCGCCGTCGCCGTCTTTCCACCGGGGTCGACGGTGACTTCCTCGATCGAGAGGTCCTGGTCGGGCGCGGCGAACAGAGCGTTGTCCTCGGTGTCGCTGGCCGTGACGCACTCCTCGAGCCCGCCACCGCCCGCCTGCTGGACGTCCTGGGGAGCGAGGACGCTGCAGAGAAGCTCGGCGTCTTCGTCCTCAATGGACTGGGCGAAGCGGTCCGCGACATCGCGGATCTGCTCCTCGTCCGAGCCGGAAGCGGTGCTCGACGCGGTCGTGGCGGGTTCGTCGTCATCGTCGTCGCCACCGCAGGCCACGAGGCCCCCTGCGAGCACGATCGCCAGGGCCATGAGCGTCAGCCGAAGTGCCTGCTTGAGCATCGAAACATCCTAGCCAGGGGATTGCCGGCGAAGCATCACCGCGCCGCCTACGATGACCAGCGCGAGAAGCGCCAGCGAGAGCGGCACCGCGAGGTCCGAACCGTCGCCTCCGGAGTCGGCGCTCGACGCCGGATCGGCGGAGATCCGCTCCAGGCCGGGAGCCTCGGGCTTAGGCGGCGCGTGCGCCGAAGCGCCCTTGCCCTGCTGGTTCGCCTTGGCAGGGGGGTCGGCCTTCGCCCCACCGGTGACTCCCCCCGTTCCGCCGCCTGCCGGCGCGCCGGCGGCCGGGGCGGGCACGCCTCCCCCACCGCCCCCACCTGCGCCCGCTCCCGAGGAGGGCTGGGCCTGCCTCGCGCTCACCGGCACCGGGAACGGCTGGGCGCTCACGGCCTGGAGGGCCTGCGAGGTGACCCAGACCGGGGTCTGGTCGGTCGCAGCCGAGTAGCGGTAGTGGCCGTCGGCGGCCTGGACCGAGGCGAGGTAGTCGAGGGGGTTGCGCCCACCGTTGCGCAGCGACCGCGGCGACGAGCCCGCCGCGAGCAGGCCCTGCACAGCCCACGCGGTCGATTGAGCGTTGACGGAGCCCCCTCCTGCCAGAGCGAAGCCGCCGCCGGGCTGCTGGGTCGCCCGCAGGTAGCGGACGGCGGCGGTGACGGCTCCAGTGCCGGCGCCCGCGGCGACGAGAGCCTGCAGCACCGCGCCGGTGCTGTCGGCGTCGCTCGCCGTTCCGGGCGCAAAGCCCCATCCGCCGTCGGGGTTCTGGTTGGCGGCCAGCCAGCGTGCGGACCCCGCGTTGCCGGCGCGGCGGCCGGCCGCCTCGAGGGCCAGGACCCCGAACGCCGTCGGGTTCACCTGCCCGCCCCACGACCCGTCTCCGCCCCGGCGCGCCAGCAGGCGCGCGATCAGGTCGCGGCCGCCGAATCGCCTTGGGTCAACCCGGGCGGCAGCGAGCACAAGGATGGTTCGCTCGAGGTCACCGGTCGTCGTGATGTCAGCCAGGGTGGAGCGAAGGTATGAGATCGGGGTCCTGCCGCGCTTCGTGACGTCGAGCGGGTTGACGCCGGCGGCCTCCAGCCCGAGCGTGGCCCAGCCGGTCATCACGGGGCTCGACGCCACGCCGTCGGCGAAGCCGAAGCCACCGTCGGCGTTCTGCGCTCCGCGCAGCCAGCTGACCGCGTCCGCGCGCCCCCCGGCGGCCTCCGCCGGGGAGTCCTTCATCGCAGTCGGGACGATCGCGGCGCACGCGATCAGCACCGCCACGCCGGTCGCCGCCGCCCCCTGCTGGGCCTTGGGGCGGCCCCAGGCGAACTCGAAGCGGCTGCGATAGCGGCGCAGCATGCGCACCATCGCGGGGCCGGCGACGAGCGCGAGGGCGAAGTTGCCCGCGGCGTGGGCGATGTTGAAGGGGAGCCCTCGCGCCGAGAGAGCCAGGTAGCGCTCGACCGACTGCTCGCCGCCGTAGGTGACCATCAGCGAGAAGTCGAGCAGAGCCCCGTAGGCGAGTCCCGCGAAAGCGCAAAAGAGCGCCAGGGGCAGGCGCTTCACGTCGCCGCCGCTGAACGCGGCGAGCGCAGCTCCCATCACTCCGGTCATCCCCCAGCCGGCCATCTGCCAGGGCGTCCAGGGGCCCTGGCCGAGCCAGAAGTTGCTGACGAGCGCCGTCAACGCCCCCACGGCGAAGCCGGGGCCGCCCCCGAGCGCGTAACCGGCGATGAGGATGATGTCGGTGCTCGGCACGACGTTCGGCACCGGGGAGAGCACGATCCTGCCGGCCACCGCCAGGGCGGCGAGGGCGGCGACGAGCGCGACGATCTGCGACGGGGGCTTCGCGCGCTCGTACCAGACAGCTCCCGCGACAAGCGTCACCGCGAGGAGCAGGAAGATCCCGGCCTGCCAGCTCACGATCCGATCACCCCTGAGCGCTCGCCATCGAGAGCGCCGCGCAGCACGGCGGCGCCCTGCTCACGGGTGACAGCGGCGCCGTCGAGGATCCGGGCGACCTCCGTCGAGAAGTACCAGCCGCCGCCGAGCAGCTCGTCGGCCGCGCCGTCGGCGACCACCTCGCCGCTCCCCATCAGGACCACCCTGTCCGCGAAAACCGAGGCGAACTCCACGTCGTGGGTCGCGATCAGGACAGCCGAGCCGGCAGCTGCGAGCCGCCCAGCGAGCGCCGCGAGCTCGTCCTTTCGCACCCGGTCCATGCCGCGGGTCGGCTCGTCGAGCAGCACGGCGCCGGGCGCTGCCTCGCCCGCCGCGCCGCGGCCGGCGACGACCAGGGCGAGGGCGAGGCGCTGGCGCTCGCCACCCGAGAGGTCCCGGGGGTCGGAGTCATCCATCCCTTCGAGGCCGAACAGCTCCAGTGCCGCCGCGCCGGCCTCTCCGGGCAGCTCGTCGCCGATGCGCTCTCGCACGAGCATGTCGGCCGAACGCTGCGGCAACAGGGCCACCCCGGACGGCGCCGCGATCCGCCCGCGCGCGGGCTCCAGCAGCCCGGCCGCCGCCCGCAGCAGCGTGCTCTTGCCCGCTCCGTTTCGCCCCATCAGGGCGACGCGCTCGCCGCGCGCAACCGCGAGGTCGAAGCCGCGCAGAGCGTCGATCTGCTCCTCGCCCTCCCCGAGCTCGACCCAGACTCCGTCGGCGCGCAGGGCGCCATCTGCGGCGGCGCGCGAGCGCCGCAGCTTCGCGCGGATGCCGCGAGGAGGCTCGACGTCCGACTCGAAGTCGCCGCGCGATTCGCCTGCGGCTCCCGGCGCCGCTCCCAGATCGAGGTCGGCGACCCGGCGCCGCGCGTCGCGCACGCTCGCCGCGGGCTCGAGCCCGGCATCCCCGAGCAGCCGGGCCCCGGGCGTCGCGAGCGGGGGCGCGTGCTCAAGTGCCCACGCCAGGAACGCGGCCGGGGAGCCGTCGAAGCCGACGGCGCCGCGATCGAGCGCGACCACGCGGTCCGCGGCCCCGAGGCAGCGCTCGAGGCGGTGCTCGCCGAGCAGGATCGCGACCCCTGACTCCTCATTCAGCCGGCGCATCACGCCGATCAGCTCGTCGCCGGCCACGGGATCGAGCTGCGAGGTCGGCTCGTCGAGCAGGATCAGCCGCGGCCGGGTGACGAGCGCCGCGGCCAGGGCGACGCGCTGCAGCTCGCCGCCGGAGAGGGTGTCGGTGGCGCGGTCGAGCAGGTCCTCGATCGCCAGCGCCAGCGCGACCTCCTCGACCGCGCGGGCGCGCGAGGCCGGCGCGACGCCCCGCAGCTCGAGCGGAAGCTCCACCTCGGCGCGGACCGTGGTGCTGACGATCTGCGTCTCGGGCTCCTGGGCGACGAACCCGACCGCCGCGGCGAGCTCGGCCGGCCCGTGCGAGCGCACGTCGAGGCCCGCGACCTCCAGCTCCCCCTCGATCGAGCCGCCGTGGAAGTGCGGAACCAGCCCGCACGCGGCGCGCAGCATCGTCGTCTTCCCCGAGCCCGAGAGGCCACAGAGCACGACGAGCTCGCCGGGCTCGACGCGCAGGTCGACCCCCGCCAGCGCCTCGCGGCGCGCGTCGGGATAGCGGTAGCGAAGGTCCTCGCAGCGCAGCGCGGGATCAGGCATCGCCGGCCTCCACGGTCACGACGGGGGCGACGCCCCGCGAGCGCACGGCCCGGCGCAGCGGGCGGGCGGCGAACGGCGCCAGGGCCAGCAGCGGCAGCGCGGCGCACAGCGCGAGGGTCGCTGGACCGAGCTCCATGGTGATCCGCGGGTAGGTCTCGAAGCCGCCGGCGCCGACGGCGAGAGCCGCGGCCCCGGACGCCACAACCCCAGCGGCCGCGATCAGAAGCGGCGCCGCGGGCCCGTTGGCCTCGCGCCCCTGCTGCAGGCGCGCCCCGAGAGAGTGACCGCGGAGCTCGACGGTCGCCGCGACGTCTATCGAGCGGTCGAGTGAGCCCTCGAGCAGGCGCCGGGCCATCGCGGCTCGCCCGACGGGCTCGGCCCCCGGCCCGCGCAGCTCAGCGGCTTCGCGAAGGCTCTGCAGGTCGGCGGCGGCGAGCGGAACCATCCGGACGACCAGCCCGGCAGTCAGCGCGGAGCGCCGGGCGAGCGGCCGTAGAGCCCGCAGCACCCGGTCGGGGTTGACGCACGCCGAGTAGACGGCGAAGACGAGGATGACGACGACCACGAGCAGACCGATCGCGCCCCCCGCCACAAGCGACTCGAGGGTCACGTCGGTGCTCCCGATCACCGGAAGGTCCCATCCGCGCCAGAGCACGGTCTCGCCGCGGTGGTAGACGAGGCCGTTGACTACAACCATCACGATCATCAAGGGGACCGCCAGCCGCAGCGCCGCGACCACGGCCCGCCGCGCCCCGGCCGCGTAGCCGCACAACACCACCGCGATGCCGTCGGCCAGCAGCACCACCGGGCTCGAGAAGGCCACTGCGATCAGCGCGAAGGCCCCGAGGAACGCGACGGCCACCCCGGGCGAGGCGAGATGGAGCGGACTGCGCCCGGGCCTGTACGCAAGCGAAGGTCTCATCGAGCACTCGCTCGGCAGGACATATGGGAGCGGATGAGGACCCGGTGGGGCCTCATCTCACCGGCACCCCGACCGAGCCTCCGTTGGAGATCGTGGCGACCGCGTAGCGGTCGTTCAGCGGTTCGCCGATCAGCTCGACGGCGGCCGCGACCCCTGAGTTGTCGGTGCCGGTCACGACCCAGGTCGGAGGGCCTTCGTCGGGACGAAGCGCAGCGACCAGGCCCGAATCGGCGGCCAGCGTGTCGGCCACCCGGCCGCGCTCGTCGAGCAGGGTGATCCCAATCGAGGGGCGCACGCCCGAGATCGTCGCGAACACCCCGCTTCGCTCGGGACCGCCGGAGAGCAGCCGGGCGACGGGATCGGAGCGGATCGCGTCCCAAGGCCCGACGAGGACCCTGATCTCCTCGCGGTCGGCGGGCTCGCCGTCCGAGCCGTCGGGTGGCGGCGTGGTGTCGGCGCCGGCCTCCGACAGCCGCTTCGAGACCTCGGCGCAGGCGCCCTCGGCGCCGCCGCAGAAGACGCCCGTCGGCCAGCGCTCGCCCTCGTAGCCGTGCAGGAACGGCTCGGGCCAGGAGCCGACCACGGCGGGCACGCGCATCGCGGAGCTCCAATCGCGGTAGTCCCACCAGATGCGCTCGCCGTCGACGGCGTCGTATTCGGCCGCGCCGATGCTCGACTCGATCCCGTTCACGTAGAAGAACCAATCCCTGCGGCGGCCGTCGGCGACCTCGCCGGAGATGCCGTCTATCGACTGCACGAAGCCGCCGCCGTAGCGCGTCTCCACGTCAGCGCTCGAGTCGAGCACGCTCAGCACCGAGTCGGACTCGGTCAGCTCGGCCTGCTCGCCTCGAAGCTTCTCGGCGCCGTAGTCCCGGGTCACGGTCAGATCCGCCGTCCCGGTCTTCTCGCCCTCACCGAGACCGCAGCCCGCGACCGCAGCGGCGCAGAGCACCGCGGCGATGGCGAACAGTCGGCGGGGTCTCACTTCCTGCTGCCGCCCTTCTTCTTCCCCTTCTTCCCCTTCTTTTTCTTCTTCTTCCCCTTGACCTTCTCGCAGTTCTTCGCGACCTTGTCCTTCCCGTCGCGCACCACGATGTCCTTGCCACCGCCGCAGTCGACGAAGTCGCGGGCGCCGCCCGTGGAGACGATCAGGTCCGCCCCGTCTCGTGCCTTGATTCGGTCCTCTCCGGCGCGGGGGCGGATGGTGTCGCCGCCGCCGGTGCCCTTGATGCCCTCGCCCTCGTCGCTGCCGAGGATCTCTCGGCCGCGCTCCTCGGGGCAAGCCTGGGCCGGGTCGGCCGCCACGCAGACGGTGAGCTCTGCGCTCGGGATGTCGTTGTACTCAGCCGTCGCGACGAGCCGGTAGGTGCCGGGGGCGCCGAAGCTGACGGTCGCGTTGCCGTTCGGATCGGTCGTCGCCGCAGCCGCGCCACCCGTCACAGTCGCGCCGGGCTTCGGGGCGATCGACCCCGTGTAGGCGCGCACGTTGACGGTGATCGGTGCCCCCGGCGCCGTCCGCGTGGGCGCTGTCAGCTCGAGCTCCTCGTCGGCGCTGAAGTCCGCAGGCGTGCGGTAGGCGAGCAGCTCCTCGCCGCCGACGACTCCGAACAGGTCCGCTCCTACGGTGAGGCCGGAGTGATTCGACTTCAGGAAGAAGAAGCCGGGGGGCGTCTTCGCCCCGATCTGGCAGACGCCCAGCGCGCCGAAGCTGGCGTAGTCTGCGTCGGAGAGCCGTACGGGTTGCAGCGCGGTCTTCACCTGCCCCGCCTCCCAGATCGCCGCCAGCATCGTCGGTGTCGCCTGTGGGTATGTGGACCCGCTGCTCTGTTTGACCGGCGGCGTCGGGTCGAAGCAGTCGTCGCCCGCGAACGTCTTGACCGCGCTGCTCGCGGGGACGTACTGGCGGACGTCGGCGAGGTTGCCCGCCTCGTTGCTGACCACCCGCAGGTCCACCGGCACGCTCGCCGAAGCCGCAGATGCGAACAGCACCGAGAGCAGCGCCAATCCGCTGAATGCGCCGAGAAGGCGCCTTGAGACTCTGTTCATGACCGTCCCTTCCTCGAGGGGTTGCGTGGCCGGCCGGGGACAGGTCTCCTGGCTTCCGGGCTCGGCTGCCGCGCCTTCCCAGGGGGCCGATGGCACTCCCCAGTGGCGTCTTGCGACAACCCCTCACCCGGTCACAGTGGCGGGACCGCGCCGGTGTTTCACCGGACTTCCCTTGACCCACAGCCGTATGTGGGGCCAACACTACCGGCAGGGGAACGAAAGAGGGCGGCCCGCAGGCCGCCCTCGATCAGTCAGAGATGAAGAAGCTCTACTTCTTCTTCTTCTTCTTCTTCTTCTTCTGCTTGCACGGCACGGTCGCAGTTCCCTGCGGGGCCGTGTTGCCGGCATCAGCGGTCGAGCGGACCTGGAAGTTCCAGGTCTTCGTGCTGCACTTCGCGCCGACGTAGAACTTGGCCGGCTTGCCCTTCTTCTTGTTCTTCTTGACCGTCTGCTTCTTCGGGATCACGGTGTCGAAATGGGTGATCACGAACGCGCCACCCGCGAGCAGCGGGACGACGACGTCGAGGGTCTTGCCGTAGACGCCACCGGGACCCGGCCGCAGGGTGCCAACGAGCACCGCGGTCGTGTTCAGGGGCGCGCCCGTGCGGCTGTGAAGCAGCACGGTGGGCAGACCTTCGGGCGTGGTTCCGTTGAACGCGGTGACCTTGGCCGGCACGTTCTGCACTGCGCCGTTGAGGGTCGCGTCACCGGAGCCCACCTGGGAAGCGCCGCACGTGGCGATCGCACCCGCGGTGTCGGCCGAAGCGATCGTGGCCGGGTTGCACTGGGGCAGAGTTCCCGGGGTGAAGACGAAGTCCTTCGGGAAGTCGACCTTGGTGTTGCTGACCTTGCCCGTGAAGGGCGGCGTCGTACCGGTGTACTGCGTGTCCACGGCCGTCTTGAAGGTCGTGATTGCACCCGGGACCTTCTTGTCCTGCGCGGGGCTCGAGACGGTCTCAGTGATCGTCTGCCCCGTCAGGGTACCTGCGCCCTGGGCAATCCCAGCGACGGCTACGGAGAGAGCCAGCGCGCTGGCCGCTCCGATCATCAACTTACGCTTACGCATACCACTCCTTTATCTGTAGGGCGTCCCTCGCGGCACTTGGCTAACTACTCAACGCCGCCCCGCCCTGATTCTGAATCGTGCTGAACCTAACACAGGATCAGAGACCGAGTTGCGCCTCCCGCGCGAGGGGGTAAAAAGAACCAAGTCTCTGTTCCCCGCCTTCGGACCGCGTAAAACCCCAGCAACCGCGAGAAACGCCCTACGGATTGTCCTGGAAGACGTGCAGGTACTGGGTCACCTGCGGGATCTCGCCGATCGAGGCGACCGAGGGCTGCTGGATGCAGGCCGGGCGCGGCGTGCCGGCCGAGGTGAGCCCGTCGTTGTAAGCGAACCTCTGGATCAGCTCGAAGAGCTGGGCGGGCGTCGTGTCGAGCGAGGGGTTGGCCCGGGGAATGAAGTCGGGGTCCGTGGGCGTGGCCGGCAGCAGCTGCGTGTCGACTCCCGTCGCGCACTGGCGCGTCTCGAAGCTGGTCAGCGAGCCGCTCGCGAGCGCGTCGGCCCAGTCCGGGGCGGTGAAGTTCGTGTTGCGGTTCATCTGCAGCCGGTTCGTCGGGAAGACGTTGAAGATCTCGGGGTTGAGCGGGGACGCGGCGGTGCGCAGGTAGTGCGCTGGCTGGTTGTTCGTGGAGCCGTTACCCGTCGTGGCTTGCGTGATCGCTGTGACGTTGCCGAGGAACGAGGTGATCTCGCGGTCATAACGCGCGGCGGCCGTGAAGATCGGGGTCACCTGGCGGAGGAACGGGTTTAGCTGCGTCAGCAGCGGCGGCAGGTCGGTGTTCAGGACCGCTTGGAGCGCCGGCAGCCCCGCCTTCGAGCGCTTGGCGAGCTTGCGGAACCCGACGAAGAAACCCTTCAGGTCGGGTGCGACCCGTGCGACCTGCTTCAGGGTGACGCTGAGCTCTCTCCCCGAGGGCCGCAGCTGCGTGATTACCGGGTTCGCGTTGGTGGAGAACTCGTCGAGGCGGCGGAGGGTGAGGCGGGACTCGTCGAGGAAGGTGGGCAGGGCCTGGAAGGTTTCTCGCAGGTCCTGGTTTCGCTCCGCGGTCGTCGCGAACACCGTGTTGGAGTTCTCGATCAGGCCTCGGAGCTGCCCCTGGCGCTCTGACAGCGCCCCGAACACGACGCCGGTGTTCTTCACGAACTTCGAAACCGCCACGTCCTGCGTGTCGAGGACGCGCAGCAGGTCGTTGGCCGACTCGGCGAACGGCTCGAGGTTGGCGATCGCCGCCGAGAGGTCCGACCCGCGGCCCTCGAGCGAGAGCGCTGCCTGCTGCATCCAGGTCTGGAAGGCGGCGCGGGTGGGTTCGTCGAACGCTCGCACGATCTCGTCTAGCTGCACCGCGTCCGAGACCTGGGCCTTCGGGAGCGTGCCGCCCTCGGGGACGGTGCCGGACTCGTCCGACCCCTGGGTGAGCTCGACGTAGGTCTCTCCCAGCAGAGTCTTCTGCCGCAGGATCGCCCGGGTGTCGTTGGGAATCGGCGCGTAGCGGTTCTCGATCTCGAGCGTGGCGATCGCGAGGTCGCGGTTCTCGCCGTCATCCTCGAGCTCGATGGCCTTGACGCGGCCCACGGAGACGTTAGAGATGCGGACGTCGGACTCGGCCGCGAGCTGCGCCGCCTCGTTGACCGGGACCTTGACCCGGTAGCCCTGCGGGGCGAACGGGACGGGGCCGCCGAATGCGTTCCAGAGGAAGAGCAGCAGGCCGAAGCACGAGAACGCGAAGGCGACGGCGACGGCGATCTGCGTGGCGGAGGGGGCGCGCTGGCCCATCAGCAGATCTCCGTCTCTCGTGGCTGGTTGGTCAGCTGCAGCAGCGCCCCGATGTACGGGGCGTTACGCCCGATGCCCTCGGCGAACTTGGCGGTACCGCATGAGAGCATGACGATCCCCCTGCGGAGCGGCCCGTGAGCGTCCTGGAGCAGGAACAGCGAGTTGAGGTTGTGGTTGAGCCAGGGCAGGAAGAACAGGTAGCCCTCCTGCTCGCCCGTCGGGTTGGCGGCGAGCGCGTTCGTTCCCTCGTTGAGGCGGTTGAACGCGTTCTTGAGCGGCGGCGTGGTCTTGGCCAGGCCCTCGGTGGCCTGGCGCAGGTGCTTGGTGGGCGCGAACGCCTGGACCGTGAACGGGCGGATCTGGTCGCGGATCGGCGCCGCCGTCTCGCGCAGGAACGGCTGCAGCGCCTCGAGAGCCGGCTTCAGAGCGCGGGCTCCAGGCAGTGAGTCGCGCAGGGCGGGAAGCGATGCAAGCGCGAACTCGTTGGCGCTCTTCAGGGCGTCGTTGGTCTGCTTCAGCGTGTCGGGAAGCTCCCGCAGAGCGGCCCTGATCGAGGCCTCCTGGTTGGCGAAGGACTGAAGCACGGCGTTGGAGGAATCGACGAACCCGGTGAGCTCGGTGTCCTTGTCGGCCAGCTCGTCGGCGAGGAGGCGGAAGTTGCGGATCGAGCGCCGCACGCTGTCGCGGCGGTCCACGAGGGCACCGCTGATCTTCGCGGCGTCGCGGGCGAACGGCTCGAGGCGGCGCAGCGCGCCCGAGAGCTTGACGCCGCGGTCGCCGCCGAGGGCCTCAGCGCCGCCGGCGAGGAGCAGCTTCAGGAAGGACTGCGTATCGGCGTCGAGCGAGGCGAGGACCTCGTCGGGGTTCACGTTCGGCAGGGTCGATGAGAGCGGGACCGTGGTCCCCTCCTCGACCGGGGTGCCCGGGGTGCCGGGGTCTACCTCGATCACCATGTCGTTCAGGCCCGTCTTCGGCCGCAACAGCAGGCTCGCGTCCTCGTTGATCAGCTTGGCCTGGTCGTTGTCGACCTCCATTGTCACGGTCGCGCTGCCGTCGTTCAGCTCGACCCCAGTGATGTCACCGACCTGGACGCCGGCGATGTTGACCGCCTGGCCCTGGCCCGGCGTCACGGCCTGCGCCGTGCTCAGCTCGGCCTTGAGCTCGAAGCGCTCCTCACCGAGGATGGGCAGCCAGCTCGGCAGCGCCGTGGCCTGCTGGGAGAGGATGTAGCCGAGCGTGAACAGACCGAGCGCCGTCAGCGCGACGATCGCGATGAAGTCCCTCAGGTGCTCTCGGATCGCGCGGCGCATTACGGCACCGCCGCCGGGCTCGGGGGGCCAAGTGCCGCCGCCGGGCCGTTGAGGTCAGGGATGGCGTTGATGTAGCAGGGGACGTCGGTGCGATACGGAGGCTTGATCCCCATCACGGGCTGGGTGCCGAGCGGCGGGAAGGCGGCGTGGCCGAAGCCCTCCTCGTTCTCGAAGCCCCCGTTCGGGATCGCGGAGCTGACGAGGCCGTTGTTGGCGCCGAAGCTGCCGCCGCCGGCGTTGAAGCGAATGTAAGGGCCGTTGCCGTCGAAGTTCTGGGTCTCGCCCGCGAACCCGGTGACCGCGTAGCCGAACTCCTTGTAGTTGGGGACGCCGGTCGTGAACGGGTCGTTGATGACGACGTCGCCCGTGGGGATGAGCACGTTGGAAACGCACCGGCTCAGCAGCTCGATCTCGTTGAACAAGCCGGGGCCCGCTGCCGCCGCTTCCGCTGCGGGCTGTCCGGTGAGGCGCAGCTGGTAGGCGAGACGCCCGAGCTCCTGGCGGTTGAGCAGCTTTCGAGTCTGCTTCAGCCAGGTCGGAGACGCGGCGATCGTCGCGGGTATCTCAGCCACGCCGGGGGTGATGTCGCGCGCGAAGGCGCGCAGGAACGGGAAGGTGTCGTTGGTGTTACGAAGCGCCGGCGTGGCCCGCTCGAGCGTCGGAGCGAGGAGGCGCACCGACTCGGCGAGGTTGTCGGACTCGGCTGCGAACGCCCCCGCGGTGATGTTCAGGTTGGTGACGAAGCCCTTCAGCTGCTGCTCCCGGAGCAGCAGCGCGTTGAAGACCTTGGCGTTCGAGGCGATCAGCTGGGAGAGATCGTCGGGCTCCTCGCCGAGGAGGGCCTCGTTGACGATCGCCGTGTCGCGCGCTCCCGTCGCGCCGTAGACGAAGGCGTCGTTCGTGGCTTCCGCCGCGCTCTCGCCCTGGACATCAGGGTCTTGGCCCTTGTCGTCCGCGGCCGTCGGCTGGTAGTTGAGGGCGGTCCCGTAGCCCTGCAGCAGCTTCTGCAGGTTCTCGCGGTCGGGTGCCTGCAGTGTGGTCAGGATCTCGTCGAGCTGGACCGCCGTCGATGTCTGCGTGACCGGAATGGTGTCGCCGGTCTCGAGCTCCGGCGCGCTCGGGCTGCCCGGCTTGACGTCGAGGAAGAAGTTTCCTTCGAGGAAGATTCGCGGGCGGATCTCGACCTGCGCGTCCTCGCGGATCGGCAGCCCGGCGTCGTCGATGGTGAAGGTGACCTCGGCGGCGTCCCCCACGCTCTCCACGCTCTGGACCTTGCCGACGTTGACGCCGGCGATGCGCACCGGCGAGTCCTTGCGGACGTTCGCGGCGTTGCTGAAGACGGCCTTGGCCTCGAACGGATCGGCGAACGGGTTCGCCTTCGTGAGCGCGAAGTAGGTGCCGATCACGATCAGCGCGATCAGGATCAGGCCGTTGCGGGCCAGGTGCGGCGGATGGCCCTTGCGGTAGATCCGCTCGTCGTAGCTCGGGGCCTTCTCTTGCTTGGGGGCTTCGGGGCTCACTTCTTCTTCTTCTTTTTCTTTTCGCAGGTTCCGAGCTGCTCGCAGATCTGCTCCTCGGTCACGATTCCCTGGTTGCCGGGGACGTTTCCGATCGTTGTCGCGTTCGGGTTCACGAAGCCCTCGTTGCCGGCCTCGCACTCGCGGATCTGGCCGGGCGAGGCCGTGTTCGGGTAGGGGTTGGCGTGCAGGAAGTTGTTCGGGGTACTCCCTGCGCCGCCGTTCGCGGGCGCCGATGCGGGGCTGCCGACGTTGTTGGGGCCCTGCGGCGGGTTCAGGACGATGAACCGCTGGTAGGTGCCGATCCCGTCACCGAAGGCGAGGTGGTTGCCGACGTTCCGGAACAACAGGCTGCCGTAGTTGCAGACCGCCTGCGCGGGCGCGATGAAGGCGAGCAGCGGGTCGAGCTGGACGTTCAGGGCGTCGAGGTCGTCGATGCCCTCGCGCGCGCCGGCGTTGTTGGTGAGGTTCACCAGCGCCTGGGTCGTCGGTGGGATCTGGGCGTTGAAGGCGGGCGACTGGCGGAGCGCCTTGATGCCGATCGCGGTGGCCTGCGCGACCGTGCTCGCCTGCGGCACCAGCGCCGAGAAGCCCGGGCGCAGGTCGGCGAACAGGCCGGTGGTGTTGCGAAGGAAGGGACGAATGCGAGGCAGCGACTCGATCGCCGCGTCCTCGGCCTCGGGCGAGCGCGAGATCGTCTCTTGGATGAAGGGCCTAGCGACGTCCGCGAAAGCCCCGAAGGTGGTCTCGAGGTTGACGAACAGCTCGCCCTGCTGACGGGCGACGGGAGCCACCTCGGCGGCAGCGCCGGCGAGGCCCCGGACGAAGCCAGCGAGGTCCGTGTTGGACGACGCAAGGTTGCGCATCACCGGGTCGAGCCGCTCGACGACCGGCCGCAGGTCACCGATCGCGGCGTTCAGGCTCTGGCCCCGCCCGGCGAGTGCGTTGCCGAACTCGACGAGGTTGGACTGGATCGCCGCGCGGGTCGGGTCGTCGAAGGTTGCGAAGAGCTCGTCGAGCTCGACGGGCTCGGGCGTCGCGGCACTCAGCGGCATCGTCGCCCCCTGCTCGAAGCCCTCGTCGGAGTCGCCGCGCTGGAGGTCCAGGTACTTGAGGCCCAGGGCGGAGCGCGAGCGCACGATCACCGTGCTGTCCTCGGGCAGCGGATCGAGGTCGGCGATCAGCTCCATGTTGGCCTTCGCGGCGACGTCGACGGTCGTCTGCCCGGTCTCGGGATCGACGGTCTCGGTCGTGATCGGCTCGACGCTCTCGATCTGTCCGACCCGGATGCCCCCCACCCTGATCTCGTTTCCGGGAACGAGGGTGTTGGCGTTGGGCAGCGTGGCCGAGAGACGGTAGGTCGGGACGAAGGGCAGGCCCGTGTTCGCCTGGTAGGAGAGGAAGACCGCGACGATCACGACGAGCACCGTGACCGCGCCGACCAGGGTCGGGCTCGCCGCCAGGCTCCCCGCGCGCCCGCCCCTCACGACGCCAGCCCCTCTCGGGCCCGACCGCGATGGTGTTTGTCCCAGTGGGGCATCACGCTCCCGCTCCAAGCAGGTAGTCGAGGAAGATCGAGGCGTCCTCCATGGTCATCGGGTCTGCGCCGGGCGCGCCGCTTCTGCTCGACGCCTGAACGGCGGCCGCGCTCGGGTCCTCGCCGGCGGGCTCGGCCGGCTCATCGCCCGGCTCCCCGGGTTCGGTGGGGTCGGTCGGCTCGGTCGGCTCGGTCGGCTCGGGCGCCAGCTCGGGGATGAGCTCGTCGATCGGCGGCAGCAGGTCGGGCGCCGGCGTCTCGGACGGGGCCTGTGGCTGCTCCGAGCGCAGGACGCTCGACTTGCCCTTCTTCTTCTTCTTTGGTGGTGGGCGCGGCGGCCGGCGTATTGCGGAAGAAGGCCTCGCAGCCCGGGAACGGGACGAGCTCGAACTCGAGGCAGTTGCTGAGCAGCGTCTGGGCGCGCAGGAAGTGGCCGTGGCTGTCGTAGCCGCTGATCGACGAGCTCGAGTAGTAGATGAAGTCCATCAGGTACTGGAAGCCCTTCGTCTTGGCGAAGGTCACGAGCAGGTCCTGGAGGTTCTTGGAGGCGGGCGCGGTCTTCTTGCCGAGCTCGCGGAGGTCGATGAGGAGCGGGTCAGAGGCGACGAGGTCCGGGCCCGCGAGCTCCGCAGCGGCGCCGAGCGACTTCAGCGCAGGGGTGCCGGCCCGGGCGAACGGCGCGAGCTTCTGGGTCGCCTTGCTCAGGTCGGGGGCGACCGCGCCGACGTCCTCCATGAGGGGAGTGCCCTGATCGGCGAACCCACGAAGGTCCTTCATGGTCAGCGTGACCTCGCGTAGCGTCTCCGGGAACTTCGCCAGCTGCTCCTCGAGGTCGGCGCTTCGTTCCGCGGTCGCCTCGCCGGCGATCCGGGCGTTGGTGAGGAAGCCGGTGACGCTCGAGCGGTTGTCGGCGAGAGGCTGGAGCACCTCGTCACCGTCGCTCGCGAGGCTGGCGAGGCGGTTGCTCTGATCGGCGAGGATCTTCAGGACGCGGTCGGTCTGGCGCAGCGCCGGGTTGGCGCGGTCGATGATCGCGCCGAGGTCGTCGCCGCGGGCGGCGAGCCCGGCGCCGAGGTCGTTGAGGATGAGGCGGAAGCGGTCGCGGTAGGGCGCGCGGTTGATGTTGTTGATCAGGTCGAGGTCGACCGTCTTGCCGTTGTTCTCGAGGGGGAGCAGGCGCTGGCCCTCCCCTTCCTCCCCTTCGGGGATCTCGCCGAGCTCGGGCGGCAGCGGCTGACCGGGCGCCCGCGGCTGCGTGGGAATGCAGTCGAGGAAGCGCTCGCCGATCAGAGACTGCGGGCGGATCGTGCACGAGGCGTCCTCGCGGAAGTCCGTGAAGCCGTCGTCGTCGATCGTGAAGGTGATCACGGCCTTGCCCGGGACCGCCGCGCCTCCGTTCTCGGCGCTGACGATCTCCTCGTCGTCGGAGACGTCCACGGACTCGACCAGCCCGGCCTTGGCGCCCGCGATTCGGACCTCCTCGCCCTTGACCATGAAGCCGCCGTTGTCGAAGACGGCGCGCACCTTGTACGGACCGTCGTCGGCGCTCATCGCCGGAAGGGCGACCAGCAGCCCGGCGGCCAGCAGTCCAAGGGCTATGACGAAGATGCGCCTCACGACGCCGGCCTCCGGCGGGATGAAGCTGGTGAGTGTTGACCCCGGTGGGGCATCATGGTCCGAGGGGCACGTCGGTCGGGTCGCAGTCACCGGGCGGGAACGGGGGGCCCGGAGTCAGCAGGCCGTTGTCGAGGAATGGGCTGGAGCCGTCGGCGGCGGGCTGGGTCGTGCCGCCGGGGCAGCGGTGGTACGTCTTGAAGTTGGGCGAGCCGAAGGGCCCGTAGTCGGCGAGCTGCGCGGTCGTCGAGATCGGATCGAGGTCGCCGGACGGGAGACGGGAGAAGAGGTTGAGCGCTGCGGGCTGGACGCGGACGAGGTGGCCGTCGGCGTCATAAATGGAGGAGATGTGGCCGAGCCTGCCGAGCGCGGTCAGCAGGTCGGGGGCGTAGGGACGGAGGAACTGAAAGGTCGGCTCGGAATCGACCATCGCCTGGACGGCCGGCTCGACCGCGGAGTCGGCGGCCTTGCGGAGCGGCACCAGCTTCGCTGCGGCATCGGCGAGGTCGTTGTTCTTGCCCTCCTTGTTGACGGCGAGCCGGAGGTCCTTGAAGACGGGGACGCTCTTGGCGATGACGGGGTTCAGCTGGCGGAGGAAGCCGGGGAGGTCCTTCGTCGAGGTCCGGGCAGTCTCGATCAGTGGATCAAGGTCGTCGAGGGTTGGGCGGAGGTTCGCGAAGGTCGTATTTGCCTGGCGGAGGGCCGGCGGCAGCGCCTTCAGGGCCCGGCTGAGGTTCTCGTTCTGGGAGGCGATCGCGCCGAGCGCCTGGTTGCCGTTGGAGGTCAGCTCGGCGAGGTCGTCGCGGCGCTCGCCGAGTGCCGTCACGACCCGCGAGCCGCTGACGAGGAAGTCGCTGAGGACACGCTCGTCGGCGTTCAGCTCGTCGATCAGACGGGTGGTCGCGGTGAGTGACGGGCTGAGGTAGCGATAGGTCTCGTTGGCCTCCGCGCTGCGGCCCGCGTAGACGGTGGCGGACCCCTGGATGATGTCCTGAAGGGCCTTGCGCTCGGGCTCTCGGATCGCGTTGAAGAGCTGGTCGAGGTCGACCGGGGTGGTGGTGTCGACCTGGGTGATCAGCTCGTCGTCACCGAGCGCCGGGAGGTTGTCGGGGCCGGGCGTGATCGAGATGTAGCGGTTCGCGACTCCGGATAGCGAGGTCGAGCGGATCACCGCGGAGGTGCCCTGGTGGAGCTCCTGGTCGATGGTGATGGACACCTCGGCCTGCGCGTCGTCGCGGAGCTCGATCTCATCGACGGTGCCGACCGGCGCGCCGCCGATCAGGACCTGGTTGCCCTTGACGAGCTGGCCCCCGGTCTCGAACAGGAGGCGGTACTTGCTGCCGTCGTCGCCGCCGCCGAGGAACACCACAGCGATCGCGATGACCGCCAGGACGAGCGCACCGATCGCAGCCAGGCGACCGAACCGGCTGCCCCTGCTGATCTGCGGCGAGGTTCCTCCCTCGCTGGGCGTCACGCAGAGCCCTCTCGGCCCGCGCGGTGATACGACGAGTTTCGCTTCAGAGCTTCCTCTCCGGTCCCTAAGTAGATGCGGCGCCCAGGTCCTCCGCCTGCGCACGCGCGATCCTATCCGAGCACGCGGCAGCCACGAATGCCCGCTCGGATGAAATAACGCTCGCTCAACAAAATCGCGCGACCCAGGCGTCGTTTACGCGTGGCGGCCTCCCCAGTTTTCGTTCGGCCCCTGACCGTCCCTGGGCTGCGATGCGCTTGCCCTGCGCTGTGGCGCCGGCCCGCTCTCCTCCCTCCCAACTCCCGTCGCGATGCCGAGCGCTTCAGCGGCGGGTTGCGAGGGGAGGAAGCCGGGCGATCCGGCGGTGCGCGGCGGGGGCGGGGCGCGATCCGTGGCCGCCGGGCCGGTCCCGAGGACCCGTCGCGTCTCGGTGCTCGTCGATAGACACCGTCGTCGGGAGGGAGCTCGCGACCTCCGGCGGGCTTCGAGAATGGAGCGCATTTGTCGCGGATTCCGCTGGCCGATCTGGCGTCGCGTCCGCGGTGGCGAGCGGTGGGGGTGCGGCGGCGTTCGGTGGCTCGCCGGAGCCGGCGGCGGCCGGACCTTCTCCGCGGACGGGCGGTGCGCATCGCTCGGGATGTCGGTGGCGCCCCGGGGACCGCCGCGATCCGCGGACCCGGCCCGCCGGAGACGTCGCGAAGCACCGAGGCCTCGCCGCGGACCGGCGCTCACTCGCGTCGCGCCGGACGACAGGAGTCGAGATCGGAGGCGCGCCGGCATCGCCTCGACTCCTCTGTCGCCGCACGCCGCCGAGGTGTGAACCGACGCCGCGTCGACAACGGCAGGCGGGCCGTCGGACAATCTGTCCCGGAGCGAATCGAAGGCGGCAGACGGCTCGCCGCGAGCCCGAGTGGGAACGGGGGCGACGCCCCGATCGCACCTCTGAGTCCACCGTTCCGGCGAGATGAAGATCGGCGAAGGGAGTGACAGGGAGGAGCCGCGAAACCGATGCGAGGTGGCGTCCGAGGACCGAAAGGTACGAGGCTCGGCCGGTCCCGTTCCCAGCCGCCGGCAGAGCGGGCGAGGCGCTCCCGTCACCCGCTCGGTTGCTCGGCCAGGTCGAGCTTCGATTCAGCCCGTGCTCGGACGACCGTAACCCTCAACCTCGACTCTAGGTCGAGATATTGGGCTCGGGGCCCGCTTCGGTTTTGAGGATCCGATACGAGAGCCAGATGGCGATCAGGAAGATGGGGATCCCCATCGCCGTCTTCGCGATCCCGAGAGCGAGCAGCGCGCCGGCGAAGTAAAGCGGCAGCTGCACCGCGAGCCGGAGGGTGAAGACGCCGACCCAGACCCAGCTCGCCCGGGTGTAGGCCCGGACCTTGTCGGGGTCGCTTCGCCACTCCATCCCCTCCCCCGTCAGCGGCCCGAGGATGACTCCGAGCAGTGGCCACCCGACCGCGATCGAGACGAGGTAGGCGAGGGCGTATCCGAGGTTCAGCAGCAGGCCCGGCAGGAAGAAGTCCTCGGCCTTGCCGGTGCGATCGGCGACGAACGCGGCGAGGGCGACGCCGGCGAACCCCGCGAGCGCGAACTGCAGCGGCTCGCGACGGAGGATGCGCACCAGCGCTACGACGGCCCCGACGCCGACGGCGATCCAGGCGGCCATCGCGAGCTCGTTGCCGTTGAAGGTGTAGGCGATCACGAAGGCGAGCGCCGGCAGGCTCGAGTCGGCGATCCCCTGCGGTCCGCCCATCGCCTCCATCAGGTCGGTCGGGCCGCGGTGCTCCTCGGGCCCCTCCCCGCTTCGTTGTGCCTCGGTCATCGGCAGTGATTCTGGCGGGTGGGCGAAGTCAGCACCCCCAAGGGGAGTCGAACCCCTGTTTCCGGACTGAGAATCCGGCGTCCTAGGCCACTAGACGATGGGGGCAGGTGCTGCGGATCGGCAGTGTAGCCAAGGCTTTCCGATTCGAAGTGGGTCGCCTGCGACCCGCTAGATTTGCCTGTCCCGCGGCTGTGGCGGAACTGGTAGACGCGCAGGCTTCAGGTGCCTGTGTCCTTCGGGACGTGGAGGTTCGACTCCTCTCAGCCGCATCTCGTGGAGGCAGTGGGCATCGGAGACGACGACGGTTCGCGGATCGCCTACTGGCTGAACGCCTACAACGAGACTCTGCGCGAGACGCTCGCCGAGCGGCCGCGCTCGGGCCACCTGTTTCGCCACCGGCGCCTGTTCAAGCAGGCCGCCCACCGCGCCGGCGGGCTCGAATACACCCTCGACGTGATCGAGCACGGCCTGCTGCGCGGCAACAAGCGGCCGCCCTATGGCCTGCGCCCGCTGCTGCGCGAGGGTGACCCGCGCCTGCGCGCTGCTCCGAGCGCTCCCGATCCTCGCATCCACTTCGCGCTCAACTGCGGCGCGCGCTCGTGTCCCCCGGTCCGCGCCTACACGGCCGCAGGAGTCGACGAAGAGCTCGAGGCGGCGACGCGCTCCTACATAAGGGCGGAGTCCCGGCTGGACAGCGAGCGGGGCGAGCTCGAGCTCCCGGGCGTGGTCAAGCTCTACCGCTCGGACTTCGGATCGGACGCCGAGCTGATCGAGCTCGCCGCTCGCTACCTCGAGCCCGACGACGGCGCCTGGGTCCGCGAACACGCCGGCGATCTGCGGATCGGCTTCGCCCGCTTCGACTGGCACCTGGTCCAGGGCACGCCCCGCCGCGGGAGCGGATAGGTTCTCGCCACACATGGGCCTCGTACTCATCATCCTGATCGCCGTCGCCGCCCTCATCGGCCTCGGTGTGCTGCTGATCTACAACCGAATGGTCTCGCGGCGCAACGCCGTGGACAACAGCTGGGCGCAGATCGAGGCTGCGCTGAAGCGCCGCCACGACCTGATCCCGAACCTGGTGGAGGCGGTCAAGGGCTACGCGACGCACGAGCGCGAGACCTTCGAGAACGTGACCAAGGCGCGCAGCACCGCGGTCGCCGCCACGGCCCCGCCCCAGCAGGCCGGGGCCGAGAGCTTCCTCGAGCAGATGCTGGGCCGCCTCATGGTCGTCGCCGAGCAGTACCCCGAGCTGCGCGCGACCGAGAACTTCCAGCAGCTGCAGGGCGAGCTGTCCGAGACCGAGAACCAGATCCAGATCACACGCCGCGTCTACAACGACACGGTCCAGACCTACAACACGCTGATCCAGGTCTTCCCCCCGTCCCTGGTCGCCAACGCCTTCAACTTCGAGGCCCGCCAGTTCTACGACGCCCCCGCCGAGGCCGAGGCGACCCCCGAGGTCAGCTTCGATCAGCCGGCCGGCGCCGAAGCGCCGCCGCCCGCCGCGCCCCCCGCAGCCGAGAAGTAGCCGTGCCCCGCCATGCGCTCCTCGGCCTCGTCTCGCTGGCGGCTGCCTGCTGCCTCGCCCTTCCCGCCAGCGCCGTGGCCCGCGAGGACAAGGTCACCGAGGCCGAGGTCAACATGCGGCTGGCCCCGAACGCCGCTCTCCTGGTCGAGGAGAACCTGACCTTCGAATACGAGGGCGGCTTCGAGGCCTCCTACCGCGACATCCCCCTGCGGCCGAGCGACACGATCGACAACGTCGTTGTCTCCGAGGGTGGAAGGGTCTACAGGCCGGGGGGCTGCACCTTCTTCGGCTGCACCGACCTCGAAGGCACTTACGGGGTCACGCCGGAGGGCAACGGGATCCGGATCGTCTGGCACCACAAGGCAAGCGACGAGAGCCGCACCTTCACGATCCGCTACCGGGTCGTCGGCGCACTGGTCGCCTACGACGACGTGCTCGACCTCGAATGGAAGGTTTGGGGCGACCAGTGGCCGTTCGACCTGCCGACGCTGCGCGCTTCGCTGACCAACCCCGCACTCGATCCTGCCGACCCCCTCTACCGCGTGTGGGGCAAGCCCCGCGACGTCGAGGGCGAGACCTTCCGCGACGAGGGCGTCGCCCGCCTCGAGGCATCCGATGTCCGCGACGGCCAGTTCGTGGAGATGCGCGTGACCATGCCGCGCACCCCGAGTCAGGGCGTCGGGGCCGCGAGGGTCGAGGCCGGCGAGGGACTGTCGGGGATCCTCGAGGAGGAGGGCCAGAACGACGACGATTACAACTCCGCCTTCAACAAGACCAAGCGCTTCATCGCGAACAACGCCGCCCTGCTCGCGGCGATAGTCGCCGCCGCGGCACTCGGCCTGCTGTTCGCTTTCTCCCGCCTGGCCCGCGAGCCGCAGACGTCCGCTCCGAACCACCTTCCCGAGCCTCCCGATGACGCCAGCCCGGCGCTCGCCTACGGCCTCGCCCACGAAGGTGACGACAGCGCCGACACCGTCCTCGCCACCCTGCTCGACCTCGTCGACCGCGGGTACTACGAGGCGAAGACCACCGACGCCGAGGAGGAGAAGCTCGACCTCTCGCTGAGCGTGCCTCCGAAGCGGCCCGCGGGCGAGCTCGAGCCGCATGAGAAGGAGGTGCTCAACTTCTTCGACGAGCTGCTCGAATCGGACACGGTCGCGATGAGCGAGATGAAGGACCGGATCCCCGAGCACTCCGTCACCTGGCGCGGCCGCTGGGAGTCGATGACGAGCTCGCTGAACGGCATCGACGACGGGCAGCTCGAGTGGGACCGCTCCTACAACCCGAAGCGATGGCTCATGGTCCCCGCCCTGCTCGTGCTCTTCGGCGTGATCGTCATCTGCGACGTCGCGGTCACCGAGGAGTGGATCCTGCCGACCGCGATCGGCGTCATCACGTTGCTGGTCGTCATGGCCTATCCGCGCAACCGCCTACGGCGTCTCGCCCCGGAGTACGCCGAGCGCAGCGCCAAGTGGCAGTCGTTCGAGCGCTGGACCCGCGACTTCCCAACTCTCAAGGACGACCCGCCAGCGACCCTCGAGCTCTGGAAGCGCATCCTCGTCTTCGGAGTCGCCTTCGGCACCGCAGAGCGGATGATCAAGTCAGGCCGCATCCCCGCGCCGGTCCTCGAAAGCTCCAACAACACCTGGAGCGGCGGTTACTTCTACGGGGGCATGGGGGCCGCCTCGTTCAGCGGTCAGTCGTTCAGCTCGGGGTTCGCGTCGCAGGTCGCCCCGGAGTCGTCGAGCAGCGGCGGGGGCGGCGGCTTCTCCGGAGGAGGAGGCGGTGGCGGGGGCGGCGGAGGCGGCGGCTCCTGGTAGCCCCGGCCGCTCAGCGATCCCGCCCCGGCGGGCTCGCGAGGTGGAACTTGTTGCACACGTCGCAGCGGTAGAACGTCATCCCGAAGCGCCCGGCCTCGCGCCGAGCCTCGCTCTCGCTGCGATAGGCCCGCTTCGGCTTCCCGTCGCGGTTGAAGTGACTGCCGATGATGCGGCCGCTCATGCGACTGACCTTAGCCGCGCCCACCCGCAGCTTCGCGCTGGCCGGGTCGTTACTTTGCTTGGCCAATGCAGGGCACAGGACGCACTCGCAGGCGCAGGGCGGGGGCGGCACTCTTCGCCGCCCTGGCGTCCGCTTGCGTGCTCGCCGCCCTCGCGTGGCCGGGCGAGGACTCGCACGCCTCGCACGGCGGCCCGCCGCACATCGTCGTGATCACGACCGATGACCAGACGGTGCGCGACATGATCGCGATGCCCAAGACGCAGGCGCTGATCGGCGCTGCCGGTACGACGTTCGGCAAGTCGTATGCGGCCTACCCCCTCTGCTGCCCGTCCCGCGCGACCTGGCTCACGGGGCAGCACGCGCACAACCACAACGTGCTCGGCAACACCGCTCCCGACGGCGGCTATGACCTCCTCAAGGACGGGCAGACCCTGCCGGTCTGGCTGCAGTCCGCGAACTACCGCACGGTCCACATCGGCAAGATGCCGAACGGCTATGGCGCCACCGACCAGACGTACGTCCCGCCGGGATGGAAGCTGCCGAACGGCGAGTTCTACGGCTTCCTCCCCGACCCACCCTCGGCCTACTACGGGTTCAAGCTCAACGAGAACGGCGTCCCCGTCCGCTACGAGACGAGCGACTACCAGACCGACGTCTACGCGCAGAAGGCGGTGGCTCGGATCGACAACCACTTCAATGTCTTCCCGACCCGCCCGCTGTATCTCGAGACGCACTTCTTCGCGCCGCACGACCCGGCCATCCCCGCGGTCCGCCACTTCGGCGCCTTCGGCTCGGCCCTCCTGCCGAAGGACAAGACCTACAACGAGAAAGACACCCGCGACAAGCCGCCGTGGCTGAAGGCCGTCAAGCGCCTCGGCGGCGGGCTCCAGTCGAAGGTCCTGACCCGCTACCGGAACCGCCTCGAGACGCTGCTCGCCGTCGACGAGGCGGTGGAGGCGATCGTCAACAAGCTGTTCGCCGAGGGCGTGCTCGGCGAGACCTACGTGATCTTCACCTCAGACAACGGCTACATGCAGGGCCAGCACCGGCTGCACCAGGGCAAGTTCGTCGCCTACGACCCGTCGTCGAAGGTTCCGCTGCTGATCCGCGGCCCCGGCATCCCGGCGGCCGGACTGAGCAACGAGCTCGTCTCGAACGTCGACCTGGTGCCGACGATCCTCGACGCGGCGGGAGTCGCCCCGGGAATCACCGTCGACGGCCGCTCGTACCTCCCCCACGCCAGGGACCCGGCGCTTCGCACTCAGCGCCCGCTGCTGATCGAGACCGGCCGCCCGATCGCGCTCGCCGACCCCGCGAGCGCCGCCGGGTCGGGCAAGGCTCCGAAGCCGTCGGCCATCCGCGTCAAGAACCTCGACCTCGACCAGACGGCCCAGCTTTCGGGCCGCGTGATCAAGCCGCCCAAGTACCGCGCGATCCGCACCGGCCGCTACCTGCTGGTCAAGTACTCGGACGGCGGCCGGGAGCTCTACGACATGGTCCGAGACCCGCTCCAGCTCGACTCCGTCTACTCCGACGGCCGCTACGCCCCCGCCGTCAAGTTCCTGCTGAAGAAACTGGCGAAGCTGAGCTCGTGCGTCGGCACCGGCTGCAACCCCGACCTGCGCAAGAAACCGCCGAAGCCCCTCCCCGAGCCCAAGAAGAGGAAAAAGAAGCCGGCCGCGCCCTAGCCTGCGTTCCCCGAACCGTGCCCAGTCAGGCCGCAACCCAACTGATCCGGCGGGGCGGCTCGTACGAATCAGATGAGGATGGCGAAAAGAATCGAGAACGCGCGGCGCGTGGCGATCGTCGGCACGGGTGTGTCGGGGCTCGTCAGCGCACACGAGCTGCACAACGCCGGCCACGAGATCACCGTCTTCGAGGCCGACTCGCGCCTGGGCGGTCACTCCAACACCGCCACGGTCGAGACCGAGAGCGGCCGCCACGCCGTCGACACCGGTTTCATCGTCCTGAACGACCGCAACTACCCGAACCTAGAGCGGCTCTTCGAGAGCATCGGCGTCTCGACCCAGGCCGCTCCGATGAGCTTCTCCGTGTCCGACGGCCGGGGCGACTTCGAATGGGCGGCGACCCTACCCGGGCTCTTCGCGAAGGGCAGCCACGTCTTCGACCCCCGCTTCCACCGCATGCTCGCCGACCTCATTCGCTTCAACAAGGAGGCGCGCGAGGTGATCGGCACCAACGGCACGGGCGGCTCCCTTCGCTCGTTCTGCAAGGAGCGCGGCTTCTCGGACTATTTCGTCGAGCGGCTGATCGTGCCCCAGGCCTCGGCCGTGTGGTCCGCCGATCCCGAGCAGCTTTGGAACTTCCCGATCAGCTTCCTCGCCGAGTTCCTCGACAACCACGGCTCCCTGCAGCTGCTCGGCCGGCCCAAGTGGCGCTCGGTCGTCGGCGGATCGCGCAGCTACGTCGAGGCGATCAGCGCCCCCTGGCACGACCGCGTGCGCCTCTCCTCCCCCGTGCGCGAGATCCATCGCCACCCCGAGGGCGGCGTCGTGGTCGTCACCGATAGCGGCCGCGAGAGCTTTGACGATGTCGTCGTCGCGACACACTCCGACCAGGCCCTGTCGCTGCTGGCCGCGCCGACCCCGGCCGAACGCGAGATCCTCGGCGCCATCCCCTACCAGCCCAACGAGACCGTGCTCCACACCGATACGAGCCTGATGCCGCGCCGCCGCCGCGCCTGGGCGAGCTGGAACTTCCACTTGATCGAGCCAGCTGCCCCCGGACGCGGAGCAGAGGAGGCAGCGCAACGTGTTCCGGGGCGCACTACCGTCACTTACGACATGAACCGCCTCCAGCAGCTCGACGCGCCCGAGCGATTCCTCGTCACCTTGAACCGCACCGAGGCGATCGACCCCGCGAAGGTGATCCGCAAGCTGGACTACAGCCATCCGGTGTACACGCCCGAGGGCATCGCGGCGCAGGGGCGCTGGGCCGAGATCAGCGGCCGCGACGGGATGCACTACTGCGGCGCGTATTGGGGCTGGGGCTTCCACGAGGACGGCGTCCGCAGCGGCCTTCGGGCCTGCGAGCAGCTCGTCGACGAATCGACCGTGGCCCTTCGCTCGCGACCCGGGCCCGACGCCGAGCCCGAGGAGATGCCGCTCGCTGCATGACCGCGTCCGCGATCTACGAGGGCACCGTCGCCCACCGCCGCCGCACGCCGGTCGACCACCGGCTCTCCTACCGCGTCTTCATGCCGCTCTTCGACCTCGACGAGCTGCCCGCCCTGCTCGACCGCCATCCGCTCTGGTCCGCCCGGCGCGCCGCCCCGGTGCGCTTCCGGGCCGGCGACTACATGCACGACGACGAGGGCGTCGGCCCCGACGGGCCCGCCGAGCTCGCTGCCCGCGCCCGCGCCCTGGTCGCCGACCGCACCGGGTCGCCGGCACCGAGCGGCCCCGTACGACTGCTGACCACGCCGCGCTTCTTCGGCGTCGGCTTCAACCCCGTCAGCTTCTACTTCCTCCACGACGATGCCGACGGCCCCGCTCAGGCGGTGATCGCCGAGGTCACCAACACGCCCTGGGGCGGGCGACACAGCTACGCCGCGCGGCGCCGGGACGGCGACGGCGGCGGGCCGATCGAGGCGAGCTTCTCGAAGCGGCTGCACGTCTCGCCCTTCAACCCGATGGAGCAGACCTACGTCCTGCGCGCCGGCGAGCCCGGCGACTCCCTGACCCTGTCGATCGCGAACGAGCAGGACGGCGAGCGCATCCACGACGCCGGCCTCTCGCTGCGGCGACGCGAGATCACCCGCGGGGCGATGACGCGCCTGCTGCTCACCTATCCGCCCGCGACGATCACGACGATAGCCCGCATCTACGCCCACGGCCTGCGGCTGAAGCTCAAGGGTGTTCCGCACTACCGAAACCCCGAGGCCGGATCCTCGGGGGCATCGGCGCCCACGGCCTGAGCGGGTCGGGCATCATTAGAGAAGTGAGCGAGCAGTTCGCAGACGTCGGCAGGGGAATCACCCTCTGCTACGAGCGCTACGGCGATCCGGCCGACCCGCCCGTGTTGCTCGTGATGGGGCTCGCGACGCAGATGATCGCCTGGCACCCCGACTTCTGCGAAGGCATCGTCGAGCGCGGATTCCAGGTCGTTCGTTTCGACAACCGCGACATCGGCCGCTCGACCCACGTCCACGCCCGCCCTCCCTCGACGCGCGAGATGCTGACCCGCAGGATCCCCGCCGGCTCCTACACGCTGTCGGACATGGCCCAGGACACGGCAGGGCTGATGCGCGAGCTCGATATCGACCCCGCCCATGTGGTCGGCGCTTCGATGGGCGGAATGATCGGCCAGATGCTCGCCGCAGAGCACCCCGAGAAGGTGCGCTCGCTGGTCTCGGTCATGTCCTCGACGGGCAACCGGTGGCGGGGGCAGCCCTCGCCCTCGATCTACCGCTACCTGCTGGGCAAGCCCCCGACCTCGCGCGATGAGGTCGTCGAGCGCGCCGCCGAGATCTTCGGTGTCGTCGGCTCCAAGGGACTGCACGACGCCGAGCAGATCCGCGAGATGGCCGCCGCCAGCTTCGACAGAGCCCATGATGCGAGCGGGCCCGGTCGCCAGCTCGGCGCGATCATCGCCTCAGGCGACAGGACCGAAGCCCTGCGCGGCATCACCGCGCCGACGCTCGTCATCCACGGCTCGCGCGACAAGCTGATTCGCCCATCCGGCGGCCGCGCCACCGCCAAGGCCATCCCCGGCGCGCGCCTGATGACGATCGACGGCATGGGTCACGACCTGCCCCGCGCGCTGTGGCCCACCCTGATCAACGCAATCGCACAACACGCAAAGGCCGCCTCCTCCGCTTCGCGTCCGGGGGCGGCCGGTCGCGACGCAGGCGTGGGGGCTGCTAGGTAGACGCGCGGCGCCCTACGCGCGCGCGAGCTGCTTGCTTGTCCGCCGGGATACGGACCACGTCCCACGCCAGACCGACCTTCTCCATACCGGTGATCAGCGCGGCTGAGGGGTCGGGCTGCCAGCCGCGCAGGCCGTGGCGCGCCGAGGTCGGGAACGCGTGGTGGTTGTTGTGCCACGCCTCGCCCATCGTCGGGATGGCGAGCAGGCCGAAGTTCCGCGATTCGTCGCCTGTGTCGTAGGGACGCGAGCCGAACGTGTGGCAGATCGAGTTGATGCTGTAGGTCGCGTGATGCAGCAGGAAGACGCGGACGGCGCCGCCCCACAGGAACGCGGCGAGCGCCGCGTCCAGCGTCCCGCCGAGCGCATAGCCGAGGGCGAACGGGATCAGCAGGCTCAGGATCGCCCAGAAGAAGAAGGTGCGGTTGACGAAGCTCACGACCGGGTCCTTCAGCAGGTCGGGCGCGAAGCGCTCCTTGCTCCCGCGCTGGGTGTGGATGAAGAGCCAGCCGACGTGGGCGTGGAAGAGGCCCTTGAGCCGGCCCCACGCCCCGTCGCCGAACTCGTGGTGAGGGCTGTGCGGGTCGCCTTCCTGGTCCGAGCACGCGTGGTGCTTGCGGTGGTCGGCGACCCAGGAGATGATCGGCCCCTCGATCGCCATCGAGCCCAGGACGGCCCACACGAACCTGGTCCTGGGGCCAGTCTTGAAGCTGCGGTGGGTGAACAGGCGGTGCAGTCCGACGGTGACACCGAACGTCGTCACGACGTAGAGGACGGCGAGGATCGCCAGGTCGCGCCAATGCAGCGCGTCGTTCCAGAGCTGCCAGGCGGCGACGCCCAGCAGCAGGATGGGGACGACGGTCAGGGTGCCGGTGAGGAACCGGTCGAGCGACTCGTTGGCGACCGGCTGGACGGCCTGCGCGGGCGGTACGCGCTCCGAGGCAGCCGGGGGCGCGGGCGTTGCGACGCCGCTCACGACGAAACCGTGCTCAAGCTTCGGCCGCCTTCTGCGCTGCGACCTTCTGCGCTTGGCGCTCAGGCGCGATGCGAATCACGTTTCGGGCGAGGCCCACCTTCTCCATCACGGAGATGATGATGCCTGATGGATCGATCTCGCGCCGGCGGAGGCCGTGGACGGCCGAGCGCGGGAACGCGTGGTGGTTGTGGTGCCACGCCTCGCCGAGGGAAGGCAGGGCGAGCCAGAAGACGTTGGTGGACTCGTCGTCTGTGGCGAACCGCCGCGTCCCCGTGAAGTGGCAAACGGAGTTGATCGACCAGGTGATGTGGTGGACGAAGAAGATCCGGACGAGACCGCCCCAAAACAGGCCCAGAGCCGCGCCGGCGAGGGTGCCGGTCAGCGCGAAGCCGAGGAGAGCCGGCAGCAGCAGGCTGAGCCCGACATACCAAACGAAGTTGCGGCTGATGAAGCGCATGCCCGAGTCCTCATAGAGGTCCGGCGCGTACTTCTTCCAATCCGCCCGACCCTGGTCTGCGAACAACCAGCCGACGTGCGAGTGCCAGAGGCCGCGGAAGACGCCGGCGACGCCGTCCCCGTGCCCGACGTGCGGGCTGTGCGGGTCGCCCTCCTCATCGGTGTGGGCGTGGTGCTTGCGGTGGTCGGCGACCCAGCTGATCACGGGGCCCTGGACCGCCATCGAGCCCGCGACGGCAAACGCGTACTCGACCGGCTTGAAGGTCTGGAAGGAGCGGTGGGTCAGCATCCGGTGGTAGCCGACGGTGATGCCGACGGCGGTGACGAGGTACATCGCGACCATCACGACGAGCTCCTCGACGCCCACGAGACGGTTCCAAAGGAGGGGGACGGCGGCGATCACGGCCGCGAACGGGAGGATCACGGCGCCGATGTTCGTGACCTTCTCGACCCTCGACATCTCGTGATGCTCGACCGGGGCGGACGCATCCGGCTGCTGCGCTGCGGGCAGGGTTGCGGGGGTGGCGACGGCTCGGTGTGTGGGAGTCTCGGTAGTTGTCATGCGGACAACTTACGTGCCATCCCGCGCACGATCTACTCGTGAAAACCACTTCCTGAGCATCAGTTATTGTCATCTATATGACAACTATCCGCCAGACGGAGCCATGGCGGGAGCTCCCGCGGAGCGTCGCGGGTGTGATCGAGCCGGAGATCCCCGCCACCACCCGGGACATCCTCGAGGCGATCGGCCGCGAGGTCCCCGAGTACGCCCGGCCGATCGAGGGTGCGTTCGGGCGCGGTTTGATGGCGGGCGTCGACGAGGCGTTGAACCAGTTCGTCGCTCTCGTCCGCGACCCTGAAGCCGGGCGCGAGCGCGGCCGCGGTGTGTATATGGGTCTCGGGCGAGGCGAGCTGAGGCAGGGCCGGACCCTCGATTCCCTGCAGTCGGCCTACCGGGTGGGCGCGCGCGTCGCGTGGCGCCACCTCGCCGCGGCCGGGCGGCAGGCCGGCCTCGAGCCCGAGGTGCTGAACACGCTGGCCGAAGCAATCTTCGCCTACATCGATGAGCTCTCGGCGGACTCCGTCGAGGGCTACACCGAGGCGGCCTCCGAGCAGGCCGGCGTCCGGCTGCGCCGTCGACGGGAACTGGCCGAGTTGCTCCTGCGCTACCCGCCCGCCAGCCCCGACGACGTGCGGGCCGCGGCCCGGGCCGCCGGCTGGAAGCTCCCCGAGGCGCTGACGCCGCTGGCCTGCGACGAGGCGGACCTTGACCGGATCGCGCCCCGCCTGCCAGCCGAGGCCCTCGCCACCTCCGCCGACGGCGTCGGCTGCGCGATCCTCGACGCCGCATCATCCGATCTCGGCGAGCTCGCGCATGCGGTGGGTGACGCGGATGCCGCAGTTGGACCGGCGGTCCCACCCGAGGAGCTCGCAAAGTCGTGGTCCCTGGCCCTCGCCGCCCTCGCGGGACGCGCGGCGGGACGCGTGGACGGCACCGGCGTCGTGGCCACGGCGGACGTACTCCCCGGCCTGCTCCTCTCGGAGAGCCCGGCGGTCGCCTCAGCCCTGGTGGCGCGCCGGCTCGGACCACTCGACCCCCTCACTCCGAAAGCCCGCGAGCGCATGCGCGAGACGGCGCTCGCCTACGTACGCCACCGAGGCAACGCGGCCGAAATGGCGCGGGCGATGCACGTCCACCCCCAGACCGCCCGGTACCGCCTCGCCCGCCTCCGGGAGCTGCTGGGAGACCAGCTCGACGACCCGGACGCGCGCCTGGAGCTGGAACTAGCCCTGCGCGCTTCGGGGTAGCAACTTCGCCCGCCGATCAGCCGGTCCATCAGGCGGCGGGGAATCAGCCGGACGAGGAAGCGCTACCCGATAGAGCGCCTGATCGAGCACTCCCGGTGGCTGCTGACCCAGCTGAGCGCCTCGGCCTGACCGAATCTGACCCTGCAACCCGCAGACCGCGACTATCGGTCTCAGCGGCTGTAGTAACGGGTAGATGCCTCGCGTCTTCAGAACCCGCACGCTCGCGGCGGCTCTTTGCGCCTCCGCCCTCGGCGCCGCCGTCGTCATGCCCACCACGGCATCGGCAGGCAAGGGCGCCGCGATCGGCGTCGACGTCTCGCGCTTCCAGGAGACGATCGACTGGACCTCGGTCGGCGGCTACGGCGTCCGCTTCGCCTTCGTGCAGGCGAGCCGCGGTACCGGCTTCGACTGTGACGTGGTCCCCGACAACTGCGGCGCCGACCTCTACTACGCGAGCAACTACGCAGCCGCCCGCGCGGCCGGGATCCGCGTCGGCGCCTACCACCGGGTCTTCATCGACCCCGAGCCGATCGACGCCCTGAAGGTCGACGCACGGGCTGAGGCCGACCTGTTCACGTCGATCGTCGGGACGCTCCGCAGGGGCGACCTGCTCCCCGCTCTCGACGTCGAGTCGCCGTTCGATGGCGCATCGCCGGTGCAGGTGCGCGTCTGGATCAAGACCTGGGTCAAGCGCGTGCGCAAGACGCTCGGGGTGAGGCCGATCATCTACACCAACACCACTAGCTGGGCGGCCACCGACGACACCACCAAGTTCGCGCGCAAGGGTCACCCGCTCTGGGTCGCGAACTGGGGAGTGAGCAAGCCGAGCGTCCCCGCCGGCAACTGGGGCGGCCGCGGATGGTCGATCTGGCAGTACACGAGCTCGGGGACGGTCCCGGGAATCGCGGGGCGGGTCGACATGAACCGCCTGCGAGTGCGCTTCAGCCGCATCAGCGTGCGCTGATCGCGCAGGGCGCTGCCCCCTCGCCCACCCGCATCTGCGAAGGTGAATGGATGAACGCCGAGCCCGAATCAGCAGCGGAGTCGACTGAACCCAGCGGAGAGTCGATCACCGCGGAGGGCCTCGTCGAGCTCAAGGCCGAGATCGAGGAGCTCGAGGGGACCGGCCGCAAGCAGATGGCGGAGCGGATCAAGGGCGCCCGCGAGCTCGGCGACCTCAAGGAGAACGCCGACTACCACATCGCCAAGGAGGATCAGGCGCACCTCGAGACGAGAATCAAGCGCCTGCGCCGGCGGCTGCGCCAGGCGGTCGTGGTCGAGGTCGAGCCGGAGGCCGAGAGCAAGTCCTTCGCCTTCGGGCGCACCGCAGAGGTCCTCGAGCAAGGAACCGGGAAGGTCCACACCTGGACCCTCGTCGGGTCCACCGAGGCCGACCTGACCTCGGGCCGGCTCTCGGTCGAGTCGCCGATCGGCAGAGGCCTGCGCGACCAGCCGCTGGGCGAGGACGTCAACATCGAGACGCCTGGCGGCCAGAAGACCTTCCGCGTCCAGTCGCTCGTCGGCTGACATCAGGTCGCGGCCACGGGCGGCCACCCACACCATTCGCAGCTCCTTCGGAGCTGCTCCGAAGGAGAGCGGCCTGGTGGCCGCTTAGGGGTTCATCTAGGGGCGCATCTCGTATTGGCCTGATAGCGCGGTGACCTGCTCGAACACGCGGCCGGTGCGCTCGGGGTCGACGACGGGCTTGCGCAGGTGCTCGAGAGCCCACGCCTGCTGGCTATCGGTCGACGACGCCTTGCCGTGCAGCGCGGTGGCGTAGCCAGAGAAGTCCCGGACGAAGGTGTCGAAGACCTGGTCGACGACGTCGTCGGAGACCCCGGTCAACTCCGCCTGCTCGAGGATCAGCTGCCCGTAGACGACGAGGGTGAAGAGCTCACCGAGCGTCAGCAGGAAGGCGAGGTCCTGGCGCTGCGCCTCGTCGGTGGGCGGCGCCGTCTCCAGCAGCACCCGGACGCCGTCCGCCTGCTCGGTGAAGCGCCCGACGTTCGGGATGTGCGCGAAGCGCTCGTAGACCGGTCGCCAGTCGTGGAACTGGATCTTGCTGAGGCCACGGGTCGAGCCCTGGTCGAAGAGGAACTCATCGTCGCCTGACTCGCGGCGCGTCGGGATCTCGTCGCAGGCGGCCTGGTTGAAGAAGAAGCCGGGCATGAACTTCAGCACCAGTCCCATGTTCACGTGGACCGTGCCCTCGAGCTTCGGCAGGCCCCGGATATCGCGGGCCGCCATCTCGAAGTAGCCGTCGCGCTCGAACCCCTTCGCGGCGACGATGTCCCAGAGCTCGTCGACGACGCGCTCGCCCTCGGTCGTCACCTTCATCTTGGTGAGCGGGTTGTAGAGCAGGTAGCGGCGGTCGTCCGGGCCCGCCGAGCGGAAGTAGTCGATCGCGCGCTCGCTGAACAGCTTCATCGCAATCAAGCGCGAGTAGGCGTCGACGAAGCCCTGGCGCACGTGGGGAAACTCGGTCACCCGCTTGTCGAACAGAACCCGGTTGTGGGCGTGGGTGATCGCCTCGTAGAAGGCGTGCTCGCAGATGCCGATCGAGGCGAAGCCGAGGTTGAACTTGCCGATGTTGACGGTGTTGAGCGCGGCCTCGAATGCGGCGGGGCCGGTGTGAAGCACGTCGGCTTGGGTCACCGGGTACTCGTTCAGCTTGAACTCGCTCACGTACATCTGGGCGTTGACGACGTTCTGGACCAGCTCATAGTCGGGGTGCTTGCTGTCCGCGGCGAAGAAGACGTAGCCGTCGGGGCCGTCGACGTCGGTACGCCGGCCGAAGACCGACACCATCCTGGCCTCGTTGCCGTTGCCGATGTAGTACTTGCCGCCGCTCGCCGTGAAGCCCCCGTCATCTGTCGGGGTGAGCAGCATGTCGGTCGAGTAGATGTCGGCGCCGTGCTCGCGCTCCGACAGGCCGAAGGCGAAGATCGAGCCGTCGTCGAGCAGCCTAGCCGCGCGCTGCTTCGCCTCCGTGTTGGCGCTCTGCCAGATCGGGCCGAGCCCGAGGATCGAGACCTGCCACGTGTACCAGTACGCCAGACCGTAGAAGCCCGTGATCTCGTTGAAGTGGCAGATGCGGGTCGTGTCCCAGCGCTTCTCGGGATCACCGCCCGCCTCAGCGGCGGGCGTCAGCAGCGTCGAGAAGACGCGCTCGCGATTGACGAACTCGAGGAAGTCCGAGTACCACTCGCGCTCGTGATCCGCGCGCTTGAGCTCGGCCTTGCCGCGCGACTCGAAGAAGTCGATCGTCGCGCGGAGGATCCGGCGCGACTCGTCGTCGAGGTCGCTCGGGTCGAACGTGTTCGGGTTGAACAGCAGGGCGGTCTGGGTCGGTGCCTTGGCCGGTTCCACCGAGGCATCATCGCGCAGATGGGGCTTCGGGCCGCCCCCGGGGGTTTATCGTTCGCGGCATGGAGTCAGAGAACCCAAAGCCGAATGACGCTGACGACCGGGAGCTGGAGTTGGAGCCGGACCCGATGATCGAGCCCGACGCCGACCCCCTCGACACAGAGGTCGAGGACGCCGACCTGTTCCTTGGCGACGGCGACGACGAGCCCGCCGACGACGTCTAGCCGGTTCGGCGCGGACGGTCAGCTCGCGCGCAGCTGGCGGAGCGCGGACTGCGCGGCGTTGTAGCCGTTCATCCCGTGCACCCCGGCGCCCGGGGGCGTCGCGGCCGAGCACATGAAGAGGCCCGGGGTGCCGGCGCTGTAGGGGTCGAGAGCGAAGCGGGGGCGGAACAGGACCTGGATCGGAGTGTTGGCGCCGGTGATGATGTCGCCGCCGACGTAGTTCGCGTTGTAGTCGGGGAACTCCATCGTACGGCGCACCGCCCTGCCCACGATGCGCTCCCGCAGGCCGGGAGCGAAGCGCTCGAGCTGATCGATCAGGGCCTGCTCGGCGTCGCCGTCGAAGCCGTTCGGCACGTGGGCGTAGGCCCAGACCGGGTGCACGTCGCCAGCCGAGCGCTCGGGGTCGGCGAGGTACTGCTGGGCGACGAGGACGAATGGGCGCTCGGGCATCCGCCCGCGGTTGACCTCGCGCTCCGCGTGGACGATCTCGTCGAAGCCCCCTGCGACGTGCACGGTCCCGGCGCGGCGGGCGGCCTCGTTCGTCCAGGGCACTCCTCCCTCCACCGCCAGGTCGACCTTGAACGCCCCTGGCCCGTGGCGGTAGCGCCGGTACGCGCGAGCGACTCGGGGCGGAAGGCGGTCGCCGGCGATGTCGGCGACCGCTCCTGGCGCCAGGTCGAAGACCATCGCGTCGGCGGCCGGCAGGTCGGACAGCGAGCGGACCGTGACGCCGGTCTCGATCTTCCCGCCGTGTTCGGCCAGCGCCGAAGCGAGCGCGTCGGTGATCGATCGCGAACCGCCGCGGGCGACGGCCCAGCCGTACGCGTGGCAGGCGCAGATCAGCGCGGCGCCGACCGAGGAGCTCATCAGGCCGTTGAGCGGCGCGAGCGCGTGGGCGGCAACGCCGCCGAACAGCGCGCGGCTCTGCGGGGCCTTGAAGCTGCGCGCGAGAACGGTCGCGGGGGTCGCGGCCGGCAGCCCGAAGCGGACCAGGCGGATCGGGTGGCCCGGAACGTGCAGCACCGGGCGGAAGAGGTCCTCGTTCAGCGCATCGAAGTTCGCCGACGAGGACCCGAAGAGCCGCTTCCAGGCGGCCCCGTCGGGCCCGAGGCCCGAGACGGTTTCGGGAACCGAGCGGACCATCACCCCGGCGCTGCCGTCGTCGAGCGGGTGGGCCAGGTCGACCTCGGGCCAGCACCACTCGAGCCCGTGGCGCTCGAGGTCCAGCGAGCGCAGGAACGGCGACCCGACGGCCATCGGGTGGACGGCCGAGCAGTGGTCGTGGAGCACCCCGGGAACGGTGAGCTCGCTCGTCCGGGTACCGCCGCCGATCTCGTCGGCGGCCTCGAGCACCGTCACCCCCACTCCTTCGCGCGCGAGCGCGACCGCGCACGCGAGCCCGTTCGGGCCCGAGCCGACGACGATCGCTTCGCTCACGCGACCGGGCGGTAGAAGCCCGGCGTCGGCTTCGCCTCGAGCCCAGGCCCAGGTCGCACGCTGAAATCGACCTCGACCGGAAAGTCCCACGACTCGTCGAGCCAGGGCTGACGCTCAACCATGTCGGCGACCGCGACCGAGCCCTCCTCGATCAGGCCCGCGACCGCGTCGTAGATCCGGTACCGCTGGCGTCCGCCGCCCGCCGGCTCCGACTCGAGCGTGATCACCCTGACCTCGCCCTCCGCGAAGCCGCAGCGCTCCTGGACCGCGTCCAGCAGCTGGGGGCCGTGGAAGTGGCCGTCGCCGAAGTTCCAGCCGTTGACGATGTTCGAGATCAGCTCGCCCTCGCGGACGTCGTAGGCCTCGACGTCGTCGACGGCGTGCGGGAGCAGAGCGTTGAGGGCGCGTCCGTGCGAGTGCATCGCGCGGAACCCGAGCCCCCTGTTGAGCAGGTACTCGGCCGTCTCAGGATCGTAGATCTCGCCCACCTGCCTCGTGATGATCCGCGCCGGCTTCTTGATGTGCTCGTCGAGCTTCTCCTCCGCGCCGGTGTCCTTGCGGAACAGCCATTGGGTAGTCGCCCAGTTGCCGGCGTAGTAGCGCATCGACGGCAGGAAGGAGATCTTGTCGGGGCGGAGGCCGCCGAGCACCGGAAGGCCCACGCAGACGATCGCGATCATCGCGATCAGAAGCGGGTCGTCGAGGGTCGAGAGCGGCACATCCCCGTACTCCCCGAAGAGGAACAGGATCCCGAAGATCATGAAGATGTTCCACTCCAGGGGAACGGCGAGCGGGAACATCGACGTGATGTTCACGTGGAAGAGGACCATGCCGACGATGGCGATCGTCCGGACGACGTCGTTGTCGACGGTGAGCAGGAGCAGCGGCCAGAGGAACTCCTGCACCGTGCCGAAGTGGGCGATGCCGGCCGCCATCCGAGACGGGCGCATGTCGTCGGGATAGTCGCGCCAGAGCCTGCGCTTGAACGCCTTCGAGCGCACCCACGGCGCGTTGCTGATCATCGTCGAGACGACGAACGGGAAGTGGCTGTTCAGCTTCGACGACGCCGCGCCCCACCAGATGAAGACGAAGATGAACTGCCAGGCGACGATCCACTGATCGATCGGGAACAGCCCGACGGCGAGCATCGTCGCGTAGATCTCGGGCCGGGCGCCGAGGAACGAGACCTTGTCGCGCAGGCCCAGCAGGCCGAGCAGGCCGAGGGTCACGGCGATGCCCTCGGGCGGCAGCCGCCCGGGGCCGGTGCCCGAGGATGCGTCGCCGGTCGCTGCCAGCAGATAGATGCCCGAGACGATCACCCCGGCGTAGAGCAGTACGTCGATCGTCGTCCGCTCCGATCCCTTGGTGAACGGGACCCGGTCCGGCCACGGAGGGAGCCGCATCGTCCCCGGGCGCAGCCAATAGAGCGGGCCGCCGATCGGGGGCGCGAAGCGGAAGCTGAGCGGCATCGAGCCTGCGCCGAGGCCGAGGATCTCCCAGAGCATCGTCCAGGCCGCGAACTTCTGGAACACGATCGGCTCGGTCCACCAGTCGCCGATGTTGCCGAGGCCGCCGAGCCCCGGGGTCAGCGAGATGACGAACAGGGCGCCGACGGTGTAGACGACGAGCTTGAAGGCGTAGAGCAGGTAGACGGCGCTGGGCGAGCCGAAGCCGTTGAGCCCCCAGTCCTGGACCAGTGGCTTCAGCCGCGACAGGTGCGGCTTCCGCTTCCACTGCTCGATGTCGAACGGAGGCGGGGAGGGTTCGAGGAAGCCCATTCCGCGGCGAACCCTATATCGGTCAAGTCAGGGGGCGCATGGCCAACCGGGTCGGTCTGACATCTTCCCGGCCCATGTCACTTCCCGACGACGAGCAAATCAGCCTCCGGACCATCGCCCGCGAGTGGGGGCGGATCGGCGTCCTCGGCTTCGGGGGGCCGCCGGCGCACATCGCGCTGATGCGGGAGACGGCGGTGGAGCGAAACGACTGGGTCTCGGCGCACCGCTTCGAGGACGCCGTCAGCGCCTGCAACCTGCTCCCCGGCCCGGCGTCGACCCAGCTGCTGATCTTCTGCGCTTGGACGCTCCGCGGCGTCGCCGGGGCGATGGTGGGCGGGCTCGCTTTCATCCTCCCCGGGCTGATCTTGATCCTCGCCCTCGCGGCGCTCTTCCTCGGCTCGCCGCCGGACTGGGTCCGGGGCGCCGGCGCGGGCGGCGGTGCTGCGGTGGCCGCGGTGGCCGTCCAGGCCGGCTCCACGCTGGTGCCGCCGAGCTGGGAGCGGACGGTGTCGCAGGCGCGCTGGGTTCTGTATGCCCTGGCCGGGGCCGTGTCGGCAGCGACGCTCGGGCCGATGCTCGTGCTGGTCCTGCTCGCCGCGGGGTTCATCGAGGTCGTGTTTCGCCGTGTGTCCCCTCCCGCACTAGGCGTGCACGCCCTGCCGGCGCTGGCGCTGGTCGCCGCGGGCACGGGCGGACTCGGCGCGCTCGCCTGGGTCTCGCTTCAGGTCGGCGCGCTCTCCTATGGCGGCGGGTTCGTGATCGTCCCCCTCATGCAGGAGAACGCGGTCGAGACCTACAACTGGATGACGGGCGGCGAGTTCCTGAACGCCGTCGCCCTCGGCCAGATCACCCCCGGGCCGGTCACCCATACCGTCGCGGTGGTCGGCTACAGCGCCGCCGGGCTCGGGGGGGCGATGTTCGCGTCGGTGATCGCCTTCGCGCCCTCGTTCCTGTTCATTCTCGTCGGGGCGCGTCACTTCGAGGCCCTGCGCCGAAACGAGACCGCCCAGGCGTTCCTCGGGGGCGCGGGCCCGGCGGCGATCGGGGCGATCCTTGGCACGGCGATCCCGCTTGCCGAGGCCCTCACCGAAACGTGGCAATTCGTACTGCTCGGAGCTTCCGCGGTGGCGCTTCTGCTGCTGGGCCGCGGGGTGGTGCTGACCCTGCTCGTGGCCGGGGCGATCGGCGCGGGGCTGGCGCTGGCGGGGGCCCCGCTGCCTGGCTGACGGCGCTACCCGGTGAGGCCGGGGCCGTAGCTCTTGGGCAGGCCGAGCGAGTGCTCGGCGATGTAGTTGAGGATCATCTCGCGCGAGACCGGAGCCGTCCGCGCGATGCGCACGCCCCACCACATCTGCGCGAGGCCGTACTCGAGAGCGAAGCCGTTACCGCCGTGCGTCTGGATCGCCTGGTCGACGCAGTGGATCGCGGCCTCGGCCGCCGCGTACTTGGCTATGTTCGAGGCCTCGCCCGCCCCCTTCGCCGCGGCGTCGTAGAGCACCGCGGCCTTTTCGGTCATCAGGCGGGCGAGCTCGAGTTCCACCTTCGCCTCGGCCAACGGGTGCGAGAGCCCCTGATGGGTGCCGATCGGCTTGCCCCAGACGTTGCGCTCACGGGCGTAGTCGCAGGCCTTGTCGAGCGCGAACCGAGCGCCGCCGTTGGCCATCGCCGCCCCCATGATCCGCTCGGGGTTGAGGCCGTCGAAGATCGCGCCGAGCCCGCCGTTCTCGCCGCCGATAAGGCGGTCCTCGGTGACCTCAACGTCGTCGAAGAAGAGCTGCCACTGGTGGTCGGGACCGATGTAGGGCATCGGGATCTGGGTGCGGGTGAAGCCTGGGGCGTCGACGTCGACGATGACCGGCGAGGGCAGGCCGAGGCTGCCGTCCTCGTTGCGAAAGCGCGCGACGACGAAAACGGCGTCGGCATCCTCGACGCCCGAGATGTAGGTCTTCTGCCCGTTCAGCACGTAGCGGCCGCCATCGCGCTCGACGGTCGTGGCGAGGTTGTGGGAGTTGGTGCCGGCGTCGGGCTCAGTGATCGCGAACGCGACCTTGGTCGTCCCGGCGCCGATCCCGCTGAGCCAGCGGTCCTTCTGCTCCGGAGTGCCGTGCTTGGCGAGGATGCTTCCGACGATCGCCGGCGAGACGACGATCAGCAGCAGCGCGCAGCCCGCCGCCGAGATCTCCTCCCCGACCCACGACAGCGCGCGCATACCGAGCCCGCCCCCTCCGTAGTCCTCGGGGATGTTGACGCCGAGGTAGCCCGCGCTCGCGAGGGCTTCCCACAGCTCCGAGGGCGGCTCGCCCGCCTCAACCTTGCGGTGGGTGTACTCGGGCCCGAACTGCGAGCAGATGCCGGCGACCGACTCACGCAGCAGGATCTCCTCCTGGCTCGGCACCGCGTCGAAGGCGATCGGGGCCGTCTGCGGGATGGTCGCCATCAGGGGAGTGTCTCAAGCCCAGCGACAGCGCACCGTCACGCTCAATAATGGAGCGACGGTTCCAGTACTTTGCCTGCGTGGCACGACCGCAGATGCACTCGACGACCGCGATGCTCGATGCCGCACGCGGCCTCCTGCTCGATTCCGGTTCGGCCTCGGCGACGATCGAGGCGATCGCCGGCGCCAGCGGGGCGCCCACCGGCTCGATCTACCACCGCTTCGGCTCCCGCGACCAGCTGCTCGCCCAGCTTTGGATCCGCGCCGTGCAGCGCTCACAGGCATTCTTCCTCACCGCCCTCGAGCACGACGATCCCCGCGAGGCGGCATTGGCGGCCGCGCTTTCGATCATCGGGTTCTGCGAACGCGAGCCCGCCGACGCCCGGCTTCTCGTCTCGTTTCGCCGCGAGGACCTGATTCGCGCCGCCCCGAGCCCTGAGATCGTGGAGGAGCTCGCCGAGCTCAACCGACCCGTCGAACGGGGCGTCGTGTCGCTCGCGCGCCGCCTCTACGGCAGCGCCGGCCGCAGGGCGCTCGACCGCACCCTGCTGGCCGTGTTCGACCTGCCCTACGGCGCAGCCCGCCGCCATCTGATCGCGGGAAACGAGCTTCCGGCGCTCCTTCGCGACGATCTCGAGCCGGCGGTGCTGGCGGCGCTCGACGCCTAGCCTTCCCTCGCCTCACACCGCTGCGCGCCCCACGAACTCGGCGATGGCCGCGGTGTCGTAGTGGAACATCTGCGCGCGAAAGAGCTTCTCGTCGCGAACCTCGTAGAGCCCGATGACCGGGGAGTCGAAGCGCTCGCCGTCTGAGCCGATCGCGCGCTGCCTGTAGAGGACCACCACCTCGTCGCCATGCTCAGCGACGACGCGGGCGTCCATGCGACGCTCGGTTTCGGTCGGCTGCAGCGGGCCCCACGTCCCGAGCCAGGTCTCCGACGGCGCCCGCTGGATCTGCTCCGCGATCGCCGCCTTGCCGACCAGCGTCCCGCCATACGGAAGCGAGGCGGCGTCGTGCAGCTCGACGTCATCGTGGTGAAGGGCCAAGAGCGTCTCCGAATCGCGCTCCTCGACGGCATGGATCACGGCAAGTGCGACCTCTGCGTTGGTCATCGTGCTCCTCTCTCTCGCGGGGATTGTATTAGAGTGTTCACTCTATATGACCGCGACCGCCGCGAATGAAACCGCGCTGGAGCTGCTCGGCGCCCTGCACACTGCGCAGGGCAGGTTCTACGCCGGGGGCCCCGCGGCGCCGCTGCACGAGATACTCGCCCCGGACGTGAGCTGGCACGTTCCCGGCGAAAACGCGATAGCCGGTGACTACGAGGGGATCGATGCCGTCATCGAGTACTTCACTCGGAGGCGGGAGCTGGCCTCATCGACGATGCGGATGCACCCGCTCGAGTTCCTGTCCGGCGAGGGCGATCACTTCGCCGTTCTGACCGACGGGACGGCCTCGATCGCCGGCACCGAGCATCACTGGCGGACGGTCGGGCTCTACCGCATCCGCGACGAGCGAATCGCGGCCTGCTGGCTTCTTCCTCTCGACCCACAGGAGTTCGACCGGATCTGGCGCCGGCCCGGTGACTGACGCCGGACCGCGGCGCGGCTAACCGAGCAGTTTCGCCTTCTGGGCCGCGAATTCCTCGTCCGTGAGCACGCCGCTCGCATGGAGCTCGCCGAGTTCCTTCAGCTGCGCGATCGGGTCGGCCTGTGCCGGAGCAGGAGCCGCCTGGACCGGCTGCTGCTGTTCCGGCGGTGCCTCTTCCGCCCAGCGCTGACTTTGGCGGCGCTGGACGCGGCCGCGGACGGCCGTCGCCGTTCCGGCCACCACCGCCGTGCGCGCCGCTCCTCGAAGCAACATTCCTCTCGGCATTCGCTCCTCCTCTGCTCAGGACTGGGCATCGACGGCGTCGAGTGCCGCGACGATGTTCTGGATCGGTATCCGGCCGCTCGCGACCAGCTCGGCGCCCGAGTCGCGCAACGCGGCCGCGAACGGCGCGGCCCAGCGGTTCTCGTAGACGAGCACGGCCGCAGACGTGCCGGGTTCGAGCGCTGTCCCCGCGTCGTCGATGTCGTCCTCGGAGATCAGGTCGGACGACGCGCCCTCGAAGACCGCGAACTGACTGTCACTCTCAGCAAGATCGGAGATCTCGAGAGCCGCAACCGAGCCGTCCTCGCCCTTGGCGATGAACGCGAGATCCAGGACGCGGATCAGGCCGCGGTCGACGAGATCGATCAGCAGCGGCGCAGCGTCGCCGGTCGGCTGCTTGCCGGACCACTCCACTACGAGGTAGTCGACGGGGCCCATCTCGTTGAGTTCTTGAGCGGACATCGCGCCGCACCCTAGCTGTTGGGACGGGTTCCGTGTTACTTGACTGTGCTGCGAACATATGTTCGATGCCGGGAGAGGCCACGATCATCCACGCCGACGCCGACGCCTTCTTCGCCTCGGTCGAGCAGCGCGACGACCCGCGCCTTCGCGGACGCCCGACCGTCGTGGGATCCGGGGTCGTGATGGCAGCCAGTTACGAGGCGCGTGCGTTCGGCATCCACGGTGGGATGAGCGGGCGCAGGGCCAAGCGGCTGTGCCCCGAGCTCGAGGTCGTCGACCCACGCTTTTCCTCCTACGTCGAGGCGAGCAAGGGCTTGTTTGAGGTCTTCGAGCAGACCGCGCCGCAGGTCGAGGGACTGTCGATGGAAGAGGCGTTTCTCGACGTCCGCGGCCTCGAGCAAATCTCGGGCTCCCCCTCGCAGATCGCCTCGCAGCTACGGGACGACGCCCGCGAGCAGGTCGGCCTGGCCGTCACGGTCGGCGTCGCCCGCACCAAGGTCCTGGCGAAGATGGCGAGCCGGGCAGCGAAGCCCGACGGCCTGCTCGTCGTCGAGCCCGGCGAGGAGACCGCGTTCCTCCACCCCCTGCGAGTCGAGTCGCTGTGGGGCGTCGGTCCCTCGACCGCCGAGAAGCTCCACGCTCGCGGGATCCTCACGGTCGGGGAGCTGGCGCGCCGAAGCATCGAGGAGCTCATGGCCTTTCTGGGACCCCACTCCGGCCGCCACCTCCACGCCATCGCGCACAACCGCGACCCCCGGCGCGTGCGCTCGGGCGGGCGGCGTCGCTCGTTCGGCTCCCAGTCGGCGTTCTCCCGCTCACCGAGGACGGCGGATCAGCTCGACGCGAAGCTAATCGCCCTGCTCGATCGCGTGACCCGCCGCATGCGCTCGGCCCGCCGCGCCGGGCGCACGGTCGTCCTGCGGCTGCGCTTCGGCGACTTCAAGCGGGCGACCAGATCGCGCACCCTCCCCTACCCCAGCGCGACGAGCGAAACCCTCCTGCGACCGGCCCGCGCTCTGCTTGCCGAGGCGATGCCGGAGATCGATCGCCGGGGAATCACCCTGATCGGCGTCGCGATCACCAACCTCGCTGACGGCGCCGGCGTCCAGCTCGAGCTCCCGCTCGACGGCCGCGAGCACGCCGCCCTCGACGAGGCCCTGGACGAGGTCCGCGACCGCTTCGGCCCCGACGCGATCCGCCGCGCCGCGACCCTCCGCGACGGCCCGACCCTGACGCCATGGCTGCGCCCGGGCGAGGAGCCGCCGGGTCCCTGACGGGGTGCACCAATCGGGTTACCCGATTCGGGGCGCGTGCTCCGGAAGCTGCTGCTAGCCGGTCGCGGGGCAGCGCCATTGGGGCCATACTGCGTGGGCGATGTCGCAGGAGAACGTCGAGATCGCACGGCGAGCGTACGACGCCTGGGTTCGGGACGACCTCGATGCGTTTCTAGCCGAACTCGATCCCGAGGTGGTGTGGCACACGGCCATCGAGGGGACGGCCGAGGGCGAGAACATGGTGTACAGAGGCCATGGCGGGGCGCGGCAGATCTGGAAGGACTACCGCGGCGAGGTGTTCAGCCGGATCGAGTCGTGGGAGATCGAGTTGCTCGACCTCGGCGGCGATTCGGTCCTGCGTCTCGGTCGCATCAGGGTCACCGGACGGACCAGCGGAGTGGAGATGGAGAGCGAGTTCGCCCAGCATGTCGTGATGCGCGACGGGCTGATCGTCTCTGCGCGTGACTACCTCAGCCATGCCGACGCCCTCGAAGCAGCCGGGCTGCGGGAATAGGCGATGTCGGAGGAGAACGTCAAAGCGGCGAGGCAGTTGATTCAAGCCTTCAACCGCCGGGACCTTGCGGCAATGACGGAGGGATTCGATCCCGAGATCGAGTGGACGCCCATCGGTCCCGCCGCGGTGGAGCGCGCCGTCTACCGCGGCCGCGACGAGGTATCGGGCGGGTTTGCCGCGACATGGGAGACCTGGGAGGTATTCCAGCTCGAGGAGCACGAGGCTCGTGATTTCGGTGATTCGGTCCTGTGGCTGGGACGCGCCCAACTGAAGGGCGGCGCCAGCCACCTGGAGCTCGACCAGGAGTTCGCGGTCCGCATCACGGTAGACGGCGGCAAGATCGTTCGAATCAAGGGCTTCCAAACGTGGGACGAGGCCCTCGAAGCCGGCGGGATGCAGGAGTAGCGTCGCACCCGCGTTCGCGTCCTGACGCGGAGATTCTGAAGTCGGGGCGAACGGTTCAATTTGGCCGCACCAGCGGGACTACCGGCCAGCGGCAACCAGCTTGTTACCCGATTCGGGGCGCGTGGACTCCGGAAGCTGCTGCTAGCCGATCGCGGGGCAGCGCCATTGGGGCCATACTGCGTGGGCGATGTCGCAGGAGAACGTCGAGGCTTTCAAGCGCGGGACCGAGGCGTATAACCGGCGCGACGTCGATGCCCTGTTGCAGGAGCTTGAGCCCGAGGTGGAGTGGCGTTCGGCGCTTCTGATTCCCTTCGGAGGCGAGGCGACCGTAAGTCGGGGACATGATGGCGTCCGTAACGTGCTCGGCGAGATATATGAGGCTCTCGCCGAGATCCACCTCGACTACTCAGAGATTCGGGACCTGGGTGATCGAATCGTCGGGATCGGCCGCATCCGCACACGTGGCAAGCACAGCGGGGCGGTGACCGAGATGGCCTTCGGCACCGTCACCGACATGAAGAACGGCAGGGCGGTAAGGATCTCGACCTACCTCGATCCTCAGGAGGCCCTCGAAGCCGCCGGGCTGCGGGAGTAACGCTGCCACGTTCGCGTCCTGCCGCGGACATTCTGAAGTCGCGGCGACCGGTTCTATCCGCCCCAGCTTGCCTTGGTGGCTTGAGCCGACCACGATCAGTCCGCGGCGATTCCCTCCGCCGCCCCCGCGATGCCTTCGGCAGCGGAGCCGGTCGCCGCGTAGTCTTGGTCGTGATGATGCCGGTGGAAGACAAGCCGCGAGTAGTGATCCTCGGTGGGGGCGTCGCAGGTGTCGAGGGTCTGCTCGCCCTGAATGACCTCGCCGCCGACCGTGCGTCATTGGTGCTGGTCTCGAGTCAGCCAGAGTTAACTTTCAAGCCCCTCGCGGTCGAGGAGCCTTTCTCAGGAGATCCGCCGCCACGCTTCGAGCTGACGCCACTCCTACGCCAGATGGGCGGGCGGTTCATCATGGCCCGGGCCACCCGTGTCCGGCCCGACGAGCATCTGGTCGAGCTCGACGACGGCGAAGACCTCCGATATGACGCACTGCTGGTCACCCTGGGCGCCAAGGCGGTTCCGCCCTACGAGCAAGCGACGACGCTGAGCGCCAGCGAGCCCCTCCCAGTCGATGAGCTGATCAGCCAGGCCGCTCGCCACGACTCCCGGACGCTGAGCATCGTCGCCCCCCCGGGCTCGTTTTGGCCGCTGCCCGCCTACGAGCTCGCGCTGATGACGGCGCACCGCGCCAACGATCTCGGGGTCTACGGGCTGAAGGTCGAGCTGTTGACGCCCGAGGAGCGGCCGCTTGGGATCTTCGGGTTCACGGCCAGCACCGCGGTTGAAGACCTGTTGCGGACCCGCGGCATCGAGCTTCGGTGCAGCACGAGCCTGGAGCAGGTGGACGACGACCTGGTCTGCCACCCCGGCGGGGCCAAGCTGCAAAGCGGAGCGGTGATCTCGATGCCGACCCTGCTCGGACCGGAGCTCCCCGGGTTGCCCAGGGACCGCAGCGGCTTCATCCCGATCGACCGGCACGCACGGGTCCTCGGAGTGGAGGACGTCTGGGCGGCCGGGGACGGCGCCGATTTCCCCGTCAAGCAGGGTGGCCTCGCCGCCGAGCAGGCCGACGCCGCCGCGCGCGACATCGCCGCGATGCTCGGCGCGGCCGTCGAGCCCGAGCCGTTCGAACCCGTGCTTCGAGGACAGCTGCTCACCGGCGAGGACTCGCTGAACATTCGCAAAGACCTTCATGGAATCGAGGGCGACAGCCGCGCCTCGGCCGACCCGCTGTGGTGGCCTCCGGGCAAGGTCGTCGGCCGGTACCTCCGCTCCTTCCTCACCTACGAGGACTGGTACACCGACCCCCCACCCCCCGAGGACGCTCTGGAGGTCGAGGCATCGGTCGAAACCTTTGCCCATCAGATCGGCCAGCGCGACAGCCGATGAGGGGCGGCTTCCTCATTCACATGCCACCCGGCCGCGATCACGATCGCGACGATTGCATCGCGCTGAGCGCCCAACTGATGAAAGCGCTCGATCCGGAGATCGTTCGTCCCTCAAAAGCCGATTCCGAACAGGAACTGCTCGACGTCGTGCGACGACTTCAGCCGGACATCGTCGTCACCGGGTCAGCCGAGGGCGCCCCGGACGGCACCGTCGAGGTGACCCGCGCTGCGTTCGCTCTGATCGAGCAGGGTTCAACCGCAGTTGCGATAGCCCCACGCGGCTATGCCGATCGCTTCCGCGAGCGCTGGCTGCGAATCGGGGCCGGCTTCGCCGCCGACGAGGGAAGCTCCGCAGCGGTGGACTTCGGGAGCAACGTCGCTCTCGGCTGCGGTGCGACACTCGTCGTCATCACGGTCGGCGACTCGACGACCTGGGGATTCCGCGAGGCGGGTTGGCACGGGGCAACCGAGTACCTGCGCGAGAAGCACGAACAGGCCCTGGGGACCCTGAAGGGCGCACGACGAAAGGTTCCCGATGTCGTGTCATGCGGGATCCAGCTCCAGCGAGGCGACGCCGCTGCTGAGCTGCGAGAGGCGGCTAAGACGCTCGACCTGCTGGTCATCGGCGGCCCAGGTCCCACCCATCTCCCCGGCATCGCGCCGATCGGCGACCTGCCGCATGCCCTCGCAGGAATGTCCACCCCTATTCTCGTCGTCCCCGAGCGAACGCAGACCCCGGACGATCAGGAGCTCGGCGGCAGATCCGCTGAGCTCGATCCGCGAGAGAAGGTCGGAAGGACCGCAGCCAAGTGACCGGGGGACTCCCTCACCCGGGTGCTGATGCGCATGGTGCGATGAAGACCCGCCAGCAACCGAGAGGAGCAGGACTCACCGCAGGATCGCCGTGATGATCGCACCGCCGTCGCAGCCCACCAGCTCGGCATACGGTACGGCGAAGGTCCCACGGCGCCGCCTCCAAACGTGACGTGAAGACCCGGACTAGGGTTGAGGCTGGAACGCGAAGCCATGGATAACCCTGAAGAGTCGTTCGCACCGGAACACACGCCGGCCGGCGTTCGTGCGCGGCTCAGCACGCCACCGCGTCCGAGCTATCTCCGGGACTTCGTCTATGGAGCGATCGACGGCGCCGTGACGACCTTCGCCATCGTCGCCGGGGTCGTGGGCGCGGGTCTCAGCGACAGCGTCATCGTCATCCTCGGGTTCGCCAACCTCTTCGCCGACGGCTTCAGCATGGCCGCCAGCAATTTCCTCGGCACGCGAGCCGAGCAGCAGCGCCGTCAGCGAGCGCGTGGCGAAGAGGAGCGGCAGATCGAGCTGATCCCCAAGGGCGAGCGAGAGGAGATTCGGCAGATCTTCGCTGCCAAGGGTTTCGCAGATGCCGATCTCGACCGGGTGGTGGACGTCATCACGGCCGATCCCCAAGTGTGGGTTGAGACGATGATGACCGAGGAACTGGGCTACGGGGCGGATAATTCAGAGCCCCTGCGTTCGGCGGGCGCGACCCTCTTGGCCTTCGTCACGGTCGGCTTCCTGCCGCTGGCCGTCTTCGTAGTCGACGCCGTGACGCCGGGCGAGATCGCGGTGCCGTTCGCCTGGAGCGCTGCCATGACGGCGATCGCGTTCTTCGCCGTCGGCGGCCTCAAGGCCCGATTCGTCGATCAGCCCGCGTGGAGGTCGGGATTGGAGACCACGGCGGTCGGCGGGGCAGCCGCCACCGTGGCATTCGTCGTCGGCGTGGCGCTGCAGGGGGCTGCATAGGTCCAGTCGCCCCGATGCGCTCAGCGAGGCGATACCGACCGGGTCAGCTCTCCTTGACCACCGCGTACGCGATTCGCTCGGCGACGTCGATCACCGGCTCGCCGATACGCGAGCAGCTGCGGTAGAGCTCGCGGCGGGAAATGCGCTCGCGCATGTCGGTGACCTCGAGTAGTCCCGCCATGCCCTGGTAGTAGACGTACTCGAGTTCCCGCTCAGCCTTGATCGCGGCGTCAGCGGCTGTGGTAGCGCGATCGGGGTCCGAATCGAGATGACCGATCGCATCGTCGATCTTGTGGGCGGCCTGGCCGAGCAGCCTTGCCATCTCGGCGATGTCGGCGTCCGGGGCACAGTCCATCGCCTCAGCCTCCTCGATCAGGTCGCGGGCGTGGTTGAGGATCCAATCGATCCCCCGCGACAGAGCGAACAGGTCCTCGGGGGCGACCGGCGTGACGAAGGAGTCGCGGATGGCGTCGAGCAGTACTCGCTTCGAAGCGTCGCCGCGAGCCTCGGCGGCTCGAACCGCTTCGGCGGCGATGGCGTCGCCGCCGGCCCAGTCGGCAAGCGCGTCAAGCGCCTCGATCGTCACCGCGAGCTGATTGCGAAGAAGCCCGAGGACATCGGGAGCATCGGGCAGGAACCAGCGCCCTCGCTTCACGTGAGTTGTCGCCATAGCCCGAGTGTGACACCGGCGAGAGCGGCCGTGGCGGGGATCGTGATCAGCCAGGCAAGGCCCATCTGGCGGACGACCGCCCAGTGGACGTGGTGGAGCCGCCGCCGGCCGGCGCCGATGCCCACCATAGAGGTAGCGACCACCTGGCTGGTCGAGGTCGGCGCTCCGAGCAGCGAGGCCCCGAGGATGACACCCGAGGAAGCGGTCTGGCTGGCCAGGCCCTCGATCGGCCGAATCCGATAGATGCGACGGCCCACCGTCCGAATGATGCGCCACCCGCCCAGCGCGGTTCCGGCGGTGAGTGCGATCGAGCAGGCGACCGTTGCCCAGGTTGGGGCCGAGAGCGTGTCCGTCTCCCCCGCAGCGAGGAGCACAGCGGCGATCACGCCTACGGCCTTCTGGGCGTCGTTCGCCCCGTGGCTGAAGGAGAGCGCCGCCGACATCACCCACTGTCCGCCGTTGACCGGTCCGTGCCAGCGCCGGGTCCCCCGCCGGGCCAGCCTCCGGAGCGTCCGGATAACCAGCAGGCCGCCAAGCCCGCCCAGCACCGGCGAGATCGCAAGCGCGATCAGGGTGCCGAAGACCCCGACGGGGTGAAGGCCGTCCATGCCTCCCCAGTTGATCGCGTTGAGGCCGCCCTCCACGAGCCCGGCCCCCACCAGCCCGCCGACGAGCGCGTGGCCCGAGCTCGACGGCAGCCCCAGCCTCCAGGTGACGAGGTTCCAGGCAATCGCGGCCGCCAGCCCGCATGCGATTACCTCCGTGGCAACCGAGGCGCTTACGCTCAGGATTCCCGCGATCGTGTCCGCGACCGCGGCGCCGATCAGCAGGGGGCCGAGCATGTTGAAGATCGTGGCGAGGACGATCGCCTGCCCCGGGCTGGCGGCCCGGGTGGCCACCAGCGTCGCGATCGAGTTCGCTGCGTCGTGCAGGCCGTTGGTAACCGCGAAACCGATCGCCAACACGACCGCGACCGCGACCTCCGTGTCCATGCCCTGACTCTATGTGGCTGCACGCGTGGCTGCGCGCGTCGCCTGCCGCGCTGAGGCCGCCGCCACAACCTCCGATTCGCTGGTTCACGCGCCTGCAGGCGCGGTCAGTCGGAGGGAGTTGCTCTGACTGTCGTGCAGATTGGGCCCCCGAATGGGACCCTGAGCCGACCCCGCTGAAATCAGCCGGCTTTGAGCCTCATGCAGTAGCCGTATGCGGTCAGCCGCGCGGAACCGAAGAACCCGTAGGCGGTCTGCGACCAGGTGCCGTTCGCGTTCAGGGAGCCATCCCCGATGAAAGCGTTGTGCGAGCCGTTCAAGCTGAAGCCCCCAGAGGTCAGCACCCGGCCCCTCGGGCAGCTGCGGGTCTTGGCAGTTGCGGACATGCCGGCGCCGATCGAGGTCGAACGCGAGACCGCGCTCAGCAACGGACCCTTGCTGCGGATGCAGTAGGCGAGCGCCACCAGCTCGCCCCCGAACTTGCCGTAGGAGCGACCCGAGACGCGCCAGGCCCTCGTGCCGACGGCCCGCGACTCGGTCACGTAGGAGCCACCCAGATCGGTGAAGCTCGTGCGTTGGAAGCCTCCGGACAGAAGGACCTGGCCCTTGGGGCAAGTGGCGGTCCCCGTTTGCGGCCGGCCGACGAGTGGTGAGTCCTCCGGTGCGCCCGGCGCCGGTGAGTCACCTTCCCTGAGGAAAAGAGATCGGCGCATGGTGGTGTCGGGCGTCAGCGCCTCCGGTCCGCAGACAGCCTGCATGGTTACGTTGCGAGGCGCGAGCGTGGATGTTGAGTCCGTTGGCTGGAGGAGGATCGGGGTGATGTGCCATCCGCGCTGCACGCCGAGGCGCTCGTAGGAGTGTGGATAGACGCCGCTGCCGTCGGCCGAGATCCCGGGCCTGCTGCTCATGCCACCTCCGAGCGCGTAGCTGTTTCGCGGGCAGATGACCTCCAGACGGGGCGTGCTGTTGGCGCCGCTGATCTGAAACGACTTGGTGACGCGCTTTAGGTTGCCGCCGCCGGCACTCGCACCCGCCAGCTGCTGCCCTTGGCTCGACGCGCCCGGTGTCGCTGCCAGCAAACCGGCTAGGACCGCGAGCCCGAGGAGGGCGCTTCTCGTCGTTGCGCTCCATGGTCGTCTTGCGAGATGCATCGCGGTGGCCTCCCTGTGGCTCGACGGCTGATCGATGGGTTGGTGCCGGTCCCCCGGCTTCTACTTCAAGACGACGTTCCCGGTGGCGGAGTTGAGCACCCAGATGCCGCCCTTGGTAGCGACCGCGAGCTGCACCCGGTTGCAGTTGCTGCCGGCATCGACCACGTGCACGATTCCCCTCTTCTTGATTGCCTTGCGCGTCACGGCGACCCGGCCTCCGATCTGATCCGCCAGATCCGCAGGTGCCGGGTAGCAGCCGTCATCGCTGGAGACGCGGGCGCTGCTCGCAACCTTGAAGGCGGCCTCGAGCTTTTTCGTGGCCTTGTTGTACCCCGCCTCCTGGCCGGATGCGCTCGGTACCACCAGCAATGCGCTGGCGAGGAGGCCGATCACGAGCAGTGCACGCACCGGGGCGAGGTGGCCCCGCCGACCGCTCCGCGCCGCCGTTCTGTGACCTATTGGACGACTCATTTATTGCCCCCCTAGCTTTTTACCTTCCGACTCCCCGGGACCTTCAGTCCGCCGACATTACACGAAGCTGCCGGTTGAGCACGACGGCAAGATCCGGATCGGGTGCAAGCTGCGCGGAACCTGCCCAAGATCTACGAGCGCCGACCACCGTCCAAGTCGCGACCGCGCGCATCGACGCTCACCTGGCGCTCGAGGAACACTTCGCGGAGAGCGTCGCCTGCCTTTTCCGGCTCTCGATGGTGGCCGACGACTTCCTCGCCGGTCCGCCGCGTCGGATCGCGCAGATGCAACCGGACGGCCAGTGCGGTGCACCAGTGCGATGAAGATGCCCGCTCGGCGCGATGCACTCCCGCCGAGCCCGTACGAGATCGATCCCGAGACAGCGCCATAGGCGCAGTTTCTGTTCGAACGTCTTAGGCGCTCAAATGGGCACCTTGTCGGTATTTTTCGACTGGGGGTCTCGTGCCTGGAGCAGACCCCAGCCTGGATCGGCTTGGGCGGCACTCACCGGCTCTCACTTCACCGAAACATCGCGATTACCAGGAAAAATCGGGGCGACTGGATCGAGCATGGCTCATCAGCGGGTTTCCGCTCCCTTTGCGTCGGAAGGGCGCGTCCGGAGAAGTCCCGCGCATACAGCGCGTCAACCTCCGCCAGCGCCACGAGGTCGGCGTGTCCGTAGATGCGGAGCAGGCTCCGACCGCTTGCTCGGTCCAGCCCATCTGCGCCGCGATCGCCCGTTTCGAAAGCCCGAGCCGGTAGAGCAGGTGGACTCCGTAGTGCTTGGTCGCGAGATAGAAGTCGAACCCGAGCTGCGCACGGGCGCAGAACCTTGCCCCAGTAGCCCGAGAGCGTCGGCTGGCTCATCGCGCTCGCCACGCTTGGAGCGAAAGACGAGATCCGCCGTGCCGCGTTGGCTGGCGTAGCAGCGCATCCCAGCGGCGGGGTGAGAGCGATCAAACCTTCGCCTTGTTGGACTTCGGGGAGGTCCAGCCTGCCCTTGTAGACCCGCCTCGCTGACCCGTGATCCGGTTGGCCTTGAAGTCGATGTCCGTCCACTCGAAGGCCGAACAGCTCGCCGGGCCGCATTCCCGTGTAGGCCGCGAACGTCATCAGCGCCCGCATCTCGCGGCGCGTACTCGTCGAGCGCGTCGCAGGCGTTTTGCAGGGCCTCGAACTCGCCAGCGGTCGGCGGGTGCTCGCTCCGAACGGCCCTTGGTCCCGGCGACCCAGCGCAGCGGAACGGGTTCCGGTCGATCAGCTCCGCGTCAACGGCGCGGTTGAACAGCGTGACGACGGCCCGGGATCGCGGACGGCTGGCCACCTGTCCGTCCAGCGATCGCCTCGTGGCGCTGAATCGAGCCAACAGCGGCCGGGTCCCTCGAAGTCCCCCGGTGAAACGCCGCAGCGGCCCGCGGGCAGCGTCGATAGACCGACCCCTTGACGCTCGGTCCGCTCGCGGTCTGGAGTGCGCCCGATTCCATCCGCGCGAGAGCGTCTGCTCCGACGTACTCGGCGCAGTGATCCACCGCGCCGGGACTCTGGCTACGCAGGTCAGCCGAGACTCGTCGACCTCTATCTCGGCTCGGCGGGCGGCGACGGCTGCGTCGCGCTCCCGCATGGTCGATAATCGCCCGACCCACTCGTACTGCTCGCGGCCACTCTCGTCGCGGCCGAGGTACACCCTCCCGGCCCACGTCTTACGCTTAGCTCGGCATCGAGCTAACTCCTTCGGTGTCGGGGGCGGGCCGTTCGCGCGGTGCCGCCCCATTTCCTGTCCGGGCGACCATACGCCCCGCGGTCGGCGGTCGCAAGTAGCCATGCTCGATCAGCCACGGCTCGACCTCTGCAGACGCGGAACTTCGCCCGGCCGAAGATGAACTGGTGAGGCATTCCCTCGGCCATCCTTTCCTCGATAGACCGGGTGCCGCAGGAGTAGTGCGTAGCGAGCCCACTGACCGGCGCGCGCCAGATAGCCGCTTCTCGTCCAAAGCAGCGGTTCGTGGACGAAGAGCGACGCCTTGACGAGGGATGCCTCCAGGAGGAAGATCATTCGATGTCGGGGAGATCAGCTCGCACCATCGCTGGCGCTGCCGCGACCCTAGGTTGCGTGCTGGCCGGCCCGGCGAACGCGAACGCGGACCCCAAGATCACCGTCACGGCGACGCCGCAGGTGATTTCTTTTCCGAACCCTGCCCCGGTCGCCTACACGCTGCATATCTCCGCTGGACCTCAGCAGGAGGTGTTCACGATCCGACCCTCAGGCCCATCGTTTACGCGAGGGGTATTTGGCGGCGAAGGTCCGGCGGTTGGAGAGGTTGGCTTCAGCAAGTCCGGCTCGGTCGTCTTGGGAGCAGGGTTCACACAGACCGCTGACTTCGCGTCCTGTCGTTCCGCGGTCCCGGCCCTGCATGCAGCTTCAAGCGAAGGGTCTGGTGTAGACGTCAAGGTTCCCGCCAACTCCACGGGTGAGCTCACATACACCTTCGGAGCAGGGCCAGCTCCGTGGCCGGGCATGAGTCTGGCTCCGAGTTTTCTGCTCAGCAACGACTTGATCGGGAAGATCGTCGATCCTGGATTCGGGCCAGGGACTCTTTCGGCTCCGATGACCGTGATTGGTCCAGAGCCGATTCGGACCGGGGCCAGTGGGGTCAGGATCAACTTCCAGACGAAGCCCCGAAGCGCTGCTGGGTTCGGTCGCGGAAATCCGCGCGAGGTCAAGGCGGGGTCTCTGCTTCGCTTGAGGGGATCAATCGACCCGGCAGTTCGCGGCCAGACGTTCGCCTTCTCACACGCGACCTCGAGGACAAGCCGGTTCGCCGAAGGATGGATCTTCTGGCGAGCGTCGTTACGAATCGGAAGGGCAAGTTCTCCTATAGCTGGCGCCCCGACGCTCGCGGCTTGCTGGAGGTCGGGGTCGAGTATCGGACGCAGCGCAAGAGCCTCGCAAGCGACTACTCGTGCTCGCGGCTCTACGAAATCGTCAAGTAGCTGCTTCTCGTCCTAAGCTGCTTCCCGCCCGAACCGACCAGCCCCGGCCCTAGGGTGCTGGCTTCAGCTTTCCGAGTTTCCGGGACATCGCGCATTCGAAATCGAGGCCTGACGGGGTGCCACCAACCTGTTCGAAGCTCTCGTTCTCCCATTGCGAACAAGTCTTTTTGGCCTCCGCAATGTCAGTGCGCTCAGGGTCATCACAGGATTACCCGGCGTTAGTTGACCCAGTGACCGCACACACGGCCGCTTGTCCCTGCGCACTCCCCGCAAGGCCCAGAGGCCTGGACGTTCATACCTCCGCGCGGCGGAGCCCTGGGTTTCTCACCCTCTCCCAGGGCCGCCGCCGGGGGAGGGCCGAAGGGGAAGGGTGAAGCCAAGGGGTTCGCATAAGCAGCTCACAGCGGCCGCCCTGGCCGACCGCAGCCGCTACCGGTTCAAGCCGGGGGAGCGGACAGTTGACGAGGCGCTCGCTGATCCGGCCCTCGGCTACATCGCGCCGCGCGAGGCGATTCGCCTACCGGCTCGACGTCGCCAAGAGGCGTTCGCGAGAGCGGCACCCCCAGGCGCCTCTCGCCCGACGAGCGTCGTCGCATCGAGCGAGATCTGCGGTGCAACATCGGCGACGCCTTCCTCCTTCCCGACGATCAGCGGGCCGCGCCCAGCGTCCCGCCACCAACACTCGCACGTGCGGCTCTCGGCGCGGCGCCAGGCAGGCAACCAGCACAGGCTGCACGCGGAGATCCACACCCAATCACTGACGAGCCGCCAGCTCTCAGGCTCTGGCGGCGTCCCAATGAAGCTGACCAACGCAGGCGCGGCCATGAGTGCCCGCGCGTAATACTGGCCCTAGGTGGGATTAAAACAGGCCCCGCAGCGAGCAAGAAGGCGGAGATGGAGGCGATCCGCGAGGCGATCGTCGCCATCGCTCGCCGCCGACCACCCGATGACGGTGCGCCAGGTGTTCTACCGCCTGTCACGCGGGCGTGATCGCGAAGACCGAGAACGAGTACAAGACGGTCGCCGCCTGGCTCGCCGAGTTGCGCCGGGGCGGCGAGATTCCCTTCGGCTGGATCGCCGACAACACCCGCTGGAAGCGCAAGCCGACCACGTACTCGACGTGGAGGAGGCGCTCGGCAACCGCGGAGGCCTACCGCCGGGCGCTGTGGGCGACCAGGTCTATGTCGAGGTCTGGCTCGAAAAGGACGCGCTCGCCGGCGTCCTGATGGAGGTCACGGGAGTGGGACGTGCCGCTGATGGTCACCCGCGGCTACCCCCGTCGATCAGCTACCTTACTAGGCCGCCGAGACGATCAACGGCGCGGCAAGCAGGGCAAGCCCGGCCCTCTACTACTTCGGCGACCACGACCCTTCGGGCCGGGACATCGACCGCCCAGTCGTCCAGGGGATCGGCGAGTCGCTCGTCTCGTTGGAGATTGCCGCAGCCCGCGCCGCCGTTCTCGCCGAGGCCGCGTTGGCCGCGCTTCGCAAGCTTCCATTTCCGGCGCAACCCGTTCGGCGATCCCCGACGACGCCGGGGAAACAAGTACGAGGGCGGTGTTCGGGAAATACGCCAGCCTCGAGCGGGTCGCCGTCACTCAGCGGCACCTCGACACCTGGAACCTCCCGACGCGACCGACCAAGTCAAGCGACGCCCGCTGAGGGGGGAGCCAAGCGGGCGATTCCGTCGAGCTGGACGCGATCCCGCCGGCCAAGCTCCGCCAGCTCGCCGAGCAGGTCATCGAGCGGCACCGTCGATCGCCGTCAGCTCAAGGTCCTGCAGGTAAGGAGGACGACGGCGTCAGGTCCTCAAGCGGATGGCGGCGACGGTAGACAGGGGAGGCGGCGTGAACGTCACCACCGCCATCCGCTCGTGCGCCGAGTGCGGCGCCGACATCTCGGACCTGCGCGCTGGTGCGACGTACTGCGGTTCGACCTGCCGCGGTCGCAAGCTCCGCGCCAGCTCCCCGAAGTGCGGCTGGTGCTCTCGACGGATCGGACCGGGACGGCGCTACGGGTCGGCACCCCTCAGATGCAGCTTGTGAGCGGGCGGACGAGGCCCTCCCAGGTCGCTACAGAGGCCCCAGGAACGGATATGAGGCCCGAATCGACCACCCCTTCGGAGGAGATCATGCCGGGCACCGGCACGGACGCCGCCTGTGGGCGATGACTGAACGTCCTCTACCGCGACGACGACGGCGAACGCTGCTTCACGTGGCGGGCGACCGCGTCGACGCCGGCTTCGACGTGCTGGCCGAGGTCCGCGCTCTTGCCGCGGCCCTGCCCCGTGAGCAGTGGCTCGACAAGAAGGGGCCCGCTACGCACTACTCCTGCGGCACCCGGTCTATCGAGGAAAGGATGGCACGAAATGCCTCAGTTCATCTTCGGCCGGGCGAAGTTCCGCGTCTCAGAGGTCGAGCCGTGGCTGATCGGGCATCGGCCTTCTCTTGCGACCGCCGACCGCGGGGCGTATGGTCGCCCGGACGGAAATGGGGCGGCACCGCGCAGGCGAACGGCCCGCCCCCGGACCGAAGGAGTTAGCTTCGATGCCGAGCTAAGCGTAAGACGTGGGCCGGGAAGGTGCTGCCCATTTCGGCCGCGACGAGAGAGTGGCCGCCGACGACAGTACGAGTGGGTTGGGCGGTTCTCGACCATGCGGGAGCGCCGACGCAGCCGTCGCCGCCCGCCGAGCCGAGATAGAGGTCGAGCGAGTCTCGGCTGACCTGCGTCACCAGTCCCGGCGCGGTGGTCGCTGTCGCCGAGTACGTCGAGCAGACGCTCTCGCGGATGTGGATCGGGCGCGCTCCAGACCGCGAGCGGACGGACGTTCAAGGGGTCGTCTATCGACGCTGCCCGCGGGCCGCTGCGGCGTTTCACCGGGGACTTCGGGACCCGGCCGCTGACTCAATTCGGCGCCACGAGGCGATCGCTGGACGGACAGGTGCCGCCGTCCGCGATCCCCGGGCCGTCGTCACGCTGTTCAACCGCGCCGTTGACGCCGAGGAGCTGATCGACCGGAACCCGTTCCCAGGCGCGCTGGAGTCGCCGGACCAAGGGCCGCTAACGCGAGCGCCCCGCCGACCGCTGGCGGAACTGGAACGGTTGCAAAACGCCTGCGACGACGCTCGACGGTGCGCGCCGCACAGTGCGGGCGCTGATTGACGTTCGCGGCCTACACGGGAATGCGGCCCGGCGGACCGCTGCGGCCTTTTCGTTTACGAACATAGACCCCAAGGCCAACCGGATCCACGGTCACGAGGCGGGTCTACACAGGAGCAAGCTCGACCTGCCGAAGTCCAACAAGGCGAAGGTGATCACTCTGGCCCCAAGCCGCCCGCTCGGGATGCGCTGCTACGCCAGCCACGCGAGGCACGGCGATCTCGTCTTTCGCTACCCAGAGCGTAGCAGACCAAATGAGCACAGCCGACGCTCTCGGGCTACTGGGGCAAGGACTGGCCCCGTGCGCAGCTCAGGAGTTCGACTTCTATCTCGCGACCAAGCACTACGGAGTCCACCTGCTCTACCGGCTCGGGCTTTCGAAACGGGCGATGGCGGCGCAGATGGGCTGGACCGAGCAAGCGGTCGAAGGCCTGCTCCGCATCTACGGACACGCCGACCTCGTGGCGCTGGCGGAGGTTGACGCGCCTTGTTCCGAGCGGGACTTCTCCGACGCACCCTCCGACGCAAAGGGAGCGGAAACCCGCTGATCAAGAGCCATGCTGATCCAGTCGCCCCGATTTAGAGATGTGGCCTCTCGTGTATGGCTTTGGAAGAGGGGCCTTACGGCCGGTCTTCCGGGTGCCCTCGTCTTCTCAGCTCGCGAGTCCCGGCGGCGAGGCGGATCTGGAGGTCCGTCGCTGGCCGGCGAGCGAGCGGGTCGTCCCCTTCGATTTGCGCGCCTTCCGTTCTCACGGCCGCGCGGGCCGCGGCGTCCTCTATCAGCGCGTACCGGTCCGCCGCTGGTCGTGGCGTCGTGCGTGTGAGAAGTTCTCCGAGATCATTGGCCTGCGACACGCGCGTTCCCATGGGACGGGGGTGCCCGGAGCTTCCGAGCCGCGCAAACGCCCTTATGCCGCTTTGGCTCGTTCGAGGGCTCCCGGGCAGAAGCGCAGGAGAATCGTCTTCATGATCGACGTGTGATCGAAGAGCGTCTTGGATACAGACCCTGGCTCCACCCACGGCGAGACGATCAGCGCCGGTATCCGCACGCCGTAGCGTCCGAACGTGTGGGGGTCGTCGTCGGGCGCCGCAGGCGGCGCGACGTGATCGAAGAAGCCGCCGTGTTCGTCGTAGAAGATGATGAGGAGCGTCTTTTCCCATTGGGGGCCTGTTGCGAGCGCGTGGTAGACAGCGAGCACAAGCTCCTGGCCGTCCTTGATGTCCGCGGGCGGGTGGTCGTCGTTGGGCTGAAAGCCGATTGGGTTGAAGTTGCTGAAGTTCGGGTCGATCCATGAGACTGACGGCAGCGCACCATTGGCGGCGTCTTCGAGAAAGCTGGCGCCTTTGCGTCGATCCTGAGCTCGAGGCTGGTCCTCCAGTTCAAGTTGGTCTTGCTGAAGAACGCGAAGCTGTCGTGGTGGCCCAGCTTGTAGTGCCCATCGGCGAAGCGCAGGGTCCCCGCCTCGAACGAGTACCAGCGCCACGAGATGCCGTTGGCGTCGAGGTGTCGCACGAACGAGGGTTGGTTGTACATGGGCGGGAGGTGGAGCGGCCGGTCATCGCGACTGCCGGCGGCGCGACCGCAAATCGCGTACAGACGGTTGGGCCAGGTCGCCCCGGGAACAGAGCTGAACCAGCGATCGCAGATTGCGAACTCGCTCGCCAGGTGGTCGTAGACCGGGACATCGGCGGCGTTGTAATAACCAATCACGCGACCGGGATCCCCATCCTGGACGTCGTCGTGGAGAGCGTCTCGGCGTAGCTCTCTACGAAGCCGTTCATTTTTCCGCCCCCGATCTGGAGGTCGACGGCGCTGGCGGAGTGATCGGGATCGTCCTCGATCACCGTGCTGTCGAGATGGTGGACCGGATAGGAGCGCCCGTCATGCTCGTTCGCGAACTCCGCCCGCAGACCATCGACATCGCCGCGACCACCCTCGAGCGAGAGATACCCGAGCATGTGGTCGAAGGAGCGATTCTCGAGCATCAAGACAACGATGTGGTCGACCTTCTCGAGGTTGGCCATGCTGGTCTCAGCCACCACCGTCTCCTTCGCGTCGCGTTCGGTACCGGTAAGCAGCCCCTATAGGAGCTTGGAATTTGTTGTCGGATGGACTCGCCTGACCAAACTGTGCTGATCTAGCCGTACCGCGCGTACTGGACGAGACCAGCGGAAGTTTGCCCGTCGCCCGAGACAGCCGAAGGTTTGGCCAGATTCGCGTTGGTGGACCGTCAATGAAGCTGGCCAGATCGCTGCCCGGTGCCCGGATGCTCGCGTCTTATCGCCGGTCGTGGCTGCGGCGCGACGTGGTCGCCGGCCTCGTGCTGACAACGCTGCTGGTACCCCAAGGGATGGCCTACGCCGAGCTTGCCGGCCTGCCGGCGATCACTGGGCTGTACACGTCGGTCCTCTGCCTGATCGGCTACACGGCGTTCGGGCCTTCGCGAATCCTTGTGCTGGGCCCGGATTCCTCCCTAGGTCCGATGATCGCGGCGACGATCCTGCCGATCATCGGATCTGGCGGCGATCCCGAGCGCGCGGTCGCGTTGGCGTCGATGCTGGGCGTGGTGGAGGGCGCTTATCACGATCGTTGCGGGGATCGGGAAGCTGGGGTTCATCGCCGACACTTCTTTCGAGGCCGACGCAGATCGGGTACATGAACGGGCTTGCCCTGACGATCCTCATCGGACAGTTACCGACGTTCCTTGGGTTCTCGGTCGACGCAAATGGGCTGATTGACGAGACCCGCGGGTTCGTAGACGGGATCGCATCGGGCGAGGCAGTTTCGGCCGCCGCGGTGATCGGACTGGTGAGGGTACGCGCTGATTCTGGTCATCCAGAGCCGACTTACTCGGTGCCGGGCGTCCTGGTCGCAGTAGTGGTCGCGATCGCCGCCGCAGGGGCGTTCAACCTCGGCGACCATGACGTGGCGCTCGTGGGGACCCTTCCGGCGGGCCTACAAGCCCTGGCCTCGCCCGAGCCGGGCTCCGATCTGCCGCTCCTGGTAGCAGGAGCGCTTGGTCATCGCGCTGGT
>CAVUAT010000010.1:0-11584 GCA_963739545.1 uncultured Solirubrobacterales bacterium | reverse complement strand
AGCAGCGCGACGGCGTCGGCGGGCTCGTCCGGGATGCCGAGGACCCGCGCCAGGTCGTTGCCGCGCCCCCCGGGCACGATGCCCATCGTCGCGCCCTTCTCGGCGAGCGCCCCGCCGATCTGCCCGACGAGCCCGTCGCCGCTCATCACCACCGGTACGCAGCCTGCCTCGTGGGCGGCGATCGCCTCGTCGACTCCGTGCTTGAGGCTGCTCGTGACCACGGTCGTGGATTCGAGCCCGCGCGAGCTCATCGCGGCCTCGACCTTGGGGAGAATCTCGGCGCCACGGCCGCCGCCTGAGGACGGATTGACGATCAGTACGTGGGACCGCTCCGCGCTCACGCGGGCAATCTAGCCACGAAGTACGTGCCTTCGTCCACAGCGCCCGTCTCTGCCGGCTCTAGGCCCTTTCGGGCGAAGCCCCTGCGCAGCACGCTCTCGGGCGTGTAGAAGGGCGTCGCCTCGCCGAGTGATGCGCAAACGATCGCCTGGCCGCCGGGCCGCAGCACGCGGGCGATCTCGCCGAAGAAGGGCGGCACGTTGAGGAGCGTGACGAGGTCGAAGGACGCGTCCTCGTAGGGGAGCGCTGAGGCGTCGGCGACCCTGAACGCAACCCTGCCCTCCGGATCGAGCCCGACCCGCGCCTTGGCCTTGCGGATCATCTCCTCGGAGAGGTCGACGCCGCGAACCCGCGCGCGTGGGAACTCCCGGGCGATCAGGAGCGCTCCCGCGCCGGTCCCCGTCCCGATGTCGAGCGCGCGCTCGGGCTCCGGCGAGACGTGCAGGAGAGCCGCCCCGAGCGAGGCGAGGTGGCGGGCCGAGAACGCGCCGGTCCGCTCGTCCCAGCCGGCGGCGGAGTCGTCGAAGAAGCGCCGCATCGGGGCACGCAGGAGCGGCCAGACGATCGGGGCTCTGGCCACGATGGCGTTGAGCGCCCGGCCGACGAGCCGGATGTTGCGCGGTGGAGGAGTCGGGTCGGAGGTCGGAACCAAGCTCCTCTAGCCTAGGACGCGCGTTGCGACCAAGGGGACTGACGATCATCGCCATCGCGGCGGCCTTGCCGGCGCTTCTGACCGGCTGCGGGGGCGATGACGACGACGACACGGAGCAGGCCTCGACCCTGCCCCAGGGCTGCGAGGAGGTCGAGGCTCCGGCTCCGAAAGAGTCCCAGGCCGAGCCCCCGGCGCGGGACCTGAAGGGCCCGGCGAGCGCGGTCGTGACAACGAGCTGCGGCGCGTTCACGATCGAGCTCGACAGCGACAGCTCCCCGAAGACCGCCTCATCGTTCGCGAGCCTTGCCGAGCAGGGCTTCTACGACCAGACTTCGATCCACCGCATCGCGCGCGACTTCGTGATCCAGGGCGGTGACCCCGCGGGCGACGGGACCGGCGGGCCGGGCTACTCGGTTGACGAGCCGCCGCCCGACGACCTCGTCTACACAGCCGGGACCGTGGCGATGGCGAAGACCGCCGCCGAGCCTCCGGGGCGCTCCGGGAGCCAGTTCTTCATCGTCACTGCCGCTGCCGACGCCGGGCTGCCGCCCGACTACGCGCTGCTCGGCAAGGTCACGCAGGGGTTCGAGGTCGTCGACGCGATCGAGGCGCTCGGGGACCCGACCGGCGCCGACGCGCCGCCCACCTCGCCCGTCGTCATCGAAACCGTCCAGATCGAGCGCGGCTGATGGCCAAGCTCGACGTGGGATCCAAGGCCCCTTCCTTCGAGCTGCCCGGCACGGGGGGCAAGGTCTACAAGCTCTCCGACTACCAGGGCAAGGGCGTGATCCTCGCGTTCTACCCGGGTGACTTCACCCCTGTCTGCACCAAGCAGTTCTGCTCGTACCGAGACGACGGCGACCGCCTCGAGGCCCTGGGTGTGCCGATGATCGGCATCTCGCCGCAGCCGGTCGACTCGCACGAGCGCTTCGTCACGGAAAACGGCTTGAACGTGCCGCTGCTCTCCGATGAGGACAAGAGCGTCGCCAAGGCCTTTGGCGTCCTCGGCCCCGGCGGCCTGCTGCGCCGCTCGGTGTTTCTGATCGACGGCGAGGGCATCGTCCGGTACAAGCACGTGGCGCTGTTCGGGATTCGCTACCAGGACATCGGCGACCTCGAACGCGCCGTGCAGACCGTCCACTGAGCGCGCCCGAGCCGACACCCTTCGATCTCGATGCAGGCGGCCTCGTCCTGCGCGGAGAGCTCGTGGGCGACGGGCCGACCGTGGTCACGCTGCACGGCATCACCGCGACCCGCCGCTACATGTTCCACGGCTCGAAGGCCCTCCCGCGCGCCGGATACCACGTCGTCTCGTACGACGCACGCGGCCACGGCGAATCGGGCGCGGCCCCGGGCGGGAGCGGCTACGGCTACCCCGAGCTGACGGCGGACCTCGGCCGGGTGCTGGCTGAGCACGGCGACGGGCGCCCCGTCCTGGTCGGCCATTCGATGGGCTGCCACACGGCCGCCGCCTACGCGCTCGACCGTGCCGATGAGATCGCGGGCGCTGTGTTCGTCGGCCCGGTCTCGCTCGGGCTGCCGCCGCCCGACGAGGTCCTGGCCTACTGGGACGGTCTCGCCGACGGTCTCGCGGCGAGCGGTGTCGACGGCTTCATGGCAGCCTACGAGGCGAGCCTGGCGGTCGAGGGCGCCTGGCGCGAGACGGTGCTCCGCATCACCAGGCAGCGCATCGCCCTCCACCGCGACCCCCGGGCGCTGGCGATGGCACTCAGGGAGCTGCCCCGCTCGATCCCCTTCGACGGGCTGACCGAGCTCGAGTCGCTTCGCCTGCCCGCGCTCGTCGTCGCCAGCCGTGACGACGCCGATCCCAGCCACCCCTACGAGGTCGCGGCCGCATGGGCCGAGAGCCTGCCCTCCGCGAGCGTGGTCAGCGAGGGGGAGGGGGAGAGCCCCCTCGCCTGGCAGGGGGGAAAGCTCTCGCGCGAGGTGGCGGAATTCTGCAAGCTACCCGCGGTCGTCGAGCGCCTGGGCTCGGGCTGATCAGCGGGCCGGCCTGTCCTTCAGCCGGATCACGAGGCGCAGGCCCGACCAGGTGTCGTCGATCGCGCAAACCTTGTTGTCGACCAGGGCGTTCTCGTAGGCGAGCGCGCGCACCACGTCCTCGGTCATATCGGTCGCCACGCCCGAGGCCCGCTTCGGCCACGCGATCCAGAGCCCGGCTGCGGGGTCCATCGCTCGGCGCAGCCCGGGCATCCGACGGGCGAGCTCCGATCGCCTGCGGGTGAAGAAGACGATCACGTCGAGTGGGCCGGTTGCCTTCGCGCGCACCGCGGTGCCGCCGGGGAGCTCGCCCAAAAGGCCGGGGAACTCCATGGGCGCCCCGGGGAAGGCGAGACGGTGACCCTCCTTGATCCCGAGCTTCTTCGTCAGCGGCGTTCCCGAATAGCCGGACACGGCAGCAGCCTTAGGCGGAATCGTATGCTTCATCCGTGGCCATCGAAGAGGGACACGCGATCCACTACAGCGCCGTCGAGCGCGGCACCGCCGTGTACTCCTCGGACGGTGTCGAGGTGGGCAAGGTCCGGCAGGTCGTCGACAACTACCGCGAGCACATCCTCGACGGGTTCGTGATCGAGACGACCGCCGGCGAGGTCGTCTTCGCCGACGCCCCCGAGGTCGCGCGGACCGCGGACCGCGCGGTCACGCTGAGCATCGACGCGGCCGCGGCGGCCGAGCTCCCGCCGCCCGACGAGGGCTCGCCGAACTTCCAGCCGAACCGCGGTGGCCGGCTGTCGCGCATGCTCGGCGGCAGCTGGCGCAAGCGCTGAGTCAGTCCCCGAGCCGCCCCCTGAGCGCAAGGGCATTGCGCGGCGCGTAGCCGCTCTGGTCGTTGTTGAAGTAGGCGAAGACGTCGGCCCGGCGGCGCCACTGGGCGATCCGGCGCGCCCAAAGATCGAGCTCTGAAGCCGAGTAGTTGCCGTCTCGCCCGCGGCTGCCGCGGTGAAAGCGCAGATAGGTCCAGTCGGCGGTCAGCTTCCGGGGGTGGTCTGGTCGTTCGGGGTCGTCTCCGATCACGAGCGCCGCGCCGTGGGCCCGGAGAAGCGCGTAGACCTCATCGTCGAACCAGCTCTCGTGCCGGAACTCGAAGCAGTGCCTGCCGTCGGGCAGCGCCTCCAGGGCCGAGGCGAGCCGATCATCGTCGCGGTGGAAGTTGGCCGGCAGCTGCCACAACACGGGGCCGAGCTTTCCCGATCGCCTCATCGCCTCGAGCGGCGCGTAGAACGGCTTGGCCCGCTCAGCGACGTCCTGAAGGCGCTTGATGTGGGTCATGTATCGGCTCGCCTTGACCGAGAAGAGGAATTCCTTCGGGGTCTGCTCGACCCACCCCTCGACCGCCTTCGGGGATGCGAGGCGGTAGAAGGTGCTGTTGACCTCGACGGTGCCGAGCTGCTGGGCGTAGTGAGCGAGCCAGCGCCGCTGCGCCAGGCCCCCGGGATAGAGGTTCCCCCGCCAGGCCGGGTAGACCCAGCCGGAACAGCCGACGTGAAGTCGATGCTTCGCCATTGCGTAACGGGGTACCCGGTGGATGAAACCTACGCGAGGAGCGAGCTTATGCAGACACTGGACAAGGTCAGGGATGAGACGCGAGACAGGGTGCCACGGCCCTCAGCCCCCAAGCGCATCGCGGGACGCGCAGGCAAGGGCGTCGGCAAGGGCGCAGCCATGGGCGCAGGGAAGGCGGGCAAGGGCGTGTTCTCGGGAATCGCGTCGGCCCTCAGCGATCTCGCCAAGGGCCTCACAGGCCGCAAGCAGGCGGAGCGCAGGCGCAGGCGTAAGCGCAACGTCACGGCTGCGGCTGCCGGTGCGGCAACGGCGAGCGGCGCGGCGGGCCTCTACCTCGCGAAGAAGAGCCGCGACGGCTCCAAGGCGGCGCAGCCAGCCCCGCCCGAGGCCTACGCACCGCCCGTCCCCAACCCGAACCCGAACGGCCAGACCGCCGACGTAACCTCGGGGACGAGCAGCACCCGCACCTAGCGGCGGGTGCTGCCGCCCGCGCGGCCGGCGCGCCAGAATGGATCGCGATGAGCGAAGAGGTCAAGAGCTCGATCGAGATCGGCGCCCCGGCCGCGCGGGTGTGGGACGTGGTCATGGACCCCGCTCGCCTCGGTGACTGGGTCAGCGCGCACAAGGACGTCGAGTGGAAGCCGGGCCGCCGCCTCGAGGAGGGCGACTGCTTCAAGCAGACGCTGCGGCTCGGCGGGGCCAACACCAGGATCGAATGGACCGTGGTCGAGATCGAGCGCCCGCGGCGCGCGGTGTGGAGCGGCCGCGGCCCGGCTCGCTCGCGCGCCCACGTGACCTACGAGCTGGGCGAGATGCGCGGCGCCACGACCTTCGTCTACGCGAACAGCTTCGAGCTGCCGGGCGGCCCGATCGGGCGTCTCGCCGGTCGGGTCGCGTCCGCTTCAAAGGGGCGCAAGGAGGCCGAGAAGAGCCTCGCGGCGCTGAAGGAGCTGCTCGAGGCCTAGCCGCCCGTTCGCCGGAGCACGATTACGGCTATGTCGTCTCTCGCAGTTCCGCCGTGACGCTCGAGCGCCGCCTGGGTCAGCTTCTCGGCGATCTTCTCGGGGCCTGACGAGCCGGCGCGACAGAGCTGCTCGGCGAGCCAGGCCGGGTCGTCGCCGTGCTTTCGGTCGCGTGCGTCGAGCATCCCGTCCGTGTAGAGGACCAGCGTCTCGCCAGGATCGAGCGTGGCGCCGACGTCGGTCAACGTCGGCTCGGGCAGGGCTCCGAGCAGCGTGCCGGGCTCGCCGATCGCATCGACGCTGCCGTTTCGCCGCAGCGCCAGGGGAGGGGGGTGGCCGCCCAACGAGACCGTGAGCCGCGCCGCTCCCGTGCCGTTCTCGGGCGGGTCGACGCGAAGCAGCGCGGCGGTGCAGAAGCGCAGGTCGGTTCGATCGGCGTTGATCGAGTCGTGCAGCGCTCGCAGCACGGCGCTCGGCGGCGTCTGGGGGTCCGAGGCGGTACGGACGGTGTAGCGGGCGAGCGCGGTCAGCGCGGCCGCCTCGGGGCCCTTGCCGCAGACGTCCCCGATCACGACGCTCCAGCTCCGCGACCCCGTCCTGAACGCGTCGAAGAAGTCGCCTCCGACCTCGTAGGCTTCGCCTGCAGCGAGGAAGCGCGAGGCGATCTCGAACCCCTGCATCTCCGGCAGCACGCGCGGCAGCAGGCTGTGCTGCAGCACGCCGGCGATGTGGGCCTGCTGCTCATGCAGCCGCGCGTTGTCGAGTCCGAGCGCGGCTCGCTGGGCGAGCCTGTCCGCGGTGCTCCGGGCCGTCCGGTCGAAAGCGTGGGCCGGCTGCATGATCCACAGGGACAGCGAGCCCAACACCGAGCCGCGCGCCTTCAAGGGGAGCACCAGGGCGGATTGGAAGCGGTGGCGGCGGATCAGCTCACGCTCCTCGGGTTTGGTGGCGATGTCATCGATCTGCTCGTCGGAGAGCCTGCCGAGCGCGATCGGCTCGCCGGTTCGGATCACCTCGGCGACGGGGTGCGGGCCGTCCGCGCGGATCGGCATCTCGGCCCGCAGCCTGAGGAACACATCGGCGACTTTCGATCCGCGGCTCTTGGCCGCCATGCGGACGATCGAGCCGTCCCCCGCGAGCATGTCGACCATCGCGACGTCGCCGAGCGCCGGAACGGCGAGATCGGCGAGGTGGTGCGCGCGTTCCGTCCGGTCGAGTGCGTCCTCCATCAGCGCACCCCCTTCCGCCAGCAGCTCGGCGGCCTGCTGCTCGCGATAGAGGTCCGTACGCAGGCTCGAGAGCCACAGGCCGGCGACGACCCCCGCGATCACGGTCAGCACCTCGACGACGTACTCGGTGCTGCCGAAGTTCTGATTCCACAGTCCCGAGAGCACGGCGAGCGCCACGCAGGCGACACCGACGACCCCCGCCTCGGGGAGCGAGCACCGGGCGGCGGCGACGAGCGGGGGAATCGCCAACAGGCCGGTCAGCACGGCGCCGCCCCCCAGCATCCCGTCGACGACTGCGATTAGGCCAGCCACAGCCATCGCGATCAGGGCGGGGGGCGTCAGCTCCTCGAGGTCAGCGAGCTTGGGCGGCGGCTTGACGAGTTCGCGTTCGCTTGCGATCCGTGGATCGTACGTCGCGGGAAGCTGCTTTCATCCGGCCGCGATGGCGGAGACCCCGGACGAGATCGATTTCGACCACTTCCTCGGGGTCGATATGCGCGTGGGCCGTGTGACTGCGGTGGAGGACTTTCCCGAGGCGCGGGTCCCCGCCTGGAAGCTGACGATCGACTTCGGCCCCGAGATCGGCGAGAAGCGCTCGTCCGCCCAGATCACCAACTACGAGCGCGCAGAGCTCAAGGGCCGGCTCGTCGTCGGCGTCGTCAACTTCCCGCCCCGGAGGGTTGGCCCGTTCGATTCGGAGGTGCTGGTCCTGGGTGCCGTCGACGACGCGAAGGGCGTGATCCTCCTGCGCCCGGATGAGGACGTCGAGCTGGGGGACAGGATCGCCTAGGGCGCCTGCTCCGGGCGCTCGACCTCGGGCAGCGGGTCCTGCCCCGGCCAGAAAGGCCACTCCTCGAACGACGAACAGCGCCCGTCTGCGTCGAACGTGACCACCCAGATCTCCTTGTACTCGAGGTGGCTCGGCGGCCCGTACTGCACGTGGGTCCTGGCGACCCCGGTGTCTCCCTCGACCGCGACGATCTCGGCCACCATCTCGAACTCCTCGTCCGCCGAGAGGCGCTCGCGCACCCAGACCTCACTCAGCGCCCCGAGGCCGTGGACCGGTTGCTCGTACGGCCCCATCGAGTAGACGACGTCCTCGGCAAATGCGTCGGCGAGCCCGTCGGTGCCCTCGGTGCGCCAGAGCCGCTCGTAGGCTTCGATCCAGGCGGCGAGCTCCTCACGGCGCACGTGCGGCTCCCTGTGCCCGGGTCGCGCGCGAGCGCGCAAGCGAGCGAGCCGCGGCGAAGCGCTGCGCTGCGAGCGTGAGGCTCCCCGAGAGGACCAGGAGCGCGACGTTCACGACCAACACGAGCAGCGACCCGAGGGCGGCCGACGTGTCGCCGATTCCGAGCGCGACCCCGAAGTTCGCCGAGGCGGGGATGGTGGTGACCGAGATCGCGACCCCGACGGCGGCGGAGGCGCGGGTCTCGAAGGAGAGCATCGCGGCGATGCCCGCCGCCAGGGCGACCAGCACCGTCGAATAGTCGACATTGGCGAGGGTGCCGATCAGGCCCTTCTCCTCGAGGGCGAAACCGGCCGGGATTATGTCAAGTGCGCGGACGCTGAGCGTGAGCAACAGCGCCACGACGGCGGTCAGGGCCAGGCCCACCGCGAGCGTCGACACCGAGCGCCGGGCAAGTGACCAGCGTCGGTCGAGCAGCCCGACGCAGACCGCGCAGACCGGCAGCAGGTCGGGGCTGACGGCCATGGCGCCGACGATCAGGATCGAGTTCGTCTTGATCACGCCGAGAGCTGCGATCACGCCGGCGACGGCCATCAGCATGAGATAGCGGCCCAGGGGCCGCGAGTTGGCGCGCGCTTCGCCGAGCACCTCGATCCACGCGAACGCCCCCGCCTTGGCCAAGGCCTGCTGGTTGGTTCGGATCGGCGCAACGATCTCCATGCGCGTGATCACGTAGTCGTCCGCATGGACATCGAGCTCGTGCAGCAGGCCCACGAGCTGGTCCGCCGTGGTCGGCTCGACGTCGGCGGTCACGACGAAGTCCTCGGACGCCTGCTGCCGCGTCGTGACGAGCCGCCTCACGCCATCGAGCCCCAGCAGCCGCCGCTCGATGTCGCCGGCGCCAGTTTCGTCCGCAGAGAGCCTCAGGTGCAGCATCCGAGCGTGATCGTGCCAACCGCGTCGGACCCCAGGCGGGCGCCCGTCGGGTTTACATAAGATCGGTTCTAGTGCGTCGCATCCGTGGTCGCCCCGGCTCAGCACTCAGCCGCCCGTGCCAGCAGCACCGCCCTCTCTCGCTCGTTGTCTGTCATCGAGGCAGCACGCGCAAACTCGCGGCGCGCCTCATCGGCGCGGCCGAGCTTCACAAGCAGGTCGCCGCGGGCGGTCGGCAGCAGGTGGTAGTCGCCGAGCGCGGGCGCATCCAGCAGTTGGTCGACGAGCTCGAGGCCGGCCTCGGGGCCGAAGGCCATGCCGACGGCGACGGCGCGGTTGAGCTCGACCACCGGTGACGGCGCGACGCCCGCCAGCGCTTCGTAGAGAGCCGCGATCGCCTCCCAGTCCGTGTCCTCGGCCCTGCGAGCGCGCGCGTGGCATGCGGCGATGGCGGCCTGGAGCACGTAGGCCCCGCGTGCGCCTCCCAGTTCGTCGGCGCGGTCGAGCTCTGCCAGCCCACGGCGGATCAGGAGCTGGTCCCAGCGGGCGCGGTCCTGTTCGAGGAGCAGGATCGGCTCGCCGGTTGGCCCGATGCGCGCGCGGGTGCGCGACGCTTGGATCTCCATCAGCGCGACGAGGCCGTGGACCTCGGGCTCGCGCGGCGCCAGCCCGGCCAGGATCCGGCCGAGCCGGAGGGCTTCGTTACATAACTCGGGGCGCATCCAGTCGTCGCCCGCGGTGGCCGAGTAGCCCTCGTTGAAGATCAGATAGACGACCTCGAGCACCGAGTCCAGCCGCTCCCCCAGCTCGTCGGGGCCGGGCACCTCGAAGGGCACGTGGGCCTCGGCGAGCGTTCGCTTCGCCCGTACGATGCGCTGAGCGACGGTCGCCTCCGAGACCAGGAACGAGCGCGCGATCTCGGTCGTGGTCAGCCCGCCGAGCAGCCGCAGCGTCAGCGCCACCCTCGCATCGGTCGACAGCACCGGGTGGCAGGTCGTGAACACGAGGCTGAGCAGGTCGTCGCCGACGTGATCGTCGAGCGCGGCGTCCACCGCAGCGGTCTCCGACACCTGCCGGCTCTCGAGCTCCCGCCCCAGCTCCTGCTGCTTTCGCTCTAGGTTCTGGAGCCGGCGCAGCCGGTCGATCCCACGGTTCTTCGCCGTCGTCATCAGCCAGGCGCCCGGGTTGTCGGGCACGCCCGACTTCGGCCACTGCTCGAGCGCCGCGACGAATGCGTCCTGCGCCAGCTCCTCGGCCAGACCCACGTCGCCCGCCACGCGAGCCAGCCCGGCGATCAGCCGGGCCGACTCGATCCTCCACACGGCCTCGACCGTGCGGTTCGTATCGCTGGTCGTTCCCACGACCGCTAGCCCTTCTGCTGCCCCTCGAGCTGGGTGCGCAGCTTCTCCTCCTGCTCGCGGAGCTCTGGCGTGAGCTCGTCGCCGAAGTCCTCCGTCTCGAATACCGGCCGGATCTCGATCTCGCTGGTCTCGTTGGGGTCTGCCGCGACGCGCTTGACCCATTCGATCGCCTCGTCCATCGACTTGACCTCCAGCACCCAGTAGCCGGCGAGCAGCTCCTTCGTTTCCGCGAAGGGCCCATCGATCACCTTCTGCTCGCCCTTCTCGAAGCGCACGCGAGCGCCTTCCGAGCTCGCCTTAAGCCCGTCGCCGCGAGCATCACGCCCGCGTTGACGAGCTCCTCGTTGAACTTGCCCATCGCGGTCAACAGCTCCTCGCTGGGCATCACGCCCGCCTCGGAGTCCTCGTTGGCCTTGACCAGAACCATCACTCTCATCGCTGTTCCTCCTTCGTTCGTGGGCCGTATTGGGCCCTTTCACCCCTGTGACGAACGGGAAACGGCGAAATCGACACGACGGGGAAGTTCTCGACTACGCCTGTGCGGGGCCGAAGAAGGCGCACAAGGCGTCCCCGATCTCCGTCGGCCGCTCCTCCTGCAGAAGTGCCCGCAGTCTCGGCATCGTGACCTCGACAGGTCCCTTCACGTCGCGCTCGACCTTCCGCATCGTGCGCTGGACGTCGGGCAGGATGCGGTCGCGGACCCCGTAGACGATCCGGACGGGCACCTCGACCTCGGCAGCCAGCGCTCGATCTCCCTGAACCCTTCGGGTGGAGCCCGTAGGCGGCGCGGCGGAGCGCCTCGCGCGTCGTCGTCGGTGAACGGCGCGAGATACGCGGCGATCGTCTCGTCCGAGAGCGGCTCTTGTCGCGCACGCCCAGGCGCATCGCGAAGCGGAGGCGGCCCTGGCTCGTCATGTACGAGCGACGCCGGGAATGCGGACCGAGGCGGCGAACGCGACGATGGGCAACGACGGGCGCGCGTAGGCGAGCGTGTTTAGCAAAGCCAGGCGCTCGACCCTCTCGCGGTTCTGCGAGGCCGAGAAAGGGCCGATCGGGCGGCCGAGGTCGTGCACGGCGAGCCGATCCGGCCGGGGCCGCCCACGGCCTCAGGAAGCCGTCGAGCACATGAGCGTGAAAGCGAAAGCTGTAGGAGGCGTCGCGCGGCTTGTCGGAATGCCCGAAGCCGGGCAGGTCGATCGCGATTGCTCGCCGTCCCTTGCGCACGATCGGCGCGATGTCGCGCCACAGTAGCTCGATGTCGGCCAGCCGTGCAGGAGCAGCACCGGGTCCCCTCCCCGTGCTCGGTGTAGTGGATGCGCATCCCCTCCACCTCGACGAGCTTCCCGGGTGGATCGGCCGGCATGCCACAACCCTATGGCCTCGCCGGCTAGGAGCCC
>CAVUAT010000009.1:0-7713 GCA_963739545.1 uncultured Solirubrobacterales bacterium | reverse complement strand
GTGCCCACGTCGTCCGGCCCGGCGGCTCTGCAGAGCCGCCGGGCCATCGATGCTCTTGGCTCGCTACGGCGTGGGGTTAGCGCACCAGATGGTGAGCTGGATGTTCCAGTTCTCCGCTGTGGCGGTGGTCTCGTACCCGTCGGCATACCACGTGGTGCTGCCGGTGGAGACTGGGCCGTTGTTCTTCAGCGCCACCGGGGTGTTGAGCGTGTCGCTCGTCTGGATCGCGCCGCCCCCGATCAGGACCTTGCCCGCGGGGCAGGTCGCCTCCGCGTGCTTCGGGCTTGGTCGAGTTGTACGGCGCGCTGCCATTGACCTCGACCCGCCCCGTGAACCCATTAGCGCCGACGGCGCCCGGCGCTCCAGCAGGCCCAGGGGGGCCGGCGGGGCCACGCGGCCCCCTCTTGGCCATGCAAAAGCGCGGCGCCCGGGACTCGGGTGCCGCGCTCTCGCTGCGATCGGTCCGTGCCTAGACGCTGATCGGCTCGCGCTGCGGCTCAGGCCGTGACTCGGTCCCGTGGTGCTCGATGCCGCCCCGGCGGCCGGAGCCCGGCAGCAGCCGGTCCAGCCATGCGGGGAGGTACCAGTTCCAATCACCGAGCAGCTTCATCGTCGCGGGGAGCAGAACCCCCCGGATGATGGTCGCGTCGATCAGGATCGCGAACGCCAGGCCGACTCCCATCTCCTTGAAGTCGATGAAGGAGAGAGTGGCGAACACGCTGAACACGCCGACCATCACGACGGCCGCGCTCGTCACGGTGCCGGCCGTCCGCGAAATCCCCTCGCGAACCGCATCGTCGGTGCTCATGCCCCTGTCGTAGAGCTCCCGGACCCTCGACAGGATGAACACGTGGTAGTCCATCGAGAGGCCGAACAGAATCACGAACAGGAACACCGGGAGCCAGTTGGTGACGCCGCCGTTGGACTCGAAGCCCAGCAGAGACTCACCGGCCCCGTTCTGGAACACGATCACCAGCACGCCGTAGGCGGCGCCCACGGAGAGCAGGTTCAGGACGATCGCCTTGATCGGGATGACGATCGAGCGGAACGTGAACAGCAGCAGCAGGAACGCCAGCCCCAGGACGAAGATGAACACCAGCGGCATGCGATCGTTGAGGACCTGATTGAAGTCCTCGGTGCTCGCGGCGCCTCCGGTGACGTTCGCCTCGGCGCCGTCCACAGCGCCGACCGTCGCGGGCACCAGGTCCTCGCGGACCTCGGCGAGCGCGTCCATCGATGCCTGATCGGTTCCGTTGCCGCGGCTCGGCAGCCCGATCTGGGCGACCGTGCCGTCGTCGCTGTAGGTGATGTCGGCGGGCCCGATGAACGTGTCGGACGCATCGGCATCGGCGACCAGGTCGTCGATCGCCGCGGCGACCTCGCCGTCGCGGACGTCGTCGGCCTTCACGACCACCTCGTTGACGTTCGTCTTGTCGGGGAACGCCTCCGTGTAGCGGTCGTAGGTCTGGATGATCGGCAGATCGCTCGGCAGGTCATCCGGGCCGCTCTGCGTGGTCGTCATCCCGAGCGCCGGGATCGCCAAGGCGACCAGGAGCCCGGCCGAAAGGACGGCCGACAGGACGGGGCGCCGCATGACGCGGCTGACGATGCCGTTCCACACGCGGGACTCGCCGGCGGGACGACGGGCGCGCTTCGTGAAGGGGATGTGGCCCTTCTCGACGCGGTCGCCCAGCCAGGCCAGCACCGCCGGCAGGACCAGCAGGGACACGAACATCTCGACGGCCACGACGGCCACCGTCGCCACCGCGAACGACTCGAACGTCGCCTCGCCGGTGATGAACATGCCGGCCATGGCGATCATCACCGTGATCCCGGAGATCATCACCGCGCGACCCGAGGTCCGTGCGGCGGCCATCAGCGAGTCGTGAGGGCTCTTGCCCGAGGCTCGCTCCTCGCGCTCGCGGCGCATGTAGAAGAGCGAGTAGTCCACCCCGACGGCCAGGCCGATGAGGAGGATCAGCGCGCTGACGTTCCCGTCGAGCGGGAACAGCTGGCTGGGAATGGCGACGAGCGCCATCGTCGCCAGCACGCCCGTCAGGGCGAGCAGCAGCGGCACTCCGGCCGCGACCAGGCCGCCCAGTGCAACCGCCAGGATGAGCAGGGTCAGCGGGAGGGACAGCATTCCCGCCTTGCCGAGATCCGCCCCGAAGATCGCCTCGAGCTCCTTGTCGGTCGATGCCGACCCGAACTGCTCCACCTTGAACTCCGGGTTCTCACTCTGCAGCGCGTCGACCGCGTCCTCGCTCGGAACCACATTGTCCCGCGCAGCGATATCGTCACCCTTGATCTCGAAGTCGACCAGCATCGAATGGCCGTCCTCGGAGACCGCTCCTCCGCCGTTGGCGGGGGTGGCGACGTTGGTGACGTACTTCGTCTGCTCGAGCTCGGCCGCGGTGCGCCCGACCATCGATTCGAACTCAGGGTCGGTGGCGACCGACTCGTCGCTCTGGATCATCACCACCTCCTCGTTCGGACGAAGGCCGGCGTCCGTGAGGGCGCGCTCGGCCTGCTGTGACTCGCGTGAGAACGAGTCGACCGCCGAGATGTCCTTCTGCTCGACGACGCCCATCCCCATGATCAGGACCATCAGGGTGAAAACGATGCCGAGCCATCCCCAGATGGCTGTCTTGCGATGGGTCGCGCTCCAGCGTGCGGCGCGCTCCGTGATGTTGGCCTTGCCTTGCATGTCCGCTCCTCCTGTGAGTCGAATTGATTTCACGCCGGCAGCTTCCCTCCGCGGAGGAGCGGTTCCCATGGGGCTGCCTGGCGTCTCGCGGTGCGGCCAGGCCCGGCCGTTGGTACGGGTAGCCGTATGGGAATCGAAGCGCCGATCGATGACAATCCCGCCATGAAGCGGACCGTCCTGATCGTTGACGACCACGCCGGGTTCCGGGCGAGCGCCCGCCGCGTGCTCGAATCCGAGGGCTACTCGGTGATCGCCGAGGCCGCGGACGGCAGTGCCGGCGTGACGGCCGCCGCCGAAGCCAATCCCGATGTCGCCCTCGTGGACGTCCAGCTGCCGGACTTCGACGGCTTCGAGGTCACGAAGCGTATGCGCGACGCGGGGGCAACGGCCCAGATCGTCCTCATTTCGAGCCACGAGCGCTCCGACTTCGGGTCGCTGATCGACACCAGCGGCGCCGAGGGCTTCGTCTCGAAGGCCGAGCTGTCGGGGGCTACGCTGGAGGCGCTGCTGCGGTGAGCGGCACGGTTGACCGCTCGGCCAGGCTTCCGACGAAGAACCTTCACCGGTTGCTCGTCGGGCTCGCCGCGCTGACGGCCGCACAGGCAGCGCTGGCGGTCTGGCTCACGCTGACGACCGACCAGGAGCACGACGTCGCGGTGGACCTGGTCGCCGTCTTGATGATCGGCTGCTCGTTCGCGGGCACCGGGCTGTTCGCGTGGTGGCGCCGCCCGGAGAACCTCGTCGGACCCTTGATGTTCCTCACCGGTTTCTTCTGGTTCTTCAACGTCTACACGCTCTCGGACACCCAGGCGATCTTCGCGTTCGGTTACATCGTGTCCTCCCTCGGCTACGGGTTCCTGATCCACCTGCTGCTGGTCTTCCCCGACGGGCGCCTCGAGACTAGGCTCGAGCGGGCGGTCGCGGCCGGCGGGTACTTCGCGGTCATCGTCCTCCAGTTCCTGGGCGCGTTTCTCATCGACCCCGAACTGGACGGGTGCGACGGGTGCCCCGAGAACCCGATCCTGATCACGGACAACCAGGATTACTTCAACGTCTTCAGCTCGATCCAGTCGCTGTTCGCGGTCGCAGTCCTGACTGGCCTGGTGGTGGCCCTGGTGAGGCGATGGCGGACGTGGCCTGCGACCCGGCGCATGCAATTCGCCCCGGTGCTCTGGGCGGGCGGCATGAGCCTGACCTTGATCTCGATTCAGCTCGCCGCGTCCGTGTTCGGGATCGACGACGGCCTGCGCCAGACGCTGTTCCTCGTTTCGCTGATCCCGTTCGCGCTCATCCCCTTCGCATTTCTCGCCGGGTTGCTCCGCAGCCGCATCTCGCGCGCCGAAGCCGTCAGCGACCTCGTGGCAGGACTGGGTGCCGCCGGAGATGCGCGCTCGGGGCTCCGCGACGCACTGGCCGAAGCCCTGTCGGACCCCTCGGTCGAGCTCGCGTACTGGGTCCCAGAGACCGAGAGCTATGTCGACGCCGCAGGCGCCCGGGTGGAGCTCCCTGCCGGTGAAGGCCCGCGCCGGTGGGCCGAGGTGACCCACGACGGGCGGCGGGTCGGGGCGATCGTGCACGGCGGTCGTCTGGACGATTCGGAAGATCTCGTCGGGACGATCGCGTCGGCCGCCGCGCTCCGGATGGAGAACGAGCGGCTCGACGCCGAGCTCCGCGCCCGCGTCGAGGAGCTTCGCGCGTCGCGCGCCCGCATCGTCGAGGCGGGCTACGCCGAGCGACGGCGCGTCGAACGCGACCTCCACGACGGCGCCCAGCAGCGTCTGATCTCGCTCGCCCTCAACCTCAGGCTCGCGAGGTCGAAGCTTGGGGGTGACAGCGAAGCCGCGTCGCTGCTCGACGAGGCCTCAGTCGAGCTGGAGCAGGCGACCGCAGAACTGCGCGAGCTCGCCCGCGGCATCCACCCCGGCCTGCTCACCGACCGCGGGCTGGTCCCCGCCGTCGAGGCACTCGCGTTGCGTGCGCCGGTCCCGGTCGAGCTCAGCGCCGAGGTTGCGCAACGACCGGCGACCGGCGTCGAGGCCGCCGCTTACTTCGTTGTCTCCGAAGCGCTGGCGAACGTCGCCAAGCACGCGGGCGCCGAGCAGGCCTCGGTGAAGGTGCTCAGGGACGACGGAATCCTGCTTGTCGAGGTCGCCGACGACGGCGCCGGCGGCGCCGACCCGGATGGGTCCGGCCTGCGAGGACTGGCGGACCGGGTCGCGGCGCTCGACGGGCGATTCGTCGTGGCCGACCGCGAGTCCGGCGGGACCGTCGTGCGCGCCACCATCCCCCTCGGTTAGCGTGACGCCATGAGGCTCGTCGTCGCCGACGACTCCGTCCTACTTCGCGAAGGCCTGGTTCGCCTGCTCGAGGACGCAGGCTTCGAGGTGGTCGGCCAGGCCGGTGACGCTGAGGACCTCCTGCGGAAGGTGATGGCGCATAAACCCGACGCGGCGATCGTCGACGTCCGCATGCCGCCGACCCACACGGACGAGGGGATCCGCGCAGCCCAGCGGATCCGGGCCGAGCTGCCCGGTACCGGCGTGCTGGTCCTCTCGCAATACGTCGAGGAGGCCTACGCCCGCGAGCTTCTCGCCGACGACGCGGCGGGCATCGGCTACCTGCTGAAGGACCGGGTCGCCGACGTCGACACGCTGACTGACGCCGTTCGGCGCGTCGGCGCGGGAGGCTCGGCGCTCGATCCCGAGGTCGTCTCGGGGATGCTCGGCCGTAGCCGCAACGACGACCCGCTGGACGCGCTTACCCCGCGCGAGCGCGAGGTCCTGGGCCTGATGGCCGAGGGTCGCTCAAACCGTGCCATCGCCTCTGAGCTGGTCGTCACCGACCGAGCGGTCGAGAAGCACGTGACCAGCATCTTCTCCAAGCTCGACCTCGGTGCCGCCCCTGAGGATCATCGCCGCGTGCTGGCGGTCCTCGCGTTCCTCGAGACCTAGCTGCTAGGCGCGGATCGCGTCCAGGTCGGCGCGGAGCTCCTTCAGCTCGTCGCGGATTCGCGCGGCCTCCTCGAAGCGGAGCTCCTGCGCGGCGAGGTCCATCTCCTCCTCGAGCTCGACGACGATCTTCTCGAGCTCCTCGGGGGTCTTGGTCGACGTCGAGTCGCGGCGCTTGCGCCTGCGCTGGGGTGCGTTCGACTCCATCGCCAGGAATTCGGCCATGTCGGAGATGCCCTTCTTCACGGTGGCAGGAGTGATCCCGTGCTCCTCGTTGTAGGCGAGCTGGATCTCGCGGCGACGATCGGTCTCGGCGATCGCCACCCGCATCGCGGCCGTCTCCTTGTCCGCGTACATCAACACTTTGCCCTCGACGTTCCGCGCGGCGCGTCCTATCGTCTGGATCAGGGAGGTCTCGCCGCGCAGGAAGCCCTCCTTGTCGGCGTCGAGGATGCCGACGAGCGAGACCTCGGGCAGGTCGAGGCCCTCGCGTAGGAGGTTGACGCCGACGAGCACGTCGTACTCGCCGAGGCGCAGCTCGCGGATGATCTGGATGCGCTCGAGAGTGTCGACCTCGGAGTGGAGGTAGCGCACGCGGAAGCCGTGCTCGAGCAGGTACTCGGTCAGGTCCTCGGACATCTTCTTGGTCAGCGTCGTGACCAGCACGCGCTCGTTGCGCTCGGCGCGGATGCGGACCTCGTTCATCAGGTCGTCGATCTGGTTCTTGGTCTCGCGGACCTCGACCTCGGGGTCGACGATCCCGGTCGGGCGCACGATCTGCTCGACGATGTTCGACGACTGCGCGCGCTCCCACTGCCCCGGGGTCGCCGAGAGCAGCACCATCTGGCCGACGCGGCCGAGGAACTCATCGAACTTGAGCGGACGGTTGTCGATCGCCGAGGGCAGCCGAAAGCCGTGGTCGACGAGCGTCGTCTTGCGCGAGAAGTCGCCCTCGTACATGCCCCCGATCTGCGGGATCGTCTGGTGGGACTCGTCGATGAACGTGACGAAGTCGTCGGGGAAGTAGTCGATCAGCGTGTACGGCGGGCTGCCCGGCGGGCGCCCGTCGAGGATTCGGGAGTAGTTCTCGATCCCCGAGCAGAAGCCGACCTCGCGCAGCATCTCGATGTCGTACTTGGTCCGCTGCGCGAGCCGGTGGGCCTCGAGCTGCTTGCCCTCGGCCTCGAAGGTTGCGATGCGGTTGCGAAGCTCGCGCTCGATCTCCTCGACGGAGCGCTCGAGCGTCTCCTCCTCGGTCACGTAATGGCTGGCGGGCCAGACCGAGACGTGGTCGAGCGCGTCGAGGACCTCGCCGGTGAGCGGGTCGAAGTGCTGGATCGCCTCGATCTCGTCGCCGAACAGCTGGATCCGATAGGCGGACTCGGCGTACGCGGGCATGATCTCGAGCACCTCACCCCTGGCGCTGAACGTGCCACGGCCGAGGTTGGTGTCGTTGCGGCGGTACTGCATTGCGACGAGCTTGCGGAAGACCTCCTGGCGGTCGACCCAGTCGCCGACCTTGAACAGCTGCATCTGGTCGCGGTAGAGCTTCGGGGAGCCGATCCCGTAGATGCACGAGACCGAGGCGACGATGATCACGTCCTTGCGGGCGAACAGCGCCGCGGTCGCCGAGTGGCGCAGCCGGTCGATCTCGTCGTTGATCGATGAGTCCTTCTCTATGTAGAGGTCCTGCGCCGGCACGTAGGCCTCGGGCTGGTAGTAGTCGTAGTAGCTGACGAAGTACTCGACCGCGTTGTTCGGGAAGAACTCACGGAACTCGTTGCAGAGCTGCGCCGCCAGGGTCTTGTTGTGGGCGATGACGAGCGCCGGCCGCTGCACGCGCTCGATCGTCGCCGCCATCGTGAACGTCTTGCCGGTGCCCGTCGCGCCGAGCAGGGTCTGGATCCGCTGGTCGGATCCAAGGCCGGCGGCGATGCTGTCGATCGCCTTCGGCTGGTCTGCGGTCGGCGTGTAGGCCGAATTGAGCTTGAACTTGGCCACGAATCCAGCCTAGCGACGCGGCCGAACGGCGTATTAGGGGCGTTGGGAGGCCGCGAT
>CAVUAT010000008.1:0-7547 GCA_963739545.1 uncultured Solirubrobacterales bacterium | reverse complement strand
CTCCTCCTCGGAGTCATCCTCCACGCCCAGTCCACCGACACCTGGGACCGCCTCAAGCTCTGCGAGAACCCCGACTGCCTCTGGGCCTTCTACGACAACTCACGCAACCGCTCAGGCTCGTGGTGCAGGACCGGCCTGTGCGGGAACCGGCTGAAGAACCGGGCGTATCGGGAGCGGCAGCGCGCCGGCTAGACACGAGATCCCACTCGCTAGCGCCGCTACTAGCGTTCGGTTCAAGCGTTGATACGCAGAGGACGAGACGAGGAGAAGACTTCAAAATGAGAGCCAAGCTCACCTATGCGAACGTCGTAGCGACCCTCGCCCTGATCATTGCCGTCGCGGGCGGGTCGACCGCTGTCGCTCTGAGCGTCGGGAAGAACTCGGTCCAGAGCAGCGCGATCAAGGCCCGGAAACGTAACCGCCCGGAACTAGCAGCGTCCGGGTCGTGGAAGTGCGAGCGCCCGGAACCGAGTCAGGGCGACCTGCACGAAGAACGAGCAGCTGATCAGGGGTGGCGGTAGCAGTGAATAGTTCTGGAAGCAGCGCCTCGGTCCCGCTCGGAGTCTACCTAGCGAACCAGCTTCAGCCGGACGTGGGCCGTCAGCTCGCAACCTGGATCCCCCGGATCAACCACGACAGCCTTCGCGCTCTGCCTATCGGAAAGCCAACGAAATAGTTGGCGCCCAGGGAGTCGGTCGCCGAAAGCGACCGCAGCAGGTCACGAGCGACGACCACCGCGCGTCTTCGCGAGTGTCCGGGCAGGTAGGGGTAGTTGCCCTGACGCTTAACTCGGGCACGGAAGATGTAGCGCGCTCGACCGGTCGTCTGGGTGAAGCGGTAGAGGCCGCGGAACTCGCCCTTCGGGATCGGCCTTCACCTGCTTGAAGGTGCGCCACTTTCTCCCTGCCCGCGCCTGCAGGCTGATCCCGCGACCCGACGCATTCGGGCCAGGAATCGACCCGCGAAAACGGACCTTCTGGCCGTTGACGAGCTTGCGCGTCCGACGATCTCGAACTGCGGCGCGACCACAGCAGTCGACGTGAGTCGCTCTCTCTCCACGATCTTGTTGTTGTTGCGGTAGACGACGTCAAAGTTTCGGCTCGGGCCAGGGGCGACGTCGAGGTCGAAGGACCCGTCGTTTCGCACCTTGCCGGTATCGACGAGCTCGCGGCCGTCGCCCGGCAGGTCGACCTGCTCGTAGAGGCAGACGGTCGATCCCGCGACGTTTGTCGGCCCCGATAGCGAGACCGCGCACGGTCGCAGGCTTGTCTGAACGGATCACGATTGCCGAGCGCCGGGCGCCAGTGCCCGACTGGATGCCCGCATCGATCCGTGTAGCGGGGGCGCCGCCTGAGTTCGGGCAACTGTTGTCGACGTAAGATCGTGCGCGTCTCACAGTCGCTGGAGTTTTGCGTTGACATCGAAGCTCATGTCGTGGACGCAGATCTCGACCTCGTTTTGGCCGTCTGGCAGCAATTCGGTGTTGATCGGGCAGGTCCCACCCGGTGCTGGAGGGCACGGATAGAAGCTGCGAGCCGGTCCGTCGGGGACGAGTCCGCGCACAGTTGCTGCGGGGCTCGCGACCGGAACACCGTTGATTTCACCGTCGCACCAGAAATCCCGCTGGCGTTGTCCGAGGCCATCACCGTCAGGTTCTCGGTCCCACGGCGGGTGCCGCCCTGCAAGCAACGAGCCCGCCAAGGGAGTCTAGGCTAGGGTGAGGTCACATCGACGATCGTGAAGTACAAGGTTCTTGACGAAAGTGTGCGCCTGGCCGGAGGCAGCGCACCCGCCGGAGCACTCGAGCCAGGCGGTGAAGTACTTGGCGCTCGTCGGCACCATCGTGCCTACCTGCCAGCTGCCGTCTGCAGGAAAGGTCGGCGGGGCCCATCGAGCCGAGACGGCGCCGCCAGCGGTGGCGAGCGTCACGGACGCGCTGTGGCCGTTGTCATTTCGGATGTTGAAGTTGAAGTCGACGTTCTGGAACGAGGTCCCAGGCGGGGCGGTCCAGCCCCAGGCGCCGTAGGCGTAGCCCCCTCCGACGCCTCCGCTCGTTCTCGATCCGCATCCCAGTCCGAAACCGGGAAGCTGCTGCAATCAGTCGCACGCGGGAACACGCTCGTATTCGTGAGCGATTGCGCGTCAGGGGCCTCCGGGTACCCAGGAGACGACTCCGCAGTTGCTCACCACGTAGTAGCCCGCGTCCGCCCGCGGGGCGGATACGCAGTGCAGCAGCGCCAGACACGAAGCAGCGCCTGCGACTAGGCCCAGCCATCAGTTCGAGGCGGATGAACGCGGCCGCACCTCTCGTATCGGCCCTACTTCTCGAACCCGAACCCACCCCCTCCGCCTGAGCTGCCTCCGCCGGCTCCCGCTGACGGGCCGCCGAACTCGCCTCCGCTGCTGGCGGGGGCCGGTGCCTGTGCGGCGGCCTCGAAGCCGAACTGCTGGTTTGCCTGCTGCGCCTGGGTCTGCGGCTCCGCCGGCGGAGCCGGGTTCTCCGGCACCGCGACGGGCTCGGTAGCGGCCGGGGCCGGTGGCACGACCTCCGCTTGATCGACGGGCTGTTCAGCCGGACGGGCCGGCTGCTCGATCGCCGGCTTGGGCTGCTGGTCGGAGGCGAGGCCGACGCTGCCGGGATCGACGACGCCTCCGGCCACGCACGCCGCTCCGCCCGCCGCGGTGGCGCCGCATACAGCGAGCGCCTTGCCGAGGGCGGCCATTCCAGTACCTCGAGTTCCACCTGACGTAGCTACTTGACTGGCTGGTCCGTCGCCGGCTCCGCGGGTCATGGCCAAGTAGCCGAGCTCTCGTCCCTTCTCGATCGCGGCAGCAACTCGCTCGCCGAACCAGTCGGAGACTCGCCCGCCGGTCGACGTCTCGACCGCTGGCCCGAGTGGAAGCAGCTCAAGGACTCGGTCCGGCACTCCGCGGAAAGCACGGAGCTTGGCCCGGCAGGAACCGCAGCTCCGAAGGTGGATATGGACCTCGTCGGCGCCGGCGACCTCTGCCTCACCGTCGGCGAGCGCCGAGAGGGTGGCCGTCAGGTCGGCGCATCGGCCGCCCTGCTCGAGCTCCTCAAAGACCTCGAGGAAGCGCTTCCGCCCTTCGGCCATACACCGGTTGATCTTCGTGTAGGTCCAACCCGTGATCTCGCCGATCTCGGCGTACGAGTAGCCCTCGGCCTTCAGGGTCAGGGCTTGGACCTCCTGGGGCTTAAGGGCGCGGAGCGCCTCATTACTCCTCGCGACTCGCTCGCGGCTGGCGGCGCGATCGTCGGGTTCGGGGCTGTCGGAAGCGATCGAGTCGAGCGGATCGCGGTCCTCCTCGTCGGCGGGAGGTCGGGGCGCGCTAAGCAGGCGCTCGCGCTGTCGCCGGACACCCAGCGCCTCGCGCTTCGTGACCGTTTGCATCCACCGCACGAGGTTGTCTCCATCGATTGGCGGCGCCTTGGTCAAGAGGATTTCGAGTGAGCGCTGATACGCATCCTCCGCGTCGTCAGCGCAGATCGAATAGCGGCGGGCGGTACGGCGGAAGACGGCGTCGTGACTCTCGATCAGGCCGGCTGCGGCACGCTTCCGCGACTCTGGGGAGCTCTCGACCGGCTGCTCTGAAGTAACACCTGCCAACGCGCGGGCACCGTCCCTGTTCTTCACGTGTTGCTCAGGCGAAAGCTCTCACGGTTCGTCCCCGAACGGGCGCAATGAAGCCGGAATTTGCGGGAAATCAGACGTGAGCGGGACGAACGTTCGAGCGAGTCCTTGTGGCCCCGCCGGGGAGAGACTTCGGCTCGGCGGCGTCGTCTACTTTGTGTCCGTGACCGAATCGCTCAATCTGACCATCTGGTACGAGGCCAATGACGATGGCCGCATCACCGCTCAGGTGGCCGAACTGCCAGGCGCGATCAGCGAGGGAGGGACCCGGGAGGAGGCGCGGACGAACGTGCTTGATGCGTTGCAGGTCTTGCTCACTCCGGACCAGGAACTGCAGCGCCTGCGCTCGGATGAGGACAGCGAATCGGTCACCCTGAAGTTCGATCCTTGAAGCGTCGAGATCTTGAGCGCCACCTGCTGAAACACGGCTGCCATTTCGTCGGAGAAGGTGCGAGTCACGCTAAATGGCGAGGTCCTCGCGGAGCACCTTCCACTGTTCCACGACATCGTGAACTCGCGCAGGGAACCGTGCGCTCGATCTGCAAACAACTGGGCGTGCCAGCGCCGGCGCGACGCGGCTGACCGATCTTCGGAGGCGGGCGACTTGCGTGAACTCGCAAAGGTCTCGGCTACGCTGCGGCGACGATGAGCACCTGCGTAGTCACCGGCGGCGCCGGCTTCCTTGGATCGCATCTCTGCGAGCAGCTGCTCGGGCGGGGGCATCGGGTGATCTGCGTCGACAACCTCGAGACGGGGAACCTGCAGAACATCGCGCACCTGCGCTCGGACGAGTTCGTGTTCATGAACCACGACATCACTGAGTTCGTGGGGATCGAGGAGCCCGTTGACTTCGTCTACCACCTGGCCTCGCCGGCGAGCCCGATCGACTACCTGCGGCTGCCGCTGCACACCCTCAAGGTGGGCTCCTACGGGACCCACAACATGCTGGGCCTCGCGAAATTCAAGCGCGCGAGGTTCCTGCTCGCCTCGACCTCGGAGGTATATGGAGACCCCGAGATCCATCCCCAGCCCGAGGACTACTGGGGCAACGTCAACCCGATCGGTCCGCGCGGCGTCTATGACGAGGCGAAGCGCTACGCCGAGGCCCTGACGATGGCCTACCACCGCCAGCAGGGGGTGGACACGTGCATCGTGAGGATCTTCAACACCTACGGCGACCGGATGAGGGCCCACGATGGCCGCGCGATCCCGACCTTCCTGCGCCAGGCCCTGCAGGACAAGCCGCTGACCGTGTTCGGCGACGGCAGCCAAACGCGGAGCTTCTGTTACGTCGAGGACGAGATCCGGGGGCTGATCGCGTTGGCCGAGTCCGACATCCACCTGCCGGTCAACATCGGCAACCCCGACGAGTACACGCTGCTGCAGCTCGCCGAGGCCGTCGTCGAGGCGACCGGGTCGCGTTCGGAGATCGTCTATGAGGCCCTTCCCGTCGACGATCCCAAGGTTCGCCAGCCCGACATCACGAAGGCTCGCGAGCTGCTCGGCTGGGAGCCCAAGGTCGGCTTGGCCGAGGGCCTGAAGCTGACGATCGAGCGCGCGGGCGTGGAGCGCCTCGTCGGCTCGACCGCCTGAACGGCCTAGAGCTCGTTCAGCTCGGCGACGTCGGCGCGGTCCTTCTCGCGGCCGGCGGCGAGCTTGCTGCGGATCAATGCGTCCTTTCCGAGTACGCGAAAGCGCAGGCCGAACGCGTCGACCTCTATCGCCCCGGAGCGTGCCTCCTTCCAGCTCGGGGTCCCCTCAATCGCATTGCAGATGTCGACGCCGCCGGCGCGGCTGTCGCAGAGTCGCGGCGCCTTCAGCAGCCACGCCGGGTCAGCGTTGGGCGAGACGCGGACCCACTTCTTCGATTGAGGGCGGTACTCCTCGGCGCCGAGCTCGACCAGGGCCTTGATCGCCCGCCGGCAGTTGGCCTTGCCCGGTGCGATCACGAGATCGATGTCGCGGGTGATCCTCTGCACCCCGTGGGCCAGAGCCGCGACGCCGCCGATGATCACGAACTCGACCTCGTGCTCGAGCAGCGCATCGATGATCCGGGGCGGCTCGGCGTCCTTTCGGTCGGTGAGGACGCGGCGCGAGCGGGGTGCCTTCGGCACCTAGGCCGCGCCCGCCTTGCCGCGAAGCTCCGAGGCGAAGCTGCTCCACGCCGAAGCCTGCTCGAGGCGCTGGCCGGGAGTCATCCTCGCGATCGCCTCGCGGTGTGCCGGCTCGCCGCGGTGGACCGCGAGGGGCTCGAGGCCGAGATCGAGGCGCAGGCCGAGGCCGGAGAGCAGGCGCCCGAAGCGCTCGAGCGACGGGACCTCGGTCCCGCCCTCGATCCTGCTGATCGCGGGCTGGGGAACGCCGGTGCGCCGCGCGAGGGCGCTCTGGCTTACTTCGCGGCGTAGCCGCTCACGTCGCAGGGTCTTGCCTAGGTCCGTGGTCATATCGGATTCAGTATAGGCTGGCGGGATGGTCGAGCGCATCGACACACCCGAGGGGACGCTCGGCTTCCGCGCCTCGGGCAAGCTCGAGGCCTCCGACTACCGCGAGACGATCCTGCCTCCGATCGAGGAGGTGCTGAAGGCCGACGGCGAGCTTCGGATCGTGTTCTGCCTCGACGACGACTTCGAGGCGCACGACGGGCGAGCCATCTGGGAGAACCTGAAGGCGGACTTCGACATCGGCGTGCACCACCGCGACAACCTGAAGCGCTCGGCGCTGGTCACCGACGTCGAGTGGATCAAGCGCTGGGCGCGGATGTTCGGCTGGGTCTCGCCGGGCGACATGAAGGTGTTCGCGCCCGCAGAGCTCGAAGCGGCGAAGGCCTGGGCCGCCGGCTAGGAAGCGGGCTCAGCGCGCTTGGGGCGCGTCGTTCGGCAGCTTCATCGAGCGGCGCATCAGCTTGTCGAAGTTCTTGTCGCCGACCAGCCGCTGCATCCGGTACATCAGCTTGGCGTCGGTGCCGATCAGGTAGCGCGAGTTCGGGCTGTCGGAGCGGATCGCCTTCTCGATCACCTTCGCGACCTCGACGGGCTCGATCCCGCGCTCTGCGGTGTCGGCCATCACGTCGCGCATCGCCTTCAGCTGCTTGCCGTAGAGGCGCTTCGCCTCGGGGCCGAGCTCGGCCTCGGCGCGGTCGAACTCCTCGGTGCCGCGCTCCCAGATCTCGGTCGCGATCGACCCCGGCTCGATCACGACGACGTTCATCTTCCAAGGCTTGATTTCGCGCCGCAGCGCGTCGGCGAGCCCCTCGAGGCCGAACTTCGAAGCGTTGTAGGCAGAGAAGAAAGGGGACGCGACCCGGCCCCCGATCGACGTGATGAACAGGATCGTTCCCTCACCGCGGCGCACGAGCGGGAGGAACTGCTGGGTGACCGCGTACTGGCCCGTCAGGTTGACGTCGACCACCTTCTGGAAATCAGAGACGGGGAGGTGCTCGACGGGCCCGGCATTCGCGACGCCGGCGTTGTTGACCAGCCCGACGATCCCCGAGGTACCCACCGCTTCCTCGACCTGCTCGCGGGCGGCCTCGATCGACGCTGCCTCGGTCACGTCGATCGTGATCGGGGTGAGGCGATCGGAACCGGCCTTGGCGAGGTTGCCGGCGTCCTTCTGCTTTCGCACCCCGGGGAAGACCCGGTAGCCCTGCTCGTCGAGGTAGAGGGCGGTCTCGCGGCCGATACCGGTCGAGGCACCGGTGATCACGACAGCCCCCTTTTCCTTGCTCGCCATAGGCGTCGGAGCGTAGCCGCTCGGTTTGCTCGGCCCCCCGGTTGGTGGGACGATCAAAGAGCATGGAAGCTTGCCATCGAGGGATTCGAGCGGGGTTGGTCGGCGTCGCCGCGCTGGCCGTGGTCGCCTTCCCTGCAGATGCACACGGGCAGGCGAGCTTTT
>CAVUAT010000007.1:0-10457 GCA_963739545.1 uncultured Solirubrobacterales bacterium | reverse complement strand
CGGAGCTCTACGACGCCAAGCACCGCAGCGATACCCGCTCAAATAGGGTTCGCGGCGTGGAGTTCTTGGTGAACCGCGCGGACATGCGCGAGACCCGCTTCGACGCGGACGGCTCGGCGCCCGAGATCGACGACGGTGAGGCGCTGCTCGCAGTCGACAGCTTCGGCCTCACGACCAACAACATCACCTACGTGGTCCTCGGCGAGGCGATGAATTACTGGGACTTCTTCCCCGCGCCCGACGGCTGGGGACGGATGCCGGTCTGGGGCTACGCGACGGTCACGGCCTCGAAGGCGGAGGGCGTGGAGGAGGGCATGCGCGTCTACGGCTACCTGCCGTCGTCCTCGCACCTCGTCGTCCAGCCGAAGCGGGTCGACGAGCACGGCTTCACGGACGGCGCCCCCCACCGCGCCGAGCTCCCCTCCGCCTACCACGGCTACCGCGCGACCGCCGCCGACCCGATCTACAACGCCGATCGCGAGAACGAGCAGATCATCTTCTGGCCGCTCTTCTACACGTCATTCCTGATCGACGACTTCCTCGACGACGAGGACTTCTTCGGCGCCGAGACCATCGTCTGCTCCAGCGCCTCGAGCAAGACCGCGATCATCGCCGCCTATCTACTTGCCCAGCGCGAGGGCATCGAGGTGATCGGGCTGACCTCGCCCGGCAACAAGGAGTTCGTCGACGAGCTCGGCATCTACCACTCCGTCATCGGCTACGACGAGATCCAGGATTTACCGGGGGAGGTGGCGGTCTACGTCGACTTCTCGGGGGACGGCGACATTCGCAAGTCGGTGCACGAGCACTACGGCGACCGGCTCGTGCATGATGCGGCGGTAGGCGTCACCCACCACGACCAGCTCGCCTCGAACGCCGATCAGATGCCGGGGGTCAAGCCAACCTTCTTCTTCGCCCCGAACCGGATCCGCAAGCGCGGCTCCGACTGGGGCACCCCGGAGCTCGAGCGCAAGGTCGCTGAAGCCTGGCACCCGTTCGCGGAGTGGTCGCAGGGATGGCTTCGCGTCGAGCCGATCGGCGCGGGCGACATCGAGAAGACCTACACCGACCTCGTTGACGGCAAGATCGACCCGCGCGAGGGCCACGTCGTCTCGCTCTGACGACGCAGCCGCTTCGCCGTCGTCGACGAGCACGGCGAGTCGAGCGATCGAGGCTGTAGACAGCTACCAACGCCGCCACGACTGGCTGGGCTTTCCTCTCGCAGTCATATACAAGTTCGGCGACGACCAGGGGCCCTACCTGACCGCATTGATCACCTACTACGGGTTCCTGTCGCTGTTCCCGTTCATGCTCTTGCTCGTGACGATTCTCGGCTTCGTACTCGAAGGCGATCCCGAGTTGCAGGAGAGGCTGGTCGACTCGACCATCTCCGAACTGCCGATCCTCGGCGCGCAACTTCGCAACAGCGTTGAGTCGCTGAAGGGGAGCGGCGTGGGTCTCGCCGTCGGGTTGCTGGGGACCCTCTACGGCACGCTGGGGTTAGCGGGAGCGACGCAGAACGCGTTCAATCGCGCGTGGGCCGTGCCGCGAAACAAGCGTCCCAACCCGTTCGCCTTGCGTGCCCGCAGCTTGATGCTCCTGGCGGTCCTCGGGATCGGAGTAGTCGTGACCACGGCGCTCTCCGGGCTCACCACGAGCGCGGGTTCCTTCGGCGAGACCATCAGCACCTGGGTCGGCATCGGCGCCGTCCTGCTCGCCGCCCTGGCCAACATCGCCCTCTTCATGCTCGCTTTCCGCCTCCTCACCGCTTCGGACGTCGCCACCCGCGAGCTCCGGATGGGGCGGTCGTGGCGGGAATCGGCTGGCAGCTGGTGCAGGTCCTGGGCACCTACTTCGTCTCTCACTACCTGAAGGGAGCCCCCGAGGCCTACGGGGTATTCGGCCTGGTGCTTGGCCTGATCGCCTGGATCTATCTGCTGGCCCTCGTCGTCGTCCTCGCGGCCGAGACGAAAACGCGCGTACACCGCCTACGCCGAGAGCGAGCGGCACAAAGGGTTCGAGGTCGTCGACGTCGGCTTCGACCGGCGCGAGGAGGACGAGACCGAGCGCTAGCTGTGTGCGCCGTGCTCGTCGCGCAGCACACGGCGAAGGATCTTGCCCGACGCGGTCTTCGGGACCTCGTCGATGACGATCACCTCGCGCACCTTCTTGTAGGGCGCGACGCGTTCGGCGACGTAGCCCATGACCTCGTCGGTGTCGACGTCGCCCTCGCAGACTATGCAGGCCAGCGGGTACTCCTCTCCGTCGCCGTCGGGGACCCCAATCACCCCAGCATCTTTGATACTGGGGTGAGAAATTAAGATTGCCTCGAGCTCGGCCGGGGGCACCTGGTAGCCCTTGTACTTGATGAGCTCCTTGAGCCTGTCGACGATGTAGGCGTTGCCGTCGGCGTCGATACGCGCGATGTCGCCGGTGCGAAGCCAGCCGTCCTCGGTGATGGTCTCGGCGGTCGCCTCGGGCTTCTCCAGGTAGCCGCGCATCATCTGCGGGCCGCGGATCCACAGCTCGCCCTGCTCGCCCTCGGCGACGTCCTCACCGGACTCGGGGTCGACCAGCCTGGCTTCGGTGCTCGGCAGCAGCGGACCGACGCTGCCGGCCGGGATCTTCTCCGCCTCCTCCTGCGGGGTCCAGTTGGTGACGGGGCTGAGCTCGGTCATGCCGTAGCCCTGGCGGACCGGTGTCCCGATCCTCTCCTCGGCGCGCTCGGCCAGGTCTTGGTCGAGCGGCGCCGCGCCCGAGGTGACCATCCCCAGCTTCGAGAAGTCGCGGTCGGTCACGTGCGGCGCGTTCGCGAGCGCCAGCACGACCGGCGGCGCGACGTGAAGGCGGGTGATTCCGTGGGTCTCGACGATGTCCAGCATCTCCTCGAAGTCGAAGCGCGGCATGACCACGATCTTCGCCCCCTTGGAAAGCCCGTGGTTCAGCACGACGGTCTGGCCGTAGATGTGGAAGAACGGAAGCAGGGCGACGAGCGCGTCGTCGGGGCCGAGGGCGGCCATGCCCTGGTTCTGCTCGAGGTTGGCGACCAGGGCGCGGTGGGTCAGCATCACGCCCTTCATCGCTCCGGTGGTGCCGCTCGAGTACGGCAGCGCGGCGACGTCGTCGGGCGAGATATCGACGGGCGCGGGCGTCGCTCCCTCGTCGCCGAGCGCCGCCGCGTCCTCGAGCGAGAGGACCTCCTCCACCCCGCTCTGCTCCGCGGCCGGCGTCAGCGGCTCGACGAGCGGCTCCGTCGCAATCAAGAGCTTCGCCTTCGAGTCTGTGAGCTGCTTGGCGACCTCGTCGGGGGTGAGCAGCGGGTTGATCGGGGTGACGATCCCTCCCGCGGTCAGGATCGCGTGGTAGGCGACGGCCCAGGCGGCGCTGTTGCCGCCGATCAGCGCGACCACGTCGCCCTTGGCGATGCCCTTGCCCTGCAGACCGGCGGCGACGCGCGCGATGTCCGTCGCGAACTGCGCGTAGCTGGTGACGTCGTCGCCGACGACGATCGCCGGCGCGTCGCCGCGCTCGGCGGCATCGGCCAGCACGTACTCGTGCAGGGTCACCTCGGGGACCTCGGCATCGGGCCTGGTGCTCTTGTAGATCACGCGCTCTCCTCTGCTCGCGAAGCTCTGGGTGCTCGCCGAACCCTAGTCGGCTGCAGCCGCCAACAGGCGGGTGAAGCGGTCCACGGCCTCGGGCCCGGCGACGTCGAGGTAGAGGCTCGGCTCGATCAGCTCGAGTTCGATCACGCAGAGCTCGTCTTCGAGGTCGCGGACGAGGTCGACGCGGGCGTAGAGCGGCGCGCCGACCGCCGGTGAGATGCCGTCGAGGGCGGCGAGTGTCCCGGCCCCGAGCTGGAGGGCGTCCTCGGTCGCCTCGGCCAGCGTGTACACGCCGCCGTACTGCTCTTGGATCCTGAAGTCGCCATCAGCCGCCCGCTTTCGGACCACGTGCGAGAGCTGCCCGCGCAGGTAGACGAGGCTCAGCTCGCCCTCATTCGCGAGCGAGGGCAGATACGGCTGCACGAGCGCGGGCCTGCCGGCCCGCTCGACGGCGGAGGCGACCTCGCCGGGCGCGACCAGCTCGAGGTTCGCGGCGCCGAGGTCGACGGTCGGCTTGACGATGACCTGCTCCCATCCGAGGTCGCCCACCGTGTCCTGCACCGCAGAGGCGACCTCTGGCTGGGCCCAGACCGTAGGCACGATCGCGACCTCCGCCCCTCCGAGCTCGCGCAGGTAGCGCTTGTCGATGTTCCACTCGACCAGCACCCGCGGGTTCTCAAGCCGGGTGACGACGCCCGTGCGCGAGAGCCATTCAGTGAACTCGTTGAGTCGCTGGTGGTAATCCCATGTCGAGCTGATCCAAACGACGTCGAAGCCGCTCCAGTCGACGCCGTGATCGCTCCACGGAGCGAGCACCCCCTCGTGCCCTGCGCGCTCGAGCGCGACAACCACCAGGCCCGCCTCGAGGTCGGGTACCGGTGGCCGCTCGCAGGTGGCGATCCCGACGCGCATTCGGCGGAGCCTACGATGGAGACGTGGAACCCGCCCTCTCCCTACGCGGACTCACCAAGCGATATGACGATGGCACCCTCGCCCTGGACGACCTCGACCTCGAGGTCCGCGCGGGCAGCTTCTTCGGCCTCCTCGGCCCGAACGGCGCCGGCAAGACGACGCTGATCAGCGCGGTCTGCAACCTGATCCGGCCCACCGACGGCGAGCTGCGCGTCTTCGGCCACCCCTCCGACTGCCTGGCGGCGAGGCGCATGATCGGGATCTCCGAGCAGGAGCCCAACCTCGACCGCTTCCTGACCGTGCGCGAAACCCTCGTCTACCACGGCGGCTACTACGGCCTCGACAAGGAGGCGGCCGAGCGGCGAGCCGACGAGATGATCGAGGTCTTCGACCTGCGCACCAAGCGCGACACCCGTGCGCCCAAGCTCTCGGGCGGGATGAAGCGCCGGCTGCTTCTAGCCCGCGCGCTGCTCCACGAGCCCCAGCTTGTGATCCTCGACGAGCCGACGGCCGGCGTCGACGTCGAACTGCGCCTCGAGCTCTGGCGCTACATTCGAAAGCTCCACGAGCAGGGCACGACGATCGTCCTCACCACCCACTACCTCGAGGAGGCCGAGGAGCTCTGCGAGGAGATCGCGCTGATCGGTGCCGGCAGGATCGTCGCCCGCGACACCGCCCAGGGCCTGAAGGACCGCTACGACGCCGACAGCCTCGAGCAGGTCTACCTCAAGACCGTCGCCGGCTCGCGCCTGCGCGAGGACATGGAGGAGGTGGGCGCGTGAGACCCCACCGGGGTCCTCATCATCGGCGTTCGTCCTACCAAGGGAGCCCGTAATGAACACGACCGCCGCGATCAACCCTTGGCGCAGCCTCTACTGGCTCTGCCGCCGCGAGTGCCACCGCGTCCTCAAGCTCTGGACCCAGACGACCCTCGCCCCGGTCATCTCGTCCCTCCTCTTCATCGTCGTCTTCGGCCTCTCCCTCGGCACCCGCATCAGCGAGGTCCAGGGCTTCGACTACGAGATCTTCATCGTCCCTGGCCTGATTGCCATGGCGATGGCCCAGGCCGCCTACTCCAACAACGCGAGCACCATCTACCAGGGCCGCAGCGACCGCTTCATCGACGACGTCCTCGCCGCCCCGATGCACCCCTGGCAGATGAACTTCGGCTACCTCGTCGGCGGAGCCTTCCGCGCCCTGCTCATCGGAGCAGCGATCACCGCGGCGGCCATCCCCGTCACCGGCGCCCCGGTCGAGCACCCCCTACTGGTCGTCGCCGCCGTCCTCATGCTTGTCATCGGCTTCGGAGCCCTGGGCACCATCGTCGGCATCTTCGCCGAGTCCTTCGACCACACCAGCTTCATCAACAACATCGTGATCCTTCCCCTGACCTTCCTCGGCGGAGTCTTCTACTCGGTCGACAGCCTCGCCGCCCCCTGGGACGCGGTCTCCCACGCGAACCCGCTCTTCTACGTGGTGGACGCGGTGAGGTACGGATTCCTCGGCGTCTCGGACGCGCATGCGGCGGTGTCGTTCGGGGTGCTGGCCGCGATGGCGATCGCGCTGTACGTGTGGGCGCAGTATCTGTTCACAAGCGGGCGGAAGCTGAAGCCTTAGGCTTCCGCAGCGATGCGCAAGCTCCAATCCCAAGGCGTCCACCACATCACCCTCGTCGGTGCCGATCGCCAGACGTCGATCGACTTCTGGGAGGGCGTGCTCGGGATGCCGTTCATCTTCGATCAGCCCAACCTCGATCGGGAGAGCGAGGCGCATCTCTACTTCGATCCCGGTGACGGGCGGCTGATCACCGTCTTCACCAACGAGGAGCGGACGCCCGATCCGGAGCGGACGCCGACCGACGCCGGCTGCGTGCACCACCTCGCATTCGCCGTGTCGGCTGCGAGCTTCAATCAGGCGGTCGAGCGGCTCGACGAGCGTGGGATCGAGCACAGTGGGGTCAAGGACCGTGGGTTCATGGACTCGATCTACTTCAAGGATCCGATGGGGCTGCTGATCGAGCTGGCTTCGTACCGGTTCCAGCCGCCGGCCGGGCACACGCACGCGGACGTGCTGCTCGAGGCTCACAGGATTCGAGTCGAGCGCGACGACTACAACATCGACCAGGTCCACCTGGCCGATGCGATCGAGATCCTGAGCGAGCGCTCGCGCGAGTCGCTTTCGAACGACCGCTCGCCGAAGGACCCCTACGGCTAGAGCCCGAGGCCGCGCACGCCCGCCTCGCCCCAGCCCAGGTGGTGGGCCAGTTCGTGGCGCACCACGCGCTCGACCTGGGCCTTCAGGAGCATCGGGTCGTGGCCGAAGTCGCGGGTCAGGGTGTCCTCGTAGATGACGATCCGGTTCGGCAGGTGGTCGCGGGCGACGGATCCGCCGATGTAGTGGCCGTACGCATGGTGCTGGGCGCCGAGCTGCGAAACGACGACGGGCGTGTCCGCGAGCAGAGTCTGGAACTGCTCGGGGAGCTCGTCGATCGCCTCGATGACCATCTCGTCGAACTCGCTGGGTGGCCGCTCTGGAGCAGGAAGGGTGGCCAGCAGTTCGCTGCGGTCAACGAGCTTCCGGAACTCGGGTTCGGGCATCTCGTCCCCGATCGCCACCGTCGTCAGCCAGGCGGTCACGAGAATGATCGCGCCTGCGATCGCCAGGATCGTGAGCAGGTTCTCCAGGCCTCCTAGCGACGGCGGCCGCAGGAGGAGCAACAGCATCGCGGCTATGAAGGCGGTCCATGCAGCGGCGCGGAGCGAAGGTTCGAGGGCGTCTCTCACCCGATCGAGGGTAGAGGGTGTCGCGCGGACTTACTCGGGACGGTGGCAGCAGGCCTCCATGTTGTTGCCGATGGGCTCCATCAGGACCTCGATCCCGAGCGGCGCGAGCGCCTTCACGTAGAAATCGCGGCTGCGCGCGTAGTCGCTGACGTTGATTCCGAGGTGGTCGAGCACGGGGCGCAGACTAACCTGCCCGCGATGACGCTGACGGACGACGAGATCGGCGAGACGATGCGCAGCCTGATCGATTCATTGTGCGAGCGTGGCTGCAGCCCGATGCGTTCGAGAACCAGCACGTCGAGTTGGTCGATTTCACGATCTCGGGCGACAAGGTCCTCGTGAACCAGCGCTTTCGCGGCCGAGGAGCCGGGAGCGGAATGGACATGGAGGTCGATTCGTGGGCCGTCTGGACGATCGACGAGACTGGCCTCGCCACGAAGATCGAGTTCTTCCTCGAGCACGGAGAGGCCGAGGCTCGTAGGGCCGCGGGGCTGCCCGAATCAGACGATTGATGAAGCAATCTCCAGACCACCTTTCATGGACGACCCTTTCCGCGCTTGTCACGGGCGGGGCGACGTGCGCCTACTGCGACTCGACCGAGGACCTGGTCGCGCACCACAAGATCCCGCGCCGCTACGGCGGGCTCGATGTGCTCCACAACCTCGAGCCAGTGTGCCGAAGCTGCCATCCGGGAGTCGAACAGGAGGCGGTCGCGCAGGCGAAGCTGGTCTGGGAGAGGCCCGAGTGGCCGGAGTCATCCCGCCGGACGCGCCGGACGCCTCGGCTCATCCGTCCCTACTAGCCGGCGGTGGCCTCACGGCGCGTCTACGTGATCGAGCTCGAGCGCGAGGCGGGCAAGCGGCGGGATCCTCGCATTCCCTGGGTATACGTCGGGTCGAGCGTCCGGACTCCCGAGGAGCGCTTCGAGCAGCACCTCGAGGGATACAAGTCGGCTCGGCTCGTCAAGCGGTTCGCGAAACGGCTGCGGCCGGACCTCTACGAGGACCTCGAGCCGGTTCGCGGTGGGTCGAAGGCGGCGGTGAAGGCCGAGAAGGCCAGGGCCCGGGAGCTGGCTCGAGCCGGGTTCGTCGCCCATTGCGACGGAATCTCCTACGGGAAGGGCGAAGGCGCCTGGAAGGAGTGGGGCGAGGAGCGCCTGCGGCCGGTCATCCGGTTCGTCGACGCAGGTGCTGCCGAACTGATGGAAGCCGCGTTCTCGCCGCTCGATCCCGACCGCTGCGCGCAGCTCCTGCGAGGAGAGCGAGGGTTCTGGATCGCCGACTACATCGACGTCGACGACCCTCCCCCGGCCTTCGGGATGTTCGCGCACGTCACGCATGCCGCACTGCTCCGCAGGACGAAGCGACTCGCGGCCGAGCGCGCCTGACGCGGAGGCTCAGTCCTCGCGTTCGATCCTGTGGAGCGCCGCCCCGTCGCCATCGACGCCGAGCCTGATGCCCGCCGGGAGTTCGAGGTGGATGTCGACCGAGTCGTCGACTTGGACGGTACCGGCCACGAGCGCGCAGTCGAGGACGTGGCCGCCGCGGGAGCGGTCGTCGGTCACGAAGTGGAGGTGATAGCCCGGGACGTTCATGCCCTCCTCGCGATCGGGGAAGCGGAATCCGACCATCGTGCCGTCGACGTCGGTGAAGTCGAAGGTGTGCTGGGAGGCGATCACCTCGGCGAGCGGCCGGTAGGGCTTCGACTGCTTCGGCACCGAGCGGGCGTGGACGCGGTCGAAGCGGCCGTCGATGCGGATCGCGTGGACCTGCTCGGGATGGCCGACCTCGGCGTCGATCGCGGCGCCGAGCTCATCGAGCGACCCGATCGCCGACAGCTCGAAGCGGTGGCCCGGGTCGAAGTTGGCGAGGACGGCGAACGGGGTCTTCGCCTCGGGCGGGATCACCTGCAGGTTCCCCTCGACGTCCGCCTTCAGGAAGAGCCCGTCGACCGCGATCATCTCGCCGTCGACGCCGTTCAGCGTGCCGAGGCCCAGGTCCCCGCGGCCCTCGAGCTCGCCGAACGTGACGTCGCCGTCGTAGGCGCCGTCGAGCAGCGCGGTGATCGTCGAGGCCTGGAAGATGCCGACGGGCTGGTCGGTCCCGAGGTCCGGCTCCGCCATCGACTGCACGTGAAGCGCGCCGATCAGCCGCTCGTCAAGCGCCATCGCCGAGCCTCGCCTCCGGGCGCATCTCCTCGCGCACGCCGTCGCCGACGGCTGCCTCGGCAAGAGCCTCGCCGAGCACCGGCGCCATCTTCCAGAGGTTGTGGCCGCCGGTGAACACCAGACCCTCGTGCTCCCATATCGCGAAAGCGTCCGCATTCCACGGAAGCTCCGTGACCCAGCAATGCAGGAGCTCGACGGGGTCGGGATCGAGACCCGGCAGCGCCTTCTCGACATAGGCCCTGACCCGGGCCTCGTGTTCGGCAAACTGAGCGGGATCGACGACGGCGCCGTCCTCGTTCACGTCCAACGTCTCGGCGAGCCCGACCGCGAAGCGGGCGTTGCCGGGCTGCGGCGCCGCGTAGACCCCCGTCTCGCCCCACACGCCCGCCCCGTCCTGAAAGGTCGAGATGCGCTCGGGCGGGTCGCCGCTGACCCCGAACGTGCAGCGCATGTGGCAGGCCAGGGCTATCGGGGGCGAGAGACCGGCTCCGCGGGCGAGGGCCGCGGAGCCGCGGCCGGCGCAGACGATCACGCGGGAGTATTCCGAGCTGTCGGCGCCCGTCCTCACCTCGACGGTGTCGTCGCCGGACGGCCTGACCGCGAGCACCTCACCGGGGACCAGCGCGTCGCCGACCCGCTCGCTCAGCAGGCGGATCGCGGCGCGGGTGCGGATCGAGCCGGCGCCCTCGTCGAGGACCGCGACGCCGTCGAACTCGGCGAGCAGCGGCATCCGCTCGTGCAACTCGGCCTGGTCCAACTTGTGAGCGGCCACGTCGAGTTCCTCGAGCGTCTGCAGCCGCTCGAGCGCGGACTCGCCGATCGAGACCCCCCCGTCGCGCGAGACGAGCTCCTCGCCGAAGCGCTCCTCCATCGCGCTCCAGACTCGCGACTCTCGACCGCAAGGCGCACGAGCCGCGAGTCGTCGTGGGCGTGACGGAAGATGCGCGCCCCGCCCGCTGACTGGCCGTGCCCGGGCAGGCCCAAATCGTG
>CAVUAT010000006.1:0-12891 GCA_963739545.1 uncultured Solirubrobacterales bacterium | reverse complement strand
CGCGTATCCCCTACGGGCAGGACCCTGAGCTACGGCGACGTCGCCGAGAAGGCCGGAAACCCGCGGGCGTTCCGCGCCGCCGGCACGTGTGCGAAGTGATCCTGTACCGCTGATCGTCCCCTGCCATCGTGTAGTCCAGGCCGGAGGCAGGCCGGGCAACTACGGCGGAGGGCCCGAGATGAAGCGCGGCCCTCTGGAGATGGAGGGGGTTCTTAAGACCTGACCGGCCACCTCCTCCGCTTCGCGTCCGGGGGTGCCGGGTACAGACACCAACGGATTGGTCACCCTGCCGCCGACGCGGCCTGGTTCAGGTACTCGCGGATGAAGCCGTCGAGGTCGCCGTCGAGCACACGCTGGGCGTCGCCCATCTCGAAGTTGGTGCGGTGGTCCTTGACCCGCTGGTCGGGGTGCAGGAAGTAGCTGCGGATCTTCGACCCACTCGGCCGGCTTGACCTCGCCGCGCTCCTTCGCAAGCTCCTCGGCGCGCTTTCGCTCCTCGAGCTCGAGCACCCGGCTGCGCAGCAGCTGCATCGCGACCGCCTTGTTCTGAGTCTGGGAGCGCTCGTTCTGGCACTGGACGACGAGCCCGGTCGGCTCGTGGGTGAGCCTCACCGCGGAGTCGGTCTTGTTGACGTGCTGGCCTCCGGCGCCCGAGGCGCGGTAGGTGTCTACGCGGATGTCGCTCTCGTCGAGCTCGACCTCGACATTCCCTTCGACCAGCGGCGCAACGTCCACTTGCGCAAAGCTCGTATGGCGGCGCGCCGAAGCGTCGAACGGCGAGATCCGGATCAGCCGGTGCACGCCGCGCTCGGCCGCGAACAGCCCGTAGGCGTTCTCGCCGCGCGCGATGAACGTCGCGGACTTGAGCCCCGCCTCCTCGCCCGGTGACGCCTCCGTCATCTCCACCTTGAAGCCGCGCCGGTCGGCCCAGCGCAGGTACATGCGCAGCAGGATCTCGGCCCAGTCCTGGGAGTCCGTCCCCCCCGCCCCGGCGTTCACCGTGACGACGGCGTCGCCCGCGTCGTAGTCGCCCGCGAACGAGCTCCTCCTCGAGCTCGGCGAGCCGCTTCTCGATCGATGCCACCTGCGAGCCAAGCTCGGTGGCCATCTCCTCGTCCTCGGTCGCCATCTCCGCGAGCTCGTCGAGGTCGGCGACATCGGACTCGAGCGAGCGGAAGCCGGTCAGCCGCCGCTGGGCGCGCGAGTGCTTGGCCGAGGTCGACGCTGCCGTCTCCTGGTCGTCCCAGAAGCCGGGGCGCTGCATCTCGTCCTCGAGCGATGAAACCTCGGACTCCAGCGAAACCGGGTCAAAGGTAGTCCGCGAGCAGCTTCAACTGCTCGCGGATCTCGGCGAGCCGCGCAGGGACCTGATCCGCTGAGAGCGCCTCGGCCATGCGTACAAGGTTATTGGGCATGTGCTCGCTAATCGCACAGGGTCGGCTCGATGGAGTTGCGCGAGGGCCGGCTCTAACCGCGCGCGCGGCTACTTCTTAGGTCAGGCTCCGTGGCACTTCTTGTACTTCTTGCCCGAGCCGCACCAGCAGGGGTCGTTTCGCCCGAGCTTCTCGTGCTCGTCCTTGACCACCGTCTCCTGCTCCTGGAACGAGGGTGAGCCGTTGCCGGCGGGCTGAGCCTTGCCCTCGATCGCCTGCTCGGCGGCGGCGTCGGCGCCGGATGCGGTAGCCACGGCGGCCTGACCCAGCGCCGAAGGCTGCTCCGGGGTCCCGCCTGAGTACTGGACGTCGGTGGCGGCGGGTGCTCGGGGAGCGGGGGGCGCCGCGCCGGGACCCTCGCCGGGCTCGATCTGGACGTCGGCGTGGAAGATCAGGCGGGCGAACTCCTCCCAGATCGCGTACATCAGGGCCTGGAACATCGTGAAGCCCTCGTTCTTGTATGCGACCAGCGGGTCGATCTGGGCGAAGCCGCGCAAGTGGATGCCCTCGCGGAGGTAGTCCATCTCGTAGAGGTGCTCGCGCCAGCGGTTGTCGATCAGCTGGAGCAGGATCGCGCGCTCGAGCTGGCGCATGATCTCGTCGCCGAAGTGCTGCTCGCGGGCGTCGTAGGCGGCGAGGGCATCCGCGACCAGCAGCTCGCGGAGGTCCTCGCGGTTCGTCGTCTCGGGAGCGAGCGTGGCGATCTCGACCTCGGACGGCCAGAGCTGGCGGACCTGCGTCTGGAGCTCGCCCAGGTCCCAGTCCTCGATCACGTCGCCGGGCGTGTAGTTGTCGACCATGCGGCTGACGACCTCGACGAGCTCCTCGCGGGCCGTCCCGGACATGTCCTTGCCCTCGAGCACCTCACGTCGGTACTTGTAGATGATCCGGCGCTGCTCGTTCATCACGTCGTCGTACTCGAGGACGCGCTTGCGGATCAGGAAGTTCTGCTGCTCGACCTTCTTCTGGGCGCCCTCGATGGTCTTCGTCAGCATCTTGGCCTCGAGGGCCTCCTCCTCGCCCTCCTCGTTGACGGGCCCGAGGCGGTCGAGGATCTTGTAGATGCGCTCACCGGCGAACAGTCGGATCAGGTCGTCCTCGGCCGAGAGGAAGAAGCGGGACTCGCCGGGGTCACCCTGGCGGCCCGACCGTCCTCGGAGCTGGTTGTCGATGCGCCGGGACTCGTGGCGCTCGGTGCCGATGATGTAGAGCCCGCCGAGCTCGCGCACGGCGTCGGCCTCGGCGGCTGTTTGGGTGTCGAGCTCGGCGACGCGCGCCGCGAGCTTCTCCTCATAGCCCTCGTCGCCGGAGTTGATGCCCTGGTTGATCAGCTCGTGGCGCGCCATCTGCTCGGGGCTGCCCCCGAGCTTGATGTCGACGCCGCGGCCCGCCATGTTCGTGGCGATCGTGACCGCGCCGCGGCGGCCCGCCTGCGAGATCGTCTCGCCCTCCTTCTCCGCGTACTCCGGCTTCGCGTTCAGCACGACGTGGTCGATGCCGCGCTTGCGGAACTCATCCGAGAGCATCTCGGAGGTCTCGACCGAGATCGTCCCGATCAGGACCGGCTGGCCCTGGCCGTTTCGGTCCTCGACCTCGTTGACGACCGCGTTCCACTTGCCGCCCTTGGTCTTGAAGATCGCGTCGTTGTTGTCGGCGCGGACCATGTCGCGGTGGGTCGGGATATCGACGGTCGGGACCTCGTAGATCTTCATGAACTCGGTGGCCTCGGTCATGGCCGTTCCGGTCATGCCGGAGAGCTTTCCGTAGAGGCGGAAGTAGTTCTGGAGCGTGATCGTCGCCAGGGTCTGGTTCTCCTCGCGGATCGAGACGCCCTCCTTGGCCTCGATGGCCTGGTGTAGGCCCTCGGACCAGCGGCGCCCTTCGAGGATGCGGCCGGTGAACTCGTCGATGATCATCACCTGGCCGTCGACGACGGCGTACTCGGTGTCGCGGTTGTAGAGCGCCTCGGCCTTCAGCGACTGGATCAGGTGGTTGACCAGCGAGCCGTGCTCGGAGAGATAGAGGTTCTCGACCCCGAGGAACTCCTCGGCCTTGGCGATCCCGCGCTCGGTCGGCGCAACCGTCTTGTGCTTCTCGTCGTACTCGTAGTCGTACTCAGCCTCCGAGGTGTCCTTCGACTCCCCGAGGCTCTTCAGCTTGGTCTTCGCGGCCTCACCCTTCATCGTCTTCGCCAGGCGGGCGAACGTGTAGTAGAGGTCGGCGGCCTGCTCGGGCTTGCCCGAGATGATCAGCGGGGTGCGCGCCTCGTCGATGAGGATGTTGTCGACCTCGTCGACGATCGAGAAGTGATGGCCGCGCTGCACGCACTCCTCGAGCGAGCCCGCCATGTTGTCGCGCAGGTAGTCGAAGCCGAATTCGGAGTTGGTGCCGTAGGTGACGTCGGCGGCATACTTCTGGCGGCGAGTTGCGGGGTCGTCACCCTCTTGGATCGCGGCGACGCTGACGCCTAGCGCGTCGTAGACGGGCTTCATCCATTCGGCGTCGCGGCGCGCCAGGTAGTCGTTGACGGTGACCAGGTGGACGCCGTCCCCGGCCAGGGTGTTGAGGAAGACGGCCGTGGTGGCAGTCAGGGTCTTGCCCTCGCCGGTCTTCATCTCGGCGATCGCGCCGGAGTGCAGGATCATGCCGCCGATCAGCTGGACGTCATAGTGGCGCTGGCCGAGGGAGCGGCGCGCGGCCTCGCGGGTCAGCGCGAAAGCCTCGGGGAGCAGATCGTCAAGCGACTCCCCCGCCTTGCCGCGCTCACGGAGCTCGTCGGCGTCCTGGCGCAGCTCGTCGTCGCCCAGCAACTCCATCTCGGGCTCGATCGCGTTGATCGTCTCTACGCGGTCGGCGTGCTGTTTGAATTGCTTCGACTCGCCCATTCGGAGAGCGCGATCGATCAGTCCTTTCGCCATAGCGCGTCAGCGTACCAACGGGGTACGCCCCCTCTCAGCCCTCGTATGGAGGCGCCTCGCCCCACCCCCAGCGCGGCAGCGGCGCGTGCTCGATCACCTCGTCGGAGCCCGCGTTGTGCATCGCAAGGCGGGTGCCCCACTCGACGTACGCGACGAAGGCCGAGCGGAACTCGGGGTCGTCGGGCAACCGGGCGTCGTCGGCTGCCTGGCTCATCAGCATCGCGAAGCGGAAGCGCCGCTCGGGCGTGATCTCGAGCCCGCGGTGCTTCGAGAGCATCGCCTCGTAGCCCCCGAGCTGCTCGGAGTATGCGGCCGGGCCGCCGAAGACCTCGCACCACCACGCCGTCACGTGCTCGCGGTGCTCGCGGCTGACCGACCCGCCGAACACCGGGGCGAGCAGCTCGTCGCCCTCCACGCGATCGTAGAAGGCGTCGATCAGCCGCTCGAAGGCGTCGCGTCCCCCCGCCCACTCGAACAGCGTCGGTGTGGCCTCGGCGCTCAGGCCGTCGATGCGTCGCGCCGGGTCCGCTCGGCCATCCGGCGCGTCTGATGGCGCTTGCGGCGCATCTCGCGGTGCTTCTTGACCTGGCGGCGGATGTCCTCGGCCAGCTCGTGGATCGAGTGAAGCATCTCGGGCGAGGCCTCCTTGGCGCGTAGGGTGCGGCCCTTGAGGCGGAGGGTGGCCTCGGCGACCATCGAGTCGCGGATCCGTGGATTGCGCTCCTCGCGCAGCTCCACTTCGAGCGTCGCGAGCGAGGAGACCTGCTTGCCGACGCGCTTGAAACGGCTCGTCACCGCCTCGCGCAGCTCGGCGTTCACCTCGACATTGACTCCTCGAACATCGATCCTCACGGAGGGCTCCTTTCGCGGTGAACAGAAATCGTACGCCTGTGGTCAATAGCGATCGCCAGCCCGCCCCATTTTCGAGCGGCAGCTTGCTGCCGCGACCTATCTCGCGGGCGCTGCGATCGCGGTTCATGTCGGCGATCGCGCTCGTCGGGAGCGGGCGAACGTGAGCGCCACGATCCTGCGCGAGCCGCCGCCCCGAAGCGCCGCGGCGCAGGCCGCGAGCGTGGCTCCCGTGGTGTGGACGTCATCGATCAGCAGCGCTGAGCCGGGCGCCGGCGCCGCTCGCAGCTCCACCCGCGGCGGGTCGGCGAGGCGCTCGGCGCGGGGCCGACCCACCTGCCGCGGACCCGGCAGGCGGCGCAGGCAGGGGCCGGCTGGGAGGCCGGTCCTGCGAGCGAGGGCGAGCGCGATCTCCTCGGCGGGGTCGAAACCGCGCCAGCGCCAGCGAACCGCCGACGGCGGGACGGGGACGAGCACGCCGCGCAGCTCGCCCTCGGGGCAGGCGCCGGCCATCAGCTCCGCGCAGAAGCCCGCGAGCCCGAGCCGCCGGCCGTACTTCAGAGCGTGGGCGAGCTCGCGGGCCGCGCCCTCGTAGCCGGCCGCCGAGATCGCGAGGTCAATCCCAGCCGGGCCCGGGCCGACCGCCGGCCGCGACCGGGACAGCTCCCGTCGGCAGACAGCACAGAGCGGGCGAGCCGCGTCGCAGGCGCCGCCGCACACTCCGCAGAGCGGTGGAGCGACGAGGGCGAGCAGCGACCGCGGCGAACCGAGAGGCATCCGGCCCCAGGGTGAGCGGACACATGTGGACGGAGGCGCGCGGGGTGTCGCGTCATCGCCTCGGAACTCAGCCGAGGCGGCGGTCCGGGAGGACGCCGTAGACGCCGCCGACCACCATCGCTCCGGGCGGCAGCTCGGAGCCGGGGAGCACGACTGCGCCTCGCGCCCTTGCGCGCTCCCCGATCCGACAGCCGTCGCCGATCACGACCGGGCCCTGGAGGTTCGCGCCGGCGCCGATGGCGCAGTCGGAGCCGATCAGGACCGGAGGCTTCACCTTGACCCCGTCGAGGTCGGAGCCCTCGTCGGCGTAGATGCCGTCCGCGACCTGGCTGTGGCCCTCGACGGCGAGCCTGCCCACGAGCGCGTCGAAGTTGCCCTGGAGATACTCGTCGATCGACCCGATGTCGTTCCAATAGGCGTCGATCTCGTGTGAGTAGAAGGGGACGTCGCCGTCGAGCAGCGCCGGGAACACGTCCATCGCCCAGTCGACGAACCCCGCCGGCTGGTCGTCGTCGCCCGCCGGGCTGTGGTGGCCCTCGCCGGGGAAGTAGTCGAAGATCTCGGAGCCGAACATGTAGATGCCGCAGTTGGCGAGATCGGAGAGCGCCTCAGCGGGATCGGGCTTCTCCTGGAACCCCTGGATCCGCCCGTCGGCGTCGCTGATCGCGACTCCGAACTGGCTCGTGTCGGTGACCCGCTTGGTCGCGAGCGTCGCGATCCCGTCGCTCGACTCGTGGGCGTCGCGCATCGCGACGAGGTCGATGTCGGTCAGCGCATCGCCCGAGATCACGAGGAAGTCGTCCTCGGCGGCCAGGAAGTCCCGGACCTTGCCGACGCCGCCGGCGGTGCCGAGGGGCTCGCTCTCCTCGCTGTAGGAGAGCTCGATGCCGAACTCGGCGCCGTCGCCGAAGTGGGCGCGAATCGCCTCGGGCATGTAGGAGACGTTGGTGATCACTTCGGTAAAGCCGGCGGCGCGCAGCAGCACCACGATGTGCTCCATCACCGGCACGTTCAGCACCGGCGCCATCGGTTTCGGCAGCAGGTAGGTGAGCGGGCGCAGCCGAGTGCCCAGTCCCGCCGCAAGGATCATCGCCCTCATCGAAGGCGGAGCTTACGGCGCGTCGGGCTCAGGCGACTCTTGGGCGCGGAGAAGGCGATGGGCCGCGAGCTCGAGCGGATGCAGGAAGATGCTGGCGATGGCTGATTCCCGGAAGGCGACCCGGATCGAGACGCTGGCGGCCACCGGCCGCAAGATCAACCGCGACCCGACGCTGCTGACGATCGTGCGCTCGCTGCGCGCGGTGCTGCCGGGCGACGGCCGCATCGCCGATCCGCTCGAGCTCGGCGCGGACCGTCAGCCGAAGGCCGTGGGCCGAATGCTCTCCGAGATCAGCACCGACCGCCCCGGCGTCCTCGGCGAGGCCGGGCTCGGAACGCTCCAGGTCTGGCAGTCGATCTCTGAGGCCCAGGGCCGTGGTCGCGGCAAAACCGACCTCGCGATCGCCTTCACCGACCTCGTCGACTTCTCGGACTGGGCGCTCGCGGCGGGCGACGAGGCCGCCCTCGACCTGCTCCGAGACGTCAGCGTCGCGATCGAGCCGCCCGTCAAGTCGAACGGCGGCACCGTCGTCAAGCGTCTCGGCGACGGGATGATGGCGGTGTTCAAGGATCCCGCCGGCGCGATCGCGGCGATCGCCGAGGGGCGGGAACGGCTCAGCGAGGTGGAGGCCGACGGCTACGAGCCCCAGATTCGCGCCGGCATCCACGTAGGTCGCCCGCGCAAGGTCGGCAAGGACTACTTCGGGATCGACGTCAACATCGCCGCCCGGGTCGCCGATGGAGCGGGCGCCGGCGAGTTGCTGATCTCCGACGCCGCACTCGGGTCGGTCGACCCGAAGAGCCTCAAGGTCAAGTCGCGGCCCCTGCTCGACGCCAAGGGCGTCCCGGAGGACTTCAGGGTCTACGCCGTCTCGCCGAAGTGAGATGAGCGACCGCGACGAGCTCCGAGTCAACGACCAAGTCTCGATCCCGCTGTCCGAGGTCGAGCTGCGCGCGAGCCGCTCCTCGGGCCCCGGAGGCCAGCACGCGAACGTCACCGCGTCGCGGATCGAGGCCGTGTTCGACGTCGCGGCATCGACCGCGCTGGACGACCCCCAGAAGCGCCGCCTGACCGAGCTGATCGGCGACACCGTCACCGCCGTCGCGCAGGACACGCGCAGCCAGGCACGCAACCGCGAGCTCGCGCTCGAGCGCCTCGGAGGACGAATAGCCGCAGCGCTCCACCGCCCCAAGCGCCGCCGCCCCACCCGCCCGAGTCGCGGCGCCAGGGAGCGCCGTCTCGAATCGAAGAAGCGAGCCTCGCGTCGAAAGGCCGAGCGCCGCAAGCCCGACCTCGACTAGCTCCCGGTCAGCTCTTGTCCGGGAACGAGTGGTGCTCGTGCGTGACGACCCAGCGGCCGTCTTCCTTGCGCAGTCCGATGGTCAGGCGCAGGCGGTTCTCGGGGTCCTCGGCCAGCTCCTCCTGCGTTCCGCAGCGCAGCAGCGCGTGCGCGAAGGCGACGTGCTCGCCGACGGTGACGTCGAGCGTGACGATCTCAAACGACGCCCCCTTCGCCTGCCATTCGAAGAAGGGCGGCCAGGTCTCTCGGTAGGCGTCGATGCCGCGCACGCCGTCCTCGGGCGGGGGCACGTCGAACATCACGATGTCGTCGGAGTGATCGGCGAGCACGGTGTCCAGGTCCCCTTCGTGGACGGCTTTCGCCCAGCGCTCGATCAGTGTGCGGATTTCAGCTTCGTCGCTCAACCCGGGTCACCAAGCCTCTGCTTGAGGCCGTCGATGGCCTCGATCGGCGTCGGGTCGACTCCGTGCCGCGCCGCCAGGTGGAGCGAGAGCAGGTCGCCGAGCATCACGAGCTCGAGGATACGAGCGGTGCGGGTCTCGCCCTCGGCCTCGACGCCGACCACGGCGGCCGCGTGCGGCTCGATCAGCTCGGCGGTGACCTCGAAGCGGCGACGCTCTCGCGGGTGCTGGTCGACGTCGGTGAGAAGGACGCAGGCGAAGCGGCCCTGGGCCCCGCCCCAGCCGGCGATCTCGTTGTGGCTCGCCTCGGGCAGCGGCGAGCTGAAAGCGGGCAGCTTGCCGTTCTCGTTGACCTGGGTCTTCCAGCGATATGCGACGGGCGTGGTCAGCCCCGCGCCGTAGACGACGGGGACGGCGTCGCCGAGCTGGTCGGCGAGCTCCTTCGCGCGCGCGCCGATCGCATCGGCGCGGGACTCCAGGTGGGATGCGGCGGCGTCGATCTCGGTGCGGATGCCAGGTGCCGCCCCGGCCAGCGAGGCGAGCTCCGCGGCGACGCAGAACATGTAGCCGACCGCGGCGCGCGGGGGCATCCCAGAGGGCAGCCCGACGACCGGGACGCCGTCGCGCCGCGCCGAGTCGGCGAGCTCGCCGCCGGTGGTGGCGACGACACGGTCCGCGCCGAGGGCCTCGCCGGCCGCGTAACAGGCGAGCGTCTCCTCGGTGTTGCCCGAGTAGCTCGAGCACAGGACCGCGGCCCCGGCCGGCGCCCACGACGGCAGCTCGTAGCCGCGGACGGTCAGCAGCTCCTTTGTCAGCAAATTCCCCAGCGCCGCCGCGGCCAGGTCACCCCCGATCGCCGACCCGCCCATCCCGCAGACGATCGCCGCCGAGGAGTCGGGCATCGGGGCCAGGCGTGCGCTCTCGATGCGCCAAAGTGCGTCGCGAAGGTGGTCGGGCATCGCGAGGACCGTGTCTAGCAGGCCATCGGCGTCGTGGGCGCGGATGTCGGCGTAGAGGTCGCTCATCGAGAGACCTCCCGACGGGACCGGCCGAATCTGATCAGGACCCGGTGAGGCCTCATGTCGCCGCCCCGACCCTCTCGCCCTCGGCGATCACGGAGCCCGGCTCGGGGGCCGCGCCCGGGGCGATCACGGCCTCGGCCGAGACGATCGCCTGGTCCAGGCGGGCTCCCGCGCCGACGGTGCATCCCGAGAGCAGCACCGAGCCAGAGATATCGGCGTCCTCGGCGATCGAGCAGGACGGGCCGATGACGGCCCGGGGGCCGACGCTCGCACCCTCCCCCACGGTGACGCCGGCCTCGATCAGCGCAGGGCCGGTCACGCTCGCGCCCTCGTGGACGCCGGCGGGGTCGGTGACCAGCGTCCCGTCGTCGCCGACGAGGCGGCCCGTCACGGTGTCGACCCGCCCCTCCAGGATGTCCCAGCTCGCCTGCAGGAAGCGATCGGGGGTGCCGATGTCCATCCAGTAGCCATCGAGGCGGCGACCGTACAGGCCCTCTCCGACGAGGCGCGGGAAGACCTCGCGCTCGATCGAGACGGCCTCGTCCGGAGGAATCAGGTCGAGCACGGACCGCTCGAGGAAGTACGCACCGGCGTTGATCTCGTCGGTGTCGATCTCGGCGGGGTCGGGCTTCTCGAGGAAGTCCGTGATCTCGCCGTCCTCGGTGCGCCGCACGAGGCCGTAGGCACTCGGGTCGTCGACGGGATAGAGGGCGATCGTCGCCACCGCGCCGGTGCTCTCGTGCTGAGCGACCATCGCCGAAAGGTCGAGGTCGCAGAGCACGTCGCCGTTCAGAACGAGGAAGCGGTCGCCCAGCTGGTCGTCCGCGAAGCGGATCGCCCCTGCCGTCCCCCGCGCCTCGGGCTCCTCGGCGAAGCTGACGCTCGGGCCACCGTCGATCCCGTCGAGGGCGGCGCGGACGGCTTCGGCGAGATGGCCGCAGGAGACGACGACGTCGTCGACGCCGTGGCCCTGGAGCCAGTCGATCACGTAGGCGATGTGAGGACGGCCCGCCAGCGGCAGCACCGGCTTCGGCACCGACTCGGTCAGCGGCCGCAGCCGGGTCCCCTGGCCCCCGGCGAGGATCAGCGCCTGCATCAGCTCGATCCTTCGCCGCGCAAGCGAGGCGGCCTTCCGACGCTTTCGTATGTGATCCCGGCGTCGTGAATGGCGTCACCGTCGAGGAAGTTGCGTCCATCCACGACGAGCGGGTTCTTCATCGACTTCGCAACTTCACCCCAATCGAGTTCCCCGAACTCGGACCACTCGGTGACGAGCACGGCGGCGTCAGCGTTCGCCAGCGCCTCCAATGCGGACCCTGCCATTTCGACGTTGGGGAGTAGGGCGCTGGCTCGTTCGGTGGCGACAGGGTCGTAGGCGACCACCTCCGCGCCCTCGCTCTCGAGCCGGCCTGCGAGCACCAGGCTCGCGGCCTCGCGCATGTCGTCCGTGTCCGGCTTGAAGGCAAGCCCCAGGAGTGTGATGCGCTTGCCGACGAGTGAGCCGAGGTGCTTGCCGAGTTTTCCGATCAAACGTCGCTTCTGCAGCTCGTTGACCTCGATCACCGAGTTCAGGAGCTGGAAGTGATAGCCCGAGTTCCCGGCGAGCTGCTTGAGGCCGCTGACGTCCTTCGGAAGACAGCTCCCGGAATAGCCGGCGCCGGCACGGAGGAACTTCGGCCCGATCCGATCATCGAGGCCCATACCCCGGGCGACCTCGGTGACGTCGGCCCCAACCTCCTCGCTGACGTTTGCGATCTCGTTGATGAAGCTGATTTTGGTCGCAAGGAATGCGTTGGAAGCGAGCTTGATCATCTCCGCGCTCGGCACATCGGTTTGAACGAGCGGAGCTTTCAGCGGCTCGTAGACGGCAGCGACGGCGTCGGCCGCCCAGGCGTCGTCAGTGTCAACTCCGACGACGATGCGGTCGGGATTCATGAAGTCGTGAACCGCGGTGCCCTCCCTCAGGAACTCTGGGCATGAGACGTAACCGAGTCCTGGCGCTCGCCGCTTGATCGTCTGGCCCGTGCCCACCGGAACCGTGCTCTTCATGACGAGCGCCCGGTCTGAGCTCGACCCGATCTCATCCGCAGCGTGCATGACCGCAGAAAGGTCTGCGTCCCCCGAATGCGTCGGCGGCGTCTGAACGCAGACGAACAACAGGCGCGCGGCGTCGAGCACGTCACTCATATCGATCGTGAAAGTCAGGCGATCGGCGTTCTTGCGGATCAGGTCGGAGAGCTCGGGCTCATGGAACGGCAAGTGTCCACGCTCCAGTGCCCCGATCTTCTCGGGGAGTATGTCGCGCACCACCACCCGGTGCCCCAGCTCTGCGAAGCAGGCAGCGGTGACCAGGCCGACCCAGCCGGCACCGACCACTCCGATGGGCTCGCGTTCGCTCACGGCGGGTAGCTTCTCAGGAGGAGCGGCGAGTCGGCGTGCAGGCTGCGTTCAGCCGTTGCGGCGCATCGGCAGTTCGGTCATGCCCTTGGCGATCTCGAGCATCTCGCGGTCCGAGAGCGACTGGGCGAGTGTGTTGGAGACCCAGAACGAGCCGTCGTCGGTTTGCCAGGCGATCATCCGCAGGCGGTCCCCGTCGTAGTAGAGCTTGTAGGTCCGGTCGCCGATCTCCTTCTCGTCGGAGGGGTTCTTGAGGATCGGCGGGTCCGTCCAGCGGGTCGCCATGAAGCCGTAGTACTCACCAAGCGTGGGGCGCGAGAAGACCCACTTGTACGCGGCGCGCTCAGCATTCGGAGGCGATCCCTCGCCGGTGCCGTTGATCTTGTAAAGGCGCGGCTTCTGCGCGTAGTCGCTCCCGGACTCGAGCTTGGTCGGGTAGTAGATCGGCAGCTTCGTCTTGCGGGCGCGCAGCTTCTTGGCGAGCTCCTTGCCGAAGGTCGTCGCCACGATGTTTGAGTCCTCCTCGGCTCCACCCCCGTCCCCCTTGTCCTTCTTGGGCTCCAGCTCCTTGACGGGGGCCTGGTCAGGCGCGACGTCCGTGTCTCCCACGCGTGCAGGATCCTCGGGGGTGGAGGAGGACGCGCGGGCTCCGGGGCTGTCCTCGAGGCCGAGGAACTGCTGGACGGCGAGGTTGA
>CAVUAT010000005.1:0-14909 GCA_963739545.1 uncultured Solirubrobacterales bacterium | reverse complement strand
GAGCGGCCGAGGCCGATCACCGTGAGGTCCGCGGTGGCCATGGCCGAGATGTTGCCGACATTTCTTCCGTACCTTCGGTATGGTATTCCGTACTGTCAGTATGGAACAAAGGAGACGAGGATGAGTGAGCACGACCTGAAGCGGATCTCGGAGCGCTACTTCGCACTCTGGGAGGCGCACGACCCCGACGGGATCGCCGCCATGCATGCCGAGGACTCGCGGTTCCAGACCCACATCGGGACAGAGCCGGCGGTGGGGCGCGAGGCGATTCGCGAAACCTTCGCGGGCTACTTCGCCCGCTTCCCCGAGTTCGGGTTCGATACCCATCGCGTGCTGTACGGCGATGGCTTCTGGGTGCTCGACTGGAGGCTCACCTTCCTGCCCGAGGGGGCGACGGAGCGCCGCGGCTTCGACTGCAACGACGTGGTCACCGTGAACGCGGACGGCCTGGTCGCGCGCAAAGACACGTTCATCGACATGGTCGGGCTGCAGGCGGCCCTCCCGGAGCTCGATGTCGCGGAGGAGGTCGCGGCGGCATGACGACGATCACCGAAGCCACCCTGCTCGACGACGTCCCCGTGACCGGCGAGTTGCCGGTCGAGCACCTGTTCGACATGGGCGTGGACCTCGAGCCCGTGCAGACGATCCCGACCGCCGTCGGCCTGCGGATGAACTTCATCGCGAAGGGCGGGCGCTTCGAGGGCGAGCGCCTTCGCGGTGAGGTGCTGCCCGGCGGAGGGGACGCGCTCCTGGTCGGCACCGACCTGATCGGGCGCGTCGACGTGCGCGCCACCCTTCGGACCGACGACGGCGTGCTGATCCACTACACGGCCGGCGGCGTGATCCAGATCCCGCCCGACGGCCTCGCTCGCCTCGACGCAGGTGATCGCATTCCGTTCGGCGAGAGCTACGTGCGCACCACGCCGCGGCTCGAGACCAGCGACGAGCGCTACGCCTGGGTCAGCGAGCTGGTGCTCGTCGGGCTCAACGAGCTCTCGCAGGATCACATCGACTACCGGGTCTACCGGGTCCTGTGACCGGCGGCGGGAGCAAGAGGGAGCGGCGGGCGCGAGCTCTCGCCCGCCGCTCGAACGCGGCGGCGACCGGTCAGCCCAGGGCCTCGAAGGCTTTCTCGCGACTGCACGCGCGCCTCTACCGCATGACGGGAGGGCGGTTCATCCCGCGCTGGTTCGGCGCGCCGGTGCTGGTGCTGGAGACCATCGGGCGCCGCAGCGGCGAGCCGCGCGCCACGCCGATCCTGTACCTGCGCCGCGGCGACGACTTCGTCGTGTACGCGGCCAACGCGGGCGCCCATCGTGTGCCGGCCTGGTGGCTCAACCTTCGTGAGAGCGGGGAGGGCCAGATCGCGATCGCGGGGGAGCGCTCGCGCGTGCACCCGCGCGTCCTCGAGGGGCGGAGCGCGAGCACGCCTACGAGGAATTCTGCGAGATGTACCCGCAGGCGCGGGACTATCCGTCCTTCACCGATCGTCCGATGCCGCTGATTGCCTTGGAGCCCGCGTGAGGAGACCGGCATGAGGAAGGCGCGTTGAGCCCGACCCAGCGGGAGCGCACCGAGGCGACGACCGCCGCCCTCGTGGCAGCCGCGCGCGAGCTGTTCGCCGCTGACGGTTACGCCGCGACCTCGCTGGACGCCGTCGTCGAACGCGCGGGGCTGACGAAGGGGGCGCTCTACCACCACTTCGCCGGCAAGCGCGAGCTGTTCGCGGCCGTCTTCGAGGCCGAGCAGCGCCGGCTCAATGAGGTGGTCGCGGCGGCCTACTCCGAGGTCCCCGACCCGTGGGACGCCTTCATGGCCGGCTGCGGCGCGTTTGTCGAGGCTTGCCAGGAGCCGGGCGCCCAGCGCATCTTCCTGCTCGACGCCCCGGTCGCTCTCGGCTGGGAGACGATCCGCCGGCTCGAGTCGGGGTCGATGCGCCTGATGGAGCTGGGGATAGACCGGGCCCTGGAGGCGGGCAGGGTCGAGACGTCGAACCCGGGCCAGCTCGCGCACCTGATCTTCGGGGCGGTGTGCGAGTCGGCGATGGTGGTCGCGCGGGAGCCAGACCAGGAGGCTGCTCTTCGCGCCTCGATCGCCGAGCTGGACCGCGTGCTCGCCTCGCTCGCCCGCTGAACGCTCCGGCCGGGCGAACGTCATCTACGATCGTCACATGGACGTCGTAGTAGTCGGAGGCCACGGGCAGATCGCGATGCGGCTGCTGCGCCTGCTCGCCGACCGGGGCGACCGAGCCCGCGGCGTGATCCGCAAGCCCGAGCAGGCCGCCGACCTGGAGGAACTGGGCGCCGAGGCCGTCGTCTGCGACATCGAGTCCGAGGATCTGACCGGTACGGTCGAGGGGGCCGACGCCGTCGTCTTCGCCGCGGGAGCCGGGCCCGGCAGCGGCCCCGACCGCAAGCGCACCGTCGACCAGGGTGGGGCCGAGAAGCTGGTCGAGGCCGCCAAGGCGAACGGGGTCTCGCGTTACGTGATCGTGAGCTCGATCGGGGCCCACGACCCGAGTGCCGCCGAGGGCGACTTCCGCATCTACCTCGAGGCCAAGCAGGCAGCCGACGAGGCGGTCGCCGCGAGCGGGCTCGACTACACGATCGTCCGCCCCGGGATGCTGACCGACGAGCCGGGCTCGGGCAAGGTCGATGTGAGAACCGAGATGGGCCACCGCGCGGACGTCGCCCGCGACAACGTCGCGGCGGTGCTCGCCGAGGTGCTGGCGGCCGAGAACACCTTCGGGAAGACGTTCGAGGTGTTCGACGGCGACACGCCGGTCGCCGAGGCCGTCCGCGCGCTCTAGCGCGAGCGGCCGATGAGCTCGACCCGGATCTTCCGGCCAGGAGGATCGCCGTGTGTGATCCCGCGTCACACGCCCCGACCGGCCGCTGCGTGACAATGGTTGGCTATGGGGAATGTGATCTTCGGCCATCCACTCACCTGGCTCTACCGCAAGATCGGGGCCCGGTACCCGGCTGCGTTCATCGCGCTCGAGCTTCAGACCGCCTTCTTGGTCGGCATCGGGGCGGTGCTGCTGATCGGCTTCTACTACGACGCCGAGCGATCCGACGTGCTCGCGGTGGTGGGACTGACCTGCGCGCTGACCGCGGTCGCGATCGCGATCGTGCTGAGACGGATCTTCGGGCGGCTCGGCCCGCTGACCGATTGGATAGCCGGCGCGCGCGGCCCGGCGCAGACCGAAGCCGCCTGGCGGACGGCCGTCGGGCTGCCGATCGAGCTGATTCGCCGCGACGCAGGCTTCCCCGTCTTCGGCGTCGCCTTCCCCGTCTCCATCGCATCGGTGTTCCTCTACGACCTCTCGTGGTTCGCGATCTTCCCGCTGCTCGCCGGAGGACTGATCGCGCTCGGGTACTCGGCGATCCTCCACTACCTGGCGCTCGAGCTCGCGATGCGCCCGATCCTCTTCGACATCAACGCCGCGCTCGAGACGCCGGTCAAGATCACCCGGCCCTCGATCCCGCTTCGCGTGAAGCTGCTCGCTTCGCTTCCGCTGATCAACGTCATCACCGGCGTCACCGTCGCGGCGCTGACCTCGGACGGCGGCGGCGTTCAGGCTCTGAGCCGGGACGTGCTGGTGGCGCTCACGGTGGCCTTCCTGGTCAGCTTCGAGCTCACGGTGCTCCTCAGCCGCTCGATCCTGCGGCCGGTCGAGGACCTCGAGGCGGCCACCGAGCGGATCCGGCAGGGGCGCTACGACGAACACGTCCCGGTCACGACGGCCGACGAGTTCGGCGAGCTCTCGTCCGCGTTCAACCAGATGGTCGACGGCCTCGCCGAGCGCGAGCGCCTGCGTGAGGCCTTCGGCACCTACCTCGATGAGGAGGTCGCCCGCCACATCATCAGCGAGGAGTACGACCCCGACGGCCGCGAGGTCGAGGTCTCGCTCGTCTTCTGCGACGTGCGTGAGTTCACCGAGCAGTCGGCCGGCGTCTCGGCTTCCGGGGTCGTCTCGCGGCTGAATGAGCTCTTCGAGGTGATCGTCCCGATCATCGGCCGCCACCGCGGCCACGTCGACCAGTTCGTCGGCGACGGTCTGCTCGCCGTGTGGAACGCGCCCGAACGCGTCGACAACCACGCCGACCGCGCGGTGCAGTGCTCGGTCGAGATCGCACGAACGGTCAACAGCCGAAAGCCGGGCGGCTTCGAGATCGGGATCGGAGTCAACTCGGGAAGCGTCGTCGCCGGGTCGATCGGGGGCGCAGGCAGGCTTTCCTTCAGCGTCATCGGCGACGCTGTCAACCTCGCATCGCGGGTCGAGGCGAAAACCCGTGAAACCGGCGACCCCGTGCTCATCACCGACGCGACCCGCCGCCAGCTCTCCGAGACCATCGAGGTCGCCCCCCGCGGCCGCATCGAAATCAAGGGCTACGAGCAGCCGATCGATCTGTTCGCGCCGCTGATCCCGCAGGTCGCGGTCCCCGGCGAGCCCGGGGCCGACATCAGCGACCCGGGTCTCGGGGGGTCGATGATCGCCCCCGCGGCCGGCAGCCTGGGCCGCCCGGCGGGCGCGGGTGACGGCCTCGGCAAGGCGGCGCCGGGAAGCCTCGGCCGCCCCGGCGGCGGCGCCGGGCACAGCACCCTTCCCGGGCGCTGAGGGTTCGGGAGGCCGAGCGATCGCGCGCCGAGCGATGCCGCCCGACGACGAGCTCGACAGCCTCTACGCGGCTCCGCTGGAGGAGTTCACCCCGAAGCGAAATGAGCTGGCAAAGTCGCTCCGCGCCGAGGGCGACGCGAAGGCCGCGGACGCCGTCAAGGCGCTGCGCAAGCCGTCGCGGCCGGCGTGGCTCGTGAACCAGCTCGCGCGCCGCAGGCCCGGCGAGGTCAAGCGGCTTCTGCAAGCGGGAGCCGAGCTGCGCGAGCTCCAGGAGAAGATGCTCGCCGGCTCGGCCGACCGCGATGCCCTGCGCGAGGCGGCCGCGAACGAGCAGCAACTGGTCGAGGGGCTGCTACGCAGGGCGCGGGCGATCGGAGCCGAACACGGCGTGAGCGCGCAGGTGCTCGACCGCGTCGGCGAGACCCTGCAGGCGGTCGCGAGCGATCCCGATCTCGCCGAGACAGTTCGCCGCGGCCGCCTCGAGCGCGAGCGACGGGCGAGCTCGCTCGGCCTGGTCGGATCGGCGCCCGCTCCCGCGCGCCCCAGCAAGCCACGCGACGGCGCGGCGGCGAAGCGCGAGGCCGCGGAGCGCGAGCACCACCGGGAGGAGGCGAAGCGCCGCAGACGAGCGGAGCGCCGGTTCGAGGCGGCGGAGCGTTCGCTGGCTCGCGCGCAAGCCGCTCTCGAGCGCGCCGAGCGGGAAACGGAAGGCAGAAGGAAGAAAGTCGAGCTGGCTGAAGACGAGGCCGCCGCCGCGCGGGCCGAGCTGAACGAGGCCGGATGAGCTCCGGGCGATAGGCTCGCGGGCGTGGCGACCGAGGAGAAGCAGGAGCCGGCCCAGGCCGACGATGGCGGCGCCGTTCACGGCGGCCGGCTGGTCGCGAGGGCGCTCAAGGCGCGCGGCGTCTCGAAGCTGTTCACGCTCTCGGGCGGGCACCTGTTCTCGATGTACGACGGCTGCGTAGCCGAGGGCATCGACGTCGTCGACTTCCGCCACGAACAGGCGGCGGCGTTCGCCGCCATCGGGTGGGCCAAGGCCACCCGGGAGCCGGGCGTCTGCGCGCTGACCGCGGGGGCCGGGGTCACCAACGGCATCAGCGCCATCGCGACCGCGCAGGCCGACGGAGTGCCGCTCGTCACCCTCGGCGGCCGCGCGCCCGAGATGCGCTGGGGTATGGGCTCACTCCAGGAGATCGACCACCTTCCCTTCGTCTCGCCGCTCGTCAAGTCGGCGACCACCGCGAAGTCGACCGCCGAGATCCCGCGCCTGACCGCCGAGGCGATCGACCTGGCGATGACCCCCGCCCTCGGCCCGACGTTCGTCGACTACCCGCTCGACGTCGTGTTCATGGAGGCCGAGGCCGAGGTGCCCGACCCGGCGGCGGTCAGCGCCGCGCCGGCGCAGGGGGTCGAACAGGCCGCCGAGTTGCTCGCCGGAGCCGAACGGCCGGCGATCATGGCCGGCACCAACCTCTACTGGTCGCGGGCCGAGACCGAGCTGGTGGCGCTCGCGGAGGCGCTCGGGATCCCCGTTTTCTTGAACGGCATGGGCCGCGGCTGCGTGCCCCCCGACCACGAGCTCTACTTCTCGCGCGCCCGCGGCGCCGGGCTCAAGGGCTGCGACGTCGCCCTCGTGATCGGGGTGCCGCTCGATTTCCGCCTGGGCTTCGGCGAGGCGATCTCCGAGGACGCGAAGCTGATCATGCTCGACTTCGCTCCGAACCGCCTCCAAAAGAACCGCCAGCCCGACCTGGGCCTGGTCGGCGACATCGGCGCGAGCCTGACCGCGATCCGCGAGGCCGCGTCCGGTGACCCCTCTCGCACGGCGAAGTGGGTCGACGAGCTGCGCGCGACCGAGACCGAGAAGCGCGGCGAGGAGGAAGAGGCCCGCAACGACGAGCGGTCCCCGCTTCACCCGATGCGCCTCTACCGCGAGCTCGACGAGTTCCTCGACCGCGACGCGATCGTGATCGGCGACGGCGGCGACTTCGTCAGCTTCGCCGGCCGCGTCTTCCAGACGTGGGAGCCCGGCACGTGGATGGACCCCGGCCCCTACGGCTGTCTCGGTGCGGGCCCCGGCCAGGCCATCGCGGCGAAACTCGCCCACCCCGAGCGGCAGGTCTGCCTGCTGCTCGGCGACGGCGCCTTCGGCTTCTCCGGCATGGAGTTCGACACGATGGCCCGCCACGGGCTCCCCGTCGTCGGCGTCGTCGGCAACAACGGAATCTGGGCCCTCGAGCATCACCCGATGAAGTTCCTCTACGGCTACTCGATCGCCGCCGAGCTCACCCCCGAGACCCGCTACGACGAGGTCGTCTCGGGGCTCGGCGGCCACGGCGAGCTCGTTCGCCAGCCCTCCGAGCTGCGCCCCGCGCTCGAGCGCGCGTTCGCATCGGGCAAGCCTGCGTTGGTCAACGTCCTCACCGATCCCGAGGTCGTCTACCCGCGCCGCGCCAATCTCGCCTGAGCGATCCAGATCCTCCGCGCGGTCCGTCGAGCCCCAGTACCCTGGGTGCGAAGCATTCGCCCGGAGGCTCTTAGCCCCTCTTCCCTCGCGCGGACCGGCTCAGAGGGACAGATGCGGAGCCACGAATGAGCGAAGAGCACCTCGCTGAGCTGAAGGCGGCAGCGGATCACGCCCGCCAGCGGCACGACCTCTACAAGGCCAAGAGTTACGGCTCGAAGCCCACCAGCCCCCAGCGCCTGCGCGAGCTCAAGCGCGAGGCCGAGCGGGCAGCGTCGAGCCTCGATCGCGCTCGAGCCGACCAAACGGCCGAGGCAGAGCAGCTGGCGCGCGCCGATGCCTGAGCAGCTCGAAGCGACTTCCTGGACCTGCGCGCGCTGCACCGTCACCGTCTCGTGGGCCGCGGGCGCGGCCACGCCTGAGCTGCCCGCGAGCTGGGTCTCTGACGGCGACGGCATCTACTGCCTCGGCTGCCGGCGAGACCTCGCCGGCGAGGCGGGCATCGTCGACCTCGACGAGGACGCCCCCGCCGAGCAGCGCCAACGCCAGCGTTCGCACGCGCGCATCGAGTTCGAGATCGGCCGGGACCCGTCGCGGCCGGACAACCGGATCGCGAAGTCCTGCCACACCTCGGTCATCGCAGTGCGCAAGGCGCGAGCCCGCATGGGACTGACCGCTCGGCCGCCTCGGCCGAGCGACGGCGACGCCAGGTAGGCTCGCCGCATGGAGTACCGCAAGCTCGGTGAATCGGACCTCGAGGTCTCGGAGATCTCGCTGGGTTCCTGGCTCACCTATTCCGGCGGGGTGGAGCGCGAGCACACCGACGCGTGCACGCGCAAGGCGTTCGACGTCGGCATCAACTTCTTCGACACCTCCAACATTTACGGGTCGGGGGCGTCCGAGCGCGCGTGGGGTGAGATCCTCTCGGACTTCAAGCGGGAGGAGTTCATCCTCGCGACCAAGGTGTACTTCCCCATGTCGGACACGGACTCGGGCCTCTCGGCCGACCAGATCTCCAAGCAACTCGACGCATCGCTCGAGCGCCTGCAGACCGACTACGTCGACCTCTACCAGTGCCACCGCTTCGACATCGACACCCCGATCGAGGAGACGATGGAGGCGCTGACCGAGGCCGTCGAGTCCGGGAAGGCCCGCTACATCGGCTTCAGCGAGTGGACTCCGGAGCAGATCGCGGCCGCGGTCGAGCTCGAGCCCGACGGGATGGCCGAGATGCAGTCCTCGCAGCCGCAGTACAACATGATCTGGCGCGCCCCCGAGGCCGAGGTGCTCGCCCTCTGCCGCGAGGCGGGCATCTCGCAGATCGTGTGGTCGCCGCTCGGCCAGGGGGTGCTGACCGGCAAGTACGCGCCGGGCGAGGCGCCGCCGCCCGACTCGCGAGCCGCCAGCGACGACATGAGCTTCGCCATCGAGCGCTACATGGCCGACGACGTGCTCGAAGCCGTGCAGCGCCTGGAGCCGATCGCGACGGCCGCGGGGCTGACGATGGTGCAGATGGCGCTCGCCTGGGTGCTCCGCCGAGAAGAGGTCGCCTCGGCCATCATCGGCGCCTCCCGCCCCGAGCAGGTCGTGGCCAACGCCTCGGCGTCGGGCATCGAGCTCTCGCCGGACGTGCTCGAGGCGATCGACGAAGCGCTCGGCGATGTCGTCATCTCGGAGCCGGTGCTGGCCGGCTTCGCCCGCGAGGGCGTCAAGCACCGCCAGTAACCGGATAGAAACGAGTTCGGCCGAGAGGTGTTGTTACATGCTCACGGTCACGCATCAATGGCCGATGCATATAGGCCCTCGACGCGAAGCGGAGAGGGCCTATCTCATATGACCGCGTACAGGCAAACCGCCGCCCCGCCTCGTCCCGACCTCCAGACCCGGAGGGTCAAGCTCGCAGACGGCGCCGCGACCACGATCCAAGTCGCGTGCTTCGACCGCTCCCTGTTCGGTGCCCGGGTGGTGCGGATGGACCCGAAGCGAAAGCTCGCCGACTGGTGTGGCGAGAACGAGGCCCCGGACGCCCTGATCGGCGGCTTCTACGTGCGCGGCGAGGGATTGCCGCTGGGCGAGCTTCGAATCGACGGCCGAGCCCTCGACTCGCGTCCGTTCGACTCCCCGTGGGGCAGAGTACGTGCGTGCGTCCATTCGCTCGACGGCGACGTCTCGCTGCGCTCGCGGCTCGAGCTCCCCGCTGAGCCGGGGGGCGACCTGCTCCAGGCGGGCCCGATGCTGGTTCGCGACGGGGTCTCGCTGGTCGAGCCCGGGTCAGACCCCGAGGGCTTCTCGGCGGGCGAGCGCCAGTTCGACTCCGACATCACCGAGGGCCGCTACCCGCGGGCAGCGCTCGGCGCCAGCCCCACGCACCTGATCGCCGCGGTCTGCGAGGGCCGCGCCGACACGGAGGCTGGGTTGAATCTGGCCGAGCTCGCGTACGCGATGACCGACCTCGGGGCGGTCGATGCGATCAACCTCGACGGTGGCGGGTCGGCCTCGCTCGTTGTCGACGGGCGCCTCATCAACACCCCCCGCGAGCAGCACGGCGTCGAGATCCCCGGGGGCCGCCTGGTTCCCACCGCGCTGCGCTTCGTCGCGCGCTGAGCGCAGCCGCAGAAGTTTGAGTTTGCGGGTGTGCGGCTACCCTCGCTTGTGAATGCGCTCGAATGCGAACAAGCTGCTGATGGGGTTCTACTTCTATCCCCGCGGTGGTTCGGCGCACGCGTGTGAGGCGATCTCGGGAGAGCTCGATCGGGAGGGATTCGACGTGGCGCTGCTGGCCGGCTCGCGCTCGGACAACGCGGGCCTCGGCTCGGCCGAGGAGTTCTTCTCGGCCGCCGACCTCCGCCCGGTGGACTTCACCGAGGCGATCGCAAGCGACGACCCCCTCAGCTTCGAGGGCGGTCCGGGAACGGCGCCGATGCACGCTTCCTACGAGGATCGCCGCAACGCCGAGGACCCGGTCTTCGCCTCGCTCGACGACGCCGCCTTCGAGCGCCAGGTCGACGCCTGGTCGCGCGAGCTCGCCACCGCAGGAGGCGCCGAGGCCGACGTGCTCTATCTGCACCACCTGACCCCGCTCAACGAGGCCGCCCGGCGCGTCGCCCCCGGCGTCCCGGTCCTCGGCCACATCCACGGCTCGGAGCTGCTGATGCTCGAGCGCATCGCCGAGGGCGCTCCCGCAGGCTGGACGCACGCCGGCCGCTGGGCCGAGCGCATCTGCGACTGGGCCGCCGGCTGCTCGCAGCTCATCGTCAACAGCCCCAAGGGCCTGAAGCGAGCCAGCGCGCTGCTCGACCTGCACCCCGACTGCTTCGCGCTGGTGCCGAACGGGTTCGGGCGAGACTTCGGGCCGCGGAAGGTTGACCGCGCCGCGCACTGGCGCCACCACCTCGTCAACGATCCCCGCGGGTGGGCCCCGGGCGCCGCGCCCGGCACGATCAGCTACGAGCCGTCCGAGCTGGCCGCTCTCGAGGGCACGACCCTGCTTTCGGTCGGTCGCTTCACCGAGGTGAAGCGCATCCCGCTGCTGATCGAGGCCTTCGTGGCCGCCCGGCCGCGGCTCACCGAGCCCGCTGGGCTGGTGCTGCTCGGTGGCTACCCGGGCGAGTGGGAGGGGGAGCACCCGCTCGAGGCGATCGAGCGCCTCGGCGCCCGCGACGTCTTCCTCGCCGGCTGGCATCCCCACCGCGAGCTCCCGGACTTCCTGAATGCGTCGGACCTGCTCGTACACCCCTCGGTGCTCGAGCAGTTCGGCCAGGTGGTCGTCGAGGCCATGGCCTGCGGCGTGCCCGCGATTGCGGTCGAGCGCGGCGGCCCGGCGACGATCGTCGACCACGCTGAGACAGGATGGCTGGTCGGCCCCGACGACCTCGAGGGGCTCACGGAGGCGATCGTCGAGGCTGTGAACGACCGCACGGAGCGCGAGATCATGGGTCGAGCTGCCCGCGGCGAGGCGGTCGAGAACTACTCCTGGGACCAGATCGGCGCACGCATAGCGAGATTGGCGCGCGAGCTCCCTGCTACCGTTTCTCAGGTCGGGTAGCCGCCGCCAAGCGGAAATGCGCCCGAGAGGTTCCGTTTCTCCCTGCGCTTCACATGATGTTCGGGGGCCGATATGGAGTCTCCCCGAATCACTCATAAGGAGCTGAATAAGTGTCATCGAAGTCATTCGCCGACCTCGGCGTGTCACGTCCCGTTGTGGACGCGCTCGCCAAGCGAGGCATCACAGAGCCGTTCGAGGTGCAGAGACTTTGCATCGAGGATGTACTCGACGGGCTCGACGTGCTCGTGCAGTCGCCGACCGGATCGGGCAAGACGCTCGCCTTCGGCGTACCGATCGTAGACCGTGTCCAGGCTGAGGCCAGGCGCCCGGCCGCATTGATCCTCGCGCCCACGCGCGAGCTCGCCGAGCAGATCGTCGACGAGACCCGCTCGGTCGCCCATTCCCGGGCTTTGAAGATCGCCCCCGTGTACGGCGGCGTAGGCATTCCCGCCCAGGCCCGCAAGGCCGCACAGGCCCAAATCGTCGTCGCCACCCCGGGACGCCTCGAGGACCTGATCCAGCGCAAGATGCTGACCCTCGAGCACGTCCACACACTGGTCCTCGACGAGGCCGACAGGATGCTCGACATGGGCTTCAAGCCCGCGGTCGACCGCATCGTCTCCCAGATCCCCAAGGACCGCCAGACGCTGTTCTTCTCGGCGACCCTCGAGGGCGCCGTCGGCAAGCTCGCCGCTGCTTACACGAGGAACGCCCGTCGTCATTCGCACAGGCCGGATGACCACGGCCCCGCCGACATCGAGCACCGCTTCGTCCACCTCAGCCACGAGGGCAAGCTCGCCGCATTGGTCGGCGAGCTGCGCGACACCGAGCGAGGCCGCACGCTGGTCTTCGTCCGGACCAAGCGCGGCGCCGACCGGCTGGTCAAGAAGCTCTCGCGCGAGAGGCTCAGCGCGCTCGCGATGCACGGCAACAAGTCGCAGAACCAGCGGCGCCGCGCCCTCGCGAGCTTCGAGAGCGGCGATTGCCAGACGCTGGTCGCGACCGATGTCGCCGCGCGCGGCATCGACGTGGCGGACATCACGCACGTGATCAACTTCGACGCGCCCGAGGACCGCGAGGCATACGTGCATCGCACAGGGCGCACCGGCCGTGCCGGCGCGACCGGGGTGGCAGCGAGCTTCGTGCTCCCCGACCAGCGCCACGAGATGGGCCGGATCGCGTCCGACCTCGGGCTCCACGTGGAGTTCGGGATGCCGATCTCGGGCGGCGGCAACGGCCGCGGCCCGAATGGCGGCAACGGCGGGGGTTCGAACCGAAGCAGGGGGCAGGGAAGCAGGGGGCAGGGGAGAGAGGGCGAGAGACAGGCCGGCGGGCAGCGCCCGCGGCGAAACCACAATGACTCACGCGGCGGGCGCCGCAGGAAGGTGAAGACCAGTTGACCGACACCACGACCACAGAGGCATGGACCTGCAGTCGCTGCGACATGACCATCCGCTGGATGCCGGACGCCGAGGCGCCCGAGCGTCCCGCGAGCTGGGTCGAGGAGGACGGCGGGCTCTACTGCCTCGCCTGTAGGCGCGAGCGCGCGGCCGAGGCCGGCGTCGCCCACCTCCCGGACAACGCACCTGCCGCCGATCGTCAGAAGCTGAGCTCGTGGGCGCGCCTCGAGTTCGAGATCAAGCGCGATCCGACCCGGCCCGACAACCACATCGCCAAGGCATGCCGCACCTCGACGCCCGCCGTTCGCAAGGCGCGCGGCAAGCTCGGCGTCCCGCCCGCGGCGAAGTTCAACTAGCGGCCACCAGCGGGCTCCCCTTTGGCGGCTGCGAAGCAGCCGCCAATGACGGTGGCCCGCACCCGTGGCCGCGACCAAAGTCGAAACGCAAGAAGTACCTACGGCCGCGGCCCATCGGGGTCGCGGCCGAATCGACCTTCAGCACGCGTAGCATCGGCTTCGTGACCGAACGCTACGAAGAGGCGCGCCAGCTGGCCATCGAGGCGGTCGAGGAGGCGGCGGAGGCCGTCGAGCCCGACAGCTTCGGGCTCTCGGGGCCGCATGCCGTCGGCCGTTATGCAGCCGGACTGCAGTCGTGGTTCCGCGGCCGGCCGCGGCTCGCCCTGATCGGCGAGGTGACAGGCCTGAACATCAGGGCCAAGGCGGTCTACTTCGAGCTCCGCGACGCCGAGGGCGCCGTGCGCTGCTCGATGTGGCGCAACGACTTCGACGCGCAGGAGATCCCCGAGGGCGCGCTGCGCGACGGCTCCGAGGTAGTGATCGGGGGCGGCCCCGAGTACTACCCCGGCAGTGCCACCGCTTCCCCCTCGTTCAGCTTTCGCGCGACCCGCATGCGCCTGGCCGGCGAGGGCGACCTGCTGGCCCAGCTCGCTCAGCTTCGCCAGCGGCTCGGCAAGGAGGGCCTGTTCGAGCCGCAGCGCGCCCTCGCGATGCCGCGGCTCCCGAGGACGATCGGCGTGATCACCGGGCGTGACTCAGCTGCCCTCGCCGACGTCCGCGCGGGCCTCGCCCGCCGCGGCTGGGCCGGCACGCTCGTGCTGGCCCATCCTCCGGTGCAGGACCGCCACGCGGCGCCGCAGATCGCGCGTGCTCTCCAGGACCTGGCGGCCATCCCCGACGTTGAGGCGATCGTGGTCGCCCGGGGCGGCGGGAGCCTGACCGACCTCTGGGCATTCTGCGACGAGACGCTCTGCCGGACGGTGGCGCTGCTGCGGGTCCCCGTCGTCGCGGCGGTCGGGCACGAGTCCGACCGAACCCTGATCGACGACGTCGCCGCCGTGAGCTGCTCGACGCCGACCCACGCGGTCGAGGCCGTCGTCGCGGTCGACGTGTCGCGCGCGCGGCGCGAGCTCTCCGCTTTCGGATCGCGGCTACAGGCCTGCGGCGCCCGCGCAGCGTCGGCGCGCACGAGGCCCCTCGCCGCCGCGAGCCGATCGCTCGCCCAGCACATGCGCGCACAACGCTCTCGGCTGCACCAGCTCATGCGCGAGATTCGCGCGGCCGGGCGCCGGGCACTGACGGAGCGCCAAGGCCCCACCCGCACCTTCGGGATGGTCCTGACCCGCAAGAGCGCCGCCGCGCGGCTCGAAGCGGGGCGCGCGACCGAGCAGCTCCGCCTCGCCTCGTGGACCCTCGAGGGCCACGCGCGCGACCGCGCCGGGCGCGCGGCGACGCTGAAGCGCCTCGCGGCCACGCTTGACGCCCATGCGCCCGACCGGGTGCTCGAACGCGGCTATGCGATCGTCCAGGCTGACGACGACGGCGACGGTGGCGAGGTCCTCACCCGCGCCGCTGACGCCCGCCGCGCCGGCAAGCTGCGCGTCCGCTTCGCCGACGATCATGTCGGCGCGATCGTGAGCGAAGATGAGAGCGACGATGTCTGACCCGCTGCCCGAGCCCGGATCAGCGCCCGCCGAGGCGCCGGCCAGCTACGAGGCCGCCGTCGAGCGCCTCGAGCAGATCATCCAGCGCCTCGACTCCGGCCAAGCCGAACTGCGCGAGACACTCGACCTCTGCCGGGAGGGAAAGGGCCTGGTCGAGTACTGCAAGTCCGAGCTCGACGCCGTCTCAGGGGAGCTGGCCGAGCTCCAGCTCGACGAGCTCGTGGCGAAGCTCGAAGCAGCGCCCGACTCAGCGGGCGCGTAAAGCGGCCAGGGACGCCGGACGCTCGGGCGACGAGCCACCACCCTTAAGCCTCCGCAGCCGCGCGCTCGGCCTGCTTCACCTTCCGCGCCGCCTTCACTCGGTCGATCGAATCGAGCTGCACCTTGCGCAGGCGCACGGCCTCGGGAGTGATCTCGAC
>CAVUAT010000004.1:0-16287 GCA_963739545.1 uncultured Solirubrobacterales bacterium | reverse complement strand
GCCCACGGAGCGAAAGCGGATCGGCAAGCTCGTCCGCTCGTCGAGCCGATCGAGCGACCCGCGCTTCAGCCTGCGTGAGCGCCTGGCTCGGCAGCGCGAGGAGGTGCGAGAGCGCCGCGAACGCGAAGCCGCGCCGCGCCAGATCAGCCTCTTCTGAGCCGAATCCCGGCCGGGTTCACATCGGCATCGCGGGGTACACGAACACCGCACTCGCAACTGTGTAAAGGAGGCGGAAATGCCACCGCGTGGAACGAAGAAGGGCACGAAGCGTGCGCGCCAGTACGAGCACATCAAGCAGGGCCTGAAGCAGAAAGGCCACTCCGAGGACGCCGCGGAGGAGATCGCGGCAAGGATCGTCAACAAGGAGCGTGCCCGCGCCGGCGAGTCGCGGCAGGGCTCGCGCACCTCGACGGACGACATCTCATCCGGTCGCCGCGGCGGGCTGCGGTCGAACCGAAAGGCCCCCCGCGGCCGCACGCGCGAGCAGCTCTATGAGGAGGCGAAAGACAAGAACATCGAGGGCCGCTCGAAGATGAACAAGAAGCAGCTCGAGCGGGCCGTAGGGCGCTAGCCGGCGAGATTCCCGGAGGGGCCTATTTCCCCTTATCCAGTGGGAAATACCTCCATCCCGACGGGTTTCCAACCTTTCCAAGTCGCTACGTGGGGATAGCTGCTACCTTGCGGCGCTCGCTTTGTGTACTAACCCACTCAGAAAAGGCTAAAAGAACAAGATGACTCAGAAGGAGAACAACCGCTGGGCGCGCATCACCACCCGGCTCGGGATCGCGGGGGTCGCCCTTGCGGCAACCCTCGGGATTGCAGCATGTGGTGGAGATGACGACGACACCGGCACCGGTGGTTCCGGCGGCGGCGGCGAGGTCGCCCTCGTCGCGTACTCCACCCCGCAGCAGGCTTTCGAGGAGGGGCTCATCCCCGCCTTCCAGGACACCGACGCGGGCGGCGACGTCGACTTCTCGACCTCGTTCGGCGCCTCGGGAGACCAGCGTCGCGCGGTCGAAGCGGGTCAGCCCGCTGACCTCGTCGACTTCTCGCTCGAGCCCGACATGCTGAGCCTCGTCGAGGCCGGCCTGGTCGCAGAGGACTGGAACGCCGGTCCGACCAAGGGCATCGTCAGCAGCTCGGTCGTGACTCTCTCCGTGCGCGAGGGCAATCCCGAAGGCATCGAGAGTTTCGACGACCTGCTCACCGAAGACGTCGAGATCATCACGCCGAACCCGGCGACGTCGGGCGGTGCGAAGTGGAACATCATGGCCATCTACGGCTCGCAGATCGAGGCCGGCAAGTCCGAGCAGGAGGCTCTCGATGCCGTCGCGACGGTCCTAGAGAAGACGTCCGTCCTCGACGACTCCGCCCGCGATTCGCTTCAGACGTTCGCCACCGGCAAGGGCGATGTGCTGATCGGCTACGAGAACGAGGCCATCCAGGCCCAGGACGAAGGAATCGAGCTCGAGTACGTGATTCCGCCGTCCACGATCAAGATCGAGAACCCCGGTGCCGTGACGACCGAGGCCTCCAACCCCGAGAGCGCCCAGGCGTTCCTCGATTTCATCCTCACGGATGAGGGTCAGCAGGTCTTCGCCGACTACGGCTACCGCCCGGTGACCGAATCCGTGCTCGCAGAGAACACGGATGTGTTCCCGGAGGTTCCCGGCCTGTTCACGATCGCCGACTTCGGCGGTTGGGCCTCGGCTGACGAGGAGTTCTTCAACGACGAGACGGGCAAGGTCACGGACATCCTCCGGAACCAGGGCGCCCCGCTCGAGTAGAGGGACTGACGAGCATCTGAATGACGCCACCGGCCGACACAGCCGTAGCGACCCCGCCGAAGGAGAGGCTCAGCCTCCCCTTCGGCGGGGAGGTGCTCACGCGCGGCGTCGTCCTCACCTGGCTCAGCATCATCGTGCTGATCCCGCTGGGGGCGGTCGTCTTTCGTTCGTTCGACGAGGGCCTCGGCGCCTTCTGGGAAGCGATCACCGAGCCCGAGGCCGTCTCCGCGATCAAGCTGACCGTCGTCACCTCGCTGATCATCGTCGTGATCAACGCGGTGATGGGAACGATGATCGCCTGGGTGCTCGTCCGCGACGAGTTCCGCGGCAAGAAGATCGTCAACTCGATCATCGACCTGCCCTTCGCGCTGCCGACGATCGTCGCCGGCCTGACGCTGCTGGCGCTCTATGGCAACGACAGTCCCATCGGCGTCAACATCACCTACACCAAGGTCGCGGTCGGCCTCGCTCTGTTGTTCGTCACGCTCCCGTTCGTCGTCCGGGCGGTACAGCCGGTGCTGCACGAGCTCGACGCCGAGATGGAGGAGGCCGCGGCCTCGCTCGGAGCGAGCAACTTCAGGATCTTCCGCAGCATCGTGCTCCCGAACCTGACCCCGGCGATCATCGCCGGCTGCGCGCTCGCGTTCGCCCGCGCGATCGGGGAGTTCGGCTCGCTGGTGCTGATCACGGGCAACATCCCTTTCGACACGCAGGTCGCGTCCGTCTACATCTTCGGCCGCATCGAGAGCGACAACACGACCGCGGCCGCGGCGGTTGCCGTGCTGCTCCTGTTCATCGCCGTCGCGGTCCTGTTCGCACTCAACCTGTTTGGCCGCTGGAGGAGCCGCCATGAGCGCTCCTAGCCCCTTCGCCCGCTACGGGATGCGCTTCGCGGCGCTCACCTACCTCGCCTTCCTGCTGGCGATCCCTCTCGTGATGATCTTCTACGAGACCTTCAAGGACGGCATCCAGGAGCCGATCGACGCGGTCACGAGCGAGGAGGGACTGCACGCGTTTTACCTGACGCTGGTCTGTGTCGGCATCGCGGTTCCCCTGAATACGATCTTCGGGGTCCTCTGCGCGCTGATGCTGGTCCGTCAGAAGTTTCACGGAAAGGCCTTCATCAACTCGCTGATCGACCTTCCCTTCGCCGTCTCGCCCGTCGTGATCGGCCTCGCGCTGTTTCTCGTCTATGGCATCGATGGGATTTTCGGCAAGCCACTCAACGATGCGGGCTTCCAGATCATCTTCTCCACGCCGGGCCTTGTCCTCGCCACGATCTTCGTCTCACTGCCGTTCGTCGTGCGCGAGGTGATGCCGGTGCTGCAGGAGATCGGGGACGACCAGGAGCAGGCCGCCTCGACCCTGGGTGCCAACGGCTGGCAGACGTTCTGGCGAGTGACCCTGCCTTCGATTCGCTGGGGCGTCACCTACGGAGTCGTTCTGGCCAGTGCTCGCGCCCTCGGCGAGTTCGGAGCCGTCGCGGTCGTGTCGGGCAGGATCTCGGGCCAGACCGAGACGCTTCCGCTCCTCGTACAGAACGAGTACGACAACTTCAACGTCGCCGGTGCCTACGCGGCAGCGATCCTGCTCGCGGTACTGGCTGTCCTCATCCTGTTCTCGATGAACCTGCTTCGCCGCCGCTCATCCGGTGGCGAGGACGAGGAGCTCGGGCTCCAGGTCGTCGCCCAACCCGCCAAGGAGGCCTGATCATGGCTACAGCCGCAGCCGAGTTCGCCGAAGTCGCCCAGAAAGCGAGCGGAGGCATCGCAGTCACCAACGTGACCAAGAAGTTCGGGGACTTCGTCGCACTCGACGACGTCTCGATCGACGTCCCGGACGGCGGGTTGACCGCCCTGCTCGGTCCGAGCGGCTCGGGCAAGTCGACGCTGCTGCGGGTCATCGCCGGGCTGGAGAAGCCCGATTCGGGCGAGGTGCTGATTTCCGGCGAGGACACCACCCGCACTCGCGTCCAGGACCGCAACGTCGGCTTCGTCTTCCAGCACTACGCAGCCTTCAAGCACATGACCGTCTTCGACAACATCGCGTTCGGCCTCAAGATCCGGGGCGAGGGCAGCGGAAAGATCCGCGAGCGGGTCAAGCAGCTGATCGAGCTCGTCCACCTGACGGGCTTCGAGAAGCGCTATCCGAACCAGCTCTCGGGCGGCCAGCGCCAGCGCATGGCGCTTGCCAGGGCGCTCGCTGTCGAGCCGAAGGTGCTGCTGCTCGACGAGCCGTTCGGCGCGCTCGACGCCAAGGTGCGACAGGAGCTTCGCACCTGGCTGCGCCGCCTCCACGACGACGTGCACGTGACGACGATCTTCGTCACCCACGACCAGGAGGAGGCGATGGAGGTCGCCGAGCAGATCATCGTCATGAGCGACGGGAAGGTCGAGCAGTCCGGCGGCCCCCGCGACCTCTACGAGCACCCCGCATCGGAGTTCGTGATGGGCTTCGTCGGCCCGGCCAACCGCCTCGGCGACGCCTGGGTCCGCCCGCACGACGTCGAGATTCGCCACGAGCCGAACGGCAGGACGATCGAGGCTCTGATCGACCGGATCGTGCACCTCGGGTTCGAGGTCCGCGTTGAGCTGACGCTGCAGGACGGCGACCAGTTCTCGGTTCAGCTCACCCGCGAGCAGGTCGACGAGCTCGAGCTCAAGGAGGGTGCGATCGTCTTTCTGCGGCCGAAGACCGAGCGGGTCTTCGACGAAGACCAGAGGCTGCCCAGTTAGCGAGGTGCTGAGCGAGCCGGCGAGGCGCCATACGGTTCGGGTCGCCGAGGACGACGGCTAACGCGGACTCCAGGCTTCTGCCGGCTCGCTCAGCTCCCGTACCGGCTTCGGCAGGTCGTCGCCGACGATATCGGCGATCGTGGTGCCGTCGAGCACGACCCTGAGGTTGGCGCGCAGCGCGATCCACACGGTCTGAAGCGGCTTCGCACCCCCCTTGTATTCCAGGGACTCGGCCCCCTCGCCGCGCACGCTCGCGAGCGGCCCCTCGACCGCACGGAAGATGTCCCCGAGCGTCACGTCGGCCGGGTCCTTCGCGAGCCAATACCCACCGTGGGCGCCGCGCCTGCTCTGCACGATCCCCGAGTGCTTCAGCTCCCCCAGGATGTTCTCGAGGAACTTCAGCGGGATGTCCTGGGCCTCCGAGATGTCGTCGCCCTTCATCGGCTCATCGCCGGCATGCGCGAGCTCGAGCGTCGCGCGCACCGCGTAATCGACTTTGGCCGAGATCCTCAAGGCCCCCGCTCGCTCCTGACATTCGATGGACGAATCGGGAGCTTATGCGCCAGGGCCCGCGGAAACGGATCCCTCCGTCCCACAGCGATGGGAACATACGTTCGTGCAGCGAAAGCAGGCGGAGCAGAGCGAAGCGAGAAGCATGCGAGCGGGCGGAGCGTCACTGCGCGAGATCGCCGATGCACTTGGTGTCTGCCACAGCTCGGTCAGCATCTGGGTTAGAGAGGTCCCGCGTGGCCTACCTCCTGATAGCGAAGCTGAGCTTCCCTGTGCCGCGCCGGAGGCGCTGCCCGAGGGACCGTTGCGTCGTTGCGGTCGCTGCCACCACACGCTGCCCGAGAGCGCGTTCAACCGCTATCGCGACGGTCGGCAGGCGTGGTGCCGGGAGTGCTTTCGAGAGTACTTCAGGCATCGCGGCGACCTGCATAGGCGGCAGTCGGCCGAAACGCGGCGCCGTCGCTCGGAGGCGGGTCTGCGGTTCGTCTCCGAGTACAAGCGGACCCGTGCATGTACGGACTGCGGGGAGGGGAACGCCGATGTGCTCGAGTTCGATCATCTCATCGACAAGGTCGGCGATGTATCGGCGATGGCAGCCGCAGGAGTGCCTATCGCCGTTCTGCGGCGAGAGATCGCCAAGTGCGAGGTCGTTTGCGCGAACTGCCATCGTCGACGGACGGGTCGTCGCGCGGGCTGGCGTCGGGCTCACAAGCCCTGGTGGGAGGCACCGCGACCGAAACTCCGGTACTCCCCGCGCAACGTGGCCGTTGCCTACAACGAACTCGAGCTGTCGGGTTGCGTCGACTGCGGTGAGGATGACTTGTGCGTGTTGGACTTCGATCACGTGGGACCGAAGAACGGAAGCGTCATGCGGATGGCGACAGGTGGAGTGAGTCTCCAGAACCTGCGCGCTGAGATCGCGAACTGCGAGGTCCGGTGTGCCAATTGCCATCGCCTGAGGACACTCACCCAGGTCGCCGAGCGGCCCGCTGGTCGCGGCTAAGCTCCCGGCGCCCCCGTAACTCAGTCAGGTCAGAGTGCCGGATTTTTAATCCGTGTTGTCGTCGGTTCGAATCCGACCGGGGGCACTGCCTCCTGCGCTAGTGCCGGAAGTGCCGGCGCTTCGTGAACACCATCGGCACGCCGGCCGCGTCGCACGCCTCGATGACCTCGGCGTCGCGCTTGGAGCCACCCGGCTGAATGACCGAGGTGGCGCCCGCGTCGATCCCTGATTGCGGGCCGTCGGCGAAGGGGAAGAACGCGTCTGAGGCCATCGCGGAACCGCCGAGGTAGGCCTCGGCGTCGGGGCCGCGCGCGTCGCGGGCCTTGTCGACGGCGAGGCGGACGGAGTCGACGCGGGACATCTGGCCGGCGCCGATCCCGAGGGTGGCTCCCGCCTTGGCGAGGACGATCGCGTTGGAGCGCACGTGGCGCACGACGCGCCAGGCGAACAGCAGGTCGTCCCACTGCTCGTCGGTCGGCTGGGTCTCGGTCGCGACCTCCATCAGCTCGCGCGGCTCCGGGGTGCCGTCGGGGTCCTGGACGAGGATCCCACCCCGAACCCGCTTCATGTCGGGCTCGATCTGGTGGACGCGCCGCTCGGTGTCCTCGAGGATGCGGATGGACTGCTTCTGCTGCAGTACGTCGAGCGCGCCGTGCTCGTACTCGGGAGCGATCAGCACCTCGATGAACTGCTCGTGCAGGCGCTCCGCCAACTCGCGCGAGACCGGCTGGTTGAACGCGATCACCCCGCCGAACGCCGACAGCGGATCGCACGCGAAAGCGCCGTCGTAGGCGCCCAACAGCGAGTCGGCCTCCGCCACCCCGCAGGGGTTGTTGTGCTTGACGATCACGCAGCCCGCACCCTCGAGGTCCGAGCACAGCTTGCGCGCCGAGTCGAGGTCGAGAACGTTGTTGAACGAGAGCGCCTTGCCGTGCAGCTTCGCGACGCGCGAGAGCACATGGGAGCGCGCTCCGGTCTCGACATACAGCCCAGCCCGCTGGTGCGGATTCTCGCCGTATGCGAGGTCGAGCTCCTTCTCCCACGACGTGACCAGATGCTGCGGCATCTGCTCGTAGCGGCGCCCGAACCAACGGCTGATCGCCGCGTCGTAGCGCGCGGTCGTCGCAAAGGCCTCGTTGGCGAGCCAGTGCCGAGTGGCGGCCGAGAGCTCGCCCGTCTCCTCCAGCTCGCCGAGCACGGCGTCGTAGCTGGCCGGTTGCACGACGACGGCGAGGAAGCGGTGGTTCTTGGCGGCCGCGCGGATCATCGTCGGCCCCCCGACGTCGATGTTCTCGATCGCCTCCTCCTCGGGCACGTCGCGCCGCGCGACCGTGCGCTCGAAGGGATAGAGGTTGACGCAGACCAGGTCGATCGGCTCGATCTCGCGCTCGCGCATCGTCTCGGCGTGGTCGGGGTTGTCGCGCACGGCGAGCAGCGCCGCGTGAAGGTGGGGATGAAGGGTCTTGACCCGCCCGTCGAGGATCTCGGGGAAGCCCGTCAACTCCTCGACGCCGCGAACGGCGACGCCGGCCTCGGCGATCACCGACTGCGTGCCCCCTGTGGAGACGATCTCGACCCCGAGCTTGGCCAATCCCTTCGCGAAGTCGCCGACCCCGGTCTTGTCCGCGACCGAGATCAGCGCTCTTCGAATCGGGAGCGCGTCGCCGGCGGGCTCGGGAATGCTCTCGGAGGCGGGCATGGTCGTCACTGCGGCCCGCAGTCTATGACCCGGGGTCGATCCTCACCAGCCTGGGGTTGGCGGGGTCGACGCTCACCCGGCCGGCGGCCACCAGCCGGATCGCCTCAGGCAGCAGCGCGTGCTCGGTGCGGTGGATCGCCTCCTCGAGCTCGTCGCGGTCGCGGCCCCGCGGGATCGGTACCGGCCGCTGCAGGATGATCGGCCCGGAGTCGACACCCTCGTCGACGAAGTGGACCGTCACCCCCGTGATCAACACCCCGTGTGCGAGCGCCTGCCCCACGGCGTCCAGGCCTGGAAACGACGGAAGGAGCGCCGGGTGCACGTTGACGATCCGGTTCGGGAAGCGGGCGATGAACGCCGCCGAGAGCAGCTGCATGTATCCGGCGAGGACGACGAGGTCGACGTCGTGCTGCTCGAGCCAGTCGGCGATCGCGCCGTCGCGGGCCGGACGGTCGTCGTAGTCCGCGGAGGCGAAGCTGCCCGTCTCGATCCCCGCAGCCGCGGCGCGCTCGAGCGCCCCCGCCCCTGGCTTGTCGGATGCGACCGCGGCCACCTCGACCTCGTCGCCGTGGAGCTGGTCGAGGATCGCCTGCAGATTGGTGCCGGTGCCGGAGGCGAGGACGGCTATGCGGAACGCGCTCATCCGCGGCATCCTCGCCGATTACGGGACCGGAGATGCGGCCAGCGCGCGAGCTCCCTCGATCGGTCCCGACGAGAGCGAGCGCGCTCCGATCTCGTCGGCCAGGGCCGTGACGTCATCCGGCCCCGCCAGGACCACCTGCTGTGAGCCGGCGAGCCGCTTCAACTGCGCCGTCTCGCGTTCGATGCGGGTCGGCTCCATGGACGAGATCACGATCGCGTCGGGGTGGAGCGTCGCCGCCGCCTGGCCGATCGTCTCCGTCGGCGTATTGTCGCCCAGGTAGGTGATCCGCCACCCGAGGCCGCGCAGGACCAGGCCGAACACGATCAGGCCGAGGTCGTGCAGCTCATCGGGAGGGCAGGCGAGGATTGCGTGCTTCGCGCCCGCTCCGCCCCATCCGCGCGACAGCGAGAGCAGCCGGGCCCTGATCAGGTTGGAGGCGAAGTGCTCGTCGGCGATGCTCATCTCGCCCCGCTCGCAGCGCGCGCCGATCTCCCGAAGGGCGGGAAGCACCACCAGCGCCGCGGCGGATTCGAACGTGAGCGTGGCGAAGGCCTGGTCGAGGATCGCGTGAGCCGCGGGCTCGTCCAGCCTCACCATCGCGTCCACCAGACGGTTCGCCTCGTCGGACCTGAACGAACCGGAGGCGACGGGCCCGCCGGCCGCGGCCTGAGCCGACGCGGCGGCCTGTGCCGCAGAGAGCCCCGAGGCGATCAGCTGGCTGATCCGCCGCACCCGCGCCTCGTCGTCGGGCCCGTAGAGCCGGAACCCGCCCTGGGACCGGGTCGGCTCCAGCGCGCCGTATCGACGCTCCCACGCGCGCAGCGTGTCGACGCCGACGCCCGTGCGGCGGCTCAGCTCCCCGATTCGGATTCGGGCTTCGCGAATGTCAGTGAGGTTCTCGGCAGACACTGGACAATCCCTTGACAGACCGCAGCCTAACTGCTACAAATCAGGCATGCAAACTCTTGACGCACCTTCTACAGAGACTGTACCTTCCGCCTCGGCGGGAGTCACCGGACGCTTGCGGGCGCAGCTCGTCGACGCGGCCGGCCGAGACCGCGTCGCCCGGGCCATGCTGGTCGCAGCTGCGGCGCTCTCCTTCGTGCTCTCGGTGACGCTCTACTTCACCGGCGAGGAGCAGGCCGGCATCTTCGTAGGCATCTGGGTCCCGTCGATCCTCGCGCTGGGCGCGCTCTTCGTCCCGCGAATCCCCGCCGACCGCCCCGGGCGCTGAGCCCCGTGCTCGGGATCTTCATCTACGGGTGTTTCGTGTTCGCGATCGTCGTCACCGCGATCGGGCTCATCGGCTGGGGCATCCACGCTGAGCGCGGCGACCGCAAGGAGCTCGCCGCTGAGCTCGCCGCTGAGCCTTCGACGCAGGCGATGGCGTCCCGCGCGGCCGGGGACGTCAACGTCCGGCGCGCCCCCCGACCCGGCTACTAGCGCGAGGCGGGAACGACGGCGATCTCCTCGAGCGCGAACTTGCCGTTCGCGGACTCGTGGTCGCCGAGCGGATAATCGCCCGTGAAGCAGGCGTCGCAGTGCTTCTCGCGCGGTGAGCCGACCGCTTCGTAGACGCCGTCGAGGCTCAGGTAGGCGAGCGAGTCGGCGCCGAGCTCCGCGGCGATCTCGTCGACGGTGCGCTCGTGCGCGACCATCTCTTCGCGCGTCGACATGTCGACGCCGTAGTGGCAGGGGTTGCGGATCGGCGGCGAGGAGATCCGCAGGTGGACCTCCTTGGCGCCGGCGTCCTTCAGCATCGCGACGATCTGGCGCGTCGTGTTCCCGCGGACGATCGAGTCGTCGACGACGACCACCCTCTTGCCGGCGACGATCTCGGGCAGGGGGTTGAACTTCATCCGCAGGCCGTGCTTGCGCAGCTCCTGGCCCGGCTGGATGAACGTGCGGGCGACGTAGCGGTTCTTGATCAGCCCGTCGTCCTGCGGCAGCCCCGAGGCCCGCGCGAAGCCGTTGGCCGCAGGGTTGCCCGAGTCGGGCACCGAGATCACGAGATCTGCGTCGACCGGCGCCTCCTGCCACAGCTGCTCGCCCATCTTGCCTCGGACGCTCTGCAGAACCTTGCCCTCCAGGCGCGAGTCGGGGCGCGAGAAGTAGATGTGCTCGAACACGCAATGCGCGGGGCGCTCGCCCGAGATCACCTGCTTCATCTCCAGCCCGCCCTCGGTCAGCGAGACCATTTCGCCGGGCTGGACCTCGCGGATCAGCCGGGCGCCGATGATGTCGAAGGCGCAGCTTTCGGAGGCGACGACGAAGCACTCGGGGTTGCCGTCGGCCGCCTTCATCTTCCCGAGCGAGAGGGGCCGCACGCCGTGGGGGTCGCGGAACGCCACGACCGCGTGCTTGGTCATGACCACGGTCGAGAACGCTCCCTCGAGCCGCGGCATGACCTCGGCCACGGCATCCTCGATCCAGTCGTTGCCCTCGCCCGCGCGCCTCGAGAGCAGCGCCGCGATGATCTCCGAGTCCGAGGTCCCGCGCAGCTCGACGCCCGCGTCGCGAAGCTCGTTGTGGAGCTCGACCGCGTTGGTCAGGTTGCCGTTGTGCGCCAGCGCCAGCTCGCGGCCGTCGTCGCGCCAAACGGGCTGTGCGTTCTCCCACGCCCCACCGCCCGTCGTCGAGTAGCGGACGTGGCCGATCCCCATGTTCCCCGTGAGCGCGCGAAGCTGCTGCTCGTCGAAAACCTGGGAGACCAGTCCCAGCTCCCGGAGCGTCGTGATGTGGCCGCCCTCGCAGGTGGCGATCCCCGCCGACTCCTGGCCGCGGTGCTGGAGCGCGTACAGCGCGAAGTAGGCCAGACGCGAGACGTCGCGCCCGGGTGCGTACACGCCGAAGACCCCGCATTCATCGCGCGGGCCATCGCGATCCGAATAGTCGAACGGCCGATCGCTCAAGATGGGAAGAGGTGTCTCAACCTCTGGAGATAGGGGGCGTCGGGCAGGACCCCAGCCCGAGAACGCAGAGTAGCAGCGGCTGCTACTTCTTCTTTTTCTTCTTCCTGTTCTTCACCAACGTGATCTCGCGCTTCACCGGGTTGGCCACCCCAGCGACGCCGGCGGGAATGAAGGTGACGAACACCTTGACCTTCGTCTTGCCCTTCTTCTTCAGGGCCTTCGCAGCCTTGCCCTTCGGCTTCACCGGCAGGGTGAACGAGCCCGCCGCGCCCAGCGTCAGGCCGACCGTCTTCACCGTCGGGGCCGCGGCGCTGGCGGTCGCGGGCGTGTTCGCCACCTGGACCAGACCGGGCCCCGAGACCTTCCCCGTGAGCTTGGCCGTCCCCTTCTTCTTGTTGCGGCTCGTCGTCCCGAAGGTGACCTTGTTCGATGGCGCGGCGGCGACGAGGCAGACCCCGGTGGGGCCTGAGACAAACCCCGGGTTCGACCCGGTCCCCTTCAGATTCGCCCGGCCGATCGCCGCCGGAGGGTTCCCCCAGAAGACGTACTGCGGGTTGACGGCGACCCCGCAGGGATCGCCGGCCGACGCGGCCGGGATGAAGCTGTTGTTCGCCCCGGTGCCGCCGATCGTGGCCCTGCCGATCGAGCTGGCATCCGAGCCCCAGTAGACGAAGCTGGGATCGACGGCGACTCCGCAGTTGCTCGTGATCCCCGTGATGAAGTCAGGGTTCACGCTCGAGTTCGTCACCGTGGCACGGCCGATCTTGTTGCCGCTGGCGTCGCTCAGCCAATAGACGAAGTTCGCGTCGGCCGCGAGGCCGCAGATCGATCCCGGCGCGGCGATGAAGTTCGAGACTGCGCCGGTGCCGTCGAGGCCGGCACGGCCGATCGTCGCCGCGGCGTTTGACCAAAACAGCGCGGAGCTCGTCACCGCCACTCCAAAGGGACTGTCGACGCCGGCGGAATGCGGAATGAAGTTCGGGTTGGCGCCGGTGCCGTCGAGGTTGGCCCGCCCGATTGACCCGGTCGCCGCGTTGCCCTGCGACCAGTAGATGTACTTCGAGTCGACCGCGATCCCGTGCGGGTCGTTGAGGCCCGCGATGAAGCTGTTGTTGATCCCCGTGCCGTTCAGCTTCGCCCTGCCGATCGTGGTCCCGCCCTGGTTGGTCCAGTAGACGAAGTTGGCCTCAGCCACCGCCGGGACCGCGCACACGGCCACAGCGAACAGCAGAGCCAGCCGGACGATGCTGGTCTTGGGGCGGGCGATCGGGTTCAGAGCGCGAAGGCTATACCTGGGCATTCAGGTCTGCCACCGCGATTCGCACCGTGAACGGTGTGCAGTAGAGCACCACGGTGCCGTAGCGTTCGAGGTCCGCATCGGCCGGCACTTCGTACTGCTGGTCGCCCACGTTGCCCTTCAGGTCGCCCAGGTCGACTCGGTCGCTGGTCTCGTTCGGCCCCGTGGTGAGCCAGACCTCGACGGCCGCTCCAGGGTCGACGTCGAAGTCGGTGAAGGTGAGCACCCGGACGCCGCTCGCCTGTTCGATCACGGTCGCGGTGCCGCTGCCATCGTGGCCGTCCTCGCCCATGAACGATCCGGTCGCGAGCGCGACGCTCACGGGCTCCGCCGACTTGGCGCCGGCCGGTGCTGGTGCGCTCGCCGTAACGACGTCCTCGTCAACCTCGTCGTCGCGGACGGAGAACCAGTAGTAGCTGCCGCCGGCTATCACCGCGCCCACGGCGAGCCCCCCGAGAACGGGCCGAAGCAGGCCGCGGCCTCGGGCATAGAGCAGGAACCCGAGGCCGACCAGACCCGCCCAGGCGACGCTGAGCGCAAGGGCGGCCGTGATGGTGGAAGCGATCTCGCGCTGCAGGATCACCGAGCCCGCCCCGATCAGCGCGAGCATCAGCCCGACGACGATCACCGGGTTGCCCTCGACGCCCTCGCCTCGGTCCACTTGATCCTCCTCCGCTCGCTCGAGGGCATCGTGGACGGCGGGACTAAGCCCGCGCTAAGGCTCTAGTCGTCCATGACGGCGGCGAGCGAGCGCCACGCGGCGGCCGCGTCGGCGACGAGCACCGACGCCTCTCGCTCGGCGGCGGAGATCTCGACGCGATCCCCACCTGCTGTCCCGAGCGAGACCGCGTCGACGCCGGCCGCCTCGGCGCGGCTCACGACCTCGCCGGCCACCGAGCCCGCGAGCAGCACGCCGCCGGGGCTCTCGCCGAACAGCGCCGTCTCGCCCGAGCAGCCGCGAAGCTCGACGAAGGGATCGAGGTCGATCTCGGCGCCGATGTCGCCGGCGAGCGCCATCTCTGCCAGCGCGGTTGCGAGGCCCCCGTCGCTGACGTCGTGGACACCGCCGGCGAGGCCCTCGCGGACGAGGGCGCGCACGAGGGCGAGGGCCTCGGCGACCGGGCCGATCTCGGTCGCCGGCAGCCCGGCGGCGAGCTCGCCCCGCAGCTTTACGAGCTCGGAGCCCGCCAGCGAAGGGGCGAAGGGGCCGACGAGGACGATCTCGTCGCCTTCGCTCAGCGCCGAGCCGGGCGCGCGCTCGGGATCGGGCAGCTCCCCGACCATGCCGACGACCGGCGTGGGGTAGATCGGCCCCTGCGCCGTCTCGTTGTAGAGCGAGACGTTGCCGCCGACCACCGGGACGCCGAGCACCGTGCAGGCCTCGGCCAACCCCGTCACGGAGCTGTCGAGCTGCCACGCGACGGCCGGCTTCTCGGGGTTGCCGAAGTTCAGGCAGTTCGTCAACCCGAGCGGCTCGGCGCCGACGCAGGCGAGGTTCTGGGCGCACTCGAGCACCGCCTCGATCGTGCCGGCGTGCGGGTCGCACGCCACGCGGCGGCCGTTGCCGTCGATCGCGATGCCGATCGCGCGGCCGGATTCGGGGATCATCAGAACCGCGGCGTCCGCGGCTTCAGGGCGCCGCACGGTGCGCGAGCCGACGACGGCGTCGTACTGCTCGAAGGCCCAGCGCTTGGAGGCGACGTTGGGGGAACCGAGCAGCGCGAGCAGGATCGAGGAGGGGTCCTCGGGGTCGGCGGAGCGCCCGGCCGCCACGGCGACCCTCTCGCCGAGCGTCGCCTCGTTGCCGTAGAGCCAGGCCCCGGGCTCTGCGGGCTCGAGGTCGTACAGCGGGCATTCGTCGACCAAGGCGGTGACGGGAACGTCGCCGACCTCGACGCCGTCGTCCAGGACGCGAAGGTGGCCGCTGGCGGTGACCTCGCCGATCGCGTTCGCGTTCGTCTGCCAGCGCTCGCAGAGCGCGATCACCTCGTCCACGCGCGAAGGCTCGACGACGGCGAGCATCCGCTCCTGGGACTCCGAGACCATCACCTCGAAAGGCTCGATGTCGGGCTCGCGCTTGGGAACCCGCGCGACGTCGATGTCGATCCCGACGCCGCCGGCGGAAGCCATCTCGCCCGCCGACGAGGTGAGCCCGGCTGCACCGAGGTCCTGGAGCGAGACGAGCAGCTCGCGGTCGAGCAGCTCCAGGCACACCTCGAGCAGCTTCGACTCCTCGAACGGGTCGCCGATCTGGACGGTGGGGCGCTTCGAGTCGTCCCCGGCCTCGAGCTCGGCCGAGGCGAGCACCGAGGCGCCGCCGATCCCGTCGCGCCCGGTCGATGCGCCGATCAGCACGATCACGTTGCCCGGGCCGGCGGCCGCCGCGCGGATCATTTGCTCGGTCCTCGCCAGCCCGACGCACATGGCATTGACGAGGCAGTTGTGCTCGTAGGGCGGTTCGAAGTAGACCTCGCCGCCGACGTTGGGCACCCCGATCGAGTTGCCGTAGTGGCCGATGCCCGCGACCGCGCCCTCGAACAGATAGCGCGAGCGCTCGGAGCTCGGCTCGCCGAAGCGAAGGCTGTCGAGCACCGCGATCGGCCGAGCTCCGATCGCGAACACGTCGCGCAGGATCCCGCCGATCCCGGTCGCCGCCCCCTGGAACGGCTCGACCGCGCTCGGGTGGTTGTGCGACTCGACCTTGAACGCGACGGCGTGCCCGTTCCCGATGTCGACCGCTCCCGCGTTCTCTCCAGGGCCCATCACCACCCGCTCGCCATCGGTCGGCAGGCGCCGCAGCAGCTTTCGCGAGTGCTTATAGGCGCAGTGCTCGGACCACAGCAGCGAGAACATCGCCAGCTCCACCCGGTTCGGCTCGCGCTCAAGCAGCTCGCAGATGCGCTCGTACTCGAAGTCTGTGAGGCCGAGCGCGACATGAGGTGATTGGCTGACGGCTGCGCCATTGACGGCCGGCTCCTCAGCTTCGCTTCCGGAGCCGGCCGGGTGCGACGCAGGCGTCGGGGCAGGAAAGGACACGCTCGGCTACGCGGGCGAGCGCGCGGTGGCCGTCAGGGCGCGGAACAGGGCGAGGCCGTCCTCGGACCCCGTCAGCGGGTCGACCGCGTGCTCGGGGTGGGGCATCAGGCCCAGGACGTTGCCCGCCTCGTTGGTGACGCCGGCGATGTCGCGCACCGACCCGTTCGGGTTCTGCCCATTCGCGTACCGGAAGGCCACCTGGCCCGCGGCCTCGAGGGAGTCGAGAACGTCGTCCGGGGCGAAATAGCGGCCGCTCATGTGCTTGACCGGGACCGACAGGGTCGAGTCGGCCTCGAGCTCCACACCGAACGGTCCGCCGATCTCGCCGGCGACCAGGTCGACTTGGCGGAAGATGAACCGCAGCCGCGCGTTCGGGAGCAGAGCGCCGGGCAAGAGGCCCGCCTCGCAGAGCACCTGGAAGCCGTTGCAGATGCCGAGCACCGGCCCGCCGTCTGCGGCGAACCGGGCCACCGCCTCCATCGCGGGAGAGAAGCGGGCGATCGCTCCGGCGCGGAGGTAGTCGCCGTAGGAGAAGCCGCCCGGGACGACGATCGCGTCGAGGGCCGCGAGGTCGGACTCCTCGTGCCAGACCAGCCTCGCCTCATCGACCCGCTCGCAGGCCGCGACGGCGTCGCGCTCGTCGCATGAGCCCGGGAACTGGATCA
>CAVUAT010000003.1:0-8477 GCA_963739545.1 uncultured Solirubrobacterales bacterium | reverse complement strand
GACGTGGTACGCGTTCTCGCGGGACCGGGCGATCCCCGGATGGAACCTCTTCCGCCGGGTCAACTCCCAGAAGGTCCCGTTCAACGCCGTGATCGCGGTCTCGGTGATCTCGGCGATCATCGCGATCCCAGCGCTGTTCGGCAAGAACAACATCCCGTTTGCGTTCTACGCGCTGACTGGGATCTGCGCAATAGGCCTCTATGTGGCCTACATACTGCCCATCTATCTACGGCTTCGGGCCGGGGACGCCTTCAAGACCGGCCCGTGGAACCTGGGTAGCCGTTACAGGCTGGTCAACGGGATTGCGATCCTCTTCGTGATCCTGGTTGTGTTCTCGCTGAGCCTGCCGTACACCCCGGCGGGGCTCCCCTGGAACGCTGATTTCGACGTCAGCCTTGTCAACTACAGCCCGCTGGCGATCCTGATCCCCCTCATTTTCGGGGGCTGGTACCTGGTCTCGGCCAAGAATCATTACAGGGGGCCGGTCTCGACCCTGGAGGGGGACGAGGTCACTCGCGACTAGGGCATGGCGGGTCGCGCCTGTGGCGAGATCCGCGAAACCACATACTCGAAAGGGGTTCCAGAATGGATGACGTTGGCGAAAGAGGTTCCAGAATGGATGACGTTGGCGAAAGAGGTTCCAGAATGGATGACGTTGGCGAAAGAGGTTCCAGAATGGATGACGTTGGATCGAAGGACTTCAGGCTAGGGGCCGGAGTGCTCGGTCTCCTCGCCGTGGTCTCGATCATCCTCATGCTCGTCGCCTGAGGGCCACGGGCAGTGCATGACCGGGGCGCGCCCGCGGGCGCGCCCCGCGTGGTTTCGGCGCGGCTCAGCTGGGCTCGAGGGTCTTGGTCGCCGCGACGAAGGCGCGCCAGCTCTCGTGCTCGGCCGAGCGCCAGTCGGCGTCGCGCTCGGGCTCGACCCTCCGGTCAGCCGGAAGCAGCTCGGTGAGGTCGCTGAGCGAAGAGACGATCCCGCCGCCGACCGCCGCCAGCGCCGCGGAGCCGAGGACGGTCGCGTCAGCACCAGCCGCCTCGACCGAGGCGCCGATCGCGTCTGCCTGAAGTTGAAGCATCAGCGGCTCGTTGGTGACTCCGCCGTCCACGCGCAGGGTCGCCACCTCGGTCGTCTCGCGGATCGCGGCGACGATGTCGGCCACTCGCCACGCGATGCCCTCGAGAGCCGCGCGGGCGACGTTCGCGGCGCTGGTTCCGCCCTGGACACCCGAGACCACGGCTCGGGCGTTGGGACGCCACCACGGCGCTCCCAGGCCGGCGAGGCCGGGCAGCACCCGCACCCCGCCCGCGTCATCCACCGTACGCGCTAGCTCACCGAGCGCCGGTGGGTCCGCCGCGAGGCCCATCTCCCTGCAGAGCCACTCGAGCATCGCCCCGGCCGCAAAGACCCCTCCGTCGAGCGCGTACTCCACCCTGCCGTCGATGCTCCACGCGACGGTCGGTAGCAGGCCCCCTGCCGCTTGGGGAATCCCCTCTCCGACGTGGGCGAGCACGAAGACGCCGGTGCCGTAGGTCGCCTTGACACGGCCGGGCACGACGCATGCGGCCCCGGCGAGCGCGGCCTGCTGGTCGACAACCTGGGCGCGCAACGGAAGCTCGACGGGCCAGCTCTCGTGCGTGAGCGTCCCCAGTTCGCCGGCGGTGTCGCGGACCTCGGGCAAGACATCTGGGGGCACCCCGAAGATCTCGCACAGCTCGGGGTCGAACCCCGGCTTGCCCAGGGTGTGCAGCTGGGTCCGCGAGGCGGTCGAGGCGTCGGTTGCGAAGCCGGCGCCGAGGCGGTCGCACAGGAAGGAGTCCACCGTGCCCATCCGCAGGGTTCCTCGCTCGCGTGCCTGCTGCACGGCATCCTCGTTCTCCAACAGCCAGGCGAGCTTGGCCGCGGAGAAGTAGGGGTCGAACGGGAGACCGCTCAGTGCCTGCACCTCGGCTTCACGCTCGGTGAGCCTGTCGAGAACGAGTTGTGAACGCTTGTCCTGCCAGACCACGATCGGGCTGAGCGGCTTGCCGCTCTCGGCGTCCCAGGCGAGCACCGACTCGCCTTGATGGTCGAGCCCGCACGCGACGACCTCCCCGGGTGGGTCCTGGAGCAACTCGGCGACGGCCTCCACCACGACGGCGAGGACCTCCTCGCCGTCCTGCTCGACCCAGCCCTCCTCGGGGTGCCGAATCACCTTGTCGCGCCGCGCTTCTCGTATCGGCTGCAGGCGCTCGTCGAACAGGGCCGCCTTGACTCCGGTCGTCCCTTCGTCGATACCCAGCACGAGTTTCTCGCTCATCCGCTGACCCTAACGTCGATCTCAGCGCCGTGGGGATCGACTCTCGAAGTCCAATCCGCGGGGATGTGCGCGGAGCGACCGGGGATCAGCCGCGGCAGCCGGCCCTGCCACAGCGTCTTCCCCCGCTGGGCGACCTCGAGCCGCGGCGCTCGCAGGAAGCTGTCCGAGCGCAGCAGGTAGCGATCGCGGGGCGGGCGCTCGACGCCGCTCCCGACCGGCGCCGAGAAGAGGTTGGGAACGACCCATCGCAGGGGCGGCGCAGCGCGGACCCGAACGGGCGGAGGCCTTCCGTCGGCCCAACCCGCGCGCTGCCCGGTCCCCGCGGCAGCCAGGTCGCTCGCCACCATCGCTCCCGTATGCCGCCCGACGAGCGCACATGAGTCGGCGGTCTCTGCGGGATGGATGAGGTTGCCGGTGGCGAACACGCCGGGGACGGTCGTGTGCATGCCCGCGTCCACGAGCGGCCCCGACGTCGCTGGATCGAGCTCGCATCCAGCCATCACTGCGAGCTCGTGGTCGGGAATCCAATCGGCCGTGAACACGACGAGGTCGCAGGCGACCGTCCGGACGCGACCTGAATCGAGACTGGTGATCTCGACCTCCTCGATGCGGCCGCCGCTGCCCCGGATTCCGCTCACCCTGCTGCGAGTGAGGACCGGCGCCCGGAACCGAACCCGAGCGCCGAGGCGAAAGGCGCCGAGCGACTGGTGGCGCGGGTGCTCGGTGACCAGCGCGGCCGTCGAGGCGCCGCCGTGGGCGAGGGTGGCAACGGCGGAGAAGCTGACGTGCTCGGCGCCGACAACGACCGCGCGACGGCCGATCCGGCGCTGCCCCTTCAGGTAGACCAGCTGCTGCAGCATCCCGGTCGTGATCACCCCCGGGCCCCGCATGCCGGGCACCAATCGCGCCGAGCGGGGGCGCTCGCGGCAACCGGTCGCCAAGACCACCGCGGATGGTTCGATACGGCGGCGGCCGCCGGGACCGGTCAGCCAAAGGCTCCTGGGCCCGTCCCAGCCGGTCACCATGGTCTCGGAGACGACATCGACGCCCGCGTCGGCGGCGAGCGCGCGGTAGCGCTCCGCGTATCGCGGCCCTGACATCACCCGGCGCAGGTCGCGCGCGCCGAAGCCCGTGTGGTTGCTGTGGCGCGGGATGCCGCCCGCCTGCCGCTCACGTTCGATCACCGTCACGGGCCCCACTCCCAACCGCCGCAGCTCGATCGCCGCTGCCAGCCCCGAGGGGCCGCCGCCGATGATCACCGGGCCGTCGGCGATGCTCATCGCTGGGCCTTCGGCTCCGACAGCGCCTCGGTCACCTCGGCGCCGCAGAAGAACCCCTGGCAGCGGCCCATGAGCACGCGCGTTCGGCGCCGGAGGCCATCGAGATCCGCCGGCGGGATCGAGCCGGCGAGGGCGGCGGTGATCTCGCCTCGGGTCGCGCGCTCACAGAAGCAGACGATGCGCCCCATCTCCGGGTTCGCATCGACCAGCTCCGCCTGCTGGTAGGGGCGCGGGCCCAGTTCACCGATGTTGGGCATCCGCAATTCCACCTCAGTCGGAGCGGTCAGCTTCAGGCCGGCATTCGCCAGGCCCTCGCGGATGCGCTCGGCGATCGCCATCGACGCGGTCACGCCGGTCGAGCGAATGCCTCCTGCACACGCGTAGCGCAGCTCGGGGTGGATGCTGAGGCGGTAGTCGGGGTCCTCGGTTGCTGCCCGCAGTCCGACGTAGGTGGCAGTCACCTCATGGCCGGCGAGCGCAGGCATCAGGCGCGACCCGGCGTCGAGCAGGTACTCGAGGCCGGCGGCGGTGGTCGACCGGTCCTCCCTGCTCCGGACGTCGTCGGCCGTCGGGCCCAGCAGCACGTTGCCATAGACCGTGGGCGAGACCAGCACCCCCTTCGTTTTCGCAGTCGGGACGGGCAGCAGCACATGATTGACCAGCGAGCGGGCGAGCTTGTCGTAGACGACGAGCTCACCGCGGCGCGGCTTGATCGTGAACTCGTCCCGGCCGAGCATCGCGTCGATCTCATCACTGTGCAGCCCCGCGGCGTTGACGACGAACCCGGCCCCGACCTCACCGCGGGCCGTTCGCAGGCGGTGCAGGGGCTGACCGTCCGAGTCCGCCTCGTCGCTGATGCCGAGCACGCGCGCGCGCAGCACCAGCACGCAGCCCGCCGCGAGAGCCTCGGCCGCGAACGCGAGGGCCGTCGTAAACGGGCAGATGATTCCCTCGCCCGGGATCTCGAGGCCGCCCTGCGCCCCTTCACCGAGCGCGGGCTCGCGTCGATACAGCTCCTCGGCGCCGACCTGCCGGGTGTCGGCGACCCCGACCTTTCGCGCGATCTGTTCGATCGCGGGAAGGGACGCAGCCTGCTCGGAGGTCCACGCCACCATCAGCGCACCGATCTTCGCGGCCGGGATCCGGACCCGCTCGGCGTATTCGGCGAGCAACTCGTAGCCCCGCGGGACGAGCTCGGATTCAATCGTTCCCGGCTTCGTGTCGTAGCCCGTGTGGAGAATCGCGGTGTTTGCCTTGCTCGTCCCTGCGCCGACATCGTTTCCTGCCTCGACGAGCACACAGGACGCGCCGCGCAGCGACAGGTCCCGTGCGATCGCGGCGCCGACCACTCCGGCGCCTATCACCGCGACATCGAACGGGCCGGTCGGCAGGGGCCCCTGACGAAGTGCGGCCGGAGCCGATGCGGTGGCAGCTTCCATTTCGTGTTTCCCTTGACGTTCTCGCGATGAGCGGAATAGAGTCCCGCCGACCAATAGGTCGGGGAAGCACACCTTTTATCGAATGCGCCGACCGGTGGCAGAAAGGCGAATCGTGAAACTCGATGACCTGAAGGGTGCAATAGGAGACGGCAGCGTCGACACAGTGCTGCTGGCAATCGCCGACATGGAAGGACGGCTCCAGGGGAAGCGCCTGACCGCGCAGTACTTCCTCGACGAGACGCTCGAGCACGGCGCTGAGGGATGCAACTATTTGCTCGCCGTCGACGTGGATATGGACACCGTCTCGGGCTACAAGATGTCTTCGTGGGCGCGCGGGTACGGCGACTTCGTGATGAAGCCGGACCTGGATACGCTGCGGCCCGTCCCGTGGCACGAGGGCACCGTGATGCTGCTCGCCGATGTCGAGTGGGAGGACGGCACCGAGGTCGTCGCTTCACCGCGGCAGATCCTGCGCCGCCAGCTTCGCCGCCTCGAAGACCGAGGACTGCAGGCCTTCGCTGGCACCGAGCTCGAGTTCATCGTCTTCAAGGACAGCTACGAGGAGGCGTGGAAGAAGGCGTACCGCGACCTCGAGCCGGCGAATCTCTACAACGTCGACTATTCGCTGCTCGGGACCGCCCGCGTCGAGCCATTGATCCGCCGCATCCGCAACGAGATGCAAGTCGGCCGAGATGATGGTCGAGAACTCGAAGGGCGAGTGCAACTTCGGCCAGCACGAGATCAACTTCCACTACGGCGAGGCGCTCGAGGCAGCCGACAATCACGTGATCTACAAGACGGGCGCCAAGGAGATCGCCGCGCAGGAGGAGATGGCGATCACCTTCATCGCCAAGTTCAACGAGCTCGAGGGCAGCTCGTGTCATATCCACATCTCGCTCGCCGACGAGAAGGGCGAGAACGCGTTCGCGGCCGACCAGCAGATGTTCGACCGCTTCATCGCGGGGCAACTCGCCTGCATGCGCGAGCTCTCGCTGTTCTACGCGCCGCACCTCAACTCCTACAAGCGTTTCGCCAAGGGCTCGTTCGCCCCGACCGCAGTCGCATGGGGCAAGGACAACCGGACCTGCTCGCTGCGCGTCGTCGGCCACGGGCCCGGGCTGCGCGTCGAGAACCGCCTGCCCGGCGCGGACGTCAACCCATACCTCGCGCTCGCGGCACTGATCGCGGCGGGCCTGCACGGGATCGACGAAGAGCTCGAGCTCGAGCCGCCTCTGCCGGGCAACGCGTACGAGTCCGACAAGCCCCACGTGCCCACGAACATCTACGCCGCGAGGGACCTGTTCGCGGGGAGCGCGGTCGCGAAGGAGGCCTTCGGGGAGGAGGTCATCGACCACTACCTGAACCGCGCCCAGGTCGAGATCGACGCCAGCGAGTCGGCCGTCACCGACTGGGAGAAGTTCCGCGGCTTCGAGCGCCTTTGAGGCCGTGTCAATGACACGCCCAGCGGTCGGCATCTGCACCGCCGTCGAGCGCGCTCGTTGGACGGTCTGGGACGAAACGGTGACGCTGGCGCCGCGCTCCTATGCGACCGCGGTGCAGAGCGCAGGGGCCCTGACGCTGCTGCTGCCTCCAGACGAGTCAGTCACCACCGAGCCCGCGCCGCTGCTGGATCGGATCGACGCGCTGATTCTCGCCGGGGGCTCCGACATCGACCCCTCTACCTACGGCGCCGAGAGTCATCCGGAGACCAAGATCACCTGGCCCGAGCGCGACGCCTTCGAGGTCTCCCTCGCGCGGGGCGCGGTCGATCGCGGGCTCCCCGTGCTCGGGATCTGCCGCGGCATGCAGCTCCTCAACGTCGCGCTCGGGGGCACGCTCCTCCAGCACCTGCCGGACGTAATCGGACACAGCGACCACATGCACAGCCCGGGCTCATTCGGCGACCACGATGTCCGCCTCGAGCCGGGCTCACTCGCAGCTCGCGCCGCCGGCAGCGAGCTCGTCGCCGTCAAGTCCCACCACCACCAGGGGATCGAGCGCCTCGGCGACGGCCTCATCGAGAGCGGCTGGGCAGTCGGCGACGAGACCGTCGAGGCGATCGAGCTTCCTGCCGAACGCTCGGGCTATGCGCTCGGCGTGATCTGGCATCCGGAGGAGGACGGCCGGAGCGCGATCATCAGCTCGCTGGTCGAGGCCGCCAAGGACGGAGCCGCGGTGTGACGGGCGGCGGCGTGATCGAGGTGGTCGAGCCCGCGACCGAGCAGGTGATGGCCGAGCTCGCGCGCGCGGGCGCCGACGAGGTCGACGCCGCGGTGGCAAAGGCGAAGGCCGCGTTTCCCGCTTGGCGCGCAGTTGGCCCCGCCGAGCGCGCCGCGACGATGCGGAAGCTCGCCGATGCAATCGAGGCGCGGTCCGGCGAGCTCGCGACGATGGAGGCGCGCAACGCCGGCAAGCCGATCTCCGATGCCCGCGGCGAGATCGCGATGGTCATCGAATGCTTCCGCTACTACGCGGGCGCTCCAGAGCGCCTGCTCGGGCAGACGATCCCGGTGGACGGGGGGGTCGACATGACCTTCCGCGAGCCGCTCGGTGTCGTCGGGCTGATCACTCCCTGGAACTTCCCGCTGGTGATCGCGTCGTGGAAGGTGGCACCGGCGCTCGCCGCCGGCAACACCGTGGTGCTGAAGCCGGCAGAGCTGACGCCTCTCACATCGGTCGAGCTCGAAAAGATCGCGCTCGGAGCCGAGCTCGCCGAGGGCGTGCTGAACGTGGTGGCGGGCCCCGGCAGCGTCTGCGGGCAGCGCCTGGTCGAGCACCCCGACGTCGCCAAGGTCGCCTTCACCGGGTCGACCGAGGTCGGCCGCGGGATCGCCCAAGGTGCCGCTGCAACCATCAAGAGGGTCACACTCGAGCTCGGCGGCAAGTCCCCGAACATCGTCTTCGCCGACGCCGACATCGAGGCAGCGGCAGCCGCCGCGCCGATGGCGGTGTTCGGAAACTCGGGCCAGGATTGCTGCGCTCGCTCGCGCATCTTCGTCCAGCGCGAGGCCGTCGACCCGTTTCTCGCCGCGATGAAGGACACCGTCGAAGGCATCTCAGTCGGCGACCCGCTCGACGAGATGACCCAGATGGGCCCTCTCATCTCGGCCGACCAACTCGAGACCGTCTCCTCCTACGTCCCGGACGACGCACCCGTCGCCGTCCGCGGCTCCGCTCCCGACGGACCCGGCTATTGGTTCGCGCCCACCGTCCTGAGCCCGGTCTCGAACTCGGACCGCGCGGCGGTCGAGGAGATCTTCGGCCCCGTCGCCGTCGTAATCCCGTTCGACGACGAGGCCGAGGCGATCGCGATGGCCAACGACACGATCTACGGCCTCTCAGGATCGGTCTGGACCGGAGACGGCGGCCGCGGGCTGCGGGTTGCCCGGGCGCTCGAGACCGGTGTGATCTCGATCAACTCCAACACCTCGGTCCGGGTCTCGACCCCGTTCGGCGGCT
>CAVUAT010000002.1:0-5351 GCA_963739545.1 uncultured Solirubrobacterales bacterium | reverse complement strand
GATGTAGTCGAGCTCGACCGCGAGACGCTCGGCGAAGGTCAGGTTGCCGCGCCCGTTCACCTGCATCGGGCCCGTGAGCCCGGGCTTGACCTCGAGCCTGAAGCGGTGCTCGGGCGCGTAGCGCTCGACGAGCTCGACCTGCTCAGGCCTCGGGCCGACGATGCTCATCTGGCCGCGCAGCACGTTGATCAACTGCGGCATCTCATCGAGGCTGAAGCGGCGAAGCACGCGGCCGATCCTGGTGACCCGCGGGTCCGAACGCAGCTTGAAGACCGGATCGGCCAGCTCGTCGAAGACGACGATGTCGGCGACCCTCTCGTGGGCGTCGCGTCGCATCGTGCGGAACTTCAGTATTCGAAACGGCCTGCCGTCGAGGCCTGCCCGCCACTGCCGGAAGAACACGGGGCCGCGGCTATCGAGCTTGATCAGGACAGCGACCAGGATCATCAAGGGGCTGAACAGCACAAGCATCGACGCCGAGATCGCGAGATCGAAGGCACGCTTCAGGATCATCGTCGTTCTCGAGATGTCCCAGGTGTCGAACTCGAGGATGCGGCGGTCCGCGATCTGGGTCGTGTTCGGTGCCGGCTGCGCACGGCCGTGCAGGGGGGAGATCATGCTCAGCTTTACCTGGTGATCCTTGCAAAGCACCCGTAGGTCCCCGAGTAGATGCTCAGGGAGGCTGGCCGAGGCCAGGATGATGCGGTCGGCGTCGGCGACGAGGCTCTCGAGAAACTCGGTTCTCTCTGACTTGGAGCCATTGAAGGAGGGGTCGTCCACGCGGCGGACCACTTCGGCGTTCATGTCGCCGAGCAAGATCAGCTTGCGGCGGATCGCCTCGGCGCTGCTGCCGCGCCCAACGATGATCGTGCGCTCGGCGGGTGCCGTCTGCCTCGAGACGAACCGGACGACGGCGCGGAGAAGCAGCGCCGCGGAAGCGGCGGTCAGGACCAGAGGCAACTCCTTGTCGATGTCGATGCCGCCTGCCGAGGTCTGCGAAAGGAAGGCCGAGAGGACGAGCGCGCCGAAGGCGGCCCAGGCGGTCACCTGCGGGACCTCGTCGATGGTCAGGTGCCTGATCGAGCGGTGATCGCGGTCGTAGTTGCCGAGTGCCTTTGCGATCAGCAGCCATAGCGGCGCGGTTGCCACGCCCAGCAGGAACCCGCTCTCGCCGGGCGCGAACAGCGCTGTCGCCAGCACCACGGCGGATACGTCTGCGAGCGCCAGGAGCCGGCGCTTGCGGGCGTCGCGCGACCAGCGGCCGGCTCGCGCGGGCCGCGGGCCGCTTCGGTTCGGCCTGGCGCAGGTGGCGCGCAGCAGCCGCGGCCTTGTGGCCGTTGGTGACCGCTGCCGGTGCCGCTTCGGGCGCTGTCGGTGGCGCATTCGTGGGCGCCGTCTTGGTTGTGGGTGTCTCGCGTGCTATTTCAGTTTTCCGTTGAGGACGCCAACCGCGTTGACCGGTCGAGCATCAGTAGTTCTCCGAGAACCGAACCACGACTCCCCCACGACTCTCGTCACGATCCGTTACCCGAACATTGAGTAATCCCGAACGATTGCTTATAGCCGAAGCACGACACCCGCGCAAGACGTCGGGCGAGGCGAAGCGGGTGGCTACCCCTGTCTACGCACCCGTGACCGGACCAGGAACCCAACGAGCACGATAGCGACCAGGGCCAAGACCAAGAACGGGACCGGCGCGTCGCCGGTCGCTCCTGCCGCCGCGCCGACGAACGAGGGCGTCCCGTCGTCGCCTGTGCCTCCACTGCCAGCGCCGTCCGCGCCGCCACCCCCTCCTGCGCCGCCCTCGCCCGGGGCCCCGACCTCGGTCGCCGTGGCGATGGTCGCGAGCAGCTTGCCGTCGGCCGACTTCGCCAACGCGTCTCTGGTCTCGGACGTGAGCTGCGAGGGCCTTGCCTCCGGCGCCACTGCGCCTGCGACCTTCTCGCCCTTGGCGTCTGGATAGTCGAGCGTGTATTCGTCAGTGGCCGGAATCGCCATGGCGACTCCTGGCAGCGAAACCACGGCGACGCCGGCGATGACGCCGATCGCTGCAAGTCGCAACGATCGAGACCTAGTATTGGCGATTCGCGAACCCATTTGACCCCTCCGCTTTCCAGCCTGCCGTCGCATCTTGGCATAAGGCTCACCGATGATCGACTCGCCTAAACGCCAAGAACACGTGCTGACCGCGGCGGTTGCGCTCGCGTTCCTGAGCGTCGCCTTGTTCGAGGGTGGCTACTCCATCGAGGCGCGGGCGGTGATTGCGGCGCTGGTCTGGACCGCGGTCCTCGCCGGCGTCGGCTTCGGGCTCATCCCCTTGGAGCGCCCTCCAAGAGCCGCTCTGATTTCCGGAGTGCTGCTGACCGGCCTGCTGCTGCTCACCATGCTCTCGGTCATCTGGAGCAGCGACGACGGCCGGGCGACCGGCGAGGCGGTGCGGGTCTCGGTCTACCTTGGGATCTTCGTCTTGGTAGTCGGCTGCTCGCGCCGGGGGCTGGCGATGCCGTGGCTGAAGGGTCTGACGCTGGGAATCCTCGCCGTGGCGGGGGTCGCCGTGTTGACGCGCGCGATCCCCGCCCTTCCCGGTGGCGACGAGGAGCTCAACGCACTGCTCCCCGCGGCGAACGGGCGCCTCAGTCACCCCATCGGGTACTGGAATGCGCTTGGGGCGATCTGTGCGTTGGGCGGGGTGCTGGTCACCTGGTTCTCGGTCTGGGCAGACACCCCGCCCAAAAGGGCCCTCGCCGTGGCCTCGATGCCGCTGCTCGGCTTGGCCATCTACCTGACGTCCTCGCGAGGCGGCGTTGCCGCTTTGGCCGCCGGAGTGCTCGCCCTGCTCGTCATCGGTCCGAGGCGCGAGAGGCTGTTGGTGGGCCTCATCCTAGGTATCGGCGGGACCGGGCTGGTGCTGTTGCTGGCGAGGGACCAACCCGAGCTGCGAGCTGCCATCGACTCCGGAGAGGCCGGTACCCAAGGCGCCGAGCTGTTGGCAGCGCTGATCGCGGTATCGATCGCCCTGGGCGCTGCCAGAGCGGTGGTCGACGGACTGCTCCAACGGTTGATCGTGCCAGCGGCCGTCAAGCGTGCGGCGGTCGGGGTGGCGGCGGTGATCGCTGTGGTCGCGATCGTCGTCAGCGACCCTGCCGAGAGGCTCGACGAATTCAAAGACGTCCCTCAGGAGGAGGTCGGCCGACGACGATTTCGTCGCCAGCCATCTGACCAGCGGCAGCGGCAGCGGGCGCTGGCAGTTCTGGGGCGAGGCGCTCGACGCGTTCGGGTCCGAGCCGCTGCACGGAATCGGTGCCGGCGCCTACGGGAGCTACTGGAACCGCAACGCTCCGATCAACCAGGTCACCGGGGATGCCCATTCTCTCTACCTGGAGCAGCTCGCCGAGCTTGGTCTGCTCGGTGGCGGCCTCGTGATCGCATTCGTGCTCTGGGGGGCGGTCGCTTCGCTGAGACGGGGCCTGCCTTACCCGGCTCCCGAGCGCGCTGCGGCGATTGCGCTCGTGGCGGCCGGCGGTGCATCCGCGGCGCTCGACTGGACGTGGGAGGTGACCGCCGCGTTCGTTCCGGTGGTGATCGCACTGGCGCTGCTTTCCGGGCCGGCGCTCGGGCCGAGCGACGAGGCCGGTGAGCCGAACGATCAGGGCGTTCCCCTGCGGCCACTGCTCGGCTGGGGGGTGGCATGCCTTGTGGTGGGCTGGCTCTCGCTGCTGCTCGCATTCGACACCCTGCTCACTGCTCGCAGCCTGGAGGCAAGCCGCGCAGCCGCCCGGGACGAGGACTTCGCGCGCGCGGCCGACGAGGCGCGCTCGGCGATCGCGTTGCAACCGTGGGCGGCGGAGCCGAGGTTGCAGCTCGCGCTGGCCTACGAGGCCGACGGCGACCTCACCCGGGCGTCCGAGGCCGCCGAGGAGGCCAGCGCCCGGGCGCGCGACGACTGGCTCATCTGGCTGGCGCGGGCTCGAATCGCGACCAGAGACGGCGAAATCGACCAGGCGGAAGCGGCGCTGAGGCAGGCCCGGCGGTTGAACCCCCGAGCGCCGTTGTTCACGAGCCTCGACGGCCCGCTCGACATCGACGGGCTGCCTGAGTGAGCCGAGTGTCGTGCCCCGCGTGTGGCGAGCGCGAGTGCATGCCCTGGCGAGCAGCGCACGAGGTCGTGGCCGGTCAGGCAAGTGGTGACGGGCTGATGCTGCAGCGTTGCCCAGCGTGCGGGACGGCCTCGCTTGCCGACCCGGGGTCGGCTTCGGCGCCGCCGGAGCTCTACGAAACGGGTGCCTACCGCCCCGTCTCCGGCCTCAGCGGCCGCCTTCTGGAACCGCTGCGGAGCCTTCTCCAACGCGATCGCCTGCGAATGCTCGGGCCGCTGCCGCCACGATCGCGCGTGATCGAGGTCGGGGCCGGCCGAGGCGGGCTTCTGGCCGCCCTCGCGGCCATGGGTCACGACGTCGTCGGGGTCGAGCCGTCGCGGGCTGTCCGCCGAGGCGGCCCAGGCGAGCGGATTGCGGGTGCTTCGCTTGACGGCCGAGGAAGCCACCTTCCCACCGGGCGAAACCGACCTCGTGGTCCTCTGGCACGTGCTCGAACACCTCGACGACCCGGCGGCGAGCTTGAACAGAATCAGGGGCTGGCTCAAGCCGGGAGGCCGCCTGGTCGTCGCGGTTCCCAACGTCTCCAGCGTGCAGGCATGGATCGGGGGGGATCGGTGGTTCCATCAGGACGTGCCGCGCCACCGCATCCAGCTGACGCCCGCCGGCATTCGCGCCCTGCTCGAGCGCACCGGCTACACGCCGGCGCGCATCAGGCACGTGATGGTCGACCAGAACCCGTTCGGGATGTGGCTGACGCTCCTCAACCGCCTGACCTCCGCTCGCGACGTGCCCTTCCGCTTCCTGAAGCGGGACCTGAGCTACCGGCGTCGCCGCGACGCGATCCGCGACGGCTTGGTGGTCGCGCTGGCCGGCCCGCTGCTGGCGCCGGTCGCCGTGCTCCTGGAGGCCGGAGCGGGCCTGGCGGGACGCGGCGGGACGGTGGTGGCCGAGGCCTCGGTGCCGCCCGCCGAAGGCGACGGGTCGTGACCGCCACGGTGATCGTCCCCACGTTTCGAGGGGCGGAGCGAATCGGTTCGCTGCTCGATTCGCTTCGCCGGCAGACGGCCGAGCACCAGGTCTTGGTCGTCGACAACGGCTCCACGGACGGAACGGCCGGCGTGCTCGCCCGCTACCCGGAGGTGGAGTCGATCCGGCTCGATCGCAACGCCGGCTTCGGGCGGGCAGTCAACCTCGCGGCCCGGAGAGCGGACGGCGACTCCCTCGTGCTGGTGAACGACGACTGCGTCTGCGACG
>CAVUAT010000001.1:0-5470 GCA_963739545.1 uncultured Solirubrobacterales bacterium | reverse complement strand
CGGCGTCGGGCCCCGTTCAGCGCGATCAGGTCGCCATGGGGGTCTCGTGAGACCCCACCGGGGTCCTCATTCGCTTCGGTTCGTCCCGAGGCGCGGCAGCTCGATGAGACCCCACCGGGGTCCTCATCCGCTTCGGTTCGTCCCGAGGCGCGGCAGCTCTATGAGACCCCACCGGGGTCCTCATCCGCGGCGTTTGTCCCGTCGGGCGTGCTCGTCATGAGCGCCGCCCCCGACCTCGCCCAGACGCCGATGCAGCGCGACCAAGCGACCACGATCTTCGAGAAGTCGGTCGAGGGGCGCCGCGCTGCCACGCTGCCCGCGGCCGGCGTCCCCGAGCCGCCCATCGGCGAGCTGATCCCAGCGGGCCTGCTGCGCGAGAAGCCCGCGGAGCTGCCCGAGATCGCCGAGCCCGAGATCGTGCGCCACTACAACCGCATCTCGCGCCGGAACTTCGACCTCGACTCGGGCTTTTACCCGCTCGGCAGCTGCACGATGAAGCACAACCCGCGCCTAAACGAGCGCGTCGCCGCGCTGCCCGGCCACGCCCGCCTGCACCCCGCTCAGGACCCGCGCCGGGCGCAGGGCGCACTGGAGCTGATGTGGCTCCTGCAGGGCTCACTGTCTGAGATCTGCGGCCTGCCGCACGTCAGCCTCCAGCCCTCTGCCGGCTCCCACGGCGAGCTCGCCGGCCTGCTGCTGACCCGCGCGTACCACGCCGACCGCGGCGAGCAGAGGACCAAGGTCCTGACCCCCGACACCGCCCACGGGACCAACCCGGCGACGGTGACCATGGCCGGCTACGAGGTCGTCAAGGTCGCGACCGACGATCGCGGCGGGGTCGACCTAGGTGACCTGCGCGCCAAGGCCGACGACCAGGTCGCGTGCCTGATGCTGACCAACCCCAACACGCTCGGCCTGTTCGACGAGAACATCGGCGAGATCGCCGAGATCGTCCACGGCATCGGCGGCACCCTCTACTACGACGGCGCCAACCTGAACGCGATCATGGGCCGGACGCGTCCGGGCGACATGGGCTTCGACATCGTCCATCTCAACCTGCACAAGTCCTTCTCACAGCCGCACGGGGGAGGGGGTCCCGGCTCCGGCCCGATCGCCGTCTCCGAGCGCATCGAGCCCTTCCTGCCGCGTCCGCAGGTCGTGTGCGTCGAGGGGTCCAACGGGGACGGCCCGCGGTACGACCTCGACCACGACCGCCCGAAGTCGATCGGCCGCCTGCGCGGGTTCCAGGGCAACTTCGGGGTCCTCGTCCGCTCCTACGCCTACATCCTCAGCCTCGGCGGCGACGGCCTCAAGGAGGCCTCCGAGACCGCCGTGCTGAACGCCAATTACCTGCTCGCGAAGCTGAAGGGCGGCCGGACCGGCAAGTACGCGCCGGTCGCATTCGACCGCCCGCCGATGCACGAGTTCGTCCTCTCCGGCGCACCAGCCAAGAAGGAGCTCGGCGTCAAGACCCTCGACCTCGCGAAGCGCCTGCTCGATTTCGGCTTCCACCCGCCGACGGTCTACTTCCCACTGCTCGTCGACGAGGCGCTGATGATCGAGCCGACCGAGACCGAGACGCGTGAGACGCTCGACGCCTTCGCCGACGCTCTCGACGAGATCCTCGCCGAGGCCGAGGAGGACCCGGCGGTGGCTCAGCATGCGCCCTACACGACGCCCGTGCGCCGGCTCGACGAGGTCGGCGCGGCGCGCAACCCGGTCATCCGCCAGCCGCGCGGTTAGCCGCCGCCGAGCGGGTCAGTCGAGAGCGCGGAGGGTGCCCGCCGGTTGCGGGGAGAAGCCACGCTTGCGGCGAGCGCCGAGGACGCGCCCGAGGCTGGCACGCAGCCCCTTGGCGCCGCGCCCGCGCAGCTGATCGACGCGAGCCGCGAGCAGGCGCACCAGCCCGTCAGTGGGGTGGAAGGGGTCCGCGATGATGGCGCCGCCGACGATCGAGATCGCAGCGCGGATCTCGCCCTCGGACTCAGCGACGAGCAGCTCGCCGCGGGGCACCGACGCGCTGTCGCGCTCGGCCAGCTCGAGGAGTGGAGCGAGGTCGTCCGGGCCGGCCGTTCGGATAGTGATGGAGCTGTCGATCATATGTTCTGTCATGTTGTACATAGATGCCCCTTGTGGTTGCGCCATCGGCGGACTTTGAGCTACACTCTGCGCGCAAGATAGCTCATTCAAAGGAGTCCTGTATGTCATACAAAGAGGCATTGATCGACCTAGAACGAGAGGGCGAGCGCTCATTGAGTGAGCAGATCGTCGGGGCGATCGCCGGCGCGATCGAGTCCGGCGAGGTGGCGCCCGGCGAAAAGCTGCCGCCGACCCGCGAGCTGGCGGAGACCGCCGGCATCAACCATTTGACCGCGGTGCGTTCCTACCGCCGCCTCCGCGAGCTGGGACTGGTCAGCTCCCAGGTCGGCCGCGGGACCTTCGTTCGCGATGCCGCGCCCGCGATCGTGCCACTGCAGGCTGCCGGTGTCGAGGCTGACTCGGACTCGACGGAGTGGCAGCGCTACGTGCTGCCCGCGGCCGTCGAGAGCCACGGCGACCGCGTGATGGCCGAGATGTACCGCCACTCGCAGGCTCGGGGCCTGATCCCCCTCTCGGTCGGCTACCCGTCATCTGAGCTCTTCCCGTTCGAACCAATCGAGCGCGCGATGGCCGCGGCCCTCGAGCGCCACGACAGCCGCGCGCTCCAGTACACCGACATAGCGGGGCTGCCCGAGCTCGTCGACCAGCTCGCGATCCTCTCCGAGCAGCGAGGCGCGCCCGAGGAGCGCTCCGACCTGATCGTCACCAGCGGTGCCCGCCAGGGACTGACGCTCGCGGCGCGGGCGATCCTGCGCCCGGGCGACGCGGTGGCCTGCGAGTCGCCGACGTTCATGGGCGTGATCGAATCCGTAAAGTCGATCGACACGCGCGTCATCCCGGTACCGATGGACTCCGACGGTCTGGACCTCGACGCGCTCGAGGCCCTACTCGGCCGCGAGCAGATCCGCTTCCTCGCGATCCAGCCGCGCTGCCATAACCCGACCGGGGTGGACCTGTCCCCGGCCAGGCGCACCCGCTTGCTCGAGCTGGCGCGCCGCCACGGGTTCTTCATCGTCGAGGACGGGATCTACGGCGACCTGCGCTTCGAGGGCGACGACCGCGGCTCGTTGCGCGCCGAGTCGAAGGGCCACGTCGTCTACGTGGACTCGCTGTCGAAGGTGATCGGCGGCGGCATGCGCGTCGGCTGGATCGCCGCCAGTGGCCCGGTCCGCGAACGCATCCTGGTCGAGAAGCGAGCCGACGACATGCACAGCGCCACGCTCTCCCAGCTCGCCGTCGCCGGCTTCCTCGCCGACGGCGCCTACCCGGACCACATCGAGTACGCCCGCGATTTCTACCGCGAGCGCCGCGACGTCCTGCTGGAGGCGGTCGGCAAGCACCTGAAGGGCATGGCGACCTGCGAATCCGAGAGGCCCCAGGGCGGCCATCTGTGGCTGACCCTCGACCTCCCGCTCGACGAGAGCGAGCTGATGACCGAGGCGGTGCGAAACGGCGTCACCTTCGTCCCCGGCGCGGCGATGATGCCGCAGGCCTCGCACCTGACGCACATGCGCCTCTCCTATAGCTTCCTGTCACCCGAGCAGCTGACGGAGGGAACCAAGCGCCTGGGCCGAGCGATCCGCTCGCTGTCGAAGCGCCCGCGGATGAGCGAAGCCCTCCCAATCGCCTGAGCCCGGCGTCAGACCGCCCCTTTGCATGGAATGCGGCGCTCTCGGTCAACGGTGTCTTCGCCGGCCGCGAAGGCTCGACTGCGCCGGCTGGTGTCGCTGCTTGTTGGGCCCGAGATGCAGGAGTAGGGTCTTGAGAGGTCGCCGAACTAACCCCGCCAAAACCAGGACCGGAGGTCGTTATGAGTAGCGTCGTCGAGACCGCTAACGAGATCCGTCCCTTCAACGTCGACGTTCCCGATGAGGCCCTGGAGGACCTCCGTCGACGCATCGCGGCCACGAACTGGCCCGAGAAGGAGACCGTCGCGGATCAGTCCCAGGGCGTGCCGCTCGCGATGGTTAAGGAGCTAGCCGACTATTGGGGGACGGACTACGACTGGCGCAAGTGCGAGGCGAAACTGAACTCCCTGCCGCAATTCATGACCGAGATCGACGGCCTCGACATCCACTTCATCCACGTCAAGTCCGATCACGAAGATGCGTTGCCGCTCATCGTCAATCACGGATGGCCCGGGTCGATCATCGAGCAGCTGAAGATCATCGATCGACTGACCGATCCGACGGCAGACGGCGCGAGCGCATCGGACGCATTCGATGTGGTGATTCCGTCGATGCCCGGCTATGGGTTTTCGGGCAAACCGACCATGACCGGCTGGGGCCCCGAGCGGATGGCCCGAGCCTGGGCGGAGCTTATGAGGCGCCTCGCCTACACCCGCTACGTCGCCCAAGGCGGCGACTGGGGTGCGTTTGTCGTCGACCAGATGGGCTTGCAGGCACCTGAGGGTCTGCTTGCCATCCACACCAACATGCCGGCCACCGTTCCAGATGACGTCGACCGGGCTCTCCAGGCCGGCGACCCGCCGCCATCCGGCCTCTCAGCTGAGGAACGACGCGCGTATGAGCAGTTGGAGAGGACGTTCAAGCAAGTCGAGTACGCCCGGTACATGGCCGCGCGGCCGCAGACCCTGTACGGGATCGCGGATTCACCCGTCGGCCTGGCAGCCTGGCTTCTCGATCACAACGATGCTGACGGCCAGCCGGCCGCCGCGATCGTCTCTGCCCTGGACCGGACCACTAGCGCCACGGGCGAGCTGACGCGTGACGAGGTCCTCGACAACATCACGCTCTATTGGCTGACGAAGACCGGTATCTCCGCGTCCCGTCTGTATTGGGAATACAAGGGCGGCTTCTTCAACGCCAAGGGCGTCTCGATTCCGGTGGCCGTGAGTGTCTTTCCCGGCGAGCAGTACGAGGCGCCGCGCAGCTGGACGGAGCAGGCGTATCCGAAACTTCTCCACTACAACAAGGTCGAGGAGGGCGGCCACTTCGCCGCCTGGGAGGAGCCCGAGCTGTTCTCGGGGGAGCTCCGGGCAGCGTTCAGCTCGGTGCGATGACCGCTAATCAGCTCGAACTAGTGAGATAGCTAGTTTGGACGATAGGCGCACCCTGAAGTGCCTGGAGCCAGCGGCTGGCGGAAGTTGGTCCGGCGGCGCGTGGCAAGCGGCGATTGGAGGCAAATCAGAGGGAGGGGAAGCGGAACGATCACCTCGAACTCCCCATAGGCACGGTGGTTCTCCCGCCCTATGCCAGACCCTCACTTCCATGCTAACCACCGCTAGCGACTACGGCGCGGCCAGGCGATTCGGGGGTCTATAGACCCCCGAAGTGCATGCCGGTCCGCCGAAGAGCACGGGCGTTTAACCGCTGCTCCCATGCAAAGCGGCTCTCTGTTCTGGCTAAAG